>CAVVDA010000001.1:0-572500 GCA_963746875.1 Thermoanaerobaculia bacterium
TTGGGGTGACCGGTGGACCGGACTGGTGGCGGACGAAGAGGAAGAGAAAGAGGAAGAGGAAGAGGATTTGCTTAGAAAGGGGTCCGAGAGCGGCCGCCCGACGCGTGTGGCAGCCGCCCCAAACGCCGGGGCGGCGTTCTCTTTCCTTCTAAGAAAATCCCCCGGCGACGAAACCCGTTGCGGAGACGTTTTACTTAACCTCGACCTTCGCTCCCGCGTCCTCGAACTTCTTCTTGATCGAGGCGGCCTCGTCCTTCGAGATGCCCTCCTTGATCGTTCCGAGATTCTCGACGAGGTCCTTCGCTTCCTTGAGTCCCAGTGAGCTGTTGACCTCGCGGACGGCCTTGATGACGTTGATCTTGTTCGATCCGGCTTCCTTGAGGACGACCGTGAACTCGGTCTGCTCCTCGACGGCGGCGGCGGCCGGGGCGGCGCCGGCGGCGGCGGCCGGGGCGGCCATCATCGCGGCGGAGACGCCGAACTTCTCCTCGAGGGCCTTCACGAGGCCGTTGAGCTCGAGGACCGACATCGACTCGATTTCCTTGACGAACGTTTCGACACTGAGAGCCATGGTTCTTCTCCTGATTCTTCGGCGTTAGGCCGCGGATTCGCTGGTGGACTTCTGTTTCGAAATGGCCGCGAGAGTCGCGGCGACGTTGCGATGGGGGGCGGACAGGACCGTCACGAGACGCCGCATCGGCGACTGCATGAGGCCGAGAAGCCTGCCGACGAGCTCGATGCGCGAGGGCAGGTTCGCGAGGGTCTCGAGCTCCTTCGCGGCGACGGGCTTGCCGTCGAGAAGGGCGGCCTTGACCTTCAGGTTCGGGTTCGTCTTGCCGAAGGTGTGCAGGACCTTCGCGAGCGCCACGACGTCGGTCTGGCTGTAAGCGACGCCCGTCATCCCGGTGAAGTGCTCCTTCAGGGACCCGAGAGGCTTGCCTTCGAGCGCCCGCAGGGCGAGCGTGTTCTTGACGACGACGTAGCCCGAGTTCGCGCCCTTGATCTGGCGCCGCAGGTCCGTGACGGCCGGGACCGTCAGGCCCTTGTAGTCGATCAGGAACGCGTACGCGGCCTTCGCGACGGTCCCCTCGAGCTGCTGGATCTCTTCGTTCTTGGCGGCGCGGGTTGCGGTCATCAGACCCCCTTTCCGACGAGCTTTTCGGCGGCGGAGGGATCGACCGCGATGCCCGGGCCCATCGTCGACGAGAGAACGACGGAGCGCATGTATTTGCCCTTGGCGGTGGCCGGCCTGGCCTTCTGCACCGCGGTGAGAAGGGCCTCGGCGTTCTCGGTGAGCTGCTTCTCGCCGAACGAGACCTTTCCGACCGGCACGTGGATGATGGCGGTCTTGTCGACGCGGAACTCGATCTTGCCGGCCTTGAGCTCGGTGACGGCTTTCGCGACGTCGAACGTGACGGTGCCGGCCTTCGGGTTCGGCATGAGGCCGCGGGGGCCGAGAATCTTGCCGAGACGGCCGAGCGACTTCATCATGTCCGGCGTCGCGACGAGCGCCTCGAAATCGATCATGCCCGCCTGGATCTTCGCGACGAGGTCGTCGCCGCCCACGAGATCGGCGCCGGCCGCTTCGGCTTCCTTGATCTTCTCGCCCGAGGCGACGACGGCGACGCGGGTGGTCTTGCCGAGCCCGTGCGGAAGGACGACCGTGCCGCGCACCATCTGGTCCGCGTGCTTGGGATCGACTCCGAGACGCAGCGCGATCTCGACCGTTTCGTTGAACTTGGCGAACGCCGCCGACTTGACGAGGGCGACGGCCTGGGGCACGTCGTAGACCTTCGCCTTGTCGACTTTCGCGGCGGCCGCGGTGAATTTCTTGCCACTCATGATGTTTCTACTCCGGGGAACAAGGTCCTTCGCGTCGTCCGGCGAGAAGCCCCGGGGGCACAGCCCGGGCGCCAGGATGGGCGCGATTTCTGTTCCCTATTCAAACCTCAGCCGATGACCTCGATACCCATGGATCGCGCCGTTCCCTCCACCGACTTGACGGCAGCCGCGAGATCGACGGTGTTCAGGTCGACGAGCTTGAGCTTCGCGATCTCCTCGACCTGCTTTTTCGTGACTTTTCCGACCTTCGTCTTGTTCGGCACGCCCGAGCCCTTCTCGAGCTTCGCGGCCTTCTTCAGCAGCACGGACGCCGGAGGCGTCTTCGTGATGAAGGAGTAGGACCGGTCCGAGTAGACCGTGACGACCACGGGGATGATGAGCCCCACGTCCTTCGCGGTCTTCGCGTTGAAGGCCTTGCAGAAGTCCATGATGTTGACGCCCTGCGGGCCGAGCGCCGTGCCCACGGGCGGAGCCGGCGTGGCCTTCCCCGCCTCGATCTGGAGCTTGACGTAACCGGTGACTTTCTTTGCCATTCGCTTTTCCTACAGTTTCTGTACCTGGACGAATTCGAGCTCGACCGGCGTCGGCCGGCCGAAGATGGTGACGAGGACGCGGAGCGTGGAGCGCTCGAGGTTGATGTCCTCGACGAGCCCCGTGAACTCCTTGAAGGGGCCGTCGGTGATCTTGACCTGCTCGCCGCGCTCGTAGACGTAGCGCGGCTTCGGCTTCTCCTTCGACTCGGCTGTGTGGTGAAGGATCGAGTCGACTTCCTCCCGGGTGAGCGGGACGGGCGCCTTCGAGGAGCCGCCCACGAAACCGGTCACCTTCGGCGTGTTGCGCACGAGGTGCCAGGTCTCGTCGGACATCTCCATCTGGACGAGGACGTAGCCCGGGAAGAACTTCCGCTCGACGTTGCGGCGCTTACCGGCCTTCATCTCGACGACCGTCTCCTTCGGCACGCGGATCTCGCCGAAGTGAGCCTCCATGCCGAGGGCCTTGATCCGGTTCGTCAGCTCGAGGACGACGCGGTCCTCGAATCCCGAGTACGTGTGCACGATGAACCAGTCCATCGGCGGCGCGGCGGGGGCCGAAGCGGCGGTCGTCTGATCCTGAGGGTCGGTGGTGCTCACGCGCGTGTCCTTTGTCGTCAGCTGCCGAAAGCCGTGAAGAGCTTGTTCACGAGCGGCGTCACGGCCGCGTCCACGAGAAACAGAAAGACCCCGACGAGGGCGGTGTAGACGATGACGACGGTGGTCGTGCCGACGACTTCTTCACGTCCGGGCCACGAGACTTTTCCGGATTCCTTCCTGACCTCGGAGAGAAA
The DNA here is from genome assembly GCA_963746875.1 of Thermoanaerobaculia bacterium. Lineage (GTDB taxonomy): Bacteria > Acidobacteriota > Thermoanaerobaculia > UBA5066 > UBA5066 > Fen-183. The sequence goes on from CAVVDA010000001.1 coordinate 3,167, forward strand.
ACCGCGGAAGTGATGCCAGCGCTCGATCAGGTTCATGTCTTTTCGTTCTTCCTCTGGTTCGTCGTTTCGTCGTCTTCGTTCGTTCGTCGTCGCGCGGTCCGTTCGGCCTTTGGCAGGGGTGCGGGGATTCGAACCCCGAACCTACGGTTTTGGAGACCGCCGCTCTAGCCAGTTGGAGCTACACCCCTGTGAGAAGGTCGCAAAGTCGCTCTTGGAGCGGGAGACGGGATTCGAACCCGCGACCAACAGCTTGGAAGGCTGTGACTCTACCCCTGAGTTACTCCCGCGAAAGAAAGCCATAAAGTAAGCGATTGGCGCGGAGTGGGTTCGGGAGAACCCGGCCTTCGGGTTCTCCTGATTCATTACGGTGGAGCCCACGAGCAGATTTGAACTGCTGACCCCGTCCTTACCAAGGACGTGCTCTACCAACTGAGCTACGTGGGCCGGCGTAGATTTCTCCTGATCAGATGGCATCCTCGCCCGCCACCCGCGCAGCGGGTGGTGGGCAGAGAGGGATTCGAACCCCCGTAGCACGCAAGGTGCGGCAGATTTACAGTCTGCTGCCATTAACCACTCGGCCATCTGCCCGCTCCCCGTTCTTCGTCGATTCCGATCTCCGGCCCCACGGAGGATCACCTGGAGCTGGCGATGGGACTCGAACCCGCAACCTGCCGATTACAAATCGGCTGCTCTACCCATTGAGCTACGCCAGCATTCGCGTTCCCGCCGAAGAGAGCTCGACCGTGCAACCCGGACCGGTAACTGAAGCGGTGGCATGGCTTCGCGCACCTCGGCAAAGGCGCGAACTGTGGTTTATACAGCCTGGTTCAAGGCCCGTCAAGCCATTTTCATGCCGGGCTTGCCCTCCGGGGAGGTCCGACGCCTCACCCAGTCGAAGGCGAGCACCCCGGCGGCCACGGCTACGTTCAGTGAGCCCGCTCCCGGGCGCATCGGAATGGAAATCAATCGATCGCATGATTCTTTCGTAAGCCTCCTGAGCCCCGACCCCTCAGAGCCGAGACAGAGGACCGCATCGCCGGAAATATCTACGCTGTAAAGGTTTTCGCCCTCTGTGGCGGCCCCGAAGATCCAGAAACCGGCCGCTTTCGCCTGCCCGATGAAACGGGCCGCGTTGACGACCCGGCCCACCCTCACGCGCTCCAGAGCCCCGGCCGAGGCCTTCGAAACGGTCTCGTTGAGCCCGGCGGAATGACGCTCGGTGAGGACGACCGACGCACCCGCGGCGGCGGCGGTCCTCAGGACGGAACCCAGGTTGCCGGGATCGGTCACTTCGTCGAGGAACAGGATGCAGCGGTTCCCTTTCTCCCCCGCGAGGCACTCCTCCGCGGTGTCGTATTCGCGTTCCGCGACGCGCGCCGCGACGCCGTTGTGCGCCCGGCCCGCCGCGCGGTCGAGCTCTTCCTTCGCGACGAGACGGACGGAGACGCCTTTGCCCCGCGCCAGCTCCTCGATTTCGACGGCACGCGCGTCCTTGCGGCCGCGCTGCACGAGAAGCGCCTCGACGGAACGCGGCCGCCGCTCAAGCACCTCGCGCACGGGGTGGAAGCCGGAGACGATCACTCGGCCGCGTGGTCCGCGACGAGCACGAGCACCGTCGCCGCCACGCCCGCGCCGCGGCCAAAATCGGTCAGGCCGTTGCCGGACGAAACCTTGACGGAGACGCGGTCGACGGAGGTGCCGAGAAGCGCCGCGATGTTCGCGCGCATGGCTTCGCGGTGCTCGGCGATGGGGGGCCGTGCCGCGAGAATCGTCACGTCCACGTTTCCGATCTCGGGGTGGTCCGTCAGCTCGCGCGCGTGGCGCACGAACGCCTCACCCGCCGCGCTCTTCCACTCCGGGCGGTCCGTGCCGAACACCGAGCCGAGGTCTCCGGCAGCGGCCGCGCCGAGAAGCGCGCCGGCGAGGGCGTGCAGGACGACGTCCCCGTCCGAGTGGCCGACGGGCCCGGCGTCCGAACGAATCGTGACGCCGCCGAGAACGCAGGGGCGCCCGGCCGCGAGAGGATGCGCGTCGAAGCCGTGCCCGATCCTCACGCGCGCGTCCGGACGAGAAAAGCCTCGGCCCAGGCGAGGTCCTCGGGATACGTGATCTTGATGTTCCAGCGCGACGTCAGAACGACGGTCACGAGCCCGCCCGTTCGCTCCACGAGCTCGGCGTCGTCGGTGGCGTCGGGGCCGCCCTCTTTCATCACGGCGGGCCGGAACAGGCCCGCGCGGAAGACCTGCGGCGTCGTGGCCGCGAAGAGGTCGCTGCGCGGGACGGTTCCTCCCACCGTTCCGCCGGAGATGCGCTTGATCGTCTCGACGATCGAATAGCCCGCGATGGCGGCTCCCGTCTTCTCCGCCGCGTCCACGACCGCCGCCACCTCGATGGGATCCACGACCGGGCGGGCGGCATCGTGGATGAGGACGAGATCGTCGTCGCTCTCGAACTGCGCGGCGGCGAACGCGCGGGCGACGGACTCGCGCCGCGTCATGCCGCCGTCGACGAGCGTGCAGGGGACGGGAGCTTCCGCCAGAGCCTCCCGGAAGGCGTCCGCGTGGCCCGGCGAGATCGCGATCACGGCCTCGCTCACGCGCTTCGACGCGGCGAGGCGCTCGAGCGCGTGCAGGAGCATGGGCCGACCCGCGAGCGGGACGAGCGCCTTGGGCCCTGCGTCGTGGAAGCGCGTGCCGAAGCCGGCTGCCGGGATGAGCGCGACGACGCGAGCCATCACCGGGCCAGCACTTCTGATTCCTTCGTCTTCAGGACGTGCTCGACCTCGGCGACGCTCTTGTCCGTCAGCTTCTGAACCTCGTCGAGAGCGCGCTTCTCGTCATCGGCCGAGATCGCGGAGGCCTTCGCCTCTTTCTTGATCGCGTCGTTCCCCTCGTGGCGATGGTGGCGGATCTCGACTCTCGCCTGCTCCGCGAAGCCGTGGGCCTTCTTGACGATCTCCTTGCGCCGTTCCTCCGTCGGCTGCGGAACGGGGATGCGCACGACCTTTCCGTCCGAGGACGGGTTCAGTCCGAGGTCGCTCGTCCGGATCGCCTTTTCGATGACGGGACAGAGCGACGGCTCCCAGGGAGAGGCGAGGAGCAGAGTCGCGTCCGGCGCCGAGAGGTTCGCGACCTGGTTCAGGGGAGTCGGCGTGCCGTAGTACTCCACGAGAATTCCCTCGAGGATCCCGACGGAGGCGCGGCCCGTGCGCAGGTGCTTGAGCTCCAACTTGAGCGCGTCGAGAGTGGCGCGCATGCGGCGTTCGGTTTCCTTCTTGATCTCGGCAATGGTCGGCATGGTTCTCGGCTCCTTCGCGCGGCACTCGATGAGATCACGCCTTCACGGCGTCCACCACGCTCCCGATCGGCTCTCCGAGGACGACCCTCCGGATGTTTCCGGGCACGAGGAGGTTGAAGACGCGAATGGGCACCTTGTTGTCCCGGCAGAGGGCGATCGCGGTGGCGTCCATGACCGCCAGCCGCTTCTCGAGCACGTCCTGGTACGTGACTTTGGGCAGGAATACCGCCTTCGGATCCTTGTTCGGGTCGGCCGTGAAGATACCGTCCACGCGCGTGGCTTTCAGGATCACCTCGGCCCTGATCTCGTTCGCACGCAGGGCGGCAGCCGAGTCCGTCGTGAAGTACGGATTGCCCGTGCCGCCGGCAAAGATGACGCAGCGCTTCTTCTCGAGATGCCGGATCGCTCGACGCCGGATGAAGGGCTCGGCGACCGCGCGCACCTCGAACGCCGTCATGACGCGCGTGTGGACGTTGCGCTTCTCGAGCGCGTCCTGCAGCGCGAGCGCGTTGATGACCGTCGCGAGCATTCCCATGTTGTCGCCGGTGACGCGGTCGATGCCCTGCGTCTCCGCCGACACGCCGCGGATGATGTTCCCGCCGCCGATGACGATCGCCACCTCGACTCCGAGGCGGGCCACCTCGGCGATCTCGTCGGCGAGCCGCTCGACGACCGCCGGCTCGATACCGAAGGACTGGCCGCCGAGGAGCGCCTCCCCGGAGAGCTTCAGCAGGACCCGGCGGTAGCGGGCTTCCACGTTCTCACTTGGCCAGGGCGGCGACTTCGGCGGCGAAGTCTCCGCCCTTCTTCTCGATCCCCTCGCCCACCCGGAAACGCACGAAGCGGACGACCGAAGCGTCCTTGCCCGCGCGCTCGTCGATGACCTGCGACACCTTCTTGCTGTCGTCCTTCGCGAACGGCTGGTCGAGGAGGACGACCTCCCCGTACCACTTGCCGATCATCCCTTCCACCATCTTCTCGACGACGGCCTCCGGCTTCCCGGCGGCGACCGCCTTCGCGCGCGCGATCTCTCGCTCGTCGGCGAGAGCCTTGGCCGACACGCCATCCCGGTTCGCGAACTGCGGAGCCAGGGCGGCCACGTGCATCGCGAGGTCCTTCCCGAGCGTGCCGTCCATGCCTTTCGTTTCGACGACGACCACCGTCTTGTCGCCGGGATGTGCGTAGACCGTGAGCGCGGAACCCGCCCCGGCCACGAGGCGCGCGAAGCGGCGAACCTCGGTTTTTTCGCCGAGGTCGCCGGTGAACGCCTGGAGGGATTCCGCGATGGTCGCGCCGGGATGAGGCATCCCCTTCGGAGGCGGCATCGCCGCGAGGGCAACGACGTTCCCGTCGACCGTATCGCCCAGCGCGGCGTCGTCGAAGATGAACGACGTCAGCGCGTCTCTCACCTTCAGGAACTTCTCGGTCCTCGCGACGAAGTCGCTCTCGCAGGCCACCTCGACGAGCACCGCCGTGCCCCCTTCGACCCTGTGGCCGATGAGACCTTCGGCGGCCACGCGCCCGGCCTTCTTCGCGGCCGCGGCGAGTCCCTTCTTGCGGAGAATCTTCTCGGCCTCTTCGGTGTCGCCCTTCGTCTCCTCGAGCGCGATCTTGCAGTCGAGCATTCCGGCGCCCGTCTTTTCGCGGAGCATCTTGACCATCGCTGCGGAAATTGCCATCGGATACCTCTTACATCAAAAGGGGCCGGCGGGAGAAGCGCGTCCTCCTGCCGGCCCCGTTCTCTCTGGAATTGGGGTTCAGACCGGGACGGGTACGACGGGGACCTCGGGTTTCGCCGCCGGGGTGCCGGCAGCGGTGGCGGCGGTGGCTGCGGTTGCATCGGCCACCTGGAAGTTCGCGGGCATCGGCTCGTCGTCCGCATGGTCGACCTTGCCCACGAAACGCTCTTCCTGAGCGTGCAGCCCTTCGAGAACGGCGTCGGCCATCTTGCCCGTGAAGAGCTTGATCGCGCGGATCGCGTCGTCGTTGCCCGGAATGACGTGCGAGATGCTGTCGGGATCGCAGTTCGTATCGACGATCGCGACGACCGGTATATCGAGCTTCCGGGCTTCCTGGACCGCGATCGCCTCCTTTTTCGGGTCGATCACGAAGAGCACGTCCGGCAGCTCCTCCATCTCTTTGATCCCGATCAGGTTCTTGCTGAGCTTCGCTTTCTCGCGGTCGAGCTGGATGCGCTCTTTCTTCGTGAGGATCGCGTCCGATCCCTCCACGAGCATCGCCTCGATCTCCTTGAGGCGGCTGATCGATTTCCGGATGGTCACGAAGTTCGTCAGGGTGCCGCCGAGCCAGCGGTTGTTCACGTAGAACATGCCGCAGCGGTTCGCCTCCTCGTAGATGGCGTCCTGCGCCTGTCGTTTCGTCCCGACGAAGAGGATGTTCTTCCCCTGCGAGGCGACGTCCGTGATGAACGCCGCGGCCTCGCGGAAGCACTTGAGGGTCTTCTGGAGATCGATGATGTAGATGCCGTTGCGCTTGCCGAAGATGTACTTCTTCATCTTCGGGTTCCAGCGCTTCGTCTGGTGGCCGAAGTGAACGCCCGCCTCGAGCAGCTCCTTCATCGTGATCTGACTCATCTCTCCCCCATTACCTCTTCGAGAACTGGAACCGGGCGCGGGCGCCGCGCTGTCCGTATTTCTTGCGCTCCTTCATGCGCGAATCGCGCGTGAGGAGGCCGGCCTTCTTGAGCGCGCCGCGGAGCTCGCCGTTGAAGAGGCAGAGCGCGCGGGCGATCCCGTGGCGGATCGCGCCCGCCTGGCCTGCGCTCCCTCCGCCCTCGACGAGGGCGACGACGTCGAATTTGTCGACCGTCTCGGTGAGCTGCAGGGGCTGGCGGATGACCATCTTGAGCACGTCGTTCGGGAAGAAGTCCTCGAAGGTGCGGTCGTTGACCTGCACCGTCCCCTTGCCGGGGCGGAGGTACACGCGGGCGACCGACTCTTTCCGGCGTCCCACGGCCTGAAACTGGAGGTTCGTCACGGGGTTCTCTTCTCCCTCTTCCTTCGTGCTTCTCTCGTCATCCCGGTCAGACCGCGACGGCGGCCGGAGACTGGGCGGTGTGCGGATGAGCGGGGCCGGCGTAAACCTTGAGCTTCTTGAACATCTTCCGGCCCAGCTTCGTCTTCGGCAGCATGCCGCGCACGGCCGCTTCGATGACGCGCTCGGGATGGGTGGCCTTGAGCTTGCCGGCTTCGATGGAGCGCAGGCCCCCCGGAAAGCCGGTGTGGTGCCGGTACATCTTCTGGTCGAGCTTCGTACCGGTGAAGGCGACCTTTTCGGCATTCACGACGACGACGAAATCGCCCGTGTCGAGGAACGGCGTGTAGATGGCTTTCGTCTTGCCCGTGAGATGGCGCGCGACGAACGTCGCGAGACGGCCGAGCACCTTGCCGTCGGCGTCGACGACGATCCAGCGCCTGGAAAGGTCGGAAATTTTCGGAAGCGGCGTGCGAGTGCTCACGGGAACGGCGGTCTCCGATCGGGGCGGTTGAGGGGTGCGTCACCCCGGCTGGAAGATTCCGGGGTCGGTCTCACGATGCGGACCAGGGAAGCATCGAAAGACCAGGGCCCCGACGGCACACGATAAGCGGGCTTCAGGCGAACCCTCCACCCACAGGGTCATAAAAAATACGCCGTAGGGCCGCGGGTGTCAAGCGGACGGCTCCCGCGAAGAGGAAAAGACCCCGGCGCGGCGCCTGCCGCCCCGGGGTCCAGAGGCCGGGCTCGTGAGTGCCTCGTAACGGGCGTCGTCAGCTCACGGGGGCCCGGCCGGCCCGAGGGTGAAGTCCGAGCCCGTGGCCGAGTCCGCGTTCAAGAGCAGACCTCCCGTGAGCGAGCTTCCGATCAGGACCTGAGAGGTCGCCTGCGCGTCGGTGGAACGCGCTCCTGCGACGCTGCGGCCGACGGCCGCGTTCACCTTGTCGATCGAGAGCCGGATGACGATCTGGTTCCCGGCGAAGAGACCCGAGTCGGGCGACCCGATGGTCGTCTGGTTCGTGACGCCGGTGGACGGGTCGGGGGCGATGGATCCCCAGCTGAAACTGGGAGTGGACGTCTCGTCGATGGAAGCCGACACGAAGATCGTCGTGAATCCGAAGTTCGAGCTGATCGTCCACGTGTCGTCGACGCCCTTTCCCGAGAGGTCGGCGAGCGTGAGCGTATAGAGGATCTGCCGTGCGACGGAGTCGTACGAGAAAAGCGCCGAACGGATGTCGTGCGCCGCGCTCCCGAGCTGATCCCCCTCCGCGTCCACGAGAGTGCCCGCAGGCGCCATCAGATCAGCCGGGTGCGCCAGGATGGAGAGTCCCATCGCGAGGCGGACCGCGTCGTGCGCATCGACGTATCCCGCTCCCACGACCCTCGGCGGGTACGGCATCGGAGTGGCCGTCTCCCTGAGGATCGTCACGACCTGGTCGGGAGTCAGGAGAGGATTCGCTTCCATCATGAGCGCAACGACGCCGGTCACGTGCGGCGTGGAGAAGCTCGTGCCGGACGAGGTCGTGTAGAAGGGAGTGAGACCAGGGGCGATCGTCGAGACGTCGTACGGCGATCCGGCGCTGTTCGTGAGCCCGGCGCACTTCGCCCGTGTGCTGTGGATGTCGACGCCCGGCGCGACGACGTCCGGCCTCAGGTTCGGAGGCGCCAGGGGATTCGCGGGCTGACCCGCCACGTCGGTTCCGTTCCCGTCGTCGTTCCCGCGCGAGGAAAAACTCGCCGGCGCGCCGTATCCCTGCTTCTGCCCGGCGGCGACCGAGATGACCCACGGCGCGACCGAGAACGGGTTGATGACGTCCGGCGCGTCGCCGTCGTTGCCCGCCGCGAAGACGACCGTGATGTCGTGGTCATGGAGCGCGCGCGTCGCGACGTTGATGGGGTCGAACGGGTCGTAGGGCAGGTCGCCGAGCGTCGTCCCCCAGGAGTTGTTGCAGACGCGGATGTTGTATTGGATCTGGTTCACGAGCGCATAGTCGTAGGCTTGGACGATCGCGAACGTCGTCAGGCCCACGTCGTTGCCCGCGACGAGCCCGACGAGGCGCGCGCCGGGCGCCACGCCTCCGTAGAGGCCGCCGGACGTCTGGCCGGTTCCGGCCGTGACCCCCGCGCCGAACGTCCCGTGGCCCCCCTGGGCGTCCGACTGCGGGACGTTCTCGACGGCGACGACCGGCACGAAATCCGGCGGGAGAGGCATCTCCGTCACCGCGTACTCCGCCAGCGGGAAGAGGACGTTCTGAGCCACGTTGCGGCCGAGCACGAGGTCCGGATGCGTCGCGTCGATCCCCGTGTCGACGTAAGCGACCCCCACCCCCGCTCCCGAGACCGGGAGGCCGCGGTTGCGGCTCGTGAGCTCGGAGTCGGCGCGCGCGGCCGTCGCTCCTATGAACGACCGGCTCGCGTCCGTGAAAGGCTTGAAGCGGCGATTCGCATAGAGGGAGACGACGCCCGGGGCGCTCCTGAGAGCGTTGAGCTGGGCCTGGTTTACGGCGGTGAGCACGATCGGCAGCCGGCTGAGCAGCGTCCCGCCCGGGATTCCGAACGCTCTCAAAGCCAGCAGGTCCGCGGGCCTCGGAGCGTGATCGTAGGTGACGAGAACGGGTGTGAACCCGAGCGGGGACGCATTCGTCTGCTGGACGAGGCGGGCATCGACGCCCGGAACGGCGAGGGCCTGGCCGGCAACGAGCGCCGGAACGAGCGCGAGGGCCGCGAGGGGGAACGGGCTTCCCGACGATCTCATGGCTCTCCTCCCCTAGTTGCCGGCCACGAAGGCCTGGCGGAAGTGGTCGTACGCGAACGCGAGGAACGCGCGCGTCACGCTCCCGGCCGGCCTGACCTGGGCGACGAGCGTCGGCTGGAAGTCATTCGGTCCCTGCTGGAACGAGAAGAAGGCCTGGAGGATCTGCTTGTCGAGGGCGATCTGGAGGTAACCGCGCTTGTCCGCCGGAATCTGCGCGTTGTCCGCGACGACGACCGTCTGCCCGCTGTACGTGGCCGTCACGTCGCTGCCGGCCAGCGCCTGGGCCGCGGCGTCGAGTCCGAGCGCCCTGACGAGGGCGACGGCGAGGTCCATGCGGGCGATGAGCCCGGTCGGGCTGAACTTCGTGCCCGCGGCGCTCATCAGGCCTGGCGCGGAGAAGTTCCAGTCGCGGAGAGTCGCTCCAGGCGACGTCACGGCTTCGGCCGTCGGCTCCAGTGCGGCGGAGACGTCCGTGAACCTCGGCGCCGCCGCGAGGGTCTGGCGGAGCGACGTGTTGAAGGAGAGGGACCGCGCGAAGTCGATCCGCGTCACGTTCGAGTTCGGCCGGAAGGTTCCGTCCGGGAACGAGTCCATCTGCCGGTTCAGGAGGGAGCTCCTGATCTCCGCCTCGGCGGGGTTGCCGACGATGTCGCGCGGGACGCTCAGGGTGACGGTCGCCCGCTTGACGGAGCCGGTCACCGTCTCCGGGACCGCGATCCCCGCCGGAGAGCAGACGCACTGGTCGGCGACGGTCAGCCCACGCAGTCCGCGGATCTCCGCCGTCCACTGGCCCGCTGCCGGGAACCTGACCGTGACCTCGCGCTTCGGGGTGTCGAGGATCGGCAGCGTCAGGCCGCTCGAGTATCCGCACGAGAGGTCCAGACAACCTGGCGGATAGAGGACGAGGCCCATCGAATTCCCCGTCTCGTCGGTCGCCGCCGACTGGCCGAAGTCGATCGACACGTCGAGGATCCCGAGGCCGGGCGCCACCGTGAAGTGGTATGTGTTGAGGCTCGTCGGCCCGGGGACCTGCGGCACGAAGAGGATCGAGAAATTCTCGACGTTCGGTGACCAGGTCGTCGTGATCTGCTGGTTGAACGGAGGCGCGACGAATGTCCCGTAGTTCTTCGAAGGATGGAGGACCTTGTCGATCGCCGCATACGCGTTCACGTAGCCGGAACCCACCTCGAAGTCCTCGAACCCCGGCATGCGCGAGGCGGTCTGCTGGAGAGTCGTTTTGACCTGATCGGCCGTCAGCGATGGATTGGCCTGGAGCAGCAGCGCGACGACGCCGGCGATGTGCGGCGTCGCCATCGACGTGCCGCTGATCTGCGTGTAGAAGGGAAGGTATCCGGTCGGGATCTCCGTGTCGGCCGTCGCGCCGTTCGCGACGACGTTCGTCAGGGCGCGGGTCGACACGACGTCGGACGTGAAGATCGCGCTGTCGGAGTCGAACTCGCGGCCCGTGCCGGGAGCCGTGATCGTCGGGTAGTTGAAGTCGCCCGGCGGCCTCTGCCCCGCGGGAATGCCGCGCGACGAGAAGCCGACGAGCCCGCCTTCCTTCGTTCCGGCGGCCACGCCGATGACCCAGGGCGCCTTCGCGTACGGGCTCATCGTGTCCTGGCTCGGGCCGGAGTTGCCGGCCGCGAAGACGACCACGATGTTCCGGTCGTGAGCCCGTTTGCTGGCGAGGGCGATCGGATCGTTCGGATCGAAGGCTCCCCCGCCTCCCCAGGAGTTCGAGATCACGCGGATCCTGTAAGCGGCCTGGTTGGCGAGCGACCATTCGAAGCCCCCGAGCCCGTTCAGGATGAAGAGGCCGGCACCGGACCCGAGGCCGATCAGCCGGGCTCCGGGAGCGACGCCCCGGTAGAGGCCGCCGGAGTCCTGGCCGGTCCCCGCGACGATCCCCGCGCAGTGTGTGCCATGGCCCACGTGCGTGTCGGTGTCCGGTACGTTTTCGACCGCGAGAAGCGGCGTGAAGCCTTCCGGCGCGGTCGGGGAAAGCGTCGCCGTGTCCGTGACGATCTGCACGTTCTGGATGACGTGCTGGGGATACTCGAGGTCGGCATGTGTGCCGTCGATGCCCGAATCGTTGATGACGACCGAGAAGTCGCCCGCTCCCGAGAACGGCAGCCCGCGGTTCGCGCCTGTGAAGCCGGAGTCGATCTCCGACTTGCCGACCCCGGTGAGCACCCGCGCCTGGTGCATGTAGTAATGGAGCCTGTCGTTCGACCAGACCGACAGCACCGAGGCATCGCCCGCGAGCGCCCGAACCTGGCCGGCCGTCGCGGGAACCGCGACCATTCCGAGCTGGTCCAGGGTGATGCCCCTGGTGATGCCTTTGCTCTGCAGGAGAGCCACGTTCGAGCCGCCGAGGCCGCCCGTCGTGTCGAACGCGACGATAACGATCCCGGCGTCCGCCGAGTCCGACAGGCCGGTGATCCTGGCGCCGAGCGACGGTCCGATCGTCGCGGCACCGGCGACGCCCGACGCGAGGATTGCCACGGCCGTCAGGACGACGGGCGTTTTCTTTCGTTTCATGGTTGTCCTCCCCGCGCAAACGATGGTCGCGGGAAGGACGACGCGCCATGAGGGGTGCTCCTCATTTGAGGCGGCCAACGCACCTCAAATTCGTGGCGCTCGCGGCTATGGGCGCGTATTCGAGCCGAGTGAGTAGTCGAACGGCTCCGTCGCGTCGACGTCGTCGTAGAGGTCGTCGAAACTGTTCGACCGGCCGAACGTGAAAGCGGTGACGCTGTATAGCGTCTTGCCGTCGATGGGAACGCCGAAGCCGGTATTCAGGCCGACGTCGATCGTGATCGTGTTGCCGGCGATCGTTCCGGCCGCAGGCTTCTCGCCGCGATACTGGAGGATCTTGCAGTTCGTCGGGGTCGTCGTCTGGCAGCTCGCCGTGCCCGCGAAGAATCCGGGCGGCAGGCCTCCGTTACTCTCCATGTAGACGTAGAAGATCCTGTAGACATCTTCCACGCCGCCGGGACGTGGAGCGAGCGCCTGGAAGCGCGTCAGCCAGACCGCCGAGGTCTTTCCGGCAGGCGGGAGAAGCTGGCCCAGGTCCTTCACGGTCATCTTCACGCGCAGCGTCGCCGGCGTGGGATTACTGACCTGGAGCGCCGTCAGATCGAGCTGGGGAAGGCTGGCGCCCGGCCCGCCCGGGGCGTAGTGCGGCCAGTTGGCGTCGCCGGCGGGGTCGGTCACGGGGTTCGAAGCCTGCGGCCCCGAAGCGCTCTGCCCGAAAGCGCCGGCACCGGAGATCTGCTTCGTGAAATGCAGGCCGGCGCCGTCGAACTCGTTGCTCGTGTCGTTGAAGACGATCCTGAGTCCGCCGTCTTTTCCGAGATCGAAGCCGAAGAAGTCGGCCATCTGCCTGTCGGCGTTCAGGTCCGTCGCGCACGCGGTGCCGGCGTTGCAGATGGCCCCGTAGTGCATCGGCTTCGACGTGAAGCGGGCCTGAGCGATCTTCGGACGGTGCGTGTCGGCCCTGGTCACGAGGGCGGCGTAGCCGAACCACGGGTACTTCGTCGCCTCACCGAGGTTGTCGAGCGAGCTCGGCATCCCGTCGGAGCCTCCGGGTGCCGTCTTCTCGGTGGCATACCAGGCGAGCGCGAGCGTGCCGGCCGCGCCTCCCTGCGCCCAATCGAACTCGTTCGTGACGGCCGCGCCGCTGTTGACGCGCACGGGAGCGGACCACGACTTCCCCTCGTCCGTCGAGAAGGCGAAGTAGAGGTTCGACGTGGTTGCGTCGATCCACGCCACGTAGACGTGACCGGCTGCGTCGACGGCGAGGGCCGGGAAGAGGTTCAGGACGTCACCTCCGCCCGGCGTCTTCGGACCGTTGAAGTTCGCGTACGGGATACCGGTCCGCTGGCCGGCGCCGACGTGCCCCGTCGTGACCCGAACGTGATCCCCCTCGTTGCAGGCGTAGTAAAGGTTTCGCTTGAGCGGATCGAAGCGCAGCTGGGCGCAGATGGCATCCGCGGCGAGCGCCTGGAGCGGGCCCGGCAGGGAGCCGGAGTTCTGCCAGATGAGTCCGCCCGTGTCGTCCCTGCTTCCCTGTGAGCCCGGCGAGGAGTAGATGAACGTACCCACCGCCGCTTCGTGGAACGCGAGGAAGATCGTGTTGTCGACGGCGCCGGAGCCCGCCCCGTTGTCCACCGCCAGCCACTGCCGGTCCACCGTCGTTTGCTGGACCGCGGCCGGGTTCTTCCGCCAGTTGTGGCCGTTATCGTTCGAGACCGACGTGCCGAGCTGCGTCAGGGGGCCCTCGAGGTCGACGAAGTAGACGTTCCCCTGATCGTCGACCGACACGTCGGTGTCTCCGCCGCCGGGCGGCTCGTCCGGGCGCAAACCGGTCGTCGACACGAGATGGAACTTCCTGCCGCCGTCCGTGGAGCGGTGGAGGAACGACATGTTCGTCGAGAAGCCCCACGGACCCGACTCCCAGATGTTCCCGTCCGCGTCCAGTTTGACGATCGGCTCCCCCTCCGTCCGCTGCGGGTCGACCACGGTCGCCGGCGAGAACTTCGCGTCCCACGGCCTGAAGCCCGGGACCGGATAGACGGTGACGGGATTGGTGGTTGCGAGGGGCGGCAGGACGGGAGGCAGGGGCAGCTCGGAGACGGTGACGATCCCCGCATAGCCCGAGGGCGACACGGCGGCCTGTCCGTTGAAAGGGCACACGACGGCGCTGTACGTGCCGGCGGGGAGATCCGCGCCCATCGCCAGGGCGTAGTGGATCTCCTCCGGGCTCGTGACCGTGTCCTGCCGGGCGACGAGCACCCCGTTGTACAGGAGCTTCAGGAGGATGTCGTTGGCCGGAACGTCGGTCGACGCCACGACGTCGATCGTCTTGGTCCCCGGTCCGACGGTGAAATCGAACGGCGTGCCGCAGCTCGGAGCCAGGTACTGCCCCTCGAAGCTGAACGCGTTGTTGTCGGCTGCGATCGTCCCGGGCAGTGAAGTCGCGACGGCGAGAACGGCGCCGAAGACGCCCGTCCGGAAGAAGAAGGTCTGTCGCATGATGCCCTCCCCTCCGTGCAACCTAGGGAGGTGGAAGGCGCGAAGCCATGAGGGGAGCCCCTCAATTCGTGGCACCCTCGACCCCAGGAGCTCTACCCGAGCAGCTTGTGCCGGGCCGCGTATCTCACCAGCTCGGCCGTCGAGTGGACGCCGAGCTTCTCCATCAGCCGTGTCCGGTGGTTGTCCACCGTCTTGGGGCTGATGAACAGGATCCCGGCGACCTCGGCGTTCGTCTTTCCCTCCACGACGAGGTGAAAGACTTCTCGCTCCCGATCGGTGAGGGATCCGTACGGATCCTCCGGAAGCGGGGTCTCCCGCGTTAGCGCTCCGGCGAGGGCCGCGGACGCGTGCGGACCGAAGTACTTCTTCCCGCCTTTCAGGGCCCTGAGAGCCGCGAGCAGCTCGGAGGCCGCGCTTTCCTTCAGGAGGTATCCCGCGACACCCACCCGCACCATCTTCAGGACGTATTCCTCGTCGTCGTGCATCGTCAGGACGAGAACCCGCGTCCCGGGGAGCGCCTCGCGGATGCGCCGTGCCGCCTCCAGGCCGTTCAAACGAGGCATGGAAATGTCCATCACGACGATGTCCGGCTTCACCAGCAGAGCTTTCTCCACCGCTTCGTGGCCGTCTGCCGCCTCCCCGACGACCTCGACGTCGGCGCTCGCCCTCAGGATTCCCACGAGGCCCTGCCTGACGATGGTGTGGTCGTCGGCGACGAGGACGCGCATCGGGCCGATCACACGTCTCGCATCCGGGGGATCTCGGCGAGGATCGTCGTGCCTTCGCCCGGCGCGGACCGGAGCGTGAAGCGCCCGCCGAAAAACTGCACGCGATCCCTCATGCCGCGCAATCCGAAGCCGGGATCGTCGACGTCCTGGAGGGCCCGCGCGACGTCGAACCCGGACCCGCGGTCCTCGACGGACAGGAGGACGCAGCGGTCGTCGGCCGTCAGCGAGACCCGGGCGGAAGGCGTGTGCGCGTGCTTCACGACGTTGGTCAAGGCCTCCTGCACCAGCCGGTAGACGAGTGTCTCGAGGTCGGCTTCCAGGCGCTCGTCGATCGCAGGGCTGACGAGCTCGACCGCCACTCCGCTCCGCTGCTGGAACGTGCGAACGAGCCAGCGAAGCGTCGGAACGAGGCCGAGCTCGTCCAGCATCTGGGGCCGCATCAGATGCGCGAGCTGCCGCACTTCCGCCAGGCAGCCTTCGGCGATCTCGCGGGCTCCCGCGAGGCGGCGGAGGAGGTCGAGTGGACCCTGGGCCGCGTCGCGCTCCAGGAGCTCGAGCTGGATCTTGAGAGCAGTGAGCGACTGGCCGATGCCGTCGTGGAGATCGCGCGAGAACCGGCCCCGCTCGTCCTCCTGCATCTTCAGGACGCCGCGCGAGATCCGCCGGAATCGCCTCTCCGTCTCGTCGAGCCGGGCCATGAGGCGCGCGTTCTCGCTCTGGATCCCGGTGAGCTGCCCGGCCAACGGCGAAGACGCGTCCGCCACCCGACGTCCCCGGCTCGTTCGTCTCTCGGAGCGACCGGTCATCGCGCCGGGCCTCTCGTCCGGGCAAGGAGATCCTGAACGCTCGCGAGTCGGGCGGAGAAACCGCTCTTTTCCGCCACTTGAACGGCGCGCTGCGCGGCTCGCTCCGCCTGAGGGAGACGTCCCGCGGCCAGCAGGGCGTGAGCGAGCGCTTCTGCGGCCTCGAGCGTCAGCGCGGCATGCCCGATCGTCTCGGCCTCTTCGAGAGCCGGGCCGAGCGCCGCGGCCGCGGTTCTGCCGTCTCCACGCGCCATCGGCACCCGCGCCGATTCGATTCTCGCTTTCAACCGTGCCACTCGGCTCCCGCTGTCGGTCGCGGCCTTGACGGCCCGTTGGAAGGCGGCGCGTGCCGCGTCCGTCTCTCGCCGTGCGAGGAGGATCCGGCCGCGCAGGATCTCGAGATCCGCCTCGTGCTCGCGGTTGCCGGTGGATTTCACCCATTTCGAGGCTGCCTCCGCCCGCGAGGCCGCCTCTTCCGGTCGTCCGAGCTCGAGGAGCAGCTCTCCCTCCTTCAAAGTGAACTCCGTGAGGATCAGCTTGGCGTCGAGGGCGATGGCCATCGCGAGGGCCTCGCGCAGCGAGTCGAGCGCCGCGCTCGGGCGCCCCTGATACCCGGCGATCACGCCGAGATTCCCGAGCGCGACGGCCATCACTTCCTTGTTGTCGGTTTCCCGGGCCAGCCGGAGGGCCTCCGCGAAGGACGCGACGGCCGCGTCCAGCTTCCCCTGGGCCGTTTCGAGAAACCCCAGGTTCTGGGCGGAGAGCAGAATCCCGCTCTTTTCCCCGATCTTCCGACGCAGCGCGAGAGCCTGGCCCCAGTAGACGTTCGCATTGTCGTACTCGCCCTGGAGGTAGTAGATGTAGCCGACGTTGTCGTAACTCTCCGCGAGCAGCTGCTCGTCCCCCAGGTCACGGCGGATCTTGAGGGCGCTCTGGTAGGCCTTCAGGGCTTTCCCGTACGCGCCGCGTCCCTCCTCCAGCATGCCGAAGTCGTTCATCGTGTCCGACAGGCCTCGGGAATCGCCGAGCTTTTCGAGGATGCGCTGCGCTTCGGAGAGATCCGTTTCGGCCTCGGCGCCCTTGCCCGCGTTTCTCTCGAGAAGGGCACGGTTCCGGAGCGTGGACGCCACGCCTCGGTCGTCGCCGAGCTTCCGGCGTGCCGCCAAAGCCTCCGTGTAGTACGCGAGTGCGCGGACGCCGTCGCCGAGTTGCTGGTGCGCGGCTCCAAGGGCGTTCAGGACGTCGGCGCGTCCCTTCTCGTTCCCGAGGCGCGTGTGCCCGGCGAGCGCCCGGACGAGATAGTCCTGCGCCGCCCGCGCGCTCTCTCCCGTCAGGATGCTGTTTCGGCCGAGGAGATACCAGGCGCGCGCGTCGTTCGGATCCAGCGCGACGACGCTCTTCAGGCTGTCGACGGCAGCCGCGTGATGTCCCTGGGCGGCCTGGGCGCCCGCGAGATCGATCCAGGTTTCGGTGTCGAGCGGGTAACGGGAGAGAAGCTCGCGATAGGCCTTCTCGGCCTCCGCCGCGTCCCCCTTCAGGAGAGCCGCGCGGGCTCGGGCGCGCGAACCGGTGCGCGTGGGGGCGCTGCCGACCGCGGCGAGGGCACGCTCGGCCGCTGCCGCCGCCTTGTCCAGGCGACCGAGGCTCTGATACGTGCCGCTCAGGCGTTCCAGGGCCGCCGTGAACCCCGGATCCGCCGCCACCGCGCGCTCGAGCGCGGGCACGGCGCGAATCTCGTCGCCGGCCAGAAGAAGGCCGCGCCCCTCCTCGTACGCGCGCTCGGCGTCGAGGGAAACCGTCCCGGGCGACGGGGGCTCGACCGGTTGCGGCGCGTGCGCTCCCAGAGCCTCGCGCAACCGCTCGCCCAGGGTGACGGAGAGCCGGAAGATTCCTTCCGGCCCCTGAGCCTCGGCCGAAATGCTCTTCGTTAAGACCGCGCCCGCCTCGCCGACGATCGAGAGCCTGACGTCACCGCTCAGCGTGCCGCCGGCTCTCCGAAGACTTCCCGTTCCCAGCACGTCCACGCCCCAGATCTCGACCAGCTGGCGTTGCGCACGCTCATCGAGGCGGGAGGCGTCGAGCTTCAAGTCCCTCAAATCCATGAGGATGCGAAGCGAGTCGACGACGCGAAGCGAGGGATCCTCCGCGAGCCGTGCCGAGAGCATCTCGGCGAACCCGGTGGAGCTCCACGCGAGTGAGGGGTCGCCCGTGTCGTTCGCGAGGGGCAGGATCGCGACCGCGTGCCGGGGGGTCGGAGCAGAGACCTTCGAGGACGAGTTCGGCGAGACGGCACGAGGAGCGGCGCCCCGCCGGTTCAGGAGGACACCCGCGATCGAGAGAAGGGCGAGAAGCGCCGCGGCGATCGCCGCGCGGCCGAGCCACGGCTTCCGACGGCCCGCCTCGACGTCATGGAGGTCGGCGAGGAGCGCTCGCGCGTCCGGATACCGCCGTCGAGGCGAGCGCTGGAGGCAGCGGTTGAGAATGGCCTGCGCGCGGCGTGGGACACGCACTCCCGCGGCCTCCAGCGTGCGAGCGCGACCCGTAAGGCGCTGAGCCACCGCCTCCGCCTGAGTCGTCGAACGGAACGGCAGCTCGTTGGTCAGGATCTCGTAGAAGACGATGCCGAGCGCGAAGAGATCGGCCCGGCCGTCCACCGGCTCGCCGGCGACCTGCTCGGGGGAAAGATAGTCCGGCGTGCCGAGAATCACGCCCTCCTGGGTCAGCCCCGATCCCGCCCCCGAGCGCGCGATTCCGAAGTCCGTGATGAACACGGTTCCTTCCGGATCGACGAGGATGTTCCCGGGCTTCAGGTCGCGGTGGATCACACCCGCCGCGTGCGCCGCGGCGAGCCCCTCGGCGACCTGGCTCAGGATCGAGAGAGCTCGCTCGAAGGGAAGAGCGCCTTCCTCCCGGAGGATCTCCCTCAGAGAGCGCCCTTCCACGAAACGCATCGTGAGGAAGCGGAAGTCTCCGCTCTCGCCGATGTCGTGGATTCTCACGACGTTCGCGTGGCTGACCCGGCGGGCCAGGAGAACTTCCTGCCGGAAGCGCTCCAGCCACCTGGCGTCGTTGGCCAGGTCCACGCGAAGCACCTTCAGCGCGACGTCCACGCCCAGCTCTTCGTCACGGGCGCGATAGACGAGTCCCATCCCTCCGACCCCGCAGGGCGAGACGATGCAGTAGCGGCCCGCGACGATCGTTCCGGGGCGCAGGCGCGCCGTCGGGTCCACGCGCGTTTCCGTTCGGGCGAGGGGAGTCCCCGGCTCGGAATCGGCCGGGGCGCTCAAGGCGCGGCCCCTCGCGCCGCCGGAACAAGAGCCAGATGCCTCTCGATCTCGTCGAGGATGGGGGCCTCGGCCGGCGTGCGAAGAAGCTCGCGAAGATTGTGATCGATTCGCATCGTGGAGAGCAGGATGGCGGCGTGCTCGGCCAGCGCCTCGAGGATCTCGAGATCGAGCTCCGTGAACGGCCCGCCGGCTCTCCGGCCGTCGACGTAGACGACGCCGAGAACCCGGTCGTCCGCCCTGAGCGGGACGCACACGAGCGCTCCGAGTCCCATCTCGACGACGCTCGGACGCCTTCCCAGGAAGGCATCGGCCTGCGCGTTGGCGGCCACGAGCGAACGTCCGGTCGAGAGAACCCGTTCCACCGCGCCCAGGCTCCCGGAGAAGCTCCCGATCGCGAGGCCTTCGGTGAAGCCGATCGCGATCTCCGCGTGCAGGATGCCGTCCCCTTCGCGCACGAGCAGGAACCCGCGGTCGGCGCCCGCGACACTCAGGATGGACCCCATGAGGCGTCGAAGGAGACTCTCGGGACTCGTGGCGCCGTCGAGCTCGCGGCGGAGCTCGGCCGACGTGGCCCGGCGCTCTTCGCGCTCGGCACGAGCTCTTTCCAGATCTTCTTCTTCGACGCGGTCGAACCGGGCGAGGAGACCGCCGAAGCCGATCCAGTCGCCATCGGCGACGAGCGCGCCGTCTGCCGGCACGCCGTTCAGGAACGTTCCGTTCTTGCTTCCGGCGTCCCGGAGGGACCAGCCGGTCGCGCTCCAGCGGAGCTCGGCGTGCCGGGCCGAGACGCTGAGGTCATCGAAGACGATGGCGCTCGAGGGGTCACGGCCCAAAGACGGGTTTTCCCCTTCACGGATGATGAACGCGCGAGACGGGCCGCGCGCCGGGTGAACGGTGAGCCTCGCGGGCACTCGGAAAGTCTATTCCAGGAGCCGAACGGCGCTCAGGGGGATCCGTTCGCCTTGGCCGTCAGGCTGAACTTGAGCGTATCGGCTCCGGCGCGAAGCAGGCCGGCCACGTTGGCGACCGTGCTGCCGGCCCGCCAGACGTCCGGGATGTCGTTCCCGCTGCTCTGCTTGACGAGATCCGCGAAGCTGGATATCGAATTGATGGCCAGCTGAATCGAACCCAGGGAATAGAAGAGCTTCGTCCGGTCGAGCTGGGCCTGCAGATCAGTCAGAACGACGGGCGCGATCGACGGAGCGCTCGCCGTCAGGATGTTCTGGAGTGCGGCGATCTTTCCGCGGATGACGCCGTCGATGGGGCGGAGGTCGGCGACGATCAGGAAATCGGAGAATCCCGGAGTCGTGCCGCCTCCCCGAACGCTCCCGGCGGCGAGAGAGCCGGTCATGTCCTGAAATGTCCCGGCGAGAGGCGCCTTGAACACGCGCAAAGGCGAGTTGAGGACGAGCGTGAGGTTGTCCGTGTGCAGGGAAATAGCGGCGACGCCCGAGAAGGACAGGGTGCTGGTCGGGGTCGGCTCCACGCGCACCATCACCGGGAAAGCGGCCGGAACCGAGATCAGGGCCGGAGCGGGCAGTCGCGCGAGCAGATAGGGATCGAGCGGATTGACGAGGACCGCCGTCACCGAAAGTGCCGAGGCGTTCAGCCCGACCGTCTGTTCGAACACGATCGAAAGGTCGGCGCCGACGCCACCCGGCAAATCGATCCGCGCCGAGATCGTGTTCCCCGAGATGGTGGGCGTTAACGAGATGCAGGGGTTAACGCGAGCGGTTCGGTCGCGCTGAGGGACGAGGCGGCGAACAGGAGCGAAGCGGCGGTTGCGGAGAGCCGTTTCATGCCTACCCTCCCGGTTCGAACCAGGCGCGGATTCTAGCGCTCCGCCCCGACAGAAGAAAAGACAAAAGAGAATCTTTCTCAGGACGGCCGTGAGGGGAGTCGACCTGATGCTTCCCGGATGTCCGGTGTCAAGGGTCTTCGACCGCTGCGCGGCGCGCGAAGCGCGCCCTTGACTCCGGACATTCGGGAAGAGATTTGCAACTATCGGCGGCCGCGTTGCGGCCGCCGCATATCAGACAAATCTCATCCCCGGGGGCGGCTGCGTCAGCAGCCGCCGCTTATGAGCAGGAAATTCTTTCTTCTCCCTCAGAATAGAAGATATGACGGCTTCGATTCTGGACGGGGCTCGCGTCGCGCGCGCGATCCGGGCCGAGGTGGCCGGGGGGGTGGCGGAGCTCGCGGCGCGCGGGATCGTGCCCGGCCTCGCGGTCGTCCTCGTGGGCGACCATCCGGCGAGCGCGATCTACGTCGCGAGCAAGGGGGCCGCCGCTCGCGAGGCGGGGATTGCCGAGCGCACGCTGCGCTTTCCCGCGACCCTCCCGGAAGAGGCGCTCCTTCGGACAGTCGCCGACCTCAACGCCGACGACGCCGTGGACGCGATCCTCGTTCAGCTTCCCCTCCCCAAGCACATCGACGCCGCTCGCGTCCTCGAGGCGATCGACCCGCTGAAGGACGTCGACGGGTTCCACCCGGTCAACGCCGGGCGGCTCCTTCAGGGGAAGCCCGCGACCGTCCCTTGCACGCCCGCCGGAATCCTCGAGCTGCTCGAACGCGAGGGCGTCGCCCTCGAGGGAACGAGGGCCGTCGTCGTCGGCCGGAGCGACATCGTGGGAAAGCCCACGGCGCTCCTTCTGCTCCGGAAGCACGCCACCGTGACGATCGCGCATTCCCGAACGCGCCACCTTCCCGAGCTCTGCCGCGAGGCGGATCTCCTCGTCGCGGCGATCGGACGGCCAGGCTTCGTGACCGGCGAGTTCGTGAAGGAAGGCGCGGTCCTCGTGGACGTCGGGATCAACCGCCTGACGGCGCGCGCCGACGTGGAGAGGTTCTTCCCCGGCGACGCCGCGCGCCTCGCGGCCTTCGAGAAGAAGGGCTCGACGCTCGTGGGCGACTGCGATCCGGCGACGGCGTTTCCGCGGGCGTCGCGCTACACCCCGGTCCCCGGCGGGGTGGGGCCTCTCACGATCGCGATGCTCCTTCGAAACACGCTGGACCTCTGCCGGGGAAGGCGTCCGGCATGATCCTCAAGGTCGGCCTCACCGGCGGCCTCGCCTCGGGCAAGAGCACCGTGGCCGCACGGCTCCGCGAGCACGGAATTCCCGTCCTCGACGCGGACCTCATCGTGCACGACCTCTATCGCGCGCACAGCGCCGGCGCGCGCGCCGTGGCGGACGCCTTCGGGCCGGAGTTCCTCGCGCCCGACAGCTCGGTCGACCGCCGCAAGCTCTCCGCGCACGTCTTCCACAATCCCGAGGAGCTCGCGCGCCTCAACGGCCTCATCCACCCGCTCGTCCGCGACGAACAGGCGCGCTGGTTCCAGGAGCTCGAAGCGAAAGGCGAGAAGCTCGGCGTCGTCGAGGCGTCGCTTCTCGTCGAGACCGGCGGCCGGCAGCGCTTCGACGTCCTCGTGACCGTCTCCGCGCCGACGGACGTGCGCCTCGCCCGGGCGATCCGCCGGAGCGGCGAGACCGACCCGAACGAGCTCGTGCGCCGCATGTCGGCGCAGTTCTCCGACACCGTAAGGGAAGAGGTCGCGGACATCGTCCTCCACGCGGACGGGACGAAGGAAGAGCTGCTCAAGAAGGTCGACGCGCTCGCAGTCGAGCTGCGCACGCTCGCGGGAAAGAAATAGAGACTTGCTCAAAGCGTGGGTGAGGGCGGATTTGACGAGCGGTTGGTGCCGCGATCCGACCAAGGTTCGAAGGCACGGAGGTCTTTCTTAGAAAGGAATTGAACGGGGCCGCGGGCCCCGCTGCAGCGCAACCGATGCCGCCGCCTCATTCACTCTTCCAAGAAATATCTCTCTGACTCGTTGAATCCGGGGCGGAGGCGCGGCACTGACCTTCGGGCCGCTCCAGCCCTTCCCCGCGCTTTGAGCAAATCTTCATTTCTTCTCTTGCAGCAGAGTCCTCAGGCGCTTAAACGCCCGCGCCCGGTGCGAGTCTCGATTCTTCTCCTCCTCGCTCATTTCCGCCCACGTGCGCGTCGCGCCCTCGGGGATGAAGAGCACGTCCCAGCCGAAGCCGTTCGTGCCGCGCGGGTGAAGGGCGATGGACCCGCGGACGCGTCCTTCCGCCACGAGCGACGTCGTGCGGGGCCTGCCCGGGCCGCGCGACCGCCAGGACGGAGACGGCGTCGGCGGACCGGTCGGTGAAGCCGTCGAGCATCTTCGCGAAGCCGTCGTAGCCCGCGGCTCCCGCCGTGACCCATTTCGTCAGCGGACCGGGAAAGCCGCCCCACGCGTCCACCGCGAGGCCCGAGTCCTCGACGAGGACGGGAACGCCGAGCGCCCCCGCCGCGACGATCGCCTTGGCGCGGGCCACTTCGGCGAAGTCGAGCGACTGGATCTCGGGAATCTCGACGTCCTTCACCGCGACCTCTCGTCCCAGAAAGGCCGCCGCCTCGCGCGCCTTGCCCGCGTTCGACGTCACGAACGTCAACCCTTCGAGCACGTCCGTCACCGCGGGCGAACCGGAACGCCCTTCTCGTCGAGCTTCACGCGATAGGCTTTCAGGCCCTTCGTGAGGCCCTTGAGGCGCTGCTCGCCGAGGGGCTCGAACACGAACGAGTCGCCCGCGAGCCGCGCCGTCTCCTCGCCGACGACGATCTCGTTCGGGCCTGCGACGTAGTCCTCGAGCCGCGCCGCGACGTTCACGGTGTTGCCGAGGACCGTGTAGTCGACGCGCCGGTCGGAGCCGATGTCGCCCACGACCGCGTTGCCCGTGTTGACGCCCACGCGCACCGCGACCTTCGCCTCCCCGCGAACGGCGCGTTCGGCGTTCCAGGACGTCAGGCTCTCGATGAGCTTCGCGGCCGCCGCCACAGCCCGCCGGGGATGATCCGGCTGCCGGATCGGGGCGCCGAAGAAGGCCATCACGGCGTCGCCGATGAACTTGTCGAGCGTGCCGCCCTGCTCGAAGATCGCGTCCGCCGCGAACGTGAAGACGGTTTCCAGAAAGAGCGACAGCTCTTCGGGCGCCATCGTCTCGGCGGCGGTCGTGAAGCCGACGATGTCCGCGAAGAACACGCTCACGTCGCGCGTGCGCACCTTCTCGACGCCCGCGGGCCTTTCCGAGACGATCTCCTCGACGACGCCCGGGGAGTGATACCGCGCGAGACGTTCGCGGATCCGCTCTTCGCGCACGATGCGGCCCTGCAGCCGCGCGCGCTCGATCGCGACCGCGGCGAAGTTTCCGAGAGCCGTCAGGAGGTCGAGGTCGTCCGAGGTGAACGTGCCGGTCTTGAGCGGGGTGTCCACGTGGAGGGCGCCGATGACGTTTTCACGATTCCAGAGCGGGACGCACATGGCCGACCGGATCTGCTGGATCCGGATCGACTGGCCCGCCTCGAAGCGGTCGTCCGTGAGCGCGTCGGACGTCAACACCGCCACGTGCTCGCGCACCACGGTCTCGACGATCGTGTGGGAAAACGTCTCGGCCGCCTCGGGACCCGCCCGCCCCCTCTGGCGCGCGAGGGTCGCGACGAGGCGGCCCCCGTCCTCGAGAAGGACGACGACGGCGCGCTCGGCGGGCAGGAAGTCGAAGAGCAGGTCCACGACCTTCGAGAGGATCTGGTCCACGTCGGGCGCCTCGATGAGCGTGCGGGCGACCTGGACGAGGATCTCGAAGATCTTCTCGCGCACCTTTTCGGGCGGGTGCCGCCGCCCGGCGAGCGTCCCGCCGAGGTCCGCGATGCCGGTGCCCGTGGCCTCCAGGTTGAAATCCCGGTTGAAATCGGCGATCGAGCGGACGTACGTCGAGCTCGAGTCGCTGAGCGTCTTCGTCGCGATGCTCTTCGTCGTGGGCTGCTCGCGCACGTGAAGCGTGAAGGTGCCGACCGAAACGACGTCGTTCACCTTCAGGGGCGACTTCGCCGCGAAATCCCCGTTGACCTTGACGCCGTTCGTCGACTTCAGGTCTTCGACCGTCCAGACGCCTCCGCGCTCGGACAGGAGCGCGTGCCGGCGCGACACGGAAAAGTCGTTCAGGACGATCCCGTTCTCGCTCGACCGGCCGATGGACACGTCCCCGCCGGAAAGAAGGAAACGCCGGGTCTGCCCCTCGACCTCGTAGACGATCTCCAGCATCGGCACCATGGAGTTTATAGGGACGGGGCGGAGCCGCCGCGCCCGCTCAGTCGGGCGGAGACTCGCGCTCGGCCGTTCGGTTGAAGCGGATGTGGACGACTTTCCACACGGCCACCGGCTGCCCGGAGACCCGTGCCGGCCGGAAGGTCCAACGACGCACGGCATCCCCGGCGGCTTCCGTCATGCCGGCGGGCCCGGGCGAGAGCACCTCGATCCGGCCCACGGTGCCGTTCGCCTCCACGACGATGCGCAGGACGACCTCGCCGCTCAGATTCAGCCGACGCGCGGCGTCCGGGTATCGGGGATCCACGCGCGTCACGAGAACGGGAGGCTCCGCACCGTCCGGAAGCGAGGCGAGCGGCCCCCGCGGGAGAGCCGGCGGGGCTGCGGCGGGAGCATTCGCCGAAGGGGCGGGGCGCGCGGGAGTCCCCACGGTCGGGGGTGGCGCCGGCACCGGAGTGTGCGTGCCGTCCGCCACGCCGGGAACCCGTTCGGGAGCCCCGAGCGGCTGCACCTCGGGCACGACCCCGCGCCCGGTGGGTCCCGCGGCGATCGCGGGTACGGCCGAAGGCAGCAGGCGTACCGAACGCGCGGGCACGAACGCGAGGATCTTCCCCGCGAGGCGCACGCCGAAGAAATCATGGTCCGCGAGCACGACGTCGACGTCCTCGCCGTCGTCCAGCGTTCCCCACCGCGCGGCGCCGTAGTCGGGGGCGAGCAGGATCGGGCAGGACTCGACGGCGCGCGCCGGCTGAGGCGCGAAACCCGCCACGGCGGCCGCCCGTTTCTCGCGAGCCTCGCGGTCGGACACCCGCTCGAAGCTGCCGGCCGGGATCCAGACGTCCCGGCCCTCCGCCACGACGTGGAAAGCGTCGCCGACGTTTTCGCGCACTTTGAGCGCCGCTCCACGAGGCAGCGTGAAGACCGCGGCGGACTTCGGCTCCGCGGAAACGCGGGCAACGACCCGCTCGAGCGTGACGACGGCCCGCTCATCCGGCGCGCCGCCCGAAGACGGCGCTCTCGGGCCGCTCTTCCGGCACGCGCCGCCGAACGCGAGGGCGCAGCAGGCGATGGCGAGGCAGAGGCGGTGCGTCAGGGGCGGCCCATGAGGGTGGCGAGAATCGCCTTCTGCACGTGCAGTCGATTCTCGGCCTCGTCGAAAATGACGGAGCGCGGCCCGTCGCATACCTCGGCCGCCACTTCCTCGCCTCGATGCGCGGGAAGGCAATGCATGAAAACCGCGTCGGGATGCGCGCGGGCGAGAAGCTCGCTCGTGACGGTCCATCCGGCGAAGTCGCGCACGCGCTTCTGCTGCTCGGCCTCCTGCCCCATCGAAGCCCACACGTCGGTGTAGACGACGTGGGCCCCCTCCACGGCCTCTTCCTTCGAATGCGTGAGAAGGAGCGTCGTTCCCGCCGAGGCCGCGTCGGCGCGCGCGTTCGCCGTGACGGTCGCGTCGGGCTCGTACCCCTTCGGCGTCGCGATGGCCACGTGGACGGAGCACTTCGGCCCTCCGTACATCAGCGAGTGGGCCATGTTGTTCCCGTCGCCGACGTAGGCGAGCTTGAGAGAGGCCAGCTTCCCGAACTTTTCGCTCATCGTGAAGTAGTCCGTCAGCGCCTGACAGGGGTGGAGGAGGTCCGTCAGGCCGTTGATGACGGGGACCGTCGCGTGGCGGGCGAGCCCGAGGACCGTCTCGTGCGCGAACGTGCGGGCCATGATGCCGTTCACGTAGCGCGACAGGACGCGGGCCGTATCCGCGATCGGCTCGCCGCGCCCGAGCTGGATGTCCCGGGACGAGAGGAACTGCGCCGCCCCCCCGAGCTGCGTCATCCCGGCCTCGAACGAGACGCGCGTCCGCGTGGACGACTTCTCGAAGATCATCGCGAGGATCTTCCCGGAAAGCGCCGTCCGGAACTCCGCCGGGCGCGCCTTCATCCGCGCGGCGAGGGTGAAGAGGGCCGCGACGTCGGCGGCGGTCAGGTCGTGGATCGAGACGAGGTCCTTCTGGAGCATGGCCTTCCTTTTACACCGGATCGCGCACGAGGGGCATCGTCATGCAGCGCGGGCCGCCGCGCGCGCGGGACAGCTCGGGCGCCGAAAGGAGGATCGCGTGCTTGCCGGGCTTTCTCAGGTCCAGCGTCTCCCTTCCCAGCAGGAGGTCGTCGTCCGCGACGACCGTGTACCCCTCGCGCGCGAGGGACTCCGTCGTGCGCTCGTTCCGGTCGTAGCAGAGGATGACGCCGGGCGCGAGCGCGAACACGTTCGCGCCGTCGGTCCACTGCTCGCGCTGCTGGTCGATGGGATCGGCGCCGCCGCACAGGATCGGAGCGAGGTCGATGCCGAGCGCCGAGAGCGCCGACAGCAGGTCGGCCTTCGTGGTCCACGTGATCTCGCGCGCCGTGAGGTCGGCCTCGTACACGTCCGCCTCCTCGGCGCCGCCGGAGAGGATCATCGGCCCGTAGCAGAGACACTCGCCGGCCGAGATGCGCGTGAAAACCGTGTCGAGGTGCATCGTCGCGCGCTGAGGCGGAATCGCCACGACGAGGATCTTCCTGACCTGCGAGCCCTCCCGCTTGAGGCTCTCCGCGAGACGCTCGATCGTCGTCTTCTCCGTGCGCTCCGAATAACCGATGACGAGCACTTCCGGGGAAAGCACGAGGACGTCCCCTCCCTCGAGCGTGGGCCGCATGCGCGCCCACGCGAGGTCGCGGCCTTCGCCCGCGGCGAACTCCTGGAACCAGAAGCGCGGCCCCGTCCCGGCGAACCGCGGGTGCCGGGAGAACACCGCCCCCGACAGCAGCGGCTCCCGCCACCGGGCGCGAGTCGCCATCGAGCCCCGCACGACGCGGTCGCCGACGACCGTGGCGGGATCGCGCTGGAAGAACCAGTTCGGGAGCGGGGGCAGCAGGTACAGGGAATCGAGCGAGCCGGAGATGGCCGGCTCGGCGCGCTCGACCCCCTCCACGAGGCCCGCCGCGAGCCTGCCGGAGGGAAGGTCGTTCAGCGCGAGAAGGATCGCGGGCGGCCACGCGAGCAGCCGGGCGAGCTCCGAAAGCACCTCGTTGCGGGCCTCGGGATCACGCAGGACCTCCTCGAGGAGCTCCTGGACGTCGAGTACCTCGTCCGCCACGAAGCGGAGCACCTGCCGGAACCGCCGGTGCTCCTCGCGCGCGCGCGCCCCGAACAGGATGTCGTCGAAGAGGAGGTCCTGCATCATCGAGGGCACCATCCGGTCGATCTCCCGACCGGGCTCGTGGACGAGGACCGAGCGCAGGCGCCCGATCTCGGAATCGACACGGAGAGTCATGGCGGGTCTCGAAGGGGCGGCTCGAGCCGCCGCCGGAATGCTAACCTGAACGCCGGGATCGCGCCGTGAGCGAGGAAGTCGAATTCATCGTCTGTCTCAACTGTGACACGCCGTGCTACTTCTTCGAATACGACGAGAAGAAGGGCATTACGAGCGCGTTCTGCAACATCTGCGGAAACGACGAGACGAAGGAGTTCCGCCTCCCCACGGACGACGAGGTCGAGGAGTGAACCGTTGAGCGGCTCCCCGATCGACCGGTACGAAAACCCGCTCACGAGCCGGTACGCCTCCGCCGAGATGTCGGCGCTCTTCTCGGCGCGGTCGAAGTTCACGACGTGGCGCAAGCTCTGGCTCTGGCTGGCCGAAGCCGAGCAGGAGCTCGGACTCCCGATCCCCGACGCCTCCCTCGACGCGCTCCGCGCCCACCTCGTGCCGACCGAGGCCGAGCTCGCCGCCGCCGACGGCTACGAGCGCGAGACGAAGCACGACGTCATGGCGCACCTGCACGCCCTCGGCGACGTCGCTCCCGCCGCGCGCGGGGTCCTGCACCTCGGGGCGACCTCGGCCTTCGTGGGCGACAACGCCGACCTTCTCCTCCTCAGGACGGCGCTGCGCCTGCTCGCGAAGCGCACGGTGCGCGTGATGGGCCGCCTGTCCCGATTCGCGCGCGCTTACCGCGACCTCCCCTGCCTCGGCTTCACGCACTTCCAGGCCGCGCAGCCCACGACGGTCGGCAAGCGGGCCTGCCTCTGGCTCCAGGACCTCGCCCTCGATCACCGGGAGCTCGCCCGCCGCGCCGACGAGCTGCGCTTTCTGGGCTGCAAGGGGGCCACCGGCACGCAGGCGTCGTTCGTGGCCCTCTTCGACGGCGACGCCGACAAGGCCGAGCGCCTCGACCGCCTCGTCGCGCAGAAGGCGGGCTTCACGGACCGCCTCCTGATCTCCGGCCAGACCTACACGCGCAAGCAGGACTCCCTCGTCCTGTCCGCGCTCGCCGGCCTCGCCTCCTCGGCCTCGAAGTTCGCCAACGACGTCCGGCTGCTCCAGCACCTCAAGGAGGTCGAGGAGCCCTTCGGCAGGAAGCAGGTCGGCTCGTCCGCGATGCCTTACAAGCGCAACCCGATGAAGTGCGAGCGCATGAACTCCCTGGCCCGGTGGCTGCTCTCCATCTCGGACAACGGCAACTGGACTCACGCGACCCAGTGGTTCGAGAGGACGCTCGACGACTCCGCGAACCGGCGCCTCGCGCTCGCCGAATCGTTCCTTTCCGCCGACTCGATCCTCCTCCTGTGGGACGCCGTGACGGACGGGCTCGTCGTGCATCCGACCGTCGTGAGGCGCCGCCTCGACGCGGAGCTGCCGTTCCTGGCCACGGAGAACATCCTCATGGCCGCCGTCAAGAAGGGCGGCGACCGCGCAGGCGCTTCACGAGAAGCTGCGCCTCCTGACGCAGGCCGCGGGCGACCGCATGAAGGCCGAGGGCGGTGAAAACGACCTGCTCTTCCGCATCGCGGGCGACCCGTCTTTCGGCCTCACCCCCGCCGAGGTCATCGCGGCCTCGGAGCCAGCGCGGTTCATCGGACGCGCGCCCGAGCAGGTGGACGAGTTCCTCGAGATCGAGATCGATCCCATCCTCGCGACCGACCCCGAGGCCGCGGCGGGCGAGACGCGCGAAGAGGTTCGGGTCTGAAGAAAGAGAATCTTCTCGTTCTCTGCTCGTCGCCTCACCTCCTCCTCGCCGCCTGTTCGTCGAATCCGCCGCCGTCTTCGCAGCCGCGTTTCCCCGCGCCCCTCCCCCCGCCGCCGAGCGCGGGCTCGCGTCGTGGTACGGGAAGGAGTTCGAGGGGCTGCCGACCGCCAGCGGGCGAGACGTTCCGGCCCGAGAAGATCTCCGCCGCGCACCGGACGCTGCCTTTGGGCACGGTCGTGGACGTGACGAACGAGAAGAACGGGAAGACCGTCCGCGTGAAGATCAACGACCGCGGGCCGTTCGTCGCGGGCCGCATCGTGGACCTCTCGAAGGCCGCCGCCCGGGAGATCGGGTCGGTCGGCGACGGCGTCGTCCCCGTGGCGCTCCGCGTCGTGACGCTCGGCGACAACTTCCGCGTCCGGGCCGGCTCGGACGAGCCGCCCCCCGTGACGGCCGCGAACACGGCGACCCGTTCCGAGCCCGGCGCGTTCGCCGTGCAGGCCGGGGCGTTCGGCGACGAGGCGAACGCCGTGCGCCTGCGCGACCGCCTCGCCGCGCGCTACCCGAACCCCTTCATCGAGGAATACCGCGGGCTCAAGCGGGTGAAGTTCGGCCCCTACAGGACGCGCGAAGAGGCCGAGACAGCGCGCGAGACGCTCGGCGAAATGGGCCTTGCCGGCGTCGTCGTGATCTACCGGTAGACGACCTCAGCGCCCCCGCACGGGACGCTGGAACGCGCTCCTCACGAGCCGGTCGAGGAGCTTCGGCAGCGGCAGCCCCGTGGCCTCCCACATCTTCGGGAACATCGAGATGGGCGTGAAGCCGGGCAGGGAGTTGATCTCGTTCACGAGCAGCCGGCCGGTCTCGCGCTCGAGAAAGAAGTCCACGCGCGCGAAGCCGGCGCCGCCGAGGACGTCGAACGCGCGGACCGCGAGGCCCCGCACCTCGTCGCGGAAAGAATCGGGCAGGTCGATCGGGATGATCGAGCGCGAGAGCGTGCCGATGTACTTGTCCTCGTAGTCGTAGAACTCGCGGCCCGGCACGATCTCGCCCGGCAGCGAGGCCTCCGTCGGCCCGCCTCTCTCGCCCTCGAGGACCGAGCATTCGACTTCACGCGCATTCACTCCCGTCTCCGCCAGCACGCGCCCGTCCACGAGAAGCGCCTCCTCGACCGCGGGGGCGAAGGCGGCTTCGGACTTGACCTTCGAGACGCCCACCGACGACCCGGCGCACGCCGGCTTGACGAAGAGCGGGAATCCGAGCCGGCTCGCGCGCTCCACGATCGTCTCGCGGCCCTCTTTCGACTTCCACTCGGCGCGGGAGAAGCCGACATACTCCACCTGAGGCAGCCCCGCCGCGCCGAACGCGGCCTTCATGAAGATCTTGTCCATGCCCACGGCCGAGGCCGCGACGCCGAAGCCCACGTAGGGGATGCCGAGCGACTCCAGGAGGCCCTGCAGCACGCCGTCCTCGCCGAACGTCCCGTGCACGATCGGAAAGAGAACCTCCGCTCCAGCCGCGTGCCAGGCGCTGAAGAACGAATCCACGATCTCCGGCGTGCGTGCCGCCCTGCTGCCGGGCTTGATGCCGTCGAGGAGCAGCTCCTTCGGCGGGCGCGCGAGCTGGCGGTCGAGCTCGGCCTTCGAGGCGGACGGCGCGTGCCAGACCGCGTCCTTCCCGACGAAGAGGGGAATCGCCTCGTAGGCGTCCCGCGGGAAGGTTCTCGAGAAGGCAGGCCGCCGAGACGAACGACACGCCGTGCTCGCGGGACGGGCCGCCGAAGACGACGCCGACGCGCTTGCGCGCGCGGACCCGCGGCGCCGCGCTCACGCGCTCACCCGAGCGTGACGAGGCGCGCCGAATCGATGCCTTCGAGCGCCGACACCGCCCTGACGAGATCCTGTCCGATCGACGCCGTCCGGCCGGTCGACCCGAACGACGGCGGCCGCCCGGCCGTCCTTCCCCCGGGCGAGAGCGAGATCCGACGATGTTGACCCCTCGCGACCCGAGCAGCGTTCCGATCCG
This sequence comes from Thermoanaerobaculia bacterium, assembly GCA_963746875.1. Lineage (GTDB taxonomy): Bacteria > Acidobacteriota > Thermoanaerobaculia > UBA5066 > UBA5066 > Fen-183. The sequence goes on from CAVVDA010000001.1 coordinate 35,202, forward strand.
CCCGACGACGCCCGGGAACGTCCCGGTTCGCGATGACGAGCAGCGTCCCCTCGGGCGAGAACTCGAGAGAGAGGCCGTTGACGGCCACGATCCGGCCGAGCCGGTCGCCGAAGAGGGTTCCCGACGCGCTCCGGTCGCCCGCCGTCGACCGTGACGAGACTCGCGTAGCCGCCCGCGTCCTCGCGCACGGAGTCCGAGACCGAGATCCCGTTCAGCTTCGCGAGCGAGACCGCGTTCACGATGTTGACGTCTTCGGCGAACGTCGAGACGACTCCCTTCACGGCGGCGACGACGCAGGCCTTCCGCATCGCCTCGGGGACGCCCGCGAGCGTGACCGTGAGCTGCGTCGGCGCCTCCGGCATCGCCTGCCCGACGAACGGCGCCGACCGTCTCGGCGAGGCGCATCCACGGCAGCGCCGCGTGCGGGTCGCCTCCCGGCGGGAACGGCAGGTTCACCGCCGCGACGAAGGGCGAGCCCTTCAGCGCCTCGGCGAGCATCTCGACGGTCTCGACCGCCACGCGGTCCTGCGCCTCGACCGTGGAGGCGCCGAGGTGCGGCGTGCAGAGCACCTTCGGGTGCTTCATGAGCGCGAAGTCCTTCGGCGGCTCCACGGAGAAGACGTCGAGCGCCGCGCCGGCCAGCTGCCCGGAGTCGAGAGCCGCCGACGAGCGCCGCCTCGTCCACGAGGGGGCCGCGCGCGCAGTTCACGAGGATCGCGCCCTTCTTCATCGCCGCGAGCTGCGGGGCGCCGATGAGGTGCTTCGTCTCCGAGCCGCCCGGCGCGTGGAGCGAGACGATGTCGGACTTCGCGAGCAGCTCGTCCAGCGAGACGGGCGTGACGCCCAGCTCGGCGGTGCGCTCCGGCGTCACGTACGGGTCGAACGCGAGGAGCGTGACGTGCCACGGCCGCAGGCGCGCGGCCACGCGCGCTCCGACCTGGCCGAGGCCGACGAGGCCGACCGTCTTGCCCTGCAGCTCGGTCCCGACGAACTTCGTGCGCTTCCATTCCCCGGCTTTCAGCGAAGCCTGTGCCTCGGGGATCCTGCGCAGGAACGCGAGGAGGAGGGCGATCGCGTGCTCCGCCGCGGAGACGACGTTCCCCGACGGAGCGTTGACGACGAGGACGCCGCGCTCCGTGGCGGCCTTCACGTCGACGTTGTCGAGCCCGACGCCCGCCCGGCCGACGACGCGAAGCTTCTTTCCGGCGGTCAGGAGCTCGCGGTCCACCTGCGTGGCCGAGCGCACGACGAGGGCGTCGTAGTCGCCGATCGCCGCGAGAAGGGCCTCGCGGGAAAGGTCGGTGCGCACGTCCGCGCGAAACGGCCGTCCTTCGAGAGAACGGCGAGGCCCGTCTTCGAGAGCGGCTCGGCGATGAGGACGCGCGGAGCGCGTCACGCGGTCGTCCCCGACCTTCGCCGATGGCTGCCATGGCCTCCTCGTGCGCCTTCAGGTAGGCCTCCACGGAAGCGACGTCGACGTCGCCCATGTGGCCGATGCGCACGTTCGTGGGCTTCAGCTTTCCGTAGCCCGAGCCCGTCGTCCACTTCATGCTCTTGAGCGTCTTGTTCAGCTCCTCGGCATTGACGCCCGCCGGCGGAATGAGGGACGTGACCGTGGGCGAATGCGCGCCCGCCTCGGCGAAGAACGCGGAAACCGTCCTCCGCCGCCCAGTCCTCGACCGCCTTTCGCATCGCGTCGTGCCGCGCCCAGCGGTTCTCGATCCCCTCGGCGAGGATGTGGTCGAGCTGAACGTCGAGGGCGTAGAGGAGCGGAAGGCACGGGGTCGTCGGCGTCTGCTTCTTCGGCCGCGAACGCCTCGATGTCGACGAGGTCGAGGTAGAGGCCCCGGAACTTCTTCTTCTTCGCGGCGGCCATCGCGCGCTCGGAGACGGCGAAGAGCGCGAGCCCGGGCGGCAGCGCGAACGCCTTCTGCGAGCCCGTGAGGACGACGTCGAGGCCCCACGCGTCCGTCTCGACGCTCGTTCCCGGCGAGCGACGTCACGGCAGTCGGCGAAGACGAGCGCGTCGGAATTCTCGTGGACGACCTTCGCGATCGCCGCGAGGTCCGAGATCACGCCCGTGGAGGTCTCGCTGTGGACGACGGTCACGGCGGCGTACTTCTTCTCCGCGAGCTTCTTCTTCACGGCGTCGGCGATTGACGGGCTTCGCCCCACTCGAACTTCAGGACGTCCGTCTCGAGCCCGAGGCGCGAGGCCATCTCGCCCCACTTGTCCGGAGAAGGCGCCGTTGGAGAGGGACAGGACGGGGCCCTCGACGCAGGAGACGAGCGCGGACTCCCAGACGCCCGTCGCCGAGGTCGCGAGGGTGTGGGCCGTGCGCGCCGTTCGGAAGACCTTCGGGAGCTTCTCCAGGATGCGCCCGTAGAGGTCCATGAACGCCTGGGAGCGGTGGGAGAGCATGGGGCCGGTCAGCGCCTGCATCACCTGCGGCCGCACCCAGACGGGGCCGGGGTTGAAGAAGCGCACCTGCCCGGAAGAGCCGGCGGTCGAATCGAAGTTCGTCATAGCGCGGGATTCTACGAGGCCAGAAGGCAGCGGAAGAAGCTCTTCGAGACTTTCGACGATCGACGTCCGGACTGCACGCTTCGAGCTCTTTTCGCGTCGCGCTGCCGGTCGGAAGTGCGATGATGGCGAGTTCGGCCGCCCGTGCCGTCGCGACGTCGATCGGCATGTCGCCCACGAAGACCGCGTCCTTCGCCGGGACGCCGAGAGCGTGGCCAGCGCCATGAAGACCATGTGCGGCGCGGGCTTCGGCGGAAAACCGTCGTCCGGTCCCGCGACGAAAGCGAAGCGGCCCGCGATGCCCGAGCCACTCGAGAAGCGGCCGCGTGAAGCGAGCCGGTTTGTTGGAGGCGACCGCGAGCCGGACGCCCCTCTCGAAGAGACTCCGCGTGACGACGCTCGGCACCCGGGAGAAGCCGCGTCGACTCGAGCCCGACCGTCTCGTAGCGCTCCCGGAAAAGCCGCACGCCTTCGGCGACGTTCTCCGCTCCCACGGCTTCCGCCACGAGCACCTCGAGGCCGTGGCCGACCATCCGGCGCGTCTCGTCGCGAGTGACGCCGGCCGGCCGAACGCCCGAGAACGACACCGAGCGATTCGTGGATCGCCGCATACGCGTCGACGAGCGTGCCGTCGAGGTCGAAGATGATCGCGCGCGGATGGGCTGGAAGCGGCGCCACGGCTCAGTCCGCGACGAGCACGATCTTGCCCACGTTCTCGTTCGCGGCCATGCGGCGATGGGCCTCGGCGGCCTCGGAGAGCGGGAAGCTCCGGTCCACCACCGGGACGAGCGAGCCGCCCGCGAAGCCGGGCAGGACGTCGTCTCACGAACGCCGCCGTGAGCGCGATCTTCTCCGCGACCGGCCGGCTCCGGAGGGTCGATCCGATGATGCGGAGCGCGCTTGACGAGCACGATCCGCAGGTCGATCTCGCGCCGACGGCCCGGCCATGCTCGCGATGAGGACGATGCCGCCCTCCGCGGCGAAGCGCCCTGAGGTTCGGCGCGAAGAGCGGGCCGCCGACGGGATCGAGGACGAGGTCGACGGACTCCTTCCCGAAGGTCTGCTCGATGCGGCTCAGGAACTCCTCGCGGGACGTGTCGACGGCGAGATCGGCGCCGAGGGCCACGAGCGCCGACGCACTTCTTCGCGCTGCGCGCCGTCGCGACGACGGATGCGCCCGCGCGCTTCGCGAGCTGGATCGCCGCCGTCCCGACTCCCGACGCGGCCGCATGGACGAGCAGCGCGCTCGCCCGCCTTCAGGAGGCCTTCCTGAAACAGATTCAGGTACGCGGTGAACCAGGCCTCGGGAATCGCCGCCGCCTCCACGAACGAGAGGCGAGCGCGGGATCGGCATGAGCATGGTGCGCGGCACCGCCACCTTCTCGGCATAGCCGCCCCCCGCGAGCAGGAAGAAGACGCGCTCGCCGGTACCCTCCACCTCGCCCGCAGCCTCGAGGCCGAGGATCTCCGAGGCGCCGGGCGGCGGCGGGTACTTGCCCTGCGACTGCAGCAGGTCGGCGCGGTTCACGGCCGTCGCGCGCACGTGGACGACGACCTCGCCGGGGCCGGGCACCGGATCCGGCGCCTCGCCCCACACGAGCGCTTCGGGTCCGCCGGGGTTCGGGACGAGGATGGCCTTCATCCGCGCGAATCACCGTGGGACCCTTCGCCAGGAAGGACGTTCTCAGAAAGAGAGGAGACCGGGGATTTCTCGAAAGTGAAAATCGCGGAACGGACGACGCGTGCGCGTGTCGGCGCGGTCGGTGACGACGGCGATGACGTTCGGATCGCTCTCGCAGAGCGGCGCGCGGCCCGTGGCCGCGCGGCAGACCTCGATCTTCGGGTAGGCCTCGCTGCGGAATCCCTCGACGATCGACGACGTCGCACGACGCCAAGGCCATATTCACCTTCTAAGAAAACGGATAGAGCCGGCGTCGCGTGGGCCGCGTGCGGGCGCGAGGGGGTCCGAAGCAGAAATCTCCGGTGGCCCCCGGTGCACCGCGCTTCGGCGTCCGGCGACCAGCACCGCCGGCTCGGCGCCCGCCGCCTTGTGGCGCTGCGAGTCCTTGCCGGGGACGTCCGTCTCGTACTCGTGGTCCGTGTGCTTGAGCGAGCCGACCCTCAAGCCCTCCTTCACGAGCGCCTCGATGAGCTTCACGGCGACCGTCGTCTTGCCCGATTCGTGCGCGCCGATGACGAGGAGGACCACCGGGAGTTTTCTTCGAGTGGAATAGAGCAGGTGCGGCCGCGCGCTGCTCGGCGAATCGCGCCTCGTCGTTGCGGAAGCTCTGAATCCAGGGGTCCAGGCTCGCGCCTTCGTCCGACGAGCTGCCGGTACTTCGCGGTACCCGTCAGGAGGTCGATCGCCGGGACGTCGTCGCGGTACTCGTAGTTCTCGGTCCGCCAGCGAAAGCGTTCCGGATCGAGGTCGTGGAAGAGCCTTCAGCAGGCGCAGATACGTCTCGAAGGGCCGGAAGGCGCCGCGGTCCGTCACGTGCGCCTGCACGCCGCCGCAGGTCTTTCCCGCGTGCTTCTGGAACGTGGGCTTGAAGACGTGCGGCCGGAAGACGACGCCTGGCAGGCCGAGCGCGTTCGCTGCGTCGGCCGCCTCGTCGGCGTCGAAGCCACGGCGCCCCGACGAGCTCGAAGGGCCGTGTCGTGCCGCGTCCTTCGGAGAGGTTCGTGCCTTCGACGAGACAGCCGCCGGGATAGACGCGCGCGGTCTCGGGCGTCGGCATGTTCGGGGACGGCAGCACCCACGCGGGCGTCTCGGCGATCTCGCGCCGCGACGGCACGCCGCGCGCCGTCCGCATCGGCACCACCGTGAGGTCGCAGCCGAGGCCGTGCTCCGCATTCACCCAGCGCGCGATCTCCCCCGGGGTCATTCCGTGGCGCACCGGCACCGGATAGAGGCCGACGAAGGACAGGAGCTCGGGCTCCTGGAGGTTCCCCTCGACGACCTCGCCGCCGAGCGGGTTCGGCCGGTCGAGGACGACGACCGGAATCCCGGCCGCAGCACAGGCCTTCATCATCGAGCCGTCGTCCAGACGAACGTGTAGTAGCGGCTCCCGACGTCGGGCAGGTCGCAGACGACGGCGTCGAGGCCCTCGAGGTGCTCGGCCCTCGGCGAGAGGTCGTCAGAACGTCCCCCCGTAGAGCGAGATCACGGGCAGGCGCGAAGCTTCGCCTCCCGCGACGGCCTCCATGTCCTGCGCCGCGCCCCAGAAGCCGTGCTCGGGTCCGAAGAGGACGCGTACGTCGAAGTCCGCAGCGAGAAGCGCGCGCGGCGCGGGGACGAAGTCGAGCGTGACGGACGCGGGATTGCAGAGGAGGCCGAGGCGCTTGCCGGAGAGCGCGTGGATCGCACGAGCGGCGGTCTCTAGAGGAGAGACCGAAGATCTTTCTTCGAACGCGCGGGGGACGGGAGTGGCATCGGGAGCGTCCGAGCCGCGGCCCCTCACGCCGTCTTTCATTCTCAGAAGAAAATCCAGCCCCACTTCGAGCAGGCCCTGTTGCTCGTGCGAGCCGGTCTTCATCCCAGCGAGTCTAGCGGCTCCTGCGCCCCCAGACGGTCGCCCACTCGCGGCCCCAAGGATCCTGGACGTGCTCGACGCAGCGCTCGCCGGGCCGGCCCCTGTCGCCGGCCGCCGCCACGCGGAAGGAGCGCCCGGCGGCCGGGCCCGCGGGATCCGGAGAGGCAATCAGGAATCGCGGCTGCGCGACGAGCGACTGGACCACACTGACGCCCGCCGGCGTCTCGACGCTCACCGTGCCATAGCTCCGCCACCTGAGAGCCGCCTCCGCGGTCAGGGTCTCGTGCCCGTTGAAGGCATCGAACGTAGTCCGGGCAGCCGGCCAGGCCGCGCAGGCGTCCACGGCACCGCGCGCGCCGGCGAACGCCAGAAGCAGGACCGCCGCGAGGGCCGCCAGCCGGCGCCTCTCCGGCGCCACGGCACCGATGAGCGCGAGGCCTCCCGCCGACACGGCGAGCGCGGAAAGAGACGTCAGATACGCGAACCGGTAGCCGTTCGGATGGGCCAGCTCTCCGTACGCGACGGCCGCTGCGAGCCCGGCGGCCGCGTGCGACAGGAGGAGCGCGGACAGAGCGTCTCTCGGCCGCGCGAGGCTGCGCGCAAACGCCACGGCGACGGCAATTCCGAGGATCCACCCGAGCCGGCTGCGGGAAGGGAGGTCAGCCCAGGCCAACGGCTCCGGCACGAACCAGGGCGCCTTCAGCGCGTCCGCTGTCGCCGCGAGGAGGGGCATCGGCGACCTTTGGTCGCGGATCTCTCGGAGGACGTTGTGGCCCTCGACGCGTGCGAAATAGGGCGGGTCCGCCGGCCCGCCGAGGGCGAAGAGCGGAAGGACGGCGACGGCGAAGCCGGCGCCGAAGAGAGAGGCCGAGGCCGCCCGCTTCGGCAGGGGTTCGCCGTCGGCGACAGGCCAGAGCGCAAAAAGAAGGAGAGCCCCCAGTGCCACCCAGGCCGTGAGGTAGACGTGCGCTCCGAGGCCGAGAACGACGCCCGCGGCCAGGGCCGCGCGGCGGCTCCCCCGCGCACGCGCCCGGACCAGCAACAGCGTCGCGACGTCGATGAATGGGATCACGACGACCGAAACCCAGCCCCACCGGCTCATGATCAGGTGCCAGCGAAGGCCAGCCAGCGCAAGAGCCGCGAGACTCGCGCCCCCGGGAGGGAGCAGGGCGCGTGAGAGAAGGACTCCGGTCACGAGCGAAGCGCAACCTCCCAGGACCGACAGGAACCGGATGCCGAACGGGCGTCGGCCCCCAGGCCGAAAGCGCCCACCTGAAGGCCTCGAGGTAGAGGACGCCCACGGTCCCGGCAGGCTTCGGCATGCCGTACGGGGCGGCGCGAAGGGGATGCCGGAAGTCCGCGATCGAGCCCTGAAGGGAGAGAGCCGGCGCGATCAACGAAGCCTCGTCCAGGTACTGAGGTGGCGGGTTCGAAAGCGAGGCCGCGCGAAGGGCGATTCCCGCAACGAGCGCCGCCGCCGCCAGAAACCCGCTACGGCCGAGCGGGAATGGCTCGAGCGGGGCCTGTGCGGGGCGACTCTCGCCGAAGGCGCGGAAGAGACGAGCGGAGACGAATCCGGCGAGCGCGACCGCGGCGATCGAGCCTGCCCAGATCAGGAGCCACAGTCGCCACCACGTGCGATCCGGCCCGAACAGGACGCTCGGGCGCCACCAGCGCACGAGGTCAACGGAAACGACGAACGCGACGGCCCATCCGATCCACCGGGCAGTACCCGCGCGGTCTCCCCACGTGAGCGGTGAGGATGTGGAACGTTTACCCACGGGCGCCGAGCGGGCCCATCGCGGCTCCCCGGTAGTAAAGCCCGAGGATCGCGTCGCGGGTCTCGCCCCGCTTCGCGCGCGCGATCGCGCCTGCCTGGCACATCCCGGCACCGTGCCCCGTGCCGCGCCCCGACAGGAGGTACGCCGGCCGCGTCTCCTCGAGCGTGAAATCCGTCGAGCGAACCGAGTCCCAGCCCCAGAGCGCCGACGCCGCCCTGCGAAATTCGAAGCCGCGCACGACGCGCGACGCCCCGCCCGGAGCGGCGAAGCGCACCATCGAGACGCGTCCGCTCCCGTCGTGGCCGTACACCTCGAAAAAGCGCGCTCCCGGGAACCCGAGCGAGCCCGACAGGGCGGAAAGCGCGGCGCGCGGAATCGGGAACGACCAGGTCGCGCCCGGCGCCGCGATGCAGGCGTCGTCCTCGACGGACTCGAGGTCCGGAATCTCCTCGTCGTCCCAGACGTCTCGGGGGCGCGCGGTCCGGCCTCCGCACACCGCGTGAAAAGGCGCCGCGATGACGCGCCCCCTCTGGGTCAGGACGAGGCCCGCCGTGGCGGCCGCGGCGCGCCGGGAGCCGTCCGTGGCGGCGGAGAGCCCGTCGAAGACCTGGCAGTGCGTTCCGTCGCACAGATCGGCGCCGTCCTCGAGGTGCCGCTCGCCCCGCGCGAGAGCGTACGAGCGCGCCGCGACGGCCTGCGCCTCGAGCGCAGCCCCAGGCGCACGACCGATCTCCCGGGGCACCACAGCCGCCACGTACTCCTCGAGATCGACCTCTTCGACGGCGCCCGTCTTCAGGCGAAGGATCTTTCGCGAGCGCGCCACGGCCGAGGCCGCGGCCCGAAACGGCGTACCGAGTGCGAGAAGCGAAACGAGCAGGAACCGCCGGGTCACGCTGGACGGATTGTAGAGTCAGCCCCGCGAACGTCAGACGCGGCCGGGATGCGCATCGCCCGACTCGCCGCGGAGCGTCGCCACCGCGTGGGGAAGCACGGAGGCCACGGCCTCCAGACACTCCACGGCTCCTCGGGGCGAGCCCGGGAGGTTCACGATGAGCGTCCGCCCGCATACCGCCGCGACCTGCCGCGACAGGATCGCGGTGGGCACGGTGCCGCGGGTCGCTTCCCGCATGGCTTCCGCGAGGCCGGGCACCTCGTAATCGAAGATGTCCCGCGTCGCCTGCGGTGTGACGTCGCGCGGAGAGAGGCCCGTGCCGCCCGTGGTGAGCACGAGATCGGCGGCGCCGGTGTCCGCGAGGCGCTTGAGGTTCCAGGCGATGTCCTCGCGCTCGTCCGGCAGGATCGTCTGCTCCACGACGACGGCGCCGGTGAGCAAACGGGCCACCCCCTCCGCAACGGCCGGCCCGCTCTTGTCGGCGCGCTCGCCGTCGTACGCGCGATCCGAAATCGTCAGGATCGCGACGCGCACGGCGCCGTCACCCGCCGATCTCGCTCATGTTGCGGGCATGCAGGGGCAGCGTCGACTTGTTCATGCCGACGAACATGGGGTGGCGCTCTTCCTTGATCGCGGCCGCGCGCATCACGAGGGCGCGCAGCTCCTCGTCACTCGCTCCCGCGCGCATCGGCTTCAGGACGTCCACGTCCGCGTGCCCGAAGAGGCAGCCCTTGAGGAAGCCGTCCTGCGTGAGGCGCATGCGGTTGCACGTATCGCAGAAGCGGTCCGAGACGGGGGTGATGAAGCCGATCGAGCCCATGTGCCGGCCGGCGGGCGAGGTGACGGAATACTCGTCGGCTGGCCCCGCCACGAGCGTCTTGGCGATGGGTGAAAGGACGTAGCCCGCGGCCGCGAGGCGCTCCCAGACCTCCTCCCAGCCCACCCAGTCCGACGCCTTCCAGTCGTTGTCGCCGAACGGCATGAACTCGATGAAGCGCACGCCGAGCTTCTTGTCCTTCGTCATCGCCGCGAGCGGGAGGATCTGGTCGTCGTTGAGGCCGCGAATGACGACGGCGTTGATCTTCACCGAGTCGAACGGCAGAGAGAGGGCGAGCGCGATCGACTCGACGACGGGCTTGAAATGGTCGCGCCGCGTCATCTTGCGGAAGTGCTCGGCCTCGGCCGCGTCCAGCGAGACGTTCACTTTGGTGAGGCCCGCCGCGAGGAGGTCGTGCGCCATCCGCGGGAAGAGGACCCCGTTCGTGGACAGCGCGATCCCGCCCGGAAACCCGATTCCGGCGAGGTCGCGCACGATGTCCACGAGGTCGGGGCGAGTCGTCGGCTCTCCGCCCGTAATGCGGACCTTCTCGACGCCGAAGTCCGCGAGGAGGCGCGCCGCGCGGCGAATCTCCTCGCGCGAGAGGAGGTGCGGCAGCGGCCGGAACTTCTGGTCCTCCGGCATGCAGTAGATGCAGCGGAGGTTGCAGCGGTCCGTGACGGAGATCCGCACGTACGTGATGCGGCGTCCATGCCCGTCGATGAGCGCCTGGTCCATCGCTCCGCCTCCCCGAGAACGAGTCTAGCTCAGCCGGTCGCTCCCCGGCGCCACCTTCCGCTCTTGCCGCCCGTCTTCTCGACGAGGGCGATTTCGCGGATCTCGATGCCCTTGTCCGCCGCCTTGCACATGTCGTAGAGCGCGAGTGCCGCAGCGGATGCGGCGACGAGCGCCTCCATCTCGTACCCGGTCTTGCCGGTTCCCTTGACCTCGGCCGTGATCTCCACCGCGGACGTCTCCGGGCGGGGCACGAGACTCACGGCCACGGAGTCGAACGCGAGCGGATGGCAGAGCGGGATCCACTCGGCCGTTCGCTTGGCCGCCTGGATCCCAGCGAGCCGCGCGACTCCGAGGGCGTCGCCCTTGCGGTTCACGGCGGCGTCGAGCGAGGCGAAGGCCGTCCTGCCCAGCGACACGAGAGCGCCGGGCGCGCGCCGTGCGGACGGTCGGCCGCTTGAGAGAGACGTCCACCATGCGGGCCCGGCCCTCAGAGTCGAGGTGGCTGAGCGTCCGCGCCGGGTGGGCCGTGCGGCGGGGCTTCTCCTTCGAGCGCTTCATATTCCTCCGGGGTGTTGATGTTGAAGAAGTTTTCCGGAGCCCCTCCGGCCATTGCGGCCGTGACCTCCTCGGGGATGAGCACCGCGTGAAAGGCGTGAAGCGCGGCGATCAGGGAGTAATCCCCGGCTTCGAGGCGCGCGCGGAGCGGGGCGAGCGCGGACCGCCGCCACACGGCGCACAGCGGCTGCGCCCGCCCGCCCGAGACCGGTACCACGGCGGGCGCGTGAATCGCGTCGGCAACGTCGAGCAGAGCCGCGAGGAAGGCCTCCGGGCAGCGCGGCACGTCCGCAGCGAGGACGAGATTCGTCTCCTCCGGCGAGAACGCGAGCGCCGCCTCGACGCCGAACGCGGCCGCCGTCTCGGGCGACTCGTCGGTCACGTAGGGAAAGCGCGAGTCGAGGAAGGCTTCGGGGTTCTTCCCGACGAGGGCGACGTTCCCGCAGACGACCGCCAGCTTCTCGGCCTGATGGAGCGCCATCGGCACTCCCCTGTAGGGCAGGCGCGTCTTGTCGCGGCCCATCCGCGAGGAGCGACCGCCGACGAGGACGAACCCATATGGCATCGTGGCGGGATGGTACCGCCGTCGCCGGCTTCAGCTCGCATCGCGGTCATCGTCCCCATTGCGGCCGGCGAAGCGCCTCCACCGGAGATTTTCTTCGAAAGGGTCTTCGGCGGCGGCCGTCCCGAGATCCGGCTGGTCGTGGCGGCGGATTCGGAGATTTCTTCGAATGTGTGTGAAGCCTTCTCGCGTGCAGGGGCTCGCATCCACCGGTCGCCCGCAGCGCGCGGACAGCGCCTGCGCGAGGCCGCCCTCTTCACCCTCGAAGAGTCCCCCGATGCGCGTACCTCGCTTGCCGCCGCTCTCTCCACCTTCGAAGAATCTTCTTCTTTGTCTCGATCTTCCTCTTCCTCTTCAGCAGAAATCTTCCTCTTTCTCCATGCCGACACGCTGCTGCCGTCCGGCTGGGAAAGGGCGGTCCGCCACGCGATCTCCTCGGGCGCCGTCGGCGGCGCGTTCCGGCTGTCCTATTCTGGCGGCGGCGCGCGCATGCGCTGGGTCGCCTTCTGGGCGAACGCCCGCACGGCGTTCACGCGCGTGCCCTACGGCGACCAGGCTCCGTTCGTGCGGCGCGACGTGTACGAGAAACTGGGCGGCCACAGACCCTGGCCGCTCCTCGACGACTGGGATTTCGCGAAGAGGCTCAGAGGGGAGGGACGAATCGAGATCCTTCGGGACGCAGTGGAGACCTCGCCGCGCCGCTACCTTGAAAGGGGTGTCGCGGGAACTGTGTGGACGAATTGGAAGATTCTCTGGAAGGTGAAGAGGGGCGCCGCGCCCGAGGAACTGGCGAAGCTCTACCGCCGCTGACGCCTCAGACCAGCTTCAGGATGTGCCCCATCTTGGCCTTCTTCGTCGTCAGGTAGTCGCGCGTGCCGTCCGTGGGAGGGATTTCGAGCGGGACGCGCTCGACGATCTCGAGGCCGTAGCCGTCGATCGCGACGTACTTGGACGGGTTGTTCGTGAGGAGGCGGATCTTGCGCACGCCGAGGTCCCGCAGGATCTGGCAGCCGATGCCGTAGTCGCGCACGTCCGGAGCGAAGCCCAGCTTCTCGTTCGCGGCCACCGTGTCGAGGCCCTGCTCCTGCAGCTCGTAAGCGCGCAGCTTGTTCACGAGGCCGATCCCGCGGCCCTCCTGAAGGAGATAGAGGAGCACGCCCTTGCCTTCCAGCGCGATGAGCTCCATCGCGCGGTTGAGCTGCGCCCCGCAGTCGCAGCGCTCCGAGCCGAAGACGTCGCCCGTGAGGCAGGAGGAGTGCACGCGGACGAGGACGGGCTCGTCCTCGCTCCACTCCCCCGCCACGAGCGCCACGTGCTCCTCGTGAGTCACGTCGGACCGGTAGGCGACGACGCGGAACGAGCCGTGGCGCGTGGGCAGCGTGGGGGAGGCGATGCGTTGCACGAGCCGCTCCGTGCGCATCCTGTGGCGGATGATGTCGGCTACCGAGACGATCGGCACTCCGTGCTTCTCGGAGAAGACGAGGAGGTCCGGGACGCGGGACATCGTCCCGTCCTCGTTCATGATCTCGCAGATGACGGCGGCGGGCGCGAGGCCGGCGACGCGCGCGAGGTCGACGGACGCCTCCGTCTGGCCGGCCCGCTTCAGAACGCCGCCCTTCCTCGCCCTCAGCGGGAACGTGTGGCCGGGCCGGAGCAGGTCCTGCGGCCTCGTCTTCGGATCGAGGAGCGTCTTGACCGTCACCGCGCGATCGGCCGCCGAGATACCGGTCGTGGTCTTGCCGCGCGCCTCGACCGACACGGTGAAGGCGGTGCCGTAATTGGACGTGTTCTGTTCGACCATCGGGTGCAGATCCAGCTCGTCGCAGCGCTCCTCCGTCAGCGAGACGCACACGAGCCCCCGGCCCTCGCGCGCCATGAAGTTGACCGCCGCCGGCGTGACGTGCTCGGCGGCGAGGCAGAGGTCACCCTCGTTCTCGCGATCCTCGTCGTCGACGATGATCACGAAGCGGCCCTGCTTGTAGGCAGCCGCTGCCTGCGTGACGGAAACGAATCCCACGTCCTTCGTCCTTTCGGAATCCCGGGGCGGCGCGTCGGCCGCCGGGCGTCAATTGTACCGGGACGCGCCCGGGCCGCCCGCCTGTGCGCCGCCCTCGAGGCGGAATCCCTTGAAGGGATGATTCGCGAGGACGGACCGCTTGCCGATCTCCTTGACGAGAGTCTTCAGAAAGCCCTCGAACTGGTGCGCGGCCGGCAGGAAAGACCTCGGAGGCCGTTCGCGGGAGAAGCCGGCGAGGAACCGCTCGAACAAAGACCAGTCCCTGAACATGAGGTGGCGCATCCCGCTCCTGCGGAACGACTCGAGCTCGGCGACGAGAGGCCGCAGCGATTTCTTGTCGGGCGTCTTCACGAAGTCGTGGGTCGCCTTCACGAGCTGGGAGAGCTCGTCCCTCAGAACGAGGCTCTGGTCGAGCCGCGTCCGATACTCGGGAAAGAGCGTGCGCTCGTCGAGCCCGGACGAGAACGTCTCGGCGAGCGCGATGACGCTCTGCTGGTAGAGGTCGCGCACGAGGGCGGCCGCGTCCTCGAGGCGCGTGAGGACGAGAGCCGGATCCTTCATGAGCACGACGTCGACGAGCTCGACGTCCATGACCTTCTTCACCTCCGCCTCGAGCGCGGTCACGATGCGCTTGAGGCCGGCGGCCTGGACCGAGCCCTCCGGAAAGCGCGGCGCGAGGCGCTTCGAGATGAACGAGGCGATGGACTCGCTCTCACCCTTGAGGAGGCTGAAGACGAGGAGCGCGCGCGTGCGCGTGGCGGGCGACTCGGCGGCGGACCGCGCCCGGTCCGCGTAGCGCAGCCCCTTGAAGAGCGCGACGAAGATCGCGGCGAGTGCTCCCCGGTGCGAAGGGTCGGGCAGGCTCTCGAGCACACGGCCGAGCGACTGCTTCGACTCCCTGTCGAGGACCGGCCGCAGGTTCTCGCGAAAGAGGATGCCGAGGTTGGGGTCCTGCCGGAGCGTGGAAACCACGATGCGGCCGAGCGACAGAAAAGTCTGGAGCGCGACGAACGGCGCGCGCGAGAGCTCGTCGAGGATCTTCGCGAAATCGTCGAGCTTTTCGACGACGAGCGCGAGCTCGGTCTCGGCGTCCCCGCGGCGCGCCGGCATTTCTCCACTGCCCGTCCGGGCGACCTGGCTGTCGAGGTACACGAGGAACGACGCGAGGTCTTCCTTGCCTTCTCCGAGGAGCTGCGTCGTGAGCATCGCCATGTGGGCCACGCCGGAGCGCGCGGCGCCCACTTCCTCCACGTAGTTCTTGAGCGACGCGTGCGAACGCTCGAAGGCCGAGAGCGGCAGGCAGTCGAGCTGGAAGAACCGCTCGAGGCCTTTCAGCCACATCTCCATCTCGAAGAGGTAGTCGTACTTGATCCGGTTCGAGAAGAGCGCCGAGGTCTCGAGAACCGTGAAGCGGGGCATGAACCATTCTAAGCCCGCACCGGCCCATCCGCACGACGGTGCCGCTCCCTCCGGCGGGCTCTTGGCCCTCTCAGAAGGGATAACCGACCGAGAACGCGAAGGCCCCGGCGTCCTCGCCAGTCTTGCGGTCGAGCTTCACGCCGTACTCGAGCCGGATCGGACCGACCGGCGTCTGATAGTGGAGGCCAAACCCGGCTCCGGACCGGAGCTGTTCCAGGTTCACGTTCTTCGGGTCGGCCCAGACGTTGCCGATGTCGAAAAAGAGCGCGGCCTCGAAGCTGCTGGCCAGCGGGATGCGCCACTCGGCGTTCGCGATGAGCTGCGCCGTGCCGCCCACGCCGACGCCGTCGGCATTCAGGGTCTCGGGAAAAATCCCGAGGTTGTCTCGCGTGAAGGCTCGGTGCGTGGAAGAGCCGCCCGCGAACAGCCGCTCGGGCACGGGGACGATGAGGTTCGGAGCGCACGCCGCGGCCGTGGGCGGCTCCGAAGCACACGCCTGGTGGTTCCAGATGATGCCGCCGCGAACCGAGAAGACGAGGCGTGTCTTCCCGTAAGGGCGATAGAGCGCCGCCTGGAGCAGGGTCTTGACGAAGTCCGCGTCCGCCGCCAGGAAGGGGAAAGCGTACTTGACGTCCGCGGCGAGGAACGTGCCCGAGCGCGGATTCAGAGGATCGTTCCTGAGGTCCCATGTGACACCGCCCGACACCGAGCTGATGCGGCTCGGTTGGTTCGCGCGCTGGTCCGCGCCGAGCCCGGGGTCGGAGCTCGGGTCGACGAGCTCGTACTGGTAGCGGAGGCCCGTGCGCAGCGAAGTCGAGGGGCGAAACTCCCCCTGAAGGAAGGCTCCTGTGCGTTTCACGTCGATGTCCGAGAAGAAATCGCTCGTCTGGTACGCGGCCACGGAGACCGGAATACGGCCGCCGAAAAGGGACCGGTCGCGTGCGGAAAGGATGATCCGCGGGTCGCGGTTCGAGATGCGCCCCTCACCGCTGACCTCGAGGGCGCGGCCGAACAGGTTGTTGTACGACACGCCAAGGGACAGGCGCGCGGAAAGCTGGGGGCCGCTCGCCTGCGGCTGGTACTCCGCGCCCACGCCGTAGGTGAGACCCCACGGCCGCGCTTCGGAGACCGTGACGATGACCGCCCGCGACATCGTCTCGGGGTCGGTCGGGAAGGTCGAGAGCTCGATCTTCTGGAAGATCCCGAGGCGCGCGAGGTTCTGCTGCGTATCGAGGAGCTTCGTGAGCGAGAAGGGCGAGCCTTCCTTGTTCGCGAGGCGGTCCTCGACGATGAAGGGCTGAGTGCGCCGGTTGCCGCGAAGGATCGTCTTGCCGAAAACCACGCGCGTGCCCTCGGTCACCGCGTAGGTCACCTCGGCGCGCTCCCCTTCCGGCGGCACCGGTTCCAGAATGCGCGTCGTGGCTTCCACCCTCGCGCCCACGTAGCCCCGGTCCACGTAGAGCGACTGCAGGAGCGCCGCATCATCGCCGACCGCCGACTCGGAGAACGGGAGGCCGGGCCGGACGGCGAGGTGCGGCACGAGCGTGTCCTGGGGCACCGTCTTGATGCCGGTCACCGTCCGCGCCGCGACGATCGTGCGCACCCCTTCCTCGACGCGGAACGACACCTGCAGGGTGTCTCGCGAGGCGCCGTCCGTCACGTCGGGCGGCGAGACCCGCGCATACCGGAATCCGCTGGAGCGATAAAACGACTCGAGTGCATCGCGGTCCTTTGCCGCCTCGTCGTCCACGTAGCGACCGGTCGAGAGAAACCCGCGCGGGCGTGTCTGGAGCACGGCGTAGACGTCCCGTCGCGGCAGGCTGGCGGCCCCGGTCACCGACATTTTGGAGATCGTCCAACGCTCGCCTTTCTGGATCGCGAACGACACGAGCTCTTCGTCGGCCGTCGTCTCGAACGTGACGTCCACCTTGGCGCGCGCATAGCCCTTTTCCTGATACGTGCGGCGGAGTCCGTCCTTCAGGAACTGAAGCGAGTCCTCGTCGGAAGGCTCGCCTCGCGTCCAGGGGGAATCCGGGTGGGAACGCACCACCTTTTCTGTCTCGCCCGAGACCTTCAGGACGACACGCGGTCCGACGAACAGGGCGTACTGGGGCGTGACGGTCGCCGAGGCCGGATCGTAGAGCTCGTCCTCGAGGCGAACCTCGGCGCGCGAGTACCCGGCGCGCCGGTAGGCAGCCGCGAAGCGCTCGGCGTCCTCCCGCGCCGCGGCGCCGCGATAGGGTTTGCCTCTTTTCGATTTCGCCTTCGCGAGCAGGGCCGCCTCGTCGAGGGGGCCGAGCGGTGCCGAGAACCGGGGAGCTCCCGCGAGCGCGCGCGGGCCACTCCCGACGTCGAACCGAACGGCCACCGAGGTGTCGTCCGCGCCCGCCTCGACAGCCGTCGCGATCCTCGGATCGAAGTAGCCTCGATCGCGCAGGACGCGCCGGATCGCGGCTTCGTACCGGGGCTTGAGGTCGTTCTCCCACCGGTCGCCCGGCCCCAGGCCGACGGCGTCGAGCACGCGGCCCGCGGCGGGTACGCCGGAGGAGATCTCGAGGCGCTCGATCCGGGGGGCCGCGGAGAAGACGACGACGACGACGGCGCCGGCGGGCGAGGGCGACGCCTCGACGGCGAGGTCGGAGAAGAGGCGCGTCGCAAAGAGGTTGCGAAGACTCGTCCGGACGGCCTCGCCGGTGAGGGTGCGGCCGGGCGCGAGCTCCGTGAGCCCGGCGAGCCGGTGCGTATCCACGGGCGCGTCGCCACGAAATGAAAGCGACGCGATCCCCGTGCCGTAGGCCGTGTCGGCCGCCGCGGGCGCGGCGAGGGCGAGCGCCCCGGCGACGAGCAGCATGGCGCGGGCGGACCTCATCTCAGGCGCTGCCGAATGCGGAGCTCGAGCGAGTAGATGCCGTTCTCGTCGAGCCTGGCCTGAATGAGGGCCGCGGAGGAAAGCTGGTAGTCGAGCGTAATGATCTGCTGCTGGTTGCTCGACAGAACGAAAGAGACGGTCGCGTTGAAGTTGTTCCCCAGGCCCTTGCCCACCGTGACCCGCGGCGCGTCGAACGACGCGCCCGTGATGACCGGGTCGATCTGGAAACGGTCGAGCCGAAAGAACTCCCTCGTCCGGCTCGTGACCGCCGAGGTCGCCAGGCTCGCGAGAAGCTCGCGCGCCGCCCTCGAGACCGAATCGTCGGACGAGGAGGGCGCCGATCCGACGGGTGCGCCCGCGACCCCGCTCTGCGGGATGTCGCCGTTGGCCATCAGGGAGACGATCTGCGCTTCGGAGAGCTGGGGATCGGACGAAAAGCGAGTCGCGATGCGTGACGGCGTCCCCGTGAGGCCGAACGTGATCAGGTAGCGATTCACCGTTCCCCGCGCCTCGAGCTCGAAGAACGGCTCGATCCGGAGCGGGTTCGAGAAGAGGATCTTGCCTGTCACGATTTCGTAGCGCTGCCCCTGCAACGTCAGGCGGCCCCCCTCCTCGGCCGCGATTTCTCCGAACAGGAGCGGCCGGCCGACGGTGCCGCGCACGAAGAGCTCGCCCGAGAGCCTCGCACGGGCCACGTTGTTGCGCACTTCGATGGAGGACGGAGGCGCGAGAAGGCGGACGTCGAGTTCGACCGCGTCGAACGCCGTCGAGCTCGTCACCGAGGCGCGCTTGCGCGCGACGAGCGACGCGATGTCCAGTGCGAAGTCGCGGCTGTAGACGGCCCGGTCGAAAACGACATCGCCGCGCACCGTGCGGAGGGTCGTGTCGCCGAGGAGGACGAGGTCCCCGGAGAGCGTGGCCCGGAAGCCGTCGAACGGCGAAGCGCGGACGTGTCCGACATGCGCGCTGAGCCGGAAGGACGCAGGCCTGAGGCCCGAAAGCCCGACGAAACCGCCCAGGTCCACTGTCCCGCCGTTGTAACGAACCGAGAGGCTTCCCACCGTGACGCGCCCTTCCGAGAAGAGGAGCGTCCCCGTGATCGCCTCGAATGCGGTTCCGCCCGGCGTCTGGACGTCCACGCCGTCGAGCGATACCCGGCCCGCGAGAACCGGCGCGGCCGCCGTCCCGCCCACCTTCAGGTCCACGCTGGCGCGGCCGGCCGTCTGCAACCCCCCGAGCGCCGGCTTGAGGAAAGCGGCGTCGAAGGAGCCGGACACCGAGAGGTCGAGCGCGTGGGGCGCGCCGAAACCGGCGCCGCCGGAGATCGTGATCGCCGTCGGCGGGGTCCCGGGCAGGTCCGGACGCGGCGCCTCGGCAAGCGTCAGGCGTTCGAAGGAGATTCTCGCGTTTTCAACCTTGAACGGCACGGCCGCCCGGAGCTCGAGCGTTCTGCCGTACGCGGTAACGCGCGCTGCCGAGATCGCGCCCTCTCCGCGAAGGCCGTCGAGGTCCTTCCCCGTCGCGAACGACGCCTCGAGAGAAAGGCGCCCCTCCAGGTGCGCGTCCTCGGGCGCGCCGAGCAGCGAGGAAAACGGCGCCAGTGAGGATACCTCGACGCGCCCGCGCCATCGCCCTTCCGCCGTGTCGGGCGAGAGCGTGATCTCGGCCGCACCCGGCGCGCGCGCGACGAGAGTGAATGCCCCGCGATCGGCCTTCGCGTCCAGCTCGAGCTCGCTGCCCGCGCGACCGAGCGGGCTCCCGCCCCATGCCGCCTCGGCGACCCGGACCGAGATGTCGAGCGTCGGCCGGTCCACGGTCCCCTTCCCTTTCACATGCCCGGAGAAGGTCCCCGTGAGCGAGAGTCCCTCCGCCGCGCCCACCCGGTCGACGGGAATGTCGCGGACATCGAGATCGAGGCTGTAGGCCCGGTCGGCATAGCGATAGAAGCCGCCCCCGCTCGCCTTGCCGAAACCGAGCGACGCCGCCATGTTCTCGATCACGATCCGGTCTTTCTCGAAGGCCAGCACGCCCTCGAGACGGTCGAGCTTCTGGCCCCAGGCGCTCGCCTCGGACAGAACGATCGGGATCCGTCCGGAGAGCGCCGGAGTCACCCCGTCGAGAGGAAGGCGTCCCGTGCCCGCGCCCGTGATGGGCAGGTCGATGTCGAGGAACTTCAGGACCCGTTCGATAGGCCACGCGGAGAACTCCGCCACGAGGCCGTCCAGTCGATATTCGCCCTTGAGGGCCCCGCCCCAGCCGATCTTCCCCTTGACCGAGAGAGCCCCGCCTCCGTCCCTCGCCGTGAACGGCGCGAACGTGGCCACGTTCCGGTCCACGAGGAACTCGGCCGAGGCCGTCCCGAACGGCACGCCGCGCAGCACGAAACCGGAAGCGGAAAGCCGCCCCTCGACCCGCGGATCGGAGAAGCTGCGAGAGAGACGCGCGGCGACGTGGCCCGTTCCCCCGAGTTTCAAGGGCGGCGTGAGGGGCTCGTTCTGGATGGCGGGATAGAAGTTGTCCGCGAGCCGTTCGACCTCGGCGAGGTCGTCGGAGGCGATCTCGAGCTGAAGGTCGGGCTCCCAGGTTCCGAGGCGCAGCCCGCCGTCGACGCGGATCCTGGCGCCCCCGGCCGTCGCGAACGAAACGCCCGCGAAAAGGAGCCTGCCGTCGCGGACCTCGAGCGGGCCGCCTCCGGAAAAAGGCAGCGCAAAACGTCCCTTGACCGCGGAGGGCCTCCCTCCCTCGGCCGTCACCTGGATCCGTCCGATCCCGTCGGCGTGCTCGATTCCGCCACGTCCGAACGTCAGAGTCGTGTCGAGGTCGGCGCGTCCCATGAGCCCCGTCCCCCGGAGCCCGAGTTCCGAGAAGAACTGCTCGAAGTCCAGGCCGCGCCCGCGAAGCGCGATGCGGACGGGAAGAGGCGGGTTCTTGATCCTCTCGAGCCGGACGAGGGCCTCGAGCGTCCCGCCCGCATAGGTCGCGCGCATCACGTTCACGAGAAGGCCGTTCGGGTCCACTCGCATCACGCCTTCACCCGTGATCGGAAATGGCCCGAACGCGGCGCCGTCGAGACCGAACGCCCCGAAGATGCGGAAGCCGCCCGGTTCGCCGAAGCGCATGGTGCCGCGCATCGACACGCCGCCCGTGAGAGGAAGCTCGAGCCCGAACACTTTCGACAGCGCTTCGCCGGTCGTTTCGGCGCGCGCGACGAGTGCGAGGACCGGTTTCCTGAGGTCGTCCACGCCGCCCGAAGCCTCGAGCTTCAGCCGGTCCCCGCGCAGCCTCAGGCCGGTCAGGTGCACGCGTCCCGGCGCGAGCGTCACCTCCGCGCCGATCGCGAACTCGAGGATCTCGTTGTCTTCCAGTTTGAAGCGCCCTCTGCGACACGCGAGCGCGAGGTGAGTCACCGTGTGGCTGCGGCCGGACCTGGCGGTGACCGCCGCGTCCTGGAACACCGCGTCGATCTCGGCGTCCCATTCCCGGAAGCGCAGGGTCGCGCGCTGGACGACCGCCTCCTTGAGACGGACGTCGACGCCCTCGCCGCCTCCTCCCGCGAGGGCGTCGAGGATCGGCTTCAGATTCGTCGAGCCGTCCGCGAACACCTCGACGACCACGCGCGGCGAGACGACGCGGAGCTTCGGGAGGTCGACTCGCCGGCTCGTGATCGTCGGCAGGCCGCGCAGCTCGATTTCCGAAGCCGAAAACGCCGGACCGGCGAGACCCCGCGGGTCGTTCGCCACGGCGACGTCGCGCACGAGAAACGCGAACGGGACGAGCGCGAGGTCGAAGCTCCCGATCGTGACGGTGCGCCCGATCTTCGCGGTCAGCAGCCTTTCGGTCCGGCGGCGCAGAAGCTCCTGGAAACGCGAAGAGCGAAAGACGGCATAGAGGACGAGGACCGTGAAGACGAGGAGAAGAGTGAAGAGACGGACGAGCCGGACCTGCGTGAGGGAGAGGTGCGGGAGGCGGCGCATCTCCCCGTTACCGAGCCGCGCCCGCGCGCTCGCCGCCGAACGAGAGTTTCCGGGCGAGGACCTCGAAGAAGGACGCCTCCGAGGTCCGCACGAGAGAGATCGTCTCGGGGGAGCGGGCGATCGCGATGTGCGTCATCGAGCCCACCGGGAATCCTTCCTGGCCGTCGAGCGTCAGGAACACGTCCGTCGGGTCGTTCTCGACCGCCAGGTCCAGGCGGACGGAGTCCGGAAGGACGAGCGGACGCAGCGTCAGGGTGTGCGGGCACACGGGCGTGAGCACCAGCGCCGGCAGGGTCGGCTCGAGGATCGGCCCGCCCGCCGAGAGGTTGTAGGCGGTCGAGCCGGTCGGCGTCGATACGATGAGCCCGTCTCCGCGGTATCGCGACACCATGCGGCCGTCCACGTCCACGCGGATCGTCGCGATGCGCGCGAGCGCCGACTTCGCGAGAACGGCGTCGTTCACGACTCGATAGCGGCGCGGCGCGCGACCGCGCTCCGTCACGCGCACCGACAGAAGGCGCCGCCTCGCGAGATGCGCCGTTCCCGCGAGCGCCCTCTCGAGTACGTCCGCCGACTCGTCCGGCCTGCAGGTCGTCAGAAAGCCGAGCGTCCCGATGTCGATCCCCAGCACGGGGACGCCGGGCGCGGGATGGCGCGCCACCGAGAGGAGCGTTCCGTCTCCCCCGAGCGTCACGACGAGATCGACGAGACGCGCGATCTGCGCTCGGGGCGCCCCGCCCGAAACCCCGCGGGCCCGCGACGACTCGACGTCGTGAATCACCGCGATCCCGCGGCGCGCGAGCTGGCGCTCGAGCTTCTTCGAAAGGGCGATCGCCGCCGCGCTGCTGTAGCGCGTCACGAGACCCACACGCCGCACGCGACGGCCCTGACGCGGCCTGGATTTCACCCCGGAAGTGTAGCGGGATTCCTTCGGAACGCCGCGAGGAGCTCCACGTTTCCCTCCGCGCCCGTGATCGGCGACGGGATCGCTCCGCGGCTCGCGAGATCGAGCCGCTCGGCCGCAGCCGTCACGCGCGCCAGGGCCCGCGCGCGCACGCCCTCGTCGCGCACGATGCCGCCGCGGCCGACCTCCCCTCGCGCCGCCTCGAACTGCGGCTTGACGAGGACGAGCACGTCGGCTTCTTCCGCCAGGAGCGGCACGGCCGCCGGCAGGACGAGAGTGAGCGAGATGAACGACACGTCCGCCACGAGAAGCGAGGGGCTCTCGGGCACCTCGGCCCGCGTCAGGAACCGAGCGTTCACTCTCTCCCGCAAGACGACACGAGGATCGCTCCGGAGGCGGCCGTGGAGCTGCCCGTAGCC
Organism: Thermoanaerobaculia bacterium; assembly: GCA_963746875.1. Taxonomy (GTDB): domain Bacteria; phylum Acidobacteriota; class Thermoanaerobaculia; order UBA5066; family UBA5066; genus Fen-183. Next base: position 58,205 of record CAVVDA010000001.1, read on the forward strand.
CACGTCGAGGGCGTAGACCCGGGAGGCGCCGCGCGCGAGGAGCACGTCCGTGAAACCTCCCGTCGAGGCGCCGAGGTCGAGACAGATGCGCCCCTTCGGCTCGATCCCGAAATGGGTCAGGCCGAAGTCGAGCTTCACGCCACCTCGCGAGACCCAGGGATGCTCGGGCTCTCCGACCGCGATCCCGGCGTCTTCCGCCACTCTCGTGCCGGGCTTGACGCGCTCCTGGCCGGCGACCGAGACCCTGCCCGCGAGGATGAGCGCTTCGGCCCGCGTCCGCGATTCCGCGAGGCCGCGCTCCACGAGGACGACGTCGAGACGCTTCTTCAGAAGGTCACGACGACCTTCAGGACGTCGCCCCCCTGCCGCGCGAGCGCGAAGGCCTCGGCGGCCCGCGCGAGCGGCACGCGGTGGGTCACGAGATCTCCGGCGCGGACGGCGCCGCGCTCCATGAGGGCGAGAGCCTCCCGGAAATCCCGCGCTCCGGAAGAGTAGGAGAAGAGCATCGAAAGGTCGCGCAGGTAGGGCAGGTGCGGCTCGATCGTCCACATCCTGCCGGGCTGAACGGGCGAATAGAAGACGACGCGGCCCGCCGGCCCGGCCGCGGCGACTCCAGAGCTGACCGCTTCTTCGGACGTCGGCAGCACGAACACGACGTCCGCGCCCGCGCGATCTCCCCTCTTCACCTTCGAAGAAAGGTCCTCTTCGGGCGCGACGACCCGATCGAAGCCCAGCCGGAGCGCGTGGGCGCGGCGATGCGGGTCTGGGTCGCATCCGACGAGCGTCACCGCGCCCGCCGCGCGGGCCACGAGGCCGAGCAGGATGCCGTTCGCCCCGAGCCCGATGACGGCGACGGAATCCCCTTCCCCGACGCGCGCGCGGCGGACGGCCTTCACGGCGCACGCGAGCGGCTCGACGAGCGCGCCGTCCTCGAAAGAGAGGGACTCCGGAAGCCGCAGGGTGTCCGTGGCGACGGCGGCCGCCTCGACGCGGACGTATTCGGCGAGCCCGCCGGGATGGAGGCGCGTCTTCTTCCACTCGGGGCACATGACGTCGTCCCCCGCGCGGCAGAGGCGGCAAGTGCCGCAGGCCGCGTGGTGATGCGCGACGACGCGGTCGCCGGTCCGGAACGCCGTGACGCGCGCTCCGACCTGGGCGACGACTCCCGCCGGCTCGTGGCCGAGAACCACCGGCGCCTTCGAGGCGACGTACCACGGCGTCGTATCGCTGCCGCAGATCCCGACGGCCCTCATCTCGACGACGATCTCCCCGGGGCCGGGAACCGGCTTCTCCATCTCCACCACGGCCACGTCGTCGAGCGACCGGACTAGCACTGCCTTCACGGGACGAGAGCCACCTTCATCACGGCTCCCCTCTCGACGAGGTCGAACGCCTCGCGCCACTGGGCGAGCCCCCGTCTCTCCCGGACGAGGGAGGCCACGGGGATCGCGCCCCCGGCGAGGATCTCGAGCGCGGCATCCAGGTCGTTCGGCGTGTAATGGAACGAGCCCGTGATCGACACCTCGCGATAGTGCACCGCGTATGCGTCCACGCTCACGCGCGCGCCCTCGGGCATCCCCGCGAAGAGCACCACTGTGCCCCTGTTGGCGGCGAGAGCCGGAAGCTCCGCGATCACGTCGGGATCGCCGGTCGTGTCGAGGATCAATGAAAAAGATGAAGAAGAATAAGAAGAATAAGAAGAATTTTCTTCGAAGAGGGAGAGAGCGGGAGAAGAAGCAGAGGCCAACGTGTCGCGCGACGAGGGATCGATGCGCTGGGGCTCGGCTGTATTTTCTTTGAAGGTGAATAGGCGTGGTGGTGCTCCGGCGCCCGGAAGGTGCGACGAGCCAGCGATGCGCGCAACTTCGGCCTTTATCCCTTCGAAGAAAACGAGCCTCTCCGGTCGCCTTCCCGCCACGACGACCCGCCGCCCCGCGCCGTTGGCCTTCTCTCGTTCTCCTCCTCTTTCTTTCCCCCTCAAAAGAAAAAACATCATTGCCGCGATCGGGCCGGTGCCGACGATCAGCACGTCGCCGCCGTCTGCGGCCTTTGCACTCGATCTTTTCGGAGCGCGTGGACGACGCTCGCCAGCGGATCCAGGAGCGCGGCCGCCTCGTCGGAAAGGCCCGGCGGGATTCTCCTGAGGCCGTTCTTCACGATGCGTTCCGGGACGAGGAGAAAGTCCGCGAACGCGCCGAAAAGCGGCCTCTCGAACGCGGTCGCGCAGAGGTTCTCCCGCCCGCGACGGCAGTCCTCGCAGCTCCCGCAGGGGCCGGACACTGCGGAGGTCACACGCTCCCCGGGCTCGAAGGGCGCTCCCGCGCCCACCGCCTCGACGACCCCCGCGAACTCGTGTCCCGAGCGTGAGCGGAAACGGAAACTTGGGGTGGCCGCGCTTCGCGAGCTTGAAATCGGTCGCGCACGTGAGGGCGACGCCCACGCGCACGAGAATCTCTCCAGGCCCCGGCCGGGGCGTCGCGACCTCGCGGAGCGCGAGCCGCTCCGGCCCCTCCGAGACGAGAGCCCGCATCAGGGAGAGCGTAGCAGGACGGCTGATGCACCCGTGACCTTGACTGCCGGAATCCGGCCCCTCACGCTCGGCCCGTGGCACCGCGCCCCCCCACGTTCTACGCCGGCGTTTCGATCGCGGCCGCGCTCGCGACCGGCGGGCTGAAGGTCTTCTCCTGGAAGGTCACAGGCTCCGTGGGCCTTCTCTCGGACGCCGTCGAGTCGGGCGTGAACCTCCTGGCGGCGCTCGTGGCGCTCTGGGCCCTCTGGCGCGCGGGACAGCCAGCCGATGCGACCTATTCCTTCGGACACACGAAGGCCGAATACCTTTCGAGCGGGTTCGAGGGGCTGATGATCCTCGCGGCGGCCGTCGCGATCGCGGTCGCGGCCGTCGAGCGCCTCAGGAACCTCCGGTCGATCGAGAACGTCGGGCTCGGCCTCGCGATCTCCGTCGTCGCGTCCGCGATCAACGGCGGCGTGGCCGTCCTTCTTCTCCGCGCCGGAAAGCGCCTCCGCTCCATCACGCTGAGGGCCGACGCCCAACACCTGCTGACGGACGTCTGGACGTCCGCCGGCGTGCTCGTCGGCGTCCTCCTCGTGAAGCTCACGGGCTGGCTCGTCCTCGACCCCGTCGTCGCCCTCCTCGTCGCGGCGAACATCGTCTGGACGGGGGTTCGCCTTCTCCAGGAGACGAGCCAGGGCCTCCTCGACCGCGCGATCGCGGAAGACGAGCAGGCCGCCCTCGCCGGCCTCCTCGAGCGCTTTCACGCCCGCGGCGTCGTCATCCACGGCATCCGCACCCGCGCCGCCGGGCCGCGCCGTTTCGTCCAGATGCACGTCCTCGTGCCCGGCTCGTGGTCCGTGAGGGAGGGCCACGACCTCTGCGAGGAGATCGAGCGCGGCGTCACGGCGGCGCTGCCCGGCAGCACCGCGACGACGCATCTGGAGCCTCTCGAGGACCCGGCCTCGTGGGACGACCGCGGCCTCGACCGCCGCGAGTAGCTGCGGCTACGCCGACCGCGTCACGAGCGGCACGACCTCGCCCTTCCCGCCGGCATGCTCGCGGAACGAGACGAGGAGGCCGTCCTCGTCGAGGCCGAGCTCCCTGCGCTGCTCGGCCTGCGTCGCGTGCGGGACGAAGTGGTCGGGGATCCCGAGGCGCTTCACGTCGGCGGTCACGCCGATCTCCTCCAGCGTCTCGACCACGGCGGAGCCGAACCCGCCCGCGAGCTGGTTCTCCTCGACCGTCACGAGCTTCGTTCCCGCCTTCACGAATTGCGCGAGGAGCTCCCGGTCGAGCGGCTTCACCCACCGGGCGTTCACGACCGTGAGCGACGGCCCGCCATCCATCGCGAGGCGCTCGGCGGCCCTCCAGGCGGGCACGACGGGATCGCCGACGGCGAAGACGACGCCGTCCTTCCCGACGCGCAGCACTTCGCCCTTTCCCACGGGAAGCAGTCTGGCCTCCGGGTCCATCGCGACGCCGTAGCCCGCCCCGCGGGGATATCGAATCGCCGTGGGATGGCCCGAGGCCAGAGCCGTCGCGACGAGATGCCTCAATTCGTTCTCGTCCTTCGGCGCGCAGACCTGCATGTTCGGAAAGACGCGCAGGTACGTCAGGTCGAAGACGCCGTGGTGCGTCGGACCGTCCGCGCCGACGAGCCCCGCGCGGTCGAGCGCGAAGACGACCGGCAGGTCCATGAGGCAGACGTCGTGCATGATCTGGTCGTAGGCGCGCTGCAGGAACGTGGAGTAGATCGCGCACACGGGCCGGAAACCCTGCGTCGCGAGGCCGGCGGCGAAGAGCACGGCGTGCTGCTCGCAGATGCCCACGTCGAACGCGCGGCCCGGGAACTTCTTCGCGAAGCGGTCGATGCCCGTGCCCTCCGCCATCGCCGCCGTGACGCCGACGACGCGCGGGTCCTTTTCGGCCGACCTCCGAAAGCGCGTCGGCGAAGACGGCCGTGTAGCTCGGCGGGGCGGCCTTTTTCGAGATCTCGCCCGTCTCCACGTGGAAGGGCGCCGGGCCGTGCCAGTAAACGGGGTCGTTCTCCGCGAACTGGTACCCCTTGCCCTTCACGGTGCGGACGTGGAGGAGAACGGGCCCCTGCATCTGCTTCGTCTCCTTGAGCGTGCGCAGGAGGACGGGAAGATTGTGGCCGTCGATCGGGCCGACGTAACGGAAGCCCAGCTCCTCGAAGAGCGTTCCCGGCACGAGCGCTTTCTTGAACCCGTCCTCGAGCGCTTCGGCGAGGCCCGCGAGCTTCTGGCCCGCCGGGAGCTTCTTCAGGATGTGCGCGACGTCCTCGCGCACGCGCTGGTAGATCTGCCCGCGCGCGATGCGCAGGAGGTAACCCGACATGGCGCCGACGTTCGGCGAGATCGACATGTCGTTGTCGTTCAGGATCACGAGAAGCCGGCTCTTGAGGTAACCGGCCTGGTTCAGGCCCTCCATCGCGACGCCGCCCGTGAGGCCGCCGTCGCCCACGATCGCGACGACTTCCCTCTTCTCGGAGCGGAGGTCCCGCGCGATCGCCATTCCGAGCGCCGCCGAGATCGCCGTCGACGCGTGCGCGGCGCCGAAGACGTCGTACTCGGACTCGGAGCGGTTCGTGAAGCCCGACAGGCCGGCGGCCTGGCGGATCGTCTTCAGGCGGTCGCGCCGGCCCGTGAGGACCTTGTGCGGATACGTCTGGTGGCCGACGTCCCACACGAGGAGGTCGTTCGGGGTGTCGAACACGTAGTGCAGCGCGACCGTCAGCTCGACCGCGCCGAGGCCTGAAGCGAAGTGCCCGCCCGTCTTGGCGACGGTGTCGATGACGAACGTGCGGAGCTCGTTCGCCAGCTGCGGAAGCTGGTCCTCCGCCAGCAAGCGCAGGTCGCGCGGCCAGTTGACTCTTGTCGAGGAGGGGCGTGGGACGCGGCGAGGGGCTCATGGGTTCTCCAGGCGCCCGATTCTACGGGAGCGGCGCCGCGCTCAGCGCGGGGCGAGCGGCCCGGCCGGGCCCGTGAGAAACGCGGCGAGCGGCGTCGCGAACCGGTCGGAGCCCGCCGGGCGAGAAGTGACAGGGGTCGTCGAAGTGCGCCCGGCCGGCGCCGCCCCGGCAAAGGCATCGACGAAGAGGACGCGAGCCCTCGTACGCGAGACGCCGCATGACGCCGCGTCGTAGCGGGACAGGCCGCGCGAGTGCGCCTTCCGCCGTGAAACCCGGGCGACCACGCCTCGAGCCACGCGCGGTCCGTCGCCTCGGATCCCGGCGCGGACTCGAGCGTCTGGGCCACGAGAAGCGTACGCGCGCGCCGTGTGCCCGCGCGACGGCGATCGTCGACGCAGGTTCCGCTCGTAGACGGCGACCGCGGCGGCCGGGATGTCGTCGCTGCCTCGGGCCGCCCTTCCAGCTCGCACGAGGGCGTGAAGCCCTCGGCGGCCGCCGCGGGCGCGCGGCTTCGAGGCGGCCCAGCAGGAACTCGAGGAACACGGAGCGCGAGACGAGCCGCACGGGCACCGGCGCGACGCCCGATCACGCGCGGAAGGATCGTCCGCGTGCCCGACGCTGTAGTCCGGGGCGAACGGCACGTGTCCGGCCGGCTGCAGGTCGTTCACGCCCGCGTAGCACGACGACGAGGTCGGGTGCGAGGTCGACGTCGCGGATCTCGAGCGACACGAGGCTCTCGAGGCTCGTCCAGCCCGGGAAGCCCGCGTTCGCGACGTCGGCGCGGGGCGCGAGGAGCGTGCCGAGCCGCGCCGGCCACGTCGCCGCGTCGTCCGGCGCGAGGAGGTCGAACGTCGTCGAGCCGCCCGTCGCAGACGATCCGGAAGACGCCGGCGGCTTCGGCAGCGGTCAGGTCGCGGACGTTCGTCGCGCGCTGGCCGCGGGCGTTGAAGTGGACCACCTTCCCGACGGCCTCGAGGACGGCGCCGGGTCGCCCCGCGACGACGAGTTGCGGATGCGGACGGTACGCGCGTCCGATCTTCTCGACGAACTTCGTGTACGAGACGACCCGCGTCTCGGGCCAGGTTCCCGTCTTCAGGCGAAGCGCGGCCCGGCATCCGCCTTCGAGCAGCAGAAAGAGCGCGGCAGCGATCGCGAGCGGGACGAGAAGGTTGGAGGCGAGCGCGCGGATCGGCTTCACGCTCGCCTCCGCGGGTCAGGACATAGACGTCCTGCAGGGACGCGACGGGGAACTCGTGCGCCAGCCGGCCCTCGACTCCGCGAGGGAAGAACGTGACGCGCGAAAAGCGCGAAAAAAGCGCTCGCGCGAACCGCTCGGCATGGAACGTCGAGTAGCCGTTCGCCCCCTCCGCTCCGACGGGCTTCTCGACGTATCCGTCCACGTCGAATTTAGCCGCGCCCGCTTCATCGAGAACGAGCCCCGCGTAGATCGCGCCATGAAGCGTGATCAGCGCGTGCCCCGCAGGGCGGAGAAGGCGGTGAATCTCCTCGAGCCAGGCCTTCTGACTGCCGAGCGCAAGGTGCGTGAGCACCGACGCGAGGATGACCAGATCGAACGACCCGGCGGCGAGATCGAGCGGCGGGCGCACCGCGTTCACCTCCCAGCGCGCGACGTCCGCGAGGTTCGACCGCGACCACGCGATCAGGTCCCGGTTGATGTCGGTGCCGACGAGCTCGCGGCGCGGATCGTCGCAGTGCCAGCCGACGAGCAGCCTTCCCGTGCCGCAGCCGACGTCGAGGATCGAGCGGATGCGGGACGGACGGGCTCCGGCGGTCTGGAGCAGGGATCGCATCGTCACGAAGGACGTCGCGGTCGAGGCCCGGTACGCGTCGAGGTTGCCGATTCCCTGCGTCGCCGCGATCACGTCCGAAGGAGGAGCCGGCTTCGACCGGACGCACTCTCCGAGCGCGGCCAGCCTCGCCGTGTCGCGCTCGACGAACGGAATGTCGTACATGAAGACCGGAACCTCCCGGCCGTCCGCGTAGCGCGCGTGGAGCTCGATCGGGGCGCCGCGCTCGACGGCAAGATCGAACGAGAAGCGGCACCGCGAGGAGCGCGCCACCGGAACCCAGGAGAGCTCGGAAGAGTCGATGTCGACCGGCGTGCGCGCGATCTGCTCGCCCGCGCGATACGCCACGACCTCCGCGATCGGAATCTCGCCCGGCGCGAGCGCCACACCGCGAAACGTCGCCGTCGCGCCGAGAGTGACCATGTGGTAGTGCGGCGCGTCGAGGACGAACATCGGCGCGATCGTCATGCGGCGCGGCACTGTAGCACGGGCTTTTCGCGCTCCGTCCGGGCCGTCACGTCTTCGGCGCGAGATGGCGCGAGCCCGGCGCGACGACCGGATCCCCCGCCGCGCAGAGCGGACAGCCGGCCGGCTCCCACGCCGGGCACGTCGAGCGCGAGGAGCGCGCGATACGGCACGCCGTCGACGGTCGGGCGCCTCTCCCGGGCGCGAGCGCGCGCCGGTCGACGATCGACCCGCACACGACCGGCACCGCGCAGCGAGCCGCGGACCACGGCGAGGACTTCGCGCGTGGATTTCCCCGTCGTCACGACGTCCTCGACGACGGCCACGCGCTCGCCCGGCTCGAGGGCGAACCCGCGCCGGAGCGTGAATTCTCCGTCCACGCGCTCCGTGAAGATCGCGCGGACCGAGAGGCCGCGGCCCGCCTCGTGGCCGATGATGACGCCGCCCATCGCGGGCGAGACGACGACGGACGGGCGAAACGGGGCGAGGAGCGACGCGAGCGCCGCGCCGAGCGCGCCCGCGCGCTCGGGCCACTGGAGCACCTTCGCGCACTGGAGATACGCCTCCGAGTGGAGGCCGGACGAGAGCTTGAAGTGGCCGGACAGGAGCGCTCCGGTCTCCGAGAAGTGGCGGCGGACCTCGTCCTGCGTCACGGCGACTCCCGACCCTCCGGGCTTTCACGGTCCCGGCGCAGGCCGTACCGGTCGATCTTCTTGTAGAGGTTCGAGCGCGGCGTGTCGATGGCCTCGGCCGTGCGCGTCACGTTTCCGGCGTTCTCGGCGAGCTTCGCGACGAGGAAGAGCTTCTCCGTCTCGTCCTGGAACTCCTGGAGCGTCCGGATCGAGAGGAGCTTCTCCCACGCGCCCGCGCCGGCGGCGGCGGCCGCCGCGTCGACCACGCGCCCGCCGCGGACGACGACCGCGGGCGCCGCGTCGCCCTCGGGCGGCGCCGCTCCGGGGTCGACGTCCTCCGCGTCGAGGACGTCCGCGTCGGACATGATCATGAGCCGCTCGACGTGGTTCTTCAGCTCGCGCACGTTTCCCGGCCAGGGCCGCGCCGCGAGCGCCTCGAGCGCCGCGTCCGTGAAGCGCTTCGGCCGGTAGTTGTTCGTGCGCGCGAAGAGGTCGGCGAAATGGTTGACGAGGACCGGGACGTCCTCGGGGCGATCGCGCGAGCGTGGGCGTCCTCAGGACGAGGACGTTGAGGCGGTAGTAGAGGTCCTCGCGGAACTTCCCCTGCGCGATGAGGTCCGTGAGGTCGCGGTTCGTCGCGGCGACGACGCGCACCTTCACCTTCACGACGCGCGGGCTGCCGACCGGCTCGACCTCGCCCTCCTGCAGGACGCGCAGCACCTTCGCCTGCGCCGAGGCCGACATGTCGCCCACCTCGTCGAGGAAGATCGTGCCGCCGTCGGCCTCCACGAACTTGCCCGTCTGCTTGCGGTCGGCGCCCGTGAACGAGCCGCGCTCGTGGCCGAAGAGCTCCGACTCGATGAGGCTGTCCGGGATCGCGGCGCAGTTCACCTGCACGAACGGACCGGCCTTCACGAGCGAGCCCTCGTGGATCGCGCGCGCGACGAGCTCCTTGCCCGTGCCGCTCGGCCCCACGATGAGGACCGTCGCGGGCGTCGGCGCGGCCTTCGCGACGTCGGCGAGCAGCCGGCGGATCGCCTCGCTGTTCCCGACGAGGCGCGTGATGCCGAGGCGCGACTTCAGCTCGAGGTTCTCGCGCGCGAGGCGCGTCGAGTCGAGGACGCGCCGGAGCGCGTTCAGGACGTGCTCGGACGAGAGCGGCTTCTCGAGGAAGTCCTCGGCCCCGGCGTGCACGGCCTCCATCGCCGTCTTCACGTCGCCGTGGCCCGAGATGACGATCACGGGCGTCGCGATCCCGCGCGCGCGGAGCTTCGCGAGCGTCTCGAGCCCGTCCTGGCCGGGCATCTTGATGTCGAGGAGCACGGCGTCGTGGTCCGGCGCCTCGGAGACCGCGTTCGCCCCGGAGGCGACCGCCGTCACGTCGTATCCCTCCTCCGAGAGCAGCGTCCGGAGCGACTCGCGGATGTCGGGTTCGTCGTCGCAGACGAGGATGCGTCGCGCCATCCCGGCGATCCTAGCAGCCCGATGCAAGGGCTCGGCGCGCGTCGGCGAGAGCGGCGGCGGTTTCGGCCATCCCGCGCGCGAGGTTCTCCTCGGGAGCGGAGAGAGAGCGATTCTTCGAAGGAGGAAATGGCGGCGCGAAGGTGCTCGCGCCGCTGGCGAGGCTCGGCTTCGGCCAGCTTTCGGAAGAGCAATCCTCTCGCGTGAAGCGTCACGCCCGCGCGCGATGCGGCGCGAAGCGTCGCGAACCGTCAGAGCGCGTTCGTAGCAGGCGAGCGCCTCCCTGCAGATCGTCCGCAGAGCGCGCGAGGTTCTGGAGCGCGTTGCCCCGGTTGTGGAAAAGGCGTGCCCACGCCTCCAGGTCCTCGCTTCCGTAACCGGCGCTGAGAGATTCTTCGAATAGGAGGAGAGAGAAAGAGAGGCTCTCGGCGGGGCCGCGCGAACCGAAGAACACCGCGAGGTTGTGCAGGAACCTCGCCTCTTCCCCCTTCGAAGAAAAAACCAGCGTTCCGCGCATATCCCACAGGTCGCTCGCGAGCGCACGGGCGGTCTCTTCCGACTCCTCCTGCCTCTCGCGGTCGTCCCGCAGGTGCTCCTGCAGGACGAACCAGTCGCGGAACGCGGCTCGCGGGTCGTTCTGCGAACCGCCGGCGGAACATCGACGACGGACGAGGAGATTCAGCGCCGGCGCGGAGGGAGATCGAGACGCCTCAGGCCGGAAGCTCGTCGCTTCCTTCGCTGACGCCCTCGAAGAGGATCGTGGAGAGGTAGCGCTCGCCGGTGTCGGGCAGCATGGCGAGGAGGACGGAGCCCTTCGGCGCCTTCTCGGCCACCTTGCGCGCCGCGGCGAACGTGCCGCCCGAGGAGATCCCGCAGAAGATGCCTTCCTTGTGCGCGAGCTCGCGCGCCGCGTCCCGCGCCTCGACGTCGGTCACGAGGACGACCTCGTCGTAGATCTTGCGGTTGAAGACGGCGGGCACGAAGTCCGGGTTCCAGCCCTGGATCTTGTGCGGCGCCCATTCGCCCTTGGAAACGATGGCGGCGCCGGCGGGCTCGGTGTAGACGATCTTGATGTCGGGCCGGGCGAGCTTCAGCATCTCGCCGGCGCCCGTGATCGTCCCGCCGGTGCCGATGCCCGACACGAAGTAGTCGAGCCGCCGGCTCGCGAAGTCGCGCAGGATCTCGGGGCCGGTCGTCTGGCGGTGATACGCGGGGTTCGACGGGTTCTCGAACTGCTGCGGCAGGAACCAGCCGTGCTTGTCGGCCAGCTCCTTGGCCTTCTTCACCATCCCGGTGCCGCGCTCGGCCGCGGGATGAAGGATCACCTTGGCGCCGAGGCCCTTCATGAGCTTCCGGCGCTCGACCGAGAACGAGTCCGACATGATCGCGACGAAGGGATAGCCCTTCACCGCGCACACCATCGCGAGCGCGATGCCCGTGTTGCCGGACGTCGGCTCGATGACGGTCTGGCCCGGCTTCAGGACGCCCCGCTTCTCGGCGTCCTCGATCATCGCGATCGCGAGGCGGTCCTTCACCGAGCTCATCGGGTTGAAGGCCTCGCACTTGACGTAGATCGTCGTGCCCGCCGGCGCGAGGCGGTTGATGCGGACGACCGGGGTGTTTCCGATGGTGCCGAGGATGCTGTCGTGGATCATGCCGTCCTCCAGAGGGGCGGGATCATAGGATCAGGCAGAAGCAAAGGCACGCGCATTCGCGAGATTCCTGAAAGAATCCGCTCACTTTTCACGCCTGAGCGGATCCCTTCCTCGCGCGCTTCCTGTCGCTGATAGCCTTTCGCCGAGCCTCATCATGAGGAAGTAAAGGAGTCTCGAATGACAAAAGTCTCGCTTCCCGTGCTTCTGCTCGCTGCCATGTCGACAGGCCCCATTTCGGCCGACGGACCGATCGACCCGGGACGGAGGCCACTCGGAGAAGAATCGCGGCCGGCGCGAATTGCCGAGGGCAGGCAGGCGCTTGCCGTGGGCGCCGTGTCACATCTCCTGCTCCCGACCTCCGCCAACGTGCACGGAAATTTCGGCGCCTTCTTCAAGACGAAGGTGAGCATCTTCAACGCCGTGAATGCCACCTACGATATCCGTGCGGGGTTGAGCGTATCCAACGGTGAGATCGCGCACGTGTTCATCACGATGGCGCCCGGCCAGACCCGCACCTTCGACAACATTCTCGACGATCTCTTCGGTTACACCGGCGGCGCCGCGATCGATCTCAACAGCGGGGACACGTCGTTCCGGTTCGTCGTGAACGCACAGGTCTACGTGGACAACCCGACCGGCCGCTACACGACGGCGTTCCAGTTTGCCGACGACCTCGGGGACATAACGCCATCCCGCCCGGGTTACGTGGTCGGCATTTCGGTGAACTCGCAGCGACGCACGAACGTCGGGTGCGCCAGCAATACATCTCTTCCGCAGACGATCACGTTCCAGGGGTTCGACGCGAACAACTTCTCCGTCGGAAGCCAGTTTACGTTCACGCTCGCCGGCTTCGGCTGGGCTCAGTATGCGGCTACCTTCACGCTCACGAACGGAGGGATCTACATCACGGCGTCGGATAACGCCGTGTGCTTCGCGGTCGAGGTGGACAACACATCGAACGACGGCACGTACCAACTCGCGACGCCGTTCTAGACGTCGGGTTTCGGCCTTCGGAAAGCGCCTCGTCTCTTGCCCGCCTACTCCTCGAGCCCGCTTTCCAGCGTGCCCGTGGCCGGGCAGAAGGCGTCGATGCTGTTCGTCGTGGCTTGACCGTCGTCGTCATATCGAATTTCCAGATGCACGTACGGCGCGGGCGACATCCACCCTTCGAATTGCCCGGCTTCCACTCGGCTCACGCTCGACCAGTGTTCCGGCGGATATCCCGGGTTGATCACGGTCAGGGTCCACTCCAGGACAAAAGAAGTGGCCCCCGCGTTCGTCACCATGATCGTGGCCTGACCTTTCGCGTCGCAGTAAGCGTACAGGCTCAGGCTGCCTTCCCCGATTCTCTGGGGCGCTTCACGGACGACCACAGGCTGGGAGGCTTGGCGAACGGGCACATGCTGGGCCCTTACCGTCAGGGCGGTCGCGAGGAGAAGGGGCGCGATCATTGGCCATACCTCCTCTCGTGGCACGATGGCTCGTGCCAGTCATTCCTCCAGTGCAACAAGCGGGCCGCGCCCTTGCAGATCGTTCTTCCAAAAATGTGAGAGCCGTCATCTGCGTGTGGACCTCGTCGCGATGCAGCGTTCCCGGCCGACGGCCTAACTGCACCGGCTGACAGGACATAGGAGTGATTGGCGGAAGCGTGTGGGGGTCGAACCCACCCGCCGCCCCTCTCGGAGCGGGCACGCTGGTTTTGAAGACCAGGAGGGCCGCCGGGCCCCTTGCGCTTCCGCGGCAGATTCTACCGGCACGTCTTCTGCACTCGAGGATCGCGCGTTTCCGGTCATCCGGTCCCGCGGGGAATTCCGTACAAAGCTCCGGACGTCACGCGCGCGTGCCGTCGCAAGGCCGGAACGGATCGCCGAACGAAACGAACACCTTCGAACCACCTTCAAGGAGATCTCATGTCCAGAACGGGAGAACTGCGTCTCTTGGGCCTGGTCACCGCCGGAATCCTCGCGGCCGCCTCGCTCCTCTCGCCCGCGCCGCGCGCTCGCGTCCAGCCACAACGAGGCCCCTTTCACGTCCAGGAACCCCAGCCTCGACGACACGGACTTCTACATGTTCCGGGACCCGAACGACCCCTCGATGGTGAACCTCATCGCGTGCCGTTACGGGCTCATCGAGCCGCAGGGCGGCCCGAACTACGCGGGCTTTCAGGACGGCGCCTGGTACGACATCAAGATCGACAACAACGGCGACGGCGTCGAGGACGTGACGTTCCGCTTCACGTTCAAGACCCAGTACAAGCAGCCGAACACGTTCCTCTACGCGCTGCCCGGGCCTCACGTCGATCACGGATCCCAACCTGCTCGTGACGCAGACCTACAGCCTCGACAGGATCACGGGCCCCGCGGGGAACCCGTCCGCCGGCCAGATCACGCGCATCCTCACGGACCAGCCGGTCTTCCCGCCGAACATCGGCCCCAAGACGTTCCCGAACTACGTGAACCTCCCGAACGGCATCCAGAAGAGCCGCGGACGGCAAGATCTCCGTCTTCGTCGGACCCCGGCAGGACCCCTTCTTCGTGGACCTCGGCATGGTCTTCGACGCCGTCAACCTCGAGACGGGCCCAGGCCTCGGGCGGCCCGGGCGTGGGCGTCGGCGCCACGGGAGGCGGCCGCGACACGCTCTTCGGCTACACGGTTCTCGCGACGGCTCTCCAGGTCCCGATCGCGAATGCTCACGTCCGTCGGCTTCCAGGTCGGCGACCCGGCGAACTCGGTCGCCGTGATCGGAGGCTGGGCTTCGGTCAGCATTCCCGCCTCACGCACGATCAACGCGGACGGAACGGTCACGACCAGCGGCTCCTACGTTCAGGTGTCGCGCCTCGGCAATCCGCTCGTGAACGAGGTCCTCGTCGGCGTGGGCCGGAAGGACTACTGGAACGCGCAGCGCGCCGTCGAGCGGAGTCGCAGTTCAAGGGCGACGCGTCGAGCCCGGGCGAGCTCTTCCCGATTCTCGCGACCTACATGAACGTGCTCTTCGGCATCAACGTGCCGCCCGGCCCCCGCGGCGACATCGAGCTCGCGCTCTTCCGCGGAATCGGGCCCGGAAACGCCCTTCGGCGTGCCGATCAACACGCATCCGGGCGAGGTGTACGCGGACGAGCTTCGGCTGAACACGGCCGTCCCGCCGACGCCTTTCGCGAGCGCGAGCCGGCTCGGATACCTGGGCGGCGACGTCGCAGGCTTCCCGAACGGCCGCCGGCCCTGCGACGACGTCGTGGACATCGAGCTGCGCGTCGTGGCGGGCGTGCTCCAGGGCGGGGCATTCGCCGGCTCGCCGAACAACCTGCTCGGAGACGGCGTGGACTTCCCGGAGCGCGGCTGCCGGTACTTCTTCCCGTTCATGTGGTCGCCCACGAGCGGCTTCGCGGCCTTCCACGCGGGCCCGCCGCAGCCCGCGCACGGCGCCGTGGTCAAGGCGATCCGCGATTCCAACGCGAAGGGCTTTCCCGAGGGCATCTCCGACGAGGAGTTCGCCGAGCGCGTCCGCATCGCCCGCGATCGCGACGACCTCCTGAAGATCCAGCCCGCGAGCGTCGAGTAAGCTCTTTTCGTGACCTCTCCGGCCGCTCCCGCTCCTCGCGAGAGCGGCGGCCGCCGCTCTTCTCCTGACCCTCGCGGCAAGGGCCTCCGAACCCGGAGCGACGCCCGGATCCGCTCGCCCTCGCCGAGGAGCGTTACGCGCGCTATCGCCGGACGCTCGATCCCGCCGATCTCGCCGCCTCCGAGGCCGCCGTGGCGAAAGGCCTCCGCGCCTCGCCGCGGCGACTTCGGCCTCCGCAAGTTCCGGCTGAGGCTCCTCCTCCCCCACCACCGCTTCGAGGAGCTGGCGCGCGAGGCCGCGGCGCTGAAGGCGGAACGGCCGGACGACGCCGGAGCTGGACGGCGCGCTCGGAGACGCGTACTTCGAGCTCGGCCGCTACCCGGAGGCCTTCGCGGCCTACGACCGCTTCGCGGCCGCGAAGCCCTGCACCGCCTCGTACAGCCGCGCCGCGCTCGCGAAAGACGTCGCGGGCGACCTCGAGGGCGCGCTCGCCGCGATGGACCTCGCCGCGAACGCCGCGCTGCCCGCCGACCTCGAGGGCTACGCCTGGTGCCGGGCGCGCGCCGCGCGGATCCTCCTGAAGATGAACCGGTACGAGGACGCGGAAGGGCGCCTCGTCGAGGCCCTCCTCCGCGTCCCGAACCACGCGCCCGCGCTCGCCGTCGCGGCGGAGATCGCGGCGCGCAAGGGACTCTGGGAGCCGGCCACGCGCCTCGCCGAGCGCTCCTTCGGCTTCGTGCCCGAGTTCTCCGTCGCGGCCGCGCTCGTCGACTATCGTCGCGCGATGGGCGACGCCGCCGGCGAGGAGCGCGCGAAGGCGACGGTGAAGACGCTCGAGGCGCTGCTGCCCGCGGAGGAGAAGAAGGTCCACCGCCTTCTCGCGCTCTATCTCGCGGAGCACGGCGACGCCGGCGCGCGCCGTCGACGATGACGTCGAAGGAGCTGGAGACCCGCAAGGACATCGGCGGATACGACGCGTATGCCTGGTGCCTCTACCGGGCCGGCCGCGCCCGGGACGCCGTCGAGCCCATGGCGAAAGCCCTCGCGACGGGCACGATCGACCCCGTGCTCGAGTTCCACGCGGGCGCGATCGCCCGCGCCGCGGGCGATCGCGGGCGGCGCTCGCGCCACCTCGACGCGCGCGCTGGAGATCGACCCGCGCTTCCACGTGCTCTTCGCGGATGAGGCGAGGAGGATTCTGAGAGAAATAGATCAAGAGATTTTGGAAGAGACCAGGAAGAAGATTTCTGAGAATGAGTAAGAGGGAGCGGGCTTCGAGAGGGCGCGTCGAGCGGGGCCGTGTTTCCCGAATGGCCGATGTCAAGGGTCCGCGACCGCTGCGCGGCGCGCGTAGCGCGCCCTTGACATCGGCCATTCGGGAAGAAGATTTTCTAATATCGGGGCTGCATCAGCAGCCCCGAATATCAGAAAGAATTTTCCCGGGGGCGGCTGCATCAGCAGCCGCCGGCTTTCTCTCCTCCTTTCTAAGAAAATCTTCCTCTGCATTCTTCTTTCTCTTTCTTCTCCTCTCTTCAGCAAAATCTTTTTCCCATCCCATGGGCAATTTCTCCGTGAACCGCTGGACGCGGCTTTCGCCGCGCGCGGGGGGCATCGACGTGACGCACGTGATCGACCTCGCGGAGATTCCGACTCAGAAGGCGCTCTCGGAGTCGAGCCTGACGAGCGCGCCGCGGGGCGAAGCGCTCTCGAAACTGCGGGACGCGCTCGCCGCGCGCTTTCTGCCGGGCCTGGTTCTCACCGTCGAAGGCGCGCGCGTGGCGCTCAGGGTCGTCGAGGAGCGATCTGGAGTTCACCCCGGGAGTCGCGGACCTGCCCACCGCGCGCCTGACGCTGGACCTCGAGGCGGATGTCCCGCACGTGGGAGTGACGTCCGTGAGCTTCTCCGACACGAACTTCGAGGGCCGGGCGGGCTGGAAGGAAGTCGTCGCGGCCGCCGGGAAGGGCGCGAGCCTTCTCGCCGCCGACGTGCCTGCCTCGGACCGCACCCGGAGGCTGACCGAGTACCCGGCCGATCCGGCGGAACCGCCCTCGGAAGTCACGAGCGCGGCGCTGCGCGTGAGGTTCGGCGCGGGGCGGACGCGCTGATGCAGCTCGTGGACGCGCCGGGGCGCCTCGTCCGCCCGCCGAGCGCCGCCCGCGAAGCCACAGGGCGTCGGCGCCGCTCTCGCCATCGTCCTGATCGCCGGGGCGCTACGCGTCCTGTACGCTGGACCGCTCGGGCGCGTCCACGGCGATCCCGGCGCCGACGGTGCTCGCGGGAGCGGACCAGACGCTTTTCCAGGCGCTTCTCGTCTCGGTCGACGCGATTGCGGACCTGAAAAGAAAGACCGGAGCCTGGCCGGAAATCGCTTCGCTCGCCTCCGACGAGATCCCCCCGTTCGCGCCGGCGCTCCTCCCCGCCGAGGCGCGCGGCCTCGAGTGGAAGACGGCGCGTGAACGGCGCGTCGGCGGACTACACGGGGCTCGACCTGAAGGGCCACCGAACGGCCTTTCTGCTTCGCGTCTCCGAGAAGTCCATGAGCGGCCTCGATCAGGGCATCCCGACTCGCGCCGCTCGCTCGCGGCCGCGCGTCGCCGCCGAAGTCTGGATCCTGAAGGGCGGCACGGCGCCAGCCCGACGCATATCCCTGCGGCCGACGGCTGGTATCAGCTCGTCGCGCTCGACGGCGAGGCAGGGGCCGGAGGGCAACGGTGAGGGCGTTCGCCGCGCTGCTCGCGCTCGCGTTTCTCGCGGCCGGCCCGGCCGCCGGTTCGCCGGCGCACCCGCTGCGCATCGGGGTCACGCTCAACCCCTATTACTCGTGGGTCGCGAACGTGGGCGGAAGCGCCGTCACCGTCGTGCCCGTGGTGCCCGCCGGCGCGGACCCGCACTCGTACCAGCCGCGCCCCGAGGACCTCGCGGCGCTCGCGTCGCTGGACGCCGTCGTCGTGAACGGACTCGGCCACGATGCCTTTCTGGAGCCGATGCTGAAGGCCGCCGGAAAGGACGGCCTCCCGCGCCTCGACCCGAACCGCGGCGTGCCTCTCCTTCCGGGCGCCTCCGGCGGAGCGAACAGCCATTCCTTCCTCTCCGTTCTCGCGGCGTCGCAGCAGATCCAGACGCTCGCCAGAGAGCTCTCCCGTCTCGACCCCGAGGACGCCTCTCTCTTCGAGGAGAACGCGCGGGCTTACACGAAGAGGCTGCGACACCTCCTCGCGGAGGCGCTCCAACGCCTCGACGGGCTCGAGCTCTCCGCCGTCCGCATCGCGACGGTCCACGACGGCTACGCGTACCTTTTCTCGGACCTCGGACTGACCGTCCAGGCGGTCGTTCAGCCCCGGCACGGCCTCGAGCCCTCGGCGCAGCAGCTCGCCGACACGATCGCGCGCATCCGGGCCGCGCGCGTGAACGTGCTCTTCACGGAAATGGGACTCGACCGCCGGTACGTGGACACGATCGAGAAGGAAACCGGTTGCCGCATCTTCCGGCTCACGCACATGTCGGGCGGCGACGATTCGAACGATCGCTTCGAGCGCGACACGCAGGCGAACCTCGACGCGATCGTGGCCGGCGTCGCGGCCGTCGCGGGGCGGCGCCCGTGAACGCCCCGGCGGCTCCTGTCGTCGCGATCCGGGGGCTCAGCGCGGCGCGCGGGCACGACCTCGCGCTCGACGGCGTCGACCTCGACGTCTTCGCGGGCGAGGTCCACGGGCTCGCCGGCCCGAACGGCGCCGGAAAGACGACGCTGCTGCAGTGCCTCCTCGGCCGCGTGCCGTTCACGGGCACGATTCGCCTCGCGCTCTCCCCGGGCGAGCCGATCGGCTACGTGCCGCAGAGCCTCGACCTCGATCCGGCGCTGCCCGTCTCGGTGTCCGACTTCCTCGCGCTCGCGCTTCGCCGCGCTCCTGTCTTCGGGCGGCGCCCCCGGCCGCTTCGCTCCCGCATCGCCTCCGCGCTCGCCGAGACGGGAGCCGAGGCGCTCGCCTCGCGCCGGCTCCCCGAGCTTTCCGGCGGCGAGCTTCGCCGCGTCCTTCTCGCGCAGGCGCTCGTCCCTCCGCCGAGGCTTCTCGTCCTCGACGAGCCGGCCAGCCACGTGGACGAGCGACGGAACGCGCCTCATCGAAGCGCTCCTCGCGCGCCTGGCGCGGCAGGGCGTGGCCGTTCTCCTCGTCGAGCACGACCTGAGCCTCCTCGCGCGGCTCTGCGCGCGCGTCACCGTCCTGAACCGGCGCGTCGTGTCGACGGGCGATCCGGGACGACTGTCCGAATCGGATCTCGTCGCGGGAGGGATCGCGCCGTGAGCGGCTCTACGAGACGGTGGCCGGCTGGGCGCGCGCAGGATTCCTGCCGGCGATCTTCGTCCACACGTTCATGATCCGCGGCCTCCTCGGCGCGCTCCTTCTCGGGCCCCTCTTCGGCGGGCTCGGCACCCTCGTCGTGGCGAGGCGGATGTCGTTCTTCACGCAGGCCATCGGGAACGCGGCGATGACGGGAACCGCCCTCGGCCTTCTCCTCGGCGAGCCGCCCGGATCCACCTGGGCCGGCCTCTACGGCTTCTGTTTCGCCTCGGCGATCCTCGTCACGTTCGTCCAGCATCGCGGCCGAGTCCCGTCCGACACCGTCACCGGGCTCTTCCTCGCGCAGACGCTGGGCCTCGGCGTTCTCATGGTCGCGCTCGTCTCGAAGCGCTTCGACATCCACCAGATCGAGGGGACGCTCTTCGGCAGCCTCCTGACGCTGCGCGACGCGGACCTCGCGATCCTGCTCGGCGACGGCGGTCCTCGCGGCGCTCGCCGGCGGACTCCTCTACAACGACCTCGTGCTCGCGAGCCTGAGCCCGTCGCTGGCGGCCGCGCGCGGGAAACGGCCCGCGCTTCTCGACTACGTCTTCGTGACGCTCGCGACGGCGGTCGTCGTCTCCGGCCTGAAGCTGGTGGGAGCGCTCCTCGTCCTCGTCATGATCGTCGTGCCCGCCGCCGCGGCGCAGAACGTGGCCTCGAACCTTCGCCAGTTCTTCTTCGCGAGCGTCGCTCTTTCCACGCTCGCCGCCGTGGGCGGGCTCTTCCTCTCCGGGTTCCTCCCCGTTCCGACGGGCGGTGCGATCGCGCTCGTCTCGACCGCGCTCTTCTATCTCACGCTCGCGTGGCGCCCGGTCCGCCGGCGCCGGGAGGTGATCTCATGAAGCGCTCTCTCGCACTCACGCTGCTGCTCGCGGTCTCCGGGACCGCCCTCGCCCACGACGTCGCCGTGTGGGCCGAGGTCGTGAAGGGCCGGGTCCACGTCGAGGCGTATTTCAGCGACGGCTCGCCGGTGGGCGACGTGCCGGTCGAGGTCTCGAACGCAAAAGGAAAGGTCCTTCTCACCGGACACACGAACGCGAAGGGAGTCTTCGACTTCCCGCCTCCCGCCAGGACCGCTCTCACGATCTCCGTCTCGGTGGGCGCCGGACACACGGCGACCGCGCACGTGAAGGCCGAGGACCTGAAGGATCCGGACAAATAGCGCCCTCCGAGGCAGCCGTGATCTCGGGGACTCGTCAGCGCCGCGTGAGCGTGAACGTTCCCGTCACGTTTCCGCAGCAGGTCGTCCCGGTGCCGGTCGCCTGTCCGCTGTAGTGCCCCGTGAGGCCGCCGGACGGACGTCAGCGTGGCGCTGCCGCTGGCCGAGCCGCCGCAGGGCGAGAACCCGCTGAAGCCGATCGCGAAGACGAGCGTCCCGCCCGAGACCGTGCCCTGCAGGCTGCCGACGCCCGGGAACTCGGCGACGAGCGTGCAGCCTGTCTGAAAGAGCGTGACGTCCTCGGTCTTCGAAAGGCCGCACGAATCCGTGAAGACGCCCGTGTACTGGCCCGTGAGCGGAATGCACGACCGCGGGCGACGTCGGCGACGTCTCCGGGCGGCAGCCCCCGAGCGCGAGAACGCCCGCGGAAGCGACGCGCGAAAAAGAGCGCGCGCGTCAGCCTTCTCATGCCGCTCCGCGCGCCGCGGCGAGGCGCTCGACGCTTCCGACGCAGTCCTTCGCCTTGTAGGTGCGCCCGCCGCACGCGAGGAGAAGCGCGTCGAACGCGCGGCAGAGCGCGATGAGCCGGCTCGCGTTTCTCCTCGTGACCGGGAAGTCCAGCGCGAGGGAGAAGCCGTCGAGCGCGTAGCCGCGCGGAAAACGCGTCCGCCCGGTGGCGCTTCACGACGGCGAGAGAGGAGACGACGCCCGATCTCGTGCTGGAGATGGAGCGCCCTTTCGAACGCCGCCTCGGCGGCGTCCCGCGGCACGAAGAGCTGGTACTGGATGAAGCCGCCGGGCCGATACGCCTCGTTCCAGCCGGGCAGGTAGTCGAGGAGAAACGAGTAGGCCACGAGCGACTGCCGGGTGCGCGCCCGTCCGCGCAGGCAGCGAGGCGGCGTATTTCCCGAGGTTCACGAACCGCATCTGCGGCCCGGCGCCGTGAGCTTGAGCCCGAGGAGGAGAACCGGCACCGGCACCGGCCCCATGCGGATGTCCGCGACCTGCTCCTCGACGCTCAGCCCGCGCGGCTCTCCCTCTTTCGCCGGGTGCTCGTTCGCGACGTGGAGGACGCTCCGGCCGAGACCCTTCCCCGAGGCCCAGCAGTCCATCCAGCCGACGACGTAATCCCAGTCCTCCTTGGCGCCGTCGAGGCCGGCGAGCGTCGCGGCCAGGTTCGGAGCCACGAAGGCTTCCACGTCGAGGTAGCCGGTCGCGACCTTCTTCAGCTTCAGCGAGACCTCGACGATCGGGTCGGGGAGCCGCCAGTTGCCGACGACCTCGTCGAAGGCCGGCGTCCCGCGCGCGATCGTCCTCGACTCGCCCTCCGTCGCGCAGGATCGAGACGCTCTCGACGTGGTCTCCGATCGTGCCCTTCTTCCAGCCGTTCTTGCCGTGCACGTTCATCGCGACGGCGCCGCCGAGCGTGACGTGCATCGTCCCGGTCACGACGGGCGGCCAGTACCCGCGGGGGATCGACCACTTCCACAGGTCGCCGAGCGTGAGGCCCGCGCCGGCCCGGACGACTCCCGAGGCTTCGTCGAAGCCCGCGATCGCGTTCAGGCCCGTCATCTCCACCACGGGACCCGCGGGATTCGTCGAGGCGTCGCCGTACGAGCGCCCCGCGCCGCGAAACACGGGCTTCGACCCGTTCGCGGCGCAGGCCGCGAGCGCCTCGCGAAGCGCGTCGAGCGAGCCGGGCCGGAAGACGGGCGACACCGAGACGTTGTAGAGGCCGAAGCCCTCCAGGCGCTCGGGCGGGGGAAGCGCGCTCACGGCGGGCCGAACCTCTTGAACAGGAAACGGGGCACGTGCCGCATCGCGAGGCCGAGCAGCGCCCAGCGCCGGTAGACGTAGAAGACCTCGTGCCGCTTTCTCGAGGCGGTCCGCGATGATCCGCGCGGCCTCGCCGGCGGGCGCCACCCAGAACAGTCCCGGCTTCCCCGCCGTCATGCGCGTCCCGACGAAGCCGGGCTTCACGGTCGAGACCGTCACGCCGAACGGCGCAAGCCGGTTGCGAAGCCCCTCGAGGAACGTCGAAAGAGCGGCCTTGGAGGCGTTGTACGCGGGATTCCCTCTGCGGCCCCGGTCGCCCGCGATGGACGAAATGCCGGCGATCTGCCCGCGCCCGGCGACCCGGAACCAGTTCGCCGCGAGGCCGAGCAGCCTCACGGCCGCGACCGCGTTGACCTCCATCGTCTCGGCGTCGAGCGCGGGCACGCTCGTGACGCCGTCGCCGTGGTGCATGACGCCGGCGTTGTAGAGGAAAAGATCGCAGTGCCCGGTGACGGCGAGGGCCTCGTGGAACGCGGGCTCGAGCCGCGCCGCGTCCGCGAGGTCGCAGACGACGCCGTTGACCGTCGCGACCGGGAAGCGCGCGCGCGAGATCGGCGACGAGCGGCGTCGAGCTTCTCCCGCGATCGCCCGAGGATCGTCACCCAGAAGCCGCGCGCGGCGTACACCTCGGCGAGGGCCTTCCCGAGGCCGTCCGTCGCGCCGACGAGGATCACCCGCTTCACGCCTTGTCGCTCCCCGCGCGGAATCTTCGCAGAGGAGGCGCTCACGGCCACACGCTCTCCTTCTCCTCGTGCCAGTCGCGCGTCACGTCGAGCCAGAACGCGAGGCCCGCGTGCCGTCCGAACGGCGCGTAGAAGCGCGCGACGCGCGCGTCCTTCACGGCGCGGCCCCGGAACCTCAGGACCGCGACCTTCTTGCGCGACCAGGCGTCGAGGCCCAGCTTGCGGTGCCGGCCGAGGAGCCGCCCCAGCGTGTCGGCGGCGTAAGGGCCGAAGCCCTTCTCGGCGCGAATCTCCTTCTCGATCTCCTCGTCGGGACGCCCGGGATCCTCCCAGCGCGCGAGGTCGAGCTTCCCGGAGGCGACGCGCCGCGCGAACGCGGCGAGATACGGCGCCCGGTAGCCCCACTTCGCGGCCGCGAGGACGCGCGCGGGACAAGTCCCGCGACGAATGCGCGCGTCCGGGAACGCCCCGCCGCGATCGAAACGCTCGATCAGGTTCTTCACCATGAGCTTCGTCAGGCCCCAGGTGCAGTTCGTCGTCGCGAGGACCTTCACGGCGTCCTCGAAGAGCGTCGGCGCGCGCAGGATTCGCCCCGCCCCGCGCCGCGCGACCCACGCGAAGCGCGGGTCGCCGGCGCAGAGGGAATGGAAAGAAGAAAGATCTGCTCGGAGGTCGAGGACCCGCTCCAGAACGCCGCCGCAATTCCCCCTTCGAAGCACGCGCCGAAGGCGCGAGCGCCTTGGCACTTCACGACCAGCCCGCCCGCCTGCTCCGTCGACCTCGACGCGCACGGGGCATTCTCCTTCTAGGAAAATCAATCCCAGCGTCTTCTCTTTCGCGTCCCACTCGAACGGGGGCAGGTCGTACCACCCGTGGCTCCGCACGACGAGCCCGAGGTCCATCGGCGGCAGCGTGAGCGTCACGGGCCTCCGTCGGCGATGCCGGGGCCGGGCCCGCCGCCGCCGTGCACGGTGCAACGCTCCGTCGGCGCGGTGCCCTCGAGAAAGACCTCGTTGAGCGACTTCGGGCACTCCTCCGTCACGAGCATGCCGGTCGTCGGGTCGATGGAAGCCGTGACGATGCCCGGCGTCGTCGGGAACGGCACCTCGAAGTACTGCGAGGGAAGACGGCGCACGAAGTCGGCGAAGATCGGGAGCGCCGCCGAGGAGCCGGAGAGGTTCAGGCCGCGGTTGTCGTCGAAGCCCACCCAGACGGCCACGAGAAGACGCGGCGAGAAGCCGATGAACCAGGCGTCGCGCCCGTCGTTCGTCGTGCCGGTCTTGCCCGCGAGGATGCCCTGCGCCCCGAGGCGGCGGGCGGACGCGCCCGTGCCGTGATCCACGACCCCCTGCAGGACCGAGTCGAGAATCGAGATCGCGTCGGCGTCGGCACCCCGCACGACGGGCTCGTCCTTCGTCTCGATGCGCCGGGCATTCGGGCCCACGATGCCGAGCAGCGCGTTCGGCCGCACGCGAAACCCGCCGTTCGCGAACGTGCAGTAGGCGGCCGCGATCTCCATGGGGCTCGTCTCGAACGCCCCGAGCGCGAGCGACGGGTACGGCCTCATGGGCGACGCGATCCCGGTACGCCGCGCCGTGTCGACGATGTCCGGGAGCAGCGTCCGCCCCGGCGCCGTCTCGGT
This sequence comes from Thermoanaerobaculia bacterium, assembly GCA_963746875.1. Taxonomy (GTDB): domain Bacteria; phylum Acidobacteriota; class Thermoanaerobaculia; order UBA5066; family UBA5066; genus Fen-183. Next base: position 82,890 of record CAVVDA010000001.1, read on the forward strand.
GACGGCGATGCGCACGGTCGGGATGTTGATGGACTGCTCGAGCGCCTGGCGCGCGGTCATCGGCCCGCGGAACTCGCCGTCGTAGTTCTTCGGCGACCACGTCTCGTCCTCGCCCTTGCCCCACACGAGCGCGATGGGCGAGTCGACGAAGATCGAAGCGGGCGTGATCGGGCTTCGGGAGGTCGCGCTTCCCGAACGCCGTCAGGTAGACGAACGGCTTGAACAGCGAGCCCGGCTGGCGGCGGGCCTGCACGATGCGGTTGAACTGGCTGACCTGATAGTCGCGCCCCCCCACGAGCGCGCGCACGGAGCCCGTCGCCGGATCGAGCGCGATGACGGCGGCCTGAAGCGCGTCTTCCTCGCCTCGCGGCCGAAGGCGCTTGTAGCGTTTTTCGAGCTCTTCGAGCCCCTTGAGGACGGCCGCCTGCGCCGCCTGCTGCATGTCGGGGTCGAGCGTCGTGTAGACCGAAAGTCCGTCCTCCTTCACGAAGCCGGGCGCTTCCTTCACCTGGGAGAGGACGAAGTCGACGAAGTGCGGCGCGACGATGCCCGTCGGGGGCCCCTTCGACCGGGTGAGCGGCGCGAGGAGCGCGGCCTCGTAGCCGGCCTTGTCGATCTTCTTCTGCTCGAGCATTCCCTTGAGGACCAGGCCGCGGCGCTGCCGGGCGTTCTCGGGGTTGCGGTACGGCGAGTACTTGCCCGGCGACGAGATGAGGCCCGCGAGCATCGCGGCCTCCGGGAGGTCCAGCCGCGAGACGCTCTTCCCGAAGTAGAAGCGCGACGCTTCCTCGACGCCCGTGACCGAGATCGAGCCGCGCTGGCCGAGGTAGATCTCGTTCAGGTACGCCTCGAGGATCTGCTTCTTGCTGTACTTCGCCTCGAGGATGACCGCCATCAGGGCCTCGACGACCTTGCGCTTCAGCTTGCGCTCGGGCGTCAGGAACATGTTCTTCACGAGCTGCTGCGTGAGCGTGGAGGTTCCGCGCACCGCGCCGCCCCGTGCCGCGCCCTGGAGGACCGCGCCCACGAGCCGCCGGAACGCGATGCCGCCGTGCGTGAAGAAGTCGCGGTCCTCGGTCGTGAGAATCGCGTCGAGGACGACCGGAGGGACCTGGTCGAGCGTGACGAGCGTGCGGTCCTGCATCTTCTCGTCGTAGACGGAGCCCACGACCTCCGGCTCGAACACGACGTAGGGCAGCGGCGTCCCGTCGTCGGCGCGCTTCAGCGCCGCGACGCGCCGCCCCGAGAACTCCATCTCGGCCGGGACGCCCGGCGTCCGCCCCCAGGCGGTCTCCCGCGCGTTCAGGGTGACGGCGATGCGCCCGCGCACGTGCGCGTACTGCCCCGCGGCGACCGGCGGCTTCGGGACCTCGACGTAGCGCAGGCGCGTGAGCCGCCGCACCACGTCGTCGGCCGAAAGCGTGTCGCCGGGCCGCACGGCCCACACGTCCGAATAGAGGCGCGTCGGAAGCGACCACCGCCGCCCGTCCATCGTGCGCGACACGACGCGCGAGAAATAGAGGACGACGACGAGCCCCGCGACGAAGAAGAGAGCGAGCGTGGCCCCGACGAAGAAGAGCACGGGGTGCGGGATGCGGCGCAGGCGCTCGAAGAACGCGCGAAGCGCGGGAGACAGGCGCTCCCGGATCCCGCGCGAGGCCTGCGCCGCCTTCTCCGAGGCCTGCGCCACCTTCTCCTTCGCGGCGCTCAGCGCGCTCCGGAAATCCACGTCCGGAGTCTAGCGAAGGGCCCGGCCGATGCTAGGATTCCCGTCGTGCGGCTGATGACGTCCCCTCTCGGCAGGGTCCTCGAGGAGCTCGACGCTTGGCGCGAGCGCATCCCGCTTTCCGAGCTGAAGCGCGCCCTGGCGGGATCTGCGGATCACGCTCGACGACGTGCGGCCGTTCGTGAAGTTCGACGGGGACGGCTACCGCCGCAACCTCGTGCACGCCGGGCCGGCGTACCAGGCGCTCGTCCTTTGCTGGCGGAACGGCCAGCGGAGCCCCATCCACGACCACCGCGGCTCGAGCTGCGGCGTCCGCGTTCTCCACGGCACGGCGCTCGAGACCGTCTTCGAGCGCGCCCGCAACCGCATGATCTATCGCCGTCCGCTCGCAGGAGATGAAGCCGGGATCGATCTGCGCGACGCAGGACGACGACATCCACCAGGTCTCGAACCTCGCGGCCGACGGCGGCGACCTCGTCACGCTCCACGTCTATTCCCCGCCTCTCCTCAAGATGGGCACGTACTCGCTCTTCGACACGGAGGTGAAGCCGTTCCTGGAGCCCGTGTACGAGGACGCGCTCGTGGACGGCGGGGGGATCTGACCGGTCAGGAGATCCAGCGGCTTTCAGCGCCGCGAGCGTCGCGGAGGCCGCGAGGATCCAGAGGGCGACGCCGAGGACGACGGGCTTCAGGCCCACGCGCCTCAAGGCGTCGCGCGTCAGCGACGTGCCGATCAGGAAGAGCGTGACGACGAGGACGCGCTTCGCGCCCGCGGCGACGGCGAGCCCGGCGGGACGCAGCGCGGGAAACGACGTCACGATCGCGGCCATGAGCACGAACCCGACGAGGAACCACGGCAGCTTCGCGGCGGACGTCCCGCGCTCGCCCGTGCGGCGCGCGCGCGCCCATCCGATGACGAGCGCGACCGGCACGATCCAGAGCGCCCGCGCGAGCTTCACGGTCGTGGCCACCTCCACGGCCTTCCCTCCCCAGGTCGTCGCCGCGCCCACGACGGAGCTCGTGTCGTGGATCGCGAGCGCCGCGAACAGGCCGAATCCGTCGTCGTCCAGGCCGGCGAGGTGCCCGAGCGGCGGGAACACGACGAGCGCGACGGCGTTGAGGAGAAACACGGTCGCGAGCGCGACCGAGATGGACTCGGATCTTCGCCTTGATCGCGGCAGCCACGGCCGCGATCGCGCTGCCTCCGCAGATCGCGGTCCCCGTCGTCACGAGAAGCGCCGTGTCCTCCTCGACGCCGAGCAGCCGCGCGAGGAGAAGCCCGGCGCAGAACGTCAGCCCGATTCCGACGGCCGTGTACCCGATCCCCCGCGCTCCCACGCGTCCCACGACGCCGAGGTCCGCGGCCGCGCCGAGCCCCATGACCGCGATGCCGAGAAGGAGGGGCGCGAGCTTCCGCGTGCCGGGAGAGCCACGGGTTTCCGAAAGCGAGCGCCACGGCCACGCCCGTCACGAGCGCGGCCGCCGGCGGCACGAAGGGCAGAACCGCGACGACCGCGAGCAGCGGCACGAGGATGTGTCCGGGCGTCACGGCGCGGAGTGTAGGCTAGCCGGGTGGCGGACACGCACCGCGACGCCTCGGTGTCGACGCTCGTCTTCCGCAGCGACGAGAAGGGCACGCGCTGGGAGAAGGACTCCCTCGTCGCGGAGGAGCCGCTCGAGATCCGCCTGCGGGAAGGCGGCGCCGAGCCCGAGCGGTTCGTCGTCACGATGCGGACGCCGGGCGACGACGACGACCTCGTCGTCGGCCTTCTCTACGGAGAGGGCGTGATCGAGGAGATCGGCGAGATCGTCGGCCATCGAGCCGCCGGCCGACCGGCCGCGTCGCGCCCGAGCTCGCGAAGAACGTCCGCGTCGTCACGCTCGCCCCGCGCGCGGACCGCCGGCGCGCCCGCCGGGCCACGGTGATGGGCTCGGCCTGCGGCGTCTGCGGCCGCACGTCGGTCGAAGACGTCGCCGCCCTCGCCGCGGCCGCGCGCGGGGGAAGAAGGCCGCCGCTCCCCGGCGCGCCGCCGGACCTGACGATCTCCGCTTCCCTTCTCACGTCGCTTCCCGGCGCCCTCCGCGCAAGACAGTCGGTGTTCTCCTCCACGGGCGGCCTCCACGCGGCGGGCCTCTTCGAGGCGGACGGGAGCTTCCTCCTCGCGCGCGAGGACGTGGGACGCCACAACGCGACCGACAAGGTCATCGGCGCCGTCCTGCGGAGCCGGCGCCCGTGTCCCCCGATCCTTCTCGTTTCGGGCCGGCTCGGCTTCGAGATCGCCCAGAAGGCGGCGCTCGCCGGCGTCACGATCGTGGCCGCCGTGTCGGCGCCCACGAGCCTCGCGGTGGATCTCGCCGAGGAGACGGGGCTCACGCTCGTCGGCTTCCTGCGCGGCGAGCGCTTCAACGTCTACACGCATCCCGAGCGCATCGCGAGGTAGCGGCGGAAGGAAAACCGGATCTACCTGAGCAGATGGTCCTCGACGAACTTCAGCGTCGCGAGGAACTGGAAGTCCTGGTTCTTCTTCTTGCTGAAGCCGTGGCCCTCGTCCTTCGCGAGGAGGTACCACACGGGCCCGCCGTTCTTCTTGATCGCGGCGACCATCTGCTCGGCCTCGGTGTACGGCACGCGCGGGTCGTTGCGGCCCTGGACGATGAACATCGGCTTCGTGATCTTCGCCGGCGTTCGTGAGGGGCGACATCGCGAGGAGCCGCTCGCGCATCTTCGGGTCCCGCTCGTCGCCGTACTCGGCGCGGCGCAGGTCGCGCCGGTAGGCCTCCGTGTGCTCGAGGAACGTCACCCAGTTCGAGATCCCGACGACGTCGACGGCGCACCGGAAGCGGTCGTTGTAGTGCGTCATCGACGCGAGCGTCATGTACCCGCCGTACGAGCCGCCCGTCACCATGACGCGGCTCTTGTCGAGAGACGGCTGCGCCGCGATCCAGTCGAGGAGCGCGCCGATGTCCTTCACGGAGTCCTCGCGCTTCTCCGCGTTGTCGAGCGCGAGGAACGTCTTGCCGAAGCCCGACGAGCCGCGCACGTTCGGGTAGATCAGCGCGACGCCGAGCTCGTTCAGGTAGAAGTTGTTCCGGCCGAGGAAGCCCGGCTGGTACTGCCCCTCCGGGCCCCCGTGGATGTTGACGATCACGCGGGCGCGGCCCCGGGAAGGACGCCGGCGGGCGATAGAGGAAGCCCGTGATCGTCCGGCCGTCGAAGCTCTTCCACGAGATCTTCTCGGGCTCGGAGAGCGTCGCCGGGTCGAGCCCGCCCAGCTCGCTCTCGGTCCAGCGCTCGATCTTCCCCGTCGGACCCGCCGTCACGTCGACCGAGTACACGTCGGAGGCGGACCGCGCCGAGGCGAGCGAGAAGGCGAGGTCCTTCCCGTTCGCGTGGAAGCGCACCGCGCCGATCGTCCCGAGCGGGATCTTCGGGAGCGCGATCTCCTTTCTCGTGGCCGTGTCGAGGACGTGCAGCGTCTCGACGCCGCCCTCGTTCACGACGAACGCCAGCTTGCCGCCGTCCTCGGAGAGGCTGAGCGACGACACGTCCCAGTCGATGCCGGGCGTCAGCACGGTGATCTTCTTCGACGCGAGGTCGAGCGACACGAGGCGGTGGAACTCCGCGCCCGAGTCCGTCGTCGTGTAGAGCGACTTGCCGTCCTTCGCGAAGACGGCGCGGCCCCAGGCGACCTTCTCCTTCGACTCCGGCGTCGCGAGGCGTCTTCGCGCCCGTCGCCGCGTCCACGAGCCAGTAGCGGCTCTCGTTCGCGGAGAGGTATTCGCCCACGAGAAGCGTCTTGTCGTCGGGCGACCAGTCGGAGACGCCCCATCCGCCGCCCGAGACCTCGAGGACCTTTCTCTCGGTCTTCGGGTCGGCCGGGTCGACGACCCAGATGTCGTTGTCCTTCCCGTTCCGCCGCGTGGACTGGTAGGCGAGCCACTTGCCGGAATGCGAGAAGTCGCCGCCCGTGTTGCGGGACTTGCCGTCCGTGAACATCGTGACCTTGCCCGGTCTTCTCGTCCCGCCAGAAGAGCTGGTACCACTCGCCGCCGCCGACGTCCTTGTTGAAGACGAAGCCGTCGCCCGAGAGCGGGCGGAACCGCGCGCCGCCCGTGCGCTCGGGGTAGAACGTGAGCTGCGTGCGCGCTCCGCCGGGGAACTTCACCCGGTGGACCTGCGCGACGTCGGCGAAGCGCGTGCCGATGAGCATCTCGCGGCGCACGGGATGCCACGCCTCGAACGTCGCGCCCCGCGACTCCGTGTAGGCCGCGACGCGCTCGGCGAGCGCCTTCGGAATCGGCGGCAGCCCGTCGGCGACGAGGTTCTCGTTCGGAAGAACGAGATCCTCGGCGCGCGCGCCGGGGATGGGTCCGAAGAGAACGAGGAGAAAGGAAAATCTGCTCAGAAAAGAGAAAGACAGCCGCGCGCTCTGCCGTCATGCGCGTCCACCTCGTTCCTATCCTGGCCATCTCCCACTCTCTCTACTTCCACGGTTCTATCTTCTCGATCGATCAGCTCTTCGCCGAGCACGTTCGCCTTTTCGCCGACCGTCTTTCCGAGCAGCGCTTTTCCCAGGTCCGAAAGATACGAGTAGATCCCCTCCTCGGGTCTTCGAGTCCCAGGGACCGAGGAGCGTGACGGTCTTCTGCGCCGTTCGCGCCCTGCAGCGTCACCCGCGTGCCCGGCCGCACCTCGGTCGTGTCCACCGTCGCGGGGTCGAGCGGCGCGCGCCTTCCCGAGCTCCTCCTGGATCTTGCCCGCGCGCGCCGACAGGAGCTGCTGCTTCTCGCGGCGCGCCTTGTACTCGAAGTTCTCCGTGAGGTCGCCTTCCGCGGCCGCGAGCGCGATCCCTTTCGTGTTCTCGGGGATCTCGACCTTCAGGATGTTCTCCAGCTCCTTGCGCTTGGCCTCGATGGCCGGCGCCGTGACGAAGAAGGTGTCGTCCTCGGTCCGCCTGAGATCGGGAAAGCGCATCTCGGCGGCGGCGAGGAGTCCGTCCCGCCGGTGCGGCTCGAGCTCGTGATGGCGCGAGAGCGCCTCGAGAAAGAGGCGCGCTTCCTCGACGGTGGCCTGCTTCACGAGCCAGCTCGCGACGAGACCCGTGCGGTCGAACATCTCCCGCACCTTCGAACGGGCGGCGCCCAGCTCGTCCCAGGTGAGCGCGTCGAGAAGGCGCGCGAGGACCGCCGGGTTGAGGCGGGCCCGGAAGGAATCGTCCTGCCACGGAGCGCTGCGCGAACCAGACGAACGCGCGCGGCCCCGACGCGGGGCGACTTGAGGAGCTTCTCGAGCGTGCGTTCGCGCGTCGAGGGCTCGATCTCGGCGAGACGCCGGTCGATCGCCTCGAGCGTGCGCACGTCCTCCTCCTTGAAGAACCAGTCCGCGAGGATCGCGGGGGCGTCCGCCGGCCGCTCCTTGACGACGATCTCCAGGGCCCGCTCGCGCATCACGCGGTCCGTGAGGCGCGGGAGCAGCGCCAGCGGCTGCGCGAGAACGTGCCTCTCGATGGCGCCCGCGAGCGAGACTCCGGGAATCTTCTCGACGAGGACCGCGATCTCGAAAGCGAGCGCGGGATCGCGGTCCTCGAGCGCCTCGGCCTCCTTCGCGAGCGCCTTCGCCATGGCGGTCGGCAAGCTCCGCCGAGCGCTTCTGGTTCTTCCGGAAGAGGTCGACCTGGTCCCTCAGCGAGGCCTTCTCGAAGCGCGCGAGGAGCGAGGCGTCCGCGGCATCCGCCGAGTGCGACCATTCCACCGTCGCGGTCTTTCCGCTCCCGTGCACGACGGCTTGCGGGTTCTTGCGCGCCGCGGCCCACCAGGAGGTCCATGCGTCCTCCGGGATCAGGCCCTTCACGGCCTCCTTCACCTCGGCCATCGTGAGCGCCCGGCCGAAGGACTCGACGAGATGCTTCAAGGCGAGGCCGGGGTCCGCGACGACCCGCTCCTTCAGGGCCGCGGGTGCCGTGAGCTTCTCGAACAGGAAGTGGCCTTCGGTCGAGCGGCACGAGGCCCTTCGACGCGACGCCGATCGGAATCGCGATCCCCTTCGCCGCTTCGAAGTCCATGCGGACGGAATCGAGGGCGAAGTTCGTCTCGACGACCTTGCCCGCCCCGCGGCCCGCCATCGAAAAGACGCGGCCGACCTCGAACGGCAGCCATTTCTCGGCCCTCTCGGCCCGCGTGAGCCCGTCCGCGGGATCCTTCGCCTCGCGGAACTTGAAGCGGCCGAGGAGGGCCGGGAGCGAAGGGTGGGACGGCCAGGCCGCGGCCAGGGCCTCTTCGAAGAGCCTGTGGAAGCCGTCGGGCGTGGAGGGCGTCGCCCCCGCGCGCACCGCCTCCTTCAGGATCGTCCAGCGGAGGCGCGCCGCCGCCGGGTCGGACGATTTCTTCTTCAGCTCGGCCTCGGCCATCCCGGCGACGGCCTGGACACGCGCCTTCTGGCCGGCCCGGGCGAGGCCGCGCACGGCCGCGAGCAGCGTCTCGGATTTCGCGACGGGATCGGAGAGCGCGTCCAGGAAGGCGGTTTCGACGAGATCGAAGCGTTTTTCGGAGAGCAGGCTCTGAAGAGGGGCGCCGTTCGTCAACCCAGCATTCCCTTCTTCAGATCCTCGGACGGAGGCTTCGGCCCGAGCCAGAGCAGGAAGACCACGTCGGCGAAGTCCTTGCCCTCGAACGTCCCGAGCTCCTTCTCGCCGGCCAAGAACGTCGTCCCCTTCCCGGGCACGTAGACGAACGACAGCGTCTCCCCTTCCTTCACGTCCGGCACGAGCGCGAGCATCTTGTCGAGAGCCGCCTTCTGGGCCGCGGCTTTCTCCTTCGCGTTCGCCTCGAAACCCTCCGAGAACGCCTCCATGAGCTGCGACTTCTTCAGGTCGCGCAGGAAGTGCATGCGCACGGCCTTCGGAGCGTCGGCGGCGACGATTGCCGCGGCGTCCTTCGAAGGGGCTTCGAGATAGAGGCCGCCCACGTAGACCTTGAAGATGGCCTTCTTGCGCAGGCCGAGACCGTTCAGCTTGAGCGTCTTGTCGCCCGCCGAAAGCGTGTCCGGCAGGCTGACGCCCGCCAGCTCGCGAGCGGGGGCGGGGAGAGCGGCCAGAAAGAGACCCGAGAGAGCGAAGGCCGCAAGAGAAAGACACGAAAGGCGTTTCATCGAATACCTCCTGCGAGGCGTGGATTCTACGGGGACAAAGACATTTCTGCTTCCTTCTCAGGCCGTTTCGGCAACGCCGACTTGCTACAGCGAAGCAGACCGTCAGGGTGGATTTTCTTAGAAAGGTGAATGAAGCTATGCGCGTCTCCCACCGGAGGTGCATTGGTGAAAACGCGGCGGAAATCTCCCTATTCACTTTCTAAGAAAAAACCACCGAAGCGGCCTGCGATGAGCCTCCCGGCGAAAACACGGCCCTCACGGCCTGCTCCGAAGGCAAAGAAATCCTCGTCTTTGCCCGCCCCGACGCTCACCGTTTCCTTCGCCTCCATTCAGGTGATGCACAACGGGTGGCCCGGCGAAGGGGTGAAGGCGACGGACCTGTCGCTGGTCGTTCAGCTCGAGGATCCGGCGGCCGCCTCCTCGAGCGCCGCCCTCGCGTCCGCGCACCTTCCGTTCTCGGCGTCCTCCGGGCAGACGGTCACGGCGGCGGATCTCCCGCCCGACCAGAACGGGAGCCCGTTCTTCGGCGGAGCCGTGCGGGTCTCGAGTCACGTGAACCTCCACGCGCGCCTCTTCGTGGAGCGCACGAACGCCGTCGGGCCGCTCCTCGGTGCGGCCTTGAACACCGTCATCGGGCAGTTCGTGGGGCGCATTCCGCTCCTCGCGGCGCCGTTACGAGAGGTCCTTCACGTGCAGATCGGGAAAGTCATCGCGACGGAGCTCGCGCGCGCGAAGGCGATCGTGCCGGTGGACGCGACGTTTCGCGGAACGCATCCCGTCACGCTCGCGCTCGTGGCTCCGCGGACGATTCCAGGCCTCTACGCGCCGGCGGGCAGCCCCGAAGGCTACAAGAAGGGAGTCATCTCGACCGAAGGAGACCTCACGGCTCTCCTGCACCTCACGCTCGCACTGGAGCTCCCGTGAAGCCCGGCTCGAACGCCCGCGGCCCCTGCCTTCCGTGACGGCCGTGCAAACGAGCGTTCAGGGCGGGATGGAGATCCGGGCCGCCCATCAGGACGATGCCGGCGCGATCTCGGAGCTTCTGACGGAGCTCGGCCATCCTCTCGAGCCGGCTCTCGCCTCGACCCAGATCGCCCGGATCCAGGCCCTCGCCCCGAACCACGCCGTATTCGTCGCCGTCAAGGGCGGGGCCGTCATCGGGCTCGTGTCCGCGTTCTCGACGCCGGTCGTGCACCGGGCTCTCCCCGTTGGACGCGTCAGCGTTCTCGTCGTGGCCCGAACCCACGCCGGTCAGGGAATCGGCTCGGCTCTTCTTCGCCATGCCGAGCAATTCCTCGCCGAGCTCGGCTGCGGCCATATCGAGGTGACGAGCGCGTCGCATCGCGACGCGGCGCATCGCTTCTACCGCGAGCGGGGGTATGCGCAGCAGGGCGTCAAGTTCACGCGCGAGATCCCCGGACAGAGCCCGTAGGGACGGCTACATGCCCTCGCGGTCGGTTTCGAGGGGCAGGAAGGCCTCGTATTTTGCGAAGAACATCGACGCAGCGAAAGCGCTCCGCAGAAGTGGGCGTTACTCCACCGCGCCAGGCCGACCACACCTCGATCGCTTCGCGCGCCTGCTCTACGCTCAGGACCTCGGTCAGGGAGGCATCGACCGAACATCTGGGACCGCCGCCCTCGCTGCGCGGACAGACCAGGGCGGGACTGTTCTTCTCCGCCATCGGCACCACGTTGCGCGTAGACGATCAAGGGATCGGAGCCGTCGCTCCCTTGAAGCTCGTCGAGGCCCTGGATCAGCTCGAGAAGGGTGCCCGCTCTCTTCACGTGTGCGGCTCGACGATATCAAGCCGCGGAACCGGCGGCGGCACGCGCACATCGGGCAGAATGTCGCCGGCATGAGAGAGGCCGTGAAACTTCCAGGCTGCCTTCCTGTCCTTGGCCATCGCCGCACGCGCCGCGGGATCGCCGACCGACCCGCCCGTGCCGCCCCCCGCCGCCGAGCGGCTGCCGAGCGTCGCGCTGCCGCCGGAGCTCGCGCGGGTCCTGACCGACTACGAAGCCGCGTGGCGCAGCCGCGACGCCGCAGCACTCGCGCGCCTCTTTGCCGAGGACGGATTCGTGCTCGCGGGCGGGCGGCCGCCCGTCCGGGGCCGAGGCGAGATCGCGAAGCACTACGCGGGTTCGGGAGGCCCGCTCGCGCTCCGGGCCTTCGCGTTCGGCGTGCAGGGAAAGGTCGGCTACATCCTCGGCGGATACGCGGGGCAGGCTGGAGCGGCGGACGACGGCAAGTTCACGCTGACGCTGCGCAAGGACTCCGACGGGCGGTGGCTGATCATGTCCGACATGGACAACGGGAACGCGCAGCGGCGCTGAGGCGTCGCCGGATTCCACCTCCCGGCGGTAAAAACTTACGCTTGACTTACGTCTCTACGCGGACCTACGTTTGCCGCGTGTCGGCGCTGTCTCTTTCCGCCCCGCTGCTCCTGCCCGACCTACCTCGAGAGATCGCCGCCCGGCTGACCACCGCCGCCGGACTTTCGCGCGGACGGTTCGCGCCGGAGTTCCTGCCCACGCGGATCGAGGGACTGGACCGACTGCTGGGAGGCGGGCTGCCCCGCGGCGCGCTCGTGGAGATGTCGGGGCGCGCGTCCTCGGGCCGCTTCTCGGTGGCGCTCTCCGCGCTCGCCGCGACGACGCAGACGGGCGAAGCCGCCGCGCTCGTGGATCCCGGCGACCACTTCGACCCGCAGGGCGCGGCCGCCGCCGGCGCCGAGCTTTCGCGGTTGCTGTGGCTGCGCCCGCGCGGGCTGAAGCCGGCGCTCGCCGCGGCCGAGACCGTCCTCGCGACGGGCTTCGCGCTCGTCGTCCTCGACCTCGGGCTCTCGCGCGTCTTCCGGCGGCGCTTCGACGACGCCGTCTGGCTGCGCCTCGCGCGGCGCGCGCGCTTTCACGACGCGGCGCTCCTCGTCCTCGCGCCTTACCGCGTCACGGGCACCGCGGCGCACGTCGTGCTCGCGGCCGATGCGGCGCGGGCGGGCTGGGACCGCGCGTCCCTGGACCGCCGGGCGCAGAGCGTGTCGCTCCTCGACGGCCTGTCCTCGCGCCTCGTGCTCGAGAAGACGCGGGACGCGAAGATGAATATGAATATGGCTATGAAAGAGAAAACGAGCCTGCTGAATCTTTCCCTGCTGGATGCGGTTCAGGCAGGCAAGGAAGAAAGAAAGATTTTCTTAGAAGGAGAAAAAAGAGGGAAGACCTGGCCAGAAGGCCGTATTTCCCGAATGGCCGATGTCAAGGGTCGGTGACCGCTGCGCGGCGCGCGAAGCGCGCCCTTGACATCGGCCATTCGGGAACAAGATTTCCAACTATCGGGGCTGCATCAGCAGCCCCGAATATCAGAAAGAATTCTCCCGGGGGCGGCTGCATCGGCAGCCGCCGCGTATAAGAAGAAAGAAATCTTCGCCGTTGCGTTTTCGGAGCCGGTTGTCCGCATTCACGCGCTGAGGGTGGGGAGGTTCGGGGATATTCACCTTCTAAGAAATTCAGCCTGACGAGAAGTGGGGCGACAGCAGGCGAGGGACGACAGTGAGCGTTGGGTCGGGAATATTCACCTTCTAAGAAAAAACTGCATGACATCAACCGAGGCACAGCGGCATGGAACGAACGGCGACCGCGCATGGGGAGCAGCAGAAAAATCTTCCCCGCCTCGCGTGTCTCGTGGTGCCGCTGTTTCCCCTCGCCGCGCGGCTGCGCAGCGAGCCCGCGCTCAAGGACGAGGCGGTCGTCCTGTGCGAGGGGAACGGGACGGCCGCGCACGTGGTCGCGGCCACGCGCAAGGCGCGCAAGGCCGGCATCCGCCCGGGCTTCACGCTGCCGCAGGCGCGGGCGCTTCTCCCCGACCTCCTCACCCGCGCGCGCGACACGGAGAGCGAGCGCGCCGCGCAGGAAGCTCTGCTCGACGTGGCCGGCACGGTGTCGCCGCGCGTGGAGGACGCGGGTGACGGCGTCGTCTACCTCGACGCGGACGGCCTCCAGCGGCTCTTCCCCGACGAGCGCGACCTCGGCCGCGCCCTGATCGCCGCCGCGAAGCGCGAGTCTCTGCCCGCGCGCTGCGGACTCGCGTCCAGCAAGCTCGCCGCGCGCGTGGCCGCGACGCTGCCGGACTCTCCCGTCGCCGTCCCCGCGGGCGGCGAAGCCGCGTTCCTCGCGCCGCTGCCGCTCGCGAAGCTGGATCCCGATGCCGAGATCGTCGAGACGCTCGCGCGCTGGGGCCTCGCTTCGGTGGGCGACCTCGCGAAGCTGCCTGCGGCCGACGTCGCGAGCCGGCTCGGCGCGCGCGGGCACGCGCTGCACGAGATCGCGCGCGGGCGCGATCCGCGCCCCCTCGTGCCGCGCCGTCCGCCGCCGGGCTTCACGGAGGGCATGGAGCTGGAGTGGCCGCTCGTCACGCTCGAGCCGTTCCTCGCGCTGGCCGAGAGCGCGCTCGAACGGCTCGCGCGGCGCCTCGAGGCCGAGGCCGTGGGCTGCGCGCGGCTGGACATCTCCCTGACGCTCGAGCCCGAGGGCTGCGACACGCGCAGTCTGGATCTGCCCGCGCCCACGCGCGACGTGAAGACGCTGCTCACCCTCGTGCGCCTCGGCCTCGAGGGCCGGCCGCCGGGCGCCGCCGTGACGGGGTTCTCCCTCACGGCGCAGCCCGACGCCCCGCGGAAAAGCCAGCTCACGCTGTTCGGGCCGGCCGAGATCTCGCCCGACCGCCTCGCGACGGCGCTCGCGAAGCTGTTCGCGCTGCTCGGGCCCGGGCGCGTCGGCGCCCCGCGCGCGGTGGACGGCCACCGCCCCGAGCGCTTCGCGCTCGTGCCCTTCGCGCCGCCGCCGCCCCCCGCGGCGCGAAAAACGCCGAAGACGGGTCGCGGGCTTCTCTCGGTGCGCGTGCTGCGCCCGCCGGTACCGCTCGAAGTGCTCCTCGAAGGCGAACGCCCCACGTCCCTGCGCGCGCTGGTCTCCGCCGCTTCCTCCGCAGACGGCGGCGGCGGGCGGCCGACGCTGGAAATGGCCGGGGCCGTGCGCGTGGCCTCGGGGCCGTGGCGCCTCGAGGAAGGCTGGTGGCAGGAGGCTCCCACCTTCCGCGCGTACTGGGACGTGGAGCTTTCGGCCGGCGGCCTCTACCGCATCTTCCACGACGAGGCGGGCGGCGAGTGGTTCGCCGACGGCGTGTACGACTAAGCGTTATCGTCGGCATGCAAGGAGCGCCCAATGTCCACGCCGTCCACGCCGCCCCTCTCGCCGTCTCCTGTCCCGCAATCGAGCCTCGTCGCGCTGCAGCCGGGCGCCGTCGTCAGCCGCACTCTCGTCAAGGCGGCCGGCGGCACGGTGACGGCCTTCGCGTTCGACACGGGCGAGGCGCTCAGCGAGCACAGCGCGCCCTTCGACGCGCTGGTTCTCGCGGTCGAGGGCGAGGCCGAGGTTTCGATCTCGAAGGTCCCGCACCGCGTCAGGACCGGCGACCTGCTCCGCCTCCCCGCGAACGAGCCGCACGCCTTGAAGGCGATCACGCCGTTCAAGATGATCCTCGTTATGGTCAAGGCATAGAGGAAGCGGCGCCGCTCTCATGAAGGCAAGCCGCCGTCGAGAGCGTGAGGTCGGATGACGGAAAAGCTCTACGACGAGGCGTATTTCCGGAAGTGGTATCGCGACCCGAAAAAGCGCCTCGTGCGGCGCTCGGGCGTGGCGCGGAAAGCCGCGATGGCCGTGGGCGTCGCGGAACATCTCCTCGGCCGGCGGATCGCCTCGGTGCTCGACGTGGGTTGCGGCGAGGGCGCGTGGTTTCCGCTGCTTCGCGCGCTGCGCCCGAGGCTGCGCTACCTGGGTCTCGACACGAGCGACTATGCGGTAGCGCGCTTCGGCCGCTCGCGCAACGTGCGGAAGGGCTCGTGGGGGCAGCTTTCCGAGCTGCGCTTCGACGCGCCGTTCGACCTCGTCGTGTGCTCGGACACGCTCCACTACGTGCCGACGCCGGAGGTCGTGCGGGGCCTCGAGGTCCTGCCCGAGCTCGTCGCGGGCGTCGCCTATCTCGACTTCCTCTCGGCCGACGACGATCTCGAGACGGGCATCGAGGGCGACCTCGTCGGCTTCAGGATGCGCCGATCGTCCTGGTATCGGCGGAAGTTCCGCGAGACGGGGCTCGTCGACTGCGGCCTCGGCTTCTGGGCCGCTTCGGACCTCGCCCCACAGCTCACCGCGCTGGAGCGCGTGCCTGAGGCGCGCAGAAAAAGACCCGTTCCGCCGCCGAAATAGCCGTCTTGACTTACGTCTTACTTACGCCATAGGCTCGCCGCATGGCGGAAGGGCCTCCGACGCGCGATTTCATCGGCCCTTACGGATGCGGTCTGCATCCCAACGGGCCGGGCGCGCGCAAGGAGAAAGCGCGCGTGCGCGTGTTCGAGCGCCCTCCCGTTCCCGCGAAGCGCGTGAGGCCGTATGCCGAGCTGCGCGTCGCCTCGGCGTTCTCGTTCCTGAACGGGTCGTCGCTGCCGGAAGATCTCGTCGCGCGCGCGGCGGCGCTCGACCTCCCCGCCCTCGCGCTCGTGGACACGAACGGCCTCTCCGGCGCCCCGCGCTTCTGGAAGGCGGCGAAGCAGGCGGGGATCAAAGCGCTGGTCGGGGCGGAGGTAACGATCGCTCCGCACAGGAATTTTTCTGATATGCGTCGGCTGCATTCGCAGCCGACGGAAGATTCAATTTATGCCCGAGCGTCCGATGTCAAGGGTCAAAGACCGCTGCGCGGCGCGCGGAGCGCGCCCTTGACATCGGACGTTCGGGAAACAGATTTCTCCGCTGTCGGCGGCTGCATCAGCAGCCGCCGCATATCAGAAGAATCCGAACAGCGTGACGAAGGCCGGCTCTCAGGCCCATTAGGCCTCGTCCCCCCTCCCCTCCCAGCAGGAATTTCTCTTCCCCGCCTGACGCTGCTCGCCGAGAACCAGAAGGGCTACAAGAATCTCTGCTCGCTTCTCACCGCCGCCGCCGCGGGGAAGCCGAAGGGGCAGGCGGCGGCGACGTGGGAGGAAGTCGCCGCGCACGCGGAAGGGCTGCACGTTCTGACGGGCGGCGAGGAGAGCGTCGTGACCCGCGCGCTGACGTCGCGCGACGCGGGCGGCTTCGACGCGGCGCGGCGCGAGCTGGACCGCCTCACGGCGCTCTTCCCCGCGCGCGTGCACGTGGAGCTGCAGCGCCACTTCCTGCGCGAGGAAGAGCACCTGAACCGCGCGCTCCTCGATCTCGCTCTCGCCGCGCGGCTGCCGGTCCTCGCGACGAACGGCGCGCGCTACGCACAGCGGAAGGACAAGGACCTCTTCGACGCGCTCACGTGCATCCGCCACCACACGCACCTCGACGCGGCCGGCACGAAGCTGCACGCGGGGCGCGAGCGCCACCTGAAGTCCGCGGCCGACATGGGAAGCGCTCTTCGCGGACCTGCCGGGCGTCCTCGAAAGAGAGCGCCGAGCTCGCGGGCCGGCTTTCCTTCACGCTCGCGGACCTCGGCTACCGCTTCCCCGCGTACCCGCTGCCGCCGGGCGAGACGCCGTCGTCGTTCCTCCGGCACGTCACGTGGGAAGGCGCGCGGACGCGCTTCCGGCCGCTCACGGGCAAGGCGCAGGCGCAGATCCAGCGGGAGCTCGACCTCATCGAGAAGCTGGACCTCGCGGGCTACTTCCTCATCGTCTGGGACATCGTGAACTTCTGCAAGAGGGAGCACATCCTCGTGCAGGGGCGCGGCTCGGCCGCGAACAGCGCCGTGTGCTACGCGCTCTCGATCACGGCGGTCGACCCCGTGAAGATGGAGCTTCTCTTCGAGCGCTTCCTCTCGGAGGAGCGCGGCGAGTGGCCCGACATCGACCTCGACCTGCCCTCGGGCGACCCGCGCGAGAAGGTGATCCAGCACGTCTACGAGACGTACGGCGCCGACGGCGCCGCGATGACGGCGAACGTCATCACGTACCGCGACCGTTCGGCGGCTCGCGAGATGTCGAAGGCGCTGGGGTTCTCGCCGGAGCAGGTGGACACGATCGCGAAGCACCTCGGGACCTGGAGCTTCGGCGAGTACCGCGACGGCGCGGCCGACCTCTCGAAGGAGATGGCGGCCGCCGGCTTCGACCCCGCGCACCCGCGCGTCGCGCACTTCGGGAAGCTCTTCATGCGCGTCCAGAGCCTGCCGCGCCACCTCGGACAGCACTCGGGCGGGATGGTCGTGGCGATGGGAAGGCTGTCCGAGGTCGTGCCGCTCGAGCCCGCGGCGATGGAAGGGCGCGTCGTCATCCAGTGGGACAAGGACGACTGCGCGGACCTCGGCATCGTGAAGGTGGACCTCCTCGGCCTCGGGATGCTGGGCGCGATCGAGAAGATGCTGCCCCTGATCAAGGCGCACGAGGGCGTGGACGTGGACCTCGCGCACCTGCCCGCGGACGACCCGAAGGTGTACGAGCTGCTCCGCGCGGCCGACACGATCGGCCTCTTCCAGGTCGAGAGCCGCGCGCAGATGGCCTCGCTGCCGCGCCACGCGCCGAAGATCTTCTACGACATCGTCGTGCAGGTCGCGATCATCCGGCCGGGGCCGATCGTGGGCGGGATGGTGCACCCGTTCTTCGACCGGCGGCAGGGCAAGGCGCCGGTCGAGTACCCGCACCCGTGCCTCGAGCCGATCCTGAAGCGCACGCTCGGCGTGCCGCTCTTCCAGGAGCAGCTCCTCAGGATCGCGATGGTGGCCGCGGGCTTCACGGGCGGCGAGGCGGAAGAGCTGCGCCGCGCGATGGGCTTCAAGCGCTCGGAGGAGCGCATGGGCGCGATCGAAGAGCGGCTGCGCTCGGGCATGGCGAAAAAGGGCATCACGGGGCCCGCGCAGGACCAGATCGTCAAGTCCATCACGTCGTTCGCGCTCTACGGCTTCCCCGAGTCGCACGCGGCCAGCTTCGCGCTCATCGCGTACGCGAGCGCGTGGCTGAAGGCGCATCACCCGGCGGCGTTCACGGCGTGCCTCCTGAACGCGTGGCCGATGGGCTTCTACCACCCCGCCACGATCGTGAAGGACATCCAGCGCAAGGGCACGGCGGTGCTGCCGATCGACGTGAACTTCTCGGGATGGGATTGCCGCGTCGAAAGGTGGAGAGAACAGAAGATTTCTGCGAATGAAAGAGGGAAGGGATTGCTCTCTGCACCTTCTAAGAAATCTTCTCTCGCCGTCCGTCTGGGCATGCGCTTCATCAAGGGGCTGAAGCAGACGACCGGGGAATCCATCGAAAAGGAACGAGAGAGGGGATTCTTCGAAGATGTCGCGGACTTCTCGCGCCGCTGCCGTCTCCGTCCCGACGAGATCACGAAGCTCGCGTACGCCGGCGCTCTTTCCTCTCTCGGCATCTCCCGCCGCACGGCGCTGTGGCAGGTGGCGGAGATTTCCCGCCCGCTCGGGACCCTCTACGAAAATCTTCCTCTTTCTCTTTCCTCGCAGAACTCTCCTCTCCCCGAGATGTCCCTGATCGAAGAGACGACCGCCGACTACCGCGCGACGGACCTCACGGCTGGGCCGCACCTCCTCGAGCATCTGCGCCCGGCGCTCGCGGCGCGGTCGATCCTGTCGGCCGGGGAGCTCGGGAACGTGCCCGAGGGCGAGCGGGTGAAAACCGCGGGCGCCGTCATCGTGAGGCAGAGGCCGGGGACCGCGAAGGGCTTCGTCTTCCTGTCGCTCGAGGACGAAAGCGGCATCGTGCAGGCCATCGTGCGCCCCGACCTCTTCCGGGAGAACCGCTCGGTCATCGTGGGCTCGGGAGGCCTCGTCGTGGAGGGAAAGCTCCAGAAGGAAGGCGGAAACGTCTCGGTGAGGGCCGAGCGGTTCTGGCCGCTCCCGTCGCTGCCCGACCTCCCCAGCCACGATTTCCGCTGAACGCTCCGGGTCAGCTTGCCGAGGCGATTCGCACGGCCTCGCGCAGCTTCGCGGCTGCCGTCGCGAGAGCGCGCAGCAGCCGCGCGGTCTCGTCCTCGACCGAACCGTCGCCGTGCAGCGCCCGCCGGAGGCCGGGCAGCGTTTCCGTGCCGCAGCCGGTCTCGGCGGACGGCCCGAGGAGGAGATTGCGGCGTTGCGAACTCGGGCGCCGCCGCCTCGTGAAACGCGGCCATCGCGTCGAGAAGGAGCGGCTCGGCCTTCTCCGCGCCGAGGCGGCGCCGCGCCACATCGAGCGATTCCCACTCCCGGGCCGCGAGGCGCAGCCGCAGCATCGCCGAGAAGAGCTCGCCGTCACGCACGAGGCGGGCGGACGCCGGGACCTTCGCGTCTTTCGTGAGCTTCGACACCTCGTCCTCCAGGAACGAGGCGACCTCGGAAAAGCGCCAGGGCGGGTCGGGCGACCCGGCAAGCACCGATGTGAAGAGCGCGAGGATGCGCGCGAGGGTCGCGCTGACGCGGTAGCCGGGATCGAGGATCCGGCCGAGGAGGTAGGGATCGTCGTACGCCGAGTGGTATTGCGGATAGGTGCGCCGCCCGAACCCGAGCTCGACCGACGGGACCCCGCCGAGGCCGAGGAACGGCGACGTGTCGCCGCTGAAGCCGGGCAGCTGCGGACCCCGCGCACAGACAGGAGGACGCGACCCGAGACCGGATCGGCGACGTGTCCGAGAACCTCGTCGAGAGATTCCCTCATGCCCGGCGAGACGTCGGCCATGAAATCGAGGGCGCGCACCGAGGAGTCGACGAAGAGGAATGCCGCCATCCGCGGCGCGTGCGCGGCCAGGCGCTCCTCCACCCAGAGCGTCGAGCCGAGCATGCCGTACTCCTCGCCGTCGAAGAGCGCGAAGACGACGTCGCGTTCCGGTTTCCAGCCTTCGCGTGCGAGAGCCGAGAGCGCCGCCGCCGTCTCGAGAACGGCGGCCACGCCCGAAACGGGGTCCACGGCGCCGTTCACCCAGGCGTCGGTGTGGGCGCCGACGACGACGACACCGGCCTCGCGCCGGCGCCCGGCGAGCACGGCCGTGACGTTTCGGAGCACGCGTGCCTCCGTGCGCGAACGCGTGCGCAGCCGCACGGTCTCGCGGGTCGCGCCGAGGCGATAGGGAACGTCGAGCCATCCGGTCCAGTCCCTGGGCGCGGGCGGACCCTCCACGCGTCCGAGGAGCTCCTTCGCGACGCTCTCCGAGACGGGCAGCGCCGGAAGAGCGGGACGAAGCCGCGCGAGGGCGCCGCAGGCCGGGCAGTCGGGATCGCCCGGGCGCAGGAAGTAACGCAGCATCGAGCCGCGCTGCACGGTCCACGGGTTGAGGTACGGCCCGGCCGGAAAGTCCGGCTTGACGATTCCGAGGTCGCGGCGTTCCGGGTAGAGAAGGAGGGCGGCGGCGCCCGCTTCTTCGGCGAGAAGCGACTTCATGGAGCGGCAGACCCCCTGGGCCCGCGCGAGGACGACCGCGCCCTTCACGGCGACGCCGGCCCGGCGCAGGGTCGTCGTAGTCCTCGCGCGCTCCGTGGTTCGCGTAGACGACGCGCGCGGCGACGTCGCCGTCGGGGGCCCACGCGAAGAACGGCAGCTCGGC
Source organism: Thermoanaerobaculia bacterium (assembly GCA_963746875.1). Lineage (GTDB taxonomy): Bacteria > Acidobacteriota > Thermoanaerobaculia > UBA5066 > UBA5066 > Fen-183. Next base: position 103,298 of record CAVVDA010000001.1, read on the forward strand.
CGGCGCCGCCGCCGAGTAGGGATCGCCGGCGAGCTCCCGCTCGGCGAGATCGAAGGCGCGGCCGGACGCCCCCTCGACCGCGAGCGAAGCCTCGACGGGCTCCGGGATTCTCACGGTGCGCTCCTCGATCGACGACGTCGAGGCCTGCGGCGCGAAGGAACTCGGCGGCCGTCTCGACGACGGCGCGCTGCGCGGGGCTTCCCGCACGGTGCGGGACGCGCGCAAGGGCCTCCACGTGCCTCTTCATCCGGACCGGGTCCACGAGCGTCTCGAGTCGCGTTGCGCGCCGCGCCAGCGGATCGCGGCCTTCGCAGGCCGCGAGCGCGGCGAGGGCGAGAGCGACGGCCGCGCTCGGGCGGCGCGTCACTGCTTGCCCGGAGGCCCCGGGCGTCGGCCGAGGGGGACGCCGGCTGCCCTCGGCGACTCGATTCGCCATGACGAGCTGGTCGCGCGCGCGGGAGAACGCGGCCGCGAGGCGCCCGACCTCCTTCGCCGTGGCCGCGCGGTCGTTCCGGCCGACGGCCTCTTCGAGCGCCGGCAGCGCCACGGCGCCGCAACCCGTCTTCGGGCGAAGGCCCCCAGAGGCGGCACGCCCGTCCGAACGGGGCCCCCGGCGCGGCGAATGCACCGAGCGCGACCGAGACGAGCCGATCGAACCGGCCCGCGTCCTTTCCCGGGCCTTCCCGCTGCACGCACACGGGCATCCCATGCGCGTGCCTCCGCTTCGAAAAGATCGATCTGGCTCGCGAGCGGCCGGGTGATCTGCGAGCATCCACCCGATCGACGAGGGATGACGCGCCTGGATCTCACGGATCTGGCGGCTCGCGAAATCGGCGATCTCGCCGAAGCGCAGCGGGAAAAGCCGCGGGGTCGCGAGCACGCCCGCGTAAAGAGCGAGGATGCGGCTGAGCGTCGCGGTTCGCCGAAGCCGGGGTCGCCGAAGCGCTTCATCCACGTCGCGGTGTCGTAGAGCGTGTGGTAGCTCCCGTACCAGCGGCCGAAGCCCAGCTCGGCGACGGGTGTCGCGGAGAAGCCGAGGAACGGCGCCGCGTCGCTGGAGAAGCCCGGCAGGTCGGGCTCGCCGGAGGTCTCCGCGAGCGTCCTGTCCGAGCGCCGGGTCGCGCACGAGCCCGAGCACGTCGGCGAGGGGTCCGCGGAGGCCGGGCGTCGCGCTCGCGTAGAGGTCGTTCGCGCGGACGGCCGAATCCACGTTGACGAAGGCGAGGGCGGGAATGTCCCCGCTCGCGAGGCGCTCCTCGAGCCACCGCGTGGAGCCGAGCATGCCGGGCTCTTCGCCGTCGAAGAACGCGAATACGACGGGGCGCGAGGGCTTCCAGCCGCGCTCGCCGAGGCGCGCGAGCGCGGCCGCCGTCTCGAGCACGGCCGCCGTGCCGGACGAGGGATCGACGGCTCCGTAAACCCAGGCGTCGGAATGGTTGCCGACGATCACGGGCGAGGCCAGCGGGTCGGCGCCCGGAACAGTCGCGAGGACGTTGCGGAGCGAGGCGCGCACCCGCTTCCCCCGGATCGTCATCCGCACGCGCGCCGGCCCCGGGCCGAGCGTGTAGGGCGCATCGAGGAGGCCCTTCCAGTCCGGCGGCGACGACGGGCCCGCCATTTCGCGGAGCAGCGCCTCGGCGACGTCGCCCGAGATCGCGAGCGCCGGGATCTTCGGCAGCGTGTCGACGCCCATCGCCTTCGCGCGTCCCGGGATCGCCCGGCCGGAGGAAGTACTTGAGGAGCGAGCCGCGCGAGACGGCCCACCGGTTCGTGGAGGGGCCCGCGGGATAAGCCGGCTTCACGATGCCCTGGTCCCGCGGCTCGACGTAGATGAGGAGACCCGCGACACCCGCGCGCTCGGCCGCGAGCGACTTCATCCCGCGGCAGACGCCCTGCGCCTTGACGAGCGCGATCTTGCCGCGCACGTCGACGCCCGCCTTGCGCAGCGCCTCGAAGTTCTCGAGGCCCGCCGAAGCCCGCGTACACGACCGGAGCTTCGAGATCGGCATCCGGCGCGTACGCGAGAAAGGGCAGCTCGTCCTTCGCGACGGCCGTCGCCGGATCCTCCGAGAGGGCGCGCTCGTGCAGGTCGAACGCGCGCGGAGCGGGCTTCGTGAGCGCGAGCGAGAGCGCCACCGGCTCCCACAGGTCGACCTCGTGCACGTCACTCCAGGTCTTCAGGCCTGCTTTCTCGAGCCGGCGCGCGATCTCGTCCGCGACCGCGGCGTTCGCGGGCGTGCCCGCCCGGTGCGGGCTTTTCGCGAGGGTCTCGAGCGTCTCGCCGATCCTGTCGGGCGAAACGAGAGCGTCGACGTCGGAACGGAACCGCGAGAGAAAGGGCCTCCGCGCGCGGAAGACGACGAATCCGGCCCCGAAGATCGCGAGCATCGCGACGGCGGCCGCGATGACGGTGACACGTCGAATCTCGTGGTCCTCCGTTTGGCGTTCTCATGTTAACAGGGGGCTTCGCCGCTCTCGACCGCCGAAGGCTTCGCGGCCGCCGCGAGAACGTAGAGCACGAGGAAGGGGTAGAGGTGGACGGTCATTCGGCCCGCGCCCACCCGCACGAAGTTTCTGTAGCAGGCCGCCCAGTCGCCCGGGAAAGGCTGCACCGCAGCCTGGACGTCGCTCGTGAACGGGATGACGGCGTAGCAGAACGCGACGGCGAGCAGGGAGGACGCGGCGATCGCTCCGAACACGCGCGCGTCGCCGGCACCTGGCGCCACATGGGTCTCCCGCGCGGCCGCGGGCGCGCCACACGGCGACGAGCGCGGCCGCGTAGAGCGCGACGCCCGGCCCCTTGTGGGAGAGCCACTGCCCCTGGAGGCTGAAGAGAAGAATGCCGATCGTCCTGAAGAAGGCGGAGGCGGGCGTCGGGCCCGCCGCGAGCCATCCCCGCGCGCTTTCGAACAGAAAGCCGCCGCCCGGGACGCGCAGGGACGAGGGACGCAGCATCCACGTGGTGAAGACCAGGCCGGCGACCGCAAACGGCCAGAGCGCGAAGTCCCTTCCGCCGGAGAAACGCGCCCAGGCCGTGACACCGGCGACGACGGCGAGGTAATAGACGCCGTCCGGCCGGAGAAGGACGCCCGCCGCGATGCAGAGCGTGCCCCACGCAAGCTCGGCGGCCGTGGGCGAATCGGCGAGCCCGCGGCGCGGAACCCCGAGGACGAGAAGCGAGCCCGTGGAGAGAAACACCATGAGGGGCACGTCTGCGTAGTACATCCCGGTGCCCTGCCAGACGAGCACGGTCGAGAGGAAGAACAGCAAGCGCCGGAGCGGCACCCGCCGCCGAAAGGCGGGCGAGGCGCGCCCGCAGAAACACGGCGAAGAGAACCAGGCACAGCCAGGGCAGCAGCCGGCCTTCGAACAGCGGGTCGTCCACCCCGAGCCACAGCAGGATGGAATAGAGCGGCGGGTAATCGGGCTGCGTCGCCCCCGTGACCGCCGCGAGGAGGCCGTCCGACCGCATGGCGTAGGCGCGCCACGCCCAGATGACCTTCGCGTCGTAGTGGATGTACGGGAATGCGGCCGGGATGAGGAGCGTCGAGAGGAATGCGGCCGAGAGCGCGTCCCAGGCGCCGAGGGGCGGCGATTTCTCGCGTGCTCCTCTCTCGCCGGCGCGCCGGGTCGCGAGCGCCGTTGCCGCCGACGCCACGAGCACGCCGGGCGCGAGGCCGGGAGGGAGCCGGCCGGTCGCGAGCCCGACGGCGTAGTGCGAGAGCCCCACCAGCGCCACGTGCGCGAGAGAAACGGCCGCGAACGCCGCGCCCGACGGGTTCGAGGACGTCCAGAGCCAGCCGAGGGCGAGAACGCCGAGGAGCAGGGGGATCGAGGAGCCCGCGCCCGGCGGGACGCCCGCCGAGAGCCGGCTCGGGAACCGGAACATCTGCTCGAAGAAGACCGTGTGCTGATAGACGCCGATCGCGACCTGCACCGCGAGGAGCACGAAGAGCGCCCTCCGGAGGGCGCGGGCGCTCATGCGTCCGCGTCCCCGTCAGACCGAACGCATCAGGAGGCTGGCGTTCGTTCCGCCGAACCCGAAGGAGTTCGACAGGGCGACCGGGAGCTTCTTCTCGCGCGCCGTGTTCGGCGTGTAGTCGAGGTCGCACTCGGGGTCGGGAGTCGCGTAGTTGATCGTGGGCGGGACGACGCCGTGGCGCATGGCGAGCGCCAGGATGCCCGCCTCGAGGCCCCCCGCCGCGCCCAGGAGGTGCCCCGTCATGGACTTCGTGGACGAAACGGCGAGCTTCCTGGCGTGGTCGCCGAAGACCCGCTTGATGGCGATCGTCTCGATGCGGTCGCCGTGCGGCGTGGAGGTGCCGTGCGCGTTGACGTACACGACCTCGTCCGGGTTCACGTTCGCGTCGAGAAGCGTGTTGCGCATGACGCGAAACGGGCCGTCGCCGTCCTCGGAAGGCGCCGAGATGTGGTACGCGTCGCCGGACATGCCGTAGCCCGCGAGCTCCGCGTAGATCGAGGCGCCGCGCGCCTTCGCGAGGGAGAGGTCCTCGAGCACGAGGATGCCCGCCCCTTCGCCGAGGACGAAGCCGTCGCGGTCCTTGTCCCAGGGCCGCGACGCGCCCTTCGGATCGTCGTTACGCGTCGAGAGGGCGCGCATCGCCGAGAACCCGCCCACCGCGAGCGTGGTGATGACGGCCTCCGAGCCGCCCGCGATCATCGCGTCGGCGTCCCCGCGGCGGATGACGTTCGCGGCGTCGCCGATCGCGTGGGCGGACGTCGCGCAGGCCGTGGCCGTGGCCGAGTTCGGGCCCTTCGCGCCGGTCTGGATCGAGACGAGGCCCGAGCACATGTTCACGATGAGACCCGGGATGAAGAACGGGCTGATTCGCCGGGGTCCCTTCTCGAGAACCGTCTTGTGCGTCTCCTCGATGAGCGGCAGCCCGCCGATTCCCGAGCCGATGCACACGCCCACGCGCTCGGCGTTCTCGGGCGTGACGACGAGGCCCGAATCGGTCATCGCCTCCTTCGCCGCCGCGACCGCGAAGTGAATGAACGTGTCGAACTTCTTGACTTCCTTCTTCTCGAGGAACGCTCCGGGGTCGAATCCCTTCACCTCGCCGGCGATGCGGCACGCGTAATCCGTGGCGTCGAAGCGGGTGATCATCCCGATGCCGGAGACGCCCGCCGTCAGGCTGGCCCAGTTCTCCTTCGCCGTGAGGCCGACCGGAGATACGAGGCCGACGCCCGTGACGGCCACACGCCGCCGGCCGCGGCCGTCGAGGAGGGGAGCTGGATTCGCGGACACGCGTCGAGGCAATCTCGAATCAAGCAGGCTTCGCGTGCGACTCGATGTAGGCGACCGCGTCCTTGACCTTCTGGATCTTCTCGGCGTCCTCGTCCGGGATCTCGATGCCGAACGCCTCCTCGAAGGCCATGACCAGCTCGACGGTGTCGAGGGAGTCCGCGCCGAGGTCGTCCACGAACGAGGCCTCGGGCTTCACCTCGTCCGCCTGGACGCCGAGCTGCTCCACGATGATGCCCTTGACCTTGTCTTCCACCGAATTCGCCATCGCGATCCTCCGAAAAATCTTCGTCTCGTGAGAGACCGGCATTCTGAGGGCTGCCGGGACCCCATTTCAAGCGTAGGGAGTCTATCCGATGGCGAATCGGGACGATTCTCCGGCGAACGCCGACCCTCGAGGAGACTACGATGGGCTTCTCCAGGAGGCCGACGCCGAATGTCGGACGATCGATTTCGAGCCGACCGCGAAACCGTTCTCTTCCATTCGAAAAGGATGTGGGAGTCGGGGCTCGTCGTCGCTTCGGCGGGCAACGTCAGCGCGCGCGTTTCCGGCCACGGCGCCATCGCCATCACGCCGACGTCCGTCTCCTATGACGTGATGACCGCGGATCAGGTCGTGGTCGTCAGCCTCGACTCGGGTCTTCCGATCGAATCGAAGTTCCGGCCATCCGCGGAGCTGCCGACGCACCTCGCCGTCTACCGTCACCGGCCGGACGTCGGGGCGATCGTCCACACGCACTCACCCTGGGTCTCGACGTTGTCGGTTCTCCGCCGGGCGCTCCCTCCGATCATCGACGAGATGATCGTCTACTTCGGAGGGACGATCGAAGTCGCCGACTATGCCTTCACGGGCTCCGACGACCTGGGCGCGAACGTGGTCGCCAGACTCGGTGACCGGGCAGGAGTGCTGCTCTCGAATCACGGCAACGTGTGCGTGGGACGCGATCTCGCCGAGGCTCTCCACGTCGCGCTGACGATGGAGGCCACGGCCCGCGTCTACGTCGAGTCCCTGAGAACGGGCGAGCCGGTTGTCCTCCCCGAGGAATCGCTGAGGGCGGGACGGGTGATGTACGAAAAGCTGCGGAGGCGGCCGCGTAGTCCCGCGGAATAGACTTCACTTCGGCACGAGGCTGGCAACAAGGAGGACTCGATGAGGACACGAAGCGTACTTGCGATCGCAATGACGTTCGCTCTGGCGGCGACGGCTCTGGCGCAGGGATCCGGAGAGGCGAAGGCGAAGAGTTCGCCGAAAGCGGCGGCGAGCCGCCTCATCGTCATGCCGGCCGGCGACGTGAAATGGACCGACCTCGATCCGGCTGGCGCTCCGGGAGTCAAGATCGCGGATCTGTGGGGCAACCATGCGAAGGGCGCCTACGGCGCATTCATCAAGCTTCCGGCGGGGTTCGCGGTTCCCCTTCACACGCACACTCACGACATGAAAGTCGTGATCGTGTCCGGGACGTACATTCAAGGCCCGGACGGAAAGCCCGAGTTCCGGCTGGGGCCCGGGTCTTACTTCATGCAGCCCGGAGGGAATTACCGGCATACGACGAGCTGCGACAAGGCCTCTGACTGCATGTTCTTCACCGAAAGCGGCGGCAAGTTCGATCTCAAGCTGGTAGATGAGGTGAAGGCGCCGGCGAAGAAATAGAAAACGCGGCTTATCCGATGTAGAGCCCGCCGCTCACGTTGAGACAGGTCCCCGTCACGTAGGCGGCGGCGTCGGACGCGAGGTAGACGACGGCGCCCGCCACGTCGGCGCCCGTTCCGAGCCGCCCGAGGACGATCTGGCCGACGAGCGCCTTCTTCTGCTCCTCGTTCAGCGCGTCCGTCATGGACGTCTCGATGTAGCCCGGCGCGACGGCGTTCACGGTGATTCCCCGCGAGCCGATCTCGCGCGCGAGGGCCTTCGTGAACCCGACGACGCCGGCCTTGGCCGCGGCGTAGTTCGTCTGACCCGGGTTCCCCATGAGTCCCACGACGGACGTGATGTTCACGATGCGCCCCGGGACCCGTTTCTTCAGCATGACCTTCGCGGCTTCCTGGGCGCAGAGGAAGACCCCCGTGAGGTCGGTCGCGAGGACCTTGTCCCAGGACTCCTTCGACATCCTGAGGATGAGGCCGTCGTCGGTGATGCCGGCGTTGTTCACGAGGATGTCGAGCTTTCCGTGCTTCTCCACGACCGCCTTGAAGGCGGCCGAGACGGACGCGGGGTCCGTGACGTCGAGGCGCAGGGCCTCGGCCCGGCCGCCCGACGACGTGATCGCCTGCGCGACGGCGGCGGCCTTGTCTTCGCTGCGGGCGGCGACGACGACGTACGCGCCCGCCGCGCCGAGCGCGTTCGCGATCGACTCCCCGATGCCCTGCGAGCCGCCGGTGACGAGCGCGACCTTTCCCTCGAGAGAGAACGAAAGAGCCATCTGAGCTTCCTTTCTCCGGTCAGGCGAACGTCACGAGCGCCGCGGCCGTGGACGTGGTCTTCACGGGCCAGTCCTTCGCGATGCGTTTCGCGAGGCCCGCGAGGACCGTGCCCGGCCCCGCCTCGATCGCCGACGGGGCGAGGCCCGCGAGGCGCTGCACGGACTCGACCCAGCGCACGGGCGAGCAGATCTGGCGCCGAAGCGAGTCGCGCGCGACCTCGGGGTCCGTGGTCTCGCGGGCGTCCACGTTCGTGACGACCGGGATCGCGAGCGGGCGGAACGCCGCCGCCGCGAGGAACGGCGCGAGCTTTTCCTCGGCTGGCTTCATGAGCGCGCAGTGGAACGGGGCGGAGACCGGGAGCGGGAGGACGCGCTTGGCGCCCTTCGCCTTCAGGATCTCCGCCGCCTTCGCGACGCCGGCGGCGCTCCCCGCGATGACGGTCTGCTCCGGCGAGTTGAAGTTCGCGGCCGAGCAGATCTCGCCGGTCGCCGCGGCGGCCTCCGCGCACGCCTCGACGACGGTCTCGGGCGCGAGGCCGATGACCGCCGACATGGCGCCCTGCCCCGGCGGGACGGCCTCCTGCATGAAGAGGCCGCGGCGCCGGACGAGGACGACCGCGTCCTCGAGCGTGAGCGCGCCGGCGGCGACGAGCGCGGCGTACTCGCCGAGCGAGTGGCCCGCCGCGACCGACGGCGCGACGCCCTTCGCCTTCAGGACCTCGAGCACGGCCACCGCGTGCGTGAGGATCGCGGGCTGCGTGACCGCCGTCTGCTTGAGGTCCTCGTCGCTGCCCTCGAAGGAGACCTTCGAGACGTCGAGACCCAGCGGCGCGAGCGCCGCGTCCGCCCGCTCGTAGACGCTGCGGGCCTCCGGAAAGGCCTCCGCGAGGTCCCGTCCCATGCCGGCGAACTGCGAGCCCTGACCCGGAAAGAGGAACGCGAGGCTCACCTTCTCACCAGCGGACGAGCGCGGCGCCCCACGTGAGCCCGCCGCCGAACGCCGTGATGAGGATGAGGTCCCCGCGCTTCAGGCGGCCGTCGCGGGCGTACTCGTCGAGCGCGATCGGAATCGAGGCCGAGCTCGTGTTCCCGTAGCGCCCGATGTTGTTCATGCAGCGCTCGGCCGGAATCTGGAGCCGGTCGGCCGTGGCCGTGAGGATCCGCTCGTTCGCCTGGTGCGGGAGGAGCCAGTCCACGTCGGCGGTCGTGAAGCCGCTCTCCGCGAGGACGAACTTGCTGACCTCCACCATCGACCGGATCGCGACCTTGAACGTCTCGCCGCCCTTCATCTGGATGAACGGAAGCCTCTTCTCGAGCGTCTCGGGGCGATTCGGCGGGTACGTGGATCCGCCGCCCGGCATCGCGATGAAGGGGGCGCCCTCGCCGTCCGAGTGGATCGACGGTCGAGAGGACGCCGTGGTCGGCCTTCGTCGCCTTGAGGACGGTCGCGCCCGCACCGTCTCCGAAGAGGATGCACGTGCCGCGGTCGGTGTAGTCCACGAAGCGGGTCAGGAACTCGGCGCCGATGAGGAGGACGTTCTTCGCCTTGCCCGACTGGATGAGCCCGTCCGCGACGTGAAGCCCGTAGAGCCAGCCCGAGCAGGCGGCGTTCAGGTCGAACGCGGCGGCCTTCTTCGCGCCCAGCTTGTGCTGCACGACCGGAGCGGCGCCCGGGATCAGGTGATCGGGCGTGCAGGTCGACAGGATGATCGTGTCGAGGTCGGCCGCCGTGATCCCGGCGTCCTGCGAGCGCGGGAATCGACGCGCGCACGCAGAAGTCCGAGAGCACGTCGCCCTCGCTGGCCACGCGCCGCTCGCGAATGCCCGTGCGCGACGTGATCCACTCGTCGGACGTCTCGACCATCTTCGCGAGGTCCGCGTTCGTCAGGATCCGGTCCGGAATGGCCCGGCCCGTGCCGGCGATCGTGGCGTGAAACATCGTTCCTCCGTGCGAGGCGTGAAGGCCGGGATGTTACCGGGAGAGCGACGGCGGCGCGAACAGGAGCGCCCGCTCGCGGATTTTCTCGGGAATTCCGCGCCGCACGAAGTCGTCCGCGGCCCGGATGGCGTTGCGCACGGCCTTCGCGTTCGAGCGTCCGTGCCCGATGAGACACGCCCCGTTCACGCCGAGCAGCGGCGCGCCGCCGTACTCGCTGTAGTCGAGGCGCTTCTTGAACGACCGGAAGGCGTCCTTGGAGAGGAGAAAGCCCATCGAGGCCTGGAGGCTTCGCGTGATCTCCTGCTTGAGGGCCTCCTCGACGAGGTGCGCGAGGCTCTCGGAGACCTTGAGGATGACGTTGCCCGTGAAGCCGTCCGTCACGATGACGTCCACGTCGCCCGCGTAGACGTCGCGGCCCTCGACGTTCCCGATGAAGCGCAGCCCGGACTCCTTCAGGAGGCTGAAGACCTCCTTCACGGTGTCCGTGCCCTTGCCCTCCTCCTCGCCCACCGACATGAGGCCGATCTTCGGCTTCTCGATGCCGAGGACTTCCTGGGCGTAGAAGTGGCCCATGATGCGCGAACTCGCGGTAGTGCTCCGGGCGGCAGTTCACGTTCGCCCCGACGTCGAGGAGGACGCGCTTGCGGTCGAGTCCCGGCAGCACCGTCGCGAGGGCCGGCCGGTCGATCCCCTCGACGACGCCCATGATCATCTTCGCGACGACCATCGCGGCGCCCGTGTGCCCCGCCGTGAACATGCCCTTCGCGCGCCCGTCTCGCACGCATTCGGCCGCGATCCGGATGGACGCGCGGCGCTTCTTTCGGATCGGGGTGATCGAGGGCTCGTCGAAGAGGACGACCTCGTCCGCATCGACGACGCCGACGCGGCTCCCGTTGTAGGCGACCTTGCGGAGCTCGGACTCGATCTCCCGCCGCCGGCCGACGAGGAGCGTGTCGAGACCGAAATCCACGGCCGCCGCGACCGCGCCCTCCACGTTGACGCGGGGGGCGTGGTCGCCCCCCATGGCGTCGACGGCGATCGTCAAGTCAGGCCTTCTCGGCTCCGCTCATGACTTCCCGGCCCTTGTAGTGACCGCAGGACGGGCACACCCGGTGCGGCAGCTTTTCGGTGCCGCAATTCGGGCAGGTCGAGGTCTGCTTGGGCTTCAGGAAGTCGTGGGCGCGGCGCAGGTCGCGGCGCGTCTTGCTGTGGCGGTGCTTTGGATTCGGCATGGCGGTCTCCTGTGACGGTCCAGCGCGCGGCGGCGAGGACGATGAGCCTTGATTTCAGTTCCGGGTTCGAGAAGCGTTCGAAGCGATTTCCAGCGCTCGTCCGCGGGAGGCTTGCAGACGCACGGCGCGAGGTTCCGGTCGGCGCCGCACATCGGACAGAGTCCCGCGGCAGTCGTCCCGGCAGAGGGCCTTCAAGCGGAAGCTCGAGCTGCACCTGCTCCTCGACGAGAGGGTCGAAGGGCACGACGAGGTCGTCGTAGTACACGACGTCGAGGTCCTCCGGCGCGAGCTCGAGGCCGTCGTCCGGGTCTCCCTCTCCCTTCGCGCGCTTCCCGGCCCGTTCCGCCTTCGGGGCGGGCTTGCCGTCCCGCGGCTTCTCGTGCGCCGGCGCGAAAACCCAGAGCGCGTCGCTCGCGCGGCGAAACGAGACGTGGGCGAGGCAGCGCGCGCACGCCGTGACGCCCTCGAAGACGACGCGGCCGTTCAGGACGAAGCCGGGCCCCTGGCGCTCGAGGCGACCCGTGAACGTCACGGGCGAGAGCGACACGAGCTCGGGACGCGCCAGGCTCCCGGCCGGAAAGTCGAACTGATGAGAAAGATCAACCGGCTCGTCGAAAGCCGCTTCGAGGTTCAGGTCCATGGGAGAAGGCTCCTCCTCCACGAAGAGGAGCCGCGGAATATAACATGGAAGCATGCGCCTCGCCGTCGACGCGCGCCCGCTCGAGGAGCGTCCGACCGGCGTCGGCCGTTATCTCGAAGGGCTGCTTTCCGCCTGGCTCGACGCGACGCCTTCGGACTCCTTCGTCCTGCTTTCGCCGCGGAAGGTCCACGTGCCGACGCGCCTCGCCGGGCGGGTGGAGGCCGCGGTCTCTCCCGCTCTGCCCGGGACCGTCTGGCTGCAGACCGCCGCCGCGCGCGCCGCGCGCCGCGCCGGCGCCGACGCTTTCTTCGGGAGCCTCGGCATCCTGCCCCTCCTCTCCTCGCTGCCGGGCGTCGCGACCGTTCACGACCTCACGCCGCTTCTGTTCCCCGAGTGGCACTCGCGGAGGAATCGTTTCGGTTTCAATCCCTTCATCGGCGCGACCGTCCGCCGCGCGCGGCGCATCGTGGCGGTGTCCGACGCGACGCGCCGCGACCTCGTCGCCGCGTTCCCCGATGCCGCGGCGAAGACCGTCGTCGTGCACAACGGCGTCGAGCCCGAGACGCCCGCCGCCTCTCGCCCCGGCACCGCACGGCGGGAGGCCGTACGTCCTCTATCGTGGGCACGCTCGAGCCGCGCAAGAACGTCTCGCGGCTCGTCGCGGCGATGGAGTCGATCTGGGATCGCCGCCCGGACTTTCCCGACCTCGTCCTCGCGGGTGGAGACGGCTGGGGAATGGAAGGATTTCGCGGAGCGCGTCGCGCGCTCGCGCCACGCCGCGCGCATCGCCCGCGTCGGCTATCTCGGCCCCGGCGAGAGGGCGCGCTGGCTTGCGGGCGCGCGCGTCTTCGCGTATCCGAGCCTCTACGAGGGCTTCGGCCTCCCGCCCCTCGAGGCGATGGCTCAGGGCACGCCCGTCGTGGGCTCGTCGGCGTCGTCGCTGCCGGAGGTGATGGGCGACGCCGGCCTCCTGCCCGACCCCGCGAGCGTCCCCGACATCGCGGCGGCGCTGGAGCAGGCGCACGACGACGCGGATTTCCGGCGCCGCGCGGCGACGGAGGGCCCGCGGCGCGCGCGCACTTTCACGTGGGCGGCCGCGGCGACGAAGACGCGCGCGCTCTTCGAAGAGGCGCTCTCGTGACGGGGCGAAAGAAGCTCATCCTCGTCGACGCGCGCAAGGCGCGCGACTTCGGGATCGGCACGTACATCCGGGGCCTCCTCGGCGGCCTCGCGGGCCTCGACCGCTTCGCGCTCCGCGCGCTCGTCCTTCCGGGCGACGAGGCGCTCTTTCCCGCCGGGCGTCACGACGACGGCCTGCGCGGCCGCGCACTATTCGCTCGGCGAGCTCGTGGCCGTCCGGCGGGCGATCTCGGCGGTCGAGACCGGATCTCTTCCACGCCCCGCACTACGTCGTGCCGCTCTTCCCGCCGCGCGCGACGGTCGTCACGATCCACGACCTCATGCACCTCACCCGCCCCGAGCACGCGGCGCCCGCGAAGCGCGCGTACGCGCGCTGGATGATCGGGCGCGCGCTGCGGCTCTCCGCGCGCGTGATCGCGGTGTCGGAGGCGACGAAGAAGGAAATTCTTGCTTTCGGACCCGAGCAAGGCGGCAAGGTCGAGGTAATTCCAAACGGAGTAGAAGAAAGATTCTTCTTAGAAGGGGAAGAGAGGAATGGCGGCGCGCGTCGGGTGCCCGCGGCGCGTTCTCCCATTCTTCCTTTCAAAGAATCTTCTCCTGATCTTCTCCCTTATCTTCTCTTTCTCGGCAACGACAAGCCGCACAAGAACCTCGACGGGCTGCTCGCGCGCGTGGCCGCGCGTGCGCGCGGCGAATCCCATCGCTGTCGCTCGTCCTCGCGGGCGTCGAGCCCGGGCGGACGCTGCCCGAGGGCGCGAAGGCCATCGGCTTCGTGCCGGATGCGGACGTGCCCGCGCTCGCTCGCCGGCGCCCGCGCGCTCGTCCTGCCGTCCTTCGCCGAGGGCTTCGGACTGCCGGTTCTCGAGGCGCAGGCGGCGGGCACGCCCGTCGCGTGCTCGGACCTCCCCGCTCTCCGCGAGGCCGCGGGCGACGCGGCGGTGTTCTTCGATCCGCACGACGTCGCATTCGATCGTCGCGGCGATCGAGGAGATTGCTCGGAGATGAAGAGAAGAGAAGGATTTGCTAGAAAGAGGGGACGGGCGCGGGCGAAGGAATTCACGTGGCGGCGCGCGGCGGAGCGCACCGCGGAGGTGTATGAGAGCGTTCTTCGTCACCCATTCGAAGAAAAAACACCCTCTCCCGAGCCGAAGCACGACTCGACGCGCGAGGGCGGACTCGTGAAGGTCGCCCTCGTCCACGACTGGCTGACGGGCACGCGCGGCGGCGAGAAGGTGCTGCTGGAGCTGGTCCGGATGTTTCCGGGCGCGCCCGTCTTCACGCTCTTCCACTTTCCCGGCTCGCAGGCCCCCGAGATCGAGGCCGCGGAAATCCGGACGACGTTCCTCCAGAAGCTCGTCTCGCCGCGCGCGGACTACCGGAAGCTGCTCCCCCTCTTCTTCGTCGCGGCCGAGACCTGGGACCTCTCGGGGTTCGACCTCGTGATCTCGTCCTCCCACTGCGTCGCCAAGAACGCGAAGAAGGCGCCGGGCGCCTTCCACCTCTGCTACTGCCACACGCCCGTGCGGTATCTGCACGACCAGTTCGACGACTACTTCCGCAACCGCTCCGCGGCGGCCCGGGCGGCGGCGCGCCTCGCGCGGGCCCCGCTTCGCGCGTGGGACCGCGCGACCGTGCCGCGCGTGGACGCCTTTCTCGCGAATTCGGAGAACGTGAGAGGCCGCATCGCCCGGCTGTGGGGACGCGAGGCTGCCGTCGTGTTTCCGCCCGTGGACACGGAGTTCTACACGCCGCCGCCTCCCGGGACGCCCCGGCGCGGCTTCCTCGTCGTGTCGGCGCTCGCCCCGTACAAGCGCCTCGACGACGCCATCGACGCCGCGAACGCCCGCCGGCTGCCCCTCACGATCGCGGGGTTCGGGCCCGAGCGCCCCCGCCTCGCGAAGCGGGCCGGTGAGACGATCCGATTCCTCGACACTCCCAACGACGAGATGTTGCGCGACCTGTACCGCGCCTCGGAGGCCGTGCTGATGCCGGGTGAGGAGGATTTCGGCATCGTGCCGCTGGAGGCGCAGGCCTGCGGGACGCCGGTCATCGCGCTCGGGCTCGGGGGGGCGACCGAGACGGTGCTGGACGGCGAGACGGGCGTCCTGTACGCCGAGCCGGGAGCCGCGGGCCTCCTCGCCGCGTTCGACCGCTTGCGCGGCCTCGCGCTCGACCCCGCCGGCGCTGCCCCGCAACGCCGCCCGCTTCTCGCGGGACGTCTTTCGGGCCCGCTTCCGCGCCGCCCTCGAGACGGCGCGGGCCGCGGCGCGACGGATCCGCGAGGGACGCTAGAATCCACCGTCCGGAGCCCGTGTGATCCGCCGCCAGACCCGCCGCCTCCAGGCCCTGTTCGTGGCCGCCGACGTCCTCGCGACCGTGCTCGCGCTGGGCGCGGCGTGGCTCATCCGGTTCGAGTCGGTGTGGCCGACGCCGAAGGGCGCGCAGCCCTTCGAGAACTACGTCGCGTTCATCCCGATCCTCGTCGCCATCTGGCCGGTCGTCTTCTACTTCCACCGGCTGTACCAGATCCGGCGCGACCGCTCGACGATCGACGAAGTGCTCGCGGTGATCGTGGCGGCGTCTCTCGGGACGATCCTCCTCGTGGGCCTCCTCTCCTTCTGGCGCGGGTTCACGTACACGAGCCGGCAGCTCCTCGTCCTGTTCCTCTTTCTCGACGTCTTCTTCGTGTCGCTCGTGCGCTTCGGCATCCGCAAGTACCTCGAGACCATGTGGTCCACGGGCGCCGGCGTGCGGCGGACGCTCATCGTGGGCGCGGGGCACGCGGGCCGTGCGCTGGCCGACAAGCTGCTCGACCACCCCGCGACGGGCCTGAAGCCCGTGGGCTTCGCCGACGACGACCCGCTCAAGCGCGCCGAGGGCTACCGCGGCCTCGCCGTCCTCGGGACGACCTCGGAGGTCACGGCGCTCATTCGCGCGCACGAGGTCGATACGGTGTTCCTGGCGCTGCCCGTCGAGGCGTACCGCACGATGCTCACGATCCTCAAGGAGGTCGGCAACGAGATCGTCGACCTCAAGGTCGTGCCGGACCTCTTCCAGTACGTCACGTTCAAGGCCGGCATCGAGGACTTCGACGGCCTGCCCGTCATCAACCTGACGCAGATGCCGCTCGAGGGCTGGAATTCGCTCGTGAAGCGCACGATGGACGTCGCGCTCTCGGCGCTCGGCCTCGTCGCGCTCGCCGTTCTCTTCCCCATCCTCGCGCTCGCGATCTGGCTCGAGGACCGCGGGCCGATCTTCTACGCGCAGGAGCGCATGGGCCTCGACGGGCGGCTCTTCCGCATGCTCAAGTTCCGCTCGATGCGCGTCGACGCCGAGGACGACGGGGCGCGCTGGACCGAGGAGAACGACCCGCGCCGCACGCGCGTGGGCGCGTTCCTGCGCCAGACGTCGCTCGACGAGCTGCCGCAGCTCATCAACGTCTTCAAGGGCGAGATGTCGCTCGTGGGGCCGCGCCCCGAGCGCCCGGAGTTCGTCAGCACGTTCCGGGAGAAGTTCCCGCAGTACATGCTGCGCCACCGCGTGCGCGCGGGCATCACGGGCTGGGCGCAGGTCCACGGCTGGCGCGGCAACACGAGCCTCTCCAAGCGCATCGAGTACGACCTCTATTACATCGAGAACTGGTCGGTCGGCCTCGACGTGAAGATCCTGTGGCTCACGGTCAAGTGGGGCTTCACCCACAAGAACGCGTACTGACGCCCGGCTTTCGCCGCGCTCAGATCACGAGCGGGCGCCCCGCCTTGAGCCGCATCGCGGCGCCCTCGAGGAGCTCGGCGTGCTCGCGCTCCTCCGCCTCCAGCTCGCGGTAGAGGCGCCACTCGGGCGAGGCCTCGGAGAACGTGCGCCCGGTCTCGAGGAAGAACCGGCCCGCCCGTTTCTCGAGGTGGACGGCGAGGCGCAGCAGCGCGACGCCGTCGGCGTCCTTCGAGGTCTCGGCGCCCGAGAAGACGGCGAGCTGCGCGGGGGACGGCCCCGCGACCGAGAGGTCCGGCGCCTCGAGGTGATAGCGCCGCGCGAGCGTCTCCATGTGCTCGCGCTCCATGGCCGAAAGCCGGTTGAAGAGCTCGATGACCTCGGGGTCGGCTCCGGCGCGCGCCATCTCCTCCGCCCCGCGGGCGTAGAAGAGGACGCCGCCGATCTCGATCTCGTACGCGCGCCGCACGGCCTCGGCGAGCGCGCCTTCCGGGGTCGAGAGCTCCGCGCGGGGCGCGAACGCGCCGCCGCAGATCGGGCACAGGCCGTACGGGAAGGCGAAGCCCTCGGAGACCTTCTGGCAGGACGTGCACTGGAAAGAACGCCGCTCGCCCGCGCAGCAGACGTAGTCCTCGCCCTCCTCGATCGGGCGTCGGCAGTTCCGGCACACGGACTCGGCGGGCGCGGCCACGGCCGGGATCTTCGATTCCGCGCGCACCTCGGGAGGCCAGACGCGGTTCTTCAGGTACGCCGTGATCGCGCGTGCCGCTCTTCGGCCGGCGCCGAGCGCGAGGATGACGGTGGCGGCACCGGTGACGATGTCGCCGCCCGCGAAGACGCCCGGCAGGTTCGCGGCCTGCGTCGTCTCGTCGACGTTGATGTACCCCTCGCCGCGCACGTCGAGGCCCGGCGTCGACCGCGCGATGACGGGGTTCGCGCGCGTGCCGAGCGCGTAGATGACGGTGTCGCACTCGAACGTCTCCATCTCGCCGGGGATGGGGACGGGGCGCCGGCGGCCGGAGGCGTCCGGCGGACCGAGCTCCATCTTCTGGCAGACGAGGGCCTTCACGCCGCCCTTGTCGTCCGTGACGATCTCGGTCGGGCCCCTGCAGCCAGTGGAACGTGATGCCCTCTTCCTCCGCGTGGCGAAGCTCTTCGATGCGGGCGGGGGCCTCCGCCTTCGTGCGGCGGTAGACGCAGCGGACGCCGCTCGGCTCCGAGGCGCTTGGAGACGCGCAGGCAGTCCATCGCCGTGTTGCCCGCGCCGATGACGACGACGCTGCTGGCCGAGCGTGACGGGCGTGTCCTCGTAGGGAAACTTGTCGCCTCCCATGAGGTTCACGCGCGTGAGGAACTCGTTCGCGCTGTAGACCTGCCCGGCGAACTCGCCCGGGATGCCGAGAAAAGCCGGGGCGCCCGCCCCGGTGCCCACGAAGACGGCGTCGAAGCCCTGCTCCTTGAGGAGCTGCGGGATCGTGAACGTCTTGCCGATGACCTTGTTCGTCTCGAAACGGACGCCCATGTCCTCGAGCTGCTTCACCTCGCGGTCGATGATGTTGCGCGGCAGCCGGAAGGACGGGATCCCGTAGCGCAGGACGCCGCCGATGACGTGCAGCGCCTCGAAGATCGTGACCTCCGCGCCGTCGCGCGCCAGGTCGCCCGCGCACGCGAGGCCCGCGGGGCCGGAGCCCACGACCGCGACCTTGCCGATCGTCGCCGCCGGGCGCGGAGGCGGGGCGGTGACGGGCGCGTGGTCGCCCACGAAACGCTCGAGCCGGCCGATGGCGACCGGCTCCATCTTCTTGACGAGGATGCACTGCACCTCGCACTGGCTTTCCTGCGGGCAGACGCGGCCGCACACGGACGGGAAGTGGTTGTTCTCGCGGATGACCGCGGCGGCGCCCGCGATGTCGCGGACGAGAAGGTGCCGGATGAAGCGCGGGATGTCGATGGCGACCGGGCAGCCCTGGACGCAGGAGGGCCTCAGGCACTGGATGCAGCGCTCGGCCTCCGTGAGCGCGTCGGCGATCGTGTAGCCGAGGTTCACCTCGAGGAAGTTGTGCGCGCGCTCGTCGGCGTTCCGCTCGGCCATCTTCGTGGCGTGCGGCGCCACGTCCTTCAGCTTCTTGTAGTTGCGCTTCTCTTCCTCGAAGAGCTGCTTCTCGAGGTTGCACGTGTGCTGCGAAGTCCTCGTTCGCGCGCGTCTCCTGGGACTTGAAGCGCTGCTGGCGCAGCATGAGCTCGTCGAAGTCGATCTTGTGCGCGTCGAAGTCGGGGCCCTCCACGCAGGCGAACTTGATCTCGCCGTCGACGCGAGACGCGGCACGAGCCGCACATCCCGGTGCCGTCCACCATGATCGCGTTCAGGCTCACGGCCGTCGGCACGCCGCGCGGGCGCGTGACCTCGGTGCAGGCGCGCATCATCGGGAGCGGGCCGATCGCCACGACCTCGTCGACCTTCTCCTTCGACAGGACGTCCTCGAGCGCGGCCGTGACGAATCCCGGCCGGCCGTACGTGCCGTCGTCGGTGCAGACGATCAGATCGTCGCAGTACTTCCGGAACCGGTCCTCCCAGAACACGAGGTCCTTCGAGCGGAAGCCGATGATCCCCGTGACGCGGTTGCCGGCCTCCTTGAAGGCGCGGAGCTGCGGGAAGACCGGCGCGACCCCGAGGCCGCCGCCCACGAGGACGACGTGCCCGACCTTCTCCACGTGGCTCGGCATCCCGAGCGGCCCGACGAAGTCGAGGAACGTGTCGCCTTCCTTGTACGCGGCCATCATCTCGCGCGTCGTCTTGCCGATCGCCTGGATGACGATCGTCACGGTGCCCCAGTCGCGGTCGTAGTCGGCCACCGTCAGCGGGATCCGCTCGCCTCCCTCGCGCAGGCGCAGCATGACGAAGTGCCCCGGCTGGGCGGCGCGGGCCACGTCGGGCGCGTAGACGTCCCAGAGGAACGTCGATTCCGAAAACTGGTGGCGGCGGACGATCTGGTACATGGCCGCCGGATTCTCCTGTTCAGGAGGGTCCGCGGCTATGGTGCAAACCCATCAGCCTTCCGAGGCACTCCCCCGAGCGATCTTACGCGCGTGCGGCCCGCAGAATCCGCGGCACGACGATCAGCGCCGCGCCGTAGAGAACGAACGTCGCCACGAGCGTGCTCGGACGCCCGTGCGGGAGGTCGTCGATGAGCAGCTTGAGCCCGGCGACCGCGAGCACCGGATAGGTGAGGCGTGCGAGGGGCGCGAGCGTCGGGAGGCGCCGGAACGAGGCGAGCACCACCGCAGCCGCGGCCAGGATGGCGCCGCGCGCCGCGGCGGTGCGGCCGGGCTCCCCGTCGGGAGCGACGACGAGCGCCAGGCCCAGCACGGCGAGCGCGCCCGCCCCGGCGATCGAGACGCACGCGAGCGTGAACATCGCGCCGCTCGCGGCGGCCCCCCCGGCGCCCGCCCGCGCACGCCCCGCGAGAAGCGCCGTCGCCGCGGCCGAGAGGGCGAGAACGACGAGGGAGTCGGTGAGCGGCATCCCGCCGGACAGGCGAGCCGAGAAAAGCGTGACGGACGAACGCGGCCAGCCCCGACACGACCGCCGCCACCAGGAGCAGGACGGCGCCATACGCAGGAGCCATCGAGCCGACGATGCGGGCCGGCGCGACGGCCGCCGCGAATCCGGCCAGGCCCCAGACGAGGAGAGGCGGAAGACCCGCCAGCGGAGTGAGCCGCGAGACGGCAAAGACGACCAGAAGGAGAGCCGCCCCCAGCTGAATCGCCTCGAAGACGTCGGGCTTGCCCGCGCGCCTCGAGGACGGGCCGAACCGTTCCCGCGAGAGAAACCGCGAAGAGCGCGAGGGCGAGCGCGAGGACAGCGCCTCGAGAGAGGCCCGCGTACGCCTCGGGCAGCCCTTCGGGACGCGCGACGATCCAGACGGCCTCGAGAACGACGAGATCCGCGACGAGCGGCCGGAAGCCATGGAAGGCCGGCCCATCCCCGGCGGATCGAAGCGGCCCAGGCCCCCGCGGCGAGGACGACGAGAAGCGTGCCGAACGTGACGAGGGCATGCGTGGTGACGAGGAGAAGACACGCGGTCGGGAGAACCGAGAGCACGGCGACCCAGGCCAGCGCGGGAAGATCGCGGTGTAAGGACGCGCCGAGGCCGGCTGCGGCGACCGCGAAGAGCACGGCGGCGGCGGCCGCCGGCCCGAGCACGTGGAATCGCGTGGAGGCCTCCCAGACGAGGGGACACGCGATGACGAGCGCCGTGACGCCCCACGCGGTCGCGGCCGCGGCGGAACCTGCCCGCGCCGGCTCCGGTCGGCGAGGACGAGCCAGGTCAGAGCATAAGCGAGACCCAGCGCTACCCCGGCGCCTCTCGGGAACGCGCCCGAGTCGGTCAGAGCGCGCACGAGGAACGCTCCAGCCAGGACGAAGAGACACTTGCCCGCGAGCGCCGCGAACGAGGGAAGAGTCGGCTCCGCCGCCACGGTCGCCGCGCCGGGCGGCCCCGCGGAAGGAACGGCCGAGAGGTCGGGAGGTGCTGGCACCGCGCTCGGGAGCGGGGAGACGGCTCCCTCGAGGGCGGCGAGGCGCGCCTCCACGGACCGAAGCGACCCGGCCAGAGCCGACGACCTGCTTCGCGAGCTCGGAGAGAGGGTCGTCCTCGGCGGTCAATCCGCGAGGCGGCGTCTCCTGCGCCTCTGCCGAGCGGGCGCTCAGGCGGCCGCATTCTTCTCGTCGAAGGGCGGCAGCACCTTCACGAGAACCCAGAGGATCCCGAACGGAAGGATCATCAGGAGGATCGCGGGGAGCAGTCCCTCCCTCGTGGCGAAGGCCATCTTGTACGTCGTGTACCCGAGGAAGCTCTTCGAGAAGAGCTGCCCGCCGATGACCACGTTCCACCGCATCGCGAAGATGCCCATGAGCGTGAGGAGGCCGGCGAGGACGTAGATGCCCTTCCGGGCCGCCTCGCTCAGCTTCACGACCTGGATGAAGGCGAGCATGGCGATCGGGACGATCGTGCCGAAGACGATCTGGACGAGGATCTGCGACGTGTAGAGCCGCGTGTGCACCATGAAGTCGAGGCTCTTGAAGGACTCGTCCGCCTCGTAGATGCGGTGGATCAGGTCGAGCATCTCGAGCGAGAAGTCGATGAGGAAGGCGTACATCAGGTAGCGGGCGATCGTGTCCACGCACGGCATGTCGATGGGAATGCCCTTCAGGAAGCAGACGAGCATGTACATCAGCAGCACGAGGGCGATGCCCGACACGATGGCCGAGAAGAGGAACACGATCGGCATCACGGGCGTGGACCACCACGGGTTCGCCTTGACGGACCCGAAGATGAAGCCGACGTACCCGTGCAGGAGGAAGGCCGACGGGATGCCCACGATCGTGATGAAGCGGCCGAGCTTGTCGTCGATGCGGAGAGACTCCTCGCTGATGTTGTCGACGCCGAGAGTGAGGACCCGGTAGAGCGTCTTCTTCCAGCCGGTCTCGGACCGGGCCAGCAGGACCATGTCCTTTCGGTAGTCGAGCCAGATCTCGAGGACGAGGACGGCCATGAGGTACCAGAGGTAGATGAAGCCGAACATCGCCATCGCCGAGCTCGTGTGCGGCGTGAGGTACATCTCGAGGGAGCGCTCCGGGTGGCCGAGGTGGAGCTGCAGCGGGAGCGGCGCCACGAGGAGAAACGCGAGCGCGGAAAGCAGAGCGAGCCGGTACGTCGGCTTGACCGCCGCCACGTTGAAGACGCGCTCGAGCGACGCGAGGATGAAGGCGCCGGCGACGAGGCCGGTCGTGAAGGGGTAGAGGACGATGAGGATGCTCCACTGGAGCTCGACCTCGTTCGGGTACATGAACCCCTGGACCGCGTGGAGAAGCCCTTCTTCCATGGTCGCTACCTCACCGACCCGTCGAGGCCGTTGTAGAAGACCTTCGCGCCCGGTGGCCATCTGGGGCTTCAGGACCTGGACCTTGTGCGTCCTCAGGAACTCGTGGACCGGGTCCTTCGGGTCCTTGAGGTCGACGAGCTGGCGCGCGCCCGTCGGACAGCTCTCGCAGCAGGCCGTCGTGAGGCCCTTCGTGATCCGGTGGTAGCAGAGGTTGCACTTGTCGACCGTCTTCGTGCGCGGGTCGATGAACCGGCAGCCGTACGGGCAGGCCTGCACGCAGTAGCGGCAGCCGAGGCAGTAGGTCTTGTCCACGAGGACGGCGCCGTCGGGGCTCTCGAACGTCGCGCCCACGGGGCACACCTGCGTGCAGGGCGAGTGCGCGCACTGGTTGCAGAGCTTCGGCACGAAGAAGTTCTTGGCGCCGTCGCCGGCCGCGTACTTCTCGGGAAATCCGTTGTAGCCGCCGTTGGGCGAGTCGACGTCGGGATGCTCCGCGGCGCCCGCGACGTGGTACCGCTCCACCCAGGTGCGGAAGAAGTAGGGCTCGAGGGGCACGTCGTTCTCGGTCTTGCAGGCTCGGACGCAGTTGCCGCAGCCGATGCACTTGTCGATGTCGACGATCATTCCCCAGTAGTGCTCGGCGATCTTGTAGGCGGGCTCTTCTGACTTGCCGGTCTCCACGGCCTCGAGATAGGCGGCCGCCGGCGCGGTCAGTACGAGGAGCTTTCCGGCCGTGAGCACGAAGTCGCGGCGGTCGGACTTCATTTCTTGGGCTCCTTGTCCGGGGCGTGCGGGGAGTGGCAGGCGTTGCACGCCCCGCCGTCGAAGTGGTTCTTCGGATCCATCTGGGGGAACTTCCTCGGCTTTGCGACGTTCGCGAGGTGGCACGTGAAGCAGAGCGTCTTCGGATCGGGCTTGAACGCCTTTTGCGCGGACGGATCCTCCGCGTGCTTCGCGAGGGCGCCGTGGCAGGCCTCGCAGCCGACGCCGGCGTGCTTGCCGCCCTTGAGGGCGTCGCGCTCGTCCGTGTGGCACTCGATGCAGGCGGCTCGACCCGCGAAGCGCGGTGCGCGCACCCGGTTGTCCGCGAGCGCGCCGGCGCGGTAGTGGCCGTAGACGCCGAATCCCTTCGGAACGAGCACGGCCCGGAGCGATCAGGAAGGCGACCACGCCCGCCGCGAACAGCGCCGCCATGCGGACAAGATGCTCCTTGTCCTTCACGAACCTGTTCATGATCCGAAGACGATGCGCCGCAGGCCCGCCTCTGCCAATGATTCAAGCTCATCATCGATCCGGGGGCCGGCGCTGCGAGGCAGTCTCAGCCGGAAGCAGGGAGCCGGTAGAATCTCCCGATGGACGCCGCCGCGCGTACCGTTCCGCTCGCCCTGGCAGGCGCGCCCGGAAAGCGAGAGAGCTGGATCGAGTCCGCACCGTTCGATCTCGCCTTCTTCGGCCTCTCGCCGCTCGTCGTCCTGCCGCCCGTCTTCCTCGCGCTGTACGTCGACACGCGGATCGGGATCTTCTTCTATCTGCTCTCGTTCCCGCACTACATGTCGACTCTGTCGTTCTTTTTCTGGGACGAATATCAGGCTCGCTTCCGGACACGCTGGCTCGCGTTCTACGGCGGGCCGGTCCTGATCGCGGCCGCGTACTTCCTGCTCATTTACACGGGGCTTCCGCGGATCATCCGGGTCGTGCTGTTCGCCTGGAACGTCTTTCACGTCGCGCGCCAGAGCTGCGGGATCCTCTCGGTCTACAGGCACGGCGCCGGCGTCACCGATCTTTCCCAGAAGAGCGTGACGAACTTCGCGATCCTGTCGACGAGCTTCTGGCTCGCCTTCTGGAACATCGACAGCCACGACGCCTTCGATCCGCTCCGCGCCCTCAGCCCCGACTGGTCCTCGTTTCTCCGCGCCGGGCTCGGCGCCGTCGTCCTCGCCGCGCTCGTGCGCCTGGGACTCGCGCTTCTCAGGCGGGCGCGCGAAGGCCAGGGAATTCAGCTGCCCGAGGCCATCTTTCTGCTGACGAGTCTGGCGCTCTTCCACCCCTTCCTCTGGATGCGCTCCTCGAACCAGGCGACGGCCGTCATGCTCCTGCCGCACTACGTCCAGTACCTGGGGATCGTCTGGCTGCTCAACAGGCGGCGCTTCCGCGAGGCCGACGGATCGGCGCGCCAGCGCGTCCTGTCGCGCGTCAGCCAGAGCACGCCGCTCCTCGTCGCGCTCGTCCTCTCGATCGGCGCCGCCACGATCGGGGCGAGCTTAGTTCTCCGCCACAGCGGACACGAGGTGATCTTCGAGACCTTCTACATACTCGTCGCCCTCGAGCACTTCTACCTCGACGGTCTCTTCTGGGCGTTTCGCGATCCCGCGGTGCGACGGTCCTTCGGACCGTACCTGATCGGGTACGACGGCCCGCAGAGCCCCTCGCGCGCTGCGGCTTAGCACCCCGTGCACGCTTTCTTCAAGTCGCTGGCCTGGCTCGAGCCCGTCGTCGAGCTCGCCCGGCTCGGGATCTTCCTGTGCTTCCTCGCGCTCATGGTCCGTTCGGTCGCCCTCGAGGCGCGGCGGCGGCCCGAGGCCGAGAGGCGGCGGGCGGCGCAGGCGCTCATCGGCTTCGTCGTCGCCGTCACCTCGCTGGTCGGATTCGTCCAGATCGACGCGTGGCCTTTCACGAACTGGGCGCTCGTGCACAGCCTCCGCGCTTCCACGATCCGCTCGTGGGAGATGGAAGCCACGGACGCGAGCGGGCGCCTCTGGACCGTCGATCCCCGCGTGCTGCAGCCCATCGCGCCCGAGGAGTTCGGCCAGTGCCTCCGTCCACTCCCGAGCTGGCCGGAGGCCAGGCGCCGGCCGGTGCTCCGCTTCCTCTACGAGCGCGCCGAGAGAGAGCGCCGTGCCGTCTCCGAGGGCCGCCTCTTCCCGCCGAACGACTGGCTCCTGGGGCCTCTTTCGGCCCCCTACCACTTCACGGCCCGCCGTTTCTGGAATGGTCCGGCCGACGTGCCCGCCGGTCCATTCGCCTCCCTGCGCCTGTCGTTCCTGGACTGGGATGTCTACGAGCGGAGGCGGGACGGCGATCGAGCCGTCCGAAGAACGCTGATCGGCGAGTACCGGCCCGGTGGCTGATCCGAGCCTGCGCCGGGCCTGGGACCGCCTCTGGTTCGCGCCGGAAGGCCTCACGAACCTGGCCGTCGCCCGGGTCCTCCTGGCCCTCGCCGCGCTCTGGGTCGTCCTGTCACGGCGGGACCTGCCATCGATTCTGGAGTTCCCGCACGAGATCCTCGGCCGAATACTCCCCGAGCGGCGGCTCAGGTTCGGCTTACTCTTCGGCGCCGGCCCCGAACGCGTCATGTGGGCCGCCCTCCATGTCGCGCTCGCCGCGACGCTCTGCGGCGTGGCCACGCGCTGGGCGGCGCTCGCCGGCGGCCTCCTCCTCTATCACCTCGCTCCGCTCGAGACGATCGTCTGGACCGGCAATCCGTATCTCCGCGGGCTGACGATCCCGGCGCTCGGCCTCCTCGTCGTGGCCGCCTCGGCTTCGGCAGGAGCCTTCCCGCGCCGAGGTGCGCCCGACGTTCCGTCCTGGGAGAACCGATGGCCGTTGACTTTGATCCAGCTCCTGTTCGCGCAGATCTACTTCTTCGCGGGCTGGTCCAAGCTGCTGGCGAGCGGACTCCCCTGGCTCTCACCCGTGAACATCCGAAACTACGTCCTCGTCCTCGACCAGACGCTCAGCTTTCCGGAGGGGACCCTCGTCGGCAACGCGATCGTCCGCTGGCCCGCGGTCGCGTCCGCGGTGGGTCTCCTCGGAGTCCTCCTCGATCTTCTCTTCCCGCTCGTCCTGTTCTCCCGCCGGGCGCGGTGGATCCTGCTCCCCGCGGCGGCGCTCTTTCACCTCGCGAACGGTCTCGTCTTCCACATCTGGTTCCAGAACGCGCCCCTTCTTCTGCTCTTCGTCGACTGGGACGCGCTCCTCAGGCGACGCTAGAATGCCGGGATGCAGGAGGTGACCGCCGCGCTCGCGGCGCTCGTGGCGCGGGCGCTGCATGTCTGGACCCGCCCGGAAAAACTCGGCATCTTCCTGACGATCGCCATCGTTCTCATCGTCTGGGCCTGCATTCTCAGGGTCCTGCGAGGTCGGTGGCCGTCCCCCGACCGCGACGACGCGACGGACGCGATCTACACCGCGTTCTATGTCGGAGGGGCCTTCGGATTCCTCATCGGAGGGCCGCTCTACGCGCTCGTCTCGCGCGGAGTCCACACGTTCACGCCCTCGCTCGAGCTCCACCTCCTCCGGGGAGCACCGGGCTGGCTGCAATTCGCCGTTTTGACCGCGGTGACGGACCTCGTCTCGTACGGGTGGCACCGCTGGGCGCACGCGAGCCGGCTTCTCTGGCTCTTCCACCGGATCCACCACTCGCAGCCGCACCTCACACCCCTGACGAACTACCGGTTTCACGCCGGCGACATGGCCCTCCGCGGAGCGCTGCAGGCCGTGCCGGTCGTGATTCTGGGCGCGGATGGAACGTGGTTCGTGGCGGCGATCTGGGTCGAGACGGCGCTGAACCTCCTCGCGCACGCGGATCTCGACTGGGGTTACGGCCGGGCCGGATATCTTCTCGTCAGCCCGCGATTCCACCGGATCCACCACGCCGCCCAGCCGGGGCCCGCCCGAAAGAACTTCGGCTTCGTGCTCGCCCTCTGGGATCACGCGTTCGGGACCGCGGACGGCGGAGCCGGGCGGCCCGCGGCATACGGCGTTCAGGGAGAGAGCGTTCCGCGCGCGTTCCTCCCGCAGCAGATAGACCCCTTCAGTGCCGCGCTTCGCCGGCCCCGGGTGAGCGGCGAGCCATGAACCAAGCCAGGCTGCAGGTTCTCTACGCGCGGGCGTATCAGGACCTCGCGGCCGCGCAGAGCGCGGCGCTCGTGACGATCGGTTCGCGCCTCGGCCTCTATGAGGCTCTCGCCCGGGTCCCCCGGACTCTCTCCGAGCTGGCGTCGGCGACGGGCGTGGGCGAGCGATACCTCGCGCCATGGCTCGCGAACCAGGCGGCGTCGGCATTCATCACGAAGGAGGCCGCGTCCGGACGCTACTTCCTCGACGAGGAACAGCGCGAGATCTTCGCCCGGCCCGGGGGTCCGTACGCCCTCGCGGCGGGGTTCGCGCTCGCCGCGGAGCTCTCCCGGTACGTCCACGAGGTCGAGGACGCGATGCGCGGCGGCAAGGGCCTTCCGGCGGCCACGTGGGACGACCGCGTTCACGCGGCGATCGGCGCCCTCGATCCGGCCAAGGGAGCGCGCATCCTCGGATGGCTGCCAGCCGATCGCCGGTCGGCTCTCGAGGTCGGCGGGAAGGCCCTCGAGATCGGATGCGGCGACGGGGCGGTCCTCCGGGCGTTGGCGTCGTCCTTTCCGAGGTCGAGTTTCGTCGGTCTCGATGCGAACCCGGGGTCCATCGAACGGGCGCGCGCCGCGGGGAGCGCCGATGACCGCATCCGGTACGTCGCTGCCCTGGCGGCCGACCTCCCGGCGGGGCCCTGGGATCTCGTTCTCACCCTCGAGACGCTGCACGAGGTCCCCGACCCTGCGGCCGCCGTCCGCGCGGTCCACGCTGCCCTCGCCCCCGAAGGAGCCTTCCTCGTCTGCGAGCCCCTGTCCGCGGGGCCGGAGGACGCGACGCCATCGACCCGGTTCCTTTCCTCGCTGGAGCTGCAGTTCTGCCTGCCGGCCTCCCTCTCGCTGGGTGGCGCCTGCCTGGGGCCGCTCGCGCC
Source organism: Thermoanaerobaculia bacterium (assembly GCA_963746875.1). Taxonomy (GTDB): domain Bacteria; phylum Acidobacteriota; class Thermoanaerobaculia; order UBA5066; family UBA5066; genus Fen-183. Next base: position 131,305 of record CAVVDA010000001.1, read on the forward strand.
GCCCGAGGCTTACGTCGCTGTCCTCGGCGGCGCGGGCTTCTCGCGCATTCAGCGGATCGAGGACCCGGGGCGACTCGTCCTGGACGCCCGGAGGTGACCGGTCCGGATCTCCCCGAGTTCGGTCGGCTCCTCTCGTTCGTCCTCTTTCTCGCCCTCGGCGTCCGCGTCGCGCGGGCGAGAGGGAGTAACCGGAGACGCGCCGTCCTCGCGTTCGTCGCCTACGTGATCGCAATCAACGCCGTAGCGGGCATCACGCAGATCGACAACTGGCCCTTCACGAGCAACACGCTCGCGGTGGGGCGGATGCGACGGGACCATTCCCTCAGGTGGCTGGACTTCCGCGGCGTCGATCGCGAGGGGCGCGAGTGGCAGCTCGACCCGCAGACCTTCACGCCGGTCTTCTACTCGATTCTCCAGAACTGGCTGTCCAGCCGTTATCCACGGCTCGACGAGGGAGGCCGCCGCGCCTCCGAGCGCTTCCTCGTCGCGAAAGCGAACGAGGCGCGAGCCCGCCTCCGCGCGGGCAAGCGGATCGGGTTCGAGCGCCTCCTCGGCCCGCTCGCCTGCGGCTACTGGTGGCGTCTCCCCCGCGTTCGCGAGGCGCCCGAAGGGGACTACCGGTCGATCCGCGTCTACCGGCTCGAGTACACGCTCGACGAGATCGCGAAGCACCGCCGGATCCTCCGGGAGGCGGTCTTCATGGAGCTTCGGGGTTGAGCGCGGGCGCCCGGGAGGCGTGGCGCGCCGCCTGGTTCGCGCCGGGATCGCCCGTCGAGCTTCGAGCCTGCCGGTTCGTTCTCGCGGCGCAGGCGCTCTGGATCCTCCTGTCGCGCCCGGACATTCCGCGCCTCGCCTCGTGGCCGGAGGCGTTCTTCCCCGCGGCTCACAGGCTCGAGTTCCTGCGCTACGGGATCACTCGGGGCCACGAGGGATTCGAGTGGGTGCTGTACGGCCTCGCGCACGTCGCCCTCGTCCTCGTCATCTGTGGAGCGGCACCGCGCGTCTCGTGCGCCGCCGCCGGCCTCCTCCTCTACCACTTCGCGCCCTTCGAGGAAATCGTCGTCGGGATGCCGCACACCCATTTCGGCGGGCTCACGGTCCCGACGGTCGGACTGCTCATCCTCGCATTCGCCGCCCAGCCCCCGGCCCGCGACGGCGCACCTTCGCCGGAGTACCGCTGGCCGGTGACTCTCACCCGTCTCCTCTTCTCGTTCACGTATCTCTTCGCGCTGCTCGGAAAGCTCCGCTTCAGCGGCATCCTCTGGTTCACCGGAGAGACTCTCCGCGGTTACCTGTTGTCGGCGCAGGCGGTCACGCGGCCCGTTCTCGCGCTTCCGCTCGCGGACCGGATGTGGCTCTGCTGGGCCATGGCCGTAGGGACCTTCCTCTTCGAAGCGCTCTTCCCCCTCGCGGCCTTCTCCGTGTGGTCCCGCCGCGTGCTCGTCCCGATTGCGGTCGTCTTCCACGTCGCCAACGTCCTGGCGCTCGGGATCGGCTTCCCGAGCGCTCCGCTCCTCCTCCTGTTCGTCAACTGGGAATGGCTGGGGGCGAAGGTCCTGTCGCGTGACCCCGCAGTCGAGCGTGCGCCCGGAGCAGCAGGCGCCGCGCCGTCGTGAGGATGCGGAGCGTCAGGACTCCGATTCGTGGGCTGAGCCGAAGGAGCGTGGCCGTTCCGGCCGTCAGCAGTCCCGTCCCGCGCGCTTCCGGCGGGGGCGGGAGCCCGACGAACGCTCCGTCGCGCTCGATCTTCTCGATCCGGCCGAGGATCGCCCCGGCGGACGTGACGGGAAGGTCGCAGAATCGGTTGCCGTCTCCCTTGAAGAGCCACCAGTCCTGCGACGCCGAGACGGCGACCAGGCGATGCACGAGGATCTCAGGGCCGCGGACCACGGCCACGACGTCGCCCGGCTGGACGTCGGCATCGCAGCGCAGGACGACCCGCTCCCCCGGTGCGATTGTCGGCAGCATGCTCGCGCCCTGAAAGCTGGTCGTGAGCACCCGGCCCGTAGATCGCCAGAGCGCGGCCACCGATACGAGCCGTTCGGCGCTGAGCGCCTCCATCGTCACGGACTCAGCGGACAGCGCCGGGCGTCGTTTCGATCTCGATCAGCCCGACCTCCCGCTTCATGTCGTCGTCCAGCTCGAGCTCGACGAGGGCGTCGCCGGCGACCGTGCGGAAGGCTTCGTTCGCCTGGGCCACGGCGCGGACGACGTCCATCCCCTGCCTGGGGTCGCGGCGGACGAGCTCGGCCACCCAACGGTTCCCATAACGCACGTGCTGGACTTCGTCCGCGAGCTGCGCCTCGAACAGATCGCGGAGGTCCGTCTCCGTCGTCCTCCTGAGCGCGTCCTGGAGGGCCTGGATGCCGGCCGCCTCGAAGCTGCGATTCTGGACGGCGAGACGTCCGATCAGCGTGGGAATGGCCATGGCCATCCGGTACTCGAAGTTCAGGACGGGATACCCCCCGACGACGCCGCCGCGCCGCTCCAACAGGCGGCGGAATGCCTCGACGTGCCGGGCCTCGTCCCAGCACTGGCGGGCGATGGCCAGCCGAAGATCCCAGTCGGCATCCGGAAAGTCGGACAGGTTCCGCGCGGCGATCTCGAGGCCGTTGACCTCCTCGTTCATCTGCCGGTGCAGGAACTCGACGAGCATCTTCCCGTCATCGTCCCAGATGTTCTCCATCTCCGACCACAGATCGCGGACCTCGAAGCGGGCGTCGCGCGCGGGAGGGTCAGCGAAGAGGCGGCGGTCGACGCTCGTCACGGCGAGGTCCCGGGGGTGTCTTCGACGAGAGAGCGGAAGCCCGCCTGCCGCAGGATCTCGGCGATCTCCTCGTCCGTGAACTCGGCCAGCCGGCGGTCCTCGACGTTCACCGCGGGGATCGTCGTGGAGGGATCCCGAAGCGGCACCCCGACCGCGTTCCGCTCCCCCTCGTGCGGCGCGAGCGACGCGTTTACATCGGCCAGGAACCGGACGGCGACGACCACCTTGAGCAGCACACTTCGGTCCCGGGCCGCGAGCCGCCGGATCCAGCGGTTCGCGAACCTGACGTGCTGGATCTCGTCGGCAAGGATCCCGTCGAGGAGCGCGCTCGTCTCCTCGTCGCCGAGGTCGTGGAAAGCCCTTCCGAGGTTCTTCACGACGTCCATGGCTCCAGCCTCGAGCGTGCGGTTCTGCGCGGCGAGGCGGCCGGCGAGATCGCCGAGCGCCGAGGTGACCGACCACTCGAAGGTGGTGATCGGGAATTCACCTTTCCGCCCTCCGAGCTCCCGAAGCCGGCGATAAAGGACGAGGATGTGCCGCGCTTCGTCCCAGCACTGGCGCGCGAGCTCCATCCGGAGATCCCAGGGCGCGTCGGGAAACTCGGCCAGGCACTGCGCGGCGATGTCCAGGCTCGTGATCTCGTTTGTCATGTGGCGGTGCACGACCTCCCGCCGGGCGACGTCGCTCGCCGCGTCGTACTCGTGCATCTCCGAGTCCCGCCGGACGATGCGGAAGCAGGCGTCCCGCGCCGGGTCGTCCCTCAGCCGCAGTCCCGCGAGGTCGAAGTAGCCGATCTCCGGCACGTTCCCTCCTCTTCAGGCCACGACGGATTCGATGGCTGCTTCGCGCCGGCGCCATTCCCCGGCCTCGGCGCCGGGGATACCGAGCTCTTCGCGAAGCCGGCGGGCGTCCTCGATCTGGCGGCGCAGCTCGGGCAGGATCCGCTCGATGACGAGCACCGACGGGCCGTCGAGAAGCCGGTCCGTCGCCTGCAGGTAGCGCTCGTATCGGGCGACCGCTCCCGGAACGACGACGTCGTACACGAGGGTCAGCCGCTCGGGCGTCGAGGTCACGCTCTTCACCGTCCGCAGGAGCTCCAGGTATGCGTCCGCGGGGGCCCGCGTGTAGTGCTCCGGCTGGCGGAGCTCGAAGGCGCGCTTGCCCAGCCAGTCGGCGTGCTGGGCATAGTCCCAGATGTGGCGGCCGAACATGACCTTCGCTTCCATCTCCGGGGTGAGCGGAGTCCAGAGGGACGCCGTCTCCATCAGCCACACCTCGACGAAGCGGAACGTGCCGATGGCGTCTGCGCGCTGTTTGACGTTCACGGCGGGAAACCTCCGAACGTTCCTTCCACGAGCGCCGCCGTCTCGTCCGGACCGCCCGGGGCGAGACGGAAGACCCGCGCGAAAGAGAGCATACGGCCAAGCTCGAAAACGCGCTGCGCCCTGGGCGCGTTCACGAGAGAGCTCGAGACGGGCTGAAGGCGGGCGATGTCCTCCGTCGATGCGGCGATCTCGTCCAGGCCAGGACGGGACGCGAACGGCTCGAGGAAGACGATCGCGAAGAGCGGGAGCCGATGCGGCTCCGGTCGGCCGGGGAAGAGGCGGTCGGCCTCGATCCTCAGGAACGCCACGCCCTCCGCGCACGAGCCGAGGGCCGCGTCGACCGCGCGGGCGCGGGGCCCTGGCTTTATGCCCACAGGCCGGAGGACGGGACAGAGCTCGCGGCTTGCCGGAACGTAGCACCCTGTCTCGTCCCCCAGGAGGACGTGCCCGCGGCTCGCGAGAGCGAGGGACAGGGTGGATTTGCCGCGTCCCTTCGGACCGACGATGAGGATGCCGCGACCGCCGATCCCGACCGTCGCAGCGTGGAAGAAGATGGCGTCCGGCCGCAGCCTGAAGACCCGGTGCAGGATCAGGAGCGCGAAAGCGCGCTGCCATCCGGGGCGCTTCTGGATCCGGCAGGAGCGCCCGCGGAACGAGAAGAGAGGCTCCGTCTCGGAGAGCCACGCGAAGGACGTCCACTCCGCTTCCGTGGGCGCGACGAGGCGGAACGGGAAGTCCACGGTTTCGAGCGCGAGAAGAAGATCCTCGACAGTCAGGGCGGCTTCGTCGTCTGTCTCGAAAGTGGCAAGCGCACCGCCGGGGCGGACCGGATCGGACTCGAGATGGACGCCGACGCGGCATCGCGACCCGACCGTGCGCGTGCCGAGGATGAGAGCGAGCTCGGCCTCGAGGCTCGGATCGTCGCTCCGGACCTCGATGGCGACCTCCGCCAGAACCCGTCGAGAGAGCGCCTCCTTTGTAGCGAGGCGACGCGATCCGAGGCTCAGAGGACGCCGTGCGGTGTCCGCTCGGCGGCGGCGCACGCAGGCTTCAGCAATCCATCGTCGTCCACCAGCCCATCATGGACTGGGTCAACTGGAACGTGTTCAGGATGTCCCGTTCGCTCATCACCTGAATGCGGGGCGTCTCGTACTTGGGCCGCCTTTCCGCCGTTGCTTCTGGTTTCTGAATTTTTTCGGTGTTCGAACTCATCGGGGGCACCTGCTGTTTCTATGACGCGTATTCGGCGTTGACGTGCATCTGTCAACCAATTGAACTGAGTTTCAGTCTAGCCAGCGCCCTGGGACGTGTCAAGGCGTACGAGACCCAGCGACTCGAGTTCGGAGACGGCCTTCCCGACGTCTTCCCGAACGACGGCCTCCTCGGTTCCCTCGAACGCGCCGGCCATCTCGGACACGAGGGTGTCGACGGTCTTTCCGTCACACCCGCGCCAGACGAACGCCATCGTCTGGTTGAGCAGGTAGAACTTCGACGAAACCGGATCGAAGAGCAGGAGCTCTCGCTGCAAGGGAGCTTCCTCGACTTTCGCGATCCGTCGGAGAAGAGTCATCGAGGTCCCTCGCGGCCCGTAGTGATGCCGCCCATCCCGACCTTACGGACGCCGAACGTCTCCGTCAAGGCGGACCCGGCCCCGCGGATCCCTCGCCGCCGCGCAGGGCCGCCCGGAGCCGGGCCAGGAGCGTAGGCAAAGGAAACGGGATGGTGTCCAGGCCCTCCCGCGTCGCGACCTCGATGCCGGGCTGCGGGGGGAGCACGACGTATCCGTCCGCGGCGAGCCGCTCGAGGTTCCGCGCGACCGCCGGCTGCCGCCACATGAGCTCGTTGGCCACCGGGACGAAGATCACGGGCTTGTCGGTCGCGAAGATCAGGGCTGAGATGAGCTCATCGGCGATCCCGTTCGCGACCTTCCCGACGATGTTGACCGTGGCCGGATAGACGAGCACGAGGTCGGCCCGGCGCGGCAGCTCGATGTGGGGGACGAAAGTGCCGGGTCCGCGGTCGTCGAGCTCCACGTAGACGTCGTGGCGGCTGGCCACCTCGACCGCGTATTTCGAGACGAGCTGCGAAGCGGCGCGCGAGAGCACGACTTGCACGTCGTCGGCGACGTGCTGGAGGAGCGCGAGGACGAAGCCGGGAAGGATGTAGGCCTGGTAACCGCCCGCCGCGCAGAGAAGGAGCTGACGAGCCCGCGGCGGTTCCATGCACCCTCCGTCTCCGTGAATCGCCGACATTCTAAGGCAGGCTGGCGGGCTGGCCCGGCCGGGAAATCAGAATCTCGTAAAGACCATCGGCGACGATCCGGTTCCCCGCCGGGTTGAGGTGCCCCGCGTCGATGAAGAGAGTCTCCCGGCTCGCCGCGAAGATGTCGGAGATGTCGTAGAAGCCCGCGACCCGCCGCGCGCGCGCCGTTCGGTAGGCGCTGCGGATCGCGGCCGCGATGTCGGGAAATTCCCTGTCCACCTCCCTGACGATAACCTCCTCCTCCTTCGTCCGCGCCTTCTCATCCGAAAGGAGATAGGGATGCCAGATCATCAGCGGACGGAAACCGTAGGCGGTCGCGAGCGCCTCCACGCTGCGCTGGACCTCCGCCACGACGCGGACCGCCTCCTGGCCGGCCCCCTCGATGGCGGCGGCCGGGAGGCGCCGTGGCGCCGCGTGGCGGGACGCCGCTCGGAGGACTCGCGCGAGAGCGCTGCCGCTGAAGAGCCCGCCCTCGCTCCGCCGACCAGTCTCCCCTGCCCGCATCGCCGCCTCGATCTCGCTTCCGGGCTCTCCCGCGGCGCGGAAGAGAGCCTCTTTCACGTCGTACGACCCGGCATAGAACACGACGACGTCCGGCTTCGCGCCGGGGCGCCGCAGCTCGCGGAGGAGCTCGACCACGGAGCTCCGCGACGTCGCGCCCCATTCGCCGTGGTTCGAAACGCACGCGGGACGGCCGTCGAGCTCGTATCGCCCGGCAAGAAGCGAAGGGATCGTCAGTTCGTCCGGGGCCCCATGCCCCCAGAGCATCGATCCGCCGAACATCATGATTCGAGGCGCGCCTTCGCCGCAGGCGGTGTTCGAGGTGCGGCGAAGCCCGTCGGGTCCGATGTTGATGGCGCGGCCGGAAAACGGCTCGAGATGCCAGACGCCGTCGCCCGCGTAGCGCAGACGCTCGGGAACGCGGCACGCCATCCGCCACTCGCGCCAGTAGTCGGCGGCCCAGGCCGTCCCGCGGTAGGCGGCGCTTCCCGCGACGGCCGGCAGCGCCCCGAGTCGCCGGCGCTCGCGGATGCGAAAGGTCGCGGCAAGGGACACCTCGAGCGCCGCGACCAGCAGGACGAGAGCCCCGACGCCGGCGAGAACGGTCCGCGCGACTCTCATCCTCGCCGATTCTACGGGCTGCCTTAGCATGAGAGCGGAATGGCTCCCGACCTTCCGGCGGCGCTCTGGCCTCTCTTTCTGCGCCTCGCTCTCGACGACGACGCGCCTTCGGCGCTGCCCCCGGAGGCGTTGCATCGAGTCCTGACGTGCGCGACGGAGGAAGGCCTCCTTCCGCTGCTCTACGGCGATGCCGCCGTGCCCGAGAGCGTCCGCGAGGCGGCGACGAACGCGCCCGCGATCCGGTCCCTCTATCTCCGGCGGCTCGGTCTCCACTTGCGGGCGGCCCGCACGCTCGTCGAGATCCTGGGTCCCGACGGCTGCGTCTTCATCAAGGGGTTCGACTACCGGTTTCGCCTCTACGCGCGGCCGGAGCTCAGGCCGGCCGCCGACATCGACGTCTACATCCCGCCCGAGCGGGTGGACGAAGCGGTCGCCCGACTGAGCGGCGCCGGCGGCAGACTCGCGTCCAGCGAGGGGGCAGCCCTCTGGGGGAACGACTACTACGAGGTCGCCCTCGACGTCGGGGAGGTGCGTGTCGAGATCCACCGGGCGTTCGGGCACCGCATCCGCACCGCCGTCGACTACGAGGACGTGTGGGCGCAGCGGGAGCCGTTCGCGGCCGGAGACTTCGAGGCGAGGCGCCTCGCTCCGCTGCACGCCATGGGAGTCCACGTCCTGAATCTCGCGAAGGACGAGCTCTCGTCGCCCCTCATCCGATTCGTCGACTTCTTCCTCATGCTGCGGCTCTGGCCGGAGCTGATTCCGGCCCTGAGCGCTCTCGCCCGTGCGTGGAAGATCGAAAGAGCGCTCTACGGTTCGCTGCGTGTCGCGACGACCCTCTTCCGCGAGATCGAGACCGAGGCGGTCGAACGGGCGATGGAAAGCCTCCTTGCGCCCGGCGCGCGCCGGTTCCTCGACACGTTCGTGATCCCGGACCGCCTGAAGAGGCGCAGCGGGCATTTGGACGGGCGGGCCATGCAGCTCTGGCGCAAATGCTGGCTGACGGACGGTGCCGCCCGTCGAGCCGCGTTCCTCGGCTCCTGGGTCCGGCGCTCGGTGCTCCACTCCGTCACCGGCGCAGCGCCGCGATGAGAGTCGTCTTCTTCGGCTCGGGCGGAGTCCTCTCGAGAGTCCTGCTCGAGGCGCTCGCCAGGCGAAAGGCAATTCTCGCCGTCGTCGCCCCGCGCGCCAGCGGCCGCGGGCTCGAGCGCCTGGCCAAGGACGCCCTGATCCGTGTTGTGGGCCGGGACTTCCGGGACCTCGTACGGCGACTCGGTCTGCCCCTCATTCCGTATCGCAAGGACGCCGTCGAGGAGGCTGCGGCCGCCCTCGAGGCGCTCCATCCCGACCTCCTTTGCATCGGGTCGTTCCCGTACATACTCCGGAGGCCCATCCTCCGCCTTTCGCGCCTCGGCACGGTCAACCTCCACCCGTCGCTCCTCCCGAAGCACCGCGGGAGCGACCCCGTTTTCTGGACGTTCGCCGGAAACGACCTCGAGACCGGGGTGACGCTTCACTGGGTCGACGAGGGCGTGGACACGGGGAACGTGCTCGCGCAGCGACGGGTCGCCGTCGAGCGCGGCGTGGCGGGCTCGGTCCTCACCGAGCGCCTGGCTCGCGAGGGGGCGGAGCTCCTGGTCCGTGCCCTGCCGGCCATCGAGGAAGGGACGGCGCCGGGGCTTCCACAGGACGAGACCCTGGCCTCGAGGGAGCCAGCGCCCTCCCGGGCCGCGTGGCCGGTCGACTACGAGGCGTGGACCGCGGAGCGCGTGTGGCATTTTCTTCGCGGCGTCGGAACCGGGCGGCTTCGCGACAGCTCGGGGCGCGCTCTCACGACCGGCGACGCCCTCTCGTTCGAAACGGGCGCTCACGAGGAGCCTGCCGGCTCGGCGCTCGTCAGGCGATCCGGCGTTCGGCTCTATTGCCAGGACGGCTGGGTCGATCTGGCGCCGCCCTCGCTCAAAAGGCGCGTCGCCCGGGCTCTGATTCGGCCAGCACGTCGGCGAGGCCGGACCGGGCCTTAGGGTTTCGACTCCGTATCGCGCCCCGCGCTCGACACCCACACGCTCTTCCCGTCCGCGGCAATCCCGGTCGGCTGGACTCCGACCTTGAACGTCCCGAGGACGGTCCCGTCTTTCGCGCTCAGCCTCGTGACGCTGTCCGAAGCGCTGTTGGTCACCCAGACGCTCGACCCGGCAGAGACGAGGCTGGAGGGAGCGTTCCCGACGGGAAACGTCCCGAGGACCGTCCCGTCGCTCGCCTTCAGCTTCGTGACGTCGTTCGATCCGCTATTCGCCACCCAGACCGCGCCTCCCTCGACGAGCACACCCCGCGGAGCGGTGCCGACCGGGAACGTCCCGACGACGGTCCCGTCACTCGTCTTCAGCTTCGTGACGTTGTTGGAGACCCTGTTCGTGATCCAGACGTGGGCACCGTCCACAGCGACGTCGATCGGCTGGGTCCCGGTCTGAAAAGTCCCCAGGAGGCTCCCGTCGCTCGCCTTCAGCCTTGTGACGTTGTTGGACGAGGCGTTGGCCACCCAGATGCTGGCCCCGTCGGAGGCGAGGCCGATCGGATGGTCTCCGACGGGGAACGTCCCCTGAACGCTCCCGTCGCTCGCCTTCAGCTTCGTAACGGTGTTGGAGCTTGAGTTGGTCACCCAGACGCTGGCGCCGTCGAAGACCACCCTCAAGGGAGCCTTTCCGACGGCGAACGTACCCAGGTTGGACCCGTCGCTCGCTTTCAGCTTGACGATGCTGTTGGACGACCAGGCCGCCACCCAAAGGCTGGTCCCATCCAAGGCCATGCCCTGCGGGCGCGCTCCGGCGGGAAAAGTTCCCTGAATGCTCCCGTCGCTCGTCTTCAGCCTGGTCACGTGCTGGGCCGCAGCCGGACGGACCGCGACGGCGAGGAGGAAAAAAGACGTCGAAAAGGCCGAAAAGCGACGCCGCATGAGGCCTCCGACGAATCCTACAACACGCCGACCCCGCGGCGGCCACCGGCGGCGAGCGCGCGACCGAGACGTATGATTCTCCGATGGCGGGGGACGCGAAGCGCGAAGTGCTGCTGTATGCGCCGCACTTCGTGGCGCTGAACGGCCAGACGAGCGCGGCCTACCGGGCCCACCCGCCTCTCTCTCTTCTGGCTCTGGCGGGCCCTTTGCGCGGCGCGGGATACGACGTTCGCATCCTCGACGCGAAGTGGGACCACGACTGGCGCGGGACGATCCGGGACACCGTGGATCGTCTCGCGTGCGTGGGAATCACATCGCTCACCGGTCCCGCCGTTCCGGACGGCTTGAAGGTCGCCGAGTTCGCGAAGTCGCTGCGGCCCGAATTGCCCGTCATCTGGGGGGGATGGCACGCGACGTTCGCGGCCGCGCAGGCGATCGAGGATCCGCGCGTCGACGTCGTCGTCCGGGGCATGGGCGAGCGGGCGTTCGTCGAGGTGCTGCGCGCGCTCGAGGCGAACGAGTCACTGCGGGGGATCGCGGGCCTGAACTTCCGCGAGGATGGGGCGGCCGTCGCCACGCCGGACCGTCCCGCGGAAGGGCTCGAGCAGTTCCCGCCCCCGGCATACGACCTCATAGACCCCGGGCGCTACATCCTCCGGGGACCCGGAGGCGCCCGCCTGGCCGGCACGATCTTCAGCCGGGGATGCCCGTTCGCCTGTGACTTCTGTCTCGACTCCAAGAGCCGCTGGCTCGGCCTGAGCATCGACCGGATGCTCGCCGACATCGAATTCTGGATCGGTCGCGGAGCGAATCACATTCGCTTCTACGACGGAAACTTCTTTCTGGGGCGCCCGCGCATCGTCGAGTTCTGCCGCGCGATCCTGGCGCGCGGCCTCGAGTCGAAGTTCCGCTGGCAGGCGACTGCCGTCGGGAACCGCGTCGTGCAGATGGACGACGAGCTCCTCGCGCTGCTCAAGCGTGCCGGCCTCGAGCAGGTCGCGATCGGCGCCGAGTCCGGCTCGAGCGACCTTCTCTCCAGGATCACGAACAAGACCACGGTCGAGAACACGCTCGAAGCGATTCGCCGATTGACCGGCCACGGAATCAACCAGTATCTCTTCTTCATGGTGGGGTATCCGGACGAGCCGGAAGACGCGCTCGAAAAGACGCTCGACCTCGCGCTCGAGGCCAAGAGGCTCAACCCTCTCGTCGAGCTCTGCATGAACTTCACCACCCCGCTGCCCGGATCGGAGGTGTTCCGGATCGCGGTCGAACGCGGCTGCATCGAGGCCCCGCGCGTTTTCGAGGACTGGGGACGATTCGACTACACGCGCCCGAACCTGCTGCCGATTTCCCGCGCGTACGAGCTCCGCGTGAGGCGTTTCCAGCGGTATCTCGGGATCGCCTTTCCGGCGCCGGGCTCAGCGGCGGCGAGTCTGAAACGCCCCGCCCGCGGGGTCGCCCGCTGGCGGCTGCGCCGGAAGTACTACGACTATCCCGTCGAGCTCGCGGCGATGGACGCGGTTCACGCCGTCCGGCGCATCGTCCGGGCGCGCTAGGCGCGCTTCGAATCGCGGTCGATCTGCCTGATCTTCAGGTAGAGGAGAACCGCGAACGTCGAGATGAGGCCGCTCGCGAGGATCAGGCCGTTCCGGCGGAAGCGGTACTCGGCCCAGACGTCGGAGGCGGCCTTTCGGAGAGTCGCCTCGGCCTGCGACGCCGCTTCGGAGTTGCGGATGAAGTCGCTCCGGTCGAAAGTGTGGATACCGAGGCGCGTCTTGCGCAGCGCGTCGCTCACGGCGCTCGACTGGAATCGCAGCTCGTCGACGTCGAAGCCGCGCTCGGCCAGCCGGTCGACGTCCTTGCCCAGGGCTTCGTGCGATTCGCCGCAGAGACGTGATGGACGTGTGGAAGAACCGCGCCGTCTCGTCGCATTTCGGCTGACCGAACTTCGCGTGGCACCCGTGGCAGAGCGCCTGCGGCGCGTCGCCGAGCATCTCGTCGGTGGGGCGCGCGATGTCGTGCTTTCCGTGGCACGTTTCGCACTCGGGCCACCCGTGCTTCAGGAACGCCTTCTTGTGCGGGCTGCCGTCGAAGAGATTGCCGTTGGCGGCGTGGCAGTTGCGGCAGACCTGCGACACGAACTCCATGTGCGGCGGCAGCGCCGCGTGATTTCCGTGGCAGCCGTTGCACGCCGGCGCGCCGGCGTCGTGCTTCCCGAGGAGCGCGAGGCCGTGGACGCTCTTCCTGTACTGCTCGAGCTGATTCGTCGGAATCGGCGTCTTCCCGTCGTCGAGCGTGTAGCCCTTCATGTAGGCCGCGTCCGCGTGGCACTTGCCGCAGGTCGCCGGGATGTTCTCGCGATAGACGAGGGAGTTCGTGCTGTCGGGCGGCCGGATCCCGTGCACGCCGTGGCAGCTCACGCACTGCGCGACCTTCGAGTCCTTCGCCTTCCCGAGGAGGAGCTGCCCGTGCCTGCTCGTCCGGTACTTGAGGAGCTGGTCCACGGGGAGCGACGGGTTGTAGCCCCGCATGAACTCGCTCGAGGAGTGGCAGCGGGCGCAGAACTCCGGGATCCACGAGCGGTCCTTGTGTCTCACGTCGGACGCCGGCCAGCGTTTGCCGATATCCGGCGACATCTCGGCGTCCGTGGGCTTTCCGCCGTGGCAGCCGGCGCACATGAGCCCGCCGCGGAAGTGGACGTCGCTCACGATCTCGCGCAGGTCGAGGTGGGCGTTCGCGTCGCCCTTCTCGCGCGGCTTGAAGAGAATCTCGTCCGGCAGGTCCGGGTTCGAGTGACAGAGGACGCAGTTGTCCCCCAGGATCAGCTCCACCTTCCGGTCGTCGATCTCCAGCGCGAGGAGCGTCGCGAGGTGCGCGCCCGACGAGAGCCTCCCGTCCTTCGCCGCCACGAAGAACAGCTCCTGCGCGTGGCTGGGCAGGCTCCGGAATCGGGCCTTCGCCTTCTCGCTCAGGACCGGGCCCGTCTTCTTGTCCGCTTCCGTGAAGAGCTTCTGAAAGTCCGCGGGCCAGGTGTCCTCGACGACGTGCCCCGGCGCGGACGCGGTCGCCGGGGCCGGAGCGACGGCCTTCTCCTCCGCGCGAGCCGTCGAGGGCGCGGCGAGCGCGAGAAGCGGGAGAAGCACGAGACCCGCGGCGGACGCGCCGCTTCGAACCCGCCCGGCGAAAAGCAGGACGGCGAGGAGCGCGAGGGCGGCACCGCCGCTCGCGAGCCAGCTCAGATGCGCGAATCCGTTCAGCGCCGCCTGCAGGAGGACGGCGGCGGTGAAGGAGAAGGCCGAGTGCCCCCACTTCAGGCGGCGAAGGGCCGTCGCGGCGAGCCCGATCCCGAGAATCCACAGCGCCGCCGTCCGCGCGATCGTCGCGGCCATCACGGGGTCGCCCGCCGGGTCCTTCCCGGGCGGCGCGTGGACGCCGACGTCCCACGCCTTGAGGGTGAGGAATCCGAGGAAAAGAAGCCCGGCGACGCCGAGATCCGTGAAGAGCGGGCTCGGCTTTCCCTTCGCCGCGTTCCGGTCGAGGAGCGGAATGGCGAACGCGATCGCGCCGAGGATGCTCGCCAGAAGGAGGCAGGCCTGCGGCCCCTCCATCCCGAGAAGATGCGCCGGGAATTCCCGGAGCATCTGGTACACCGACAGGAAGTACCACTCCGGCTTGATGCCCGGATAGGCCGGCTTGAGCGGGTTCGCCTTCGTCTCCGAGCTCCCACTCCATGCCCGGGATCCCGGGTCCGAACGGAAGCGCGACGGCGAGGAGCGCGAGGATGTTCAGGCAGATCACCCACAGGAGCAGGTCGCGCATCGCGAAGTTCGGGAAGAACGGCATGCCGCGGGGCCGCGGCTTCGTCGCGCGCGAGGACTCGTGCTCGAGCGGCTGGGCCATCCCCTGCCTCTGGATGAAGAGCAGGTGGGCGCCGATGAAGGCGCCCATGACGAGCGGAAGGATGCAGACGTGGAGCGCGAAGAACCGGTACAGCGTCTGGACCGAGACCTCTTCGCCACCGCGCAGCACGCGGAGCATCCAGGGCCCGACGACGGGAACGGACTTCACGGAGTCGGTCCCGACCGCGGTCGCGAAATAGCTGAGCTCGTTCCACGGCAGCAGGTAGCCGGAAAAACCGAACCCGAGGACGATCCCGAGCATCGCGAAGCCCGTGTACCAGGTCAGCTCGCGCGGCTTGCGATAGGCCTTCAGGAACAGGACGCTGAAGAGGTGCGCGAGGACCGCGAGACTCATGAGGTGCGCCGACCAGCAGTGGATCGAGCGGATGAGCCAGCCGAACGGCACACGGCCCACGAGCTGCTTCATGCTCTCGTACGACGTGTTCTCCCCCACCTGGTAGTTCATCAGGAGGAGGATTCCGGTGACGATCTGGACGACGAAGAAGAAGAGCGAGACGCCGCCGAGGTAATACCAGACCATCGAGTGCGACCCGACCGGCACTTCCTTGTGGCCGAGGAACGCGACGAGGCCCGAGAGCTGGAACCTCTCGTCCAGCATCCTCCAGACCCGCGCGCCGGCGGAGGCCGGAGCGGGCGCGGCTGAGTCTCGCCCGTCCGTCATGCCGTACTCCCCGGCTTGATCACGCTCACGACCCCCTTGAGGTCGCCTTCCACCGTGAAGGCGGCGAGCGGCCGGGGCGGCGGGCCCGAGATCACGCGGCCGTCGAGCGCGAATTTCCCGTTGTGGCAGGCGCACCAGATGATCCCGTCGGCCGGCACGAACTGGACGGTGCAGCCCTCGTGCGTGCACTTGGCCGAGAGAGCCTTCAGTTTCTGTTCCTTGTCCTTCAGGAGCAGCACCCGATCGGTGCCGCAGCGGGCGATCAGGAATCCGTTGCTCGAGAGCTCCTGCTTCTGCGCGTCGGTGAGCGTGGCCTTGTTCGACCCACCGCCGTCCTTGAGCGGCGTGAGGTACTTGAGGACCGGATAGACGACAGCCCCCATCCAGGCGGCGAAGCTGGTTCCGAGCAGGATGTCGATCCAGCGACGCCGTGTGACGGGCTCGGCACCCATGAAGCCTACTTGGACTTCGGATCGCCGGGGTTCGTGCCGGCCTTGATCTCGTCGATGTTCTTCACGCCGTCGCCGTCGCTGTCGAGCGCCTCGATCTTCTCGAACTTGAACTCTTTCTTCGCGGCCTTCGGGTCGACGACCGCCTTCGCCAGGAGGTCCTTCCCGTACGCGTTCGACTCGTGGTCTTCCTTCTTCGGAAGGGACTTCACATGACACGTCGTGCACTTGCCCAGGGCTGCCTTGGCGTCGGGATACTTCGCCACGAACGCCTTCTGGTTGTCGAGGTTCGCGAGCAGCGTCGTGCCGACGCAGAACGCGAGGAGAGCGGAAACGGCAACGGTCGTCTTCTTCATCTCATTCCTCCAAATTCATCGAAAAGATCTCGAGCGGTGCGAAAGGATACACCCCGATCCGAATCATCGCGCCCGGAGCCGTCTGACGGCCCCGCGGAACTCCTCGAGAAGCTCCCGTAGCCTGACGTCCTCTCCTTCCGCGGCCGCGAGGCCTCCGAAAGACTCGCGGACGTAGGCGCGCACGATCGCCTCCGCGGGGCGCGCCGCGCCCGGGCCGAACGCGGCCGCGGCGGCGAGCGTCTCGGCCGGGACGGACGCCGGCGTGAGCGGCGCCCCGGCCCGGTGGAGCGCCTTCTGGAGGCGGCGATAGGCCGCCGAGGCCGGCGCGAGGCCGCGTGTCCCCCAGCGCGCGCCGCCCAGGCGCCGCCCGAGGACGACGAGCGCGGCCAGGAGCAATGCGGCGATCACGATGCCGACCGCCCGTCTCCGCGGGAGGCCTCCCGCCCCCGGAGCATGGCGCAGCACATCGAGCGCGCCGCCGGCCGCCTCGCGGATCTTCCGCAGAAGCTCGACCTGATCGCCCTGGCCGAACGAGAGGATGAAGCGGTCGTAGAAGAACTCCAGCCCGTCCGTCACCTGGCGCAGGCGCTGCGAGACCGGCACGCGCTCGAGGCCCGGCTGACCCCTTCTCGGCGTCGGATCGAACGTGACCCATCCCTTCGACGGCCCGCACCAGGCCTCGACCCAGGCGTGGACGTTCTGCCCGCGCACGAGGACGTACCGCCCGAACGCGCCGATCTCGCCGCCGAGGAAGCCGGTCACGAACCGCGTGGGGACGCCCACTTCGCGGAGGAGGAGCGCCATCGCGGTCGCGAACGTCTGGCAGTGGCCCCTGCGCCGGTTCGTGACGAAGTCCTCGACGGCGTTCGGGCCGTGCGGCCTGAGGTCCAGCTCGTAATCCCAGCTTTGCAGAGCCGCTTCGATCTTGACGGCCGCGGCCTCGGGATCGAGCCGCGGGATCGACGCCCTGCGAGCGTCTCGAGCGCGAACGCGCGCAGCGTGCTCGAGCCCGCGGCTCTTCCGGCCTCGACCGCGTCGCCGGGCTCGAGGTCGGGCAGCGGACGGATCCCGTACAGGACCGTGTACTGGATGGTGCGGTCGGGCTCGAACGGCATGCGCACGTTGCGCGCCACGTCCCTTTCGACGTATGCGAGGCTGGGATTGCGGAACGAGCCCTCCGAGAGACGCAGCGCGCTGCCCAGAAGCGGATACGGAAGTGTGCGGGTCTGGATCGGCGTGAGGTCGATCGTCATCGCCGTGCTTCGCGCCGGCGCGCGCACGCGCGGCGCGAGGGGCACGAGGACGCCGCCGCCCGCGGGCGAGACGGTGACGCCGCGCTCGATGCGGCTTCTTCCAGACGCCGCCCTCCCAGCGCGAGAGGGCGAGCGTCCGCAGCCTCAGGACGGCCGCCGCGCCCTCGCCGAGCGGCTCCTCGCTCGTGATCCGCAGGAAGACCCGCTCGTTCTGCTTGAGCGCGCCGAAGAGGTCCGGGTCCACGTTCTCCGAGAAACCCGTCGTGATCTCGCGCCCGGCCTCCGCGCCCTTGACGTACGGGGTCTTGAGTCGCGGGAGAAAGAGAAAGAGCGGCACCGAGATCAGCACCGTCGACAGGACCGACGTGACGAGCGGCCCGCGACCCGGCAGCCCGCGCGCCGCGCGGTCGCGAGTCCATTCCTCCGGGGCGGCGGCGAGGTCGCGCCAGAGCGCCCACTTCACGAGGACCGCCCAGCCGACGAAGGCGACGAGGAGGACGTAGAGGAGGATCGCGTAGTGGAAGGAGGTCGAGACGGAGGCGACGAACAGCATTCCCGAGAGGACGAGGGCGAGGGAGAGGTCGCGCTCCCTCCGGATCGCGGCGAGCTTGAAGAGCGTCGTGAAGAGAAGGAGGTGGAGCATCGTCTTCAGGAGCGTCTGGCTCCCGAAGCGCACGTCGGCGACGATGACGGGGAGATAGAGGAGACCGGCGAGATTCAGGGCGCGGTTGCCGAGGCGCGGGATGCGGCCCGTTCGCACGCGCAGGAGAAAGAGCACGAGCACGCCGAGGTAGACGAGGAGCACGGCGAGCTCGAGCGCGTTGCTGAAGAAGAGCGGAACGGGAGCGAGGAGCGCGAGCGAGCCGAGCGCGAGGAGGCGCTCCCTGAGAAACGGGATCGGCTCCTCTCCCTTCGCGGGAACGGACCCGGGCGCGCTCACGCGGCTCTCTCCGGCCCGCGTCCCGCGCGGTACACGGCCACCGAGGCGGGAACGGACGAGGGCGGCCGCGCCGGGTCGCCGCCGGGCTCGACGAGCGCGAGAGCGCGGAGCAGGCCGCGGCGATGCGCCGGGCCCGAGCCCGGCGGAACGACGGAGCCTCCGAGCAGAAGGCCCACGCGGCTTCCGCGCGCGAGGAGTTGCAGCGCGAGCCCCGCGGCTTCGGAGACCGAGCGCTCGAAAGCTTCGCTCCATGCGGCGTCCGGCGCCCGGCGGACGGAGCGTGTCGAGCGCGACGAGCGCGTCGCGGCCCTCCTCGGAGGCGCGCTCCTTGACGATGAACTTCCCCTGGCGCGCCGTCTGCGGCCAGTGAACGTCCCGCGGATCGTCGCCGAAGCCCGCTTCGCGCAGATTGCGGATCTCCGCTCCGCGGCCCCTCCGCCGGTCGCGCGGATCGCCGCCTTCGGCTTCACGCGGATCGGGAGGGACGTACGGCACGGCCGCCGGCGCCGGGTAGACGAGGCGTTCGTCGCCGAGCGGATGCACGCGGCCCTTGCGAAAGAGGCCGATCGGGTAGCCGCTGTAGAGGAGGAGCGACTCGATGGACCGCCGGCCACGCTTCGGGAAGACGAGGTCCACTCCGCGTTCGGCGGGGCGGCCGCGGTCGAGGCGGCCGAAGAGGATCGGGGCCGAAGCGCTGGAGATCTTCACGAGGAGGCCGCGCCGCGGGAGACGCCCGAGATTCGTGAGCCGGAGCGTGAAACGCACCGGCACGCCCGCGAAGATCTCCGCCGGGCCGTCCAGCTCCACGGCGACGTTCTCCACGTTCCGTCGCGAGACGACGCCCGAGACGACCAGCGCGCCGAGGAAGAGCGACACGAGGATGTAGAGGCCGTTGTTGCCGGTGTTCGTCGCGGCCACGGCGACGACGAGCGTCAGGAGGATGAAGCCCAACCCCAGGTTCGTGACCCGGACGAGGATGCCCGGGTGGAGGAGCTTCTTCAGGCGCGCGGCGAGGACCACGGGCTCACAGCGGAACGGGCGTCTCGTCGAGGATGCGCTGGATCGCGTCGCGCTCGCGCCGCCCGCTCCCGCCGCCGTCCCAGGCTCCGGGCTGCGAAGCGAGAACCCGGTGCGCGAGCGTCGCGACCGCGACGCGTTTGACGTCGTCGGGAGTGGCGTAGGGCCGGCCCGAAACGAGCGCGCGCGCCTGCACCGCGCGGAAGAAACCCTGCGAGCCGCGCGGCGAGACGCCGAGGAGCAGGTCCTTGCCGTTCCGCGTGCGCCCGACGATCGCGAGCACGTAATCCATGAGCTTGTCGGCCACCGTGACGCGCTCGGTCGCGGCCTGCGCGGAGGCCAGCTCCTCGAGCGTGAGCGCCGGCGTGAGCGCCGCCAGGACGCGGTCGGCGCCGCCCGAGATGAGAAGGCGCCGCTCGTCCTCCGGCGAGGGATAGCCGAGCGAGATGCGCATGAGGAAGCGGTCGAGCTGCGACTCGGGGAGCGGGTACGTGCCGAGGTACTCCACCGGGTTCTGCGTCGCGAGGACGAGGAACGGCTCGGGCAGCGGCCGGGTGACGCTGTCGGAGGAGACGGCCCGCTCGCTCATCGCCTGCAGGAGCGCCGCCTGCGTCTTCGGCGTCGCGCGGTTGATCTCGTCGGCCAGGAGCACCGGCGTGAACACGGGGCCCGGGTGGAACTCGAACTCCTGCGTCCGCACGTTGAAGACCGTGAGGCCGAGGATGTCGGACGGGAGCGTGTCCGGCGTGAACTGCATGCGGTGGACGCCGACGCCGAGCGCCTTGCCGAGCGCCGAGGCGAGCGTCGTCTTGCCGACGCCCGGGACGTCCTCGATCAGGAGATGGCCCCGCGCGAGAAGGCATACGACCGCGTCCTCCACGGCCGCCGCCGGTCCGCGGTAGGCCGTGCGCACGGTCGCGACGAGCCGCCCGAGAGACGCGAGGACGGTCGCCGTGGGCGCGTTCGCCGCGGAGGGCGCTCGTCGGTCCGTCACCGCGAAAGACCCTCCTCCACGCTCCTGCGGAGAGCGTCGGACGCGCCCCGACGCATGACGAGGATGCCGTCCGGGGAGTCCACGACCGCGACGTCCGACAGGCCGACGACGCGCACCGGCCGCCCTTCGGCCAGAACGAGGTTGCCGGAGCCCTCCACCGCGGCGGCGGGGCCCTCGAGCACGTTCCTGCCGGGAGCGCCGCCCAGGAACTCGAAGACGGCCTCCCACGAGCCGAGGTCGCTCCAGCCGCACGCGCACGGGACGGTGAGCACGTGCCTCGCCTTTTCCATGACGGCGACGTCGATGGAGACAGACGGGGAAGAGGAGAAGATTTCTGCGAAAGAGGAAGAGTCGCCGGCTTTGCGAGCGGCATGCGCGCGGCGAGCGATGTCGAGGATTTCGGGACGACGTCTCTGGCCAGTTCTTCGAAGAGGTAGTGAGGTCCGGAACACGAAGATGCCGGCGTTCCAGAAGAAGCGGCCGGAGGCGAGAAATTCCTGAGCGCGCGCCAGGTCCGGCTTCTCGACGAAGCGCACGACGCGCAGGGCGCGCGGCGCTCTCCCCTCTTTCCATTCTCAGAAATCCCCTCGTCTCCTTCTTCCACTCTCAGAAATCTCTTCTTTCTCTTCGCGATCTTCTCTTCTCCTCGACCTCCATGTACCCGAATCCCGTCTCGGGCCGCGTCGGCGGGATGCCGAGCGTGACGAACGCATCGTGCGTCCGCGCCGCCTCCGCCGCCGCGCGGAGGGCGGCGAGAAACGCCGTCTCGTCGCGCACCGCCTGATCGGACGGCAGGACGGCGAGGACGGTGTCCGGCGCGTCCTCCGATGCGGCGAGCGCGGAGAGGGCGATCGCGGGCGCGGTGTTGCGCCGCACCGGCTCGAGAACGAAGCGCGACCGGGGCACCTCGGGCAGCTCGGCGGCGAGGAGCGGCGCGTGCGCGGCGCGCCCCGAGACGAAGACGTTCTCGGCCCCGGCGAGGGCGGTCGCGCGCCGGAAAGTCTCCCGGAGGAGCGACTCGCCGCCCGTCAGCGCGAGAAAGGGCTTCGGCCGCTCGTCCGTCGAGCGCGGCCACAGCCGCGTGCCGCTGCCGCCGGCGAGGATGAGCGCGCGGAGGCCGCCGGGGCTGGACATCCCGGAGATTGTACGGGGCCGGAGGCCGCGCGCTCCCTACGGGTCGATGTTGGTGATGAAGATCGGCTTGCCGCCTTCGACCTTCATCATCACGGCGCTCTTCACCGGGTCGCCCGAGCCTTCCTTGAACGTCATCTTGCCGGTGACGCCTTCGAACTCGCGGATCTTCGAGAGAGCGTCGCGGATCGCCTCGCGGTCCGGCCTCGCGGCGCCCGAGAGCGCCTTCGCGAGGAGCTTGAAGGAGTCGTACGTCAGGGCGGCCACGTCGTCCGGCGTCTGTCCGTACTTGTTCCTGTACTGCGTCACGAACTTCGCGACGGCGTCCACGCGCGCTTCCGGCGCATAGTGGTTGCAGAACGTCGCGCCCTCGGCATCGGCGTCCGCTCAGCTTGACGAGCTCCGGGCTGCTCCAGTTGTCGCTGCCCAGGAACGGCACGTTGATCCCGAGCTTGTGCGCCTGCTGGAGCTGCAGCGGAACCTCGTTGTAATAGCTGGGCAGGAAGACGAGATCGGGAGAAGCGGCCTTGATCCGGCCGAGCTGCGCCGCGAACTCCTTGTCTCCCGTCTTGTACGTCTCGAACGCGACGACCTTGCCGCCCGCCTCCTCGAAGTCCTTCTTGAAGAGCTCGGCCTGGCTCTTCGGCGCCTCGGAGCCGGGGTCGTAGAGAACGGCCGCCTTCGTGGCGCGCAGGTAGCCCGTCGCGAACTTCGCGAGGACGTGCCCCTCGAAGGCGTCGGTGAAGCAGGCGCGAAAGACCCATCTCTTTCCGGCGGTCGTCTTCGGGTTCGTGGACCAGGGCGAGATCATGGGGACCTTCGCTTCCTCGGCCACCTGCGACGGCCGGCACGGCGCCGAGACTGGCGTTCGGGCCCACGATGGCGAGGACCTTGTCTTCCTTCGCGAGGCGCTTCGCGGCCTCGACGGCCTCGCCCGCGGCGCCCTTGCTGTCCTCGATCACGAGCCGGAGTCGATGGCTTTTTCCGGCGACCTTCACGCCGCCGGCCTCGTTGAGCTCGGCCACGGCCATTTCCGCCGCGTTCTTGCACGAGGCGCCGACGGCGGGAATGTCGCCGCTCAGCTCGGCGATCACGCCGACGGTCAGGTCAGGGAGCTCCTTCTTTCCGCAGGCCAGAACAGCGCCGCGCACGGAGAGGAGAGAGGAAGGGGAGCGTGGAGCGTCTTCTCATGGGGCGTGTCCTCCCGAGCACTTTAATCTCCGGGACCAGATCGATGCCGAACTTCTCCTTCACGGCCTTCTTCATTTCATCCATCAGGGCGTCGACGTCCGCCGCCGTCGCGCCGCCGAGGTTGACGATGACGTTCGCGTGAACGGGCGAGATCTCCGCGCCTCCGATGCGCCGTCCCTTCAGGCCGCACTCCTCCAGCAGCTTGCCCGCGAAGAGTCCGGGCGGGTTCTTGAAGATGGACCCCGCGTTCGGCTGTTTCGGAAGCGCTCCTTTCCTCTTCGCGGTCACCTCGTCGATGCGCGCCGCGATTTCGCTCCGGCCGGCTTCGGGACGAGGCGCAGCGCGGCGCCGGAGACGACGTCGTCCGTCTCGCAGAGCGCGGTCCAGCGGTAGCCGTGCGGAATCTCCGAGGCGGGTACCGTCCGGCGCTCGCCCCGGGCCGAGACGAGGTCGACCGCGACGAGGACGTCGAAGATCTCGGAGCCGTAGGACCCCGCGTTGATCCGCACGGCTCCGCCGAGCGACGACGGGATGCCCGAGAGGTTCTCGAGCCCGGACAGGCCGGCCTTCTGCGTCGCCACGGCGAGCGACATGAGCGACACGCCGCCGCCCGCGACGACGTCCGGCGGCTCGATCCGCGTCGCCAGGAAGTCGCCGGCGAGCGTGAAGACGACTCCGGGGAATCCCGCGTCCGGCACGAGGAGGTTCGAGCCCTTCCCGAGCGCGAGGACCGGAAGCCCTTCCGCCCGGCTCGCGCGCGAGGAGCGCGGCGAGCGCGTCCACGTCGTGGACTTCCACGAAGAACCGCGCCGGCCCGCCGATCCGGAGCGTCGTCCGCCCGGAGAGCGGGACGTTCTCGCGCACGATCGCGCGCAAGCCGCGCAGCGCCTCTTCGATCATCGGGTCACGAGAAGAGCGGTGCCGACGAACGCTCCGGCGACCGCGCCGGCGAGGACGTCGTCCGCCATGATTCCCCAGCCGCGCGGCAGGCGCTCGAGCGCGCCGATGGGCCCCGGCTTCCAGACGTCGAGCACGCGAAAGAGAAGGAACGCCGAGAGCACGGCGCCGATCCGGAGGAGCGTGGCTCCGGCGGGCACGAGCGCGTAGACCGGAAGGAGCGCGATCGACTGCCCCGCGACCTCGTCCACGACGATCTCCGGCGGATCGCCGACGCCGCGCAGGCGCGCCGTCTCGCCGGCGGCGTGCACGCCGATCACGGCGATCCCGAGCGCGAAGCCGCCGAGACCCCACGCGCCCGAGAAGAACGCCACGAGATGCGCGACGGGAATCGCCGCGAGGCTGCCCCACGTCCCCGGCGCCGTCGGCAGGAAGCCCGTCCCGAACCACGTCGCGACGAGCGTCGTCACGCGCGACGCCGCGAAAACCTCGGGCCAGGGGCGAAGAGAGCCGGGAGTCACTTGATTTTCGGAAGCCCGGGGACTACCTTCCATTCGTTCCTTCCGCACGGCGACGCCATCGTAGGCCGATTCGCCGCGATTTCGGATTTTCTTAGAAGGGTGAGTGGGCCGGAGCGAGTGTGCTCGCCCGGACGATCCCGGGGCGCTGCCTGCATTCATTGCGGCCTTCGAAGACATGCGCGCTGTCCGCCCGGCGATAGCTCCGAAATCTCAGCAGCAGAAATCTCTTCTTCCTCCGATACCTATAATCGCAACGCTTGAAGGAGACCCAATGGTCGAAGTGAACAAGGAAAAGCTCAAGGCGCTCGAGCAGGCCGTCCAGCAGATCGACAAGCAGTTCGGAAAAGGCGCGCTCGTCCGCCTCGGCGACAAGCCCCACGAGGTCATCCAGTCCATCTCCACCGGCTCGATCGGCGTGGACTCCGCGCTCGGGATCGGGGGCATCCCCCGCGGCCGCGTCATCGAAGTCTTCGGGCCCGAGTCCTCGGGCAAGACGACCCTGACCCTGCACGTCATCGCGGAGGCGCAGAAGCGCGGCGGGCTCGCGGCGTTCATCGACGCCGAGCACGCCCTCGACCCCGATTACGCCAAGAAGCTCGGCGTCGACGTCGACAACCTGATGGTGTCGCAGCCCGACTCCGGCGAGCAGGCGCTCGAGATCGCCGAGGCGCTCGTCCGCTCGGCCGCGATCGACGTCGTCGTCATCGACTCCGTCGCCGCGCTCGTTCCGAAAGCCGAGCTCGAGGGCGAGATGGGCGACGCGTCGATGGGCCTGCAGGCCCGCCTCATGTCGCAGGCGCTCCGCAAGCTCACGGCCGTCGTCTCGAAGTCGAAGACCACGCTCATCTTCATCAACCAGATCCGCGAGAAGATCGGCGTCATGTTCGGGAACCCCGAGACGACGACCGGCGGCCGCGCCCTGAAGTTCTACTCGTCCGTGCGCATCGACATCCGCCGCATCAACGCGATCAAGGACGGCGAGGTCGTCGTCGGCAGCCGCACGAAGGTCAAGGTCGTCAAGAACAAGGTCGCGCCCCCGTTCCGCGTCGCCGAGTTCGACATCGCGTACGGCGAGGGCATCTCGAAGACGGGCGAGCTGATCGACATCGGCATCGAGATGAAGATCATCGAGAAGTCCGGCGCGTGGTTCAGCTACGGCGACCTGCGGATCGGCCAGGGCCGGGAGAACACGAAGCAGTTCTTCCGCGAGAACCCGGACGTGGCCGCCGAGGTCGAGAGGAAGATCCGGGCGAATCTCGGACTCCCGACGGGCGACGTCCTCGGCGCCCCCGTCCCCTCCGCGCCGCCCGCGCCCGAGCCGAAATCCGCGAAACCCGCCGCCGTGGGCGAAAAAAAGAGGTGAACGCCGAAGACACACGCTTCCCTGACCCGACGTCCCACGTCGGGCACCCGTAGAATCCAGGCTGATGCGGCGGGGCCGAGCGCTCTCCTTCCTTCTCCGGCTCCTGCCGATCGCGGCCATGGGGCTGGCGGTTCCGGCTCGGGCCGCTTCACCTCCTCCCACGCTCTCTGCCTGGTTGAAAATCGCTCCAGGAGACGCCCGCATCGGGCGGCTCGCGGCCCTCGCTGCCGCCCCGCTCTCACCGAACGCGCCGGGTCTCCTCCTGAAGCTCGACCCGGCGGATTGGAAGCCCGGCAATGCCGCCGCGCGGGACGCGGTTCGCGCTCTGGCCAAGGAAGCCCATCGCCGGGGCTGGCGGTGGGGCCTCTCTCTCGCGCTGCCGGACGTCGCCGATTCCCGCGGATCGTGCGTGCCGCCGAAGCGGCGACGGTGGATGACCTGTGGCCCGGGCTCGGGGAGATTCTCAGGGACGCGAAGGAAACGGATCTCGTGACGATCGGGTTCCCGACGCGAGAGCTCCGGGATTCATGATTTCGGGCGACCCCGGGAAGGCACGTTCGATCCGAAGGCACGGTCGTATTTGCTTAGAAAGGCGGCAGCGGGGGCGCGCGCAGCAGCGCCTCACGCTCGAATCGTCTTCGCGGCCGGCCCCGTCGCACGTGGCGAGCTCGTCCCGCGAGACGTGAAACAACTCTTTTCAGAAGAAAATGCGGCCTATGTCGATTTCGTCGGCGTGACCCCCTTGGCTCGACCCGCGCCCGGCGAAGTCCGAGTCGCGGTCGACGACATGTCATTCGGCAAGCCCGCACTCGTCGATCTCGATTCCTCCGACGTCCGCTCCCCTGCGGACCTCCTCGCCGCCGCGGCGCGCCTCGCGCCGGAGAACGTCCCGTTCGTCGTCGCGACGCCCGTCGTGGCCGCCGGCCGACGGACGCCGCCTTCGAGCGCTTCGCGCGCCTCCTCGACGGGGATTTCGGGCCGGATTCCCGCGCCGCGACGCGCGTCCGCCGCGAACGGCGAGACCGCTCGACGCGTTCCGATTCGTCTCGCGGAACGGATCTCGGCGGCGTCGTCCTGATACCCGGGACGGCGCCCGCGGGCGTCGCCTCGTCCGGAGGCGTTCTCTCTCGACCCTCGACGAGACGGCGTACGCCTCGGCCGAGATCTTCGAGCTCGGGACGGGCGCCTCCAGGAGATTCGACATTCCGGCCGGCGCCGTCCCCGCGCGCCTCTCGCTCTCGCTCGCGAACGGGCCGCTCGGCGTGCGGCTCGTCGCGCGGGAGAAGCTCCCTTCGGAGGCCGCGAAGGCCGCCGTCGGCGTCGCGGTGACACGCGGCCTCACGGCCGACGAGATCCTCGCGAAGCACCAGGCGTGGCGCGCCGCCCGCGACGCGCGCTGGAAGACACTCACGGCGCGGAACACGATGTCGATGCGCTTCCGGTTCGCGGAGTTGAACAACACGTTCGACCTCGCGCTCGCGGGGCCCTTCTTCTACGAGAAGGGCGGCGGCTACGACTGGGCGTGGAGCGAGGCGTACTTCAACGGCGTGCGCTGGAAGGGAAAGAAGATCCCGGAGCTGCCGCTCCTGCAGCCCGAGAAGGTCTCGGACATGCCGCTCGCGCTGACGTTCGACGACGCCTACGCGTTACGCGCTCGCGGGGGAGGACACCGTGAACGGCATCCCGTGCTGGGCGCTCGACTTCACGCCGCGCGCCGCGTGCCTCCGACAAGCCTCTTTACGCCGGCACGGTCTGGGTCGCGAAGGCGGACTTCGCGGCCATCCGGACCCGCACGCGCCAGCTCAACCTCACGGCCGAGATCCAGGCGGTGGACGAGGTCTCGGACTTCGGCGAGGTTCCCGCGCCCGACGGCGGGCCGCCTCTGCGCCTTCCGACGCACACGACCGGGCAGTGGATCCTCAAGACGTTCTCGCGGACGACGGTGATCGAGCGCGAGAGCACGCTCTCGGACGTCCGGCTCGACCCGCCGGGATTCCTCGCCGAGCGCCGAGGCCGCGTTCGCCTCGCCGGACGTCATGGTCCGGGACACGGAAAAGGGCGTGCGCTACCTCGAGAAGACGAAGGAAGGCGGGCGCGTCGTCACCGAGGACACGAAGCGCGGACACCTGTTCGGCCTCGGCGGCCTCTTCTACGACGGCTCCTACGACTATCCGCTTCCTCTCCTCGGCGTCTACTGGGTCGACCTCGACGCGAGCAAGCGGCACGACCAGGTCCAGGTCCTCTTCGGCGGCGTCCTTCTCGCGGGCTCGTGGAACCAGCCGCGGCTCTTCGGGTCGCCCGTGGACGTCGGCGTCGACGTCTTCGGCATCGCGATCCGGGGCACGGACGCGCTCTTCGTCGGGGGCGAGGAGGACAAGACGCAGCGCGTGAAGAGCCGTTCGTTCGCGGCCGCGTTCAAGGCGGGCGTCCCGCTCGCCCGGCATCTGAAGCTCACGGCGACCCTCGGCGAGACGCATCGCGACTTCGCGGCCGACGACGCCGAGACGTCGCCCGGCGTTCGTCATCCCGTCGAACCACTGGGTCACGCGCCTCGAGGGACAGCTCGTCTGGGACTGGCGCGGATGGGCGCTCACGGGCCGCTATGCGTGGAACAAGCGGTCGCAGTGGGACCCGTGGGGCTTCGCGGGAAACCCGGACTACGACCCCGGCAAGGACGCGTGCACGACGTGGGGCGCCGAGCTCCAGAAGGACTTCCACCTGCCGCGCTTCCAGCGCATCCGGACGTCGGTCGGCTACCTCGGCTCGGACAACACGGACCGCTTCTCGAAGTACACGTTCGGGTTCTTCGGCGGAACGTCGCTGCGCGGCTACCGCTCGGGCGCGCTGCGCGCCGAGGAAGCGGTCACGTCGAAGTTCGCGTACGGATACGTCATCGGGAGCGCCTTCCGCCTCGAGGCCATCTACGAGGACGCGCGCGTCAAGGACCGGGCCGCGGGCCTCGACTGGGCCTACTTCAGCGGCGCGGGCATCTCGGGCGAGCTCGCTGGGGCCGTGGGCGACGCTCGTGCGCTTCGACGCCGGGACGCCCGTCGCGGGCCGGAACCGCGGCCAGAAAGGCGTCGTCCTGAGCCTCACGTTCCTGAAGATCTTCTGAGGCTCTCGACCCGTACAATCCCGCCGCGATGCGCTGCCGCCTGCTCCTCGCCTCCCTCGCCGCTCTGTTCGCGCTCGCGCTCTCCTCCGCTCCCGCGCGCGCCGCGGGATGGGCGCTGGCGGACGAAAGGCGCATGGCCGCCGACGCGGCCTCCTTCGCGCCGCCGGACTTCAAGCGCCAGCTCGCGAAGCACTCGCGGCGCCTCATGCAGGGCGTGAGCGACGCGGCTGCCGGCGAGACCGGCGCCCGCGACGCGGCCGCCCATCGCGCGGCCGCGGCCCGCGGCGCGCGCGCGCTGGCGGAGTCGATCCGCCGCCACACGCCCTTCGACGAGATCGCATACCAGGCGGGCGGGATCGTCCACGAGCTCGCGATGGCGCTCCCGCCGGCCGCCGCGCCGGCCGCGGACACTTCGGTGGGCGCCCGTTTCCTCGGCTTTTCCGCGGAGCCCTTCGCGGCTCCCGAGAAGCTCGCGGCGGCCGTCGCTGCCCTCCGGCACGCCCCGGGAGTGTTACGACGCGTCCATCACGCTCACGACGCGGCTCCTCGCGTGGATCTGGAAGACCGCCGGAGGCGACGCCTCCTCTGATCTCGCAGTACCCCGTCTCGAAAGGACCTTACGCCGTCCGTGAGTGACCCCCGCCTCGCGCTCCTCTCCGTCTCCGACCGCAGCGGCCTCGTCGAATTCGCCCGCACCCTCGCCGGGCTGGGCTTCGGACTCGTCTCGACGGGCGGCACGGCCGGACACCTCGCAGCCGCGGGTCTCGCCGTCACGAGTGTCTCGGATCTCACCGGCTTCCCCGAGGTCTTCGGCGGGCGCGTGAAGACGCTCCACCCGAAGCTCTTCGGCGGCATCCTCTTCGACCGGTCCGAGGAGCGCGACCGCGCCGAGGCGGCCGCGCACGGCGTCGGGCCGATCGACCTCGTCGTCGTGAATCTCTATCCGTTCGAGGAGACCGTCGCGAAGGAGCACGTCGCCTTTCGCGAGGCCATCGAGAAGATCGACGTCGGCGGGCCGTCGCTCCTGCGCGCGGCGGCGAAGAACCACGCGCACGTCGGAGCCGTCTGCGACCCGGCGGACTACCCGGCCGTCGCCCTGGAGCTGACGAAGAGCGGCGGCAGTCTCAGCGACGAGACGCGCCGGCGTCTCGCTGCGAAGGTCTTCCGGCGCACGGCGGCCTATGACGCCGCGATCGCGCGCTGGTTCTCGAAAGAGACGGGCGAGCCGTTTCCCGAGCGCCTGTCTCTCTCCTTCTCGCTCGCCGCTCCGCTGCGCTACGGCGAGAACCCGCACCAGAAGGCCTCCCTTTACGTGGACGCCGCCGCCGCGCCCCCCGCCCTCTCGCGCCACCGCATTCGTGCAGGGGAAGGAGCTCTCGTACAACAATCTCCTCGACGCGGACGCGGCGCTCTACACCTCGCGCGTCGTGGGCAAGAGCGCGCTCACGATCGTGAAGCACCGCGTCCCCTCGGGCGTGGCGATGGGCCACGACGATGGCGGAGGCGTTCGAGGCCGCGTGGGCTTCCGATCCCGTCTCGGGATTCGGCGGCGTCGTCGCGTACACGGGCACGCTGGACGCCGCGGCGGCGGCCGTGCTCACGTCGCGCTTCCTCGAGGTCGATCGTCGTGCACGACGTGACGGACGACGCGAAGCCGATTCTCGCGAAGAAAGCCGAATCTGCGCGTCCTGACCGTCGCGCCGGAGACGGATTTCCGCCCGCGCCTCGAGGTCCGGGGCATCGACGGGGGCCTCCTCGTGCAGGAAGGCGACCTCGCTCCCGACGACGCCGTCGGCGTGGAAGGTCGTCACGAAGCGCGCGCCGGGCGACGCCGAGCGGCGCGCGCTCTCGTTCGCGAACCGCGTCCTCCGCGGCGTCGTCTCGAACGGCATCGTCGTGGCGGGCGAGACGCGCGACGTACGGCATCGGCGGCGGGCGCACGAGCCGCGTCGATGCGTGCCGCGACGCCGCCGGGAAGGCCGGCGCGCGCGCGAAGGGCGCGGTTGCGGCGTCGGACGCCTTCTTCCCGTTCCCGGACGGCCTCGAGGTGCTCGCCGACGGCGGGCGTCACGGCCGTCGTCCAGCCCGGCGGCTCCGTGAAGGACGCCGACGTCATCGCCGCCGCGGACGCCGCGGGAATCGCGATGGTGTTCACGGGAAAGAGACACTTCAGGCATTGAGATAGAGATGGCTAAGAAGAAAGAGAAAGAGAAGATTCTTAGAAAGTGAATACACCCGATTTTTTCGCATATCGGCGGCGCTGATGCAGCCGCCGATATCGAAATCCTTCCCGGATGTCCGGGTCAAGGCGCGTGCGCGCGCAGCGTCGGACCTTGCACCGGACTCCGGGTCTCCGTCCTCTTGCTCCTCTCGCTCTCTGTCCTCTGCCTTCGAAGCACGGCCGGCGAAGCCGGCCGCAACGCCGACTCCTGCCGCGACGGCGTCCCTCGACGCGCGAACCGTCCTCGCGAGCGTCCGAAAAGCCTATTCCTCCTCTCCGTCCGTCGCGCTGCACGTTCGTGCAGACGTACGCGCCGGCCGGCTTCGCGGAGACCGCGCCCGAGACCGGCCGACTCGTCCTGCAGGCGCCGGACCGCGTGCGCTTCGATTACGACGGGCCGGAGGGGAAGGTCTTCACGTTCGACGGCAAGGCCGGCGCGGCAGTTCGTCGCGGCGGACCGGCAGCTCGTCGTGCGGACGCCTCAGCCCCGCAGAGATCGCGCGCCTGCCGATCGTGTTCCTGGAGTCGCCCGACTCGCTCCTCGCGCGCTACGCGGCGCGCGCCGCCGCGATCGACGCCGGCCTGACCGAGCTCACGCTGACGCCTCGCGCCGGCGGCGATCCGAAATCGGTCACGCTTCTCGCGGCGGCCTCCGGCGAGGTGAAGAGGCTCATCCTCGTGGACGCCGCGGGCAACCGCACGACGTTCACGTTCACGCAGAAGGTGCCCGGGCCGAAGCGCCCGGATTCGGACTTCGCCCTCGTGCCGCCGGAGGGCACGAAGATCCTCTCGGAGTGAGCCCATGGCCGAACCCACATTCGACGTCGTCTCGGAAGTCAACCTCCCCGAGGTCGCGAACGCGGTCTCGCAGGCCCAGAAGGAAGTCGCGCAGCGCTTCGACCTGAAGGGGACCGCCGCCGGAATCGAGCAGAACGACAAGGAGCTCACGCTCACGGCGAACGACGAGTTCGGCCTGAAGGCCGTGACGGACCTGCTCCAGACGAAGCTCGCGAAGCGGGGCGTGTCCCTGAAGGCCCTCGACTACGGCACGATCGAGCCCGCGTCCAAGGGGACCGTGCGGCAGGTCGTGACGATCCGGCAGGGCATTCCGTCCGAAAAGGCGAGGGAGATCGTGAAGGCCGTCAAGGACAGCAAGCTGAAGGTCCAGGTCGCGATCCAGGGCGAGCAGCTGCGGGTCTCGGGCAAGAAGAAGGACGATCTGCAGGCCGCCATCGCCCTCCTCCGCGGCGCGGACTTCGGCATCCCCCTTCAGTTCACGAATTTCCGCGGCTAAGGGCGGTAAGATGCTCCGCCGAGATGAGCCAGACTTCGCTGAAAGACCGCCTGCTCGTCGCCACGCTCCCCGCCGAAGAGCGGGAGAACGGGCGGCGCCTCCTCTCGGCTCTCGCGCCGATCGAAGGCAAGCTGAAGCTCGTCGAGGCCCGCCTCCAGGAGCGCACCCGCTCGGGCATTCCCGACGATCTCCCTCATCGGCGACTACCTCGTCGAGGGCGGCGGCAAGCGGATCAGGCCCGCGCTCCTCCTTCTCGGCTCGCATCTCCTCGGCTGCGAGGGCGACCGGGACGTGAACTACGCGGCGATGATCGAGTTCATCCACACGGCGACGCTGGTGCACGACGACATCATCGACGACGCCGAGCTCCGCCGCGGGCGGCCGAGCGTGAACCGGCGCTGGGGCAACGAGCTGACCGTCCTGTTCGGCGACTTCCTCTACATGAAGTCCATGGAGATCGCGCTGGAGGAAGGGGACCTCAGGGTCCTGCGCCTCCTCTCGGACGTGACGCTCCGGATGACCGAAGGCGAGATCATCGGCGCCGAGCGGCGCGGGCTCCTCGACCTCACGCTCGACGGCTATCTCGACATCGTGCGCCGCAAGACGGCGCTGCTCTTCGCGGGCGCCTGCAAGATCCCGTCTTTCCTCGTGACGGAGGCGTTCGGCGAGAGCCGCGAAGTCTGGGGCGAGCGCCTCTGGGAGTATGGAATGTCGCTCGGGATCGCGTTCCAGCTCCAGGACGACCTGCTCGACTACACCGCGAAGGAGGCCGACCTCGGCAAGCCGGTCCTCTCCGACCTCAGGGAGGGCAAGCTCACGCTGCCCCTGATCCTCTGCCTGCCGCACGCGACGCGCGCCGAGCGCAAGCTCGTCGAGACGGTCGTGACCGAGCAGGGCTTCGCGTCCGTCAGGCCCGAACAGATCCTCGAGATCGTCCATCGCCTCGGCGCCCTGGAGCGCGCCCACGAGATGGTCGAGACCCACGCGGAAAGGGCCCGCGAAATCGCCTCGCTCTTCCCCGAGACGGCGTCCCGCGAGGGCTTCCTCCTCGCCGCCGAATACGCCGCAAATCGGCGTAAGTAATTAATAATAAATAGTTTAATGTGCTTCGAATGAAAATAGGCCAGGAGCTAGGACTGCCTAATGCTTGCGGCGCCATCGCTTCTTGAGCGTTCTGTAGCCGAAATTAGTAAGGCACTTTCAAAGAAATCCCTTCTTTTTTCTGGATCTCTCTTGATTTCAGTCCTCCGGCGATCCTAAGCTCTCCCCAACATATCGTGGGTCACAGCTCAGCTCCCACAACCCGTGAACGGTCAGGAGAGCGAATGATCGAAAAGCTGTTCCGGTCCTTCCGGTCGCCCTTCAGCGCGACATCCCGCGAGGACTTCACGCTCGAGGAAGAGGTGGCGCTGTACCGCCATCGCGCGGAAGTCGCGCTCGAAGAGGAGCGCTACAACGACTCGCTCGTGTTCCTCGCGAAGATCCTGCGCCTCAACCCGTACGACCTGCAGGCGCGCATGACGGTCGCGCACACGTACCATTACGCGCTGAACGAGCCGACGAAGGCCCTTCTCACGTACGAGAAAGTCGTCGCCGCGTCCGGATACGACGAGTCGAACTCCTATGCCGTCGCGGCCCGCGAAGGCATCCGCGAGCTGGAGGGCGCGATCGACACGGCGATCCTTCCCCTCCACGAGCTCGTGGACGACGACGAAGCCATCGAAGACACCGGCGGTCGCGCCCACAACGTGGCCGGATAGCGGGCTCCCCCGAATCCCTTTCCTTCCATCCTTTCAAGTCGTCATCGACCCGCCAGCGCGGGCCGGTGACGGCGTTGACGCGCCGACCGGAGCGGATGTTAAGATCGAACGTGCCCCGGCTGGCGACCTCCTCCCCCCTTTCCGCCGTCGCCGTCATCCCCTCCCGCTACGGGGCGGAGCGCTTTCCGGGGAAGCCCCTCCATCCGATCGCCGGAATCCCCATGGTCATCCGCGTGCTCGAGCGGGCGCTTCAGGCGAGGCGCGTTTCGCTCGTCCTCGTCGCGACCGACGACGAGCGGATCGCGCGAGCGGTCGAGACGGCGGGCGGACGGGCGGTGATGACCGACCCGGCGCTGCCGTCGGGCACGGACCGGGTCTGGGCGGCCGTGAAGGACCTGGACGGTGGACGTCGTCCTCAACGTGCAGGGCGACGAGCCGCTGATGGATCCCGAGAACATCGACCGCGTGGCGGGATTCCTCCTCGAGCATCCCGAGTTTCCGCTGGCGACGGTCGCGCTCGCCATCGACGACCCGGCCGAGATCGCGAACCCGAACAACGTGAAGGTCGTGCGCGGCGACGACGGCCGGGCTCTCTACTTTTCGCGCGCGGCGCTTCCCTACCGACGGAGGCCCGAGCCCGCGCCTCCCGACGCTCAAGCACCTCGGCCTCTACGGCTACCGCAAGGACGCGCTCAGGCGCTGGACGAGCCTGCCTCCGCATCCCGCTCGAGCGCGCCGAGAGCCTCGAGCAGCTCCGCGCGCTCGCGGCGGGGATGGCGATGGCGGTGCTGGACGCCGCTAGCGACTCGATCGGCGTCGACACGATCGAAGGACGCCGAGGAGAGTAGAAGAGATTCTTAGAAAGAAAGAGAGAAGTAGCCGATCAGCGGAGGTGTAGCGTGGGAACCAAGTACATTTTCATCACCGGCGGCGTGGTCTCGGGCCTCGGCAAGGGCATCGCCGCCGCGTCGATGGGCGCGCTCCTGGAAGCGCGCGGGTTCCGCGTCACCCTCCAGAAGTTCGATCCCTACCTGAACGTGGACCCCGGCACGATGTCGCCGTTCCAGCACGGCGAGGTCTACGTCACCGACGACGGCGCCGAGACCGATCTCGACCTCGGGCACTACGAGCGCTTCACCTCCGCCATCACCGGCAAGGCGAACAGCGTG
Source organism: Thermoanaerobaculia bacterium (assembly GCA_963746875.1). Lineage (GTDB taxonomy): Bacteria > Acidobacteriota > Thermoanaerobaculia > UBA5066 > UBA5066 > Fen-183. The sequence goes on from CAVVDA010000001.1 coordinate 165,989, forward strand.
ACGACCGGAAAGGTCTATCTGTCGGTCATCGAGAAGGAGCGCCGCGGCGACTTCCTCGGCAAGACCGTCCAGGTCATTCCGCACATCACGGACGAGATCAAGGACTGCATCCGCCGCGTCGCGGGCGACAACGACGTCGTCCTCGTGGAGATCGGCGGCACCGTCGGCGACATCGAGTCGCTGCCTTTCCTCGAGGCGATCCGCCAGTTCCGCCAGGACGTGGGCCGCGGCAACGCGATCAACGTGCACCTGACGCTCGTGCCGCACATCGCGGCCTCCAACGAGCTGAAGACGAAGCCCACGCAGCACTCCGTCAAGGAGCTTCTCTCGATCGGAATCCAGCCCGACATCCTCCTCTGCCGGGCCGACCGCTCGATTCCCGAGGAGATGAAGAAGAAGATCGCGCTCTTCTGCAACGTGGACGAGCGGGCGGTCATCACGGCGCGCGACGTCCCGTCGATCTACGAGGTGCCGCTCGCGTTCGCGCGCGAGGGCCTCGACGAGATCCTCCTCGACTACCTCTCCCTCCCCCACTACGACCGCGACCTCGCGAAGTGGGACTCGATCGTGAACCGCGTCAAGAACCCCCAGGAGGAGGTCACGATCGCGTTCGTGCGGCAAGTACGTGCAGCTCGGCGACAGCTACAAGTCCCTGAACGAGGCGCTCCACCACGGCGGCATCGCGAACAACGTGAAGGTGAGGATCTCGTTCGTGGACTCCGAGGAGCTGGAGACGGCCGGCTTCCCCGAGACGCTCGCCCGCGCGGACGCGATCCTCGTGGGGCCCGGCTTCGGCAGGCGCGGCATCGAAGGCAAGCTGAAGGCGATCCGCCTCGCGCGCGAGACGAAGGTGCCGTTCTTCGGGATCTGCCTCGGCCTGCAGTGCGCCGTCATCGAATACGCGCGCAACGTCTGCGGCATCAAGGACGCGAACTCGACGGAGTTCGAGCCGAACGCGCCGCACAAGGTCATCTACATGCTGCGCGACCTCATCGGCGTCGACGCGCTCGGCGGCACGATGCGGCTCGGGAAGTACCCGTGCGACCTCGCGGAGGGCACGCTCGCGCGGCGCGCCTACGGCGAACCGACGATCTGGGAGCGCCACCGCCACCGCTACGAGGTGAACCAGGAGTACCTGCCGGCCCTTCGCGACGCCGGCATGACGTTCTGCGGCATGTCGCCCGACCGGAAGTTCGTGGAGATGGTCGAGCTGTCCGACCACCCGTGGTTCCTCGGCTGCCAGTTCCACCCCGAGTTCAAGAGCAAGCCCACCGCGCCGCACCCGCTCTTCAAGGACTTCATCCGCGCCGCCCGCGCCCACAAGCACGCACGGCAGGAAGGCGTCGACAAGAAGAGCGCCGAGCTCGTGCCCGCCGTCGTCGCGCCGGCGAACCTTCCGACACCGAACGGCCAGTCGGCGTGACGGACGTCGTCTCGTTCGACCCGAAGAGCCGTTACGGGAAGACGGCGGAGCGCTGGGGCAACCTTCTTCTCCCTGAGGGAGCCGCCCACATCGACACGCTCTTCGCCTTCGAGGGCCAGCCGGAGGCGACGTATCGCGTCCTGCGCGTGAACGTCTTCCCGCAGGATCCGAAAAAGCGGCTGTACTACTACCTGCGCACGGAACGACAACCCGAACAACTCCTGACGCGCGCTCAGGAGCAGAGCGCCGAGAGCGCGCGCGAGGCGCGGTCGATCTTCCGGTAGACGGGGATTCCGCCGCGCTGGAGGACGGCGACGAAATCGTCGTAGAGGCGCCCGGAGTCGACGTTCACGACGAGCGGCTTTCTCGTCGCGCGGAAGAGCCGCAGCAGCTCCTGGGCGAGCGCGCCCTTCGAGAAGAGGTTCTCGGTGTGCGCCCCGAAGGGATCCGGCGCGAGGATGTCGAGCGACGGCGTGACCGGGATCGGGGACACGAGAAGGGAGTCCACTCCGGCGTCGTCGAGGAGCGCCGCCGCCGCTTCCACGAACGCGGGCGTCTCGGCCATGGGCGTCGCGTCGATGGGGTTCGTCGCGTGGGCGATGGCCGGAAGGCACGCCTTGAGCCGGGCGAGCGTCGGCTCCGCGAGCGTCGCCGGCGTCAGGCCGTACAGCTTGTCGAGGACGGCCGCGCATTCGAAGCCCGCGTTCGAGAGCACCGCGAGACGTCGGCCCGCGGGCAGCCGGTCGCCCAGCATCGTGTAGACCTTCGTGTAGTCCTCGAACATGTCGAGCGACTGCGCGACGAGGACGCCCGCGTTCTCGAGGAGCGCTTTCGCGACCGCGTAGTCGCCGGCGAGGGAAGCCGTGTGGCTGCGCGTGGCCTCGGCGCCGAGCGGCGTCTTGCCCGCCTTGAAGAGGATGACGTGCCGGCCTTCCTGCCGTGACGCGCCGCGCCACGCGGGCGAAGCGCTCTCCGTCCAGCGGCGCGAAGCCCTCGACGTAGAAGACGAGGAGGCGGACGGTCGCGTCCTCGGCGAAGTACTCGAGGAAGTCCGCGGCGGTGAGGTCCATCTGGTTGCCGTACGAGATGGACGCCCGCGGGAACACGATGCCGTCGAGGTTGCTCGTGAGCGACACGAGGTACGCCCCGCTCTGGCTGACGGCCACGAGGCCGTCGCCCGGCGCGTCGTGGAACGGCAGCTTGTACTGCGGAAGGAAGAACGTGTTGTACTGCCGCTTCGAGACGATCCCGAGGCAGTTTCCGCCCACGAGCACGGGCCCGCCGTCCGGCCTCGCGTGCGCGGCGGCCAGCGACGCGCGGATACGCGCCTCGAGATCCCCGTGGCCCGCCTCGCCGAATCCGCCCGGAATCAGGATCACGGACTCGGCCCGGCCGCCCGCCAGGGCCTCCACGACCTCCGTCGCGGCCGGCGCCGGCACCGACACGACCGCGAGGTCCACCGTCTCGGGCAGAGCGTCCACGGACGGGACGCACGGCACGCCGTCGATCGCCTTCTCCTTCGCGTGCACCGCGAACAGGTGCCCGTACGAGATGCCCTCGGACTGCTTGAGGTTCCGGAGGATGATCCGGCCCGGATTCATCGCGTGAGCGGAGGCGCCGATGACGGCGGCGCTCCGGGGAGCAAGGAGCCGGGAGATCTTGGAGAGGGGACGCGACGAGAGAGCGAGGCGCCGGTTGGACATCCGGGCCTTTCCGTCCGCGACCACCCATCGGCCGTCCGAGCAAAGAAGAAGGGGATTGACCTCGAGCTCCTCGAGCGTCGGATTGCCAAGAGAATTCTCGGGAGAATAGAGAGAAAGATTCTTAGAAAGGGTTTCGAGCAGAGACGCGACCGCATCGAGCTCGAGCGGCGCCTTCGCGTGCCCCCTATTCCCTTCGAAGAAAATCTTCAGCGCCGGAGTCTTGCTCGACTCCCGGCCCGGAGGCCCCGCTCCACCTCTCCGGGCTGGAGGATCACGGTCGTCGCCCCCGGCGCGAGCTCGCCGTACCACTCGGTCAGGAGGCCGCCGAGGCCGAAGACGAGGACGGGCCCGAACGCGGGATCGTGCTTGAAGGAGAGGAGCGCCTCGGCCGCGGGCGTGCCGGACGGCGGGAACGAGCTTCTCGACGACGAGGATCCCGAGGCGCTGGGCTCCGGGCGCTCGGCGGGAGACGTCTTCCCACATCGTCCTCGCCGCAGCGATGACCGACGCAGGAGATTTCTTTGAAAATGAGAATCCGCCGACGTCGGACTTGTGGGCGAGATCCGGCGAGACGATCTTGAGGACGACGTCGTCCCCTCTCAACCCTTCTAAGAAATCTTCAATCTCCGTCGGCACCAGCCCCGGCGCGCCGTTCCAGAAGACGTGCCGCGGCACGTCGAAGCCCGCGGCCTGCGAGCACCGCGTAGACCTCGTGCTCGAAAAGCGTCGCGCGGCCGCTGGCACTCGCCGCCCTGAAGATCCCGGCGCCGGAGGCGGCTGCCGCCGCGACGCGCTCCGCTCATCCCGGGAAGCCGCGCATCTGGAGCTCCATCGCCTCGAGGCCGTCGAGCATGCGCGTGACCTCGACGCACTGGTCGCAGTTCGCGTGCACGCTCTGGCACGGCACGCCGTCCGACTGGTGCTCGGGGCAGCGCGGCTCTTTGGCCATCCGGAAGAGCGCCTCGATGAGCGCCTTCACGCGCGTCTTCAGCGAGGACTCCGGCACGTCGCGCAGGCCCATGAGCAGGCGGTACTCGGCGGGCGTCAGGGAAACGGGGATCAGGTCCTGGGTCATGGTGTCCTCCGCGATCAGTTCGGAGCCGGCGCGACGGCGCGCATCCCCCACGTGAAAGCCTCTTCGTTCAGGGGAATCAGCGCGCACTTGTCCTTCAGGGCGAGGCGGATGGCGGTGCGCAACGTCTCCTCGGGGAAGAGCTTCGTCGCGGCCTGCAGGGCGCCGAGCGCGACGATGTTCTTCACCATCGCCTTGCCGAGGTCCACGGCGATCTCCGTGAACGGCACGCCGAAGACGTGCACGCCGTCCCGGAACGGCGGCGGGTTCTTCACGACGGAGCTGTCGTAGAGGATGGTGCCGCCCGCCGGCACGTCCGGCGCGAATTTCGCGAGGCTCGGGGCGTTGAACGCCACCAGGATCGCCGGATGCGGCGAGGCCGGCGACAGAACCTCGTCCGCGCTCACGTGCACGTCGGCGTACGACGTGCCGCCGCGCGACTCGGGCCCGTAGCTGGGGATGTGCGTCGCGTCGTAGCCTTCGTGAATCGCGGCGCGCGTCGAGGAGCATGGCCGCCGTCTGCGCGCCGTCGCCTCCCGCGCCCGCGAGCTTCAGCGCGATGTCCGTGCCGCCGAGGTGCGTCGGGAAAGCCGGACGCGAAGCGCGGGGGGCGCTCGGCGGAAGCCCCGATCGCCGCGACGAAGCCCTCGGCGTCGAAGCGGGGCTTCCCGAGGTGGAACCAGGGCTCGGAAGCCGAGTCCTTCTTCACGCCGAGCGGGAAGACCGGAAGCATCTTCTCCTTGACCCAGGCCTCCGTCTCCTCGGGGGTCATCCCGAGATGCGTCGGGCACTCCGCGAGCACTTCGACGAACGCGAGGCCGCGGTTCTCGGCCTGCAGCCTCACCGCCTTCAGGACGGCCTTCTTCGCCTTCATGCGCTGCTTCGCGTCGAAGAGCGCGACGCGCTCGACGTACACCGGCCCGTCGAGCCCCGCGATGAGCTCGGCCATCTTCATCGGCTGCCCCATCATCGCCGTGCGGCCCTCGGGGCTCGTGGCGCTCTTCTGGCCGATGAGCGTCGTCGGCGCCATCTGGCCGCCGGTCATGCCGTAGATCGCGTTGTTCACGAAGATCACGGTGATCGGCGTGCCGAGCTGCGCCGCCGAGACGATCTCGGCGAGGCCGATGGAGGCGAGGTCGCCGTCGCCCTGATAGCTGATCACGACGGAATCCGGATTCGCGTACTTGTGGCCGAGCGCGACCGCGGGCGCGCGCCCGTGCGCGGCCTGGGAGTTCCCGACGTCGAGGTAGTAATAGAGAAAGACCGAGCAGCCGACAGGCGAGATCGCGACCGTGCGGTCCTGGATGCCGAGCTCCTCGATCGCCTCGGCGAGGTACTTGTGCACGAGCCCGTGGCCGCAGCCCGGGCAGTAGTGCGTCGCGTGGCCCTTGAGCCCCTCTCCGCCCGCGTGGCGCTCGAACTTCTCGTAGAAGACGCTCATGCCGGAACCTCCTGGGAAGCCCGGACGGCCGCGGCGATCTCGGCCGTCTGCGGCAGGATGCCGCCCGAGTGCCGGATGCTCTCGATCGGCGGCGGAGCCACGCCGGCCTTCGAGAGGGCGAGGCGAAGCTCGTCCTCGAGCTGCCCGTCGCTGGCCTCGACGACGAGGATCTTCTTCGCGTTCGGGAGGAACGCCTTCAACGCGGCGACCGGGAACGGCCACAGCGTGAGCGGCCGGAAGAGGCCGACGCGCAAGCCCTCGCGGCGCAGCGCTTCGACCGCGCCCTTGGCCATGCGCGCCGGCGTGCCGAAGGCGACGACGAGCGTCGTCGCGTCCTCGCACGCGAACGGATCGGAGAGCTGCTCGGCCTCCATGCGCCGGTATTTCTCGTTCAGGCGGGCGTTGTGGCTCTCGAGGTCCTTCTCGTCGAGGTAGATCGAATTGATGAGGTTGCCGCGGTGGGCCGCGTCGCCGAAGACCGCCCAGTCCGGAAGGCCGGGCTGAACCATCGTGGCCGGAAGCACGACCTTGCCCGTCATCTGCCCGAGGTAACCGTCGGCGACGACGACGACCGGATTCCGGTAGCGGAACGACAGCTCGAAGGCGAGCCGCGTCAGGTCGAGCATCTCCTGCGGGGTCGAGGGCGCGAGGACGATCGCGTGCGTGTTGCCGTGGCCGAGGCCGCGGCACGCGAGCTTCACGTCGGCCTGCTCCGGGGCGATGTTTCCGAGGCCCGGCCCGCCGCGCATGACGTTCACGAACACGCCCGGCACCTCGGCGCCGATCATGTACGAGATGCCTTCGAGCATGAGACTGAAGCCGGGCGACGACGTGAACGTCATGCAGGGAAGGCCCGCGCCGCCGCAGCCGTACATCATGTTCACGGTCGCGACCTCGCTCACGGCCTGCAGGAAGACGCCGTCCAGCTTCGGCAGCAGCTTCGCCATCAGCTCGGCGCCTTCGGTGGAAGGCGTGATCGGGTATCCGAAGACGTGCCGGCAGCCCGCGAGAAGCGCGCCGATCGCCGCGGCGTAGTTGCCTTTCAGCACGAGCGGCGCGACGGCGGGCAGGGGAACCGCCCGGGGTGGAATGGGCGCCGGCCGGGGCGGAGCCGTCCGAATTCCGAACAGCTTCTCCGGGTCCTGGAGCACGAAATCGACGTCCGGCTGCGGCCTCAGGCCGTAGGGCTCCGGGCACGCGTCGAGACACAGGCCGCAGCCGTTGCAGGCCTCGAGATTCAGCGTGACCGGCACGAGGCCAGTCCGCGGATCGATCTCGCGGCCCGCCGTGATGCAGTCCTTCGCGCAGGCGTCGATGCAGCGGCCGCAGCCCTTGCAGAACTCGGGCAGCAGGAAGGGTTTGGGGCGTTCCCTGAGCGCGGTCGGCATGCGGGAACCTCCAATGTGAAGTTACCCGCGCGGCGCGTCAGGCGGTATGCCGCAAATGAATCAGGCCGGCCGCGGAGCGGACGAAATCAACGCGCCGCCGCACGAGAAATTGAGATACGATGCGGGGGCATCCGTCAAGGAGAAAGACCGGATTTTGACGTGGGCCTACCCCACGGATCCGATTTCGGACACAGATTTCGTGCGGCGTCGTGACTCGACGAGGAAAGGGCTCTTTTCGATGAGAAAGCTCGGCCACGCGTCCCTTTCATCTTTCGGTTCGAGTCTGCTCGTCGCCGCTACCGTCGCCTGCGCGCTCGGCGAGAGCCCCGCGGCCGGTCAGTCCGCTTCCACTTTCTTCAGCGTGACGCCGTGCCGCGTTCTCGACACGCGCCTCCCCGCGGGGCCTCTCGGGGGTCCGTCGATGGCCCCGGGAGAGGTCAGGCATTTCACGATCACCGAGAACTGCGGCGTTCCGCTCACCGCCACGTCGGTCAGCGCGAACGTCATCGCGATCAATCCGAGCGGCTCCGGCCTCCTGCGGGTCTTCCCGAGCGACGTCGCCGAGCCCGCGACGAGCACGATCAGTTTCTCGGCCCGCCAGACGCGAGCGGGGAACGGAATGTTCCTCCTCGCCGCCGACGGCTCCGGGAGCCTCGCTTTCCACAACGTCTCCCCGGGCACGATCGACGTCGTCTTCGACGTGACCGGCTACTTCGACACCGCGTGTTCTCCGATCACCGTCGACCCGGCGTCGCTCGCGGACGTTCCGGACGGAACGCCGCTGAACACGACGCTGACGGCGACGGGCGGGAGCGCGCCCTTCTCCTTCGCCGTGACATCCGGCGCGCTTCCCGGGGGAGTCACCCTGAGCCCCGAAGGCGTCCTGTCCGGCACCGCCACCGCCGGCGGCTCCTTCAACTTCACCGCGACCGCGACCGACTTCAACGGCTGCACCGGCTCGCGGGCTTACACGCTTCTCGTCGTCTGCCCGACGATCGCCGTTTCGCCCCTGGCGATTCCGCCGGGCGCGGTGGGCTCGCCGTACGGCCCCGTCACCTTCACGCAGACGGGAGCGGTCGGCGCCGTGACGTGGTCCTTCACCGGCACGCTCCCCGCGGGCGTCACACTCAGCGCCGCGGGCGTTCTCTCCGGCACGCCGACGCAGGGAGGCACCTTCCCGATCACCGTGATCGCCACGGACGCGGGCGGGTGCTCGGGCACCGTCGACGTCACGCTCTCGACGTGTCCCGCGATCACGCTCACGAACCCCGCGACGTCCACCGCCACGGCCGGGACCCCGTTCAGCCAGACCTTCACGCAGGCCGGCGGCACGCTCCCCGTGACCTTCTCCCTCGCGACGGGCGTCTCTTCCGGCGGGCCTCACTCTCTCGGCCGCCGGCGTCCTCTCGGGCACGCCCACCGCGACCGGCACGTTCCCGATCACGGTGAGGGCCACGGACGTCAACGGCTGCACGGGGACGGGAACCACTTACACGCTCGTCGTTTCATGCCAGACGGTCCCCGTCACGAACCCGGCCGTCGACGACGGGAGCCGCGAACACCGCCTTCAGCCAGACGTTCACGCAGACGGGCGGCATCGGCGCGGTCACGTTCAGTCTCGCCTCGGGCACGCTGCCGGCCGGCCTCACGCTCGCCGCGAACGGCACGCTCTCCGGCACGCCGACGCAGACCGGCTCTTTCCCGATCACCGTCAAAGCGACGGACGCGAACGGCTGCACGGGCACCGGCGCGACGTACACGCTCGTCATCGGGTGTCAGGTCATCACGGTCACGGTGCCGGCCGTGGCCGCCGGCACGGTCGGCGCTCCGTTCAGCCAGACCTTCACGCAGACGAACGCGATCGGCACGGCGACGTTCACGACCGCGAGCACGCTGCCGGCGGGTCTGGCGCTCGCGGCGAACGGGACGCTTTCCGGCACCCCCACACAACCGGGGGCCTTCCCGATCACCGTCACGGCGACGGATGCGAACGGCTGCACGGGAACGAGCTCGACCTACACGCTGGTCATCTCGTGCCAGACGATCGCGGTGGTGAATCCCGCCACGACGGTCGGGACGATCGGCACGGCCTTCAGCCAGACCTTCACACAAGGCGGCGCGGTCGGCGGGGCGACGTTCACGACGGCGAGCACGCTCCCGACGGGCCTCACACTCGCGACGAACGGAACGCTCTCGGGCACGCCGGCCCTGACGGGCACTTTCCCGATCGTCGTGACCGTCACTGACGGCAACGGCTGCACCGGGACCTCGTCCACCTACAGCCTCGTCATCGCCTGCCAGCGCTTCACGGTCGAACCCGCGACGCTGCCGCAGGGCACGACGGGCGCGGCGTATCCGGCGGTCACGTTCACGCAGACGGGCGGCACCGGGTCCGTCACGTTCTCTCAGGCCGGGACGCTTCCCACCGGAATGAGCTTCTCGATCGACACGCTCTCCGGCTCGCCGGTGCAAACCGGGACCTTCCCGATCACCGTCACGGCCACCGATGCGAACGGCTGCACGGCGAGCCGCGACTATCTCCTGGTCGTCGTCTGCCCGGCCTCTCCGCTCACGCTCTCGCCCTCGTCCCTTCCGACCGTGGTCGCCGGATCGGCGTTCCCGAGCACGCCGTTCACGGCGAGCGGCGGGACGGGACCCTACACGTTTGCCGAGGCCGGCGCCCTTCCGACGGGAATGACGTTCCTGCTGGACACCCTCTCGGGCACCCCGACTGAAACGGGTGTTTTCCCGATCACCATCTCCGCCACCGACTCGGCCGGCTGCGCCGGTAGCCAGGACTACGTCATCACCGTCACCTGCGTGGGCGTGACGATCACGGTCGCGCCGCCGTCGCTGTCCTCCGCCCCGGCCGGCACGCCTTACGGGCCGGTGACGTTTACCGCCAGCGGCGGGACGGCGCCCTACACACTCGCGGAGACGGGCGCTCTTCCCACCGGCATGACGTTCTCGGGAGGAGTCCTGTCCGGTACGCCGACTCAGGGCGGCACGTTCCCGATCACCGTGACCGCGATTGACGCCGCCGGGTGCTCGGGCGCCACGGCCTACAGCCTCGTCATCACCTGCCCGGCGATCTCTGTCACGAATCCCTCGACGGCCAATGGAACCGTCGACGCGCCGTTCAGCCAGGCGTTCACGCAGACGGGGGCCATAGGCACGGCGACGTTCTCGACCACGTCGACGCTTCCGGCCGGGCTCGCGCTGTCGGCCGCGGGCGTTCTCTCCGGCACGCCGGGACTGAACGGCACCTTCCCGATCGTCGTCAAGGTCACCGATTCCAACGGCTGCACGGGGACGGGCGCGACGTACACGCTCGTCATCGCCTGCCAGACGATCACCGTCACGAACCCGGGGACGACCACCGGCGCCGTGGGTGCGCCGTTCAGCCAGACCTTCACGCAGTCGGGCGTCGGCACGCACACACCGGCAACCTTCACGACGGCGTCCACGCTCCCGAGCGGGCTGACTCTGTCGACCGCGGGCGTCCTCTCCGGCACGCCGGGGCAGAACGGCACCTTCCCGATCGTCGTCACGGTGACGGACTCGAACGGCTGCACCGGCGCCGGCCCGACGTACACGCTCGTCATCGCCTGCCAGACGATCACGGTTACGAACCCGGCCGACGACGACGGGAACCGCGAACACCGCCTTCAGCCAGACGTTCACGCAGACGGGCGGCATCGGGGCGGTCACGTTCAGTCTCGTCTCGGGCACGCTGCCGGCCGGCCTCACGCTCGCCGCGAACGGCGACGCTCTCCGGCACGCCGACGCAGACCGGCTCTTTCCCGATCACCGTCACGGCGACGGACGCGAACGGCTGCACGGGCACCGGCGCGACGTACACGCTCGTCATCGGGTGCCAGGTCATCACGGTCACGGTGCCGGCCGTGGCCGCCGGCACGGTCGGCGCTCCGTTCAGCCAGACCTTCACGCAGACCGAACGCGATCGGCACGGCGACGTTCACGACGGCGAGCACGCTGCCGGCGGGGCTGACGCTCGCGACGAACGGCACGCTTTCCGGCACGCCGACGCAGACGGGTACCTTCCCGATCGTCGTCACCGCGACGGATGCGAACGGCTGCACGGGAACGAGCTCGACCTACACGCTCGTCATCTCGTGCCAGACGATCACGGTGACGAATCCCGCCACGACGGCCGGAACGGTCGGCACGCCCTTCAGCCAGACGTTCACACAGGCGGGCGCGGTCGGCGGGGCGACGTTCACGACGGCGAGCACGCTCCCGACGGGCCTCACGCTCGCGACGAACGGAACGCTCTCGGGCACGCCGGCCCAGACGGGCACGTTCCCGATCGTCGTGACCGTCACGGACGGCAACGGCTGCACCGGGACCTCGTCCACGTACAGCCTCGTCATCGCCTGCCAGACGCTTCACGGTCGAACCCGCGACGCTGCCGCAGGGCACGACGGGCGCGGCGTATCCGGCGGTCACGTTCACGCAGACGGGCGGCATCGGGTCCGTCACGTTCTCTCAGGCCGGGACGCTTCCCACCGGAATGAGCTTCTCGATCGACACGCTCTCCGGCACGCCGACTGAGACCGGGACCTTCCCGATCAGCGTCACGGCCACCGACGCGAACGGCTGCACGGCGAGCCGCGACTACCTCCTCGTCGTCGTCTGCCCGGGCACGCCGATCACGCTCTCGCCCTCGTCGCTTCCGACCGTGGTCGCCGGCTCGGCGTTCCCGAGCACGCCGTTCACGGCGAGCGGCGGGACGGGACCCTACACGTTTGCCGAGGCCGGCGCCCTTCCGACGGGAATGACGTTCCGTGCTGGACACCCTCTCGGGCACCCCGACTGAAACGGGTGTTTTCCCGATCACCATCTCCGCCACCGACTCGGCCGGCTGCGCCGGGAGCCAGGACTACGTCATCACCGTCACCTGCGTGGGCGTGACGATCACGGTCGCGCCGCCGTCGCTCGCCTCCGGCCCGGCCGGCACGCCTTACGGGCCGGTGACGTTCACGGCGAGCGGCGGGACGGCGCCCTACACGCTCGCGGAGACGGGCGCTCTTCCCACCGGGATGACGTTCTCGGGAGGCGTCCTGTCCGGTACGCCGACTCAGGGCGGCACGTTCCCGATCACCGTGACGACGACCGACGCGGCCGGGCTGCACCGGCGCGACGTCCTACAGCCTCGTCATCACCTGCCCGGCGATCACTGTCACGAACCCCTCGACGACCACGGGAACCGTCGACGCTCCCTTCAGCCAGACGTTCACGCAGTCGGGCGGCATCGGCACCGTCGACGTTCACGACCACGTCGACGCTTCCGAGCCGGGCTCGCGCTCGTCGGCCGCGGGCGTCCTCTCCGGCACGCCGGGACAGAACGGCAGCTTCCCGATCGTCGTCAAGGTCACCGATTCCAACGGCTGCACGGGGACGGGCGCGACGTACACGCTCGTCATCGCCTGCCAGACGATCACCGTCACGAACCCGGGGACGACCACGGGCACCGTGGATGCGCCGTTCAGCCAGACCTTCACGCAGTCGGGCGTCGGCACGCACACGCCGGCAGCCTTCACGACGGCGTCCACGCTCCCGAGCGGGCTGACTCTGTCGACCGCGGGCGTCCTCTCCGGCACGCCGGGGCAGAACGGCACCTTCCCGATCGTCGCCACGGTCACGGACTCGAACGGCTGCACCGGCACCGGCGCGACGTACAACCTGGTCGTCGCCTGCCAGACGATCACGGTCACGAACCCGGCCGTGACGACGGGCACGTACAACGCCGCGTTCAGCCAGACCTTCACGCAAACCGGCGTCGGGACGCACACGCCGGCCGCGTTCACGACCTCCTCGACTCTGCCGACGGGGCTCACGCTCTCCTCGGCCGGCGTCCTCTCGGGCACGCCGCTTCAGACGGGGACCTTCCCCATCGTCGTCACGGTCACGGACGCGAACGGCTGTACGGGCACGAGCGCGACGTACACGCTGGCTGTCAGGCCGGCGGCCAACCCCGATACGTACCCGCACAACATCATCGGCAACGTGTCGGTGAACTCCTCGCTCATCCCCTACAGCGTCACGACGAACGACTCCTTCCCCGCCGGCACGGTCATTTCCCTGTTCGACGCCATCTCGGCCCAGGGAGGCAACGTCGCGATGACGACCTCGGGGGCCGGAATCGGGCAGCTCACGTACAACCCGCCGGCGGGCTACGCGGGAGCGGACAGCTTCACGTACACGCTTTCGAGCAACGGCCAGACCGCGACGGCCACCGTGAGTTTCACGATCGCCGGCATGGTCTGGTTCATCAACAACGGGGGCGCCGCCGGGGATGGACGGCTGTCGACCCCGCTCAACACGCTCGCGTCGTTCCAGGCGATCAACGACGGAGCCGGCAGACACCCGGCCGCGAACCAGAACGTCTTCCTCTTCGAGAGCGGCGCGAACTACACGGGACCCGTCACGCTTCTCGCCGGACAGAAGCTCATCGGGCAGGACGCGCTCGTCAGCCTCGCGACGATCACGGGCCTCACCCCGGGCGCGAGCAGCGCCGCGTTCCCGGTCATGAACCCCGGCAACGGGACGCTCACCCGCATCGCGAACGGCGCAGGCAACACGGTCACGCTCGGAAACGGCGACACGGTTCAAGGGCTGACCCTGACCGGCAACGCGGGCTCTCTCCTCTTCGCCGGAAGCGGCGTGACCGGGACGACGAACCTCGCCACTGTCGTGATGACCCCGAGCGGGACCGCGTCCGGCGTCTCGCTGACGAGCCAGGCCGCGGGCCACATCTTCAACTACAACTCCGGCTCGATCACGTCCACCTCCAGCGGCGCGGCCGTCCTCATGAGCGGCCTGAACGGCGCCGGACCGGCCACGTTCACGATCAACATTTCATCGACCTCGGGTATGCCGGTGAGCATCGCGAACCGCAGCGCGAACACCGTCGCCTTCAACGGATCCGTGAGCGGCACCGGTCAGGGCATCTCTCTCGCCAGCAACACGGGCGCGACGATCACCTTCACGGGCGGCCTCTCGCTCGGCACCGGCGCCAACGCAGCCTTCACCGCGACCGGCGGCGGCACGATCAATGCGAGCGGAACGAACACCCTGACGACGACGACGGGAACGGCGGCTTCCCTGTCGAGCGTCGGCGGCGCACTCTCGTTCACGAGCATCTCCACGAACGGGGCCGCGACCGGCATCTCGCTCACGAGCACCACCGGCAGCTTCACCGTCACCGGAGACAACACCGGCCATGCGAACGGCAGCGGCGGCTCGATCTCGAACGCGACGATCGAGGCGGTCCACATGGCTGACGGCCGGGGGCACGGTCACGCTCAAGTCGATGAACTTCTCGCTCAATACCTCGGCGATCGACGGCATGCTGGTCGACAACAACGCCGGGGGAACGCTGACCGTCAACGTGACGGGTTGCACGTATACGGGCGTGACGACGAGCGTCAGCCAGAACAAGGCGCTCCTGCAGTTCGAGAGCGGCGGCGCCGCGAACGTGACGGCGAACGTGCAGAATTCGTTCTTCAACGGCAGCCGCACGTACGGGCTCTACGCCACGGGGGCGGGAACCTCGATCCTGAACGTGACCCTGAACCAGAGCGGATTCGGCACGGACGTGAACACCGGAGCCGCAGTCAACAACCCCGGCACGGCGATCACGAACCCGCCGGCGTTCGCCGTGGGGATCACGAACGGAAGCGGCGCGCAGGTCGACTACGTCGTGAGCGGCAACACGTTCTGGGGCGCCGACGGCCTTCTGGGCGCGGTCTACGCGGTCACCGTCAGCGGAGCCTCGACGACGGGCGCCTCGCATCTCAACGGCTCGTTCACGAACAACAGGATCGGCAAGACGGGCGTCGTGGGCTCGGGCTGCGCCAACGGCTGCGCAGGGCTCGGGTCTCCTGCCGGGCACCGGCGGGCACAGTTCAAAGCGACGGTGAGCGGCAACGACATCCGACAGGTCAACGCTCTAGGAATCAGCTTCTTCAACTGCGTCGAGTCTCGCGAGCGGGGCATCGATCGCTCACGATCACGGACAACACCGTCGCCGAGCCCGATACGACGGGCTCGCCGTCGTTCCAGCGCGCGATCGTCGTGTCAGCGGGCAATAGCGGCGGCGCGAACGTGCCTCTCTGCGCGGAGATTGGCGGCGCGGAAGTTACGACGAACAACGATCAGCGGCTCGTGGCAGGTCGGCAACTTCATCCGGGTGACGACCATCAACATACCGGCGTAGCCGACGATTCGCCGGCCTCGTCCGACCTCGGGGGCGACGGCCGTGCAGGTCAACGCCGTACGTTCAGGGACCGAATACACGATGGCCGCGAGCTCGCGTCAATACCACGATCGGCAGTCGGGATCAACGGCGGGCCGCCATGCCCGTGACCGATTCCGGGATCGACTAGAGGAAAGAGGGCAGAGAGATGGGAACTCCATTCATGGGTGAAATCCGGATCATCTCGTGGAACTTCGCCCCGCAGGGCTGGGCTTTCTGCAACGGCCAGTTCCTGCCGATCAACCAGAACCAGGCGCTCTTCTCGATCCTGGGAACGTCGTTCGGCGGCAACGGCCAGACCACGTTCGCGCTCCCCGATTTCCGGGGGCGCGCGCCCGTCCACGTGGGAAGCAGCGTCGGCTTCGCAGGACAGGCGGGAGGCCAGGAGTTCCACACGGTGACGCAGTCCGAGATGCCGGCCCACAATCACGTTGTGCAGGCGAGCGGTGCGAACGCCAACTCGGCCGATCCCGTCGGCAACTACCTCGGAGCGGTCCCCTCGTTTCTCTACCGGACGAACCTCTCCAACGCGACGAGCCTAAATCCGGGCTCTATCACCAGCGTCGGAGGCAGCCAGCCTCACGAGAACCGACAGCCCTTCCTCGTTCTGAACTTCATCATCGCGCTGGCGGGCGTCTTCCCGTCGCGGAACTAGGAGGCATCATGAGCGAGCCTTTCGTCGGTGAGATCCGGATGTTCGGGGGCAGTTTCGCGCCGGCGGGCTGGGCGTTCTGCTCCGGACAGCTCATGCCCATCTCCGAAAACGAGACGCTCTTCAATCTCATCGGTACGACGTACGGAGGGGACGGCCAGGAGACGTTCGCCCTTCCCGACCTCCAGGGCCGGATCCCGATCCACGCCGGACAGGGCCCGGGGATCTCGCAAACCTACCAGCTCGGCGAGAAGGCGGGCGTCGAGAGCGTGACCCTCACGACCCAGCAGATCCCGAATCACAACCACGCGCTGATCGCGTCCGCGGACTCGGCGAGCGGCGCCGCCGGCGCGAACTCGGTGCTGGCCGCGCCCCCGAGCGTCGCTCCCTACTTCGCCGCCCCCCCGGACTCGTCCCTCGCCGCGCCTTCGATCGCGAGCACGGGCGGCAGCCAGCCGCACGACAACATGGCGCCGTTCCTCGTCGTCAGCTTCATCATCTCGCTCTTCGGGATCTTCCCCCACACGTAGGAGACGGCCATGTCCTCACCTTTCGTCGCGGAGATCAAGATGTTCGCGGGCAACTTCGCGCCCACCGGATACGCCACGTGCGACGGGCAGCTCCTGCCCATCAGCCAGAACACGGCCTTGTTCTCGCTGCTCGGCACGTTCTACGGCGGAGACGGCAAGTCCACGTTCGCGCTGCCGAACCTGCAGGATTCCTCGCCCATGCATCAGGGCCAGGGTGCAGGCCTCTCGGACCGGTTCCTCGGCGAGGTCGCCGGCGAGCCGTTCGTCACGCTGCTCCAGACCGAGATGCCGATTCACACCCATTTCCTCCAGGCGTATACGGGCGATCCGGGAGACACGCGAAACCCCGGGCCGGCGACTTCCCTCGCGACGCCCGTGCCCGGCAACGCCTACCGGACGTCCAACGCGAACCTCGCGCCGATGAGTCCCCTCGCGCTGGGCGTCGTGGGCTCGAGCTTTCCGCACAACAACATGCAGCCGTTCCTGACGGTCACCTTCATCATCGCCCTCCAGGGCGTTTTCCCGCCGAGAGGCTGATCTGGCACACGCTCTGAATCACGAGGCCGTCGCGGACCGGTGCGTCCTCAGGCCGGAGACGGCCGAGGACGCCGGGTTCCTGCGCGCCCTGTACGCCTCCACGCGCGAGGACGAGCTTCGTCATGTCGCGTGGACGAACGAGCAGAAGGTCGCGTTCCTCGGGTCCCAGTTCGAGACCCAGCACGCGTATTACCACCAGAAGTTTCCGGACGCCTCGTATCTCGTCATCCTCATCGACGGAGCTCCCGCCGGGCGTCTCTACGTGCACCGCCGGGCAGACGAGATCGAGCTCGTGGACGTCGCCCTGCTGACTCGGCATCGCGGCGCCGGCATCGGGAGCGCCCTCGTCCGGGGCCTCCAGGACGAGTCGGCACGGAGCGGCCTTCCTCTTCGCCTCTACGTCGAGCACGAGAACCCCGCGAAGCGTCTTTACGACCGGCTCGGATTCTGCGTGCTTCGGGACGTCGGCCTCTACTTCCACATGGAATGGCGGGCGAATCGGCGCGCGGGAGGCGGCGATGTCAGTTGAAAATCGCCTCGTAGAGGAAGCCGTCATCCTCGCGCCCGATCGGCACGAGGAAAATCCTCAGCTCCCCGAGCTGCGGATGCCCGAGTCTCCATACCTGCTGGGGAAGGAACGGCTGATCGGGACCGCGGAACCGGAGCGAAAAGGCCGAAGCGCGGCTTCCGGCCTTGACGAGCCGGGGCGGCTTCGGTCCGAGCTCGAGGGCCTCCACGAGCTTCAGCTCGACGAAGGCGGTCGCGCCCTCGACCCTGAAGGCCGATCCGATGTGCGGCAGGAAGTCCTCGCGAGTCAGCTTCTCGAGCATGTCGCAATCGTCGCATATCCCGTCCGCCAATTAACGGAGAGTGCCGCATGAAAACTACCCGCACCCAGTTCCTCACGACCATCGCGACCGGTCTCGCGGCCGCGGCCATGAACCCGCTGTCGGCGCTCACGCTTCCGGAGGGCGGGTTTCCCGTTGCGCGCAACTTCGGAAGGCTCGTCGGCCGGACGTTTCACGTCCAGACGGCCGATGGAAGGGGCTCGATCGACGTCGTCCTCGAGGCGATAGACGAGAGGCCGGCTTCGAACGGAACGCACCAGTTCTCGCTCACGTTCGTCGCGCCCGGCGGGGAGCGCCTCGCCGAGGGCACCTATTCCGTCGAGCAGGACGGGATGGGCAGCTTTCTGCTCTTCGTCACGCCGACGCGCCGCGACGGACAGGGCCGCACCTTCTACCGCGCGGACTTCAACCTGCTCCTCGGGAAGTAGCCGTCAGAAGGGCCTGAAGACCCGCACGGAGCCGCTGCGGCCTTCCTCGCCCGCCGTCGCCACGAAGAGCCGTCCGTCGGGGCCGAACGCCAGCGCGGCCGGAGGGCCCTCGCCCCCCGGACGGAACGAACGCACCCGTCTTCCCTCGACATCGAGCTGCGTCACCTCGCGCCCCTCGATCGCCCAGGCGCTGCCGTCGGGCGCCGCGTGGCACACGACGACCCGGCCGCGGGCCCGCGCGCACGGTCCTTCCGCGGGATCCGGCTTCTGCGCGGGCCTCCCCTTCATCTCCACGGCGCCGCGCCCGTCGAGCGCGCACCGCACGATTCGTCCCGACCCGTCCGTGACGAAGAGCGAGCCGGAATCGACGTCGAGCTTGGCGGGATTTCTCGCGCCCTCGACCTCGAACGACCCCGCCGCCGCGACCCCGCTCACGGCCCCGAGAATCACGATCAGCGAAGTCTCGGGGGAGAACGCGACGGGCGAGACCCGGAAGAGCTGTCCCGCCGCGTCCGACTTCTTTTCGAGCTGATCCCAGGCGGGCGGCGCGCCCGCCGAAGCTTCGATCGGGCGCGTCGCCTCGCGCCCGCCTTCACGCCGGGTCTCGGTGACGGAGACGAGCTCGATCCTCGGCGAGAGGATGTCGAAGTCCGTCTCGTTCGTGAGTCGAACGGGCGCGACGAAAGAGCCGCCGATGAGGTCGACCCCTTCGAGCGACAGCACGAGAGTCCCCTTCGCGCCGGGCACTTTCAGCGTGAAGCGGTCGATCGGCACGGACTTCCCGCCCTCCAGAAGAGCGATCGCGAAGGCGAGACCGGCTGCGGCGACGGCGGGCGCGGCCATCTTCGACTCAGCGCCCCGCGTCCTTGTCGCGCCTCACGACCACCTTGTGCCCGCGGATCATCGTGGCTCGGAGAGCGCGCATGACGGACTCGGCGATCTTCTCCGGAACTTCCACGAGCGAGAACCGCTCGGCGATCT
This sequence comes from Thermoanaerobaculia bacterium, assembly GCA_963746875.1. Taxonomy (GTDB): domain Bacteria; phylum Acidobacteriota; class Thermoanaerobaculia; order UBA5066; family UBA5066; genus Fen-183. The sequence continues at coordinate 185,273 of CAVVDA010000001.1, forward strand.
GGATCGAGCCGACGTCGCGGGGGCTCACCTTCGCCTCGTTGACGATCGCGCCCACGAGATCCCCGGGCCGAAGCCCCGCGGCGCGGCCCGCCCCGACGAAGATGCTCGCCGAGTTGCCCGGCTCCCGGCCTCCGGACTTGTACTTCGTGCCGGCTCTTGGCGCACGCGGCGGCGGGGGCGCGGCGACGGCGGGGATCTCGTGCTCGTCCGCGACCGAGCCGGAGCCCGCCGCCGAGGGGTCCGCCAGCTTCACGGCGGCGGCGGCCACGTCCATCGGGTCGAACTCCTCCGCGAGGGACTCGACGACGACGCGATAGTCCTCGAGCCCGCCCGCGAGGATCGACTCGCGGAGAGACGCCCGCGTCAGCTCGAGGCGTTTGGCGCGGAGGTCGGCGACCGTGGGGACGTTCGCGACCTCGATCTTCTGCTTCGTCAGGCGCTCGATGTTGCGGAGCTGCCAGTGCTCGCGCGGCTCGGCGAGCGTGATGGCGACGCCTTCGCGTCCGGCGCGGCCGGTCCGGCCGATGCGGTGGACGTAGAGCTCGGGCGAGGACGGCACGTCGTAGTTGACGACGTGCGAGAGGTGCCCGATGTCGAGCCCGCGGGCCGCCACGTCGGTGGCGACGAGAAGCTCCAGCGTCCCCGCGCGGAACTTCTTCATCACGCGGTCGCGCTGCTCCTGCGACATCCCGCCGTGCATCGCCTCCACCCGCAACCCGCGGCCCTTGAGGGTCTCGGTCAGGTCGTCGACCTCGAGGCGCGTGCGGCAGAAGACGAGCGCCCCGGCGGGGCTCTCGAGGTCGAGGATGCGGCCGAGCGCCGCGCGCTTGTGGCCGCGGGCGACGACGTACGCCGTCTGCCGCACCTTCGGCATCTTCCCCGGCGCGGTCTTCTCCTTCTCGATCTCGATCCGGACCGGCTCGCGAAGGTGGCGCGACGCGAGGGCCGCGATGCGCGGCGGAAGCGTGGCGGAGAACAGCGCCGTCTGCCGCGCTTTCGGAGTCGCCGCGAGGATCGCGTCGAGGTCCTCGGCGAAGCCCATGTCGAGCATCTCGTCGGCCTCGTCGAGGACGAGCGTGCGGAGACCGCCGAGGGCGAGCGAGCGGCGGTTGACGTGGTCGAGCGCGCGCCCGGGCGTCGCGACGACGACGTCCACCCCGCGCTTCAGGGCCCTGAGCTGCGTCTCCATCGACGCGCCTCCGTACACGGGGAGGACGCGGACGCCGATCTCCCGGCCGTACCGGTGAACGGCCTCGGCGAGCTGCATCGCGAGCTCGCGGGTCGGCACCAGGACGAGGGCCGCCGGCGCGACGCCCCTTTCGGCCTCCGCCCCGATGTGGTGGAGGATCGGGAGCGCGAACGCGGCGGTCTTCCCGGTGCCGGTCGCCGCCTGCGCGAAGACGTCGCGTCCCTCTAGGAGCGGCGGGATCGCCGCGGTCTGGATGGGAGTGGGCTCCTCGTAGCCCAGGGCGACGAGCGCGCTCACGAGGCGCGCGTCGAGGCCGAGGGTCGCGAAAGGAGACGCCGGGGACTTGTGCACGGCCCCATTCTGAGGCCCGCTCAGCGGACGGCCTCGAAAACTCCCGTGGCCCGGTCCTTTTGCACGTTGTCCCAGGCGAACCAGCGGCCGTTCATCGCGACGTAGACGCCGGCCGGCAGCGACTGGACGAAGGAAAGCGCGCTTCCGAGGTTGAAGAGCCCGTCCGAGCTGCCGAACGCCCACGGCACCATCGCTCCGGTCAGGACGATCGTCTTCCCCGTCGCGGCGGCGGCGAGCGCGGCGGCGGTCTCGACCATCGTGTCGGTGCCGTGCGTGATCACGATCCATTTCTCGGGGGCCTCGCGGCAGCGCCTGACGATCGTCTCGCGGTCGGCGGCCGTCATCTCGAGGCTGTCGATCATCATCAGCGTCTCGACGGTGACCGGCACGCGGCAGCGGCCGAGGCGAAGCATCTCCTGGATGTGCGTGTCCTTGAAGAACAGGCGGCCCGTGAGCTCGTCGTATTCCTTGTCGAACGTCCCGCCGGTCACGAGGATGCGGATCGCCATCGGACCTCCCACCAGCCCCATTCTGTAACATCGGCGCGTGAAGGCCTTCGCCTCGATCACGCCGCAGCTCTCCGTCGGGGACCGCTGCCGCCCCGTCTTCTTCGCGGGCCCGTGCGTCGTCGAGTCGCGCGCGCACGCCCTGAAGATGGCGAAGGAGCTGAAGAAGGTCTTCGAAGAGGCCGGCGTCGCCGACCGGCTCGTCTACAAGTCCTCGTTCGACAAGGCGAACCGCAGCGCGGGCGCGAGCTTCAGGGGGCCCGGCATCGAGAAGGGGCTCGCGATCCTCTCGGAGGTCAAGGAGAAGACCGACCTCCCGATCCTGACGGACGTCCACGAGCCCGAGCAGTGCGCGATCGTGGCGGAGGTGGCGGACGTTCTCCAGATTCCCGCGTTCCTCTGCCGGCAGACCGACCTCGTTCTCGCGGCGGCCGCCACGAAGAAGGCCGTCAACGTCAAGAAAGGCCAGTTCCTCGCTCCCGACGACTGCAAGCAGATCGTCGACAAGTGCCGCGCCGCCGGGAACACGAACGTGATGCTCTGCGAGCGCGGGACGAGCTTCGGCTACCACAACCTCGTCGTGGATTTCCGCGGTCTTCCCATGATGCGCGCCCTCGGCGTCCCCGTCATCTTCGACGCGACGCACTCCCTTCAGCTTCCCGGCGGCCTCGAGACGGGCGGCTCCCGCGAGTACGCGCCGGCGCTCGCGCGGGCGGCGGCCTCCGTCGGCGTCGACGGCTACTTTTTCGAGGTCCACGACGATCCCGCGCACGCGAAGTCCGACCGGGCGACGCAGCTTCCGCTCGCGAGCCTCCCGAAGTTCCTGTCGGACCTCCTCGCCTTCGACGAGCTCAGGCGCAAAACCGGTTCCTGACGAGACGGGCGCCGCCCGAGTTCCGTAAGATCCTCCCGTGGACACGGACGAGCTGAACAAGCTGATCCGGTCGCTCAACGAAGGCGCGTCGCCCGATCGGCGCGACGCTGCCGGTCCCGAGCTCGAGCTCGTGCGTCCGGAGGAGCAGGCTCCCGGCCTCGATCTGGCGGCGAAACTTCCGCCGGCGAGCGAAGACGAGGTTCCGCCCGGCCTCGTGGCCCTTCTCTCCGAGACGGTGCGCCGCGGCGCGACGGATCTCCTCCTCGTGCCCGGCGCCCCGCCGGTCGTGCGGGTGAACGGCGCGCTCGAGAAGGTGGGCGGAGGCGAGGCGATGTCGGCCCAGACCGTGCTCGACCTCCTGTCGCCGTCCCTCTCCGGCGACCGGCGCAGCCGGTATCACGAGACGGGCGTCGTGGACCTCTCGCTCAGGCTCGCCGGCCTCGGGCGCTTCCGCGTGAACCTCCACCGCACGCGGCGGGGCGTGGCGGCGGCCGTGCGGGTCCTGCCGAAGCGAGTGCCTCCGCTCTCCGAGCTGGGTCTGCCGGAGATGCTCTACGACCTGACGAAGGCCTCCCGCGGCCTCATCCTCGTCACCGGCGCGACCGGCTCCGGGAAGACGACGACGCTGGCGGCCCTCGTGGACCGCATGAATCACACGGAGAAGCGGCACATCGTGACGATCGAGGACCCCGTCGAGTACGAGCACACCCACGCGAAGTCGCTCGTCGAGCAGGTCGAAGTCGGGGTCGACGTGCCCGGCTTCGCCGCGGCCCTCGTCGCCGCCCTTCGCCAGGATCCGGACGTGATCCTCGTGGGTGAGATGCGGGACCTCGAGACGACGCGTGCCGCGGTGACGGCCGCGGAGACCGGCCACCTCGTCCTCACGACGCTCCACACGAACGACGTGCCGCAGACGATCAACCGCATCCTCGACATCTTCCCGGCCGAGCAGCAGGGGCAGGTGAAGCACCAGCTTTCGCTCGCGCTGTCGGCGATCGTCTGCCAGCAGCTCGTCCCGAAGAAGAACGGATCGGGGCGCGCGGTGGCCGTGGAAGTCCTCATCGCGACCGATTCCGTCCGCGCCCACATCCGCCGGGGCTCCTTCCATCAGATCCACACGGAGCTGACGCTGGGAAAGAGGTTCGGCATGGTCACGATGGAGGACTCGCTCGCTTCGCTTGTGCTGGCGGGGACGATCTCCGAGTCCGAGGCCCGCCTCCGCGCATCGCACCCGGACGACCTCACGTCGCGGCTCGCGGGCGGGCGGGCTCCCTCCTAGAGTTCGGTCTTCCAACGCCTTCCCGCTTGACAAACGACCCACCGCATCCGTACTGTACTAGTGTTGCGATACAGTGATGCGGCTCGCGTTTTCCTCCTCTTGAAGTCGGGACTTTCGTGAGCCGCGGCCTCTCCGTCGATCCCTCGGACGCCGTTCCCCTCTGGAAGCAGATCGAGGAGAACGTGCGGCGGCTCGTGGCCTCGGGCGCCATGAAACCGGGCTCGGCCATGCCCTCCGTGCGCGACCTCGCGCGCGACCTCGCGATCAACCCCGCGACGGTGGCGAAGGGCTACCAGCGCCTCGTGGACGCGGGCGTCCTCGCCGTGAAGCGGGGAGAGGGGACGTTCGTGGCTGAGAAGCCGCCGGCCCTTCCGCGAGGCGAGCGCGAGAAGGAGCTCGAAGGCGGCGCGATGCGCTACGCGTCGCTCGCCGTCACGCTCGGCGTTTCGAACGAGGTGGCGGTGGAGCGGGTGAAAAGTAGCTTCGGATTTCTTAGAAGGAAGAGAGAGGGAGGGACGGAATGAGCAGCGCACCCGCGAGGAGGCGGTGTATCAGGTGAACGGCAGTTTGGGACTTCTTAGAAAGAGAAAGAATGAAGATTCTTAGAAGGAAGAGCGGAGGAGGTGCCGAATGAGCGCGATGCGCGGATCGGAAGCGTCGCGGACATCGGCCCTGGCGGTCGCGGGGGATCCCTCGGGCGCGACCTCGCCGGTCCCAGCGGAATCGCATTCGAAGAAATCTTCTGCGCCCGTCGTCGAAGTTCGTCGTCTGCTCGTGCGCTACTCCGGCAACCCGAAACCCGCTCTCGAAGAAATCTCCTTCTCGGTCCCCCGGGGCTCGGTGTACGCGCTCCTCGGGCGCAATGGCGCTGGAAAGTCCTCCCTCGTGCGCTGCCTGCTCGGACAGCAGAAGCCGACGGCCGGCTCGTGCGCGCTCTTCGGCGAGGACGTGTGGAAGAACCGCGCACGCCTCATGGCGAAGGTCGGCGTCGTGCCCGAGGACCCCGACGCGCCACCCGCGATGACGGCCCGGCAGCTTTCGGCCTTCTGCGCGCGGGTCTATCCCGCGTGGGACGCGGCGTCCGTCGAGGCGCGCCTTGCACGCTTCGCCGTCCCCCAAGGGACGCCGTTCGGCAGCCTCTCGAAGGGTCAGAAGGGTCTCGTTTCGCTGTCGCTCGCCCTCGCCTCGTCACCCGAGCTCCTCGTCCTCGACGACCCCACGCTCGGCCTCGACGCCGTGGCGCGCGCGGCCTTCTTCGACGAGCTCGTGGGCGAGCTGGCCGACCGGGGAACGAGCGTCCTCCTCACCTCGCACGACCTCGCGGGAGTCGAGAAGATGGCCGACCGCGTCGGGATCCTGAAGGGCGGCAAGCTCGTCCTCGACGAGACTCTCGAAAGTCTCAAGGCGCGCTTCCGGCGCCTGCGCTACGGAAACGAGGGGCCCGAAGATCCGGCCATGTACGGACAGGAGCTTTCGGCCTTCGACGCCGTCAAGGTCAAGGTGCGCGGCTGGGGCATCGAAGCCGTGGTTTCGAACTACGGCGACGAATCGTTCGCGCGCTTCGCCGCGCTCGAAGGGGTCGTGGACGCCGAGGCGTCGGCTCTCTCGCTCGAGGAGATCTTCCTGGCCGTCGCGGGAGAGGCGTCTCCCGCAGCAAAGGGGCATCCATGATCGGCACTCTCGCCGTCGCGGCGCGCGAGATCGCGGAACGCAGGCTCCTCTTTCTCGTGGCCTTCGTCGCCGGGCTTCTGCCGCTCGGGTTCCCGCTCGTCCCCGTCTTGCATCACAACCCGCGTGAAGCGCGTTCCGTGGCCGTGCTCCTCGTGGCCGCCGCGATCATCGTGGCCCTTCCGCTCGTTCTCGGAGCCACGATCCTCGTCTCGGACATCGCCCAGAAGCGCCTGACCTTCTATTTCTCGCGGCCCCTTCCCGCCGCCTCGATCTGGGCGGGAAAGCTGCTCGGCGCGCTCGCGATCACGCTCGGCTGCGCCTTCCTGGCCGTCATGCCCGTTTTTCTGGCGGACGGTGAACGCGCCTTCTCGTCCGACACCGGCGGCCTCGGTTCGCGAGGCGCTTTCGTTCTGGCTCTCCCGGGCGTTCTCCTGCTCCTTCTTCTCGCGCACGTCGTGGCCTCGATAGCGCGACTGAAGTCGGCCTGGATCGCTCTGGATTTCATCCTGGCCGTGATTTTCACCGTCGCGATCGCGCTCTCGATTCGAGCCCTCTTTTCCGGCGACTTCTGGGAAAGGTACGCTTGGTGGCTGACGGCTGCCCTGATCGGGATTCTCCTCGTCGCGAGCTACGTGCAGGTGGCCGACGGCCGCACGGACGCCCGGCGCTCGCACGGCGCGCTCTCGGCGACGCTCTGGGGCCTGACCGCCGTCCTCGCGGCGATCCTCGGAGGTCTCGCGTGGCGGTGAGCTCGGCGGCCCCGAAAGACATCGAGCCGGTCGCCAGCATTCGGACGGCCCGCATGGAACGTGCGCGAGCGTCACGGGGCCTCTTCTCGTTGGCAGACGCTAATATCCCTCTAATGACCACCTCCGCCCGGCGGGAAGCGCGCCGCGTGATCGAAGCCGAGGCGGAGGCCGTGCGCGGCCTCTCAGCCGGCCTCGACGAGGGCTTCGACCGGGCGGTGGCGGCGATGAAGGCGACGGCGGCTACTTCCTGCCGCGTCGTCGTGACGGGGATCGGCAAGAGCGGGATCGTGGGCCAGAAGATCGCGGCGACGCTCGCCTCGACGGGCACGGCCTCTTTCTTCCTGCACCCGTCCGAGGCGATCCACGGCGACCTCGGGATGATCCTCAAAGGCGACGTCGTCCTGGCCCTGTCGCACTCGGGCGAAACGGTGGAGGTCGTCGCGCTCATCCCGCACGTCAAGCGCCGGGGAGCGACGCTCGTCGCGATGACGGGCCGGCGCGACTCGACGCTCGGCAAGAGCGCGGACATCGTGGTCTCGGTCGTCATCCGCGAAGAAGCCTGCCCGCTGAACCTCGCGCCCACGGCCTCCACGACGGCCCAGCTCGTCCTCGGCGACGCGCTCGCGATGGCGCTGTCCGTGGAAAAGGGGTTCCAGCCGGAAGACTTCGCCGCGCTCCACCCGGGAGGCAAGCTGGGGAAGCGCTTCCTGAAGGTCGCGGACCTCATGCGCACGGGCGAGGAGATTCCGCTCGTCCCCGAGGGAGCGGCCATGAAGGACGTCGTCTACGAGATGTCGCACAAGCGCCTCGGCATCACGGGCGTCACGGACCCGGCCGGCAGGCTCGTGGGAGCCGTCTCGGACGGCGACCTGCGCCGTCTCCTCGAACGCCACGGGCCGAAGATCATGGGAGACACGGCCGCGGACGCCATGAGCCGAAACCCGAAGACGATCGTCGCGGGCGCGTTCGCCGCCGAGGCGCTACGCCTCATGGAGGAGCGGAAGATCACGTCGCTCTTCGTGCTCGACGGGGCGGGGGCTCCCGCGGGGATCCTCCACCTGCACGACCTGTGGGGCATCGAGTCGATTTAGGGCGATTACCTGGACACCACCGCGGGGCACGGGCCGCCGGCATCGGCCCACGTCTTGAACTTCGCGACGAACTCTTCGTAGGGGACGGGCACCGGCGAGCGGCCGACGCCTGGATCCCAGCCCCAGCGGACGATCTTGTCGTCGATGTGGTGAACCAGAGCCGCCAGATCGCGCCCGCCGTTTCGGGACTTGTCCTTCAGTCGCCCGCACAGCTCCCCGTTCGACAGCCCGATGAACACCATTTCGAGGCCCGGCGGCGGAAGCTCCCAGCCCGGCGCCCCGGGCGGCGTGTTCGGCCCGTAGCTCGCGGGCGGATTCGCGGTGCCGTGACACGTCCCGCAAGGAAGTCCCGGCACTCCATATCCCCCCGGTCCTCGTACGACGTTTTGCGCGTGCGGTAGCCCGGCGTCGAACTGAAGCGGCGCGTCGCCCGGGATGTGACAGTTCCGGCAGCGCGGGTGCTGGAGCACCTTCGCGACCGTGTCGAACGCGGCGAGCCCCTCGGCGCGCGAGGGTGTGGCCTTCCCGGCGGCGGGCGCGCGGGCGGCGAAAGCAAGAAGCGCCGCGGCGAGCGCGCCCGACGAGAGTGCGAGGACGCAGGACGCGGCTCTCATGCGAGCCTCAGCGGAAGGTCGCGCAGCCGCTTCCCCGTCGCCGCGAAGAGCGCGTTCGCGACGGCGGGCGCGATCGGAGGCGTGCCGGGCTCGCCGACACCCCCTATCTTCTGGTGGCTGTCCAGGACGTGCACCTCGACGCGCGGCATCTCCGACATCCTCAGGACCTCGTAATCGTGGAAGTTGCTCTCGACGACGCGTCCCTCTTTGAGGGTGAGCCGACTCTTCAGTGCCGCGCCGAGGCCGAACGCGATCGCGGATTCCATTTGGGCGCGCACGGCGAGGGGATTCACGGCCGTCCCGCAATCGACGGCGCACACGACGCGCGGGACGCGGATCCGGCCCTTCTCGACGGTGACCTCCGCGACCTGGGCGACGATGCTCTCGAACGACTCGTGGACGGCGAGACCGAGGCCGTGGCCCTTCGGAAGAGGCTTTCCCCAGCCCGCTTTCTCGGCCGCGAGGTTCAAGGCGGCATGGAGGCGCGGCGCCTTCGCGAGGAGCGCGAGCCGGAACGGGAGGGGATCCTTCCCGGCCGCATGCGCCATCTCGTCGAGAAACGACTCCACGGCGAACGCCGTGTGGGAATGTCCGACCGACCGCCACCAGAGGACGGGGACGTTCTTCTTCGCCGGGTGGAGCTCGACCAGGTGGCTCGGCATCGCGAGGACGTAAGGCGAGTCGGAGGCGCCCTCCACCGACGTCTCATCGATGCCGTTCTTCACCATCATCGCCGCGAACGGCGTCCCTTCCAGGATGGACGAAGAGACGATCCGGTGCCGCCAGGCCGTCGGCCTCCCGTACGCATCCAGCGAGCCTTCGATCCGGTGGACCGCCATCGGGCGGTAAAAGCCGCCGCGGATGTCGTCCTCGCGCGTCCAGACGACCTTGACCGGCCGGTCGAAGCCCTTCGCGACGTGCGCGGCCTCCGCGACGAAATCGGACGTCGGGTTCGCGCGGCGGCCGAAGCCGCCTCCGAGAAACGTCGTGTGGATGAGGACGTTCTTCGGCTCGACGCCGAGAATCTTCGCCGCGATGCCCTGGTCGTTCGTCTGGAACTGCGTGCCCGTCCAGATCTCGCAGCCGCCGGCCGTCTTTTTCACGGTGCAGTTCAGGGGCTCCATGGGCGCATGCGCGAGGTACGGGACGGTGTACGTCGCGGTGATCCTCTTGGCGGCGCGACCGAAGGCAGCCTCGACGTCGCCCTGGGATTTCGCCTTCAACCCCGGTGTCTTCGCGAGCGCGAGGTATTCCTCGAGCAGCTTCGCGCTCTCGAGCTCCGCGTTCGGACCCTTCTCCCAGTCCACCGTCAGGGCGTCGCGGCCCTTCTTCGCGGACCAGAAATCGTCGGCGACGACCGCGACGCCGGAGGGAACCGCGTAGACCGCCCGGACGCCGGGAACCGCCTTCGCCCTGGAGTCGTCGAAGCCTTTCAACGTCCCGCCGAAGACGGGCGGGCGCGCGACGACGGCCGTCGCGAGATCCGGCAGTTTCACGTCCAGCCCGAACACGGCCTTCCCCGTGACCTTCTCGGGCGTGTCGAGGCGGCGCGTGTCCTTGCCGATCAGGGTCCACGTGGACGGATCCTTGAGCGTGACGGAGCTCGGCGCGGGCAGCGCGGCCGCTTCCTCCGCGAGCGCGCCGAAGCTCAGCCGATTCGCGCCGCTCACGACCCAGCCGTTCTCGACCCGGCACGAGTCCTCGGCGACGCCCCAGCGCTTCGCGGCGGCCGCGACGAGCAGCATCCGCGCCCCGGCGCCCGCCTGGCGGTACCGGTCCATCTCCGAGTACGTCGTCGAGGAGCCGCCCGTCATCTGCATTCCGAACAGCGCGTGCGCGTAAGCCGGCGCCGCGGGAGCGTGCTCCACGCGGATACGGCTCCAGTCCGCGCCGAGCTCCTCGTTGATGAGCATCGGAAGCGTGGTCCAGATGCCCTGCCCCATCTCGGAGTGGGCGAGGAAGACCGTCACGCTCTCGTCGGATCCGATCTTCAGGAACGAGTTCGGGTTCGGCAGCGGCTTCGGAGCGCCCGCCTGCGCGAAGAGCCTCTTGCCGGCGCCGGGCACGTAGAAGCCGACGACGAGGCCGCCGCCGAGCGCCGCGGAGGTGCGCAGGAAGCTCCGGCGCGAGAGGGGCGTGGCGAGGGGCGATCGCGCGCGCATGGCTCAGCCCTGCATGAGCGCCGCGGCCCGGTGCACGGCGCCGCGAATGCGCTGGTAGGTCCCGCAGCGGCAGATGTTGCCGCTGAGGGCCGCGTCGATGTCGCCGTCCGTCGGCCGCGGCTTCGCCTTCAGGAGCGCGACGGCCGCGAGGATCTGGCCGGACTGGCAGAAGCCGCACTGCACGACGTCGAGCTCCGCCCACGCCTTCTGCACGGGATGATCGCCGGCGAGGCTGAGGCCTTCGATCGTCGTGACGGACTTTCCGGCGAAGGACGCCGCGGGCCTCACGCACGAGCGCACCGGCTCGCCGTCGACGAGCACCGTGCACGCGCCGCATTGCGCCATGCCGCATCCGAACTTCGTCCCGGTCAGTCCGAGCACGTCCCTCAAAGCCCAGAGGAGAGGCATGTCCTCGGAGATCGCGACGTCGTGAATCTTTCCGTTGACGGTGAGCTTCATGCGGTCACCTCGCGACGCCGGGGAGTCTAGCCTTTCGACCGATTCTCAGTCCAGAACGGAGAGCGGGACCGACCTCCGTCTTCGAAGAAACCCCACAACGCGAAATCATGAAAGCCCGGCCGCTTCTTCCAGGACATCCACGTCCTGCGCCAGGCGTTCGTCCGGGACGACGCGGATTTCGCGGCCGTTTTCCCTGAGCAGATCGCGCGCGCCGCGGTCTCCGCGGGCCGCCATCAGGCGCGAAAACCATTCGCGCGGAAGAACGGCGGGCACGCCGACGGTTCCCGCGTAGCCCGACGCCGCCGCGAACGCCGGCTCCGCGATCCATGCGTCGACGAGCCGCGCGAGGTGAACGGCGGTGAGCGCAGGCTGATCGCAGAGGACGACGAGCGCTCCCGCACAGGCGGGATCGAGGTGCCGGAGGCCGGCCGCGAGAGACCGTCCCATCCCCTCTTCGAAATCCTCCGCGCCGACGCAGCGGATGGCGAGACCGCGAACCGCTTCCTCGACGGCCCTCGCGCCATCGCCGGTCACGAGGACGGCATCGAGGGGCGACGTCGTGAGCGCGAGGCGCGCGGCGCGCCGCGCGAGAGGTTCGCCCGAGAGCTCGAGGAGCTGCTTGGCGGCTCCGAGCCTACGCGAGCGTCCGGCCGCGAGCAGCACGACGCCGTGCCGCGCGGCATCTCTCACAGCCTCCGCCTTTCTCCGAGGAAACGCTCGAATCCGGCGGCCAGGGCGAGGGCGACCGCCTCCGCTCCGTACGTGCCGAGCGGCGCGCCCGCGGGAGCGCGGAGCTGCCGCGCGAGCCGGGAGTCCGCGAGACCGGCCTCGTCCAGGAGGTCGCGGGCGCGCGCCGCGGGCCCGAGAAGGGCCACGTATTCCGCCGGCGCGTCTTTCCAGGCCGTGAGGTTCTCGCGGTCGAGCTCGACGGAATGGCTCGCGAAGAGGATCGCGTCGAAGCGCCGCGCCGAGAGCGCGGCGTGCGCCTCGGCCGGGCGGACCGCATGAACCTCGTCCGCGCCCGCGCGCCGTGCCGGCCCGCTCCAGCGCGCGCGGTGGTCGACGACGACCGTGGTCCAGCCGAGGCCTCTCGCGAAGGAGAGGAAGGCGGGCGTCTCCGGGCCCGCGCCGAGAAGGAGCAGCGTGACGGGCGGCGGCACGTCGAGCCGCGCGGCCGGCGGGGGCGGCTCGCCCGCGTCCGCGCGGCGGCCGTCGGGCCCGAACGCCTCGCTCCAGCCGGCTGCGGACGCGACGCCCGCGCCGAGAGCCTCGGGCGCGAGGGAGAGCGTCAGCGCCAGGCCGCTCTCCTCGTCGCTCGCGCGAATGAGCGCCCCGAGCGCGCCGCCGGAGGGCGGCGGCGCGGAGAGGAGAAGCACGTCCAGCCGCCCGCGGCAGCCGAGGCCGGAGCCGAACACGCGGTCGCCCGGCTCGGTCGTGTCGAGGAGGGCGCGCGCCGCCCGGCCGGATCCGAGCACGGCCCGCGCGTGCCGCTCGATCTCGGGCTCGAGGCAGCCTCCGCTCAGGGCGCCGGCGAGGAGGCCGCTCTCGCCGAAAAGAGCGAACGCGCCCCGCTTGACGTACGTGGAGCCCGCCGTGTCGAGGACGGCCGCCAGGACGAGCGAATGCCCGGCGGAGCGATGCGCGCGAGCGGCGTCGAGCAGCCCGCGCAAACCGCCCCTCCCGAATTCGCGTGTGAGAACGCCGTCGGCGAGGCCCATCAGAACGCCTGAAAGCCTAGCAGCCCGTGATCTTCACGCGCATAATTCCCCGACATGCCGGCCGCCCCGATCGTCCCCGAGGACCTGAGGAGTCGTCTCGCCCGCATCCGCGGGATCGTCCTCGACGTGGACGGCGTCCTGACGGACGGCTCGATGACGTTCGACGAAAGCGGACACGAGACGAAGACATTCGACGTGAAGGACGGCCTCGGCCTCGTTCTCCTGCGCGATCTCGGCTACCGGATCGGCGTCGTCTCGAGCCGCTCGTCGAAGGTCGTGGCGCACCGGTGCGCCGAGCTCAAGATCCCCGAGGAGCACGTCCTGCAGGGCGAGCGCGACAAGGTGGCCGCGTTCGATCTCCTCGCGAAGCGCTGGGGGCTGGACGCGATCGAGATCGTGGCGGTCGGGGACGACCTCCCGGACCTCGGCATCCTGCGGCGCGCCGGGGTCGGGGCCGCGCCCGCCGACGCGATCGGGATCGTCCGCGACGCGGCCGCCCTCCAGCTCACGAAACCGGGCGGCGCCGGCGCCGTGCGCGAGCTGTGCGACCTCATCCTCGAGGTGCGGCGCGGCGCGCGCGCCGACCGTCCCACGGCCGTGGAGCAGCCCCAGCCGCCCGGTGACGGCGACGTCATTCCGTTCCCGTTCGGCCGCAACTGACCGGGGTCTTCAGTCTCTCCGCGGAGAGGTACCGATGGCCGACACGATCACGGTTCCCGTCGACGCGAAGCTCATCACGCTCCGGTTGACGACCTACAAGGTCGTCGAGAAGCAGATCCAGGTCGGGAAGAAGACCCAGATCCAGCACGAACGGGTGCAGGAGGTGAAGGAGGTCAAGCCGGACCCCGGCAAACCCGAGATCGAGAAGGCGATCGCGGCGGCCAACAAAATCTGGCAGCAGGCCGACGTCACCTTCAAGCTGCGCAGCGTCGCGGCGATCACGACCGACCCGCCCGGCACAACAGAAGGAGTCGACACCGCCGATTTCTTCGCGATCGTGGCCAAGGAAAAGATCAAGGCCCAGGGCAGCGTGGTCGTCCTCTTCGTGAAGAAGTTCGAGAGCCGGGACCTTGGCGGGTTCGCGGCGGAGAAGCTCGGCGTGTGCATCCTCACGTCCCTCTCCGGCTCCACGCTCGGCAACGTCCTCGCGCACGAGCTCGGTCATCTCCTCTCCCTCCCCGACGTCAAGCACAAGGACGGCTCGGTGGAACCCAACGCGAACCTGATGTACGAGGCGCTCGTGCTCGATACGAAGCTCGACGCCGCGCAGATCGAGAAAGCCCGTGCCTCGGCCCGGGTCCGCCTCGTCTACCAGTAACCGGCTCTCGAGCGCCGCCTCGACGAGCCGGACGAGTCGTTCCTGCTAGGCTCCGCCCCATGCGTTGCCCCTACTGCGGCGCGGGCGACGACCGCGTCGTCGACTCGCGCGAGAGCCGCGAAGGAGCGGTGATCCGCCGGCGGCGGGAGTGCAACGCCTGCCAGCGCCGCTTCACATCCTACGAGACCGTCGAGGAGATCCCCCTTCTCGTCGTGAAGAAGGACGCCCGGCGCGAGCCGTTCGACCGCAACAAGCTGCTCCGGGGCCTCATGAAGGCCTGTGAAAAGCGTCCGGTCGAGACGAAGACGCTCGAGGCGATCTGCGACGAGATCGAGGCGGGACTCTCGGCTCGGGAGCCGCGCGAGATGACGACCGCGGAGCTCGGCGCCCAGATCATGGAGAAGCTCAAGGAGCTCGATCAGGTGGCGTACGTGCGGTTCGCGTCCGTTTACCGCCGGTTCGAGGATCTCGGCGACTTCGTGGACGAGCTCAAGGCGCTCCTCGGGCGCGTGCCGGGGCCCGGGAGAGCAAAGTGAAGAACCGCGAGAGGCCCGTCTTCGTCTTCGGCACCGAGACCTCCCTGCCGGCCGCGCGTCCGGCCCCTGAGGTCCTGGTGGACGTCGTCGAGGACTCGCACGGCTGGCGGCTCGTTTTCGAGATTCCGGGAGCGGATCCCGACCAGATCTCCGTGAACGTCCAGGGCCGCGTCCTGACGCTGCGCGGGTTTCGGCCTGCCACCGACCGCGCCGGCGGTGTCTTCCTGAGGGTGGAGCGCGCGGCGGGCCCCTTCGAACGCGTGCTCGAGCTGCCGCAGGACCCCGATCCCGAGCGGACCCGCGCGACGTACGCGGACGGCCTGCTCGTCCTCGAGGTCCCGAAACGGACACCGAAGGGGGGCCACTCCATTCCGATCGTGAAGGGAAAGAAAGGCGCATGAGCGCGGAAGCCCCCTCGGCCGAGAAGGTCGTCATCCCCGACATCCTCCCCGCGCTGCCGCTCAAGGACGTCGTCCTCTTTCCCTTCGTCATCGTGCCGCTCTCCGTCTCGCGCGAGAAGTCCATCGCTGCGGTCGACGAGGCCCTCGCCGAGCAGCGCATCCTTCTCCTCGTCGCGCAGAAGGACTCCTCCGTCGAGGAGCCGAAGCCGGACGACCTCTACACGGTCGGGACCGCCGCGGCCGTGATGCGGATGCTCAAGCTCCCGGACGGCCGGATCCGACTCCTCGTGCAGGGACTGGCGCGCGTGAAAATCGACTCGTACCTCGCCGAGACTCCCGCGCTCCGCGCGAAGGTGACGCGGCTCGCCGAACCCGAGGAGCCGACGCCTCCTTCCGAGGAGACCGAAGCGCTCACGCGAAGCGTCAAGGAAGCGCTCGAAAAGACGGTCACGCTCGGGAAGTCGATCTCGCCGGAGGTCATGGTCGTGGCCGCGGGCCTCGACGATCCCGCCCGGCTCGCCGACCTCGCGGCCTCGAACCTCGAGCTGAAGATCGAAGAGTCCCAGAAGATCCTCGAGACCATTCCCGCGGTCGACCGGCTGCGCATGGTGCTCGAGATCCTGCGCCGCGAAATCCGGGTCCTGACCGTCCAGCAGGAGATCACCGGCGCGGCGCGGGGAGAGATCGACAAGAGCCAGCGCGAGTACTTCCTGAGGCAGCAGCTCAAGGCGATCCAGCAGGAGCTCGGCGAGACCGAGGACATCTCCGAGGAGATCGCGGCCTACCGCAAGAAGATCACGGACAAGCAGATCCCCGAGGAGGCGGCCCAGGAGATCGAGAAGCAGGTCAAGCGGCTCGAACGCGGCAACCCGGACTCGGCCGAGAACGCGATGCTGCGCACGTATCTCGACTGGCTCGCGAACCTGCCCTGGGGGAACGTCTCCAAGGACAATCTCGACCTCCAACGCGCGCGGAAGATCCTCGACGAGGACCATTACGATCTGGACAAGATCAAGGTGCGGATCATCGAGTTCCTCGCCGTGCGCAAGCTCGCGCCCGACTCGAAGGGCCCGATCCTGTGCTTCGTGGGACCGCCCGGCGTGGGCAAGACGTCGCTCGGGCGATCGATCGCGCGCGCCCTCGACCGGAAATTCCTGCGGCTGTCGCTGGGCGGCGTGCGCGACGAGGCCGAGATCCGGGGGCACCGCCGCACGTACGTCGGCGCGATGCCCGGCCGCATCGTGCAGGGCCTCTCGCAGGCCGGCACCTCGAACCCGGTCTACATCCTCGACGAGGTCGACAAGATCGGCGCGGACTTCCGCGGCGACCCGTCGTCGGCGCTCCTCGAAGTCCTCGACCCCGAGCAGAACAAGACGTTCCGCGATCACTACCTCGGCGTGAACTACGACCTCTCGAGGGTGCTCTTCATCACGACCGCGAACGTCCTCGACACGATCCAGCCCGCGTTCCTGGACCGCATGGAGGTCATCCGGCTGTCGGGCTACACGCTGGAGGAGAAGCTCGCGATCGCGAAGGCGCACACCGTGCCGAAGCAGCTCAGGGAGAACGGCCTCACGGCGTCGGCGGTCACGTTCACGGACGCCGGGCTTCGCGCGATCGTGGAGGGGTACACGCGGGAGGCGGGCCTGCGCAGCTTCGAGCGCGAGATCGGCTCGTGCTGCCGCAAGGTGGCCGTGCGCTGGGCCTCGGGCCGCAGGAAGAGCGTGACGGTGACGGCCGCGACAGGTTCGCGCCTTTCTCGGAAACCCGAAGTTCCAGCAGGACGAGGTCCTCAGGACCGACCAGATCGGGACGGCGACCGGCCTGGCGTGGACCGCGGTGGGCGGCGACGTCCTTCTCGTCGAGGCGCGCGCCGTCCGCGGCAAGGGCCGCCTGCAGCTCACGGGCCAGCTCGGAGACGTCATGAAGGAGTCGGCGCACGCGGCGCTCACGTTCGCGCGCTCGCGGGCGGACGCGCTCGGGCTGCCCGCCGACTACTTCGAGACGCACGACATCCACGTGCACGTGCCGGAGGGCGCGATTCCGAAGGACGGGCCCTCCGCGGGCGTCACGATGGCGACGGCGATGATCTCGGCTTTCGGGGGGCGTCCCGTGCGCCGCGACGTCGCGATGACGGGCGAGATCACGCTGCGCGGAGACGTCCTCGCGATCGGCGGCCTGAAGGAGAAGGTGCTCGCGGCGCGGCGCGCGGGGATTCGCACCGTCGTGATGCCGAAGGCGAACGCGCGCGACCTGACGGAGATCCCGAAGGAGCTGAGCCGCGATCTGAAATTCATCTTCGCCTCGCGCGTGGACGACGTTCTCAAGGCGGCGCTCGGAGAGGCGCGGGTCCTGAAGCTCGCGAAGCCCCCCGAGAACGGGAAGAAGACGGCATGAAACCGCGACTGCCGCCCGAGGACGCGATCGTCCAGCGCCTCGTGTCGGCCTTCGCGACGCGCCGGCGCGACGTGAAGACGGGCATCGGCGACGACGCCGCGATCGTCGCGGCGCCCTCGCGCCTCGCGGTGACGACGGACGTGCTCCTCGAGGATCACGACTTCCGCCGGGACGCCGACCCGCGCCGGCTGGGGCGCAAGGCGATCAACGTGAATCTGTCCGACCTCGCCGCCGTGGGGGCGACACCCCTCTGGGCCGTCCTCGCCCTCGGACTTCCGAAGAAGACGCGCCCGGAGTGGCTCGACGCGCTCCTCTCGGGGGTGCGCGAGGCGGCTGCGGAGCACGGCGTGGCCGTGGTCGGCGGGGACCTGTCGGCGTCCGAGAAGATCTTCGTCACCGTGACGGCTTTCGGGCAGGCGCCGGAGAAGCCTCTCCTGCGCTCCGGCGCCGAGCCGGGAGACGCGCTCTACGTCTCCGGAACGCTCGGCGCGGCGGCCGCCGGTCTGAAACTGCTCGAGGCCGGCTACCGTCTTTCGGCGGAGAAGGACGTTCTCGACCCGAACGGGAGGCGCGTCCCGGCGCCGCGCGCGCCCGAGAAGGCGCGGCTGATCCGCCATCAGATCGATCCGCGCCCGCAGCTCGAGCTCGGCGCCGCGCTCGCCGCCGGGGGGCTCGCCTCGGCCGCCCTCGACGTCTCGGACGGTCTCGTGCGCGACCTGTATCGAATCTGCCGCGCCTCGGACGTGGGCGCGACGGTCGAGGCCTCCCTTCTGCCCGCCGACTCCGCCCTTTCCAATCTCGCCGGCGTGCTCGGCCTCGACCCGCTCACCACGGCTCTCTATGGAGGCGAAGACTTCGGGCTGCTCTTCACGGTGCCGCGGCGCAGGCTCGCCGCGCTCGAGGCTCTCTCCGGCCGGTTCGCCCTCCGGCGCATCGGTCTGATCGACGACGGCGCCGGCGTCCGCCTCGTGCGCGACGGCCGAAGGGCGCCTCTTGCCGATGCGGGTTTCGACCACTTTGCGGCCTGAGAGGCTTCAAGCAGAGGTTTCTCCACATGCTCGGGAGCGACTCGCCGCCCGAGGTCGTCGCGGCGTCGTTCGCGATCGGCGTCGCGATCTCCTTCACGCCACTCTTCGGGCTTCACTGGATCATCGCGCTCCTGCTCGCCCTGATCCTCAGGCTCAACAAGGTCGACGTGCTCCTCGGGACCCTCGTCGTGAACCCGTTGACGCTTCCGGCGGTCGCAGCGGTGGCGATCCCGATCGGACGTTTCCTGCTCCGGGCGCGGCGCGAAGCGATCGCGCATCTGCCCTGGCACGAGGTGTTCCGGCGCTCGTTCTGGACCACGGCAGGTCCGACGATGAAGGCCATCGGCCTCCAGATGGTCGGTCGGCATGTTCTTTCTCTCCGTGCTCGTCGGGGCGCTCACGTACGTGGTTCTCGTGAACCTGATCCGCCGCCACCGCGCGAAGCTCGCCGCGGCCCGGCGACGGAAGGCGATCGGGAAGAGGCCGCGCGCGGCGAGCTCAGCCCGCCGTCGCCGTAACCGCCGCGAGCGCCTTCGCGAGGCGCTCGTCGGGCTTCGGAATGCTGCGCCGGATGCCGGGCACGCAGAGCGCGCCCGAAAGCGCGTTCCGGGTGGCGCACGGCATATTCGAGGAGCTCGGAGGCGAGGATCTGATCCGGCGGATTCGCGCGCACGGCGCGCGTCCACTCCGCGCCGGCGGCAATCGTCCGCCCGGCGCGCTCGTAGCCTTCCGCGAGAAACCGCCGGGCCTCGCCGTTCGCGGGATCGTTCACGAGCGCCCAGCGCGCCTCGTCCCAGGCTTCCTCCTCGCGCCCGAGCTTCCGGAGGACACGCGCGTGCGCGAGGCGCGCCGCGACGGCGCCGTCGCCGTTCTCGACCGCGTCGTCCCAGGCGTCCTCGGCGTCCTCGAGCGTCCCGTGCTCCTCCAGGAAGGCCGCGCGGTGATACGCGACGGGATACGAATCGGGAAAGCGCTCCGTTCGCCGACCTCGAACGCCTTGCGGGCTTCCTCGATGCGCCCGGATTCCTCCAGCGTCTTCGCGAGACCCCAGTTCCCGTTCTCGTAGGACGGGAAGATCTCCACGGACTTGCGATAGCACGCGATCGCCTCGTCCCATTTCTTCTCGTCCCAGAGCTGCTTGCCGAGGAGCGCCCACGCGTCGTAGTAGCCCGGATAGATCGCGACGGCCTCGCGCAGATGCGTCACGGCCGTCGGCGCGGCGGCTCTCGCGCTGCGCGTCCCAGGCCACGTTGTAGTGGGCCTTCGCCGAGCGCGGGACCTTCGCGACCATGTCGGCGTAGAGCGTCACGTCGTCCTTCCAGACGCGGTTGCGCACGACCGTCGCGGCCGCGTACGCGACGACGACGGCGAGAAGGAGCGACTCGCGCCAGGGCCGCGAAGGCCGCGGGACCTCGCGCGCGGGCGCCGCGAGGAGGCCCACCGCGAGACAGAAGAGGCCCGCGGACGGAAGGTACGCGAGCCGCTCCGCGAAGATCGTGCCGATCACGAACGGCACGTTCGAGGCGGGAAAAAGCGTGCCCGAAAAGAAGCACAGTCCGAAAGCCGCGAGAGGCCGTCTCTTCCAGAGCGCGAGCGCGAGGATCGCGGCCACGAGGGCCCCGGCGAGACCCGGCCACGCCGCCGGGCTCGCGCAGCGAGCGGACGAGGGGCAGCGCGTACGCCGAGTGGTCGGCGGAGAGATGGATCGGCAGGAAGGTCTTCCCGAGATAGCGAAGCGCGAGGCTCAGCGCGTTCACCGCGCGGACCGGAAAGGACATCACGACGAGCGGATTCTCGAGCTCGAAAATGCCCGCTTCCTTCGAGATGAGAAATCCCTTGATGACGACGAATCGGACGGCGAAAAGGGCGGCGAGCGGAACGGCGAAGCCCGCGAGGCCCCACCTCGCGGACGGCGGAATTCCCCGCCACGCCTCGCGGGGCGACCGGCCCCGGCCGCCCCGGAACAGCTCGCCGAGAAGGATGACGCCGGGCGCCACGACGGCGTTCTCCTTGACGAAGACGGAAAGGAGAAAGACGCCGAGCGCCGCCGCGTAAGGGCGCCCCGCGAGGCGGCCTTCGCGCGTCGCCCTCAGCCAGAGGAGAGCCACGGCGAAGACGCACCAGGCGGCGAGGAGCTCGGCCCGCCCGACGAGGGACGTCACGGCCTCGACGTGGATCGTGGCGACCGCAAAGAGCGCGGCCGCGGCGGAGGCCTCCCCCACGCGCGAAGCCGAGCGCGACGAGCCAGGACGCGAACGTCACGGTGACGGCCGCGTGCAGCGCGAGGTTCACGGCCCGGAACAGCCACGGCCGGTTCCCGTGAATCCACTCCTGCACCGCGTACGTCAGGAGCAGGACGGGACGGTAGTTCTGCGCCGAGGTGAGCGACCCGCCGAAGTACTGCGTCGTGAAGACCTCGCCCACCTTCGCCGGGGTCGCGATGCGCTCGTTGTCGCGGATGATGAGCTTGTCGTCGTACGTGAAGTCGTACGGAAGCGCGTTCAGGAACGGGAGCAGCGCGAGGAGCGCGAGAAGAAGACGTCGGCGGAGAGACACGCGCGGAGTCTAGCGTCCGGCGTGCGGCGGCCGATCCGGATTTTCTTCATTCGCCAAGGACGCACGCGGCCGGGGTCATGTCTGCGGTAAACGATGACTTCCTTGAGACAGACTCGGAGGGTCGTAAGTGCCTCAAGCGTCGTCAACGCGGGACAGGAGTCCTCTGAGAAATTTCTCGTTACGACAGGCGCCGTCGTCAGCGGAAGAAGCCGTTGACGTCGATGACGAGATCAAGGGTGCCAGGAGAACTGCTCTGTACCCTGATCGTGCCCGCCCCGTCCAATGCGAGCTGAAGAATCGCGTTGTTTGCCCGAGTTCGTCCCGCGACAAAGGCGATTGTGTTCGTGCCCGTCGGCTGGCCGCCGCCTCGGTAAATCGACACGACTCCCGGCGCGGAGACGTTCGTCACGGTCACGTTCACGGAGATCGCCGTGGCGTCGAGCGGGATTCCACAGAAAGAGGTCACGCCAAATGCGCGGTCAGCCGTGCCAGCCGGCTGGATGGCCGGACCGGCAAGCGGACCCGGAGGATTTCGCGTGTCGAGTACGCGACAAGGGTTGAGCACGAAGAGCGAAAGAGGCCCCGATCCCGGTGGGGAGCTCACGGTAACGGTCGTCGAGCCGAGCCCGAAGGCTCCCGTGGCGAAGTCCGTGGCCGCGCAGCCAGCAACGTAGATTCCCGGAGACATGAAGCTCTGAGAAACGTTTTGTCCCGTCCCTGAGACTGCGTCGAACCATACGTAGGAAAAGGGCCCGCCACCGCCGCCGCTAGCGGTGCACGTGAAATCGACCGTGGTCCCGATGATGGTGTTGTTCGTGCTCGCCGAAACGTTCACCGAAACGAGGCGAACGCGGCCGCCTCCGGTGAACGTGGCCGTGGCGCTCGCGCTGCTCGTCGCGGGAGTCGGCTGGCTGTCCGTGACGTAGCAGTAGGCCGTCGACTGCCTCCCGCGGCGGAGGACGTCGTCGTGGTAGGTCGGGCCGCGTTGCGCCGGGGATGACGAATGAGATTGGGGGATCGCCACTGATAAGAATAGGGCTGGAGGCCGCCGCTCGCGTTGCACGAGAACGTCACGTTCTGGCCGACCGGTGCGCTCGTGGGACTCACGGAGACTGTCACGACAAGCGGGGTCACGGCGACCACGGTCAAAGGAAAGTAGGTGACGTTGGCCGGATCCGGCCAGTACGCGGGCCCGCCCGTGTAGTTCACCTTGAGCTTGAGGGCGTAGCTCCCCGCGGCCGCCGGAATCGGAATCGTCGCCGACGTGGGAGGCGAGCCGGACGACGGCGGGTTGGCCATCGCGGACCAGGTCTGGTAGTTGTCCGCGCCGCAGGGCAAGAGGCAAAGGTTGTACTGGTAGGTCGCCGAGATCCCCGCGCCATGCTGCGAGCTGTTCACCACGTTCAAGCTCTGGTTGATGATCGCCGTGATCGGGCCGGTTGCGCTGCCGTTCAAGGTGAAGGCCGGCGCGAAGTCGGTGATGGTGTACGACCCAGTCGCGGTCGTGGTGAAAGTCTGATCGACAAAGTACTTTGCCGCCAGAGAATAGGCGTAAGTGCCCTTGGTGTTGTACGGGAGAGGGTGGTTGGTTATGGGCGTTCGGAGACAATGAAAGTTCCGTCTCGCAGAATCCGAGCCACACGTTCACCTCGAACGGAACGTTAACGGCAACGTTGACAGCTTCGAATGCGTCCCCGTTGGGATCAAGCTCAAAAAGCGGGTCCCGTCAGGGAACCCACCAGCGGCTGGCTCGCCGGCGACGGGTTGACGGACGGAGTGATCGTCACCTGGTCGCCCAGAAACACGGTGTCGCCGTTGGCGAGCGCCGCGCCCGTCGCCTGGTTCACGACGCTCATGGAAGCCACCGCGGGCGCGTTTATGGAAACGCAGGACATCGGAATCACGTACGCCGACGCCGTCGTGGGCACGTACGCGTAGACGGAACTGGTGCCCGCGACCCCGAAGCCCGCCATCGAGCCAGGAAGGGCGAACCGCGTCCCGCTCACGGGGAAGGAGCCGCGGAGGCACGCTCATCCACGCGCCCGCGGTCGTCGAGTAGAGGAGGAACTGGACCGTCGGCTGCGTGCGCTTGGCCCACATGAGGACGAAGAGGTCGCCGTTGTTCTCGACGAGCGCTGAGGCCACCCCCACGTTCGCCCACACCTCGCCCGCCGTGCGACGGGACACGCCAGACCGGGCCGGCTGCAACCTTCACGAGACTGCTCGTGACGGAGATGAGCCCGTAGCTGGGCGAGTTCTCGCCAGTCTGCCTGTTGAGTTCCGCGAGGACCCAGAGCTTCGTCGGATCTGTGGGATCGATGGCCGCGGAGTAGGCCGAGATCGAGCGGCCACCAAAATCGGCGCTCGTGATCAGCGTCTGTGGATAAAGGGCCGTGATGTTTCCGGCAGGCCCCGGATTGGACGCGTCGATGACCCGGACGTCCGCGCCGGACTTGTAGAGGATGTAGTTCCCGGCCAGGGTCCCGAAGTTTCCACCCGGCCACGTCGTGGTTTCGGTGCGGCCTGAGAGGTTGTTGTACTGAAGCGAGTCCGTCGGCAGCGTGGTGACGTCAGATGCTGACACGAGGGCCTGGTGGACGTTGTAGGAGATGTAGCGTCCTCCAATGTGCTGGACGAGCGTACTTGTCGCCCAGCCGGGATAGAAATCGCCCCAAAGGGTGAAGCCGTTGCCGTTTGGACTTCCGACTACCGTCTGCAGAGTCGCCGCCTGGCTTGTCAACGAGAAGGCTGGGCGCTGCCCGTCCAGAGACACGGCGATGGTCTGAACGACTCGGCACGTCCATCCGGACTCTGCTCCCGCTTGGGACGACACAGATCCGGAGTCGTGGTGACGGCGCGGGGCGCTCCTGCCGATACAAGGGACGCCGCACTCGTCGTGTCGACGACAACGTCGGGTGCACGCGAGACCTCGCCCATTCCTCCCGCGGCGATCATGTCCACGATCCGGAAGTGCCCGATCCTTGTGCCCAGCAGATTCTCAGTCATGGGCCGCTCCTCGCGGTTTACCGAGCCTGAGGTCGGGGACAAGCCGCTCCGATCCGGAGCTTCTTCATCTCGTAGAGCAGCGACTGGCGCGAGATCCCGAGCTGGCGCGCGGCGCGCGTCCGGTTCCCTTTCGTCTCGAAGAGGGCGTTCTCGATGGCCTCGACGCGTGCGGCATTCACCGCGTCCCGGTAGGACCGCGCGGCAGGCTTCCCCGCGCTTCTCTCGCGCAGGGCGCGCGGAAGGTGCTCGAGTGAGACGACGCGCCCGGGCGCGAGCGCGACCGCCGCCTCGAGCGCGGCGAGGAGCTCGCGCACGTTGCCCGGCCAGGGCCACGCCCTGAGGGCGGACGACGCCTCGCGCGTCAGCGTCGCGCGGGAGCGAAGGCCCATGTCCACGAACCGGACGAGGTCGCGCGGGCGCTCGCGGAGCGGCGGCAGCTCCAGCTCGAGGCCGGCGAGGCGGAAGTACAGATCGGCCCGGAACGAGGCCGCCTCGGCCATCTCTTTCAGCGGCCGATGCGTCGCCGCGACCACGCGCAGATCCACGCGCCTCACCGCGGTCTCGCCCAGCCGCCGCACTTCGCTCTCCTGAAGAACGCGCAGGAGCTTGCCCTGGAGCGCGAACGGAAGGTCTCCGATCTCGTCGAGAAAGAGCGTGCCGCCCGAGGACTCCTCGACCAGCCCTTTTCGGTCCCGATCCGCTCCCGTGAAGGCCCCCCGGGCGTGGCCGAACAGCTCCGCTTCCGCGAGCGTCCCCGGAAGAGCGGCGACGTTCACCGCGACGAACGGCCCGCGCCGCGCCGAGAGCCGGTGGAGCTCGTGGGCCACGATCTCCTTGCCCGTTCCGCTCTCGCCGAGGAGGAGCACCGAGATCGTCGACCGCGCGACGCGGGACGCCTTCTCGAAGACCTCACGCATGGCGGGGTCTTCCGCCACGATCGAAGAAGCGACCGGCGTCGGGGGCCGATGGGCCTCGGCCGGCACCCCGTGCTCGAGCAGCCGGGTGAAGCATTGCTCCGCGCGCGCAAGGCCCGCCCGCGCGGCGAGGCGGCGCGCGAGCCGCACGAGGGGCCCGGCCGCCGACGTGGCGAAGACGGACGGGAAACGGCCGCGCCACTCGAGGACGCGGCGGACGGCGATCCCCCGGCCCGCGCCCGAGGAAGCGACGCGCTCGAGCGCCGCGCTCGCGGCGTCGGGAGGCTCCCGGCCCGAGGCGAGCGCCGCCTCCGCTGCGAGAAGGGCGAGCTCGTCGCCGCCCGACGCGGGGAGCCGCTCCCGGAGAGCCCGTCCCGCGTCGCGCGAGGCGGAGGCCCAAAGGCGCAGGCGGCGCCCCTCCGTGCGGGAGCGGTTGTCCGGAATCTCCCCCGCCCGCGCGAGAAGCGCGAGCGCCGCCTCGGGATCCTGCGCCGCGAGGAGGCGCTCGGCTTCGAAGAGGAGAATCTCCCGCCAGGCCGGGTGTGACGCGTCCGCCGCCCCGCGCTCCTCCGCCTCCCGGAACGCCGCCGCGGCCTCGTCATCGTCCCCGTCTAGAAGCGCGAGCTCCTGCAGGCTCGGGATCGCGAAGAGGATCTGGTGGTCTCGCCCGCTCGCCCGCTCGTGCAGGAGGACCCGCCCGAGAACGGCACGCGCGGCGGAGAAATCGCCGGACCTGAGGAGGAGGTCGATGCGATTGCCGAGCGCCGAGAGGTAGCGCTCTTCGTGCCGGCCGGCCGCGTACAGGCCGAGCGCGGCGTCCAGCTCGCGCGCCGCGACGTCGAGGCGACCGCCGTCGAGAGCCGCGTGCGCGACGTCGTAGGCCGCGTCCGCCCGCTCGAGACCGCTCGAGGAGAGCGTCTCCGCGCGGCGGAACAGCGCGATCGCCTCGTCCGTCCGGCCGAGGTCGTTCGCGAGGTATCCGGCCGTGCGCGCGAGCTCGCGGGCGAGGTCGAGCTCTTTCACGCCCGGCAGGAGGCTTTCCGCCTCGGCGAGCGCGGCGGCCGCTGCGACATAGTCGTGGGCCCGCTCGTGAAGCTCCGCGGCGAGGAGTCTTTCCTTGAGACGCAGCGCCGCCGGCGCCACCGCAAGATGTTTCGACGCGCGTGCGAGCACCCGCCGGGCCGCCCCGTCGCGGCGGAAGGCCACGAGGACCCATGCGCGCGCGACGTCTTCGGCGGGCGTTCCTCCGGGGCAGAGCGCGAGCGCGCGCTCCTCCTCGCGAAGAGAAACCAGCGCGCGGGCCGTCGCGAGCCTCTCGTCGAGCGGGACGCTGCACGAAGCCCCCTCCGGGATCCGGCGCGCCGCTTCCCGCGCGGCCTTCGGCCTTCCGGCGGCCTGCAGAATCCGCACGGCGGCGAGCGGCCGGCCGAAATCGGGGACCTTCCGTGGCGCCCGCGCGAGGATCTCGGCCGCCACGACGACGTCCCCCTCCGCCGCCGCCGCATCGAGAGCGGCCCTCGCCGCCGCGAGGTCGGGCGCGCTGCCGCGGGCGAGAGCGGCGATCGCGAACCGTGCTCCGGCGGCGCCCGAGGCCTCGAGTCGGGCCACGGCGTCGCGCCGCGCGGACGCCGGCACGCGCGAGGCGATCCGGCGGCGCTCGTCGTCGTCCCGATACCCATGACCACCTTCCGGGGCGGGCACGAGGACCCCCTGCTCCACCGCACTCGCGAGCGTTTCCTTCGCGATCTCCACGGCGACTCCCGCGGCCGCGGCGGCCTCGCTGGCCCCGAACCCCGCGGCGAGAAGCGCAGCGGCCTCGAGAACGGGCCCGGGCCGCCGTGATGGCGCGGGGCGCGCGTGCGCCGGCGCGACGCGCCCTTCCTCCGGGTCGAACCGCGCCCCGAGCTCCCGCGCGACTTCGAGGACGCGTCCCGCATCGGTCGACCCCGGCGCCTCTCCCGCCGTTTCCTCCGCCTCGCGCCAGGCCGCCACGGCATCGTGCACGGACGCGAACGGCAGCCAGAGGAGAGAGGCCGCGTCCCCGGGACGCAGGCGGAAGGAGAGGAGCGGCGCGTCCTCCCAGGGCTCGAGCCGGGCGGCCCTCGTGGAGAAGAGGTGGAAGCCGAGGCCGGAGAGATCCTTCTCGAACGCGCGGCGCGAACGGCCGTCCCAACGTTCGAGTGAGATCGCCACGAGGGCGAGCGGCGGGCCCGTCGGCCGGGCGCGGGGCCTTTGATCCGTCCGCGAGAGCGCGCAGGACGGCCGCGCGCGGGTCGTCTCCGAGGGCGCACGCGAGCCGCCGGAGGGCGCCTCCTTCGTCCAGCGCGGAGCCCGCCGCGCACTCCACGAATGCCGGCGGCTCGTCCCGGCGCGCCGCGCCCCTGGCGAGCCAGAGAGCGGCGGTCCCCACTGCCGTCGCCGGACCGGACCCGGCATCGCCCGTCGCGAACGCGGCGGGAAAGGCGAGGCCGAGGAGGTCCCGCGAAACGGCGCGGCCCACGCCTCCCCGCTTCGCCAGCTCGGAGACGAGGCCCTCGGGTCGTCCGCGCGCATCGGCCGCCCGGAGAGCCGTGACGACGTCTTCCGCGACGTCGCGCGGCAGCGCGCCGTCGAGGGCGATCTCGACGGCACGACGCAGCGACTCGGGGTCTTCGCCGCCGGCGTCCCCGCCGCCGAGCCGCACGGCGGCGGCCGCGACCGCGAGAGCGGGCGACACCGCGCGCCACGCGGCGACCGGAGGGGCGCCGAGAGCAGGCCGCTCCGCATCCCCGTCGCGCGCACCCAGGAGAGAGAGGTCCTCGGGAGCGAGGCCGAGACCGTGAAACGACAGGAATCCGGCGAGCGAACCGAGCCTTACGAGATAGGCGCGGCGCGCGGGCGCTTCGAGCCGCGCGAGCGGGACGGGGGCCGCGCCCTCGACGCCGAGCACGAGGCCTCTCGCGCCTGGTCGAGCCGAGGCGAAAGCGGGCAGCAGCGGGTGCGCGAGCCGCACGAGCGCCGACCCGCCCGCCGCGAGATCGCGGCGGGGAATCGTCCACTGCCGGAGCGCCTTCGAGGGCACTGTCCGTCCTCCCGCCGAGCGCGGTTGCCAGGCTGTCTTACCCCTGACGATTTCCGAAAAGACGCGCCGCGTCAAGCGGAGGGGCGCCGCGCCGTCACGAGCTCGAAGCCGTGGAGGTAGCCGCGGCCGACGTCGGCGATCCCGACACGCTCGAGGCCCGCGCGAAACAGGAGATCCGCGACCTCTTTTCCATCGCACGTGGCGACCGCAGCGCCCCGCGTGATTCCGAGGCCGACGGCGAGGCGCTCCTGCGCGGCGTCCAGCCCGCGCTTCCAGCGCGGCCCTCCTCCGCTCGTCAGCGCCACGAAGCGCCCGCCCGGCGAGAGAGCGCGGACGGCCCCCGAGACGAAGCCGGCTCTTTCGCCCGGCGGCACGAGGTACAGGACGTCGATCAGGGCCGCCTGCGAGAACGCACCCGGAGAGGCTTCGTCCACACCGCCCACCTGAAACCTCCGCGCCGCGGTTTCCGGAAGCCAGCGGCGCGCGCGGTCGATCTTGCGCGGATCCGGATCGAGACCGAGATACGTGCCCGAGAAGCCGGCGCGGGACGAGGAGATGAGCGAGGAGACCCGGCCCGCACCCGAAGTCCACGAGCGCGCCGCCCGACTCGAGGACACCCAGCGACCTTCGCCCAGGGCGCGCTTCGAAACCGCAGGGCGAGGTGGGCGCGCTCCGGAAGCGTGAGCGCGGCCGCGCCCTTCCGGAGAGCCGCCGATTCGCCGCGTCCCAGCGCGAGGAGACCCTCCGCTGTCGTCTCGATGTGCCTCTCCACCTTCGCCCGTAGACTACAGGCACGAGCGCCGACGAATCCTCCGCCGCCTTTCCGTGGCCGTTTCGAGGCGCCGGGAACCGGCGCCTCGCCGCGCTCGCGCTCGCGTGGCTCGCCCTTCTCCACCTCTGGGCCGCTTTCGCCGTCCACGTTCTGCCTCTCGCGCGCCCCTCGCCGTGGGGCGAGGCGGCGAACTCGGGCGCCCCGTACTTCGCGCGCTACGACTCGGCCTGGTACGGCAGCATCGCCCGCGACGGGTACGGCCCGCCTCCGCCGGTGGGGTCGGAGTCGGCGCATGCTTTCTTCCCTCTCTATCCGATGCTCGCGCGCGGGCTGCACCTCCTCACGGGACTCGACCCTCTGTGGGCGCTCACCGCCGTCTCGTGGATCGCGTTCGTCTTCGCGCTGCCTCTTTTCGGCGAGGAGTGCCGCGCGCGCCTCGGGCCGGAGCGCGCGCGGGGGCCCCTGCCGTTTCTTCTCTTCTATCCCGTGGCGTTCTTCTTCGCGGCCGCGTACACCGAATCGCTCTTCCTCCTGCTGGTGCTCCTCGCCTTCCGGCTGATCCGGAGGGAGCGCCCTCTGGCGGCGATCCTCGTCGGCTTTTTGCTCGGCCTTGCCCGCGCGCCGGCCGCCGCCGTCGGCCCCGCGCTCGCGCTCGCGTGGGCGCTCCGCCCCGGCGCCCGGAAGAAGCTTGCCGATGTCCGCCGCCCTCGCCGTCGCGCCGCTCGCGGGCGTTCTCGCGTACGTCTTCGGGATCGGATGGTGGAAGGGAGAGCCCGGTCTCTTCTTCCGCTCGATGGGTGCCTGGGCGCACCGCTCGTCGAGCCCCGCGGCCGGCGTCGTCGCGTTCCTGAAGGAGCCGCTCGAGCTCTTCTCGAGCGGGCACTTCTTCCGGCATCCGGGCGCGCTCGCGCCGTTCGCACACTTCGCTCTCTTCGCCGTCCTCGCCGTCGTGCAAGCCCGGAGGCGGCGCTTCTCCGACGCGGCGTGGACCCTGGGAGTCCTCGGCCTGTCGGTCCTCACGGGGACGACGGCCGGCGTGCCGCGCTATACCTCGACGATCTTCCCGGGACACATCCTGCTCTTCGAGCTGCTCGAAACACCGGCCCATCCTGCGCGGGGCGGCGCTCGCGCTCTCTTTCGCGCTGCTCCTCCTCCATGCCGCGTATTTCGTGAACTGGCACTTCGTCTCGTAGACGCGCGGGTATGCTTCCGGCCGTGACACCGAGAGAGACCGGCTCGAGCCCGCCGGCCGCGGCGCGTCCTCTCCGCTCCGTGTCTCTCGTCGTTCCGATGTTCAACGAGGAGCGGAGCGTCTCGCGCCTCCTCGACGTCGCGATTCCGGCTCTCGAGGAGCATGCCGACGACTGGGAGATCGTGCTCGTGGACGACGGCTCCTCGGACGCGACGCTGTCGCTCGCCCAGGCGCGCGCCGAAGCGGAGCCCCGGCTGCGGGTGCTCGCGCACGCGTCGAACCGGGGTCTCGGGGGCGCGCTAAGGACCGGCTTTGCGGCCGCGCGGCGCGACTGGATCCTCTACAGCGACTGCGACCTGCCCTGGGACCTCGCGGAGACCGGCCGCCTCTTCCGCGCCGCCGAGATCACGGGCGCGGACGTCGTTTCCGCGTACCGGCTGGACCGCACGGGGGAGGGAGTCCTGCGCTCGCTCTATTCGTTCGTCTACAACGGCCTCGTGCATCTGGTCCTGGGAACCGTGCTGCGCGACGTGAACTTCTCGTGCAAGCTCGTCCGGCGAGACCTCCTCGACGCCCTGACCCTCAAGAGCGAAGGGTCCTTCATCGACGCCGAGCTTCTCGGGCGATGCGTGGCGCGCGGCGCCGTGATCCAGCAGGTGGGCCTCGACTACTTCCCCCGCACGCGCGGGCTTTCGACGCTCTCGTCCGCGCGCACGGTGCTCACGATCCTGCGCGAGATGGCGCTCCTCGCGCCCGAAATCCGGGCGGACCGCCGGGCGAAGCGTTGACGCGGCTCGTCCTGAACGCGGACGACTTCGGCCTCGCTCCGGCGCATGCGCGCCGGATTGCCGTGCTGCGCGCGAAAGGCCTCCTCACGGACACGAGTCTCCTCGCGAACGGCGTCTCTTTCGAGGCGGCGGTCTCGGACCTCCGCCACGCGGGGCTCTCCGAGAGCGGCGTCCACCTCTGCCTGACCGGCGGCGAGCGACCCGTGTGCGCGCCGCGCGACATCCCGTCGCTCCTCTCTGGCCCCGTCTTCCGGCCGCATTGGCTCCCTGTTCTCGCCGCGCTCGCGGCCGGCCGGATCCGCGTCGTCGAGGTGGAGCGGGAGTGGGAAGCTCAGATCGTGCGAGCCGCCGGCGCCGGACTCACCGTCACGCATCTCGACTCCCACCAGAACCTGCATCTCACGCCGCAGCTCTTTCCCGTCGCCGTGGCGCTTGCGCGCCGCTTCAAGGTGCCATTCGTGCGCGCTCCCCGGGCCGACGACCCGCCGGCGCCGCCCGATGCGCCGCTCGCCGCGCGCCTCCGCGCCGGGCTACTCGCGCGTCTCGGCGGCCGCGGCCGGCGCCTCCTGGAAAAAGCGGGGCTTTCCGAGCCGCCCCGAGTCCTGGGTCTCGCCGAAGCTGGCCACATGACGGCCGCGCGCTTCCAACGCGCCGTCGCGGATCTGCCCGAGGGCGACTACGAGGTCGCCCTCCACTCCGGCGACGAAGACGACGTGACGCGCGCCCGCTACCATTGGGGATACGCGTGGCGCGAGGAGTCCGAAGCCCTGGAATCGGGCGCGATCGCGGCTGCGCTCGCCGGCCGCGGCATCGCGGCCGTCAGCTTCGGCGCGCTCGTCTGACGGCGCATTACCCGCAAAGAGCCTCCCACGCCTCCCAGAATCCCGGCCACGATTTCGCGACAACGCGAGGGTCGTCCAGCGTCGATCCCGCGGGCAACGCGAGCGCGAGAACGGCGGCCGACATCGCGACGCGGTGATCGCCGTGCGCCACGAACGCCGCCGCTCGCGGGAATCCCGTCGCGCCGTCCACGACGAGGACGGGGCCGTGTCTGTCTCTCTCCTCCCGCGCCGTCGCGCCCGCGCGCGTGAGGAGATCGAGCGCGGCCGCGAGCCGGTCGGATTCCTTCTCGCGCAGGCGCGCGACGCCCGAGAGGCGCGACGTGCCGCCGGCGAACGCGACGAGCACCGCGAGCGGGAGTGCGGCATCGGGCGCGGAGTCGACGTCCGCGTCGACGGGAAGAAGCGCGCGAGCGCCGCCTTCGGGTCCCGTGACCGTGAGCGCCTCCTCGCCCTCCGGCGCTCCCTTCCATTCGAGCGTTCCGCCCGCGCCGGCCGCCCACGCCCGGAAGGCCGCGTCGGGCTGTTCCGACTCGCGAGCGAGGCCGCGCAGCGTCACGCGTCCCCCGGAGACGATCGCTCCCGCGATCGGAAAACAGGCGGCCGAGTCGTCGCCGCTCACGCGGAAGCGCGCCGGCCGGTAGCCTTCGCCCGGAACGGCTCCGAAACCGTCGAGGACGCGCCGCGTCAGCGCGAGATAGGACTCCGACGAAAGCGGCCCTTCGACATCGAGCTCGATCCCGCCCGTTACCACGGGCGAAACGAGCATGAGCGCCGAGAGGAACTGCGAGGAGACGTCGCCGCGGATACTCACGCGCCCGCCGTGCAGCGAGCCGCCGCGGATCGCGGCGGGGAGGAACCCCTCTCGCGCGAGACACGTCACGTCTCCACCCAGGGCTCGGATTGCTTCGAAAAGGGGGTTCATGGGGCGCTCGCGCAGGCGAGGCGTGCCGTCCAGAACGTAACGGCCGGGAATCGCCGGCAGCAGCGCCGCAAGGAAGCGCGCGGGCGTCCCCGCGTCCGCGACGTCGATGCGAATTTCCGCGTTCGAGTGACCGCTCGAGCCGATCGGCCCGACGACCCGCCAACTCACACCTTCAAAGAAAATCCCGGCTCCGAGTCGCCGAAGCGCCGCCGCGAGCGCACGGGTGTCGGTGGAATCCAGCGGGTTGAGCAATTCGCTCTCCCCTTCCGCGAGCGCCGCGGCGACGAGCGCGCGGTTCGTGAGGCTCTTGCTGCCCGGAATTCGGAGACTTCCGGCAAGGCGCCCCCGCGGAAGCGGGCGCGGGGCGCTCAAGAGCGCACGGCGGTCGCCGAGGCCGCGACGCCCGTCTCGAGCGCCCCGAAACCGCGTCGCGCCGCGCGAGGGGCGGTTTCCTCCTCGACGATCGTGAGCCTGCCGTCCGGCGCGATCTCGGCGTGTTTTCTCTCCTCGAGCCACGCCGGCAGGACGTGCGTGACGGCCCCCTCGTCCCTCAGCGTCCGCGCGACGTGAAAGTGGCCGACGAGGAGCGCGTCGTATCCCGCGTGGCGCGCCGCGCGGCCCTCCGCGAGAAGCGCCGCCTCGGGGAGCTTCGCTTTGTGCTTGAAGTTGGAGCGATAGAGCCGCGCCTCGGTTCGCTCGACGATCGCACGCGCCAGGGGCCCGGGGATCGCACTCAGCGCGGCACGCGCGACCGGGTTCTTCGAGACCATGCGCCAGAACCGGTACGGGAGATCGGCCGTGTTCACGCGATCCCCGTGGACGAACGCGTAACGCGTCTCCCCGACGCGGAGGCCGTCCGTCAGCGCCCAGGAGTCAAACGGTGTCGCGTAAGGCGATCCGGCGACGAAAAAATCGCGGTTCCCCTCCACGTACCGGAGCGAAAGCCCGCGCGAAGCAACTCCCTGCAAGCCTCTCAGAGTCCGCGTGAGAAGAGGTGTCACGAGCTTCGGATCGCCGATGAAGTAATGAAAAATGTCACCCAGGAGGACTGCCGTGGCAAATCCGCGTCTCCTCACCGCCTCGAGAGCCTCCAGGAAATCCTCCGCATCCCGTTCCACCTGGCCGAGATGAGCATCGGCGAAGACCGCAACGCCGCCCGTGACCTCCACGGGTTGAGGAAAGCGCGTCACGGTGAGATCTTACCGGCTGCGATCACTTCGGGCACGCCAGTTGCAGACAGACCTTCGTAATCTGTGTTCCAAAGGTGAACGTCCAAGCGCTTTCCCGATCCGCCGCGGCCGTCGCACTCGCCCTCGCGCCTCTCGCGGCGCGGGCGGCCGTCGTGTCGCTGGAGGTCGAGGGGCGCGTGAGGGCGGGGCAGGCGCGGATTCCGGTCGTCGTGTCGCTCCGGACGGGCGCCGAGCGCCTCTCTTTCTCCGTCACGCGCCGTCTCGCGAACGCGCCCGTCGTCGCGGGCTGGGCGACGGCAGCCGACGTCGCCGCTCTCGCGTCGCGCCCGGACGTCCTTCACGTCGGATTCGACCGCCTCGTCAGGCCCGCGGGGCAGATCGGAACGGCGCAGATCGGCGCGGACAGGCTGCTCGGCCTGGGTGTGACGGGACGGGGTCGGAGCGTCGCGATCGTGGACAGCGGAATCGACCTTACCCATCCAGACCTGAAGCCGCCATCGGGCTCGGGCTGGCCCGGCTGGAACTTCGCCGATGACAACGGGGATCTCGCCGACTGCAACGGGCACGGCACGGAGGTGGCTGGAGTCGTCGTGGGACCGCAAGGCGTCGCCCCGGAGGCCGGTCTCGTCGTCCTGAAGGTCTTCAGCGGAAGCGACGGATGCCGCAGCGCACGGGCATCCGACGTCCTCGGGGCGGTGGATTGGGCCGTTTCGAATCGCGAAGCCTGGAACATCGAGGCCGTCAACCTCAGCCTCGCCGACGACTCCTCGCACAGCGCCTTCTGCGACGCGGAGGATCCCGCGGGCGCGGCCACGTTCGCCGCCGTGCGTTCGGCCGGCCTCGCCGCGGTGGCCGCCTCGGGAAACGAGGGCAAGTCGGCCGGCCTGCCATGGCCGGCGTGCTTCTCGAACGTAGCCGCCGTGGGGATGGTGTATTCCGCCTCCTCGGGCGCAGTGGCCTGGAACGGGCCCCCCTCTTGCGAGGACGCCCTGTCCGGACCCGACATCGTGCCGTGCGCGAGCTCGTCCGGCCCCGGCCTTTCGATGCTCGCACCGGGTGTCGGATGGACGACGACGGCGGAGGGCGGCAGCCGGACGGCGATCTTCTCCGGCACGTCGGCCTCGGCGCCGGCCGCGACCGCCGCCGTCCTGCTCACGCGACAAGCGCGGCCGCTCGCCGACCCCGCGCTCGCCTTCGACCTCCTTCGCGCCACCGGCGTTCCCGTACTCGACAACCGCACGGGCCGGATCGCGCCGCGCCTGGATCTTTCCGCCGCCCTGAGCGCCACGACTCCGATCGGCTCCTGCCCTGACGCCGCGATTCCGGACGGCACGGGAGAGGACGCTCGTCTGCGAGGCGGCCGTGTCCGCGCTCACGGGGCGCGTCTCCTCGGTGGCCATCGCCCTGTCGATCGACCATCCCGACGTGACGCAGCTGATCGTGTCGCTGAGCGGTCCGGACGGTACGAGCATTCTGCTCACGAACCGGGGCGGCCGGCCCGGTGACGCGCTGCGCGAGGTCTTCGGGCGCACACGCGCACCTCTCGAGCCCCTCTCGACCTTCGCCGGCCGGCCGGCCGCGGGCACGTGGCGGCTTCGCGTGCTCGACGCGATGCCGGGAGCGGGCGCCGGACGCCTCGTCTCGTGGGCGCTCCTCGTCGAGCCGGAAGCCCCGCCCCGCGATGCGCCTTTCGCGGACGCGACTGCGCTGATCCCGACCTCCGCCCACGCCATCGGCAAGCTCGGCGCGTTCTTCACCACGGACCTGAGGCTCTTCAACACCGATCCTGCGAATGCCCAGTCGGTCTCCCTGAGATTCCAGCCGGCGGACGCCGGGCCGTCGCGCACCGTGTCGTTGACGCTGCCGCCCCTCACGACGCGCGCTCTCGACGACGTCCTCGGCAACACGTTTCGCACGACGGGTTACGGCCCGCTCTTCCTCACCGCGTCGGCATCCGTCGTCGCGGTTTCCCGCACCGCCACGACCGCGGTGCGCGGAGGTTCTTTCGGTCTCTCGGTTCCCGCGGCGCGTCCCGCCGCGGCCGCCGGCGCGGGCACGACGCTCACGCTCGTGCCCCTGTTCCGCGACACCGGCTTCCGCGTGAACATCGGGCTCAGCGAGGTCGAGGGCCGGGAGGCGGCGGCCGAGATCGTGGTCAAGGACGGGCACGGCGCGGTGCGCGCCGTTCTTCCGGAGACGGTGCCGGCGGGGGGGCTCCTGCAGGTGAACGACATCTACGCGGCCGTGAATCTCCCGCCCGACGCCGCGGACCGATTCGAGATTCGCGTCGTCTCCGGCGCGGGGCGCGTGGTTCCCTTCGCGACGCCGGTCGACGACTCCTCGAACGACGGGGCGTTCTCCGGGGCGGCGGTCGCGGGCACCGACCTCCTGTTTCCCGCGGTCGCGCGGGCCGACGGGCGCTTCGGCGCGCGCTTCGTGACCGATCTGAAGATCGCGAACACGGGACCTTCGCCGGCGCGCGTGAAAGTGTCCTTCTTCCCGGCGTCGGGCGGCGCTTTCTCCCCGGTGCTCGTCAGTCTCGCGGGCGGCGAGACGCGCTTCCTGGACGACGCCCTCGGCCAGCTCTTCGCTCCGGCCTCCGACGTCTCGGGAGCGCTCCGGCTCACGGCGCTCAACGGCGCCGCCATCCTCGCCTCGAGCCGCACGTACACGCTCGACGGAGCCCGGAGCTACGGGGTCGCGATCGACCCGGTTTCCGGGGCGGGCGTCGGCGTTCCCGGGCGAACCCTCGCCCTCACGTTCCTTTCGGGCTCCGCGCTCCAGCGCACGAACGTCGGCTTCGTCGAGACGGGCGGCGAAACGACGAGGCTCCGCGTCTCGCTGCTGACCTCGTCGGGCGACGTGGCCGCGACCCGCACGCTCGCGCTCGGCCCGAACGAGGCGCTCCAATGGAACGACGTCTTCGCCGAGATGTCGACGTCGCCGCTCGAGCAGGCGTCCCTTCTCGTCGACGTCCTCGACGGCGGCTCCGCGACGGCCTGGGCGACGCTCGTCGACAACCGCACGAACGACGGCAGCTACTTTCCGGCGACGCTCGTGCCCTGAGCGGGCTTCGCCGCGTAATCGGGGCCCACGTAGACTTCCCGGCCATGAAGATCGCCCTCGGCTGCGACCACGCCGGTTTCGCCTACAAAGAGAAGAATCAAGACGCACGCTCCTCGAGATGGGCCACGAGGTCAAGGACTGCGGCACGTTCTCGGCCGACATGGTGGACTACCCCGTGTTCGTCCGGCCCGCCGCCGAGGCGGTCGCGCGCGGCGAGTGCGCGCGCGCCATCGTCCTCGGCGGCTCGGGAAACGGGGAGGCCATTGTCGCGAACAAGGTCGAAGGGCGTGCGCTGCGCGCTGTGCTGGAACGAGGCCACCGCGAAGGCCTGCCGCGAGCACAACGACGCGAACGTCCTCTCGCTCGGCGAACGGATGATCCCCCCGGAGACGGCGCTCGCGATCGTCCGGATCTTCCTCGAGACGCCGTTCGAGCCGGGAGCCGGCGGCGGCCGCCACGCACGCCGCATCGCCATGATCGAATGATCGGTCCCGGGCGCGGTCCTGCTATCGTGCGCCGCCCGTGATCGCTCTTTCCGGCATCAACAAGCAGTACGGCCGCCAGGTCCTCTTCGTCGACGCATCCTTCCAGCTCAACCCCGGGGAGAAGATCGGTCTCGTCGGCCCGAACGGGGCCGGCAAGACGACGATCTTCCGGCTCATCACGGGCGAGGAGCATGCCGACGACGGCGACGTGTCCGTGCCGAAAAAGCTCTCGATCGGCTACTTCAGGCAGGAGATCGACGAGATGGAGGGGTGGCCCGTTCTCGACGAGGCGATCGCGGGCAGCGGCCGCCTCGGCGACCTCCACCACGAGCTGATAGCCCTCGAGCACGCGCTCGCGGATCCGGAGCGCGCCGACGAGGCGGAGAGCGTCCTGGCGCGGTTCGGCGACGTACAGTCCGAATACCAGACTCGCGGCGGCTACGAGCTGGAGGCGCGCGCCCGCGAGGTGCTTCACGGGCTCGGCTTCGACGACGAGCGCATCGACGGCGACGTCGGCGCCCTGTCCGGCGGCTGGAAGATGCGCGTCGCGATGGCGAAGGTCCTCCTCGGCAGGCCCGACGTCCTCCTCATGGACGAGCCCACGAACCACCTCGACATCGAATCCATCATCTGGCTCGAGGAGTACCTCGAGGGCTACCCGGGCTCGCTCCTCATGACCTGCCACGACCGCGACTTCATGAACCGCGTCGTCTCGAAGATCGTCGAGATCGACGCCGGAGAGCTCGTGACGTACTCGGGCAACTACGACTTCTACGAGAGGGAGAGGGCCCAGCGCGACACGCAGCGGGAAGCCGCCTTCGCCCGGCAGCAGGCGATGTTCGCGAAGGAGCAGCGCTTCATCGAGCGCTTCCAGACGCACG
The DNA here is from genome assembly GCA_963746875.1 of Thermoanaerobaculia bacterium. Classification (GTDB taxonomy): domain Bacteria; phylum Acidobacteriota; class Thermoanaerobaculia; order UBA5066; family UBA5066; genus Fen-183. Next base: position 223,291 of record CAVVDA010000001.1, read on the forward strand.
CCGCGAAGGCGGCCCAGGTGCAGAGCCGCGTCAAGAAGCTCGAGAAGATCGAGACGATCGAGCTGCCGAAAAAGCGCGCCGTCGTGCGCTTCGACTTCGCGCCGCCGCCGCGCTCCGGCGACGACGTGGCGATCCTGGAAAAAGTGTCCAAGGGGTACGGAAGAAAACGCCTCTACGAAGGCTTCGATCTCCTCGTCCGCCGCGGCGAACGCTGGTGCGTCATGGGCGTCAACGGCGCCGGAAAGACGACGCTACTGAAGATGGTCGTGGGCGTTCTTCCGCCCGACGGCGGCACGGTACGCCTCGGCGCGAGCGTGAAGCTCGGGTATTTCTCCCAGCAGGCGCTCGACCTCCTCGACCCCGATCTGACGGTGCTCGAGCAGGTCCAGAAGGACTTCCCCGCCGCCGGCCTCGGGGTCCTGCGCGCGCTCGTCGGCGCGTTCCAGTTTTCCGGCGACGACGCGGACAAGAAAGTCCGCTTCCTCTCCGGAGGGGAGAAGTCGCGCCTCGTGTTGGCGCGTATGCTCTTCGATCCCCCGAATTTTCTCGTCCTCGACGAGCCCACGAACCACCTCGATCTCGCCACGAAGGAGATGCTCGTCGGGGCCTTCTCGAAGTTCGAAGGGACGATGCTCTTCGTCTCGCACGACCGCACGTTCCTGCGCGGCCTCGCGAACCGCGTCCTCGAGCTGACCGGAGAGGGCGGCACCGCGGCACCGCGCGCCTACGGCGGGTCTTACCCGGAGTGGGTCACGCGCACGGGCCACGAAGCCCCGGGCGTCCACGCATAATCGGCCGAATGTCCCGTGCGCGGTTCGCGGCGGCTCTCGCCGCCGTCGTCCTCCTCGCCCTCCTGGGCGCCGAACGCGCGCGCTTCTCTCTCTGGACGACCTCGGACGAGCCCGCGCACCTCACGGCCGCCCGCGAATGGCGCTACGGGCCCGGCATGGTCTCGAACTTCGAGCACCCCGTCCTGATGAAAGTGCTTGCCGGCGCCTTCCTCCCGCGCGAGAAGCCTGCGATGGAGATCGACGAAACGCGCGACGGCCGGGCGCCGATGCCTTTCGTCTTCGCAGGCCTCGTCCTCGTGACCGGACTCTTCGCGCGCGCCCTCGCGGGCGACTCCGCGGGCCTCGCCGCCGCCGCGCTCGTCGCCGCCGAGCCCACGCTTCGCGGGCACGGCTCCCTCGTCCAGAGCGACATCCTCGTGACGTTCTTTCTCGTGGCCGCGGCGCTCGCGCTGGAATATGCGGCGGCGGGCACGAAACACAAGAGACCGGATTTTCGCTGGCTCGTCGTCAGCAGCGTGCTCTATGGCTTCGCGATGTCAGCGAAGTACTCTGCTTTCCCGTTCCTCGCGGTGTTCGCTGCAATTGCAGCCTTTCGGCTCGCGTCAGGGAGCAGAAGATTTTCTTTGAAAGGGAATGAGGAAGGATCGATGGGCGGGGAGGAAGCTGCGCGAGCGGCGCCTTTGCGCACCGGACATTCTTCCCCTTCTAAGAAAAAGCGCCTTGGCGAAACGCTCGAAGTCTCCTCGACGCATGCCGAGGCGCGCGCCAGCCGTTCTTCCCCTTCTAAGAAAAAACGCCCTTCCGACGCGCTCGAAGCCCGCTCGGCGCAGCGCGAGGCGCGCCCGGCTGTTCTTCTCTTTCTAAGAAATTCTCTTCGTGCTCTTCCTCGGGTCCTCCTCTTCCTCGTGATTCCCTCCCTCATCACTCTCTTTCTCGTCCAGCTCCTCACCTTCGCCGGCACGAGCGACGGCGCGTTCCGCGCGGGAATCGCGCACGAGTTCGCCGGGCTGCCGCAGGAGCGCGCCGCGGACGCGCTGGCGCGCACGTTTCCCAAGTCCATCGCCGCCTACGGCGCGGGCCTGCTTTTCGTGCAGGGCGTCGCCGGCCCGGGCGAGCGCTTCAACTACTTCTTCGGCGAGATCTCCGGCAGGGGCCACGCGCTCTATTTCCCGGTCGCCCTCGGAATCAAGCTCGCGACGGCATCGGTCCTCCTCGTCCTCGCGGGCCTCGTCGCAGCGTGCATCCTCGCCGCCAGGGGGACACGTTCTCGCGCCCTTCTCGCCGCCCGCGCCTGCCTTCCGGCCGTGCTCGGCGGCGCCTATCTCCTCGCGGCTTGCGCCTCGAACGTGAACATCGGCGTCCGCCATGCCCTGCCCGTGGTCCCCTTCGCCCTCGCCGCCGCGGCCGGAACGCTTCGCACGCTCGTTCCCCGCCGCCGGACCCTCGCGATCGCGCTCGCCGTCGTCGTTCTCGCCGCGACGTGCGAGGCCGCGCTGCGGCTCGGCCGCGAGATCTCGTTCGGAAACCTGTTCTGCGGCGGTCCGGCCGGCGTCCCCGCCATTCTCTCGGACTCGAACGTGGACTGGGGCCAGGAGGAGGGGAAGATCTTCGAGCGCGTCCGGCGCGGCGACCTGGGGCGTGTCGGCCTTGCCTCGCTCATGGTGGACGAATCCGGCGCGCGCGCCGTGGGAATCGCCGGACAGGTCACGGCCGCCGACGCGCCGGTCGACACGGTCTTCTTCTCGCGCTTCCTGTGGGAACTGGCGGCGGCGGCCGGGAAAAACACCGAGAGCTACCCGAAGTTCATCTGGCTGCGCGGCTGGCTCCCGCCGCTGCGGCGGGGACTCGAAAGCCGCGCTCTGTCGATCGAGCCGTTCGGCGACACGCAGCTCCTGATGCGCCTCCGCCCGGCGACGCCCCCTTAGAGCTCGGACCGGATGGGAGCCACGAGCCATTCCGTCACCCTTTTCTTCAAAGAGCGGTTCCTCCACATCGTGTGCGTGTAGGGACGGCATCGTGATTGGTCCCGCTGGTAGGTCTCCTTCATCCGCCCGGCGAACGCCCCGTCGTACACGAACAGGTTGATCTCCTCGTTCAGATGGAAGGACCGGTCGTCGAAATTGGCCGATCCCACCGTGGAGAAAACCCCGTCCACGACCATCGTCTTCAGGTGGAACATCGTCGGCTGGTACTCGAAGATCTTCACGCCGCCCTCGAGGAGCGGCCCGAAGGACGAGCGGCCCGCCGCTTTCGTCGCGGGCACGTCGTTCTGCTCGTCCGACGGAACGATCACCCGCACGTCCACCCCTCTCTTCACGGCGGCAATCAGGAGACCGGACGTCGCGTCGTCCGGAAGGAAATAGGAATTCGCGATCCAGATCTCCTTCGCGGCGGCGGCGAGCGAGATCGCGTAGACGCGGCCCGCTCCGGACATGGCCGCCAGCGGTGACGACGGCACGACGGCAACGGCGCTGGCGCCGGCCTGCGGGAGCACGGGGAAGAACTCGTCGCCGACGAGCGCCTCGCCCGTAACCTCCGACCAGTTCTCCTGGAACGCCCGCTGGAGGCCGCGGACGGCCGGCCCTTCCACCCGCAGCTGCGTGTCGCGCCAGTGCTCCTTCGAATCGGCGTTGCCTCGCCACGGATCCGCGAATCCCACGCCGCCTGTGAAGCCGAGCGTGCCGTCCACCACGAGAACGCGTCGGTGGTTGCGGTGGTTGAAGACCCAGAGCATCCAGGGCTTCATCGAGTGGAAGAACTCCACGTGGCAGCCGGCACGGCGGAGGACATCGACGTCGCCCGCCTTCATGCGCTTGCCCGGGGAACCGATCGCGTCGAGGAGGATGCGGACGGCGACGCCGTGCGCGGCCCGCTCGGCGAGCGCATCGCGAAAGAGGGTGCCAACCTCGTCCGACCAGAAGATGTAGGCCTCGAAGTTCACGGTCTTTTGGGCGGAGGAGATGGCGGCGAGCATCGCGGGAAAGATCGCGTCGCCGTTCTCGAGAAGCTCGAGCCTGTTGCCGGACGACAACGCGGCGCCGGGCAGAGCCGAAGGCAGGAACGTCGGCGCGCTCAAGGCGAAATCGTGAGGCAGCTCGTAGACGGTCTTCTTCGGGGCGCCCGCCTTCGCGATGGTGATGGCAAATGCGTAGCCCGCCGCGACCGAAACGAGGATGATCGCGAAGACGGGCAGCGGCTTCGGGCGCCGGGCCACGGACGCTTTCACGGTCTCAGGGTACAGCTTCCCGTCCACCGGCCCGCGGCCCGAAAGTCACCTCGGCCAGAGGGGAGACGCCAGCTCGATCCGCCAGAGGGGGCCGCCCTGATACATCGGCCCCTCCGACTTCACGAAGCCGGGGGCCTCCCCGCCGAGGATCCAGACGGACGTGTCGTGCGGCTGCTTGCCGAGAATGGGCGCGATCAGGCCGGCGAGGCCGCCGAGCTCGACCTTGACGTTGAAGCGGACCGCCTTGTGCGCTGAGCCGCCGGCGGAGAACGAGTCCTCACCGGCCGGCGTGATCAGGAGCTTCACCAGCCGCGGCTTCGGCGTCGCGACGACCATCGAGACCTCGGTCGACGCGGCATCGGGAGCGATGTTCTTCAGCAGCGTCAACACGATTCCGTTGGACAGGTCGGCGGCCAGAGACATCCGCTCCTCGATCGTCTTCTCCTTGCCGTCGTCTTCCCGATATCGGACCGTCACCCGTCGGCCCACCGCGTCGATCGAGACGTCCATCGGGCGCGGGAAGGCCGGGCCGCGCTGGATCATGTGATCGGTCAGGAGCCGGAACCGTCCGTTCTGAGTGAAGACGGCCGTCTCGTCCTGGATCGAGCCGTCCCTGAAATGAAAGACCAGGCGGCTCGTCACGCGGTCGCCGCTGGACGTCTGGATGAGGTCCCCGCTCGCCAGGAAGGCGCCGTCGAGCGACCGGAGGACGAGGAAGCCGCGCACCAGCCCTTCCGCGTGGCGCACCGCGACCGGTTCGGCTCGCAGAGCGCCGTGGGAGAAGAAACCGGTCAGAAGGATGGCCGCAAGGCCGCCAACGCCCCTCCTACGGGCGCGCCTTTTCCCCATCGAACGACTTCAGAAGGTCCGCGAGGTCGTCCGCGTGCTCCTCCTCCTGGCCCAGGATCCATTCGAAGAGGCGGCGGGTCGTCGAGTCCGTCTCGCCCACGAACGCGATCATCTCCTTGTAGGACTCGATCGCGACCCGTTCGGCGACGAGGTCTTCCTTGATCATCTCGACGAGGGTCGTGCCCTCGCGGTACTCGGTGTGGCTCTTCGAGAGGAGGCGGAGGGATCCAGGTCCGGCTCGCCGCCGAGCTGGCGGACCCGCTCGGCGAGGCGGTCCGCGTGCGCCTGCTCCTCGTTCGCGTGCTCGAGGAACTCGGCCTTGACGGGATCGGCGTGAATGCCGTCCGCCATGTAGTAGTGCCGCTTGTACCGCAGCACGCACACGATCTCCGTCGCGAGCGCGACGTTGAGGAGCTTGACGACGGTGTCCCGGTCGCCGCGGTAGCCCGGGGTCACCGCGCCCTCTTCGATCTCGCGGCGGGCGCGCCGCCGCAGCTCGGCGACGTCGCTCAGGAAGGTACCCGGCGCTTCGGCGCGTTTCGAGGCTTCGGCGAACCTGCTCTTGCTGCTCATGACACGCTCACGACTCGCGCGTGACGAGGTGGCCCACGAGGAGGCCGACCCCGAACGCGGCGACGGCCACGAGCGCGGTGTTGGCGTCGGCGTAGTCGCTCATCTTCCCGGCCGCCTTGCCGAGGTTCTTGCGCGCCGAGTCCGAGAATTCGCGCGCGCGCTCCGACAGATTGCGGCCTGCATCCCCCGCCGCGTCCTTGAGGCCGCTCGCGGCGTCCTTGCCCCGCGCGACCGCCTCGTCGAAGTCCTTCTTCACGTCCGATCCGAGCTTCTGCGCCTCTCTGGCGGTCTTGCGGGCCTGATCGGCGGTCGCGGGACTGTAGAAGTTATCCATGGAGTCCTCCGGCACAGGTGGAGCAACGCATGTGCCATCCAGGCCCGGCCGCGCACAGGCGACGATCTTGCTTCCGGACGCTTGCCGGGCCCTACCGGGAAGGAGTTTCACGATGAACAAGAATGCTCTCGATCCGATCATTTCCGCGTTCCGCGGCGGCGCTTCAGACCTCGGCAGCAGAACGGAGGAGACCGTGGCGCAAGTCGCGAACTCCGTCGGCCGCATCCTCGAAGAGGCGGGGGCGGAAGGCGCGAAGATCAAGAAGACCCTGGTCCGCAACTGGACCTCGCTCGAAAGGCCGCGTCGACGCCGGGCGGCCCCCATCCTCCTCGGCATCCTCGCTCTCGGCGCCGCGACGGCCTACCTGCTGGGCCGCACCGGGCCCTTCGAGCCTCGGGGCTGATCCGTCCGGAGTCCTCCGGGCCGGCCTTCCTCCGCGAACCAGTCGGCGGCGCCCACGAGGTGTAGCGACGTCCCGTTCTCTCCGAGGCCGAGCCCGAGGGAGAGGGCGCCCTTGCGGACGAGAAGGGCTCCCCAGCGGCGGCCGCGGGCCTCGCGCCAGTCCGCGTCGATCGAGAACGTCCCGGCTTCCGCGCGGGCCGGCGAGAGGGCGAGGAAACCCCGCGATGCGCGCAGACGGCCCGACGCCTCGAAGTCCCGGAGATCGAGAAGGCCCGCGATCCACTTCGGCGGGCCGGAGGGCACCAGGGCCACGAGCGGCCGGCCGTCTCCCAGCCGCGCCGAGAGATGCGCGTCGAGAGAGCCGTCCGCGAGCCCGAGGCGGGCCTGTCGTGCTTCGAGCACGCCGCTCCACGGCGCGCCGGCTGCGCCCTCCAGCGAGACGTCCTTCAGCCTGACGCGCGTGCCGTCGAATGCAACGCTCCCGTCCGGAAAGTCGATCCGGCGCGCGAAGAGGTTTGCGCGGACCGCGCCCCGCACCGTCCGCTCCCCGAGCCTCGCGACGACGGCCGCCGCCTCCGCGTCGAGCCGCGCGCTCCCGCGCCCATCCCGCAGGGCGACGCGCGCACGAACGGTCCCCGCCCCGCCCGGCGCGAGACGCGGCCCGCCGCCCGCCGGCGCGAGAAACGCGAGCCCGTCGAGCGTGCCGCGGAGGGACGCCCCCCCCGACATGATCTTCCAGACCTCGTTGCCCGGGTACGCCTGCGTGTCGAACCGCGGAAGCGCCGCGCGCACGCTCCCGGTCGTTTCCCGCGAGACGGTTTCCTCTCCCCAGTGCAGTGTGCCCCGCACGATCGCGAGCTCGCTCGGAAACACCTCGGCCTCGAGGCCGGAACGGAGGAAGAGGCCACCCCGTTACGCGGGCCGCTCCCGTCCACCGCCAGGAGTCGATCCAGATCTCGCGCACGAGCCCGACGCTCAGGTCGTCGACGACGACGGTCCAGGGGTTGCCCGGCGGGGCGGGAGGAGCCGGCGGATCGCGGAGGGGCGGTTCGACGAATCCCGCGATGCCGGGATATCGCGCGAGCCGGGCGGGTGTCGCCTCGGGCCGCTCGAGACGCTCCCGGAGGCGGAACGAGAGGGCGTCCGCCCGAACGGAACCTGCCCGGAAACGACGCCTCAGAAGATCGGACAGGCGCACGCGAACCGACACTCCCTCGAGCCGGGCCTCCCATTCGATGTTCGAGTCCCGGCTTCGGAGAACGAGCGTGTCGAATCGAAGGCGGCCGGGCACGAGCGATCGCGCGCCGGTATACGTGATGAAGAGCGTCGCGGGGTCCGAGTTGATCTGCCCGGAGAGCCAGTCCGACCGCAGAACGAGGTTCGTCGCCCCGACGAGACAGAGCGAAGCCCAGCGCCACGGAACCGGCGACGAGGAGAATCGCCAGGCGGAGTCGAGGGGAGACTCTCAGCCTTCGATCTTGACCGTCACCCGGCGGGCCTTGTCGTCGCCGGATTGCTCGGTGAGGCGCACGCGAGACCCGACGACAACCCCCGGGTCGATCGCGAGGGCCGTGTCCTTTGCATCAAGGGCGACGGTGTGGGTCTTCTTCTCGCCGGTCAGGACCTCGATCTTCTTGCCGGGCTCGTAGATCGTGACGGTGCCCACGAACGTTTCGACCTGACCCTTGACGGTGCCGCTGCCGGTGTCGGTCTTCGTCTCCGTCTTCGCCTCCAGCGTGTTGCCGACCTGCGTCGACTCCGAGGTCGTCTTCACTTCGCCCTGTGCGGTTTTCGTCGTGGACTCGGATTTACGCTCGACCGTTCCCGGCTCTTTCGCGCAGGCGAAAACCGCCACGAGGAGGGCGGCCGCCAGGGCGATCGGAAGAAAGGAATACCTCCGGTGTTGCATGACGCGATGCCTCCTGCCGATTTGGAGCAGGGGCCGTGCCAGAGTCGAACGTGCCACGTTCTTTCAGACCTCCTTCTCGAAAACCTTCGAACGGAACGACTCGGCACCCTTTACCGATTCCAACGCGCAAAACGTGCCGATCTCTGAACAGAGAAGGGGACACGAACGCGACGAGAACGCAACGCCATTGGCGAGGGAGGTATTGGCATGCGGCGTGCTCCTTGCCATGAGGTGATTGAACGCCTCAACTCTCTCCTGCGTGTCGAGCTCGCCGCGGTGGCCGGATATCAGAAGGCCCTCCGCGCGCTGAAGAAGAAGGCCGTCGTCGACACCGACCACATCCTGCGGCTCGCCTCCGATCACCAGCGGACGGTCGACGGCTCTTCAGGGGTCCGTTCAGGCCCGAGGCGGCGCGCCCGTGATCGCGGCGGATCCCTGGGAGGGCTCGGGCGCCGCCGGCGCTCACCGGCGAGGATGCGTCGTCGCGACTGGAAGACAAGGAGTTCGTGAGCGCGCTCCTCGCGGTCGAGCGGCGCGGTCTCGCCGAGTACGAGGCCGCCCTGACCTCGCTCGACGAGGACGCCCGGGAGCTCGTCGAGCTCGAGCTGATTCCGCGGCAGCAGAGACACGTCGCGGGGCTCCTCGCGATGCTCGCCCTCCTCACGGCTTGACCGCGCCGCCTTCCGGCCTTGGGACGAGGAACGCCCCCGGGCCGACTGTGCTAGCTTCGCTGCTCGTCGACATGGACGCTGCGTCGCTTCCCGACCCTGCCGGCGGATCTGCTCGTACCCTGCTTGCGCTCCGGCATGCCCTGGCTGACCCGCTCTCGGGCGCCGCGCTGAAGCTCGACCTCGTGGAGCGGCGGCTCATGGCGCCGTCCGGAGCCGATCCGTCGTGGGTGGTGGAGCGGGTTCGGGCGGTGCAGGCCGATGTGGGCGCGGCGAACCGGCTTCTCGACCTCCTGCTGCGCCTCGCGGAGATCGCCGGCGAGCGGCCGGAAGAGACGTCTCTCCGCGACGTCTGTCGCAGCCGCGGGCCTTCCGCTCCACGAGGCGGCCGCGGCCGTTCCGCGCCTGGCGCTGCGGCACAGGGCGTCGGCCGAGGCCATCCAGAGTGTCGCGTCGTTCTCGCGGGGCGACAGCGTCGCTTCGCCGGTCGGACGAGCGGGACTCGAGGGCGGGCAGGTGACCCTGGCCCTCGAGGGGTCGCGGGGACAGCCGATGGGCGTCCCGAGCGGCTTCTCGATCTCCCTCACGGGATCGAGGAAGCGGAGGCCCTGTTCGTCGCCCGGGCCGCCGTCGAGGCCGACGGTGGCCGCCTGGAGCTGACCGAGCGCGGCGGACGCCTCGTGGCGCTCTTCTCGTGGCCCCTCCGGTCTGAAGGCGACGCCGAGCGGAAGGACGGCGCGTGAAAGTCCTCGTGGTCGAGGACGAGCCGGGGGTCCGAGCGTCGCTCGTCGAGCTCATCCAGGAGCTCGGATACGAGGCATCCGCGGTGGGCATCGTGGCTGACGCGCGCGACGCGTTGACTCGCGCTGACGCCGGATGTCTGCATCGCAGACCTCGGGCTGCCGGACGGGAACGGGCTCGACGTCGTGCGCGCCGCGAAGGCGGGTCAGACGGACTGCGCCGTCCTCGTCCTGACGGGGCAGGGCTCGATCCTCGCCGCGGTCGAGGCGATGAGGGCCGGCGCGCACGACTTCCTGCTCAAGCCGCTCAAGCCCGCCCTCCTCGCGTCGGCTCTCGCGCGCCTCTCGGAGCGTCACGATCCGCACCCTGCGGCGCACCCCGAGCGGGCGGCCGTGGGCCAGCTCGGGGAGATGGTCGGCCGGTCGCCGGCGATGCAGGAGGTCTTCCGCCTGATCGCCCGCGTCGCGGGCTCCGAAGCGCCCGTGATGATCACCGGGGAGAGCGGCACGGGCAAGGAGGTCGCGGCCCGCAGCCTGCACGTGCTCTCGCGCCGCCGTCGGGGCCAGTTCGTCGCGGTCAACTGCGGCGCGATCTCGCCGAGCCTCGTCGAGAGCGAGCTCTTCGGGCACGAGAAGGGTTCGTTCACGGGGGCCGAGCGGCGCCGTGCCGGCACTTTCGAGATGGCACACGGAGGAACCCTCTTCCTGGACGAGGTGACGGAGATGCCGCCCGAGCTGCAGGTGAAGTTTCTTCGCGTCCTCGACACCCGCACCTTCCGGCGAGTCGGCGGAACCGAGGAGCTGGACGTCGACGTCCGTCTCGTGGCGAGCTCGAACCGCGACCTGGCCGAGGCGGTGCGCAGCGGGTGTTCCGGCCCGACCTCTTCTATCGACTGAACGTCTTCCCGCTGCGCATGCCGCCCTTGCGCGAGCGCAAGGCGGATATCCCGGCACTCGCGAGCCATTTCCTGTCACAGCTCGAGGAGAAGGAGCGACGCGGCTTCACGTCGTTCGAAGCCCGGGCGCTCGAAGCGCTGGACCGGCACGACTGGCCGGGCAACGTACGCGAGCTGAGGAATACGGTGCATCGGGCCTATGTTCTGAGCGACCCGCCCGTCGTTCAGACAGAGGCAGTGGAGGCAGTCCTCGATCCGTCGCGCCCGGTCGAGCGTCGGCCGGCGGCGCCCGCGGACGAGGAGTCGTGGCCCGTCGTGCCGGTGCGCGCCGGAGAGAAGCTGGAGGCGGTCGAGCGCAAGCTGCTGCTCGCCACGTTGCAGGCCGTGAACGGAGACAGGAGAACGGCGGCCGAGCTTCTCGGCATCAGCCTCAAGACGGTCTACAACCGGCTCAAGAAGTACGATCTCGATCACCCGACGATTCCAGGAGAACGAGCTCCGGGCTCCTGAGGCGGACCGGGAATAGAGCGCAGTCAGGGGCAGGAGATCTGGATGCTTTGGCCGGAAGCACGGGCATCCGAATCGAGATAGGAAATTACGAGGCCCAGGGAGGATACCGGCGACATCCACGCCGCGCTCGTACGCGGTTCCAGCAAGTACACGTCGGACCACGCGTCGCTGTCATCCGGGGACATCACGGTGCCCAGGGCGATCATCGTCCACGACACGGCAATGCCGGCCCGTGCGTTGTTCGTCACCATGATCGTGGGCTGCTGCCAGGCGTCGCACCACGCGAGCATCGTGATTTCGGCTCGCACATGAGGGACGGGAGGCGGACCGCTCGCCACAATCCGTTGATGTGGGCTTAGCGCGAGGGCGACGACCAGCAAAAGGGGATTCATGTCTTCCTTCTCCCCTTCTCCTCCGCAAAGGCGGTGCCGCTCCTGTTCTCTCGCTCCCGGGGGATTTCGACTCGTTTCGCGGCGATCGGGCGACCGGGCGGGAATCCCTCTAAGGCGCCGGGGCGGTTTCCACGTACTCGGTCTCCCGCGTCTCGGGCTGGTTCCTTGAGATCGCCCCGGGACGGCGAGGCGCCGGACCGGCCTGGGCGGCCCATGGCTCCCGCCGCGCACGGTTCACCAGAATCTCGGCAGAGGGATCTGCAGCCGCAGCCCTCGCAGACTCGCCGGATTCGCGACCGGCACTCGCACGCGAGAACGATGTCTCTGGGAGGCGAGAAGAGCCAGTCAGATCTCGAGCCTTAGCTTCCGAAGCCCGGAAGAGGTGATTCTGGACGAGAGCCACTCCGCCTACGCCGAGCGAGAGGAGTCCGCCCAGACCGAGGACGCAGAGCGAGAGCAGCCCCGCGAGCCGGGGGAGAGAGATGACCAGAAGTTCGGTATTCGCGCCGGGGCGCACGCCGGCCGCCGACGTCGAGTTGGAGGACTGCCGGTCACGTGTACTTTCGGCTGGAAGGGGACCGCCTCGGCGCGGGTGGAGATCGTGAAACGGGCTCACGGGACGTCCTCTCGCCGATATCTCAATGCCTGTGCTCACGTGTCGGAATCGACGGGGCCGGACGGGACGGCGGCGCCGGCCGATAAGCGTGGGGAGTCGACTGCTTCGCAGGCTCCGGACGGCGTTCGCCGCCCCGTTCGCCTTCATGCTCGTCGTGACGATCGTGGCGGGGCGGTGCCACGTGGTATCGCGGGCCCCAGCCGACGTACTCGTATCCGGCCGGCTCGTAGACGCCCTCGACCTCGACATATCCCCCGCCGGTTGCGACGCAGCCGGACAGCACCATGAGCAGGGGGAGCCCGATCGCGCTCGCCTTCCAACGTCGAGGCGCGCTTCTCATTTCGGCTCCTTCTTGCTGTCGGTGTCCGACCACTCCATCAATCCAAAGACCGCTCCCGACGGATCGGCGACGACCGCCACCCTGCCGCCGTGGCGATCGATGTGCGGAGCGACGAGCACGCGCCCGCCCAGCGCCGCCGCCCTGGCCGATACCTCTGCGGCATCCGCCACCCGCACGAAATTGAGCCAGTGGGAATGACGGCGGGGCGAATCGTTGGGAAAGGCATTCACGCTTGCGCGAGCGTAGTCGTCGCTCGAGAGGATTACGTGTTCCAGGCCGTCGTCACTCGGCGCCTCGAATACGTCATAGCCGAAGACCGCCTGGTAGAAGGCCGCGACCGTGCCCGGGTCTTTGGCGTGCACGGAGCTCCAGATCCACTCTCCGGGTTCGGCGAGGAAGTCGCCAGGGTCGCCATTGCTCGAGGCGAGGACGGCAAAAACAGCTCCCTCGGGATCAGCGAACACCGCCTGGCGGCCGCGTCGCGGATGACTCCTGGGTTCGAAAACGACCTTGGCCCCGTGTTCCAGCGCGGTGCGCTTCGCCGCATCGACATCGCGAACGGCGATGAAAGTCAACCACGCGGGCCGCCGCGCCTCTCCGGGCGGCACGAGCCGGTGAACCAGGCCACCCACAGGGCGGCCGTTGAGCGACGCGACGGCGTAGTCCGTCTTGCCGAAATGAATGTCGCGGAAGCTCCAGCCGAACAACCCCGAATAGAACCGCTTCGCACTGGCAAGATCCGGGGTCGTCAGATCGGCCCAGATCACCTTGCCGACGTGGTGCTCCGCGCTCGCAGGCTCCACGAGCGGGGGCAGCTCGGGCTTCTGGGCGACGGCGGGGATCGCACAGATCAGAAGTGCTCCGAGAAGAGCAGTCCGGTGTTTCATGTCGACCTTTCCTGCCACGACGAGGGGGCGAAGGCATTCCCTACAGCTCGGTCCCGGTCAGCTCTCATCAGCAGAACGCGTGCCAGGATCGCGACCCAGAGAACGACGTTGGCCGCACGAGACATCGGCACGCTTTTCCGGTGAGGCCAGCAAAGCGTGCCGGGCCGTGTACAACCGGCTCAGGAAGTACGGCCTCGATCGCCACCCGCTTCCAGGAGGACGAGCTCGAGGCTCTTGAGCTGGACCGGCTTCGCGAAATGATGGTCGAAGCCGGCCTCGCGGGATCGAGCTCGATCGTCCGGCTGGACCCAGCCGGAGAGAGCCACGAGGAGGAGCCCCCTCAGCTCCGGCTCCGCCCGGAGGCGACGCGCCACTTCGAGGCCGTCGAACCCGGGCAGACCGATGTCGAGGATCGCGACGTCGGGGCTCAGACGCCGCGCCGTGTCGACGGCGGATGGGCCGTCGTGCGCGACGTGCGTCTCGTGCCCTTCGAGCGCCAGCAGCTCGGCGAGCGTGAGAGCGGCCTCGACGTTGTCGTCCACGATGAGGATCCGGCGCGGCGGCGGCGGCGCTCTCGGTGGGGCCTGCCTGGCCACGGGAACAGCGGCGTCGGTGGCCGCGCACGCGAGGCGGAGCGTGAAGACGCTCCCCTTGCCCTCGCCCTCGCTCGCCGCGGTCAGGCTGCCGCCGTGCAGCTCGGCGAGGCTCTTCGCGAGCGCCAGGCCGACCCCGAGCCCTCCGTAGACCGCCTTCGTGCGCCCGCTGCCCCTGTCCGAACATCGTGAAGACGTGCGCGAGATGAGCCGCCGGGATCCCGATGCCGGAATCGATGACCGATACCACGACATCCTGGCCGTCTCTCACGGCCTCGAGACGGATTCGCCCGCCCGGCTCGGTGTACTTGGCGGCGTTCGAAAGGAGGTTCGACAGGACCTGCGCGAGCCGCATCGGATCGGCATGCAGGAGCACCGGCGTCTCGGGCACGACCAGCTCGAACGCCTGCCGGCGGCCGTGCAGGAGAGGCTCGGCCGTCTCGAGCGCGCTCTCGATGACGGCCGCGAGAGACACCCACTCGCGGCGCAGCTCCAGCTTCCCGTGCGTGATGCGCGAGAGGTCGAGAAGCTCGTCGATCAGGCGCACCATGTGCGCGATCTGCCGCTCGATCACGCGCAGCGCCCGTTCGCGCCTCGCCCCTTCCTCGCGCGTGTCGCCCGTTCGCGACAGGATCTCGGTCGCGCTCGTGAGCGGCGCGAGCGGGTTGCGGAGCTCGTGTGCCAGCGTCGCGAGGAACTCGTCCTTCCGGCGGTCCACCGCGCGCAGCGCACGCTCGGCGGCGCGCCGCTCGGCCACCTCGGCCGCCAGCGCTTCGTTCATGGTCTCGAGCGCGTCGGCCCGCTCTGCGACCCGGGCCTCCAGCTCGTCACGAACGCGGCGGAGATCCGCCTCGCGTTTCGAGGCCTCGACCGCGTATCGGATCGAGCGCTCGAGGAGCGTCGAGTCGAGACGATTCCTGACGACGTAGTCCTCGGCGCCACCTTCCATCGCCGCGAGGTCTTCGGCCCGCTCCGCCTCATCGGCGATCAGGATCACCGGACCGTCGCCGCCGGACTCGCGATAAGCGCGCAGGAGGTCGACGCCGCTCTTCGGGCCGAGCCGGCAGGACACGAGGTGGACGTCGTAGCGATGCGACGACATCCGCTCGAGCCCGGCGCCGAAGCTCGCGGCCCGCTCCACGTCCGCGGGAGCCGCCATCTCGGCGATCAGGCCGCGCATGACAACGGCGCTGTGCTCGTCGGCGTCCACGAGCAGGACGCGCATCGGTGTGGGCATCGAGCCGGATCCTCGAAGACAGAATAAACCTCTCCGAGCTTTCGTTCGCTCGAAGAGGTCTAGGGTCCGGCCGGTGCTGGGTCAGTTGTAGATGAGGTGCTCGTTCGACCAGTGTCCGGGGATGTATCGAGTACCGCCATGCACCTTCTGATATTTGGCGTTGACCCAGTGGGCGTGCGCGCGTGGCTCGGCCCAACGGCCGTCATTCCAGGTCCAGTCCGAACCCGTGTGATGCCAGTACCCGCTCTGCCAGACGTGATGCCGGTCCGGCCGCTCGGTGCGGACTTCGTGCCGGAGGGCCGGCCGCGAGGTGTCCACGATGCGGACGTGGAGGTCGCCCGGCATGAAAGACATCCCCGGCGGCATCGGGGGTTGAGGCTGCGCGACCCGCCGTGCCCGCGTAGACCACGCCGGTCGCGAGCACGAGGAGAGTGGCGGCTAGAGTGAAATGCTTGGTTTTTCTCATGCTGACGACTCTGCAAGCGGTGGGCCACGCCAAAAGTGATGACCTCCCGATGAAATCTCGCTGTAAAGGCTCACTGGGCGTCTGACCCGGGTCTCCGGCCCGGCCATCGGCACGCTTTTCCGAAGAGATCGGCAAAGGGCGCCGGTCCTCAGGAATGGCCGGCAGTTGTCGAAGGCCGCGCTCGCCGGCACGGCCCTCTGCATCGAGTGGCACGTCTCGTGCGCGGTAGTTCACTCGAGAAAGGGGGAAAAGCTCATGAACCTCATCCTCTTAGTCGTTGTGTTGGTCCTTCTGTTCGGGGGCGGTGGCTACTACTGGAACAGCAGACGCGGGTGACCGTCTCCATCGCGAAGAAAGGAAACACGACAATGAAGACACAGCATTTCACGCTCCTCGTTCCCGGCAGTGTTCGTCGCTGCCGCACTCGCGGTCGGCTTGAGCATCGGCGCCCAGACACCTCCATCTCCCGCTCCCTCCCCGGCCGCCAAGAGCCCTCAGACAGCCCCCATGGCCGGCCACCACAAGGACAGAGCCGCTAAAGCCAGGCACGACGCAGACATGAAGACTGAATGCCAGGCAATGATGGCCAAGTAAGCAGGAAATGCAGGACAAGATCCAGACGATGGACGCCACGCTGGACAAGCTGGTGGCGGAGATGAACGCCGCCAAGGGGATCCAAAGAAGTCGACTCCATGGAGAAGCCAATGGCGGCCGTCCTCAACGAGCTCGTCGCCCAGCGCAAGGCGCTTCGCTCCATGACGATGGAAATGCAACCCGTGATGATGGCGCACATGACTCATCACGTGCATATGCCCGGCACGAAGGGCGCGATGGAATGCCCGATGATGAAGACGGGCAATGCTCCCGAACCCAAGGCAGACGAGAAGAAACCCTAGATGTGAGGACGCCCTCGTGTCGGGCGTCCTTCTCACAGGCGGTACGTTTTTCCAGGGAGATCGGCAAAGCGTGCCGACCGCAGGGATTCTCCCCCGCCCATGAAGAGGCGACGGGCCCGGTTGCGAAGCCGGGCGCTGGCAAGAAGATTGCGCTGAGAAGTACGTGCTTCACGCCATCCCACCGGCTCCCCTGACACACCCCGCCGCCGGCGGCGATCGGCCGCGTCTCGTGCGCTTCGAGCTGTCACCCAGGACCATGGTGGCGCTCCTTCTCGTCGGCGCTTCCCTGTGGCTGCTGATCCGGCTCTGGCCCGTCCTGCTCGTGCTGGTCGTCGCTCTCCTCGTCGCCGGCACGTTGAGCCCGGCCGTCCGCTGGCTCGAAGAGAGGCGCGTGAGGCGCGGGGCCGGAATCGCCATCGTCTTCACCGCCTTCTTCATCCTCGCGCTGCTCGTCGTCGTCCTCACGGTTCCGACCCTGGTGTCGCAGGCGACGGCGCTCCTCGAAAACGAGCCCGCGCTGCGCGCGCGACTCGCGGACCATCTCGCCGGCTCTCATCTGAGCGCCCCGCTCGCGAATTGGCTTCGCGGCCTCAAGTACGACGCGACCGACGGGCAGCCATCGGCGCGACGGTGTTCGCCTACTCGATACGCGTCTTCGGCGCCGCCGCGTACGGCTTGAGCGCGCTGTTCCTCGGGCTCTACATCATGATCGACCGCGATCGGCTCCGCGGGGGACTCTTCGCCGTCGTCCCCCGCTCGCACCACATCCGGCTCTCTCGAATCATGATGAACCTCGAGACGATCGTCGGCGCGTACATCCGCGGACAGATGGTCACGTCCCTGCTGATGTCGATCTTCACGTTCTTGCTCCTGATGGCATGCGGCGTGGAGAACGCTCTGGCGCTCGCGGTGTTCGCCGGCCTCGCGGACGTGCTGCCCTACATCGGCGCCCTCCTCTCGGTGGCACCGGCGGTCCTCGCGGCACTGTCGCGCGGCCCGGTCGTCGCCGTCGTCGTTCTCGTTCTCATGCTCGCGTACGAGGAGTTCGAGAGCCGTGTGCTCGTTCCCCGGATCTACGGCCGGGCGCTGCGCCTTCCTTCGTCCGTCGTCCTGTTCGCGCTCCTGGCGGGCGGAACGCTGATGGGGATCCTCGGCGCGCTCCTCGCCCTGCCCGTCGCGGCAGCGGCGATGATGCTCATCGAGGAGCTGCGCGTGGAGCTGCCCGGCGAGCAGGAGCAGCCCGTGGACGCGCATCTGCGTGAAGCCGACGACCGCGGCGAGGAAGAGTACGAACGCAGGACGGAGGGCGTGGGCGCGGAGCAGGCCGCCGCCATCGCCGTCGAGATCTCGGCAGACCGGCGGAAGGACGAATCCGCCGTCGAGGGATGAGAGAAGGACGATGAGACACCATCGCGGTCGGTGTCTTTTGTTCTCTGGCAGTGGAATTGCACCGTGGTGCTCGACAGGAGAATTCAGACAATGAGAAAGAACTCAGTTCCAGTCGTCGCAGCCGCCCTCTCCCTCACATGGCTCCTCTCGGCTTCACCAGCGATCGCCGCGGCCGAGCCGGTTTCGGCGGAGGTCTCCGAAGCGCTCCACGCCACCGACGTCAAGGCCAAGCTGATCGACAAGCTCGGCACCGACGCCCTTCGGATCAAGGTCTCCGTTTCCGGAGAGACGGCAACCCTGTCCGGTGAGGTGGCGAAGTCGCCCAGCCAGGGGCTCGCCGAGCAGGTCGCCCTGTCGGTCGAGGGGATCAAGAAGGTCGACAACAAGGTGACGGTGAAGGAGGCCGCGGGGCCGGCGACTGCCAGCGAAGCCTCGGTGAACAACGTGGCGCTCGAGATGAAGGTGAAGGCCATCCTCCTGACCGAGGTCGGCACGAACGCACTCAAGATCGAGGTCGAGGTCGTCGACGGCGTCGTCAGTCTGCGCGGCAAGCTCGACAACCCCGAGTCCGCGAAGGCGGCAATCGAGAAAACCCGCTCGATCAAGGGCGTAAAGAAGGTCGTCAACCTCCTCAGCTGAGCCCCAAGACTCCAGTTCGGGCGCGGCGGGAGTCCGTCCCCGCCACGTCCCGCTCCGAGCCCGGGATTAGACGGAAGAAAGGAAATACCATGCTTTGGACAATCTGCTTGATCCTGCTGGTCCTCTGGGCAATCGGGATGGTGACCTCCACCACGATGGGTGGCCTCATCCACGTCCTGCTCGTCGTCGCCGTCGTGGTCGTTCTGATCAACCTGATCCAAGGGCGAAGAGTGATCTGACGATCCTTCACGGACGCATCGCTCATTGCGTGGCCTTTCGGACCCGTTAGAGACCTCGGCTCTCTCTCTGCTCGAGCCAACCGTTACTGCGTGGCCCTCCGGGCCACGCCAGAGACCTCGGCTCTCGCTCCGGTCGAGCCATCGGTTGCCGGACAGCCTCCGGTTCTTACAGAAATCCATCATCAACAAGAGAAAAGAGCAAGAGAAAGAAGAGGTTCTGAGATGAAGAAACTGATGACCTGCCTGGCCCTGGGCGCGTGCGCGACGCTCCTCGGGGTCGCATCGCCCGCATCTGCGCAAAGCGACAGGGAGAACTCGACCTTCACGGTGACGGAGCCGATCGACGTTGGCGCCTTCACCCTGCAGCCCGGAACGTACCTCATCAAGGTCGTGCTGCTCGAATCCAACCGCAACGTCATTCAGGTCACGAACGTCGAGCAGACGAAGGTCTTCGCGAACGTCCTCGCGACGCCGCACCCGATCCGGGCGGACGAGGGTGTCCCTTCGAGCCGCTACATCTACTACACCACCGCCACGGGCCAGCCCAAGGCCCTCCGCACGTGGTTCGCTCGCGACACCACGAACGGTCAGGACATCATCTATCCGAAGCGGCGTGCCATGGAGCTCGCGGCAATGGCCAGGGAGCCCGTGATCGCGATCCCGGACGAGGTGAAGGAAGCGGAGTACAAGTCCGCGCCCCTCTCGATCGTGACGCCGGAGCAGCAGGTCAAGCCCTATGAGGCGCCCCAGCCGGCTCCGATCGCCGTGGCAGAGGCCCGTCCCCAGGAGCTGCCGAGGACCGCGAGCCACGTTCCGCTCTTCGCGGCACTGGGTCTCCTGTCTCTGGGCGGCGCTTTCGGGCTCCGCGCCCTCGCGAACCGGGCTTTGTGAGGTCCGGCGTCGTCGCGCGGTGGCTCCGCAGAGCCGAGATCGCCCTCTCGGTCCTCGGCGTCTCGCTTCTCGGCGGGGCCCTCGCGACGATCGTCAACACCGAGGTCTACCAGGCGCGCCAGGGGCGCGCCTTTTCCGATATGGAGCAAAGGGCAGCCGCGCTGACGGACGGCCCCCGGTCTCCTTCAGCGTCTGCCGACAGCGTGCCATCCCCTCTCGCGCTCGAGGCGGACCCGCTCGTCCTCGGCCGGATCGAGATCCCGCGAATCGGCATCTCGGCGATCGTGCGGGAGGGGGACGACGAGAGAACACTCGGCCTCGCGGTCGGGCACATCCCCGGGACGGCGCGGCCCGGCGAGCGCGGCAACATGGCGCTCGCGGGACATCGGGACTCCTTCTTCCGCGCGCTCCGGAACATCCGGCTCCACGACACGATCCGGATCCGCACGGCCGGCCGCCACTACGAGTACCTCGTGGATTCGACCGAGGTGGTCACGCCGAAGGAGACGCGGCTCCTCGACCCGACCGGCGACGCCGTCCTGACGCTCGTGACGTGCTATCCGTTCGGGTGGGTCGGGCACGCGCCGAACCGGTTCGTCGTGCGAGCCTCCCGCCTCGAGGCCGCATCCCCTTGAGGATCAGGTCCGGCATGCCCATTGCGATACATCATCCATGAAGGAGAGAACATGAACAGCAACCTCATCCGGGGGCGTGCGCTCGTCGTGCTGCTGGGCACGCTCGCGCTCGCGTCGGCCTCTCGGGCGCAATCGCCGGACGACGACGACATCCGGCAGACGGTCGTACGCGTCGCGTACATTTCCGGGCAGGTCTCGTACAGCCGCGGCGACGACCCGGACGACTGGCAGCCTGCGTCTCTCAACTTCCCGATGACGCTGGGCGATCGGCTCTACACGGCGAGTGGCGCGCGCATGGAGCTCCAGACCGAGAGCGGCGCGATCTACCTGGCGCCCGCGACGGACTTCGCCGCGCTGAACCTCACGTACGAGGTGAAGCAGTTCTCGCTGGGGACGGGATCCGCTTCGTTCCGCATCCGCCGGATCGGCTCCGGGGAGTCCTTCGAGGTCGACACCCCGAACGCCGCGGTCACGTTCGACCGTGCCGGCGATTACCGGATCAGCGTCGACCGCGACGGCAACACCCGCGTCATCGTCAATCGCGGATACGCGACCGTGGCCGCGGCCGGCGGCGAGGTGCCGCTCGAAGCGGGGAGGCTGATGGCGATCGACGGCATCGACTCGCCCGTCTACGACATCATGTCGCTCCCGCGCCGCGACTCCTGGGACCAATGGGTCGAGACGCGGTCGAGGCGCTCCCGCGCCACCGGCTCGCGCCGCTATGTCAACGCCGACATCTCCGGCGTGGACGACCTCGATCAATACGGGCGCTGGTCGCAGATCCCCGAATACGGCGCCTGCTGGAGCCCGGCGAACGTCTCCGCCGATTGGCAGCCCTACCGCGCCGGACGCTGGGCCTGGCAGGACCCCTGGGGCTGGAGCTGGGTCTCGAACGAGTCCTGGGGTTGGGCTCCTTATCACTACGGACGATGGGTCACGTCGCGAGTCGCGCTGGTACTGGGTACCGGTCGGGCCGGACGTCCGAACGGTCCGTTACGCGCCGGCGCTCGTCGCGTTCGTCGGCGGGCCCGGCTTCTCTGCCTCCGTCTCGGTCGGCGGAGGGGGAAACGTCGGCTGGTTCCCGCTGGCGCCCCGCGACCCGTTCGTTCCATGGTGGGGCTCGCGGGCCCGCGAAACGAACGTCACCAACGTCACGAACGTCACCTACGTGAACCGCACGTACGTGACGGTGGTCAACCAGAACACGTTCGTTTCGGGCTCGCCGGTCGCGAGGAACATGATCCGCGACGCGAGGGTCGTGCGCGAGGTCTCCGCGGCGCCCGTCCTCCGCGGTCCGCTCCAGGTCGTGCCGGTCGCATCCTCGATTCGCGTGTCGGAGAGGGCGGGCCCGGCACCTCGCCCGCCGGCCGTGGCCCTCAACCGCGCCGTGGTCACCCGCCTGGCACCACCCCCGGCGCCGGCCTCGTTCCGTCAGAAGGAGAACCTGATCCGCGAGAACCGTGGCGCGCCCGTGCAAGCCGGAGAGGCCGCGCGCCTTTCGCCGGAGGCCCGGTCCATCCGGCCCATGCGATCCGTCGTCGCCGAGCCGGGCCGGGTCACCTTTGCACCCAAGAACGCGCAAGCCGGGGGTCCCGCGCCTGTACCCGTGACGCATCAAGCCCCTCCGGGTCAAGCGCGCCGCGAGGCGCCGCCGGCCGGCGCGCGTGAGCTGCCTCCCGGTCAGGCGAAGAACGTCCCAGCGCCCCAACAACAACAGCAGCAGCAGGTCGACACCCGCAAGGCTCAGGAAGCCGAGAACGCCCGCAAGGCGCAGCAGCAGCAGCAGCAGCTCGACACCCGAAAAGTGCAGAAACAACAGCAGGACGCTGAAGCCGCTCGCGTGACACAGCAGCAGGGAGTCGATGCCCGCAAGGCTCAGGAAGCCGAGAACGCCCGCGCGCAGCAGCAGCAGGGGACCCGATGCAAACAACAGCAGGACGCTGAAGCCGCTCGCGTGAAGCAGCAGCAGGGAGTCGATGCCCGCAAGGCTCAGGAAGCCGAGAACGCCCGCAAGGCGCAGCAGCAGCAGGCTCGACACCCGAAAGGTGCAGAAGCAACAGCAGGAGGCTGAAGCCGCTCGCGTGAAGCAGCAGCAGGGAGTCGATGCCCGCAAGGCACAGGAAGCCGAGAACGCCCGCAAGGCGCAGCAGCAGCAGGCCGACACCCGAAAGGTGCAGAAGCAACAGCAGGAAGCCGAAGCCGCTCGCGTGAAACAGAAGCAGGGAGTCGATGCCCGCAAGGCGCAGCAGCAGCAGCAGCAGGTCGACACCCGCAAAGCGCAGGAGGCCGCGCAGCCCAAGGCCAAGGCACCAGACCAGAAGAAGGAAAAGGACGACAAGAAGAAGGATCAGCCCGAGGAGAAAGAGAAAGGCTGAGCCGGACGGCGACGGCGCGGCACGTCTTTCCGGGCGATCGGCAAGGCGTGCCGGCGTTCGCGACGCTCCTGGCTGGCAAGGTCGGCAACGTCGCGTCGCTCGCGGGCGCGCAGGCTGTGAGTTCCCCGTTTTCGCCGGGCCCGAAGGGCGTGTCGACCGCTGTCGGTGCGCTGCGGCCCGCCTGCCGCGGTGGCACGAGTGTTGCGCCTCTGCGGGCGACAGGAAAGGCAAGGTCATCATGAAACGAACTTCCATCTCGACTGGATTGCTGGGCCTCGGATCGGGGGCCCTTGCTCTGAGCCTCATCGCCTGCGCCTCGAGCGGCCCATCCCGTTCCGCGAAGACGGTGGACACGATGGATGAGACGCGCGCGGGTCTCAGCAAGGTGCGCTCGCAGATCGACCAGACGCTGACGTCCCTGGGCGACCTGACGAACGCCAGCCCGGAGAAGCTCCGGCCGTCCTTCGGCAAGTACAGCAAGGACGTCGACAAGCTGCGGTCCGACGCCGTGCAGACGAAGAAGCGATTCCAGAGCATGAAGACGAGGAGGAACGACTACCTCGCGGCGTGGCGGAAGGAGCAGGGCCAGGTGAGCGACCCGGAGCTCCGGGAGCTCGGCGACGCCCGCCGCTCGGAAGTGAGGGCGAATCTGGACAGAGTGGTCGAGTCGCTGACGGTGGCGAACGAGGCGTTCGACCCGTTCCTGAGCGACCTCGGCGACGTCCAGAAGGTTTTCGGCAACGACCTCACCCCCGAGGGTCAGTCGCGCGTCGTGAACACGGCGATCGTCCGCGGCGCCAACGAAAAGGGAGCCCGTGTGGCGCAGAGCATCGACGTCGCGCTAACGGCGCTTTCGACTGTCTCGCGTCAGCTTTCCTCGACCTCGATGAAGTAAGAGGCGCGTTCGGTCGACAGGCAGCCCGCGTCTTTCCGGGGCCGACCCGCTCCCTAGATTCTCAGACGATAAATCGCCGCGATTCCGAGGAGCAGGAACACGGCGATCAGGCCCCACCAGGAAAGCGTGGGGATGGACCCGGCTGACCCTGGGCCGCCTGGGCCGCCCGGCCCACCGAGGCCGCCGACGCCGCACGCGACGATGTTGTTGCCGGACAGAGTCACGGCCCCGTTTCGCGCCAGCAATCTGCCGGACGCGTTTGCGCCGGTATTCAAGGTAATGCTCGTGAGCGCGAGAATGTTCCCTCCGAACGCCGTCGTCGTGCCGAGAGTCGCGGAGCTGCCGATCTGCCAGAACACGTTGCAGCTCGAAGCGCCATTGATGAAAATGACAGATGAACCGCTCGCGGTCGTGAGCGTGCTCCCGATCTTGAAGATGAAAACCGCATTGGGGTTGCCCTGGGCGTTGAGGGTCAGTGCTCCCGTCATCTGGGCCGACGTCGAGAAGCCGTAGACGCCTGGCACGAGCGTGAGGCCACCTAGATCCGTGCCAGTCAGGTCCGTTCCGGCCGGTGTGCCCGTGATCGCAACGTACGCGGTGGTGAGATCACTCTGAGCCTGGCCTGCAACTGCGTCAGCCGAGTGTATTGTGCCAGGCGGCGTCACGATCCCCGGAGGAAAGCCAGTGACCGCGGTGCCCGGGCTGACTCCGAGGTTTCCGGTTATGACGCTGGCGCCGGTATTGGTCACTGTCGAGCCGCCCAGGACGCCAAAGCTCGCCGCCGTACCGAGCGATACCTGTGCCAACGTTGGAGAGGCCCAGCCAAGAAGTGCGGCAAACCCCATGCTCGCCAGGAGCTTCATACTCATCATTCGGTCAAAAGTATTTCTGGAGCAAGCATTTTCGACCCCTCCTTCATTCGTTCCTCTCCGCGGAGGGTCCCCGTGGGCTGGTCAGAACTGTCACAGGCAGACCATTGAGGGGGTCATGGCGTGGCCCGGGACCCATGGACGAAAGAATAGGCCCGGCAGAAGCGCTGTCAAGGTCCCGCGAGGGTACCGGGAACGGCACGCTTTTCCCGCGAGATCGGTATGGCGTGCCGGCCGTTCGGATTCTGCCGAACCCGTGAGGCTATGGGCCTCGTTACCCCAGCCGGGGAGCTGGCAAGGAGATTGCGCTGAGAGGGCCGGCGGAGCCACCGCCGTGACCGGCTGTCTGGCCGGCCCGGCTGGCCTCGTTCGAAACGGCGGAAAGGAGGATCCTATGAACGGAGTGAAGATCGCGGCGATCGTGCTGATCGTGGCAGGCATCCTGGGGCTGGCGTACGGCAGCTTCACGTACACCAAGGAAACCCACAACGCCAAGCTCGGCCCGCTCGAGTTCTCGATCAAGGACAAGGAGACGGTCAACGTACCCGTTTGGGCCGGGGTAGGGGCGATCGTGGCGGGCGCCGTTCTGCTGGTTGCGCGCAAGAAGGGATCGTGACGACCGAAAGGCTTCAGACGAGGAGCAGTGCCGCGCAGGAAGACTAGGGCCTCCCCGTCCGCGCCGCCCGCGCCCACGCCGTGAGCGGCCAGCCCTGACGGCGCGCTCGCTCGAGCCCGCGCGCGAAGCCCTCTCGCAGAGGCTCGGGCATGCACGAGAGGTCGCCGGGAGGCGCGGCCATCGAGCGGACGAAAAGGATCCAGGGGTGGCAGGAAGCCTCGGAAGAAGAAGAAGAAGAGGAAGAGGAAGAGGAAGAGGAAGAGGAAGAGGAAGAGAAAGAGAAAGATTTCTTAGAAAGGTAAGAGAGGGCCGCAGCGGGTCCCGAGCCAGACCCTGCGCCCTCCCCGTCGCCGCCGAGGCGAATCGACTCGGCGACCAGCGCGAGCACGCGAGGGTCATTCAGAGAATCCGAATCCGAACTCCGGTTCTTCGTCCGCAGCAGTTCCTCCCCGAGCACCCGCGCCCGCGTGTAGTTCTTCATGTCGATCGCCCGAACGGTCTGATCGCGCGCGGCGTCCGCCCAGGGATCCGAAAATCTCTCTTCTTTTTCAAAGAAATATTCACGCCCCCACCCGATGCGTATCGGCCGCAGCGCCAGCAACGTCGCGGGAGCAGGCTCTTTCGGCAGCACGGGCCTGAACGGCGGATCGAGCCGCGGAAGGCCTTCCCTCGCCAGACTCTCCGCGGCGTCTCCTCGCAGCTTCGCCGCGAGCAGCAGCGCGTGGACGCGGATCGGCGACCAGGCGGGAGTGAGGGAAAGGTGATGCGGCGCCGTGGCGCGGAGGACGCCGTCGGCGCCGCGCTCGATCTCGTACTGGGTGCCCGCCGCGCGAGCCTCGGAGATCGGCTGAGGCGGCACGACGGACGAGAGCGCGTAGACCGCGGGAAACGGAACGAGGGCGCCGAGCGAATTCACGCCCGCGCCGAGAAGCAGCGCGAGCGCTCCGGCGAAGCGCACCGGCCGGACGGACCCCGAAATCCCGAGGCCCGCGAAAACGAGAAGGGGCGGCAAGGCCGGCAATAGAAGGCGCGGCCCCCATCCCGCCTGGCCGTCCCACGCCCACCACGCGCACGCCGCGAGAAAGAGCAAGCCGGACGACGCGGCAAGAGCGAGCGCCAGCCGCGCGTCGCGCCGGCGGAGCGCGAAAAAGCCGAACGGCGCCAGGAGGGCGACCGGCGCATACCAGAACAGCCCCTTGTTCGGAAACACCGTCAGCCTGAGGAGTCCCGTGAAGAACGGATACGTGAACGTCTCCCCGGCGTAGCCTCCGAAGAGCTTGCCGAAGCGGACGAATTCGAAGAGAGCCCAGAGAAGGAGAAGAGCTGAGAATGAAGAAAGCAGCGGCCACGGCGGCGCGCGACGAGCGGGCCCCGCGCCGACGCGGCGCCGCGCCCGCGCCGCCCTCCGCCCCGCGCGCTCCTCCCGCCCTCGCCCGCGCATTGAAGGCGATGAATCGCGCTCGTCCTCTCCTCCTGCTCTATTACCCTCTAAGAACTCTTTCTCTTCTTTCTCTTTTTTTCCGAACAGCGCGCAGAAAAGAAGAGGGGCCACCGCGACGAGCAGCAGTGTTTTCGTGAGAACCGCGAAGCCCGCCGCGACGCCGAGGACGATTTGCCAGCGGCGCGAGGCGGCGTCCGCGCGCAGCTCGACGGCGCCGAGGACCGCGAGCGCGACGCAGCAAGCCTGCAGCGGCTCCCCGTAGTCGCTCGCCGCATAGCCCCAGAGCGGCGTCGCGAGCACGAGGCCGGCCCCCGAGGCGGCGGCCCAGCCGCGCCTCGCGCCGACGAGGACCAGGGAGCGCGACGTCGCCCAGGTTGCGGCGACGAGGCATGCGATCGGCAGCAGCACGAAGACGGGCGCCGAGGGAGCGGAAGGCGCCGCCGCGCGAAGGCCGCGCGCGGCGGTCACGGGCACGGCTTCCGCGAGCGACAGCCCCATGCCGTAGCGCGAAACGGCGTCACCCGCTTGCCGGCGCGGAGCGTTGACGAAGTCCCGTGAGACGCCGATCTCGAAAACCCGCGCAACCGCCGCAGCCGCCGAAAGCATCTCCTTACCGTCGGGGATGAGGCCGTACGAGCGCGTGTCGACGGTCGCGAGAAGGACGACGAGCACGGCGAGCGCGGCCAGAGGCGCGGCCCGCGGCGCGGGCGGCGGTGCGGCGGCGCTCATGCCGCGAGTGTACCGTCGGCCCGGGGACGTGGCCCTCTCCCCGGTCTACTTCGTGCGCTCCAGCGTCGCGTCGATGCCGAGCGCGAGCGGCAGCCGGACGTGGGCGACCTTGTTCTCCATCACGAGAGTGTAGATTCCCGGCTCGAAGCGCCCCTTCGAGGACTCGAAGAAGAGGTGACCCCAGGCCAGCGTGTCACGGTCGACCGTGACCTGATCGAAGACGATCCCCTCGCCCGGCACGCAGAAGAACCCCAGGCGCTCCTCCCGAGAGCGGCCCGGGAAATACCCGTCGAGGGGATCGCGCACCACGCGCGCCTGAAGCACCATGCGGCGCAGGTCGGGAATCCCCTGGGCCATCCTCTTCTGGCTCGGCATGGACATTCGCGTTCCGTCCGGGCCGAACAGAGCCACGTCCTCGCGATAGATCTGCACCGGCTCGCCGCCCGTGGCGGAAATGCAGGCTTCGAGCAGAATCCAGGGGCTGTCGAGGTGAGAGTGCGCGTGCTTGTATCCAACGACGACCTGGAGCACGTCGTCCCGGAACCGCGAAACGGTACGGCCCATCTTCTTCACGTTCGGAAAATCGAGGTCGGCACCGAGCCTCGTGACGCCGAGGAAGAGAAACGCGGCCAGGGCAAGCCGGGCTGGAGCGGACCGCCGCCGGAGAAGTCTCAAGATGGTTCCTCAGGTGCTCCTCGGAGAGGAGACCCTCTTCGTCCCCTGCACGGAGCATACCGTCGGGCGGGCACCTTTTCCGGACGCCCTCGCCCGGGGTCAGGCGGAGTAGGATCGCTCCCGACATGCCGGGGACTTCGCTCGCCGGGGCCTGGAAGCTGCTCGTCTTCGAGTTCCGCTCCGAAGGAGAGGTCGTGTTTCCCTTCGGGACGAACTTCAAAGGCCTGTGCCTTTACGACTCGAGCGGCTACATGGCGATGCAGATCATGCGCGGGGACCGCCCCCGATTCGCCGTGAACGATCAGCAGCTGGGCACGCCTGCCGAGGTCGGGGCCGCCTTCTCCGGGTATGTCGCGTACTCGGGCACGTACGTCGCGGACGAGACCCACGGCGTCGTCGTGCATCACGTTTTGCAGGCCCTTTTCCCGAACTGGATCGGCACCGATCTGGTCCGCTTCTACCGGATCTCCGGCGAACGGCTCATCCTGGGCGCTCCGACGCAGCAGGTGGGCGGCCACCTCATGGACGTGATGACGGTGTGGGAGCGGCACGCCCCCATTGCAGGAGCCTGACGAGCGTGCAGAGGTTCATTCTGCCCCGCCACGTCACGCGTCGACTCCCGCTCGCGCGCCGCGCGGGTCCGTGTCCGCCCGGGGAGGAGATCCGCTTCACGGTCCTTCTCCATGCCAAGGACATGCGCATGCTGCGCGAGGCCGCGGCGGCCGTCTCGGACCCGAAGAGCTCCGTCTACGGGCGCCATCTCTCGTCCGACGAGGTGAGCACGCTCGTCGCCCCCGGTTCTCAGGATCTCGACGCGGTGCTGGCGTTCCTCAGGGACGCAGGGCTCACGGTGGACGGCGTCGCCGGGGCGCGCACGGCCGTCCAGGGCCACGGTTCGGCGGAGAGAATTTCGCGCGCATTCGACGTCCCACTCGGTGTCTACGACCTGCCGCGCGCTCTGTCGCCTCGCGCGCGGCGAGCCGTCGCGTCCGAGCGGGATCCCTCGATTCCAGCCTCGCTCGCGTCCGTGATCCGCGGCGTCGCGGGTCTCAACACGTTTCCCGCGGCCCGGCGCTTTCCGCCGATCCTCGCCCCGCCCCGCTCACGGGTGCCGCGGCGGGGCGCCGCCGCGACGCGGGGACCCGGCGGCGGCTTCACCCCCGCGGAGATTCGCGCCGCCTACGCGCTCCCCGACCCGGCCACGGCGGGCGGCCGCGGCGAACGGGTTGCCATCCTCGAGTTTGGAGGCGGGTTCTCGAGCGCCGACTTCGCGGCTTTCTGCACGCACTACGGACTGCCCTCAGGCGACGTCACGGACGTCTCGGTCTCGGGCGCGAAGAACGACTACCAGGGAAAGACGGGTGACGCCGACGTGGAGGTCGCGCTCGACATGGACTGGGTGCGGGGCACCGCCCCGCGCGCGGATCTCGACCTGTGGTGGGCGCCCAACACGGACACGGGTTGGGCCGATTTCCTGAGCGCGCTCCTCGACGCGCCCGACGCGCGCCGTCCCTCGATCGTGTCGATCTCGTGGGGCATGCCCGAGGACGGCTTCGCCACTTCCCGCCGGTACGACCAGACCCGCCAGCTCTTCCTCTCCTGCGCGCTCCTCGGCATCACGTTCGTCTGCGCCTCGGGCGACGCCGGCGCGGGCGACGTCCTGCCGGAGGATCCCGCGTTCGACGGCCAGCGCCACGTGGACTTCCCGAGCGTCGTCCCGGAGGTGACCGCGGTCGGGGGCACGAAGCTCGTCCCGAAGGGCCCTACCTTCGCGGAGACCGCCTGGAACGACGGCCCGAATCGCGGAGCGACGGGCGGGGGATTCTCGAGGTTCGTGGCCGTCCCCGCCTGGCAGAAGGCGGCGCTCGGCACGCGCCGTGGCGTGACCGGCCGCGGCATTCCGGACGTCGCGGCCGTGGCCTCGCCCGATCCGGGCCTCTCGATCTTCGTGAGGCGCAAGTGGATCGCGGCCGGTGGCACGAGCGTGGCGGCGCCGATCTGGTCCGGCATCCTCGCGCACGTCAATGCCGCGCGCGCGGCGGCCGGGCGGCCCCGCCTCGGCGCCGCGAACGCGGCCCTCTATGCCGCGAGCGGAGGGGGCTCGCCTTTCCGGGACATCACGCAAGGGAACAACTCGTACGGCGGCGTCACGGGTTATCCGGCGACGAAGGGCTGGGACCCGGCGACGGGCCTCGGCTCCACCGATACCGGAGCGCTCGTGAAGAAGCTCCTCTCCTGAGCGCCGGGACGGGCCGGCATGTTCATCGGACACGCCGTAGCCGACCACAGCCGCTCGGGGTTTCTCACGGACGGCCCCTTACGAATGCCGCGTTGACGGGAGCCGGCATCACGGAGTCCGCGCCCTTCACGCTCTTCCAGATCGCTTCGTTGAACGGCACGTCGGGGGCGGCGTCCTCCCTCGAAAAGTCCCACGTGTCCACGAGCGCCTGCATCGGGGCGCCGGGAGGGTTCATCTCGTAGAACGGGATCGCCGTGTCGCGGTGGACGAAGGGCACCGGGTCCGGCACGTCCGCGAACGCGGCCGTCATCGGCGTCGCGCCCGCGTCGTGCTGCGACATGGGCGGCAGCCCGAGGATGAGCTCCATCGTGCGGAGCATGGACGCCGTGGAATACATGGTCGAGTCCACCGCTCCGCGCCGCGTGTACGGCGACACGACGAGCGCGACGGTGCGATGCGCGTCCACGTGGTCGGAACCGTTCTGGGCGTCGTCCTCCACGACGAAGACCGCCGTCTCCTTCCAGAAGGGCGAGTGCGAGAGCGCTTCGACGAGGCGCCCGAGGGCGACGTCGTTCTCCGCCACCATCGCGCGCGGCGTCTTCCCGCCCTTCTTCGTTCCCACGGTGTGGTCGTTGCCGAGCCGCACGATCATGAGCCGCGGCATCTCCTTCCTCTTGACGAATCCCGCGAGCTCCTTCATCCAGATGTCGACGCGCGCGTTGTCGAGGATCTCCGTGTCGAATCCCGGGTAGTACGGGCTGGTGTTGGCCTTGAGCGCGCCCTCCTGCCCCTGCGTGAGGCTCGCCGCCTGCGGCGCCTCCGACTCCGACGCGATGCCCGTGAACTCTCCGTAATTTCGGAGCGAGAGCCCGGCGCGCGCGGCGGCGTCCCACAGGTAGCCGTTCGTCGGATAGGCCGCGGGATCGTTGCCCTCGAAGAGATAGCTGAAGCCGTGGCTGCCGTAGTTCGGAGGCCAGACCTTCTCCACGAAATCCGTCGCGTACGCGCCCATCGACCAGTTGTGGCCGTCGGCGGAGACCTCGGCGTCGCAGTAGAAGTTGTCGAGCGTGACGTATTCCTCGGCGAGCGCGTGCGCGTTCGGCGTGACGTCGCGCCCGAAGAGGACGAGCGACGGGTCGCCGTTGCCGTTTGGAAGGTCGCCGAGGACCTGGTCGTACGTGCGGTTCTCGCGGATGACGTATACGACGTGCTTGATCGGCGACGCTCCGCCGGGCGCGGCCGGCACGACGGCCGACGTGCGCGCCGGCAGGACTCCCCGCGCGGCGGGGCGGCGGTTCGCGTACGCACGGGCCGTGAGCGCGGCGAGCTCCCCGGAGGAAGGGACCGGGATGCGCGAGACGCTGCCCGGGATCGTCCGCGTTTGGCGCGCCGGGTCGCCGTTGTTCGGCTTCGTCGGATCCGGCCCGCCCTTCGAGTTCTCCCACGAGCCGCTGCCCTTGCCGTTCGCGACCCACAACGTCTTCCCGTCGCGCGACAGCGCCAAAGCGTCCGGATACCAGCCGGAGGGAATGAACCCCTTCGCTCGGGCCTTCGCCGGACCCGGGGAAAGGTCCACGACCGCCACCGCGTCGTCGTCCGCGTTCGCGACGAAGAGGGTCGTCCCGTTGGGCGACAGCGCCAGCGCGTTCGGCGTCGAGCCGTCCGGAAGAGATTCGGCCGACCTGGTCCCTGGGCCGTCCGGCCCGAACGCGACGGAGATCTGCCGAACGACGGCCCGCGACGCGACGTCCAGGGCCGCGACGAGATTCCGGTTCGCCTGGGCGACGAAGAGCGTTCTCGTGTCGGGCGAGAACACGAGATCCCCGGGATGGTCGGCCGTCTTCACGGAACCGGCCGCGATTCCCTTCTCCGGATCGACGAAGGTCACGGCGGCCGCGCCCCACGCCGCAACGGCGAGGACTTTCCCGTCCGGGGAGAACACGGGCCGATAGGGATGGGTTCCCGCCGGAACCACCGCGACGATCTTCTTCGTGGCGAGATCGATTTTCACGACGTCGCTCGCGAGAATGCGCGCGACCCAGAGCGTCCCGCCGTCCGGCGAAATCGCGAGGCCTCCCGGCGTCGCATCGACTTTGAGCCCGTCCTCGTTACGTTTGAGGGAGATCGGCTCCTCCGCGACGAAGCGCTCCGATTCCAGGCGATAGACGAGGACATTTCTTCCTCTGGCGCCGGCGACGTACGCCCGCGCCCCGTCGGGTGACAGCGCGAGGCCGAGCCAGGAATGCGGGAGCGGCTGCTTGAAGAGGTGCTTTCCCGAGGCGGCGTCGAGGAGGTGGAGCGACTGGTCATCCGCGCCGGTGCAAAGGGCGACCACCCGGGTTCCGTCCGGCGTGAGCGCGAGCGCGAACGGATACGGCGAGACCTCCGTCTGCGCGCCCGTGGGGGTCAGGAGGCGGCCGTTCGGGAGCTGGATCTCTCCGGACGGCAGGCGCGACGGCACGACGCGCTCGGCCGCGGAGACGGAAAAAGAAAGAACGAGAAAGAAAGAGAATCTGCTTAGAAGGAAGAAAGAGAGAAGGCCGACGACGACGATCGCATACCTCGGAGACTAGCGGAGTCCCGGATCGACAGCTCCGTTTTCGAGAGAAAACGAGGTTTCGAAGAAACCTCAATAGATGAAATCCCGGGCCGAGGAGCGCAGGGAGTCAAGAGCGAGCGAAGCGAGTCGCCGAAGGCGAGAACTCTTGACGCCCGAGCACCGGAGGCCCATCTTCTATTATAGCAAATGACATATCACTATATCATCTGATATATAAGCCACATGGGGACCCGCCTTCTCCTCATCAGCAACTCGACGCTCTTCGGCCGGGGTTACCTCGACCATGCCGAGGAGGAGATCCGCGACCTCACCCGCGGAATCCGGACGGTGCTCTTCGTTCCGTACGCGCTCCACGACGTCGACGCGTATGCCGCGAGAGCCCGCGGCCGCCTGGCCGGGATGGGCCTCGCGGCAACTTCGATTCACGAGGAGCCGGATCCGCGGGACTCCGTCGCGCGGGCCGAGGCCGTGTTCGTCGGTGGCGGCAACACGTTTCGTCTGCTCAGGGCCCTCTACGACGCGGACCTCCTCGCCGCCATCCGGCGCCGGGTCGCGGACGGGATGCCCTTCATCGGGTCGAGCGCGGGGGCGATCGTCGCCGGTCCCACGATCCGGACCACGAAGGACATGCCGATCGTCCAGCCGCCCTCCTTCGACGCGCTCTCCCTCGTCCCGTTCCAGATCAGCCCCCACTTCCTCGATCCCGATCCACGGTCCACGCACATGGGAGAGACCCAGGAAGAGAGAATCCTCCAGTTCCACGAGGAGAGCGCGACGCCGGTCGCCGGTCTCCGCGAGGGCGCGATGCTGCGCGTCGAGGGCTCCTCCGTCGTGCTCAAGGGTTCGGCGGGCGCGCGCCTCTTTCGGAGGGGAAAGCCGCCGGTGGAGGCGACTCCCGTCGCTGACGTGGGAGCCGTGCTCGCGCCGTGACCGGGATCCTCGTCCTCTCGCGGAGCGACGTCGAGAGCCTGCTCGACCTCGACTCCTGCTTCCGGGCCGTGGAGGAAGCCTTCCGCCAGCAGGGGGCCGGCGAGGCCCGGCCGCCTGGAGCGCTCTCGGTGAAGGCGGCCGGCGGCGGGTTCCACGTCAAGGCGGGGATCCTCGGCGGCCCGGCGCCCCTTTTCGCGGCGAAAGTGAACGGGAATTTCTTCGACAACGAAAGGCGCGGACTGCCGAGGATTCAGGGCGTCATCGTCGTCGCCGACGCCGGGACCGGCACGCCCCTCGCCGTCATGGATTCGGTCGCGATCACGAGGCTCAGGACGGCGGCGGCGTCGGCGGTCGCCGCGAAGCACCTCGCCCGGCCCGGCTCGAAGGTCGTCACGATCTGCGGCTGCGGCGTGCAGGGGCGGAGCTCAGCTCCGCGCCCTGGCGCGCCTCTTCTTCCTTCGAACGCGTTCTTTGCTTCGATGAATGGGAAGAACGGGCGCAAGAGTTCGCGAAAGAGCTGGGGCCCGAGCTGGGCCTTCCCGTGACCGCCGCCCTCGACTTGAGAGCCGCGGTCTCGTCGAGCGACGTCGTCGTCACCTGCACACCTTCGAAGAGACCGTTTCTTTTCGCCGGTTTCCTGAGCCCGGGCGCGTTCCTGGCCGCGATCGGCGCCGACAGCGAAGAAAAGCAGGAGCTGGACCCGGCCCTGATGGCGGCGGCCACGGTCGTCACCGACGTCACGGAGCAGTGCGCCGGGTTCGGCGACCTCCACCATGCGCTCGTGAGCGGTCTCGTGAAGCGCGAGGACGTGCACGCCGAGCTCGGAGAGATCGTCGCCGGCTGGAAGCCGGGCCGGCGCTCGGCCTCGGAGGTCATCGTCTTCGACAGCACGGGCATGGCGCTCCAGGACGTGGCGGCCGCTTCCGTCGTCCTCGACAGGGCCCGGGCCGCAGGCCGCGGATCGCGGTGGACCTCTCAGCCTGACGACGCGCGCGCGCCAGGGGCTCCGGGCTTGCGCACGCGAATCCTCCTTATTTCCGGCTCATTTCTCGGGCCTCTCGCCCGCGAGGCGCTGCTGCCAGCCGAGAGTGACGGTCAACGGAGGCTGGCTCGCGTGCTCCGTCCCGAGATTGACCAGGAAGCGTTGTCCGTCGCGCGACACGTCGTAGTCGGCCGCCATCGGGAATGGCGGGAACGCCGGGAGGCTGAAGAGCGGTTTCGGCGCGGAGAACTGGATGTTCTGCCCGAGGCGCACGCCGACCGCCATCAGCACGTTGTCGGCGGCCTGGAAGAACAGCTCTTTGCCGTCGGCGCTCCAGCACGGAAGAGATCCACCCGCAGGTGAGACCCGTTGCTTTCGCCCGCCATCCAACGCCGCGACGTATACCTCGGCGGGCCCCGACTCCTCCGACACGAACGCGACGAAGCGCGAGTCCGGCGAGAACCTCGGCTTGTACTCGGAGAACGGACTGTCGTCGAGGCGCACGGGCTTGTGCTCCCCTGTCATCGGCAACAGCCAGATCTGGCTGTGGGCCTTCCGGATGGGGGAGTAATCCACGTACGCGACGAACCGGCCATCACGCGTCCAATCCGAGGGCGCCTGCATGCCGGGAGCACCCAAGAGGAGCTTCTCCGCCAGAGGACCGCCCAGCTCCTTGACGTAGATGTTGGGCGGCCCCTTGCGACCGGAACCAAATGCAATACGGCCGCCGTCCGGGGACCATGCGGGCCAGCCCGCATGGACAGGGTCGGCGGTGAGCCGGCTGCCAATCCCCGTCGACAGGTCATACAGCCAGAGGTCGCGGCCGCCTGTCGCGGGGTTCTCGACATCCGCGACGAGCCGCGCCCCGTCGGGCGAAATCCTCACGAGGCCGAAAAACCCGGGCTCACCGATCGATCCAACCTGACGCCCGGAGCGGTCCATCCACACGAGACGTGACGGCGGGACTCCATGCCGGTACACGAGGAGCCGCCCGTCCGCCGAGGTCGAGAAGTCTCCGCTCCCCGTCGGGCCCACAGCCGCAATCCGATCGGCGATGGCCGCCGGCTGCCCTGAGACACTTCGTTTCTTCACGTCGAAAGGCTGCGCCAGAAGAGTCCCCTTGCGGACGAACAGCAGGCGGCCGGTCGGTGCGTACTCCACGCGCGAGTCGGATTGCATCAGACACGTCGCGTTCGACGACTCGAGCTGGCCGGCGCAGACCCTGTAGTCTTCGATCGCCCCTCGGAAGGCTCCTCGCACGTAGAGAAAGTGATTGCCATCGGGAAGAAAGACCGGCCACACGCGTGTGGCGTCGGCCGGAGCTCCGTCGGCGAGTGTCAGCTTCGCAGGGTTTCCGCCTTCGGCGGACACCCGGTAGATTCCCTCGTTCTCGCCGCGAATTATTTCGGAGAACAGGATCACGCCATTCGCGCTCCAGGTTCCGGCGTTGCCGAGCGCCTCGCAAAGGACCTGCTGCCGGCCCGCCCGACACGGCGACCTTTTTCAGCTTGCCCTCCGCGAAGAACCCCACGGAAAGCCCGTCGGGGGACCAGAACAGGGACGCGGCGCCATCGGTGTCGCGCCAGCCGCGTCGCCGCCCCTTCCGCCACTGACCAGAGCCACACGGCTGTCCGGCCTCCCGAGGTCCCGAGCAGGGCGATCGAGCGGCCGTCGGGACTGGACGCCAACGTAACGCCGGCCGCGTTGCGTTCGAACCTCGTCTTCTCCGGCGGCAGCATCGAAAATCGGACCGTGCGCTCCGATCGATGGGTACTTTTCGAAGTGACAATCGAGATGACCGCGACCGCGGCGCCGAGGACGGCGAGCGTCCACGGGAGCCGTCGGGCAGGGAGGCCGCGGGAGGAGGCCGGGGCGGCGCCGGGCCGCCGCTGGTCTTCTCCGAGCCAGGAAAGCTCGCGGGCCAGGTCGGCCGCGCTTTGCCAGCGCTCATGCGGGTCCTTCGCAAGGCACGTCGCGATGAGGCGCGCGAATCCTGGGGCGGATTCCCGCACGCCGGCGGGCAGGTCCGGGGCCTCGTCTTTGGCGATCGCGTGCATCGTCTCGACGGCGGAACCACCGATGAACGACCGGCGGCCCGAGACCATCTCGTACAAGACGCAGCCGAAAGCGAATATGTCGGCGCGGTGGTCCACCGGGAGCCCGCGGACCTGCTCCGGCGACATGTACGCGATCGTCCCGAGGATCACCCCGGGCTCGGTAGGACGCGCCAGAGTCGGCGATCTCGTATCGCCGGCATCGGCGGGCAGCGCGATCTGGCGCGCCAGGCCGAAGTCGAGAATCTTGACGTGGCCGTCTTTCGTGACGAACACGTTCTCGGGCTTCAGGTCCCGGTGGACGACTCCCTTCTCGTGTGCCGCGGCGAGACCTCGTGCGATCTGCGTCGAGACGTCGAGCGCCTTGCGCACCTGCAAGGGCCCGGCTCTGAGGCGCTCCCGCAACGTCTCGCCCTCCAGCAGCTCCATCACGAGGAGGTGGCGAACCGAAGAAGGCAAGGAAGAGGAAGGAGGAGAAACGGGAATTTCTTCGAATGAGAAGATCGCCGCGATGTTCGGGTGATTCAGCGCGGCCAGCAGCTTCGCTTCCCGCTCGAAGCGCAATTTGCGCTCCTCACCTTCCAAAAAATCTTCGGGCAAGACCTTGACCGCGACATTCCTCAAGAGGCGCAGGTCCCTCGCCCGGTAGACCTCGCCCATGCCGCCCGCTCCGAGCGGGCTGAGAATCTCGTATGGGCCCAGGCGGGTGCCCGGTGCGAGGCTCACGGGTTGCGCACCCGGTTCACCGGGGCTTGCGAGCTTTCGAGCAGCCGGACGAAGCGCGGCTCGCTCCGCAGGCTCTCGAAGTCCGGATCGATGCGGGCGCGTTCCACGACGTAGACGCGGCGCATCGCCGCCGCGGCCTCTAGGACGTCCATCGCCCGCTCCGCGTCGCCGAGAAGAGCCCACGCCGCCGCGACGTAGTACCGCGTGAACGGCTCGTCCGCGCCGAGACGCAGGCGGTCCTCGAAGGCCCCGAT
Organism: Thermoanaerobaculia bacterium; assembly: GCA_963746875.1. Classification (GTDB taxonomy): domain Bacteria; phylum Acidobacteriota; class Thermoanaerobaculia; order UBA5066; family UBA5066; genus Fen-183. The sequence goes on from CAVVDA010000001.1 coordinate 260,754, forward strand.
GGCGAGCATGAGCGCCCGGCGGGCCTCCTCGGGGCGCCCGAGCGCGAGGTGCGCGCTGCCGATGCGCGTGTGCAGCTCGATGACCGCACGGTCCTTCAGTGTGTGGTCGACGCGCCGCAGGAAGGCGAGCTCGCGCTCGTACGCCTCGAGGGCCTCCGCGGGCCGGCCCTGGAGCGCGTGGATCTGCCCGAGCTTCATGTAGGCGCCCACGATGATGGTCCCTTCGCGACCGGAAAGCCCCCTCTCCTGAAGCTCGATCGCCTGCCGCGCCGCGCGCTCGGCGCGCGGGAAGTCCCTCAGCAGCGCGGAGACGTGGGCGAGCTGCAGCGCGTACCAGCCTCCCTGCGGATTGATCGCGAGGGCTCGCTCGAAGGCCTCCACCGCGTCCTGAAACCGGCCCGTGCCGATGAAGTGCGCGCGCGCCAGCGCCGCGTGCGCCGCGGCGTCGTCCGGGTCGAGCTCCAGCGACCGGCGAATCGCCTCGAGCCCCTTGTCCACGCTGCCGATGTCGACGAGAGTTCCCCCGAGCTCCTTCCAGGCGCGCGCGAGGCGCGGCTGGAGGGCGAGGGCTTTCCCGAGGCTCGCCATGGCCTTCTCGAGCAGCTCCGGCATCGCGAGGTCCGTCGCCTTCACGTCGTACGCTTCGCCGAGCGCGAGCCACGCGCGCGCGTAGAGCGGGTCCAGCGCCACGGCGCGCTCGAAGAGGAGGATCGCCCGGTCGACGGACTCCCGGCTCTCGGCCCGAAGGTTGATGAGACCCTTGGAGATACGCCTCGTAGGCGTCGATCACGTGCGTCTCCTCGGGCTCTTTCCCGGCGGGATCTCGACGCGAGGTGCATGGCCGCGGCGAGCTCCGCGACGACCCGGTCCTGCAGGGCGAAGAGGTCGCTCCGGCTGCCGTCCACCTTCACGGTCGTCACGACCTCGCCGGACTCGACGTCGCGTCACGCGCGCCGTGATCCGCATGACGTCGCCGACGCCCTGGAAGCCGCCCGTCACGACGCGCCGCGCGCCCACCTCGCGCCCGAGCCGGATCGCGAGCTCGCTCGCGCCGTGACGACGCCTCGCCGGTCAGCCGCTTCTCCACCTCGCACACCCGCTCGCAGCCGATCACGGAGAAGCCCGGGCACGTTCTTCAGGTCGGCGGTGACGGTCTCCATGATCCCGGTCGAGAGCCAGTTGTCCTCGGCGTTCTGCGTGATGTTCGTGAACGCGAGGACGGCGATCGCGTTCTCGGCCGGGGAGGCGGGAATCGACGGACGCGACCGGCCGCGGCGAGCCGCTCGCGAGAGCCGAGAGCTCGCGCCGCGACGTCGCGCATCGCCGCGCGGCGCTCGCGGTCCTTCGCGAGCATCTTCAGGACGAGGGCGTCGAGCTCCCGCGGAACGGCCGGATTGAGCCGCGTCAGCGACGGCGGCTCCGCGTGGAGGAGCGCGTCGATGACGGCGACCGTGTTCGGCGCCCTCGAAAGGCCGCCGGCCGGCGAGAAGCTCCCAGAGCAGCGACGCCCAGCGAGAAGACGTCGGTGCGCGCGTCGACGTCGCGGCCCAGCGCCTGCTCGGGCGACATGTACGCGACGGTGCCGAGCACGGAGCCCGGCGCCGAGCGCGTCGGGTCCGCGCCGATCGGGCTCCAGGTCTCGCTCCCCTCGCCCGGCACGGGCCGGAACGCCGCGAGGCCGAAGTCCAGGACCTTCACGCGCCCCCGTCCGTCCACCATGACGTTGCCGGGCTTGATGTCGCGGTGGACGACGCCGCGCGCGTGCGCGGCCGCGAGGGCGTCGGCGACCTGCAGGACGATGTCCACGCGCCTCGGGAACGCTCGGCGCGCGCTCCTTGACGAGCGCCGACGAGCGTGCGCCCCGCGACGTACTCCATCGCGATGAAGCTCTGTCTCCGCCCGTCGCGCTCCACCGTGTCGACGTCGTAGACGACGGCGATGTTCGGGTGGTTGAGCTGCGAGGCGAATCGCGCCTCGCGCAGGAGGCGGCCCTCCTGGTCCTCCGCGCCGCGCAGCAGCTTCAGGGCGACGGACCGCCGCAGCTTGAGGTCCTCGGCGCGAAAGACCTCTCCCATTCCGCCTTCTCCGAGGCGCTCCGCGATACGGTAGTGCGCGAGGACTTCTCCGACCACGGGGGCATCTTAGTGTGCCGGCGGCGTCGCCGCCCGCCCATAATCGGGGCCCGATGGCCGAGAGGGAGCCGCGCGGACCTGAAGGACCTCGCCGCGCTCTTCCTGCGCCTCGGCGCGACCGCTTTCGGCGGGCCCGCGGCCCACATCTCGATGATGGAGCACGAGGTCGTGACGCGACGCGGCTGGATGACGCGCGAGGAGTTTCTCGACCTCCTCGGCGCGACGAACCTCGCGCCGGGCCCGAACTCCACGAAGATGGCGCTCTTCATCGGCCATGCGCGCGGGGGCTGGCCGGGCTTCCTCGTCGCGGGCCTCGGCTTCGTCCTGCCGGCGACGCTCCTCGTGACCGCCTTCGCGTGGGCCTACGTGCGCTTCGGCTCGCTGCCCGCGTTTCCGCATTTCTTCGAGGGCATCAAGCCCGTCGTCCTCGCGCTCATCGCGCACGCGCTCGTCGGCCTCGGCCGCACGGCGGTGAAGAACAGGTTCCTTCTGGCGCTCGGCCTGACCGCCCTCGTTGCCACGTTCTTCGTCAACGAGCTCGTGCTGCTGCTCGTTTCGGGTTGTGTCTCGGTTGGGGTGATGGTGTTGGAAGATTTGCTTAGAAAGGGTAAGAGGGGCGCCGCTGCGCCGGTATCGCTCGAGAGCGCGGGACGGCGCCTCGCCCGACGCACCTTCTAAGAAATCTTCTCTCTTCTCTTCTCTTCCCCCTTCTAAGAAATCTTCTCTTCTCTTCCTCCCCCTCTTCTCCCTCGGTGTTCCTCTCTCGTCTTTCTCTCTGACCAGCCTCTTCCTCTTCTTCCTGAAGACCGGCGCCGTGCTTTTCGGCAGCGGCTACGTGCTGCTCGCCTACCTGAAGGCGGATCTCGTCGAGCGCTGGCACTGGCTCACGAGCGCGCAGCTTCTCGATGCCGTCGCCGTCGGCCAGTTCACGCCCGGGCCGCTGTCGTCCACGGCGACGTTCATCGGCTACGTGCTCGGCGGGCCTGCCGGGCGCGGCCGTCGGCGACGCTCGGCATCTTCCTTCCCGCCTTCGCGCTCGTCGCCGTCATGGGCCCGTTCGTGCCCCGGCTGCGGCGGTCGAGCGCCCTGGGCGCCTTTCTCGACGGCGTGAACGTCGCGGCGCTCGCGCTGATGGGGTCCGTGACGCTCCAGTTCGCGCGGCCCGCGCTGACGAACGGCCCGACGATCGCGCTGTTTCTCGCGAGCGTCGCGATTCTCGCGACCGTGAGGATCAACGCGGCGTGGCTCGTCCTCGCGGGCGGGATCCTGGGCGTCGTCTTCGGCTGAGCGACTCCCCCTATAATTCCGTTCGCTCCGGCGCCCGCCTCCGCGCGCGCGCGCCGGCCGGACCGACAGGAGATTGGAATGTACGACCTGGTCGTCATCGGCTCGGGACCGGGCGGCTACGTCGCCGCCGTCCGGGCCTCCCAGCTCGGCCTCAGGACCGCGATCGTCGAGAAGGACGCGAAGGTCCCGAACGTCGGCCTCGGCGGCTCCTGCCTGCACCGCGGCTGCATCCCGACGAAGGCGATGCTCAAGTCGGCCTCTCTTTACGACGAAGCGAAGAACCACGCCGCCGATTTCGGCGTGAAGGCCTCCGGCGTCGAGCTCGACTTTCCGGGCGTCGTGAAGTTCCGCGACAAGGTCGTCTTCCGGGGCGCCAAGGGCGTCGAGTACCTCATGAAGAAGCACAAGGTCGACGTCCACGCGGGGCTCGGGCGGCTCGTCTCGCCGCAGAAGGTCGCCGTGAAAGGCGACGCCGGCGAGACGATCCTGGACGACGAAGAACGTCCTCGTCGCGACGGGCTCCGTGCCCCGCGACCTGCCGTTCCTGAAGGCGGACGGTGCGAGCGTCCTGAACTCGGATCACATCCTGAAGTCGCAGTCGATCCCGAAGTCGCTCCTCGTGATCGGCTCGGGGGCCGTGGGCGCGGAGTTCGCGTCGTGCTTCTCGCGCTACGGCACGAAGACCGTCCTCGTCGAGGTCCTGCCGCGCGTCCTCCCCGTCGAGGACGAGGAGATCTCGAAAGAGGTCGAGCGCGTCTTTCGCAAGCGCGGCATCGAGGTGCGCACGAAGACGGGCGTCGAGTCCGTCGTCGCCGAACGGCGACGGGACGGTCACGGTGAACGCGAAGGGGCCGGACGGCGGGCCGCTGTCGTGGTCCGTCGAGAAGGTGCTGCTCGCCGTCGGCAGGAAGCCGCTGTCCGAGGGGCTCGGCCTCGAGGCCGTGGGCGTCGCCGACGGACCGCGGCTACGTGAAGGTGGACGCGCACCAGCGCACGAACGTGCCGGGCGTATGGGCGATCGGGGACGTCACGCCCACGATCTGGCTCGCGCACGTCGCGTCGGCCGAAGGCATCGTCGCCGCCGAGACGATGGCCGGCCATCCGACGGTGCCCGTGAACCGCGACCAGGTGCCGGGCTGCACGTACTGCGACCCCGAGGTCGCGTCGATCGGGCTCAGCGAGGCGAGGGCGAAAGAGCGCGGCTACGTCGTGAAGACGGGCAAGTTCAACTTCTCCGTCCTCGCCAAGACGATGATGGAGCACACGCAGGAAGGGTTCGTGAAGATCGTCTCCGACGCGAAGTACGACGAGATCCTCGGCGTCCACATCGTCGGCCCGCATGCGACGGAGCTCATCGCCGAAGGCGGCGCTCTCCTCCGGCTCGAGGCGACGACCGAAGAGATGATCCGCACGATCCACGCGCATCCGACGCTGTCGGAGGCCATGCACGAGGCGGCGGAGGCCGTCCACGGCCACAACATCCATGGGTGACGGGGGGTCGCCGCCGCGCGCCGGTGCCGGGAACGCGGCGCGGCTCGCGGCGGGGATCACGGTCGCGCTTGCCGGATCCGCCGGCGCGACTCTTCTCGGGCGCTGGCTCCACGCGAACACGACGACGATCGGGTTCGTCTACCTCGTCGTCGTCCTCCTCGTCGCGGTCCGGTTCGGCCTCGTGGCATCGACCGTCGCGTCGCTCGCCGCGACAGCCTGCTACAACTTCTTCTTCCTCCCGCCCGTCGGAACGTTCACGATCGCCGACCCCGCGAATTGGATCGCCCTCGCGACGTTCCTCCTCGCCTCCGTCGTCGTGAGTCGGCTCGTCACGCGCGCACAGCGCCGTGCCGCCGATGCCGACGCCCGGCGCGGGGAGATCGAGGCGCTCTACGACCTCTCGATCGACCTCTTCACGGCCACGAACCGCGTGGGGGCGCTGGGGGAGGCGGCGGGCAAGGCCCTCAAAACGCTCGGCGCCCGCGCCGGAGGACTCGTCCTCTTCCGCAACGAGGCCCGCGCGGACATCGTCGGAGTAATGGGCGAGAACGCTCTCGATCCCGACGATCCGCTCGTGGAGACCGTCGGACGACGCGGCGAGACCGCCGAGGTGCCGGCGGAGGGTGGCGCGCGCGATGTCTATCTACCGGTGGCCGTCGGCGGGAAGACCAGCGGCGTCCTCGTCGTCCGCGGGACCCGCGCGGACCGAAGCGCCCTGGAGTCGGTCGGACGGCTGCTGGCGCTGGCCGTCGAGCGGGAGCGGTTCCTGAGGGAGCGGGCGCACCTGGACGCCCTGCGGGAGAGCGACGCCCTCAAGACGTCGCTCCTCCGAGCGGTCTCCCACGACCTGAGGACGCCGATGACCTCTATCCGCATGGGTCTCGAAGCGCTGCGCCGGGGAGGGCCGGACGACGCCGCCCTGCGCGAGACGGTGGACGTCGTGGCGCGTGAGACCGAACGGCTCTCGCGGCGGATCGACAATCTCCTCGCGATGGCGCGGCTGGATGCCGGCACTTTCGTGCCGCATCCCGAGCCCACGCCGGCGGCCGACCTGTTTCGACGCGCGACCGAGAGCTTTCGTCTCGTGCTCGAGGGGCGGCCGCTCGAGATCCACGTCGATCCCAACTGCCCCGATCGTTTTCGTGGACCCGGCGCTGGCCCTCGAGATCCTGGCGAACTTCCTGGAGAACGCAGCCCGGGCCGCCCCGCCCGATCGGCCGCTGGAGCTTCGTGCCGAGCCCAGCCCTTTGGACGCCGGCCGAGTCTGGCTCGAGGTCCTGGACCGCGGGCCCGGTGTTTCGACCGCCATCAAGAGCAAGGCCGCGGGGCGTCCCTCGTCCGGCGAAGACTCGGGACGCGGCGGGCTGGGCCTCGAGATCTGCCGGACGCTCTCCAGTGCCGTGGGCGGGAACGTGGCACTTCTCGACCGACCGGGTGGCGGGACGATCGCCCGGGTCGACCTTCCCGCATCGATGCCCACGAGGCCATGATCCGAGCCCCTTCTCCGCCGCGCATCCTCGTGGTGGACGACGACGCGGCAATCCGCCGGACGCTCATCGCGGAGCTTTCGGCCGCAGGCTACGAGACCACGGAGGCGCGGGACGGCGCCGAGGCCCTGCGCCTGTTCGAGGGCGACCCGCCCGAGCTGCTTCTCACGGACCTGGCCATGCCCGAGTCGGATGGGTTCGCCCTCATCGCGGCCGTCCGCAAGCTCGCCAAGACGCCCATCCTCGTCCTTTCGGTCCGGGCCGGCGACACGGACAAGATCCGGGCTCTGGATCTGGGCGCCGACGACTACGTCGTGAAGCCCTTCTCCGTGCAGGAGCTCCTGGCCCGCGTGCGGGCCCAGCTCCGCCGGAGCCTCGACGAGGAAGCCCCCGCCCCGCTGGAGTTTCCGGGGCTCAGCATCGACCGCGAGCGGCGGCGCGTCGTCCAGGACGGACGCGAGATCCGGCTGACCCCCACCGAGTTCTCGATCCTGGAGCTCCTCGCGATTCAAGCCGGCAAGCCGGTCACGATCCGCCAGATCATCGGAAGGGTCTGGCACGGAGCCGCGGGAACGACCCCGGACGCCGTGCGCGTCCACGTCGGCTCGCTCCGCACGCAAGCTCGAGCCCGATCCCTCCCGCCCGCGTTACATCATCACGGAGCCCTGGATCGGCTACCGTTTCGTGGCCGAGCCGCTCTGAGCAACGACTTGGCGGTCATCCTTAGAACTTCTTTCGCTCTCTTTCCGGACTTTCTTGGACAGGCGCTCCTATCTTGATATCGATGGAAGAGATCCCGCTCGAATCCTCCCGCCTCGTCCGCTCTCGCGTCCTTCGCACCGCCGCCCTCGTCGTTGCCTCGTTCGCGGCCCTCGCCATGGCGGTCGTCGCCGCTGGTGCCACACACGGAGACTTCCGCCTGATTCCGGAAATCGCAGGATTCGTGGTGTACGTCCTGCTCTTCGGCAGAGCCCTTCGCAAGCTCGACGCGGACCGCCTTGTCTGGGACCACCCGGATTCGGGGATGCTCAATCGTCTCTCCGGAAGGTCCCCCTTCGCCGGCCACCGTCCTTAGAGCCTCTTTCGCTCTCCTTCCGGAATTCCTCCTGCCCCCGCCTTCACACTCGGACTGATGAAATTTCGTCGGCCCGCGGCCCCGCGATAGTGACGGCCCCGTGACCCGGACCGCTCCGCTACTTGTTTCGCGGCCGAACCACTGGCCTAAAAAGAAGTCCCGTGCGCCTTAGAACTTCTTTCGGCCATCTTCCGGACTTCCTTGGCGATCAGGCCGCAGCCTTTGGGACATGAAACGGTCTTTTTGTCACCGCCACGTCGGACAGCTACCCTTTCTCCTCACTGCGTCCCTGCTCTCTCTCGCGCCCATGGGGCTCGCGTCGGTCGCATACGGTCAGGAACCGCCCTCACCAACCCCCACGCCGGCGCCGGCCCCGACTCCGCCACCGAAGCCCTGGTACGAGGAGATCGCCCTGAACGGGTTCCTCTCCACCAGCTACTCGTACAACTTCAACAGGCCCCTCTCGGGAACGAACCAGTTTCGCGTCTTCGACTTCGACGACAACACCATCAAGGTGGACGTCGCCGAGCTCGTGATCCAGAAGGCCGTTTCGAAACCGGGCGAAGCGGGCTTTCGCATCGACGCAGTGGCCGGCAGCTCGATCCCGCGGGTGTCGGCCGCAGCCGGCCTCTTCCGCGACGCCGGTGGAAAAGCCCAGGACCTCGACCTGCAGCAGGCCTTTCTAAGCTACGTGGCGCCGGTCGGCAGTGGCCTCCGATTGGACATCGGGAAGTTCGTCTCGCCTCTCGGTTACGAAGTCATCGAGGGCTACGACGGGTACAACGACAACGCGACGCGTTCGTTCCTCTTCGGCTATGCGGTCCCGTTCACGCACACCGGCCTCAAGGCCAGCTACACCTTCGGCGACCAGATCGCGGGCATGGTGATGCTCGTCAACGGCTGGGACAACGCGAAGGACAACAACACGGCCAAGTCGTTCGGTGCCCAGCTCACCTGGACCCCTTCCAAGAGCGTCACGGCCGTCGCGAATTACATCATCGGAGCCGAGAGGAGCGACACGAACGGCGACGCCCGCAACGTCATCGAGGTGAATGCCCAGTGGAAGGCCACCGACCGGATCGTTCTGGCGGTCGACGCCGTCTACGGGAGCGAGCCGAACGCCGTCACGCAGGGTCAGACCGCTATGTGGAATGGGATCGTGGGCTACGCGCGGTTCGGCTTCAGCGGCACTTTCGCACTCGTCCTCCGGGGCGAATTCTTCAACGACCGGGACGGCGCGCGGACCGGGGTGTGGCGCAGAAGCTGACGGGAGTCACGCTCACGCCCGAGCTGAAGGTGGGCTCCCACGTCGTATTCCGCGGCGACGTCCGCGTCGACTTCTCCGACAAGGAAGTCTTCGAGGACCACGACGGCGGCCTCACGAAGAACCAACAGCCCACCGTCCTCCTGAACGCCCTCTACACATTCTGACGGGAGAACCATCCATGCTCGACGCACTCTTCCTTCTCCTCACCGCCGCCCTCCTCGCGCTGTCGCTCTGGTACGTGAAGCGCTGCGACGAGATCTGAATCGAAAAGAGAAGAGAGATACGCCATGACTTTCGAAGCCACCCTCGGCCTCGTCCTCTCCGTCGCCGCTCTCGCCTATCTCCTCTATGCGCTCCTGAAGCCCGAGAAGCTGTGAGAACGCCATGCTCGATGTCTTCCTGAAAATCGGGATCTACTTCCTCCTCGTCCTCGTCGTCGTCAAGCCGATCGGGGTCTACATGAAGAGGGTCTTCTCGAAGGAGAAGACTTTCCTCGACCCCGTGCTCGTTCCGCTGGAGCGCCTTCTCTACCGCCTCGGCGGCGTCGACGCTTCGAAGGAGCAGGGGTTCGTCGCGTACGCGGGGTCGATGATGATCTTCAACGTCGTCAGCCTCGTCGTGCTGTACGCGATGGAGCGGCTTCAGCACCTCCTGCCGCTGAATCCCGACAAGATGGCCGCCGTCCCGGCCGCGCTCGCCTGGAACACCGCGGTCTCGTTCACGACGAACACGAACTGGCAGGCCTATTCGGGCGAGTCGACGATGTCGCTCTTCACCCAGATGGCGGGTCTCGCCGTGCACAACTTCGCGTCCGCGGCCACGGGCATCGCCATCGCGATCGCCTTCGTGAGGGGTGTCGCCCGGGTCGAGGCGAAGGGCATCGGCAACTTCTGGTTCGACCTCGTGCGCGCCACCCTCTGGGTTCTCCTGCCCATCAGCCTCGCCGGCGCGGTCGTCCTGATGTCACAGGGTGTCATCCAGAACTTCAAGGCCTCCGAAACCGTCACGACGCTGGAAGGCGCGACGCAGAAGATCCCGCAGGGCCCCATCGCGTCGCAGGAAGCGATCAAGGAGCTCGGGACGAACGGCGGCGGCTTCTTCAACGCGAACTCGGCTCATCCTTACGAGAACCCGACGCCGTTCAGCAACCTCTTCGAGATGTTCCTGATTTTCTCGATCGGCGCGGGCCTCACGTACACGCTCGGCTCGATGACCGGCAAGACGCGCCACGGCTGGGCCGTTTTCTGGTCGATGGCCATCCTCTTCCTCATCGGGGCCTTGACCGCCGGCTACTTCGAGGTACGCGGGAATTCGATCCATCACGGTCTCGGCGTCTCTTCCGCGATGGGGAACATGGAAGGCAAGGAGGTCCGGTTCGGGCCCGTGGACTCGGCCCTCTTCGCCACGATCACGACCGACGCCTCGTGCGGCGCGGTGAACTCGATGCACGACTCCTTCACGCCGCTCGGCGGCCTCGTGCCGCTCCTGAACATCCAGCTCGGCGAGATCATCTTCGGGGGCGTCGGCGCCGGGCTGTACGGAATGCTCCTCTTCGTCGTCCTGGCCGTATTCATCGCGGGCCTGATGGTCGGGCGCACGCCCGAGTACCTCGGCAAAAAGATCGAGGCAAAAGAGGTGAAGCTCGCGATGCTCTCGGTGCTCATCCTGACCTTCTCGATCCTGGTCGGAACCGCCCTCGGCGCCGCCTCGAAAGCGGGCCTTGCAAGTCTGAACAACCAGGGGCCCCACGGTCTTTCCGAGATCCTCTACGCATTCACGAGCGCTACGGGAAACAACGGCAGCGCGTTCGCCGGGCTGAACGCGAACACGGACTTCTACAACGTGGCGCTGGGCTTCGCGATGTTCTTCGGGCGCTTCCTGATGATCATTCCGCTGCTCGGCATCGCCGGCTCGTTGGGGGCGAAAAAGAAAGTTGCCGAGTCGATCGGCACGTTCCCGGTGGACGGGCCGGTCTTCGTCGTGCTCCTCATCGGCGTGATCCTGATCGTCGGCGCCCTGACATTTTTTCCCGCCCTTGCGCTGGGCCCCATCGTGGAGCACTTCCTGATGGGCGCCGGAAAGCTCTTCTGAAGGAGACGCGACTGTGACGCGAACGAAACCGACCTCCCTTCTCGACCGGGCGATCCTTTCCCGGGCCGCCATGGACGCCTTCGCCAAGCTGAACCCGGCGCGGATGATGAAGAACCCCGTCATGTTCATCGTGGAGGTGGGTGCGCTCGCGACGACGCTCTTCCTGCTGCCCGGCCTCTCCCCGAAAGGTCTGTTCGGATTCCAGCTCCAGATCGTCTTCTGGCTCTGGGCGACGGTTCTTTTCGCGAACTTCGCGGAGGCCGTCGCGGAAGGGCGCGGGAAGGCGCAGGCCGACGCGCTCCGACGGGCACGAACGGAGACCATGGCCCGCCGCCTGGTGGTCGGCGGGAAGGCGGGGCGGGAGGAGAAAGTCCCCTCTACCCAGCTCAGGAAGGGAGACCGCGTCGTCGTCGAGGCGAACGAGATGATCCCCGGCGACGGGACGGTCGTCGAGGGGATCGCGTCCGTCAACGAGTCCGCGATCACCGGCGAGTCCGCGCCCGTCATCCGCGAGGCGGGCGGTGACCGCTCGGCCGTGACGGGCGGCACGACGGTGCTCTCGGACCGCATCGTCGTCGAGATCACATCGGAGCAGGGACAGACCTTCCTCGATCGGATGATCCGCCTCGTGGAGGGAGCCGAGCGGCAGAAGACCCCGAACGAGATCGCGCTCGACATCCTCCTCGCGGGTCTGACCATCGTCTTTCTCTTCGCCACGGTGACGCTGCGCCCGTTCGCGATCTATTCGGGCGGGAACGTCTCGGTGACGGTCCTGATCGCGCTCCTCGTCTGCCTGATTCCGACGACGATCGGAGGCCTCCTCTCGGCGATCGGCATCGCCGGCATGGACCGCGTCCTCAAGCACAACATCCTCGCGATGTCGGGCAGGGCCGTGGAGGCGGCGGGCGACGTGAACGTCCTCCTCCTCGACAAGACCGGCACGATCACGCTCGGCAACCGTGAAGCCGTGAAGCTGCTGCCGGCCCCCGGCGTGCCGGAAGCGGAGCTGGCCGAGCTGGCGCAGCTCTCCTCGCTCGCCGACGAAACCCCCGAGGGGCGCTCGATCGTGGTGCTGGCGAAGGAAAAATACGGCCTGAGGGCCAGAGAGCTTCGCGAGCTCAGCGCGAAGTTCGTCCCGTTCACCGCCCGCACCCGGATGTCCGGTCTCGATTTCGAGGGCGGGCGGCAGGTGCGCAAGGGCGCGGCGGACGCCGTGGACGGTTTCGTGCGCTCTCTCGGCGGCTCCCTTCCCGAGGAAATCCGGCGCGACGTCGCGTCCATCGGCGGCGAAGGCGGAACGCCCCTCGTGGTCGTCGACGGCAAGCGGGTCATGGGGACGATCTACCTCAAAGACATCGTCAAGGGTGGAATGAAGGAGCGCTTCGACCGGCTGCGCGCGATGGGCATCCGCACGGTCATGATCACGGGCGACAACCCGCTCACTGCCGCGACGATCGCCCGCGAGGCGGGCGTCGACGACTTCCTCGCCGAGGCCACGCCGGAGCACAAGCTCGCGCTCATTCGAGCCGAGCAGGAGAAAGGCAACCTCGTGGCCATGACGGGCGACGGCACGAACGACGCGCCCGCGCTCGCCCAGGCCGACGTCGGGATGGCCATGAACACCGGGACCCAGCCCGCCAAGGAGGCCGGGAACATGGTGGATCTCGACTCGAACCCGACGAAGCTGATCGAGGTCGTGGAGATCGGCAAGCAGCTTCTCATGACGCGCGGCGCGCTCACGACGTTCTCGATCGCGAACGACGTGGCCAAGTACTTCGCGATCATCCCGGCTCTCTTCCTCGTGACCTACCCCGAACTGCAGGCGCTGAACATCATGCGTCTCGCGACGCCGCAGAGCGCCATCCTCTCGGCCGTGATCTTCAACGCGCTCATCATCGTCGCCCTGATTCCGCTCGCGCTGAAGGGCGTTTCGTACAGGCCGCTCGGCGCGGGCCGGATTCTCCGGCGCAACCTGCTGCTCTATGGCGTCGGAGGCGTCGTCGTGCCGTTCGTCGGAATCAAAGGGATCGATCTCCTCCTCGTCGCTCTCCATCTGGTTTGAGGTATTCCATGAAGAAAGAAGACGTTCTCGGCTCCTTTCGGCTTTTCTTGGCTCTGACGGTCTTGCTCGGATTCGCCTATCCGGCCGTCGTGTGGGGCGTGGGGCAGGTTGCGTTTCGGGAAAAGGCCGATGGGAGCCTTCTTAGAAGTAAAGAGGGGAAGAGCCCCGGCGCGGCGGTGGGCTCGTCGCTCATCGGGCAGTCGTTCGTGATGCCCGGACACTTCCGCTCCCGTCCGTCCGCTGCCGGCGATTCGGGATACGACGCGACGGCTTCGGGCGGCACGAATCTCGGACCCACTTCGAAGAAACTCGCCGATGCGATTCGCGAGCGCGTCGCTGCGCTGCACGCCGAAAACCCGTCCCTCGCCGACACGTCCCTGCCCGTCCCGGCCGACGCCGTCACTTCTTCCGGCTCGGGCGTGGATCCCCACATTTCGCCCGAGTACGCCCGGCTGCAGATCCCTCGCGTCTCTCGTGAGACGCGGATTCCCGCCGCCGACCTCGAGGCGCTCGTCGCCAGGAACACCGAGGGACGGTTTCTCGGCCTCTACGGGGAGAGCCGGGTTAACGTCCTCGTTCTGAACCTCGGGATCGACACGCGACTCGGCCATCCGCAAATCGCGCCCACGCCGACGCCGACCCCGGCTCCAGCGGCCAGCGCGTCTGGAGCTCCGCCCCAAGCCCCATAATCGACAGGTGCCGTCGAGCACCACACGGGATCGCCCCGACCCCGAGGCGTTCTTAAAGCTCGCCTCGCGCGATCCCAAGCGCGGGAACCTGAAGGTCTATCTCGGGCAGGCGGCGGGAGTCGGCAAGACGTACCGGATGCTCGAGGATGCGCATGCGATGCGCGGCAGGGGAATCGATGTGGTCGTCGGTTTCGTCGAAACCCACGGTCGGGCGGAAACGGCCGCACGGATCGGCGATCTCGAGGTGATCCCGCGCCGCCTCGTGGAATACAAAGGGACCGTCCTCGAGGAGATGGACCTTGCCGCAGTAATTGCGAGGAAGCCGGAGGTCGCGATCGTCGACGAGCTGGCGCACTCGAACGCTCCAGGCGGCAAGAACGAAAAGCGGTGGCAGGACGTCGAAGACCTCCTCGCGGCGGGTATTTCCGTGATGACGGCCGTCAACGTGCAGCATCTCGAGGGCGTCCAGGACGTCGTGAAATCCGCCACGGGCCTCGAGGTCAAAGAGCGCGTCCCCGACCGCGTCATTCGCGAGGCGGATGCCGTCGTGAACGTGGACCTCCCCGTGCCCGAGCTCCGCGACCGCCTGAAGCAGGGCAAGGTCTATCCGGCCGCGCAGGCGCTCGTCGCCCTCGAGAATTTCTTCCGCGAGGAGAACCTGAAATCCCTGCGTGAGCTCGCGCTCCGCGAGACGGCGGAGAACGTCGATCACGGCCCGACCGGGACGAGCGGCTCGTTCCCGGCGATCGCCCCGCCGGCCCGGGTGGCGGTCGCGCTGCCTCTCGATCCGGTGGTCGCGCGCGCCCTCATCCGGCGCGGGTCGCGCATGGCCGGCCGGATGAACACCCGCTGGTACGCGCTCTACGTGAGGCGCAAACGCGACCGGCCCGAGAACCTTTCGGCCGCCCGTCATCGCGAGCTGACCGAAAACATTCAGCTCGCGATGACGCTCGGAGCCACGGTCGTCTACCGCGAATCCGAGGACGTGGCGGCGGCAATTCTCGATTTCGTCCGCGAGGAGCGGGTCGGCGTCCTCGTGATCGGACGCCCGTCCCGGAAGGGCCTTGAGAGGACGTCTCGCGCCGGGCATCGTCCAGCGCGTCCTCGAGAACGCAGACGGAATCGACGTACTGGTGACGGACATCGGGCGTGAAGAGCCTCCCTGACGGTTCGTGGCGGCCGGCGCTCTCGGCTTAACGGCGCGCGTCTAGACCACGGCGCGGACCGGCAGCACGATCGCCTGCACGCCCTCGAACTGGAGCTTCCGCTGGATCGACATCGCCGTCTCGTTGTGGAGCAGGCGGTGGTACCACTCCTCGCTCTCGAAGACGAGCTTGCCGCTGAACACGACGGAGCGCGGGAACTCCTGGCGCAGCTCCTTGCAGATCTCGACGACCTTCTCGACAGCCTCGGTCGCGATCGCGAGCCGGTATCCGGCATTCAGTCCCTGCGCGCGGCACCACGCGACGTACTTCTCGAGGTTCTGCCGGGCGTCCGCCTCGAGGTGCCCCATCTCGTCGCTGCCCTTGAAATTGCCGGAGTCGACGACGGCCACGGAGACGAAGACGAAGTTCTTGTAATAGTTCGGGAACAGCGTGTGGATGCTCAGGATCTGGTGGATGCCGTAGCCGGAGAACCGGTCCACCGTGAGGATCGCGGTCGGGAGCTTGTGGTCGAGCTGCTCCAGGGCGTTCTCCGCGACCGGGACGGGCTGAACGGGCACGAGCACGTCGTCGAGACGCTTGAGGTCCTGCTGCACGCTCTCGTAATGCCGCCGGATGAGGAAGCAGGTGAAGATCGTCGCGCCCGTCACGAGCGTCGTCATCCAGCCGCCTTCCGCGAACTTCTCGAAGAGGGTGACGCAGAGGATGGTCACGCACAGGACGAGCCCGGTTGCATGGATCGCGAGCTGGTGTTTCCAGCCCGAGTCCGGCGTCCTGCGCTCCGAGATCCAGTGGCGCGTCATGCCGAGCTCTGTCAGCGAGAACGTGAGGAAGACGTTGATCGAGTACATGACGACGAGCATCGTGATGTTGCCGCGCGTGTAGAGGAGGGCCGCGATCGCCGCGAGACCCATCAGGAAAACGCCGTTCTTCGTGACGAGCCGGTCGGAGAGCTGCGAGAAGCGGTGCGGGACCCACGAGTCGATCGCCATGTTTCCGAGGACGCGCGGTCCGTCGAGAAAGCCCGTTTGCGCTGCGACGAAGAGAAGCGCCGCCTCCGCGACGAGGAGCGTCAGGACGAGCGCCGTTCCGACGGCGATCCCCCCGACCTTCCAGTGCCCGAAGAGCGCGTCGAAGAGCACGAAGTTCATCGTCTTCCCTTCGTGCGCGCGCGCCCCGACGAGGAGATATCCGAACAGGATGCCTCCGGCGGTGAAGGCCAGCGACACG
Source organism: Thermoanaerobaculia bacterium (assembly GCA_963746875.1). Lineage (GTDB taxonomy): Bacteria > Acidobacteriota > Thermoanaerobaculia > UBA5066 > UBA5066 > Fen-183. Next base: position 276,728 of record CAVVDA010000001.1, read on the forward strand.
GCCATGAGGAACATCGTGTGCTTGCCTGTCTTCACGCGCGGCTCGCGCAGCATCGTCACGCCGTTCGAGACGGCCTCGATGCCGGTATAGGTGCCGCCGCCCATCGAATACGCTCGGAGAAGAACGAACGCGAGCGGCCAGAAGCCCATTGTCGCCTTCGAGTTCTGGAAGTCACTTGATGCTCCCGCGAAGACGGCCGGGAGCTCGGGGACATGAACCGCGAAGGAATAGAGTATTGCGAATGCGTGCGTCCCGATGAAGACGAGGAAGATCGGGGCGAGGAACGTGACCGATTCCTTGACGCCCCTGAGATTGAGGACAATGAGGAACACGAGGACGACGATCTCGGCCGGCAGCTTGTAGCGCACCATTCCCGGACCGAGGAAGTTCCAGACCTGGTCGCAGGCCGACGCGATTGATACCGTGATCGTGAGAACGTAGTCCACGAGGAGGGCGCAGCCCGAGACGACGCCCGCCTTCCGCCCGAGGAGCTTCGTCGCAACGAGGTACCCGCCGCCTCCGCCCGGGAAGTGCTGTATGACGTTCGAATAGGCGATGGAGATGACGCCGATCGTGATCGCGGTCATCGCGACCAGGATGATCGCGAGCGAACGGTGGCTGCCGAGCGCCCGAAACGCCTCGTCGGGCCCGTACGCCGACGAAGAGAGGCCGTCGGCACCGAGGCCCACCCACGCGAGGAACGCGACGAGCGAAATCCGGTGAAAGATCTTCGGATCGTTGACGTCCCGGGGCTTCCCGAGGACGAGGCGAGTCAGCGAGTTGCGTTCGGGTGACAACTTACCTCACCCATCTGCGCGCGAGCACCGCGGGAGTTTAGTCCAGCGGCCGGTTCGGAGGCCGCGGCCGAGGTCTCCCGCTTCGCACTTGATTTCCCGGCGCTCCCTCCGTAGCTTGTCCGGGCGAACGGATTTCACATGAAAGGAGTCGACCATGGCGATCACCGTCAAGAAGATCACCCTCTGGCGCCGTGAGTTGGGGGACCATCCCGGCCTCATGGCGGAAACGCTCAGGCCGCTCGCCGCGTACGGAATCAGCCTGAAAGTCGCGATGGGCTACAGGCAGCCCGGGGGCAGTACCGCCGTAATCGAGGTGTCGCCGGTCTCCGGGAAGAAGGCGGTCGCCGCCGCGGAGTCGGAAGGGCTCGCGGCCTCCAACATCCCGACGCTTCTCGTCGAAGGAGACGACCGGCCGGGCATCGGATACGCGTTCGCGCGCGCCATCGCCGCCGCCGGAATAAATCTGGACTTCCTCGTCGCCCAGGTCGTCGGCCGGAAGTTCTCGGCGGTCTTCGGCTTCGGGAACGAGGCGGACGCGAAGAAGGCGACCGGCCTCATCAAGAAGGCGGCTCGGGCAGGGAAGAAAAAGAAGTAGCGGTGTCCGAGCTCGCCGTGGACCTGCCCGTCGTCTGGTTCACGCTCCGGGTGGCAGCTCTCGCCGTTCTCCTCCTCGCGCCGTTCGGGCTCGCGCTCGCGTTACTCCTCGCGCGGAGGCGCTTTCCCGGGAAGGCCCTCGTCGAGACGCTCGTCTCGCTTCCCCTCGTCCTGCCGCCCGTCGCGACCGGGCTCCTGCTCCTGAAGTTCCTGGGTCGGCGCGGCCCAGGCGGGCGCGCCGCGCAAGCCCTCTTCGGCATGGACGTCGTCTTCACGTGGAGGGCCGTCGTCGTCGCGATGATGGTCATGTCGCTTCCGCTCCTCGTGCGCACGGCGCGCGTCGCCTTCGAGGAGGTGAACCCGCGTCTCGAAGCGGTCGCTCGGACGCTCGGGGCGAGTGAAGCGCGCGTTCTCTCGACGGTCACTCTTCCGCTGGCCTCGCGCGGAATCGCCGCGGGCCTCATTCTCGCCTTTGCGCGCGCGCTCGGCGAGTTCGGAGCGACGATCCTCGTCGCGGGGAACATCCCGGGCCGTACGACGACGGTCGCCACCGCGATCTACAACGACGTGCAGACGGGCGCGGACGGGCGCGCGTACTCCCTCCTCGCCGTCTCGGCGGCGCTCGCGTTCGGCGCGATCTTCCTCTCGGAGGTCTGGTTGAAGCGCCGGACGAACGTGTGACGCTCTCGCTCGAAGGCCTCCGCCTGCCGCTCACGCCCTTCGCCCTCGAGCTCGACGTCGACGCTGAGCGCCCACGTGACGGCCGTCTTCGGCCCGTCGGGCGCCGGCAAGACGTCTCTCCTCGAGGTTGTCGCGGGTCTGAGGCATCCCGAGAGGGGACGCATCGTCCTGTCCGGCCGCGTGCTCGACGACGCGGCCGCGGGAGTCCGCGTCCCGCCGCGTCAACGCGCCGTCGGATACGTCACGCAGGACGATTCGCTGTTCCCGCATCTTTCCGTCGCGCGCAATCTACGTTACGGCGCGGGCCGCGGCGGCGCGCGCAAGGCCCCGCTCGGGGAGGATCGCGTCGTCGAGACCCTCGGACTCGCCTCACTCCTCGAGCGAAGCCCCGCGACGCTTTCCGGCGGCGAGAGGCGCCGCGTCGCCCTCGGCCGGGCCCTGCTCTCGGCACCGGAGATCCTGCTCCTCGACGAGCCTCTTTCCGGCCTCGACCGCCCGCTCAAGGAGAGAGTCCTCGAGCATCTCCTGAAGGTCAAGGCGGCCTTCCCCCTGCCGATCCTCTACGTCACGCACGAGGCGGCCGAGGTCGCCGCGCTCGCCGACGAGGTCGCTCGTCCTCGACGCCGGCCACCTCGCCGCCCGCGGCGCTCCCGCCGACGTCCTTCGGGACGGCACACCTCTCTCATCCGGCTGAAGGATCGCCGGTCGAAGCCATCCGCACGCCTTGACGGCCCTCTCGTCATTCGCTACATTGCGATTGAGACTGAGTCGCATGAGCAGCGATACGATCCTCCGGCACCTCACGGCCATGGGAACCGCGCTTTCCCTGACGGTCTCGGCTCCGACGCGGGATGCCGCGCTCCGCGCGAGCGAGGCGGGCGTCAGGGAGATCGAGCGGATCGAGGCTCTTCTCTCCACGTGGCGGGAGGACACTCCTCTCGCCCGACTGAACGCCGCGGCACCCGGTGTCCCACACGAGGTCCCGGCGCAGCTCTTCGATTTGCTGAAGAGAGTCTTTGAATGGGAAAAGGCGACCGGAGGCGCGTTCAATCCCGCGGTTGGACCTCTGGTGAGGGTCTGGGGACTGCGCGCGGGCGGCCGGATCCCCGACGCGATAGCGCTCGCCCGGGCACGCGAGGCGAGTCGGCCCGACCTCTTTACCTTCGAAGGATCCTCTCTTCGCGTTACCCGATGGACCCGCGCCGCCGGCATCGACGAAGGCGCGTGGGGCAAGGGCTGGGCGCTCGACAAGGCGGCCGAAGCGGTGCGCCGGGCGGGCGCCGTCTTCGGGAATCTTCGATCTCGGCGGACAGGTCCTGGCGTTCGGGGAGGAGACGTCCGTCGACGTCGCCGCCCCCCGGGAGCGCGGCAGGACCGTCGCGCGGCTGCGTCTCGCGGACGCGTCCGCCTCCACCTCGGGGAATTCCGAGCGCTCTCTCGTCGTGAACGGTCGCCGTATCGGCCATCTTCTCGACCCGCGCACCGGCGAGCCCGCGCCCGACTTCGGCTCCGTGACCGTCGTCGCGCCAAGCGGGTTCGTCGCGGACATTCTGTCGACGGCGTTCTTCGTCCTGGGCGAGAGGGATGGCCTGGCACTGTCTGAGCGATTGCGTGCGAAAGGCGTCGCGCACGAAACGCTGTTCTTCTTAGAAGGTGAAGAGGGGCAGGCGCTGCGGGTCTCCATGTCGCCTGGAATGGAGCGGTTCGTCGATCCGACCCTATTGGCCGTGCAGCGCGTCGGAGACGCCCGTCGCGGGCGCAGCGCGCGCTACCGGGTCGCTCTCTCTTCCTCATTCGAAGAAATCCGAGGGAGCTCTCCCATGAACCGCCCTCGCTCGACGCGCAGTCCGCGGCACCGCCGCGACCAGTCTCTTCCTCCTTCTAAGCAGTCTTCTTCTTCCTCTCCCCTCCCTTGCCGACGAACCCCCCGCGAAGCCCGAGGAGGATCGCGAGCAGCGCCTGAAGGATCTCGAGGGGAAGGTCGACGTCCTCACGAAGGAAATCGAGAGCCCTGCGCATCGGCGAGTCGCCCGCCTCCACGGTACCGGGGGCCGCGGCCGCACCGCCCGTTCGACTCCGGTTTCCACGCCCGAAGAGTCCGCGTCGCACTTCGGCCTCGGGCCGGCAGCGGCACGCGTCTACGCCAGGAAAGGCGTCTCGATCGGCGGGTACGGCGAGGTCCTCTATCAGAGCTTCGCTTCGTCGAAACAGGACGGAACGCCGTCCGGCCTCGCGGACACGATCGACCTCTCCCGCGCCGTCCTCTACTTCGGCTACAAGTTCGACGACCACTTCGTCTTCAACTCCGAGGTCGAGTACGAGCATGCCGTCGCCGCGTCCGACAAGGAAGGCGAGGTCGAGGTCGAGTTCGCGTACGTGGACTGGCTCAGCAAGCTCGCGCGCGTTTCGCGCGCGGGCGGGCCTCCTCCTGGTCCCGATGGGTTTCCTCAACGAGCTGCACGAGCCCCCCACGTTCTTCGGCGCGCGCCGCAACGACGTCGAGACTGCTCATTCTTCCGACGACCTGGCGCGAGCTCGGCTTCGGCGCGTACGGCGAGGCAGGCCCGCTCGCATACCGCCTCTTCCTCCTGAACGGGCTCAATTCCGAGGGCTACACCGCCGAGGGCATCCGCGAGGGCCGGCAGGAAGGCTCGCTCGCGAAGGCGCACGACTTCGCCCTCACGGGCCGCCTCGACTTCGTCGGCGACGAATGGCCTCGTCGCCGGCGCGTCTTTCTTCACGGGCTGCTCGGGCCAGGGCCGGACGACCGCGTCCGGCGAGACCGTCTGCGGCCAAACGACCGTCTGGGACGTCCACGCCGACTTCCGGTGGCGCGGCCTGTCCTTGCGGGCGCTCGTCGCCGGTTCGTCCATCTCGGACGCCGCCGCGATCAACGAGCTGAACGGTCTCTCGGGCGACGAGGGCGTCGGGAGCCGCCAGCGCGGCTGGTACGCCGAGGCCGGATTCGACGTTCTGACGCTGGTCCCGCGCACGACGCTCTCGCTCACGCCGTTCGTGAGATACGAGGAGTGGGACACGCAGGCCTCCGTGCCGGACGGCTACGCGCGAAACCCGGAGAACGACGTCACGCAGTGGACGGCGGGCCTCGTCTTCAAGCCCATCGCGCAGGTCGTGCTCAAGCTCGACGGCCAGTGGCGCCGCAACGCGGCGCGGACCGGCGTGAACCAGTTCAACGTCGCATTGGGATATGAGTTTTGAGAAAGAGAAGAGAGAGGACCGAGATTTTCTTAGACAGGACGAGGGGTCGGCAGCGCCTGCGCGGCCGTCTTGCGCGCCCGCTGTGCCTCGTCCTCTCTTCCATTCATAGAAATCTCCCTCTTCCTCTTCTCTCTTCTCTCCTCCGTTCCTTCGCGAAGAGTTTCCTCACGCAGGAGGAGGCGCTGCGCCTCGCGTTCCCGAAGGGCGCGGTCGTGACGCGGAAGACGGCGTTTCTCTCCGAGGCCGACCGCGCGGAGGTCGCGCGCCGCTCCGGCGGCGCGCCGCCGCCCGGCCTCGTCGTCGTACTACGTCGGCGACGCGTCGACGGGCAAGAACGCCGGGACCGCGTACTTCGACACGCACGTCGTGCGGACGCTGCCCGAGACGATTCTCGTGGCCGTGGACCCGAAAGGCGCGATCGCGCGGATCGAGGTCCTCTCGTTCTCCGAGCCCGAGGAGTACCTGCCGCGCGAGACCTGGTACGGCCAGTTCCCGGGCAGGACGCTGGGCGACGAGCTCTCCGAGAAGAAGGGCGTCAGGCCCGTCACGGGCGCGACGATCACGGTGCGCGTCACCGTCGAGGCGGCGCGCCGCGTCCTCGCGCTGGACGCTTTCCTGAAGGAGAAGGGCCGGAAGTGAAGCGCTGGGCCGTCGTCCTGAATCACCTCGCCTGCGTCTTCGTCGGACTCTCCGGCATCGCGTACGGCGTCATGAAGTACTTCCTGACGGGCTCCGACCCGGATTCGCGCGTCGGGCACCCGTGGCAGCAGCCGATGCTCAAGGCTCCACATCCTCGCGGCGCCCTTCCTCGTCTTCGCCCTCGGCCTCGTCTTCAGCGGCCACGCGCTCGTCGCGCCTGAAGGGTGGCGTGGATCCGGGCCGCACGAGCGGCTCGGGCCTCCTCGGCCTCGCGGCGCCGCTGATCCTCACCGGCGCCCTGATCCAGGTCCTCACCGGCGACGCGGCGCGGCAGTGGACCGGATGGATCCACGCCGCGCTCGGCGTCGTCTACGTCCTCGCCTACGCCGCGCACCTGCTGAAGAAACTGCCCGCGGACGAGATCTCCCCCGGCTAGGCGGCACCCGGGACGGCGCGGGAGCCAGCGGTTCGTCGCGCGCTTGTATGCGAGATAGGTCTCTCCGAAGCGGCGCTGCGAGGCCCGGCTCCTCGACGAAGATCACGAAGAGGTTCGAGAAGAAGAGCGCCGCGAGGGCGACCCCGAAGACGGACGGCGCGTTGAGGACGAGACCGAAGCCGACGATGAGGGTGATCGCGCCGACGTACATCGGGTTGCGCACGAACCTGTAGGGGCCGACGGCGACGAAGCGCCTCGGAGCGTCGAACGGGGCGGGCGTCCCCTCCCCCCGCGCGACAAAGAGAACGACGCAGGTCAGCACGAGGAAGGCGCCTGCGACGGCGAGCGTCATGCCGACCTCGGGTAGTCCGGCAATGTCCGGCAGCGAACGCCCGGCCGCCCGATCGAGGCGCGCGGCCGCCAGCACGAGCCACCCCCAGAGGATGACAAAGCCAGTCGCATAGAGAAGCGACCGTCCCGCCAAGAACAGTTGACTCATGTCAAGACCCTCCTTCCGGCGATCTTCACTTTCCAAGAGAATTTCCGAATCCCTTCTTCGTCACTCGCCCGTTGGTTTGTTCTGTCCGAGCGCCGTCAACCCGGCGAGGCCGCCGAGGCCCATCGTCTCGACCGCGCTCGAGGGCACGATGACCATCGAGCCTTTCTCCTTGATCGCCTCGTAGAGCATGTTCATGGCGCGGAGGTGCAGCGCGAGCGGGCGGTCCTTGTAGGCTTCGCCCGCGGCGACGAACCGCTCGGCGATCTCGGTCTCCGCGGTCCCGAGGATGATGCGGGCCTGGCGCTCGCGCTCGGCCTGCGCCTGACGCGACATCGCGTCCTCGAGATCGGCCGGGATCTTCACGTCGCGGATCTCGACGGACTGCACCGTGATTCCCCACGGGTTCGTCTTCTCGTCGAGGATCGCCTGGAGCTGCTTCCCGAGCTGCTCGCGCTCCGTGATCATCTCGGCGAGCATGTGCCGGCCGATCGTCTCGCGGAGCGCGGTCTGCGCCGAGAGCGCGATCGCGTCGAGGAAGTCGGCGACCTCGAGCACCGCCTTCTGCGCGTCCCACACGGTCCAGAAGACGATCGCGTCCACGTTCACGGGAACCGTGTCCTTCGTGAGCGCGGACTCCGCCGACACGTCCGTCACGCGAACGCGCTGGTCCACGAGCTGCGAGATCTCGTCCACGACGGGGAGGAGGACGAAGAGGCCGGGGCCCTTGAGGCCGACGAAGCGCCCGAACCTCAGGACGACGGCGCGCTCCCACTGGTTCGCGACCTTCAGGGCGAACAGGAGGAAGACGCCGACGAGAACGGCCGCCACGAACGGAATCGGCGAGCCGGTGATCCCCGCGAAGATGCCTCCGGCCGCGAGCGAGAGGAAGAACGCGAACAGGCTCACGCCGCTGACGTAGCGGCGCGCCTCGGACGCCGAGTCGCGCGCTCGCTGCCGCCTCACCGACGCGCGCCGCTGCGGGTCCCTTCCGCCGCCGGTCGCCTCGCCGACGGCTTCACCGACTGCCTGCCCGATCGCCTGCGTGGCGCGCCTGCCTATTCCGATCGGAAACATGTTCTACCTCCTGCCGGCTTCCTCGGTTTTCCCGAGGAGAGCGTCGGCGAACTCGTCGGATGTGAATCCCTGCGCGGTCGCGAGGGAGAGGAACTGGTCCACGAGCCGGTCGAGAGCTTTCCGGCGCTCGGCCGTGCGCTTCTCGGGCTTGCGGTGGGCGACGAACGTGCCGGTGCCCTGCTGCGTCTCGACGATCCCCCGGATCTCCATCTCCCGGTAAGCCCGCGCGATCGTGTTCAGGTTCACGGAAAGGTCCACCGCGAGCTGGCGCACCGTGGGGAGCTGCGTCCCCGGCTTCAGGCGCCCGTCGGCCATGGCGAGGAGGACCTGGTCGATGACCTGCCGGTAGAACGGCACGCCGGAGCCCGGGTCGAGGCGGAAGGGAACGCTCCCCATGGTCTTAATATACTAGTCTACTAGTACAATGTCAAGGCCCGCGCCCGCGCCGTCAGAGCACGTCGGCCAGGCTCGTCTTCTCCAGCCGGGCCGAAACGAAGTCCCGGATCTCCTTGAAGACACGCAGGAGCCGCTTTTCCCTCTCGACCGGCGTCGGCTCGTAGAAGTACGTGCTGACCGACTCGGTCGGCGCGAGAGCCCCGTCCAGGAGCCTGATGACCTCGGCAAGCGAGATCTTCTCGGCAGGGCGGGCCAGCCGGTATCCGCCGTGCGGCCCCTTCCGGCTCTTCACGAGCCGCGCGCGCTTGAGCGCCATCAGGAGCTGCTCCAGGAACTTCGGGGGCAGTCCCTGCGCCTCGGCCATCGCGGCGACGGCGACGTAGCCCTCGCCCTTGAAGCGCGCGAGATGAATCAGCGCCAGCAGCGCGTACTCGCTTCGGCGCGTGAGCTTCATGGTCGATTGTCTCCCCGATCAATAATACTTGACTAAATCAGTGGGGTAAATAATATAAGAAGACAAGAAGAAGAGAAAGATTTCTTAGAAGGTAATAGAGCTTGTCGCGCTTCGTTCGATTCCTGAGGACCTCCGGCAGTCGCGGTAGCGCCGTGAGGCTCCAGCCCCGCGCACTTCGTTTTCTCGCGTGCGCGACCGCAGCCCTCGCGCTCATATTCACTTTCAAAGAAATCTCTTCTTCTCCCCGGTCTCCCCTCCTCGCCGCCGCACACCCGACGACCCTCCTGAACGTCTCGTACGACCCCACGCGGGAGCTCTACGAGGAGGTCAATGCCGCGTTCGCGAGATCCTGGACGGCGCGGACCGGCCAGAAAGTCACGATCAACCAGTCGCACGGCGGCTCGGGCATGCAGGCCCGGTCCGTCATCGACGGCCTGGAGGCCGACGTCGTGACGCTCGCGCTCTCGGGGGACATCGACGCGATCTCGGCGAAAGGGGGCCTCCTGCCGGCGGGCTGGCAGAAACGCCTTCCGAGGAACAGCGCTCCCTTCACTTCCACGGTCGTCTTCGTCGTCCGCACGGGAAATCCGAAGAAGATCCGGGACTGGGACGACCTCGCCAAGTCCGGGATCTCCGTGATCACCCCGAATCCCAGGACGTCCGGCGGGGCGCGCTGGAACTACCTGGCGGCCTGGGGCCACGCCTTGAAGAGACCGGGCGGGGGTGAAAAAACGGCGCGCGACTTTCTCTCGGCGCTCTTCCGGAACGTCTCGGTCCTCGACGCGGGAGCCCGCGGGGCCACGACGACGTTCGCCGAACGCGGCCTCGGCGACGTTCTCATCGCCTGGGAGAACGAGGCCCTTCTCCTGACGACGGAGATCGGCAGAGGCCGCTTCGAGATCGTCGTGCCATCCGTGAGCATTCTCGCCGAGCCGCCCGTCGCCCTCGTGGACCGGAACGCCGACAAACACGGCTCTCGCGAGGCGGCGCAGGCCTACCTCGACTTCCTGTACACGGACGAGGCGCAGGCAATCGCGGCGAAGCATCACTTCAGGCCGGGGAGCCCGAAGGTCGCAGCCTCCCGCTCCGGAGATTTCCCGAGAGTCTCCCTTTTCACCATCGACGGCGTCTTCGGCGGCTGGGGCCGGGCCCAGAAGGTCCACTTCGACGACGGCGGCACCTTCGACCAGCTCTATCAGCCTCGCCGATGAGACAAGTGCGCCGGCACGGAGTGCTTCCCGGGTTCGGACCGGCCCTCGGCGTGACGCTTCTCTACGTCGGCCTTCTCGTCCTCGTGCCGCTCGCCGCGCTCTTCGTCAAGACGGCGGGCCTCTCTTCCGCGGAGTTCTTCCGCATCGTAACGGCGCCCCGCGCGCTCGCGGCCTACCGGCTGAGCTTCGGAGCGGCGCTCGCCGCCGCGCTCCTCAACGCGGTGTTCGGCCTTCTCCTAGCCTGGGTGCTGGCGCGGTATCGCTTCCGGGGACGCGCATTCGTGGACGCGATCGTGGATCTTCCCTTCGCGCTCCCCACGGCCGTCGCGGGACTCACGCTCACGGCGCTCTACTCCAGCCACGGCTGGCTCGGCCGGTTCCTCGAGCCGCTCGGCCTGAAGGTCGCTTTCACGCCCGTCGGAGTCGTCCTCGCGCTCACGTTCGTGGGCTTGCCGTTCGTCGTCCGGACGGTCCAGCCCGTCCTCGAGGAGCTCGACGCGGAGCTAGAAGAGGCCGCGGCCGTTCTCGGGGCGTCGCGCCTTCAGACGTTCGTCCGCATCGTGTTCCCGAACCTCCTCCCGCCGCTCCTGACCGGGTTCACGCTGGCCTTCGCGCGGGCGCTCGGCGAATACGGCTCGATCGTGTTCGTCTCGGGCAACATGCCGTTCCGCACCGAGATCGCCCCCCTCCTCATCGTGACGAAGCTCGAGCAGTACGACACGGCCGGCGCCACGGCGATCGCGCTCGTCCTCCTCGTGACGTCCTTCGTCCTCGTGTTCACGATCAACGCCCTGCAGCGCTGGACGCGGCGTCGGGCGGGCGCCTCCACGGTGATCGGGCGCGGATTCCGGCTCGCTCCCGCGCTCGCGGACGCCCCGGCTCTCCGGCGAGGCCTCGTGGCCGCGGCGCTCCTTTTTCTCGCGCTCTTCCTCCTCGCGCCTCTCGCGGCCGTGTTCGTGCAGGCGCTCGCCAAGGGGCCGGCGGCCTACCTCGCGGCGATCACCCGGCCCGCCGCCCTCTCCGCCATCCGCCTCACGCTCCTCACGGCCGCGATCGCTGTGCCGCTCCATCTCGTCTTCGGCGTGGCCGCGGCATGGCTCGTGGCGAAATTCCGATTTCGTGGCAGGGGCCTGCTCGTCTCCCTCATCGACCTTCCGTTCGCGGTTTCCCCCGTCATCGCCGGCCTCGTGTTCGTCCTGCTGTTCGGAAGGCAGGGATTCCTCGGACCCTTCCTCGCGTCGCACGACTGGAAAGTCATCTTCGCCGTTCCCGGGATCGTCCTCGCCACGGTCTTCGTGACGTTTCCGTTCGTCGCGCGCGAGGTGCTCGCGGTGCTCGACGCGCAGGGCAACGAAGAGGAGGAGGCCGCCCTCACGCTCGGAGCGAGCGGTTGGCAGACGTTCTTCCGCGTGACACTCCCGAAGGCGCGCTGGGGGCTCCTCTACGGCGCCGTCCTGTGCAACGCGCGCGCGATGGGAGAGTTCGGCGCCGTCTCGGTCGTGTCCGGGCACATCCGCGGCGTCACGAACACGCTGCCGCTGCACGTCGAGATCCTCTACAACGAGTACGACTTCACGGGCGCGTTCGCGGTCGCATCGCTGCTGACCTTCCTCGCCCTCGTCACGCTCGCGGCGCGGAAGCTGGAGGAGGCGCGGGTGAGGGCGAGATGAGCGTCGTCGTGACGGATCTCCGGCGCCGGTTCACAGAGGACGGGCCTCCGGCCGTCGCGGGCGTGTCGTTCATCGCGCCCACCGGCGCGATCACGGGAATTCTGGGTCCCTCCGGCGCCGGGAAGTCGACAGTGCTCCGGCTGATCGCGGGACTCGAACAGCCCGACGCGGGCCGCGTCCTCCTTCATGGTGAGGACGTGACGAACGTGCCGGTCCAGAAGCGCGGAGTCGGCTTCGTGTTCCAGGGATACGCGCTCTTCGGACACCTTTCGGTCCGCGAGAACGTCGTCTTCGGCTTGCGAGTCCGCGGCGTTCCGCGTCACGAGGCGGTCGCGTACGCGGACGAGCTCCTCCACCGTGTCCAGCTCGACGGTTTCGCCCGCCGCCGTCCGTCCGAGCTGTCGGGTGGACAGCGCCAGCGCGTGGCCTTCGCCCGAGCGCTCGCGGTGAATCCGCGCGTCCTCCTCCTCGACGAGCCGTTCGGCGCGATCGACGCGGGCGTGCGACTCGAGCTCGGCGAATGGCTCCTCAGGCTCCACGACGAGACGGGCCTGACGACCCTTCTCGTCACGCACGACCAGCCAGAGGCATTCTCGCTGGCCGAACATCTCGTCGTGCTGCTGGACGGTCAGGTGGCTCAGGCGGGAACGCCCGCGGAACTGCGGGAGCGCCCGGCCGACGGCCGGGTGGAGGCTTTCCTCAGGGTCGTCTCGCGGGGGCCGCGCCCCGCTTAGTCTTCCTCGGGCTTCCGGGCGGGACGGCGGCTCCCGAGCCGCAGCGCCCTTTCGGTGAGGCTCCCCTTCCTCACCTGCAGACCCGAGCGCGTCAGGTCGCCGATCGACCCCTCCAGCGGCACGTCGAGACCCGCGGACTTGGAGAGGCCGATCCTTTGGCTCAGGAACACGCTCCGGTGGCCGACCATGAGAAAGGCCGTTGCCGCGGCCAGCGCGGCGTAGACCCCGATATGGGCGGGCAGAAGCTCCATTCCCATCACGGCCGCCGCGATGGGCGTGTTGGCCCCGGCCGCGACGAGGCTGACAAAACCGAATGCCGCGAACACGCCGATCGGCAGATGGAAGAGGCGGGCCAGGACCGCGCCGCTCGTCGCCCCGATGAAAAAGAGAGGCGTCACGATGCCGCCGCTCCCGCCCGCTTCGAACGTCACGGTCGTCGCGACGATCTTGTAGAGAAACGCCAGGGCGGCGATCGCCGCGGAGCCGGCCAGCGCGGCCTCGATCGTCTCCACGCCGAGGCCGCCGTAAGCCGGCCCGACGAGCGCGTAGAGACCGGCGAGAGCGACTCCTCCCGCGACGGCGACCAGATAGGGGCGATTCTCGAACGGGCGGACCACGTTCGCCAGCGCCCGCCTCGCCTCGATGAGGAGGAGCGCGATGAGTCCGAACAGCATGCCGAAGCCGATCGAGAGAAGGACCATCTTCGTTTTCCCGATCCCGCCGAGCGAGTCGGCGAGGGCGGGTATCGGAACGCGAACGCCGCAGACGAGGTCAGCCACGATTCCCGTGACCAGGCACGGAAAGAGCACGGCGTAGTCGATGCGTCCGAGATACAGCACCTCGATCCCGAACAGCGCCCCCGAGATCGGAGTTCCGAAGACGGCCGCGAAGCCGCCGCCGATGCCGCAGATGACGAGGCGGCGCCGGTCCGAGTCGCTCAGCCGGAGGAGGTCGGCGAACAGGCTCGTGATCGCGGCGCCGATCTGGGCGCAGGGCCCCTCTTTGCCGACCGACCCTCCGAAGGCGAGCGTCAGGACCGTCAGGAAGAGCTTCACCGGAGCGACTCTCCAGTCGATGCGTCCGGAGCGTTCGTGAATGGCTCGAATGACGTTTTCGGTCCCGTGTCCGCCCGCCGTCGGGGCAAGGCGGCGAGCGATGAAAACGCACGCGGGAAGGGTGAGCGGCAGAAGCCAGGCGGGAGAGAAGTGAGGCCCCGCGAGCGTCCGGACAGCCGCGTCCGAAGCCGCGAGCGCCCACAGGAACGCCCGCGTGCCGAAACCCGTGCAGAGGCCGGCGACGGCCCCGAACAGCGACCATTTCAGCGTGCTGATGACGAGCGCCGTGTGCTCGATGTACCAGCGCGTCTCGTCTGCCAGACTCGGCTGTGGCTGCTCGGGCTCCACGGGCACGTAGTTTGACACGGCCTCTGCGTCTGTTTGGGCTCTCTCCCTTCTCAACCGGCATCATTGACGAAGGGATCGGCGGCGGCCGCCCACGAAAACGCGTTTACGGCTCCCGCGAATCGTCCTTTGCTGGGGGCGCAGTCCGCTTCGAGGTGTTTTGGAGTCTGTAGGCGAGGCTCCCCGGCCGGGCCTGGACCTCGGATCGCGTCAGGTCGCCGATCGCGACGTCCATCCGCACGTCGAGGCCGGTCGCCTTCGAGAGCCCGATCTTCTGGCTGGCGTAGACGCTCCGGTGCCCGACGAGGAGGAATGCCGTCCCCGCAGCGAGCGCGGCATAGACCCCCACGTCACTTGGCAGAAGCTCGATCCCCATGACCGCGGCCGCGATCGGCGTATTCGCCGCTCCCGCCACCACGCTCACGAAGCCGAAGGCGGCGAAGAGCTCCGTCGGCAGGTGGAGGAGGCGTGCGAGCGCCGCGCCGCTCGTGGCTCCGATGAAAAAGAGCGGGGTCACGATGCCGCCGCTTCCCCCGGATTCCAGCGTGACTGCCGTTGCGACGATCTTCCAGAGGAAGGCGAAGACGGCGATCGTCCCGGTCGCGGCGAGGGCGTTTTCGATCGTCGCGACCCCGAGTCCCGAGTACTCGTCGCCGACGAGGCCGTAGAAGGCCGCCAGGAAGACCCCGCCGCCGGCGGCGACGAGGTACGGGTGGTGCTCGAAGCGGCGAAGGCCGCGTTCGACTCCGCGCATGGCCTCGATCATGAGGAGCGCGACGAGGCCGAAGACGGCTCCGAAGACGATCGACAGGCCGACGAGCTCGGACTTGCCGAGGCCGCCGAGGCCCTCGTGGAGAACGGGAATGGGCGCCCGCACGCCGCAGACGAGGTGCGCGACGATGCCCGACACGAGGCAGGGGAAGAGAACCGCATACTCGATCCGGCCGAGGTAGAGCACCTCGATTCCAAACAGGGCGCCGGAGATGGGAGTTCCGAAGACCGCCGAGAAGCCGGCCCCGATTCCGCAGATCACGAGACGTCGACGGTCCTCGTCATTCAGGCGGAGAATGTCCGCGAACAAGCTCGTGATCGCGGCCCCGATCTGCGCACAGGGGCCTTCCTTCCCGACCGAGCCTCCAAAAGCGAGCGTCACCACCGTCGCGAGAAGCTTGACGGGCGCGACCCTCCACGGGGTCCGGCCGAATTCGCGGTGGACGGCCGCGATGACGGCCTCGGTCCCGTGCCCGCGCGCGGTCGGCGCGAACGTCCGGATCAGATAGACACAGACCACAAGCGCGATCGGGAGGAGCCAGGTCGCATGGACACGCCCGGGAGTCAGGAGCTTCACCCACGTTCCCGAAGCCGCGAGAGCCCACAGGAACGCGCGCGTCCCGAACCCGACACAGAGGCCGGCCGCCACGCCGAGGATCGCCCACTTGAGCGTGGCGATGACGAGCGCCGCGTGCTCGGTGTACCAGCGCGTTTCGTCGGCGAGCCTCGGCGGCTGCGCCTCGTCCCCCACTATCAGCGCGCTGTCGCGAGGAAGTGGTCGCGGCGGTTTTCGGCCCAGGCCGCCTCGTCGTGGGCCGTCGCGAATGGACGTTCCTTGCCGTACGAGATGGTCGTAATCCGCGACTCGTCGACTCCAAGCGTCTTCAGGTACTCACGCACGGCCGCGGCGCGATGCTCACCGAGGGCCATGTTGTAGGCTTCGGTCCCGCGCTCGTCGCAGTGGCCTTCGATGCGGACCTTCACCGTAGGGTGGCTCCTCAGCCACGATCCGTCGGCGGCGAGCTTGTCGCGCTGGTCCGTCCGAATCTCCGCCTTGTCGAAGTCGAAGAATGCGTCCTTGAGATAGCCACGCTTGTTGATCTCGTCCAGGCTCGACGGGAGCGTGTCCTCGGCAGTGGCGGGGCGGGAGGCCGATTTCGGCACCGGCGGCGAGGACTCCAGTCGCACGACCGTGGGCGTCGCTGCCGGGGCGGCGGCGGTCTGGACCGCGGGCTTGGACGAGCAGCCGGCGACAAAAGCGAGCGGCCCGAGGGTCAGACCCAGGGCGCGGAGGGAAAGGCGACGCAGCATGGAAGGCTCCTTTCTCGTGCGAGTCTCTCGCATGACTAGTTTGAGGTCAAATCAATTCGGTGCGATGATTCTGGCATGAAGAGGCCCATCGGAGGCGACGACGAGCCCGTGCTCGGCGAGGTCCTCGACTTCATGCGGCTCATCTGGGCGGTCGACCATGGGCTCCAGTCCCTTTCGAAGAGGATGCAGGCGTCCCTGGGCCTGACTGGTCCCCAGCGCGTGGTGCTCAGGGTTCTGGGGCGCGGACCGGGTTTGTCCGCGGGCTCGCTCGCGGGAATCCTCCGTCTCCATCCCAGCACGCTCACGGGAATCCTCCAGAGGCTCGAGGGCCGCGGGCTCGTCCGGCGGGCGATCGATCCGGCGGACCGACGCCGCAGCCGCCTCCAGCTCACGGCGCGCGGCCGCCGTCTCGACGTCCCGACGCCATCCACGGTCGAATCCGTCGTCGGCGGGATCCTCGCCCGGTACCCGAAATCCCAGATTCAAGCCGCCGCTGGGCTTCTCGAGGTCGTCGCCACGAAACTTCTCGACGCGACGGCTCGATCCGGGAAGCGCCGCCAAAAACGTGAGGCGCCCCCAGGCATCTGAACCGGACGTGAACCGGACCCGTATACCCTTCGCCCCGGGAGAGCCGCATGACGATGCCGAACGCGCTCGATCCGGAGTCGCTTCGCCTCGCGGAGGACCGCGCCCGGAAGAGGAACTGGAAGCGCTGGGGACCCTATTTGTCCGAGCGTCAGTGGGGCACCGTCCGCGAGGATTACAGCCCCGACGGCTCGGCCTGGGATTACTTCCCGCACGACATGGCGCGCTCCCGGGCCTACCGCTGGGGTGAAGACGGCATCGCCGGCATCTCCGACCGGCACGCGAGTATCTGCTTCGCGCTCGCCCTGTGGAACGGAAAGGACCCGATCCTCAAGGAGCGGATCTTCGGCCTCGCCGGCGCGGAGGGAAACCACGGCGAGGACGTGAAGGAGTACTACTTCTATCTCGACTCCACGCCGACGCACTCGTACATGCGGATGCTCTACAAGTACCCACAGGCCGAGTTCCCGTACGCGAAGCTGCGCGAGGAGAACGCGAAGCGCGGGAAGAGGGACCTCGAATACGAGCTCCTCGACACCGGCGTTTTCCACGAGAACCGCTACTTCGACGTCTTCGTCACGTACGCGAAGTCCACGCCCGAGGACATCCTCGTCGACATCGAGGTCGAGAACCGTGGCCCCCAGGCCGCCCCCCTCCACATCCTGCCGACGCTCTTTTTCCGCAACACGTGGTCATGGGGGCTGGACGTGAGGAAACCTCGCGCCCGAAGGGCCGAAGGGCCGGAAGGCGCGGCCGCGATCTCGATCTCGCACCCCACGTACGGAGAGCGGATGCTCTACGCCGAAGGCGCGCCGGAGCTTCTGTTCACCGAAAACGAAACGAACAACCGCCGCCTCTTCGGCACGCCCAACGACGGTCCGTACGTGAAGGACGCTTTCCACGACCGCGTCGTGCACGGCGTCGAGGAGGCGGTGAACCCGGCGCACTTCGGCACGAAGGCCGCCGCGTGGTATCGGCTCGAGGTCCCGTCGGGCGGCTCGGGGACGATCCGGCTCCGTCTGACCGACGCGAAGCCGGCCGATCCATTCGGGCCCTCCTTCAACTCGATTCTCGAGGCCCGCCGCGCCGAAGCGGACGCGTTCTACGCGAACGTGACCCCGAACGACGTCTCCGACGACGCCAGGAGCGTCATGCGCCAGTCTCTCGCCGGCCTCCTGTGGAGCAAGCAGTTCTACGGGTTCGAGATCGCGCGCTGGCTGAAGGGCGACCCCGACCAGCCGCCGCCTCCCGCGGAGCGCCGGCACGGCCGTAACGCGGAGTGGGGGCACCTCTACAACGCCGACGTCATCTCGATGCCGGACAAGTGGGAGTACCCGTGGTACGCCGCGTGGGACCTCGCGTTCCACACCGTGCCGCTCGCCCTCGTGGACCCAGACTTCGCGAAGCAGCAGCTCATTCTCCTCCTGCGCGAGTGGTACATGCACCCGAACGGGCAGCTCCCCGCGTACGAGTGGAAGTTCAGCGACGTGAACCCGCCTGTCCACGCGTGGGCCGCGTGGCGCGTCTACAAGATCGACGCGAAGCGCTCCGGGGTCCCGGACCGCAGGTTCCTCGAGCGCGTCTTTCACAAGCTGCTCCTGAACTTCACGTGGTGGGTGAACCGGAAGGACGAGGAGGGCCGCAACGTCTTCCAGGGCGGGTTCCTCGGACTCGACAACATCGGCGTCTTCGACCGCAGCGCTCCCCTGCCGACCGGAGGACACATCGAGCAGTCGGACGGCACGAGCTGGATGGGCATGTACTGTCTGAACATGCTCGCGATGGCCCTCGAGCTTTCGCGCGAGGACTCCGCGTACGAGGACGTCGCATCCAAGTTCTTCGAGCACTTCGTCTACATCGCGCGCGCGATGAACGATTTCGGCGGCGAGGGCATCGAGCTGTGGGACAACAAGGACGGCTTCTACTACGACGTCCTGCATCCGCCCGGCGGCGGCCACTTTCCGATGCGCGTGCGCTCGATGGTGGGCCTCGTTCCGCTCTTCGCCGTGGAGACGCTGGAGGCCGACGACGTGGACCGCCTGCCCGGCTTCAAGCGGCGCATGCAGTGGTTCATCGACAACCGGCCGGACTTCGCGAGCCACGTCGAGACGATCTCGACGGACGACGGCCCGCGCCGCTTCCTTTCGCTCGTGAACCGCCAGCGCCTGCGTTCGGTCCTGGCGTACCTTCTCGACCCCGAGGAGTTCCTCTCGGACTTCGGAATCCGCGCCCTCTCGCGCTTCCACCGGGACCACCCGTACGTGCTCGAGGTGATGGGCACCGAGCACCGCGTGGACTACGAGCCGGCCGAGTCGTCCACGGGGCTCTTCGGCGGCAATTCGAACTGGCGGGGGCCGATCTGGTTCCCCGTGAACTACCTCATCATCGAGTCGCTCCAGAAGTTCCACCATTTCCTGGGCGATTCGTTCCAGGTCGAGTTCCCGACGAACTCGGGAAAGAGGTCTTCGCTGTGGGACGTCGCCGGCGAGCTCTCCCGCCGCCTGACGCGCATCTTCCTGCGCGACGAGAGCGGTCGGCGGCCCGTCTATGGCGGCGCCGAGAAGTTCCAGACGGACCCTCACTGGCGCGATTGCGTGCTGTTCTTCGAGTACTTTCACGGCGACAGCGGGGCCGGGATCGGCGCCAGCCACCAGACCGGCTGGACGGGACTCGTCGCGAAGCTGATCCAGCAGAGCGGCGAATAGACGCGATGCGATCAGCGAGCGCAAATGACAGCCGAGCTGATCCAGCTTCGCGGCGAATGACCGCCGGGACGCCCGACAGACGGGAGTGGCTCGAAACGAACGGCCTCGGCGGTTACGCGATGTCGACCGTCACGGGCGAAAACACGCGCCGGTATCACGGGCTGCTCGTGGCCGCCACGAAGCCGCCCGTGGGCCGCGCCGTGCTCCTGTCGAAAGTCGAGGAGACCCTCATCGTGGGGGGCCGGCGCATCGACCTCTCGACGAATCGCTTTCCCGGCACGACGCATCCCGAAGGCTTCCGCTTTCTGACCGGGTTCCGCATGGACCCGTTCCCGACGTTCACGTGGAATGCGAGCGGCATCGTCGTCGAAAAGGAAGTCTTCATGCCGCACGGCGAGAACACCGTGTGCGTGACGTGGCGGCTCGTGCAAGGCGAAGGCCCGGTCGGGCTCGAGGCGCGCCCGCTCGTCGCGTTCCGCGATTTCCACGCGCTCACGCACGAGAACGGAGTGCTCGACCGGCGAGTCGAGATCGCGGACGGGATACGGTCGTCATTGGCTCCTACGAGAGGTCTTCCCGCGCTGCATTTCGCGCACGACGGGCAGGCGAAGCCGGTCGATGACTGGTACAGATTCTTCGAATATGAAAAAGAGAGGGAGCGAGGTTTCGACTTCAGCGAAGATCTCTGGCATCCCGCGACGCTCTCATTCACCTTCGAAGAAAGCGGCGCGAGGCGACGCGCCGGGAAGCGAACGCTCATCGCGTCGACCTCCCCCCGCTCCGCGTCGGACATTCACACTTTGAGAAAAAACGAGCTCTGCCCGACGCGAGAAGCTCGCGGCAAAGGGCGGACGAACGACCCCCTCGTTCGCGCGCTCTCGCGCGCGGCCGACCAGTTCCTCGTCGCACGCGGCGATCTGACGACCGTGATCGCTGGCTACCCGTGGTTCGCGGACTGGGGACGGGACACGATGATCGCGCTGCCGGGCCTCACGCTGTCGACGGGCAGGCCGGAGGTCGCGAAGAAGATCCTCCTCGCGTTCTCGGAGCACGTGGATCAGGGGATGCTGCCGAACCGTTTTCCGGACACGGGCGGGGAGCCCGAGTACAACACGGTCGACGCGACGCTCTGGTACTTCGAGGCCGTGAGGCAGTACGTGGAGGCGACGGGCGACCTCGCGCTCGTCCGCGACCGCCTCTTCAGGATCCTCGCGGACATCGTCGCGTGGCACGAGCGCGGCACGAGGTACGGGATCCGAGTGGACGAGGACGGACTCCTCGAATGGCACGCCGCGGGCGAGGCGCTCACGTGGATGGACGCGCGGGTCGACGGCCGGCCCGTCACACCGCGCGAGGGCAAGCCCGTCGAGATCCAGGCGCTGTGGTTCAACGCCTTGAAGACCATGGCGGCTCTTGCTGGGAAGATCGGAGAAAGAGCTTCTGAGAAAGGGTATGCGGAACGCGCAGAGAACTGCCGATCCTCCTTTCTAAGAATCTTTCCCGACGACCTCGGATCGGGAGGAGGCCTCGTGGACTGCGTCGACGGCCCCGGTGGGTCGATCCGCGACCGCTCCATCCGTCCAAACCAGCTCCTCGCCGTGAGCCTGCACCACTCCATGATTCCGAACCCCCTCGCACGACGCGTCCTCGCGGTCGTCGAGGGGCACCTCCTGACGCCGTATGGGCTCCGCAGCCTCTCGCCGAGCGACCCCGCGTACCGCGGTCGATACGAAGGGGGCGCCGAGGAACGCGACGCGGCCTATCACCAGGGCACGGCGTGGCCGTGGCTTCTCGGGGCCTATGCGACGGCGTTCCGTCGCGTGCACGGAGGCGGCCCTGCGACCGGGAAGACGATCCGCCGCCTTCTTGCCCCGCTCGGGGACTTTCTGCTGGGCGACGGACTCGGGCAGCTACCGGAGATCTTCGACGGCAACGCCCCCCACCAGCCCCGCGGCTGCGCGGCGCAGGCCTGGAGCGTCGCCGAGGTGCTGCGCACGGCCGTCGAAGGACCTCATGCCGGAGGCCCGAAGAGCTGATCCAGGACCGGCTTGACTCCCGTATGGAAAAAGGTTGATTCTGCGACCGGATCTCGTTCTCATGCGCCCGGGCCTACACCTCAGGAACGCCACCCCGTCGGAACCCTGATGCGTCAACCCACAAGTTCGCAGTAACTCAAAGGAGACACCATGAATCGTCGACAGTTCGCCAGCACTCTCGGAGCCGCGGTGGCCGGCATCGTCGCCGGCCGAGCCCTTTTCGCCGACACGAAGCCGGCCGAAAAAGACAAGCCCAAGGACCACGTTTGCGCCGGCAAGAACGGCTGCAAGGGCCAGGGCGGCTGTCACACGAAGGACAACTCGTGCGCCGGCCAGAACGCCTGCAAGGGCAAGGGCGGCTGCGCGTCTGCCTCGATGAAGCACGAGTGCGCGGGCAAGAACGCGTGCAAGGGCCAGGGCGGCTGTAGCTCGAAGGACAACAAATGCGCCGGCCAGAACGCCTGCAAGGGCAAGGGCGGCTGCGCGGTGCCCGTCAAGAAAGAGCACGCCGCCGAAAAACCGAAGGCCGGCTGATCCCTCTTCCGATGGGAGACCGGTTCGGATTGCCCGACCTCGGTGTGGGGGTCGGGCTCCGCACCGTCCACTTCGGTCACGTCCTTTCGAAGTCGCCAGAGGTCGACTTCTTCGAGGTCCTCACCGAGAACTTCCTCGATACGGGCGGGCGTCCGCGCCACGTCCTCGACCGGGTCGCCGAGCGGTATCCGATCGTCCTCCACGGCGTCTCGATGTCCATCGGAGGGACAGACCCTCTCGATCTCGGCTATCTGAAGAAGGTCAAGGCGCTCGCCGCGCGCACGAGCGCGCGATGGGTGTCGGACCATCTCTGCTTCACCGGGCGTTTCGGGGCGCAACACGCACGACCTGCTCCCCCTGCCCTACAACGAGGAAACGCTGCGCCACGTCGTCTCCCGCGTGCGGCGCGTCTCCGACGTCCTCGGACAGCCCCTCGTTCTCGAGAACGCGTCTACCTACCTGGAGTTCCGCTCCTCGACGATGTCCGAGGCCGCGTTCTTCGCGCGCCTCCTGGAGGACGCCGACTGCGGGATGCTGCTCGACGTGAACAACGTCTACGTGAGCTCCGTGAACCACGGCTTCGATCCCGTCGCCTACCTCGACGCGCTGCCGGCGGACCGCGTCGTGCAGTACCACCTCGCCGGACACACGGACAAAGGCACGCACCTCCTCGACACGCACAGCGCCCGCATGAAGAAGGAGGTCTGGAAGCTCTACGCCCACGCGATCGCCCGCACGGGGCCGCGTGCCACGCTCTACGAATGGGACGAGGACATCCCGGATTTCGCCACGGTCCACGGCGAGGCGAAAAAGGCACTGAAGTACCGTCCTCCGCTCGCGCGCGAACTCCGGGCCGCTCCACGGCGCGCCCATGGCTGAGCTCCCTCGCCTCGAGCGCTGGATGCAGGCGGTGATCGTGCATCCCGGCTACGTCGAGACGGCCGTTCGCGCGCGTTCGGCGACGCGCCACATGGGAGTTCTCGAGGCGCGCCGCGCGATCCTCCCTTCGAAGACGCTGGAGCCCCTCGAACGGCTCGCGATCTACCAGGGGATGTATCCCGCTGCGCATGCACGATGCCCTCGCCGGCGACTACCCCGGCCTCGCGGCGTTCCTGGGACCCGACCGGTTCTTCGACTTCGTGCTCGCGTACGTCGCGGTCCATCCCTCCCGCAGCTACACGTTCGCGCGGCTCGGCGACCACGTGCCGGAGTTCCTGAGAAGAACACGCCGCTTCTGTGCCCGCGCCTTTCCTCCACGACCTCGCGCGCCTCGAGCACGCTGTCACCGAGGTTTTCGAAGTCGACGAGGAGGGCTCAGCACACTCGTCGGGTCCTCCCGGCCAGGTCGCCGAGGACTGGGAGTCGCGGCGCTTCGCCACGACTCCGACGCTCCGCCTTCTGGCCTTCCGTCACGCCGCGGGAGCCGCGCTCGACGCTCTGAGGGCTGGAAAGCGCCCGAAGACCCGCCCGCGCGCGACCTGGGTCGCGCTGCACCGCCGCCGTTATGCCGTCTACCGCCTGGACCTGACGCAGGAGGAATTCCACCTCCTCGGGGCGCTCTCGAAGGGACAAGACGCTCGGTGCCTCGCTTCGCGCGGCTGCCCGCGCGTGCAGAAGGCCGCTCTCGCCCCGCGCCGTCACGCGCGCGTTTCGCGTCTTTGCCGCGGAAGGCCTGCTCAACGAGGGTTGAGGGGCGACCGCCTCTAAGGCTTCGGAGCCCGGGGCGGCAGGTCGCAGGCCTGTGGGTCCGACTGAAAGCCGATCTTGTTGTGCGTTCCGTCGCAGAACGGCTTGTTCGCGGAATTGCCGCACCGGCAAAAGGCGATCGTCGTGCGCCCACCGAGTCCGAACGCTTTCTCCGCGCCGTCCACGAGGTTGATCTCCCCGCTCACGAGGAGCGGGCCGTTGGGCTTCACCAGGATCTTCACGTCGCTCATCTCGTCACCTCAACGCGGCTTCTTCTCGAGATCGAGGAAGCGCTTCTTCGCAGTCTTCAGGAAGTCGACGGCCGCTCCCCTGCCCTGCCAACCCTCGAGCGTCACGTTCGCCGCGAGTCCCGGGCGCGACACGACGAGCGTCGGAAACCCCTGCAAGCCGGTAACGGTCCGCGAGCGCCAGCATCTCGGGGGAGTTGCGCCCGGTCTCGCGCATGCGATCCTCCACCTCGATCGGCACGAAGTCCTTCTCGATCTGCGCGGCCGTCTCCGGGACCGCGAAGACCTGCCCTTCGAGCAGCCGACACGGATGACACCAGGCAGCCGTGAAGAAGTAGAGCGCCGGCTTGCCGCTCTTCTTCGCCTCGGCATTCCCGGAGACGATCGAGCGCCATTTGATCGCCTCCTTGGCGGGCGCGACCTTCGAGGCGTTCGTGTCCGATCGAGAAGATGCCGGAACGGCGAGAAGAACCGCGACGAGGCCGGCGACGAACGGAAATCGGGGTCCCTGTATACGCATCATTTCGATCTTACCAGCGGCGAATCATTCCCGCGCGCCGGTCACGCCCGCCGGTGCGTCGGGAAGATCCGAGAGAAAAGCGCGCAGGGAACGCGGCCACTCGGACGGGGGACGCGTGAGCGCTTGCCGGATCGTGATCGTCCGGATTCCGCGCGCCGCCTCGGAGAGGAGCTCGGCGGCCACCGCGTCCTGACCGGCCTCGCGCGCCGCGAGCGCCCGGACGAGGGCCAGGACGGGAGCGTTGAAGACCCGCTCGGGCAGGGAATCGAGGAAGGCGCGAGAGTCATTCGTCCGCCCCGACAGTCTCAGAGCCTCGGCCCGCAGGGCGGCCGTGTAGGCCGAGGGCGAAACGTCGAAGAGCCTCTCGGCGAGGCGCGCGGCGCGCTCCGGGCGGGCGATGTCCAGGTTTCGAAGCGTCTGGTCCGCGAGCCCCGCGATCCACGCGGTGTTGTACGTGCCGGGCCGTTCGCCGTCGGGGCGCTCGAAGCACATGAAGAGGTGCGGCCACCGGAACCTCGACGCGAGATACCTCACGAGCGGGGTCTGCGTCGTGATCTGCGGCGAGTCGGCCTGCAGGCTCGGAACCGCGTCAGGGCTCGTCGCGAGCCACGGAGGCGAAGACAGGCGACGGCGGCGGGCGTCGTCGTCCTGCCCGGCGAGACGGTTCGCGAGAAGAAACGGATGCACCCGGAAGGCCGAGAAAGCGGGGTCCGACGCGGCCGGTACGTATCGGGGCAGCCAGTACATCCCCTCACGGCTCTCGGGCGGGCGAAAAGAGGGCGGGTATTCCTCGTACAGCGCTCGCGGGACGCGCGCAAGCCCCGTGGACGAAACGTAGTAGAACGTCGCCGCCTCGGTCTGAAACGTCCCGAGCGCGTTCACGCCCGACGCCGAGGACGACGAGCACGACTCCGGCTGCGCGCCGCGCGGGCGTCCGCGCGGCCGCGCCCGCCGCGGCCGCGAGAAGCGGCACGAGCGGGACCAGGAAGCGCGGGCCCCAGCCCCCGCTCCCGTCCCACGCCCACCAGCCGGAATAGAGAGCGAGGAGGCCGGCCGCGAGAGCGAGCGTCGAGACCGCGGCGCCGCGCGTCTCCGACCCGCGGACGAGCGCGGCGAGCCCGACGGCGGCGAGGAGGCCCAGCGGGAAGTAGAGAAAGAGCCCCTTGTTCGGCCCGACGAGGAGGCGCCAGGCCCCGTCGAGAGGCGGGTGCGAGAAGCGCTGCCCGCGCGCATAGGACGAGAAGGGCCGGCCGAAGCGAACGACCTCGAACGCGAGCATGGCGGCGATCGGTACGGCGACGCCCGCGACGGCGGCGACCCATGCCCGTATCCGGTCGCGCGCCGGAGGCCACGCTCCGGCGAGAAGCGGCAGGAGCGCGAGCGGGACGAAGAGGAGGTTCACGACCTTCGTGAGGGCGAGAAAGCCGGCGCAGAACCCCGCGGCGAAGGCGAGCGCGAGAGCCGCGCCGTCCTTCCGTCCGGCTCGCGCGGACCGCGAACGTCACGGCGAAAACGAGACAGACCGCCTGCAGCGGCTCGGTGAATCCGCACGCCGTGTACGGCCAGAGAGGCGACGCGAGCGCCGTCCCGAGCACGGCGAGGCCCTGGCCGAAGCGCGCCCGCGCCGAGCGTCTTCGCGAGAAGGCCCGCGCCGGCCGCCGCTGCCGTCACGAGGAGGACCTGCAGGAGGACGAACAGCGTCTGCGACGTCCGCGCGCCGAAGCGCGCCTCCCACGGGCCCGCGACGAGCGGCGAACGGCACCTCGAGCAGCGGGAGGCCCATGCCGTACGGCGAGACCGCGTCGCCGGCCGGCCGCGGGATGGCGAACGTCTGCCCGCGCGCGATCCCGAGCTCGAAGGTCTCGCGATCGAGATCGCGGTGTAGAGCATCTGCTGCTCGTCGGTGACGGTCCCGAACGTGCGTTCCTCGGCCGTCCCCGCGAGCAGGAGAAAGACGGCGAGGACCGAAAGGCCGAGCGCCCGCGAGCGGCCTCTTCAGGGACGAGAGGGCCATCGGGCCGGCACCTGACGTTCCGATCCGGCGAGAGCGCGCCGCACCGCGCGATCGGGCTCGGTCTCCACCGCGAAGTACTCGGCTCCGTCCCGGGCGAATCCCTGGTCCGCGACATGCCGGAGGGCGGCGAGAAGGGGGTCGAAGTAGCCGGAGCCGTTGAAGAGGACGATCGGCCGCGAATGGTGGCCGAGCTGGCGCCACGTCACGATCTCGAAGAACTCGTCGAGAGTGCCGAAGCCCCCGGCGAGCGCGAGGAAGCCGGCCGCCACTTCGGACATCCGCGCCTTGCGCTCGTGCATCGTCGCGACGACGTCGAGATGCGTGAGGCCGCCGTGCGCGATCTCCTTCGCCGCGAGGCCCGCCGGGATGACGCCGTAGACGGGCGCGCCCTCCTCGAGCGCCGCGTCCGCGAGGACGCCCATGAGCCCGACGCGCCCGCCGCCGTAGACGAGGCCCGCGCCGGCGCGAGCGATCGCGCGCCCGACCGCCGCCGCGTCTTCGGCGTGCACGGGCGAAAGGCCGGTGCGCGCGCCGCAGAAGACGGCGAGCATGGGGCGGTCGAACGTGCGTCTGCATTCCGGAATGATGCCCGAACGCACGGCGGGGCTGCTAAGGTCGCCGGCGTGCACCGGCCCGTGCCGCTCGATCGCGCCCGCGCGGCCCTTCGCGACGCGCTGCTCCGGCACGCCCCGGCGGACGAACGCGAGGAGACGACACGGGAAGGCGATCCTCCGCCTCGTCGAGACCGAGCCGGCCTGCTTCTCGCGCCACACGTTCGCTCCCGGGCACGTCACCGGCAGCGCCTTCGTGGTCTGCCGTTCGACGGGCAAGCGTCCTTCTCCACCATCACCGGCGGCTCGAACGCGTGGCTGCAGCTCGGAGGGCACGACGACGGAGAGCACGACCCGCGCGCGACCGCGCTGCGCGAGGCGGCGGAGGAATCGGGCCTCAAGGACCTCACGCTTCCTGTCGGACGAGATCCTCGACGTCGACGTGCACGACATCCCCGCCGGCAAGGGCGAGCCGCCCCACCTCCACCACGACGTGCGCTACGCGCTCGTGACGGGGCGCCCGGACGAGATCCAGCGCGACGCGGGCGAGTCGCTGGACCTCGCGCTGGTTCACGCTGGAAGAGGCGGCGGAGAAGATGAACGAGCCGGGCGCGCGCGAGCTCTCGGCGCGCTGGCGAAACTCCTGTGATTCGTATCGCTCGCAGATCCGCCGCTCGAGATGCGGCCTCTCATCTTCTCTTCTAAGAGAATCCGCGGGTCTCTCTCCCGAGAGCGACTCCTCCGCGTCCGCGTACATCCTGTCGATGACGTCCTTGTACTTCTCGGCGATGACGCGGCGCTTGATCTTCATCGTGGGCGTCAGCTCGCCGCCCTCGATCGTGAAGTCGTCCGTGAGAAGAGCTGAACGCGCGGATCTGACGCTCGTGGGGCTCGTCGCCGTTGACGATGTCGATCGCCTGCTTCACGAGAGAGAGGACCTTCGGGTTCTTCACGAGCGCGTCGCGGTCCCGGTACTTCACGCCGGTCGCGAGCGCCCAGGCCTCGAGCTTCTCGAAGTTCGGCACGATGAGCGCCGACAGGAACTTCCGCCGGTCGCCGATGAGGACCGCCGACGAGACGTACCGCACCGACCTGCAGCGCGGCCTCGATCGGCGCCGGCGCGATGTTCTTGCCGTACGCGTTGATGAGGATCTCCTTCTTGCGGTCGGTGAGCGTCAGGAACCCGTCCACGTCGAACGGAGCCGATGTCGCCCGTCAGGAACCAGCCATCCGCATCGAAGACGCTCGCCGTCTCGTCCGGCTTCCGCCAGTAGCCTCCCTCCATCACGTTCGGACCCTTCGCGAGGACCTCGCCGTCCGCCGCGAGCTTCAAGTGTGACGCCGGGGATCGCGCGCCCGACCGTGCCGAGGCGCCACTCGCCCGGCCGGTTGCAGGCGAGGACGGGGCTCGTCTCCGTGAGGCCGTAGCCCTCGTACACCTCGACGCCCGCCGCCCAGAAGAACTCGGCGACGTCGCGCGAGAGCGGCGCGCCGCCCGAGATCGCGAAGCGGAACCGCCCTCCGAGCCGGGCCTTGATCTTTCCGAAGACGAGCCGGTCCGGCGAGCGCGAACTTGACGCCTCAGGAAGAACCCCGGAGCCTCGCCCCGCTCTCGACGACCGCGAGGCGGCGGAGGCCGGTCGAAACGCCCCAGCAGAAGATCGCGCGCCGCAGCGCCGGCGCCTTCTCCACGGCCGCCTGGACGCGCGCGAGCATCTTCTCGTAGACGCGCGGCACGGCGGCGAAGCAATGCGGCTTGACCTCGATGAAGTTCTCCGAGAGCTTGTCGATCGACTCGGCGTACGTGATGGTCGCGGCGCGCGAGAAGTAGAGATAGTCGACCATGCGCTCGAAGACGTGCGAGAGGGGCAGGAAGGACAGGGCGCTCGTGTCGCCCGTCACGTCGAAGAGCGCCGAGCAGGCGGCGACGTTCGACACGAAGTTCTCGTGCGTCAGGATCGCGCCCTTCGGCTCGCCCGTCGTGCCGGACGTGTAGATCATCGTCGCGAGATCACCCGGAAGGACCGACGACGCGCGCTCCTCGAAGGCGCTCCGGATCCGCGCGCAGGGCCGCGAGGCCCTTCTGGACCACGGTCGCGAAAGGCGTGGCCTTCCCCGCGCTCCACGGCACGTGGTCGAGGACGATCACGTGCTTGAGCTCGGGGCAGCGGTCGCGGACATCGACGACCTTCTGGAGCTCGACGGCGTTCGAGACGACGACGACCTTCGCGAGCGAATCCCGCAGGATGTACTCGACCTGCGGCGCGAGGTAGCTCGTGTAGATCGGCACGCTGAGCGCGCCGAGGGAAAGCGCCGCGAAGTCCGTCATCGGCCACTCGGGCCGGTTCTCCGAGAGGATCGCGACGCGGTCGTCCCGGTCGACGCCGAGGAGCGCGAGACCCAGCGCGAGGCCCTGCGTGCGCTCCCCGAACTCCTCGGCCGAGAGGGGCGTCCAGTCGCCGCCGACCTTCGAGACGAGGAGCTCCGCCTTCCCGCTCGAGGCGGCGAAGCGGAAATAGTCGAGCAGAGTCTTGCGCGGGAAGCGGTTCGAGCACGATCTTCCGATCCATTATGCCGGAGAGGGTCGGCGACCGGCGGCAGGCGCGGGATCTAGAGCGGCCGCACGGAGATCGAGAGGACGTCGGCGCAGCCTCGCCGGATCTCCTCGAGCACCTCCGCCTGCGGCGCCTGTCCCACCTGGATGCGGGCGCACGCGGCCTCGGCGCCCGCGAAGACGACGTTCTCGGTCTGCTCGACGTTGATCCCGGCCGCGCGCAGGACGCCGAACACGTGCGCGAGGACGCCGACGCGGTCGCGGTGCCGGACGGACAGGACGTGCGTCGCCGGCGTGCGGCTCGCGAGGTTGACGGCGTTCGGAACCTCCCCCGTCGACGCGAACGCCGCGACGATCCGGACGGTCTCGGCCGCGATCGCGTTCTGCGCCTGGTCGGTCGAGGCGCCGACGTGGTGCGTGCCGATGACGCCCGGGAGGCTCACGATCCCGTCCTCGAAGGAGCCCGTGCCGCCGGCCGGCTCCTTCGCGAAGACGTCGAGGCCCGCCCGGAGCCCCTTCTCGGCGATCGCGGCCTCGAGGGCCGGCTGCGTCGACGACCTCGCCGCGGCTCGTGTTCACGAAGAAGGCGCCCGGCTTCATCGCCGCGAAGAACTTCGCGTCGAGCATGCCTTTCGTCTCCTTCGTGAGCGCGCAGTGCACCGTGACGACGTCGGACGCGGCCGCGAGCGCGTGAATCGAGTCGGCGCGCGCGACGCCGAGCCGCGCCGCGCGGTCGTCGTCCAGGGAGCGGCTCCACGCGACGACCGGCATCCCGAAGGCCTTCGCCGCGCGTCGACGACCTCGAGGCCGATCGACCCGAGGCCGATGACGCCGAGCGTCCGGCCCGCGAGGCCCCGGGCCTTGCCGTACTCGGACTTGTTCCACTTCCCGCTGCGCAGGTCCACGGCCTGCTCGACGAGGCGCCGGTCGAGCGCGAGGATGAGCCCCCACGCCAGCTCGGCGACGGCGATCGCAGTTCTTGCCCGGGCAGTTCGAGACCGCGATCGCGCGGGCCGAGGCGGCCGCGAGGTCGATCGTGTTCACGCCCGCGCCCGCGCGGACGATCAGGGCGAGGCCGGAGGCGTCTTCCATCTCCTGCGGCGCCGACTTTCGTCGACCGGACGACGAGCACCTCGGCCCCGGTCTCGGCGAGCCGCGCGCCCAGAGCGGCTCCCTTCGAGCTTCGGCTCGTAGAGGACCTCGCAGCCGAGCGCCTTGAGGCCGGCGAGGCCCGACTCCTCGAACTTGTCCGCGACGAGCACCTTCATGGCGAACCTCAGAATCGGTGAACGAAGAGGCCGGAGCGCAGCTTCGGCTCGAACCACGTGGACTTCGGCGGCATCGTGGCCCCCGCGTCCGCGATCGCCATGACCTCGGCGAGCGACGTCGGGAACATCGAGAACGCGACGGCCCCCCGCCCCGAGCGCACGCGCTCCTCGAGCTCCCCCGTGCCGCGGATCCCTCCGACGAAGTCGATGCGCGGGTCGGTCCGGGGATCGCCGATGCCGAGGACGGGCCCGAGGAGACGGTCCTGGAGAATCGAGACGTCGAGGGAACCGATGGGATCCGAGATCGAATCGGCTCGCTCGGCGTGAGGGTCTGCCAAGTTTCTTCGAAGAACATGGAGAACTCGCCTTTCGCGCCGGCGCGGCGGCGCTGCGGCGGGCGCAATCGCGAACTCGCTCTTGACACCTTCTAAGAAATCTCCGGTCGTCATTCCCCCGAGATCCTTCACGACCCGGTTGTACGGCAGGATCGCGAGCTGGTTGTCCGGGAAGATCGTCGCCGGGAACCAGTTGACCGGATGCTCGTCCGGCAAGTGACCCGAGCTTCTCCTTGAGCGCGGCCCGCGCGCGCGCGAGGCCGACGCGCAGCGGTGGTGGCCGTCGGCGACGTAGAGGAAGGGCACCGCCGCGAACGACGCGACGAAGAACGCGACGTCGCCCTCCGGCACGATCCAGAGCGTGTGTCTGACGCCGTCCGGCGCCTCGAAGTCGAACTCCGGGGACGCCGCGGTCACTCGGGCGACGCGGCCGTCGATCGCGTCCGCCGCCCGATACGTCAGGAACACGGGCTCGGCGTGCGCCGACTGCGCGAGCAGGTGCCGGACGCGGTCGTCTTCCTTGTCGGGCCGCGTCTTCTCGTGCTTGCGGATGACGTCCGCGTCGTAGTCGTCGACCGAGCACGCGGCGACGAGGCCGTCCTGCGTGCGCCCCCTCCACGTCTGGCGGTAGACGAGGAGCCGGGGGACGGGGTCGCTCTCGAGCGTGCCGTTCGCGTAAAAGCGCGTCGAGGTTCTCGCGCCCCTTCGCGTAGACGGCGTCGGAATGGATGTCCACGTCCTCGGGAAGGTCGATCTCCGGGCGGCAGACGTGCAGGAACGACAACGGGTTTCCGGCCGCGAGCGCGCGGGCCTCGCGCGTGTCCACGACGTCGTAGGGGACGGAGGCGACGCGCGAGCGCGAGCTTGCGGGGCGGCCGGCCGGAGGGGAAAGGACGGATGCGTGCCATGGGCGAAGTATCCCCCACCCCCGGGTCTTGCGCGGGGCGCCCGTGCTAGACTTTCCCATCGATCGGACCCGCTCACTGAAAGGAAATTCCGGGAATGAAACTGTACGTCGGCAATCTCTCTTACGGTGTGAACGATGCCTCCCTCCGGGCCCTCTTCGAACCCCATGGAGCCGTCGAATCGGCCACGGTCGTCGCGGATCGCGAGTCGGGCCGCTCCAAGGGATTCGGCTTCGTCGAGATGAGCGACGCGGATGCCCAGAAGGCCATCCAGGCGCTCAACGGGTCGCAGCACGACGGTCGGACGATCCGCGTAAACGAGGCCCGTCCGAAGACCGACGAGCCGCGCGGACCCCGCGGACCCCGCTGAGCAGGCGCGGGTTGCGGGTCCCCAGGGGGGCCCCGCGACATGACTCGTTTCTTTCGGGCTGCGACCCTGCCGGTCGCGGCCCTTTTTCTTTTCGCCGGCGCCGCGCCTTCCGGGGACGATCTCGTGTTCACCGGCGGACGCGTCGTCGACGGGACGGGAAAAGCGGCGTTCCGGGGGGACGTCGCCGTCAGGGACGGCCGCATCTCCGCGGTCGGGGACCTCGCGCCGGACCGGATCGCCCGCGCCCGCCGCCGGATCGATGCGACCGGCCTCGTCGTCGCTGCCGGGGTTCATCGACCTCCTCGGCCAGTCCGAGTACAACGCCCTCGTCGACCGGCGCGCGGCCTCCAAGATCACGCAGGGGATCACGACCGAGGTGACGGGCGAGGGCGAATCCATCGCGCCGCTCGACGAAACACTGCTCAAGTGCAACGAAGACACGTACCAGCACTACGGCCTCAGGCCGGACTGGTCGTCGCTCCTCACGTACTTCATGAGGTTCCGTCGGACTCCGCCCACGATCAATCTCGGCACTTTCGTCGGCCTCGGGGGACTCCGGCGGATGGTCATCGGGACCGACGACCGGCGAGCCGGCCCGAGCGAGCTCGAACGGATGAAGGCGCTCGTCGCACAGGCCATGGAAGACGGCGCGCTCGGAGATCTCCACGTCGCTCCAGTACGTTCCCGACCTCTACAACTCGACCGACGAGATCATCGCCTGCGCGAAGGTCGCGGCGTCCCGTGGCGGCGTGTACTTCACGCACCAGCGCTCCGAGGGAAATCGGATCGACGCGTCGCTCGCGGAAGTGTTCCGGATCGCCCGCGAAGCCCGCATCCCGACGAACGTGTGGCACCTGAAGACGGCCTACCGGCGCAACTGGGGAGCGATGCCGAGGATTCTCGCCGCGTTCAACGCCGCGCGCGCCTCGGGGCTGGACGTCGCGGCGAATCAGTATCCCTGGAACGCGGGCTCGAACGGGTTGGACGCGTGCCTGCCGCCGTGGGTGCGGCGAGGGCGGCCGCGAGAGGCTCCTCGCGCGCCTGCGCGATCCCGGAGGCGCGGGACTCGCATCCGGAACGAGATGGCCGAAGACGCCGAATCCTGGGAGAACCAGTGGTACGGCTCGGGTGGCGGATCCGGCGTCATGCTCGCCGCCGTTCTCAGCCCCGAGCTCAAGAAGTACGAGGGCGGGACGCTCCAGGAGATCGGCGCGCTCATGAAGAAGGATCCGCGCGACGCGCTGATGGACATCGTCCTCGCCGACCGCGCGAACGCGCAGTGCATCGTCTTCATGATGAGAGAGGACGACGTCCGGGCCGCCTTGAAGGATCCCTTCGTCGGCTTCTGCACGGACTCCGGGGCGGCCGCCACGGACGGGATCTACTCGGAAGAGAGGTCGCATCCCCGCGCCTGGGCCTCGACGGCGCGCATCCTCGCCACGTACGTGCGCGACGAGAAGCTCATCCCGCTCGAAGAGGCCGTGCGGAAGATGACGTCGTTCTCCGCCGCGCGCGCCGGGCTTCGCGAATCGCGGCATTCTGAAGGCGGGGCTGGCCGGCGACGTCGTCGCCTTCGACCCCGCCCGCGTGAAGGCCGTCTCGACTTACGCCGACCCGCTCCATTACTCCGAGGGCTTCCCGTACGTCGCCGTGAACGGCGCCCTCGTCGTCGACGCGGGGAAGATCACGGCGGAGCGCCCGGGTCAGCCGCTCCTCGGGCCCGGCCTGGCCGCGACGCGCTGACGCTCGCGGCCGCTCTACCGCGCGGCGACCACCTCCGCCTCCTGGGGCGCCACGACCGGCGCTTTACGCCATTTCCCGAGGAGCTCGACGACGCTGTCGCCGATCCTGAGGAGGTTCTCGCGGCTGGAGCCGCCGAGGTGCGGCGTCATGAGGACGTTCGGCGAGGACAGGAGCGGGCTGTTCGGGTCGGGCGGGTCGCTCAGGAAGACGTCGGTCGCGTAGGCACGCACCTTTCCCGACGCGAGCGCGGTCGGCGAGCTCGGACTCCACCACGATCGAGCCACGGGCGGTGTTCACGATCACGACGCCGTCCTTCATCTTGGCGATCGCGTGCTCGTTCACGAGGCCGCGCGTCTCGGCCGTGGCCGGGCACGTGGAAGCTGATGAAATCGGCGCGCAGGAAGAGCTCGTCGAGGTCGTCGACGAGCTCGGCGAGGGCGTGATTCGCGATCTGCGGGTCGTAGGCGATGACCTTCATCCCGAAGGCCTGCGCCCGCCGCGCGACCTCCGTGCCGATCAGGCCGGCGCCGACGAGGCCGAGCGTCTTTCCGAAGAGCTCGGTGCGCTTGA
The DNA here is from genome assembly GCA_963746875.1 of Thermoanaerobaculia bacterium. Lineage (GTDB taxonomy): Bacteria > Acidobacteriota > Thermoanaerobaculia > UBA5066 > UBA5066 > Fen-183. The sequence continues at coordinate 311,238 of CAVVDA010000001.1, forward strand.
GCTCCTTCTTGAGAAAGCGCCCCTGCTTGAGGCCGGTGTGCCCCTCGACGAGGCGGCTCGGGACGGCGAGCATGAGCGCCATCGTGAGCTCCGCCACGGCGACCGACGATGCGCGCGGCGTGTTCTTCACGTCGATCCCGCGCTCGCGGCAGGCCTGGATGTCGACGTTGTCGAGGCCGACGCCGCCGCGGATCACGAGCTTCAGGTTCGGCGCGCCGCTCAGGAACTCGCGCGTCACCTTCGTCTTCGAGCGCACGAGGACGACTTCGGCGTCCTTGAGGCGCGCGGGGTCGGTCAGCACCTCGCCGAACGGGGCGAGGCGGCCGGGAAGGGACTCGTCGAACGCGTCGGCAATCAGGATTTTCATGGAAATCCTCCCTTGCACTCAAAGCTAGGGTGCCGGAAAGCGCTTCGGCATGATCCAGACGAATCAGAGGAAGACGGGAAAGAGGGATTTCTTAGAAAGAAAGAGGGGGGAACGGGGGATTTTCCTCCCGGTTCTCCCCTCAGCCGTTTGGTCGCCTGATGAGGCTGACCGCCTCCTGAAGCGCCGGTGGGCCGGCGCCATTCTCGGCCTTTTCTTCGGGCTCCGGCCGCGGTTTCTCGTCGCCCTCGCCCGGCGCCAGGAACAGGTTCGTCTCGACGCCGTGCTGCTTCGTGTACATCTCGTAGTACCGGCCGCGGGCCGCGTAGAGCACGTCGTGCGTGCCGCGCTCGACGATCAGCCCGTCTTCGACGACGAGGATCTGGTCCGACCGCCGGATCGTGGAGAGCCGGTGCGCGATGACGAAGGTCGTGCGCCCCTTCATCAGGAACGACAGCCCTTCCTGGATGAGCGCCTCGGACTCGGAGTCGAGGCTCGAGGTCGCCTCGTCGAGGATGAGGATGCGCGGGTCCGCGAGGATCGCGCGCGCGATCGACACGCGCTGGCGCTGCCCGCCCGAGAGCTTCACGCCGCGCTCGCCGACGATCGTGTCGTACTTCTTCTCGAAGCCCTCGGCGAACTCGTCCACGCGCGCGATCCGGCAGGCTCGGAGGATCTGCTCTTCCGTGGCCTCCGGACGCGAGAACGCCACGTTCTCGCGGATCGTGCCGTCGAAGAGGAAGGTCTCCTGCAGGACGACGCCGAGCGCGGTCCGATAGGAGTCGAGGCGCACCGTCGAGAGGTCCACGCCGTCCACGCGCACGACTCCGCCCGTCGGGACGTGGAAGGCGGCGACGAGGCCGATGATCGTGCTCTTGCCCGAGCCCGAGGGCCCGACGAGCGCGGTCACCGTGCCGGGCGGCGACCGGAAGGAGACTCCGTGGAGCACCTCCTTCCCCTCTTCGTACGCGAAGTTGACGTCCTCGAAGATCACGTCGCCCGCGATTGCGCCGAGCGTGACCGTGCGGCGCGGATCGGCGTCCTCCGGCCTCTCCGACAGGATCTCGCGCGTCCGCTCGAGCCCGGCGAGCGCCTCGGTGAGCTGGGTTCCGATCGCCGACGATCTGGAAGATCGGCGCCACGAGGAAGCCCAGGAAGATCGTGTACGTGAAGAAACCGCCGAGCGTGAGCGTCCCGGCGAGGATCTGGCGCGCCCCGACGTACATGACGACCGCGCCGACGACACCCAGCAGGACGGTCGAGGAAAGACTCATGACGCTCGTGGACGTGAGCGTCTTGAGCACGTTGTCGAGCAGGCGCTTCACGCCCGCGGCGAAGACGCTCTCCTCCCGCGCCTCGGCGTGGTAGCCCTTGACGACGCGCACGCCGCCCAGCGACTCGGTGAGGCGGCCGGTGACCTCCGCGTTGATCTTCCCGCGCTCGCGGAAGATCGGACGGATCGTGCCGAACGCCCGGTTCAGGACGAGGCCGAAGCCCACGAGGAACGCGAACGCGAAGAGCGTCATCGTCGTCGAGATCTTGAAGAGCACGACGAGCGCGATCGCGGCCGTCAGCAGGCCGCCGGCGAACTCGACGAGGCCCGTGCCGATCAGGTTCCGCACGCCCTCGACGTCGGTCATGATGCGCGACACGAGCGCGCCGGTCTTGTTCGCGTCGTAGTAGGTCACGGGCAGCCGCCCGATGTGCGCCTGCACCTTGCGCCGAAGCTCGGCGATCAGGCGCTGGGCCGCCTTCGAGAGAAGCTGCGTGAGCGAGAACGACGTGACGCCCTGGATGAGCGTCGCGGCGATCACGGCCCCGAGGAGCGGCAGAAGCAGGTCCAGGCGCCTCTTGCCGATCACGTCGTCGATCAGGAACTTCGTCGAGGCGGGCAGGACGAGCCCCGACACGCGGTTGATCGCCATGAGGACGAAGCCGAAGGCGAGGATTCCCTTGCGGGGAGCGACGAGCTCCTTGATGTCCGGCAGGAGCGCCCGGAGGCGCTCGGACTTCGGGAGCTTCGGCCGCTCTTCGCGGACGCGGCCGGCCGATCTCTCGGATCCCGGGAGGCGCCCCATCGGGTTCTTCACCGCGGCCACGGATCCTCCTCGGTCTCTTTGAATGCGACTCCCCGGGCGGCCAGCCCGTCCACGAACGCGGCGAAGAGCTCGGGCCGCCCGCCGAGCAGCTCCAGGGGAAACACGCCGGGGTCGCGGAGCGTCCGCGACGCCAGGAGCTGCGCCGCGATGACGCACGGGAAGCCCGTCGTGCGCGCCATCGAAGTCGCGCCCGTCTTCACGTCGGTGCGGTCGAAGAGGTCGTGGACGAGGCGGACCGGCCGGCCGGCGCGCGAGCCTCGCGACTCGACGCGGAGGACGGTGAACTCCTCTTCGCCCTCGGGTCTCCTCCACTGGGCGAAGAGGAGCGCCTCGGCGACCGCGCGCGGCGCCACGCGCGCGCCGCCCGCCTCGACGGGCTCGTCACGGAGGAAGCCGCTGTCGCGCAGGAGGCGCATCTTCTCGGCGTGTCCCGGCCAGCGCAGCGTCTGCTCGCGCAGATTCCGGGCCTTCACCGTCGACAGGACGGTGCGGAGGCCGTCCGTCAGGAACGCCTCGAGTGTTCCGACGCCCGGCACGTCGAAGCGCGTCACCTCCGACAGGGCCGGCTTCGTGACGACCTGCCCGTCCTCGACGAGGCGCGCCGGGCGCGTGTACTCCTCGATGACGTCCGTCGCGGAGAACACGATGCGGTACTCCCACGGCGGCACGCGCCGGAACGGAAGACCCCCGACGGAGATCACGATCGATTCGACCTCGTCGAGCCGCCCGGCCGCGCGCCCGCACGCGAGGTTCGACAGGCCCGGCGAGACGCCGCAGTCCACGATCGCGGCGACGCCCTTCGCCTTCGCGAGGGCGTCCAGTCGGAACGGGTCCTCGGGGGCGAAGGAGATGTCGGCGAACGGCTTGCCGGCGTCGATCACCGTCCTCAGCATCGCGTGGCCGAGGAACCCGGGCACCGCGCCGACGACGACGTCCGCGGACGCGACGGCCGCGCTGATCGCGGCCGAGCTCGCGAAGTCGAGGAGCGCGGTCGCGACCCGCGGCTGGCCCGCGAAGAAGCGGAGGGCATCCTCCGAGCGATCGCAGACGAGGAGTTCGAACCGCCCGTCGTCGGCGAGCGTCCGCGCGATGAGCGAGCCGACGAGGCCGGCCCCGAGAACGGTTATGCGCATGGCGCCGATTATGGCGGAACGCCTTCACGGCAGCCGCAGTCGCGTGCGAAAGGGCAGCTCGCGCGCCGAATCGCTCACGTTTCGGAAGTAGAAGTGACGGAACCTCTCGTAGTCGTTCCTCACGGTCTCGTCGGGCGCGGCGGGCATGCGGTCGATGTAGCCGTCCAGCCAGGCGGGGAAATCCGGGAAAACCGCGCCCCGCCGTTTCCACTCCGCGAGGACGAACGGATCCCAGTGAAGGAGAACAGCCTTCACTCGTCCGAATCCGATCGGCACGACGGGAATGTAAGCCCGAAAGGCGCTGCTGAAGGCGAGGTGAAGCTTGCGGTCGTCCACAACATAGGCGGCGGGAGGCACCTTCTCGTGACCGGGGCGGCCGCGGCGCACGATGGGCTGTCTCGCGATGACCGGGTCCGTCAAGCCATAGGCGTCGACCACCGTCGGAATCCGGGCGCGGTACGCGAGCCGCAGATCCGATCCCCCGACGAGGGCGCGCACCGGCAAGCCATCGAAGAACCGCCGGAGGATCTCGCCGCGAAAGTCGGATTCCGTGGTCCCCTTCGGGCCGTAGTACTCCCACTCGTTCGCGACGCCCCTGACGAGCGACTGGCCGTGCATCGGCCGCAAGAAGAGGAGGGGCAGAGCGATGGGAAGAGCCGCGACGGCGAGGGCCGCGAGGAGCGGCGTCCTCCGCGGCAACGCGGTCCACCCGAGCTCGAAGAGGACGAGAAAGAAGGGAGTCGCGGGGATGAGGACACGCGCATACATGAAATCCCCGCCGACGCGAACGACGTAGATCGTGTAGACGCCCGCAAACGCCGCGGCAAGGACGACGCGGGGCGCCCAGTCCGAGGCAAACGTCGCGCGGCGCACGGGCCCTTCGCGCCGGAGCCCGAGAATCGCGAAGAGGACGAGGACGGGCCCGAGAATGAAGACTCCGTACTTCTCGCCGTAGAGGCGCAAGTAGGCGAAGCCCTGGTCCCACCAGGCCAAACCCGCCGACTTCGCCCAGTAGGTGTTCGGCACGAAGGCGCCGTAATAGGCGAGACGGAAAACCTGGGCGGGCACACAGAGCGCGAGAAAGCCGCTCGCGTAAGTGACTGCCGGCCCGGCGCGGCGCGCGCGGGCGATGACGAAGAGGCCTCCGACGACGGCGAGCAGGGCGCCGTCCGGGCGCAACAGGGTCGCGAGCCCGAAGACGACGCCGGCGAGCAGGGCGCGCCGGGAATCCGGCACACCCGCCGCGAGAGCGACGTATCCCGCGACGAACAGGAGCGTCAGAGCCGACGTCTCGAGTCCCGACGTCGCCCATATGTTCCAGTCGCCGTGCGCCGCGGCCGCGAAGGCGGCAACCGGAATCCAGGCCCACGCCGGGGCCGACAACCCGCGCACGAGGCGGAGATGATCGAGACCGAGAAGGAGGATCGCGCCGCCGTACGCCGCGATGCTCCACGCATGCGTCCAGGTTTCGGGGTCGACTCGCAACACGAACGCCAGCGACGTCCAGAGAACCCAGAGGAGATCCGTGAAGCCTTCCACGCGTTCGCCGGCGTTGAAGACGAGCCCCAGCCCGTCGACGAGGTTTCGGGCGTAGCGAAACACGATGAAGGCGTCGTCACACGTCCACGCGTCGCGGCAGGCAGCGCTCATGCCCCACAGAACGGCGGCGACGACGAGGCCGATCAGGTACGGCATGCGCGGGTCGCGGGCCGCGTAACGCTCGGGAGCACTCATCGCGCGTCCACCGTGCGGGCACCGTCAGCGCGAGGAGGAAGCGCCTTGCGCGCGAACCCGGACTTCATAATCGCCGAACTTTGCGGCGGTAAACGGGTAGAGACTGTCGAAGAAATCGTCGAACCTGGAACGGGCCTTGGAGCCTGGACTGTCCCAGTCGAAGGGATGCTTGTCTGCCCTCCAAACCACGGCGCTTCCGCTGCCGGAGTCCGCCAACTCCCGCTCCATCTCCCCCTGGATCGCGGCGGAGGACTGGAGGCCGGGGTCATATTGAAACCAGCGTGTGTAGGGAAGGCGGGAAGAAATCAGAAAGAGGAGGATGGGATCGGCGGCGCTCCAGGCCTGGCTCGAGCCCACCGCAACGAAGCGGCTGTTCGGATCCGCGAGGCGGTCCGCGTAGGTGACGGCCAGGTGCATCTCGGGCCGAACCCGGATGCAACGCCACGGGCGGAGGTTTGCGGCGACACCGCACTTCAGAAGCACGGCCGCGGGGAACAACAAGGAGGGCGCTGCCGAAGCGCAGGTGAAGAGAAAGAGGCCGAGCACGGCGATGCGGCCGGCGGGGCGAAGAGACGCCAGCAGGAGCGCCGCTCCCACGAAGGCCAGGGTCAACATCGGGAGAAGGTGGTACCTGTCCGCGCGCGCCCAGAAGTAGTGCCCGAACGCCGCCCCCACGAGGCCGAATGACGCGGACGCACGGAGGAGGGCGGATTCCTGAAGCGCGCGCCGGGCGGAAAAGACGACTGCGCCGGCCAGAACGAAGAACGTCAGCGAAAGAAATGCGGCGCCTCGCGCGGGATGCTCCGAGAACGTGAGCAGGATCGGCAGGAGGCCCCCCGCGGCGACGCAGGCCGCCGCAAGACGACGCGTCCCCCTCCGCGAAGCGGCAATCGTCCACGCGATGGTCGTCGCGACGAGGGCAGCCCCGGTCACGATTGCTCTCGTGAGGCCGAGACGGTCGGTTCCCGCGGCCAGGAGGAACTCCGGATCGAGGTAGCGCGCCCCTCCGTCTCCGACGAGGCGGGCCGGCATGAGGATCGTGGCGTTGAACGCCAGGGACGGCGAGATCCCCGGATAGAGACAGAACCAGAGGATCAGGGCCGCGGAGGCGGCGGTTCCGAAGAACACGGCGAGCGCGGCGAGGTGATTCCGTGAGCCTCCCAAGCGGGGCCGGCCGACGGTCTCCAGAAGGAGAAGCGCACCGGCGCAGTAGGCGCCGAAGGCGGGGCGGATCAGGAGTCCGGCGGCGAGCGCCGCGCCGGCCGTGGCGTTGATGAGGGTCGCGGACCGTCCCGCCGGCGCATTTCGAGCGAGAGAAAAGAGGACGAGCGCTCCTGTCGCGAACGCGAAACCGAAGAACGACGGCTGAAGCGCGGCAGCGGAGAGCCCACCGACCACGAGAGGAACGGGGTACTCCCGAAGAGGCCCCACCGGCTGCAGCGAACGAAAAAGGACATGCGAGAGGATGGCCATCGCCGCGAGCAGGAGGATCTCTCCCATTCGCAGCGCCAGTCCCGGATTGCCGAAAAGGCGGACGAGGAGATCCAGGATCGTGTAGCCGAGCGGACCGTAGTGCGTGTAGAAATCGATGTACGGGGTCTTCCCCAGGGTGACGAGTCGGGCGCCCAGCAGCAGCAGACTGTCGTCGTAGATGTCGACGGAACCGACAGAAGACCGAGGGCCGACGTGGCGAGCACGAGCGCCGTCAGAAGCCGCGGAACGAGGCTGCCGGTGAAGGTCATGCTCGTCGCGTCTCGACAACCTTGCGGCCGGCAGTCAGGATGAAAGTCCCGAACCAGCGGCCGAGGCCGATCCGCTCGAAGATCCAGTCTCCGACGTTGTAGATCGACAGACAGGCGTTGAGCAGGCGCGGAGCAACCTGCCGGTATGGGATATCCGACTGGCAGCGCTGACGGATCTCGACGAACCCGGCTTCGTCGAAGGCTCGCCGGAGGACCGCGGGCAGGAGCGGCGCCTCGTTCGGACTGACACCTTCGGACAAGTAAAACGGGCTCTTCGGCCAGCGCAGGAGCGCCATCGCCGGATGGAGCAGGTTCGGGTCGAACGCGAAGACTGTCCCGCCCGGCGTCAAGACGCGCCGCGCCTCCGAGAGGACCGGCTGAAAATCCGGTATGTGGTGCAGCACGCTGCTGAAGGCCACCGCGTCGAAGGAGCAGTCCGTGAAAGGGAGCCGGCAGGCGTCGGCCTGGCCCCAGCGCGCCGCCGGGAACTTCCGGCGCGCCACATGGAGCGCCCCGAAGGAGAGATCGAGGCCGACGTAGCCGATCGTGCGGTCCTCGTAGACCTGGCGGGACTGCCCCGTTCCGCACCCGATTTCGAGAAGGCGCGACAGCTTTCCGGAAGGGACCATCTCGGCGAAGCGCCGCGCGATCGTTCGCCAGCCCCGCGGCGCCAGAGGATCGAACTCGCCGCGCTCCTTCACGAGGAGATCGAAGTACCGCCCTTCGACCTCCGAAGCTCCCGCCGGCGGCCTTGCGCGGTCGAGCTGTGTCAAGTTCCCTTCCCAATGTCCGTCATCGGGCTTCCGGCCGGTTGAGCGGGCGGTCGTACCCGGGGGAGAAGATCGTCCGATGGACGCGGAGCATGTCCTGGATCGTCGCCAGGATGTTGGGGAGCGTGGTCGAGGATCCCCTGCCGAATTCCCGCGGGAAGGTCTGAACTCCCACCTCGCCCACCCGGAAGCCCTTGACCGTCGTCTTGATGGCGATCTCCGCTCCGATGAACGGACTCGTCGATTGCAGGTCGAGCTCGTCCGCCACCTCTTTCCGAATCATCCGGAGGCCGCAACTGATGTCGCGGTATCGCGTCTGGAAAAGCAGCCGCAGAATCCTGTTGTAGACGTACGAGATGAAAATCCGGAGGCCGGAGTACCTCTTCGCGTAGCGGAACGTGATGATCAGGTCGTAATAGTCTCGGAGCCGGATCAGTCTCCTCAGGTCGTCCACGTCGTACTCGTCGTCTCCGTCGGTGAAGCAGATCCACTCGTAACGCGCCGCCTTGAAACCGCTTCGAAGGGCCTCCCCGTATCCCATGTTCCGTTCGTGATGAATGACGTGGACGGCGGGGATCGTGCGCGGCAAGCTCGTCCGCCACCTTCCCGGCACCGTCCGGCGAGCCGTCGTCCACGATGATCACCTCGTACTCGCGCGCCAGCTCGTTCATGATCGCCACGGCTTTGCGAGTCACGCGCTCGACGGTCGCCTCGTCCCGATAGACGGGGAAGAAGAGGCTGATCCGGAGCGCGCTTTCCGTCATCGCGGCCACTAGAAGTCGAGCCGGCGGAACACGGTCCAGGGAATTGCCTTCAAGAGAACGGCGGCAGGATACCAAAACCAGGGGATGTAACGTCGTCCCCGCTCGCGGCCCAGAGCGCGGCACACGCGCTTCGCCACGCGCCCGGGGTCCGCCCTGGGCAGCACGAGCCTGCGGCCGTAGGAAAGCTGCGTGTCGAGGTACCCGAGGACGTAGAAGGCCACGGTGAGACCGTGAGGCTCACCCACGTGGCGCAAGCTCTCGAAGTAGCTCTCGAGCGACCTCTTGGCCGCGGCATAGACCACGTTTCCCGACCGTCCGCGAACCGAGGCGACCGAACCGAAGCCGACGATCGTCCCGCAGCCCTGGGAGATCAGGCGCGGCAGAAGCCGTCCCACGACGGAACTGACGCTCAGGAGGTTGACGCGAACGAGCCGCTCGGCCCGCTCGGGTTCGAGCCGCCCGTCGTCGCATGGCTCGACGGCTCCCACGGGAAACAGGAGAGCGGTGATCGACTGACCCGATGGCACGGCGCGGTCGAGCGCGGCCGCGAGGTCCGCGTGCTCCGCTGCGTCGGCGGCGACGGTGCGCACGGCCACGCCGAACCGGACGGTGAGATCCGAGGCGAGCGGCAACACGTCTCGCGCGTCGGATGAGACGAGAACGAGCGGGTGGCCCCCGCGGGCGAGCTCCTCGGCTAGGGCGCGGCCGAGGCCGGAGGAGGCGCCGACCACGAGGCAGGTCATAGCGCGAGTCGTTCCGAGATTTCCGAACGGTACAGGCGAAGCGGGTCGAAGGCTCGAAGCGACCTCCGGAAGGACTCGCACGCCGGATAACACGCCTCCACGGTTTCCCGCGGCAGCCGGGAATCCTTCACGATGTTGGGAAGTCCTCGCACCTCGCGGACCACCCCGTCCAGGAACCCGGCCAGGCGCTCGCTCCCCGAACACCTCGGGAAATCCAGAGCCAGACAGATCCCCGTCCCGTCGAACCGCAACAGGCTACGCTCTCCCTTGAACAGCTTGCAGGACGCGAGCGCGATCGGCACGCCGAAACGCGCGAGCCCGAGGCGAAGAGTGGCGGCGAGATGCTCGAACGATTCGAGCGGCACGAGCATCTGGTATTCGTGCAGACCCTTGCGCCCGAACAGCTCGAAGTAGGCAACCCTGCGGGCGACCGGAAAGAGAAATTCGAAGAGGGACAGCACCCGCACGCGGCTCGAGGCTCTCTGGACGAGCCCGTAAGCGGCGTTGAAGAGGGGCGTCGTCGCGCGGTTGAGCAGGCTGATCCTCCATCGGCCGCGGTCTTCCGCCGTCATGGGCGTGAAGCGCGCGCCGCCGCCCCGGCCGTTTCCGGATTCGGGCAGGAAATCGCCGGTATAGAGGAAACCGCGGCCGAAGGAAGCGCCCGAAACGGTGAGGTCGTGCCAGGTGTAGAGGAAACGGCTCTTCGGAGCCCATTGCTCCAGGAGTGGAACGGCCTCCTCCAGCCGTCCGAGCGAGACCCTCCGGATCTCCACCCGCGCCCCCTCCAGTCGCTCGAGCGAGAGTCTCGCGGAGAGGATCTGGCCTGTCAGGCCGAGGCCTCCACAGGTCAGCTCGAAGAGATCCGCATCGCAGTCCGGGGTGAGCCGAAGAACCCCGTGGGCCGGGTGAAAGAGCTCGAGCGCCAGCACGCGGCGACGAAAAGATCCATCCCGGAAGTGATTCTTCCCGTGGGCGTCGGTGGCGATGCACCCGCCGATCGTGATCAGGGGATAGCCGGGCTGCGCCGGTAGATACCAGCCGTGAGGCGTGGCGACCGAATGAAGCTGGCCCAGCGTCAGTCCGGCTTCGCATTCCAGAATCCCGTTTTCCGGATCGAAACCGAGGATGCGGTCGAAGGCGCGGGTCTCCTGCACGGTCGTCCGCGCGCCGAAGCTGGCGGGAGCGTAGGAATAGCCGCCTCCGCGGACCGTTCGGGGCGCGTCGGGAGGGAGTTGCTCGAGCTGGCGATACCGATCGGGACGAGCGACGGATTCTCGGCAGCGAATCGCGCCGTCGAAGCTCACGAGCCATCTCGATTCGACCGGGACCCCTTCCCGGGATCCGGCGGATCCCGGTTTCGGCGGGGTCGTGGGCGCGAGCGCTCTCGTCCCCGCTTCCCCCGTCATTCGGCATCTCTCCCGGCTCATCTTAGCTCGCGCCCACCGGGCCGCGGCACGAAGAGCAGCCCTTCCGAGGCGTGTCTGAGCGGAACCGGTCCCGCTTCCCCGCCGATGCGCCCCGCGGGCACGTAGCGGCGGGAGACCTCCAGAAAGAACCGATCGAGGAGGCCGCGTCCGTAGATCGCGGGTCCGTATTCCGGGTAGGCCCGGTCCGTCACGAGGAGCGCGTCGGGTGGGCGCTCGCGGAGGCGGCGGATCATCAGGTCCTCCGCCACGGCGTCCTGACCTCCGGGCAGGAAGAGCTCGTCCACGAAGGGGTTCTTCCGGCCCGTGACGAAGAGAAGAAACCCGGGCTCCGGAAAGATGCCGATGGTCCCCCCTTCCGGCACGGTTTCCCGAATGACCCGGGCCGCTTCGGTCACGAAGCGCGACTCCCCCGGAACGAGGAACAGAGACGCGCGCGGAAGGTCCGTCCTTGTCATGACGGCCATGCCGATTCCCTGGACTCGCAGCGCGACCTGGGCGGCAAAGAGGCCGAAGACGAGAGCCGTGAAGAGCCTTCGAGCGCGCGTGTGCCGGCCGATCCAGCAGAGGGCGACGACGAGAGCCAGAGGTGCCGAAAAAGCCCCGTAGACCGGGTTTCTGAGGAAGAAGGGCTGGCGCAGGAGCGCGGGCAGCATGACGAGGGCGACTCCCACGGCCGCCGGGTCGGCGGAAGAGCCTTCGTGCCGCCAGGCAATCGCGGCCCGGGCGAGGCCGCCTATCGCCACGCACGCCGAAAGAGGCAGGAGCGCATGCAGCCACCCGTTGCCGGGCGAGAAGAACGTGAGGCCCCCCGCCGCGAAGAGAAGCGGCGGGAGAACGAGGTTCGACGTCCTTCCCCAGGTTCGAAGCAGGAGGGCGAGCGCGATTCCGAGGGCCGACGGGAAGAGAACGTCCCTGATTCCTTCCCGGGCGAAGTCCGCCGGAGTGAGCCCGCCGAAGAGCACGCTCTCGTAAACGCGCCGCCAGGGCTCCGGGACGGAGAGCGCGATGAGGAAGCCCTGGCGTTTCATCAGGCCTTCGCCGAACAGGACGATCGGGACCGCGTACGCGATTGCGGCCGTGGCGAGCGCCCACGCGCTCGCCCAGAATGCTTCCTTGCGCGGGCGCCTCAGCCCGAGAACGAGAGCGGGGCCGGCGAGAGCGACCGGCAGGAACTCGAGTTTGGTCGCCGCCGCGAGGCCCGCGACGGCCCCGGCTGCAAACGATGCCTGCCAGGACTCCGCAGAGAGCGCGAGCTCGATCGCCCACCAGACCCCGACCATTCCCGCGAGGGCCGCGACGCTGTACGGAAACGGCCACGACCCTCCCACGCCGAACGCGCACGCGGCGATCGCGAACGTCGAGACGGCGGCCGCGAGCTCTTCGCCCGGAGCGAGCCGGCGCGCGAGCCGCCGGAGCGCCTCCACACCGAGGAGGGCGAGGACCGTGCGCCACGCGACGAGGACGTCGAGGCTCCGGCCGAAGGCTCGGAGCAGGAGACCGTCGATGACGGGAGGAAGGGGACCGTAGGGATAGCCCACGTCGCGATAGAGCACTTCTCCGTCGGCGAGGCGCAGCGCCGCGTTCATCTCGCGCCCCGAGTCTTCGAACGGCAGAATCCAGCGCTTGAACGTCGCGACGAAGAGGACGGCAAACACGAGGTGCGGCAGGAGAGTCCAGAAGAGTCCCGCCCGGCCGGCCGTTCTCGAGCGCTGCGACATCGGCTGGGTTGAGGGTAGCGCGTCGAGAGGAAGAGGAAGAGGAAGATTTTCTTAGAAGGTATGACGCGGGAGGCTCGACCCGCGCATTCGTGACGAGGAGCGCGGGTTACACCTTCTAAGAAATTCCGAATCCGAGAACAAAAGAAAAAGGCCCGGCGTTTCCGCCGGGCCGTATGAATTCGAAAACAGTTGGGGGGAGGGTTCGGGAGGGCCCAGACTTCCGGCCGCGCGCAGCGCGGCTGGGGCCCTCCCGAGGCAAATCAGTACATGCCGCCCATTCCGCCGCCGCCGCCCATGCCTGCGGGAGCCTTCTCCTTCTCCTTGATCTCGGAGACGAGCGCTTCCGTCGTGAGCATGAGACCCGCGATCGACGCGGCGTTCTGCAGCGCCGACTTCGTGACCTTGGCCGGGTCGACGATGCCCGCCTTGAACATGTCCTCGGTCTTTTCGGTCTGCGCGTTGAAGCCGAAATTGCCGCCCCTGTCCTTCAGGTCCTTCACGATCACCGAGCCTTCGAGCCCCGCGTTCGCGATGATCTGCCGGGTCGGCTCCTCCAGCGCGCGCTTGACGATGTTGACGCCGACCTGCACGTCGCCGGACTCCTTGATCTTCTCGACCGCCTCCATGGCGCGCAGCAGCGCGACGCCGCCGCCCGGCACGATGCCGTCCTCGACGGCCGCTTTCGTGGCGTGCATGGCGTCCTCGACGCGGGCCTTCTTCTCCTTCATCTCGGTCTCGGTGGCCGCGCCGACCTTGATGATGGCGACTCCGCCGACGAGCTTGGCGAGCCGCTCCTGGAGCTTCTCGCGGTCGTAGTCGGAGGTCGTCTCCTCGATCTGCGTCCGGAGCTGTTTCACGCGGCCCGTGATCGCTTCCTTGCGCTTCTTGTCTCCCGCGTCGACCACGATCGTGGTGTTGTCCTTGTCGACGGTGACCTTCTTGGCGTCGCCGAGGTCCTCCCACTTGACGCTCTCGAGCTTGATGCCGAGGTCCTCGGAGATCATCTTGCCGCCCGTGAGGATGGCGATGTCCTCGAGCATGGCCTTGCGGCGGTCGCCGAAGCCGGGCGCCTTGACGGCGGCGACGTGCAGCGTGCCCCGGAGCTTGTTCACGACGAGCGTCGCGAGCGCCTCGCCCTCGACCTCTTCCGCGATGATGAGGAAGGGACGATTCTGCTTGGCGACCTGCTCGAGCACGGGGAGAAGGTCCTTCATGGAGGAGATCTTCTTCTCGTAGATCAGGATCTTCACGTTCTCGAGGGCGCATTCCATGCGCTCGGCGTCCGTCACGAAGTACGGCGAGAGGTAGCCGCGATCGAACTGCATCCCCTCGACGACCTCGAGCGTCGTCTCGAGACCCTTGGCCTCCTCCACCGTGATCACGCCGTCCTTGCCGACCTTGTCCATGGCCTCGGCGATGATCTTTCCGATCTCCAGGTCGCCGTTCGCCGAGATCGTGCCGACGTGCGCGATCTCCTTGGCGTCGACCGTCTTCTTGATCGCGTTGATGGACTCCACCGCCCTCTTGACGGCGATGTCGATGCCGCGCTTGATCTCCATCGGGTTGTGGCCGGCGGTGACCATCTTGATGCCCTCGCGGTAGATCGACTGGGCGAGCACCGTCGCCGTCGTGGTGCCGTCGCCGGCGATGTCGGAGGTCTTGGAAGCGACTTCGCGAACCATCTGGGCGCCCATGTTCTCGAGCGGATTGTCGAGCTCGATTTCCTTGGCGACCGTGACGCCGTCCTTCGTGATCGTGGGCGACCCGAATTTCTTGTCGATGACGACGTTCCGGCCCTTGGGGCCGAGCGTGATCTTCACGGCGTCGGCGAGCTTGTTGACGCCACGGAGGATGTTCTGGCGGGCGTCTTCGCCGTAGGTGATGTTCTTGGCAGCCATTTCATTTACCCCTTACTTCGTTTCGACGATCGCGAGCACTTCGTCCTCGCGGAGGATGAGGAGCTCTTCGTCTTCGATCTTGATTTCGGTGCCGGCGTACTTGCCGATCAGGATGCGGTCGCCTTTCTTCACGTCGAGGGGGATCCGCTTGCCGTTGTCGTCGAACTTGCCTTCGCCGACGGCCTCGACCTTGGCCTCCATCGGCTTTTCCTTGGCTGTGTCGGGAATGATGATTCCGCCGCGCACCTGCTCCTTGGCCTCGATGCGCTTGACGAGAATCCGGTCGTAGAGGGGACGAACTTTCATGGGACGCTCCTTTCGGTTTCTCGGGACGCCGCGCGAGGCGAGTCACCCGCCGGCACCCCGTTGTTTGACTCTGGTTTGTTCCCGCCGATTGCTTGTTAGCAGTCGAAGCCGGCGAGTGCCAAGAATCTAGCCCTCGCCGAGAAATCTGTCAAGTGGATCTATAGATCTTATGTAAGTGATTTATAATAAGTAACTTAATAAAGATAGAGAATCGGGAATTCCTTTGAATGGTAATCGAACCGAGGGCCGGCAGCTGCGCACTGCCCCTGCGGCGGTTTCCTTATCCCTCGCGCGAGAAGGAAGCGAGCGTCGTCGCAAGCGTGTTCTTCTGCTCGGCCAGGAGCTCCGGAAAAACCGGGAGCGCGAGCGTCTCGTTCGCCGCTTTCTCGGCCTCCGGGCAGTCGCCCGGGCGGCCCCCGAGGGAGGAGAAGCACTCCTGCAGGTGCAAGGGCACCGGATAGTAAATCGCATTCCCGATCTGCCGCTCGTCGAGGAGCCTCTTCAACGCGTCGCGCCGGCCCTTTCCGACGCGCACGACGAACTGATTGAACACGTGCTCGCGCCCCGCCGCCTCGCGCGGGAACTTCAGGCCGCCCTCCGCGTACTCCCGCCCGCCCGCCTCGAGATAGAGCCCCTCGATCTCGGCCGCGTTCCGACGCCGCGCGCGCGCCCAGCCGTCGAGGTGCGGCAGCTTCACGTGCAGGACCGCGGCCTGAAGCGCGTCGAGGCGGAAGTTCCCGCCCACGAGCTTGTGGTGATAGCGCGAGGTCTCGCCGTGCATGCGCAAGGCGCGGAGGCGGGTCGCGTGCGCGTCGTCCTGCGTCGTCACCATGCCGCCGTCGCCGAACCCGCCGAGATTCTTGGAGGGAAAGAACGAGAAGGCGCCGAACTCGCCCAGCGCTCCCGCCTTCACTCCCTTGTACGCCGCGCCGAGCGACTGGCAGGCGTCCTCGAGGACCGGGACGCCCTTCCGCTTCGCGACATCCCGAATCGGATCCATGTCGGCGCACTGCCCGTACAGGTGGACGGGCTGGATGAGCTTCGCCCTCGGGGTGATCGCCTTCTCGAGCTTCGAAGGGTCGAGGTTGAACGTCTCCGGCTCGATGTCGACGAAGACCGCCCGCGCGCCGAGGCGCGCGACGGCGCCGGCCGTCGAGAAGAAAGAATAAGGCGACGTCACGACGTCGTCGCCCGGCCCGACTCCGATCGCCATCATGACGGCGAGCTGCGCGTCCGTGCCCGAGGACATGCCGATCGCGTGCTTCACCCCGACGTACGAGGCAATCTCCCTCTCGAAGGACTCGACGCGCGGGCCCAGGATGAAATACTGGCTCTCGTAGACCTCGGCCGTCGCACGGAGGATCTCCTCGCGGATCGTCGCGTACTGTTTCTTGAGGTCGAGGAGCGGAACGGGGACGGCGGGCGCGGTCACGGTGGTCACGGCGCGTGAGGCTACACCAGCCCGCGATCCAGGAGCTCCGCCTTCGTCCAGGCATAGACCACGGGCGCGAGGACCACACCCGGGATCCCGAACGCCGCCTCGAAAACGATGATCGCGAGGAGCGTCTCCCATGCGGACGCGCCGATGCGCCCGCCCACGATCTTCGCGTTGAGCAGGTACTCCAGTTTATGGACGAAGACGAGGAACACGAGCGCCACGGCCGCGACCCACGGCGCGACGCCGAGGGAGACGAGCACGATCACCGTATTCGAGACGAGGTTCCCGGCTACCGGGATGAGGCCGCAGAGAAACGTGATCGCGACGAGCGTGCCCGCAAGCGGGAGCCGGGCACCGAGGACCGGCAGGATCGCGAAGACGAAAAGGGCCGTCAGGACCGTGTTCACGGCCGAGATCTCGATCTGGGCCTTCGCGACGGAGCGGAAGCTCTCGCCGAAGCGGCGGAGCCTCTCCTCGAGCTGCGCCGCGAGCGGACCCGGCCCGTCCGAGGGGGCGCGGAAGAACACGAGGACGCCGACGACGGCCCCGAGGAGCGCGTGCACGAGGCCGCGCGCGCCCACGGTCCCTGCGTGCCGCAGTTCGCCCGCGTGCTCCCGCAGCCAGCCCGCGACGGCCTCCGTCGATCCGTCACCGGCCGGGAGCGGGAGCGAGACTCCGGCTCCCTCGAGTGTCTCCTTCAGCCGCGCGAGGGTGTCCCCCATCCTCTCGAGCACGGCCGGAAGGTCGCCGATCCGCCCGCGGACGAACCCGTAGACGAGGATGATCGCGAGGGCGACGAGCCCCGCCGCGACGAGGCCGAGGAGGCCAGCCGCCAGGGCGCGCGCGAGGCCGTGCGAGATGCGCCCGCCGCGCAGGCGTCTCGTCATCGAGTGGAGGAGAGCCCAGGCGAGGAATCCCGCGAGAAGCGCCGGGACGAGATGGAGGAGAAGCACGGCCAGAAGCGCGAGCGCGGAGAGAACGAAGGTCGCGCGTTCATACGGAACACGATAGGGAGCCGCCGGGGCGTCGCTCATCGTGCGGGATTATCCGACGCGCGTTGAAACTCGCCGGGCCCTCACGAGATCCGGTAGGCCGCCTGAGGCCGGCGAGCCGGGCGGAAGATCAGCGCCCAGGCGACGCCGGCGACGAACCCGCCGACATGCGCCCAGAACGCGACGCCTCCCTGCGAGGCGGCGGCCCGGCCGGCGTGCGTGAGCTGCGCCGATCCCATCCAGAACTGCAGCGCGAACCAGCCGAGAAGATAGAGGCCCGCCGGCACCTCGACGACGGGGAAGAGGATGAAGAGCGGAACGATGGTCACGATGCGGGCGCGAGGGTAATAAACGAGATACGCCCCGAGGACACCCGCGATCGCGCCCGAAGCGCCGAGATTCGGGATCGCCGAAGTCGGCGACAGGAACGCCTGAAGAAGGGTCGCGCACACGCCCGCGGCGAGGTAAAAGACGAGAAACCTGAAATGGCCGAGCGCGTCTTCGACGTTGTCGCCGAAAATCCAGAGAAAAAGCATGTTCCCGAGGAGGTGAGCGAGACCGCCGTGCAGGAACATCGCGGTGAAGATCGTCACGACCGCCGCCGAGAACGTCCAGCCGGCGAGCTCGGGGTGAAAGAACCGAAGCGGAATGAACGCGAACGTCTCGACAAACGCGTCCAGGTTCTCGCCCTGGAGGAGTTCCAGCACGAAGGCCGCGACGTTCGCGACGACGAGGAGTCGCGTGACGAAGGGAACCGTCCGCGTCCGGATCGTGTCGCGCAGCGGGATCATGAAACGTCCATGATACGAGCGCGCGCGACGCGCGGCCGCCTACCTTCGCCGCTTGTTCAGGAGATCCTTGAGGTCCTTGCCCGCGCGAAACCGCGCGACCTTCGCCGCCGCGATGCGGATCGTGGCCTTCGTTCTCGGGTTGGTCCCCGCACGCGCCTTGCGGTCGGCCACGTGGAAGGCGCCGAGACCCGGAATCGCGACACGCTCGCCTTTCTTCAGGTTTCCGGTGATCGCATTCACGACCGAGTCGAGCGCCGCGGTCGCGTCCTTTCGCGTCAGGCCGGTGTCGTTCGAAATCGCATCCACGATGTCGGCTTTGCCGGCCATGGCGTCTCCTTCTGGCTCTCGCGGTCGTCGGAAAGCGCCGGCAATGTAGGCTCGGCACCTGGCCTTGTCAACGCGAAGATTCGCGGTTGTCGTAGCTCCATGAAAGTGTCCCCTCTATAACTCGATAGAAGTGTCCCCTCGGAAGAAGGGGGCGCGATGGAGGAGATCGTGGGGCTGAGCTTGAAGGAGAGGGCGCGACTGGTGGAGCTCGAGCAGGTGAAGGCGGGGCGGCAGACGGTGGTGTCTGCTTCGGAGCGGCTTTCGATAAGCGGGCGGCAGGGCAAGCGGATCTGGAAGAGATACCGCGCCGATGGGGCCAAGGGTCTGGTGCACCGGTCTCGAGGACGGCCGTCGAATCGGAAGTTGGACCCAGAGAGCAAGCAGCAGAGTCTTGAGCTGTGCCGGACGCGGCTTTCAGGGTTTGGGCCGACCCTGGCGGCCGAGAAGCTTCTCGAGGTGGGGCTGAGGGTTTCTCACGAGACGCTGCGGCGGTGGCTTCTCGTGGAGGGGTTGTGGAAGAAGAAAAGGAAACGAGGGCCACACCGCAAGTGGCGACCGCCGAAGGAGCACTTCGGCGAGCTCGTGCAGATGGACGGGAGCTTCCACGACTGGCTCGAGACGGGTCACCAACCGTGCCTGATCGACCTTGTCGACGATGCCACGGCGAAGATGGGAGGCGAATTCTTCGAGCAGGAGACCACGGAAGGAGCCATGAGGGTGCTGTGGCGGTGGATTGAGCTCTACGGCATCCCCAGGGCGCTTTACACCGACCACAAGAATCTCTACGTGGCTGATCGCGAGCCGACGAAAGACGAGCAGCTTTTAGGCCGGCCTGCGCTGACGGCCTTCGGCAAGGCGTGCCACAAGCTCTCGATTCAGATCATTCCGGCGGCCAGTCCTCAGGCCAAGGGCAGGATCGAGAGGCGCCACGGTGTGTTGCAGGACCGGCTCGTCAAGGAGATGCGGCTGCACGGCATCAAGGACCTCCCGGCGGCCAATGCGCTGCTCGCTGGAGGATTCCTCGCGACGATCAACGAGAGGTTCTCTCACAGCGCGGCGAGTCGGATCGACTACCACCGGCCCGTCCCCAAGGGCCTTCACCTCGAGGACGTCTTCGTCTTCGAGGAGCAACGCACCGTGCAGAACGACTGGACGGTCGCCTGGGACGGTCGCTGGTTTCAGATCACCGGGCCGAAGGCTCAGATGCCACGCCGCCGCGAGAAGATCGTGGTTCGACGCAGGCTTGATGGCAGTCGGGTGCTGCTTCATCGTCGTCGAGCTCTCGAGTTCCACGAGATCAAGCAGCGGCCCTATCGGCCGGCGCCACCGATCAAGCCAGCCTCCGTACCAACACGCCGCCCCTTCTCAGCAGCTCCCGAGAATCACCCTTGGAGAACACCGTTAACCGCCGCAAGCGTCCTGGCTTCATGGGAGCGTAAGGAGCGCGCTGGCCTCCGCTGAGGCCGGCCGCCGTTTTCCACATTTCCACCGCGCGACTACTACGAGCACCAGAAAAGGGGACATTTCTAACGAGCTCTACCAGGGGACATTTCTAAGGAGCTTTGACACGCGAAGATTCGCGGCGAAGGACGACCGCCGAGAAGCCGTCGTGCGTGCTTCCCGGCAGGACGCGCACGAGCCCGGCGGACGAGACGGCGGACGCGAGCGGCGCGGGGAGGCCAGCCGTCCGGGGGACGACGCGGTTGAAGCCCGGCCTCTCGGCGAGCAGCGCGTCGACCACGTCTTCGTTTTCTTCCCGCTCGAGCGAGCACGTCACGTAGACGAGCGTGCCGCCCGTCGCGACGAGGTCGAGCGCCGCCGCGAGCAGGCGACGCTGCGTCACGGCGAATCCGGCCAGGTCCTCCGGTTTGAGGCGAAGGCGGATCTCGGGATTTTTCCGAAGCGTGCCGGTTCCCGAGCAGGGAACGTCGAGAAGAACCGACCCGAAGCGGCCCGGCGGCAGGGGCGCGCGGCCCGCATCCGCGCGCACGACGAGCGCCTCGCTCCGGCGTCCGGCCGCGGCGAGGTTCGCGGCCAGCCTGAAGGCGCGCGAGGCGGTGCGCTCGAGCGCGACGACCCGCCGCGCGCGCCCCGTCGCGAGGAGAGTGCGCGTCTTGCCGCCCGGGGCCGCCGCGAGGTCGGCCACGACGTCGGCCGCCGGGACCAGCTCCACCATCGCCTGCGCGGCGACGTCCACGACCGCGAGCTGGCCGGAGGCGACGAGGGAATTCGAGGCGGCGTTCCCGGCCGTGACCGTGAGCGCGAGCGGTGCCCACGGGGAGCGCACGGCCTCGATGCCGTCCGCCGCGAGACGCCGGACGATCTCCTCCGGCGTCCCGGCGCGGGGATCCGCAAGGAGGTCGATCGGCGCGTCTTCTTCGTCGGCCGCGAGCGCCGCCCGGGCCGCGCCTTCGCCGAACGCCGCGACCCAGCGCGCCACCAGCCATTCCGGATGCGACGTCTCGAGCGCGAGCCGGCGGACTCCGTCTCCGCCCTCGGGAAGCACGACGGCGCCCGGCCGTGGCTCCTTCTCGGCCACGCGGCGGAGGACGGCGTTCACGAGGCCCACGGCCTTGGGAGAGAAGCTCCGGACCGCGGCGACGGTCTCTCCGACCGCGGCGTGAGGCGGCACGCGATCCATGAGAAGAAGCTGGGCCGCCCCGAGCCGAAGGGCCGCGAGGACCGCCGGATCGAGCGACTCCGGCGCCTGCCGGAGGTGCCGCGACAGCACGTGGTCGAGGCGCAGGGCGCCCCGGAGAGTCTTCTTCACGAGCGCACGCAGAAAGTCGCGGTCGCGCGGTGGAAGGTCGCGCCCCCGCGCGTCCAGGAGCGGCGCCGCGTGCGCGCCGTCCCGCGCCACGCGCACGAGCACGCCCAGCGCCCGCTCGCGGACGGGCCGCGAATCCGCCATCAGCCCCAGCGCTCGCCGGGCGCGACGCGCTCGCCGCGCGCAAACTCGGCCGCGGGGAGCGCCTGGCGGCCTTCGGCCTGCAGCGTCGCGATCGACACCGCCCCTTCGCCGCAGGCGACGACGACTCGCGGACCCGCCTCGAGGAGAACCCCCGGGGGTTCTTTGCTCCCTCGCACACCGAAGGCATCTCGCGCCACCGGCGAGAGGCCCGACAGCTTCAGGCGCGCATTCCTTCGAAAGGTGAAGAGACCGGGCCAGGGCGTATAGGCACGGCTTCTTCGAACAAGCTCGGCCGCCGGACGGGACCAGTCGACACGCCCGTCCTCGCGGGAGATCTTCGGGCAGTACGTGGACAGAGAGGGATCTTGAGGAAGAGGGGGATTGAAGAATTTCTTAGAAGGCGCGTTCGAGGCCGGCGCCTCCGCGCCGACGGTGCCGCGAGGCTCCGAGCCCTCGGCGTTGCCCCATTCACCTTCTAAGAAAGACTGCCCGGCGGTGCGCGAAGGCGCACCGGTTTCCGCGGGCTGTGCGCCCCTGCTCCGTGCCCATTCCCCTTCTAAGAAATACAACGTCTCCACCATTAACTCGGCACCTATTTGCGCCAGCCGCGCGCCGATCTCTTCAGCAGTCTCTTCCTCCCCGATCCGCGTTTCCCGCGTCGCGTAGACGGGGCCCGTGTCCATCCCGGCGTCCAGCTTCATGATCGAGACCCCCGTGACCGCATCGCCCGCCAGGATTGCCGCCTGCACCGGCGAGGCCCCGCGCCAGCGCGGGAGGAGCGAGCCGTGCACGTTCAGGGAGCCGAGCCGGGGCAGATCCAGCACCTTCTGCGCGAGGATCTTCCCGTAGGCGACGACGACGAAGACGTCGGCGCTCGCCTCGGCGAGGCGTGCGACGGCGGCGTCGTCCTTCAGTGTCGAGGGCTGGAAGACGTGGATTCCCAGCGACTTCGCCCGCGCGGCGACGGGCGGATCGGTCATGTCGCCTTTTCGCCCGACGGGTTTTCCCGGCTGGGAAACGACGAGCGGAACGCGATGCCCCGCGGCAAGGAGAGCCTCGAGCGCCGGGAGAGCAAAAGACGGCGACCCGAAAAAAACTATTTGCACCACGCCAGTGTATCGACACGAAACCCGGTTTTCCCTCTAGAATGCGCGCATCCCGATTCGGGAGCGAATTGAAGAAAGGACGGAATCAACATGGCTGGAATGACGAAATCGCAGATCGCGGAACACCTCGCCGAAAAGACCGGACTCACGAAGAAGGTCTCGGCGCAGTACCTCGAGGAGCTCGCGGCCCTTGCCTACAAGCAGGCGAAGAACTCGTTCACGCTGCCGGGCCTCGGCAAGCTGGTGCTCGTGAACCGCAAGGCGCGCATGGGCCGCAACCCCGCGACCGGCGAGGCGATCAAGATCCCGGCGAAGCGGGTCGTGAAGTTCCGCGTCGCGAAGGCCGCCAAGGACTCGATCCTCGGGCCGAAGAAGTAGCGCGGAGGGGTTTGGGGAACCCGCGCTTCGGGTTCCCCAGCGCCCGCAGCCAGGGGCCGCGGGCATTAGAGTCTCTCAAGACCTTCTGTTCCGGTCGATCTCCTCGAAGTATTCCGCCGGAACCAGGATCTCGCGACTCCTGCTCCCGCCCGCCGGCGGTCCCACGATTCCGTCACGCTGCATCATGTCGATGAGCTTGCCGGCGCGAGAAAATCCGATCTCGAGCCTCCGCTGCAGGAACGAGATGGACGCCATGCGCTCGCGCACGACGAGGCGTGCTGCCTGGTCGTACATCGGGTCCGTGTCGTCGGAGTCCGCGCGCAGTCCGCTCGCCGAAGCCTGTGCCTCTCGGTCGACGGTCACGCTTTCGTCGTAGATCGGCTTGGCCTGCTTCTTCAGGAAGCGGCAGATCTCCTTCGTCTCGTCGCCGCTGATGAAGCCGCCGTGCACGCGCATGAGGTACGACGTTCCGGCGGCGAGATAGAGCATGTCGCCCTGACCGAGCAGCGTCTCGGCACCCATCGAGTCGAGGATCGTGCGCGAGTCGATCCTCGTGCGCGCCGTGTAGGCGATGCGGCACGGGAGATTCGCCTTGATCGTGCCCGTGATGACGTCCACGGACGGACGCTGCGTTGCGAGGATGAGATGGACGCCCACGGCGCGAGCCTTCTGCGCGAGCCGGGCGACTGAATCCTCGATCTCCCGGGGCGCCGTCATCATGAGATCGGCGAGCTCGTCGATGACGATGACGATGTACGGCATCGGGGAAATGACGCCGTTCTCGTCGGCTTTCAGCTTCTCCCCAATCTTCTCCCTCACCTCGGCGAGCGAGCGCGGGTCGCGAATGGCCGCGTTGTACTGCTCGATATTCCGCACGCCCGGCCATTCCGAGAGGAGCTTGTAGCGGCCCTCCATCTCGTCCACCGCCCACTTGAGCGCGTTCGCCGCTTTCTTGGGATCCGTGATGACCGGAACGAGGAGGTGTGGCAGGTCCTCGTAGTCCTTCATGTCGTTCATTTTCGGGTCGACGAAGATGAACTTGACCTCGTCCGGACGCGCCTTGAAGAGAATGGACGTGATCATGCCCGTGAGGCCCACGCTCTTGCCGGCGCCCGTCTGTCCGGCGACGAGGAGGTGCGGCATCCGCGCGAGGTCCGCGACGACCGGTTCGCCGTGCACGTCGATGCCGAGCGAGATCGTGAGAAGAGACGGCGAGCGCCTGAACCTCTCGCTTTCGATGACCTCGCGGAGCGCGATGAGGTCGCGGCTGCGGTTCGGAACCTCGATCCCGATCGCGGCGCGGCCCGGCATGCGCTCGATGCGGACCTTTTCGGCCGCCAGCGCGAGCGCGAGGTCGTTCTCCAGGGACGCGACCTGAGAGACTTTCACGCCCGCGGACGGCTTGAATTCGTAGGTCGTGACGACGGGCCCCGGCGTGTAGGCGTCGACAGCGCCCTCGACGCCGAACTCGAGACACTTGGACGCGATGAGCTCCATCGTCTGCCGGAATTCCTCCCGGTCGCTTTCGCGATCCCTCTTCGGCGCCGCGAGGAGCAGCTTCGCGGGCGGAAACACCCAGCCGGACGCGTCGCGGGGGGCCGGGAACGGCAGGACTCTCTGCGGCGCGTCGGCTTTCTTCTCGAGCCGGGCGGGCCGCGCCACGGGCCTCGGCGCCTCGTCTTCGGCGCCGCCGCCTTTGCGGATCCAGAAGCGTCCCTCGCCGGCCTTCTCCTTGACGCGGAGCGTGGCGACGGACGGGATGTAGACGACGTCGCCCTCGGGCTCCGAGGCCTTCTGCGGCGCGGGCCGGCCGGCATCCTCCTTTGCGCGCTCGAGGTGCTTTTTCACGACGTCCCGCCGGAGCTTCTCCCTCAGCGCGAGCTCACGGCGGCGCCTGCGCTCCAGCAGGAACCCGCGCCACCAGCCAGAGAGCCGCAGGGTCGCACCCGAAAGGCCGTCGCCGAGGGAGATCGAGGTCGCGAGGAGCAGGCCGATGAGAAGGCCGGCCGACAGCAGGATCGCCGCGCCCGGCGGGTTGAGCGCCGAGACCGCGAACGAGCCGAGGAGGTCGCCCACGAAGCCGCCCGCGTCGAGCCCGCCCCCGAACGCGAGGCTGCGCCCGAGCGCGAGGTGCGCGAGGGGTGCAAGCGTGAGCACGACGAGAACGACACCCAGCCCCTTGGTGCCCCAGGAGCCGACCTGCCTCGAGAAAGAGCGCCGCCAGCCGAGCGCGAGAAGCGCGAGCGGCGCGACGAGGGCGGCCAGGCCGAAGAACTGGAGGCTGCCGTCCGCGAACGTCGCGCCGAAGCGCCCCGCCCAGTTGCGCGGCCGGAGCCCCTGGTCGTTCACGGCCGAGAAAAGGGAGGGGTCGCTCGGGCGATACGACACCAGCGCCGCGAGAAGCAGAAGGCCCGCGGCGATCAGGAGAATTCCGAGAAACTCGTCGCGCCGCCGCGCGAAGGCGGTGGGCTCCGGAACCGGCCGTCCGCTCGCCGCCATCAGGAGGAGGCCAGCTGCGGGCCGTAGACGACGAGGAGAATGCCCAGGACCGCGCAGTAAACGATGAATGGAGTCAGCCGCATGGCGACGACGATCTTCAGGAGCGCATCGACGGCGTAGTAGCCGACGACCGCGGCCACGACCATCCCGAGGACGTAGATCGGAAGGACCGATCCGTCCACGAGCGGCCCCGTGCGATGTCGGTACGCGTGGATGTTCTCGACGGCCGCGGCACCGAGAATCGTCGGAATCGAGAGCAGAAACGAGAACTCGGCCGCCGCCCGGCGGGAAAGGCCCGCGAAAAGACCGACGGAGATCGTGTTCCCCGAGCGCGAGAAGCCGTGGAGGATCGCCGAGACCGATTGGCACGCGCCCACGAGCGCGGCGTCGCGCGGGCGGATTTCCTCGAGGGCGCGGCCGCGCTCCCCCCGCGAGCGGCCCACGCGTTGGGCGATGAGGAGCAGCACGGCCGTGCCCAGCAACGCCACGCCCATGCGGCGGAACTCGGTCATCCCTTCGATCGCGAAACGCTTCAAGGGCAACGTCACGAGGCCCGTGAGGCCCACAGCGAGAAGGAGGAGCCCGATCAGCCTCCACGCCTTTCGCCTCTCGGACGGGTCGGAGGAGAAGGCTCCCGCGAACGTCGTGGCGATCCGCGACCGGAAGTAGACGACGAGGGCGAAGAGCGTCCCGACGTGAAGCAGGACGTCGAAGAGGATCCCCGGCTGAGCGAAACCGGGAAGGAAGCGCTGCGCGAGCGCCAGATGCGCCGTCGAGGAGACGGGCAGGAACTCCGTCAGGCCCTGCACGACGCCGAGCAGCACGGCCTGGCCGAGGGTCACCGACATCGACGAATTGTAACAGGCGGAGCGCGCTTTTCGGGCTATTTGCCGGGCGGTCCGAGCCTCGGCGCGAGCGCGCGAAACACATCCAGGCCGAGCGTTTCGGCTCGCGCCGTCGCAGGCAGGCCGGCATCCGCCACCGCCCAGACCGCGCGTGCGCGGCCCCAAAGGGGGGTGAGAGCGTTCACGAGCGTCTTGCGCCGCGACGTGAAGCCGGCCGACGCCACGCGGAGCGCGTCGTCGGCTCCGGTCACCGGGCCGTGCGGAACGAGCTCGAGGACCGAGGATCTCACCTTCGGCGGCGGCGAAAAATCGCCGCGCGAGACGTCGAAGAGCCGGCGCGCCGCCGCGTGCGCGCCGACGTCGAGCGTGAGAAAGCCGTAAGCGTCGTCGCCCGGCAGGGCCACGATCCGGTCGGCGACCTCCTTCTGGATCATGACGACGAGGCGGGAGACGAGATCCGGCCGCCGAACGAACGCCCGCAGCATCGGCGTGGCGCTCTCGTACGGGAGGTTGCCGACGAACGGCACGGGCGGAAAGGCGCCAATCCGCGCGAGCGTCGCCTCGACATCGGCCCTGAGCACGTCCGCCGTCTCCACGAAGAGCGCCCGCTCGGCGAGCTCGTGGGAAAGGCGCGCCGCCAGAACCGGGTCGATCTCGAACGCGAGGACGCGTGCGCCCCTGTCGAGGAGCGGCCGGGTGAGGGCTCCGCGGCCTGGCCCCACCTCGACGACGGTCTCTCCCTCCCGGGCCCCAAGGGCATCGAGAATTTTTTCGACCGTCGAAGCGTTTACCAGGAAGTGCTGACCCCAGCGGGCGCGAGAAGGCCGCGCGCTTGACGCTTTCACACGCCGCACCCTACCATCGAAGCTCGCGCCGAGGATCGTCCCGCCGCGACCGCAAGCCCCCCGAGAAAGGAATCCCCAAATGTCCGTAAACGTCATCGAGCTGAACGAAGGTTCGTTCGACGCCACAGTCCTGAAGAGCGAGAAGCCGGTTCTCGTGGATTTCTGGGCGGTCTGGTGCGGCCCCTGCCGTCAGGTGGCCCCGATCGTCGAGTCGCTCGCGACGAAGTGGGGAGAAAAGGTCACGGTGGCGAAGCTGAACGTGGACGACGTACCCGGCGTGGCCGAGCGCTACGGGATCATGTCCATTCCGACGCTCATGCTCTTCAAGGGCGGCCAGATCGTCGAGCGCGTCGTGGGCGTCTCGCCCCAGGCTTCGCTCGAGCGCAAGTTCGAGCCGCACCTGAACTGACTATTTCCCGGGTTTCCCTTCTTCAGGCCCCGGCATGATCTTCCGCGCGATGGGGCCCTCGGGACCGTCCTCGTAGAGGATCCTGAGGCGGCCCCCGCGTTTCGGAGCCGCCGTGATCTCGGTACTTGCGTCGATGTGGAAGGCGCGACCCGGCTGTCCGACCTCCGACAGGACGATGTACGCGCCCGGCTCGTAGCGCAGGCAGGCGCCGGCCGCCCGTAGAAGAGGCACCGGAGTCGGCGTCGCCGCGGGAGCGGGCGTCGGGGTCGGAGTGAGGCGCCTCTTTTTCGCGGCCTCCGAGGCCGGTGCCGCGAGGAGGAGCGCGGCGAAGGCGAGGCAGGCGGCGCGGGCCGACGCTGAGAAAGCCATCTCTTCGAGCATAAGCCTGCGCGGCCAGACTCCCGTTTCCGGGGCTCCGAACGGGCGAAAAAGGGTGCCAGACGGTCCCGGCATCCCGCTTGCTGTACTTGACTTCCGGCCGTTCTCCGATGCCGATTCGGCGTCGAAATGAAGGCTTCGAAGGGACACGATGACGACGACGACGACGCTCACGACCGCTGCTCCGGGCCTCGACCCGGCCGCCCTCACCGAAAGGATCCGCGAGAAGTCGCTTCTCGTCGGGGCCCTCCTGACCGAGATCCGCAAGGTGATCGTCGGGCAGGGCGGTCTCGTCGATCGGTTGACCATCGGCCTCCTCGCGGACGGCCACCTCCTCCTCGAAGGCGTCCCGGGCCTCGCCAAGACGCTCGCCGTGAGAACGCTCGCGCGCGGCCTCGACGCCTCTTTTTCGCGCATCCAGTTCACGCCCGACCTCCTTCCGGCCGACCTCATCGGGACGCTCGTCTTCAACCCGAAGACGCAGGAGTTCGTCGCGCGCCGCGGCCCCGTGTTCGCAAATCTCGTTCTCGCCGACGAGATCAACCGCGCGCCCGCGAAGGTGCAGTCCGCGCTCCTCGAGGCGATGCAGGAGCGACAGGTCACCGTCGGCGACACAACGACCCCGCTGCCCGACCCGTTTCTCGTCCTCGCGACGCAGAACCCCATCGAGCAGGAAGGCACCTATCCCCTCCCAGAGGCTCAGGTCGACCGATTCCTCATGAAGCTCACGGTCGGCTACCCGACGAAAGCGGAGGAGCGCCAGATCCTCGACCGAATGGGCGACACGACCGAGGCCGAGGCCTCCGCGCAAGTGCGCCCCGTTCTCACGCCCGCGGCGATCCGCGAGCTTCGCGTCCTCGTGCGAGGCATCTACGCGGACGAAAGGATCAAGGGCTATCTCGTGGAGCTCGTCGCCGCCACGCGCGACCCGAAGGCATACGGCCTCCCGGATCTCGCCGATTTCGTGTCCTACGGGGCGTCGCCGCGCGCCACGCTCGCGCTTCTCGCCACGTCGCGCGCACGCGCCTTCCTCGCCGGCCGCGGATACGTCGTGCCGGAGGACGTGAAGGACGTCGCCCCGGACGTCCTGCGTCACCGCGTCCTCCTCTCCTACGAGGCCGAGGCCGAGAACGTGACGAGCGACCAGGTCGTGAAGCGACTGCTGGAGAGGGTGGAAGTCCCTTGACGGGGTCGTAGCCCGTCGCCCATGTTGCCACGCGAGATCGTCCGCAAGCTCCACCGCATCCGCATCCGGACAAACCGTCTGGTGGAGGCGGGCGTGGGAGGCGAGTACCACTCGGTCTTCCGTGGCCGGGGGATGGAGTTCTCCGAGGTGCGCGAATACGTGCCCGGGGACGACGTGAGGACGATCGATTGGAACGTCACGGCGCGGACGGGCGTTCCGCACGTCAAGAAGTACGTGGAGGAGCGGGACCTCACGGTCCTTCTCCTCCTCGACCTCTCGGCGTCACAGGGTTTCGGCTCGCAGTACCTCACGAAGCGCGAGCTCATGGCGGAGCTCGCGGCGCTTCTTTCGTTCGCGGCGGTCAAGAACCACGATCGCGTCGGCGCGCTCCTCTTCACCGACCGGCTCGAGCGCTACCACCCGCCCCGCAAGGGCGTCGACCACGCGCTCGCGATCACGCGCGACGCGCTTTCGCTCGCGCCCGCCGGCCGCACGACCGACCTCACACTCGCGCTCCGGAGCGCGGCAGCGCTCCTGAAGCAGCGCGCTGTCGTCTTCGTCGTGTCCGACTTCCTCGCGGCGGGATACGAGAAGGCGCTGAAGGTCCTCAACAAGCGCCACGACGTCGTCGCGATTCCGATCGCCGATCCGCGGGAGCAGTCGCTTCCGCCCGTGGGGCTCGTGCGCCTGCGCGACGCCGAGACGGGAGCCACACGCGTCTTCGACACGGCCGACCCCGCGTTCCGCGAGGCCTGGGGGCGCCGCGCGGCGAGCCTGCCCGAGCCGGCGGCCATCTTCCGCTCCTCGGGAATCGACTCCATACCCTTGAGGACGGACATGTCCTACGAGCTCCCCCTCGTCCGTTTCTTCAAGCAGAGAGAGAAGCGCAAGGCGGCGGGAAGATGAAGAGAATTCTCTTTGCTCCCTCGCGCACCGTTGCGCTTGGCGTCATGACTTTGCTGTTCGCGTCGGGTTTCGGCGCTTTTTCTTCGAAGGGTGAAGAGGGGCCTAAGTTTTCCGCGACCGCCGACAAGACATCCGTGTCCCTTGGCGACCGGGTCGTTGTGACGTACTCCGCCCGCATTCCCGCCGGCGCGACGCTGACACTCGACGCGCTCGTGACGCCCGCTGCCGAGGAAGGAGCGCGGCCCCCGGGTGGCGCCGTGCTGGAGTTCGAGAATCCGGCGCCGCCGGTCGTGAAGAAATCGAAGGACGGGGATTTCTTCGAATGGTCCCAGACGATCGGGCTGTTTCCGTTTGCGGCCGGAGAAATCGCCGTGCCTGGGCCCCACTACCTTTTCGAAGAACCTTCCGGGCGGAAGGTAGAGCTTCGGCCTCCCCCGCTCACGCTCACGGTCGCCTCGCGCCTTCCTCCCGGGCAGAAACCCGAGCAGCTCGCGCCGAAGGTGGACAAGCCGGTGCGTATCCCCGCGTGGCCGGCGAAGTACTGGATCGCGCTCGGGGCCGGAGTGGCTCTCGCCGCGGCGCTCGTCGCCTGGCTCGTTTCGCGCCGGCGGCGCGGGACCGCCTCCCCTGTGGCCGTTGCGCCCGCTGTCGCGCCCGGTGAAGAGCTGCGTCTCGCGCTCGCGCGGCTCGCGTCCGTCGCGGAAAACCTCGGCGACGACACGCGCGCCTTCTACTCGGAGCTCACGTACGCCGTGAAGCGCTTCCTCGAGCGCACGACGGGCGATCCGGTCCTCGAATGGACGACGTTCGAGACCGTGAGACGCCTGCGGGAGAAGGGGTTCGAGTTCCCGCGCGAGGCCGCGTTCCCCGACCTCCTCGCCTCCGCCGACCGCGTGAAGTTCGGAAAGGGCGCCGCCACCCGCGACGACGCGCGGGCGGCTCTGTTCAAGGCACGCGTGGTCCTCCACGACGTCGAGGCGCGACAGAGAGCCGAAGACCTGGCGCGGGCCGCCCGCGCCTCCGCCCCGAAGGAACGCGCTTCATGACCCCTCTCCGCGCCTTCGTCGCCTCTCTCGTCCCGCCGGGCCTGTCGTTCCGCGACCCGCTCCTGCTCCTTCTCCTCGTTCTCGTTCCGCTTGCGATCGCGTTGAAGATTCTTCGCGAAAAGCGCGGCGACGGCGCGCTCGTCGTGCCCACGCTCGCGAACGTCGCCCGCGTGCGTTCGACGTGGCGCGTGCAGCTCCGCCTGCTGCCCTTCGCGCTGGCTCTGATCGGCTACTCCGGCCTCGTCGTCGCGCTTGCGCGCCCCCGTCTCGGCCTCGAGCGGACGGAGTCGTGGACGGAGGGCGTCGACATCTTCATCGCGCTCGACGCCTCCGGCTCGATGGCCGCCGAGGACTTCACGCCGAAGAACCGCTTCTTCGTCGCGAAATCCTGCGCGCGCCAGTTCATCGAGGGGCGCTCGAGCGACCGCGTCGGCCTCCTCGTGTTCGCAGGCCGCTCGCGCACCGTCAGCCCGCTGACGACCGACCGCGGCATGGTCCTCGACCGGCTCCAGGGCCTCAAGCTCGGCGATCAGGGCGATGGCACCGCGATCGGGCTCGCGCTCGGCAACGCGCTCGCGCGCCTGAAGCCCTCGAAGGCCAAATCGCGAGTCGTCGTCCTCGTAACCGACGGCGGGAACAACGCGGGCGAGATCGACCCCGACACCGCCGCTCTCGTCGCGAAGGCGCTCGGCGTGCGCGTCTACACCGTGGGCGTCGGGACGAACAACGGGCCCGTCGAGATTCCGATTCCCATCCGGGACCCCGAGACGGGACGCGTCACCCAGCGCCGCGTGCGCGCGAACGTGGACGTGGACGAGGCGCTGCTCCAGCGCATCGCGGACGCGACGGGCGGGCGCTTCTTCCGGGCGACGGACGCACAGGGCCTCGCCGACACGTTCGCGACGATCGACAAGCTCGAGAAGAGCGAGATCAAGACGACGAAATACACGCGCTTTCGCGAGGTCTTTCCGATGGCCGCCCGTCCCGCGGCCGCATGCCTTGCGCTCGCAGGATTCGCCACGCTCTTCCTGTTCCCGGTGGCGCCCCGATGAGCAAGTGGTCGACGCTCTTCGGCGAGCCGGCGATGCTCCTTCCCGGGCTTCTTCTCGCGGCCGCGGCCGCGGGCGCGCTCGTCTTTTCGGTCCGGCGGCGTACCGCCCGGAGCGCCGCTCTCGTCTCTCCCACGCTCGCGGCGAAGGCGCGACTCGCCCCCGCGGGCGGCTTCCCCGCCGCGGGCGCCGTCCTCACGCTCCTCGTCGCGCTCGGCCTCGGCGGCGCGCTCGCGCGGCCGCGCTGGGGAAAGACGGCCGAGACGGCGCAGCGGCGGGGCGCCGACGTCGTCTTCGTCCTCGACACGTCCGCCTCGATGCGCGCCGCGGACGTCTCGCCCTCGCGCTTCGTCCTCGCGCGGCAGGCCGCGCAGTCCCTCCTCTCCCGCCTCGGAAGCGACCGCGCCGCCTTGATCGCCTGCGAGGGAGAGGCCCAGGCTCTCGTGCCGCTCACCCTCGACGCGGCGGCCGTCGGACTCTTCCTCGACGCGATGGAGCCCGGCATGGGCGCCAAGCCCGGTACGTCACTCGCCTCGGGCCTCGCGGCGGCGGCCGATCTCTTCCCGGCCGGATCGGCGGGCGGCAGGAACGCCGTCGTGTTTTCCGACGGCGAGGACCTCGAGGGCGGTGTCGACGTCGCGATCGCGCGCGCGAAAGCGGAAGGCATCTCCGTGCATACCGTCTTCGTGGGCGCTTCGGGCGGAAGCGGAGCCCCCGTGCCCGAAGTCGACGCGGCCGGGCGCACCAGCGGGTTCAAGAGCGACGCCCGCGGTCAGCCCGTTCTCTCGAAAGCCGACCCGGAGCTCCTGCGCCGCCTTGCGGCGGAGACGGGCGGCTCGTTCACGGTCGTCTCCCCTGGCCGCACCGATCTCGAGGGCGTCGCCCGGCAGATCGACCTCGGCGCGCGCCGTCCGCTCTCCGAGGTGCTCGTCACCGCGCTCGAGGAGCGCTTCCAGATTCCGCTCGGCGTCGCGGTGGGAGCGCTCGGACTTCTCTTGCTCGGAGTCGGACGCGGGAGAAGCTCTCCGAGGCGAGCACGAGCAGCGGGTTTTCTCCGGAATCTTCTTAGAAGGGGAAGAGGGAGGCGCCCGCCCTTGGACAGGCGGCGATGCTCTTCTTGCGATGATCGCGCTCGTGACGGCGCCCGCGCCGAAGCGCAGCAGCTCGCCCGGCCGCACCGGTGGCTCAGACCGCCGCACATCGGCTCTCCCGACGGCCTCCTCGAGCATTCCGGCCGCTCCGGCATCGCCAGACGCGCAAGCCTCCCCCGACACGACTGCTCAACTCCCCTTTCTAAGCAAAATCTTCTCTTCCCCCCGTTCCGAAGCGAAGAAGGGCCGGCAGGCCCTGGACGAGAAGAAGCTCGACGAAGCCATCGCGCATTTCTCGCGCGAGGTGGAGATGGAGCCGAAGGACGCGACGGGCAGCTACAACCTCGGCACCGCGCAGTCGCGCGCCGGCAAGCCTTCCGAGGCGCTCGCGTCGCTCGAGAAGGCGCGGAAGGACGGGCGCGGCGCCGTCGGTGCCGACGCGGCGTTCAACGCGGGTCAGACCCTCTACCGGGAGAAGCAATACGAGCCCGCGGCGGCGGCCTTTCGCGAGGCGCTGAAGCGCCGCCCGAAAGACGCGGACGCGGCCTGGAATTACGAGCTGTGCATGCGCCGCGCCGAGGAAGAAAAACAGAAGCAGAAAGAGCAGCAGAAGGACAAGAAGGACCCCAAGGACGACAAGGAAAAGAAAGGCGGGAAGAACGGGAAAGACAAGGAGCAGGCGGGAAGCGACGCGCAGAAAAAGCAGCAGCAGGAAAGAGAGTTCGAGCAGAAGGCGAAGATGACGCGCGACAAGGCCGAGCAGCTCCTGTCGGCAATCGAGCGCTCGGACCTCGACGAGCAGAAGAAGAAAATCGCCGAGCAGCGCAGCAAGCGGCGCGCCGCGAGGGACTGGTGAAGCGCACGGCTCTTTCCGCCGCGGCCGCCTTCGCCGCAGCCGCGTTCGCCGCGCCTCCCGTACGCGCGGCGGACGAGATCTCCGCCCAGGTTCTGGTGGACAAGGCACGGCCCGCCGCGGACGAGGTCGTGAGGCTCACGTACACGTTCTCCGGCTCCGGCCTCGGCGGAACGCTTCGCCTCCCCCCGAGTCTGCCTCTCAAGAACCTCACGCTCGCGGGAGGCCCGTCGAAGTCGGAGCAGATGTCCTTCGTGAACGGCGTCTTCAGCCGATCGCTCTCGCTCACGTACTTCCTGCGGCCACAGGGCCCGGGCCCGGCCGAGATCGGCGAGGTTTCGTTCGGATTCGACGAGAAGACGGTGAAAGCCGCGAGCTACCTCCTGGAGGTGGGGCCCGCGCGCGGCCGCAGTGATGCGGCGCCGGAGCCCGCGGAGGACGATCCGATCGCGCAACTTTTCCGGCGGCGCGGCGCTTCTCCGTTCCGCCCCGCGGGCGCAAGAGGACCGCAGGCTCGGCCCCTCATCGAGTTCCGGGTCACGCCGGACAAGACGACGGCCTACGTGGGCGAGGAGATCACGCTGCATTACGAGCTCCTCACCCAGGCGGACGTGCAGGGACTCGAGTACCTCGAGCCCCCGCGCTTCCCCGGCTGCTGGGCCGAGGATCTCGAAAAGCCGGAGAAGCCCGTGGGCCACCGCGACGTCGTCGACGGCCGCACGGTCATGCGGTTCACTCTGCTCAAGAAGCTCGTCTCGGGCCTCAACCCGGGCACGGTGAACATTCCCGAGGCGAAGATCCGCACGAGCGTCCGCAGCTCCGTGGACCCGTTCGGCGACTCGCTCGGGTTCTTCCCGCGCCCGCAGGTCATGGAGCTCGTCGCCCGGGCGGTCAGCCTCAGGATCCTCCCGATTCCCGGCGACGCCGCCTTCCACGGGCCGGTGGGGCGCTTCGACCTGAGCGCGAAGCTGGATCGTACGAAGGCAGCGCCCGGCGAAGCCGTGACTCTGCGCATCAGGCTTTCGGGCTCCGGCAACCTGCGCACGGCGACCGAGTCGCCGAAGCTCGACGTCCCGAACGTCACGCTGTATCCGCCGAGCATGAAGTCCGATCCCTCTCGAACGGGCCGCACGCAGGTCGCGACGGAGTGGAGCTACGTCCTCGTGCCGAAGGAGAACGGCACCGTGACGATCCCGCCGGTCTCGCTCGCGGTCTTCGACCCGTCCGAGAAGCGCATCGTGACCAAAACGACCGCGCCGCTCACACTCGTGGCCGAAGGCGGCGCCCCCGGGCGCGCGGCCGCCGTCCTCACGACCGCCGAGACGACGCTGCCCCTCCCGCCCTCCCCGGCACCGTCGCCGGCCCCGAGGAGCGCGAGGTCCAGTCGCGAGACCAGTGTCGACTTCTCGCGAGATACCGTGACGCTTCCGCTCTGGGCCGTCGCTGCGGTGCCGGGAGCGGCGCTTCTCGGATTCGGCGCGGTCGCCGCTCTCAGGCGGCGCAGGACCCACGGCGCGTGGCGCGAAGCCCTCGAACCGGAGCCGGAGGAGACGAAGGAGCGCGTGGCCGCGCGCGTGGACCGGACGCTCCGCGAGATCCTCGTGCGCCGGTACCTCGTGCCCGAAGGCGCGCCCGCCCCCGACGTCCTCTCCGCTCTCGCTCGATGCGGCGTTTCGGCCAGACGGATCGACGAGGTGAAAACGCTCCTTTCCGACGTGGACTTCCTCCGCACGGCGCCCCAGCTCGGCGACTACGACACGAAGATCGCCGCGCTGCGCGCGCATGCCGCCCGCGTCCTGTCGCGACTCTCCTGAGCGGGTTCGGCGAATCCTCGAGCCAGGCGTAAAATGCCGTCGTCATCGTGAACACGAGAGTCGCCCGTGTCGTCGCGCCCAAGCAGCTCGCGCGTTACATGGAGCGGCACCGCCTGCTCGATGAGACGAGCGGGACTCCGCCCGACCGCTTTCTCATCACGCTCGTGAATCGCGCGATGGAGTTCGTGCCGGCCCAGGCCGGGGCACTCCTCCTCGACGACCCCGTCTCGAAGGAGGACGACCGCTCCCGGAACGAGCTCGCCATCATCGTAACGGCCGGCGACGTGAAGGAGAGCGCCGTGGGCCGCAAAGTGCGGCCCGTGGACGGAATCGCCGGCTTCGTTTACGCCCGGGGCGAGCTCACGTGCGTGAACGAAGTGGGCGGCGCGCACGCGTTCTCGCGCGAGATCGACATGCTTCTCGAGATCCCCATCACGAACCTCCTCGCGGTGCCCGTCGTCATCGAGAACCACGTGTGCGGGTCTCTCATCCTCCTGAACCGCCAGGGCGAGCCCGCATTCACGCCCCGCGACGAGCGCCTCATGGAGCTGTTCGGAGACACGCTCTCCCTGGCGCTCCAGAACCTCCTCGACGAGCGGCGCGCGCGCGAGGTCGCCCGGCGCGATTCGCTCACGTCTCTCTACAACGACCGCTATTTTCACCGGAAGCTCCAGCGGGAGATCGACCGGCTCGGCGAGTCGAAGGACGGCGAGCTCGCCCTGCTCTTCCTCGATTGCGACCATCTGAAAAAGGTGAACGACGAGCACGGCCATCTCGCCGGAAGCCAGGTTCTCCGCGAGGTGTCCTTCATCCTCCAGAGGACGCTCGCCGACACGGTCTCTCTCGCCTGCCGCTACGGCGGCGACGAGTTCACGGTCATTCTCCTGGATGCGGACCTGAACGCCGCCGTTGCGATCGCCGAGAGAATCCGGAAGGCGATCGACGATTGGACATTTCTTCCGATCTCGATCGGCCCCGGCGAGCCTGCATTGAACCTCAAGAACAGTGTCACGATGTCCGTGGGCGTGGCCACCTATCGCGCCCACGTGAACAAGTCGCTGTCGGTCGCAGAGCAGAAGAACGAGATCCTCAAGAAGGCGGATTCCGCCCTGTACGCCGCGAAGACGAAGGGAAAGAACTGCGTCGTCGCCGCGGAAGCGGCTCCCTCGCGGGGAGGCGGCTCGACGGTGATCCTGAAGACCTGATCGCCGGACCCAAGGCCCTTCATTTCAACGCTTTACGCCGTCAACGGGGAAGAGGTATCATGCCGCTCATGGCTCTTCCGTCCTCCTCCGTGATGCCCCCCGTCCCGGCGAAATCCGTCCTCGAATCCCTGTCGAGGCACATCCTCGTCGACGGCTACCACGTGGTCATGGACCTCAAGGCGTCGCGCGGGAACTTCCTCCGCGATTCCCTCCGCGGAGTCGAGATCCTGGACTTCTTCTCGCATTTCGCGACCTGCCCGATCGGGTATGCGCACCCGAAGATGACGACGCCGGAATTCCTCGACGAGCTCGCGTGGTGCGCAATCACGAAACCGGCCAACAGCGACATCTACACCGAGCAGCTGGCGTCCTTTGTCGATACGTTCGCCCGGCTCGGTGTGCCCGAATCTCACGCGCAGCACATGTTCTTCGTCGAGGGCGGCGCCCTCGCGAACGAGAACGCGCTCAAGGCCGCCTTCGACTGGAAGGTGCGCCGGAACTTCCGGAAAGGTCACCGGCGCGAGGTGGGGACGAAGGTCCTGCACCTCGAGCAGGCCTTTCACGGACGCAGCGGCTACACGCTCTCCCTCACGAACACGAGCGACCCGCGGAAGACGATGTACTTCCCGAAATTCGACTGGCCGCGCGTCGTGAACCCGAAGCTCACGTTTCCTCTCACTCCGGAGGGCCTCGCGGCGACGATGGCCGTCGAGAACCTCTCGATCGCACAGGCCGAGCGGGCGATTCACGAGAACGGCGACGATATCGCCGCCTTCATCCTCGAGCCGATCCAGGGAGAGGGCGGCGACAACCACTTCCGCCCCGAGTTCCTCGCCCGGGTGCGCGCGCTCTGCGACGAGCACGACGTGCTGCTCGTCCTCGACGAGGTGCAGACCGGCATGGGCCTGACCGGGACGATGTGGGCCTTCCAGGGCCTCGACGTCACTCCCGATCTCTTCTCGTTCGGCAAGAAGACGCAGGTCTGCGGCTTCGCCTCGAACGCGCGCATCCTGGAGGAGAAGGACAACGTCTTCACGGTCTCCTCGCGCATCAACTCCACATGGGGCGGGAACCTCGTCGACATGGTGCGCTGCCGCAAGATCCTCGAGATCATGGCCGAGGAGAAGCTCGTCGAAAACGCGAGGACGACGGGCGAGATCCTGCTTCGCAAGCTGAACGAGCTCGCATCGGAATTTCCCGGAAAGATGACGAACGTGAGGGGGCGCGGGCTCTTCATCGCGTTCGACCTGCCGGACGGAAAGGCGCGGGGCGGCGTCCTCGCCTGCTGGCTCCAGAAACACAACGTGATGGCGCTGGCCTCGGGCGAGCGCGCGATCCGTCTGCGCCCCCCGCTCACGCTCACGCCCGACGAGGCGGCGCTCGGCGTCCAGCGGTTGCGCGCGGCATTGACCGAGATTCTCGGCTGAAAACCCGTCGCCCTCTTCACCTTCTAAGAAATCTCTCTCTTCTTCTCTTCCTCTTCGCTTTCGTCGTCTTCATACCTCTTCCTCAGATCATTCTCCTTCGCTGGCGGGACCCGACGACGACCGCGTTCATCGAGGCGCGCAAGGCCCGCTTGCGCGCCCGGGGCAGGAGCGACGCGATCGACCGGCGCCCCGTTCGTCTCGGGCAGGTCGCGCCTGCCTTCGTGCGGGCGGTCCTCACCGCGGAAGACGCGCGGTTCTTCGAGCACCACGGCATCGATTGGGAGGCGGTTTCTTCGGCCCGCCAGTGGAACCAGGCGCACGAAAAGAGCCGCAGAAGACGCCTTCGCGGCGCGTCGACGATCACGCAGCAGCTCGTGAAGAACCTGTGGCTCACGGGCGAACGGAGCTGGTGGCGAAAGGGGCGCGAAGCCCTCCTCGCCGCAGCCCTCGACCTCCTCGTGCCGAAGGCGCGGATCCTCGAAGTCTATCTTTCGGCAATCGAGTTCGGCGAGACCACCTACGGCTGCGAGGCGGCGTCGCGCGCGCTCTTCGGCGTGAGCGCGAGCCGCCTCTCGGCGCCGGAAGCGGCGCGTCTCGCGGCCCTGATCCCGGGTCCCACGTGGTATCGAGCGCATCCGGCGGCATGGGAGCGCCGCGCCGAGCTCATCGAACAACGCATGGAAAGCCAGCCGCTGCCCGCGGGATCGACGACACCTGCGCGCTAGAATCGCTGCGATGAAGAATCGCTTCACGGACCTTGCCGGAATGGCATTCGCTCTCTCTTTGATCCTGCTGAGCGCCGCCGCCTGCCGTCCCAGGCCCTCCAAGCTCAACATCGTGCCGGCCAAGGTGACCCTTTACGGGCCGGGCCGCACCCAGTCTCTCAAGTACGAGATCACCGACAAGAAAGGCAACGCGCTGCCCGGCCTGACGGCCGTCTGGGTCGCCGACAAGCCCAAGATCGCGACGGTCGACGCGAACGGGCTCGTTCGCTCTCTCACGCCCGGGCGCGCGATCATGACCGCGACCTTCCAGAACCTCACGTCGAGCGCCGTCGTGGAGGTCATGGACGTCTCGTCGCTCACCGTCTCCCCGAATCGCATGACGCTGATCGGGCCGGCCGGCACGAGGATGCAGGTTCTCGCCGAGATCAAGGACATGAAGGGAAACCTGTCACCGCTGAAGCCGAAGTGGCTCTCGGGAGATTCGAAGGTGGCGACTGTCGATGCGGAGGGAGTGGTGACGGCCGTCGCCGAGGGCCACACGACCATCATCGCGAGCCTCGGCAACGACGTGAGCTCCGCGTGCGACGTGAAAGTCCTCAACCGCGCGATCTCCGTTTTCGAAGTGACTCCCCTCACGCTGATCCTGAAGGTGGGCGAGACCCAGAGGATCACGGCCACGATCCGGGACGCGACGGGAATCGTCATCGAGGACGCGGCGCTGGCCTGGACGTCTTCCGATCCGAAGACGGCCACGGTCGCGAACGGAGCCGTCACGGGCGTCGCGCGCGGCACGACACGCGTTTCCGTCGCGACGTCCACGCAGACGCTCATGGCGGACGTCCTCGTGAACTGAGGCCGCCCTGCGCATCACGCACCTCGCCGCGGAGTGCGTCCCGTTCGCGAAGACGGGAGGTCTTGGAGACGTCGTGGGCTCCCTTCCGAAGGCGCTCGCGACGCGCGGGCACGACGTCGACGTGTTCCTGCCGTTTCACCTCGAGGCGGCGCGCTGGTATCGCCGCCGCAACGCCTGGCCCGAGGCCGCGCTCCCTCCGTTCGAGGTCTCGATCCTCGGGCGGCCGCACACCGTGGGCGTCCTCCGGGACCTGCTGCCCGGCAGCGCCGTGCCGGTCTATTTCGTCGCACACGACCCGCTCTTCCACCGAAACCAGATCTACGCGCCGAACGACCGGGGTGCGGATGACGGGCTCTGGCGCTTCACGCTCTTCGTCCGGGCCGCGATCGAGGCTCTGAAGAGGCTCGACCGGCGGCCGCGGATCCTCCACACGCACGACTGGCATCCCGCGCTCGCCCCGATGCTCGCCGCGTGGAGCAACTGGCGCGACCGCTGGTTCGACGACGTCGCGTCGGTCCTCACGATCCACAACCTCGGTTACCAGGGCGTCTACGGCCGCGAGGAATTCCCCATCCTCGGCCTGCCCGACGGCGCGTGGACGGGCGGTGCCCTCGAGCACCGCGGCGCCGTGAACCTCCTCAAGGGAGCCATCGCGGCCGCCGACATGATCACCGCCGTCTCCCCCACGTACGCGAACGAGATCCGCACGACGGAGGGTGGCGTCGGCCTCGACACCGCCCTCAACGCGCGCGGGGACCGGGTCGTGGGAATCCTGAACGGTATCGACACGTCGGTCTGGAGCCCCGCGCGCGACCCGCACCTCCCCGCCCACTACGGGCGCGAGGACCTGCGCGGAAAGGCCGAGTGCCGCGCGGAGCTGTGCCGGATCGCGGGCTTCGAGCCGGGCGATCCCGGCGATGATCCTCGGCGCGATCGGACGCCTCACGGACCAGAAGGGCTTCGACCTCCTGCTCGAGGCCGCGCCCGAGCTCATCCGGCGCGGAATCCGCATCGCGATGCTGGGCTCGGGAGAGCCGGCGCTCGAGGGCGCGATGCGCGTTCTCGAAGCGCACGCCCCAGGACGCTTTCGGGCGTTCGTCGGCTACGACGAGCCGGTCGCGCATCGGATCGAGGCCGGGGCGGACGCGTTCGTCATGCCGTCGCGGTTCGAGCCGTGCGGCCTCAGCCAGATGTATTCGCTCGCCTACGGCACGCCGCCGATCGTGCGCAGGACGGGCGGCCTCGCGGACTCGGTCGTGCCGTACGACGGCTGGAACCTGGACCGCGCGACCGGGTTCTCGTTCGATGCGCCGGCGCCCCACGCCCTCGCGGCCGAGATCCTCCATGCCCAGCACGTCTTCTTCCAGCGCGACCGCGTGGCGCCGGATCGTCGCGAACGGCATGGCGCAGGACTTCTCGTGGGACCGCTCGGCCGGGCAGTACGAGGCGGTCTACCGGCGCGCGTGCGAGGTCCGCGGCCTGCCCTGGTAGGGCCTACCTTTCTTCGAGCGCCGCGAAAGCTGCCGTCTTCAGCTCGGCCGCTTCCGGCGCGTCCTCCGAAAGAGGCTTCTTCTTTCGGATCGGCGGCGAAGGGTGCGGCGGGCGCTTCTCGATCGCGAGCAGCATGAGTACGGGCAGCTCCTCGATCGAGACCTTCTCCCCCATTCCCTGCTTCATGGCCCAGTACTCCGCGGCGGCGCCCAGGAGCTCGTGGTCGGTCTCGTCGACGAGACGCGAGAGATTGCAGCGCACGGTCGGCCGCGTGAGGTCGACGTCGAAGTAACGAAACGTCGAGGCCGGCGACGCCGCCGTGACACGGCTGCCCGGGGCGCCGCCTTCGAAGCGCAGCGGCGCCCGGTCCCCGAGCCGGATCTCGTCGAACGTCGACTCTCCCGTGTTCGCGTCCTTCCGAACTCCGGCGCGAGGACGAGGTCGCTCCGGAGCAGCCCGCGCACGATCCACGCGCTCCGGCGCTCGTTGTCGCTCTTCACGGACGCCTTCGCGATGTCGCAGACACGGTTCCCGCGGCCGTCGACGATGCGCTCGAGCGTGATCTTCGGAGGCTCCTCGCGCGTCCGTGCACGCGCCGAGATCGACAAGAAGAGAGAAGAAGAAGAAGAAGATTTCTTAGAAGGTGAGAGGGCGGTTCTCGCGCGAGGCGCGCCACGCCCGAGCCGGCTTGCCTCTTCACCTTCTAAGAAATCTCCTCGCCTTCCTACTTCTTCTCTCATCGCACGGGGGCCTCCGGCGGCAGCGGCGGGAAGGGCGGGAGATCCAAGCGGGAGGTGCGCGAGAGCGCGCCACGACGAGAGGTCCGCGGGAGCGGAGGAGTCCGGCACGAAGACGATTGTCCTCTTGTCGGGCGGCGGCAATTGGTCGCGAAGTGCGACATTGACCGCGAACAAGGGATCCCGGAGGTGATAGATCGACAAGGATGTCCCGCGAAAGGATGTCCCGAGCGAGGGGTTGCTCTCGACGGAGACCTTCAGAAGCGCCGCGAGATCGCGACGCTCGTCCTCATCGAACGTCCCGGCCGCGATCTCGGCGAGCGAGACCCGGACGGTCCGGCTTCCCAAGTCCTCGATGAAGAAATCCAGGCGTCCCGCCTGGCGCCCGGACGCGCTCGCGCATCCTGTCGCAGGTCGAGACGTCCTCGGGGTTCTCTTCCACCGCGCCCGCCATCCAGACCTCGAAGGCGACCGTCTCCGAGGCGACACGCCACGATGGGCGGTCCTCGTCGAGGTGGTTTTCGTCCATGAAACCCAACGACGACTCGAGGACGTATCGCGCTCCGGAGGGCATCGTGACGAGAAGGAGGTTCCGGTGCGGCCACCAACGCCGCTCGCTCTCGCCGAACCCGCGTAACGCAGGACGACCCAGCGCGCCCGGAACAGAGGCGGCGACGTCGGGCGGCGCCGACTTCTCGCGCGCGACGAAGCTCGCGTCGCCCTGCAGGAAGGCCCGCCCCTGAATGCGTCGAACCAGTCCGGCGATCCGTCCGCCCGCATCACGGCCGAGGCGGCGCAAAGCGCGAGCAGGATCCCCCGCGCCTTCATAGGTCCTTCTCTTCGACTCCGGTCTCCCGCATGACCGTCGAGGAGCGCCGAATGAAGGCCGGGCGTCGCGGCCAGGACGTTCCCGCGCGTCCGCCAGGACGCCCCGCCGTCGAAGTCCGTCACGACGCCGCCCGCCTCCGTCACGAGGAGCGCGCCGGCCGCCGTGTCCCACGGCGAAAGGCCGAACTCGAAGAAGCCGTCGAAGATGCCGCACGCGACGTACGCGAGGTCCAGCGCGGCGCTGCCGGCACGGCGGATCGAGCGCGACTTCATGAAGAGGGCCCGGAAGATCGAGAGATACCGGTCGATCTGGTGCTGCTGGCGGAACGGAAAGCCCGTCGCGAGGGCCGCGCCCTCGCAGGTCCCTGCGCGGTGGCACGTGGAGCCTCTGCCCGTTGCGGAACGCTCCCGCGCCGGCCTCGGCGGCGAAGAGGTCCTTCTTGACGGGATCCCACACGACGCCGGCCTCGAGAGCGCCGAGGAGGCCGCCCCGAGTGCGAGCGATCGAGACGGCCCAGTGCGGGAAGCCGCGCACGAAATTCGCCGTGCCGTCGAGCGGGTCGACGATCCACGAGGGGGCCGTTTCGTCCACGCCCGTGAGCCCGGTTTCTTCGCCGAGAAAGCGGTCGGCAGGAAAGGCGCCGAGGAGAACACGCCGGATGACGGCCTCGCTCTCGCGGTCCGCGAACGAGACGACGTCGTTCTTCGCCTTCTCCTCGACACGCGCCGGGTCGAGCCGCCCGAAGTGGCCGAGAAGGACCTCTCCGGCCTCGTGCGCGGCGGCGATCGCGGCATCGACCGGGCGCATGCCGCTCAATGGAAGACAGGCGGCTCGTCCTCCTCCGCCATCTTCTCGGACGCGGCCTGGGCCTGCACCGATTCCGGAAAGCGCTCGACGATCTCCGCCCACACCTCGCGGGCGAGCCCGCGCACGCCCAGCTCTTCGGCGAGCTCGGCGCGCGTCAGGAGATTCTCCGGCTCGTCCGGGCGCAGCGCCGAGAGGAACGTCACGGCGCGAAAACGCCCCGCCTCGTCGCCCGTTCGCCCCCGGCAGGCGGCGAGATTTCTCAGGACGCGCTCGAGAAGCGCCGGTAGCTCCAGCTGGCGGAGATACTCCGCGCGCCAGGGGACGCGTCCGCCCGCGAGAGACCTCACCTTTCGCCGGCAGTCGTCCACGGTCAGCGGCACGCCCCCGGCGAAGGGATCGGCGAGCGTTCCGGGCGGCGGTCCGACGCGCACGATGAAGTGACCGGGAAGGCCGATCCCCGCGACCGGGATCCCCGCGCGGCGGCCCACCTCCATCCAGAGGATCGAGAGAAGGATCGGCATCCCCTTGCGGCGCTCGAGGAGCGGGCCCAGGAGGACGTTGCGCGGGTCGTAATAGTCGTCCTCGTCGCCGGCGAATCCGAGCTCCTCGGAGAGAACGCGCGAGAGAAGTCGCGCCTTCTGGAACGAGGAGCGCGTCCCGGCCGTGCGTTTCCGGACGGCGGACGCGGCCGCGTCGAGAACCGCCTCGGCCGGGCGGCGCGCTGGCTCGAGGCGTGCCCTCGATCGAGAACAGCGCTCCGACGAGGTCGTTTCGGCGCACGGCCTCGAGGAATTCGGTGAGATTCTGCTCGTCCTCTCGCGCCCAGAGCTCTTTCATCACACCGCCTAGAATCCCATTCTAGTGAACGCGGCCCTCCCGCGCGTCGTGATCGTGGGCGGGGGTTTCGGCGGCCTGTACACGGCCCGCCGCCTCCGGTCTCTCCCGGTCGAGGTCACCGTTCTCGACCGGAGGAATTTCCATCTCTTCCAGCCGCTTCTCTATCAGGTGGCGACGGGTGCCCTCTCGCCCGCGAACATCGCCGCGCCCCTC
The DNA here is from genome assembly GCA_963746875.1 of Thermoanaerobaculia bacterium. Classification (GTDB taxonomy): domain Bacteria; phylum Acidobacteriota; class Thermoanaerobaculia; order UBA5066; family UBA5066; genus Fen-183. Next base: position 355,924 of record CAVVDA010000001.1, read on the forward strand.
CGGGCGATCCTGAAGCGGAGCCGGAACACGCGCGTCCTGCTCGAAGACGTGACCGGATTCGACGTCGCCGGCCGCCGCGTCCTGACGGCGAGCGGCGAGTTTCCCTACGACATCCTGGTCGTCGCCGCCGGCGTGCGCCACCACTACTTCGGGCACGACGATTGGGAGTCCGCGGCGCCGGGCCTGAAGACGCTCGAGGACGCGGTCGAGATGAGGCGCCGCATCCTGCTCGCGTTCGAGCGCGCGGAGACGACGGCGGATCCCGCCGAGCGGCGCGCGCTCCTCACGTTCGTGATCGTCGGAGCCGGGCCCACGGGAGTCGAGCTCGCGGGCGCGCTCGGCGAGATCGCGCGCCACACGCTGCGTCGCGAGTTCCGCGCGATCGACCCTTCGGAGGCCCGCATCCTCCTCGTCGAAGGGGGGCCGCGCGTCCTGCCCGCGTACCCGCCGGAGCTCTCCGCGAAGGCTCAGAAGGCGCTCGCCGCCCTCGGCGTCGACGTCGCGGTCGACACGAGCGTCACCGGCGTGAAGGAGGCGGCGGTCACGGTCTCGCGTGCCGGTGTCCCCGAGACGATGCGCAGCCCGCACGATTCTCTGGGCCGCCGGCGTGGCGGCGTCTCCGCTCGCCGCCGCGCTCGCTTCGGCCACCGGGGCGAAGACCGACCGCGCCGGGCGCATCGCCGTGAATCCCGACCTGACGCTTCCCTCTCATCCGGAGATCTTCGTGCTCGGCGACATGGCCGCGCTCGCGGACGAAGCGGGCCGTCCCCTGCCCGGGGTCGCTCCGGTCGCCATGCAGCAGGGCCGGTACGTGGCCCGCGTCCTCGCCGCGCGCCTCGCGGGGCGGCCCGAGCCCGCGCCGTTTCGCTACCGCGACAAGGGCAGCATGGCGACGATCGGCCGCGGACGCGCGGTCGCGGACTTCGGCTTCCTGCGCATCGCGGGATACCCCGCGTGGCTCGCGTGGCTCTTCATCCACCTCATGTATCTCGTGCAGTTCGGGAACCGCGTCCTGACCCTCGTCCAGTGGGCGTGGAACTACGTGACGTGGAACCGCTCGGCGCGGCTCATCACGGGGCCTAGTGCCGCTTCACGATCGAGTCGAGGATCATGAGGAAGGCGTTCTGCTGGTTCGGCTCGGTCTTGTTGATGACCGCGAGGCAGGACCCCTCCGGAAAGAGCTGGTGGAGCTCTTCGGCGGGCCGGCTCGAGAGGATCACGATCCGCCGGCAGGCGACGCCGCGACCCTTCGCGAGCTCGAACATCTTCCGTCCGCCGAAGAGCGGCAGCTCGAGGTCGACGAGGAGAAGGCTCACGTCCGGGCCGAGCGCCTCGAGCGCCGCGATCGGGTCCCGGTAGAACTCGAACGAGACGGCCGGCCCGTAGCGGCACGCGAGGACCGCGCGCCAGGACTCCGCGTAGAGCGGGGACTCGTCCACGAGGACGACCCGCTTCGGCCGCCCGGCGGCGACCGGTACCTCCGCGGACACGGGCTTCAGGTAGGGCTCGCTCAACGGACCCCTCCCGCCGCGCCTGCGCCGCGCGCGAAGACCTCGCGCCCGCCCACGAACGTGTGCTCCACGCGCCCGCGCAGGGTGCGCGCGGTCCACGGCGAGTTCTTCGAACGGCTCACGAAGCCGTCGGGCGTGACGTGCGTCGACTTCGTCGTCGAGAACACGACGACGTCGGCGGGCGCCCCCTCCGCGAGCGTGCCGCCCGGGAGAGAAAAGACGCGCGCGGGCGCCGTCGACAGCACCTCGACGAGGCGCATGGAGCGTGATCGCGCGCGGGACGAGGAGCGCGTCCACGAGAACCGGCAGGGCCGTCTCCAGCCCCGTCACGCCGAACGGCGCGTCCTCGAACTCGAGGGCCTTCTCGTCCTCGTGGTGGGGCGCGTGATCGGTCGCGACGGCGTCGATCGTCCCCTCCACGAGCGCGGCGACGAGGGCCGCGCGGTCGGCTTCGGACCTGAGCGGCGGGTTCATCTTGAAGCGCGTGTCGTAGCCGGAGCGCGCGACGTCCTCGTCCGTGAGCGTCAGGTGGTGTGGCGTCACCTCGCACGTCACCGCGACTCCGGCCCGCCGCGCGGCGCGGATCGCCTCGAGGCTCTCGCGGGTCGAGACGTGGGCGACGTGAAGGCGCGCCTTCGTGAGCGCCGCGAGCTGCACGTCGCGCGCGACCATCGCGGACTCGCCGACGTTCGGCCAGCCCGGCAAGCCGAGGCGGGTGGAGGCCCAGCCCTCGTTCATGACGCCGCCGCCCACGACCGTGGGGTCCTCCTCGTGGACGACGACGGGGAGGCCGAACATCCAGGCGTACTCGAGGGCCCGCCGCATGAGCATGCCGTTCGCGATCGGCTTTCCGTCGTCGGAGACGGCGACGATGCCCTCGGCCTTCATCGAGCCGATCTCGGCGAGCGCGAGGCCCTGGAGGCCTTTCGAGACGGCGCCGATCGGGTAGACGCGCACGACGGCGGTCTCGCGGATGCGCCGGACGAGGAAGGCCACGGACGGGCGCGTCGTCGAGCACGGGCAGCGTGTTCGCCATCGCGCAGACGGTCGTGAAGCCTCCCGCCGCCGCGGCGCGCGTGCCGGTCGCGACGGTCTCCTTGTACTCGAAGCCCGGCTCGCGGAGGTGCGCGTGGAGGTCCACGAAGCCCGGCGCGACGACGAGGCCCGCGGCGTCCACGACGTCGGCCCCTTTCGCCGCGATCTTCTCGTCCACTTTCGCGACGACGCCGTCGCGCAGGAGGACGTCGAGCGTCTGGTCGAGATTGCGGGACGGGTCCACGACGCGTCCGCCCCTCAGGAGGACGGCGTCACTCATCGCCGCTCGCTCCGATCAGGAGGTACAGCACGGCCATGCGCACCGCGACGCCGTTCTCCACCTGGTCGAGGATCACCGAGTCCGGCCCGTCCGCGACGGCGGAGTCGATCTCGACGCCGCGGTTCATCGGACCCGGGTGCATCACGATCGCGTCTTTCTTCGCGAGACGCCGCCGCTCGGGCGTCAGGCCGAACAGCTCGAAGTACTCCTTGTCGGACGGGAAGCCGAGGCCGCCGCCGCGCTCCTTCTGGACGCGCAGGATCATGACGACGTCGGCCCCTTCGACGGCTTCCTCGATCCGCGTCACGACGCGCGCGCCCGTGCGCTCGATCTCGACGGGCAGAAGCGTCGCCGGGCCGAAGAGCGTGACGCCCGCGCCCATCTTCGTCAGGAGCGACACGTTCGAGCGCGCGACGCGGCTGTGCGAGACGTCGCCGCAGATCGCGACCCTCAGGCCCGCGAGCGAGCCTTTCGCGCGGCGGATCGTGAAGGCGTCGAGCAGGGCCTGCGTGGGATGCGCGTGCGCGCCGTCGCCCGCGTTCACGACCGCGCACGGGAGGTGCCGCGCCAGGAGGTGCGGGGCGCCCGCGCGCTGGTGGCGGATGACGATCGCGTCCGGCGCCATCGCCATGAGGTTCTTCCCCGTGTCGAGGAGCGTCTCGCCCTTCGCGACCGACGTGCCCGTCGGCCGAGAGCGCGATCGAGTCGGCGGAGAGACGGCGCTCGGCGATCTCGAACGAGAAGCGCGTGCGCGTGGAGTTCTCGAAGAAGAGGTTCGCGACGAGCTTGCCGCGGAGCGTCGGGACCTTCTTGATGGAGCGCTGGTTGATCTCGCGCATCGACTCGGCCGTATCGAGGACGAGCCGGATGTCGTCCTCGGTGATCGACTCGATGTCGAGGAGGTCCTTCCGGGAGAACGTCGGCGAGCGCGGGACGGCGGGCTCCGGGGTTTCGCTTCGCTTCGTGGTCACGCCGTGCGCACCGCCTATTTCTTCGAACGCCGCTTCGGGCCGCTTCTTCGCCGCCGGCCGGCGGCTCGCCGCACCGCCTTCGCCGAAGCCTCGCGGTCGAGCAGCCAGACGTCGTCGACGCCGTCCGTCTCCCGGAACGTGACGGAGACGATCTCCGTCGCCGACGTCGCGACCCTCTTGCCGACGAACTGCGCCTCGATCGGCAGCTCCCGGCGGCCGCGGTCGACGAGGACGGCGAGGAGGATCTTCCGCGGGCGGCCGAAGTCGAGGATGGCGTCCATCGCGGCGCGCACCGTGCGCCCCGTGTAGATGCACGTCGTCGCACAGGATGACCGTGCGGCCCTCCACCGGGAACGGGATCTCCGTCTTCTTCAGGACGGGCGAGGCCGCGACCGTGGAGAGGTCGTCCCGGTAGAGCGTGATGTCGAGGAGCCCGACGGGAATGCGCACGCGCTCGATGCGCTCGATCTCGGCCGCGAGGCGCCGCGCGAGCGGGACTCCCCGCGTGCGGATGCCGATCAGGACGAAGCCTTCGGTCCCGCCTTCGGCCTCGACGATCTCGCGGGCCATGCGGGCGATCGCCCGCCCCTGGCCGGCGCCGTCGAGCAGCCGGAGCTTCCGGTAGGTTCCCGCGGCTTCGCCCATGAGCGCGCGGACTATACAACCGTTTCGGCGGCGTCGAACGCACCTCTTAACATACGCCGATGTCCGCCCTTCGTCCTCGAGCCGATTCGCCGGCATCGCCGCCCTCCTCGTGCTCGGCGTCGCGCTCGGGCTCCGGCTTCGCATGCACGAGGGGCTCGTCCTCTCGAACGACGTGAAGTCGCGCTTCTGGCCCTGGGCGCCGGCTCTCGGCGCGCGAGAGCTCGAAGCTCCGGCGCTCTCGGATCCCGTCTGGCAGTTCGTGCCCTGGCTCGAGCTCGCGCGCCGGGAGATCGCGGCGGGCCGGCTCCCGCTCTGGAACCCGTATCAGGACGGAGGAGTTCCGCTGCTCGGCAACTCGTCAGTCCGCGCTGGGTTCCCCGCTCCTCTGGCCCGCGCTCGTCTTCGGAATCCGACCGGGCTGGAACGTGTCTCTTCTCCTTCGCGCCCTCGTCGCGGCGGCCGCCACGTTCCTCTGGCTCCGGGATCGCGGGCGGTCGCGCTCCGGCCGCCGCCCTCGGCGCGCTCGCGTTCGCGATTTCCTCTCCGTTCATCGCGTGGCTCGAGCACCCTCAGACGCTCTCGGCGGCGGCGGTTCCCTTCCTGCTGCTCTTCGGCGGGCGCCTCGCGGAACGGCCCACGCGAAGGGATTTCGCGGGTCTCGTCGTCGCCACGTTCGTCGTTCTCTCGGGCGGTCATCCGGAGACCGCGCTCATGGCGGCTCTCCTCGCCGCGGCGTACGCGGCGTTTCGCGGCGGAACGCTCGCCGCGCTCCGTTGGCCGGCCGCCGGCGGTCTTCTCGGGGGCGCTCTGGCGGCTCCGCTGCTGCTGCCCTTCTTCGAGTACTACGCCCACAGCGCCGCGAGGCTCGGGGAAGGACGACATCCATTCGTCCTGCCATTCGTCGCCCTCCGCCGTTTCGTCCTGCCCGACGACCCGCACTCTCATCCGATCGAGGGGGCCGCGGCCGTGTCCCTCGCGGTCCTGCTCCTCGTGCCGTTCGGCCTGCGCGGCGTGAGACGCGACTCCGAACGCCGGTTCTGGGCGGTGCTCGGCCCTGGTCCTTCTCGCAATCGCCTACGGCGGCCCGCTCGCGCGCGCTCTCGCGGAAGCCACGAACCTGTATCTGTCGCGCGTTCTGCTCTTTCTGCCGCTCGCTCTCGGCTTCCTCGCGGCCGCGGGTCTCGACGACCTCATCTCCCGGGCGGAGGCCGCCGGACGGGGAGCCGCGGCTCGCGCGGGCGCCTGGTCGCTCGCGGGCCTCGCGGCGCTCGAGCTGCTCGTCTTCGCCGGCCACGTCCACGCCGTCACGCCGGCGCCCGTCCTGACGCCCGTCACGCCGCTCCTCGCGCGGCTCCGCGAGGAGGTCGGGACCTATCGTGTTCTCCCGCTCCACACGTTTCTTCCGGCGAACACGGCGACCGACCTCCAGCTCGAGGATCTGCGCGGCTACGACGCGCTCGCTCCAAGGGCATGGCGCGCCCGGCGGGAGGACATCGGCCGCTTCCGCGACCTGCCGAACGCGCGAGACGTCGTCGAGCCCTGGGATCTCGCGCCGGAGGCGCGGCGCTCGACGCCTGGAGCGTGAAGTACCTGCTCCTCCATCCGCAGTTCGCCTTCGGCGCCGCGGAGCTGAACGCACGCCTCGGTCTGGACCTCGTGGAGGTCTATTCCGGGCCGGACGGGAGAATCCTCGTCAACCGCCGCGCCAAGCCGCGCGTGAGGCTGGAAGGGGCGCCCGGGAAACGCGCTCCTCGTCGCGCGCACGGCGACTCGTTGGACGATGCGGACGGAGTCCCGGCGCTCTGTCCCGGCTCGTCGTCGCGAACCCGATGTTCCCCGGCTGGCGGGCGAGAGTCGACGGGGTTCCTTCGAGCATCGAGTCGAAGGCCGGCGACCTCATGCAGATCCCCGTTCCCGCGGGCTCCCACGACGTCGTTCTGGAGTACCGGCCGTCGTCCTTCCGGCTTTCCCTCGCGATCGCGCTTCTCGGCGCAGTCTTCGCCGTCGCGGCGGCGCGTCTCCCTTCGATCAGCGTGACGCCGGCGTGAAAGGCCAGGACGGCGGGGGGAGCGCGAGCTCGCGCTCGCGCCGCGCGAGGAGGCGCGGCTGCGGCGATCCCGTCCGCGCGATCTCCTCTTCGAGCGTGCCTCGCCGCTCGAAGTAGACGTCGGCGATGTACGCGCGCTGGAGGAGAAGAGAAGGAGAAGGAGAAAGAAGAAGGAAGAAGAATCTGCTTAGAAAGGAGGAGTCCGAGGGCAGTCGCAGGCCGCCGCGCCGATGAGAATGCAAGCGCCGACGCGCGGGGCTCCCGGACCGCCCGCTTCCCGCTCCGTTCTCCTCTTCTTCCCTTCTAAGAAATTCTTCTCTTCTGTCTTTCCTTCTAAGAAAATCTTCTCCTCCCTCTTCCCCTCCAAGCAGAGATACACAGCGACGCACACGATCGCCGGCAGGGCGAAGCGCGCCGCGGCGGGCGCGCACGAGATGCAGCGCATTCGGCGCCGTCAATCCCCTTTCGAAGAAGAACGCCGCGAACGAGCCCCAGGGCAGCGCGAATCCGGGAGGGACGAACGGGAACGCGAGCGTCGTCGCGCAGACCGCGAGCGCCGAGGCTCCGACGAGAGCGCTCTCGAGAAATCCGCCCTTCCCGAATGCAAACGGAAAGACGAGGAACGGCAGCGCCGCGACGAGGTACCGCGGCCCCACGGTGAAGCCGCCGTGCCAGTTCGGGTAGCCCGCATAGAGAACGAGAAGCGAGAGAGGGACGAGCACGAGCGCGAGGCGACCCCCGGAACGGCAAGTTGCGGCGCGACGAGAGAAGCGCTCCGGGCCACAGGAGGAGAAACGGCGAGAAGACGAGAAGCCCTTTCGACGGATCCGCGAGCAGGCGAAGCGCGATGACCGGGGACGGCAGGGAGATGCCGAACAGGCCTGCCGACGCGAGCGAAATGAAGCCCGAGGCGCGCTCGTGAGCGGAGGAGAGCTCGAAGACGCCCCCGAAGCAGGCGAGATCGTACGCGCCGAGCAGGGCGGCGAAAGGGGCGCCTCCCGGCGGCGAGGGCGAGAGCGCGCCGGGGCGCGGGGACGGCCGCGCAGAGGACGAGCACGCCAGCCGGCACCGCGGCGGGGTACTCCGAGATCACGGCGAGACCGAGGAGCGCGCCGGCGGCGAGATCGCGGCGGAACGAGCGCAAAGGAGCTCCCGGGAGGAAAAGCGCGACCCATGCACCGAAGAGGCACGCCGCCACGAGGGCGTGCGAGAAGAGAAGCAGGCCGTACGTGAAGAGGGGCGTCGCGAACAGGAGCGCGAACGCCGCGCTCGCGGCGCGCGAGGGAGAAGCCCCGAAACGCACGGCGGCGTGGAAGAGGACGAGCGCGAGAAGAGCCGCGGGCAGCGTCGCGCCGAAGAGCCGCATCGCCCACAGAACCGGGCGCATCGAGGAGGCCGAAGGCGGCCCCGAGAACGGCCGCGCGAGAAGGTAGCCCGGCAGCGCGACGAGCGCCGCGCCAGGCGCCTTGTTCGAGAAGACGCGCCCGTCCTTCTCCGAGACGTCCTCGAAGGCCGGCCCGAGGAGCGGAAGCACGGAGGAGATCTCCGGCGTGCCGCGCTCGACGAGCGACGCGGCGAGCGCCCAGCGCGTGAACTCGTTCGGCGAGAGAAAGTGCGGGAAGACCGGCACGGCGAGAAGCGCCAGAAGGGCGTAGAGCCCCACGACGGCTCCGGACCTCGACCGCATCGCGTCAGTCTCGCACAGCGGCCGTGCAAAATGCGCCGGATGGACGTCGCGGATTTCGACTTCGTGCTGCCGCCCGAGATCCATCGCCCAGCGGCCCGCACCGCGCGGCACCGCGCGGCTCCTGACGCTCGACCGCCGGACGGGCGCGTTCGCACACCGCTTCGTCGCCGACCTCCCGTCGCTTCTCCGACGCGGGCGACGTCCTCGTCCTGAACGACACGAAAGTCATCCCGGCGCGGATTTTCGGGACGGACGAGAAGGGACGAAGGACGGAATTCCTGCTGGTTTCGAGAGATTCGGAGGATTCAGAGATTTCGGATTTTTCTTCGAGCGGGGAGATTAGGAAGGGAACTCTGGCGCTGCCTCGCGAAGCCGGGAAGGCGGGTGAAGGCCGGAAGGAAGTTTTTCTTCGAAGGCGGGTGGGAGGCCGAGGCGCTCGCGAGCAGCGCGCTCGGCGCACCCGCGCCCCATTCACCTTCTAAGAAAAACGCCGCATCGATTCGCTCCGAAGCCGGCCTTTACATCCTGCGGTTCACGAAGCACGGGAGCAAGAACGTCTTCTCTTCTCGAAGCGATCTCCCTCCTTCGGTTCCGCTCCCCTGCCGCCCTACATCCACCGCCCCGGCGGCGTCGCGGACGCACAGGACGCGATCGACTACCAGACCGTTTTCGCGGAGCGCCCCGGCGCGATCGCGGCGCCGACCGCGGGCCTCCACTTCACCCGCGAGCTGCTCGCCGCCGTCGCGGCGCGGGGCGTCGAGATCGCGCGCGTGACGCTGCACGTCGGCCTCGGCACGTTCAAGCCCGTGAAAGTCGATCGCGTCGAAGAGCATCGGATGGATTTCGAGCGGGTGGAGATCCCCGCGGACACCGCCGAACGCGTGCATCGGGCGAAACGCGAAGGACATCGCGTCGTCGCGGTCGGCACGACGTCCGTGCGCACGCTCGAAGCGTCGGCTCGCGCGCACGGCGGCGCCGTCGCCGCCGGCGCGTTCGAGACGGACCTCTTCCTGGTGCCGGGCGCGACGTTTCAGGTCGTGGACGCGCTCCTGACGAACTTCCACCTGCCCCGCTCGACGCTTCTCATGCTCGTCGCGGCGTTCGCGGGGAGAGAGAGACGTCCTCGCCGCTTACCGCGAGGCCGTCGCGGAGGGCTATCGTTTCTTCAGCTACGGCGACGCGATGTTCATCTCGTGAGCCTCGGTTGCAGGAGGAAAAAAGCGACTGGCTCGGAGGGGGTCGCAGGGGGAACCGGCCCTGGTTCCCCCTGCTTCACCTCGTTCAGTACGCCTGGAGGTAGCGTTCCACCTCCCAGGGGTGGACGCACGCGATGTACGTCTGCCACTCGGAGCGTTTCGCCTCGATGAATTTCTCGACGACGTGCTCGCCGAGCGCGTTCTTGAGGAGGTCGTCCTTCTCGAGGCAATCGAGCGCCTCGGAGAGGTTTCCGGGCAGGACGTCGATCTTCAGGCGTTTCTTCTCGCGTGCCGACATCTCGAAGACGTTCTGATTCACGGGCTCGCCCGCGTCGAGCTTGTTCTTGATGCCGTCGAGGCCCGCCGCGAGCATGACGGTGAACGCGAGATACGGGTTGCACGACGGGTCCGGCATCCGCACTTCGCAACGCGTGCCCATGCCGCGGCGCGCGGGGATGCGCACCATCGGCGAGCGGTTGCGCTCGGACCATGCGACGTTCACGGGCGCTTCGTAGCCGGGCACGAGCCGCTTGTACGAGTTCACGAGCGGGTTCGTGACGGCGGCGATCGCGCGCGCATGTTTCAGGATGCCGCCGATGTAGCTCATCGCGAGGCCGGAGAGCTGGTACTTCGCCTTCGCGTCGAAGAACGCGTTCTTCACGGACGCGCCGGAGCCCGTGACGAGCGACTGGTGGACGTGCATACCGGACCCGTTGACGCCGAAAATGGGCTTCGGCATGAACGTCGCGTGGAGGCCGTGGTCGAGCGCGACCTTCTTCACGATGAGCTTGAACGTCGTGACCTGGTCGGCCGTCGTGACCGCGTCGCCGTACTTGAAGTCGATCTCGTGCTGGCCGGGGGCGACCTCGTGATGCGCCGCCTCGACCTCGAAGCCCATCGCCTCGAGCGCGACGACGATGTCGCGCCGGGCCTCTTCGCCGCGATCCACGGGGGTCAGGTCGAAATAGCCTCCCTGGTCGTGCGTGTCGACGATCGGATCGCCGTTCGCGTCCCGGCGGAAGAGGAAGAACTCCGCCTCGGGCCCCGTCATGAGCGTGTAACCGAGAGCTTTCGCCTTGTCCATCTGACGCTTCAGCGTCTGGCGCGGGCAGCCGGCGAAAGCCTTGCCGTCCGGCTCGATGATGTCGCACACGAGGCGGGCGACTTTTCCGTTAGGGTGCGACCACGGGAAGACGCGGAACGTGTCGAGGTCGGGCACGAGGCCCATGTCGGACTCCTCGATTCGCGTGAAGCCCTCGATGGAAGAGCCGTCGAACTGGATCTCGCCGTCGAGCGCTTTCTCGAACTGCGATCGGGGGACCTCCACGTTCTTGATGATCCCGAGGATGTCCGTGAACTGGAGGCGCAGGAATCGCACGCCTTGCTTGTCGCACTCTTTGAGGATTTCGGCCGCCTTCATGCCCATCTAAGATTTCCTTTCGTTTTTTCGAAACCGGCTTTCGCCGCGCAGATTTTGAGGCTAAAGAAGGCGTTGTGCCATTGAAAATGAATGAAATGCACAAGACACTGTGCAGAAATCACATTAACGACTATACAGTCCTATTTAATCGACCTTCAAATCGTCCCGCTAAGAAGCGTTCCGCGAAAGACGCGGCTGTAGGCCGCCGCTTTAAATGCGAGGATTGGGTCCATGACCCCCCCTTCGCGCGAGGCCGCATGGTCCCTCCTGACGGAATTCACGCACTCGCAGCCGCTTCGCCGGCACGCGCTCGCCGTCGAGGCGACGATGCGGCATCTCGCGCGAAGCTCGGGCGTGACGGACGCGGCGGAGATCGAGACCTGGGGCCTCGTCGGGATGCTCCACGACTTCGATTACGAGAAATACCCGACGGAGCAGGATCACGTCTGGCGCGGCATGGAGATCCTGAGAGAGCGCGGCTGGCCGGAAGAGATCATCCGCGCGGTCGGCGGGCACGCGTTCTACACGAACATCGAGCGGAAGACGCGGATGGAGAAAGCGATCCTCGCCGCGGACGAGCTGACGGGCTTCGCGGGCGCGTGCGCGCTCATCCGCCCGACGAAGAAGATCGCGGATGTGCCAGTCGAGTCCGTCGTCAAGAGGCTCAAGGAGAAGTCCTTCGCGCGTTCCGTGGACCGGACGTACGTGACGCGCGGAGCGGAGGAATGGGGCCTGCCGATGCCCGAGCTCGTCGCGCTCGTCCTCGCTTCGCAAGTGCCGATCGCGGACCGCATCGGCCTCGGCGGCGCGCCCGCGGCCGATCTGCCGGATTCTCCGGCGCCTCCCGAACCTCCCGCGCCCTAATCCGACGCCTTCCCGGTGAAAAACAGCCATGTCCGAAAACGGCTAGTTTTCCGCCCGCCCGGGAGTAGATTCCGGGCGTGGACTTCGAGAACGCCGCCCGCGTCAAAGCCATCCTCAGCCGGGACGTCCGCTTTTCCGGCCGATTCTTCGTCGGCGTCGTGACGACGCGCGTCTATTGCAGGCCCGGGTGTCCCGCGCCTCTCCCGAAACCGAAAAACATGCGTTTCTACACGTACGCCGCGGCCGCGGAAGACGCCGGGTTCCGCCCGTGCCGGCGTTGCCGCCCGGAAACCGCGCCGGGCTCGCCGGTGTGGGACGGGACGTCCGCGACGGTTTCGCGCGCGCTGAAACGGATTTTCGACTCCGACGGGCATGAATCCGTGGAAGCTCTTTCGGGACGCCTCGGACTCGGCTCGCGCCACCTGCGACGGCTTTTCGCGGAGCACGTCGGCGCATCTCCCGCTTCTCTTCAACGCACGCACCGCGTCCACTTCGCGCGCCGGCTGCTCGACGAGACGTCGCTTCCCATTTCCGACGTCGCGTTCGCAGCCGGCTTCGAAAGCGTGCGCCGGTTCAACGACGCGATCCGCGCGACGTTTCATCGCGCCCCGCGCGAGCTCCGACGCGCGTCGAAGGAGAAGGAACGAGCGCCCGCCAGGGGAACGCCCGAGAGGATGTTGACTCTCAAGCTGCCCGTCCGCGCGCCGTTCGACGCGACGTCCCTTTTTTCTTTCCTCGAAGAACGTGCTCTTCCGGGCGTCGAAACCGTCCGCGGTCACGCTTATTCCAGGACGATCGAAAGCGACGGACGAGCGGGGGTCATGACCGTTTCGCACGAAGCGGGGCGGGACTTCCTGCAGCTGTCGCTGAATTTCTCCCCGGGGCGGGATCTCCTCGATCTCGTGCGCCGCGCGGGGCGCATCTTCGACGTCGACGCGGACCCGCTCGCGATCGGCGCCGTGCTGCGCAAGGATCCGCTTCTCGCGCCGCTCGTCGCGGCCCGCCCCGGCCTCCGCGTGCCGGGTGCCTGGGATCCTTTCGAGATCGCCGTTCGCGCGATCCTCGGCCAGCAGGTTTCCGTGCGCGGCGCGCGAACGCTCGCGGGCCGGCTCGTCGAAGCATTCGGGCGGCCGCTCCCGGCTCGCGGCGCGGACGGCTTGACGCACTTGTTCCCGTCACCGGGCGTTCTCGCCGCGGCGGACCTGTCCGGGATCGGCGTTCCCGGCGCGCGCGCGAACGCGATTCGCTCGCTCGCGCTCGCCGTTCACAGCGAAGAAGCTCGAGCTGGCCGCTCCCCGCGGCCTGGACGATCTCGAGCAGCGCCTGTGCGCGCTGCCGGGGATCGGGCCGTGGACGGCGCAATACGTCGCGCTCCGCGCGTTCGGCGAGCCGGACGCGTTCCCCGCAGGCGATCTCGGGCTTCGCCGCGCTCTCGAAGCGGCGGGCGCTTCGGCGGAGGCGCCTGCGCTGCGCGCGCGGGCCGCCTCGTGGAGCCCGTTTCGCGCGTACGCGACGTTGCACCTCTGGAATTCACTTGCCGCTAGCCCTTCGAAAAAGGAGACCTGAATTGGATCCCGTTCGTCTTTCCGTAACCGAAATCGACACGCCCGCCGGCGCCGTCGTTCTGGTGAGCCGCGGGACCGCCCTCGTCGGACTCGTCTACAAGGATCGCTGGAAAGGGATGGAAGAGGACCTCCGAAAGAGATTCGGAGAGATCTTCTTAGAAAAGGAAAAGGGACGTGGAGCACCGGCGCGCGCCTTGCGTGACTATTTCGAAGGCGATCTCGGCGCCTTGGATTCAGTCGCCGTCGACACGGCCGGAACACCCTTCCAGGAAGGCGTCTGGAAGGCCCTTCGCCGCATTCCGGCCGGCGCGACGTGGTCGTACGCCCGCCTCGCGAAGGAGATCGGCCGCCCATCCGCCGTTCGCGCCGTCGCCGCCGCGAACGGCGCGAACCCGGTGTCGATCGTGATCCCGTGCCACCGCGTCATCGCCTCGGACGGAAAGCTCGCGGGCTATGGCGGAGGGATTCCCCGAAAGCGCTGGCTGCTCGCGCACGAAGGGGCGATCCTGGCATAGGAAGATCCGGGCATAGGAAGCCGATAATCCGCCGGTGACTCCCCTTTTCATCGAGAACGCGCTCGTCATCGGGATGACCCGCCCTTCGGACGTGACGCCCGGCGGGCACGTGCTCGTCGAGGACGGCGTGATCACGGCTCTCCACGGCGACGCGGAGCGCCGCGCGCGTGAGATCGGGGCCGCGGGACGCCCGCTCGAGCGCCTGGACGCGCGCGGCCTCTGGCTCCTGCCGGGATTCGTCCAGACGCACGTCCATCTCTGCCAGACGCTGCTCCGGAACGGCCCGGACGACCTGCCGCTCCTCCCGTGGCTGAGGACGCACGTCTGGCCGGGCGAGGCGGCGCTGCGACGAGGCGACGCTCGAGGTCTCGGCACGGCTCGGTCTCGCGGAGCTCCTTGCGGGCGGCACGACCGCGATTCTCGACATGGGCACGGTGCGCCACACGGACGCCGTGTTCCGCGCGGCGGAAGCTTCGGGCCTGCGCGTCACGAGCGGAAACGCGCTCATGGACGACGCCGGCGACGAACCCGGAGGACCTGCGCGCGGGCACGGACGAATCTCTCGAGGAGACCGAGCGCCTCGCGAAGAAATGGCACGGCGCGGCGGACGGCAGGCTGCGCGTGGCTTATTGCCCGCGCTTCGCCGTCTCGTGCACGGACCGCCTCCTCCGGGGGGCCGCCGCGCGCGCGCGGGCGAACGGCTTCCTCGTCCACACGCACGCTTCCGAGAACCTGGAAGAGGTCGCGCTCGTCCTGCAGAGGACCGGGAAGCGCAACGTGGCTTATCTCGACGACGTCGGGATCTCCGGAAGCCACGTCGTCCTCGCGCACGTCCTCCACACGGACGCCGCCGAACGCGCGCTCCTCGCCGCGCGCGGCACGTCGGTCGCGCACTGCCCGTCCTCGAACCTGAAGCTCGCTTCCGGGATCTGTCCGGTTCCGGAATACCGCGCGCAAGGCATCCGCGTGACGATCGGGGCGGACGGCGCGCCGTGCAACGACCGGCTCGACGCGTTCACGGAGATGCGCCTCGCCGCGCTGCTGCCGAAGGTCCGCCTCGGCCCCGGCGCGCTTTCCGCCTGGGACGTCGTCCGGATGGCGACGGCCGAAGGCGCCTCGGCTCTCTCCCTCCCCACCGGCACGCTCGAGACAGGGCGCCGTGCCGATCTCCTGCTTCTGGACCCGGGCTCGGGTTTCGCCGAGCCGACGACCTGGCGCGACGACCCGTACGGGCCTATCGTTTACAGCATGGACCGGTCGCACGTCGTCGCGACGTTCGTGGACGGGATTTCACGCTACCGCCGCGGGGCGCCCTTCCCCCTGAAGCCCTCGTCCGCGGAGATCGGCGCCGCCGTCGCGGCCCTGAAGCGGCGCCGGTTCGAACAGAAGAGGTGATCGCGATGTCGAAGAAAAGCCGCCCCTTTCCTCAAGAACATCCTCGTCGGGACGGATTTCTCCGTCTGCGCCGCGCGCGCGTTTTCGTTCGCCGCGTCGCTCGCGGCCTCGCAGGGCGCGAAGATCCACCTCGTGCACGTGCTCGTCGAGCCCGTGCAGGCATTCGACGTGGCGGGCGCGCTCCCCTATCTCGACGTGTCGACGCAGAGGGAATGGGAAGAAGCCACGAAAAAGCGCCTCGCGGCCGCCGTCGCCTCGGCCGAGAAGCGCGGCGTCAGCGCGACGTCCGAGTTCCTGTGGGGCCGCCCGTCGGACGCGATCGTCGAGACGGCCGTGAGGACGAAGGCGTCGCTCGTCGTCCTCGGCACGCACGGCCGCAACGCGCTCGAGAAGCTCCTCATCGGCTCCACGGCCGAGCGCGTCGTGCGCCTCTGCCCCGTGCCCGTCCTGACGGTCCGCGAGAAGCGCTGAAGACGCGGGTCGGACGCTCAGCCGTTCGGGACGTCCCAGAGGTCCTTCACGGCCGGGTGGTCCCAGGCGATGCGCCATTCGTCGGGGTCCTTCGCGTCGAACGTGCGCGTCACGATGTAGAAGAGCGCGCAGGGGTTCGTGAGCGGCCGGTAGCCGTGCGCGACGCCTTCGGGGATGCGCACGAGGACGTCGTGCCCGTCCCCGGCCACGACGACCTGCGTCTTGCCGCGACGTCGGCGAATCCTTGCGCACGTCGAACAGGACGAACTTCGCCTTCGACGGAGTGCGGGCAGAACCAGATGTCCTGCTGCTTGAGGTGGTAGTGCAGGCCCTTGATGTGGTTCTCGGCGTTCACGATCGTGAAGTTGATCTGGGCGACCGGCACGTCCCGGAAGAAGTCCGCGAGCGCCTCGCTGCCCGGGATGGTCGCGCCTTCGCGCGATAGATCTCCTGGAAGAAGCCCGCGGTCGTCCACGTGGCGCGAAAGGCGGTGGATCTTCACGCCCGCGATGGGCGTCTTCGTCCCGTAGGTCTTGAGCTCTGGAGCGGAACTCGTCCGCGATGGCGCCCGGCGCGAGGGCCGGCGGGTGAGAAACCGTCATGCGTGCTCCCTCTGGTCGACATTCTAAGCGGCCTCTGGTGTATCTTCCGCCGAAACAATCCGGCGCCGCGCGATGCGGACAGGAGGGCGAATCGTGCCTCAGAACCCGCTCTTTGCGACGAAATCCATGGCACGCCTCATCGAGGAGATGAAGAGCGAAGACCGTCTCCGTCGCATTCTGGGTCCGGTGCAGCTCACGAGCCTGGGGGTGGGGGCGATCATCGGCGCCGGCATCTTCGTGGCGACGGGGGCGGCGGCGCACAACGTCGGAGGCCCGGCGATCATGCTTTCCTACGTCGTCGCCGGCGTCACGTGCATCTTCGCGGCGCTCTGCTACGCCGAATTCGCGTCGATGGTGCCGGTCGCCGGCTCGGCGTACACGTACGCCTACGCGACGATGGGAGAGCTCTTCGCCTGGATCATCGGATGGGACCTCGTGCTCGAGTACGCGGTGGGCAGCGCGACGGTCGCGACGGGCTGGTCCGGCTACTTCCAGAACGTGCTCGCGAAGCTGGGATACCAGCTTCCGCTCCTCTTCCGTGAGTCGCCGTGGCGTTACGACGCGACCGTCGGGAAATTCCTGTCGACCGGCTCCGTCGTCAATCTCCCGGCGATCATCATCGTCGCGATCGTCACGGCGATTCTCGTGAAGGGAATCCAGGAGAGCGCCTCCTTCAACGCCGCGATGGTGATGATCAAGCTCGCCGCCGTGCTGTTCGTGATCGGCGTCGGCGTGTTCTTCATCGATACGGCGAACTGGCACCCGTTCGCGCCCTTCGGATGGACGGGCATCAAATTCTTCGGCTACCACGTGGCCGGCCAGACCGACCCGGGCGGCGCGCCGATCGGGATGCTGGCGGGCGCGGCGATCATCTTCTTCGCCTACATCGGCTTCGACTCGGTCTCCACGCACACCGAGGAGGCCCGGAACCCGAAGCGTGACGTGCCGATCGGGATCGTCGCGTCGCTCATCATCTGCACCGTGCTGTACATCGCGGTCGTCGCGGTGCTGACCGGAATGGTCAAGTACAACGAGATCGACATCAATGCGCCCGTGAGCCGCGCGTTCCAGCAAAAGGGCATCGGCTGGGCCGAGGGCATCATCGCCACGGCCGGCGTCGCGGGCATCACGTCCGTGCTGCTCGTCATGATGCTGAGCGGCCCGCGCGTCTTTCTGGCGATGGCGCGCGACGGCCTCGTGTCCCATGACTTCTTCGGCGCCGTCCACGAGAAGTTCCGGACCCCCTGGAAGTCGACGATCGCCATCGGGCTCTTCGTCACGGTCGGCGCGGGCTTCGCCCCGATCGACTTCCTCCTGCATCTGGCGAACATCGGGACGCTCCTCGCGTTCGTGATCGTCTGCGGAGCCGTGCTGATCATGCGCCGAACGAATCCGCGGGCCGAGCGGCCCTTCCGCTGCCCCTGGGTCCCCTTCGTGCCGATCATGGGCATTCTGATGTGCCTCCTCCTGATGTTCTCCCTCCCGACGGGGAACTGGTGGCGCCTCGGAGGCTGGCTGCTCATCGGACTCGTCATCTATTTCAGCTACGGGCGACACCATTCGGTCCTGCAGGTGGACCGGGACCGCGGAATCCCCGCCCACTGAGGGCGCCATCTTCCAGGACCCGCCTCGCCTCGCGAACCAGTACGACGACGACCGGGTCCTGAGGAGCTTCCTCGCCCGGAAGCTCCCTCGCGAGGCTCTTCGGGCCGTCGAGCCCGAGCTCCGCGAGATGGGCGCTCTCGCGGCCGGGCCCCTGTACGACCTCCTCCTCGCCGAGCCCGACGCCGTCCCGACGTTCACCGCTTGGGACGCGTGGGGACGGCGGATCGACCACATCGAGCCGACGCGTCTCTGGAAGGAAGCGGCGCCGCTCGCCGCCCGGATGGGGCTCATCGCGCTCGCGTACGAGCGGCCGTGGGGCGCGCTTTCGCGCCTTCCGCAGATGGCGCTCGCGTATCTGCTCGAGCCGTCTTCCGGCGTCTACAGCTGCCCCCTCGCGATGACGGACGGCGCCGCGCGGACGCTGATCGTCTCCGGCAACCTCGAGCTGAAAGAGCGCGCCTGCCCGCGCCTGACGAGCCGCGATCCGTCGCAGGCGTGGACCTCGGGACAGTGGATGACGGAGCGGACCGGCGGCTCCGACGTGGGCCTGTCGGAGACGGTCGCGAGGAGCACACCCGAGGGCTGGCGGCTTTTCGGCACGAAGTGGTTCACTTCGGCCACGAGCTCCGAGATGGCACTCACGCTCGGACGGCCCGAGGGAAACCCGCCGGGCGGGAGCGGCCTCGCTCTTTTTTACGTCGAGGCGCGCGACGCAACCGGCGCTCCGAACGGAATCGAGATCCTCCGGCTGAAGGACAAGCTCGGAACCCGCATGGTCCCGACGGCCGAGCTCCTCCTGAACGGAGCGATCGCCGCGCCCGTGATGGGCCTTTCCGACGGCGTCAAGAACATCGCGCCCATGCTGACGATCACGCGGATGTGGAACGCCGTGGGGGCAATCGCCGGGATGCGCCGCGCGCTCGCTCTGGCGCGCGATTACGCCGGGCGGCGCGTGGCGTTCGGCGCCCCTCTCGCGGAAAAGGCTCTCCACCTCGAGACGCTCGCCGACCTCCAGGCCGTGTTCGAAGGGGCGTTCCACCTCGCGTTCCGCGCCGTCGAGCTCGTCGGGCGCGACGAAGTCGGAGAGCTCGATGAGCGCGAAGCCGCCCTCCTCCGCCTTCTGACCCCGATCGTCAAGCTGACGACCGGAAAACAGGTCGTCTCCGTCGCGAGCGAGACCCTGGAGTGCTTCGGCGGAGCCGGGTACGTCGAGAACACCGGCCTCCCCCGCCTCCTTCGCGACGCGCAGGTGCTGCCGATCTGGGAAGGAACCACGAACGTGCTCTCGCTGGACCTCCTGCGCGCGGCCGCGAAGACGGGCGGCCTCGCGCCGCTCGCCGCCGAAGTCGACCGGGCCCTTCGGGGCGTCACGCACCCGGCTCTGGCCGCCGCGGGCGACCGGGCCCGGGCGGCGGTGCGTCACGCGCGGAAGCTGGCTCGCGGAGGCGAAGGACCCGGAAAGCCTCGAGGCCGGAGCGCGGCGCCTCGCGCTCACGCTCGGGCTCGCGCTCGAGACGGCGCTCCTCGTCGAGCACGCGGCCTGGGCGCTCGAGACCGAGCGGGACGCGCGGCCGATGTACGCCGCAATGCGCCTCTCGCGCTTCCACGTCGACCTCATCGACGACGGACCTTCGTCAGCCGCGGCGCGCGCCCTCGGCCGGGACGAGCCGGCTCCTTTTGCATAGTCCCGGCATGTCGCTAACATCGCGCCCGTGAAGCGCGCGGTGCTGCTGAGCCTCATGGTCGGGGCGCCGCTCGTGCTCCTCTTCCTTCCCGATCTCCGGCGGCGCATCGCACGAAAAATGCGATTTCTGCTGCTGCTCTGGGCGGGGGCGGTGCTGTTCGTCGGGCTCTTCGCGGGGAGAGGAGGGGACATCCTCGAGGGGAGAGAGCCCTGGGAGATCGGCCTCGCGCTGCTGGGAATCGCGGTCTTCGTGGGGGCGTTCCTGTCCGTTCTGAGAGATTCCTCCCGTTGATCCGCTGCGTCCGCGTCCCGGGTGTCCTGCCGCCTTCGGCATGCCGCCGTGCGTGACTGGGTGTCATCATGAGCTCCGTGGCACTCAGCGCGTTCGCCGACAAGGCCCATCAGCCCACCGACGACGACCTTCGGTTCGTCCTCGGCAAGGCACACGATGCCTGGGCCCGCCTCATCGAGCTGGTCACCGCGCGTATCGACCAGATCTTGCCGGTCTGGGGCTTCACGAGCGAAGTCACCGGCTGGGGCCTGCGACTGAAGCGCAGGGGCCGCGTCATCCTCTACATGACTCCTCGCAAGGGTCACTTCCTCGTGTCGTTCGCACTGGGCGAGAAAGCCGTCGCCGCGGCGCACGCCCGGAAGCTTCCAGCGTCTCTTCTGAACGCGATCGAAGCCGCGTCGCGATACGCCGAGGGCCGGGGATTGAGGCTCGAAGTCCGGCAAATCCGCGAGGTCTCCGCCCTCGCGACTCTCGCCGAGATCAAGAACGATCACTAGCAGGCGGTTCTTTCCCGCGACCTCCGGCGCCCGCCGGATCCTGCCCGGAGTCGGCCATGTTCACGCCAGGAAGAGCCGGTACGCGGGGTTGGCGCTCTCGTCCCAGTACCGGTAGCCCAGCTCTCTCAGGAATCGCCGGAACTTCGCGTCGTCCTTCCGGGGGACCTGGATGCCCGCGAGCACCCGGCCGTAGTCGGCCCCGTGGTTGCGGTAGTGGAAGAGGCTGATGTTCCAGCCGCCCCGCATGCGGTTCAGGAACTTGAGCAGGGCGCCGGGGCGCTCGGGGAACTCGAACCGGAAGAGCCGCTCGTCGTGGGCGAGCGGCGCGCGCCCTCCGACGAGGTGGCGGACGTGGAGCTTGGCCATCTCGTTGTCGGAGAGATCGCGCGCCGGCAGGCGGCGGCGCCGCAGCGCCGCGAGGAGCGACCGGGTCTGCCCCTGGTTCTCGACCTCGACTCCCACGAAGACGTGCGCGCGCTTCGGGTCGGCGTAACGGTAGTTGAACTCGGTGATGTTGCGCGGCCCGACGACGGCGCAGAACTCGCGGAAGCTGCCCGGCCGCTCGGGAATCGTCACGGCGAGAATCGCCTCGCGCCGCTCGCCCAGCTCGGCCCGCTCGGCCACGTGGCGAAGCCGGTCGAAGTTCATGTTCGCGCCGCAGGCGATCGCGACGAGCGTCCGGCCCTTCGCGTGGTGGCGCTCGGTCCAGGCCTTCAGTCCGGCCACGGAAAGCGCGCCGGCCGGCTCCAGGATGGAGCGCGTGTCCTCGAAGACGTCCTTGATGGCCGCGCAGATGGCGTCCGTGTCCACGAGGACGATCTCGTCCACGAGGTCGCGGCAGAGGCGGAACGTCTCGCGGCCCACCTGCCGGACGGCGACGCCGTCCGCGAAGAGGCCGACCTTCCGCAGCCGGACCCTCCGGCCCGCCTTCAGCGAACGGCTCATGGCGTCCGCGTCCACGGGCTCGACGCCGATCACCCGGGTCCTCGGGCTGAGCCTCTTCACCCACGCCGCGACGCCGGCGATGAGCCCGCCGCCGCCCACGGCCACGAAGACGGCGTCGATCCCGGCGGGCCGCTGCCTCAGGATCTCCATCCCGACGGTCCCCTGCCCGGCGATGACGTCGGGATCGTCGTACGGGTGGACGAACGTCTTCCGCCCTTTCGGGCGAGGCGCCGCGCCTCGGCGTACGCCTCGTCGTACGAGTCGCCCGTCAGGACGACCTGCGCGCCGCGCGCGGCCACGGCGTCCACCTTGATGCGCGGCGTCGTGACCGGCATGACGATCGTGGCCGAGCAGCCCAGCTTTTCCGCCGCGAGCGCCACTCCCTGCGCGTGGTTGCCCGCCGAGGCCGCGATCACGCCGCGCTTCAGCGCGGCGCGCGTCAGCCGGCACATCCTGTTGTACGCGCCGCGCAGCTTGAAGGAGAAGACGGGCTGCAGGTCCTCGCGCTTGAGCAGGACCGTGTTGCCCGTCCTCCTGCTCAGGAGAGGAGCGGCCTCGAGCGGCGTCTCCACCGCGACGTCGTAGACGCGCGCCGAGAGAATCCGCTCGAGGTATTCCTCGCCCGTCTTCGCGGCAGCCCGTCGCGCCGGCGCGGCCGAACGGCTCAGCGGTGCCGTCCGCGGACGAATCGCGCGGGGGCGGGGAGCGCCGCCTCCTCGCGGACCCACGTGCACCATTCGTTCGAGCGCGGATGCTCGCCCTTGACGGCGGCGTGGAAGACCTTCTGGAGCTTGCGCGTGACGGGGCCCGCCGTGCCCCGGCCGATCTTGCGGAAGTCGATCTCGCGGAGCGCGATGCACTCGGCCGCCGTGCCGCACACGAAGACCTCGTCCGCGGTGTAGAGCTGGTCGCGCGAGACGGGCCGCTCGACGACCGGGATGCCGAGGTCGCCCGCGAGCGTGACGAGCGCGTCGCGCGTGATGCCCTCCAGGATGGGCGCCGACGGCGACGTGACGATCGTGCCGTTCTTCACGAGGAAGAGGTTCTCGCCCGTGCATTCGGCCACGTAGCCCTGCGGGTCGAGCATGATGGCCTCGTCGAAGCCCAGCCGCACCGACTCGGTCTTCGCGAGAAAGCTGTTCGCGTAGCTGCCGCTGATCTTGGCCTTCGTCATCGTGACGTTCGGGTGGTGGCGCGTGAAGGACGAGACGTTCGCGCGCACGCCTTTCTCGAGGGCCTCGGCCCCGAGGTAGTTCTTCCACTCCCACGCGGCGATGCCGATGGCCGGCGAGCCGCCGTCGAGGTTCAGGTTCCAGCCGCCGCCGGAGCCGCCGCTCGCGAGATAGAGGAGCGGCCGGATGTAGCAGTCGTCGAACCCGTTGCGGGAGACGAGCTCGGCGCAGGCCTCGACGATCTGCTCCTCGGAGAACGGAAGCTCCCGGAAGCCGAGGCAGAAGGCCGAGTGGAAAAAGCGCGCGATGTGCTCCTTCAGGCGGAAGATCGCCGGCCCGCCGGCCGTCCCGTAGCAGCGGATGCCCTCGAAGACGCCGATGCCGTAATGCAGGCCGGGCGTGAGGAAGTGGAGAGTCGCCTTCTCGTAGTCGACGAACTCCCCGTTCAGCCAGATCGTCTTCGATTCCATCCCCATGACTTCCTCCGTTCAGACCGCCACGCGAGCCGGGATCGCCTCGGCCACCGCCCGCGCCATGTCGCGCGTCGACGAGCGCGCGGGTGCCGCGCGGCGCGAGATCCGCCGTGCGCGCGCCCTTTTCGAGAACCGCTTCGATCGCCCGGTGGACCGCCGCGGCCTCCTCCAGGAGGCCGAGCCCGTCCGCGAGGAGCATCGCGGCCGTCGCGATCGCGCCGATCGGATTCGCGATGTCCCGCCCCGCGAGCGCGGGCGCCGAGCCGTGCACCGGCTCGAAGAGGCCCGGGCCGTCGCCGAGGCTCGCCGAGGGCAGGAGCCCGAGCGAGCCCACGAGCGCGCCCACCTCGTCCGACAGGATGTCGCCGAAGAGATTCTCCGTGACGACGACGTCGAAGGCCGACGGGTAAAGGACGAGGTTCATCGCGCAGGAGTCGACGAGCTGGTGCTCGAGGACGACGTCCGGATGCCGCGCGCCGACGTCGGTCACGACCGCGCGCCAGAGCTGCGACGTCTCGAGGACGTTGGACTTGTCGACGGACGTGACCTTCTTCCGGCGGCCCCTCGCGAGGCGGAACGCCACCTCGGCGATGCGCTCGACCTCGGGCCGCGTGTACGGCAGCGTGTTCACGGCCGTTCCCGCCGCGAGATCCAGCGCGCGCGGCGTCCCGAAATAGAGCCCGCCCGTCAGCTCGCGCACGACGACGAGGTCGACGCCGCGGGCGATCTCCGGCTTGAGCGGGCCCGCGCCTTCGAGGCCCTTGTAGACGCGGGCGGGCCGGATGTTCGCGTAGAGGCCGAGCGCCTTGCGGATCTCGAGGAGCCCGGCCTCCGGGCGCTTGTCACGCGGAGCGAGGTCGTACGCGGGATCGCCGACGGCGCCCAGGAGCACCGCGTCGGCGTCGCGGCAGGCCGCGAGCGTCTCCTCGGGAAGCGGAGCGCCCTTCGTGCGCATCGCGATCGCGCCGATCGGCCACTCCGAAAGGACGAAGTCGTGAGAGAAGCGCGCGGCGACGGCCTTGAGGACCGTCAGCGCCGCAGCCGTCACCTCGGGGCCGATTCCGTCCCCGGGGAGGACCGCGATGCGCGCGCGTCGTCCCAAGTCAGACCCCGTGCCCGTAGCCCGCTTCTTCGGCGGGCGCGGCCTCCTCGCGGACGAGGCGCAGCACGGGCGCCTTCGCGCGCGGCGCGACGCGCTTCATCGCGCTCCAGAGGTCGAAGAGGTCGTCGTCGCGCACGATCTTCTTCCGGTCCGCGAGCGCGATCATCCGCTTGTAGAGCTCGTCCAGCTCGAGGCGCGTGGGCTCGATCCCGAGCGCCGCGCAGCGGTTCTTCAGCGCGTGACGCCCGGAGTGCTTGCCCAGGACGAGCGTCGTCTGCGGGACGCCGACGTCCTCCGGGCGCATGATCTCGTACGTCCGCCGGTCCTTGAGGATGCCGTCCTGGTGGATGCCGGCTTCGTGCGCGAAGGCGTTCCGGCCCACGATGGCCTTGTTCGACTGGACGCTCTCGCCCGTGATCTCGGCGAGGAGCTGGCTCGCCGAGAAGAGCTCCGGCGTCACGATGCCGGTCGTGAACGGCAGCTTGTCGGGCCGCACGCGGAGCGTCATGACGATCTCCTCGAGGGACGCGTTCCCGGCGCGCTCGCCGATGCCGTTCACGGTGCACTCGAGCTGGCGGCAGCCGCCCTCCAGCGCGGCGAGCGAGTTCGCCACCGCGAGGCCGAGGTCGTTGTGGCAGTGCGCCGAGAAGACGACGCGGTCCGCGTCCTTCACGCGCGCGCGCACGGTCCGGAAGAAGCGGGCGATCTCGTCCGGCGTCGCGTAGCCGACCGTGTCGGGAAGGTTCACGGTGGTCGCGCCGGCCTCGACGACCGCCTCGACGACGGCGACGAGAAAGTCGGGATCGCTGCGCGTCGCGTCCTCGGCCGAGAACTCCACGTCGCTCACGTGGCGGCGCGCCCGGCGGACGGCGGCCGCCGCGTGGTCGAGGCACTGGGCGCGCGACATCCGGAGCTTGTGCTCGAGGTGGAGGTCGGACGTCGCGATGAACGTGTGGATGCGCGGGCGGTGCGGCGCCCTCCAGGGCCGCCGCGGCGCGGTCGATGTCGGCGTCCACGGAGCGCGCGAGCGCCGCGATGACGGGGCGCCGCACCTCGCGCGCGACGGCGCGGACGGAGTTGAAGTCGTCGTCGGAGGCGATCGGGAAGCCCGCTTCCATCACGTCCACGCCGAGGGCGTCGAGCTTCCGCGCGAGGCGCACCTTCTCGGCCTCGCGCATCGAGAAGCCCGGCGCCTGTTCGCCGTCGCGCAGCGTCGTGTCGAAGATCGTGATGCGGGCCGGAACGGGAGGCTCCTGGTCGCTCATCTCAGGCCACCTTGTCCACGACGACGGGATTCAGGAACGGCATCTTCGCGCGCAGCTCCACGCCGACCTTCTCGATGAGCTGGTTCTTCTCCCTCTCGCGGGTCGCCTCGAACTCGGGGCGCCCGTTCCGGTTCTCGTCGATCCACTTCTCGGCGTAGACGCCGTCCTGGATCTCCTGGAGGATCTTCTTCATCTCGCCGCGCGTCGCCTCGGTGACGATGCGCGGGCCGGCCGTGTAGTCGCCGTGCTCGGCCGTGTCGCTGATCGAGTAGCGCATGTAGTTCAGGCCGCCGCGGTACATGAGGTCCACGATGAGCTTCAGCTCGTGCAGGCACTCGAAGTACGCGACCTCCGGCTGGTAGCCCGCGTCGACGAGCGTCTGGAAGCCGGCCTTCACGAGCGCGGACGTGCCGCCGCAGAGGACCGCCTGCTCGCCGAAGAGGTCCGTCTCGGTCTCCTCGGCGAAGGTCGTCTCGAGCACTCCGGCGCGCGTCGCGCCGAGCGCCTTCGCATAGGCGAGCGCGTCCTCGCGGGCGTGGCCGCTCGCGTTCTGCTCGACCGCGAGGAGCGCGGGCGTGCCCTCGCCTTCCTGGAACAGCTCGCGCACGCGATGGCCCGGCGCCTTCGGGGCGACCATCGAGACGTCCACGTCGGCGGGCGGCCGAATCTGTCCGAAGCGGATGTTGAAGCCGTGCGCGAACATGAGCGTCTTCCCGGCCGACAGGTGCGGCGCGATGGACGAGTCGTAGAGCTTCTTCTGTCCGGTGTCGGGCGTCAGGATCATGACGATGTCCGCGCGGCTGCGCGGCCTCGTCCACGCCCAGCACGGTCAGGCCGTCCGCCTTCGCCTTCGCGGCGGACTTCGACGTCGCGTGCAGCCCGACGACCACGGAGACGCCGCTGTCCCTGAGGTTCAGCGCGTGCGCGTGCCCCTGGCTGCCGTACCCGATGATCGCCACCGTCCGCCCCTTGAGGCGGGAGATGTCGGCGTCCTTGTCGTACCAGATCGTGGCCATTTTCGTTCTGCTCCCGTTCTGCTTCGTGCTGCCTTCTCGGCTCGTGTGACCCTGTTTTTCTTAGAAGGTGAATAGGGCAATCGCGACGCCCGTTCGATTCCTGCTTGCCACTTTCTCTTCGTCAGGCTGTTTTTTCCTTGAACGTGAATGAGGATTCGGACGGTGCGAAGGCCCGCCGCCTGGCTGGAATCGGCGACGGCGTGCACGTCCACGAGGCGGAACAGCTGCTTTCTGAGAAGACTGGCGCTCTCGCTCGTTGCGAAGGCGGTGATCGTGAGATGCGCCGCCCGCCCGTTCTTCCCTTCGAAGGAAAAACTGCGAATGGGCGCGCGTTGCCGGCGGAAGATCGCCTCCACCCTCGCCAACAGGCCGGGAGCGTCGTTCACCGTGATTTCGAAGGTCTGTTCCATTGCCGTTCCTCTTCCTGTTCGTTCTCTCTGAACGTTTCTTTCTCAGCTCTTCTTCTTCGTGCTCTTCGCGGCGTACTTCGGGTCCTCGACGACCATCGTGTCGATGGACTGGCCGGCGGGCCACATCGGGAAGCAGTTCTCGGTTGGATCGGTGATGACGTGGACGAGCGCGGGGCCTCCCGTGACGGCGAGGGCCCTCTCGTACACGGCGTCCAGCTCGTCGGGCCGCCGCGCGGTGAAGCCCACGGCGCCGAAGGCCTCGGCGAGCTTCGCGAAGTCGGGGTTCTTCAGCGCCACGGAGAAGAAACGCCGGTCGTAGAACAGGTCCTGCCACTGCCGCACCATGCCGAGGCCCTGGTTGTCGATGACGACGATCTTGAGCGGCAGGCGGGCTTCCACGGCCGTCGCGAGCGTCTGCATCGTCTGCTGGAAGCTGCCGTCGCCGTTGAGGTTGATGACGAGGCGGTCCGGCCGCCCGCACTGGGCGCCGAGCGCCGCGGGCAGGCCGAAGCCCATCGTGCCGAGCCCGCCGGACGTGATGAACCTGCCGGGCTCGTCGCATTTCCAGAACTGCGCGGCCCACATCTGGTGCTGGCCGACGTCCGTCGTGAGGATCGGGCGAGGTCGCGCGTGAGCCGCCAGAGCCGCTCGATCGCGAACTGCGGGAGGATGGCGTCGCCTTCCTGCCGGTACCTGAGCGGCGCCTTCGCCTTCCAGCGCCTCGATCTCCTTCCACCACTCCGCCGTGTCGGGAGCGCCGACGAGCGGCAGAAGCTGCTGGAGGACCGCCCGCGCGTCGCCGTGGAGCGGGTAATCGGCCTTGCGGTTCTTGCCGATCTCGACCTCGTCGATGTCGACGTGGACGACTTTCGCGTGCGGCGCGAACGTGGCGAGCTTGCCCGTGATGCGGTCGTCGAAGCGCGCGCCCACGGCGATGATGAGGTCGCTGCCGTTCATCGCCCAGTTCGCGTAGGCCGTGCCGTGCATGCCGAGCATGC
This sequence comes from Thermoanaerobaculia bacterium, assembly GCA_963746875.1. Taxonomy (GTDB): domain Bacteria; phylum Acidobacteriota; class Thermoanaerobaculia; order UBA5066; family UBA5066; genus Fen-183. The sequence goes on from CAVVDA010000001.1 coordinate 383,587, forward strand.
CGACGGACAGCGCGTCCGTCTCGGGGTAGGCGCCCTTCCCCATGAGCGTCGTCGTGACGGGGATGCGCGTCTTCTTCGCGAGGCGGCGCACCTCGGCGGACGCCCCGGAGGAGATGACGCCGCCGCCCACGTAGAGGATCGGGCGTTTCGCGTTCGAGATCGCGAACGCCGCGCGGCGGAGGCCGACTGGGTCCGCGCGCCTCGGAGGAAGCGTCGCGGCGGGAGTGCCCGCCTCCCACTCGATCTCCGCCTGCAGCACGTCGCGCGGCACGTCCACGAGGACGGGGCCCGGCCGCCCGGAGGCGGCGAGGCGGAAGGCCTCGCGCACCGTGCCCGGAAGCTCCTGCGGGTCGAGGACGAGCCAGTTGTGCTTCGTGACCGGCGCCGTCATGCCGAGGATGTCGGCCTCCTGGAAGCCGTCGCGGCCGAGGAGCGGCGTCGCGACCTGGGCCGTGAGCGCCACGACGGGCGTGGAGTCGAGCATGGCGTCGGCGAGACCCGTGATGAGGTTCGTGGCGCCGGGGCCCGACGTCGCGAGGCACACGCCCGGCCGGCCCGTGGCCCGGGCGTAGCCCTGCGCGGCGTGCGCCGCGCACTGCTCGTGCCGCATGAGGAGGTGCGTGATGGGCGCCTGCAGAAGCGCGTCGTAGAGCGGCAGCGAGGCGCCGCCGGGGTGGCCGAAGATGTGCGTCACGCCCTGCGCGACGAGCTCGGCGGCCATCGCGTTCGCGGCACGCACGCGCGTCTTCTCGCGGGGCTGGAACTGGGCGGCAGGCTGAAACTGGGCACTCACGCGGTCACCCCCGCCCGCTCGGGCGCGGGCACGCCGGTTGAGGAAGCTCGAGGCGCGACAGGGCTCGTCACCGCGCCCTCGGAGGCCGAGGAGACGAGGCGCGCGTACTTCGCGAGGACGCCCGTCGTCGCGCGCGGCGACGGGGCGCGGTACGAGCGCTTCCGCGCGGCCAGCTCCTCGTCGCCGACCTCGAGATCGAGGCGGCGGGCGGTGACGTCGAGCGTCACGCGGTCGCCGTCCTTCAGGAACGCGATCGGGCCGCCGGCCGCCGCTTCCGGGCGAGACGTGTCCGACCATGAGGCCGTGCGTCGCGCCGCGAGAAGCGGCCGTCGGTGACGAGGGCGACCGTCTCGCCGAGGCCCTGGCCCACGAGCGCCGCCGTGACGGCCAGCATCTCCGGCATGCCGGGCGCGCCCTTCGGGCCTTCCCAGCGGATCACGACGACGTCGCCCGGGCGGATCTGCCGGCGCTCGACGGCTTCGAACGCAGCGATCTCGCCGTCGAAAACGCGCGCGGGGCCGCTGTGCTTCAGGCGCTCGTGCCCCGCGAGCTTCACGACGCAGCCCTCGGGCGCGAGCGAGCCCCGCAGGATCGCGAGCCCGCCGGTCTTCTTGAGCGGCCGGGCGAGGTCGCGCACGACCTCCTGCCCGGGAGTCTCGACGGCCTCGTCGGCCTCTTCCTGGATCGACCGGCCCGTGACCGTCGTCGCGCCCTTCAGGAGGCCGGCGTCTTCGAGCCGCTTCGCGATCAGGCGCGAGCCGCCCGCGCGGGAGAGGTCGGGCGCCGTGAAGCGTCCGCCCGGCTTCAGGTCGACGAAGATCGGCGTTTTGGACGCGATCGCGTCGAAGTCGTCGAGGACGAGCGGCACGCCGGCCTCGCGCGCGATCGCGAGGAGATGGAGGACCGCGTTCGTCGAGCCGCCGGTGGCGGCGACGGACGTGATCGCGTTCTCGAAGGCGGCGCGGGTGAGGATCTTCGACGGCGTGAGGCCGTCCGCGAGGCGCTGCATGACGAGCCGGCCGGCGGCGCGCGCGACCGCGGCTTTCGCGGGGTCCGTCGCGGGGACGTCGTTCGCGCCCATCGGAGAGATCCCGAGGAACGTGAGCGCCGTCGCCATCGTGTTCGCGGTGAACTGGCCGCCGCAGGCGCCCGCGCCGGGGCAGGCTCCGGCCTCGACGTCGCACAGCCCCGCGTCGGAGAGCTTGCCCGCCGAGTGCGCGCCCACGGCCTCGAAGACGTCCTGGATCGTGACGTCCTTCCCGTTCACGCGCCCGGGCTCGATCGACCCGCCGTACAGCGCGACGGAGGGAAGGTCGAGGCGCGCGAGCGCCATGGCGGAGCCGGGAATCGTCTTGTCGCAGCCCGAGAGCGCGACGACGGCGTCGAGCGCGTGGCCCATGACGGCGAGCTCGATGGAGTCGGCGATCACCTCGCGCGAGACGAGGGACGCCCGCATCCCGTCCGTCCCCATCGAGATGCCGTCGGAGATGGCGATCGTGCCGAACTCGAAAGGCGTTCCGCCGGCCTCGCGGACGCCCGCCTTGACCTCCTCGGCGAGGGCGCGGAGGGACGCGTTGCAGGGGCCGAGGTCCGTCCAGGAATGGACGACGGCCACGAGCGGGCGGGCGATCTCCTCGGGCGTCAGACCCGTGGCGCGCAGCATCGCGCGCGCGGGCGCCCGGGCCGGCCCCTTCTTCATGGCGTCGCTCCTCATGGCCTCTTCGATCTCCTTTCCCTTCCCGCTCCCCGGGCAAAAAAAAACGCCCCGCCCCCTTGCGGGGTGCGGGGCGGCTGTTCGATGTTTTCTCGTGTCAGCCGGCCTGCACCCCGCTCGTCTCAAGGACGAGGACGTTAATGACGAGCAGAACGAGGACGCGGCTGTTCACGGGGCGTATTTGAGCGCGCCGGGCTATTTCAGTCAAACTAATTTTTCTGCTGCTAATATAAGAAAGACTTATGGACATCTTCTCCCTCAGGGTCTTTCTCACGGTCGCCGAGGAGCACAGCTTCTCCCGCGCGGCCGTCCGGCTCTTCCGGACGCAGTCCGCGGTGAGCCAGGCCGTGCGCCGTCTCGAGACGGACCTCGGCGAGGCGCTTTTCGACCGCACGACGCGCGAAGCCCGTCTCACGGAGGCGGGGCGCACGCTGAAGGACTACGCCGAGCGCGTCCTGAACGTGGCGGAGGAAGCCGAGCGGGCCGTCCGGGATCTGAAGGACATGAAGCGCGGCCGCGTCGTGATCGGCGCGAACGAGTCCGGCGTCGAGGTCCTCATTCCGCTCATCGCGCGCTTTCGCGACGCGCACCCCGGCGTCGAGTTCGACGTGAAGCGCTCGCCCTCGCGCCTGATCGGCGTCGAGGTTCTCGGGGCCGCGCTCGACTTCGGCGTCGTGACGTTCGTCCCCTCGGAGAAGGGCCTGAAGACGGTCGTCCTCGCCTCGGACGAGCTCGTCGTGCTTTCGCACCCGAAGCACCCTTTCGCGAAGATGAGCCGCGTGACGCTCGAGGAGTTCGGCCGGGCGACCGTCATCGCGCACAGCGACCCGTCGCCCGCCCGCGAGCGGGTGCTCCGCAGGTACGCCGAGCGCGGCGTCGCCCTGAACATCAAGGTGTCCCTGCCCAGCCTCGACGGCGTCAAGCGCGCCGTCGAGCGCGGCATGGGCGTCGCGCTGCTTCCCCGGCGCACGGCGCTCTCGGAGATCGAGGCCGGCCGCCTCGCGGCGACGCTCCTCCCCGAGCTGCGCCGCCCGCGCGATCTCCGGCTCGTTTACCGATCCGCCGGAAACTTCGGCAACTCCGCTCACGCCTTCCTCGACATGGTGCGCGGGACCCGCGCCGCCGCGGAACGCTGACGGGCCCGGATGTGCATCTTTGATCTTCGTCACGGCACCGGGGTCACGGAAACGATTCGAATCCAGTCCGGGTCCGCCGAGATCGCGGTGAACAAACCCGGGGAAGGTTCCCCGATCACGATCGTCGTGTCCTTCACGTCGCCTTTCTTGTCGGGATAGTGCAGGGGCTGGAAAGAGACGCGGGCGAGCGTCACGGACTGTCGCTGGATCAGGAACGAGTCCGAGCTCGGAAGGGCACTATAGGAAGTGTATGGGGTCAGATAGACGGTCTGGCCTGCCGGAGCAGACAGCGCCGTACCTCCCTGATACGAAATGAGAATCTCCGAGGAAGCCGAATTCTGAACGTGGACCCGAAGCATGGTCCATGACACGTCGAGCGGGCCGGAGAAGTCCCACGTCCCGAGGCTCTTGTTGCACGCGGGAAGGAAGAGTGCAGCCAGAACGGTGAGGGCGAGGCAAAGGGCGTGGCGCGAGGTAACGAAAGATCGTTTCATGTGTGGCTCCTTTCCGGACGTTCCGTCCTGCACGTGAACGCCGAACCCCATTCCGACACTGAATCTGGGTTCAGCCGCCGCGGAAAGTCTTCAGGGTTTTTCAGGATCTTTCTGGGGGAGATCTCGCCCGAATACCATCAAAACCCGGCAAATTCCTGAAGACTCTCCGGCCGGCGGAGCCCATGTTTTCCTCGTGATTCAGCTGCATCATCGCGACAGGCCGCTCAGAGTCCCCACCTTTGGACAGATCGCCTCGCATGTCGAACAACTGATGATTCGTCCAAACCCGGACGCTCGCCACCCCACTGGACTTCGCCAAGTCCTCAAGGAGAAACCCATGCTTCGTAAGTTCCTTGCCCTCGCCGCTTCTCAGTTTCGCCGTGGCCGGCTGGGCCGCCGCAGACGGCCACCACCGGGATTCGTCAGTCAAGATCATGACGCAGAACATGGATGACGGGACGGACCAGACGTACATCATCGCGGCGCTCACAGGGCAGCTCCCCATACCCGTCGAGTCCGCGGTGGACCTCACCTTCCTGGAGCTCCAGGCGAGCAACTTCGAAGGGCGCGCAAGGCTGCTGGCCAAGCAGATCGCCCATGAGAGACCTGACATCGTGGCGCTCCAGGAGGCCGCGCTTTGGCGGTTCCAGCCCACTGGCGGCAACGGAAGTCGTCCTCTACGACAACATCGACCTGCTTCGCTCGGCGCTCAAGAAGCTCGGCGTCCCCTATGACAAAGTCGCCGAGATCAGCCTGACCGACCTCGCTCTTCCCGGAGACCAGATCGGCGGCGCGCTCCGGTTCACCGACAGGAACGCCGTCCTCGTCCGATCGGACCTGCGCCGGCCCGGCTTCTACCTCTCCAACGTCCGCTCGCGGACCTTCGACGCGGCGCTTCCCTTTGCCGGATTGACGATCACGGCGGGCTGGATCTCGGCCGACGTCCACGTGGGGGACGAGCGTTTCCGCTTCGTCACGACCCACCTGGAGAGCCCCATTGCCGGGCGTTCCGGAAGCGACCGACGTACAGGTCGCGCAGGCGCAGGAGCTGATCGACGCTCTCGGCGACACGCGGATGCCCGTCGTGATCTGCGGCGACTTCAACTCCGACGCGAACCACGGCGGCTTCGTGGACGACACGCCGACCGTCGGCCTCATCGAGGCGGCCGGCTACGCGGAGACCTGGCCGGCGACCCACCACAGGAGAGACCTCGGGCTCACCTGGCCGCTTTTCCTCGAGGACCAGTTCCCGGGCGGCGGCCTCCCGCCGCCGTTCTTCGCGGCTTCGGAGCCATTCGAGCGAATCGACCTCTTCTTCTCGAAAGGCATGGACGTCGTCAGCTCGGAGCTGGTGATCGCCCCCGCCCGCGGCCTTTCGCCGCCCCTCTTCGAGACGCCGCCCTTCGGGTCCGACCACGCCGGCGTGATCGCGGTCTTCAAGCCATGATGATTCGGTAGGTTCGTAGCCTTACAAGCACGCGCCGCGCACCGCGCGGCGCGTCTTTTCTTCGAAGGGAATAATCCGCTCGAACGGCAGGCTGGCTCGATGCCAGCCCTGTCACCCTTCTAAGCGGGTTCTCTTCGAACCTCGAAATCGTGCACGTACGGGAGGCGCTGCGCGAGCGCCTCCACCTCTTCGAACCGCTCGAGGAGCATCGACGTCCCGTCCCAGTTCCCCGACAGGAACGCCTCGCGCGCGTTCTCGGGGATCGAGACGGGAAACGTCTTGCCCTCCGCGATCAGCGCTCTCGCCTCGAGATCGACCGAGAGGGCGGACTTCGGAGCACCTTCCACGAGAGCCTGCAGCTCGGCGACCGCCTCCCGCGGCAGCGCCACGCACGGCAGGCCGATCGCGACGGCGTTCCCGAAGAAGATCTCCGAGAAGGACTCGCCCACGACCGCTTTGATGCCGCCGCGCGCGAGCGCCTGCGGAGCGTGTTCACGGGAAGACCCGCAGCCGAAGTTGCGGTTCACGAGGAGAATGCGCGCGCCCCGGAAGCGCGGATCGTCGAACGGGTGCGTCAGTCCCTTCGCCTTCGCGGCCTTCCGGTCGTCCTCGAACGCGTGCGCCCCGAGCCCGTCGAACGTGATCGAGACGAGGAAGCGCGCGGGGATGATGCGGTCGGTGTCGATGTCGTCGCCCAGGAGCGGGAGCGCGGTGCCCGAGACGCTGCGGAGCGCCGGAAGCGTCATCGCGCGCCCCCGAGCATCGGCCGCACGTCGGCGACCTCGCCCGCGAGCGCCGCCGCGGCGACCATCGCGGGGCTCATCAGCAGCGTGCGGCCGGTCGGGCTTCCCTGCCGGCCCTTGAAGTTGCGGTTCGACGAGGACGCGCACACCTGCCGTCCCTCGAGCCGGTCCGGGTTCATCGCGAGGCACATCGAGCAGCCCGCTCCGCGCCACTCGAAGCCCGCGTCGCGGAAGATCGCGTCGAGGCCCTCCTTCTCGGCGGCGGCCTTGACCGCGTTCGAGCCGGGGACGACGAGCGCCTTCACGCCCGGCGCGACCCGGCGGCCCTTCACGACGCGGCTCGCCTCGCGGAGGTCCGACAGCCTGCCGTTCGTGCACGATCCGATGAACGCGACGTCGATCTTCGTGCCGGAGATCGCCTCGCCGCCGGAGAAGCCCATGTAGTCGAGCGCCTCGGCGACCTGGGCGCGCGCCTCGGGCGCCTCGTCGGAGGCTTTCGGGACGCGGCCCGACACGCCCACGCTCTGCCCGGGGTTGATTCCCCAGGTCACGTGCGGCTCGAGCGCGCCGGCGTCCAGCGCCACGCGGTCGTCGTAGCGCGCGTCGGTGTCCGAGGACATCGAGGCCCACCAGGCCATCGCGCGGTCCCAAGCCGCCCCGGAGGGCGCCGCGGGGCGCCCCTTCAGGTACGCGAACGTCGTCGCGTCGGGGTTCACGTAACCCGCGCGCGCGCCGCCCTCGACGGACATGTTGCAGAGCGTCATCCGCTCTTCCATCGACATCGTGGACACGGCCTCGCCGCCGTATTCGTACGCGTGTCCGACGCCTCCCTTCACGCCGAGCCGGCGGATGATCGCGAGGATGACGTCCTTCGCGTAGACGCCCGGCTGGAGCCTGCCTTCGATGTCGAGGCGGCGCACTTTCAGCGGGTCCAGCGCCAGGCACTGCGACGCGAGGACGTCGCGCACCTGCGAGGTCCCGATGCCGAACGCGAGCGCGCCGAACGCCCCGTGCGTGGACGTGTGGCTGTCGCCGCAGGCGATGGTCATGCCGGGCTGCGTGAGCCCCAGCTCGGGACCGATCACGTGGACGATGCCCTGCTCGAGAGAGCCGAGATCGTGCAGCGGGACGCCGTGCTCCCGGCAGTTCTGCTGGAGCGAGGTGAGCATCTCCTCGGCTCGCGCGTCGGCGAAGGGCCGCGCGAGGCTCGCCGTCGGGACGATGTGGTCCACGGTCGCGACCGTGCGCGACGGGAACGGCACGCTCCAGCCGCGCGCGCGCAGCATCTCGAAGGCCTGAGGGCTCGTGACCTCGTGGACGAGATGGAGGCCCACGAAGAGCTGCGTCTGACCGGTGGGCAGCTCGCGGACCGCGTGAAGGTCCCAGACCTTCGAGAAGAGGGTCGCGGGCATCACCCCAGCTCGGCGGCGAGCTTGTCGACGAGCGCGGCGTATTTCTTCATCGCGTCGTCCCTGGAGAGACCCTTCCGGCCGGCCCAGGCGTCGTACTTCGCGCGGCCTTTGAGGTCGAGCATCCCCGGCCGCGAGCCGGAGACGTCCCCTTCCGTGGCCTGCTTGTAGAACGCGTAGAGATCGAGGAGCTGGTCGTTGGACGGGCGCCTCGCGAGCTTCTCCACGCGCGCCTTCGCCTCGTTGAACTTGTCTGCGACGGACGAGCCCTTCTTCGTGGCCATGCGATCTCCCCGCTCCCCATCGCGATCATACCGGCCCGTCCAGGGCCCCGCGTCCATAATCCCGCCGTGCGCGTCGCGCTGCTGCAGATGGACCTCGCCTGGGAAGACTGGCAGGCGAACCACGCCCGCGCGGCGAAGCTGCTCAAGCGCGCGGCCGACGGCGGCGCGAACCTCGCCCTCCTCCCGGAGATGTTCGCGACGGGCTTCTCCCTGGACGGCGCGAAGATCGCCCAGCCTCCGGGCGGCCCCACCGAGCGCTGGATGCAGGGCCTCGCGCGCGGGCTCTCGGTCCACCTCATCGCCGGCGTCGCCGAGACGTGCGACGCGGCCGGGACGCCTTCGGCGCTGCCGCGAAACAACGCGCTCTGGGTCTCGCCCGACGGCGACGTCGCGCGCTACACGAAGCTCCATCCGTTCTCCTTCGCGGGCGAGCACGAGAAATTCGGGGCCGGCGAGAGCGTCGTGACGTGGACGATCGAAGGCGTGCGCGTGACGCCGCAGGTCTGCTACGACCTGCGCTTCCCGGAGCCGTTCCGCCTCGCGGCGGACGGGACCGACCTCTTCGCGGTCGTCGCGAACTGGCCCGAGCGAAGGCGCGCGCACTGGCAGCTCCTCCTGAAGGCGCGAGCGGTCGAGAACCTCTGCTACGTCGCCGGCGTCAACCGCGTGGGCGACGACGGCAACGGCTTCCATCACGCCGGCGACTCCGCGGTGATCTCGCCGTGGGGAGAGACGCTCGCGAGCGCCGCCGAGATCGAGACCGTCCTCCTCGTCGACGTCGACCCCGCCGAGGTCGCCGACGCGCGCGCGAAGTTTCCGGTGCTGAAGGACCGGAGGCCGGGCGGCTACCGCCGCTGACAGCCGTCCCGCCGCGCAGCGAGCTTCGGGGATGCTCACGCACGCCGGCTCGTTCGCCCTGAGCCACCTGCATCATGGAGTGCGCCCGGGAGGTCTCCCAGATTGACTTCAGGCGCGAGCCTGCGGGAGGAGTTCCGTCATGACCAAGCTTCTGAGGGAGTCGTCCAAACCCGTCGTCAGCGTCCCGGAGGACATGACCGTCGAAGACACCGTGAGAACCATGGTGAGACACCAGATCGGCGCCGTGATCGTGCTACGGGGCGAAGACATGGTGGGGATCTTCTCGGAGCGCGACATCCTCGACAGGATCGTCCTCGCGCGCCTGGACCCGGCCGTGACGCCCGTCTCGGCCGTCATGACGTCGCCGGTCGTTTCGGCGACGGGGGGCGACGACGACGCGGAGGCGGCGGAGACGATGACGGAGCGCCATATCCGCCACTTGCCGGTTCTCGACGACGAGCGGAAGGTGGTCGGGATGGTCTCCCTCCGGCACATCATGGAGGAGCGGGTCGCCGACCTCGAGCACGAGGTGAACGTCCTCGAGGCCTATCTCGGGTACGACGACGTTTCCGGCTGACCCCGCGGCCAGAAATCCACGCGCTCCCGGAATTTCCCGGGCCGTCGGCTGCGTTCTCGGCAGCCGGAGGACCCGGTCATGAAGGTGGGAATTCTCGGCAGCGGCGAGGTGGGTCAGGCTCTCGGAAACGGCTTCATCTCGCGCGGACACCAGGTGAAGCTGGGGGCGCGTGAAGCGGCAAACGAAAAGACGACGGCCTGGGCGGCAAAGCACGGCGCCAAGGGCTCGGCCGGGACGTTCCGCGACGCGGCGGCCTTCGGCGAGATCGCCGTCCTCGCGACCCTGTGGAGCGGGACGGAAAGCGCGCTCCGGCTCGCGGGAACCGGGAACTTCGAGGGCAAGGTCGTCCTCGACGTGACGAACCCGCTCGTCTTCGAGCCGAATCAGCCCCCGAAGCTCGCCCTGGGCCACACGGATTCGGGCGGCGAGCAGGTCCAGCGCTGGCTGCCGGGCGCTCGCGTCGTGAAAGTCTTCAACACCGTCGGCAACGCGCACATGGTCGATCCGCAGTTCCCCGGCGGGCCTCCCGACATGTTCCTCTGCGGGAACGACGAGGGGGCGCGGAAGACCGCGGCGGAGATCTGCCGCGCGTTCGGCTGGAACGCGATCGATCTCGGAGGGCTCGACGGCGCCCGCCTTCTCGAGCCGATGTGCGTCCTCTGGGTGAAGTTCGGGGTCCTCTCCGGCTCCTGGAACCACGCGTTCAAGCTGCTCCGAAAATGAGGGAGGTCTCATGACCGCAAGCGACGACGCGATCCGGCAGCACCTCTCCCATGCCCTCTCCTGGGGGGAAGCGCGCCTGACGTTCGAGGATGCCGTCGGGAGGATCCCCGCGAAAGCCCGCGGCAGGAGGCCGCACGGCTTCGAGCATTCGCCCTGGGAGCTTCTCGAGCACATCCGGCTGGCGCAGCGCGACCTCCTCGACTTCTGTACGAACCCCGACTACGTCACCGGGGCCTGGCCGGACGACTACTGGCCGAAGTCGCCGGAGCCGCCCGCGGCATCGAGCTGGAAAAAGAGCGTGGCAGCGGTCGTCGCGGATCGGAAGGCGTTGGAGGATTTCCTCGCACGCGTGCCCGACCTGACGGCGGCGATCCCGCACGCCGGCGCGAAGTCGTATCTCAGGTCGGTCCTTCTCGTCCTCGACCACAACGCTTATCACGTCGGGCAGCTCGTCATGGCGGGGAAGCTGCTGTCCGCCCGGCTGCGATGACCCGGGTGCTAAAATTTGATCACCCCGATGCCGTACCCCCGCTTCCCGTGCTGGGCGCTGGCCGCCGCCCTGGCGGGGAGTGAGCCGGCGCCGGTTCCCATCGCGACTCAGTTCCAGCTCGTCCTGAAGGTGCTCACGGCCGAGCGAAACAGGCCTCTCGAGACGCGAAAGGCTCTGACGATCGGCATCGTCTACCGGCGGGAATCGCCGGACTCGAGGTCCGTGAAGGACGGGCTCGCCGCGGAGATCGAGAAGGGAACGGCGGACCGCCGGGCCCCGCCGGTCCGCTTCGGGCTCATCGACGTCTCGGCGGATCTCGCTTCCCAATTCACGCGAACGAATCCCGACATCCTGTACGTGAGCCCGCTTCCCGGATTCGACCTCGACCCGATCGTCTCGCTCACGAGGGCGCGGAAGATCCTGACGTTCACGGGGGTTCCGGCCTACGTCCAATCCGGGTTGTCCGTCGGCTTCGAGTCGGATAGGGGTGACGCGAGGATCCTGATCAACCGAACCGCGTATCTGGCCGAGGGGGCCGACTTCAGCTCGAAGCTGCTGAAGCTCGCGCGGGTGATCGAGTGAACGGGCCTCGGAGGACCATCCCGTGAAGGGGTTCTCCCGCTGGACCGTGCGGACGAAGCTCGTCGCCGTCATCAGCGGGTTCATCGGCCTCGTCTCGCTGGCGATCTTCATCGACATGCCCGTGCGCCTGAGACGCCAGGCAGTCACCGCCGTCGTCGAGAAGGCGCACACCCTGACGGATATGGCGGCCTTCAACGCGGGCGCGGCGCTCTACTTCGAAGACCGGGCCGGCGTCGAGGAGTCCCTGGCCGCCGTCCGCGAGAACCCCGACCTCGTCTACAGCGCCGTTCTCGACGAGGGCGGCAGCGTGGTGGCCGCGTTCAACCGCGAGCTCGCCGAAAGATCCGGCTTCCAGGAGATCGCGATGACGCCCCGGGTTCTGGCCGGCCTCCCGCCCGGCGCATCGCGGCCGCGGACCGAGGGAGGTTTCTCTCCGGACGACCGCATCTACCAGGTGAGGTCCCCCGTCACCTACAACGGGCGGCGGGTCGGGCTCATCTACGTCGGCCTCTCTCTCGACCGCCTCAACGCCGAGATCAAACGGAGCCGCGCCACGATCGCGCTCCTCAGCCTGGTCATCTTCGTCGTCGGGATCTTCACGGTCTTCGCGCTCAGCACCGTCATCACCGAGCCGCTGAGCCGCATCGTTTCGGCCGCCCAGCTCGTCTCGGCGGGCGAGTTCGGCTCTCGCGCTCCCGTGCGGTTCGACGACGAGGTGGGCCATCTGGCGCGCTCGTTCAACGAGATGGTCGACAAGCTCGCGACCGCCCAGCTCGAGCTCGCCACCCTGAACCGGGACCTGGAGAAGCGGGTCGAGGAGCGGACGCGCGAGCTGAAGGAAGAGATCGAGGACCGCAAGCTGGTGGAGAGCGCGCTTCGCGTCTCCGAGGAGCGATACCGCCTCCTCATCGAGCGGAACCTCGCCGGCGTCTACGTGGCGACGGAGGAGGGCCGTCTTCTGTCGTGTAACGACGCGTTCGCCCGCATTTTCGGCTACGAATCCGGCGGGCGCCTCCTCGAGGAGGAGGGGACATTCCCCCATTTCGACGCGGACGACCGGAGACGCCTTCTCGGCCGGCTCCGAAAGGAGAGAGCGGTTTCGAACCGCGAGGTCTGCTTTCAGAACCGGGAGGGCCGGGCCGTCTGGGCGCTCGAGAACGTCCGGCTCGTCGAGCGGGCGGCCGGAGAGCCGGCGATCCTCGAGGGGATTCTCCTCGACATCACCGACCGCAAGCTGGCCGAGGAGCAGGTCGAGCACCGGGCCCTGCACGACGCGCTCACACAGCTGCCCAATCGAACTCTCCTGAACGACCGCATCGAGGTCGCTCTCGCCGCGGCACGGCGCACGGGTGCCACGCCGGCGGTCATGTTCGTGGACGTGGACGATCTGAAGATCGTCAACGACACGCTGGGGCACGCGACGGGGGATCAGCTCCTCCGGATGATGGCCGAGCGCATCACGGGATCGCTCCGGAAGGAGGACACGGTCGCCCGGGTCGGCGGCGACGAATTCACCGTCCTCGTGCCGTTCCTGGGGAGCGAGGAGGCGGCCGCCGATCTCGCGCGCAAGATCCTGGAGCGATTTTCCGAGCCGTACCTAATCGGAGGCGACGAGCTGCGCGTGACGGCCTCGATCGGCGTCGCGGTTTTTCCGAAGCACGGCGAGGGCCCGGAGAGCCTCCTCAGGAGCGCCGACGCGGCGATGTACCGCGTCAAGGTCAGGGGGGGAAACGGCTATCAGGTGTCGAGCCAGTTCGCGAAGAGCAAGGCGCCGGGCCGCATGTCTCTGGAAGAGGAGCTCCGGGGCGCGCTGGAGCGCGAGGAGTTCGAGCTGCACTATCAGCCGCAGGTGGATCTCGAGACGCTCTCGATCACGGGGGCCGAGGCTCTCGTCCGCTGGCGGCATCCCGAGGGGGTCCTCATCCAGCCGGCGGGATTCATCTCCCTCGCGGAGTACACGGGGCTGATCGTTCCGATCGGCGAGTGGGTCCTGAACGAGGCGTGCCGGCAGCTCAAGGCCTGGCAGAGCGCGGGGCTCTCCTCCATGCGCGTCGGGGTGAACGTGTCGGCCCGGCAGTTCTACCAGCGCGACTTCATCGGCGTGATCGAGCGCCTGCTCCGAAAGGCCGACATCGCGGCCGCCGGCCTGGAGATCGAGGTCACCGAGAGCCTGGCCATGCAGAGGTCCGCCTGGTCGATCCGGATGCTCGAGAGGATCAAGGAGATGGGCGTGAGCATCGCGTTGGACGACTTCGGAACCGGCCAGTCGTCCCTCAGCTACCTGCGCCGCTATCCCATCGACACTCTCAAGATCGACAAGAGCTTCGTGCAGGACCTCACGAAGAACAAGAGCGTCGACTCGATCGTGATCGCGACGCTGCTCCTCGCGAACCGGATCGGCCTTCGAACGGTGGCCGAGGGCGTCGAGAACGAGGCCCAGCGCCAGTTCCTGAAGGAGTACGGCTGCCGGGAGTTCCAGGGGTTCCTCTTCAGCCGGCCGCTTCCCGCCGACGTCCTGGAGAAGAGGCACTTGCGGCCGTTGATCGCGCAGCGCGGCGTCGCGTCGTGAGCCGGCGCGGGCCCGAGGCCCGCCGCGCCCCGTCCCTCAGTAGCCCACGGCCTCGATCACGGTGCCGTCTCCGCTCCGCTGGTCCACGACGGACGCGTAGCCGAAGAACGAGCCGTCCGGGGAGCTGAGCGTGACGTAGGCGTTGTCCTCGGTGGAGGTGACACCGAGGAAGCCGAAGATCGTGCTGGCCTGGAACCAGTCGAGCGGTGCGAGCCTCTGCGTGCCCTGGCCGAGAGACGTCCCGTCGGCGCGATAGAGCTGGAACGTCACGGTGACGGGGACGGGCTGCGGGTTCATGACGGCCACGTTCGACCGGTAAGAGGCGTTGTTGGACAGCCCCAGGACGATGCCGCGGCTCAGGGAGGAGGCCAGCTTGCGCCCCGCGATTCCGACGCCGAAGGTGCCCGCCGTCGCCGCGCTGTTGTACGTCCGGCTCGTCGCGAGGAAGAAGGCGTCCGACTCGAGCTTCAAGGCCCCCGCGCCGGTGGTCTGGAACAGATTGTTCAGGACGTTCGCGATCGCGACCTGGGAATGGGGACCGAGCGAGAGCGTCGAGCCCGGGCGGCTCGAATTGTCCTGACCGGCGGGAAGGTACGTGACCACGAACGTGATCCCGGAGGCGGACGGGTTGGTGACCCAGACGTCGGTCTGGTAATAGGCGCCGTTCACGCCGGATACGTTCGCGGCCGCCGGGATGAAGATCGTCGTCTTCGCGCTCGCGGACTTGCTCATGAGGAAGTCCACCGCGAAGAGCGCCTGCCCCGCCACGAGATGATGGGAGGGGGCGGAGGCGAACGTGCTGGCGTCAAGGTAGTACGAGATGGCATACGCCTTCGCCTCGTCGAACGCCAGGAACTTGTAGTCGCCCGGAGCGAGGGCCATGGTGAAACGGCCGTCCGCGCCGGTGCTCGTCGAGTAGACCAGGTCCCCGGCCGGCGCGCGCGCCTCCACGGAAAGGGACGCCAGGGGCCCCTGTGTCCCGCGATCCAGGGCGCTGCCGGTGACTTTGGCCGCCGGCGGCAGAGAGAAGAGCAGCCCGGCGACCGCCGACGAGACCGAGACCTGTGAGGCGGCCTCGAAGCTCGACTGCCCCGAGTAGAAAGCCGTCGCGTAGTTCAGGCTCTCGTCATAGGCGGCGAACCGGTATGACCCGGGGGGAAGCACGAGCGTGAACGCTCCGTTCCCCGCGGTCTTCGCGAAACCGCGCCGGCTTCCGTCGGTGTTGTAGGCGGCGACCACCATCCCGACGAGCGGCGATCCGGCGGACGAAAGCACGCGCCCGGAGACGGGATGGCCGCGGACGAGCCCGAAATCCACGCCGCTCACGGACGCCGTCAGGTCGAGCTGGGCCGAGGTGTCGAAAGACGTGGCGTTGCTGTAGTAGCTGGTGGCCCAGGTGCCGTCGAGGTCGTAGGCGAGAACGCGGTAGGTTCCGGACGGAACGGCGAGGGTGTAATGCCCTCTCGTGTCGGTCGAGGTCGTCGACGCGGCGAGCCCCCTCGAGTCGTAGGCGGCGACCGTGATGCCGGCGAGCGCCATCGAGGACGCCGAGTCGACCACCGTGCCGAGGACGAAGCTCGTCTCAGCCGCCGCCGGGCCCGCAGCGAGCATCGAGACGAGCAGGAGCCGCCGAAGACACATCCTTGGATTATCTATCGAGGGGAACGACGCGTCCATCCCGATCGCCGTCGAAATGGCTGATCCAGATGCACTATGGAAAGACAGCTCCTAGTCGACGGACTTCCGTTCCAGCTCCGCCGCGACAAACGCGGTCACACGCGTGCCCTGCAGGATGCTCCAGTCGAGCGGGTACGCGGACATGGTCGTGTCGTGGCTCTGGTTGAAGAAGACGATCGCCTTCAGACGTCCGTAGGTGTGGTCGATGTGGTAGAAGGCCTGGCGATACCACTCGAGAACGTCGCCCTCCTGGCTGAGCGTGCCGAGCTCGCAGACCATCAGGGGCTTTTCGAGCTTGAGCAGGGCGGGGTACGACTTCTCGAGGATCTGGTGGAAGCTCCACCAGCGCGACCAGGACGCGACGCCGCCGTAGTTGAGAACGCCCATGCCCACCCAGTCGACCCACTCCGGCCCCGGGTAGTAATACTCGAACCAGGGCATCGAGATGTGCGGGGACCACACCCAGAGGACGTTCGTCGCGTTCATCTTCTGGAAGATCAGGTGCACGTGCTTCCAGGCCGCGATGAAATCCTCCGGACGATTGCCGTTCTGCGGTCCCCAGGGATAGCGGTACGGATCGTTCATCTCGTGCGCGAAACGGAGAAAGACCGGCTTGCCGAACTTCGCGGCGGCCGTCGCCCACGGGACGATGTAGAAATCGTAGTCGCCGCGCGCGATCGAGGCGAGCGCCGCGTATTCGCGCTGGGCGCGCGGCGGCAGGTTCGGGCGCAGCGCCGGATCGAAGTCGACCACCCACGGCTCCCACGTGACCATCCCGACGGAGCCCATGCGGTCGATGGTCGAGAGCATCCGCCCCGGGAACTGCTGCTCGGGCTTGTCGCCCCAGGCCGCGTAGAACGAGATGATCGGGAAGCGGTAGCGGAGGCCCTCCTCGAGCTTCGTGAACGAGGCGAACGACTCCGGGAAGTCCCCGTCGTACGCTCCGAAGAGGCGGCGCGGCGGGTTCCGGAGAGCCACCGTCGACCGCAGGATCGGCCGGAGCGGCTCCAGGTACTCGCTGCGCGACCCGTGGCGCACCCCCGTGAGCGCGCGGCCCTCCGCGTCGGAGATCGACTGGCCGACCTCGCTCCACCTCTCCGCCGCTTTGTTGTAAAGCCGGGTGACGACCGCCTTGAGGCCGAGCTGGAACGCGACCCCGAGGGCCACGAGCCAGCCGAGGGCGAAGAACGCGACCTGGTACCTGTTGCGCGGCTTCATCCGCGCGGCCGCTCGCGGTCTTTCCAGGCGGTGTAAAGCCGCCCGCTCATGAAGATCGTGTTGATCGCCAGGAAGACCGCCATCCCGAGCGTCACCTCCGTCGAGATACGCACCTGCCCTTCCGAGAGCACGAAGAGTATCCGGTAGGCCGTCCACGATACCGCAGCGAGGGAGAGCAGGATCAGAAACAGCGGGACCCGGGCCAGCTTCCAGAAGCTCCCGGTCTTTCTTTCCTTCGAAGTCGGGATGTACGGGACCGCGACGCCGAGCAAGGAGAGCACGAGTCCCTTCAGGTACACGCTGAAGGACCCGAGCTTGAGAAGCGTGCCGCGCCAGTGGAGACCGCGCTCGCGCGGCGGGTCGCACAGCCAGCGCTGCATGAAGCGGTAGATCGCCACGCCGCACAGTCCCACGGGCAGCGCGTGCTGCGCGTACTCCGACATCTCGACGACCGCCGGGTGCCGGCCGAAGAAGAGATAGATCAGCGGAATCGCGTAGTAGATCAGGCTCGTCAGGCCGACGAGGTAATAGCTCCCGATCATGAGGTACGAGATCCTCTGGTACGGCGTCAGCCGCCGGAAGGCCCGCGGGTACTCGTGGAAGAGGACGTCGTGGACTCCCCGCGACCACTTGAGCTGCTGGTTCAGATACGACTCGAGGTCGGAGGGCACGAGCCCCCGCGAGACGATCTCCGGGACGTACACCGACCTCCAGCCGCGCGCGTGCAGCCGGATCGAGGTCACGAGGTCCTCGGCCAGCCCGACGCCGTGGCCGCCGATCGACTCGAGCGCCGCGCGCCGGAACGTGCAGTTCGCCCCGATCGCGACGGCGGTTCCGGTCCCGTGCATGCCCTGGAGGATCGGCCCGTAAAAGGCGAACGTCTGCTCCGCGGCGCCTCGGGCCACGAACGACTCCCCCGGATTGTGGTAGGCCTGAGCGACCTGCACGAACCCCACTCCGGGGTCCTCGAAGTACCCGAGCACCCGGTCCAGGAACTCCGGCAGAGGGACGTGGTCCGGATCGAGGACGACGATGAACTCCTCCGTCCGCCCCCCGAGGGCGGCGTTGATCTTTCCGGCCTTCGCGCCCGGCAGCCCGACGAGCTCGAGGTGAACGGCGCCCATTTCCGCGGCGAGCCGGGCGAACCGCGGGTCCCGCGTGTCGTCGAGGAGATAGGTCCGATGCGGATACCGGATCTCGCGGGCGGCGGCCAGCGTTCGCACGAACATCTCGTAGGGCTCGCCCGGCGAGGACGTCGTGAAGATCGCGACGGAGAGGCCGGAGGGCGCCGGCTTCACCTCGGGCTGTTCGATGTGAAAGACGTTGTACCAGCCGACCATCATCCGGAAAACGCCGTACCACGTCGCGAGGGACAGCAGCGCGAAGAGGAGCACGTGCTGCACGTGCTCCAGGCGAAACCACCACCAGGCCATGTAGAACACGCTCTGGAGGCCGAGGAACAGGAGGAGGCCGAGAACCCACCGTTCCCATCTCTCGACGGGCTTCGCACGCCGGTGGCGGAAGATCTCAGAAACGTCCGCCCAAGGTCGCATGCAGAGCGTCGCTCTTGTGGAAGACGGTGACCCGGTGCTCGTAACCGACCTCGAGCCGAACGCCGCCGGTGAAGGTCGCGGTCAGAGAGGTTGCAACGCGCCACGGGTGGAACTCCCGGTCGTAGGAGAATGAGAACGCGGCCGGCGGGATTGCCGTGGACCCCGTCTCTGGCCCGAAGCCGACCGCCCGATCGCGCGCGTAACCGCCGTCTGCCTGGACCTTGGCCGTCAGGTTCCGGGACACGGTTCCCTGCACGACGAGGACGAGGCGCACGTCCCTGAGCCGGTGGGGCGTCCAGTAGGAGTCGTACTGGCCGGTGTACTCGTATCGGAACCCATCGCCTGGGAGCGGCACGCTGACGGTCCTGACGAGCTGGAAACGGCTCTCGTCGGTATCCTGGTACGAGACGGCGGGGCCGAGCGAGAAAACGAACCCCGAGAGAGAGCCGAGGGGCGCGAGGGCGAATGCGCTCACGGACAGGCCGTCGTTGGCATCGAAGTAATGCAGGTGGGATGCCTCGAGCCGGGCGAGCCAGCCCGAGGGCGGCTTCCAGTCCCACGCGATGCCGGCGCTCGTCACGCTCGGATGATCGTCGATGGAAGAGCGAACCGTGAGCAGTTCCTGCCGGCTCGCGCGGACCGTCACGTCTCCGGACGGCCCGAGAGGGTGCCTGAGAGAGATTCCCCAGAGGCATTCCGTGCGGCCGTCCGGAAAGCGCAGCGCTTCGATCCACGGGGCGATCGTCAGGCGGAAGGACGGGATCACGGTCTCCATGCCGAGACGCGCAAAAGGAGCGACGCCGTTCGCGTCCTCCTCTCCGGCGGCGCGAAGAACGTACGATCCGACCGTGCCGTCCCAGCGGGTGAGAGGATCGGAGAAGGCCGACACGATTGTCTGGAAGCGTCCGGCGCTGTAGGGCTGGTCGTCGCTGAGGAAGTCCGTCACGACCTCGTACCGCGCAGCGGCGGCGCTCTCGATTCCGGCCAGGCCTCGCAGCGCCTCGGCGCTGTCCGGACGCCTCGCGAGAACACGCCGGAAGCGCCGGGCCGCGGAGCGGTAGTCCCCGCTCCAGTACTCCACGAGGCCGAGCGACTCGAGCGCGTCGGTGTCGTCGGGGTTCCGATCCACGAGGCGTGACAGGGTCCGCCGCGCCTCTGGATAGCGGCCCCGCCACGCGAGGACACGCGCCAGCCCCAGCTCGAGATCCCGGGAATCGGGGAATTTCTTCAGCGCGCTCCGATAGACCCCCTCCGCCTCCTCGAATTTCTTGTCCCAGGCCAGCGTTTCGGCCAGGGGTCCGAGCCACTGAGGCCGGGGCTCGACTTTCACGATCTCCTGAAAAAGGCGAATCGCCGTGGCGTAATCCCCCGCCTCACGGGCCCGGAACGCGCGCGCCGCGCGCGCCTCCAGTGTCTCGGGGGGTACGGGCAGAGCGGAACGAGGGCAAACCGCCAGGGAGACGAGCAGCGAGAGAGTGAACCCCCTGGGAAAAAATTGACGCACCTGGCGTGTAGGTTAACCGAGGCTGGTCAGGAGACCTCGACGGGAACCGAAAGCGACAGGGCCGCCTCGGGCCGGCACGCGCCCTCGCCGCAGGCGCGATAGCGCACGACGACCCTCACGTTCTTGATTCCTGGCTCTGCCGATCGGGAGACGAAGAAAGAGAGATTTGCTTCGAGGGTCCCGTGCCAGCCGAAGACCGCCTCGCCACTCGTGTCTTCGATGCGCGAGGGCGCGGGCAGCCGGATTTCCTGGAAGGCGAATGCGGATTCGGACCCCGGCCCCGAGCCGGGCCCTCCCGAGACCTCGATGCGCAATCCGTCGGGAGCCTGGAGATGCCAGCCCTCTTTGACCTTCAGTGTCAGCGCAATTCGTGACGTACTTCCGCGCTTCGCGCGGTGCTTAGAAGGGAATGAAACTGAAACCTCTCCCGCTGGCGATGTCAACTCGGCGCGCACCAGCGCTTCCCCGGCCTTAGCCTCATTCACCTTCGAAGAAAAATCACCCGTGCCATGCCCCACTGTAGGTCGCCGCGCTTCGCCGGTGTCTGTGAGAGGGAGCAAACCGTACTCGTCCTCGAACTGAAACAGCGTCTCCAGCGCGAAGAACCACGACTCCGTTCCGTGCGGCGAGCGTGCCATCAGCCGCGACACCTCCTCGACGGCGTCGAGGGCCTCGCGGGCGAGCTCGCGGTCGCCGGTCTTCAGGGCGAGGCGCGCGAGAGCCCACGCGGCCGCGCCGGAGGACGAGGGGGTGGCCTTGTCGAAGAGGTCCCGACCGTTCACGAGGAGCGTCTCGTTTCCGTCCCCGGAGAACGCGAATCCCGGGCCGTCCTTCCTTCGGAATCGCGCGCGCATCGAGGCGACCGCGGCGACGGCCTCTCCTCGCCACACGCCGGGGCCGCCCTCGTCGTCCGCTTCCTCGAGATCGAGAAGCGCGTGCGCGAGATAGGCCTCGTCCTCGAGAAACGAGGGAATCTTCGCGGTGCCGTCCTTCCACGTGCGCTGCAGGCGCCCGGAAGCGTCGCGGCAGTCCTCCAGCAGAAAGCGCGCGCCCAGACGCGCCGCGTCGAGGAACCGCACCTCGTTCAGGATGCGTCCGGCGATCGCGAGGCCCGAGACAGCGAGCGCGTTCCAGCCCGCGACGCGCTTGTCGTCCAGGGCGGGCGGAACGCGCTTCGCGCGCGCGGACAGAAGGGCGGCGCGTAAGGGCGCGAGACGTGCTTCGACGTCAGGAGGGGATTTTCTTAGAAAGGTGAAGAATGCTGGCGCCGGTGCGGCGGCCGGAGGCTTCCTCGCTGAAGTTGCCGCCCTCCCGAACCCCATACCATTCGCAGAAAAAATTTCCTTCCTCTTCGCCGAGAATTTCCCGGATTTCGCTCGGGTCCCAAACAAAAAATTTCCCTTCCTCCCCCTCCGAATCCGCGTCCGTCCCCGCGTAGAAGCCGCCCTCTTCTCCCCGCATCTCCCGCAGCAGGTAGTCGCCGGTGCTGCGCGCGACGCGCGCGTACGTCTCGTCGCCCCTGAGCGCGTACGCGCGGGCGTAGACGCCGAGAAGCTGAGCGTTGTCGGTGAGCATCTTCTCGAAGTGCGGGACGAGCCACTCGGCGTCCGTGGAATACCGGTGAAAGCCGCCGCCGAGATGGTCGCGGATCCCGCCGAACGCCATGGCATCGAGGGTGGCTTCCGCCATCGCGAGCGCGGCGGCGTCGCCGCCGCGCCCCGCCGCGGAGGAGCCACGCGAGCGCGAGATGCGGGGGAAACTTCGGCGCGCCGCCGAAGCCGCCGTGGGCGGGGTCGAAGAATCGAGTCAGGGCGACGCCGAGGAGGCCGAGGAGGTCGCGCGAAAGGGGCTCGGGCGTGCCGCGGACCCCAACGCCGGTCGCCGCGGCGACTTCGCCGGCGATCTCGGCGGCGCCGCTCTCGAGCTCCCGGCGCTGCTCGCGCCACGCGGCCTCCAGGCGTTCGAGGACCGTGAGGAAGCCCGGCCGTCCGTGCCGGTCGTCGGGCGGGAAGTACGTTCCCGCGAAGAACGGCCTCTTGTCCGGAAGGAGGAACGCGGAAAGCGGCCAGCCCCCGCGCCCCGACATGAGCTGGACGGCCGTCATGTAGACGTCGTCGACGTCGGGCCTCTCCTCGCGGTCGACCTTGATGCTGACCCAGTGCTCGTTCAGGAAGCGCGCGATCTTCTCGTCTTCGAAAGACTCGCGCTCCATGACGTGGCACCAGTGGCAGGACGAATAGCCGATCGAGAGAAAGACGGGCCGGTCCTCGCGCCGTGCCTTTTCGAACGCCTCGTCACCCCATGGGAACCAGTCCACCGGGTTGTTCGCGTGCTGGCGGAGATAGGGGGAGGATTCGCGGGCGAGCCGGTTCATCGCCCTAGCATCTCACCCCGCCCTCGGTCGTGCGGACCTGAAGATCACTCACGCGGCGCCCCGTCGACGAGGCGCCCGCGCGCCATGTCGAAGCCCCGCCGGGCGAGGCGCCAGATCTCGTAGAGCAGGGTACCGGCGACGGTGCCGATGCCGCGCCCCTGCATCGAGGCGACCCCGATGCGCAGGGCGGACTCCCCGAAGAGGTACTGCCCCGCGAGAAGGACCCCGGGCGGCAGAAGGAACGGTCCCCCGAGGGCGGCGGCGCGTGCGGCGATGACGCAGAACGCGCCGAACATGAACAGCGGGCCCGCGGAGGCGAGCGACATCCACGACGCCTTCACGTTGTACTCGTTCTCGAGCCTCTCCTGCACGTGACCGGGAAGACATCCGAGGAGCGGAGCCAGAACGAGAATGAGCGTATGGCCCTCGACCCTGCGGCGGGCGTCGCTCCATTCCGCCGACCGCGCGGCCTCCGACTCCGGGCTGTACGTCGCGACGACGCGGATCGCGTGGCGCTCGTCCCAGGGGCGGAGCGTGTACGTCACGCTCCCGTCGGCGCGCGTCTCGAGGTCCTCGACCTCGAAGAGCTGCTCCTCCCAGCGCACGCAGGTGCCCGGGTGCTCGGGGGACGTCGCCGTGGCGTCCGACCGCGCGCGCCATCCCTTCGAGGCCTCGCAGGCGAGAAAGAGCTTCCCATCCCGAACGCCGGCGAGACGGTCGCGGCCGAGAGGACGTGGCATGACCTGCGAGCTTACGGCGAAGATTCAGCCGGCGGCGATAGACTCCCGCGGAATGAGACTGGTCACCTTCCTGCCCCCGGAGGGCGACGCCTCGGGCTCGGGCGTTTTCCCGAGTCGGAGGCCGCGCCTCGGCGCGGTCGTCGGGGAGGACCGGATTCTCGACTTCGCTCGAGCAGACGCGGCGTTCGCCAAGCTGGGTATGCTCGATCTCCTCGCCCGGTCCGACGAGCTCCTCCCGCGGGCGCTCTCTCTGGCGGGGATCGCCTCGGAGCTTCCGCGCGAGGCGTTCCATGCCGAGCAGGCCGTCACGCTCCTCGCGCCGCTGCCGCGCCCGGTCTCCATACGCGACGGCTACGCGTTCCGCCAGCACGTCGAGACGGCGCGCCGTAACCGCGGCCTCGGGATGATCCCCGAGTTCGACCTGTTTCCCGTCTTCTACTTCACGAACGCGCTCGCGGTCGTGGGGCCCGGCGAGGTGCGCGTGGGCCGCGGCCGGCTCGACAAGCTGGATTTCGAGCTCGAGGCGTTCTGCGTGATCGGAAAGAGCGTCACGAACCCCACGCTCGCCGAGGCCGACAACGCCATCGTCGGGTACGGCGTCCTGAACGATTTTTCGGCTCGCGCGCTCCAGGCCGAGGAGATGAAACTCAACCTGGGCCCCGCCAAGGGCAAGGACTTCGCGACAGGACTGGGCCCGTGGCTCGTCACCAAGGACGAGCTGAAGGAACGCCTCTCGCCCTCGCCGAGGGGCAACGTCCTCCACGCGCGCATGGCGGCGACCGTGAACCACGTCCCGGTCTCGAATGGAGACGTCTCGCAGATGAGCTGGACGTTCGCCCAGATCATCCAGCGCGCGGCCGACGGCGTGACCCTCGAGCCCGGAGAGGTGATCGGCTCGGGCACGGTCGGGACGGGCTGCTTTCTCGAGCTGAACGGCTCGAAGATCACGAACGAAAAGTGGCTGAAACCGGGCGACGTCGTGAGCCTCACGATCGACGGGCTCGGAACCCTCACGAACACGATCGTCGAGGACCCCGCAAAATGAGCTTTCCGCCCGACGACCTTTCCTCCCTCTATTCCTTCAACGAGTGGGCGAACACGCGCGTCCTCGAGACGCTGCGCGCTCTGCCCGAGGCCGACTACGTGAAGGACCAGGGCGGTGGCTGGCCTTCTCTGAGAGCCACCTTCGTTCACCTCGCGGCCGCCACGGACGCCTGGGCCGAGCGCTTCTCCGGCCGGGAGGCGATGCACCTCCCGACCGTCGACGAGCTTCCCGGCCTCGACGACGCGGCGCGCGTCCTTCTCGCGGCACAGGAAAAGCACCGGGCGCTCCTCGCCACCTATTCGCCCGAGCGCCTCGCGGGGCCGTTCGCCTGGAAGAACCTGAAGGGCGAGGAGAGGACGGCCCCGTTCTGGGTCGTCGTCCGGCACGTCGTGAACCACCAGACCTACCACCGCGGCCAGATTTCCTCGATGGTGCGGCGCCTCGGCCACGCGCCGAAATCCACGGACATGGTCGTCTGGGGAATCGAGCGGGCCGCCCGCCCCTGAAACCGCGGCCTCATCCTAGAATCAGCCCGATTGGCTTCTCTCAGGCAGACGTTCCTCGACCGCTGGCTTCGCCGCGGGATCATCACGAGCCTCGGGCTCGGATTCACGATCCCCTATTTCCGGCTCCTGAACCGCGTGAAGGTCACGGGCGACGCGATCATCGACAAGCTCCCGCGGAAGAACGTCGTGTTCCTCTCGAACCACCAGACGTACTTCATGGAGGCGATGGCGATCTTCGACATCGTGTACGTGAAACATCACCTCCCCCTCGAAAACCCCTTCATGCGCTTCTCGGCGGCGACGGAGACGATGAAGCAGAACCCCCTGACGGAGCTCTTCACGAAGGCGGGCGGCGTCACGTTCCGCCGCAGCTTCCGCGAGGGCGGGGTGGAGGTGAAGAGGGCGGTCGACTTCGAGGGCGTCGCCAAGGTGGAGGAGGCCATCGCGAGCGGCTGGCTGCTCCACTTCCCCGCCGGCACGACGCAGAAAGGCGCGCCTCTGCGCCCCGGGGTCGCCCAGCTCCTCCACCGCACGAAGGCCGTGGCCGTCCCCGTGCGCGTGGACGGCTTCCGCAAGCTCCTCCTTCACAAGCAGATTCCGGGAAAGATCCTGAAGACGTGCCGCGTCGCCCTGCACCCGCCCCTCGACCTCGCCCATTTCTACGCCGCGCCATACGAGAAGGAAGCCGGGCACAAGGTCGTGGACCGCCTGTCCGCGATTCTCGCGGACTGAGCGTCAGCCTTCGGCGGACGGCCGGAACGGCAGAACCGCGAGCGAGCCCAGCGTCAGCACTTTTGGGTCGCGCATCCGGGGAATGCCGAACGACGGCTCCACGTCGGCCGCGCGGCGGTTGAAAGTCCCGAGCAGGGAATCCCAGAGCGTCAGGATCGTCCCGAAGTTCGAGTCGGTGTCCCCGCGGTTCGGAGCGTGGTGGAGCCGGTGCATCGCCGGGGGGACGAGCGTCCGCCAGAGGAGCGGCTCCAGCCGTGCGGGAACCTTGACGTTCGCGTGCTGGAACTGCGCGCACGCGAGCATCGCGACTTCGAAAACGACGA
Organism: Thermoanaerobaculia bacterium; assembly: GCA_963746875.1. Lineage (GTDB taxonomy): Bacteria > Acidobacteriota > Thermoanaerobaculia > UBA5066 > UBA5066 > Fen-183. Next base: position 409,078 of record CAVVDA010000001.1, read on the forward strand.
GCCCCAGCGGCGGGATGCCGAGAACGGTGATGACGCCGAGCTTTGCGACGGAGGAGAAAAGCACCTCGCCCGTGTGAAAGCGCGACGCCGAGGAGACGTCGAGGTCGAGGTCGGTGTGATGCACTTCGTGGAAGCGCCAGAAGAACGGGATGCGGTGGTAAGCACGGTGCAGGCCGTACGTGAGGAGGTCGAGGAGCACGACGGCGACGACGAATTGCACCCACAGCTTCGACGTGAGCCGCGGCAGCGGGGCGAAGCCAACCGGGAGCCTGCCCTGCGCCGTCAGGATGAAACACGACGCGCAGAGCAGCGACACGAGGATTCCGTTGACGAGCCCGAGGCCGAGGTTCGTCACCCAGCGGAGGCGCAGAGGAGCCGTGGGCGCGTGGTGCGGCACCAGCAACTCGGCCGCCTTGAAACCGAGCAGACCGAGAACGAACCCGCCCAGGCGCAAGAACGAGCCGGTCATGCCAAGCCGCCTATTTCGCGGTACGCCCTCGTCAGCGCTCGCCCGGCCCGGTGAACCTGCTCTCGCGTCGTCTCGCGACCGAGGGACAGGCGGACGGCGCCGAGCGCTCTCGCCGTGTCGATCCCCATCGCCAGGAGCACGGGCGACGGCACCTCGGCGCCTTCGTGGCAGGCGGACCCGGTCGAGGCCGCGATCTCGGGGGCCCTGGCGAGGACGTCGCAGCCTCGCATCCCCGGGAAGGACACATTCAGCGTGTTCGGCACGCGCTGCGCCGGGTGGCCGTTCAGCTTGATCGCGGGGATCGCCTGGTGCAGGGCCTCCCAGAGCTCGTCCCGGAGCGTGCGCTGTCGATCCGCCTCGTCGCTCATGTCCGCGGCCGCGAGCTCACACGCGGCGCCCAGGCCGACGATGAACGGCACGTTCTCGGTGCCGGGGCGGAGGCCGCGTTCGTGCCCCGCACCCGAGAGGACGGGTGTGAGCGGGGTTCCCCGCCGGACGTAGAGGGCACCGACGCCTTTCGGCGCGTAAAACTTGTGACCCACGATGGAAAGGAGGTCGACCCGTAGATCGTCGACGCGCGTCGGGATCTTTCCCACGGCCTGTGCGGCGTCGGTGTGGATGAGGGCGCCGCGCTCGTGGGCGAGGTCCGCGAGCGCGGCGATGGGCATCAGCGTGCCGACCTCGTTCTGGGCGAGCATGATGGTCACGAGCGCCGTATCGCTGCGCACGAACGGCCGAGCATCATTCACGGGCACGCGACCGTAGACGTCTACGGGGAGGCGGGTCACCTCGACGCCGTCGCGCTCCAGCAGGTCGCAGCAACTCGAAGTGGCGGGATGCTCCACCGTCGACGTCACGATGTGTCTCCCGCGGGATGCACGCTCGACGACGCCTCGGATGGCGAGGTTGCTGGCTTCGGTGCCCCCGGAGGTGAAGACGATCTCGTCGGGCTGGCAGGCGAGGAGAGAAGCGACCTGTTCCCGCGCGCGCTCGACGGCGGCCCGGGCGCGCTGACCAAACACGTGCCCGCTCGAGGGGTTCCCGAAGTGCTCTCCGAGATAGGGCAGCATTGCGTCGAGCACGGCGGGATGCACCGGTGTCGTGGCGTTGTAGTCGAGGTAGATGGGGGACACGGCCGAAGCAGTCTTCTCCGTGAGCTCGTCGCGCCTGTTGCGGCGGCCCAGGGCGCTCATCGTCGTTGCTCTTTCGAACGAGGCGGAGGCTCGCCGCCCTTCTCCACAGGCAGATCGGCATCGCGCCACTCCGGGTAGCCCTCTTTCAGGCGCCGGGCCTCGACGCCGTGCTTGCGCAGCAGCCTCACGGCTTCGGCCGCGAGAACGCAGTAGGGTCCGCGGCAATAGGCGACGACCCGTCGGCCGGGCGGAAGGTCTTTGAGGCGCCTTTCGAGCACGGCGAGCGGCATCGACACCGCACCCGCGATGTGACCGGCGGCGTACTCCTCGGGCGGGCGCACATCCAGTACCACGACATCCCGCCCGCGCGCTCTCCGGAGCAGCTCTTCCTTCTCGACCGGCTCCAGGCCGTCCGCGTTCCCGAAGTAGTCGTCGACGAGCCGGCCCACCTCGGCGAGTCTCGCCTCGGACAGCTCCTGGAGCGTTCTGTAGCCGCGCAGGACCATCGGATCGGCCAGGCGGTAGAACGCCTGGAGCCCTTCCTTGCGCGACGCCACGAGGTGGGCGGCCTTGAGCACCTGGAGGTGGCGTGAGGTGTTGGCGACGGTCAGCCCGGCTTCGCGGGAGAGGGCTTCGACGTGGCGCTCGCCCTGGGCGAGGAGATCGATGATCTCGATCCGCTTCGGACTCGCGAAGGCGCCCGCGATCTGAGCGAACTGTGTGAACAGGGAGTCCTTGAATTCGCGGCCACGCATTCTTATCTACTACTCAATTGAATAGTAGAAGATCGGGGTCGTGATGGCAACGACCCCGCAGGAGTCCTCCTCGACGAGAGCCTCCGCAAACCGCAACCCGGTAAAGTGCCGGCGTGAACGTCCTCGCCTTCACTGCGCTCCTCTTTTCCGGCTCGGCCGCCGCGGGTTTCGTCGGCGCGCTCACGGGCCTCGGCGGCGGCGTCGTCCTGATTCCCCTCCTGACGCTCGGCCTCGGCGTCGACATCAAGTACGCGATCGGCACCGCCCTCGTCGCCGTGATCGCGACGTCGAGCGGCGCCGCGGCCGCCTACGCCCGGGAGGGCTTCTCGAACGTGCGCATCGGCCTTTTTTTCGAGATCGCGACGACGCTCGGCGCGCTTCTCGGGGCGTTCCTCGCGTCGCGGGTCCCGACGTCCGCGATCGCCGTGACGTTCGGCGTCGTCCTCGTCAGCTCGGTGGCGTTCTCGTGGAAGGAGCCTCGCGTGGCCGGGGGAAGCCGGTCGCCCGATCCGATCGCGACGCGTCTCGGCCTCAACGGCTCGTACCCCTCCCTCGCCGGCGAGCACGAGTACTACCCGCGGCGCGTCCCGTTCGCGTGGCTCCTGATGGTCGTCGCGGGGGCGGCCTCCGGCCTCCTCGGGATCGGCTCGGGCGCGCTCAAGGTGCTTTCGATGGACAACGTGCTCGGCCTCCCCTACAAGGTCTCGACGACGACGAGCAACTTCATGATCGGCGTGACGGCGGCCGCGAGCGCGGGCGTCTACCTGAGCCGCGGATACATCGACCCCGGGCTGGCCGGGCCCGTCGTCCTCGGGGTTCTCGCGGGCTCGGCGCTCGGCGCGCGCATTCTCACCCGGGCGCGCTCGAACGCGCTCCGCCTCGTCTTCACGGCCGTCGTACTCGTGATGGCCGTCCAGATGATCGTCCATGGCCTCCGGAGCGCGGCGTGAAGGCCGGACGGACGGTGCGCCGCCTCGGGCGCGAGGTCGGAGCGATCCTGCGCCTCGGCGTCCTGGTCTCGGGCGCCGTGATCGTCCTCGGGCTCGTCCCGTATCTCGTGCGAGACGGTGCGCGTCACGCCGCCTACGACCTGTTTCGCGGCGAACCGGCGGTCTTTCGCAACATCCCGGACCTGCTCCCGTACGCGGTAGGGGGCCACCCCCGCGGAATCATGCAGGTCGGCGTCCTGCTCCTCATCGCGACGCCGTTCGCGCGCGTCGTCCTGTGTCTCGTCGAGTTCGCGCGGGAGCGCGACCGTCTCTACGTCGGCTTCGCCCTCGCCGTGCTTCTCGCTCTTTCCTGGGGCCTCTTCGGCGCGGGCTGACCGGGCCCTAGTACCCCGTAACGGGAATAGCGATAGCGGCGTTCGGAGCGCCGCGGGGCCAGATGCGAGGCGCCGCGACGAACGTGGCCGTCCGACCTCGGAGGAGCGGCAACAAAGCAGATGGCCCCGCGCCGCCCGAACCGGTTGGGCGCCGGTGGTCGCGGGCGATTTCGGCGTTGCGCCTCGTCGAAGGAGAGCCAACTCCGCTCTCCTCGGCGCGCCTTGAACTCGCCTCGCGAGCACCAGGCGCGCCACTATCGTTATTCCCGTTACGGGGTACTAGTTGACCGTCAGCGTGAACGCGGGCGGCTCGACCAGGTGTTTCTTGACGGCGCACTGGTCGACGGCTCGGCCGATCGCCTCGCGGTACTTCTCCGGGAAGCCGGGCGGAAGAGCCAGCGCGACGTTTACCGTCGCGAGGCGCTTCTTCTCCACGTCGCGCACGGTCTCGAGCGAGAGGCCGAGGCCTTCCGTCGCGATTCCGCGCTCCTGACAGAAGCGCAGGGCGTAGAAGCCCATGCACGTCGCGATCGAGGCGACGAAGAGGTCGAACGGCGAGGCGGCGGTCCCTCCGCCGAGAGGCGCCGGCTGGTCGGTGCGCACCCTCTGGCCCGCGACGTCGGCTTCGACGGCGACGCCACCCGGAAACGACACGGCGATGTTCACGCGGCACCGCCCGCGCAGCAGGCTGCCTTGGGCTCGGGCAGGGCGTCCGGCACGCCCGCCTTCTTCAGGATCGCCATCATCGGGCACCATTTCGAAAAGGCGCTCTGGAGCAGGTTCGCGCCGACGAAGGCCGTGAACAGGAGGAAGCCCGGGTGAACGAAGTACCCGAGGGCGACGGAGGCGAGGACGAAGAACCCGGCGATGGCGCGGAGGGAGTCGTTGACGGTCATTGGTCTCTCCTTCGGGGGCGAGGTTTCCCGCCCTTGACTTTTATAACCATATAGCTATATATTAGTACGCGTGAACGGAAAAAGCAACCCCCTCGCACTCCTTTCTCTCGCAGCCGCGCTGGCAGCCCCCGCCCGGGCCACCGACCAGCCCCCCGGGGCCGCGAGCGCTCCCCTCACGCTCGCCGCCGCCATGCAGCAGGCACGGGAAAGCGCCGGGGAGGTCTCGGCCGCGCGGGCCCGCCAGGAGGCCGCCGAGGCCCGCGCCACCCAGGCGCGGGCCATGCGCCTCCCGTCGCTCAACCTGACGGCGCTCTTCATGCGCACGAACAACCCGGCCGAGGTGTTCGCCCTGAAGCTCAACCAGGGCACGTTCTCGTTCCCGGAGTTCGTCGCGAGCGACCCGAACGAGGCCGCGCCCTTGAACACCGGGATCACCCGCGCCGAGATCGTCCTCCCCCTCTTCACGGGCGGCGAGCTCTCGGGCCGCATCGAGCAGGCGAAGCTCGCGGCGGAGGCCGCCGCCGGCACGTCCACGTGGGTGGCCGACAGCGCCGCCCTTTCGGCGGCCGAGGCGTACGTGATGGTGGCGCAGGCCGAGGAGTTCGCGACATTGCTCCACAGGTCGCGCGACACGGTCGCGGCCCACGTGAAGCTCGCCCGCGACTACGTCGCGCAGGGCATGCTCGTCCGTTCGGAGCTTCTGAGGGCCGAGGTCGAGCTCGCCCGGATGGACGACCTCGTGACCGAGGCCGACGGCCGCGTTCGGATCGCGAACGCGAACCTCGCGTTCCGGCTGGGCGCCGCGGGCGGCTCCTCGTGGACCCTGGCCCGACTGCCCGATCCGCGTCCCGTCGCGGCGCCCCTGGATGGCTGGCTCGCGACCGCTGCCGAACGCTCCGACCTCGGCTCGGCCCGAAACCTCCTCGCAGCGGGCGAGCTCGAGGAAAAAGTGAAGACACGCGCCCTTCTGGCCGAAGCTCGCGCTCGTCGCGAAGGGCGAGCTCTACGGCGACAAGCCGTTCGGCTCGTCGGGCCGCTCGGGCTCCGTCATGGCCGTCGCGACCTGGAACGTGTTTCAGGGCGGCGCCGACCGCGCCGCAACCGTCGCGGCGCGCGAGGACGCCCGCGCGGGCCGAGAGGACGTCGCCCGGTTCTCCGAAGGCGTCCGCCTCGAGGTCCGGAACGCCTTCGAGGAAGCGAAGACGGCCGAGGCCCGGCACGGGACCGCGAAGAAGGCCCTCGAGGCCGCGCGCGAGGCCGAGCGGATCACGGACGACCGGTTCCGGGCGGGCGTCGTGAAGACGCTCGATCTCCTGGACGTCACGACAGCCCGCCGCGAGGCGGAAACGCGCGAGCTCGTCGCCCGCGCCGACGCGCACACGGCGGCCCTGAGGCTCGCCGTCAAGGCGGGGCGCCGCCCCGAGAGTGTTTTGAACGGAGGAACGGAGTGAAGAAGACCGAGGGATTCGGATTGGGATTTTCTTCGAGTGGGAAGAGCGGAGAGACGCCGGAGCTCCTCCGCGAGCGCAGCGCACGGCACGGGGCGTTTTCGGATTTTCTTCGACGGTAAAGACCGGGAGATTCGGATTTTCTTCGAAGGTGCCGGGGATTCGGATTCCTTGGCGTTGTGGCTGCCGCCGCTTCGGCGTCCTCGGCGGCTGCGCCCGCCCCCATTCCCCTTCTAAGAAAAATCTTCCTCTTCCTCCCGTCTCCGCTGCCACGGCAACAGTCGAGAGGGCTTCGCTGCCGGACCGGCTGACTCTCTACGGCACCGTCACCGCCGACCGCTCCGCCGCCGTCTCATCGCGCGTGACGGCGAACGTCGTCGCGGTCCCCGCGCGCGTCGGCCAGACCGTCGCCGCCGGCGACGTCCTCGTCGAGATCGACCCGCAGACGGCGAGGGGCCAGGAGGCACAGGCCAGGGGCGCGCTCGCGCAGGCGCGCGCTGCGCTCTCTCTCGCCGAGCGCAACTACGAACGCTACAAGGCCCTCGCGGCCTCGGGCTCCGCCTCGCCGCTCGAGCTCGACATGAACCGGATGCAGTACGAGCAGGCGAAGGGCGCCGTCCAGCAGGGCGAGGGCGCGGTGGAAGCAGCCTCCTCCGTCGCACGGGAGTCCCGCGTGACGGCGCCGTTCGCCGGCCGCGTGGCCTCCCGCCTCGTCGAGGCCGGCGACCTCGCGGCCCCGGGCCGTCCGCTCGTCACGCTCGAGTCCGCGACCGGCCGACGGCTCGTCGTACAGGTTCCGGCCGGCACCGTCGCCGCGTCGGGTCTCAAGGCCGGGCAGAAGCTCGCCGTCCGGATCGACGGCGTCGCCGCCGACGTCACGGGCACCGTCGTCGAGATGTCGCCGGGCGCCGACGCCGTGTCCCACACGTACACGGTGACGCTCGAGCTGGGCGGCGCGCCCGTCGCGACGGGCCTCACGGGCCGCGCGACGCTCGAGTCCGCCGTCCGCTCGTCGGTTCTCGTCCCCGAGAGCGCCGTTCTCGCGAGCGGCGGCGTCACCCTCGTCGCCGTGAAGGACGACGCCGGCAAGGCACGGACACGCGTCGTGACGACCGGCGCCTCGCAAGGCGGCAAGGTCGAGATCCTCTCCGGTCTCTCCGGCGGCGAGACGGTCCTCGTCGGCCTCACGGCACCGCCCGCCGACGGCGCGCCCGTCTCCGAACCGAAAGACGCCGAGGCGAAAGGAAGCGCCCGGTGAGCGAAAAGACACCCGGCGGGCGCGACGCGCGCGAGGCGCTCCGCCGGAAGATGACGCGCCGGCCGCTCGGCGCCTCGGGCCGGATCGCGAAGGCATTCCTCGAGTCCAAGCTCACGCCGCTCCTCGTCGTCGCGTCGCTCCTTCTCGGCGCGTTCGCGCTCCTCGTCACGCCGCGCGAGGAGGAGCCCCAGATCAAGGTCCCGATGATCGACGTCTTCGTCGCGCTTCCCGGCGCGACGGCCGACGAGGTCGAGCGCCGCGTCGTCTCGCCCGTCGAGAAGGCTCTCTACCAGATCCCGAACGTCGAGTACGTCTACTCGACGTCGCAGCCCTCGGGCGGGATCGTGATCGTGCGCTTCCTCGTCGGGACCGACCCCGACCAGGCCGTCGTCCGAGTCCACGCGAAGCTCGCCGAGCTCCAGCCGAATCTCCCGCCGGGCGCCCTGCCGCCCGTCGTCGCCCCGCGCGGGATCGACGACGTGCCGGTCGCCGCGTACACGCTCTGGTCGAAAGACGCGACGCCGATGCAGCTCCGGCAGATCGCCGACGAGGTCAAGGCCGAGTTCGTCCGGCACCCGCGCGTCGCGCAGGTGACCGTCCTCGGCGGGCAGCGCCGCGTCGTGAACGTCACGTTCGACCGCGACCGCCTCGCCTCCTACGGCGTCTCGCTCGTCCAGGCGCATCAGGCTCTCTCGGGGCTCAACTGGCGCCTCCCGGCGGGGAGCTTCTCGACCGGCAACGCGGAGGTGCCTGTCGAGGTCGGCTCGCTCTTCCGGCGCGCCGAGGACGTCGGCGCCGCGGTGATCGGCGTCGTGAACGGCAAGCCCGTCTGGCTGAAGGACGTCGCGACCGTCTCGGACGGACCCGAGGAGCCCTCCCAGTACGCCTGGATGCTCACGAAGGCCGGGGACGACGCCCCCGCCGTGACGCTCGCCGTCGCGAAGAAGCCCGGCACGAACGCCGTCGAGCTCGTGAAGGACCTCGACGTCCGGCTCGAGGGCCTCAAGGGGCCCGTGGTGCCGTCGAACGTGACCGTCACGAAGACGCGCGACTACGGCAGGACGGCCGACGAGAAGTCGTCGGAGCTGATCTTCCACGTCGGGCTCGCGACGCTCTCCGTCGTCATCCTCATGGCGCTCTTCCTCGGGCGCCGCGAGGCGGTCGTCGTCCTCGTCGCGGTTCCCGCGACGCTCGCCCTCACGCTCTTCTCGTCGTACCTCTTCGGCTACACGCTGAACCGCGTGACGCTCTTCGCCCTCATCTTCGCGATCGGCATCCTCGTGGACGACGCGATCGTCGTCGTCGAGAACGTCCACCGCCACTACGAGCTCGGCTGGGGCGAGCCGCGCCTCGCGACCGTCTACGCGGTCGACGAGGTCGGCAATCCGACGATCCTCGCGACGTTCGCGGTCGTCGCGGCGCTCCTGCCGCTCGCGTTCGTGTCGGGCCTGATGGGCCCGTACATGCGCCCGATCCCCGTGAACGCCTCGGCCGCGATGGTCTTTTCGCTCCTCGTCGCGTTCGTCGTCTCGCCGTGGCTCACGTTCCGGCTCTTCCGCAAGTTCGCCGAAGCGCACCTGAAGGGCGAGGAGCGCTTCGCCGCCGGCGCCGAACGCCCGCCGAGGACCGCCTCGTCCGCCTCTACCGGAAGCTCTTCACGCCGCTCCTGGCGCACGCGGCCCGGCGCTGGGCTCTCCTCGGCGGCGTCGTCGGTTCTGCTGCTCCTGTCCTGCGGGCTCTTCGTCGTCCGAGCGCCGTCAAGGTCAAGATGCTCCCGTACGACAACAAGAGCGAGCTGCAGGTCGTCCTCGACATGCCCGAGGGGACGACGCTCGAGGCGACGGCCGCGGCCGCGCGCGAGCTCGCGGTCCTCGTGAAGACGCGGCCCGACGTCGCGGACGTCGAGGTCTACGCGGGCACGTCGGCCCCGTTCAACTTCAACGGCCTCGTCCGGCACTACTTCCTGAGATCCGGGCCCGCTCGTCGCGGACCTGCAGGTGAACCTCGCGACCAAGCACGACCGTTCGAAGGACAGCCACACGATCGCCAAGGAGATCCGGAACCTGATCGCGCCGACCGCGAAGCGCCTCGGCGCGAACGTCAAGGTCACCGAGGTGCCCCCGGGGCCGCCGGTCCTCTCGACGATGGTCGCCGAGATCTACGGGCCGGACCCGGCGCGCCGCATCGCGCTCGCGAAGCAGGTGCGCGACATCTTCGAGTCCACGCCCGGCGTCGTCGACACGGACTGGCTCGTCGAGGACGCCTCCGCCGAAGATCGAGCTCGTCGTGGACCGCGAGAAGGCGATGCGGAGCGGCGTGACGCCCGAAGTCGTCGTCAAGACGCTCCGGATCGCGCTCGACGGGATGGACGCGGGGCTTCTCCACGTGGACGCCGCCCGCGAGGCGGTTCCCATCGTCCTGAGGCTCGACCGGGCACAGCGCTCCGGGCTCGAGGGGCTTCTCGCGACGACCGTTCCGTCCATGACGGGCAAGCTCGTCCCGATCCGCGAGCTCGTGACCGCCGTGACCGGGACGCGCGAGCCCTTCGTCTACCACAAGAACCTGCAGCCCGTGACGTACGTCCTCGCCGAGATGGCCGGGCGTCGCGGAGGCGCCCGTGTACGGCATCCTCGACATGAAGAGCCGCATCGCGGCTCTCGAGGCGCCCGACGGAAGACCCCTCGAGGTCCTTTCGACGACGCTCCCGACCGACTCGAACCGCTACGCGATGAAGTGGGACGGCGAGTGGCACATCACCGTACGAGGTCTTCCGGGACATGGGGATCGCCTTCGCGGCCGTCCTCGTCCTCATCTACGTCCTCGTCGTCGGGTGGTTCCGCTCGTTCGTGACGCCGCTCATCATCATGGCGCCGATCCCGCTCACGCTGATCGGCATCCTGCCCGCGCACGCGCTCTTCGGCGTCTTCTTCACGGCGACCTCGATGATCGGCTTCATCGCGCTCGCGGGGATCATCGTCAGGAACTCGATCCTCCTCGTGGACTTCGTGAACCTCGAGCTCGCGGCCGGCGAGCCGCTCGAGGAGGCCGTCGTGAAGGCGGGCGCCGTCCGCTTCCGGCCGATCGTCCTGACGGCCCTCGCGCTCGTCGCGGGCGGCGCCGTCATCCTCCTCGACCCGATCTTCCAGGGCCTCGCCGTCGCGCTCATCTCGGGCGTCGTCGTCGCGACCGCCCTGACGCTCGTCGTGATCCCTCTCCTCTACTTCATGTACGTCAAGGCCGCGGGCGTCCCGCCGGCGGAGGAGGAAGAAGCGTGAAGATGCTCATGGTCCTCACCGGCACCGCCGTCCGCGAGGACGTCGAGATCGCCCTCGAGCGCGCCGGCGTCGCCGGCTACACGGAGGTCGACGCCCGCGGCATCGGCTCTTCGGGCCGCCACCTCGGCTCGGCGGCGTTCCCGAAGACGTCGACGATCATCATGTCTTTCGTCGCCGACGAGGAGGTCCCGAAGCTGCGCGCAGTCCTCCAGGCGCTGCCGGGCGCCGCGCCCCGCCCCCACGTCGTCACATGGACCCTCGAGTCCTGGGACGCCTGAGGAGGATCCCATGCCCCTCCACGAGTTGCGCGCGGCGGCGGACGCCACGCTGCCCACGACGGACGCCGGCTGCGAGGAGGTCGCGGTCCGCTTCCGCGCGCTCTCCGAGCCGATGCGCCTCAAGATCCTGAGGCATCTCGCGCGGGGGGAGGCCTCCGTCGGCGAGATCCTGGTGGACGTCGGCGGCACGCAGGCGAACGTGAGCAGGCACCTCGCGGTCCTGCACGGTTCCGCGCTCGTGTACCGGCGCAAGGACGGCGCTCGGACTCTCTATCGCATCGCGGATCCGACGCTCCTGAAGATCTGCTCGATCGTCTGCGAAGGTGTCGAGCGCGAGGCTCGCGAGAGAGCCGCCGCGATCCTCGGCCCCTCCGACAGCGTGCCTTGACACTCCTCGGCATCATTGACCTCCCCCGCTGCGGCGACGATGATCACCACATGGCGATACACGCGCATCTTCCGCTGACCGACGCCGGCTGCGAAGAGGTCGCCATGCGCTTTCGCGCGCTCTCCGAGCCCATGCGCCTCAAGATCCTGAGGCGTCTGTTCCGGAGCGAGGCCTCAGTCGGCGAGATCCTCGACGAGGTGGGGGGCACGCAGGCGAACGTGAGCAAGCATCTCGCGGTCCTCCACGGCTCCGCCCTCCTGGACCGGCGCAAGGATGGCACGCGCACCGTCTACTCGATCGCCGATCCGACCCTTCTGAAAATCTGTTCGATCGTCTGCGAGGGCGTCGAGCGCGGGGCCCGCGACAAGGCCGTCGCGATTTTGGGGCGCCCCCGGCGAGGCGTACGCCGCTGAGCTTCGTTTGCTCAGAGCGTAGACGAACCGCCCTCGCACGAAGCCTGCTTGACCCGATTGCGGCCCTCGTGTTTCGCCGCGTAAAGCGCCCCATCGGCGACTTCCAGAAATGCCGGTACGTCCCGGCAGCTACCGCCGCGTGACGCCACGCCGACACTCACCGTCATGCGGATCGGCCTTCCGTCGCCCCCCTTCGAGGCGAGAACATGGCGTTCTCGACTTCCCGGCGCAGTCGCTCCGCCAGCAACGCGGCTTCCGGCCCCGCCGTGTTCGGCGCGATGACGAGAATCTCGTCCCCGCCGTAGCGGGCCACGATGTCGGAATCGCGAACGGTCCGCTCGGTCAGTCGCCCCAGCTTCTCCAGGACCGCGTCCCCGACCGGATGTCCGTGGGTGTCGTTGATCGCCTTGAAACGATCGATGTCGAGCAGGAGAACGGACAACGGCAGGTCGTACCGCGTCGCCCTCGCCGCCTCTTCCCAGAGGCGGCGCTCCAGGTAGCGGCGGTTGTAGATCCCCATGAGATGGTCAGTGCGGTTTTCCGCTTCGAGAGAGGAAATGCGACGAACGTCGAGCGTCGTCTCAAGCGAGAGTCTCCCGACGAGAAGGACGAAACAGGCCCCCAGGAAAAACACCGTCGGAACGACCAAATCCGGGGCGGCCGCCGAGCGGGTCCTCCACCGGGCCGCGGCGTAGCTCGTGTACCCGGCGACGAAGAGGAGGATCAGCGCCGCCAGGACGTACCACTTGCGGCGCACGTCTCCGCTGGGCAGATGCGCGATCAGACCCCGAACGGAAACCAGGGCCGCAACGAGAACGCATGCGCCCGCGAGAACGAGTCCGATCGCCAAGAGGTTCATGGTGGCATCTGCTCGACGGGCATCGCCTCGATCATAGAGTCACGAGCCGACGAAAAGCCCGAGCCCGGGCCCGTAAAATCCTGCACCCGCATCATTGACCCCTCGTGCTGCGGGCACGATGCTCGCCGCATGACCGACATCCGGCGAATGCACCCGGCCACGCGGATCATCCACGCGGGACAACGCCCCGACCCCGCCACTGGCGCCGTCTCGACCCCGATCTACCAGACCTCCACGTTCGCGTTCCACAACGCGGACGAGGGCGCGGCGCGCTTCCATGGTCGCGATCCGGGCTACAAGTACACGCGGCTCGGGAACCCCACGGTCGCGGCCCTCGAGGAGTGCCTCGCGACGCTCGAGGGCGGCTGCGGCGCGCTCGGCGCCGCGACGGGGATGGCGGCGATCAACACCGTCTACCTCGCGCTTCTCGAACAGGGCGCGCACGTCGTCGGAACCGACTCGGTCTACGGGCCGTCCCGCCTCGTACTCGAGAACGAGTACCGGCGTTTCGGCGTCGCCTCGACCTGGGTCGATTCGTCGAAGGCGGAGGACGTCGCGGCCGCGATGCGGCCTTCGACGAGGATGGTCTACATCGAGTCGCCCGCGAACCCGACGATGAAGCTCACGGACATCGCGGCCTGTGCGGACATCGCGCACGCGCACGGCGCGCTTCTCGTCGTGGACAACACGTTCGCTTCCCCCGTCCTTCAGCAACCGCTCGCGCTCGGGGCCGACGTCGTCGTCCACAGCCTCACGAAGTACATCAACGGCCATTCGGACGTCGTCGGCGGCGCGATCGTCGCGGGCTCTCCCGCCCTCCTCGAAAGGCTCCGCAAGGCGCACGTCGTCTTCGGCGGAACGATGGACCCGCACCAGGCGTGGCTCGTCCTCCGGGGCGTCAAGACGCTCGGTCTCAGGATGGAGCGCGCGCAGGCGAACGCCCTCGAGATCGCCCGCTTCCTCGAGGCGCACCCGGGCGTCGCGTGGGTCCTCCACCCGGGTCTCCCGAGCCACCCGCAGCACGCGCTCATGCTCCGACAGATGTCCGGGCCGGGGGCCGTCTTCTCCTTCGGGGTCAAGGGCGGGCTCGAGGCGGGCAAGGCTCTCATCGACACCGTGAAGCTCGCGACGCTCGCCGTGAGCCTCGGCGGAGTCGAGACGCTCATCGAGCACCCGGCTTCGATGACACATGCGGGGATGCCGAATAAAGAACGCGAGGCCGCCGGGATCTCCGACGACCTCGTTCGTCTCTCCGTCGGCTGCGAGGACGTGCGCGACCTGATCGCCGACCTCGCGCAGGCGCTCGAGAAGGCCGCCCAGGCCGTGCCGACTGAAACCCAGGTCTCGCGGGCGTAAGGCGAGCCCAGCCCGCGAGACCTCATCGGGTCAGGACTTCGGGCAGTTCGGGTTATGGCCCGTTCCGTCCCTCGGTCCGTTGCCGTTCAGCGGGCCCGCGCCGTTCCCGCCGCAGCAGCCGGCACCCGCGCCCGCGCCCTGCCCCGCCATCCGTCCGGCGAAGACCGGCGTGCCGTCCGCGTTGCGCAGCTTGAGTGTCGCCTTCTGCGTCAGGTTCTCGACCTCGGCTACGACCGCCCCCTGCGGGCACTCGGTGCACGCGAAGAGGAGCAGCCGGACGGCGTCGCCGGCGGCGGGCGCGAACTTCTGTGCCGTGAGGTACCGGTACGGCCCGAGGACGTACGCCTCCTCCTTGCCGCCGATCCTGACGGTAAGCGTCGGCATGCCGATGCCAGGCCCGCCCCTGAGCGAGATGACGTCGCCGATCACGGTGGACGGCTTCGTGACATCGACGTTGGGCGCGCTTCCGGTCATCGGACCGGAGCCGGGGCCGCGGCCGTCCCCCGGGCCCTTCTGGGCCATGAGCGGGAGCGAGGCGAGGGCGGCGAGGGCGGCGAAGGTTACGAGGTTGCGTTTCATGTCGATCTCCTTTTCGTCCTGTGGAGGTGCACGCCCCGGGCCAGCCTCGTCCTTCTCGCGGCTTTCGCGCATCTCGCACGAGTCGAAGGGTTTCCCCGCGCCGTCTTCAGTCGGGTCGGATCCGGCCGCTGCAGGAACTGCAGTCCCCACGCAAGGGCTGCAGTCAGTTGAGGCCCCAGCGGCGCAGGCGGTAGTAGAGCGTTCGCACCGAGATCCCGAGCCGCCGGGCCGCAGCGTCGCGGTTGCCGCCCGAGTGGCGAAGAGCTTCGAGCGCGGCTTCGCGCTCGCGCGTCTCTTCGTCGAGCGTCGGCGCAGGCGCCGCGGAAGCCGCGAATCCCGCGGGCAGGTGCACGTCCTCTTCGCGGATTGGCTGGCCGCCGCGCACGACGACCGCCCGTTCGAGGACGTTGCGCAGCTCGCGCACGTTTCCGGGCCAGTCGTGTCGCGCGAGGGCGTCGAGCGCACCGGCCGCGAGCTCCGGGACGGGCACACGGTGCCGTGCCGCGAGGCGCGCCACGAAATGGCGGGCGAGCAGCGGGATGTCGTCGGGCCGCTCGCGCAACGGTGGCAGCGCGACGGGAACGACCGCGAGGCGAAAGAAAAGGTCGCGCCGGAAGCCGCCCGTCTCGGCCTCGCGCGCGAGGTCGCGGTTCGTCGCCGCCACGAGGCGGACGTCGACGGCGACGTCTCGCTCGCTTCCGAGGCGCCGCACACGGTGGTCCTCGAGAACGCGCAGGAGCTTCGCCTGAAGCGCCGGCGCGAGCTCGCCGATCTCGTCGAGGAAGAGCGTCCCGCCGCTCGCTTCCTCGAAGCGTCCCGCGCGGGCGCGGTCCGCCCCGGTGAACGCTCCGCGCTCGTGGCCGAAGAGCTCGCTCTCGGCGAGCGACTCCGGCAGGGCCGCGGCGTTCACGGCGACGAACGGTCCCGCGAATCGCGGTGAGCGCGCGTGGAGCCGCCGCGCGACGAGCTCCTTTCCGGTTCCCGACTCTCCGGTCACGAGCACCGGGATGTCGGCCGGGGCGACCCGGTCGACGAGAGCGAGGACTTCCTGCATCCTGCCGTCACCCGTCACGATCTCGTCCCCCGGCGTCTCGGGCGCGAGGAGCCGGTCGACGACGGCGAGGAGCGCGCGCGGGGACGCGAGCGGCTTCGTGAGGTAGTCGGCGGCGCCGAGGCGCACGGCCTCGACGGCCTCCGGGATCGTCCCGAATCCCGTCAGTACGACGACCGGCGGCGGCGCCGGGATCTCCGCGCGAAGGCCCTTGAGGAGGCCGATCCCGTCGCGCACGGGCATCCGCTGGTCCGCCAGGACGAGCGCGAACGGCTCCTTGCGCGCGAAGCGAAGCGCTTCCTCGCCGTTCCGAGCCTCCGTGACCGCGTGCCCCTCCCCTTCGAGGATGTCCCGCAGAAGGGCGCGAAAGGACGGGTCGTCGTCGGCGACGAGGATGCGCGCCATCTCAGACCCGCGCCCGCGGCAGGCTCAGCCGCGCCGCTGCACCGCCGCCCGTCCGCGGCTCCAGCGTCACGTCGCCGCCGTTCGCCCTCGCGAGCGCGCGCACCGTCGGGAGGCCGAGACCGGTCCCGCCGGGGCGGCTCGTGACGTACGGGTCGAACGCCCGCGCCGCCTCGATGGTAAGACCCTGCCCCCGGTCGCGCACTTCGGACCACACGGCGCCGACGCTCTTGCTCACGGCGATCTCGATCTCCCCCTCCGGGTCGTGCGCACGCGCGTTCGCGAGGAGCTCGTCGAGAACGTCGGCGACGTGACTGCGGTCGGCGAACGCCTGGAGCGCGGTCTCGCCGGAGACACAGACGTGCCCGCCCGCGCGGGCAGCCGCCTCGCGTGCGAGCGCGGCGAGATCGAAGCTCTCGGGTTGGGGTTCCGCCGGCCTCGCGAACTTCAAGAGCTGCGAGACGAGGTCCTCGATCCGCCTGCTCGCCTCGACGATGCGCCCGGACCGTTCGACCACTTGCTCGCCGGGGCGCTCGGCCATGAGCTGCGCAGTGCCCTTGATCGCCGCGAGCGGGTTTCGGACCCGGTGGGCGAGGCCTGCACCCGTGAGGGCGACGACGTCGAGGCGCTCACGCTCGGCCTCGAGCCGCTCGCGCCGCTCGCGCTCCGCGAAGCCGCGCGCCGCCGCGAGGGACAGGACGACGAGTCCGGCGCCGGCCACGGCCGCACCGAGAACGAGAGCGAGCGCGAGGCCGCCCTCGCGCCCCGCGCTATGCGCCGGAAAGAACCTCAGGACGAAGGGAGTTCGAAACCCGCCGCGCCGCCGCTCCATGCCTCCCCCGGGCGGCCCGCTCCCGGCGGGCCTCCAGCCCGGCCCGAGCATGGCCGGCATCTCGAAGGGCGTCCCCACACCCTCGCTCTCGCCCCAGCGGGCAAGGACGCCGTCCGATCCGGCGATCTCCATGCCTCGCACGAGCGCGGTGTTCGCGGCCCCGAATTCCTCGAGCGCCTTCGCGGCGCCGTCGGGCCCATCGTTTCGGAGCCGGAACTCCAGCTCGTGTCCCGCTCGCGCCAGAAGACCGTCGCGCACCGCCGTGTCGCGGGCGCGGAGCGAGCTCGCGGCGATGAGGGAGACCCCGACGAGGGCGGCGGCCACGGGCAACGCCGCCAGGACGGGCGAGGCGAGAAGAAGCGGGCGGCGGCGTTCGGATGCAGGCTTGACCATATATAACTTAATGATTATATTGGAATCTATGAAGACCTCAAGCTGCGCCCTCGGCGGCGCCCGGAGCCGGGGATGAGCGGCGACGCCGCGTGGCTGTGGGGCGCCGTAGTCGTCTGGGTGCTCCTCCAGAAGTTCGTCTTTCCGCGCCTCGGCGTACCGACGTGAGGGGCACCCGGTTCCGCCGGCGGCGGGACGAGCTGCTCCAGGCCGAAAAGCCCGGAGGCGAAAAAATAGGGCACAGTGGGGCGCGAACAGATCTTGACAATCACAGGGGCACCGGGAAATAATCTATATTCATATAGTCATAAAAGTAGAAAGGACATCGACGATGTCAAGTTGCGAGAAACTCGAAAAATGCCAGTTCTTCAACGACAAGATGGAGAACATGCCCCCGACGTCGCCGACGATGAAGGAATCCTACTGCGCGACCGACAAGGTGAGCTGCGCCCGATACATGGTGAGCACCGCGGGCCATAACGTGCCGCCGGACCTCTTTCCCGACATGACCGAACGGGCGAAGGGGATTTTGGGACGAATCTAGCTAGCGAGCCGGGGGCCACAGCCTTTCCGGTCATCGCGGGCATAGGCTTGTAGCCGAGCCGACGGCGCCGCTTCGAACGGCGCCTTCTCGCATTTTGGGGTCGACGTGGGGCTCTTCAGCGCACCGCCTTGCGAACCGCGGCCTCGATCTCGTTCTGGATGTCGCCCGGCATCTGCATGTTCTTCATGAACGCCCAGTTCCCCGCGTCCTGAAAGTAGAGCTTCATCCGCCACATCTCCTTGAGGAGCGTGATGCGTACAGCGCCTCGGCAACCTTAACGCCGTTGTCGAAGGTCCCGAGGACCGTGTAGCCGGCGCCCTGAAGAGCGGTTTCGGCTTTTGCCGCCGTCCTCAGAACCCGAACGACAGGCCGAGGTCGAAGACCCACTGGTCCATCTTCAGCTCGATCGTCTGCTGGCCGGGGGCCTCGAGCGGGTTCGGGCCGGTGACGGACTTCGACAGCGCCCGGACGACCGCGAAGTTGACCTTCGACTTCTCGCCGACCTTCGCACTCGCGCCCACCGTGACGTGCTGCTCGATGACACCCGGGGCGAGGATGTTGAAGAGGACCTCGGACTCCGGGATCGGCTGCGTCGCGTGCGCGTAGCCGGCGCGGAGCGTGAGCGTGGGGCTCGTGGCCCACTGGAGGCCGAGCTTGTACGCTGTCACGTCCTTCCAGCCGAAGCCCGCGCCGCCGTCGTCGCCGAGGCGCGCCGTCATGAGGTTCGGGAGGAACGGGTTTCCGGTCGACTCCGTGTCGCTGTAGTAGATCTTCTGGACGTCGAACGCGATCGTGAAGGACGGGGCGGGCTTCACGGCGAGGCCGACGGTCCAGTTCTTGGGAATGTCGAAGTCCCCTCTTTCCGCGAAGAGCCCCTTGTACTTCTCGAACTTCTGCATCTCCATCTCGGTCTGGTACGAGGCGCCTATCGAGAGCCACGGCGTGACCTTGCCGAGATAGCCGATCCGCACGCCCCAGCCGAGCGACGTGTCGTAGCCGTTGTTCGAGAGGCTGTCGGGCGCGGACGAGAACGGCGCGAAGCTGCCGACGCCCTCGACCTGGAAGCGCTGATAGCCGAGGACGGGACTCACGCCGAACGCGTGGTTCTCCCCGACCTTGTACGTGAAGGTCGGTGCGACGTATATCTGCATGAGGTTCACGCCGGTGCGGCCGGCGTAGAACACGGATTCGGCGTACGTCGTGTTCATCCCGCCGTTTCCGTAGAGCGCGACGCCGAACGTCATCTTTTCGTTCAGCTTCCAGTTCGCGCCGAGGCTCGGCATCAGGAAGACCGAGGTCCCGCTCTTCACGGTGCCCGGCGCCAGGCCGAACGTGCCGGGGAACCCCGAGGGCGTCCCGGTCACCGTGAACTCGCGGTTCGGGTTGAAGACGGCCAGGCCCAGGTCGTAGCCCGTCACCCACGCGTTCCCTGCGGGGTTCGTCGCGGGGGACATCGTGTTGAGGGACAGCGCGACGCCGGCGCCGCCCATTCCGTTCTGCGCGGTTCCGTAGCCGAGCTGGAAGTAGCCGTCCGTCGCGAGGGCGGGGGCTGTGGTCAATGCGAGCAACGCGACGAACGCGATGCCGATCCGGGTTCTCATCTGGGTGCTCCTCTCACAGGCGGGCACGCGGCCCGCGGTTGATTCGTGCGGACGTTCAGGACGCCGGCGGGACTCATCAGCAGCCCCCGCCTTTCTTCGGTTCGGTGGGCGGCGCGGCGGCGGGTCGCGGTTCGGAGCGGGCGGGCCCCGCCGTTGCGGCAGTGCCCGTAAAGTAGGCGTAGAGGGCCGCACGCGTCTTGTAGTCGGCCGTCTGCGCGGCGGTCGGGTTCTCGGGAGCTTTCGGAGCTGTGAGAATCCGGGTCTTCCACTCCCCGTAGCCGCCTTCGAGGACCCAGACCTCGCCTGCGAAGCGGCTGACGCCCTCCGGAGGTGCGGCGAGATCCGCCTCGGAATACACGACGAGCTTCCGTGTCGACGCGAGGCCCGCTGCGGTCGCGGCGCCCTTCTCCTCGGGACCGACGACGATCGCGCCGGGCAAGCGGCCCCTCTCGGCGGCCGCATCGTTACGAAGGTCGGCGACCCACCACGATTGCGGCGAAGCCACGAGCTGCTTTCCAAGTTCGACGGCGCCGATCCTCCGCACTCCCTTTTCGGCGGCGACCGTGTGGCGCGCCGGAAGAGCGAGGGCGAGGATGGCGAGCGCGGCGACAGCCGCGAAGCCCAAAAAGACACGCGCCTTCACGCGCGAGGGCGAGGGCGGGACGAGCTCCCCCGCCCGCGGAGCGAAGATCGACTCGAGCTTCTCGCCGCCCAGGAAGGCGCCGACCGCCATCGCGACGACGGCGGCGGCGACGACGGCAGGCGGCACACCCAGGAGGCGGTCGATCCTCGCGACACCCATCGCGCCGCTCTTGTAGAAACCCTCGAGCGGCCCGTACCCGACGCCGAATGCGAGGGAGCCGAACATGACCCCGCCGATCGCAAAGACGCCGTCGAAATTGCCGGACGCGATGGCGACGACCCCGGTTCCCGGGCAGTAACCCGACACGATGAAGCCGGCGCCGAGCAGGAGGCCGCCGACGAGCTGGGGCCAGAGGAAGGTCTCGGGCACCGTGATCTGGGAGAGGTCGAGGACACCGATCCCGGCGAGGAACGTCATCCCGATCAGGGCCGTGACGATCGCGCTGAACATGACCTTCAGGACGCGCAGGTCCGTCAGGTAGAACTGCGCCGCGAGGTTGCGCGCGCGGCCGAAGCCCGCCCGCTCGAGGACGAACCCGAACGCGATCCCGACGAGCGTGCCCACGAGGAGGCCGGCGTAGGTTCCGAAGAGCCCGTGTGTGAAGAGCGGGAACGTCATCGCCATTCCCTCCTCACGAACGGGGCGACGAGGTAGCCGCCGGTGAAGACCGCCATCATGAAGACCCACGAGCCGAGCGAGAGGGCCGCGCCTCCGGTGAGCGCCTGGCCCGAGGTGCAGCCGCGCGCGAGGCGTGCCGCAAAGCCCATCAGGATGCCGCCCGCGACCGCGAGCACCAGCCGTTGCACGGTCGTCGCGCGCGGCCCTTTCTCGATGCCGAGCTTCAGCCGCCCGGCCGAGTACGCGCCCAGAGCGCCGCCGAGGAAGACTCCGAGGACCTCGAACACGAGCCAGTCCTCGAGAACGTGCTTGCCCGGTCCGAAGTACTGCGAGAAGTAGCCGTTCGACTCGACGGCCTTCGGGGCGACGAGGTGGGCGCCCGCGACGGCAAAGCGCGTCACGGCCCCGGACGAGCCGAGGCCGAAGCCCATGACGAGGAACGAGCCGAGGAGGACGAGGCCGAGGACGACGCCCGCGACGTAAGGGTTCCAGAAGGGGCGTTCTGCGAGTGGAGCGGAGCCTCGGGACATACGTGTCACCTCCCTCATGGAAGCAACCGGAACGCGGAGTGCTGGCCCGCGACGAGGAGGATCCAGCGGAGCGCGAGGCCGCCCGCGAGGATCAGGACCGGTACGAGCGCGACGAACGGGAGGTGCCGGCGCGCCTCGATTGCCTCCATCGCGAGCGGAACGAGGAGGCCCATGAAGACGACGAGCGACCAGAAGACGGCCGTATACGGGCCGCCGAGGAAACCGTGGGCGGCGTAGCGGCCTGCCTCCCCCGACGTGCCGAAGCCGACGAGCATCAGCGCGAGGAGGACGAGCTCGGCGCCGATCGCGACGAGATCCCAGCGGACGAGGGTTCGCCTCTCGCTCTCGTCGAGCTTCAGGAGAAGGAGCAGGGCTGCGCCCGTCGAAATGCCCGAGGCGAGGAAGAGCGGGCCGAGAACCGCGCTGTTCCAGGCGAGCCGCGCGGGCATCGTCCCGAGGAGTAGGCCCGTGTAGAGCCCGAGGGCGACGCCCATCGCGATGCTCGTCAGAAGGACCTCGCGGCGATACGCATCGGACAGGTCCGTGAGCCGCGCGAGGAGGCCCCGCAGGAAGGCCGGCGTCCGTGAGCGAAGCGCCCCGCGCAGCCCGCCGTCGAGCGAGCCCAGGCCGAGAAGCAGCCCGGCCGGGTAGACGAGGACGAGGATCCACGCGCCCCACGACATCGGTGAGGTGGGACGGAAGATCGCATAGAAGCGCCACGCCCAGAGGCGATGTGCGAGGTCGAGCCAGAGGAACAGCATTCCGAGGGAGAGAAGGAGGAGCGCTACGAACGGCATGGCGGAAAGCGCGCGCGTCCGGGCCCGTTCACCGGACTTCAGCTCGAGGGCCGCTGTCAGGATGAAGATTCCCGCGACGAGACCGCCGAGGAAGAGGTACAGGACGATCTCCCAGCCCCAGACGTGGAGCGACGGGTCGATCTGCGGGTTCCCTCGGGTCGTGACGGTCTCGAGGAGCTGCGGAATCGTTGGCGTCATGGCGGTCCTTCAGGTGAGGAAGAAGACGTTCGGACCGGCGCCACTCTCGAGGTGATTGACCTTCCAGTGGCGAGCGCCGAGCTTCCGTGCGACCTCGGAGGCCGGGTCTCTGCGGTCGCCGAAGACGAGCGTTCCGGTCGGGCAGACCTCCACGCAGGCCGGCTCGAGGCCGTGCTTGACGCGGTGGAGGCAGAACGTGCACTTGTCGACGTAACCCTTCGGATGGACGAACCGCGCGTCGTACGGACAGGCCGCGATGCAGGCCTTGCAGCCCGAGCACTTGCCGTGCGTCACGAGAACGACGCCGCCTTCGTTGACGTGGCTCGCGCCGGTCGGGCAGCTCTTCACGCAGGGAGCGTCCGTGCAGTGATTGCACCGCTCCGACCGGATCTCGGCCGAGAGCTGCGGGAACTCGCCGCGCACGTCCTCCACGACCCAGTCGCGGCAGAAGCCGTCCGGAACGTCGTTCTCGGCCTTGCAGGCGAGGACGCACGCCTTGCATCCGACGCAGAGGCGCGTGTCGACGGTCATCGCGTAGCGCTTCGGCGGGGCTCTCATCTCACGCCCTCTCCACCGTCACGAAGTTGACGCTCATGCCGGTCGAGCCGGCGACGGGGTCGACCGCGATCCGTGTGACGAGCGTCGTGTCGTCCAACCCGCGGCCCTTCGCGAACTTCAGGCCGGGACTCGTGTGGCCGTATCCGTGGACGACGAAGACGCAGTCGGGGCGGATCCGCTGCGTGGCCTTCACGCGCGCAGGCGTGGACTTCACGCCGTCCTGGTTCACGAGGACGACCCACTCGCCGTTCGCGAGGCCTTTTTCGCGCGCGATCTTCGCGTTCAGCCAGACTTCGTTTTCAGCGTAGATCTCGGAAAGGAAGCGGTTGTTCGTGGTGCGGCCGAACGTGTGCGTCGGCGTCCGCCCGAAGAGCAGGCGGAACTGCCCGTCGGCGGGCTGGGGATGCCGGGTGTAGTCGGGCAGCGGAGGGAGGCCCGCGTCCGCCATCTGCTTCGAATAGATCTCGATCTTCTTCGACGGCGTCCTGAACGAGAGCTCGAGGCCGTCCTCCGTCGTCACGGGGACCGGCTTGCCCCTGACGACACCCGTCCGCTTGAGGAGGGCGAAGTCGTACCCGCCTTTCTCCACGCGCTCTCTGACCATCGCCTCGGGGTCGTCCCAGGGGAAGAAGCGCCCGAGGTCCATGCGGCGCGCGAGCTCCTTCGCGATCCACCAGCCGGGCTTGCTCTCGTAGAGCGGAGGAACCACCGGCTGACGGATCGAAAGGAACGGCTCCGACCACGGGGTCGATCCAACGTCGTCCCAGCGCTCGAGATACGTCGCTTCCGGAAGCACGACGTCCGCATAGCCCGTGATCTCCGCCGGGAGGACGTCGATGGCGACGAGGAGGTCCAGGTTCTGGATGGACTCGAGAACGCGCGAACGCTGGGGAAGGGCCTGCAGGAGGTTCGTCCCGTAGACCATCCAGCCCTTGACGGGGCCGCCTTTCGCAGCGAAGCGGCCCGGGGTCGTGGCGTCGCAGATGCCGTGCGCGAGGACCTCGTCGGCGAAGGGGTAGACCACGCCGTCCGGGTGGTCCTGCGTGGTCTTCGGCGTCTGCGGGATAACCGGGGACCGGATATTTCGGCAGAGGCATCGAGGCCGGAACGAAGAAGCCGCCGCGCCGCCCCCAGGAGCCGAGGAGCGCGTTGAGGATGGCGACCGCCCGCGAGCGCTGCGTGTCGTCGCCGTACCACGTCGTGTGGCGGCCCGGGTGGACGAGCGAGGCTGGCCGCGCGCCCGCGATGACGCGGGCCGTCTCGACGATCGTCTCGGGGGCGATGCCGGTCTCCGTGAACGCCCACTCGGGGGTCTTGTCTTCGACGTGTTTCCTGAGCTCGTCGAAGCCCGTCGTGTATTTCTCGACGTACTCGCGGTCGTAGAGCCCTTCGGCCACGATGACGTGCATCCAGGCGAGGAGGAGGGCGAGATCGGTTCCGGGCTTGATCGGAAGCCAGTACCGGGCCTTGCCCGCGGCGGTCGAGAAGCGCGGATCGACGACGATGACGGTCGCCCCGTTCGCGATCGCGCGCGCGAAGTCCTGCACCTGCGTGTTGTGCATGTTCTCGCCGAGGTGCGAGCCCATCAGCGTGAGGCAGCGGCTGTTCGCCGATGTCCAGGACCTCGGGCGAACCCGACCGGGGAGCCGAACGTGAGCTGGAAGCCGACCTCGCGCGGACCCCGGCACTGTCCGTAGGACGGAGCCGTGACGTTGCCCGATCCGTACGCGAAGAGGAGGTGCTTGAAGAACGAGCCGCCGTAGCCGTGCGAGAAGAGCGCGACCTTGTCCGGTCCGTACTCCTTCTTGATCTTCAGGAGCTTCTCGGCGGTGAAGTCGAGGGCCTTCTCCCACGAGACCTCCTCGAAGGTCTGCGTCGCCCCGCTTTCCCGTCCTGCGCAGGAGCGGCGTCTTGAGCCGGTCCGGGTCGTACAGGAGACCCGTTCCTCCGGTGCCGCGCGGGCAGAGCCGCCCTTTCGAAAGCGGATGCTCGGGATTGCCGACGATCTTCGTGACGCGGCCGTTCTTCACGTGGGCGAGGACGCCGCACTTCCAGAAGCACAGCTCGCAGAAGGTCGGGACGACGCGTGTCGCCGTCCGTGCCGGGATCGTGGACGACGTCGCCGTCGAGCCCCCACCACTTCGTCACGAGGCCGGATCCGGCGACGGCAGCTCCAAAGCCGGCGCCGCTGATCTGGATGAACTGGCGCCGCGAGGTCGTCATGCCCTTTTGCTCGGGAGGACTACTTCAAGAACCGAGCCACGCGTAAACCGCCGAAAGCGCGGTTTCCTGAAACGAAACGTTCCTTCGCGGGATGAGATGTTTCAGGCCGCGGCGCGGATCTGAAACGTCCTGTCGCGGGCGGTCGAGCTAACGCGGATCGAGCCGGGCGGCCGCGACACGCTTCCGCTCGGCCGCGTCGAGGCCGCGAAACCCGATTCGCGTGCCCGCCTCGAAGTCCGGTGAGGCCGGAGCTCGGTGGCAGCTCTCGCAGGTGCGGGCCTTCTTCCCTGTCGTGTGCGGCTCGGCCGGTGCGATGAGCCGGCGCGACATCTTCGAGCCTCCCGCCGCCGTCGCGTCGATCGTGAGGACCATCCCGTATTGCGCGGGCACGATCTTCCCGTCGGCGCGCGCGCCGAGGAGCGGCGGCGCCGCGGCGAACGGCCCCGACTTCTCCGTCCAGCCGCCCGGCGTCTCCTGGCCAGCCGCGAAGTCCCACCGCGAGCCGGACGAAGAAAACGAGGTGTGGCACGAGTCGCACGTCGGGACCCACGCCGCGTGGCACGCGCTGCACGACAGGCGCTCGTGCCCGCGGAGCGTGTGGTTCCGGTCGCGCGGCGTCTGCTTGACCGGCAGGACGACGCCATCGAGCTTTCGGATGAGAGTCCAAGAAGAAGAGGAAGAAGAGAGAAGAAGGGAAGAGGAAGAGGAAGAGGAAGAACTTCTTAGAAGGTTGAGAATGGGAGTGCCCCGACGCCCGAGGCGAACCGGCGCGTTGGGCGAATACGTAGAAGACGAAGAAGAAGATTTCTTTGAAAGGGTCTGATCGGGGGCTGCGCCGCGCCCGAGCCGGGCCGCTTCGTCGGGCGGGCCTTCGCCTTTCACCCTTTCTAAGAAAATCTTCTTCTCTTCGTTCTCTCTCTCTCCCGAATCTCCTTGCTGATCTCGTCCTTGACCTCGCTCCACGTAACCTCGCCGCCTTCCCGCACAGGCCCGTGGCAGGCCTCGCACGTGATCTCGACCTGGTCCTCCTTGTGCGTGCGCGCGACGCCGTCGCCCATGAGATCGGTATGGAGGTGGCAGTCGATGCAGGCAATCCCCGCGGTCTGGTGGACGTCGGGCGCGGCGTGGGCGAAGGGCTCGTCCTTCTCGACTTCGACGAGGCCCTGATAGCTGAGCGCGATCCGCCCGCTTCCGCTGTGGCAGCCGAAGCAGCGGTCGTCCGTGACCTTCGAGTCGACGGGCGGATGCGGGCGCGGTTTGTCGTCGAGCCTCCGGGCCACGTGGCAGGCCGCGCAGCCGGAACCGTTGCCGTTTATCAGGTCGTCACGGTTTGCGCGACGCGCTCCGAGGTGGCAGCCCGCACAGAGCTTCCGGAGGTGGCTCTCGGCGGGTGTCGGATGCGCCGCGGCGAGCACCTCCGCCATCGTGCGAGTCCCCTCGGGCTCCGCGACCTCCCCGAACGCGAAGCGGTCCACGGCGACCATCCCCGCGCCCCTCGTCATCGGCGACGTCGCGACGCGCGCCGACTCCCTCGCGTGACACCCTTCGCGGCCGCACGTCAAAGCCACCGTGGAAAGGGCGCCCGGCTCCCGCTCGAGCCCCTCGTGCGCTCTCTCCTTGTCGAACGCGAGCGGGTTTCCGAGATGGCACGACGCGCAACCGAGCGCGTCCCTCGAATGTGCCCCGCCGGGATCCTCTTCCGGCTTCACGTGGCAGGTCACGCACCGCTCGATTCGATCTCCGGCATGGTCGGGTCCCTTGCCGACCGCGATTGCGCGCGCGGCCTCGCGACCAGAGGCCACGAGGAAGCCGAGGAGGGCGCCGAGAAGGGCCGTGATGAGAGCGGGCGTCCGGAACATCATCGCGCGAGGAGCAGGATTCGCGCCGTGAATGCGATCCAGGCTGCCACCCATGCGCCGGAGAGAACGAGGAGCACCCGTCGCGGGCGCCCGTCCGCGTGCCGGACGAGGCCGAGCCCCAGAACGAAAAGGAGCGGACCGAGCCACGCAGCCGGGACCGGCAGGTCGACGAGCGAGCCTTGCAGCCCGAGGAGATACCAGGGCCCGAGGAGGATCCGCGCGGCCCCGCCGGGAGACGCGCCGGGAGGCGGCCCGAGCGGAAGAGGCACCGCGCCCGCAAGCGCCGCGGACACGAGCCCCGCGAGGACGAGCGCGCGCGCGTCGGGGACGAGGCCCCGGCCGTGCTCTGCGGTGATCAGCCAGAGGAGGAGCGTGAACGTTCCGGCGTGATGGAGCGAGATCGCACCCAGGTCGCCCGGGATCAATCCGAGGAGAAGGCGCGCGAGCTCAGGTCCGAGGAACGGCACCGTCCCGGCGATCCGGCTCCAGACGGGCAGGGCCTCGGAGGCGGCAGCGTCGCCCCGCAGGACGAAGCCGCTCAGGAGCGCGAGCATCGTCAGCGGAAGAAGCAGAACCGATCGCCACCATGCGCCCGCGGGGAGCTGGCGCTCCGTCCCCCGCGCCAGGACCTGGACGAGATGAAAGGCCGTCGTCACGAGAAGGCCGAAGCTCGAGAAGGCATGAAGAGCCCGCAGGAAGAACCCCCACGGGATGCCGCCGTGGAGCCGCTCGAGGCTTTCGAGCGCATGTGCCGGCGAGAAGAAAGGGACGAGCGCGAGGCCGCTCAGGGCGCTGACCGCGAGGAATCCGAAGGCGAGCCGCCCGAAGTCGCCGGAAGGACGCTTCGCGCCGCCGGCAGGCGCTTCGGTCAGAGCTTTGCCACCCACGAGGCTCCACGCCGCTCGAGAGAGGCTCGCGAAAGGGATGCTCGGGCCGGTCCCGCCGTGCGGCTTCCGTCGGCCGCGAATCGGCTGCCGTGACACGGGCAGGCAAAACCGCCGGACGATACCGGCTGCACGCGGCAGCCGAGGTGCGTGCACGCGAGGGAAAGCGCCGCTGGCGCGGACGGCGAACCGGCGACGAAGAGATCGCCCAGCGCCGCGCCGCCTTCCGCGACCGCCCGCGAGACCGCCTCGAGAGAGAGGGCCGTCTCGCGCGGAGCCGGCGCGGCCGCGCGCAGGCCGCGATGCAGGATCAGCCCCGAGGCGGCCAGGAGCGCGCCTCCCGTTCCGCGCCACAGGTCGCCCAGGAAGTCGCGTCGCGAGCTCACTGGACTCCCAGCTCGCGCATGCGCCTCCAGAGGGTGCTGCGGCTCACGCCGAGGGCCTGAGCGGCGCGATTCCGGTTCCAGCGGTGGGCCGCCAGCGTTTTCACGATCCGCTCGCGCTCGGGGTCGAAGGGAATCTCGGCCGGCAGGGCCGCGCGGCGCTCCGCCGCGTCGCCCGGCGGAGGCAGAGCCCCGGGCCCGCGGAGTTCCGGCGGGAGGTCCTCGATCTGGATCGTCTGGCCCGTGCAGAGCGCGACCGAGTATTCCAGCGCGTTCTCGAGCTCGCGGACGTTTCCGGGCCAGGGGCAGGTCTCCAGCACGTTCAGCGTGTCGGGCGAGAGACGCAGCGCCCGGCCCGCGCGGCCGCCGATGTGTGCGAGGAGGTGCTGGGCGATGAGGGCGATGTCCTCCGGCCTTTCGCGCAGCGGCGGAAGGTGAATCGGGACGACCCGCAGCCGGTAGTAGAGATCCTCGCGAAAACGCCCCGTCCGGATCATCTCCAGGAGATCCTGGTTCGTCGCGGCGATGATCCGCGCGTCCATCATCCGCGGCGCGCTTTCGCCGACGCGCTCGAACTGCCGTTCCTGCAGGACGCGCAGGAGCTTCACCTGCAGGTGCAGCGGCACGTCGCCGATCTCGTCGAGGAAGATCGTGCCGCCGCGCGCCAGCTCCAGCCGTCCGACGCGGTCCCTCACCGCTCCCGTGAACGCGCCCTTCACGTGGCCGAAGAGCTCGCTCTCGAGCAGGTCCCCCGACAGGGCCCCGCAGTTGACCGCCACGAACGGGCCCGTGCTGCGGAGCGAGTTCACGTGCAGCGTGCGGGCGATGACCTCCTTGCCGGTGCCGCTCTCGCCCGTGATCAGGACCGTCGCGGTGCTCTGCGAGAGCGATTCGACGAGGTGGACGATGCGCAGCATCGCCGGGGACCGGGCCACGAGGCCGTGCGAGGCGATCATGCTCTGCAGGAGGCTGTCGTCGTCCTCGGCGGGACGGACCACGACGAGATACCGGGCGCGCGGATCGCAGTGGTTCGAGACGTGCTGCGGGATCACCGCGGCCGTCAGCGAGACGAGACGCGCGCTGCCCTCGCCGCAGCGCAGGACGGCGCGCCGGCCCTCCTCCCGCCGCCCGTTCGTCAGCGCCTCGCGCAGCGTGTCGGCGGGTCCGAACAGCTTCGCGCCGACCAGCTCCTCGATCGGCCTTCCGAGCGTCGAGGCCACGGTTCCGGGACCGGCGATCTCGTCGAGCGTGAAGCTCGCGCGCAGGATCCGGAACTCGCTGTCCAGGACGATGGCCGCCCGCCCGAGCGCCTCGAAGACGGTTTCGAGCGTGGCGAATCCGGCGTTTTCAGTCGCGGGCAGGAGCGACGATGGAGAAGCGCTCTCAGGTGCACTCACGGAACGGCCTTTTCATCCAACATCGAGATTGATCGTACGTCGACTCTCGCGCCCTGATCCAATTGCATCAAGAGTCCAACGCCGGGCACGTTCCGGGTCAGAGCGCCTCGAGTCTCTCGACCACGGCCTCCACGTCGTAGTCCGGCGTGGACGCTCCGGCCGAGACGCCGACCCGTTTCATCCCGGCGAGCAGGGCGGAGTCGAGCTCCGCGGCCGTGCCGATCAGGAACGTCGGCTTTTTCGGCTGCGCGATCCGCGCGAGCTCTTTCGTGTTCTTGCTGTTCTTTCCGCCGATGACGACGATCGCGTCGATCGTAGGATCGTCGCAGAGGACGCGCAGGGCGTCCTGGTTCTCCTTCGTCGCGTAGCAGATCGTGTCGGCGACGCGCGTGTCGAGGACCCGCCGGCGGATCTCGTCGACGTGCGGCGTGAACGTCTCGGAGTTGATCGTGGTCTGGAAGACGATCTTGACGCGCGGAATCCGCGACCAGTCGAAGGACGCGACCTCCTCGAGCCGGTAGAAGACGCGGTAACGCGAGGGGTCGAGGTCCTTCGTGTACCCCACGACCTCGCGGTGGTCGGCCTGGCCGAGGATCGCGATGAAGCAGCCGTCCTCGAGCGACCGCATGATCTCCTTGTGGATGTCCGTCACGAACTTGCACGTCGTGTCAATCGTCGCCAGGCCCAGCGACGCCGCCTCGGCGCGCACCGAGGGCGCGACACCGTGCGCCGAGAAGACGACGCGCCGGTCGTGCGCCCTCGCGGCCTCGAGATCGTGCACCGTGGGAAAGCCGAGCCGGGCCATCTCGCTCTCGACACTTTCGTTGTGGACGACCTGCCCGAAGATCGCGCCTTTCTGGCCCTTCTTCGCGGCGAGGCGGACGAGCTTGTCCGCGACGCGCACGCCGGCGCAGAAACCGTACTTCTCGGCGAGGACGACCTCCATCAGCTCTTCTTCCCTTTGAAGAACGAGAACGAGAACGACGAAGAGAGAGATTCTTTGAAGGTGAAGAGGGGCGCGGCCCCGCCGGCGCACACGACGGATGCCCCTCTCGATGCGACGATCGCGTCCCGTGCCCTATTCACTCTCATGGAAATCTTCTCTTGTCCCCTCTCTTCGATCTTAACCCTCTGCGAATCGTCTCATCCGAACGGGACCAGCTCGATCTCCGGCGGGATCATCTTCACGAGGCGGTCCCTCTTGATCAGCTCGAAGCCCTTGCCGCCGCGCGAGACCGGGGTGTACCGGCGCGTGATCGTGTGCTCGGTTCCCTTGCCGTTCACGAGCGTGAGGGTCGCCCGCCTCTCGTCGTCTCCGAACAGCGCGGAGCCCACGAGGCGGTCGTCCGGCGCGAGCTTGAAGCCGAGCACGCCCTTGCCCGGCCCCGCGAGGACGGGCACCTCGTTCGCCGGGAACAGGATCGCGCGGCCCTTCTCCGACGCGAGGGCCACGAGATCGCTCTCCCGGCACACGTAGACCGATGCGATCTCGTCGCCCTTCGCCGGCTTCGCGAAGCGCCGCCCGGCGCGCGTCGTCACCTCGCGGAACGGCTCGAGCGCGAATCTCAGGACGAGGCCGCGCCGTGTGGCGGCGAGGAGGAGCACGTCCTTCCCGGGCAGGAGCCGGGGATCGAGGGAGAGGGCCGCGACGACGCGTTCGCCGTCCCCGAACTTGAAGATCTTCTGCACGGGCTCGCCGTAACCGGTCGAAGGCGGCACGTCGTTGAGCTTCAGGACGTAAGCGGTGCCCCGGTTCGAGAAGAGGACGGCCTCCTCCTTCGTCGAGCCCTGCAGCACGGCGAGCACCTCGTCGCCTTCCCTCAGGCGCGTGGACTTCGGGTCCTTCATCTCGCGCTGGCGCTTCAGCCAGCCGTCCTGCGAGACGACGGCAAACGTGTCTTCGTGCTGGATGAAAGCCTCCGCGTCGTACGTCGGCTCCTCGACGCTCGCGGACACCTTCGTCCGGCGCTTTTCTCCGGCGAGCGTCTCCCTCACCTCGGCGAGCTCGCCTTTCACCTCGTTCCAGAGCTTCTTCGGCGACTTCAGGATCGCCTCGATGATCGCCGCTTCGGCCGTCTTCTCCTTCAGCTCGGCGCGGATCGCGTCGATCTCGAGCCGCGCGAGCTTGTAGAGCTTCGTCTCGAGGATGGCCTCGACCTGCTCCTCGTCGAGCGAGAAGCGCTTCATGAGCTTGCTTGCGGCGTCGGCCTTGCCGTCGGACTTTCGGATGATGCGGATCGCCTCGTCGAGCGCGTCGTAGATGACGAGGAAGCCCTCGAGTAGGTGGAGGCGCCGCTTCAGCTCCTCGAGGTCGTGGAGGAACCTCCGCCGGACCGTCTCGAGCCGGAAGTCGAGGAAGTGCCGGAGGATCGCGCGCGAGCGGAAGGCGCGCCGGTTCGCACACCTCCGGGTTGGCCGTCGGCACGAGGCACGTCAGGTTCACGGGCACCGTCGTCTCGAGGGGCGTGTGCCTGTACAGGTACGTCATGACGAGCGCGGGGTCGGCCTCGCGCCTGATCTCGAGGACGATGCGCACGTCCTCGGTGGACTCGTCGCGCACGTCGAGGAGGGACGCGAGCCGCCGTTCGAGGATGACGTCCGCGATCTTCGCGACGAGAGCCGCCTTCTCCTGCGCGTAGGGGATCGACGTGACCACGATCGTCCGCGCCCCGCGGGCGCCCTCCTCGACCTCCCACTCTCCGCGCAGCTTCAGCGTGCCCTGGCCGCTCTCGTAAATCGCGCGCAGCTCGCGCTTGCCGGAGACGAGGAGCCCGCCCGTCGGAAAGTCAGGGCCCTTGATGAAGCGCAGCGGGTCCGACTCGCGTTCGTCCACCGCCGCGATCGCGGCGTCGAGCACCTCGACGGGGTTGTGTGGCGGGATCGACGTCGCCATCCCGACCGCGATGCCCGTCGCGCCGTTCACGAGGAGGTTCGGGTAACGCGCCGGCAGGACCACCGGCTCGGAGTGGACGCCGTCGAAATTCGGGCGCCAGTCGACCGTGTTCCTGCGGATCTCGGAAAGGAGCTCGATCGCGAGCGGCCGAAGGCGCGCCTCCGTGTAGCGATAGGCCGCCGCCGCGTCGCCGTCGAGCGAGCCGAAGTTGCCGTGCCCGTCCACGAGCGGCGCGCGGAGCGAAAAGGGCTGCGCCATGCGCACCATCGCGTCGTAGATCGCGACGTCGCCGTGCGGGTGGTACTTGCCGATGACGTCGCCCACGACGGTCGCGGACTTCTTGAATTTCGCGTCCGGCGTCAGGTGGAGGTTCTGGAACATCGCGAACAGGATCCGGCGCTGCACGGGCTTGAGCCCGTCGCGAACGTCCGGCAGCGCGCGCGACGTGATGACCGAGAGCGCGTAGTTCAGGTACCTTCGCCTGGCCTCCTCGGGCAGCGGGATCTCGGCATCGAACGGCAGCGGCGGCTGGCCGCCCGCGTTGGAGAGCTTTCTCTTCGACATGGTTCGACGGTACCGGCCCGGTCCGGGGGCGTCAATCCGCGCTCGGGCGGGAACTCGTATCCACCGGTGCTTGACACATTCCGACCGGGCGGGCACGCTGCCCGCGGTCTCATCGTGAGCACGCCGGCCGACCCCGAGCTCTTCGCGCGGATCGCCGCGGGCGACCGCGACGCGTTCGGTCTTCTTTACGACCGGTACGCGCCGGTCCTGTTCGGCTTCTGCGTTCGTATCCTCAAGGACGCGAGGGACGCCGAAGACGTGCTGCAGGAAGCCTTCCTCCAGGTGTGGCGCGACGCGCGCCGGTTCGACGCGACGCGCGCGTCGGTGAAGACGTGGTTGTTCACGATCGCGCGCAGCCGCGCCCTCGACCGCTGGCGGAGCCGCCATTCCATCGAACAGCGCTTTTCCGCGGCTCCGGACGAGTCGTTCGAACGCGCCGGCGCAGGCGCCGCCGACGGCGGACAGGAAGCCGCCGCGCGGCGCGACTACATCACTCGCTGCCTCGCAAAGGTGTCCGAGAACGAGCAGGCCGTCCTGCGCCTCGCGTACTTCGACGGCTACACGCAGGAGGAGATCGCCGAGCGCCTGAACGAGCCTCTCGGCACGGTGAAGAGCCGGACGCGCTCGGGCCTGGCGAAGCTCAAGGCCATAGCCGGGGAAGGAGGAGCCGGCCGTGGCTGACGACCGCATCGACCCCCGCACTTCCCTCCTCGCGACCGAATTCGCGACCTGGTGCGACGCTCTCGAGGCCGAGCTCGACGCCACGGACGAGGGCGCTCCGGCGCCGCCCGAAACCGCGCCGTCGCCCGACCTGAAGGAGCGCATTCTCTGGCAGATTCGCGCCCAGGCCGAGGGCGCTCCTCCGCGCCGGACCTCTCCCGGGATGCCGGACCGCGGCCTCGCGACCATGGCCTGGGCGCTCGGCGTCGCGGCCTCGTTGATGCTCGCCGCCGCCTTCGCCGCTCTGTGGTACGCGACGCGCACCGACCTCGGCGCCACGCGCGCGAACGTCGCGCAGCTCGAAGGGATGCTCCACGACAGGGACAGCGCGCTTCAGGCGAAGGATGCCGAGCTCGCGTGGCTGAAGGACCCGCGCGTTCAGGTCGCCCTCCTCAAGGGCCTCGAGTCGAACCCGGCCGCGAGGGCGAAGCTGCTCTGGCATCCCGGGACGAAGCAGGGAATCCTCTGGGTCAGCGGGCTTCCCCCTCTGCCGCTCGAGCAGAGCTACGAACTGTGGGCGTTCGTGGGCGACCAGCCCGTCCCCGCCGGCACCTTCGACGCGCGCGCGGACGGCGCGACCGTCATCCCCATTTCCAGGCAGGAGAACCTCGGCGAGACTCCCGTGAAATTCGCCGTCTCGATCGAGCCGAAGGGCGGCGTCTCGAAGCCCACGGGCGCCATCGTGCTCGTCGGGGAAAGGTTCTGAGGGGTAATCGTCAGCCTCGCCCGTGCGTCTCATCTACGTCGGCGGACGGCAAGCCCGCCACGAGGATGGAAAACAATGACGCACCACTCGTTCCACCAGAAACTCTTCAGCGCCTCGACCCTGCTCCTCGCAGGCGCCCTCGCAGCCGGGACGGCCCTCGCGCAGCCCGCGCCCGGGCGGTTCGCGCGCGGGGTCCGCGCGGCGATGGCGACGCTCGACCTGACCGACGCACAGAAGAACGACGTCAAAGCGATCTTCGCGTCGCACAAGGGCGAAGGAATGGCCTTCCACCAGCAAGCCAGGGCGGACCGCGAGGCTCTGAAGGCCGCCGCCTCGGCGGCGAATCCCGACCCCGCGGCCGTCGGCGCCGCGTACCTCAAGGTGCGCGCGGACCGTCAGGCTGCCGCGGCGAAGATGAAGGCCGTACGTGCCGAGATCGACGAGGTCCTCACGCCCGAACAGCGCGCGAAGCTGGACGGGTGGATCGCCGCCCACCGCCAGCAGCGCCGCGCCGCGCTGCGCGCGTTCGGCGACTCACCTCCGGCTAACTGAGAAGACGAAACAGCAGATTTCTTTTCTTATATGCGGCGGCTGCTGATGCAGCCGCCGATAGTTGAAAATCTGTCGCTCGAACGGCCGGAGTCAAGGACGCGCTGCGCGCGCCGCGAAGCGGTCTCCGATCCTTGACACCGGCCGTTCGGGCGAAGTCGGAGGCGGCTTTGACCGCACCGGCGAATCGCAGCGGCTTTGCGTTCCCATTAACCCTTTCTAAGAAATCCGAATTCTTCTCTTTCTCTGCCTTTCTCTCTTTCTCTTCTCACAGCCAGCCCGACCGCTTGAACGCTTTCCACAACCCGCTGCAGACGGCGAGCATGAGCCCGAGGGCGAAGGGGTAGCCCCAGATCGACTTCAGCTCGGGCAT
This sequence comes from Thermoanaerobaculia bacterium, assembly GCA_963746875.1. Lineage (GTDB taxonomy): Bacteria > Acidobacteriota > Thermoanaerobaculia > UBA5066 > UBA5066 > Fen-183. The sequence continues at coordinate 444,224 of CAVVDA010000001.1, forward strand.
GTGCTGGAAGTTCATGCCGTAGATCCCGGCGATCATCGTCGGCACCGCGAGGATGGCCGCCCACGCGGAGATCTTCCGCATGTCCGCGTTCTGCCTGATCGAGAGCTGCGTCAGGTTGGACTGAAGGATGCTCGTGAGGAGGTCGCGGTCGCCCTCGAGCTGCTCGACGACACGAACGAGATGGTCGTTGACGTCGCGAAAGTAAGGGCGAACGTCCTCGTGCAGCAGTGTGAAGTTCCCGCGGGCGAGCCGGTCGAGAGGGTCGAGCAGCGGGCGCACCCCGCGCAGGAACTCCATGAGCTCGCGCTTGAGGAAGTAGATCCGTTCCGCCGGGTTGTCTTCCTTCGGCGAGAAGACCGCGTCCTCGACCTCGTCGATGTCGCGCTCGAGGCCGTGCAGGACCGGGAGGTAGTCGTCGACGACGTGGTCGACGATCGCCCAGAGGACGGCGCCGGGACCGCACGCGAGCAGCTCGGGACGTTTCTCGATTCTCTTCCGGGTCTCGACGAGCGGGCTCGCCTCGCCGTGGCGCACGGCGATGACGAAGTTCGCCCCGACGAAGAGGAGGATTTCGCCGAGGGTCACGGCTTCCTCGGGGTCGACGTAGCGGGCCGTCTTGATCACGACGAACAGCGTGTCGTCGTACACCTCGAGCTTGGGACGCTGGTGGGCCTTGAGCGCGTCCTCGACGGCGAGCTCGTGGAGCTCGAAGGCGGACTTCACCTTCGCGAACTCCTCCTCCGTCGGCTCGTAGAGACCCAGCCACACGAACGTGGCCGGGTCCTTCGAGGCTTCGAACGCCTGGTCGAACGAGAACGTGCCGGGGCGGCGGACGCCGGCGTCGTAGATGCCGCAGTCGACGATCATGCGAGCGGCGACACGAAATCGAACTTGCCGACGTCGACGAGGCCCCTGTCCGTGAGCTTCAGTTCCGGAATGACGGGCAGCGCGAGGAACGCGAGCGTCATGAACGGGTGATCCATCGTGCCCGAGAGCGCGTGTGCGGCCTCGTTCGCGCGACGCTCGGCGGCATCCACATCGGCCATCGATGCGTTGGACATCAGTCCGGCGACCGGCAGAGCGACCTCGGCGAGAGATTGCGCGCCGTCCGCCACGACGATCCCGCCCCCGATCGCCGCGACCCGGCGTGCGGCCGTCTCCATCGACGTGTCGTCCGCGCCCACGACGACGATGTTGTGCGAATCGTGCGCGACCGACGACGCGATCGCGCCGCGCTTCAGCCCGAAGCCGCGGGCGAACGCCACGCCGACGTTTCCCGTGCCCCGGTGCCGCTCGACGACCGCGAGCTTCAGAAGGTCGCGCGAAGGGTCCGCCGCTGCCGCGCCATTCTCGAGGCGCGCGGGCGCCGTCGACGCGCCGGTCGCGAGCGAGCCCGCCTTCACCTCGATGACGCGCAGCGAGGAGCCCTCGGGCGCGGCGATCCGGAGCCGCGAGCGGTCGAACCCGTCGACGCGGAATCCGGGCCCTTCTTCCATGGGCTGAGGCGGGACCTCCTCGAGAAGGCGGCCGCCCTTCGCGACGCGCCGCCCGCCGAGAACGACGAGGTCGGGACGGAAATCCTCCAGCCGCTCGAACGTCAGCAGGTCGGCCCGGAAGCCGGGCGCGACGGCGCCCCGGTCGGTGAAGCCGTAGTGGCGCGCGCACGACCACGACGCGAGCCGGATCGCGAGGACGGGGTCCAGGCCGAGCGCGATGGCCCGCCGCACGTGGTGATCGAGGTGGCCGTGCGTCAGGAGATCCCACGGGTGGCGATCGTCCGTCGCGAAGGCGAAGCGCTCGGAATTCGAGGCGTTCACGAGTGGCAGGAGGTCATCGAGGTTCTTCGCGGCCGTCCCCTCGCGGATCCAGATGTCCATGCCGCGGCGGACTTTCTCGTGCGCTTCGGCGCGCGAGAGGCACTCGTGGTCCGAGCGCATGCCGGCTCCGATGTAGGCGTTCAGGTCCAGCCCGGAAAGAAGCGGCGAGTGTCCGTCGATCGGGACGCCGCGGCGGCGCGCGTCCTCGACCTTCCGGGAGACGCCTGGGTCGCCGAAAAGGAAGCCCGGCACGTTCATCATCTCGGCGAGCCCGAGGACTTTCGGCAGGTCGTAGAGCGGCGCCAGGTCGGACGCCGAGAGCGCGGCGCCCGCCGTCTCGAGATGCGTGGACGGCACGCAGGATGGCAGCATGACGAAGACGTCCACGGGGAGATCCGAAGCGGCCTCGAGGAAGGCGCGGATCCCCGGCACGCCCCTCACGTTCGCGATCTCGTGCGGGTCCGTGATCGCCGCCGCCGTGCCGTGCGCGGCCGCGAGGCGCGCGAACGTCGCCGGCGTCGTCATCGTGGATTCGACGTGGATGTGCGCGTCCCAGAGCGCGGGCGCGACATAGGCGCGCCCGAGGTCGATCTCGTCGGCTTTCCGCGCGGCTCGGTAATCGCCGAAGCCGAGAATCCGGTCGCCCTTCACGCCGACGGTTCCGTCGTGGATCTCGCCGGTGAGGACGTTCACGATGCGGGCGTTCTTCAGGACGAGATCGGCCGGCACGCTGCCGCGCGCCGCCGCGACGAACTCGGCGAGGGCGAGCGGCGCGGGGTGCTTCGGCGTCTCCATCAGACGTCAGACTATGCCAGACCCGAAGAGAAGAATTTCTTAGAAGGTAAAGAGAAGAGCATTCGGATGCTCCCCGGATGGCCGATGTCAAGGGTCTGCGACCGCTGCGCGGCGCGCGAAGCGCGCCCTTGACATCGGCCATTCGGGAAGAAGATTTTCTACTGTCGGGGCTGCATCAGCAGCCCCGAATATCAGAAATCTTCTCTTCCGTCTTCCCCACTCCGCATTCGCGAGTCAGGATAGGATCCCCCAATGGGTGCCGCGCTGCTCATTCGGGACCCTCACTCGGGCGCTTACAGCCGGGCTTTCTTCGACGAGATCATCGAACGCGAGGTGGAGCGGGCGCGGCGTCACAAGGTCGTCCTGTCCGTCATGTCGGTCGTCCTGTCGGACTGGGACGCGTTCGTGCACGCCGAACCGCCCGCCACCGTCGACGGGGTCGTCCGGACGATCGCGAACACGCTCCTCGCGAATCTGCGCCTGACGGATTTTCTCTTCCGCTGGGAGAGCGACGAGTTCCTGGCGCTCCTCGTCGAGGCCGACCTCGAGGCCTGCAAGCTGAAAGTGGCGCGCCTCGGCGATACGTTCAAGCCATGGCGCGAGGGGAAGGGCCCCACGCCCCGGCCTCTCAAGGTGCGCGCCGGAGCCGCCACCCTGACCGGGGACCTCGTCTTCGCGGGCGTCCTCCAGATCGCCCGCGCCGCCGCACGCGACGTGTCCGGCGAGTTCTCCGCGATCAGGGTCTGAGAGCGAGATCGACGCCGAGCTCCCGGGCAACCCGATACAGGAGCCGGACCGGCAGGCCCACGACATTCGAGGGGCTGCCCGCCACGCTCTCCACGAAGAGTCCTCCGATCCCCTGCAGGGCGTAGGCGCCTGCCTTGTCGTCGGGCTCCCCCGTCGCGGCGTACGCCTCGATCTCCGCGTCCGACATCGCCGCGAAGACGACGCGGGTCGTTTCGCGCCCAGAGGCGATCCGGCCTCCCCGCGCACAGGCCACGCCCGTCACGACGTCGTGCGCGCGGCCCGCGAGGGCGGTGAGCATCCGGCGGACGTCGCCGCGGTTCTTCGGCTTCCCGAGCGCGGCGCCCTCGAGCACCACGAGCGTGTCGGCCGCGACGACGAGAGCCTCGGGCGCTCCGACCGCCGCCGCCCCGGCCTTCGCGCGCGCGAGCCTCTCGGCCCCGTCGAAAGCGCTCTCGCCCGGGAGGAGCGTCTCGTCTATGTCCGTGGCTCGGGTTTCGAAGCGGAGGCCCAGAGACGCAAGGATCTCGCGGCGCCTCGGAGAAGAGGATGCAAGAACGAGCTTCGGAAGCACGGAAGGGAGATTAACCTTCTAAGAACGGCGGGGGGACCCCCCGCGCCCCCCTATGGCCGGAAGGGTGAGGGAAACCCGGAACGGGTTTCCCGACTAAGGGTAGTACCCGCTGATCGTCCGGGCGGCCAGGTTCGAAGGCGTCATCTTCACCTCGATCTTCCGCCACTGGTTCGACACGGACTTGTTCTGCGGGACGTACGAGAGGAGGTACTGGCTGCGCAGCTCTTCGTTGATCTCCGCGTAGATCTTTCCGAGGTTTCGCGCGGAGTCGACGTAGTAGACGGCGCCGCCGGTCTCCTTCGAGATGCGGCTCAGCTTGTGCCGCACATCGAGCTGCGTCGCCCCGATCTTCAGGCCGATGAAGTACACGGAGACGCCGGTCTTCTTCGCGTAGTCGAGCGCGGCCTCGAACGTGAAGTGCGAACAGCGGTCTTCGCCGTCCGACAGGATGACGTACGCTTTCCGCCCCCTCGTGCCCTGATACTGGTACAGCCCGTACACGAGCGCGTCCCAGAGCGCGGTCGAGCCCTGGGCGCGCAGCCCCGCGAGCGCCTGCGCGAGCCTGTCCCGGTCCGTCGTGAAGCGAGAGACGAGCTGCGGCTCGTTGTCGAACGTGACGAGGAACGTGCGGTCGCGCTTCGTCATGACGTCCTTCAGGAATTCGACGGCCGCTTTCTGCGCCTCGACGATGGACTCCTCCATCGAGCCCGAGGTGTCGACTCCGATTCCGAGCGACAGCGGGAGGTTCGTGACGACCTCGAAGGCGTCCACCGTCTGCGGCACCGTGTCCTCGAAGACGGCGAAGTTCTCCTTCGCGAGGCCCGTGACCGGCCGCCCCTTGCTGAAGACGCTCGTGTAGAGCTCGACGGCCTTGACGTTCTCCTCGGAGAGGTACTTCGGCGCGTTGTAGTAGCGGACGTCCTCGGTCGAGGATCCGTCGTCGAGCGTCGCGACGACGCGCAGGAAACCGAGCTCCTGGCTCTTCGGAACGTCCACGAGCTGCTGAAACGGCTCCTGGTAGAGAACTGCGGACCGGCGGTCGTTCACGTAGAACTCCACCTGTGTCAGCCGCCTCGTCTCGGGTACGGCCACGTCGGCGGCGACGCGCGTCGGCCCTTCGAGCTTCGCGCCTTTCGCGGGCTGCATGATGCGCAGGCGGAACGCCTCCCGGCCCTCGTTGAGGACGACCTCGTCCTGCGCGATGGGCTTTCCGTCTTTCGCGTACCCGATCACTTTGACGGTGTGCTTGCGCGGAAGCTCGCCGAGGTCGAGATCCGCCGAGAACGGTGGCCTCCGCTTCGTCACGACCCGCGTGTTGTTCAGGTAGAACTCCGTGAACGAGATGTCGTTCGACGAGGCACGGGTCTCGAACCGGATGAGGCCGGTCGCGATCTCGCGGGCGATGGGAAGGAGCGAGAGCGAGCCCTTCGGGCCGCTCGTCTCGACGAGCTCGGTGACGGCCTTCTTCGCGGCCTCGCGCGCGGTCTTCTCCTCGGGCGAGAGCGTCGAGTCGGGCGTGTCGGGGACCTTGAGCTTCTCGCTGATGAGCGCGGCCGAGTTCCTGTTTGCGTCGGAGACCTTCACCTTGAGTCGGTACTCGCCCGGATACAGATCGCGCTCGACCGTGAGCGGCACGAACGGGCCGTGGATCGTGGAGGCCGGGAAATCGAACCGGTAGCGGAAGTTGTCGATGAGACGGCCGTCGCGCACGACCTCCCCGACGACGTCGACGTCGAAGAACGTCTCCTCGCCGATCTGCTTCTTCGTCAGCGAGTCGCGCTCGAGGAGCACCGCGAGCTCCATGCGGATCCGGCTGCCGATCGCCTCCGGGAACCGGAAGACGCGCTGCACCGGGAGCGCCGCCGCGCCCGCCTGCAGATCCGTGGTCATCTGGAGGATGTGGTCGGCGCCCTCGACGTCGGGCTTCGGGCCCTGCCGGATGTCGTCGGAGAGCTTCAAGGCACCCATCTGCCCGAACGTGGCAGCGACCGAGCTCAGCGCGGCCTGCACGTCCCGCGCCTCCGTGCAGCGGTTGAAGTCCACGCGCCGCGCGGCGTTGGCCCCAAGGGCTCCCGGCAGGCCGCCCGCAACGATCGCCTGCGGCCCGTCGAGCGGTGTCCACAGGCGGTAGTCGCCCGCTCCGAACGGCTGGTAGAAGAGGAGGAGGACCTTGGAGAGACGCAGCGACTCGAGCCGCTCGTAGTACCAGATCTGGAGCGGCCAGTAGACGTCCTGGCAGTCGATCTTGCGGACGCCGTCCGGCGGCCCGTTCACGAGGAAGATGCGCCCCTGGTCGGTATTCGTGTTCCGGAAGCGCTCCTTGGCTTGCTGGAGCCGCATCTCGTAGATGTCGCGGAAAGCGATGCGGATGCCGTCCGGCGCCAGCGAGCGACGTTTCCAGAAGTCGTCGATGAAATGCTCGCGCTGGTAGTCCTCGCCGAGCTTCAGCAGCGTGTCGCGCTCGACCTCCGTGATGATCGGCTCGACGTCCTCGAGAAACTGACGGTACTTCTCGGGCAGGTCGTGCGTGAGCTTCTTGCGCTCCTTCCCCGAGAGCGGCTTGTTGGAGACGAGCTGAGGCGCCGGCGCTTCCGGTTTTGCGCCGGCCGGGGGAAGGACGTGCGGCACCGCGAGGGCCCCTCGCTCGGCGAGGCCGCCGTTGTTGTCACCCTGGCGCCGCGAGATGTCCTTGACCGCCGAGACGACGAGGAGCGCATCGGCGCAGGCTCCCGGATCGGCCTCGAGCGCCGCCAGTGTCCCCTTCGCCGACGGCGCGAGAAGAACCGGCTCACCTTCGAGCACGGTCCAATAGCGATACGAGCCCGTAGGCGATTCGGGATAGAAGAGGACGCGCGCGTTCTTGCCGAGGGTGGGATGCTCGAGATAGGTCCAGATCTCGAGCGCCCGGAGCGAGTCGCCGCAGCGCACGGTGGCGCGGGCGTCGGGCGGACCTGACGCGATGTAGACCGCCGAGCGGTCGTCATCGAGACGGCCGAAGAGCCTGAGAGCCTCGGGACCGCGAGCCGCCTGCGGGGCGGGCGCGGGCGGGTTCACCGCGACGAGGGGGGGCGGGGTCGGCAGCGAGGGCACCGGCGACGGCGACGGGGCCGGATTGTCGGCACCCGCTCGCGCAGCGGCCAGGAGGACCACGACTCCCAGGAACCTCCTGCCTGACCGCATTCTCTCGACCTCCCGCCGAGGCTCCGATTCTGTGCCGGCGAGCCTCTCCCTTGCAATTTGCAGGCAAGACGGATTCCAGGTCTCAACGTCCTCCAGGAGGCACGGACTCGGGCGTTCGGCGTCAAAGCCAGGTACGACCCTACAATCGACCGTCCGGAGGTCCGGCTTCTTGAACGTCGAAACTCGCAAGGTTTACGCCGACCACCATGCCACCACGCCCCTCGACCCCGAAGTGCTCGAGGTCATGCGGCCCTGGCTGGAGGGTCCGGCTGCGAATCCTTCCTCCACTCACGGCCCGGGCCGTGCCGCGCGGGAGGCCGTGGAGGCCGCACGTGCCGAGGTGGCGCGGGTTCTTGGCGCGGAGCCGTCCGAAATCGTGTTCACGTCCGGGGGCACCGAGGCCGACAACCTCGCCGTCCGCGGCGGCGCGCGGGCGGCGCGCGAAGCCGAACCGGCGCGCGTGTCCGTGGCGTTCACGGCGGCCGAGCACGCGGCCGTCCGGGAAGCGGCACTCTCACTCAAAGCGGACGGTTTCGAGCCCGTCGAGCTGCCGGTGAGCGCCCATGGCGTCCCCGCGGCCGGCGCTTTCCCGGCTTTCGACGAGCGCACGGCGCTCGTTTCCGCCCTTCTCGCGAACAACGAGACAGGGGCGTTATTCGACTCCCTGGCGGAGTTTGCGGCGCTGGCCCGGGCTGCCGGCGCCGTCGTCCACACGGACGCCGTTCAGGCGATCGGAAAAGTCCCTGTGAACGTGCGCGCGCTCGGTGTCGACCTCCTCGCGCTCACCGCTCACAAGTTCGGCGGGCCGGCGGGGGCCGGCGCCCTCTTCGTGCGAAAGGGCGTCCGCGTGCAGCCCCTCGCCGCCGGAGGCGGGCAGGAGCGGGGGCGGCGGGGCGGCACCGAGAACGTGCCGGCCATCGTCGGTCTCGGCGAGGCCATCCGGCTCGCGGCGGCGCACCTTTCTTCCGAGGCGGCCCGCCTCAACCGCCTGCGTGACCGATTCGAGTCCGGCCTCCGCGCCCGCGTCCCGGACGTGAAGATCAACGCCGCCTGCGGCTCGAGGCTTCCCACGGCGACATCGGCCGTGTTCCCCGGTACGGACGCGGAGACGCTCGTCGCAGCTCTCGACCTGGACGGCTTCGCGGTCTCGGCGGGCTCGGCGTGCCACGCGGGCACGACCTTCCCGAGCCGAGTCCTCCTTGCCCTCGGCCTTTCGCCTGCCGAAGCGCGCGCGACGCTTCGATTCTCCTTCGGGCGCACCTCGAGCGATGAGGACGTCGATCGCCTTCTCGCGGCGGTTCCGCGCACGGTGGAGCGCGCCCGGGAGGCCGTACGAGCTTGATCGGTGACGCGGGACACGCTCTAATAGCGCGAAACGTTCGATCAGGCGGGAGTCTCGTCGCGTGATTATCCAGTGCACGTCGTGCCAGGCTCGCTACCATTACGACGAGTCGCGCTTCGGCGGCGCGGCGGTGAAGAGAATCAAGTGCACGAAGTGCACGACGGTGTTCGAGATCCAGAACCCGGCGATCCCGGTGAAGCCCGCCGCTTCGGCGAGTCGTTCCGCGGCGGACCCCTTGCGCGACGAATTCGCGCTCGACGAAACGGCGCTCACGGAGGCCCGCAAGCGCAAGGCCCCCGCCGGAGTCCCCGGCGCGCCCGCGCGCGTCGTGCCCACGCCGGGGGCCGCGACGGCCGCGCCGAGCGTGATGCCGGCTTCGGCCGAATCGACGGGTCCGATCGGGACGGGCGACGTCGCCAGCACGACGGACCGCGTGCCGGTGACGGGTTCGACCCGGCACGCCACCCGCACGTTGCGCCTCCCGGCCGACCAGCGCCTTTCCCTCGCCTGCATCTCGGGGCCGGATTCGGGGCGGATCTTCGAGATCGAGAAGCCGCGTGTCGTGATCGGCCGCGCGAATGCCGACGTCGTGGTCGCCGACATTCAGTGCTCGCGCCAGCATGCGGCCATCGAGGTCATGGACGAGCACGTCTTCATCGTGGATCTCAATTCCACGAATGGGACTTACGTGAACGATGAGCGCGTGACCCGTTCCGAGCTGGACAACCGCTCGGAATTCGAGATCGGCACGACGACCCTCATGCTCATCCGCAGCTACGCGCGCGAGGGCGGGTCGGGCGGCTAACAACACGACGTCGAGACTGCGTCGTCCAAGACAAGGAGAACGCATGGACCTCAGGGGGTCCGGACCACTCCATTCGTTCGCCGTTGTGATGTTTCTCGCCACGCTTCCGGCCTGCGCGGCGCTCCCACCCGGGATCGACGACGCCGCTCTCCGCATGACCGCCGTGGCGAGCTTTCCCGAGCTCTTCGAGCTCCTCGCCCTCCCGAACGACTCCATCAACGCGGCCGACATCCAAAAGAACGCGGCGTGGCTGGAGACGGCGTTCCAGAAGCGCGGCTTCTCGACGCGTCAGCTCGAGAACAAAGGGCGGCCGCTCGTCTTCGCGGAACTCTCGGGGAATCGTCCCGATAGGAAAACCGTTCTCTTCTACATGCACTTCGACTCTCAGCCGGTTGTCCCATCGCAATGGTCACAGAAGGATCCGTGGCAGCCGGTCGTCAAGAAACGAGGAACGGACGGGAAGTGGAGCGAGGTCGACAGGGCCGAGTTGATGAGAACCGACTTCGATCCGGAGCTACGCGTTTTCGCGCGCGCAGCCTCCGACGACAAGGGCCCCATCCTGATGTTCCTCGCGGCCTTCGATCTCCTGCGCTCGCGCAAGATCGAGCCCAAGGTGAACGTCAAGGTCCTTCTCGACAGCGAGGAGGAGGTCAACTCGCCCGGCATCGCGGCCGTTGTCTCCGCCTCGACAGCGCTCCTTTCGGCCGATGCGGTCGTGATCCACGACGGTCCGCTCCATCCGAGCGGGCGCCCGACGGCGGTGTTCGGAAACCGTGGGATCGTCACCGTCAGCGTCACGGTCTTTGGCCCCAAGAACCCGCTCCATAGCGGGCACTACGGCAACTACGTGCCCAACCCCGCACAGAGGCTGGCCGCGCTTCTGACGAGCATGAAGGACGAAGACGGCCGGGTCACGATCCCGGGCTACTACGCCCGGACGAACCTGACCGAGGCGGACAAAAGGGTGCTCGCTGAAGCTCCCGATGACGAGGCTGCCTTGAAGAAGCGCGTCGGCATCGCCGCGCAGGAGAAGGTGGGCGGCTCGTATCAGGAGGCGCTGCAGTACCCATCCCTGAACATCCGGGGGCTGGCGTCCGCCGCCGTCGGGGAGAAAGCGGCGAATATCGTCCCGCATCAGGCTCTGGCGGAGCTGGACGTTCGCACCACGGTCGAGGCCGACTCGGACTACCTCCTGCCGCTCCTGCGAAAGCACATCGAGAGCCAGGGCTACCACCTCGTGGACGGGGAGCCGACCGACGACGACCGCGTCCGCTACCCCAAGCTCGCCCGGATGAAAATGGGCGTCCCGGCGAAGGGAGTCCGCCAGCCGATCGACTCCGCCATCGGACGCTGGGCACAGGCCTCGCTCGACGGGGCCTACGCCGGATCGGCCGGCATGAAGACCGTTCGTATCCGGGTCATGGGCGGCACTGTTCCCACGTACGAGATCGTCACGCCTCTCCACGCGCCCTTCGTGCTCGTCCCGGTCGTCAACTCCGACAACAACCAGCACGCCTTCGACGAGAACCTCCGAATGGGGAACTACGTGACCGGCATGCGGACGATGTGTGGCTTGCTTCTGACTCCTTTTCAGGAGTGACCGCGAGTTTCCCGAAGCGAGATCTAACCCGCCCGCCGCTAGGATTCGTCCAGCGCCGCGAGGATCGCGTCGAGCGTCGCCGGGAGCCGGCGCGGCGGGTTCGCGAGGCGGCCGCCGCCCCGGTGATACGCGGACATCGTCCCGGAGAACTTGAGCGCGTGCGCGGTCGCGACGACGACGACGAGGTCCTCTTTCCGGATCACGCCCGCCTGCCGCAGCTTCGCCGCGCCCGGCGAGCGCGACGGCCGAGTTCGGGCAGATCGCGAGGCCGTGTCGGTTCGCGAGCGCGAATGCGTCGAGGAGCTCCGCCTCCGTCACGCTCTCCACGACGCCGTCGAAGAACCGGATCTCGCGCTCGGCCCGCGGATGCGACACGGGCGCGCCGATACGGATCGCCGAGGCGGCCGTCTCGCCGGCGACGCGCGTGACGCGCTCCTGGAAACCTTTCCGGTAAGACTGGTAGAAGGGATCCGCGGCCGCGGCCTGGACGCCCGCGAGGCGCGGCTTCTTCGCGATGACGCCGAGGTCGAGCCACTCCCTCAGCCCCTTGCCGATCGCCGACACGTTGCCCGCGTTCCCGACCGGCACGACGATCCAGTCCGGGACGCTCCAGCCGAGATCCTGGACGATCTCCCACCCGATCGTCTTCTGCCCCTCGATGCGCACCGGGTTCTTCGAGTTCAGGAGGAAGACGGGACGGGCGGCCGTCAGCTCGCCGACGAGGCGCATGCAGCCGTCGAAGTCCGTTTCGAGGCCGAGCGTCGTCGCCCCGTACGCGAGCGCCTGGCTGAGCTGCTCGTCCGTGATCTTCGCGTCCGGCAGGAGAACGACCGCGCGCATGCCGGGCACGGCCGCGGCGTAGGCCGCGAGCGCCGCGGACGTGTCACCCGTCGAAGCGCACGCGACGGTCGAGAATCCCGAGGTACGCGCCCACGAGACGCCCGCGGTCATGCCGCGGTCCTTGAAGGAGAGCGTCGGGTTCTCGCCCTCGTGCTTGACGAAGAGACGCGAGAAAGAGAGCTCGTCGCCGAGCGCGCCGGCCGCGTAGAGCCGCGTCGCGCCCTCAGGCTTGCTCACGATGCCGCTCTCCGGAAGGTCCGGGAGGACGTGCTCGCGGAAGCGCCAGACGCCGCTCGTCTCGAAGGGCCGCGTCGCCTCGGAGGGAGAAGCGGCGCGCCGCCGGTCGAAGAGGTCCCGCCACGTATCGCCGGTTCGCCCGAAGGCGCGGAGATCGGAGACGATGTCGAGGAGGCCGCCGCAGGCCGCGCAGGCCGTGTGCGATCCGGCGAGCGGAAAGCTCGCGCCGCAGGCGAGGCACTGGAACGTCGAGAGCCCGCTCACGCGCGCGTCCCGGCGAGCCTCGTGCCCCGCCGGTCGATGCGATGCACGCGGGCGCGCGCCGGAACACCCGAGCGCTTCCACGCGGCCACCGCGGCGCGTCCGATTCGCTCCACGTCCGCGGACTTCTCGGTGAGGCCGACGAGGGACGGCCCGGCCCCCGCGAGGCAGGCCCCGTACGCCCCGGCGTCGAGGAGCGCGTCGAGCGCGGCGCGGCCTCCGCGAACGAGCGGAAGCCGTTTCGGGTCCACGACCCGGTCCGCGAGGAGACACGCTCCCGCCGCGGCGAGATCCCCCGAGGAGAGCGCCAGGACGAGGCGCGCGAGCGCCCCGGCGTGCGCCGTGTGCGCGCCCATCGGAATCGTCCGCGGCAGGACGCCGCGCGACCGCCGCGTGGGGAGCTCTAGGCCGGGACTCACGACCACGATGCGAACGCGCGGAGGGACGCGTAGTGAGACCGGAGCGAGGATGCCGCCGGGATCGGAGGACGGCACGAGAACGAACCCTCCGAGCAGCGCGGCGAACACGTTGTCGCCATGCCAGGAGCCGTCTGCGGCGTGCTCCCCCTTGAGCGCCGCGCCGAGGAGCTCCAGGCGGTCCTTGACGCCGAGAAGAAGGCCGGCGGCGTAGGCTCCCGCGGCGGCCGAGGCCGCCGACGAGCCGAGTCCGCTCGAAAGGGGCAGCCCCTTCTCGAGAGACAGCTCGATTCCGACCCGGCGCCCGCCGCGCCCTCCCCGGCCGCCGAACTCGGCGAGGACCGCGGCTGCCGAGACGGCGGCCGTGTTGAGCCGCGGATCCCGCGGCAGGCGCCCACCGTCGCCCGAGATCGAGACGACCCTCACGCCCGGAGCGCGCGTCAGCCAGGCCGAGAGGGTGTCGCCCGGCCCGTCCAGCGCCGCACCGAGGACGTCGAAGCCGACCCCGAAGTTCGCGACACTGGCCGGAGCGAAGACGGAGACCGAAGAGGATGGGGCCGAGAAAGAAATCTTCTTGGAGTGAAATACGGGACGGGCGCGTGAGCGCGGCCGGTCGGCCTTCTGTGAAACCACGCTCCTCGCAGGCCTTCGCATCAAATGGCGACCACTCGATGAAGCGCCCTGACGGCTTTGTCACGGTCCTTCCCGTCCACGGCGAAACTGATGTTGCACTCCGACGAGCCCTGGGCGATGGACTCCACGTTCACCTTCGCGCGCGCCACGGCGGCGAAGACCTTCGCGGCGATCCCGGGCGTACCGCGCATCCCCTCGCCCACCGCCGCGATGACCGCGATCGGGGCGCGCGCGTTCACGGAATCGATCGCGCCCGTGAGGCGCTCCCAGCGGAACTCCTGCTCGAGCGCCGCGACGGTGCGCGCGCGGTCGCCGTCCGGAATCACGAGCGCGATGTTCTGCTCCGAGGACGCTTGCGAGAACATGACGACCGAGACGCCGAGCCGGGCCGTGGCCGAAAACACGCGTGCGGCGATGCCCGGGATCCCCGTCATCCCGCGCCCGTCGAGCGAGAGGAGGCACATCCCCGGAACCGCCGTGACGGCGCGAATCCCGGCCGACCCGTCGCCCCTCGACGCGATCGTGGTGCCCCGGATCTCCGGCCGGAAGGAGTTGCGGATGACGAGCGGGATTCCCTCGGCGATCGCCGGGAGGACGGCCGGAAAGTGCAGAACCTTCGCGCCGAAGTAGGTCATCTCCGCCGCCTCGCGGTACGAGAGACGCGAAAGGAGGCGGGCTCCCTTGACGAGGCGGGGGTCGGCCGAAAGGACGCCGTCCACGTCCGTCCAGATCACGACCTCCCGGGCCAGGAGCGCGGCCCCCAGAAGGGCGGCCGTCGTGTCCGAGCCCGAACGGCCGAGCGTCGTCGTCTCGCCTTTCGCGCTTCGGGCGATGAAGCCCGTCACGACGGGCAGGATTCCGGCGGCGAGGATCGGCCTGAGCTTCCGCCTCACGCGAGGGTCGCTTCGCTTGCGGTCGCACGTGGCGGCGCCGTGACGGTCGTCCGTGACGAGCAGCTCGCGGGCGTCGACGGCGCGTGCCGGAACGCCCCCCTTCGTCAATGCGGCCGCGAGAAGAGGCGCCGACAGGCGCTCGCCGAACGAGGACACGAGGTCGGTGACGCGGGCCGTGCGCTCGCGCAGGAGGGCCACGCCTTCGAGGGCGGCCGAGAGCTCGCGGAGCGGCGCGGCGTCGAAGCGCACGCCGAGCTCTCTTGCGGCGGCGGCGTGCCGCGCGTTCAGCGCGTCGACGGACTTGCGGGCGAGGCCGATGCGGCCGCGTTCCGCGTCGCGCGCCGCCTGGAGAAGGACGTCGGTCACGCCTCCCATGGCCGAGGCGACGGCCACGACCGGGCGTCTCCTGCGCGCCGCCGTGAGAAGGCGGGCGGCGTTGCGGATACGGGAAGCGTCGCTCAGCGACGTCCCACCGAATTTGTGGATCGCGATCGTTCGAGGCATGCCGGGGATGGTACAGCCGGGCCGTCACGGTAGGATCTCCCAAGATGCATCACGCCCGGCTCGGCACGCTCGCGGCGACCGCGACCGCCGCGCTCGCGACCGGCCTATGGGGGTGCGCGTCCGCCCCGCCGCCGCCTCCCGCGCCGGAGCGCGCGGCGCCGGAATCGGCGGAGAAGACGCCCGACGCAACCCCGACCGGGGTCTATCTCGTCACGGCGAAGTCCGCCAACGTCCGCGAAAGCGCCTCGACGAAAGCCGCAACGGTCGCTCGCGTGAGCCGTGGCGCCCGCATGACCTCCTTCGAAGAAAAGGACGGCTGGCTGCGGGTGAAGCTCGCGGACGCGAGGACGGGCTGGATCCGCAAGGATCTCGTCAGGAAGGACGACGGCTGCCTGCCGGACCGCCGCGAGCTTCTCCTCATGCCGCCGATGCTTCGCATGTCCGACGGATCAGGCGCGCCGGGCCCGAAGGGGAAAGTCGTCGTCGAGGCCGACATCGACGAGACCGGCGCCGTGAAGGCCGTCCGCGTCGTGAAGAACGAGACGGGCTCGCCGGACCGCGCCGAGACGGCGAAGAACGAAGTTCTGGGGGTGAAATTCCAGCCCCCGGTCAAGAAGTGCCGGGCCACGGGCTTCACGTACGTCTACACGCGGACGTTCTAGCCGCCTTCCACGCGCGTCCAGCCGCCGGCGGGCGACTTCGCCCAGCGATCGCCGCGCATGTCGAGCCACTCTCCGAAGGGCTGGCCCTCCTTCGGATCGCTCGCGAAGCGAAGCACGTTTCCGTCGGGATCTTCGACCTGCATCTCGTAACCCCACGGGTAATTCGTGGGCGGATGCCGGACCCGGGCGCCCTTGGCACGGAGCTCCTTGAAGAGCAGCTCGGCGTCGCTGACGCCGGCGTAGACCCAGCTTCCAGGGTTCCCCTGGTCACCTTCGGTCAGGAAGATGGTGCTGGCGCCGCGCGAGACCGACGCGATGATGCCGGGACCCTGCCAGTCGATTTCGAACCCCAGCACGTTCACGTAATAGGCGACGCTCGACGCAAGGCTGCCGACGCGGAGAATCGGAGTCGCGCCGTGAAACGTGATTGTCATCCCGAACCCCCAAAACGACTCGAAGCTGGACGTTAACGGGTCTGGCTCTTCTTCCTTCGGCGGCTCGGCTTCCTCGGGGTCGCTCGCCTTTTCGAGCCCGCCACCGGCTTTCTCGCCGCCCTTTCGGCCTTCGGTCGGACGTGCCGCGGCTGATAGATGCCGAGCTTTCCGCCGCCCGGGAGAGCGACGTGAGTCAGGAGACCCCACCCCGGGTTCTGCACGGGATCGCAGACGACCGCGCGCTTCTTCATCTTCGAGACGAGTGCGTGGACGTCGTCGCACATCAGGTAGAACTCGTGCACGCCGTCGACGTCGGACGGATGCACGGCGAGCTCCGCCGGCGGCAGGCCGAAGATCAGCCATCCGCCGCCCACGTCGACGCCAGGCAGCTCGAGGACGTCGCGCAGGAACGCTCGGTCCGCGTCGGGGCTGGTGCTGTAGATGATCGAGTGAGCGCCGATGATCATGGCTGCCTCCGGACTCACCTCTTCTTGAAGGACCCCGAGACCGTGCGGAGAAGATCGTCCCCGGACGGGATCCGGCCGTCCGGCGTGGCCTTGTCGACGAGGGCAGGAAGGATCTTCGCGCACGCCGACATGGCCGCCTGCGGGTCGATCCCCGCGCGCGCCGCGAGCGCCTGAACCTCCGAGCTCCCGAGGACACTCCGGATCTGCTCGGCCGTGATTGGCAGGTTCGGGCCCGTCGAGATCCAGGAGTTCACGATGTCGCCCAGCCCCTTCTGGTGGCAGATGTTCACGAGGTTCGCGAGGCCCCCGGACATGCCGGTCGGCGCGAGCATGCCCAGAAGCTCACGGGCGAGGCCGTGGTGACCAGGCTCGATCGGCCGCCCGCTCTCGGCACCGATCTGACCCATCACGTCGTCGAGGAAACCCATCGCGGCGTCTCTACTTCACCACGATGTAGCCCTTGATCTTCGCGAACGTGCCTTCCTTGATGCCCGACACTTTCATGATGTCCTCGGGCGCGGCGAACTTCCCGTTCGCGTTGCGGTAATCCACGATGGCCTGCGCCTTCACCGGTCCGATCTCCGGCAGCGCGTCGAGCTCTTCCTTCGTAGCCGTGTTGATGTTGATCTTCGTGCCGGGGGCGAGCTTCGGAGGAGGAAGGAAGACGAAGATTTCTTAGATGGTGAAGAGAGCTCGGACGACGTCGAAGCCTTTCCAGCTACGGCGGAGCTGCCTGTGCCACCGCCCGAAGAACGGACCGCCGCGGCGCCACCGGCCGGGGCGGCGGCCGCCGCGGGGGCCGTCGCCGCTTCTTCAACCTTCGAAGAACTCTTCGATTTCTTCCCCTTGGTCTCCTTCTTCTCCGCGGCCGGCTCTTCCTTTGCCGCGGCCACTCCGACACCCTCGCTCAGCTTGAGGACCTTCTTCAGCGCCTCCAGCTTCTTGCCGGAGCCGACGCCCTTGACCTTCGAGACCTCTTCCCACGTCCTGTACGGGCGGTTCTTGACGAGCTCCGTGGCGAGCTTGTCCCCGACGCCCTTGGCGCCCGCGATCGTCTTCTCGTCGGCGGTATTCAGGTTGACTTTCTCGGTCCTGGCGGACTTGTCCGGCGAGGTCTTCCCGGCGGACGCCTCGGCTGCGGGAGTGGGTGTTTTCTTCGAAGAGGAAAGAGCGGTCGGCGCCGCCATCAGTGCGGCCGCGGCGATTCCGAACCCGACGAGAGCGTTCCGAAGCGTTCTTCTCATTCTCAGAGATCTCCTCACTTTCTCTCTTCAACGACTCCCGCGAGACTCTATCTCGGGCGCGCCGCGGGCACCAGACGCGGCCGGCGCGCTTCCCGTAAACTCCCGTCGACCGATGCCGAAGCGCACCGACATCAAGTCGATTCTCGTTCTCGGGTCCGGGCCGATCGTGATCGGCCAGGCCTGCGAGTTCGACTACTCCGGGACTCAGGCCTGCCGGGCGCTTCGCGAGCGAGGGCTATCGCGTCGTTCTCGTGAACTCGAACCCCGCGACGATCATGACGGACCCGGAGTTCGCCGACGCGACCTACATCGAGCCGCTCGACAGGCGACACGATCGCCGCGATCATCGCGCAGGAGAGGCCGGACGCGCTCCTGCCGACGGTCGGCGGGCAGACGGCGCTCAACCTCGCGGTGGCCCTCGACGAGGCCGGCGTCCTCGCGAAACACGGCGTCGAGACGCTCGGCGCGTCCGTCCGCTCGGTGAAGCTCGGCGAGGACCGCCTCCTCTTCAAGCAGGCGATGCAGGGAGTCGGCGTCGAGGTCCTGCTCTCCGGGATCGCGAAGAGTCGATCGACGAGGCCCGCGCCGTCGCGGCGCCGTTCGGTTACCCCGTCGTCATCCGCCCCTCGTTCACGCTCGGCGGCACGGGCGGCGGCATCGCGTTCAACAAGGACGACTTCGAGGCCATCGTCAGGCGCGGCCTCGACGCTCTCCCCCGTGCACGAGATCCTCGTCGAGGAGTCGGTCCTCGGCTGGAAGGAGTTCGAGCTGGAGGTCATGCGCGACGCGGCCGACACGTTCGTCGTCGTGTGCTCGATCGAGAACGTCGACCCGATGGGCGTCCACACGGGCGACTCGATCACGTCGCGCCGCAGATGACGCTGTCGGACGTCGAGTACCAGGCGATGCGCGACGACGCGAAGAAGGTGATCCGCGCCGTCGGCGTCGCGACGGGCGGCTCGAACATCCAGTTCGCCGTGCACCCGAAGACGGGGCGCCGGATCGTCATCGAGATGAACCCGCGCGTCTCGCGCTCGTCCGCGCTCGCCTCGAAGGCGACCGGCTTTCCGATCGCGAAGATCGCCGCTCTGCTCGCCGTCGGGTACCGGCTGGACGAGATCCCGAACGACATCACGAAGAAGACTCCGGCGTCCTTCGAGCCGACGCTCGACTACGTCGTCGTGAAGATCCCGCGCTTCACGTTCGAGAAGTTCCCCGGCGCCGACACGACGCTCGGCGTCCAGATGAAGTCCGTCGGCGAGGTGATGGCCCTCGGCCGCACGTTCGCCGAGTCGTTCGGAAAGGCGGTGCGCTCCCTCGAGACGGGACGCACGGGCTGGATCGACGCGCCTTCAGCCTCGCCGGCGGCGCCGCCGAAGCCCGACGCGCTCCGCGTGCCGAGGCCCGACCGGATCTTCGCCGTCCTCGCGGCCCTTCGCGCCGGGACGCCGGTCGCGACCGTCGCCGACGTCACCGGGATCGACCCGTGGTTCCTCGACCGCTTTCGGGAGGTCGTCGCCGTCGAGCGCGAGGTCCGCGCGGCGGGTCGCCGGGCGCTCGTCGGACGCGGATCTTCTCCGCCGCGCGAAGCGGAGCGGCCTGTCGGACCCCGACCTCGCGCTTCTCGACGGGCGTCGCGCCGTGACGGACGCGCGCGCGGCGAGGACGCGTCACGGCGTGACGCCCGTCTTCAGCCGCGTCGACACGTGCGCGGCGGAATTCGAATCGACGGACCCCGTACCTCTATTCCTGCTACGAGACGGAGGACGAGGCCGATCCCGACCGGCAGGGAGAAGGTCATCGTCCTCGGCTCCGGCCCGAACCGGATCGGGCAGGGCCTCGAGTTCGACTACTGCTGCGTGCACGCGGCCGAGGCGATCACCGAGGCCGGCTACGAGTCCGTGATGATCAACTGCAACCCCGAGACGGTCTCGACGGACTACGACACGTCCGACCGGCTCTACTTCGAGCCTCTCACGCTCGAGGACGTCCTCGCCGTCGTCGAACGCGAGAAGCCGAACGGCGTCCTCGTGCAGTTCGGCGGCCAGACGCCGCTGAAGCTCGCGAAGGCGCTCGAGGCCGCCGGCGTTCCGATCCTCGGCACCTCGCCGGACGCGATCGACCGCGCCGAGGACCGCGAGCGCTTCGGCGAGCTGCTGCGTGACGTCGAACCTGCAGGCGCCGCCGTGGGGCGTCGCGCGCGACGTCGCCGAGGGCCTGAAGGTCGGCCGGCCGCCTCGGCTTTCCGCTTCTCGTCCGCCCGAGCTACGTGCTCGGCGGCCGCGCGATGCGCATCGCCTACGACGAGGACGCCCTCGAGGCGGTCCTCGAGGAGGCGATCGCCGCCTTTCCGGACCGGCCCGGTCCTGATCGACCGGTTTCTCGAGGATGCCTACGAGCTCGACGTCGACGCCCTCGGCGACGGAGAGCACGTCGTCGTCGCCGGGGTCATGCAGCACATCGAGGAGGCCGGCATCCATTCGGGCGATTCGTACGCCGTCCTGCCGCCTTACCGGCGCGTGCCGCGCGCGGCTCTCGGCGAAATCCGGCAGGCCACGGCCAGGCTCGGGCTGGCGCTCGAGGTCGTGGGGCTCATGAACGTGCAGTTCGCAATCCGCGGCGGCGAGCTTTTCGTTCTCGAGGTGAACCCGCGCGCCTCGCGCACGGTCCCGTTCGTGGCGAAGGCCACCGGCGTGCCGTTCGCGCGCCTCGCCGCGCGCCTCTGCCTCGGGCGAGACCCTTCCCGGCCTCGGCCTGACCGAGGAGCCGCCGGTCCTCGGCTTCTCCATCAAGGCTCCCGTGTTTCCGTTCCGGCGCTTCGAGGGGGTCGACACCATCCTCGGCCCGGAGATGCGCTCGACGGGAGAGGTCATGGGGCGCGACCGGAGCTTCGGCCTCGCGTTCCTGAAGGCCGCGCTCGGCGCCGGCATCCGCCTGCCCGAAAGAGGCAACGCGTTCCTCTCCGTTCACGACGGCGACAAGGACGCGCTGCTGCCGCTCGCGCGCGAGCTCGACTCCCTGGGGTTCCGCCTGCTCGCCACGGCCGGCACGGCGAAGGCGCTCGCCCGCGGCGGCCTCACGGCGAAAACGGTGCTGAAGGTGAACGAGGGCCGCCCGAACATCGTCGATCTCATGATCAACGGCGAGCGTGGACCTCATCGTGAACACGCCGCTCGGCAGGGAGTCGTTCTACGACGAGGTCGCGATCCGCCGCGACGGCGCTGGACCGCGACGTGCCGTGCCTGACGACGCTCTCGGCGGCGTCGGCGGCGCTCGAGGCGATCCGCGCCCGCGCCGCGGGCGCGCTCACGTACGCTCCCCTCCAGGAGGAGGTACGCGTCTGACTCCGGCGCGCCGGGGGGCTCTCGCCTTCGGCGCGACGATCGTCCTTCTGACCTTCGCCATCGGCTCGCTTCCGGGGTCGACGGCTCCGGCCACCCGAGGGGTGACGCTCCTTCTTTCGGCTGCCGGACTCCTGCTCGGTTTCGTCCGCCCGCGAATCGCAGCCTTGGCGCTCGTGTTCCTGGTGCCGCTCGCGCCCGGTTTCGTCCGCCTTTCCGGCGACCGCTCCGGGGCGCCCGTCCTGGCCGCGCTGGCGATCGCCGTGCTCGGAAGCGCGCTGGCGGGCTCTCTTGCGCGCGACGAGAGATCGCTCCTCCCGCCCCGCCTCCTGAAGTTCGCCACCGCGTTCCTCGCGCTTGCCGCCTTCTCGGCGGCCGCCTCCGTCGCGCGCGGGGAGACCCTCTACCTCCTCTTCCGCGGGAGGGTCGACCCGTTGCCCGTGAACGCCCTGGGAATGACCGCGGCCGAGAGAAGCCGCGACGCCATCCTGACGTTCCTCGGGCTCGTGCTCCTGCTCCTCGCGCTCGAAGTCTTCACGCGTTTCTTCCGCACACCCGGGGACCGCGACCGCCTCCTCCTCGCGACCGCCGCCGGCGCGGCGGCCGCCTTCGTCCTCGCCGCCGCGAGCCGCTTCACGCCTCTCGATCCCTCTTTCCATCCGTGGTCCGAGATGTACCGACGTGCGGGGACGTTCACCGACCCGAACGCCCTCGGGGTCGGCGTCGGGCTCCTCGTGCCCCTCCTCTTCGCGGCCGTCCTCCGGCGCGGCCCCTCCCCGGACGTCGCCCGGCGTGCGCTCGCTCTCATCGCGCTCGTCGCCGCGCCCCTGGCGCTCGAAGCCTCCGGCTCGCGCACGGGCCTTCTCCTCGGCGGAGCGGCGGTCCTCGCGGGAACGATCGGGGTCGCGCGGGCGCGCCTCGTCTCCCCGAAGGCGCTCGCGGCGGCGCTCGCAGCCGTTCTCCTCGCCGGCGCCGTGCTCGTCCGTGTCCTGCCGCGGGGCGGGGGCATCGCGGCGGGCGGCCTCCTGCAGCGCCTCGGCGCCGGCCTGTCCTCGTCGAGCTTCGCCGACCTCGCGAACCATCGCACGCTTTTCTGGCGGACCGCCCTCGAGATGACGTGGGACGAGCCGCTCTCGGGAATCGGCCTCGCCGGGTTCCCGTACGAGTTCCCGGGTGCGTACGCGCAGCGCCACGGGGAGATTTCCGTGACGGACAGCGCGACGAACGCGCTCCTCGGGATGTCCGCCGAATGCGGGTTACCCGGGCTCGCCCTTGCGCTCTGCGCGGTCGCCCCACTCCTTTCCCTTGCCTGGGGCGCGACCTTCGCGAGAACGCCGCTCGATTGGGCTGCGCGCGGAGCGGGCGCCGCGCTTCTCGCCCTCGTCGTGGCCTGCCAGACAGGCTCGCACCTGCGCTTCACGGAGATCGGTCTTCTCACGAGCCTCGTCGCCTCCTTTCTCTTCGGGCCCAGCGTCGAGGCACGGGAGCCTCTGATCGAGGAGCCGGACGCGCGCCGGGCTCACATCCCGGGCATCCTCGCGGCGGCGGGAATCCTGGGAGCCTTCGTCGCGATCCTCCCCACCGCCCGCCCCTCCGCGCCGTTCCGGCTCGGGCGCTGGATCGGGCTCTACTCCTCCGGCCGCTCGGCGAACCCGTTCCGTTGGAGCGGTCCGCGCGCCTGCCGGGAGATCGGGCCCGGCGAAACATCCGTGTCGTTCCGGATCGAGAATGCCCGCCCGGACGGAGCTCCGGTGACGCTCTCGGTCGACGTGGACGGCAGGAGCGAACCCCCCTTCGAGCTTCCCGGGGCCTCCGTGCGCGATCTCGACGTGCGGGTCTCCCAAGGCGCGCGGGTGTTCCGCCTGACCGGGCGCCCGACGTTCGTCCCCCACGAGCTGACGGGCAGCGCCGACTTCCGCAGGCTCCTCGTTCGTATCGCGCCCGGAGATCCCCGATGAGCCGCGCGGCCGCCGCGCTGCTGAGCTGCCTCGGCTGGGCGGTTCTTCTCGGTTTCTCTTTCCCGCTCATGCTGCCGCCGTTCTCCGGCTATCGAACGGCGGTGGCCTTCACGGCCCTCGTCCTCTTCGGCGCGGCGCTCGCGGCTCCGAAGGCCGCGTTCGTGCTGGCTTTTTCGGCGGCGACACTCGGCGGCGTCTCCGCGCTCGCGTTCGGCGCGAGAGAGCCCCTGGCCGCGACACCGCTCGTCCTCTTCGGCTATTTCGCCGGAGCGAGCCTGAAAGACCTCTACGAGACCGGCCCTCCGGCCCGGCGACCGCCGCTCCTCCTGCCCCTTCGCGCGTTCGCGGCCGTCTCGGCCGTGTCCGGCGCGGCGGCTTTCGTGGGGCTTCGCACGAGCTATCTCCTGGCGCGCGGCGTCGGGCCGCCCTTCGCGGTCAACGTTCTCGGCGAGGACGCGAGCCAGGTCCTCCCCGGAGTCATCGGCGCCCTGCTCCCGCTGCTCGTCGCGGCGGGCATGCACCGGATCGCCGCGCGGTTCGTGGCCGACGCGCGCTCCGCGGTGCTGGACCGCGCCCTGCTCGCGAGCGCTCTTCTCGCCGGGGGCGTCGCCCTGCTTCAGAAGACCGGTGCGCTTCCGCTCCTGCGGGCCACGCGCTGGGCCGAGTGGCACCGGGCGCAGAGCACGTTCACCGACCCGTCCGCGGCGGGCGTCGCCGTCGCGCTCCTGATCGTGCCGATGCTCGCCCTCGCGGCGACGGGCCGCGTCGCGCGCAGGCTTCTCGCGTCGGCGGCCGGGGCCGCGCTCCTCGTCGTCCTCGCGGACGCGGGCTCCCGCGCGGGGCTCGTCGGCACGGTCACCGCGACGCTCGTCTTCGTCCTGTGGGGACTCACGCGCCTCGCCGCGGGCGAAAGCGGAGGCGCCCGGCGGCGTGCGGCCGGGACGATCGGAGCCCTCGCGATCCTCTCGGCGCTCGTCCTCGCGGCGGCGCTGTCCTGGCCGAATCGCGGCGCCGTCCGCTCCGCGCTCCTCGCCCGGCTCGAGGCGCCGTTCCGCACGCAGCCGACGCCGTTCGAGGAGACCTGGAGCCGCCTCCTCCTTTACGAAGGGGCCTGGGAGGGTTTTCGTGAGCATCCGGTCGCGGGTATCGGGCTGGGCGCGTTCCGCTTCGTGTTTCCCGATCTCGCCACGAAGGCGCTCGGCCGCGTCGTTCACACGAGCGACCACCCGCCCTCTCTCTATCTCGGAACACTCGCGGAGTCCGGCCTCGCGGGCGCGTCGTTGCTCGCCCTCCTCCTGCTCGGCGTGATTCGCTCCGCGGGCCGCGCCCTCACGCTCGAAGGCGACGCCCACGACGACGAGACCGTCCGGCGCGCGGCGGCCGCGGCGTCGATGATCGGGCTCGGCGTCGTGTTCCTCTTCGGCTCGCATCTCGTCTATGCCGAGATCGCGGCGCTCGTGGGGCTGCTCACGGCCCGGCTGCCGCTCCGGGAGGACGGGCGCACGGGGCGGTTCCTCGTCGCCGTCGTGCCGGTCGTGCTCGCGGGCGCTCTCGTCTGCGCGATCGGGGGGATCGTCGCGCGCGCCTGGAACACCCGCACCGCGGAGGAGGCGTTCCGGAACTCCGCGAGCGCGGGCGTCTACGACGTCGAGCGAGAGCCGGGCGGCCAGCCGTTCCGGTGGACCGGCGTCTCGGCCGCCTGGCCCATCGAAACGCCGCCGCGGCCGGCGGCGTCGGATTCCGTCGTCCTCGCGCTGCAAGTCAGGAACGGGCGGCCCGACGGGCGCCCCGCGACTCTCGACACCTTTTTCGACGACACGCCGCGCGGGCGCGTGACACTGCCTCCGGGCGCGTGGAGAAGGCTCGAGCTCGGCGTTCCCTCCGGAGTGAGCGGCGTCCTTCGGCTCCGCGCCGTGGATCCGTTCCGGCCCCCGTCGCGCCGCGACCCCCGAATTCTCGGCATCCAGATCGGGTCCGGCCCCGCCGTGCTCCCGGCCTCGCCATGAGTCTCCTCCGCGTCCATCCGGGCGACCCGGGCAAGAAGAGCCGCTCTCTCGAGGTCGGCGCGCTCGGGGGCGCCGCGCTCGCGGGATTCCTCCTCGCAAGCGGCGCCGCCATCGTGCTCGGTCTCGCGGGCGCGCCTCATGTCGTGTCGGACGCGGTGAACGCCGCCGACCGCCGCGCGATCCGCGAGACGGCCCAACGGGGCGCCGAGTCGTTCGCGTCCGTCGGGCGGCGCGCCCTCGCCCTCGGCGGCCGCCTCGCG
Organism: Thermoanaerobaculia bacterium; assembly: GCA_963746875.1. Taxonomy (GTDB): domain Bacteria; phylum Acidobacteriota; class Thermoanaerobaculia; order UBA5066; family UBA5066; genus Fen-183. The sequence continues at coordinate 469,237 of CAVVDA010000001.1, forward strand.
GCGGACGAGCTGTTTCTGGCTCGCGTCGGGGCGGTCCTCGAAATCCCGCTGCCGGACGGGTTTCCGGCGGAGCCCGGAGAGACCGTTCCACGGAATCCCGCGGCGATGGAGTCGGCGGCCGCGGACCTCGCCCGGCGGGCCCGCGTTTTCGAGCTGTTCCGGCGCCGCCTCGCGGCTCTGCAGGGCCCTCTTCCCGCCGGTTTCGACCTGAATTGCGTACCTTCCCGAGCACCCGTGGAGCCTTCCTCATCCGTGCCGATCGAGCTGTTCGGCTGGCACGAGTCCGAGGTCGCCCGGCAGGCGGAGTTCTGCTTTGGCCTGACGCTCGCCTCTCCCGCGGGGACGACCGTCGCGGCACCTGCCGCGGGACTCGTCATCTACGCGGGCCCGGTCTCGCGGCACGCAGACGCGACGTGGCGGCGCCTCGGGACGATCGTCGTGGTCGCTCACGACGCCCGCACGCGCACCGTCTACGGCCACCTCGCCCTCCCGCTCGTGAAGAAGGGCCAGCGGGTGTCGCGCGGTGCACCGATCGGCCGCGTCGGCACGACGGGCTTCGCGATCACGCCCCGCCTGCATTACCAGGTGCATCGACTCACGAACGGGCGCTGGGTGCCGAGGGACCCCCGGATCTTCGTCCTCGACGTGGACTGGATCGGGGCCGCCGCCTTCCGCCCGGGCCCTTCGCCCCCGGACCTGCCGCCGCTCCCGATCTCAACGCGCTGACGGCGGGGGCTCGAGGAGAACGTTTCCGGTTCCCGGATATCGCGCGAGGACGCGATACCCGCGGCGGACGGCCTCGGCCTCCTCCTGACCGAAGACGAACGTGTAGTCCGCGGCCCGGAACGGACCGTCATGCGACACCGGCGCGAGGAATCCGAACTCTTCCGTCTTCCGGTACCAGTTGAGCGCCGGCTCCATGGAATCGGTGACGGAAAGGCGCACGGAATGGAACGCGCCGGGACGGCTCAGTCGCAGCCGGTCGAGGTCTTCGAGCATGTGCACGTTGTCCATGTCGAACCACCAGAGATCCGAGCGCCACAGATTTGCGCGCCGCGCGAACAAGGCGAGAGCCATTAGCCCCGCAACCAAGAAAGCACATCCGGCCACGCGATCGAGCGGAGCGGGAGTCGTCCCGCAAGCCGCGGAAGAAACGAACACCACGAGTGGCAGGAAGACGATGGCGATCCGGTTCTCCGGGAATCTCGCGCCGAAGAAGGCGTGCTGGGCCTGGACGGCCGCGCACAGGCTGACCAGGATCGAAAACAGCGACAGAAAAACGCGTCCGCCGGCCTTCGGCCGCACGAGCCTGTACGCCGCGAGGGCCGTGAGCGCGGCAAGAGCAGTACCCAACGCGGCCAGCGTCGCTCGGACGAACGAGGGAGAGAGGTTCAGCAGCGAGATCCGGACGACGGAGCCGACCGTGTCGTACCAGAGCCCGACGGCTCCTCCGAAGTCGAGCGCGCCGGAGCGCTTGAGGAGCACGATGATCGGGACAGCCGTCGCGAGGAGGCAAAGAGAGGCCATGATGACCGGAATGCTCTCCCGCACAGCGCGCCGTCGCCAGCCCTCTTCCCGAGATCGGGCGAGTCGGATGAGCCGGAACGCGGCGAACGTCGCGGCGACGGCCATGAACACGTCGAGGACGACGAGCTGCGCGAGGACGCCGCAGACGAGAAGCGCGTAACACGTGGCCTCTTCCCGCAAAGGGATCTCCTCGGCCTCGAACGCGCGCACCGCATACAACAGCGCGGGCGCCACGAAACCGAGGGCGAGCCCATATCCGCGCGCGAGGCCGAAGAGCTCGAGAAGAAGGGGGTTTCCGTTCAGAAGGGCGAACCCCGCGAGGGCCACGCCCCCTCCCGCAACGCGCGACAGGAGGCCCCAGGACGCGACGAGGAAGACCGCGTGCGCGATCAGGTTCGGGATGCGAAGAGCGAACGGCGTTCGCCCGAAGACGGCCTGGCACGCTCCCGCGAGGAGCGAGTTGAGCAGATGGTTGTTCGACCGCACGGGACCGTCGAACGTGAGGGCCGCAAGCGGGCCCGGGTCGACCCAGAACGTCCCCGTGAAGCCTTCGTCACAGGTGATCGGCAGCCGTGCCGCGCGGATCACGGTGTAGGCCAGAAACAGGGCGCCGAGCGCCGTTGCGACGAGGTTCGGCCCGGAAGGCCGCTTCAAGCTAGAGCCTCTCGAGCAGCGCGAGGACCCGCTCCGCCTCTTCCTCGTCGTTCCCGACGTGGGGCGAAAAGCGCACAAGGCCCTCGCGCGCCGCGATCACGACGTTCTCCTCGGCCGCGCGCTTCTGGTAGTACCGCGCGTCCTTCCCCGAAGGCGGACGCGCCGCGAGGATGCCCGAGCGCGGGGGGCCGCCGAAGAGGACCGGCGTGAAACCGAGGCGCGGCAGGCCTTCGACGAGAACGTCGAGCGTCTTCGCGATCCGGCGCTCCACCTCGGAAAAGCCGATCTCGAGGAGAAGCCCGAGCGACGCCGCGAGCGCGTACAGGCCCGGCGTCGGAAGCGCGCCCGGCTCGAACCGGGTCCCGCCCGCGACGTACTCGGGCTCTTCGGGGACATGGAAGTCGGCCCCGTGCGCGCGCCGGAGATTCGTCCAGCCGGGCGGAGGAGCGAGGCGCATACGCAGCTCCGGAGTCGTGAAGAGGATGCCGCAGCCCTCGGGTCCGAGCATCCATTTGTGGCCGTCCGCGGACAGGAAGTCCACGTTCCAGTTCGCCACGTCCACGCGCTGGGCGCCCACGGCCTGGATCGCGTCGAGGCCGAAAGCGATGCCACGTGACCGGCAGACCGCCCCGAGCTCCTCGACGGGCGCACGGAAGCCCGTGTGAAAAGCGACGAGGGAGACGGAGACGAGCCGGGTCGTCCCGTCGCACGCGGCCGCCACACCTTCCGCCGTGAAAGCGCCGTCCCGCGTCGGGACGCGGCGAACCGAGACGCCCTTCTTCTCCAGTGCAACCCACGGCGCGAGGTTCGCGGGGAACTCCGAGGCCGTCGTGACGACCGAGTCGCCGGGAGAGAAGTCCAACCCCTGCGCCACGATGTCGAGGCCCCACGTCGTGTTCGGCACGATCGAGATCGAGCCGGCTCCTCCGACGCGCTCATCGGCTCCGACGAGGCGCGCGGCGAGCGCACGAACCTCGTCGGCCTTCCTCGGCCAGTCGCGCCAATCGAGGCCCCCGCGCTCCTTCAGGTTGCGCGCGTACGCGAGGAGAGCCCCGGCCGCGCGGGCGGGCAGCGGGCAGATGGCGGCGTGGTTGAACTGGATCGCGGCTCTTCGCGAGGGGAACTCGACGTCGAGATCGAGGGGGCTCGTCACTGCGAGCGAGGCCTCCCGGATCCGCCGCCCGGTCTCGTGAAGAACTGAAAGTTGTTCCGCCCCTGCTCCTTGGCGCAATACATCGCCGTGTCGACGTTGGCGACGAGCGTGTCGGCATCCGTCCCGTCGGCCGGAAAGATCCCGATGCCGAGGCTCGCCGTGAGGTGGACCTCCTGTCCGGCCACGCTCAACGACTCGGACACGAGCGCGAGAATCTTGCGGGCCAAAGAGGCGACGTCGCTCTCCTTCATCACGTCGGACACGAGGAAGATGAACTCGTCTCCTCCGAGGCGCGCAACCGTATCGTTCCCGCGCAGGCAGGACCGCAGGCGCTCGGCGATCTGGACGAGGACCTCGTCTCCCGCGGAGTGACCGAGCCCGTCGTTGATCGCCTTGAAGTGGTCGAGGTCCAGGAACATCACGGCCAGCGGCTTCCGATGACGCTGTGCATTCAGGATCGCGAGCGAAAGCCGGTCGAAGAAGAGGAGCCGGTTCGGGAGCTTCGTCAGCACGTCGTGCGAAGCCTGGAACCGGTTCTTCTCCTCTCCCCGGCGGCGGTCGGTGATGTCGATGAGGCTTCCTTCCTTCACGGAAGGATCTGCCGCGTTATAGAGGGCGTTCTCGCTCACGACGACCCAGACCGGCGTGTCGTCCGACCGGCGAAGGCAGATCTCGTGGTTGACGAGAATGCGCTGCTCGCTCGCGTGCTGTTTCAGCGCGGCGCTCTCGGCCGGGTCGAAACACAGGTCGGAGAAGCCGACTCCCTCGAGGTCGTCGGGCGACCTGCGGCCCAGGATGCGGGCGAACGCCATGTTGCATTCGAGGATCCGGCCGTCGAGCGTCGTCCGGTACATGCCCGCCAGGTTTTCCTCGAAGGCCTCGCGGTATCGGCTTTCGGAGGCCCTCAGCGAGTCCTCCCGGACGTGCAAGAACCGCTCGATGCGGAACGAGGCCACGAGCGCCGCGCCGACGAGGAGAATCGTCATGGCCAGAAGCACGCTCTGGAGGGCATCACGGACCCACCGCGCGGCGTCGCCGAGCGTGGCCGAGAACGCGTCCTCGAGGATCGTCACCCGCCCGTTGATGCGCTCGACCTCCCGGAGAAAGCTCCGGCGCTCCTCTTCCGTCAGCCGGCCCGTGGACGCACGCGTGTGCACGTCGTCCCCGAGCTTCGCGAGTTGCGCGACGAGCTCGTCGCCGCGCTGCCAGATCGAGATGGCCCGGTCGAGACGCTCGAAGCGGCGAAACCGGAGGAAGAGCCGCGACATTCCGTCCACGTCGCCCGGGTGGTTCCGTCCCTCCAGAAAACCGGCCCGTGCGACGGACATGTCCGCGTCGGGTCGCTCCAGCGCCTCCCGGGCCCGGCGGTCGCCCAGCGGAACCGAGAGATGTCTCAGGAATTCCCTGTAGGAGACCTTCGTCCCCTTCCGCGATGTAGCGAGAAAGCGCGGAGGCGGCGTCCTTCTCCGCTTTCGACCACAGCCCTTCGCCCCCGACGTAGGCGCGAACGCTCGTCAGGACTTCCAGGCCCGCCGCCGCGAGCCCGAGGACGGCCGAGATGACGACGAGGAACACGCCCACGAGGATCGTGACGCCGCGCCGGGACGAACGGACGGGAACGGGACGCGCCCTCCGCGGTCCGGAGCTTCCACCCATCAGAACAGCCTCTGCGCCCTCACGAATCCTTCGAAGTTCCTCTTGACCTCCTCCATCGAATCGCCGCCCGTCTTTTCCAGGAGAGCGTCCGCGAGGACGAAAGCGAGCATGGCTTCTCCGATGACGCCGCATGCGGGCACGGCCGTCACGTCCGAGCGCTCGTACTGCGCCCGGTGCGGCTGCTTCGTCTCGATGTCCACGGACGGAAGACCGTCGCGAAGCGTGGAGAGGGGCTTCTGGTAGAGCGTGACGAGGACGTCCTCGCCGTTCGTGATGCCGCCCTCGAGGCCGCCGGCGCGGTTCGAGGTGCGGGAGAATCCTCGCGCGGCGTCGTGTGCGATCGGGTCGTGCGCGGCGGAGCCGTGGCGATACGCGTTCGCGACGCCCTCGCCCAGCGAGACGGCTTTCACGGAGGGAATCGACATCACCGCGCGCGCGATCCGCCCGTCCAGCTTCTCCTCCCACGAAACGTGCGAGCCGAGGCCCGCCGGAACGCCGCGTGCGCCGACGAGAATCGTCCCGCCGAGCGTGTCGCCTGCTTTCGCGGCTGCGTCGACCGCGTCCTTCGCGGCCGCCTCGACGCTCCGGTCCACGAGCCTGAACGGCGACGTCTCGTCGACTTTTTCGAGGTCCTCGTACCCGCGTGGGCCTTCCGGCACCGCGACGTCGCCGATCGAAAGCACGCCGCTCTTCACGCGGATCCCGAGCCCGTGAAGCAGCTGCCGGCAGAGCGAGCCGGCCGCCACGCGCGCCGCGGACTCGCGCGCGCTGGCGCGCTCGAGAATGTCACGCAGGTCGCGCCGGCCGTACTTCAGGCCGCCCGCGAGGTCCGCATGACCCGGCCGCGGGGACGTCAGCTTCCTCTTCGCCGCGGCTTCCACGTCGACCTCGACCGGCCCCATGACTTTCTCCCAGACGGCATGGTCGCGGTTCGCGATCTCGAAGGCGATCGGGCCGCCGAGCGTCTCCCCGCCCCGGAGCCCGCCCGTGAACCGCGCCTCGTCCTTCTCGATCTTCATACGGCCGCCGCGACCGTAACCGTGCTGCCGCCGCGCGAGGTCCCCGTTCAGCGCGGCGATGTCGATCCTCAGGCCGGCCGGCAGCCCGGTGACGAGACCCGTCAGGAGCGGGCCGTGCGACTCGCCGGCGGTCTGGAGCGTCAGGCGCGGCATGGCCGGCGAGTCTAGCGCGCGGACCGGCGGAGCCGCGCTGCGGGGCCGTGCGAGACTTCCGCCCGTGATCTCCGTCCAAGGGCTCGTCAAAGCGTACGAGAACCTCACCGCCGTGGACGGTCTGAGCTTCGAGGTCGCGCGCGGCGAGGTGCTGGGGCTCGTGGGCCCGAACGGCGCCGGCAAGACGACGACGCTGCGGTGCCTCGCGGGAATCCTGCCGCCGAACGCGGGCACGATCAGGATCGCCGGGTTCGACCTGGCGGCTGAGCCCGTGGAAGCGCGCCGCCGTCTCGCGTTCATGCCGGACGAGCCGCGGCTTTTCGAGTACCTGACCGTCGAGGACCATCTCGCCTTCACCGGGCGCCTGTACGGCGTGGGGGCGGACGCCGGGGCCCGCGCGCGCTCTCTCCTCGACGAGCTGGAGCTGGCGGGCAAGGAGCGCGCGCTGCCCGCGGAGCTGTCCCGGGGCATGAAGCAGAAGCTCGTCGTGGCCTGCGGCCTCCTCCACGACCCCGAGGTCCTCGTCTTCGACGAGCCGCTGACCGGCATCGACCCGGGAGGCATCCGCAAGATGAAACAGACGATCGTGCGTCGGGCCGCGGCCGGAGCGTCCGTCATCGTGTCGTCGCATCTCCTGCCGCTCGTGGAAGAGATCTGCTCCCGCGTCCTCGTCCTGTCGCGCGGGAAGTCCGTGCTCCTCGGCACGCTCGACGAGATCCGGGCGAACGCGGGCGGGGACGCGTCGCTCGAGGAGATCTTCCTGCGCGTCACGGGCGGGTCGTGAGCGCATCGCCCCCGTTTCTCCCGCTGGTGTTCTTCGGCGCGGGAAGGATGCTGCGAAATGCCGCGCGGAAGAAGCTCTTTCGCCTGCGCCAGCCGCGGTACATGGTCGGCTTCCTCGTCGGCGCCGCGTACTTCGCGATGATCTTCATGAGGCCTCCCCGCGCGGGCCGGCCGCCGATTCCGCCGCGCCTCCCGGGACACATGGACGAGATCCTCCTCGTCGCGGGCGCGGGCGCGCTCGCCGCCGCCGCTCTCCTGACCTGGCTCTTCCGAAGGGGCCGGCCGTCCCTCGGCCTGTCGGAGGCGGAGATCCAGTTCCTCTTTCCGGCCCCGGTTTCCCGGCGCGCCCTCCTCCATTACGCCCTCCTGAAGGCGCAGCTCCCCGTCCTCGTGAGCGCGACGATCCTCACGATCGTGTCCTCCCGCCGCGGAAGCGGCACCGCGCTTCTCACCGGCGCCGGGCTCTGGCTGCTGCTGACGGCCATCCACTTCCACAATCTCGCTCTCGCCTTCACGAAGGCGCGCTGGAACGAGCTTCCCACGGCCTCCCGAAGGGTTACGAAAACCGCGGCTTACGCCGTTTCCGCGGGCGCCCTCGGCATCCTCGTCGTGACTTTCGGGGCGGGATTTCTCGCCTCTGTCTCGGGCCCGGGCAAAGCGGAGTTCTCTCTCGGCGGGATCGTCATGGCACTCCGATCGGGTCCTTTCGGTCCGGCGCCGCTCCTGCTCCTCGTCCCGTTCCGCTGGATTCTCTCCCCCCTCCTGGCTCCGACCGCCCGGGCATTCGCTTCCGCGTTGCCGCCCGCGCTCGGAGTCGTGGGCGTCCTTTACGCGAGCGTCGCCCTCACGGCCGTCCGCTTCGAGGAAGCCACTCTCTTCCAGGCAGCGCGGCGCGCGGCACTGCGAGCTCGCCGCAAGGAAGGACGGTTCGAAGCCCTCCCGTCCGAGAGGCGCCGCGGCTCCGTGCCGTTCGCCCTGGTGCCTTCGGGCCGGCCCGAGGTCGCGGTCGTGTGGAAAAACCTCCTTGCCAGGAAACGGACGAGCCTCCGCCGGCAGGCGGCGATCGTTGCTTCCCTCGCGGTCGTATTCTTTTCGGTGTCCGCCTTCCTGGCGACGCCCGTCGGCCGACACCGCGGCCGCCCTCGGCAGCGCGACGTGCCTCGCCGTGACCACGCTTCTCGCCCTCGTCGCACCCCTCGGCACCAGGATCGATCTTCGCGGGGATCTCGAATACGCAACGGTGCTCAAGACGTGGCCCCTTCGGGCCGAACGCCTCGTTCTCGCCGAGCTCGGAGCGCCCGCGGCCGTCGCCGTTCTCACCGGCTGGGGGGGCATCGTGTTCGCCCTCGCGATCGCGGCGGGGCGCGCGGCGCGAGCCGCCGTCCTCGGGGCGCCACCGGCTTCGCTTCCGGTCCCGATTCCCTTTCTGCGGTTCGACGCCCTCGTACCCGTCGCTCTGACCATAGCCGTCTTCCTGCCCGTTCTCGTGGTGGCCGCCCTCGTCGTCCAGAATGCGTCCGTCCTGGCCTTTCCGGCCTGGTTCCCCTCCGGCAGGAAACGCGCCGTGGGTCTCGAGCAGGCGGGCCTGAGGATGCTTTCGTTCCTCGGCACGTCGCTCGCTCTCGGTCTCGCACTGATCCCGGCGGCGCTCCTCGCGGGGCCGCTGATCTTCTTCACCTTCAGGCCGCTCGGGCTCTGGTGCCTGCCCCTCGCCGCCGTCCTCGCGGCCCTTCCCGTGCTCGCCGAAGCGGCCGCGGGGGTGTTCCTTCTGGCCCGCCTCTTCGAGCGATTCGATCCCGCGCGCGACGTGGACTCCTGAACGCTCGGTTTTCTGACAGAATACGGGACCTATGCCCTCACCGACCTCCCTGCCCGTCCGGGACGCCCTCGAGCTGATCGCCGACTCCAAGGCCCCGGCGTACGGAATGGACCGCCACGACCGCATCGTCTTCTGGAACGAGGGTGCGGCGAAGGCGCTCGGGTGGTCCTCCGAGGACGTGCTCGGAAAGATGTGCTACGACGTTCTCGCCGGGCGGGACGTCTTCGGCAACCTCTACTGCGCGCGGGAATGCCCCGTCGTCGTCTCGGCCATCGCCGGAGACGACGTGCGGCCTTTTCTCCTCGACGTCCGGAAAAAAGGATCCTCCGCGTCCGTCAAGCTCATCGTCCGCGCCGTTCCCCTGCCCGCCGGCGGGGCCGGCGTTCGCGGTGCTCATGCACTTCCTCGAGACCGAGGGGCCGGAGCTCGACAACCTGGTCTCGTCGCTGCGGTCGGCCGTGCGTGAGCCGGCGGGCCTCCCCCCCGTCGATCCCCCGATTTCCGTTTCCCCGCTCAGCGGGCGTGAGCGAGAGATCGTCATGCTGCTCTCGAACGGCTACGCGGCGCTCAACATCGCGGCGAAGCTGAACCTGTCCCATGCCACGGTGCGGAATCACATCCAGAACGTCCTCCGCAAGCTCGAGGTCCACAGCCAGGTCGAGGCCGTGGCGCTCGCCTTCCGGCGCGGCTGGATCTGACGCCCGGGGCGGTCGGGCCCTCCTAGGGGAGCGGGCCGATTCCCCTCTGGAGAACCTGCAGCAGCCCGGCGCGGGTGAACGCGCGGCCGTCTTCCCGCCGCTCGAGGCTCATGCTGCCCCGGAGCTCCTCGAGCGAGGAATGGCCGTGGCACTCGAGCCACCTCTCCATCTCCTGCGCGCACGACCTTCAGGTGGCCCGGGCCCGTTCTGGAGGAGAGCCGAGACCATCTGAACGGCATCCGCGCCGGCGAGAATCGCCTTCAGCGCGTCGGCGCCCGTATGGACGCCGCCCGTCACGGCGAGCGACAGGTCCACGCGGCCGGAGAGCATCGCGATCCAGTAGAGGCGCGAGAGGAGCTCGGTCCGAGCTCGAGAGGCGCAGGTCCGGCTTCACTTCCAGAGTCTCGAGGTCGATGTCCGGCTGGTAGCTCCGGTTGAAGAGGACGAGCCCGTTCACGCCGATCTCCTCGAGCTGCCGCGCGAGCGAGGCGATCGAGGAGAAATACGGGAAGATCTTCACGGCGACCGGGATCGAGACGAGCGAGCGCACCGTCCGAACCGTGTCGAGCGTGTAGGCCTCGAGCGTCGCGCCGCTCGTCCAGAGGTTCGTCGAGAGGTGGTAGATGTTCAGCTCGAGGGCGTCGGCTCCCGCCTGCTCGACGAGGCTCGCGAACGAGGTCCAGCCCTCGTCGGTCGTGCCGTTGAGCGAGGCGATGACCGGAACGTGGACGGACTCCTTGATCCGGTTCAGGTGCTCGAGATAGCCGACGGGGTCCGTGGGCGCCCGCGCCGTGCGGAGGGGGTCGGCCGAGATCTGCTCCTCGAAGAGCGAGTGCAGCACGATCGCGGGCGCGCCGGCGTCCTCGAGACGGAGGATCGAATCCAGCTCGTAGGAGAGCGGGGACGCTCCGGGCACGAGCGGATGGGCCAGCTTCAGGCCCAGGTAGGAGGTCGAAAGATCCACGACCCCTACAGAGTGGCGGCTCGGGCCGCCCACTCCCATGATGCACCTGATTCAAAGCGGGGCGGTCAGTGGATGCCGAGCTCCGCGAGCACCTTCGGGTTCGCCTCCTCCTGAGCGAGCAGGGAGTGGCAGGCGTCGCACTCGGCCGAGATGACACGCCCGTCGGGCGCCTTGTGGTTGCCGTCGTGGCAGCGGAAGCAGCCGAGGAAGTCCTCGTGCCCGATGTGGTTCGGGTGCGTCCCCCAGGTGATCTTCATGTCGGGCCACACGTTTCGCCCGTAGATCCGCTGCAGCTCGCGCACCGCGGTCTCGACGGACGCGCGCCGGCTCTGGTAGACGTCCGGGTACTTGCTCCTGTAGAAGTCGGTGAGGTCCTTCTCCATGCGCTCGAACGCGGCCTCGCGCGTCGGATACGTGACCTTGAGGAGCTCGATCGCCTTCTTGTGGATGAACGGCAGCTCGGGACTGATGCGGTCCGCCGCCATGGCCTCGTTCACCGCGCGCTCGGGGAGCTGAAATGCGTGCGTGGGCCGGTTGTGGCAGTCGATGCAGTCCATCGTCCGGCGCTCGCCTTTCCTCGCGTCCTCGGGCGTCCCCTTCACCTCGGTCGAGGTGAACTCCACGGATTTGCCGTCGTCCCCGACGTAGGTCACGGAGGAGATGACTTCCCGGCGCGGGTTCGACGTGACGTACGAGATCCGCTCCTTGTCGTCGAAATGCCGGCCGTGGATGCCCGTGGCCCGGGATCCCATGTGTCCGCCCAGCTTCAGGAGCAGGACGGTCTTCGTCGGCGTGTTCTTCTCGTCGTCGCCGAATTTCGAGATGATCTTGAGCTTGTCGCCCTGGAATTTCTGCGGCCAGTGGCACTGCTCGCACGTGGCCCGGGCGGGACGCAGCGTGTGCACGGGGGACGGGATCGGGCGCGAGTACGTCCCGAACGTGACCGCGATGACCTGCCGGACGCCGTCCACCTTCGCCTTGACGACCCAGGGAGCTCCCGGGCCGATGTGGCAGCTCGCGCAGGCGATGCGCGAGTGAGGCGAATCGAGGTATGCCGTGTACTCCGGCGCCATGACCGTGTGGCACGTGAGGCCGCAGAACCGCGCGGAGTCCATGTACTCGACGCCGACGTAGGCCGAAAGGCTCAGGATCAGGACGTTCGCCACCGTCAGGCCGGCGATGAGGATCGCGGCGCGCCGGAGGTTCGCGTCGGCGAGGTCCACTTTCGGGTAATCGTGCGGAAGAGTCCCTTCGCGGCGGAGCCGGCGGCGCTCGAGAAGAATCCCGACGGGGATCAGGAGGAGACCCAGGAGAAAGAAGAACGGGAGGACGAGGATGAAGACGATGCCCGAGTACGGATGGACGGGCTTCGAGTTCGTGACCTCGAAGAGCCAGAAGCCGATCAGCGTGACGGCCGCGCTCGTCGTGAGCGCGACGCCGAGCTGCGAGACGCGGTTCCGCCCCAGATAGAAGATCGGCCTCAGCCATCCGGCCAGGCGGCCGCCGGTTTCGTGCGCTCATGTGACTCCTCCTCGACGCGGTCTCAGCTCAAGAGAGCGACGAGTGTAAACGCAACGAGGAGAAGGCCGAGAGAAACCGCGATCGTCCCGATGATCCGGCTCTTCCGGACGCGATCGGCGGTCGGCGCGGGAGCCGCGAGGCGCTCGACGCCGCCCTCCGCCACGAGCCGCTCGTACTCGGCGGGCCGCTCGTGCTCGAGCTCTTCGAGCGGAAGGACGCCCGTGAAGATGACGGTGTCCATCGGGAACTTCTCGGGCCTCAGGTGGCCGTTGAAGAAGTGGATCGTGAAGATGAAGACGACCGCGAGAAGCGCCTCCTCGCCGTGCACGAGGAGCGCGACGTTGAACAGGTCTCCGGGCAGGAAACGCGCCCAGAACTTCGGCGCCCAGAGAATCAGTCCGGAGCCTCCGATGATCCCCATGCCCCAGAACACGGCCCAGTAGTCGAATTTTTCCCAGTAGGTGAAGCGGTCGAAGCGCGGACGCTCGCCTCTCCCGAGAAACCAGCGCACGTGCTGCACGAGGTCCGTGAGGTCGCGCGGCTGCGGAACGAGGGAGGACGGTCCCCACAGGATCCCGTACTCCTTGTCGCCGAAGAGCCTCTTGACGAGGCGCGCGAGGTGGCTGCCGAAGCACACGAGCATCCCGGTGGCGAAGACGCGGTGGAGCGTCGCCGCGGACCGGAATCCGCCGAACAGGTGCGAGAGGGTCGCCGCCCAGGGCTTCTCCGAGAAGAGCAGCGGGACGCCGGTGAGCGAGAGCCCGAGGAAGCTCGCCATGAGGAGGATGTGCAGCGAGCGGTCGAACCGGTCGAAGCGGCGGACCCAGATCGGGCCGGCCGGCGCGGGGGCGTTCTGGTCCATCATCCCTCTCCCTGGCCGTCCACGTGCCCCGCGGCCGTTCCGGCGCGCTCGGCGCGCGCCTTGACCGACCGGGGGAACCACAGGAGCGTGTGAATCCCGAAGAACGCGAAGACGCCGGCGAGCAGGATCCTCATGAAGAGGGCCGTCGCCCACAGCAGGCGGCTCCGCCCCTTGTCGTGCGTGTTCGCGTGCGGGTCGTAGCGCGAGAAGTTCGCCGTCGCTCCGGCGTGACATTTCTGGCACGTCGACAGGCGATTCGCGGGGCCCACCGAGGAGCGCGCGTCGCCGGCCGGATGGATCTGGTGCGCGGTGTGGCAGTCGGCGCAGGTCGCGATGCGCGAGAAGCCCATCGCGCTCACCTGGCCGTGATACGTGTCGCGGTAGGTCGCGAGCGAGGAGTCGTGGCAGCCCCCGCACTGGTGGAGAATCGCGAGGCGCCGCGCGTCCGTGGAGTCCGTGATGGCGTGCGCCGTGTGGCAGTCGGAGCACACGGGCACCTTCCGGTTGCCCTTCGCGAGCTGGGTCCCGTGAATCGAGTCGCCGTACTCCGCGAGGATCTTCTCGTGGCAGCGTCCCGCACGTCGCGGGGACCTCGTCCGGAACACGGGCTTTCGGGATCGCTCTTCGGATCGCGGATCGCGTGCGCTCCATGACAGGTCGCGCAGTTCGGCGCGAACTTCAGGCCGCTCTTCTCGAGCGCCCTGCCGTGGATGCTGTCGTGGAAGAGCGCCGGCTGGTTCACGGGCGGTCCTCCCGCGCTCGGCGACGACCGCGAGGTTCCCGTGGCACCTCAGGCACGTCGTCGGGAGGTTGAAGTGATTCGTCCGTGACGCCGGGTCTTTCGACGGCCGGATGTCGTGGATTCCGTGGCAGTCGGTGCAGGTGGCCGCCTTGCTGGCCTTCGACTTCCCGCGCTCGGCCGCGTGAACGCTCTTCTGGTAGTCGTCGACCTGCGACGCGTGACAGGTGGCGCAGTCGACCGGAGCGAGCTTCTCGGGATGCGGAAAGTCGCTCGTCTTCGCGAGGTCCTGATGGCAGTCGACGCACGCCGCGCCGGCGGCGCCGTGCACGGAGGCGGCGAACGCCGCCTTGTCGACGAAAATCGAAGACCCGTTCGCGCGTTTGGCGGACGGGTCTTCGTGGCAGCCGAGGCAGTCGTCGTTGGCGGGAGGCTTCGGGGCCGGCGCCGCCGCCCGGAGGGGGGCGGCCGTGAGCAGAAGCGCGGCGAAAACGCCCCCGAACCTCATTCCTTCTTCTACTCTTGTCTTTTGTCTTTGTCTTCTCTTCTTTGCGACTGGTTCAGGGGCGCCACTTCAGGTAGACGCCGTAGCGATTGGCGCGGAAGCTGGACGACGAGATCTGGTAGTCGAGGTACCGGTCGACCGACCACTCGCCGATGAGCCCGACGTGGGCCGTGGCGTCGAAATCGGCGCGCGCGCCGCCGCGGTAGAGGCGGTATTCGTACGAGCCCTCGTTCGCGAAACGAGACCAGAAGCCGTCGATCGCGAACTTGTCGAACTTGAGACCCAGGCCCGCCTCCCAGAGCTCGCCGTCTTCCCTGTTCACGGAGTCGAGCACGGTGAAGTCCTGCGGGGCGCGGATGGGAATCCTGTTGTCGGCCTGCACCTTGCTGTAGGCGCCGCGGGCCCTGACCGCCTTGATCGGCGTGAGAGTGAGATCGCCGGTGTACAGGCGCGAGCTGCCCTTCGAGTTGATGCCGAGGCGTGTCGTTCTCCTGGTCGATCCACAGCCCGGTCGCGCCGACCGTGAGCCACGAGAAGCCTTTCCAGGTGGCGCGGACGCGCTCGCGATTGCGGGTGAGGTAATCGGTGCGGAGAACCGCCTCGTCCGCGTCGTCCCACGACGCTTCGGCGGCCGCGAAGAAGGGGCCCATCCCGAAGGTGAGAGCGCCCTCGACGCGGTTGATGTTGCGCGTGAAGTTTCCGCCCTGGCCGCCCGGAACGACGAATCTCGGACGGATCCTGCGTGACGGTGAGGTCCTGCTCGATCCGCGAGTATCCGGCGCGGACGCCGAACGGCCCGAGCGCCTTCGCGGCGACCTGGACGTCGAACACGTCCTCGGTGCGCTCGACGGAGGTCTGGGCATTGAGAATGGTCTGGATGTCCGCGAGCGTGACGCCCGTGAAGCTCGACGTGCCCGTGAACAGGCTGGTCACGAGGTCCTGGCCGTCCCAGGTCGCATCGCGGTGGACGTAGCCGCCCGTCACGTCGAGGCCGTCGAGCACGTGAAACTCGACGCGCCCGCCCGCGCGCCACATCGTGTTCTGGACGCGGGACGAAGAGTTGTCGGTCAGGCCGGTGAAGAACCGGGCCAGCTGGAACGACACGAGCGAGCCGTTGAGGTTCTCCTGGTCCGTGCTGTCCCCGCCCGCGTTCGCGCGGACGTAGAAGGCGATGAGCTGGATGGCGTCCGTGGCGAATCCGCGCAGGAAGAACGACGACGTCGGCGTGTTCACGTCGGTCACGCTCGAGCGCGTGAGCGAGGAGAGGTTCAGGTCGTTGTCGAGAACCGTGCCCTTGTTGTTGCCCGCGCCCGCGCCCGGAACGAGAGTGTCCTTCTCGGTCTCGCGGTAGCGGCGCCAGCCCTGGAGGAACTCGCCCGAGAACGCTCCCGCATGGAAGCCCAGGCCGGCGCGGACCTCCTGGTCGTGGACCTTGAGGTCCTGGGCGAGGCGGAACTCGTCCTGGCCCACGAACGTCGTCGTGTAGCCCGGCCCGTTGAGATTGTTGGAGGTGTATCCGAAGAGAGGCGTGACGACGGCGCCCGGCAGGATCTCGAGGTTGACGTCGACCATGTTGCGCGTGCGGTCCCACGTGTGCTGGCCGATCGGCGCGCCGAGGGGGTTCGCGAAGCCCGCGAGCGCGCTGAACTGGTCGAGGTGGCGGTACGAGAGCCGGAGGCGGTAGGCGCCGGCGAGGCCCGCGTCGAGGAACAGGGAGCCGGCGGGGCCGGCCCCGAGGTCGGAGCCGTCGATCCGCAGGTGGTCGAGGATCGGAAAGCCGTCCGTCTTGCCGTCGGTTCCGAGGTGGATGCTGCGCACGAGAAAGCCCTCGCGCTCGTTGATCTGCGAGCGGTAGGACTCCTCGCTGCCGATGACGTCGAGGAAGCGGTAGCCGACCTCGAGGTCGAACGGAATCGCCTGGGCACGGGCGACGCCGGCCGAACCGAGAGTCGAGACGAGCGCGGCGACGAGGAAGGCGGAGCGGAATGTTCGCATCGGCCTGTCCTTACTTCAGGAGCTGCGGCGAGCGCTGGGAACCGTGCACGGCGACGTGGCACGTCGTGCAGTTCTTGTAGCGCGGCAGCGAGATGTTGTGGAAAGAAGGCGGCTGCGAGCCCAGGGTCCCCGTCGAGAGCGTCGAGTGACACTCGAGACACTGCTGGGCGATCGTCGCCCGCTGCAGCTGGTGGGGATACGAGGAGCCATGTGGAATGTGGCAGCTCGTGCAGTCGCCGGCGACGCCGTTGACGTGCGGGAAGACGAACGGACCGCGCACCTCCGCGTGGCAGGAGACGCAGCCGGGCTCGCCGGCTCTCGTCTCTCTCACCGCGTGCTTGGCCGAGCGGCCGTGCGGGTCGTGGCAGGACACGCAGGAGAGCGCGCCCTCCTTCAGCCTGTGCGCGTACGGGAACGTCCGGAACTGGGAGGCCGCGTCCTGGTGGCAGGTCGCGCACAGCTTCGTCGGCTCGGACACGAGCAGGCTGGCCTGCTTCGGGTCCGACTTGTGGATGGAGTGGCAGGAGAGGCAGTTGACCGCCTCGGACGACGCGTGCACGCCCGTCTTGAAGGACGAGCGCTCCGCGGACTGCTTGTGGCAGGTCGCGCACTGCGCGGCGCCGGAACGGCCCCGAAGGCTCTTGATGAGGGTCTTGTCCCCCCCGGCCTCCATGTGCTTCGTCCCGTCGCCGTGACAGGTGGCGCAGACCGCGTTGCCGCCCGCGCCGCCGTGGGCGGCGCGGTAGCCACGCATGTGGGGATTACCCGCGAAGAACTTGGCCTCGTCGTGGCAGTCGGCGCACGCGGGGCCGGCCTCCACCTTCGCGGGAGCCGGACTGGCTGGAGCCTGGGCCACCGCGGCCCCCGCCGTGAGTACGGCGAGGGCGGCGGCGGCGAAAGCCCCGTGCGAGAGGTGTTTCACGGCCTCTGCTCGTTACCGCGCGTGAACTTTCGCGACGTCGAGATCGGTTCCGGTGCCGTGGCAGGTTCCGCAGGCCTCGGCGGGGACGGTCGGGGCATTCGGGAAGTACGCCGTGTTGATGTAACGCGTGGGCGAGGACGTCGCGGCTGTCGTGGCAGCCCGTGCAGGCGGCCGTCGCCGAGCCGAGGGGCGAGAAGTACTCGCGCGGCGCGTTGACGGGCTGGTTCGTCGACGGGAGCGGGAGCGCGTAGCCGCGCCGCGTTCACGTGGCAGGCGAGGCAGTTCCGGCGGTCGCCGGGGTACAGAACCTCGTTGAAGCTGCCCCGGCTGGCCGGAGTTGCCGTAGATCGTGTAGTCCTGCGTCAGCTCCTCGCCCGTGTGGATGCGGTGGATCATGCGCGCGAACTCGACCGACTCGCCGGGGTCCGCCGAGTGGTCCGCCGGCCGGCGGGCGAGGTCGGTGCCGTTCGGGTTGTGGCAGATGACGCAGTGCTCGATCGTGATGCGCTGGTTGCCGTGCGAGAAGAGGACCTTGAGGTCCTGGTGGCAGTCGTTGCACTTCGTGAGCTGGACGGACGTCCGGCGCGGAACGACCGTCGTCCCCGTGACCGCGAAGGAGAAGGGCTGGTTCGGGGCGCCTTCGTTGACCGACGTCGGGCCGTTCTTCGGGGCCGGGTTCAGCACGATCGGGCGGCGCGTGTCGATCGAGACGGTGTACGTGCCCTTGGCCGCGGCCGGGATGGCGTTCACGAACGTGTACGTCGCGATGCCCGTCGCGGGGTCGTAGCGACCGGGGTCCGGCACGTGGGCGGAATGGCCGGGCTCTCACTGAACGGCTGGCCGTTCGCGGTTCATGCCGACGTTCGTGTAGTCGGACGTCGGTCCGCCGAGCTTGATGCTGAGCGAACCGTTCGCGGAGACCTTGTAGATATTCGGGTCGACGAACGAGCCGTCGCCGTTCTTGAGCTGGAACTTCACGGTGATCTTCTTGCCGGGGCCCGCGTTCGAGACCGAGAGGATCGTGGCCGTGTAGCCCTTGAGCTGAGCCGAGTGGAGCGGAACGACGTGGGCGTTCTTGATGCCGGCGTCCCACTCGGCGTTCGCCCTGGGGCTGGTGGCAGGTCGCGCACGTGCCGTCGGCCGCCGGGCCGGCCGCGTGGTTCGCGCCCGTCGTGAAGTTCACGTCGCTGTGGCAGGAGCCGCAGGCCGCGATCGAGGGCTTCGTGTACCAGCTGTCTCCGCCGGCCGCCGTCTTGTCGTGGCAGGACTCGCAGTTGCGGATGTCCTGCGGGTACGTCATGCCCGGAACGACCTCCTCTTCCAGCCCCGCGTGGATGCGGTGCCAGAAGACCTGGCCGTTGTACCGGCCGCGGTCCTCGGCCGGCTCGCTCCCGGCAGTCGGCGATCGTGCCCCTCATGTTGTTCGGGTTGTGGCACATCGTGCACGTCTTGAGGTCGCGGTAGTTGCCGCCGTGCAGCGCGAGCGGGTCGTGACACTGGTTGCACTTCGCGAGCGTCGAGGCGTTCCACGTCGTCGGCCGCCGCGTTCGTCGCGGGGACGAAGTCGACGGTACTGCGGGACCGCGTAGTAGCTGCTTGCCGACGATGTCCGTCGTGTTGCGCGAGCCCATCGCGGCGAGCGTGTGCGGCTTCGTCGGATCCATCGTGGCCGGGAGGGCGTGAAGCGAACGTGTACTTGTAGTGGCCGACCTCGAGGTCCTGGCCACGTGCCCGTGTTGTCACGGCTCGGGTTCTGGTTCTTGGCGGGGTCCGCGTTGTAGCCGATGTAGTTCGTGTAGTACCTCTTCGTCGCGTCCCAGACCGCCGGGATGAACCGGATGGAGATGACGCCCGGCGTCAGAAGGCCGGGCGGTCCAGCGGCGCCTTCAGGTCGTCGGTCATGAAGATCTCGACGACCGGCTTCTTGCCCGGGCGCGAAGTTCGTGACCGAGGCTGGATCTTGAGGTTGAAGCCGGGATGGATGTACGTGAGCTGATCCGGCAGCGAGGAACGCCTCCTTCTGGCTCGACGTCGTAGGCGACCGGCGCCACGTCGGGCGCCGCCGGGGAGCGGCCGGTATGCGTCACGGGTGTCATTGGCACCGCGACGAGACCAGCGAGGAACGTGAGAGCCGTGCGTGATACCAGTGACATCGTCAGCCTCCTTGCCGGAAAAGAACCTGAAAAGTGTTAACGAACGGGAGTTCGCGGGAAATGGCTGCTTTCATCCGTCGCTCAGGGTAGGGGCAGGGCGGCGTGCAACGCTTTGATTCAGTTGCATCAAATTACTCCGAGGTACAAACTCAGAGACTTTCGCCGCTCCGCTGTTCGAAAAGAGGTAAGCTCCCGTGAGCAACGCGTCCCCTCTGTCGGGTCTCTTCTCGGGGTATCCCATGCGAGCGTCTCCGCATCGCGCTCCTCCTCCTCGGACTCATCGCGACTCCGAGCTGCCGGCGCGGGCCGACGACGCCTTCCTGAGGACCGGCACTCTCTCCGTCCTGGTGGCCGACGACTTCCGAACCAAAGAGCCGAGTTCCACTACGAGCTCCGGACGGACGACGGCGAAATCCTCCGCCTTCGGTTCGCGGAGCCCCCGGAGGGCTCCGGACGGGAGATCGGATCGCCGTCCACGGGCGCCCCCGCCGGGGCTTCGACGTGGACGAGGTCGAGCCGCTCGTCGACAGCGCTTCCACGCGCGCCCTCGCGCGCACGGCCCTCAGCGCCTGGACGGTCGGAGCAAAGCGCGTGCTCGTCATCCTCCTGAACTTCACGAACGACGCCTCGTTCACCGCGACGACCGTCACGAACACCCAGAGCCTGTTCTTCGGGACCGGCTCGAGCGTCGCGCGCTACTACGACGAGGCGTCGTACGGCCTCGTCACGATGACGGGGGACGTCGTCCTCGTCACGGCCACGGTCGCGAAGCCCACGACGTGCGACACGGGCACGATCCAGACGCAGGCGAACGCGCGGGCGCTCGCCGCCGGATACAACCCCGCGAACTACAACTTCCCCGTCTGGGTCTTCCCGTCGATCGGCGCCTGCGGCTGGAGCGGCCTCGGGTACGTCGGCGGCGGCGGCTCGTGGATCAACGGCGCGCCGACGGGGTCGTGGGGCCTCCTCGTCGCGGGCCCACGAGCTGGGCCACAACTTCGGCGTCCTGCACGCGCACTCGTGCGACTGCGGGGCCGCGTCGATCGCGCCCTCGGGCTGCACGCGCAGCGAGTACGGCGACCGCTTCGACATCATGGGGAACTCGCGCGCCGGACACTTCAACGCGCAGTTCAAGGACACGTTCGGGTGGCTGCCGGCCGGCAGCGTGCGCGTACACAACGGAGGCACCGCGACGTACACGATCGGCGCGCTCGAGGCGCCCGGCCAGTCCGCGTACGCCGTGCGGATCCCGACGACGATGCCCGCCCGCACGTACTGGATCGAGTGGCGAGACCGTACCGGCTTCGACGCCGGAGAGCCGACCACGGTCGCGAACGGCGGACTCATCCGATTCGCGCCGAGCGCCGTCGGCGGGGCCGACCTCCTCGACATGAAGCCCGCCGACGGCGACCTTCGACGACGCCGAGCTCGACGTCGGCGCGACGTTCACCGATCCCGAGCTTTTGCTCACCATCACGGCGCTCTCGAAGACGGCGACGTCGCTCACGGTGCAGGTCGACTACACGAAGGCCGCGGCTCCGCCGCCGGCGACGTTGTTCCACACGCTCGCGCCCTGCAGGGTCTTCGACACGCGAAACGCGACCGGGCCCTATGGCGGACCCGCGATCCTCGGCGGATCCTCGCGCTCGTTCGTCCTCAGAGGCCGGTGCGGCGTGCCCGCGACGGCCAAGTCGATCGCCGGCAACTTCACGGTCACCTCTCCGACCGCAGCCGGCTACGCTGCGCGTCGCGCCGGGAGGAACGGGCTCGACGGGCACGACGCACGGCGAGCTTCTCGGCCGGCCAGACGCGCGCGAACAACGTCGCCATCGGACTCGGCACGAACGGCGACCTCCTCGTGGACGGACTCGCCAGCGGCTCGGTCCACGCGATCTTCGACGTCGTCGGCTGGTTCGAGTGACCGAATGTCACAGGTGTGCGTCGAGCGATGAAGGGGGCCGGGGGAAACACGACCGTGTTTCCCCCATCGCCGACAGCCGTTGGCCCGCCCATCCCCGGTGAGACCGCGCAGCGGTCAGGCGGGCCAACGTTTCCAGAGGTCCTCGTCGAGAACCCGCCGGAAACGGGCGGCCGCCTCGTAGAGGTCCTCGAAGCGCGTGTAGAGAGGCGCGAAGCCGAAGCGGATCACGTCCGGCGGCCGGAAATCCGGGATGACGTTCATCTCCTCGATGAGGGCGCGGTCGATCGCGAGGCCCTCGGGATGCCCGAACGAGACGTGCGAGCCGCGCCGCGCGGCCTCTCGCGGCGAGCGCAGCGTCACGCCGCGCGGCTCGAGAAGCGCCTCCCAGAGACGCACGAGGAACTCTCCCAGCGCGACCGACTTCTCCCGCGCGCGGACCGATCCCCGCCTCGAGCGCGAGGTCCACCCCCGCCTCCGCCGCCGCCAGGGAGAGGATCGGCGGCGTGCCCACGAGAAACCGCGACAGGTCGCGCGCCGGCTCGTAGCTCTCGCGAAACGAGAAGGGCTCGTGCCGCGAGAACCAGCCGGGAATCGGGTTTTCGAGCTCCTGCTGGAGAGAGCGCCGCACGAAGAGGAACGCAGGAGATCCCGGCCCTCCGTTCAGGTACTTGTACGTGCAGCCCACCGCGAGGTCGGCGCCGGAAGCCTCGAGGTCGATCGGGACGACTCCCGCGGAATGGCTCACGTCCCAGAGAACGAGCGCGCCCGGCGGCGTGCGCGCGAGCCGTGACGGCCGCCATGTCGTGTAGAAAGCCGCTCCTGTACGCCACGTGCGAGAGCGAGACGAGCGCCGTGTCTTCCGTGATCGCCGCGTCGAGGTCCGCGTCTTCGATCGCGATTCCGTCGCGCGAGGGAACGACGACGACGCGGCGGCCGGCGCCGAGCAGGTCCGCCGCGCCGCCGAGGACGTAGCGGTCCGACGGGAAGTTCAGCGCGTCCGTGACGATCGTCTTTCGGCCGGGTCGCGCGCGAAGCGCCGCGACGGCGAGCTTGAAGAGGTTCACGCTCGTCGCGTCCGAAACCGCGACCTCGCCGGGCCCGGCGCCGAGGACGCGGGCGAGCTTGTCGCCGACGCGCCGCGGCGCGTCCACCCAGCCCTCGTTCCAGCCGCGCACGAGGCGGGAGCCCCACTCGGTCGCGCACGGCGCGCTCCACGGCCGGGGCCGTGCTCTTCGGGAGGCGCCCAAGCGAGTTCCCGTCGAGATACAGCGGGCCTCTCCTCCTCGAGGACGAACTCGTCCCGAAAGCGCGCGAGCGGGTCGACCCGGTCGAGCGACCGGGCCTCCTCGAGAAGAGCGTTCCTCGGATCCGTCAACCGCCGGCCGTCGAGCCGAACGCCGCCCGAAGCGCGGCTTCGTGCGCCTTCACGGTGGCCGCGATGTCGCGGGGCGTGTGCGCGGTCGACACGAACATCGCCTCGAACTGCGCCGGGGCGACGAAGACGCCGGCTCGCGAGGAGCGCGTGGAACCACTTCCGGAACGCCTCGAGGTCGGACTTCTTCGCGTCGTCGAAGTTCGTGACGGGACCTTTCGTGAAGAACGGCGTGAGGATCGACCCCACGCGGTTGATCACGACGCGGTCCTCGACGCCGACCTTCCTCGCGGCGGCGTTCATCCCGCGCTCGAGCTCCCTCGCGGATCTTCTCGAGCTTCGCGTAGACCGCGGGCGTGAGGGAGTCGAGCATCGCCTTCCCGGCCGCCATCGCGAGCGGGTTTCCCGAGAGCGTCCCGGCCTGGTAGACGGGGCCGTCCGGCGCGACCTTCGCCATGAGGTCCGCGCGGCCGCCGTACGCGCCGACGGGCAGCCCGCCGCCGAGGATCTTGCCGAGGCACGTGAGGTCCGGCCGGACGCCGTAGAGCTCCTGGGCGCCGCCCCTCGCGACGCGGAAGCCCGTGATGACCTCGTCGAAGAGCAGCAGCGCGCCCTCGCGATTCGCGATCGCGCGAAGGCCTTCGAGGAATCCCGGCGCCGGCGCGACGACGCCCATGTTGGCGGCGACCGGCTCGACGGCGATCACCGCGATGCGCTTCGGGTGCGCCGCGAAGAGGGCCTCGACCGAGGCGAGGTCGTTGTACCGCGCCGTCAGCGTGAGGCCGGCGAGAGACGCGGGCACGCCGGGCGAGCCGGGAATGCCGAGCGTCGCGACGCCGGAGCCCGCCGAGACGAGGAACGAGTCCGCGTGCCCGTGGTAGCAGCCCGCGAACTTCAGCACGAGGTCGCGGCCCGTCGCGCCGCGGGCGAGGCGCACCGCGCTCATCGTGGCTTCCGTCCCCGAGGACACGAAGCGCACCTTCTCGATCGACGGGAAGGCCTTCGTGACGCGCTCGGCCAGCTCGACCTCGCCCCGTCGTGGGCGCGCCGTACGACGTGCCGCGCGGCAGGGCCTTCCTCACGGCCGACAGGACCGGGACCGTACGCGTGCCCGAACAGGAGCGGGCCGTAGGACATGACCCAGTCCACGTAGCGGTTGCCGTCCGCGTCGATCACCGTGGCGCCGCGGCCCTTCTTCACGAAGAACGGATTCCCGCCCACGGACGCGAACGAGCGCACGGGCGACGACACGCCGCCCGGCATGCGCGCGCGGCCGCGCGCGAAAAGGGCTTCGGACTGGGAGGTTCTGCGAAGACGCTTCCGGATCACGCCAGCCACTCTGCGGCTTCCTTCGCGTGATACGTCAGGATCAGGTCCGCGCCCGCGCGCTTCATGGACGTCAGGATCTCGAGCGTCACGCGCTTGCCGTCGATCCAGCCGTTCTGCGCGGCGGCCTTCACCATCGCGTACTCGCCGGAGACGTTGTAGCAGGCGACGGGCACGTTCGTGGCCTCCTTGGCGGCGCGCACGACGTCGAGGTACGAGAGCGCGGGCTTGACCATGACGAGGTCCGCGCCCTCCTCGACGTCGGAGAGGACTTCCTTGATCGCCTCGCGCACGTTCGCCGGGTCCATCTGGTAGGCGCGGCGGTCGCCGAAGGACGGCGTCGACTCGGCGGCCTCGCGGAACGGGCCGTAGAAGCCCGACGCGTACTTCGCGGCGTACGCGAGCAGAGCCACGTCGCGGAAGCCGGACTCGTCGAGAGCGGCGCGGATCGCCCCGACGCGCCCGTCCATCATGTCGGACGGCGCGACGACGTCGGCGCCCGCCTTCGCGTGCGCGAGCGCTTCGGCCGCGAGGATCGGGAGCGTCGCGTCGTTGTCCACGGTTTCGTGCGCGATCACGCCGCAGTGGCCGTGGTCCGTGTACTCGCAGAGGCAGACGTCCGTCATCACGACCGTCTTCGGGCTCTCGGCCTTGATCGCGCGCACGGCGCGGCAGACCGGACCCTCGGGATCCGCGGACGACGTGCCCTTCGCGTCCTTCTCCTCGGGAATCCCGAACAGGATCACGGAGAGGACTCCGAGCGCGGCGAGCGCCTTCGCGTCCTTCGCGGCCAGCTCGGGCGACACGCGGTCGATGCCCGGCATCGACAGCACCGGCTGGCGCACGCCGTCGCCCGGCACGACGAAGAGCGGCGCGATGAAGTCCGACGGGGCGAGAGACGTCTCGCGCACGATCGTCCGGAGGCTCTCGGAGCGGCGGAGCCGGCGATAGCGGTGGAGGGGGAAGCTCATCGTGTTTCCTTCCGGAGGAGGTCGAGGAGTTCGGAGAGGCGCGCGTGCGCGGGAATCGAGGGCGGAGGCAGCCCCCGGGCCGTGACGGCCTTCGCGGTCTCGGGCCCGAGCACGCCCCATCTTACGTTCGGCGAGCGGCGCAGCCTGCGCGCCCAGGGCGGCGAGCAGCACGTCGAGGCCCGCCGTCGAGCCCACGGCCACGGCCGCGAACCGGCCGGCGCGAAAATCGGCGAGGATCGAAGGATTCAGCTCGGCGGAGGAGAGAGGCACGCTTCTCGTAGACGACGGGGGCGACGAGCCGGACGCCGAGCGCGCGAACCTCTTCGAGCGGCTCGGGCGCGGCGTCGGAGCCGTGCGGCCAGAGGATGCGCACGAGCGACCGGCGCAGAAGATTTTCTTAGAAAGTGAATGACGCCCGCAGCTCCGGGAACCTCGGGAACGACGATCGACTCGCGGCCGCACTGTCGGTCGATGCTCCGCCGGACGGTCGTTCGACGCCACTCCGAGTCGGCCTTTCGAAGAAACCTCCCGGGCCCCCCGTATTCACCCTTCTCAGCAGGTCCGCCGTCCCCTCGCCCACCGCCACCATCTGCGCGAAGGGAGCGCGGAAGAGAGGGAGCAGGTAGCTGATCGTCTCCTTCGACGAGACGACGAGCGTCGCGCCGCGCGCGTCGAACGCGAGCGCCTCGGCGATCCCCTCCGGGCGCGGCGACGACGGCGTGCGTGTAGAGAACGGTCACGTCCCCGGGCAGGGCGTCTTCGGAGCCGGCGGACCCGGAGCGCAGGAGGAGGATCCTGCCGCTCACCCCGGTGCCCGCTCGCGCGCCGCGTCGATGAGTCGCGCGGCGCCGCGCGCGAGCAGGCGCTCGGCGAGGGCGCGGCCGAGGGAAGAAGAAGAAGAAGAGAAGATTGCTTGAAGGGGAAGAAGAAGAGAGGGAAGAAGAGGAAGAGAGAGATTTCTTAGAAGGGGAAGAGGGGGCGGCGGCGCGAAGGGTTCGCTCAGCTCGTCTTCGAGGCACTCGCGCCCGTCGAGCGACAGGACGCGGCCCACGAGCTTCAGCGTCCGGTTCCCTTCTTCCCCTTCTAAGAATCCTCGGGCGCCGACAGGCGCCCGACATCCCCCTCTCAGAAATTGCAGAAGCTCACGCTCGGCCTCGGCGGCCACTCGGGTGGGCTGATGGTCCATCGCGCTCAGAAGCGCGCGATCGTCTCGGCGTCGTCCGCCCGGCAGCTGACCGCCGAGGGCGCCCTGCGCCGGCGCGCCGAGCATCTCGTCCGGCTCGAGCCGGCGCGTGATGACGCCTCCCCTGCCGAGCCGGTCGAGGCCCGCGCACGCGAGGATGAGGGCGTCGGCACGGCCCTCCTCGAGGCGCTGGAGGCGCGTGTCGACGTTGCCGGCCATCGCGACCGTCACGAGGTCGGGCCGGATCCTGAGGAGCTGCGACACGCGCCGGGGCGACGACGTGGCGACGCGCGCCCCGGGCGGAAGCGCGCCCACCGTCGTCACGCCCGGGTGACGCGATGCGACGACGAACGCGTCGCGCGGGTCCGCGCGCTCCGGCACGGCGGCGAGGACGACGCCGGGGGCGACGGCCGTCGGAACGTCCTTCAGGGAATGGACCGCGAAGTCGATCTCGTTCCTGAGAAGCGCCTCGTCGAGCGCGCGGACGAAGACGCCCGCGGCGTCGCCGCCGGGCGGGGCCTTGCCCTCGCTCGAGAGCTGGTCGCCGTGCGTGCGGATGACGATCGTCTCGACGGGGCGTCCCGAGAGGCGCGAGAGCTCGGCCGCGAAGGCGCCCGACTGGGTGCGCGCCAGCGCGCTCGCGCGCGTGCCCATCCGGAGCGGGCGCGCGGCCGTGGCGGTCGTCATTTCGGCCTCTCGTCGAGGCGGAAAAGGGCGCGCACGGCCGCGGCGCGCTCGAGGCGATCGGAGCCGTCGCCTTCCTTCAGGCCGACCGTCGGGTCGTGGAGGATGTGGGCGACGAGGGTCTCCGTGAGGCGCTCGACCGCGGCCCTCGCGGACGGGTCCAGCGCGGCGAGCTTGCCGGCGTGCTTCTCGAGCTCGGCGCGCCGGATGCTCTCGAGCTTTTCCCTCAGGCCGCGCACGACGTCGCCCTGCAGGAGCCCGCCCCACCACTCCTGGAATCGCCGGACGCACTCCTCGACGATCTCCTCGGCGTGCGGCACCTCGCCCGAGCGCGCCCGCGCGTTCACGTCCGCCATTTCCTCGGAGCGAGTCGAGATCGTACCGGTAGACGTCGGAGAGGTCGCCGACCTCGGGCTCGACGTCGCGCGGCACGGCGAGGTCGAGAACGAGGAGCGGGCCGCGGCGCGGCGCGCCGTGGAGCGCGGTGCGCAGGGCTCCGGCGGTGAGAACGGGCTCGGTCGCGTTCGTGGCCGAGAGGACGAGGTCGACGGACGCCGCCGCCCGGGCACGGTCTTCCCACCGCACCGCCCGGCCATGGATCGCCGCGGCGAGCGCCTCGCCGTTCTCGTGCGAGCGGTTCGCGACGAGGATCTCCGAGACGCCGTCGTCGGCGAGGAGGCGGGCCGTGAGCTCGGCCGTCTCTCCGGCGCCGATCAGGAGGACTCTCCTGTCCTTCAGCGACTCGAAGATGCGCCCCGCGAGGAGGAGCGCGAGACCCGCGACGGACGTCGGTTTCTGGCCGAGCGCCGTCTCGGCGCGGACGCGCTTGCCGCATTCGAGCGCGCTCATGAACAGCCGGTTCGTCACGGCGCGCACCGTGCCCGCCGCCGTCGCGAGGCGGTGCGCCTCGCGGATCTGCCCGAGGATCTGCGCCTCGCCGAGGACCATCGAGTCGAGGCCCGCCGCGACGCGGAAGAGGTGCCTGACCGTCGCGTCGCCATGGCCCGAGAGCGCCGTCCGGCGCAGCAGCGCGTCGTCCACGCGGTGGAACCGCGAGAAGAACCCGGCGAGCGCGTCGAGACCGTCCTCGCGGTCGGACATCCCGTAGATCTCCGCGCGGTTGCACGTGGACACGATCGCGCCCTCGGACAGGATGTGCTCCTCGAAGAGCCCGTCGAGCGCCTCGCGCGCCTTCTCCGGCGTGAAGGCGAGTCTCTCTCTCAGATCGAGAGGCGCGGCGCGATGGTCCCATCCGACGAAGAGCAGGTTCATGAGCGTGAAGTCGTGCAGCTTGCTGACGAGCAGGTTGACGGCCGTGTAGGAAAGCAGGACGAGCACGAAGCCGGCGATCGAGAGCCGGGCCGTCGAGACGGGCGCGGCGCCCCGCTGCGCGCGCACGAGGACGAACACGTAGAACGCGAGCGTCGCGAGCGCGAACCAGATCTTCGGGTCGAGCGCCCACAGCGGGTGCTCTCCTCTCCACATGCGCGACGCCCAGAAGAGGCCGAGGAGAACCCCGACCGTGAGGGAGAGGATCCCGAGAGAAAGCGACGTGCGGTTCGCGCGCTCGAGGTACGAGAGGCTCGGGAGCCGCGAGGCGGGGCCCGGCGAAGGCGTGCTTCTTGAGCGAACGCCCCACGACCACGTAGAGCATCGAGAGCGCGCAGGCGACCGCGAACGCGGCGTACGCGAGCATGTTGAGCGTGACGTGGAGGGCGAAGACCGGGCCCTTCAGCTCCGGCGCGTCCTTGTGGACGGGCGTCGTCTGCACGACCGCGAGCAGGAGGAAGACGAGGGCCGCGGGCATCAGGAAAGGCCCGAGGGAACGGTCCTTGTGGCGGAGCTCGAGCACGATGTTCAGGACGGCGAGGAAGAAGCCGAAGAGCTTCATCGAGCCGAGAAGGTCGCGGTACGGCACCGTGTGGAGCGCGAGAGAGCGCGCGTAGAGCGTGCCGAAGTTGCAGGCGGCGCCGAGGACCGCGAAGGCGGTCGCCGAACGGCCGATCGACGCGGCCGTCCGGAAGAGCGACGTCGTGTAGAGAACCGTCGAAAGGGCGTATGCGACGAGGGCCACCCACCCGAGCGTCGAAGCGAGCTGCGCGGCCTCGGTCACATCGGCGATTATAGGAACCCCCTCGCCGAAGGGCTCGACGCATCGCGATGCTAACCTCCCGCGCGATGCCCGCAACCGCCCCGGCTCCTTCCCGCCAGCGCTTCGTCGACGCCGCCTTCGGCCGCCCGACGGATCTCCCGCCCGTCTGGCTCATGCGTCAGGCCGGGACGCTACCTGCCCGAGTACCGCGAGGTCCGCAAGCGGCTCAAGTTCCTCGAGCTGTGCGCGGACGTCCCGGCCGCCATCGAGGTGTCTCTCCAGCCTTTCCGGCGCTTCGGCATGGACGGCGTCGTCTTCTTCTCCGACATCCTGATCCCCCTTCCGCCGATGGGCCTCGAGGTCCGGCTCGACGAGGGCGGGCCGCAGCTTCCGAGCCCCGTCCGCACGGCGCAGGACGTGGCGAAGCTTCACGGGTTCGATCCGAACGTCGAGACCGCGTTCGTGACGGAGATCCACCGCGGCCTCAAGCGAGTCGTCCACGACGCGGCGGCCACGATCGGGTTCTGCGGGGCGCCCTGGACGCTCGCGACGTACGCGGTCGAGGGAGGTTCGTCGAAGTCGTTCGCGACGGTCAAGGCGATGATGCATCGCGAGCCGAAGGTGCTCGAAGACCTCCTCGCCAGGCTCGCCGACGCCTGCGGCAAGTATCTCGCCGCGCAGATCGAGGCCGGCGCCGACGTCGTCCAGATCTTCGACTCGTGGGCGGGCGAGCTCTCGCGCGCCGACTACGACCGCTTCGCGCGCCCCGCGACCGAGCGGCTCGTGTCCCACCTGCCGCGGCGCTCGCAAGTGCCCGTCGTCCTCTTCGCCTCCGGCTCGGCGCATCTCGTCGACTCGTTCGCGCAGATGCCGGTCGACGTCCTCTCCATCGACTGGAAGCTCCCGCTCGACGAGGCGAGGAAGCGCGCGAACGGCAAGGCGCTGCAGGGAAACGTCGATCCCGGCGTCCTCCTCGGAACGCCCGAGGGCGTGAGGGAGGCCGTCTTCGCCGCGCGCCGCGCGGCCGGCCCGGTCGGCCACATCGTGAACCTCGGCCACGGCATCCTCCCGCCCACGCCGCCCGAGAACGTCGCCGCGTTCGTCGCGGCCGCACGCGCGCCGCTGCCCGCCTGAGCGCCCCGGTGCGGCGCCCTTCCTGATGCAACCGCAGGGTGAGACGCCGTCGCGCCTGGTGCTAACCTCGCGCCGCGTGAGCGCGATCCCGATCCGGCTCCGCGGCGAGACGCTCCCGATGACGACGGAGCTGCTGGAGAAGTACAACGTCCAGGGCCCGCGGTACACGTCGTACCCGACGGCGCCGGAGTGGACCGAATCCTCCCCCGCCGACTGCGAGGCCGCTTGCGCGCGCGCGAACGCGAAGGCGTCGCCGGTCTCCCTCTACGTCCACCTCCCCTTCTGCGACGAGCAGTGCTGGTTCTGCGGCTGCTTCATGAAGATCGTCCCGAAACCCGATCGCGCGGGGACGTCGCGCGAGGAGATCGAGCCCTACCTCGCGGACGTCCATCGCGAGATCGACATCCTCGCCTCGCACGTCGACCGCGCGCGGGAGATCAAGCAGGTGCACTGGGGCGGCGGCACGCCGACGTACCTGTCGCCGAAGCAGGCGGACCGGCTCGCGCAGCATCTCCTCGAGACGTTCCGGCCCGCCGCGGACGCGGAAGTCTCCGTCGAGGTGGATCCGCGCGTGACGACGCCGGAGCACCTCGCCGTGCTCAAGGACCGCGGCTTCAACCGCGTGTCGATGGGCGTCCAGGACTTCGACCCCGAGGTGCAGGAGCTCGTGAACCGGGTCCAGCCCTTCGAGATGACGAAGACGCTCGTCGACGCCGCGCGGGCTCTCGGCTACGCCTCCGTGAACCTGGACATGATCTACGGCCTGCCCGGCCAGAAGCGGGCCGGCTTCGAGAAGAGCGTCGAGGAGATCATCTCGCTGCATCCGGACCGCGTCGCGATGTACTCCTACGCGCACGTGCCGTGGCTGAAGCGGCCGCAGCGCGTCCTCGCGGCCCATCTGCCGGAGGGCACGGAGAAATTCGCGATCTTCGTCTCCGGCATCGAGCGATTCACCGCGGCCGGCTACACGTACATCGGCATGGACCATTTCGCGCTGCCGCACGACGAGATCGTCAAGGCGCAGAAGGACCGCACCCTCCACCGCAACTTCCAGGGCTACACGACGCACGCGGGCTGCGATCTCTACGGGCTCGGCGTCTCGGCGATCGGCTCGATCGACGACATGTACCTCCAGAACACGAAGGACTACGCCGCTTACCACCAGGCGACGGAGCAGGGGCGCTTCCCGACCGTCAAGGGGCACCGGCTCACGGGAGACGACTTCCTGAGGCGCGACGTCATCACGCGGCTTCTCTGCCACTGCGTCATCGACAAGCGCGCGATCGAACGCGCGTCACTCCCTGCGCTCGTTCGACGAGACGTTCGCCTCGGCCGTGGCGCGGCTTCCCGAGCTCGTCGCGGACGGGATGGTCGAGCTGACGCCCGACGAGATCCGCGTGACGACGCTCGGGCGGATCTTCATCCGGAACGTGGCCATGCTGTTCGACGCCTACCTCGAGCAGAAGGCCCCCGACGCGCCGAAGATCTTCTCGCGGACCCTGTGACGCGGATGTCGGCGGCGGATGCACCGATTGAAATCTTCTTCGAAGGGTGAACGCGCGAGCGCGCCGCGGCGGTCTGCCTGCCTGCGTTCAGACTCGGCGATGGGCCCGGGCCGTCGTCGCGAGCGGAGCTCCGAAGCCTTTTCTGTACGAGCTCTTCGTGGACCCGAAGATCCTGAACATTCCCTTCACGCCGCTTGCGGAAGCTCGTCGCGTGGACGATCGCGACGCTGCGCGCGCCGAAGTCGGCCGGGATCTACGAGCGCATCGGATGGTCGCCGATCCGCCGCTGGTCCGAGACGCAGGCCCGGCTCCTCGAGGAGGCGCTCGCCCCCGGGTCGGAGGCAGGCTCCCCCGCGCCCGCCGTGCGCGTCGGCATGACGTGCTCGGCGCCGACCGTCGAGACGCGCTCTCGCGGACGCTGCGCGGCGCGGGGGCGACGCGGCTCCTCGTCCTGCCGCTCTATCCCCAGTACTCGGTCACGACGACGCGCGGCTCCTTCACGCGCGCGTCGCGCGCGCTCGCCGAGATGGGCTGGGCGCCGGAATGCCGGCGCGCGCCCGACGCGTGGTACGACGAGCCGGGTTTCGTCGCGGCGCACGTGGACCGCATCCTCGCCGCGGCCGCACTGCTGCCGGACCCGCGATCCCGACGAAGACGGTGGTCCTCTATTCGGCGCACTCGCTGCCCGTCAAGACCGTCGACGAAAGAGAAGGATCCGTATCCGCGCCACATCGAGGAGACCGTCCGGCTGATCGACGCGGCGCTCGGGAACCGCTACCGCTCGCGCCTCGGCTACCAGTCGAAGGTCGGGCCCGTCGAATGGCTCGGCCCTTCGACGCCCGACGTCCTCGCGGACCTCGCGAAGGCCGGCGAGAAGCAGGTGCTCGTCGTGCCGGTCGCCTTCGTGTCGGACCACGTCGAGACGCTCTACGAGATCCGGCTGCTCTTCGGCGAGAGAGGCGGCGCGCCTCGGCATCCCGCACTACGCCGTCGCCGAAGGCCTCAACGACCACCCGGCGTTCATCCGCAGCCTCGCCGACATCGTGAGAAAGGCCGCCGCGTGACGCGCGTCGTGATCCTCGGAGGCGGGATCGCAGGTCTCTCGGCCGCGTTCCGGCGCGCGAGCGCCGGCGAGACGATCGTCCTCGAGGCGGGCCCGCAGGCGGGCGGCTCGATCCGGACGATCCGCGAGGACGGGTTCACGCTCGAGTGCGGGCCGAACACGCTCCGCACGACCGAAGCCGCCGAGCGCCTCCTCGCCGATCTCGGCCTCGAGCCCCGGGCCGTCAAGGCCGACGGCAAGGCTCCGCGGTGGATCGTGCGCGGCGGCTCGCCTCGCGCCGTCGTGCCCGGCCCGGCGGCGCTCTTCAACACGGTCTTCACGCTGAAGGGAAAGCTGCGCCTCCTCAAGGAGCCCTTCGTCGCCCCGCGGCCCGCGTCTCTCGAGGACGAGAGCGTCCACTCCTTCTTCGCGCGCCGCTTCGGCGAAGAGGCGGCGCTCTACGGCGCGGGGCCGATGGTGTCCGGCGTCTACGCGGGGGATCCGCGCTCGCTTTCGATGCGCTCCGCGTTCCCGCGCCTCTGGGAGGCGGAGGGAGCGGTCGGGAAGCGTCATCAAGGGATTTTCTTAGAAGAAAGAGAGAAAGAGCTGGAGCCGCAGGCACGGCGCGCTTCCGGAGGTGCCGCGAAGAGTTGCTGAAGGGGATGAGCGCGGAGGACCGAGGCACGGCCGCGACGGGTGGGGGCGCATCGGGCCACGGCGAACGGCGCGCGGCGCTCCAGCGCGGCATCGAACGGACCCTCACGTTCGACGGGG
Organism: Thermoanaerobaculia bacterium; assembly: GCA_963746875.1. Lineage (GTDB taxonomy): Bacteria > Acidobacteriota > Thermoanaerobaculia > UBA5066 > UBA5066 > Fen-183. The sequence continues at coordinate 502,364 of CAVVDA010000001.1, forward strand.
GTCTCTACACCCTCATAGAAACTCTTCAACAACGTCTCTCGTTCGCGACCCGGGTTCCGCATTGCAGCTGAACGCGGCCGTGGTCGCGATCGAAGGGCCGCGCACCCCCGCCCCGGCGGTCCGCCGCTGGACCGTCCGCACCGCCGACGGGCGGGCCTTCGACGCCGACGTCCTCGTGTCGACGCTCTCGGCTCCCGCGGTCGCGCGCCTCCTCGGCGGCGTTCTGACGCGCTCGGAGGCGGCTCTCGCTCGCGTGCCGTCCTCGCCCGTCACCGTGGTCATGCAGGCCTACCGCGCGCCGGCTTCGCCGGCGGACGCTCCGCACGGATTCGGAGGGCTCATCCCGCAGGTGGAAGGATTCCGCTCTCTCGGCATCCTCTATCCGGCGTCGCTCTTCACGGGGCGGGCGCCCGCAGGCTTCGTCCTCACGACTTCGTTTCTCGGCGGGGCTCTCGACCAGTCTCTTGCGGGCGCGCCCGACGCGGACCTCCTCGCGGTCGCCTCGGCGGAGGTCGCGCGCTTCTTCCCGCGCCTCGGCCCCGCCTCGCGCTCGTGGATCGCGCGGTGGCCGGAGGCGATCCCGCAGCTTCCGCTCGGCCATCACCGTACGCTCGCGGCTCTCGAGGCGGATCTCGCGGCTCTCGAGGCGGTGGCGCCCGGGGCGCTCCACGTGACGGGCGGCTTTCGCGACGGCATCGCCGTCGGCGAGCGCATCGCGAGCGGCGAGGCCATCGGAGAATCGCTCGCGTAGGATTCCGAGGACGGGCCCCGGGGAAAAACCGAGAAATGCTCAGAAGAAAAGAGGACCGGAAGAGGCTTAGAAAGGGACTCGAGAGGCCTCCCGGCAGGTGGCGCCCGGCTCGTGGCTTCGCGGCCGGAGCGCTTGCCGCCCTCCTCCTCGTCTTTCTTTCATTCGCAGCATCCTCTTTTCCCTCCCTCGACATCGACCGCCGCCCCTTCCGCGAGCACGTCGAGGCCGCGGCGAAGCGCGCGCGTTTCGCAGGCGGCCGCCGCCGCGCGCGCTGCAGCCGGCGTCGTCCCTCCGTCCGTCGAAGGCGCCGACCGCGGCGTCGACATCGTCTCGTACGACCTCTCGTTCGACGTCGACCCCGCCGTCCGGTTCCTCTCGGGGACGACCGTCGATCCGCGTGTCCGGCTTCGCGCGCCGGACCTCCTCTCTCGCGCTGGACCTCGACGACGCGTATACCGTGACCGCGACGGCCCGCGACGGCAACGCGGTCGCGGCCGTTCACGCTTCCGGGAAGCTCGTCGTCCCGTTCGATCCGCCGCTCGGCGCCGAGGAGCGCGCGACGATCTCGGTCTCGTACCGCGGCCAGCCTCCCGCGGCCGCCGCGCTCGATTTCTGGCAGCACGAGACGGGCTCCGCCGCCACGAGCGTGGCCGAGCCGTTTCTCGCGCGCACGTTCTGGCCCTGCGTGGACGACCCGAAGGACAAGGCGGTCGTCACCGTCCACGCGACCGTGCCCGCGGGCTACGTCGCCGCGTCCGCCGGCACGGTCTCGGTCGCCGACCTCGGCGACGGCCGGAGCACGTACACGTGGAAGCTCCCGCAGGCCATCTCGACGTACCTCGTCTCCCTCAACGTCGCGAACTACGTGACCGTCGAGGACACGTACACGGCGCTCGACGGCCGGACGATGCCGATCCGCTCGTACCTCCTGCCCGAGTACGCGGCCGACAACGTCGCCCGGCTCTCCGCGATCAAGAGCCACATCGCGACGCAGGCCTCGATGTTCGGCGAGTACCCGTTTCTCGACACGAAGTACGGAATCGTCTCCTCGTCCTTCTCGGGCGGCATGGAGCACCCGACGCTGACGTCGATCGGCACGAACATCCTCGCGAACACGGGCCGCGACATCACGACCCTGCTCGTCCACGAGCTCTCGCACGACTGGTGGGGCGACCGCGTGACGATGCGGACGTGGGACGACGTCTGGCTGAACGAAGGGTTCGCGACGTACGGCGAGGTCCTTTACCTCGAGAAGACGCTCGGCTTCGCGCCCGGAGCGACCCTGTCGGCGTCCTACGACGACAACCTCTACGGCGGCCGCCTCGCGCCGACCGTCGTCGCCGACCCGGCGACGCCCTTCGCCAACACGGGCGCCGTCTACTACAAGGGGGCGCGCGCGCTGCACATGCTCCGCCGGCTCGTGGGCGACGCCACGTTCTTCCCGGCGCTTCGCGCGTACGGCGACGCGCACGCGTGGGGCACGGCGTCGCGCGCGCGATCTCCGCGGCGACTTCGAGACGGCGAGCGGCCTCGACCTCAAGCAGTTCTTCGACCAGTGGGTCGAGACGCCGTTCCGGCCGGTTCTCCGCGGCACGTACCGGACCGCGCCCGACGCCTCGTCGGTGACGCTGGCGGTCACGCAGACGCAGGGCCACACGGTCGTCCATCCCGTCGCGGGCCCGGACGACAAGCCGTTCTACGTCTTCCCGCTCGTCGTGCGGCTCACGTACGTCGACGGGACGACGTTCGACGTGACCGTGAACCTCGACGGCGCAGCGCCGACCACGACCGTCACGGTCCCGAACCCTTCGAGGAAGTTCGTCGCCGGCATCGCGCTCGACCCCGACAAGGACCTTCTGAGGATCGTGGAGTCGACCGGACAGGCGTGAGCGCCTTCAGGGCGCCCGACGCGGACCTCCTCGCGGTCGCCTCGGCGGAGGTCGCGCTCTTCTTCCCGCGCCTCGGCCCGGCCTCGCGCTCGTGGATCGCGCGGTGGCCGGAGGCGATCCCGCAGCTTCCGCTCGGCCATCACCGCACGCTCGCGGCTCTCGAGGCGGATCTCGCGGCGCTCGAGGCGGTGGCGCCCGGGGCGCTCCACGTGACGGGCGGCTTTCGCGACGGCATCGCCGTCGGCGAGCGCATCGCGAGCGGCGAGGCCATCGGACAATCGCTCGCGTAGGATTGCGGGGGCATGTCTGGAGAGAAGACCGAGAGATGCTCAGAAAGGGAAGAGGTAGCGGAATATGCTTAGAAAGGGACTCGAGAGGCCTCCCGGCAGATGGCGCCCGGCTCGTGGCTTCGCGGCGGGAGCGCTTGCCGCCCTCCTCCTCGTCTCTCTTTCATTCGCAGCATCCTCTTTTCCCTCCCTCGACATCGACCGCCGCCCCTTCCGCGAGCATGTCGAGGCCGCGGCGAAGCGCGCGCGTTTCGAGGCGGCCGCCGCCGCGCGCGCGGCCGCAGGCGTCGTCCCTCCGTCCGTCGAAGGCGCCGACCGCGGAGTCGACATCGTCTCGTACGACGTCTCGTTCGACATCGACCCAGCCGTCCGGTTCCTCTCGGGGACGACCGTCATCCGCGTGTCCGGCTTCGCGCGCCGGACCTCTTCTCTCGAGCTGGACCTCGACGACGCCTATACCGTGACCGCGACGGCCCGCGACGGCAACGCGGTCGCGGCCGTTCACTCATCCGGGAAGCTCGTCGTCCCGTTCGATCCGCCGCTCGGCGCCGAGGAGCGCGCGACGCTCTCGGTCTCTTACAGCGGAATCCCCCCGGCCGCCTCCGCCCTCGACTTCTGGCAGCACGGGACGGGCTTCGCCGCGACGAGCCTGGCCGAGCCGTTCCTCGCGCGCACGTTCTGGCCCTGCGTGGACGACCCGAAGGACAAGGCCGTGGTCACGGTGCACGCGACGGTCCCGGCGGGCTACGTCGCGGCCTCGGCGGGCACGGTCTCGGTCGCCGACCTCGGCGACGGCCGGAGCACGTACACGTGGAAGCTCCCGCAGGCCATCCCGACGTACCTCGTCTCGCTCAACGTGGCGAACTACGTGACCGTCGAGGACACGTACACGGCGCTCGACGGCCGCACGATGCCGATCCGCTCGTACCTCCTGCCCGAATACGCGGCAGACAACGTTGCCCGGCTCTCGGAGATGAAGAACCACATCGCGACGCAGGCCTCGATGTTCGGCGAGTACCCGTTCCTCGACACGAAGTACGGCATCGTGGCCACCTTCTCGTGTTGCATGGAGCACCCGACGATGACCTCGATCGGCACGGACACCCTCGCGAGCACGGGGATCGACATTACGACCACGCTCCTCCTCGTCCACGAGCTGTCGCACCAGTGGTGGGGCGACCGTGTGACGATGCGGACCTGGGACGACATCTGGCTGAACGAGGGCTTCGCGACCTACGGCGAGGTCCTGTATCTCGAGAAGGCGAAAGGCCTCCCTCCCGGGCCCAGGCTATCAACCTCCCCCTACGACGACGGCCTGTACGGCGGCCGCCTCGCGGCGACCGTCGTGGCCGATCCGGCGATGCCGTTCGCGAACTCGGGCTCTGTCTACGACAAGGGGGCTTTCGCGCTGCACATGCTCCGCCGGCTCGTGGGCGACGCGGTGTTCTTTCCGGCGCTTCGCGCCTACGGCGACGCGCACGCCTGGGGCACGGCCTCGCGCGCCGATCTCCGCGGCGACTTCGAGAAGGCGAGCGGCCTCGACCTCAAGCAGTTCTTCGACCAGTGGGTCGAAACGCCGTTCCGGCCGGTCCTCCGCGGCCACCTACCGGACGGCGCTCGACGCCTCGTCGGTGACGCTGGCGATCACGCAGGCGCAGGGCCACACGGTCCTCCATCCCGTCGCGGCCCCGGGCGACAAGCCGTTCTACGTCATCCCGCTCGTCGTGCGGCTCACGTACGTCGACGGGACGACGCTCGACGTGACCGTGAACCTCGACGGCGCCACGCCGACCACGACCGTCACCGTCCCGAACCCTTCGAGGAAGTTCGTCGCCGGCATCGCGCTCGACCCCGACAAGGACCTTCTGAGGATCGTGGAGTCGACCGGACAGGCGTGAGCGCCTTCAGGGCGTCTCGTGGTGCGGCGCGGTCCGATAGTGCTCCTCGAGGAGATCGCGGCCGAAGTCTCCCTTGAAGTCCCGCCAGACGGAGTGGATGTGGTTCGCGCCGTTCTGGGTGTTGTCGTACTCGATGAGGAAGGACGGGCCCTGGACGCGGTAGTAATGCCCCTGCCCTTTGCTCAGGCCGCCCATCCAGGCGAACACGAGACGATCGACGCCCTGCCGGCGGATCTGCTCGAGCCGGTCGGCCGCGATCGCAGGAGGCTGGACCGAGGCGAATTCGCCGATCAGCGCCAGGAGCAGGCCGCGTTGTTCCTCGTTCAGCCGGCTCCAGCCGATGCCGCGGTCGTCGCGAATGGCCGCCTTCCGCTCCGACCCGGTGACGATGTCCCCGGGCGCGCGCGAGGAGAGGATCGCCGATCCTCTCTGCGCCGCATCGAGCGAGGTCACCAGAGCGCGCGCCAGATCCTCCTCGCCGGCGAGGGCGCGCGTTCCCTTCATGGCGCCCGCAGGAACGTCGGCAGGGTTCGCCCCCAGGAATTGAGGGGCCGACGCGATCCGGGCGCCGGCCACGAAGGTCCAGTTCAGCGAGAGGTGATGTCCTTCCCAGCGCCAGCCCCACGCCCCGGATTCCGAAGGCTCGCCGAAGACGGCGAGGAAGTACCGCTCCGGATCGCGCATGGTCGACCCTTCGATATCGCGCAGGACGTCCTCGAGGCGCCGGATCGTCTCGGCAGTCGCGAAACCCTTCTCGGAGAGCGACGCACGCAGCAGCGCGAGGGCGGCAGCCCTCTGGCCGCTCGTCATCTCCTTCAGCGAGAGGCCCGGGCGAGAGCCCGGCAGGTAGCTGAAGGTCAACCGAGCGTCGGAATCGAAGGGCAGCGCCGCCCGGGCACGGCGGGGAGGATCGAGCGACGCGAGGAAAGCGCGAGCCGCCGGGAGCATCGCGGAGCGGGGCTCCTCGAGCGGCGTCGGCGCCCCACACCTTCGGCGACGACGAACGACGAGCGCGACAGAGAGGAGCGCGGCGCTCGCGATAAGCAAGTAGCTCAGCATGTTTCTCCCCGCACCGCACCCTCTCACCGCCGCGATGACCTCGTCGACCTGCGCGTCCGTCATCGCGGGCCAGAGCGGAATCGTGATCGTGGAGTCGCCGATGCGCTCGGCCTCGGGGAACATGCCGCGGCGGAAGCCGAAACGCTCCCGATAGAACTTCGTGAGGTGGACGGCGCGGTAGTTCACCGCGACGCCGACGCCCCGCGCCTGGATGCCGGCGAGAACGGCGTCGCGCTTCCCGGGATCGACCCAGATCGTGAAGAGGTGGCGCCCGGACGTCATGCCCTCGGGCACGATCGGGAAGGAGACGCCCGGCGTGTCGCGGAACGCGGCCTCGTAGCGGCGGCAGATCTCCTCGCGGCGCGCGAGCCGCTTCGCGAGCTTCGGAAGCTGCGGCAGGAGGAGCGCCGCGTTCACGTCCGAGAGGTTGTACTTGTAGCCGAGGCGCTCCATGTCCCAGTGCTGGTACTTGCCGGCGTAGCGGTCGGCGGCGTTCTTCGACATGCCGTGCGAGCCGAGCTGCCGGAGCAGGGTCTTCTTCGCTCCGTCGCGCGCCGTGATCGCGCCGCCCTCGCCGCACGTGAGGTTCTTCGTCGCGTAGAAGCTGAAGCAGCCGAAGTCGGCGAGCCGCCCGGGCCCGAAGCCGTCGCGACGCCCCTCGACGCAGTGCGCGGCGTCTTCGACGAGCGACGAGGCCGTGCCGGTCCGCGAGGCTCCGGAGCGCGACCATGTCGGCCATGAGGCCGTAGAGGTCGACGGCGATGATCGCCTTCGTGCGCGGCGTGATCGCCGCCGCGACGGCCGCGGGGTCGATGTTCGCGGTCGCGGGATCGACGTCGACGAAGACGGGCGTCGCGCCCGCGTACACGATCGCGTTCGCCGAGGAGAGAAACGTCATCGGCGTCGTGACGACCTCGTCCGGCGGGCCGACGCCCGCCGCGAGCATGGACATGTGCAGCGCGGCCGTCGCGTGCGCCGTGCACACGACGGCGGGCACGCCGAGATACTCCTCGAAGGCCTTCTCGAAGGCGTAGACCTTCTGCCCCGTCGTGAGGAAGAGGGAATCGAGGACGTCGCGGACCGCGGCCTTCTCCTCCTCCCCGAGGGAGTGCCGGTAGAAGTCGACGGCCATGCGAGCCTCAGCGCGGCGCGGCGGGCGCCTGGCCCGCGAACGCGTCGAGCGTCTCCTTCACCGCGCGGCGGACGTCCTTCGGGAACCCGGAGCCCGCTCCCGGCCACTCGGCGACGATGGGTTGAAACCCCTGCTGGCGAAGAGACTCGATGCCGCGCCGGATCGCGGCGACCTCGGCCGGCGCCGCGTCGCGCGAGAACCCGAGGAAGAGGCGCGCGCCGCGAAGCCCGGCGGGATTCGGCGCCGCGCCGGGATCGAACGGTCCTCCGATCGAGCCGACGCCCGCGAACGTGCCGGGCGCGCTGCGCGCGGCGGCCGTGAAGGCCTCCGTGCCGCCCCGCCCCACGCCCACGAGGAGCACCGGAAGCTTCTGGTTTGCCGGCCTTCCGGCGCGCGGCGGCGACGGCCGCGTCGATCGCCTTCGCGGCACGGTCCGCCGAGCCCCAGCCGAACCGCTTCCTCGCCGAGCGGCCGGGCCCGCGCGGAGCCGCGACGAAGAGACGGTGCGACGAGCGCGATGTCCGTGAACGGCCCGCTCACGGTGAAGGGATCGGACTCCTTGTCGTGGAGGAGGAGGAGAATCGCGAGGGCGCCGTCCTTCGGCAGAAGGAAGACGCCTTCCTTCACGGCCGCCGCGTCGCCCGGCGGCGCGGTTCTTCGCCGCTCCCGAGACGATCGACGGAGAATCTCGGCTTGCCGCGAAGGGCCGCGAGATCGGGATCCTTCTCGAGCGACGGCGCCGTCGTCGAACCCCGCGGCGATCGGCCTTGTCGAGCCGGGCGAAGGCCTGGTCGGCGCGTCCGGCGCGCGCGTCGAGGCAGGCGAGGTTGTAGGCGGCCGTCGGCAGCTCGCCGACCTTCCACGCGCGCTCGAAGAAGACGCGCGCGCGGTCGAGCTGGTTCGCGTTCGACCGCGGCGAGGCCGAGGCGCTCGAGCTCGAAGGGGTCGGTCGACGCGCCTTCGAGAACGCGCATGTCCTCGACCTTCGCCTCGGTGCCTCCCTTCGGCGCGGCGCTGCCCGTCGAGACCTGGAGCCCGGCGGTCGTGGCCGGCGAGGGCTTTCGCCGCGGGCGTCGCCCGTTTGCGCGGCCGCGGCGAGAGAGAACGAGGACACAGGCCGCGAGCGCGGCGAGAAGAGCCTTCATCCGGTCGATTGTACGGGGAGCCGCGTCAGGACGGGCGGCGCAGCTTCGCGGCAAGTCCGCGCCGGTAGAGGAGGCGCATCGCGCGCCGCAGGACCGAGAGGACGCGCGGGTCGTACGGGAACGCGAGCTTCTTCGCGAGGAAGCGATCGACGGACGCCAGGAGCGGGCCGCCGCGTCGTGATCGCCTCGGTGCGCGTCCACTGCCTCAGGCCCTCGACGCCGTGCCGCACGCCGAGGCCGCTCGAGCGCCACCCGCCGAGCGGCGACTCGACGACGAAGTAGTTCACGAGGACGTCGTTCACGATCGCCTGGCCCGACCGCAGCCGGCGCGCGAAGGCTTCGGCCTTTCCCGGCGGCCCGAAGACCGTCGCGTTGAGCCCGAGGTGCGTGTCGTTCGCGAGGCGCAGCGCCTCCTCGTCCTCCCAGAAGCGCATGACGGGCACGAGCGGGCCGAACGTCTCCTCGCGCATGACTTCCATGTCGTGCGTCGCGCCCGACAGGACCGTGGGCTCGAAGAAGAGGCCGGGGCCGCTCCCGCGGCGCGCGCCGCCGATCAGGACGCGCGCGCCCTTCGCCTTCGCGTCGGCGATCTGCCGCTCGACGACCTCGATCTGCCGCGCGAACGTCACGGCGCCGAGGTCGTGCGCGCCTCCCGGACGGATCCGGCGCCGTCTGGCGGAGCGCCGCGACGCGCGACACGAGGAGCTGCTCGAAGCGGTCCGCGACGGACGCGTGCACGTAGATGCGCTCCGTGCGGATGCACACCTGGCCCGAATGGATGAAGCTCGACCACGCCGCGGCCTCGGCCGCCCGCTCGAGGTCCGCGCCCGGGAGGACGACGAACGGCGACTTGCCGCCCAGCTCGGTCACGCACGGGATCAGCCGCTCGCCGCAGCGCGCGGCGATCTTCCGGCCCGTCGCGACGGAGCCGGTGAACATGACGGCGTCCACGAGGTCCACGAGCGCGGCCCCCGCCGCGCCCCGCCCGGTGACGACCTGGAAGACGTCCGGCGGATTCCCCGCGCTCGCCCAGAGGTCGCGCAGGACGCACGACGTCAGGGGCGTGACCTCGGAGGGCTTGAGCACGACCGCGTTGCCGGCCAGGAGCGGCGCGACGGCATCGGCCGCGTTGTTCAGGATCGGGAAATTCCAGGGACCGATGACGCCGACGACGCCGAGCGGGTGCCGCACGAGGCGCGTCTTCTTCGTGAGGAAAAGGAGCGGGTGTCGGGTCTCTTCGGCGAGCGCGCGGCGCGAGAGCCTCGTCATCGCCCGAATCAGCTCGCAGAGGTAGAGAACCTCGATCCCCTCGGCCTCGTGCCGCGGCTTGCCGCTCTCTCTCACGAGAGTCTCGGGCACGAGCGGCGTGTCGAGGACGAGATCGCGCCACTTCAGGAGCGCCTCGATCCGCACCTCGAGCGACGCCGCGGCCCAGCGACGGAGCCGCCGCGCGGGAGCGCGCGACGGCCGCGGCGACTCCCGCGGCATCGAGGTCGGGGACCTCGCCGGCGAGCTCGCCCGTCGCGGGACACGTCACGCGCAGGGTCGCCGCGTCCGGGCTCTCGATCTTCGGAACCTCGACGGTGACGCTCATCGGGCCCATCCTATCGCCGGGGCTCTTCGCCCGCCTCGCGCGTGGGCGAGCGCTGCGCCGTGCGCAGCGTCGCGGGCCATTCGGCGAGCGGCAGGGACGCGAGGCGCGCGTACTCCGGCCGCGCCACCCGCCCGCAGCACCTGTCCGAGGATCTCGCGCGCGAGCGCCTCGTTCCCCGAGTCGCGCGCCGCGAGGGCGAGCACCATCCCGAAATCCGGGGCGCCCTCTCTGGGCGGGAGGCAGCGAGCGCACGAAATCCCGGAGCGTCTCGCGCTTGCCCGCGAGCCGGTACGCCTCGGCGAGCGCGGTGATCGTCTGCGGCGAGGGCACGCGCCGGTAGAGCTCTTCCCCGAACTCGATCGCGCGATCGGGGCGGCGCATGTCCTGCGCGCGAAGCTCCTGGTCGTAAAGGCAGTCGATGAACGAAAGGACGGTGTCCGTCTCGTCGCCGCGCCGCGTGAGCGACATGCCGAGATGCGGCCAGCGGAAGGGAGACGTCAGAAAGACGAGCGCGCTCGCAGGGATGACGCGCTCCGGCGGGGCGGCCACCTCCTGGCCTTTCACGTCCGTCCGCCACGGCGGCTTCGCGAGCGCCGCATGGACGTCGCCTCCGCCGAGGCGCGTCATGAGGAGCCAGGCGTTCACCCTGAGGGGAGACAGGCCGGCGTGCATCGCGGCGTCGTGGATCGGAAGGAGCGACGGCGCCCGAAGTCGCCGGATCGACTTCGGTCGCGAACGCCGGGAAGCCGGAGCGCTCGCGCCGGCGACAGCGGCCTCGGCTTGAGGGTCGCGTAGTACCACGCGAGGGCGCCGTCGGGCTGCAGCGCCCCGAGCGGCATTGACGAGAACGCCGATCCCGAAAAGCACGCGGAAGACGAGAGGAGGCATCGCCGCGGCGCCGACGACCGCGAGGCCGGCGAGGAGCGGGACGAGCGGCACGAGAAGCCGCGGGCCCCAGCCCGAGGTGCCGTCCCACGACCACCAGGCCGCGGTCGTGACGAGCACGAAGAGCGAGAACCCCGAGAGAGCGAGCGGCGAGAGCGCGCCGCTGCGCGCGCGAGCCGCACGAGACCGGGCACGGCGAGAAGCGCGAGCGGGAAATACAGGAAGAGCCCCTTGTTCGGGCCCACCGTGAGGCGCCAGAGCCCGTCGAGCACCGGATGGCTGAAGCGCTCGCCCGAATACGAGGCGAACGGGCGCCCGAAGCGCACGATCTCGAAGACGAGCCAGACGCGCCGCGGGAGTCAGCCAGCCGGCGCATGCGGCGAGCGAGCGTCGCGCGCGCGCGGAGCGCTCCGAGCCGAACCAGAGCACGGCGAGAACGCACGGGAAGAGCACGATGAGGATCGACTTGGAGAGAAGCGCGAATCCGGCGGCGGCCTCCGGCGAGCGCCGCGAGGGCGGACGCCCGGCGCGCGAGGACGCCCTCCCGCGTGGCGAGAGCCGCGCACGCGAACGCGCCGCCGACGCACGCCGCCTGGAGCGGCTCGGACCAGTCGGACCCCGCGTACGCCCACAGAGGCGAGGCGATCGCGGCGGCGAGGCAGGCGCGGCGCGTGCCCGGCGCTCCCGCGCCCACGGCGCGGGCGAGAAGGCCCGCCGCGGCCGCCGCGAGGAGGACGAGCAGGATCTGCTCGAGGACGAAGAGCGTCTGCGACGAGCCCAGACCGAAAGCGTTCTCGAAGGAGCCCGCGAGCGCCGTGAGCGGAACGCGGACGAGCGACGGGCCCATCCCGTACCGCGTGACGGCGTCTCCCGCGGGCGCGCGAAATGTCGACCGGGTGGCCGCGCGCGATCCCGATCTCTCCGAGAGCGGACATCGCGTAGGCCGTGCGGGTCATGATCTGCCCGTCGGTGACGAGGCCGAAGACGCGCTCGTCCGTCGTGAACGCGATCACGAGTGGCCGCGATGCCGAGCGCGAAGAGGACGGGGCGGCGGTCGGCCAGCGGCGTCATGGAAGGAAAGGCACGCGTCGAGATCAGTATATCGGAGGCGACGGGAACACTTCCGGACGCTACAATGACGGCGGATGACCGCTCCCGCGGGGAAATTCTCGGACCACCTTTCCGACGTCTACTTCGCCGACCTGAAGCTCCCGCACGCGGTGAGCGCGGGCATCGCCGCGTGCGGATTCGTCCGGGCGACGCCCATCCAGGCGGCGACGCTTCCCCTTCTCCTCGCCGGTCAGGACGTCGCCGCCCAGGCCCAGACCGGGCACCGGGAAGACGGCCGCGTACCTCGTCGCGATCTTCACGCGCTTCGTGCGGACGAAGCGCCACAAGGCGTCCCGCAACCCGCGCGCGCTCATCGTCGCGCCCACGCGCGAGCTGGCCGTGCAGATCCAGGAGGATGCGCGCGCGCTCGGGCACTTCCTGAAGATGCGCATCGTGACCGTCTTCGGCGGCATCGACTACGGCCGCCAGCGCGACCAGCTCCGCGCCGGCTGCGACCTCCTCATCGGAACGCCGGGGCGCCTCCTCGACTACGAGCAGCAGGGCGCGACGTCGTTCGGCGAGGTCGAGTCGCTCGTCATCGACGAGGCGGACCGCCTGTTCGACCTCGGCTTCATCAAGGACCTGAGGCGCATCCTCCGCCGCTGCCCGCCTCCCGGCCGCCGGCACTCGATGCTCTTCTCGGCCACGCTCTCGCTTCGCGTGATGGAGCTGGCGTACGAGCACATGAACGACGCGCGGAAGATCGAGATCCGGCCCGAGCAGATCACCGCCGACCGCGTCACGCAGGTGCTCTACCACGTCTCGCAGCGCGAGAAGATCCCGCTCCTGCTCAACCTCCTGCGACGCGAGGGCGTCGAGCGCACGATGCTCTTCGTGAACACGAAGCGCTTCGCCGAGCGACTCGTCTCGAACCTCGAGAGGCACGGCTTCCGCATCGGCGCGCTCACCGGAGACATCCCGCAGGCGCGGCGCCTCAAGATCCTCCAGGACTTCAAGAGCGGCGCGCTGCCGCTGCTCGTGGCGACGGACGTCGCGTCGCGCGGGCTCCACATCGACGGCGTCACGCACGTCATCAACGTGGACCTTCCCCAGGACCCCGAGGACTACGTCCACCGGATCGGACGCACGGCGCGCGCCGGCCAGTCGGGCAAGGCGATCTCGCTCGCGGACGAGGACTACGTGTTCTCGCTCGACGCGATCCAGCGCCTCATCGGGATGAAGATCCCCGTGGAGTATCGCCGACGACGCGCTCTTCGCGGCGCGCCGCGGCGCCTCGGCGCCGAGAGCGCTCGGAGAAGAGAAGACGGCGCCTTCGGCGCCGAAGATTCCTTCGAAGGTGAAAGAGCCGAGGCGGCGCGCCCCGCCCGGCCGCGCTCGGCGGCCGCGCCGAGCGCCGAAACGCGCCCACGGAGCGCGAGCCGGTCGCCGCAGCCCCACCCGCCTTCGAAGAAATCCCCGTCTTCGTCTCGCTCCTTCTCCTCGTCTCTTCACTCGACAGAATCTTCTTCCGAAGCCTCCGTCTCCCTCCTCGCCGCCGATTTCTGGACGCGCGAGGCGTTCGGGCTCGAGGTGCCGCCAGGGAGGCTTCGGCGAGGAGCCCCCGGAGCCTTCGCCCCCGTCCTCGGCGGCGCCCGCCGAAGCGCCGGAGGCGCCGCCGCGGACGCCGCGTCGCCGGCCGCGCCGAAGCGGCCGCGCCGGCCTGAGCCGCGCCGATGCCGTACGCGAGTCTCGGCGGGCACCGCTTCTACTACGAGGTCGGCGGCGAGGGCGAGACGGTCCTGCTCCTGCACGGCTCGTTCGCGGACGCGGATCTCCTCGAGGCGCCGGCCACCGCGGTCTCCTCGGGCTTTCGCGCGCTGCGTTTCGATCGACGGGGCCACGGGCGCTCGAGCGACGCGCCCGAACCGCTGTCGCTCGCGGACGAAGCGGCGGAGATGGCGTCCCTCCTCGACTGGTTCTCGACGGAGAAGGCGCATCTCCTCGCCCACGACGACGGCGCCGAGGTCGCGATCCAGTTCGCGCTCGACTTCCCGGCCCGCACGCTCTCCCTCGCGCTCCTCGCGCCCACGCTCGAGGGCTTTCCGTGGAGAGACGAGACGCTCGCGGCCCGGCGCGACCTTCTCTCGGCGTTCGCGCGCTCGCCGCGGGCGGCGATCGAGGAGAAATGGCTCCCGTCGCCGGCCTTCGACGTCGCGCGCGAGCTGGAAGGGCCCTTCGAGCGCCTCCAGACCATCTACGGCCGGGCACGCGTCGCGGGCGGGTCGCTCGCGCGGCCGCGCGCACCCCGGGCCGACGCAGGCCGAGCGGCTCGGCGAGATCCGCGCGCGCACGATCGTCCTCGTGGGCGACCGCGAGGATCCCGAGCGGCTGCGCTGCGCGGCCGCGATCGTCCAGGGCATTCGCGGGGCGGAAGGGACGACGTTCGCCGGCGCGTCCCGCTTTCTCCACATGGAGGACCCGCGCCACGTCATGCGGCGGCTGACGGACTTCTACATTCCGCCCGAGGAATAGACGCCCTAAAGAATGCTCTTCAGGAACTCCTTGTTCGTCTTCGTCTTCGCGAGCTTCGAGAGCAGGAGCTCCATCGCGTCCTGGGCTTCACGGACGAAAGGGCCCGGCGGAGCTTGTGGATCTTCGGCAGCTCGTCCGCGTCGTAGAGCTTCTCTTCCTTGCGGGTGCCGGAGGCCGGGATGTTGATGCACGGGAAGATGCGCCGCTCGAAGAGGCCGCGGTCGAGGATGATCTCGCTGTTCCCGGTGCCCTTGAACTCCTCGAAGATGACGTCGTCCATCCGGCTGCCCGTGTCGATGAGGCACGTCGCGATGATCGTGAGCGAGCCGCCGCCCTCGTGGTTCCGCGCGCCGCCGAAGAAGCGGCGGGGCTTCTCCATCGTGCGGGCGTCCATTCCGCCCGAGAGGATGCGGCCGCTGCCGCGCTGCTCGTTGTTGTAGGCGCGGCTCATGCGCGTGATCGAGTCGCAGAAGATGACGACGTCGTGGCCGATCTCGACGAGGCGCTTGGCCCGCTCGAAGCACGCTTCGGAAACGGCGATGTGGTGCGCCGCGTTGAGGTCGCTCGGCGAGGCGACGACCTCGCCCGTGATCGACCGCTGCATGTCGGTGACTTCCTCGGGGCGCTCGTCCACGAGGAGCATGAAGATCTTCACGTCCGGGTCGTTCTTCGCGATGGCGTTCGCCATCGTCTTCAGGAGAAACGTCTTGCCCGGCCTTCGGGGGCGCGACGATCAGGCAGCGCTGGCCCCGGCCGATCGGCGCGACGAGGTCCAGGACGCGGCCGGAGATCTCGTCCGGCGCGGTTTCCATCCGGAGCCGCCGGTCCGGGTCGACCGACACGCCCTTGTGGAACTGGATGTACTTGCCGCGATACTCCGCCGGCTCGAGGCCCTCGATCGAGACGATCTTCTGGACGATGGGGCCCTTCGGGCCTCGCGCGACGGCCTCGGCCTCGACGAGAAGGCCGTCCTCGAGGTCCTCGGACTCGACGAGGAACTTCGGAAGAAACGGATCTCCGCGCTCGGAGAAGTACGTCTCGGAGGAGACGAGCGTGCCGGAATGGTCACCGTGGAGCTTCACGATCCCCTGGACCGCCGTGCGCGGCTGGTTCGCGACGGCGGCCGGCTCGACGCGCGGCGCGTAACGGCCCCTCGCCTCCGGAGAGACGCCTTCCGACCGCGAGCATCCCGCCGCCTTCGCCCGGGACTCCGGGGCCGGGACCGCGCCCGCGCCCGCGCCGCCGGCGCCGGCGCCTGCGCCGGCGATAGGGGTCGAAGGCGGCCTGGCCGGCATCGCCCTCCGCGGCGGGCCGCGCTTCGCCGCCCTCGCCGCCGTCCGCGGCCTCTCCCTCGTCGCTCTCGCCGCCGGGGGAATCGGTCTCGAATTCGCCCTCCGGGACGTCGACGTCGCCCGCTTGCGGGTCGCCGGACGCCGTCAGGACTCGATCCTTCGGGTCCATCTCGCTCAAATTGATCCTCCGGGGTTGGCTCCTCGATGCGAGCCAACGGACTTCCCTCGTGGCCTCCGGCCGGGGACGGCGTTCCTGGCGAACGCACGCATCCTCCGCTCTTCGGGCCCTTAACTTGGGTTCTCCCTGGCGGGGCGGCCGCGGTCTCGGCGGCCATTCCGGCTCCGGAGCTGCGGCGCCGTGGGCTCTCCGACGTTCGGGGCCGCCCTGCGAGTTACGAATCCTACGCCAAACATCTCGGGCGCGTCAAACCGGCCACTTTTCGCGACGTGAGGCGCGGAACGGAGCGTGCATCCGGGGCCGCTACAATGCCCGACGTGACACGCACGAGCTCTCCTGCCGCCTCCTTCGGATCGCGATCGCCGCCCTCGCCCTGGCACCTCCCGGCTCTCGGACAGACGCCGACGCCGACGCCGACGCCGACCCACGCCGACGCCGACACCCACGCCGACCCCCACGCCCGCTCCGACGCCGTACCCGGTCCCGGCCGGAACGGAGCTCTACGCGTTCACAGCGGCGCGGGAATCTACGACGGCGCCAACATCGTCAAGGACGCGGACGGATCCCTGTGGGCCGTCTCGGCCGCGGAGAACGCGATCTCGCGCATGTCGGCCGACCGCACGAAGCTCTCGCGCTGGAACATGGCGACTGACAGCGCGCCGAGCTCTCTTCTGCGGGACGCCGACGGCACCTTCTGGATCACGGAGCTCGGCGGCTTCAAGGTCGCGCATTTCGACCCCGCGACGGGAAACGTCACCGAGTATGTGGACGGCGCCCGCCGGCCCACGACTCTCGTGAGGCGGCCGGACGGAAAGTTCTGGCTGCCCGAGACGGGCGGGCTTCTCGCGCTCTTCGACCCCTCGGTCCCGAACTTCGTCTACTACCAGACGCCTGGCGTCTACTACCTCTCCTATCCCTGGCAGGACGCGGACGGAACGCTCTTCTCGCTCGACTTCATCTACGGGTCGATCGTCCGCTGGGCCCCCGACCTCTCGACGGCCACGGTTCTGGACGCTGCCGACCACCTCTCTGTCCCCTTCGAAGATCGTCCGCCTCGCGGACGGCAAGCTCTGGATCTCGTTCTATCGCTCGGCCGAGCTCGGCCGCTTCGACGACGCGACCGGCACGCTGGACCTCTTCACGCTCGATCCCGGCGCGTTCCCCTACGACATTCACAACTATCGCGGCCTCGTCGTCTACTCGGACGAGGCCGGGCAGGTGGGATTCCTCGATCCGGCGAAATCCACGCCGACGTCGACGTCGACGCTGACGCGACCAACGTCGTGCCGCTCGTCCGGTCGACCTACCCGACGACTGCGGTGACGAGCGCACTCACCTTCGACGAGCAGGACCTGCCTCCTCCCAGCGTGCTGGTCGACATCGGAAGCGGCGCGCCCGGCCTGGCGCAGATCATCGTGAACAACGGCAAGCGCGCTCTGGGCCATGCTGATCGACGAGGTGCGCGGCCGGATCTTCTTCGGGACGAGCGGCGCTTTCGGCGCCCTCGGGCCGCCGCCCAAGGTCGACGACAACGAGCTGTATCTCACCTCCGCGTCGGCGGCACCCTTCTCGTCCGATCCGGCTCGCTCGTATCGGACCCAGGTCGTCACCTGGAATCGCGGGCACTCCCGACTCCACCGGGGCGACGAAGACCCTGAACTACGTCCAGCGGATCCTGCCCGGACGGCTGGATCGCGGGATTTTCGGGCGCCGCGACGCAGCCGGTGCCGGCCGGCACGCTTCTTTCGCAGGAGGACGTCGTCGGCACGGGCATGGGCTCGGCCGGCGCTCTACGGCGGCGTGCGGATCACCTCGGATGTCCTCGACGACACGTTCGCGTGGTCGCGCATCTCCCTGCCCGCTCCCGGCGGCGGAACGCTGGGGTACGCCGCGAACGCCGTGACGGGCGCCGTCGCGCTGGGCACGGGCGACACAGGCTTCCTCTTCGCGTCCCCCGACACCGCGCAGCAGACGATCGCGGGCGTCCTCGTCACCGAGGCGTCCACGGGCACGATCTCGATCGTCGACGCGAGCGGCGTCACCCGGGGCACCTACGCGTACGACTGGCCGGGCGGATACCGCGTCCAGGGCACGTCGATCTTCGACGCCTTCGCCTGCCGGCGCTCGCCTCCGCGCGCATCGTCTGCACGGTGACGACCGGGCACGTCCTGCTGTTCGGCTCGGCCGTCGATCCGGTGAGCGGAGACGCGGCGGGCCTCGACTCCAGTCGGAGCGTCCGGCGCTCGCGCAGAGCCTCCAGATCGCCGGCTTCACGCGTGGCGGCGGAGTCAAGCCGACGCTCCAGGTCTTCAACCCCGGGACGAATCCCGGCGAGCGTCAGCGTCTCCCTCCGGGTCGCGCAGCCCGTCGACGGGCCCGCGCTCGCGCCGGGCGGCTCGCTCGCGACGGCAACCGTGCCTCCCGGCGCGGTCGTGACGCTCGACCTCGGAAACCCGGCGGGCGCCGTCGTCGCCGGGACGCTCGACATCAACGCCGATCAGCCCGTCGCGGCCTTCGCCACGTTCCGCGCGACCCTTCCCTCGGGAGGAAACGTCGTCTTCACGGCACCCGCGGCTTCCTCCACCTCTCCTTCGGCGATCCCGGCCGGTTCGCGCGGCGTCTTCCTCGTCGGCCACGCAGAACGACGCCTTTTCCTCGACGCTCCAGCTCACGTCGACGTCGCCGAATCCCGGGGACGTCACGGTGAATTTCACCGGAGCGGACGGCACCGCGGTCGGCAGCCGCACCGTGACCATCCCGGCGTGGGGCGTCGTCTCGCTTCCGGGCTGGATGGCCGGCGCTTCGACGGATCTCGGGCGCGTCGACCTCGTCCCGGCCGACGGCACGCACGCCGTCTCATCGCCGTCCTCGTGAGGCAGGACCTCAAGACTCGCGACACCGACGTCGTTCTGCCGCTCGTCATCCCGAAGTAGCGCGAGGGGGATCCATGCGCAAGACGATCCGGACCGCCGTCCTCGTCGCCGTCGTCTCCTCCGCGCTCTCGCGCCGGAGCCGGTCGCGCCGACGAGGGCGTCACGACCACCGTGGGTAACCGGTTCTCGCAGACGTCCACTCCGCTCACGAACGCCCAGGGCACGTTCGAGGCCGTCTTCACGCACCGCTTCAACCAGGCGGTCAAGGACGCGGGCGGAAGCAGCCTCTGGGGTCTCGACAGCGGGGCCGCGATCGGCATCGGCGTCGACTACGTCTTCCTTCCGAACGTCGCCGTGCAGGTCTACCGCGTGAACAACTACGCGGATTACGAGTTCGCGCTGAAGGCGACGTTCCTCCGGCCGACGGCTTCCCTTCCGCTGGCCCTCGGCGCGCGCGGCGGCCTGAACTGGCGGACAGCCTCCTACGCGCCGAAGGAGACGAGCTTCTTCGGGCAGGCCCTCGTCTCGTACACGATCGCCAATCGCGTCACCCTCGCCGCGGCGCCGAGCTACGCGCAGAACACGCAGTTCCAGAAGGACGTCTTCAACGTGCCGGTCATCCTGCAGCTCAAGATCACGAAGTCCATCGCGCTCATGGGCGAGTACGTCCCGAAGAAGGACGTCGTGCCGGACTCCGTCGGGCAGTGGTCCGTCGCGCTCGAGAAGCAGGTCTTCAACCACAGGTTCGCCCTGTGGATGGGCAATTCGCAGGCCTCGACCGTGGACCAGTACGTCGGCGGCGACTACGGCGGCGGCGTCACGGACCGCAACGTGAAGATCGGCTTCAACCTGATCCGCGCCTGGGACCTGTCCGGAGCGAACTGAAGAGGAAGGACCTGACCGGCCTTCAATTGGCGACGGGTGGCCGGGGGGCCTCCGGGGCCCACGCGGCGTCCGGCGCGACGACCCAGTTGTGGTCCGTCTGCGGGCGGACGTGGCCGAGCTTCCGGAGCCGCTCGATGAGGAGCTCGCGGATCTCGTCGGGAAGCTCCTTGACGACCTTCGCGCCCCTGAGCGCCTTGTAGCCGCCGGACCCCTGCGCGCGGTAGGCGTTCACGGCGAGCGTGAAACGGTCCGCAGGCAGCACGGGACGCCCGCGGTACGCGAGGTCCTTCACGCGCGAGCCCACGGGCGCCGTCGGGTCGATGCGGTAGCTCGCGCCCTGAACGACGTCGAAGTTGTAGGGAATCATCTTCTCCTTCGGCTTCAGGACGAGCCGGCCGTCCTCCCACGCCGCGCTTCCGTAGAACTCGGCCGCGTGCTCGAGGCAGGCCTTCAGGGTCGCCCCGTCGATCTCGATCGCGACGAGCGGTTCTCGTACGGGTAGAGCGTGTAGACGTTGCGCACCTTGATCGGGCCCTTGCGGAAGCCCTCGAACCGGCCCGGGAGGAGCGACGTCATCGAGAGGTCCGCCCCGGTGGCCTCCCGCATCGTGTCGTTCACGAAGTCGAGGAGGGCCGTGTCCTCGAGCCGGGCGCGCGCGCCCGGGAAGTCCTCGTCGGCGACGGCGACCTGCTCGTCCATGTAGGCGCGCGCCGCGACGTCGTGCGGCGCCGCGATCGCGGCGACGGCCGGGTCCGTCGCGACGGAGGCGTCCGAGGGAAGGAGCGCGCGCCGAGACGTCCGCGACGGTCACCTTCCCGCCGGACGTCTCGAACGTGACGTCCACGCGCGCGAGGACGTCGCCCCAGCGGCCCGGCTGGATGATCGGGACGCCGTTGAGCCGCGTGAGCGGGATGCGCCGGTGCGTGTGCCCCGTGAGGAGGAGATCGATCCCGGGCACCTTCGAGAGCGCGGCGACGCGGTTCTCGTCGTCCGTGCCGTCGGGCTCGCCCGTCTTCAGGTCGACCTCGGGGCCGCTGTGGATCAGCGCGACGACGAAGTCGCATTTCTCCTTCCCGCGCAGGACGGGCACGAGGCGGGCGGCCGCTGTCGACCGGATCCTCCCAGCGCAGGCCGGGGCGGTTGCGCGCGGGCTCCCAGTTCGGGATGTTCGGCGTCGTGAGGCCGAGGATGCCGATCCGGATCGCCCGCGACCGTCTTCACGAGGTATTCCGGGAAACGCGGCCGAGCCGTCCGAGACGTTCCGCGTGTTCGACGGAGAGCCACGGGAACGAGGACTCCTTCTGGGCCTTGCGCAGGACCGCGAGGCCGAAGTTGAACTCGTGGTTGCCGACGGCCATCGCGTCGTACTTCAGGGCGCTCATCGCCTCGGCCATCGGGTCGGGGCCCTTCGACGGGTCCTTCGCGTGCAGGAACTCGATCGGCGTGCCCTGGATCGTGTCGCCCGCGTCGAGGAGGAGCACGTTCGGCGTCTCCTTGCGGATCGCGGCGACGCGCGACGCGACGCGCGCGAGGCCTTCGTCCGCCGGCTGGGCGCGCTGGTAGTCCCACGGGAAGGAGGTGGCCGTGCAGGTCGGTCGTCTGGAGGATCGTCACGACGACGCGATCCGTGCCGCGGCCGCGGACACCGAGACGGCGGACGCAGCGACGAGGACGCCGACGAGCGCGCTCGCGAGCGACCCGAAGGAGGCGGACGGGAGACCTCAAGGCCCGCGATTCTTAGCATATTCTCCGCCCCCATGCCGGCGAAGCGCCTCCCGCCCGCTCCCGTCCCCGAGACGCTCGCCCGCCTCGAGCATCTCTACGGCGACGCGAGCTGCTCGCTCGATTTCGGGCGGCCGCTCGAGCTTCTCGTCGCGACGATTCTCTCGGCGCAGTGCACGGACGCGCGCGTGAACATGGTGACGCCCGAGGTCTTCAGGCGCTTCCCGGACGCCGCGTCGCTCGCCGCGGCGCCTCCCGGCGCTCTCGAGGACGTCATCCGCTCCACGGGCTTCTTCAACGCGAAGGCGAGGTCCCTGCGCGGGATGGCGAGGGCGCTCGTCGAGAAGCACGGCGGCGAGGTCCCGCGCACGATGGCCGAGCTCCACGCGCTGCCGGGCGTCGGGCGCAAGACGGCGAACGTCGTCCTCGGGAACGTCTGGAACGCGCCCGACGGCGTCGTCGTCGACACGCACGTGGGCCGCCTCGCGCGCCGCCTCGGCTGGACGCGCCAGACGGACGCGGTGAAGGCCGAGCGCGACCTCAACCGGATCATCCCGAAGGACCGCTGGACCTGGATCAGCCACGCGCTCATCCAGCACGGCCGGCGCATCTGCGCGTCGCAGCCGCCCGCAGTGCGAGCGCTGCACGCTCGCGGACATCTGTCCGAAGGTCGGCGTGGCAGCGAAAGAGAAGAAAGAGAAGAAGAGAGAGAGATTTCTTTGAAGGTAAAGAGGAGCGAAGCCGCAGGCGAAGGCCACCGGCGCGGCGCGCCGAGGTCGGCATGCGCCGAGCCGTCCACGCGCCTTCGAAGAAGATCTTCCTCGGCTGCATCCGTCTTCGTCTTCCTCGCGTCAGCAGGACCAGAACATGACTCCACCCGGCACCGGTTCCCTCGAAGTGATCTGCGGCTCGATGTTCTCCGGAAAGTCCGAGGAGCTGATCCGCCGTCTCACGCGCGCGCAGATCGCGCGGCGGCGCGTGCAGGTCTTCAAGCCGAAGATCGACGACCGCTTCTCGGAGGTCGAGGTGGTCTCCCATGGCGGCCTGCGGCTCCTCGCCATCGCCGTCGCGTCCTCGGCCGAAGTTCTCGAACGCACCGACGCGCGCACGGAAGTCGTGGGCCTCGACGAGGTGCAGTTCTTCGACGCCGGGAATCGTCGACGTCGCGAACCGCCTGGCCGACCTCGGCAAGCGCGTGATCGCCGCGGGCCTCGACCAGGACTATCTCGGCCGCCCGTTCGAGCCGATGCCCGCGCTCATGGCGGCCGCCGAGGAGATCACGAAGACGCGCGCCATCTGCGTGCGTTGCGGCGCACCCGCGAGCCGCACGCAGCGCCTCGTCGCGTCGCGCGAGCGCGTCGTCGTCGGCGCCGCAGGCCTCTACGAGGCACGCTGCCGCCGCTGCTTCGAGCCGGGCGTCGCGTCCGTCGAGGGCTCGCTCGCCTTCCCGGAAGGCGGCGAGGGGTCGCCTCCAAACCCTTGAAGACGAGGGATTTCGGAAGATCCTCAGAGATTCTGTGAATTGTCCTGTGCATTTCGCGTGTGCAAAGAACGGGAAGAGCGCGCCGTACGGCCCCTCCCAAAAGTTTGCACACGTTTGGGTGCAGTCTCCAAATCGTCTGCCGACAGTCACTTGCGAATTAGACGCGCGTGTAAGAACGGCGCAAACCCGCGGTTCGAGCGCGTTCCCGCGAATTACACAGGCGATAGTCGGCATTCCGTGCGGGTCGCGGCGCCTCTCGCCCTCTCAAACCCGCATGGAATGCCGGTTTGACGCACTCGGGCGGAGACGTTGCTTCACCAGGCGGCGCTCTCGCGGTGATCGCCGAAGACCGACCGCAGGGACTCGACGATCTCGCCGAGCGTGACGAGGTCCGTGACGGCATCCACGAGCGGGGGCAGCAGGTTTCGCCCCTCGCGCGCCGCCTCGACGAGCGCGGCTCGCCGCCTTCCGGCCGCCGCCGGATCGCGCCGCGCCCGCAACGCCCCGAGGCGCTGGACCTGCTCCGTCTCCACGGCCGGATCGACGACGAGCATCGGGATCGGACGCTCCTCGCCGCCCACGAACTCGTTGACGCCCACGACGATCTGCTCCTTCTGCTCGATCGCCCGCTGCGCGCGCCAGGCGCTCTCCTGGATCTCGCGCTGGAAGAACCCCGCCTCGATCGCCTTGAGGGCGCCGCCCATCTCGTCGATCCTGCGGATGAGGGCGCCCGCGCTCTCCACGAGGGCGGCCGTCAGCGCCTCGATGGCCCACGAGCCGCCGAGCGGATCGACGATGCGGGCGACTCCGGTCTCGTGGGCGATCACCTGCTGGGTCCGGAGCGCGAGAAGCGCCGAGGCCTCCGTGGGGAGCGACAGCGCTTCGTCCTTGCCGTTCGTGTGGAGCGACTGTGTGCCGCCGAGCACCGCGGCCAGCGCCTGGATCGCGACGCGCACGACGTTCACGTCCGGCTGCTGGGCCGTGAGCGTCGAACCCGCCGTCTGGGTGTGAAAGCGCATCGCCGAAGCGCGCGGGTCCGTGATGGAGAAGCGCTCGGCCACGAGCCGCGCCCACAGCGTGCGCGCCGCCCGGAACTTCGCGATCTCCTCGAGAAAATCGTTGTGGACGTTGAAGAAGAAGGAGAGCCGCGGCGCGATCGCGGACGGGTCGAGACCAGCCGCTTTCGCGGCCGCCAGATACTCGAGCCCGTCCGCGAGCGTGAACGCGATCTCCTGCACGGCCGTCGCCCCCGCCTCGCGGATGTGGTAGCCCGAGATCGAGATCGTGTTCCAGCGCGGGACGTTGTCCTGGCAGAACGCGAAGACGTCGGTGACGAGCCGCAGCGAAGGCTTCGGCGGAAACGTGTACGTCCCGCGCGCCGCGTATTCCTTGAGGATGTCGTTCTGGATCGTCCCCGAGAGCTTCTTCCACGACGTGCCGCGGCCCTTCGCGACGGCGAGGAGAAACGCGAGGAGAATCGACGCGGTCGCGTTGATCGTCATGGAGATCGAAACCTCGTCGAGCGGGATCCCGGCGAGCAGCGTCTCCATGTCCTCGAGAGACGCCACCGGGACGCCCACCTTGCCGACCTCGCCGCGCGCGAGCACGTGGTCCGAGTCGTAGCCGATCTGGGTCGGAAGGTCGAAGGCCACCGAGAGGCCCGTCTGCCCCTGCTCGAGGAGAAACCGGTATCTCTTGTTCGACTCTTTCGCGCTCGAGAAGCCCGCGTACTGGCGCATCGTCCAGAGCTTCGTGCGGTAGCCCCCGGGAAGAGGGCCCCGCGTGAAGGGCGAGGCCCCCGGAAGAGAGGGCGCCCAGCCGGGCGGGACGTCTCCCGGGCCGTAGACGGTCCGGAGCGGAAGGCCGGAGGATGTCGTGGCAGTGGAATCGCTCATGCACGCAATGCTAAGCCCGCGAGGTTTGAAAGAGCGCCTTGTCGGAGATCCGCCGGGGCGGGCGCCTTCGTGTCAAACTCGCGCAGACGTGGCACGCACGCTCAGCGGAAACCTCGACACCTTTTCGCTCGCCGACCTTCTTCAGTGGCTGGAGATCAACGCCCTCTCCGGCCGCGTCACGGTCTGGCGCGGGGAGGTCCTGCGCACGATCGATCTCAAGGGCGGCGCGATCGTCTTCGTGTCCTCCTCCCTGCCGAACGAGCGTCTCGGCGTCTACCTGACGCGCCGCAAGGTCCTGTCCGAGTCGTCCGTTTACGAGCTTCTCGCCGAGAGCTTCGCGACGCGGCAGGAACCTCACGCGCCTCATCCTCGAACGCAACCTGCTCAGCCGCGAGAAGCTCGCGGAGGCCGTCGAGGGCCTCGCGATGAAGATCCTCCTCGACCTCTTCCACTGGGCGGGCGCCTCGTTCGAGTTCGATCCGCTCTTCAAGATCGAGGACCTCATCCGGATCCATCTGTCTCTCCGCGGGCAGGTTCTCGCGTTCCACGGCGCCAAGTCGGTGGACGACTCGCGCGTGAATCTGGGAGCGGCCGCCGGCGCCGACGAGACCGGCGCCCGCTGGGAGAAGGAGTTCAAGCCCGACGCGCTCGCGGCCCTGTTCTGGACGATCCTCGAGGGCCTTCCCGGCGAAGCGCCCGCGCCCGCCGCCCTGCGCGAGGCGTTCCAGGGCTTCACGTCCTTCGCGAACCGCGTCCACAAACGGCTGCGCGAGCCCGCGCGCCTCTTCCCGATCTACGACGACACCGCGACGATGCTGAAAACGGCCCTCGACGAGAACGGCGACCCCGAGCGCATCGTGCAGATCGCGGCTCTCGACCCGTTCCTGACGATCGACCTCCTCTACCTCGCGAACTCCCTTCGCACGGAACCGAAGGAGCTCATCGGCACGGCCCGGGAAGCGGTCCGGGTCGTGGGCGCGCCGGCGATCCGGCGATTCACCGGGCTCCTCGCGGACGCCGCGTCTCCCAAGGTGCCGTCCGACGAGAAGATGGAGCGAGTCGTGAGGCGCGCGGCGCTGTCCACCGCGGTGGCCGGCTCGCACCTCGCCGAGGACCACGGCTTCGAGCGGGAGGACGCTTATACGCTCGGCCTCCTCGAGCCTCTCGGCAGCTACGAGCTTCTCAAGCTGTTGATCTCCGTGGCTTTTCCTCCCGGTCCGATCCGCGCGGGCGCCCTCTCGCGCTTCCGGGCGGCCGCGGGCCGCGTGCTGGCCCGGAAGTTGAATCTCCCGCAGACGGTCGAGGACGTCCTCGGCTCGAGCGGGCAGGTCACCGTCGAGAAGCCCGGTCGCCGAACAGTTGATCTTTCTCGCCAAGCAGGCCGCTCCCTCCGAGCAGATCGGGCAGGAGTGGACGAGCGACGACCCGCGGCTCACCGAGCAGGTCGTGGCGCTGACGGCGCGCCCCGAGCGGAGCGACGTCATCACCCGGGACGCGGCGATGCTGCGCGAAATCCTCCAGCTCTGACCCACAGGCCCCACTCGAGGTCCCCCATGCACACCGCCGCTCCGCTCGCGACACGCTTTCGCCATGCTCCTTCTCCCCGCCCTCGCGGTCGCCCTTTCGGCGCGGGCGGCCGACGCCCCGGCCGGAGTCCCGGGCGTCCGCGCGGCCGTCGACGTCACCGTGATGGACCTCGACGTCGTCGCGACGGGAAAGGACGGCCGGAACGTGCCGGACCTCACGCGCGCCGAGATCTCCGTGACGGTGGACGGCAAGCCGCTTCCGCTCGACTATTTCGTCCGGGTCGAGGCCGGCCAGCTCCACGGCCCGGATCTCGCGACCGCGTCGCCGGACTTCATCCTCGAGACGACGGCGGCGGGCGCCGACCGCTACGTGCCGCGCCAGTTCCTCGTCTTCTTCGACGACGAGCACCTCCTGCCGTCCGACCGAAAGCGCGTCTTCGAGGGGCTTCGCGATTTCGTCACCCGGCTCTCTCCGTCGGACAGCATGGCGATCCTCTCGTACAACATCTCGACGCACGTCATCACGCCGTTCACGAGCTCCAAGGAGACCCTTCTCGACGGCCTCTCGCGCCTCGAGAAGCTCGCCTCCACGCGGGCTCTACTGGGAGTCGCAGTACCGCCAGGACGTGAATCTCGCGCGTCGTCAGCGTCCTTCGTCCCGCGACGCCATCATCCGGAGCTACAGCGAGCAGATCAAGAGCCGCGAGAAGGGCACGCTCGACGAGCTCAAGCGCGCGTTCGCGGCCCTCGCGGCGCGCTCCGGCAAGCGCGTGGCGCTCTGGGTCTCGAGCGGGATCGAGCTTCGGCCGGGGCAGACGTTCGCGGAGGCCCTCGCCTCGACGCCCCTGAGCCAGTTCGAGTATTCGGTCACCGAGGAGTTCCGAGCCGTCGTCGCCGAGGCGAACCGGTCCGGCATCACCGTCCACGCGCTCGACGCGCGCGGTCTCGCGACCGACACGGACGCCTCCGAGTCGAACGCGCCCGTCGTGTCCGCGTTCTCAGCCGACGTGAATCGCCGCGAGGCGCTCGCGGGCCTCGCCGAGCGAAACGGGCGGAATCCTCGTCCAGAACCGCAACACGTTCGGCGGCGCCCTCGAGCGCATCTATCAGGAGTCGGCGAGCTACTACTCGATCGGGGTCACGCTCACGACCCTCGACCCGAAGAAGACCGACCACGACGTGCGGGTCACGTCGACGCGCCCGGGCGTGACGCTCCGCGCGCGCCGCGCTTACGGCGCGAAGACCGCGGACGCGAGCGCCCGCGACCGCATGGAGCTCGCGCTCGTGACGCCGGACGCGAGCGGCGAGTTCCCCGTCGCGCTCGCGATCGGCGCCCGCGAAGAAGGGAGGCGGCATCGGGCGCCGCATCGCGCCGTTCCAGGTCTCCGTGCCCCTCTCCGCGTTCACGTTCCTCGACGAGGGCGGCAGGAAGAAGGCGGTCGTGGACGTCACGCTCGCGGCCGTCGAGGACAGCGGCGCGCGCTCGAACGCGGTCCCGGATCGCAAGACGATCCTCGTGGACGCGGCGGCCCTCGCGAAGGCCGCGCACGAGCCGTTCGTGTACACGGGCGAGGTCAAGTCCCGCAAGGGCAACATGCGCTTCGTCGCGACGGTGCGAGACGTCGCCACGAATCGCATCGGCGTCGGCTCGGCGAGCGTGAGGGTCGAGTAAAGACCACTTCGAATCCCTCCTTGGGCGAGGGAAATCTCAAAACCCCTGTTCGGAGTCACGTTCCTGGCTCCCGTCCCGCTGCAGGGGCATTTCGAACCCGGCTCCATCGTGGCTCGGGTGTGAACCCGCGGTACCTGGTACCGGGCAGCCGTCTTCAGTGTCGAACATGCGGTTCGGCGGCGGATGGCACAGTTCTCTCTAACGAAGGGTTTCAGTGTGTCAACCGGAACGCGAGGTCATTGCCTCAAGGCGATGGAAGTCACTGACAGCCAGTCCCTTGTGGGCTTGCGCCTCGGGAGGAGACCCGTCGCGGAGAACGTCGAGGATCCGTTATTTTGGGATCCTCTCCAAATTCTTGCCGAAGGCGTCCGACTCGAATGACTGAGCGCTGGGAAGGGGGCATTACGACTTCGAAGAGCGCGCGGAAATCCACGCCGGGTGGCACGCGCTTCCCCGAAACAACAATGACTCATTTGACTCATTGGTGGTGTCGCCCGGATTGTTCATATTGTTCATAGTCCGCAAAACGTCCTTTTGTTTCTGATTCAAGGGAGGGGAGAAGAATGAAAAACAAGAAGATCTGGCTCGTGCTTCTCGTACTACCGCTCCTCGTAGCGAACTACGTGTGGGCGCAAGGCATTCCCACGGGAACGCTGAGCGGTAAGGTGGGCGACGAGGCGGGAGGCGGCCTGCCCGGCGCGTCGGTCACCGCCACCTCCCCCGCCCTTCAGGGCTCCAGGACCACCGTCACGAACATCAACGGGGACTGGATCATGCCCAACCTGCCGCCGGGCGAGTACACCGTCACGATCACCCTGTCCGGCTTCAGGACCGTGACGAGGACCACGAAGCTCTCGTCCGGCCAGGAGGTGCCGCTGAGCACCAAGCTCGCCATGGGCGGCGTGGAAACTTCGGTCACCGTCGCCGCGCAGA
Organism: Thermoanaerobaculia bacterium; assembly: GCA_963746875.1. GTDB lineage: Bacteria > Acidobacteriota > Thermoanaerobaculia > UBA5066 > UBA5066 > Fen-183. The sequence goes on from CAVVDA010000001.1 coordinate 531,045, forward strand.
GCGAGGCCGTCTCCCAGACGGCGCAGGCGACCACGACCTATTCGTCGGATGTCATGAACAAGCTTCCGGTCGCCCGGACCATCCTCGGGTCCGTCGTCCTGACCGCGGGCGTGAACCAGAACGGCCCTGCCGGGAACATCACGATTTCCGGAGGCCAGTCGTTCGACAACGTCTTCACCGTCAACGGCGTCAACGTCCAGGACAACGTCCGGGGCACGCCGACCAACCTCTTCATCGAGGACGCGATCCAGGAGACGTCGACGATGACGTCGGCCGTCTCGGCGGAGTACGGGCGCTTCACGGGCGGCGTGGTCAACGCCGTCACGAAGCGGGGAGGAAACGCCTTCAGCGGCTCTTTCCGCGCGACCCTGAACAACGACAGCAACAAGGCCCAGACCCCGATCACCACGACCTACGCCGACACGTGGGTCCCCACGTACGAGGCCACCATCGGCGGCCCGATCCTGCCGGACAAGATCTGGTTCTTCGGCGCCGGCCGCTACAACAACCAGAAGACGTCGGGATCGACAGCCTCAATCGACGGCGGGCCCACGACCTCGATCCCGCAGACGAACCTGAACGAGCGCATCGAGGGAAAGCTGACGATCTCGCCGTTCCAGAGCCACACGCTCACGGGGTCCTACCTCTGGACGACGACCCAGTCGGACAACTACTACTTCCCGCAGCTCCCGATCCTCGACCTCAAGCAGACCTACAACCGCGAGACTCCGTCCGACCTGCTCGCCATCAACTACAACGGCGTGATCACGAGCAACTTCTTCGTCGAGGCGCAGTACTCGAAGAAGAAGTTCACGTTCATCAATTCGGGCGGAACGGATACCTCGCTGATCGGGGGCACCGCGGTCAGCATCCCGAGCCTCGACTACGCCATGATGTGGTCCCCGGTGTTCTGCGGCGTCTGCAGCCCCGAGAGCCGCGACAACAACGACTACCTCATCAAGGGCACTTACTACCTCTCGTCGCCGAGCCTGGGCTCCCACAACATCACCGTCGGCTATCAGAACTTCGGCCAGCAGCGGCTCTCGAACAACTACCAGTCCGGAAGCAACTGGTGGATGTATCCCACGTCGGTCAAGCAGGTAGGGGCGGACCTTTTCCCCGTGATCGACGAGAACTCCTACTTTGCCTACCAGCCCATCCCGGTGGTCAGCCAGGGGAGCGACCTCAGGACCCAGTCGGTTTTCTTGAACGACAGCTGGAAGCTCGGCAACCACCTCTCCTTCAACGTCGGCGTCCGCTGGGACAAGAACGACGCCACGGATTCCCAGGGGCACACAGTCGCGGACGACAGCCAGTTCAGCCCCCGGCTCTCCGTTGCGTACGACGTCGCCGGAGACGGGAAGTTCCGCGTGTCGGGCAGCTACGCCCGCTACGTCGGCCAGATCCAGGAGACGGTCGCGGGCAGCGGCGCCTCCCCGGCCGGGTCTCCCTCCAGCTATTACTACGCCTGGACAGGCCAGAACTACAACGTCACCGGTTGCCCGCCCGCGTGCGTCCCGACGGATCAGATCCTGAGAGAGATGTTCGCCGGCATCGGCGTCACCGGTTTGAACCAGTTCCCCACCAACGCCGAGCCGTACCTCTCCGTCATCCGCGGCTTGACCCTTCAGATCGTCAACCCGCTGAAGTCGCCCAACTCGGACGAGTACAGCCTCGGGTTCGGCGGCACGCTCGGCAGCAACTTCGTCTACCGCGTGGACGCGGTGCGGCGTGAGTTCAAGGACTTCTACACGACCCAGCGCGACACGACCACCGGCTTCGTCAGTGACTCCCTCGGAAACAGGTACAACCTGGGGGTCTACGTCAACTCGAACATCCCGGAGCGCAACTACACCGCGTTGAACACCTCCCTCGCCTACCGGACCGGTCCGCTGAGCGTCGGGGGCAACTGGACCTGGTCTCACATGCTCGGCACCTTCGTCGGAGAGGGCGCCGGCGGCGGCCCTGCCACGTCCGGAATTCTCAACTACCCAGAGTACCAGCAGGCGTCCTGGTCGACGCCGCGAGGCGACCTCTCCCAGGACCAGAGGCACCGCGTTCGCCTCTACGCGAGCTACGACATCAGGCTCGGTCCCGTCGCCATCACTCCGGGGCTGATTCAGGCCATCGACACCGGCACGCCCTACGGAGCGTCCACCGCCACCCTCGACTCGCGTCCGTACTCGCCGGCCCTGGGGTGCAGCACGCCGGGCATCGACCAGACCAAGTGTTACATCACACCGCCGTCGAACAACACGTATTGGTTCACGGCGCGCGACGCCTATCGCACGCCCAACGTCTATCGGACCGACCTCTCCGTCAACTTCAGCGCGAAGGCCGGGCCGGTCGAGTTCTTCGTCCAGCCGCAGATCATCAACGTGTTCAACGGCCAGGCCGAGACGTTCGTCAACAACCCGACGGCCATCAACACGGGGGTCTCCGTCGGCCGTGGCGCCACTCCCAGCTCGTCCACCGGTCTCGTGCGCTTCGATCCCTTCAAAACCACTCCGATCGAGTGCCCGCAGGGTGCGCCCGCGTCCGAGTGCAGGGCCTTGGGGGCGAACTGGCAGAAGAGCGCTTCTTTCGGTCAGCCAACGAGCGGCGCCAGCTCGCAGCCTTCGTTCCAGGTTCCCAGGACCTGGCTCGTCTCCCTCGGAGCCCGGTTCTAGACTCTCCACCAGATTCCGTTCATGCCCTGGCCTTCGGGCCAGGGCATTTTTTTTGAGCTGGGTCGAACGCTATCCTCTGGGCCCCTGTATGCGGATTCTCCCGGCCCGTCTCGCAGCTCTCCTCGGCGGGATCTTCGTACTTCTGGCCGTCCCGTCGTGCAGGGCGCGGCGTGCCCATGTCGGCCCGCGGTTCGAGAGAGCCCCGGTCGTCCTGATCTCGATCGACACGCTCCGCTCGGACCGCCTCCCGATGTACGGATACACGAAGGTCGAGACTCCGGCCCTCGATGGTCTCCGAAGAGACGCCATCCTCTTCGAGAGGGCTTACTCCCACATCCCTCTCACCCTTCCGGCACACGTCTCTCTCTTCACGGGCCTCGAGCCGGGCCAGCACGGCGTGCTCGACAACGCGGGCTTCCGCCTCGATCCGGCCGTGCCCACTCTGGCGGAGCTGCTGAAGAGGGCCGGCTACGCGACCGGAGGGGCCATCTCGGCGATCGTCCTGAACTCGCAGAGCGGGATCTCGAGGGGCTTCGACTTCTGGGACGAGAAGGTGGGGTCGAAGGGCCGGACGGGCATGCTGGACTTCGTGCAGCGTCCGGGGAAAGAGGCCGCGGACCTTCTGCTCGACTGGATCCGCAACGAGGCCTCTCGCCCCGTCTTCGCGTTCCTCCACATCTATGAACCGCATGCTCCCTACGAAGCCGCCGAGCCTTACCGGTCGCGCTATCCCGATCCTTACGACGGGGAGGTCGCGTATTCCGACGCGATCGCGGGCGGGTTCCTCGCCGAGCTGAAGAGGATCGGTCTCTACGACAGGGCGATGATCTTCTTCCTCTCCGACCACGGAGAAGGCCTCGGCGACCACGGCGAGATGCAGCACGGCATCTTTCTCTACCGCGAGTCGATCCAGATCCCGCTCTTGATCAAGCTGCCCGGTGGCGCTCTGGCCGGCACGAGCGTCAAGACGCCTGTTCAGATCTCCGACGTGTTCCCGACGATCGGGGAGGCGCTGGCGGTTCCGGGGTTCCCGGAAAGACCAGGCACGACGTCTCTCCTCGGGCTGGCCTCGGGAGGCCCCGCGCCGGACAGGCGGATCTTCGCCGAGAACTACAGCCCGCGCATCCGGCTCGGATGGAGCGAGCTGCGTTCCCTCGTTTCCGTCCGACATCAGTACATCGAAGCGCCCACCCCCGAGTTCTACGACCTCGCCGGGGATCCCGTCCAGAAGGAGAACCTGGCCTCCGGAAAGCCGCCTGAATTCCGCTCGATGGTCGCCGAGACCCAGAGGCGAAGGACCGCGCTCAGGTCTCCCTCGGCGATCGACCCCGAGCAGGCGAAGAAACTCCGGTCCCTCGGCTATCTCACGGGCTCGGCCTCCGAAACCGGAGGTTCCCTGCCGGACCCGAAGGAAGCGATCGGCAGCCTGGTCGAATTGCAGCGCGCGGTCGAGCTTCACCAGGCGGGGAAGAGCGCGGAGGCCGTCCCGATCCTGCTCGACATCCTGAAGACGAACCCCCGGCTGATCGACGGCTGGGAGGTCCTCTCCGCCGCGCTGGAGCGGCAGGGGAAGATGGACGAAGCCCTCACGGCCCTGAAGAGGACGGCACAGCTTTCACCCCCGGGGCGCACGAACTATCTGGTGGATGTCGCGAACCTGGCGCTCAGGACCGGCCGGACCGAGGAGGCTCGAAAACACGCGGAAGTGGCCTGGGAGATGGGGGACGCGCGGGCGGCGGAGGTCCTCGCCCGGATCCACCTCCTGGAGAACGATCCGGCGGGCGCGAGACGCTGGGCCGAGCAGTGCCTTTCCCGCGAGGGAACGTTCCCCGGAGCGCTCGTTGTCCTGGCCCGTATCGCGATGCTCGAGGGGAAGTTCGCCGAGGCTCTCGAGAAGGTCGACGAAGCCGCGAAGGTCGCCGCCGCCACCACTCCTCCTGCGGGCCTCCACGTCACCAGAGCCGAGATCTTCGGGCGCCAGGACAAGCTGGATCTCGCGGAGGCGGAGTACAGGAAGGAGCTGGAAGTCTTCCCGCAGAACGTCGAGGCGTTCACGGGGCTCGCCATCATCGCGGCCTCGCGCGGGGAGATGAGCGAGGCTTCCCGCCGGATCGAGGCGATGATCCGCGCCGTGCCGGGCCCCTTCACGTACGTCATGGCCGTCCGGAGCCTGGGCCGTTTCGGGAACGCTTCACGCGCGCGGGCCCTGCTCGAAGAGGCAAGGCGGCTCTATCCGCAGGATAAGCGCTTCGCGCGCGAAGAAGCGGCACTCCGGCGGTGAAGGCGACGCGCTCCCTCCGCCAGGCAGGCGCCCTGCTCCTCTGTCTCCTGGGCACGTCGTGCGCCCGGAAGGGTCCCGCGAGTCGAGAGGGCGCCCCGACCCATCCCGGTGCGCCTCTCTTCCTCATCGTCGTCGACACCCTCCGGTCGGATCACTTGCCGTTCTACGGTTACCCTGGCGTCGAGACGCCGGCGCTCTCGGCCCTGCGACAGGAGTCCATCCTCTTCGAGAAGGCATACAGCCACGTCCCACTCACCCTGCCGGCGCACGTATCCCTTCTCACGGGAACGCTGCCGGCGGTTCACGGCGTCCTCGACAACGGGGGATATCGACTCGATCCATCCGTTCCGACGCTCGCCGAGATGCTGAAGCGGCAGGGATACGCGACGGGGGCCGCCGTGTCCGCGATCGTCCTGGCCGGAACGAGCGGCATCTCACGCGGTTTCGACTTCTACGACGACAGCATCGAGCCCTCGGCGCCGGGACAGCCGATCGGAGACGTGCAGCGAGCAGGAGACGAGACGGCCGGCCTCCTGATCGGGTGGCTGGACGGCGCGAAGCAGACCAGGGTATTCGGCTTTCTCCATCTGTACGAGCCCCATGCCCCCTACGAGCCCAGGGAGCCGTTCCGCAGCCGCTACCCGAACCCATACGACGGCGAGGTGGCCGCTTCCGACGCCATCGTGGGCACGTTCCTCGAGCACCTGAAGAAGACGGGCCTCTACGACCGTTCGTTGATCGTGTTCCTCTCGGATCACGGCGAGGGGCTCGGCGATCACGGCGAGAGTGAGCACGGGGTGTTCCTCTACCGCGAGTCCATCCAGGTCCCGCTTCTCGTGAAGCTTCCCAGGAGAGACGGCGAAGGGAAGCCGGCCCTCGCGGGAACGAGCGTTTCGGTCCCGGTACAGCTCATCGATCTCGTCACGACCATCGGGAAGACTCTCTCCATCCCGGGGTTCCAACCGCAGCCGGAGACGCTGAACATCGTCGACCTCGCATCCGGCGCGAGGGCCCCGGAGCGCCGGATTCTCGCCGAGACTTTCTTCCCGAAGATCCGCTTCGGATGGAGTGAGCTCCGTTCGCTCGTGGACGGGCGCTGGCAGTACATCGAGGCACCCCGGCCAGAGCTCTACGACCTCGAGAAGGATCCGGGCGAGAAGAGCAACCTGGTGGACGGGAGGCCCGACCCCCTCCGGTCGATGAAGATCGACCTGGAGAAGAGGAAGACGGCATTCAAGGCCCCCCAGGCCGTCGATCCGGATCATGCCAAGAAGCTCGCGTCTCTCGGATATCTCTCGATGACCTCCTCCCCCGGAGGCGGACCGCCCCCGGATCCGAAGGACGAGATCGCCACGTTGCAGCTCCTGAAGGAGGGGCTGGGACTCGCCCGCGCGGGGCGGTTCCACGAGAGCACGCAGACCTTCGAGAGGCTCCTGGCGAGGAACCCGCGAATCGTCGATGCCTGGGAGTCCTACGCACAGGGGCTCGTCCAGACCGGACGGCCCCAGAAGGCTCTCGAGGCGATCCGAAAGACGGTCGAGCTCTCCCCCCCCGACCGGACGAACTACCTCCTCTCCGTCGCGAACGTCTGCATGCAGATCGGCCGGTTCGACGAGGCGCTCGCGCACGCGGACCTGGCCGTCTCGAGAGGAGACACCGGCGGGCACGAGATAAAGGCACGTGCCTACCTCGCGAAGAACGACCTCGTCCGGGCCGAAGCGGAGGCGCGACGATCGATCGAATCGAGGAGGACGCGGAAGCGCTCCTACCTCGTCCTTGCCGACATCGAGGCCCGGCGCGGGAACCTCGGAAAGGCACTCGAAATCACGGATCAGGTCAAGGCGCTCGTGGGCGATCGGGGACTGGCGGATCTCGCCGGGATCCACTTCCTGCGAGGCAGAGTCCTTGCCCGGCTGAACCGTCTCCCCGAAGCCGAGCTCGAGTTCGCCGAAGAGGTCAAGAACTTCCCTTCGTACGTCGACGCGTGGCAGGCGCTCGCGATGGCGCATGCCTCGCAGAACAGGGTCTCCGAGGCGAAGAAGACCATAGACGAGATGGTCCGGGCGAACGGCTCTCCCCGGGCCTACGCCACGGCCGTAAGCACTCTGACGATTCTGGGCGACTCGGCCGGCGCGTCGCGCTACAGGTCCGAAGCGGCCAGGAGGTACCCGCGGTCATGACGGCCGTACGCCGCTCTCCGAAGCTCGCTAGCACGGCTCTCGCTCTCCTCGCCCTTCTCGCCGCCGGATGCGGGAAGGAACGGCCGGGCGCGGATCTTCTCCCGTCGAAGCGAGGCCCCGTCATCCTCATTTCGATCGACACGCTTCGCGCCGATCACCTCCCGCTTTACGGTTACAACGGCGTGAAGACGCCGAACATCGATGCGCTCGCGAAGGACGGCATCGCGTTCGAAGAGGCCTGGGCGCACGTTCCGCTGACGCTGCCGTCGCACGTCGCGATGCTGACGGGCGAGCTTCCCGCGGAGAACGGCGTGCGCAACAACCTCGGGTATCGCTTCGATGCCGCGGCGCACGCGACCATCCCGTCGCTGCTGAAGAAAGAGGGATACGCCACCGGCGCCGCCGTCTCGGCGTACGTTCTTCGCGGCGGCACGGGCCTCGCAGCAGCCTTCGACTTCTACGACGACGTGATGGACCGCAGCGAGGGCGCGTCCGTCGCCGAATTGCAGAGATCGGGCACGCGCACGCTCGCGGTGTCGGAGAAGTGGATCGACACGAATCGCGAACGGCCGTTCTTCTTCCTGCTCCACCTGTACGAGCCGCATGCTCCGTACGATCCTCCCGAGCCGTTCCGAAGCGAGTACGCGGGACGCGAGTACGACGGCGAAATCGCGGCCGCTGACGCGGTCGTCGGAGGCTTCGTCAGCTTCCTCAAAGAGAAGAAGCTCTACGACGACGCCACGATCATCTTCATGTCGGACCACGGGGAAGGTCTCGGCGATCACGGCGAGATCCAGCACGGTATCTTTCTCTATCGTGAGTCGATTCGGGTGCCGCTCGTCCTGAAGCTCCCCGGAGCGAAAAAGGGCGGCACGCGCACCGCAACGCCCGTCGGTCTGATCGACATCTTTCCGACCGTCGCCCAGATCGCGAAGGCCGATCCTCCGAAGAGCCTCGCGGGCCGCTCGCTTCTCGCGATCGCGGGCGGCGAGAAGTTCGACCGACGCATCTTCAGCGAGACGATGTATCCGCGAATCCACCTCGGCCTCAGCGACCTCGCTTCTCTGGTCGACGCGACACACCACTACATCGACGCTCCGCGCCCCGAGCTTTACGACATGCGCTCCGATCCTCGGGAGAAGAAGAGCATTCTCGCCGACGAGCGCCGCGTCTTTGCCGCGATGAAGCGGGAGCTGGAAACACACGACCGGAGCCTGAAGGCGCCGTCGAACATCGATCGCGAAGAAGCCGCCAAGCTCCGGGCGCTCGGATACCTCAGCGCACCCGCGCCCGGAGCCGGAAGCGAGCCCGGCGATCCCAAGGACCACGTCGCGGATCTCGAGGCGGCCGCCGCTGCGGCGAGACTGACGGAAACCGGAAGGGCGGAGGAGGCGATCGCGATTCTCCACGGCCTCGTCGCACGCAACCCGAGGTTCGCGGACGCCTGGTCGCAGCTCGGAAGAGCGTGCGAGCGCGCCGGCCGTCTCGAAGATTCGATCGTGGCGTACCGCAAGGCGATCGACACCTCGCCGACGCTGGTTCCCGACATCGCGATCTCGCTTGCGGAGACCTATCTCGGCCTCGGCAGGGTGGACGAGAGCATCGCGCATGCAAAGCTGGGATTGGCGGCACATCCGGGCGCCGCTCACGCTGCGCTCGCGAAAGCGAATCTCTCGAGGAACGATTTCGCAGCCGCTGAAACCGAGGCTCAGTGGCTGACGAACGATCCGGCACGTCGCATCGAAGGACTCGTGGCGATGGCCCAGATCCGCACCGCGCAGAAAAGGCTCGACGAGGCCTGGTCAATCGCGGAGAGCGCGAGAGCGGAGTCCGCGGCGCGCGGCGGCCAGCCCGTTCCGCTTCTCGCCTACGTGAGGGGAGATCTTCTCGCAATGCGGGGTCGGACCGCGGAGGCGGAGCAGGCGTTCCGCTACGAGATACGGCTCTTCCCGCGCGACCGCGAAGCGTTCGTGCGGCTGGCGGCGCTTCAGACTCTGCAGGGCCGCATCGCGGACGCGGAGCGTACCTTCGAGCAGATGCTGAAGGCGTCACCCGGCCGGTCGTCTTGTCTCATGGCTGCCGACACGTTCCGGACGCTCGGCCAGCCGGGCGTAGCGGCGCGTTGGAAGGCGAGGGCGCGGTGACGGGGCCTCCCCCGCGGACGATCGAGTTCCGCGGCGGCTCCGAGCCTCAGCCCTTCTTCTTCGGCGCGGCGGCCGGCGGCGGGGCGGCCGGAAGCGTGCCCGTGACCGTGAACGGAGCGACGAGCTCGAGCTTCTTCTTCGTCGCCTCGTCCGTGAGCGTGAGCCTGAGCTCGTACTCGCCCGGCCTGAAGTACTGCCCGAGGTTCGACTCCACGATGCCGCCCGCGATGTCGAGAATGAGCGCGCCGGCCTCCTGCTGATCGGGCACCTTCGCGGGCTCCTCCGGCGGCATCGAGACATCGATCGGCGGCTGTCCCTTGGGCTTGATCTTCAGGGTCCTCTTGAGTGTGACGGTCCGCGTGACCGGGTCGACCGGCGGGTTGTAAAGGCGCGTCGCGTACGAGAGGCCGTCCGTCGGCTCGACTCGGCCGTCGCTCTTCACGACGAAACGCCGCGCCGAGAACGTGAACGGCTCGTCGGGTTTCGGGGCGTCGACCGGAAAGTCGTTGACGGCCACGAGCAGCTGCGAGGCCGCGAATTCCGACGGGAGCCCCGGAACGGCGACGGGCCGCCTCCCGGAGGTGAGCACCTTCCCGGTCGCGTCCACGAGCGCGGCGGCGACGTCGTAGTCGCCCGGGACGATCCGGAACGATCGGTCCGCGAAGAAGTCGGCTTTCGATTTCTGGAGCGCCGCGGGCTCCTCGAGGCGGATCACGTCCTTGCCGTCCTTGTCGCGCGCGAGAATCAGGAGCTTCGTCCCGTCGCCCGTCCCGGCTGCGGACCCCGGAACGAAGAGCTGGACCATGAGGCGCGTCGCGCCGTCGCGATACGAAACGGGCAGCAGCGCCAGGCGCCCCGAACGGCTCTTTCGCGAGGCCTTCGAGCGTCGCCCGAGCCCCCTCCGACAGCGCGGGCCCCTTGGACTCATCGGCGGCTTTGTCGGCGGCCGCTTTGTGCTCGGCGGCGACCTGCTCCTTCGTCTTGTACACCGGCAGCTCCTTGAGCTGCGGGTTCACGAGCGCCACCTGCGCCGCTTTCGTCTCGAGCCGCTTCGCGGGGCCGACGCCGTCGACGAAGCGCTCGACCCCGAGCCCGAGATCCACCTGGAACCTCAGTTCGAGCGTCGGGATTTCCGCCCAGGAAGGGAGCTGGGACTTCTCGTAGATGAACTGCGTCAAGGTCGTCGTCGCGCCGGCGCTCCCGAGCGCCCCGATGTCCTCGCGCGATCCCGGCGCCGTGGCTGCGCCGGGGGCCGCGGAGGCGGACGAGTCGGCCTTCTGTGCGATCGCCTTCGGGGGGCCGATGAGGATCAGCGCCTTGCCGCGCTCGGTGAGCGCTCCGCGCTTTCTTCCGAGCGGGAATAGCTCGTCGGCTTTCTTGGCGAGGGTCTCGAAACGCTCGCGGAACTCGTTCTCCGGCGTCTTCAGATCCGGATCCCGCCGCGCCCAGAAGAGAGCGACGAACTTCTCGGCATCCTGGTCCGACGCGATCTTCTTCCACTCCTTCTTCTCGTCGTCCGTCGCGAGATACGCGTATTCGGGCGACTTGTCCCAGTCCTTGTACTTGTCCAGGGCCGCGAGCGTCGGGAGCGCCGCGGCGAAAGCGAGGAGGAGCAGAGAGAGAGCGGAACCAACCGTGCGTTTCATGGGTGATTTTCTCCCGGTTGCGGGCGCGGGACGCGGTCCCTCGCCTCGGTCTCGGCAACCTCGCGAATATACCTCAATGCACACGGGCCAAGGGCCGCCGGAGACGCTGTCGACCTTCGATCCAAGCCGCCGGATGGTCATCCTGAAATCCGTTCGAGGGCCGGCAAGAGCGGCACACCACTGGCGCCAAACCGTTCATCCGGCATGTGTTCGCCTGGGGGACGGGGATGAAACCGGGCGGCACGGCAAGTGCTACACTTTGCGACTCAGTCGCGTTTGGAGGGGTGTTTTAACAGGTGGCGCGTGTGCAGGCGCAGCCCGGTTACTGTATCGAATCCACTTCCTTTCTTGATCTTCATCACCATGGAGGCAGAAAACGCATGAGAAAGCCAAGACTCCGGTCTTTCGGAATCCTCGCTCTGTTCGTCTCCACCGCCCTTCTGCTGCTCCCCGCCCAGCCAGGCCTTGCCCAGCAAGGCTCGTGGGCGACCCTGACCGGATCGGTAACGAACGAGGGCGCGGACCTGCCGGGCGTCAGGGTCTCCGTAACGTCTCCGGCCCTTCAGGGGACGCGCTCGACGGTCTCGTCCGCGAACGGAGACTACATCCTGCCGCTGCTCCCGGCCGGAGAGTACGCCGTCACGTTCGAGCTCACGGGGTTTCAGACTCACAAGCAGGGCATCAAGCTGAACGCCGCGCAGACGACCCGGCTCGACGCGAACATGCGCCTGAGCTCGGTCGCGGCGGAAGCCACGGTGACGGCGAGTCAGGAGACGATCTCGCAGACGCAGAAGGTCTCCACCACGTTCACGGCCGCCACGCTCGACAAGCTGCCTGTGGCGCGCACCTTCCAGGCCGCGGTGCTTCTCTCCCCGGGAGTGAACAGCAACGGGCCCGGATCGAACGCCAACGTCGCGACCATCACGATCTCGGGCGCCCAATCGTACGAGAGCCTCTTCCTCGTGAACGGCGTCGTCGTGAACGAGAACCTCCGCGGACAGCCGCTCGGTCTCTACATCGAGGACGCCGTCCAGGAGACGACGACGTCCACGGCCGCGATCAGCGCCGAGTACGGCCGCTTCTCGGGCGGCGTCGTGAACGTCATCACGAAGTCGGGCGGCAACGTGTTCAGCGGCTCGTTCCGGACCTCCTTCGCGAACGACGCCTGGTCCGCCGTCTCCCCCGCCAGGGAGACCCGCGTGCAGAAGGTGATTCCCACGTACGAGGCGACCCTCGGCGGACCGTTCGTCAAGGATCACCTGTGGTTCTTCGGCGGGTTCCGGTACAACGACCGCTCGGACCAGGGCGGGAACCAGACGGTCATCACGAAGATCCCGTTCATCGGCGGTCCGACCGAAGAGCGCTACGAGGGCAAGCTGACATTCTCGATCACGCCGCAGCACACCCTCACCGGCGCGTACCAGAAGATCAACCAGACGAACGTCAACGGATTCCAGTTCAGCGTCATGGACCTGGAAAGCCTCTACACGAGCACGCAACCGCAGCAGCTCTATTCGGGAAACTACGCGGGAACGCTGACCCCGAACCTGTTCCTCGACGGGCAGTACAGCAGGCGTGAGTTCACGTTCCACGGGACCGGGCTCCCCGTTCACGGACATCATCAGGGGCACGCTCCTGCAGGACGTCCAGAACGGTACGCGGTACCACACGTCGACGTTCTGCGGCACCTGCGAGGACGAGCTGCGCAACAACGAGAACTACCTCGCCAAGGCCAGCTACTTCCTCTCGAGCAAGGAGCTCGGCTCGCACACCATCGTCGCCGGCTACGACCACTACAACGACATCCGGAACGCGAACAACCACCAGTCGGGCAGCGACTACCGCGTGCAGGGCACGACGACGTACATCCGCGACGGCGTCATCTACCCCGTCTGGAACAACGTCGGCTCGTCGACGGTCTTCCAGTACAACCCCATCGCCCAGCTCGCGCAGGACACGGCCTTCGTCACGTACGGCATCTTCCTGAACGACTCCTGGCAGGTCACGAACCGGCTGACCGCGAACCTCGGCCTCCGCTACGACAAGAACAACGGCAAGAACAGCGCGGGGGTCACGACGGCGAACGACAGCGCGTGGAGCCCGCGCCTCGGCGTCGTGTACGACGTGACGGGGAAGGGCGACCTGCGCGTGAACTTCTACTACGGCAAGTACGTGCAGGCCATCGCCAACAACATCGCGGACGGGACCTCGGCCGCGGGGCAGCCGCAGACGTTCCGCTACCAGTACAACGGACCCGCCATCAACGTCGGCGTGAACGACCAGACGCCTCTGTCCCAGCTCGATCACGCAAGATGCGGCGATCCAGAGCATCTTCGACTGGTACAACACGAACCTCGCCGCCGGCACGCTCAAGTTCGCGTCCGCGCCCAGCATCCCGGGCCTCACGGCCGGCATCAACGGCACGCTGATCTCGCCCAGCGCCGAGGAGTTCACGGCGGGCGTGAACGGCAGCATCGGCAAGCGCGGCGTTTTCCGGGTGGACGGGGTGTACCGCAAGTACAGCAACTTCTACTCTTCGCGCACCGACACGACCACGGGGACCGTCTCGGATCCGTTCGGACGGCAGTTCGACTTCGCGCTCACGGAGAACACGAACGACGTGAGCCGCAAGTACGTCGGGCTCAACACGCAAGCCAGCTACCGCGCGACCGACCGCCTCCTTTTCGGCGGGAACTGGACGTGGTCCCACGCCTACGGCAACTTCGACGGCGAGACGAGCAACAACGGGCCAATCTCGTCGACGATCCACAGCTATCCCGAGTACTTCGACCCGGCGTGGAACCTGCCCAACGGGGATCTTCTGATCGACCAGCGGCACAAGGTGCGGCTCTATGGCACCTATGACATCCCGGTGCCCTCGGCGCTTCAGCACGATGAGCGTCAGCTTCCTCCACAGCCTCGACACGGGCACGCCGTACGGCGCCGTGGGCACCATCGCGACGGCCGCTTACGTCCCGAACGCGGCAGCCCTCGGCTACAAGGGGCCACCCTCGAGCGAGAACTACTACTTCACGGCGCGCGACGCCTTCCGCACCCCCACGATCAACCGCACCGATCTCGCGCTCAACTTCGGCTTCAAGTTCCATGCGCTCGCGGACGTCGAGGTGTTCCTGTCGCCCCAGGTCATAAACGTCTTCAACAACCAGGGCGTCGTGGTCGTCAACACGGCCGTCGTGACGAACCTGCAGCAGTCGGCGAACTTCGCGAAGTTCAATCCGTTCACGGAGCAGCCCGTGAAGCGCACCGACCCGGCCGACAAGACCAAGAACTGGGACTACGGCCCGCTCTTCGGCACGGCGACGAGCGTCACGGGCTACCAGACGCCCCGCGCGTTCCGCATCTCCGCCGGCATCCGCTTCTAGTCTCTGCGTCCTCTCGTTTCGGGAGCCGGGCTCTTGGCCCGGCTCTTCTTTTTCGGGAGCCCTGGCGGATACTCGCCCGGTGCAACAAGTCCCCGCATCGCGATTGCCGCCCGCGGCGCTCCCGCTTCTCTTCGCTGGCTGCCGCCGAAGCGCGCCGTCTGGAGACCTTTCCCGGCGCTCCCGTGATCCTCATCAGCGTCGACACGCTCCGCTCGGACCACCTCCCGGCCTACGGCTACACGGGCGTCGAGACGCCCGCCCTCGACGCGCTGAGGAAGGACTCGATCCTCTACGAGCAGGCCTGGTCGCACGCACCCCTCACGCTCCCCTCGCACGCCTCGATCTTCACCGGGCGCGAGCCGGCGGCCCACGGCCTCCACGACAACCTCGGCTACCACCTCAAGCCGGACGTGCCGACGCTCGCCGAGCTGCTGAAGAAGGAGGGCTACGCGACGGGCGGCGCCGTCTCGTGCTTCGTCCTCAAGGGCGAGTCAGCGGCATCTCGCGCGGCTTCGACTTCTACGACGACGACGTCGAGCCGGCGGAAGGCAAGGCCGCGCTCGGGCGCGTCCAGCGCGCGGGCGCCGAGACCGAGGCCCGGCTCGAGGCCTGGCTCGAGACGCGTCCGTCGCCGGAAAGCTCTTCGCGTTCCTCCACCTCTACGAGCCGCACACGCCGTACGAGCCGCCCGAGCCCTTCAAGACCCGCTACGCCGTCCGCGCCGTACGACGGCGAGATCGCGGCCGCCGACGCGATCGTCGGGACGCTTCGTCGCTTTCCTGAAGGAGCACGACCTCTACGACGGTTCGCTCATCGTCTTTCTCTCGGACCACGGAGAGGGGCTCGGGGAGCACGGCGAGTCCGAGCACGGGATGTTCCTCTACCGCGAGACGCTCCAGGTTCCGCTCCTCGTGAAGCTCCCCGGCGGCCGGAGGGCCAGGCACGACCGTCGCGACGCCTGCGGCGCTCAGCGACGTCTTCACGACCGTCGCCGAGGCGGTCGACCTCGCGGGCTTCACGCCTCCCGCCGGCACCGTCGTCGCTCCTCGACCTCGCGCCGGCGCGCCGGCCCGCCGCGGCGCATCCTCTCCGAGACGTTCTTCCCGCGGATCCACTTCGGCTGGAGCGAGCTGTCGTCCCTCTTCGACGGCCGCTGGCACTACATCGAGGCGCCGAAGCCCGAGATCTACGACGTCACGGCGGACCGGAGCGAGACGGACGAACCGATTCGCCGAAAAGCCGGATGCGCTCCGCGCGCTCGGCCGAAATGCGAGAAGCGGCAGCCCGCGTTCGAGTCCGCGGGCGATCTCGATCCCGAGGCGCGCAAGAAGCTCGCGTCGCTCGGCTACCTGAGCGCGGGCCCGTCGTCCGCAACGGGAGGCTCGCTCGACGACCCGAAGGACCGCATCAGGACATTCGAGGAGCTCCGCACGGGTCTCGGCGACCTCACGCCGGAGAACGCCGGCGAAGGCCCACGAGATCTTTCAGAAGCTGCTCGCGGAAAACCCGCGGATGCTCGACGTCTGGGACATGGACTCGAAGGCCCTGCTCGAGCTGGGGCGCCCCGAGGAGGCGCTCGCAGGCCCTCAAGAAGACGGTCGACCTCGCGCCGGAGGCGGCGCGCGCGCCGTACGTGACCGAGGTCGCGAACCTGTGCCTGCAGCTCGGGAAGTGGGACGAGGCGGCGCGCCACGCGCGAGGCCCTCCGGCGCTCTCGGCGACCCCGCGGCCGACGACATCGCGGCGCGGGCGGCGCTCGGGAAGGGAGACTACGCCGACGGCGCAGACCGCGGCGCGGAGAGCGTTCGACCACGGCACGGGCAAGGCGAAGGTGCGCGGCGCGCTCGTCCTCGGGCGGCTCGCCGTCCAGAGGAACGATCTCGCCGAGGCGCAGCGCTGGTCCGACGCGGCGGCGGCTCTCTCGGCAGGCGACAAGCTCGTCCAGTCGGGCCTTCACATGCTGCGCGGTGACGTCCTCGCGCGCCAGGGGCGCGCGCGCCGAGGCCGAGAAGGAGTTCCTCGAGGAGATCCGGCTCTACCCCGACCGCCTGGACGCGCGCGTCTCCCTGTCCGCTCTGTACGCTTCCGTCGGCCGGCGCGAGGACGCCCGCCGTGTCGTCATCCAGCTCGTCACGCGCCAGCCCACGCCGGAGGCGTTCCTCCTCGGCATGCGCACGTTCCGCGCGACCGAGGACGCGAAGGGAGAAGAGCAGCTCCGGAAGGAGGGGCGCCGGCTCTTCCCGAAAGACGCGCGTTTCTGATCCCCGGGACCCTGGCCCTTACTTCTTCTTCGGCGGGAGCGTCCCGGTCACGGTGAACGTCGCGCTGGTCTCGACCGTCTTCTTCGACACCTCGTCCGTGATCGAGACTTTCAGATCGTAGTCGCCGGCCTTCCTCAGGTATTCGCCGAGATTGCTGTCGATGAGCACTGCCGCCAGGTCGACCGTGAGAATGCCCCGCGGTTCCTTCGAATCCGGGACGGGAATCGGATCGTCCGCCGGCTGGGGGACGTCCATCGCGGGAGCGCCTTTTGCCTTGATTTTCACGGTGCGGGAAAGACGCATCGTCTTCGAGGTGGGATCCACCGCCGGGTTGTAGACGCGGATGACGAACGACAGGCCGTCCCCCGGGTCGAGCCGCCCGCCCTTCGTCACGAAGTGATGGCCGTTCACCGTGAAGGCTTCCTCGCCCTTGCCCTTCGGTACAGGAGAAAAAGTCGAAGCGATCACGAGAGGAGAAAGGGAGAAGTCCGCTCCCGCGGCCACGACCGTGGCCGAGCGCTTCGCGGATGCGACGAGTTTGCCCGAGGCGTCGAACACGGCTGCCGCCACCGCGTACTCGCCCTGGGGCACGGCGAAGAAACGGTCCGCCAGGAATCCACCGGGGTTCGGGTCGAACCCCGTGACCTCCTCGAGACGCGCCGCGTCAGCGCCGGCCTTGTTCTGGACGAGGATCGCGAGCTTCGCGTCCGGACCCGGCGCCCCGGTGGGAGCCGGCACAAAGAACTGGACCTGGACACGGGTCGCGCCCTCCCGCACCGTGATCGGAAAGACGGTCAGGGCCCCCGCATCCTCCTTCGATAGCATCCCTTCGAGCACTTGCCGCACGGGCGCGGACAGGGTCGGGCCCTTCAGGGCCTCGGCGGCCGCCAACTCGGCCGTCCTCATCTCGGCCTCGATCTCCGCTGCCGTCCGGAAGTGCGGAGGCTCCTTGAGACCGGGGTTGCGAAGAGAGGCGGTGCGCGCCTTGACCTCGAGGCGAATTCACGTCGCCGCCGTTCTTGCCGGCGACGAAGTCTCTCGACCCCTCGACGACGAACTGCGCCGTGAACGACTTCACGGACGCCCACTCGGGAAGCTGCTCGGCCTCGTACGTGAACGTCACGACGCTCTCGCCGATCGACGTTCCGGGATCGTTCGGAGGTGGGATCTGTCCGGGGGCGGTTCCCGCGTCCGCGTCGGCGCTTGACCCCACTGTGGCAAGCGGCTGCGATTTGATACCAGCCAGCCTGGAGAGGGTCTTTGGCGGACCGAGGAGAATGTAGAGCTTCCCGCGTTCGGTAAGCGCGCCGCGGATGCGCAGCAGCGTGAAAAGCTGGTCGGTTTCCTTCACGCGCTGGTCGAAGACGATCTTGAACTCGTTGACCGGTGTCTTGAGGTCCGGATCGCGCTTCGCCCAGAAGAGCTGGACGAAGCGGTCGGCATCCTCGTCCAACGTGATCTTCTTCCAGGCCTTCTGCTCGGCGTCGGTCGCGAGAAAGGTGAATTCCGGGGACTTGCTCCAGTCCTTGTAGCGCTCGAGGCCGGCGCCCGAAACGTCGGTCGCGATAAGAAACAGGACCGCGAGGGCGGCGCGGCAGAGGATCATGGAGAGCTCCATTTCCGAGAGTGGAAACCGGTCATTTTAGCTCGCTAGCGCCCGGGAAGCTTCCGGCCTTCTTCGAGCCACCCCTTCAGGTCGGCGAGCATTCGCTCCCAGCCGGGGCCGAGCCGGTCGCGATAGGCGCTCCACGCCGCGGTCTCCTCGAAGCCCGACTGCGTCACCGTGACGCGCGTGCCTTCGGGCGTCCTCTCGAACTCCACGACGAGGCGCATCCCGCCGAAGGACTCTCCCTCCGGCGTCGAGAACACGAGATTCGAGACCACGAAGCGGCGGCCCGGGTCGAAGACCTCGAACTGGCCGATCGAGCTGTAGCCGGCGTCGGAATCCGGATCCGCATACCAGCCGAGCGCCCAGTTCCCGCCGGGCCTCGGTCCGATCACGGCGCCGTCCGCGAGCCACGCGAGCACGTCGGAGACGTTCACGAAGGCGGAGAACGCGCGCTCGGGAGTCACGCGGACGAGGGCTTCCCGCACGACGGAATCGTCCTCGTCGCACGGGGGAATCTTACGACGTGCGAGAATCCGCGCCGCCATGTGCGCAAGACGAGCTCGAGCCGCCGAGAGGGGCGCCGCCGCGTGATTCCCGGCCTCAAACGCGAGCTCGAGAGCGCCGTTTCGGAGGCCTGCCGCCGCGTCTTCGGCGTGGAGGCGCCGCGCATCGTCCTCGAAACGCCGCCGAAGGTCGAGCTGGGCGACCTCGCCTGCCCCGTGGCGTTCGAGCTCGCGAAGGTTCTGAAGCGGCCGCCGCGGAAGATCGCCGAGGAGCTCGCGCCCGCCCTCGCGCTGCCCGCTCTCGTCGTCAGGCGTTCGGTCGAGGGCGGCGGCTATCTCAACTTCTTCCTCGACCGCCCGCGCGTCCTCCGGGCGATGCTCGCCGCCGGACACGGCGGCGCCCGCCGTGCCCGCGGGGGCCGGCAAGCTCATCGTCGAGCACACGAACATCAACCCGAACAAGGCCGCGCACATCGGCCACCTGAGGAACGCCGTCCTCGGCGACGTCCTCGTGAGCACGTTCAAGCGGCTCGGCCGGCGGGTCGAGGTCCAGAACTATCTCGACGACACGGGCGTGCAGGTGGCCGACGTCGTCGTCGCGCTCCAGAACCCCGCGGATCTCGTCGAGAGCTCCCGCGCGAAGCGCCTCGGCGAGGAGATCCGGGAGATCCTGGACGCCTTCCCCGACGCACGCGCCCGGCGTCGCGCCGCGCCGGCTGGGCGACCTCGCGTGGGACCTCTACGCGCTCGCGGTGAAGAGCTACGCGGCCGATCCCTCGCTCGAGGAGAAGCGGCGCGCGACGCTCCACGCCATCGAGGGCGCCGCCACGGGCGACGACCTCGACGAAGACGGCGGCCGCCACGGCCGCGCTCGCTGGGCGCCTCGCCGACGCCGTCGTGCGCTGCCATCTCCTCACGATGGAGCGCGTCGGCGTGAACTACGACCTCCTGCCCCGCGAGAGCGACATCCTCGGGCGCCGCTTCTGGGTGAAGGCCTTCGAGCTCCTGAAGAAGGCCGGCGCCGCGCGGCTCGAGACGGAGGGCAAGAACGCGGGCTGCTGGGTCATGCCTCTCGAGGGCGCGCCGGAGTTCGAGGGCATGGAGGACGCGGACAAGATCCTCGTGCGCTCGAACGGGACGGTCACGTACACCGGAAAGGACGTCGCGTACCAGCTCTGGAAGCTCGGCGTCCTCGGGATCGACTTCGAGTACGAGGAGGTCCCGTACCGCGACGTCGACGGCTCGCCCGAGTTCCACGCCTCGGACGGCGTCTCGCCGCTCTACCGGACCCGGCACGACGAGGAGGGCGCCGACCTCTCGGCCCGCGGGCGCTTCGGCCACGGCACCGACGTCATCAACGTCATCGACGTGCGCCAGTCGTATCCCCAGAAGGTCGTCAAGCGAGGCGGTCCGGCGCGCCGGCTTCCCCGAGGCCGCCGACCGGTCCGTCCACTTCGCGTACGAGATGGTCGCGCTGACGCCGGCTTCCGCGGAGGCGCTCGGCGTCGAGCTCACGGACGAGGATCGCGCGCGTCCTTTCGTCGAGATGTCGGGCCGCCGCGGGCTCGGCGTGAAGGCCGACGATCTCCTCGACCAGCTCGTCGAGAAGGCGAAGGACCAGATCCAGGCTCGCGCGAGCGAGCCTCCCGAGGCCGGGCCGGGCCGAGGCGATCGCGGTCGGCGCGCTGCGCGTCTACATGACGCGATTCTCGCGGAACAAGGTCATCGCGTTCGACCTCGACGAGGCGCTCGCCTTCGAGGGCGACACGGGGCCCTACCTCCAGTACGCCGCCGTGCGCGCCGCGAACATCTTTCGAAAGCTCGAGGAGACCGGGTCTCACGGGCCGCCTCGACGCCGCGGAGATCGACGGCCTCGACGCTCTTCCCGCGTCGGCGCTCGACGACGGGCTCTGGGACGTCGTCAGGACGTGCTCCCGCACGCTCGACACGCTCGAGAAGGTGGCCGAGATCGCTCGAGGTGTCGCTCCTCGTCCGGCACGCGCTCGCGGTCGCGGCGGGCTTTCACCACCTGTACCACACGCACCCGATCGCGCAGGAGAAGGACGAGACGACGCGCCGGGCGCGCCGCGCCGCGCTCCAGGTCGTCTCCGTCCACCTCGCGGACGTCCTCGGCGTTCTCGGCGTGCCGGTGCCGGACAGGATGTGAGCGTGCCGGGAGACGTCGTCTACCGGAGCCGCGGGACCGACGGACTCGTCGCGGCCCGGGCCTTCCTCGAGCGCGTCGTCTCGGAGGAGTACGACCCGGCCGTCGGCGCGGTCGTCCGGGCCGAGGCGGCGGCGCACGCGGCCGCGTTCGACCCGGAGCACGACGTCTTCCTGACCGCCGAGCGCGACGGCCGGCTCGTGGGCGTGCTGCTCGTCGCCCGGGACGCGGTGGACCCGGACACCGCGCGCTTCGACTGGCTCATGGTCGACGCGTCCGAGCGGAACGGAGGCGTCGGCCGCGAGCTGCTCTTCCGCGGCATCGAGGCGTGCCGCGAACGGCGACGGCTCGTCCTCCGCGCGCGCTCGTTCGCCGCGTCACCCGCCGGCCCGCACCTCTTCTGGCTCTACGGATTCCGCGTCGTGGACCTCGTGCCGGTCACCGTCGGAGACGGCACGCGCGAGTCGATCCTCTTCGAGAAGCGCTTGAGCCCGCTCGCCTAGCGCGCGACCGAAGAAACGGAGGACACGGAAGAGGCCGAGGGCGCAACCGGGGGATCGGGAAAGCACGTCCACGACGTCGGCCAGGCCGCTCGAGTCGTCGAGGCGGGCCATGACGGCGACGTGGCGGCGCGCCGGGCCGTCCGCCTCGAGGCGGGCGCCCGCCGGACTCTGCGAGCGCACGATGAAGAGCTTCCCATCCGACGTGAGGAGGAGCGGCCGATGAGGCGTTCCATCCAGCCGCGAGCCCGGGAGTCCGCGGCCCATCGCGCAGCGCAGGCACACGAGCTCTCCCTCGACCCGCCGGGCCACGCTCGCGAGCGCGAGGCCGTGCGCCACGGGCGTCCGGAAGCGCACCGCCGCCCAACCCACGGCGATTCCGCAGCCAGCGGCGAAGACGATCGTGACGGATCGCGGAAAAGTCCGCCGCCGCTTCACGGGCACGTCGAGGCGCCGGGCGAGGCGCCGGGCGAGCTCCTCCGGGCACCGGTCCACGGGCCGGCAGGTCTTCAACGTCTCGCGGAGCCTCCCCGCCTCCTCGCAGCGCTCGCGGCACGCCGGGCACTCTTCCAGATGCGCGAGGAGTTGGGCCGCGTCCACGAGCTCCAGCTCGTCGTCGTGGTAAGCCTCGATCAGGAGGCTCGCCGTCCGGCAATCCATCATCATCTCGCCCGGAGTGTCTAACGTTCGCGGCGCCGCCGGTATTCCGACAGGGTGACGGGATCCCGGCTGCTTCTGGCCCGGGGTGTGCCCGGACCCGCGGAAGCGAGCCGCGTCCTCGTGGGCTCGTCCGTGCCGAAGTAATGGCGGCGGCGGCCGTAATCGAGGAGCGCCGACTCGAGCAGGCGGCGACCCCGGTAGAGTCGCGACATCACGGTGCCGAGCGGCACCTCCAGGATGTCGGCCACCTCGCGGTAGGAGAAATCCTGCAGGTCGACGAGCTCGACGACGAGGCGGAAGTCCTCGGGCAGAGCCGCGAGCGCGTCGGCCACTCCCCGATCGAGCGTCGCGGCCAGCAGGCTCTCCTCGGGAGTGGAGCCGGTTCCGGCTTCGCGCACCTTCGAACCGGCGGCCTCGAGAGCCTCGTCCCCGCCCGCACCGAGATCGACCTCCTTCGGGCCGGCCTTCGTGTGCCGGTAGCCGTTGATGAAGGCGTTCTTGAGGATGCGAAAGAGCCACGCCTTGAGGTTCGTTCCCTCGGTGAAGCCGTCGTAGTGCGCGAACGCCTTGAGATACGTCTCCTGCAGGAGATCCTCGGCGTCCTGCCGGTTTCGCGTCAGCCGGAGGGCGGACCCGTAGAGGGCGTCCGCGTAGGGCAGCTCACCGCTCCTGAAGTTCCAGGACGAAGGGGACGGAGGAGGCTTGGAGGTGCGGAAACGGCCATCTCGGGCTCCAGTCTCTCCCCATGCAATACGTAAACCGCACCGCTTTTGGCTTCGCGGCGTGCGAAAACGGCCCCGGAAGCCCGGGGCCGGACCTCGACATCTTCCTGGAGGAGAGGGACTTACTTGCCGTTGATGACGAAGGCGATGACGAGGGCGTAAATGACCAGCGACTCGATGAGGACGAGGGCAAGAAAGGCCATCGCGCGGATCGAGGCGCCCGCGCCCGGATTCCGCGCGATTCCCTCGCAGGCCGCGACGGCCGTGCGGCCCTGGGAGATCGCGCCGCCGAACGCCGCGAGGCCGATCGCGATCGCGGCCGAGAGGTGGCCCCAACCCGCGCCGCCGCCGGCCTTCGCGGCTTCCTGGGCGAGGGCGAGATTCGGGAGGAGGAGGGCCAGAGCCGCGAGGGCGCCGGCCGGGAGGATTCTCTTGGACATGTCGGGGGCTCCTTTCGTGATCGGGACAGTCGATTCCGTCAAACTCAATGCTCATGGGCGGTCGCTCCGCCCAGGTAGACGGTGGTGAGAAGCGTGAAGACGTACGCCTGGAGCAGCGCCGTGAAGATGCCCAGCGCCATCATCGGCCACGGCACGACGATCGGAACGAGGCCCGCGAAAATGCTGCTGGCCGTGTGCTCGCCGTAGATGTTCCCGTAGAGACGCATGGCAGAGCGAAAGGGCGCGCGCGAAGTTGCCGATCATCTCGATCAGGAACATGAGCGGCGCCAGCACGAGCATCGGGCCGAGGAAGTGCTTGAGGTAGCCGAAGAACCCGTGCGCCCGGATCGCCGGCGGCGTTGAAGAAGAGGAAGCACGTGATCGAGAGCGCGAAGGTGACGTTCAGGTTCGCCGTCGGCGGCTGCAGGAAGAAGAAGAGCCCGCAGAAGTTGCACAGGAAGATGAAGAAGAAGAACGCGCCCGCGATCGGCAGGTACTTCTCGCCGTGGTGCGGAATGTTCTCCTTGATGAGGTCGCGCAGGAAGTCCACGAAGACCTCGAGCACGTTCTGCGCCGGAGCCGGGCGCGTCCTTGCGGTAGCTCCGGGACGCGAGGAAGAAGAACACCGCGCAGAACAGGAAGACGACGATCGCCATGGCGATGTGGTCCGGAATCCAGCCGAGGAGCTCGCCGTGCTCTCCGCGGGGCGCGATCCCGCCGACGTGGAAGCCGCCGAGCGTGATCCCGTCGCGCCACCAGGACGGCGCGCTCTCGACGGGACCGAGAAGGCGGGTCAGGAGGGCGTTGAAGAACCCGAAGAATATCGAATGCTCGTGGTGCACGTCGTCCCCGCCCTCACTGGGCCGTACCCGTCCCGCTCCGGCGTCCGTCGAGGAGCTCGCGGAGCCCGTCGATCACCACCGCGGCGACCACCGTCGAGAGGCCCACGACAACCCACCGGACGTCGGCCGGCAGCGCCCGCACGGTCGCCCAAAGGACGAGACCGACGAAGGCGTACCGGAGAACGGCCTTGAGCCCGAATTTCCAGTCGAATCGGGCTGGCGCACCCGGTGCGGGCGCCTTGAAGCGACCGACGAGATCCGACAGCCAGAGCGCCGAGACGATAGCCACGGCCGCCCCGAGAGTCAAGGCGAGGGCGGCCTGGAACCTGCCGAGCGCCGCGAGCGCCGATGGCCCCGAGAAGGCCGAGGATCGCCGCCAGGCGGAAAAAGCCCGGGTTCGGCCAGGAGGCGCGCCGGAGCGGCCTCGCCCGTCACTCCCGGGGTCCCTTGCCGCCGCCGGCAAGCGTCCCCGACTCCCGGTAGATCTGCCGGAGGCCCGCGGCGAAGCCGAGGACGCCGAACGTGGCCGTCAGCACCGGGAAGATGCCGAGAACGCGGTCCCCGAGGTAGCCGAGACCCGCCCCCGCCGCGATCGCCGCCGGGAGCACCCAGCCGAACGTCAGGACGTCTCCGAAGAATCGCCGGGATGTCCGGGCCGCCGCGAGGGCCGTCGTCGCTCACGGCCCGAACGGCAGGAGACACGTCCGGGCGAACTGAACGAACGGTCCGGGCAGGATGCCCATCGCGAGCGTTCCCGCCGCGCAGAGCGCGATCGCCGCGGACACGGCGGGCTCCTCGCGCCAGTGGAGCGTGCCCTCGCCGTCGACGAGGTACATCGCGCGCGCGATCCGGAAGTAGTAGAAGAGCGAGACGGCCGACATGAGGACCGCGAGGAGCGCGAGCCAGAACCAGCCCGCCTTCATCGCCGCCGAGAACAGGAAGTACTTGCCCGACGAATCCCGCCGTGGGCGGGATCCCGGCGAGCGAGAGCAGGAAGACGAGCATCGCGGCGGCCAGCCACGGGTTCTTGCGGCGCGAGGCCGTTGAAGTCGTCCACGCTCTCTCCGGCGTAGCCCTTCGACTCGAGGAGGATCACGAGGCCGAAGGCGCCGAGGTTCATGAACGCGTACGCGAGGAGGTAGACGAGGATCGACCAGAGTCCGATGCCGCTCGCGTCCCCGTAGGCCAGGAGGCCGAGGAGCGCGTAGCCGGCGTGTCCGATGGACGAATAGCCGAGGAGCCGCTTGACGTTCGTCTGCATGAGCGCGCCGACGTTCCCGACGACCATCGTGAGCGCGGCCGAGGCCGCGATGATCGCCGACCAGTCGCCGGCGCGCGGGCCGAATCCCGACGAAGAAGATGCGGGCGAAGATCGCGTACGCCGCGAGCTTCGGCCCGACCGCGAAGAACGCCGAGATCGGCGTGGGCGCGCCCTCGTACACGTCCGGGCGCCCACACGTGGAAGGGCGCCGACGCGATCTTGAAGAACATGCCGCAGCCGACGAGGATGATCCCGACGACGAGGAAGACGGGCGGCTTCGCCGCCGCGAAGGCCGTCGCGATGCCCGCGAGAGAGAGCGTTCCCGCGGCGCCGTAGACGAGAGAGATCCCGTAGATGAGGACGCCCGACGAGAACGCTCCGAGGACGAAGTACTTCGCGGCCGCCTCGAGGGACTTCGTCTCGCGCTTGAAATAGCCCGCGAGGACGTACTGCGAGAGCGCCATCAGCTCGAGCGCGACCACGATCGAGGCGAGGTGCGTTCCGGAGGCCATGAAGAGCATGCCGACCGTCGAAAAGAGGATCAGGCCGTAGTACTCGCCGCCCGGGTAGGGCGACACGCCGACGAATCGCAGCGAGAACAGGATCGTCACGATCCCGACCACGAGGATAGGATTGCCTTGAAGTACAGGCCGAAGCGGTCCATCGACGAACATGCCGCCGAA
This sequence comes from Thermoanaerobaculia bacterium, assembly GCA_963746875.1. Lineage (GTDB taxonomy): Bacteria > Acidobacteriota > Thermoanaerobaculia > UBA5066 > UBA5066 > Fen-183. The sequence goes on from CAVVDA010000001.1 coordinate 556,993, forward strand.
TGCGGCTCGCGGAAGCGTTCCCGACAGCCGCGCGGACACGAACAGCAGGAGGCCCGTCACGGCGAGGGCGCCGACCGAGAAGAGGGCGAGGGCGCGCTCCTTCGGCGCGGCTCACGAACGTCGCCCAGAGGAGGACGACCGAGGCGGCCGTCGTCAGGAAGAGCTCCGGCAGGATGAGGAGCGTGTCGCCCGCGGGAAACGGCACGGCCTACTTGACCTCCGCCACGGCGGCGGGCGCGGCCGCCGCGGCAGCCGCGGCGCAGCCGCGGCCGGAGGTCGCTCCCGGGGACGTCGCGGCCGCGAGGCGAGGCGCGGCCTCCCGGGCCGCGTGGCGCAGCCCCGGCGCCGCGACGGTCGCCACGATCTTCTCGGCCGACTTCGCCGTCATCTCGAAGAACGGCTTCGGATAGACGCCGATCCAGAGGCACATGACGATGAGGGGCGCGAGCGTGAGGATCTCGCGCAGGTTCACGTCCTCGAGGCGCCTTGTTCTTCTCGTGCGTGATCTCGCCGAAGAAGACGCGCTGGTAGAGCCAGAGCATGTAGGCGGCGCCGAGGATGACGCCGAGGCTCGCCCACGCCGCCCACCGCCAGTCCGCGAGGAAGACTCCCGTGAGGATCGTGAACTCGCCGACGAACCCGTTCAGGAGCGGCAGGCCGATCGAGGCGAGGAGGATGATCATGAAGAGCATCGCGTAGACGGGCATGACGCCCGAGAGGCCGCCGTAGTCCGCGATCATGCGGGTGTGCGTCCGCTCGTACACGATGCCGACGAGAAGGAAGAGGCCGCCCGTCGAGAGCCCGTGGTTGATGGACTGCAGGATGCCGCCCTGGATGCCCGCGTTGTTGAGCGCGAAGAGGCCGAGCATGACGAAGCCGAGGTGCGCGACCGACGAGTACGCGACGAGCTTCTTCATGTCCTTCTGGACCATCGCGACCATCGAGCCGTAGACGATGCCGACGATCGACAGGGCCGCGACCCAGCCCACGGTCGTGAGCCCGAGGAAGCGCGCCTTCGAGAAGAGGGCGTCGGGGCAGAGCGGGAGCGAGAACCGGAGGAATCCGTACGTTCCCATCTTCAGGAGGACGCCCGCGAGGATGACCGAGCCCGCCGTCGGCGCCTCGACGTGCGCGTCCGGCAGCCAGGTGTGGAACGGGAACATCGGCACCTTGATCGCGAAGCCGATGAAGAAGGCCCAGAAGAGCCAGAGCTGCAGGTCCGCCGGGAATCGAGGAGGCGATCGCCTGGAAGTGGACGATGTCGAACGTCGGCGCGATTCCCGAGGCCCTTCCACCACAGGAAGCCGGACGTGTTGAAGAAGTAGAGCGCGATGATCGCGAGCAGCATGACGACCGAGCCCGCGAGCGTGTACAGGAAGAACTTGATCGCGGCGTAGAGCTTGCGCGGGCCGCCCCAGATGCCGATGAGGAAGTACATCGGCACGAGCATCACTTCCCAGAACACGTAGAACAGGAAGAAGTCGAGCGCGCAGAAGACGCCGATCATCCCCGTCTCGAGGAGGAGGAGGAACGCGTAGTACTCCTTCTCGCGCTTCGTGATCGCCGAGAACGACGCGTAGACGGAGATGAAGGAGAGGAGCGTCGTGAGGAGGATCAGGAGCGCCGCGATGCCGTCCACGCCGAGCGAGTACTTCGCGCCGAGGGAGGGGATCCAGTCGTGCGTCTCGCGGAAGAAGAAGTCCCCGGACTTGCGGAAGCCCGCGAACGTCCAGAGCGGGATCGACAGCAGGAACTCGGCGCCCGCGAAGAGCGTCGTGACCCACTTGATCGACCGAAGGCTTCTCTCGCGGCACGAAGAGCACGACGAGCGTGCCGACGACCGGGAGGAAAATGAGGAGCGAAAGGAGTCCGTTATCATTCGCCGTCCTTCACTTCAGGAGGAGATAGAGGCACACGAAACCGAAGATGCCGACGGCCATCGTCAGCGCGTAGTTCTGGGTCCGGCCGGTCTGGGCGCGATGCATGCCGCGGAACGCGGCCTGGAACGCGTTTCCGACGCCGTTCACGGCGCCGTCCACGAACGTCCGGTCGAACCACGAGGAGACGTTCGACAGCCCGACCGCGAAGCCGGCCGCCCCGTTCGGGATGAGGTCGACGACCCGGGCGTCGATCTCCCAGAGGAGGCGCCCGCCCTTCTTGATGAGGCCCTCCACGAAGACGGCCTCGTAGAGCTCGTCCACGCGGTACTTGTCGCGCACGAGGCGGTAGAAGCCGCCGAGCGAGGCTGCGATCCTCTCCGGCATCGGCAAACGGGTAAGCGCCGGAGTAGAACGAAACGGCCAGGAGGATTCCTGAGAAAGGCGACGACGACCGACGTGATCATCAGGCCGAGCTCGGTGGAGTGGGCCATCTCGTGCGCATGCGGCTGCCATCCGGCTGCCAACGGAGTGATGACCGGCTCCAGGAACTTCTCGAAGGAATTCTCTCTTCCGAGAATGAACTTCGGGATGCCGAACCAGCCGACCGACACCGCTCCCGCCGCGAGGACCCAGAGCGGGCCCGTCATCGACGCGGGCGACTCGTGGACGTGCTGGAGCTGTTCGGGCGTCCCGCGGAACGTCCCGTAGAACGTCATCTTGATGAGCCGGAACATGTAGAACGCCGTGATCCCGGCCGTCAGGACGGCGAGGACCCAGAGCACCTTGTAGCCCGCGCCCCACGTCTCGGCCAGGATCGCGTCCTTCGAGAAGAAGCCCGCGAGGCCCGGGAACGCCCGCGATCGCGAGCGTCGCGATGAGCATCGTGACGAACGTGTGCGGGATCAGCTTGCGGAGCCCGCCCATCTTCGTCATGTCCTGCTCGCCGGAGAGGGCGTGGATGACCGATCCGGATCCGAGGAAGAGGCAGGCCTTGAACCACGCGTGCGTGAAGACGTGGAAAATGCCCGCCGAGAAGGCGAGCGCGCCGCAGCCGAGGAACATGTAGCCGAGCTGCGAGACCGTGGAGTACGCGAGGACCTTCTTGATGTCCGTCTGCGCGAGGCCCATCGTCGCGGCGAAGAGCGCCGTCGCGCCGCCGACGACCGCCACGACGAACGAGGCGTCGTGCGTCAGGAGGCCCCACACGCTCGCGCTCTCGCCGAGCGTCTTGAGCGCCCATTCGTGCGAGATGCGGAAGAAGACGTTGCAGCGCGCGACCATGTAGACGCCGGCCGTGACCATCGTGGCCGCGTGGATGAGCGCCGAGACCGGCGTCGGGCCGGCCATCGCGTCCGGCAGCCAGACGTAGAGCGGAATCTGGGCGCTCTTGCCGCACGCCCCGACGAAGAGGCACGAGGCAGATCGCCGTCAGGAGCCCGCCGGCCGCGTAGCGGCCCGGATCGGCCGCGGCGAGCGCGAACATCCTGTCGAAGTCCACGGTGCCGAAGAGCGCGAAGCACCCGAAGATGCCCAGGACGAAACCGAAGTCGCCGATGCGGTTCACGACGAACGCCTTCTTGCCGGCGTCCGCCGCCCAGGTCTTCGTCCAGTAGAACCCGATGAGGAGGTACGAGCACAGCCCGACGCCTTCCCAGCCCACGAACAGGATCGGCAGGTTCGCCCCGAGGACGAGCGTGAGCATCGCGAACATGAAGAGGTTCAGGTACGAGAAATAGCGGCCGTAACCGGGATCGTGGCCCATGTACCCGACCGAGTAGACGTGGATGAGCGTTCCGATGAACGTCACGAAAAAGAGCATGAGCGCCGAGAGCGCGTCGATGCGGAACGCGACGTCGATCGACGAGCGCCTTCGTGCCGAACCACGTCGTGGTCTCTCCCATCGGGATCCAGGTCCAGAGCGTCGCGACGACGCCGGTCGTGGCCGTGGGTCTCGCCCCACCACGCGAAGATCGCGAGGACCGCCGTGAGGAACGACAGCGCGCAGGCCGCCGGACCGATGATCGTGTGCAGGCCGGCGAACGGGATCTCGTGCCGCGCGTGCGCGTCGGCGCCGGTCGTGACGGCGTGACCGGGATCGTGCGTGAGGCCGTGGCCGCCGGCCTCTTCGGGATGCGGATGGTGTCCGGCGCCCTTCGGCGCGTCGTCGTGGCCGGGTCCGTGCGGGCCCTTCGGAGCGTCCTTCCCGCCCAGCTTCGAATGCGAGGCGAGGTAGAGGAGCCCGTTCGACGAGGAACCCGATCAGCGGGAAGACGAGGATCCAGGGCAGGATGGCGGCTGAGCTCACGCGCTATCCCTTCAGCTCGGAGGCGTCGTCGAGGTTCACGGAGCCTTTGAGGCGGTACATGGAGATGATGATCGCGAGGCCGATCGCGGCCTCGCCGGCGGCGAGCGTGATGACGAAGACCGCGAAGAGCTGCCCGTTGAGGTCGCCGAGGTGGCGCGAGAACGCGATGAGGTTCAGGTTCGCGGCGTTGAGGATGAGCTCGATCGACATCAGCACCGTCAGGAGGTTCCGGCGGATGAGGACGCCCGTGACCCCGATGGCGAAGAGCACGAACGAGAGCGCGACGTAATGCGTGACGCCGATCATCAGTCGACGTGCTCCATCGTCCGCTTCCCGAGCACGACCGCGCCGATCATCGCGACGAGCAGGAACACCGACGCGACCTCGAAGGGGAGCAGGTAGTCGCGGTAGAGGCCCCAGGCGACGGCCTGGCTGTTTCCGGCGACGTCCTCCGTGACGCTCTTCGAGGCTTTCTTCCCGTCCACGACCTCGGTCACGGTGCGCGTGATGGACGTCGAGGAGAGCCTCGTCGGGTCGGCGGGCTCGCCGAGCGTCGCCGAGAGAGCGCACGCGGGAGGAGGCGACCACGGTACCGCCGACGATCGCGAGGAGGAGGAACCCCACGAGGAGGCCCGCGCCCGCCTGCGTGTGCACGAAGGGCTGGCCGGCCGTGCGCCGGATGTTCACGAGCATGATCGTGAAGAGGAAGAGCACCATGATGCCGCCCGCGTAGACGAGGACCTGGACGGCCGCGAGGAACTCGGCACGCGCCATGACGAAGAGCGCCGCGACGCCGAGGAACGAGAGGAGGAGGAACAGAGCCGAGTGGACGGGCTGTCGCATCGCGACGACGCCGACGGCGCCGAGAACGACGAGCGCCGCGAAGAACCAGAAGAAGAAGGCGGCCGTCACCGCCCCTCCCCCCGCTCGACGACGGTGAACGGCTTGACGTTCTCGTCCCACTTCACGAGCTTCCGGATGTCGAGGTAGAGGGCCTCGTTCCGCTCGTACGTTCCGAGCTCGTAGGTCTTCGTCCGCAGCCAGATCGACTTCGGGTTCGTCGGGCACGCCTCCTCGCAGAGGCCGCAGAACATGCAGCGCTTGAGGTCGACGTCGAAGCGGTCGAGGACCTTCTCGTTCTTGCCTGCCTCGTTCTTCTCGTTGTGCCAGTCGATGAAGATGATGTTGATCGGGCACTCGATCGCGCAGAGCGTGCACTTGATGCAGCGCTCCTCGTCGAGCCGGAACATCCCGCGGAACCGGTCGCTCGGCTCGCGTGCCTGCTCCGGGTACTCGACCGTGTCGGCTTTCCGGAAGAGATGCCGCCCGGTCATCCTGAGGCCGCCGAAGATGTCGAGGAGGAGGACGTCGTCCCAGAAGCTCATGTCAGGCCTCCGCCTTTCGGGCGCCGACCGGCGCCGGGACCAAGCGGGCCGCGGGCGGCTTCGCCGCCCTGAGCCGGGTCACGATGAGGATGGCGCCGGCGGCGGCGACCCAGAGGACCGTGCCGAGGATCCGGAGCCCGCGGCAGCCGCCGAGCGCCGCGAGGGCGACGAGGACGAGGTTCACGAGGGAGATCGGGATGAGGGTCTTCCACCCGAGCGCCATGAGCTGGTCGAACCGGTAGCGCGGGAACGTCCCGCGGAACCAGATGTAGACGAGGAGGAAGCACGCGACCTTCATCACGTACCAGAGGACGCCCGGCACGACGTCGAGGAACGCGAGCGCCGCGACGTTCGGGAAGGGGCGCAGCCAGCCGCCGAAGAACAGCGCGGTCGCGACCGCCGAGATCGTGATCATGTTCGCGTACTCGGTCAGGAAGAAGATCGCCCAGCGGAAGCCCGAGTACTCGGTGTGGAACCCGGCGACGAGCTCGCTCTCGGCTTCCGGGAGGTCGAAGGGGATGCGGTTCGTCTCCGCGACCCCCGAGACGAAGTAGAGGAAGAACGAGACGAGACCCGGGAGGATGAACCACATGTGGTGCGTTCGCTGCGCCTCGACGATCTCGACGAGGGAGAGCGAGCGCGCCATGAGGATCGCGCTCACGACCGCGAAGCCCATCGGGACCTCGTAGCTGATGAGCTGCGCCGCCGAGCGGAGACCCCCGAGGAGGGCGTACTTCGAGTTCGAGGCCCAGCCGCCGAGGATGATCCCGTAGATCCCGATCGACGTGATCGCGAGGACGAGGAGGAGCGAGACGTTCAGGTCCGCCGCGTACCACGCCGTCGTGATCTTCCCGAGGCCCGGAATCCGCATCGTGAACTCGGGGCCCCACGGGAGCACCGCGAAGACCGCGAGGCCCGGGACCATCACGAGGACCGGCGCGAGGAAGTGGATGAAGTGCTGCGCCTTGGCGGGGACGACGTCTTCCTTCGTGAGGAGCTTCACGACGTCCGCCACGAACTGCAGGATGCCCTCCGGTCCGACGCGGTTCGGGCCCTTGCGCACCTGGAGGAACGCGAGCGTCCGGCGCTCGATGTACGTCAGGACACCCGCGGCCGTCGCGACGAGGATCACGACGACGACGGCCTTGACGGCCGGAATCAGGAAGTAGTTCAGGACGCTCTGCGGAGATTTCCATGACTACCTGTCGACCTCGCCGAGGACGATGTCGATCGTGCCGATGATCGCGACGAGATCCGACACCATGTGGCCCCGCGCCATCTCCGGCAGCGCCTGGAGGTTGATGAAGCTCGGCGGCCGGACGCGCAGCCGGTACGGCTTGTTGCCGCCGTTCGAGACGAGGTAGAAGCCGAGCTCTCCCTTCGGGGACTCGACGCTCGCGTACGCGTCCCCGGCGGGCGGCTTGATGACGCGCGGGACCTTCCCGCGGATCTCGCCGGTCGGGTTCGCCGTCAGCCAGTCGCAGCACTGCAGGAGGATCCGGCGGCTCTGGCGCAGCTCGGCGATCCGCACGAGGTAGCGGTCGTACGTGTCCGCGTTCTTCCGCGTCGGGATCTCGAAGTCGAGCTCGGGGTAGCACTCGTACGGAATCGCCCGGCGGACGTCCCACTCGAAGCCCGGCGGCGCGCAGCGGCGGCCCCGTGACGCCCCAGGCGATGCAGCGGTCCGTCGTGAGGATTCCGACGCCGATCGTCCGATCCTTCCAGATGCGGTTCTCGGTCAGGAGCTCCTCGTACTCGTCGATCTTCGAGCCGAGGTCTTCCGTGAACGCGCGGAGCTTCTCGATCCAGCCGGGCGTCAGCTCTTCCTCGAGGCCGCCGACGCGCATGCAGTTGAGCGTGAGGCGCGCGCCGCAGTAGTCCTCGAAGAGGTCGAGGATGACCTCGCGCTCGCGGAACGTGTAGAAGAACGGCGTGATCGCGCCGAGGTCGATCGCGGCCGTCGCGAGCCAGAGGAGGTGCGAGGAGATGCGCTGCATCTCGTCGAGGACGACGCGGATGTACTGCGCGCGCTTCGGAATCTCGAGGCCGAGCAGCTTCTCGACCACGAGGACGTACGCGTGGTTGTTCGTCGCGGCCGCGACGTAGTCGAGGCGGTCCGTGTGCGGGATCACCATCGGGTAGGTCTCGGTCTCGAACAGCTTCTCGGTGCCGCGGTGGAGGTACCCGATGTCCGGCCGCGCCGAGACGATGCGCTCGCCGTCCACCTTGAGGACGATGCGCAGGACGCCGTGGGTGGACGGGTGCTGCGGCCCGAAGTTGAGCTCCATCTCGCGGAGCCCGAGCATCGTGTCGCCCGAGTCGTCGACCGCGCCGACGGTGCCGACGATCTCGCTCACGAGACGGTCTTCCTGTTCTTGTCGTCGGGCGCGGGGCCGCCGCCCTCGGGGTAGCGGTCCGGGTAGATCGCGGCGCCCGTGTCGATCCCCTCGACGGGGAAGTCCTTCCGGAGCGGATGGCCCTGGAAGCCGTCCCACGTGAGGATCCGGCGCAGATCGGGGTGACCCTCGAAGGAGATGCCGAAGAGGTCGAACACCTCGCGCTCCATCCAGTTCGCGGTCTCCCACACGCCCGAGACCGTCGGGCACGCGACTCCCTCCCCGACGCCGACCTTCAGCCGCACGCGCTCGTTGCCGCGGGTCGAAGGAATGCAGCCAGTAGACGACGTCGAAGCGCGGAGTCGCGCTCCTTCCAGTCGACGGCGGTCAGGTCGACGAGGAACGTGAACGTCTCGGCGTCGCGCAGGTGGCGGCAGGCCTCGACGAGCTTGTCGGGCGCGATCTCGATGGTCGTCTGGCCGACCATCTTCTTCGCGGAGACGACCGCGCCGGGGACGGCCGCCGCGAGCGCGGCGACGAGAGGCTCGCTCATCGCGTCGACCGGGGCCGGGACCGGCGCCTTTGGGGGCGCGGGCGGCTTCGCGGGCGCGGCCGCCTTCGGCGCGGCGGCGCCGGCCGCGGGCGCCGGAACGGCGGGCTTCGCCGGCTCTGCCGGCTTCGCGGGCTCGCCGGCCGGAGGCGCGGCGGGAGCGTCCTTCGTGTCGTCAGCCAACGGCCAGCTCCTCGGGCGCGCGCCTCACGACGCGCATCTTCTGGATCTTCTTCTGGAGCTCCATGAGGCCGTAGAGGAGAGCCTCGGGCCGCGGCGGGCAGCCCGGCACGTAGACGTCCACGGGCACGATCCGGTCGACGCCCTGCGTGACCGCGTAGCTCCGGTACGGGCCGCCGCAGGTCGCGCAGGAGCCCATTGCGATGACCCACTTCGGGTCGGCCATCTGGTCGTAGAGGCGCTTGATGATCGGCGCCATCTTCTCCGTGACGGTGCCCGCGACGATCATGAGGTCGCACTGGCGCGGCGAGCCGCGAAAGACCTCGGCGCCGAAACGCGCCATGTCGTGGCGGCTGTCGACGACGGCCATCATCTCGATCGCGCAGCACGCGAGGCCGAACTGCATCGGCCAGAGCGAGTTCTTGCGGCCCCATCCGATGACGGCGTCGACGGTGGTCGTGAGGACGTTGTCCGGGAGCGAGTTCTCGATCAGGCCCACGAAAGAGCCCCTCGCCGCCACGCGTAGACGTACCCGACGACCAGGATCACGAGGAAGACGAGCATCTCGACGAGGCCGAACAGCTTCAGCCTGTGGTACATGACCGCCCACGGAAACAGGAAGATCGTCTCGACGTCGAACACGACGAAGAGGACGGCGATCAGGTAGTACCGCACCGAGAACCGGTGGTCGAACGCCTCGGTCGGCGACGCGACGCCGCATTCGTACGGCGCGAGCTTCGTCGGCGTCGGCTTCGAGGGCCGGAGGAGCGACATCGCGGCGAGACCGGCCACCGGCACGATCGCGGCCATGACCGCGAAGTACAGGATCGGCAGGTAGGACGCCATGGACGGGTTCATGAGCACATCCCTCGCGCTTCGACCGCGCCTGCGAGCTGCCCGGCTGCGGTCAAAGTCGAAGAGGATTCTGTGTGCCGACCCCGGCGAAGTCAAACGATGCAACGGCATCATTTATGTTGCGGCCAGGAGGAAAGCGTCGACCCGAGAACCGTGGCCCGGGACGCGAGGAGGACGCGGATCGACTCCCCCATTCCCCCGGGCTGGACGAGGGCGGCGGCGGCCCGGCGGTCCGCTTCGCGCGCGGCGTCCGGGGGAGCGCCGGCTTCGGTCGCGAGGTCCTCGAAGATCCCGGCCGACGCGAGGACGCGCGACTGGCTCACCGGGCCCGCGACGGAAAGCCCGGCGGCCGTGAACGCGTCCGCGAGCTCCGAAAAGTCGACCCATGCCGTCAGGTCGCGGCTGCCGGGCTCCGTCAGCACGTCGCGCGTGACGCCGTGGGACGACGAACGCCTCGAGCGTCCCGTTCGCGCGCGCGGCGGAATAGAGCGCTTTCGCGGGCGCGCCGTAGTCGAAGACGAGGAGAATTCCTCGAGACAGACGCGAGGCGAGAGCAGAAGCGAGACCTGCTGCGCCGGAGCGCACCTCGAGCAGTTGATTTCTTAGAAGGTGAATGCCGCGGGACCGAAAGCTCTGGAGCAGCTCTTCACCGTCGACGCACTCCGCAAGGCCCCACGCGAAGCCCTCGCCGCCCGGCCCCAGCGTCACGACGCGCTCCAGCAGCTTTTCACCTTCGAAGAAAAGCGCCCTCACGGGGAGCGCATCGAACAGCTCGTAGGCGATGACGACACCGGAAAGAGAGGAAGAGGGGATTTCTTCGAATGAGGAGAGCCAGGTGGCGCTCGGGCACCGACTCTGCGCGATCTCTCGCCTCGTTGCCGACCGCTCGACGCCGACGAGGCGGAACTGCTCGCGGATGCCCCATGCCCGCAGCGCCGAGTCGGCGGCGGCCAGGAGCTCTCCCTCGCCGGCTCCGACGTCCACGATGTCGACGACGTCCGCAAGGCCCGCCCTCGACTCGCCAGCGCCGCCCGGCCGCTGCGCCCTCTTCCCCTTTCGCAGAAATCTTGTCTTCTCTCTTTCTCTCTTCTCCCCTCTTCCCCTTTCACAGAAATCTTCTCTTCTCTTCTCTCCTCTCTTCTTCCACAGCCTCCTCGCGATCCGCGCGATCGTCCGTCCGAACGCGGGGTGCCAGGAGGGGCCCGTCACGAAGTCGCCCGTCCGTCCGACCCGCCCGGCACGTTCGTAGTACCCGCCCTCGGCGTCGTAGAGGGCGGCCTCCTGGAAGACGTCGAAGCGCAGCGGGCCTTCTGCGCGGATGCGCGCGGCGATCCGATCGTGCAAGCGCATCATCGTCGCGAGACTAGCAGCCGGCTAAGATCGTCTGCCTCATCGAGGAGGATTCGCACGTGGCTTACGGAATCTCCGAGACTGCTTCCTCTCTCACGATCACGCTCGCCGCGAAGAGCCGCGACGAGCTCTACCGCGACGCCGTCAAGGCGGCCCTCGAGGCCGTCTACGGCGGCGAGCCTCCGGCGGGCGCCTCCGACGGACAGACCTATCCCGTGCAGGGCGCCGGGCTCAAAGAGGGCGACATCCTCCGGACGTTCGTCACGGAGTGTTTCGAGGCTGCGAGCCGCGCCCCGGGGACGCTGCACGCCCCGAGGTGGCTCGCTTTCGACGAGGGGCGCGTGACGGCGAACCTCGCTCTGTCGACGCCGAAGGCGCGCGCCCGCGAGCTCGATCCCGCGCTCCGCGGGGCCGTCGAGACGCAGGGGACGTTTCCGGACTTCCGGGCGACGCTCGCGTTCAGCGTCCCGTCACACTGACGGGACGGCCGCCGCCTCCTTGCGCGCCTTCTCGAGGTCGGCGTCCACCATCATGTCCACGAGGGCCTCGAACGTCACCTTCGGCGTCCAGCCCAGCTCGCGCCGCGCCTTGGACGCGTCCCCGAGCAGGACGTCCACCTCGGCCGGGCGGAAGTAGCGCTCGTCGACGCGCACGCGCACGGCGCCCGATTTCCTGTCGACGCCCGTCTCGCCGGCTCCGGAGCCCGTCCAGCGGAGCGGGCAGCCGGCGCGGGCGAACGCGCGATCGCAGAACTCGCGCACCGTGTGCGTCTCGCCCGGTCGCGACGACGTAGTCGCCCGGCTCCTCCTTCTGGAGCATGAGCCACATCGCCTCGACGAAGTCTCCCGCGAATCCCCAGTCGCGCCGCGCGTCGAGATTGCCGAGATAGAGCGACGTCCTGAAGACCGGTCGCGATGCGTCCGGCCGCGCGCGAGATCTTCCGCGTCACGAACGTCTCGCCGCGGCGCGGGGATTCGTGGTTGAAGAGGATTCCGTTCGAGGCGTGCAGGCGAGTAGGCCTCGCGGTAATTCACCGTGATCGCATAGGCGTAGGCTTTCGCCACGCCGTACGGCGACCGGGGGTGGAAGCGCGTCGTCTCGGTCTGGGGCGACTCGGTCACCTTTCCGAACATCTCGGAGGACGACGCCTGGTAGAAGCGCGGGCGGAGCCCGAGCTCCCGGATGGCTTCGAGGATGCGGGTGGCGCCGACGGCCGTGACCTCCGCCGTGTACTCCGGAACGTCGAACGAGACCTTCACGTGGCTCTGGGCGCCGAGGTTGTAGATCTCGTGCGGCGTCGCCACGCGCAGGATGCGGTTCAGGGAGGACGCGTCGTTCAGGTCGCCGTAGTGGAGCACCAGGTTTCGCTTCGGGACGTGCGGATCCTGATAGAGGTGGTCGAGGCGCTCGGTGTTGAACGAGGACGAGCGCCGGATGATCCCGTGGACCTCGTAGCCCTTCGCGAGCAGAAGCTCGGCGAGATAGCTGCCGTCCTGACCCGTGATCCCGGTGAGAAGGGCGCGCCTGGGCGTATTCGTCATCTCGCCGAGTCTAACGGACGAGAAGGCTGCCGAAAGACAAGGGCCCGGACCTTTTGGGTCCGGGCCCTTCAAATTTCCCGGCAGCGTCCTACTCTCCCACACAGTTTCCCGTGCAGTACCATCGGCTCCGAGGGGCTTAACGGCCGTGTTCGGAATGGGAACGGGTGGAGCCCCCTCGATAAGGCCACCGGAAACTCTATTTCATCGTGAGCTTCCGTGCAGAACCGAGCGATTCGCTTCTTTCATTCTTCATTCACGCGAACGTCTTCGACGACTCGCACCTGGAGAATTTTATGGCCAAGCCGCACGGACGATTAGTACCGGTCAGCTTCGCGCCTCGCAGCGCTTCCACACCCGGCCTATCAACGTGGTCATCTCCCACGGTCCTTCAGGGGGCTTGCGCCCCGGGGAAATCTCATCTTGGGGTCGGCTTCACGCTTATATGCCTTCAGCGTTTATCCAGACCGAACTCCGCTACCCGGCGTGTGCCGCTGGCGCGACAACCGGTGCACAGGAGGTTCGTCCAACCCGGTCCTCTCGTACTAGGGTCGGGGCCCCGCAAATTTCCTGCGCCCACACGAGATAGGGACCGAACTGTCTCACGACGTTCTGAACCCAGCTCACGTACCGCTTTAACCGGCGAACAGCCGGACCCTTGGGACCTGCTTCAGCCCCAGGATGCGATGAGCCGACATCGAGGTGCCAAACCTTGCCGTCGATGTGAACTCTTGGGCAAGATCAGCCTGTTATCCCCGGCGTACCTTTTATCCGTTGAGCGATGGCCCTTCCATACAGAACCACCGGATCACTAAGTCCTGGTTTCCCACCTGCTTGAGATGTCCCTCTCGCAGTCAAGCACTCTTCTGCCTTTACACTTAACGGCGGGTTTCCAATCCGCCTAAGAGTACCTTTGAGCGCCTCCGTTACAATTTAGGAGGCGACCGCCCCAGTCAAACTACCCGCCTGACCGTGTTCCCACCCCGGATGACGGGGCTAGGTTAGAACTCCAGTGTCGTCAGGGTGGTATCTCACCGTCCGCTCCCCCGAGGCCGAAACCCCAGGTTCAAAGCGTCCCACCTATCCTGCGCAGACAGCACCAAAGTTCAAGGCCAGGGTATAGTAAAGGTGCACAGGGTCTTTCCGTCTACGTGCGGGTATCCGGCATCTTCACCGGAAGTACAGATTCGCCGAGCGCGATGCGGAGACAGTGCCCAGATCGTTACGCCATTCATGCAGGTCGGAACTTACCCGACAAGGAATTTCGCTACCTTAGGACCGTTATAGTTACGGCCGCCGTTTACTGGGGCTTCGGTTCAGAGCTTTGCCTTGCGGCTGACCCCTCTCCTTAACCTTCCAGCACCGGGCAGGCGTCAGACCCTATACGTCGTTTTCGACTTCGCAGAGTCCTGTGTTTTTGATAAACAGTCGCCTGGGCCTTTTCATTGCAACCCCGCGGCGCTTCGGGAGTAAATCCCTACACGCCATGGGGCACACCTTATTCCGAAGTTACGGTGTCAATTTGCCGAGTTCCTTCGCATCGCTTCACTCGAGCGCCTGAGGATTTTCTCCTTGTCTACCTGTGTCGGATTGCGGTACGGATTCCCTCCGGATTCCTTAGAGGTTTTTCTCGGCAGCGTGGCATCGGTGGCTTTACGGCCTTGCGGCCTCGCACTCACTTCTCGGCGTCGACTCTGAACCAGAGGAACGGATTTGCCTGTCCCTCTCGCCTACGAGCTTGGCCCATCTCAACCAACGGATGGGTCCACCTAGCCTCCTGCGTCACCCCATCGGTCTTGATCACCCGAAAGGAAGTACAGGAATGTTGACCTGTTGTCCATCGGCTACGCCTCTCGGCCTCGCCTTAGGATCCGACTGACCCTGAGCGGATTGACCTTGCTCAGGAAACCTTAGACTTTCGGCGAGCAGCGTTCTCGGCTGCTTTATCGCTACTTGTGCCGGCAGGGTCTCTTCTGTGCGCTCCAGCAATCCTTTCGGTCTGCCTTCGACGCGCACGGAATGCTCCTCTACCCCGCGACCAGGACGCATCCTGATCGCAGACGCAGCTTCGGTATCGTGCTTGAGCCCCGTTGAATTGTCCGCGCGGAGCCACTTGACCAGTGAGCTATTACGCTTTCTTTAAAGGATGGCTGCTTCTAAGCCAACCTCCTGGCTGTCTGAGCGTCTCCACATCGTTTTCCACTGAGCACGAATTTTGGGACCTTAGCTGGCGCTCTGGGTTCTTTCCCTTTTGACGACGAAGCTTATCCCCCGCCGTCTCACTCCTGGATAGCACTCCGCGGCATTCAGAGTTTGGTTGGATTCAGTAACCTGGTAAGGCCCCTAGTCCATCCAGCGCTTTACCACCGCGGGTGTTCGTCCAAGGCTGCCCCTAAAGGCATTTCGAGGAGAACGAGCTATAACGGAATTTGATTAGCCTTTCACCCCTAGCCTGAGCTCATCCGAGCTTTTTTCAACAAACACCGGTTCGGACCTCCACGCGGTGTTACCCGCGTTTCATCCTGGCCCAGGCTAGATCATCCCGCTTCGCGTGTACGGCCAGTGACTGAACGCCCTGTTCAGACTCGCTTTCGCTACGGCTCAGCACGTCGCTTCGCCTCGCCACTGACGGTAACTAGCCGGCTCATTATGCAAAAGGCACGCGGTTCCACCGGGTTGCCCCATGGTGGTTCCACTGCTTGTAGATGAACGGTTTCAGGTACTATTTCACTCCCCTAACAGGGGTTCTTTTCACCTTTCCCTCACGGTACTGGTTCACTATCGGTCGCTGAGACGTATTGAGCCTTGGGAGATGGTCCTCCCGGATTCCCACGAGGTTTCTCGTGCCTCGTGGTACTCGGGAACGGAGTCGAGAGACACGACACCTTTCGAATACGGGGCTATCACCCTCTTTGGCCGGCCGTTCCAGAGCCGTTCTCCTAGGTGCGTGTTTGGTAACTCTCCGGATCTGATCCGGACTCCGCCCCACAACCCCCGAGAGCCCGGAGGCTCTCGAGTTTGGGCTGTTCCGCGTTCGCTCGCCGCTACTGACGGAATCGCAATTGCTTTCTTTTCCTTCCGGTACTGAGATGGTTCACTTCCCGGAGTTTGCCCGACGACCCTATGAAT
>CAVVDA010000001.1:577500-1480286 GCA_963746875.1 Thermoanaerobaculia bacterium
GGACGGGATCGCCGAGATGAAGAGGCTGTGGGTGCGCCCCGCGTTCCGCGGCACGCATCTGGGACGGCGCCTGGTGGAGGCCGTCCTCGCCGAAGCCCGGACGGCTGGATACCGGACCGTCCGACTCGATACGCTGCCCTCGATGCGTGCAGCGCAGACTCTCTATGTCTCGCTGGGTTTCGTCGACATCCCGCCCTACAACGATCACCCCATCGAGGGAACACGCTTCATGGAGCTCACGCTCTAGGCTCGAAAAGGACGTTCCCGTACCGCTCGGCGGCTTGTCGAGGGGAGAGTGCCAGCTTGACGACTTTGTCGGGCGACGTTTCACCCGAGAGGATCGTCACGTCCGCCGGCGTGAGGCCGAACGTCTCGGCGACGAGGGCGACGACATCTTTGTTCGCCCTTCCCTTTTCGGGCGGGGCCTTCACCGACAGCTTGAGAGCGCCCCCGTGTACTCCGAGCACGCGGCGACGCGACGCCCCCGCCGAGACGCGCAGGCGGAGGCGCACGCTGCGGCCGCCGTCCTCCGGCGAAAGCTCGAGCGCGTCCGCGGCCACGTGGGCTGCCGCCGTCAGGGTTTCGCGGCGTGCACGAGCCTCGGGAAACTCCCGGCGGGCTTTTCCCCGGTGACGTCCTCGCTCGTCTCGTCGGAGGGGAAGAGCGTCGCCTGCGGGTCGGGCACCGTGAGCGGAATCGGATACCGGCCGGAGAAGCAGGCCGCGCAGGCCTCGTTTTCGTCGCGCCCGAACGCCGTGAGCATGCCCTCGAGCGAGAGGTATCCGAGTGAGTCGGCCTCGATGAACTTCCGCGTCGCTTCGAGGTCCTGCGTGGCGGCGATGAGCTCCTTCCGCCGCGGCGTGTCGATCCCGTAGTGGCACGGGTTCATCGTGGGAGGCGACGAGATGCGCATGTGAACCTCGCCCGCTCCCGCGGCCTTGAGCATCTTGACGATCTTCTTCGAGGTCGTGCCGCGCACGATCGAATCGTCCACGAGCACGATCCGTTTGCCGGCCACGACGGAGCGGACCGGGTTCAGCTTCACCTTGACGCCGAAATGCCGGATCGCCTGCTTCGGCTCGATGAACGTGCGGCCGACGTAGTGGTTGCGCACGAGCCCCATTCCGTAGGGGATTCCGCTCTCCTCGGCGAACCCGAGCGCCGCGAAGACGCCCGAGTCGGGCACGGGCACGACCACGTCGGCCGGGACCGGATGCTCGCGCGCGAGCCGGCGGCCGAACGCCCGGCGCGATTCCGCGACGGACTTCCCGAACACGGAGGAGTCGGGGCGCGCGAAATAGACGTGCTCGAAAATACAGAAGGCCGTCCGCTGCCCCATCGCGAACGAGGCCGTCGCGGTCCCCCCCGAGTCGAAGACGACGATCTCGCCCGGCTCGACGTCGCGCAGCGGCTCGGCGTCGATGAGATCGAACGCGCACGTTTCGGAGGCCACGACGCGAGCGTCGGGGGCCCCGTCGACCCGAAGCCGGCCGAGCGTGAGCGGCCGGACGCCCTGCGGGTCCCGCGCGGCGATCACGCGATCCCTCGCGAGGAGGACGATCGAGTAGGCGCCGCGCACGCGCGCGAGCGCCTCGCGCAGGGCGCCCACGACGTCCTCGACGCGAGAGCGCGCCATGAGATGGAGAAACACTTCCGTGTCCGAGCTCGTCGTGAAGATCGAGCCTTCCTCCTCGAGCTCGGCGCGGAGCTCCGCGCCGTTCACGAGGTTCCCGTTGTGGGCGACGGCGAGCGGTCCCTTGTTCGTGTTGTAGACGATGGGCTGGGCGTTCTCGAGAAGCGACTCGCCCGTCGTCGAGTACCGGACGTGGCCGATCGCCGAAGAGCCGGGCAGGCGGGCGAGCCGTTCCTCGTCGAAGACGTCGGCGACGTATCCCATCTGTTTCTCGACGGCCATGCGCTGGCCGGTCCACGTGACGATGCCCGCGGACTCCTGCCCCCGGTGCTGCATCGCATAGAGCCCGAGGTAGGTCAGGTTCGCGGCGTCCGCGTGGCCGAAGATGCCGAAGACCCCGCACTCGTCCCGGAACTTGTCTTTCCGTTCGCTCCGGGGGGCACCAACCACGTTTTTAGTTTACCCCGCCTTCGCCTCCAGCGGCTCGCGACGGGTCACGCTGTTTTGAAGATTTCCTGGAAATCCTCGTCTCATCTCGTCAGTTGATCTTCGTGTCGCCCTTCTCGAGCCTTTCCACGAGGCCCTGCAGGTTCTTGCGGTTGCCTTCGTCCGGCGCCTGCTTGAGGGCGAGGCGCGCCTCCTCCAGCGCCTTCTTCCCGTCGCCGACGGCCGCGTACGCGCGCATGAGCCCCACGTGGACGGGCCATTTGTCGGGAAATCGCTTCGCGTTCGTCTGGAAGATGCGCAGGGCCTGCTCGTTCTTGCCCTCGGTGAGGAGCGACCGCCCGACCTGGTGGATCTGAATCGCGGTGGCGCCCGGCAGGTTGATCGCCTTGTCCCACGTCTTCGCGGACTCGGCCGTCTTGCCGTTCGCTTCCTGCGCGCGTGCGAGCGTCGCGAGCGCGACGATCTGGCTGTCGCCTCCGAAGTTCGGCCCGGCCCCGCGCTCGGCCCACACGAGCGCCTCCGGGAGGTTGAGCTTGTTCTGGAGGCAGTAGTCGGCGGCGCGCTGCCAGTTTTCCCAGTAGAAGCCCGTATACCCGCGCAGCTCGTCGCGCGCTTTCGCGACCCAGCGGCCGGGCGCATCGTCGACCGTGATCGTGAGCGGCACCTGCAGGTCCTCCCACTTCAAGGCGACCGTTGCCTTTGCCGGCTCCCTTTCGACGAAATCGAACGTGAGCCACTCGTGGTATTCGCTCTTAGCGGCCTTCGCCGTCACGCGGAGGACGTCCTCCTTCGGGTCGTACCAGTAGCTTCCCCAGGAGGTCGCGTTCTTCGAGAAGACGAACGTCCACTCGTCCGGCCCCGTGATCGCGAAGAGGCCGTACGAGCCCGCGGGCAGGGCTTTGCCCTGCACCTTCACCTCGTCCGACACCGTGAAGACCGTGTTCTCGTTCGCCCCGGCGCGCCACGGGCAGGACTTGCAGTCGTTGAAGTCGAGCTCCGTCAGGCCGTAGGGCACCAGTTTGCCCCAGACCTTTCCGTGCCGGTCGTTGCCCTTGAGGACCACGCGGGGACTCGCGTAGGAGATCGTGACCGTGGCCGGCCCGACCTGCTGCGTCACCGAAGCGCGCTGGTTGTCCCCGCTCGCGGGGAGGTAATGGGGCTGGGCGGGGGCGGAGAACGAGAAAATAACGACGAATGCAGCTAGAGCGGGGAGGGCAAAGGCTCGGTTGTTTTGTTTCATGGGGCCTGATACGCAACAGCAAGCGGGGTGTTTCTGCTTCTTAGAAAGACAAGGAACAGGAGATTCGGATATTCCCCGGAAGTCCGGAGTCAAGGGCGCGCTCCGCGCGCCGCGCAGCGGTCGAAGACCCTTGACACCGGACTTCCGGGGAAGAGATTTCATCTATCGGCGGCTGCATCAGCAGCCGCCGCATATGAGAAGAATCCGAAAGGCCCCCCACCGGGCGCTGCGGATCGACAGAGGGTAGACCTGGCCCAGCCCTATTACCTTTCTCAGAAATCCGAGAATCTCCTCTTCGGTTCTCCCATTTCCCGACTTATCCGAGCCACGACCTCATCGAACATCGCCGGCGTCAGGCGTCCCGTGTTCGTGTTCTGCTGGCTGACGTGGTACGAGCCGAAAAGGACCACCCGGCCCAGATCGACTTCCGCCCGGTGCGCGAACGCGGGTCGCGGGCGCGGAATCGCGATCCCGTTCTCCTCGAGCGCCTCGAGGGCCGATCTGAAAGCGAGGGCGCCGAGGGCGAGGACGACGCGGAGGTTCACCAGCGCGGCGATCTCGCGGGCGAGGAACGGGCGGCAGGTCGCGAACTCCAGCGGCGTGGGTCTGTTGTCCGGCGGGGCGCAGCGCACCGCCGCCGCAATCCACGCGTCCCGCAGCTCGAGCCCGTCGTCCCGGGAGACGGAGCGAGCCTGATTCGCGAAGGCGGCCCGGTTGAGACCGGCAAAAAGAAAAGCCCCCGAGGAGTCGCCCGTGAAGACCCGCCCCGTTCGGTTGCCCCCGTGCGCCGCGGGCGCGAGGCCCACGACGAGGAGCCGCGCGCCGGGATCCCCGAAGCCGGGAACCGGCCGCGCCCAGTAGCGCTCTGCGCGGAAGCGGCGCGGAGGATGCGCGGCCGCCTCCTCGCGCCAGGCCACGAGGCGCGGGCAGGCGCGGCAGGAGACGATCTCCGCCGCGAGGTGGAGGAGGGAGCGGGGACCTGGAACGGCTGCCTATTTCTTCGGAGTTGCCGCGGTGCCGGCGGCTTTCTTCGCGTTCTCGGCCGATTTCTCCGCGGCGGCTCCGACCTTCCCGCCGGCCTTCTCCACGGCGGCGCCGGCCGTCGCGGTCAACTCCGCCGCCTCCGCCTTTGCCTTCTCGGCCGCCTGGCTGACGGACGCGGCCGCGGTCGCCGCGGCCTCGCTCACGGATTTTGCCGCCTCCTTCGAAGCGTCCCTGACCCTCTCGACGGCTCTGTCGGCGGCGGCGCCGGCCTTCTCCATCGGGCCCTTCTCTTCGGTCTTCGCACAGCCGCCGAGGATCAGGACCGAGGCGGCGGCGAGGGCGAGCACGCCTCGGAGCGAGTGATCCGTCGTGAGGCTCATGTCGGAATCTCCTTCTGGCGCTCGCTTCGTTCGACCGGCTGGCGCCGTTGAATTTCGAGCAGGAAGGCGGCGCGCAGAAAGTACGACGACGCGTGCAGGAACGCAACCGACCAGCCCACCGCCCCGTCGAGGAAACCGGCCTTGAGTACGAGGGAACGGAGGAATTCGAAGAGCGGCCGGAGAAAGAGCCCCGTCACGCTCCCGCGAACCCCGCGGTCGAAGTGGTCCAGAGCGCTGAGCCGCGCGTAGGTCGAAGACTTTCGGAGCACGTCGGACAGGTCGCGATAGGTGTGATGGAGGATCGGCGCCGCGAGGTCGTCCGTTGCTCCGTCGACCACAATCGCCTCGTGCACCCGGCCGCCCTCCGCCCGAAGGCCGCGCGACCTTCGGCCGAGTCGCAGCTTGTAGTCGGGATACCAAGTGCCGTGGCGCACCGGCCGCCCCAGAAAATAAGACAGGCGCGGCATTCGGAAGCCGGAGATCGCGGGGTCGTCTTTCTCGAGCGCCGTGAGAATCTCTTCGCGCAGCGCCGGAGGCACCCGTTCGTCGGCGTCGAGGACGACGATCCACTCGTGGCGGGCCTCGGCGAGCGCCCGGTTTCGCGACGCCACGAATCCCTCCCACCCGATCGACACGACGCGCGCGCCCGCAAGGCGCGCGACATCCTGGGTCCCGTCGGTGGAACCGGTGTCCGCGACGACGACGTCTTCGGCGAAGGCGACGGATTCCAGCGCGGCCGGCAGGCGGTCGCGCTCGTTCTTCGTCAGGATGACCACCGAGAGGGGCGGGCGCACGGGGACAACATTAGCAGTGCGCGCGCCCGCGGACGCGGGCGCTATCCTCGTCGCCGGTGAGGCTGCTCGCGCTCGACCTCGGTTCCGCGATGCGGGGAGGACAGCTGCAGACCGCGCTCGTCCTGGGTGGCCTCGCCCGGCGCGGGCACGAAGTCCGCCTCCTGGCCCGGCGCGGCTCGCCCCTGGTTGCAGGAGCGCGAGCGCGGGGCCTCGACGTCGTCGAGATGCCGCCGGGCTCCGAGGCTTCCCCCGCGCTCCTCCTCGCCGTCGCGCGCGAAGCGCGGTCCTTTCGCCCCGAGATCGTCTACGCCGGCGACGCCCGCGGCCACGGCGCCGCCGTCTTCTGTCGCGCCGCCTCGGCGGCGCCGCTCGTCGTTCACCGCCGCGTCGTCTTCCAGCCGGGCCGCGACCCGCTCTCTCGCCTCAAGTACCGCGCGGCCGCGCGCTACATCGCCGTGTCGCACGCCGTCGCGGAGTCCCTCGAACGGGCGGGGGTCCCGGCGGAGAAGGTCGCCGTCGTTTTCGACGGCCTTCCGGACGAGGCCTTCCTCGAGAGCGTCTCTCCCACACCGCCTCCTTTTCGGCTCGTGCATGCCGGCGCGTTCGACGGGTGGAAGGGGCAGGACGTCGTCGTCGAGATCCTGGCCCGGCTCGTCGCGGGAGGGCTCGACGCGACGGTGCTTTTCCTCGGCGGCGGCCCGAGGCGCGCCGCCGTCGAGGCTCTGGCCGCCGCGCGCGGCGTCGTGGACCGCTGCACGTTCGCGGGCAACGTCGAAGACACCGCTGCCCATTTCGCCGCATGCCACATCCTGGTCTTCCCCTCGGCGAGCGAGGGCGGGCCGCTCGTCCTCGTCGAGGCCATGGCCGCGGGCTGCATCGCGGTCGGGCACGACGTGGGCGGCTCGCGTGAGATGGTCGCGGACGGGGCCGCGGGCCTCCTCGTGTCGTCCCTCGACCCCGCCAAGTGGGAGGACGCCGTACGCGGCCTCCTCCTCGACCCGGAACGCGGCGCGCGCTTCGTCGAGGCCGGACGCACAGCCGCCCGCGAGCGAACGATCGCGAGGACGGTCACGGGCGTCGAGGCCGAGCTCGAGAACGCGCGCGCGGGGCGGCACAGGTGAGGACGCTCGTCAGGGCCACGAACTGGGTCGGCGACGTCGTCCTTTCTCTTCCGGCCGTCCGCGCGCTCCGTGGGGCCGACCCTAAGGGCGATCTCGCGGTACTCGCGCGTCCGTGGGTCGCGGAGCTCTATCGGCTGCTCCCCGAAGTGGACGAGGTCGTGGTCGACGATTCGAAAGGCCCTCGAGCGGATCCGAACGCGCGCGAGCGTCTCGCCATGGAGATCCGAAAGGGAGGGTTCGACCGGGCGGTCGTCCTGCCGACCAGCTTCGAGACCGCCTGGACTCTCGCCCGTGCGGGCGTGCCCGAGCGGATCGGATACCGGGGAGAGCTGCGCGGGGCTCTCCTGACCCGGGCGGTGCGTCTCGTCCTCGGCCCGGGCGAGCACCAGGTGTGGAAGCACCTCCGGCTCGCAGCGGCGGCCGGCGCGCCTCTTCCCGCTGCGCCGGACGTGTCGTGGCCGATCAGCGACGAGATCCGGGAATCCGCGCGTATCCGCCTCCACGCGGCGGGCTGGAAAGGCGAACCGTTCGCCGCCGCGCACGTCGCCTCCTTCGAGCATGCGGCCAAGCGCTGGGGCCTCGATCGCTACGCGGCGGTCTTCGACGCTCTCGCCGCGCGGCGCGGGCTCCCCGTCGCGCTTCTCGGAAGCTCGGGCGAAAGAAGCGTTAACGCCCAGGCTGCCGCTCTCGCGACGAACGCCCGCACTTTCGACCTTTCCGGCACGACGTCCCTGCCCGAAGCGCTCGGTATTCTCGCTCAGGCGCGGCTCTTCATCGGCAACGACTCCGGCCTCGCCCATCTCGCGGGCGCGGCGGGAACCGCGTCCGTGGTCGTCTTCGGGTCGACCGACCCCGACGCGACGCGCCCGTGGGACGGACCGCGCCCCGACGGAAAACCCGTGCGCCTCGCCGTCGTTCGCCGCCGGCCGCTCTGCGCGCCGTGCCGGTTCGACGGTCTGCCCGATCGACCACGCGTGCATGGCGGGGGTGACGCCTGAGGACGTGCTCCACGCGGTGGAGCAGGTGGTGACGCCGTGAGGAGATTTTCTTAGAGTCGCCGCTCTCTCCACCTTCTAAGAACTCTTAGTCCCGCGTCTTCCCCTCTCTTCGTCCACGAACCGGCAAATGAGGTGCAGCGCGGCGAGGTGGAGCTCCTGCACGTGCGCGGTCTCCGCCGAGGGGACGACGATGCCGACATCCCATCGAGCGGCCTCGGCGCGGCCCTTCTCGCCCGTCAGAAACACGGTCGCAAGGCCACGCGCTTTGGCGGCTGCGAGCGCCTTCAGCACGTTGGGGCTCGAACCCGAGGTCGTGATCCCGACGGCCACGTCGCCCGCCTTCGCGAGCGCCTCGATCTGACGCGAGAACACCACCGAGTAGTCGTAGTCGTTCGCGCAGGCGGTCAGGATCGCGACGTCGGCCGCGAGAGCGATCGCCGGGAGCGCGGGCCGGTCGCCCTCGTAGCGAACGACGAGCTCGGCGGCGAAGTGCTGCGCCTGCGTCGCGCTTCCGCCGTTCCCGAACGCGAACGTCGTGCGCCCCGAGAGCGCCGCGTCGGCCACGATTCTCCCGGCCTTTTCCACTCCGGGCCCGATCGACAGCGTCGCGCCTGTAGCGAGCGCCGCCAGGTCGCCGAAGTAAGCGCGCATCAGCCTCCGCCCTTCACGCGGGTGACCATCGAAGACGTCGAGAGACCCTGAACGAGCGGCACGAGGACGACGGAGCCCCCGTACGACCGCACGAAGGGCGCCCCCACGACGTCGGCCTCGGTGTAGTCGCCGCCCTTGACGAGCGTCTGGGGACGCAGCTCCCGGATGACGGCTTCCGGCGTGTCCTCGTCGAAGACGACGACGAAGTCCACCGCGTCGAGCCCTCCGAGCACCTGCGCGCGGTCCGTCTGGGAGAGGATCGGCCGACCGTCGCCCTTCAATCGCCTCACCGAGGCGTCGCTGTTGAGGCCGACGACGAGAACGTCGCCGCCCTTCCGCGCCTCCGTGAGGAGCTTCACGTGTCCGGGATGCAGGAGATCGAAGCAGCCGTTCGTGAAGACGACGTTCTTGTGGGCGCGCCGCAGCATCGACGAGACCGCCTTCAGGTGGGCGCGATCGAGGAGCTTCTCGTGCGGCGACCCCGCGGCCCCTTCGAAAAGGTCGGCCCAGTGGACCGGCGCGGTGCCGACGCGCCCGACCGCGTGGCTCGCGGCGCGGTTCGCGATTTCGGCCGCCTCGAGGAACCCGAGCCCGCAACCCACGGCGACGCCGAACGCCGCGAGGACGGTGTCCCCCGCGCCCGTCACGTCGAACACCTCCCGGGCATGCGCCTTGATGCGCCTCGGCTCGTGGCCCCGCGCGAGGAGCAGCATCCCCTCCTCCGAGAGCTTCACGAGAAGCGCTTCGAGCCCGAGCTCCTCCCTCAGGCTCTCGCCGAGGCGGGCGACGGCCTGAAGGTCGCGCGCGGGCTCGCTCGTCACCGCCTCCAGCTCCCGGCGGTTCGGCATCACGACCGTCGCGCCGCGGTACCGCGCGTAATCGCGGCCCTTCGGGTCGACGAGCGCGGGAATTCCCTTCGCGCGCGCCGCCTTGAGTAGGGCGGACGTCAAGGCCACCGTGAGTGTGCCCTTCGCGTAGTCGGAAAGCAGGAGCACGTCGGCGGAGTCCACGGCCTGGCGCGCGGCGTCGAGGAGAGCGCGCTCCGCGGGCGGCGAGAGCTCGGACGCGAGCTCCTCGTCCACGCGCAGCATCTGGCGTCCCTCGGAGACCATGCGTCGCTTGACCGGTGTCGCCCGCAGCGGGTCGACCACGATCGTGCCCGATGCCCCCGGCAGCGTCGTGAGCCGCCGCGCGAGCCACGCCCCCTCCTCGCCGGGCCCCACGGCGCCCAGCGTGACGACGCGCGCTCCGAGGCACGCGAGGTTCTCGACGACGTTTCCCGCGCCGCCCGCCCGCCGGCTCATCGCCGCGAGGCAGAGCAGAGGGACGGGCGCCTCCGGCGCGACGCGCTCCACGGAGCCGACCCACGTCTCGTCGAGCATGAGGTCCCCGGCGACCGCGATCGTGACGCTGGGGGCCGCGGCCGCGAGCGCGGCGATTTCACGCGGCGTCACGCGGGTCTCCGCGGCGGACGGCGAGACGGCGGGAGCGCGAGGAGCTGGTCGAGCGCATTTGCGAGCGTCGTCGCGAGTATCGCACCGGGCGCGCGGGCGCGAACGAGCGGCCGGTCCCTCCGGCCGTATCCCGTGAGGACGTGCGCCGTCGCCGCCCCGAGGGCGAGGCCGGACCCGACGTCGTCCCACTTGTCTCCCACGACAGCCGAGCGTCGCCCCTCGAGCCCGCGGGCGCGGAGCGCGCGCTCGTGCAGAAGCGTTCCCGGCTTGCGGCAGCGGCATTTCCGGCGAAGGGAGGCGATCGCGGCTTCGGGATGGTGCGGGCACACGAGGACGCCGGCGAACCTCACTCCCCGGGCGGCGTAGCGGCGCACGACCTCCGCGTTCACGGCGTCCACCTGCTCCCGGGTCAAAAAGCCGCGCGCGAGGCCCGACTGGTTCGTGACGATGAAGAGGGCCGTGCCCTGCCGTTGGAAGGCGCGCAGGCGCGTCGCCGCGCCCGGCGCGAGGCGAACGCGCTTCGGATCTCCGAGAAAGCCGCGCTCGACGACGAGCGTCCCGTCGCGATCGAGGAAGAGGGCGTCGAAGCGGCGGCGCGTCAAGAGCCCGGCGCCAGCGCCTTGCGGACGGCCTCGCCGAAGGATTTCTCGGTCTGGGGCCCAGCGAGCCGCGCGACGAGCTCGCCCTTGCGGTCGTACACGAGCGTGTAGGGCACGGCGCCGCTCCAGCTCCTGTCCACCGCGTCGATGAAGCGCTGCGGATCGGAACTCTTCGCCTGCCAGCAGACGAACGGAATCCTCCCCGACGCGAGGAACTTCTGCACGTCCGTCGTCTTCTTCAGCGAATCCGTCGACACGAGGGCGACGGCCAGGTCCTTCGAGGAGAATCCCCTCGCGGCGGAGACGAGGGCGGGCATCTCCTCCCGGCACGGGTCGCACCACGTCGCCCAGAAGTTCACGAGGACGACGCGGCCCTTCTTCGCCGCCACGACGCGCGTGCGGTACTGCTCCGGCTTCACGAGCTTCACGGGCTCGGAAACGGCGGACCTGGCGAAGGCCAGGAGTATCGCCGCCGGCAGCAGGAGTCCTTCGGGCGAGCCTCAAACGCGCTTGATCGTGCAGCCGAAGGCTTTCGTCTCGGCTGCTGGAACGGGCCTTCCCGAGAGGATGGCGTCGAGCGCGTTCCTCAGGTCCGGCGATTTCACACCCTTCGGATCGTCCTGGTTCTCGTCGATGCGGCCGTGGTAAAGCAGGTTTCCTTTCGGGTCGAGAACGAAGACCTCCGGCGTCTTCTCCGCGCCGTAAGCGTCGGCGATCCTGTTGCCGTCGTCCTTGAGAACGGGGAACGTGAAGCCCTGCTTTTCCGCGTGCTCCTTCACTTCGCCCGCCGGCTCCGTCTTGTTGCTGTTGATCCCGACGAGGGGGATGCCCTTCGCCGCGTACTCTTTCCCGAGGGCCGCCATGCGCGTGTTGTAGGCGTTCGAGACCGGACACTTCGTCGCCACGAACACGACAGCGACCGCCTTGCTCCTCGCGAGAAGATCCTTCAGGGCGACGGCCTTCCCGTCGGAGGCGGCCGGCAGCGTGAAGTCGGGCGCCGGGGTCCCGATCTTCAAGGTGGCCGCGCGTGCGGCCGGGGCGGCAAACGATGTCGCGAGAAAAACGGCGACCGGGGCGAGGAAGGAGAGTTTCTTCACGTTTCAGGCCTCCATGAGTTCGAGAAAGGCGGATTCGGACACGGACCTCAACGCGGCCGTCGACAGATCGAGAGCCCGCGTTCCGTTGACGGAAACGGCGAGGCGGCCCGGCACGACGCGCCCCAGGAGCGAGACCGCGACCCCGTATCGGCGCCCGGCCTCCACGAGGTTCCGCTCGCGCCCCGCCGGCATCGAAACGACGGCGCGCCCCGCCGTCTGCGAGAAGAGAAGACGGGTGGAAGAAAGAGGCGTCGAGACGTTGACGTCGGCCCCGAGGCCCGTGGGACCCATCGCGGCCTCGGCGAGAGCCACGGCGAGGCCCCCCTCGGAGACATCGTGCGCCGAGGAGAGCATGCCGTCGCGCACGGTCTCCAGGAGCAGGTTCACGAGCGCGCGCGTCGAGGCGAGGTCGAGCGCCGGGCACGGGCCTTCGTCGCGTCCGAGGACGGTCGCAAGGTACTCGCCCGCCCCCATCTCGTCGCGCGTCGTGCCGAGGAGGGCCACGACGTCGCCCTCGCGCACGAAATGGAGGCCGACGGTGCGCGTGACGTCCTCCAGCAGGCCCACCATTCCGACGGTGGGCGTGGGCAGGATGGAGACGCCGTCCGTCTCGTTGTAGAGCGACACGTTGCCCGAGACGACGGGCGTCTCGAACGCGCGGCAGGCCTCCGAAAGCCCGCGGATCGCGGCCGCGAACTGGCCGAGGATCTCGGGGCGCTCGGGGTTCCCGAAGTTGAGGCAGTCCGTGACGGCGAGCGGCTTCGCGCCGACGCACGCGAGATTGAGGGCCGCCTCCGCCACCGCATGCGCCGCGCCGGCCTGCGGGTCGGCAGCGACGTAGCGCGGGTTGACGTCGCACGTCATCGCGAGCCCCTTCGGGGATCCGGGAACCCGGATGACGGCAGCGTCGCCGCCCGGGCCGGCGACCGTGTTCGTCCGGACGCTCCAGTCGTACTGCGCCGTGATCCAGCGCTTCGAGCAGAGATTCGGCGATGCGAGAAGAGTGCGAAGCGCAGCGGCGTCGCCCGGCCCCCCGTCGAGGGGAACGGGCGTCGAGGACGGGAGAGGCGCCGGTGCAACTGAGGGACGCCTGTAGAGCGGAGCTTCCTGGACGAGCGGGACGATCTCGAGATCGGCGACGACGTCGCCCTGCCAGAGGAGGCGCATGCGCGGTTCCTTGCGCACGACCCCGATCTTCGCGACGTCCACTCCCCACTTGCGGAAGACCGCGGCGACCTCGGCCTCGCGCCCTCTGTGGACGACGAGGACCATGCGCTCCTGCGACTCGGAGAGCATCAGCTCGTACGGCGTCATTCCGGTCTCGCGCGTCGGGACCTTCGTCAGGTCGAGCTCCATCCCGACGCCGCCGCGGGCGCACATCTCGAACGTCGAGGACGTCAGCCCGGCCGCGCCCATGTCCTGGATCGCGACGACGGCGTCGCTCTCGAGGACCTCGAGGACGGCTTCCAGGACGAGCTTTTCCACGAACGGGTCGCCGACCTGCACGGTCGGGCGGCGCTGCGATTTCCGGTCGTCGAAAGCGTCGGACGCCATCGACGCGCCGTGGATCCCGTCGCGGCCCGTCTTCGAGCCCGCATAGAGGACGGGATTCCCGGGGCCGGCGGCTTTCGCGCGGAAGATCCGGTCCTGACGCACGATGCCGACGGCCATGACGTTCACGAGGATGTTCTTGTCGTAGGCGGGGTGGAAGAACGTCATCCCGCCGACTGTCGGCACGCCGATGCAGTTGCCGTAGCCCCCGATGCCGCGCACGACGCCGTCCACGAGGCCGCGCATGCGCGGAGCCCGGGGATCCCCGAAAAAGAGCGGGTCGAGAATCGCGAGCGGCCGCGCGCCCATCGTGAAGACGTCGCGCAGGATCCCCCCGACGCCCGTGGCCGCGCCCTGATAGGGCTCGATGAACGACGGGTGGTTGTGGGACTCCATCTTGAAGACGACGGCGAGGCCGTCGCCGATGTCCACGGCTCCGGCGTTCTCGCCGGGGCCCTGCAGGACGCGCGGGCCCGTGGTGGGCAGCTCCTTCAGGTACGGCTTCGAGGACTTGTACGAGCAATGCTCGCTCCAGAGCGCCGAGTAGATCCCCAGCTCCAGGAGGTTCGGGTCGCGGCCGAGGATTTCCCGGATCCTCAGGAACTCGTCGGGCGAGAGCCCGTGCTCGGCCACGACGGCGGGAGAAAGCGGCGCGGCCGGGAGAGCCATGGAAACGTAGTTTAGCGGGTTCAGAGGGTTAGCCAGCCAAGCCTCGAGCCCGGCCGTGTTCAGGGTGAAACGTGAAGGGAGAGCGTCACCCGCAGCGCCTCGTCCACGCGATCCATTTCGTCCCCCGTGAGTCGCTGGACCCGGCCGCGAAGGCCGGCACGGTCGACGGAACGGATCTGGTCGCCGAGAACGCGGCCCTTCCGGCCGCGGATCTCGACGAGGGCCTCTCCCGGAAAGAGCGTTTCGACGTTGCTCGTCACGGGCACGACGACCACGCGGGCGCCATAGCGGTTGCACGAGTCGTTCGACACGACGACCGCGGGGCGCGTCTTCCTGATCTCGGTTCCCAGGGCCGGGTCCAGCCTTACCCAGACCACATCTCCCCGGCGGGGCACCTGAGCCGTCTTCACGACGGCCAGCCCTCGCCGTCGAGGGACGCCCATTCCGCGGCGAGCTGGCGGCGCCATTTCTCCTTCCGCGCGGTTTTATACGCGCGGTCGAGCGTTCGCCGGTCCGGCGCGAGCCGCGCGCGCACGGATGCTTCGATGAACGCGCTGATGTGCCGGGGCGGAAGCTCCTCTTTGAGGCGCTGGTAGAGCTTCCGATCCATGAGGATGTTGAGACGGGCGGGCGGAAGCGAACTCATAATCTGTATTCTATACAGAGTCGCGTGCAGTCTCGTCAGCTGCGCGAGGCGCGATCTTCACGCCGCAAGTCCCGGCCGCAGCCTCCGCGGCCGTCGGATCAGGGCCGCCAGCCCTTGAGGCTGCGCACGATGATCTCCGCCTCGACGAGCGCGGCCCGGACTTCGGCCGCGATCGCGGCGGCGTTCGGCGTGTCGCCGTGCACGCAGAGGGTGTCGACGGCGAGCGGAACGGGCTGGCCGTTTCGCGCGACGGTCCGGTATTCGAGGACGAGAGAGAGCGCGCAGCGGGCGGCGGCCGCGGGATCCTCGACGAGCGCCCCGGGAGCTCCCCGCGGGACGAGCGTGCCGTCGGCTTCGTATCCGCGATCCACGAACCCCTCCGCCGCGACGGCGAGGCCCAGCGCTCGTCCCGCTCCGAGGAGCTTCGAACCGGGGGACGAGACGAGAACGAGGTTCCTCGAGACGCTCCACACCGCGCGCGCCACCGCGGACGCGACCGTCTCGCTCGTCGCGGCGGCGTGATAGAGCGCCCCGTGCGGCTTGACGCCCGTGAGCTCGCCCTCTTCCTCCCGGACGATGTTGCGCAGCGCCTCGACCTGCCGCTTCACGAGCGCCTCGATCCCGGCGGGCGCCAGCGCGACCGCGCTCCGCCCGAAATTCTCGCGATCCTCGTAGGAGGGGTGGGCCTGGATCGCAACCCCCTTGGCGAGCGCGAGGCGCACGACGCGCCGCATCGAGATCCCGTCCCCCGCGTGTCCTCCGCAGGCGATGTTCACCGTCGAGACCGAGCGCATCAGCGCCGCATCGTCGCCGCCTTCGCCTCCGTCGAAGTTCAGGTCGACGGCGTAGCGGCCCTGCTTGCGGAACTCACGAACGGGCTCGGTCATGTAGCGCCTCCGGGAAACGCGCGCAGACGCGCTTCGCGCGCCTCGACCAACCTTCGCGCGTCGGCCACGGAGATTCTCTCAAAGCGCACGTTTCGGCCCGGCGGCGTCCGCGCGAGGAGATCGAGGTCCACGGCCGCCACGACGGCGATCTTCGGATACCCGCCCGTCGTCGGCCTTTCGGCGAGGAGCACGATGGGGTGTCCGTCCGCCGTGACCTGGACGCTGCCACGCGTCGTGCCCTCCGACACGCGTGAGAAGGTCTCCACGAGGCCGAGGGAAGCGCCCGAGAGCCTGAGGCCCATCCGGTTCGACTCCGGGAGGATCCTCCAGGACGGCCCAAAGAAGGCCGCGCGGGCAGCGGCGTCGAACTCGCCTTCGTCCGGTCCCGCGAACGCGCGCAGGACGACGTCGCCTTCCTCCGGCTGGCGGAGGTCCGCGCTCGCCTCCAGGAGCGGCGCCGCCGCAGGCGGGAACACCGCGAGAAAGTCTCCGCGCTGGAGGCGACGTCCCTGGAACCCGCCGAAGCGGCCCGAGACACACGTGGAACGGCTGCCGAGGACGAAAGGAACGTCGATCCCGCCGCCGATAGCGGCGATCGCGCGCGCCGTCCCGTGTCCCGACGCAAGGGACAAGACCTCGCCGTCCGCGACGCGAAGAGCCTTCCCGCGTGCCGGTCCGAACGCCCCGCCCGCGACCGCGACATCCAGATCGCCCGCCGCGCGCAGCACGGGGCCCACGTACGTGATCTCCAGAGCGGCAGCGCCCTCGGCGTTTCCGGCGAGACGGTTCGCCAGGCGCAGCGCTTCCTCGTCGAGCGCGCCGGCGGAAGGAACGCCGAACGACGCACATCCGAATCGACCGAGGTCCTGCACCGTCGTGAGGAGTCCCGGCTCCATGACGTGGAGTCCGCGCGCCTCGGTCACAGCCGGAACCGCACCCGGTCGCCCGGCGCGAAGAGAAAAGGCGGATCGGCGCGAAGGTCGAAGAGCCGGCGCGCCGTCCGCCCGAGGAGGTTCCAGCCGCCCGGAGTCTGGGCGGGATAGATCCCCGCGTAGGGGCCCGCGAGGGCGACGCTCCCGGCGGGCACGGCGGCGCGCGGCGTGCCCCGCCTCGGCAGGTGAAACGCCTTCGGCAATCCGTAGAGATATGCGAATCCCGGCGAGAAGCCGAGGAAACCGACGGTGAAGTCGAGCTGGACGAAGACCTCGACGAAGGCATCGGCCGAAAGGCCGCAGCGCGAAGCGATCTCGTCCAGATCCGCGCCGTCCGGAGTCATCCGGATCTCGTGCCTGCGCGGCGAAAAGGCGGGGGCGGCGCCTCGAGGGGCGGCCTCGAATGCCTCCAGCCGCGAGGCCGAAAGCGCCGGCGAGCCGAGGACGAGGACCGATCGGGCCGCGGGCACGACGTCCACGAGGCCCGGCATCCCCGAGGTCCGGATCGCGGCCGCGGCGGCCCGCGCCGACTCGTTCGCCTCCGCCTCTTCCCCCTGGAAAGAGAGAAGCCACGCGTACTCGCCGGCTTCCTTCACGCGGTCCGCCCACTCCGGCGCGCGAGAAAGACGGGGATGCCGAGGAGCACGAGGCCGAAGCCGGGCAGCGTCGTCCGCGGGCTCGCGATCGCGAGGAGGATCACGACGGCACCCGCGAGGCAGAGGAACAGCGCGGACGTCGCCGGGTGGCCCCACGCCCTGTAGGGCCGCGCGCGCGCCGGAAATTTCCGCCGAAGGACCGTCACCGCGAGGACGAGGAGTATCAGGACGACGAACTCCACGGCCACGACGTAGCGCAGCAGGTCGGAGTACGTCCCCGAAAGGACGAGAACGAGCGCCCACGCGGCCTGCAGCGCGAGCGCGACACCCGGCACGCCCGCCGCGTTCAGGCGGGCGGCCGCAGCCGGCAGATGGCCGTCCGCCGCGAGCGCGTACACCACGCGCGCCCCGGACAGGACGAGGCCGTTCGCGCACCCGAAGGTGGAGACGAGAATCGCTGCGGCCATCCACGCGCCGCCGCCGGGAAGGAGGGCCGCCGCCGCGGCGGTGCCGACGCGATCCTGCGGCGCCCCGGCGATGCCCGGGAATCCCAGCGTCCGGAGGTACCCCACGTTCGCGAGCACGTAGAGACCCGTGACGAGCGCACAGCCGAGGAGGAGCGCGAGCGGGAAGGTGCGGCCGGGCTCCCGGACCTCGGCGCCCGGAAACGTCACGTTCGTCCAGGCCGACTGCGAGAAGGCTGGCCCCACGAGCGCGAGCGCGAAGGCCGGAACGAGGGCGCCCGAGAAGGGAGCTTCCCCGGCGGGCGCTTCCGCTTCGGCCCTCCCGAAGAGGATCCCGCCCGCCGTCAGGGCGACGAGCGCCGCGACCTTGAGGACGGTCAGGACGTTCTGCACGCGCGTCCCGGCCTTGAGCCCGAGCGCGTTCGTGGCGGTGAGGGCCAGAACGACCGAAGCGGAGACGGCCTTCGTCGCGCCGCCCGCGACCGACGGCACGAGGAGGCCGAGAAACTTCGCGAAGGCGACCGCGACCGCCGCGATCGTGCCGGTCTGGATGACGAGCGCCATCGTCCAGCCGAAGAGAAAGCCCGCGAGCGGGCCGTACGCCTCCCGGAAAAAGACATAGGGGCCGCCCGCGAGTGGGAACATCGTCGCGAGCTCCGCGCACGCGTTCGCCGCCAGGAGCGTGAGCGCTCCCGCGAAGACCCACACGGCGAGCAGCCGGCCCGGCGTCCCGACGAGTCGCGCGGAGTCGGCCGAGACGATGAAGATGCCCGAGCCGATCATCGAGCCGACGACGAGCGCCGTGGCGTCGACGAGGCCGATGAGGCGCCGGGGCACGCCGGACGGCGGCTGCATGGGAGGCAGGACGTTATCTCATCGCGGCTCACGCTTGGCATGCGACCGCGTCTTCGCCGCGCGCGCGAGGCCCTTCCAACGCTCCTTCTCGGTCCGGGCGAGGCCGGCGTCTTCCCGACGCGCGAGCCAGGCCTCTTCGCGCAGGAGCTTTCGGAATCCGGCGAGCCGCGCCGCATCCAGCCGACCTCCCTCCGCCGCGGCGCGCACGGCGCAGCCGGGCTCGCCGGCGTGGCCGCAATCGCGAAACCGGCACTCCGACGCGAGCGCGCCGATCTCCGCGAAGGCAGCCTCTCCCGGGCCGTCCCAGAGCGCGAGCTCGCGCAGGCCGGGCGTGTCCAGGAGAAGCGCGCCACAGGGCAGGAGCAGAAGGTCGCGCCGCGTCGTCGTGTGCCTCCCACGCCCGTCCGAGGCCCTGACGTCGCGCACGGCCTGCGCGCTCTTCCCCGAAAGCAGGTTCACGAGCGTGGACTTTCCGACGCCCGACATGCCGGCGAGCGCGTGGGTCCGCGCGGGCAGCAGCCGGGAGGAGAGCTCCGCGAGGCCCGCCCCCGTCACCGCGCTCACCGCAAGAACCTCAGCGCCGGGCGCCGTGATGCGCGCCTCCGCAACTCGTTCCGCGACGTCCTCGCAGACGTCGGATTTCGTGAGCACGACGAGCGGCACCGCCCCGCACTCCCAGCCGAGGGCGGCGTAGCGTTCGAGCCGTCGGGCGTTGAAGTCGCGATCGAGCGCCATCGCGACGAGCAGCACGTCCACGTTGGCCGCGAGGATCTGCGGGCTCGCCGCCTCTCCTGCCGCCTTGCGCGCGAGGCGGTTGCGCCGCGGGATCATCGCCTCGATGAGCGCCGGTCCGCCGTCGCGGGGAGGGCGCAGCGCCACCCAGTCGCCTACGGCCGGAAGATCGAGGCGACTCCCCGCCTCGTGTCGCAGCTTTCCCGATATCTCGGCGACCATTTCGCCGTCTCCGGACGCAACGAGACAGGACTCGCGTTCCTCGCGCAGGACGCGCGCGGGCAGGAGCCCCCTGGACGCGAAGGGATGAAACCGGGTCTCGAAGGAAGATGACCAGCCGAATCGCTCGATGAGCGTCATGACGCACTCCTTTGTTTGTCGATCGGGTTCCCACACAGGCAACGTTCGCCGCGCCGCGGCGCGATCGGAGAGCTCGGGCGGCCCCTCGGGGCCGGGCTCTCAGTGCGGGTTCACAAGGTCGTGCGTCAGAGGCCTGAACCGGCGGGGATTCTAGAGTCCCGCTCTCGGAATAGCGAACGCGCGGCCCGTGTTTGGGGACCGTGGCACGGCTCGCCGAACGCCTTCCCGAGAACGCGCCCGGGGACTTCTACGTCGATCGAACGTGCATCGACTGCGCGACGTGCCGGCAGATGGCGCCGGAGGTCTTCACGCAGGGCGACGGATTCTCGTACGTGGCGCGCCAGCCCGGCGACGCCGCGGCGGAAGCGCTGGCCCTGAAGGCGCTCGTGGCCTGCCCGACGGGCTCGATCGGCGCCGCGGACCGCGCCGCGAAAACGCGGGAGGCCGCGAACGCCTTTCCGGAGCCGCGCGGGGACGGCGTCTACTTCTGCGGCTACACCTCGGAGAAGTCGTTCGGCGCCTGGAGCTGGCTGGCGACGCGCCCGGAGGGGAACGTCCTCGTGGACTCGCCCCGCGCGGCGGCCCCGCTGCTCTCGGGCCTCGAGCGCCTCGGGGGCGTCGCGACGCTGTTTCTCACGCACCGCGACGATGTCGCCGACCACGCCGCTCTTCGGAAGCGCTTCGGCTGCGACCGCGTCATCCATGCCCGGGACGCCACGGCGCTCGGCGAGCCGCCCGAGCGCGCTCTCGAGGGGGACGAGCCCGTCCGGCTCGCGGACGACCTCGTCGCCATCCCGACTCCCGGCCACACGCGCGGCCACGCCGTGCTGCTCTGGAAGGGCACGGTCCTCTTCACGGGCGACCACCTGGCCTTCTCGAAGCGCCGCGGGCACCTCGTCGGCTTTCGCGACGCGTGCTGGTACTCGTGGGAGGAGCAGATCCGGTCGATGGAGCGCCTGCTCGAGTACTCCTTCACGCGCGTCCTGCCGGGTCACGGCGAGACGTTCCGCGCCGACTCCCCCGCGGCGATGCGCAAGGAGCTCGAGAAATGCGTGGCCTGGATGAAGACGCGATGTTAACCTGCTGAGACAGGCAGCTTCCTCGTCGAAAGTCAAGGCTGGCCCCCGGAGGCTTCACTCCAACCGAGTCTCGTCCGAGATCGGGAAAAGGTCCTTGCGTCTTTGTTCCAAGGAGCGTGGAAAGTGCAACAGACAAGAGCTCGATTTTGGTACACGGGACTTTGGGTCTCGCTGGCCCTTGCGATCGCCGCGTGGCCCTCGAGCGTCGCGTACGCCGGACTTGGCGCGTGGACGAGCGGCGGACCCGCCGGAGATGTCTGGGCCCTGGCCATCGATCCCACGACTCCCGCCACGCTCTACGCCGGGATGAACGGCGGAGGCAGCGGGGTCTTCAAGTCCACCGATTCCGGCGCCACGTGGGCCGCCGCCAGCACGGGACTGACGAACCCGTACGTTTACGCCCTGGCGATCAATCCCATTGACCCCCTCCACGCTCTACGCCGGGACGCACCGGCGGCGGCGTCTTCAAGTCCACCGACTCCGGCGCTACCTGGGCCGCCGCCAACTCGGGACTGACGAACCCGTACGTCTACGCCCTGGCGATCAACGCCGCGACGCCCTCCACGCTCTATGCCGGAACGTACGGCGGCGGGGTCTTCAAGTCCACCGACTCCGGCGGCACGTGGGTCGCCGCCAACACGGGCCTGACGAACCTGTACGTCAGCGCCCTGGCGATCAATCCCACGACGCCCGCCACGCTTTACGCCGGAACGCCCGGCGGCGGAGTCTTCAAGTCCGCCGACTCCGGCCGCACATGGGCCGCCGCGAACACGGGACTGACCGCCCTGCACGTCAACGCCCTGGCGATCAGTCCCTCGACGCCCGCCATGCTTTACGCCGGGACGTACGGCGGCGGCGTCTTCAAGTCCACCGACTCCGGCGCCACCTGGGCCGCCGCCAACACGGGACTGACGAACTGGGTCGTCCAGGCCCTGGCCGTCGATCCCACGGCCGCCACGCTCTATGCCGGGACGGGCGGCGACGGGGTCTTCAAGTCCACCGACTCCGGCGCGCACCTGGGCCGCTGCCCCCGCGGGCGGCCCGAACGACGAGCTCCACGGCTTTGTCAGAGCCCTGGCCCTGGACGCCACGGGGGCGACGACCCTTTACGCGGCTGCCGGCAGCGTCTGGCAATTCACACCTCCCGGCGACGCAACGCGCTTCTGCCCTCCAGCGCACGCGCACCGGGAGCGGGCGGCGCGTTCTACACGACCGATGTGACGGTTGCGAACACGGGAGCCTCCGACACCGGGCTCACGCTCAAGTTCCTGGGGAACAACCAGGACGGCAGCGGCGGCGCCGAGCGCAGCTTCACGCTCGCGGCAGGGCAGTCCACGACCTACGCGGACATCCTGGGGTCGGTCTTCGGCGAGACGACGAACTTCGGAGCCATCAGCATCTCGTCGTCCTCTCCCTCGTTCGTCGTCCTGGGCCAGACGTCGACTCCCGGCTTCGGCGGCACGTTCGGCCAGAGCGTCCCGGCCGCCCGTCCCTCCGACCTGATCACGGGCGGCGCTCCGCGCTCGATCGTCGGCGTGCGCGAGGATGGGGCCTTCCGGACGAACCTGATCCTTTCGAACGCCACCTCGGCCTCTCTCGACGTGGACGTCGCGCTCTTCGCGGATACGGGGGCCAATCTGGGGAACAAGCGGTACACGCTCGAGCCGCTGGGAATGACGCAGGTGACGCGGGTGGTTCGGGACATGGGCCTCGCGGCGGACGTTCGCGGCGCGCGCGTCGTTCTGTCGACGCCGACGGCCGGCGGCTCTTTCTCCGCCTACGCCTCGGCCATCGACAACGTGACAAACGACCCCCGCACGCTCCTGCCGAAGGGACCGCCTGCATCGCCCCAGTCCACCAACGTCTGGTTTCTCCCCTCCAGCGCTCGCGCGTCGGGAGCGGGAGGCGCCTTCTACACGACGGACCTGACGGTCTCGAACACGAGCGGCATCGACTCGACGTTTGATCGTCAAGTTCCTCGGACACGATCAGGACGGCACGGGCGGCAGCGAGCGGACCTTCGCGGTGGCGGCCGGAAAGACGGCGACCTATGCCGACGTTCTCGGCTCGGTCTTCAGCGTCTCGTCGGGCTTCGGCGCGATCCGCATCGCTTCGCCGTCCGCGGCGCTGAACATCCTGGGGCAGACCTCGACCCCGGGCTTCGGAGGCACGTTCGGGCAGAGCGTCCCGGCCTCGGCGCCGGAGGACCTGATCGTCAGCGGCTCGCCGCGCTCTCTCGTGGCCGTCCGCGAGGATGCCGCCTTCCGGACGAACGTCATCCTGTGCAATACGACTCCGGCGTCGCTCGACGTGGACGCGGTGCTCATCGCCTCGGGCGGAGCGACGCTGGCCTCGAAACGCTACACGCTGCCCTCCCTCGGGGATGACGCAGGTGACCCGGGCCGTCCGGGACATGGGAGTTTCAGGCGACATCACCGGCGCACGGCTCGTCCTTTCGACGCCGACGGGGGGCGGAGCGTTCGCGGCCTACGCCTCGGTCATCGACAACGCGACGAACGACCCGAGGACTCTTCTCCCGAAGTAGGCTTCGCGCCCGCGCTTATGCCCCCTGCATCGCCATGCGGGTCGTCGCGAAGGACTTGAAGAGGCGCGCGCCGTCCGTGCCGCCGAGGAGCTCCTCGGACGCGCGCTCGGGGTGCGGCATGAGGCCCACGACGTTGCCTCTCACGTTGCAGATGCCCGCCACGTCGTCCAGCGAGCCGTTCGGGTTCGCCCCTTCGCCGCGCGAGCCGTCGCTCCTCACGTAGCGGAAGACGATCTGGTCCCGCGCGACCATCTCCTCGTGCACGCGCCGCTCGGCGGTCCAGTTGCCCTCTCCGTGCGCGACCGGCATCCTCAGGACGTCGCCCTTGTTGATCGCGAGCGTGAACGGCGTGCGCTTGGACTCGACGCGCAGCAGGACGTCGCAGCAGACGAAGCGCAGTCCCGCGTTCCGGAGCATCGCTCCCGGCAGGAGTCCGGCCTCGCAGAGAATCTGGAACCCGTTGCAGATTCCGAGCACCGCCCCGCCCTGCCCCGCGAAGGCGGCCACGGACTCCATCACCGGCGAGAAGCGCGCCATCGCGCCGCTCCTCAGGTAGTCCCCGTAGGCGAAGCCTCCCGGCAGGATCACGAGGTCGGGATCGCCCAGCGCGCGCTCGTCGTGCCGCACCATCTTCACGTCGGCCTGGAGCACGTTCCGCGAGGCGCGCGCCGCATCCTCGTCGCAGTTGCTGCCCGGAAAGACGACGACGGCGACGCGCGCCGCCCGGACGCCGCTCACCGGGCGGCTCCGGCCGGCGCGGCCGAGGCCTCGAGCAGGATCTCGTAGTCCTCGATGACGGGATTCGCGAGCAGCTTCCCCGCCATCTGCGCGCCCGCTTCCTTCGCCGCCTTCGGGTCGTCCGTGCCGATCTCGACGCGGAAGATCTTCCCGGCCCTCACGTCCGAGACCGATTCGTACCCGAGGCGATGAAGCGCGTCGGCGATCGCCTTTCCCTGGGGATCGAGAACTCCCGGCTTGAGCATCACCTTTACGAGTACCGTCATCTGCGACTCCTGTCCCTTTGACTAGATCCAGTCCGTGGGCGCATCGTGCCGGGCGACCGCGAGCGAGGCCCGTGTGCCCGTCTCGTCGAGCACCTCCCGAAAGACTCGCTCGGCGAGCGCGCTCGTGTTGTTGTGCCTCGACACGTGGAGCGCGACCACCGCGGCCGTCCGGGGCCCCACGAGGCGCCTGAGCCCCTCCGCCGCGCTCTCGTTGGACAGGTGCCCGACCGCGGAGAGGATGCGCTTCTTGAGGTACGGCGGATAAGGCCCGGACCGGAGGAGATCCTCGTCGTGATTCGCCTCGAGCCCGAGCACCTCGCAGTCCCGAAGCGCTTCGAGGACCGCGGGCGAAAGATGTCCGAGGTCGGTCGCGATTCCCACGTGGCGCCCGCCCCCGTCCGCGAAAACGAAGCACACCGATTCCGCTCCGTCGTGCGGCGTGGACGTGACGCGCACGTGGAGGTCGCCCAGGATCATCTCCGTCCCGCCGGCGATGGGCCGCACGTCGGCGAAGAGCGGCCCGGGGAATCCGCCGGCCACGGCCGTGCCGCGCGACGCGAAGACGGGGATGCCGCGCCGGCGATTCAGGTCGAGCGCGCCGTGGATGTGGTCCGCGTGCTCGTGCGTGAGGAAGATCGCGGAAATCGCGTCCAGGGACACTCCGCGCAGGGCGAGGCGGCGCTCGATCTCCTTCATCGAGAGACCCGCGTCCACGAGGACGCTCGTCCCGCCCGCGCGCACGACCGCGCAGTTCCCCGACGAGCCCGAGCCGAGAAAGCTGACCTCGATGCGGCTCACCGCGCCCCCGTGCTGCCGAACCCGCCGGCCCCGCGCGCGGTGTCGACGAGATCCGCGGCCTCCTCGAAGATCGCGCGCGCGACGGGCGCGATCACGAGCTGCGCGATCCGGTCGCCGCGGGTCAGCGTCACGGCCTCCTTCCCGAGATTCACGACGAGGACGCCCACTTCGCCGCGGTAGTCCGCGTCGATCGTCCCGACGCCGTTCGCGAGCGCGAGCCCACTCTTCAGCGCGAGGCCGGAGCGGGCGCGCACCTGGCCTTCGAAGCCCCTCGGGATCTCGAGAACGAGGCCGGTGGGAACCAGAGTGCGCTCTCCCGGAGCCACGACGAGCGGCTCTTCGAGGGCCGCGCGCAGGTCGGCGCCGGCGGCGCCGTCGGAGGCGTAGGCCGGAGGCGCGAGGTCCGTGAAGGCCTCGGCCATCCGGTAGCGAACGGGCACTCTCTCGCCGCCCGTCATGCCGCGAGCACCTCGGCGACGTCGTCCGCGAGGCTGCGCGCGAAGGCCTCGGGTCGCGCCCCGGCCGGGAGGGGTCCCGCGATGCCGAGGCCGAGGTGCGCCGCGCCCCTGGAGTCGCCATAGAGACGCCGGATCGCCGAGGACACGTCCTCGGCCGTCACGCGGTCGACGTCGGCGAGGAATTCCTCCGTCGGGTAAGGGCGGCCCCGATACAGCCAGGCGTTGACCGCGCGCTCGCGCCGCGCCGCCGTGGACTCGAGCGAGAGCGCGGCTTCGGCGTGAAAAAGATTCTTCGCGCGCAGGAGCTCCGAGCGCGTGACACCCTCCTCGCGAAAGCGCCTGAGGGCTCGGGCC
The DNA here is from genome assembly GCA_963746875.1 of Thermoanaerobaculia bacterium. GTDB lineage: Bacteria > Acidobacteriota > Thermoanaerobaculia > UBA5066 > UBA5066 > Fen-183. Next base: position 602,829 of record CAVVDA010000001.1, read on the forward strand.
AGGGTCGCGACGAGGCGCGCGAGGTTTTTCGGCTGTGTCGCGGCCGAGACGAGAGCGACCCCGGCCTCGCGGTGCAACGTGAGGCCGGTCCCGACGGCGTATGCGAGGCCGCGCCTCTCGCGCACGTCGCGCCACAAGCGGGACGAGACGCCCCCGCCGAGGACCTCGCTCGCGATCCACGCGGCCGGCACGAGGGGATGGCCGAACGGGATCGTCTGACCTCCCACGAGAAGGTGCGTCTGCTGGAGGTCCGGCCGCGCGAGGTGAAAGGCGCAGCGGGCGGCGCGAGGCGTCCGGGCCGCGGGCGCGAAGGGAGCCGGCGACGCCTCCCGCCGCGCGCGTCCACGGGAGAACAGCGCGACGAGGCGGTCGGGGTCGAACGCGCCGGCCGCCGCGACGAGCGTCCGCTCGGGCCGGGCGATCGCGCGGAACCGCCGGACGAGGCGCGTGTGCGTGAGGGCTTTTACGGTGGCGGCCGTACCGAGGATGGGCGCCCCGAGCGCATGCGCGGGCCAGAGGCGCCGGAGAAAGGTCTCGTGCAGGAGGTCGTCGGGCACGTCCTCGGCCTCGGCCATCTCCTCGAGGATGACGCCGCGCTCCACTTCCACGTCCGCGGCCGTGAACGCGGGCTCGGAGGTGAGATCGACGAGGAGATCCACGACCTCCTTCGCCCGTTCCGCCGGGACGCGCGCGTGGAACGACACGCACTCCTTCGTCGTGTACGCGTCGCAGTCGCCTCCGAGCCGGTCGGTGATCCGCGCGACGGCGGCGCCCGAGCGCCGGGCCGTCCTCTTGAAGAGGACGTGCTCGAGGAAGTGCGTCGCGCCGCGCTCGAGAGGCTCCTCCGAGGCCGAGCCGCCCGTCATCGTGACCGAGAGCGCGAGGCTTCTCACGTCGCGCATCGGGTCCAGCCACACCGCCGTCCCGTCCGGCAGCTTCCTCACGAGCACGGCTGATTCTAAGGCCCTGAGACCGCTTCGCGGTCCGACCGGATGGGCGGGCCTAGATTCTGCGAGTGAGCGGGGGAAACAGGTTCCTGTTTCCCCCGAGCCCCCTTCACCGCTCGAGAAGCGACGCTTCATGGTGTCGGGGTGACAATGGCGGCGAAAGGAGCAGAGAATCACTTCGAGAGAGCTCGGAAAGAACACGGGGGTCGCGCTGGCCGCGCTCGCGCTCGGCCTCGCCCTCGCCGAGGCAGGCCTCAGGCTCTTCTTTCCGCAGCCCCTCGCCGAGCGCTACGGCTCGCCGGCCGCGGGAGGGCCGCTCGTCGCCCACGACAAGGAGCTCGGCTGGACGCTTCGAGAGAACGTCTCGGGCGTCGCGAGCAACGAGCCGTGGCAGGCGGACCTCGCGACGAATGCGTTCGGATTCCGGGACGTCAATCACCCCGGGAAGGCCGCGGGCGTGACGCGCGTCGCCGTGCTCGGGGACTCGTTCGTCTTCGGGAGCGGCGTGAAGCAGGACGAGGTGGTCACGAGGCGCCTCGCGGCCCTCCTCGGCCCGTCGTTCGAGGTGATCAATCTCGGCGTGCCCGGATACGGGACGGATCAGGCTCTCCTCACTCTCCGCCGATGGGGCCCGCGCCTCTCGCCCGACGTCGTCCTCGCCGGTTTCTTCTGGAACGACGTGATGGAGAACGCGAGCGCCGAGATGTACGGCATGAAGAAGCCCCGTTTCATCCTCGCGGGGGACGCCCTGGCGCTCGTGCCTCCGGGCGAGGCGCCCCGCCGTTCCGCCGCCCGCCTCGAGGCGGCGCTCGCGGCGCGCTCCCATCTCTGGTCGCTCGTCAGCCGCTCATTCGGGAAAGGGGCCGGCCGCGTCGAAACGGAAGCGCGGCCCGTGATGGTCGATCTTTCGCTGCGCGATACGCCCCCCGCGCGCGAGCCGGAATTCGCACTCACGTGGGCGCTTCTCGGCGCGCTCGAGAGCGAAGCGCGCTCCCTCGGCGCCAGACCCATCCTCTTCACCGTTCCCCCGCGCTTCCTCGTGGACGACTCCGCGAAGGGGAAGGTCCTGAAGATCTACGGGCTCGCGGCGGACGCGCTCGACGAAGACGGCTTCTTCCGCGTGAAGGACGCCTGCGCGCGGCGCGACCTCCCGGTCGTGGACCTCCTCCCGGCGTTCCGAGCCGCGGCGCAGGCGGGCGAACGGCCCATCCTACCGACCGGCATCCACTGGAGCGCCAAAGGACACGCGCTCGCGGCGCGCGTCCTCGAGCCCGCCGTGCGCGACGCGGGGCGGGCTTCCCGGGATCAGTGACGGAAAAACGGGCTCAGCGCGGGATGGGGGTGGGAAACCCGGGCCCCGGCAGGGCCCGTGGCGCCGAATTCGTCTGGTTGAGGAGCGTCTGCTCCGTGAATCGCCAGTCGTTGTAGTTCTCGCGGCCCGTGAACAGGCGGTATCCCTTCTTCGTGGACGTCGAGTAGACGCCCATGATGGGGCCGGGCGGCTGGTCGGGTCCGCCTGCCGCCGGCGTCGGAGCGAAGGGCCCCGGCGTCGGGGTGGGCGTCGGTGTCGGTGCCTGTCCCGCGCCCGGCGGGAAGAGCCGGCGGCTCGCGCTGTCCAACGGCGCCCCCGCGGAGGTGATGAGACCCCACTTGTCGGAGTTCGTCATCGGGTCTTTCCAGAGCTTGCGCAGGGTACGCGGGCGCATCTCGTACATCTCCTTCAGCGTGTTCGGACTGCGCCCGTAGCGACGCTTGAAGTTGCGAATCCCCTCGGCATACTGAAGGCCCCTGAAGATGAGCTCGGCTTCCCGGTCGCGCTGCGCCTCGGCGGAGGCCAGCGGGAGAACCGCGGCGATCAGGATCGACATCACCGCCATGCCGACGATGAGCGCCACCAGCGTGTAGCCGCGGTTTCCCTTCACCACGTGTTGTACGGCGACCCGTCGAGGGAGATCATCTTCGAACCGCTCTTCACGTCGATGATGCCGGGCGGCTCCGCCGAAGCGGTCTCGGACGAATCCGGCTCCTCCATGACGACCTGCCACGTGTCGGCCGTCTTCGTGAACGGGTCGATCGGAATCTTCCTGATGTACTTGTCCGAGACGAGGGTCTGGAGGGTATCCGGATAGTGGCCCTTGTCCGCGTAGTACTGGTCGAGGCACGTTCGAAAAGTGAAAAGGTCCTCGCGCAGCGTGGCCTCCTTCGCGCGGATCGGCGCCTTCTGGAGCTGCGGGACCGCGATGGCCACGAGGATGCCCAGTATCGCCATGACGACGAGGAGCTCGACGAGAGTGAAGCCCCGAGACAAGCCTTTTCCTCTACGCATCACCAGTCCTTGTACTTCGTCTTGTCGAGGCCCGTGAAGGGCGACAGAGAATACACGTCGTAGACGTTCTGCCGGCCCCACGAGCGCGCGTCCGGTTCGTCCTGATAGCTCCTCAGTCCCCATTCCGCCTTCCCCGTCATCGGGTCGAGCGGGACCTTCCTGAGGAACCTCTTCTTCTTCTTGATCTGCCCCACGAGATCGACGCCTTCCACGAGCTTCTCCAGCGTCTTCGGGTAGCCCTCCGTGTCGAGCTCCACCGGGATGAGGCCCTGATCCGAGAGACGTTTGTAGTCGTCGATCGCACTGCGCATCGAGCGCAGCGCCTCGCGCAGCTCCATCTCCTTCTGCCGCACGATGCCGAAGCGCGTCACGGGGACGATCATCGCCGTGAGGATGAGGATGCAGGCGCACACGATGACGAGCTCGACGAGAGAGAAGCCGAGAGACAAGCCGCGCCTCGACCCCCTGGACGCGATCATGAGGCGGGCTTCACCGTGAGGGAAGCCGCCTGGACTCGCGGCGCCGGAGTGGCTCCGCTCGGCGTCGAGGCCGAGCCGGCGGTGACGCGCACGAGCGTCGTACCCGGGGCGAGCCCGCGCATGGCCAGCTTCGCGAGGACCCCGGCGGGAAGTCCGGCCGAACCGGTGACTCGCCCGAAATGCAGGCGCGCCCTTCCGGCGACGCGGTCCGCGTCGAAGCGGATCGCCTCGGCGCCTTCGGCGCTCCGCCAGGGGCCAGGCGCGACGTCCGTCACCTCGGCCACGGCCGGGTCCCACTCGACCGTGACCTCGAGCGCCCCGAGGGCCTCGAGGCCGGAGTCGCCCGTGACGTTCACGACGGACACCTCGCCGGGAGCGACCTCGGCGGAGGTCGCCGCGAGGTGGAGCAACGGGCCCGCCGCCGCGGCCGTGATGCCGGGACCGGCCGCGGCGCCGCGCCCGAACTGGCGACGAGCGCTTGCGGCCCGGGCGCGGGGGCCACGCCCGTGTTGGCAACGAGCGCCTGCGGTGCCGGCGCCGCTGTCTCGTTGGAGGTCCTCGGCGTCGGGGGGGCCGGAGCGGGCGTGGGCGCGCGGCGGAACGGGTCGTTCGGCGGCGTCCCCTGGATGATGGGGAGATTCGGGTTCGGAGCCGGCGACGGGGCTACGGGACGCACCCCCGGGCGCGGGGCGGCCGGGGCCGCGTCGAACGGCGAGCCCGGAGCGTTGGGAGACACCAGGGCGGTGTTGAGACCCGTGAACGAGACGTTGTTCTCGGTGCCGACCCAGATCGGGATGAGGTCCTCCTCGGTGATCTGGGGGGACCGGATGATGTGCGGCGTGAGCGTCAGGTAGAGATCCGTGTGCTTGTTCTGCGTGATGTTGTGGGTGAAGAGCGGGCCGATGAGAGGCAGGTCGCCGAGGAACGGGATCGTGCTCTTCGTCCTGGTGGCGTCCTTGCGGATGAGGCCCGCGAGGAAGTTCGTCTCGCCGTCCTTCAGCCGGATCGAGGACGTGATCGTGCGGGTGGCGATGATCGGCTGCGACGACCCGTCGGGCGCCGGGACAGAGCCGTTCAGCTGGGAGACCTCGATCGTGAGCTTGAGCGACACCTCCTTGTTGTGGTGCACGCGCGGCTCCATGTCCATCTTGATACCGACGTCCTGATACTGGAAGGACGTGATGGGGACGACGCCCGTCGAGCCGACCGCCTGCTGGGTATTGATCGTCGTGACGGGGATCGGCACGCGGTCGCCGATGACGAGCTGGGCCTTCTCGCCTTCGGCGATGCGGAGCTGCGGCTTCGCGAGAATCTCGGCGTCCGTGTTGTCCTTGATGAAGTTGAAGGTCAGGTTCGGGACACTGAACATGAAGTCGCCGACACCCAGGTTCTTGAGGGCGTTCCACGGCAGAAACTTGACCGCGTCCGAGACCGGCGCGCCGCCGGCGGCGCCCGGTACGACCACCGCCGACACACTTCGTGACGCGATCAAGCCGAGATCGAGGAGCTTGTTCGTGTCGACCTCGAGGAGCTCGACGTCCACGACGACCTCGGACTTCGCCTTGTCGTTCGCCTCGATGAGGCGCTCGGCGACGGCGACCTTGTCGGCCGTGTCGCGGATGATGATCGCGTTCAGCGAAGGGATCGTGCCGAGCCGGCGCAGGTCGAGGATCGACCGCACCATCGCCGAGACGTCTTTCACGTCGCCGTTCGACAGGAAGAACGTGCGGACGACGAGGTCCTCGTACTCCTTGCGGTTCTGCTGCGTGTCCTGCGCGATGAGGATCGTCTTCTCGTCGATGACCTTGTAGAAGTGGCCGGCCTGCCGCATCGCCGTCTCGAGGGCCTTCTGGAACGTCATGCCGCGCAGATCGAGCGTGAATTTGTCGTCCTTGAGCTGCGGGTCGTAGATGATGTTGATGCCCGCCGCGGCCCCGAGCGCCGCGTAGATCTTCTTGATGGTCGTGTCCGGCGCGAACGCGACGTCGATGGGCTTCGTGGAGGAGGGACTCAGCATCGGCGGCGCCGCGCGCGCGCCGCGGGACGCCATCTTCGCCTTCTCGACGGGGGTCCCGCCGGCGATCTCGCGGCTCCGCACCTCGACGTCGGCCCGGGCCTTCTTCAGCTCCTGCAGCGCCGAGTCGTTCGTGGAGTCGAGGGCGGTCGAGACCTCGAGCTCGGCGACCGCGAGGTCGAGCTGCCCCGCCGACCGGTGCATCCGCCCGCGCTCGTAGTGGGCCTGCGCCGCCTGGAACCGCGCCCTCTGGAGGGCGATGCGGGCCAAGGAGTCGTTCGGGGCATCGGCAACCGCCTTCTCGTACGCGAGAACGGCGAGGTCCCAGTGCCGGAGCCGCTCCTCCCGCTCGCCCTCGCGGAAGGCGGGCGTCGCCGAGGCGCATCCCCAAGCGAGGAGCGCGAGAACGAGGGCGCCCGCCGCGCCCGGACGGCGCGGGACGCTGCGGGAGTTTCGTGTCGTCGTCATGCGAAGCCCCTCAATCTCCCGCGTCACGGGAGCGGAATTGGAATGCGTCGGGTGATCTCGGGCGGGAGGCCGGTGAACGCGAAGTCGACGGACTCTCGGTTGATCTTGCGGATCATGAAGCGGCCGTCGATGACGTCTCCCTCCCGGGCGTTGATGATCCGGCGGCCCTCCTCGAGCGCGACGATCGGCTCGTCGCGAGACCCGAAAACGCCGAGAGCCTTGAACGGAATGGCCGGCGGGACGATGGGCGTGGGCGTCGGCGTCGGCTGGATCGGCATCGGACCGACGAACAGCGGGCTGCCCGGCCGGACCGGCGTCGGCGTCGGAATCGGAGTGGGCCGGGGCGTCGGCGTCGGCGACTCGAAGAACCGGAAGACGTTCCGTCCGACCTCCCTCTCCTTGGGGCCGCGCTCCGGAACGCGCGTCAGGTCGGGCACGGACTCGGGGTCAGAGACGCCTCGAGTCACCCTCGGGCCCGAAACCGGTGCGGCCGCGGGGCCGCCAGCGGGCACCCCGGATCCCTTGGGCAGATAGGACATCACCGCGAGGCCCAGGGTTGCCGCGAGCCCGAAGAGAAGCAGCTTGAGGCTCGATTTCCGAGGTTTCGCGGGCGCGCTCATTCCGGAACTCCGGCCGAAGCCGCGGGCGGCGCTGCGGGCCGGCTGGCCTTTGCCGCTCCCGCCCGGTCGGCGCCCCGGGCGTCACGCGTGCCGCGGTGCGGCGCGGCGGGATCGTCGGGCCGGAAATAGTGCGCGACCGTCAGGTTGAGGCGCAGCACGTCGGGCTGGACGTCGTCGCTCGCGAGGGCGACGCTCTCGGGGAGGAGGAAGCGCGGGTTGCTCTCGAACGAAAAGAGGAGCTTCTTGACGTCGGCGTAGCGGCCTTGCACGTTGAACTGGAGGGCGAGGCGCGTGGCGGTGCCGACCTCGTCGAAGGAGTACGAGATCTGCCCCGGGACGGTGCCGGCCTTCTGGGTGAGCTGGTAGACGTCCTCGATGACGGCGGCGAGGCGCTCCTTGCGGCCCCCGAGAACGTCGCGGTTGAAGACCTCGAGGTCCCGCTGCAGCGTGCGCAGGCGCTCCTCGGTCTTCACGACCCGGCGCGCAGCCGCTGCAGCCTCGTCGCGCTTTCCAGCGAGCTCGGCGCGGGTCCTCTCGAGAGCCTTGAAACGCTCGTCGTAGAACGCGTGGTAGCCGATCAGGACGGCCGCGGCTGCGACGAGCAGGACGATGAGCCCGGCGAAGAGCGGCAACCGCGCGCGCCACGGCGACCGGCGGATTCCGCCCGCGCGCGCGCGGGGAAGGAGCCCGCGGATCCGCTCGCCGGCGATCCGGAGGGCTGTCGGCGGCGGCGCGCTCACGGGCGTCCCTCCCCCCGGGCCCCGACGTCGCGATACATGACCGTGAGGACGAGCCGGCGGCCTTCCGGCAGGCCCTTCTCCCCGCGGTCCTCGCTCGCGGGCGTCGGCTTGGAGAACCACGGCGAGGCGTCGAACGCGCGAATCGTCTTCGGCAGGCCGTTCGGGTCGCGCGAGATGAGCGTCAGAGCCACGAGAACCGTCTCGGACGGAGCGCCGCGATCCGAAGCGGTCGATCCCGAAGGCCCCGTCATCTTCTGGAGCCCGATCGACGCGATGCGCAGGTCCGAGGGCAGGGTCTTTTCGAGTCGGGAGAGGAATCGCGTCCACGAGAAGGCGCGCCTCAGCGCGATCTCGTTCGCGTCCTCGATGTCGGTGGCGAGCGACGCGACGTCGACCCGCGCCAGGGACGCCGCGGCTTTCTGCCGCTCCTCCTCGAGGCTCGAAATCTCGGCCCTGAGGCTCGCGATCGAGGCGCGCGTCCGGCTCGAGTCGACGAAATAGCCGATCACGGTGCGGCCGGCGACGAACGACAATGCCACCACGAGCACCGCGAGAAAGCCCACCGCCAGATTCGCCGAACGCGTGTCGACGAAGGGCCGGCGCGCGAGGTTGAAGCGCCGCGGCATCAGTCGCCCCCCGCGAGCACGCCGAGGGCGGCGAGAGTGGCGGGATCCTGCGCCGCCGCGGCCGGCGTCACCGTCGCGCCCGGAGCGAGGCGGGACAACGTGAGGGGCTCCGGCTCCGAGGCTCCCGCGGCGGCGCGGAACCCGCGCAGCGCCTCCAGGACCGGGGACCCCGGTGGGCCCGCCGCGCAGCTTCCGGCGACATCCGCGGGCGGCTCTTCGGCCGGCCGGTCCGGCGTTCCGAACCTCACCGCGAGGCGCACGTCCTGGACCGCCTCGCTCGCCTCCGCGTACGGCCTCGTCCGGGCGAAGCGGAGCTGAGATCCCGCGAAGACGAGCGTCGTGGCCGTGTCGTCGTCCGTCCAGACGAGAAACCCGTCGCCCGAGGCCCGGCGCGCCGAGCGAGGAGACGGCGAATGCGGCGGTCTCGAGCGCGCCGACGCGGATGCCCGCCTTTTCGAACGGCGCTTCCCACGAGGAAGCCGCCTGTTCCGCCGCCGCGAGCGCGAGGATGCGCGTCCCTTCGGCTCCCGCCCCTGCCGGCTGCCACGAGAGACGGAGCTCGGGCGCCGGCTCGCCGAACGCGCGGCCGAACTTCCAGCGGAGCATGTCGTCGACCTCGCGCGCGTGTCTCTCGGGCTCCACGGCGTCGATGACGAGGAGCTTCACCCAGCCATCGGGCACCACGAGCGACGCGGCGGGAATCTTCGCGCCGGCCTCGGCGAGGAGGCGCTGGAGCGCGCCGGAAAGCGCCGGCCCCGCGAGGGGCGAGCCGTCCGGTCCCGGCGTGAAGGTGTCGGAAGGCAGCGGACGGGACAGCACCCGGAACGCGGGCGTGGCGGAGAGCGTCGACCGCCGCTCTTCGTCGGCGGGGCCGACGTACACGAGCCGGTCGCGCGTCAGGACGAACGCGTGCGGGGGACGCGGCGATCGCCAGAACGCGGACGAGAACGGATTCCTCCCGCCGTCACTCAACGAAGGTCACCTTGTTGATCTCGCGGAGCGTCGTCTGGCCCGCCAGGACCTTCTTGATCGCCGACTCGCGCAGGAAGCTCATCCCCTCGGCCTGCGCCGCTTTCTTGATCTCCGCGGCGGGCCGCTTGTCGAGGATGAGGCTCCGAATGCGGTCCGAGAGGTCGAGGAGCTCGGTGATCGCCATCCGGCCGTAGAAGCCCGTGCCGTTGCACTCGATGCAGCCGCGGCCTTCGTAGAGCGTCACCCCGGCCATCCGCTCGGGCGCGATCGCGGACTCCTCGAGGAGCTTCGCGGTCGGCGTCGACACGACCCGGCAGTGCGGGCAGATCTTTCGCACGAGCCGCTGCGCGAGGATGCAGTTGAGGGCCGAGACGAAGTTGTAGAGCTCGACCTTCATGTTGAGGAAGCGACCGAGGACGTCCACGACGTTGTTCGCGTGGACGGTCGTGAAGACGAGGTGCCCCGTGAGCGCGGCCTGCACGGCGATCTGCGCCGTCTCCTCGTCGCGGATCTCGCCGACCATGACCTTGTCGGGGTCGTGCCGGAGGATGGAGCGCAGCCCGCGCGCGAACGTGAGGCCTTTCTTCTCGTTCACCGGGATCTGCGTCACGCCGCGGAGCTGGTACTCGACCGGGTCCTCGATCGTGATGATCTTGTCCTCGACGGACTGGATCTCCGAGAGGCACGCGTAGAGCGTCGTCGTCTTGCCCGAGCCCGTCGGCCCGGTGACGAGGACCATGCCGTACGGCTCGCGGATGAACTTCCTCAGCCGCCGCATCGTCTCGGGGTCCATTCCGAGGACGTCGAGGCGCAGGTTCTTGAACTCGGCGTTCGCGGACTCCTTGTCGAGGATGCGGATGACCGCGTCCTCGCCGTGGACCGTCGGCATGATCGAGACGCGGAAGTCGATCGTGCGGCCCTTGACGCGCACCTTGAAGCGGCCGTCCTGCGGGATGCGCTTCTCGGCGATGTCGAGCTCCGACATGACCTTGATGCGGCTGATGATCGTCTGGTGGTGCTTCTTGTCGATGGGCTCCATCGCCGGGTAGAGCACTCCGTCGATGCGGTACTTGATGACGACGACGTGCTCCTGCGTCTCGATGTGGATGTCCGAGGCGCGGCGCTGGATCGCGTTGAAGAGCACGGAGTCGACGAGCTTGATGATCGGGCTCGCGTCGGCCGTGATGCGGTCGATCGAGAGGACCTCCTGGCCCTCCTCGTCCTCCCGCACGACCTGCATCCGGAATTCCTCGGTGGCCTCCTCGAGCACGCGCTGCGTGGATTCGGACTTCTGGAGGATGTCCTGGAGGGCGGCCCTCGAGCCGACCCTGACTCTCAGGCGCTTCTTGAGGAGCCCCTCGAGCTCGTCGCGCTTCACGACGTCGGCCGGATCCGCCATGACCACCGCGAGGGACCCGTTCTCCGCCTTCTCGGGCACGAACTCGAAGCGGAGCATCCACTCGAGCGGGATCGACCGGAAGAGCTCGGCGTCGATCCGGAACGTCCAGAGGTCGACGTACGGCAGCCCGAGGCGGTCGGCGAGCTGGCGGGCGCGCGTCTCCTCGGAGGCGGCATCGAGGAACCGCGGGATCGCGGCGTCGGGAGAGGGGGCTCTGGTCGTGCTCATGCGTATCCGCTTTTACGGCCCGTCAGGCCTTGATGTTGGAGAGGATCGTGAACATGGGAAGGTAGATCGACAGGAGGATCGTCGCGATGACGCCTCCCATGACGACGAGGATGATCGGCTCGATGAGGGTCACGATGCGCTGGAGGCGGGCTTCGATCGCCTCGTCGTAGAAATCCGACACGTTCGTGAGCATCTCCTCGAGCGCGCCCGTCGCCTCGCCGACCTTGATCATCTCGACCGCGAGCGACGTGAAGATGCCCGTCTCCTCGAGGCTTCGCCACAGCTCGGCGCCCTCGCGAACGCGGGGAACGACGGCGGCGACGCCGCCCGAGACGCGCCGGTTCGCGACGGCCCCCGCCGCGATGTCGAGCGCCGGCACGAGCGGCGTTCCGGCCCCGACGAGCGTCGCGAGCGAGCGGGAGAACTGCGAGAGCGCGAACTGCTGGAGGATCGTCCCGACGAGCGGAAGCCGCAGGAGGAAACCGTCCCAGGCGATGCTCCCCGCGTCGCTCGACTTCCAGCGGGAGAGGAGGACGCCCGCCACGGCGAGCGCCGCCGCCATGACGAGGACGTGCGCGTGCAGGAAGTCGGCCGTTCCGATCACCACCCGCGTGATGAGGGGCAGCCGGCCCGCCTCGAAGCCCGCGAAGAACTCCCGAAACCTCGGGATGACGTACGTCATCAGGATGGCGACGAGCCCGATGGACAGGCCGATGAGGACCGCGGGATAGACGAGGGCTCCCGTCACCTTGCGCCGGATCCCGCCGAGGATCTTCTGGTAGGCGAGATAGCGACGCAGCACCTTTTCGACCTCTCCCGAGCGCTCGCCGGCCTTGAGAGACGTGGCGTAGAGCCGCGGGAAGACGTCGCCGTGCGCGAGGAACGCGTCCGAGAGCGCGACGCCCGAGACGAGCTGATCGCGGACGTCCTTGAGGATCGCCTTGAAGCGCGGATTCTCCTGGCGCTCGAGCAGGATGTCGAAGCCGTTCACGATGGGAAGGCCGGCCTTGAGGAGCGCGACGAGCTCCTGGTTGAAGACGAGGAACTCCCCCGTCTTCACGGGGTGGCTGCGGCGCGGCACGAGAGCCCAAAGGACGCTGGCCAGGGAGCGTGCGCCGCCGGCCGCGCCGGGGGTGTCCTCGCCGCCGGCGAGCTTCGCGGAGAAGAGCCTCGCGCCGAGACGCGCGACCTCGGCCTTCAGCGCGCCCTCGTCGGGCGCATCGATCGCGCGCGTGACGATCGCGCCATCACCCATCCCGACGCGGCAGACGTAGGTCGGCATCAGTTCAGGAAGATCCCCGGCCCCGGCCGGCGCCAGTTCGCGAAGATGACGACGAAGAGCTTCTCCGCGGCGGACTCGTCGCGCCCGACGCCGAGGATGTAGGGCTGCCCGAGGTTGACGTTGATGGACGTGCGGAGGATCTCGCCGCGGACCTCCTTGCCCGCCTCGCGCCGCACGCGCTCGAGGGAGAGATCCCGGAGCTGGACCTGGGTGCCGTCGCGCGACGGCTCGAGGAGGAACTCGAGGCGGTAGCCGCCGCCCATGGCGTACGCCACGCGCTGGCCTTCGATCCCCTGGACGACGACGGAGTCGAGCCGCGTGAATTCGGTCACGTTGAAGAGCTTCTTGAGCTTCTCGCCGATTCCGCGGATCTCCTCGGTGACGTTCGCCTTCTCGGCGGCCCGCGCCTTCTCTGCCGCCGACTTCAGAAGCGTGACGGCGATGTCGATGGCGCGGGGCGGGACGTCGAATGCCGCGACGGCCCGGGTGATCTGCTCGACGCGCGCCGGCGTCCCCCGAACGGTGAGGGAATTCTGGTTCGTCTCGAGGACGACGGAAACCGCGTCCGGAACCGACAGCAGCGGGCGCAGGACCGCGAGAGCGTCCTCGACCTTGCGGTGCTTCAGCGTGAAAGACCTTGACGACCGTCTGCGGAGCGGCGAGCGACGACGTTCCGCCGGCGGCGAGCAGGCGCGAAGGACGCCATCCCAAGGGCGCGGACGACGGCCCGAAGCCGGGCGGAGCGGAACCTCATGGCTCAGAGATCCGCGTGCGGGTCCGCGATGAAGACGACGCTCGGCTCCGTCGGGGAAACGGCGGCGAACTCGTAGACCCGTGCGCCGGGGTTCTTCAGATCCTGGATCAGGGGACGGAGGGGCGGACGCACGTCGAGGGCTTCGCGCGCGTCCGGCCTGTCTCTGTCTCTGGTCCGGCGCGGGCGCGAGGCCCGCCGGCGCCTGCGGCTGCCCCTGGCGGGCGAAGCGGATCCCTCCGATGCCGAAGAGCCCCGCGGCGAGAACCACGAGCGCGGCCGCCTGAAGAAAGCGGCGCGAGAGAAAGCGGCGCGTCGCCGGAGGAGAGACGACGCGCGAACGCCGCCGCACTTCGGCGAGCACGTCGTCCGCGACGCGGCGCACGTCCTCCGCCGCCGGAGCGGCCGCGACGGACGCCGCGAGCGGCACGAAGAGCAGCGTCGGGTCCAGTGCGCGCGCCTCGGCGGCGCACGACCCGCAGGTCGCGAGATGCGCCTTCAGCTCGGGAGAGAGAGAGGGAAGAGAAGAGGAAGAGGAAAAGGAAGAAGAGATTTCTTCTGAAAGGGACAGACGGACGGCGCGCGAGCACGCGGGCAGCCGACGGCGCAGCGCCCACCGCCCTCCCCGCCCCTCATCCCCTCCCCGTCTCTTGCCATCTCTCCTCTCTTTCTCTCAGCAGAAAAATCCCAAACCCAGAACCTACCGCCCCACCACGAACTCGGGAAACCGCTTCCGGATCTCGACGCGCAGGAGGCGCCGGGCCTGGAAGAGGTGATTGCGCACGGTGGATTCGCGGCAGTCGAGGATCCGGGCGATCTCGTGGCTGTCCTTGTCCTCGAACTCCCTCAGGACGAACACGAGGCGCTGCTTGGCGGACAGCACGCCCGCGCAGCTCTCGAAGACACGCCGGACCTCGCTCTCGGCGAGCAGCGCGGGACCGTCGGGCTCCACGCTCGTGCGCGCGCCCTTCACGAGGCGAAAGCTCTCGGCCTCCGTGCGCTGCCGCGTCCCGCGCGCGCGCAGCGCGTCGATCGCGAGATTGCCGGCGATGCGAAAGAGCCACGTCGAGAACGCGAATGCCGGGTCGTACCGCTCGAGGTTTTCCCAGACCCTGACGAACGTGAGCTGCGCGACGTCGCGCGCGTCCTCGGCGTCTCCCAGAAGCCGCCTGAGGAACGACAGGACGCCCGGGCGTCCGTCGGGCGACCAGCTCGGCAAAGGCCTCCGCGTCGCCTCGCGCGGCGCGACGCGCGAGCACGCGCTCCTCGTCCGGGGCTCCGGAAGACCCGAGCGAAACCGGCCGCAAGCCGGGCTCGGCTGGCGGTTCGGAGGAATCCGGACGGGCAACGGACGAGACGAGACGCATCGCTTCGGCATCTTTTACGTTTGCGGAATCGTCATCGTCTATCAGCCGGAAGGCCCCCCTCGACCTTCCGAAGTATAATGCTCGACACGGGTGGAGTGGGGCGATAAATTCTTGTCAGGACTCGATTTGATGTCGGCCCTGCCCTCCGAGGCCCCCCTGTTTCCACTCGTCGTTTCGAGGCTTTTCCCTTCCGCCCGAGGACCCTCGAAGCCCGGACGGCGTCTGGATTCAGGGCGTTTCCGTGGGAGAGGTCGAGGTCGCCCTCACGCTCGCGGAGCTGCTGGCTTCGCTCGACCCGGGCCTGCCGCTCCTGCTCACGTCCACGACGCCTGCAGGCGTGGGCCTCCTCTCGCGCCGGCGGCCCGGCGCCTGGCGGCCGTTTCCGCTCGACGTGCCGTCCTCCGTCCGCCGCTTCTTCGACGCGACTGCACCGCGCCTCCTGGTCCTCGTCGAGACCGAGCTCTGGCCCGCGGTGCTCGCCGAGGCACGGCGACGCGCCGTCCCGATCCTCGTCGTGAACGCGCGGCTGTCGGAGCGGTCCGCGCGACGATATCGGCGAATCGCGCGCCTGTTCGGCAGGTCCTGGGACGCGCTGACGCGCGTCCTGGCACGCACGAAGGAAGACGCTTCCCGCTTCGAGGAGATCGGAGTCCCCTCCTCGCGGATCGCGGTCGGCGGCGACCTCAAGTTCGACCGCGCTCCCGCGCCCGAGCCGCCTTTCGCCGAGCGCCTGCGCCGCCTCGCGGGCGGGCGTCCGATCCTCGTGGCAGGCTCGATCGCCGAGAGCGAGATCCCGCTCGTTCTCGAGGTGCGACGGAGGCTCGAGAGGAGCGCGCTCCCGGTGTCTTCTCGTTCTCGCGCCCCGGCAGCCGGAAGCGTTCGACGCGGCGGAACGCCGCGCCGGGACGGACGGGCTGACGGTCGTCCGGCGCTCGCGCCTCGAAACGCCGGAGAGGGAGAACGCCGACGTCTTCCTTCTCGACTCGGTCGGCGAGCTCGCCGGAACGTACGCCCTCGGCAAGGCGGCGCTCCTCGGCGGCTCGTTCGCGCCGAAGGGCGGGCACAACGTCCTCGAGCCGCTGCGCGCCGGCACGCCGGTCGTCCATGGGCCGTCGACGGAGAACATCCGCTCCGTGCTCGAGGCCGCCGAGGGCGCGGTCTTCGAGGCCGCCGATGCGCGTTCGGCGGCCGAGGCGCTCCGGCCGCTCCTCGCGGACACGGCGGCACGCGCCCGGGCGACGGCCGTCATGCGCGATCTCTTCGCGGGCCACGCCGGTGCCGCGCGGACCGCCGCCGAAGCCGCCCTCTCGCTCGTCTCCGCGGGGGCGCCTCGCGCGTGACCCTCCTCGCGCCGCTCGCCGCTCTTTACGGGACCGCCGTGTCTGCGCGGCTCGCCGCGTATCGCCACGGCCTCCTCCGGGTTCGCCGGGCGGGACGCCCCGTGCTCTCCGTCGGAAATCTCGCGGCCGGCGGCACGGGCAAGACGCCTTTCGTGCGGTGGCTCGCGGGCGAGCTTCTCGGCCGCGAGATCCGTCCCTCCGTTCTCACGCGCGGTTACGGCCGGGCGACGCGCGGCGCGGTCGTCGTCTCGGATGGCGCGGGCGCCGTCGCCTCGGTGCGCGATTCCGGGGACGAAGCCGCGGTCCTCGCCCGCGCTCTCCCGCGCGTCCCGATCGTGGCCGACCGGAACCGCGTCGCTGCCGCCCGGCGCGTGGAAGAGCTCGTGCCCGACGTGAGCCTTCACCTCCTCGACGACGGCTTCTCGCACGTCGCTCTCGCGCGCGACCTCGACGTCGTGCTCCTCGACGCGACCGCGCCCGACGCGGGCGGGGCTCTGCTGCCGCAGGGGCGCCTGCGCGAACCGCTGTCCTCGCTGGAGAGAGCCGACCTCGTCGTCGTGACGAAGTGCGAGCAGGCGGACGCCGCCGCAGCGCGCGGCCTCGCGGCACGATGGGCCCCGGGCGCGCCCGTCTACCACGCAGCGACCCGCGTCCTCGGCATTCGCGACGATTCCGGAGAAGAGGTCCGCCCCGAGGACCTGCCGGGCGAAACGCTCGTCGCCGTCGCCGCCCTCGCGCACCCGAGCGCCTTCCTCGGAACCCTGGCCTCGCTCGGAATCGCGCCCGCGGGCGTCGAGACGTTCCGCGACCACGATTCGTATGCCCCGTTCGCGCTCGGCCGGATCGAGCGTCGCGCGGAGGTGTCCGGAGCGACGGCCGTGATCACGACGGAGAAGGACGCGGTCAAGCTGGAGGGGCGCCTGGGGCTTCCTCTCTTCCGCGTCGCCGTCGAGATGGCGGTCACGGAGCCCGGCTTCGTCGCAGACGCGCTCGCGCGTCTCGCGCGCCCGCCCTCCTGAGGTCGAATGCCGAAGAAACGCACGGCCTTCCGGAATCGACTCGAGGCGCTGGCCGCCGGCGCCGCGGGCGCCGCTCTCGCGCAGATGACGCCTGCGGCCGCGGAGGCGTTCGGCCGTGCCCTCGCCCGCTTCTACATGCGGCTCGATACCCGGCGCCGGAATCTCGCGCGCGCCAATCTCGCGCGCGCTTTTCCGGATCTGCCGGCCGCCGAGATCGAAGCTCTCACGGTGCGCGTCTTCGAGCACTTCGGCGGCGTCGCGGCGGAGCTCCTGCAGGCGATGGGCCACGGCCCTCGGGACGCTCTTTCGAGGATCGAGACGGAGGGCGCCGGGATCGCGCTCGCCGCTCTCGCGAGCGGGCGCGGCGTTCTGTTCCTCACCGCGCATCTCGGGAACTGGGAGTGGGGCGCCATCGGTACCGGCGCGCTCGGCATTCCGTCCGGCGTCGTCGCTCGCCCGCTCGACAATCCTCTCCTCGATGCGCCGCTCACGCGCCTGCGCACGTCCACGGGAAACACGGTCATCGCCAAGCGTGACGCGGCTCGGGAAATGCTGCGCGTCCTCCGGAGGGGCGGCGCGATCGGAATCCTCAACGACCAGCGCGCGCGTCCGCCGGATGCGGTCACGGTTCCCTTCTTCGGCCATCCGGCCGCGACGTCTTCCGCGCTCGCGAAGCTCGCGGATCGCACGGAGGCCCTCGTCCTCCCGGCGGCGGCCATTCGCATCGCCCCCGCGCGCTGGCGCCTGACCTTCGAGCCCGTGCTGGACGTGCGCACGCTTCCGGAGGAGGAACGCGGCGTCGAGAAGCTCACCGCCCGCCTCAACGGGATTCTGGAACAGATGATTCGCCGCAACCCGGAGCAGTGGCTGTGGCTTCACAATCGATGGAAAGCTGATCAAAAATAAACGCCCGGGCACGTGCCCGGGCGGTGAAGCTCGAAGCTGTTTTATTTTTGCTTACTTCGTGGCGGGGGCCTTCGTGGCGGGGGTCGTGGCGGTGGTCGCCTCGGTCTTCGTGGTTTCGGACTTGGTGGCGCCGCTCTTCTTCGTGGTCTTCTTGTGAGTGGTCTTCTTCTTCGTGGTCTTCGAGGGAGTCTTGGTCTCGGTCGTCGTCGAGGCCTTTTCGGTCGTGGCGCCGGTGACGGGGCTCGTGGTCGTCTTGGCCTCGGTCTTCGTCTGGGTCTTCGCTTCGTCCGCGAAGGCAACCCCCAGCGACATCACGGCGACAGCAACGAGAGCGGAAAGGGTCTTCTTCATTTTTTTCTCCAATCCCCTGTTTCTGTGGCCGGTTCGGGGCCTACCGACACCTTCTCAGCGCAACCCCGCTGCCACGCGCACGACCAACGTCGTGTCAGGTCGTTAAGATGCTTTCTTAGAATAGTTTAGGGGCATCGCGCACCGGGCGTCGCCGCCGCGCGCCGGGCGACCGATACACGTTTCCGTGCACCCGCAATACCTTAAGCGTGGGTTCCGCCCTATTCACCTTCTAAGAAAAAACACGCCAACCCCAACCGAGGCGCAACCGGAATCGCGCGCTACTTCAGCTCGACGTTCCAGTACGCCATGTCGAGGAAGTTCTTCCACGTCGGATGGATCCGGTGCGGCGAGAGGAGGCCGAGCGGCGTGCCCCTCGGCTTGCCCGGGACGCGCCGCAGCTTCATGCCGGCCTCCTCGGGCACGCGGTTGCCCTTCTTCACGTTGCAGGGGAGGCAGGCGCAGACGATGTTGTCCCAGTTCGACGGGCCCCCGCGCGAGAGCGGGACCACGTGGTCGAGCGAGAGGTCCGACGTGGAGAAGCGCTTACCGCAGTACTGGCAGCGGTTCCCGTCGCGCATGTAGATGTTGTGGCGCGAGAACTTCACGTCGTTGCGAGGAGAGCGCTCGCAGGAGAGGAGCTGGATGACGCGCGGCACCCTGATCACGAGATTCGGAGTCGTCACGACGTCGTCCTCGGGCTGAACCGGTATGTCCTGCCACTCGTTCCAGGCGTACGTCGTGTAGTCGGGCAGGACAGCGCGCACGTGCCCTTTGTAGAAAAGGGTGAACGTCCGCTTGACGTCCGTCAGCGTCAGGGCCGCGAAGCCGCGGTTCAGAACCAGCACCTGGAGAGTCGAGCATGGCTCAAGGATAGCCCAACGGCTGCTAAGGTTGCGGGAGTCGGATGCGGATCCTCTTCGTGCGCCTCTCGTCCTTCGGCGACGTCGTCTTTGCGCTGCCCGCGGCGAAGGCGCTGAGAACGAATCTCGCGGGCGCGCATCTCACCTGGGCGATCGAGCCGCCTCTCGCGCCGCTCGTGGAAGGCGCGCCATACGTCGACGACGTCGTGCACGTCGACACGCGCGGCTGGCGGCGCAGGCCTTTCTCTCCGAAGACGAGAGAAGAGATTTCGGATTTTCTTAGAAGGGTAAGAGGGCAGGGCCCGCGCCTCGTCGCGTCGGCGGCCGGGGAAGGAGCCTCCCTGCATTCACGTTCAAAGAAATCTTCGGTCTCTCCTCGAACCTTCGATCTCGTCGTCGATGCGCAGGGGCTGTTCAAGTCCGCCCTCGTTACATTCGCAGCGCGCTCCGCGGGCCGCAAGGTCGGGTTCGGCTGGCGGACCGCGACGGAGCGGATCAACTGCCTCTTCACGGACGAGCATGTTGACGTCGACCAGGCCTCGCGCCCGCACGTCGCCGACCAGATGCTCGCGCTCGCCGAGCACGTGACGGGAAAGGCGGGCTTCGAGAGGACGCCGGACGTGAGGCACCTCGTCGAGAAGGAAGATCCCGTGGTCGATTCGTGGCTGGAGCAAATGGGCGAGCACAGGTTCGCGGTGTTGCAGCCTTTTTCTTCGAAAGGTAATAAGGAATGGGCAGCGGCCGACGTCGTGGCTTTCTCCGAGCGGCTCGCAACCGACGGACTTCAGCCCGTGCTTCGCTGGGGGCCGGGAGAAGAGCGCCGGGCGGCCGAGCTCATTACCCTTTCTAAGAAATCCGAATTCAACGCGGCGGCGCGCATCTCCGATTCCGATGAGCGCGAGGGCGCCCCGGAAAGCCCTCCTACCCTTTCTAAGAAATCTTCCTCTTCCTCAAGTCTTCCTCTTCTCCTCGCCCCCGCCACGACGCCCGCCTCCTCCGCCCGCCTCGCCTCGCGCGCCGCGCTCTTCGTCGGCGCAGACACGGGTCCCACGCACCTCGCGGCCGCCGCGGGCACGCCGACGCTCGTTCTCTTCGGCCCGACGCTCGTCGAGCGCTTCGGCCCGATCGGGCCGCGCACGGCCGCTCTCCGGGAATCCCCGGCGGACTACAATCGTTCCGGGCCGGGATGGCCTGCCGATGCCGTTCATGAAGTCGTCCGCCGTCTCCTCGCGTAGGACGTGGCGGCGCGCGCGCGCCGCCGCGGGAATTCTCGCGGCCGTCTCCGGGCTCGCCGTCCTCGTCCATGGACGCGCCGCCGGCACCGTCGAGAAGGGTCCGGCCCTCGCGGCGGCGCGCGAGTCGCTCTCGAGGGATCGGCTCTACCCCGTGCCCTTCGGCGACGGCGAGACGCTCGTTTACACGATCGCGTGGCTGAAGATCGAAGGCGGCGAGATGACGCTCAGGACCTCGCTCGAAACCTCGACGGATGGCGTGCCCGTGCATCGGATCGCCCTCAAGGCGTTTTCGAACGACTACGTTTCGAAGTTCTACCCCGTGCGCGACCTCTACGAGACCTGGGTGGACGCGCGCGATTTCCAACCTCTTCGCTTCGAGAAGCACGCGCGCGAGGGGCGGTATGAATCCGACGAGGTCGAGGAGTTCGACCTGACGCGCCGAATCGGGAGCTGGCGCGAGGACCGGACTCCCTTGCCGGAGCGCGTGCAGGACATCATTTCGTCCTTCTATTTCCTGAGGACCCAGCCTCTCGCCGTGGGTCACGCGGTCCGCGTCGACATGTTCTCGCGCGGCAAGATCTACAAACTCAAGGCCTCGATCCTCGAACGGGAGAAGGTCGAGACCGAGGCCGGCACGTTCGACGCGTTCAAGGTGCAGCCGCAGCTTCGGGAGAACGAGACAGCCGAAGACCGCAACCGCGGAAAGCTCTTCCTCTGGTTCTCGGACGACGACCGCCGCCTTCCCGTCATGGCGAAGACGGTGATGCCGATCGGCTCTGTCACGGCCCGCCTGCGGAAGATCGTGACCGGGGCGAAACCTTCTCTCTCGCCGGAACGGAGAGTCTGAAGGAGCGATCGGCCGGCCGTACCCTGAGACGCTAGAATCACTGCATGGCCGTCAAGCTCGGGGACCTCCTCGTCAAGTCGAAGCTCATCTCGAACGAGCAGCTCCAGGAAGCGCTCAAGGAAGTGCAGTCGTCGGGGATGAAGCTCGGAGAGGCCCTCGTCAAGCTCGGCTACATCACGGAAGACGACATCACGGAGACGCTCTCGGCGCAGTTCGGCGTTCCGTCGATCAACCTCTCGCATTTCGAGATCGACCCGGCGGTCCTCAAGCTCGTCGCCGCCGACGTGGCGCGCAAGTACAACATCCTCCCCGTCAACAAGACCGGCGCGACGATCACGATCGCGATGGCCGACCCGACGAACGTCTTCGCCATGGACGACATCAAGTTCATGACGGGGTACAACGTCGAGCCCGTCGTCGCGTCCGAGGCCGCGCTCCAGCTCGCCATCGACAAGCACTACGGCGCGACGCACGCCCTCGAGCTGAAGAAGGTCATGGAGGAGATGTCGGTCGCGGACACGGCCGACACCTCTCTCGAGGTCGTCGAGGAGTCCGAGCAGGAGACGATCGACCTCGAGAGGCTCGTCGACGAGGGCGAGGAAGCCCCGGTCATCCGGCTCGTGAACATCATCCTCACGGACGCCATCAAGAGGGGCGCCTCGGACATCCACATCGAGCCCTACGAGCGCGAGTACCGCGTGCGCTATCGCATCGACGGCATCCTCTACGAGGTCATGAACCCGCCTCCGAAGCTCAAGGAGGCCATCGCCTCGCGCATCAAGATTCTCGCGAAGCTCGACATCGCCGAGAAACGCCTGCCTCAGGACGGGCGCATCAAGATCAAGATGAAGCTCACGGGCAAGGTGAAGGAGCTCGACTACCGCGTCTCGGTCCTTCCGACGCTCTTCGGCGAGAAGATCGTCTGCCGCCTCCTCGACAAGGACAACCTCATGCTCGACATGACGAAGCTGGGGTTCGAGAAGGACAGCCTCCTGAAGTTCGAGAAGGCCATCCTGCGGCCCTGGGGCATGGTCCTCGTGACGGGGCCCACGGGCTCGGGCAAGACGAACACCCTGTACTCGGCCCTCTCGCGCATCAACACGCCCGAGACGAACATCATCACGGCCGAGGATCCGGTCGAGTTCAACCTGCCGGGCATCAATCAGGTCCAGATGAAGGATCAGATCGGGCTGAACTTCGCGGCCGCGCTGCGGTCGTTCCTGAGGCAGGACCCGAACATCATCCTCGTCGGCGAGATCCGCGACTTCGAGACGGCCGAGATCGCGGTCAAGGCGTCGCTCACCGGCCATCTCGTGCTCTCGACTCTCCACACGAACGACGCTCCCTCCACGATCAACCGCCTCATGAACATGGGCATCGAGCCCTACCTCGTCTCGACGTCGGTCGTCCTCATCGCGGCGCAGCGCCTGATCCGGCGCGTGTGCGCGGGCTGCAAGGCGCCCACGGAAGTCGCCCCGCAGGTCCTCGTGTCGCTCGGCTTCACGGCCGAGGACGCCAAGAACGTCCAGGTCATGAAGGGCAAGGGCTGCGAGAAGTGCAACAACACCGGCTACAAGGGCCGCGTCGCCCTCGTCGAGGTGCTCGAGATCTCCGAGGAGATCCGCGAGCTCATCCTCTCCGGCGCGTCCTCCATCGAGATCAAGAGAAAGGGTCTCGAGGAGGGCATGGTCTCCCTGCGCCGCTCGGGCCTCCAGAAGATCAAGGACGGCATGACGTCGATCGAGGAAGTCGTGAGGGAGACGGTGCTGTAGGGCGGGACCAGAGGACTGCCATATCGGCGGCATTGCCGCACGGAGAGTGTCTCCTCGTCGATGTCAAGGGCGCGCTCCTGCGCGCGCAGCGGTCGAAGACCCTGACATCGGTCATTCGGTAAACGTTCCACTGCCGCGCATGCGGCCACCGATAAAGAAATCTTCAACTTCATGCAGATGCGAGCCTGCTAAAATCTGCATCGAGAGGCAGATGTGAGAACCACGCTGAACATCGACGACGAGGCGCTCGCGGCCGCCCTGGACGCGACTCCCGGAAAGACGAAGACCGCCGTCATCAACGACGCGCTCCGCGAGTACGCCCGCCGCAAGCGCCTGCGGGGCTTGCGGGCGTTCGCGGGAAAGGTCCGCTGGGTAGGGAATCTCGACGCGCTTCGGAAGAGGCGCCCCCGCGCTTCGTGAGGGTCCTCGTCGACACGTCGGCCTGGGTCGAGTTTCTGAACGGACGCTCCTCGCCGGAGCGGCAGGCCGTCGACCGCTTGCTTCTCGAAGGAGAGGACGACGTCTGCACGTGCGGCGTCGTCGTCGCGGAGGTCTTCCAGGGCCTGAGACGCGAGAAGGAGCGGCTTGCTCTCGAGGAGTTCTTTCGGCAGATGACTCTGCTCGAAGCCTCCGGGCTCTCGACGTACTTCCGCGCGGCGGATCTCTACCGCACGCTGCGGCGGCGTGGCATCACGGTTCGCTCGACGATCGACTGTTTCATCGCCGCTCTCGCCGAGGAAAACGGCTGCGCACTGCTTTTCCGCGATCGCGACCTGAGACTCGTCCTTTCGAGTGGCCTTCTCTCTCTGCCCGCCTGGCCCTGACACGCTCGCTCAGACGCTCCGGAAAGATGTCGTAGACGTAGTCGTGCGCGTCCAGCGCGACGCGGCTCGAGGTGCCGGCCGCCACGCGCTTGACGATCTCGTCGCGGGAGAGGTCGAAGATCGCGTCCAGAATCTGC
This sequence comes from Thermoanaerobaculia bacterium, assembly GCA_963746875.1. Classification (GTDB taxonomy): domain Bacteria; phylum Acidobacteriota; class Thermoanaerobaculia; order UBA5066; family UBA5066; genus Fen-183. Next base: position 626,339 of record CAVVDA010000001.1, read on the forward strand.
GCGCGCTCCGGCTCGTTCGCCTGTCCCACGACGAACAGGACCCGGGCGCTGTGCTGGATGTAGCGGGGCGAAAGCAACTGCCGCTTCAACAGCTCCATGATCACGGGCGCTTTGGCGCGGTCGAAGCGGCCCGGATCGCCGCGGCGGTCCAGCTCGGCGAAGAACGCGTACGTCCACTCGTTGTGGACATCCCACAGTTTCTGGAACAAGCTCCGGGGTGAAGCGGGTGCCGGCCTCGACCTGGTCGGCGTTCGCAGCCGGCTCGACGCCGTCGTCGGTCAGGACCGGCCGCTTGAGATACCCGTCTTTGGTGATGACCGCCTGGTGGTGGACGAGGGTCCAGAGCCAGGAGACGTCGATCCGGTAAGTGGCAAGGTCGTTCATGAACCGCAGCTTCAGCTCGTAGTCGTCGATGGCCGCGGCGAAGTTGCCGTTCAGGATCTGGAAGCCGTAGTTCGCCGCCATGTAGAAGGCGTGTTGAACGTGCTCGATGGTGACGTCACCCTTGGGCACGCCATAGATCGCGTCCCAACGCTCCTGGCTGAAGAGCGCTTCCGGGGTGTCCAGCTTTCGCACGTCGAGGACCATGGGAGTGATCCGGCCCTGCGCGTTCAGCAACCCGCGGGATTGCAGCAGCTGCCGCTCGCGTCGGAGAGACCGCTCGCGACCGTCGGCACCGGCTTGCCGTTCACGTCCACCGTCTCGAGCGGCGCATCGAGGAGCGACTGGAGCTGCGCCAACGGGGTGCGCAAGGGCGTATTGCCGGCGGCGACATAGGCCGGTTCCGGACTGGCCACCCAGCTCTGCCGATAGGCGTCGTAGAGCCGTGCCTTGACCCGGCCGCGCAAGAACGTCGTCCAGCGTAGGCTGCTGGCCGGCGCGCAAGCGGCTGCTCCGGCACGAACATCAGGCCCAGGAGCCGTTCCCGCAACTTGTCGACCACCATCGCCCGCAGCGCGAGCGGGTTGTATCGCGAGCGGCCGTACGGATCGCCGGCCTGATAGATCATCACCGCCGCCATGCCGCCGATCGGGGCCGCCGTGCTGAGCTCGCCGTTCTTCATGCCGGCCATCAGCATCAGCAGCGCGTTGTAGCGCTGATAGGCGATCATGTTGGGAGAGGCCATGCCGATCGTCTGCGGATCCGGAAACACGCCCCCGGGATCGTCCTTCCAGATCTCGATCAGACTTCCCAGGTAGTCCCAGCGGCCGACGTTCGTGCCCAGCAGACGGCGTCGCAACACCCAGGCGATGGCTGCCAGGGAACGGCCCGCGATCGCCTTCCTCGTAAAGCACCTTGATCTTGAAGGTGCCGGCGGGCACGCCGATGAGCCCTTCCATCCGGGCCAGGAGCTTCTCCACGACCAGGGCTTCCTGCGGGGTCTGCAGCTTCGGGATGTAGAGATACACGCCGGTGCCGGCGCGACGCAGAGCGTCGTAATTGTTGAGCACCCAGAGAACGACGACGGCAATCAGGCCGGGCGCCGGCTGGCCGTCGACCGTCACGTGGTCGTAGCGCACGTGCATGCCTGGAGGGCGGCCGAAGCGCGTCGGCCACTTGTCGGGAGGCGTGTTGATCCTGTACGCGCGGGTTTTCCCTTTCTTCACCACCTCGTAGGGACGTCCGTTCCAGCGGCCTTCGAAGATCTCTTTGGCGTTCTGCATGGCCGCGAAGATTCCGACCGGCTCGATTGGTCGGCGTGCCGTCGGGCCGGAAGTGGGGGGGCGAGGCGTCCTCGAAATCCGGCATGTTCATGGGTGCCGGGCTGTTCAAGCGCGTTGAACGCCATGTCCAGCGGATGCCAGGGCCCGGTGAGCTCCAGGCCGGGATTGTCCAGCGGGTGGGCGTCGTCCGGGATCGGCACCTCGTCATTGAGCCGCCAGCGCCACTCGCTCTCGCGTCCCGAGGAAGTTGTCGATCAGCCCCTGCACGATGTGACGAAACGTCCAGGGCCCTCCGCTCGACCGGATCTTCGAAGGTCTCGTCCCACTTCGGCCACGCGTATCTCTTCCGGACCGGCTCAGGCGCCTGCAGGAGCCGGCGGCGCGCGGTCAGCGCCGCTGCAATCTCCGGACGCAGCTCTCGAGTGAGCACGGCGATCGTCTCTTCGACGTCGACGTCTCGCCCGTTCACCTTCCTGGTCCGCGAACAGGTCCGGGAATCGCTGAAGAATGTCCTGACGGATCATGGAAGCGGCTCTCCTTGCTCGTACCTTCGACGATCTCCGCTGGGCTCTTCCCGCCCCGGCTTCGGAGCTCTCTCCTCGGCGTTCAACGCAACGGATTCCTCGGCTGGGCTCGGGCCTCGGGCGGAGGTGGCCCAACGCCTCCCGGGGCGTATGATTCCTGAGTACTCAGGAGGGACAGCGAAATGGGGGTCACGCTCCATCAGCTCCTCAAGACGCTCGTCGAGCGCGGGGGGTCGGACCTTCACCTCACGACGAACTCGCCGCCCATGATCCGGGTGGACGGGGATCTCATCCCGCTCGACTACCCGCCGCTGACGGTTCCCGAGACGAAACAGCTCGCGTACTCGATCCTGACCGACGTGCAGAAGCACCGTTTCGAGGAGCAGCTCGAGCTGGATCTGTCCTTCGGCGTGAAGGGCCTCGCGCGTTTCCGCGGCAACTGCTTCCTGCAGCGCGGCGCCGTGTCGGCGGTCTTCCGGCAGATCCCGTACGAGATTCTCGGTTTCCGCGAGCTGGGCATTCCGAACGTCGTCGAGGGCCTCTGCAACAAGCCGCGCGGCCTCGTCCTCGTCACGGGTCCGACCGGCTCGGGCAAGTCCACGACGCTCGCGACGATGCTCGACAAGATCAACCGGGAGCATCCGAAGCACATCGTCACGATCGAGGATCCGATCGAGTTCCTTCACACGCACAAGCGCTGCATCGTGAACCAGCGCGAGCTGCACGCCGACACTCATTCCTTCCCGAATGCCCTCAGGTCGGTCCTCCGGGAGGACCCGGACATCGTCCTCGTCGGCGAGATGCGCGACCTCGAGACGATGGAGATGGCCCTCCGCGTCGCCGAGACGGGCCACCTCACGCTCGCGACCCTGCACACGAACAGCGCCGTGCAGACGATGAACCGCATCATCGACGCGTTTCCCGCGAACCAGCAGCCCCAGGTGCGCGCCCAGCTGTCGTTCGTGCTCGAAGGCATCCTCTGCCAGAGCCTCCTGCCCCGCACCTCGGGAAAGGGCCGCTGCATGGCGATGGAGATCCTCATTCCCACGCCCGCGATCCGGAACCTCATCCGCGAGGACAAGCTCCACCAGGTCTACTCGATGATGCAGACGGGGCAGAACAAGTACGGCATGCAGACCTTCAACCAGTCGCTCGCGACCCTCGTGCACCGCCGCGTCATCTCGCAGGAGCTCGCCATGACGGTCTCGTCGCTTCCCGACGAGCTCGCCGAGATGATCGCGCGCGGAGTGGGCGTCGTCACGACGACGGCGCCCGGCGGCGCACGCCGCCCCGGGCCCCGGCGAACGTGACACGGCGCGGATAGAGAAGGAGCCAGCGGAGGACCCATGGCGCAGTTCGTCTGGAAAGGCCGCACGCGGCAGGGAGGCACGACGGGCGGCGTCCTCGTGGCCGATTCGAAGGATCTCGCGATCGCCGACCTCAGGCGCCGGCAGATCGACGTCACGACCGTCAAGGAGAAGGGCAAGGAGCTGGCGTTGCCGAAGATCGGCGGCGGCAGCGTCAGCGCGCGGCGCCTCGCGATCTTCACGCGCCAGTTCTCGGTCATGATCGACGCCGGCCTGCCGCTCGTGCAGTGCCTCGAGATCCTCGGCAACCAGCAGGACAGCCGCCTCTTCCAGAAGATCATCCTGGCCGTGCGGCAGGACGTCGAAGCCGGCTCCTCTCTCGCCGAGGCGATGCGCAAGCACCCCAAGGCGTTCGACGACCTCTTCGTCAACATGGTCGCCGCCGGAGAGGCGGGCGGTATCCTCGACACGATCCTGCGCCGCCTCTCGACCTACATCGAGAAGGCCGTCAAGCTGAAGAGCCAGGTCAAGACGGCGCTCATCTACCCGGTCTCCGTCCTCACGGTCGCCGCGATCGTCGTCTTCATCATCCTGTGGAAGGTCATTCCGACGTTCGCCTCGCTGTTCGCGGCCCTCGGCGCCGAGCTTCCGCTCCCGACGCGACTCGTCATCAAGGCCTCGAACTTCGTCGCGAGCTACATTGTCTTCATCATCGCGGGGATGTTCGCGCTCGGCTACTTCCTGAAGCGCTATTACGCGACGTACCGGGGCAGGCGCGTCATCGACGGCATCGTCCTGAAGACGCCGATCATCGGCGACATCATGAAGAAGATCGCCGTCGCGCGATTCTGCCGCACGCTCGCGACGCTCACCTCCTCGGGCGTGCCGATCCTCGACGGCCTCGAGATCACGGCCAAGACCGCGGGCAACGCGATCGTCGAGGACGCGATCATGGGCGTGAGGAAGTCCGTCGAGGCCGGGCGCACCATCGCCGAGCCCCTCGGCGAGACGAAGGTCTTCCCGTCGATGGTCGTCCAGATGATCGGGGTCGGCGAGCAGACCGGCGCCCTCGACGCGATGCTGAACAAGATCGCGGAGTTCTACGAGGAAGAGGTCGACAACGCGGTCGCCGGCCTCATGAAGCTCATGGAGCCCGTGATGATCGCGATCCTCGGCGTCGTCATCGGGACGATCGTCGTCGCGATGTACATGCCGATGTTCGACCTCATCTCGAAGATCAACTAGCGCTTCGGCACTCAGAACTAGAATCTCCAGGTGAGCTCCTCGCGGACGCGGACGGCCGAACCGCTGCACTCGATGCTGCGGGCTTTCGTCGTGCTGCGCGTCGTCATCGTCTCGACGCTGCTCCTCTCCGCGTTTCTCATCCAGTTCACGTTCTCCACGGCCCTGCCGCTCAACTTCATCTACTACCTGGCCGCGTTCGCGTACTCCATCTCGATCGTGGCCATCCTCTCGCTCGACCGGATTCCCGCGGAGACGAACGCCGGCGTGCAGCTCCTCGGCGACCTCGTCGTCATCACGGGCCTCGTCTACGTGTCGGGAGGCCCGGACTCGGGCTTCACGTTCCTCTACCTGAGCACGGTCACGGCGGGATCGGTCCTCCTCGGCCGGCGAGGCGGGCTCGCGACGGCGGGGCTGGCGGCGGTCTTCTACGCGGTCCTCGCCGACCTCATGTTCCTCGACGTCGTAAAGCCCCTCGAGACGGCGGAGCGCACGCGGCACCTCTGGAGCCTGCCGACGCTCGTCGGGAACGTCTCGCTCAACGTCGCCGCCTTCGTCGCGACCGCGCTCCTCGTCTCCTTCGCGTCGGACAAGCTGCGCGAGGCTCGCGCCGACGTGGAACGACGCAAGGCCGAGATCGCCCGGCTCCAATCGCTCCACGGCTCGGTCCTGACGTCGATGTCCTCGGGTGTTCTCACGACGGACCTCGACGGAGGCGTGACGTACGCGAACCGGGCCGCCCAGGAGCTGCTCGGCGCGCCGTCCGTCGATCTCGTGGGCCGGCCGCTCCTCGCCCTCGGACTCGTCGGCGAGGCCGACTGGAACAGGATCGCGGCGTCGGGCTCGGAGATCCTCCGGTTCGACAACGCCCGGCGGTCGCAGGACGGGGAGGAGTACTTCGGAATCTCGGCGACGGCCCTTCGGGACGGCTCGGGCTACACGATCGGGCGCATCCTCATCTTCCAGAATCTCACCGAGCTCAAGCGGCTCGAGGGGGAAGTGCGCCTCAAGGACAAGCTCGCGGCCGTCGGCGAGGTCGCCGCCGGAATCGCCCACGAGATCCGCAACCCTCTCGCCTCGATCTCCGGGTCGGTCCAGGTCCTGAAGAACTCGTCCTCGCCGGGGTCGCCCGAGCAGAGGCTCATGGAGATCGTCGTCGCCGAGTCGCATCGCCTTTCCACGATCCTCGAGGACTTCCTGAGGTACGTGCGCCCGAAGGAGCATGCCGTCGAGCCGGTGGACGCGCCCGCGGCTCTCGACGACGTGCTGACGCTTCTGGCGCACGGGGACGAGATCTCCTCGCGCCACCGCGTCGTGCGGGATTTCGACCCGCCGTCGGTCGTCGTGCTCGCGGACCCCGGGCAGCTCCGGCAGATCTTCTGGAACGTCGCGCGCAACGCGCTCGCCGCGATGCCCGGCGGCGGCACGCTCGCGGTCTCGGCCCACCTTCGGGGAAATCACTGGAGCGTGTCGTTCGCGGACGAAGGCCACGGGATGACCGCGGAGGAGCGGAACCGCCTCTTCACTCCTTTCGCCCACAGTTTTCCCGGCGGCACCGGGCTCGGCCTCGCGATCGTCCACCGGATCGTCGAGGAGCACGGCGGGGTGATTCGCGTCGACACGACGCCCGGCCGCGGCACGACCGTCTCCATCTCGCTGCCCCTCGCCGGCCCCGCGCACGGCGCCGACGTTCCCGCCTCGAGCGAACGCGCCGCGACGGAGCTCTCATGACGGCCGAGAACGGCCCCCACCTTCTCGTGGTCGACGACGAGGCCGGCATCCGGGAGATGCTCACGATCCTCTTCCAGAAGGCGGGCTACCGCGTCACGGCGGCGGCCGGCTGCGTCGAAGGCCTGGCCGCGCTCGCCGCCTCGCCGCCCGACCTCGTGATGACGGACCTCAAGATGCCGGACGGCAGCGGCCTCGACATCCTCGCGAAAGCGCGCGAGTCGAACCCCGATCTGCCCGTCGTCATGATCACGGCGTACTCGTCCACGAAGACGGCGGTCGAGGCGCTCAAGGCCGGAGCCTACGACTACATCGCGAAGCCCTTCGACGTCGAGGAGCTCAAACACGTGGTCGCGCGCGCTCTCGAGAAGAAGCGCCTCGTCGACGAGAACGTCGCGCTCAAGGAGCGCACCGGAGGGCGTTCCGCGACGGGAGTGGTGGGCATCTCGCGGAAGATGCGCGCGCTCTTCGACCTCATCTCGCGCATCGGCAAGACGACGTCGACGGTTCTCATCGCGGGCGAGTCCGGCACCGGAAAGGAGCTCGTGGCCCGGGCGATCCACCAGGCGTCCGCCCGCGCGGCCGAGCCCTTCATCTCGATCAACTGCGGCGCCATGCCCGAGAACCTCCTCGAGTCGGAGCTCTTCGGGCACGAGCGCGGAGCGTTCACCGGCGCCGTGAAGGAGAAAAAGGGGCTCTTCCACGAGGCCGAGGGCGGAACGCTCTTCCTCGACGAGATCGGCGAGACGTCCGTCACGATGCAGGTGAAGCTCCTGCGCGCGCTGCAGGAACGGGTCGTGCGCCGGGTCGGCGGCAACACCGAGGAGCCGATCGACGTGCGGATCATCTGCGCGACGAACAAGGACCTCCAGAAGAAGGTGGCGGACGGGACGTTCCGGGAGGATCTCTACTACCGCATCAACGTCATCCCCGTCGCTCTGCCGCCGCTCCGCGACCGTCGCGACGACATCCCGCATCTCGTGCGCCACTTCCTGAAGAAAGTCTCCCTGGAACAGGGCATCGAGGAGAAGCGGATCACGACCGAGGCCATGCGGCTGCTCGAGGCCTACGCCTGGCCCGGCAACGTGCGCGAGCTCGAGAACCTGATCGAACGCACGATCGCGCTCGAGCCGACCGAGGTCATCACGACGGCCTCGCTGCCGGACACGTTCCTGCACCCGGCGGGCCTGCCGCCCGCGTCCTCCCTCGAAGGGTTCGACCTTCCCGCCGACGGCCTCGATCTCGAGGCGTACCTCGAATGGCTCGGCAAGCGCCTCATGCAGCAGGCGCTCGAGAGGACGGGAGGCGTGCAGATCCGCGCCGCCGAGCTGCTCCGGATGTCGGAGCGCTCGTTCCGCTACTACGCGAAGAAATACGGCATCCGCCGCGACGGCGAAGAGACCTCCGACGAACGCGCCGCCATTCCGCCGCCGGTCGAGGAATCTTGATCCGCCGCGGCGCGGCCGCTTCCCTCGCGGCCCTCCTCGCCGCCGTCGCCTGCTCGCGGCCGGCGACCTCCCCCGCCGCGCCGGCGGGCTCCTCCGCCCCGGCGCCCGCAGCCGGCCCGAGGGTCGTTCTCCCGTCCGGCGCGGCGATCGCCGTCGAGACGGCCGTCACGGAAGAGGAGCGCGCGCAGGGCCTGATGTTCCGCGAGTCGATGCCGCCGGCCTCCGGCATGGTCTTCCTCTTCGACGGCCTCGAGATCCGGCCGTTCTGGATGAAGAACTGCCATTTCCCTCTCGACATGATCTACGCGACAAAGGACGGAACCGTCGTCGACGTGCTCAGGAACGTCCCGCCCTGCGCTCCCGATCCCGCGCCGTGCCCGAGCGTCGTGCCGGGCGCGAAAGCCGACACCGTCCTCGAAGTCAACGCGGGAGTCGCCGCCGCGAACGGCGTCGTCCCGGGCGCGAAGCTGAAATGGGTCGGGATCCCGGGCCGGTGAAGAGCGAAGAGAACGAGAGAGTTTCTTAGAAGGTGAATAGGGCCCATGCAGGGTTTCGGCGCGCGAGGGCGCGACTCGCTGCAGGCAGGCGGGTGGGCCAGCCCTTTTACCTTCTAAGAAATCCCCGGTCCTGTTCTTCGAGCGGCGTCTGGTACGCTGAAGACCGTCATGGAACCGGGCCTGCGTCCCCGTTCGCTGAACGAGCCCACGCACGTCCTGCGCTCCGCGGTGCACCTGGCCGCCGAGCTCACCCGCATTCGCGACACCGACACGGGCATGCACCTCGAGCGCGTCTCGCATTACGCCCGCCTCATCGCCCGGGCTCTCCCGCCCACCGAGGGCCTCGACGACGATTTCATCGACGATCTCTCGTTCTTCGCGCCGGTCCACGACATCGGCAAGGTGGCGATCCCGGATTACATCCTGCTCAAACAGGGGGTCCTCGATCCGGCCGAGCTCGAGATCATGAAGGGCCACGTGATGTCCGGAGTCGCCGTCGTGGAGGGGCTCATTCGCGACTTCGATCCCGGCGGTCTCGCCCGCGTCTCGATGTTGCGCAACATCGTGCGCGGCCACCACGAGGCCCTGGACGGTTCCGGATACCCGGACGGGCTGAAGGCGGAAGAGATTCCGCTCGAGGCCCGGATCGTCACCGTCGCGGACGTCTTCGACGCGCTGACGAGCGAACGGCCCTACAAGAGGACCTGGAGCCAGGACGAGGCGTTCGGCTTCCTCGCGGAGCGAAAAGGCACGAGGTTCGACGCGGCGTGCGTCGCGGCCCTGGAGGGCCGTGCGTCCGAGGTCGCGTCGATCCGCGAGCGCTACTCGGAAGGGGCCGCCGGCTGACGTGGAGGCGCTGGAGTGTTCGTATTACGTTAGTTGATTCGATCACCGGTCCGTATTACGATCCTTTCATGGCGCGCACGGTTGTCTCGACGAAGTTCCAGGTCGTGATCCCGAAGGACATCCGCGAAGAGACACACGTTCGGAAGGGACAGGCCTTCCAGGTCGTCAGCAAGGGTGGCGTCATCTCGCTCGTGCCCGAGCGCCCGCTCAAGGAGCTGAAGGGCTTCGCCAGGAACGCGCGGTCGACGGGATTTCGCGAGAAGCGGGACCGGCTCTGAGGCTGATCGACTCGTCGGGCTGGCTCGAGGTGTTTCGGGGCGGCCCTCACGCCGATCGCGTGGCCCGCCTGCTGGCCGATCCCGGGGAGATCCTGACGCCGACGATCGTCGTCTACGAGGTCTACAAGGTCCTCAAGCGCGACGCGTCGGAGGAGGATGCGCTCATCGCCGTCGCCCAGATGCTTCGGACGAACGTCGTGCCCCTGAGCGAGACGCTCGCCCTGGAGGCAGCGGACACCGGCCTCGAGAATTCGCTCGCAATGGCGGACGCCATCGTCTACGCGACCGCGCGAGCGCGTGACGCCGAGCTCGTGACGACGGACGCGGACCTCGAAGGGCTCCCGGGCGTGGTCTTCCTGTCGAAGAAGAAGCGCTGAGCGCGTCCGCACCCCGAATCAGGCGTAGCCGACCTCGGGCGACAGGGGAATGGCGCTTCGCATGAACGAACCGCTCCCCCGCCCGACGTGTCGGCCCCGGTCGTCGACGAGCTCCGCCTCCGCGATGAAGAGGTTCCGGGACCTGTTCACGACGCGTCCGGTCGCCATCAGGACGCCAGCCGTCACCGGCCGCGTGAGGTAGACGTTGTACGTGGCGGTGAGCACGAAGACGTCCGTCACGAGGGAGTTCACGGCGAAGAACGCGGCGTCGTCGAGGGCTTTGAAGTAGACCGAGCCGTGGACGGCGTGCGCGGCGTGGAAGAAGTCGGGGCGCACCGGGATCGAAACCTCGGCGCGCGCTTCGCCGATGGTCAGACGCGGCGCGAAGAAGGCGTTAATCGGCGCCGACGCATACATGCGCTCGAGCTTTCTGAAGTGGTCGTCAGGGCTCATGCGCCTTCGTAGAACTGCATGCAGACACCGGATGGAACGATGAGATGAAATTCAATCCGGCCCCAGGGTTTTCGCTCGAGAGGGCCGACTCTCGCCGGAATCCCGCGGTATTCCTGATAGAGCGCCTCGAGGTCGGAGACCGCGATGCTGAAGCTCGCGTTGTCTGCCCAGACCCGATTGTCGTTCTCGACGACGTTGAACGTAATGCCGTCCCGTCGAATGCCGGCCATCCCATCGCCCTGCCAGAGGACGGAGAAGCCCATGTGCTCCTTGTAGAAGGTCAGCGCGTCAGCCAGGCTGCTGCCGGCCGGAATCAAGGGGGTTACCGAACGAAGAGCTGCCTTCAAGGAACCCGCTCAGATCCTAGAGCCCGTTCGGCACGAACCGGAACAGGCCGCGGCCGATCGTCGCGAGGTAGAGGCCGGACGCGCTCCGCGGGTCGCCGGCCCAGCCCGCGACGACGAGGCCGGTCTCCGGCATCGTCATGGCGATGCCGCCGTCGGCGTCCTCCTCGGGCCGGAAGAAGAGGACGGCGCGTTCGGTCGAGAGCGCGACGCCGATCGGCTCGGGCACGAAATGGACGGGCGCGCGCGGGCGCCCGAAGCCGCCCGTCAGGATCCTGCCGCCGCCGGGCAGCGGCCGCCGCGCCCACTCGGTGCCATCCCACCACAGGGTGAGACCTTCCGCGTCGGCCGACCATGTCTTCAGGCCGCTTTCCGGAAGGCGGGCCCGGCGGACGTCCTCGACCCGCGATTTCAGGCCGCCGAGGCGCCGCCAGGCGCTTCCGCCGTTCATCGACTCGAAAACGCCCTCGTTCGTCGCGGCGAGGAGCCGCCCTCCGCCGTCCGACGCGAATGCACGCGTACCGGCGTCGAGAACTTTCGTGAACGGCGCGCCCACGCGCGCCGCGCGATAGATCCCGTCCGGCGCGCCGGCGACGAGCGCGGCGCCCGCGGACGCGAGGGAAAGCACCGTCGCGGGAGGAGAGGCCGCGAGGCGCTCCACGTCGCCCGTCGTCGCGTCCACGCTCCACAGGCCGCCGCTCTTCCCGTCCGCGGCGCGCGCGACGACGACGCGGCCCGACGGAAGCACGGCGACGGCCGAGACGCGCGCTTCCGAAAGGCCGCGGTTCGACTCCCCGAGCGTCAGGCCGCCGTCCTCGGACCGCAGGATTCCCTCGGCTTCGGTGCCGACGAGGAGGCGTGACGGGTCGCGCGGATCGAAGACGAGCGCGGTGACGACGACGTCCGAGAGATGCGCCGGAAGCTCTTGCCCCGGTCGCGGCTCTCGAACAGACCGCCGGTCGTGCCCGCGAGGATCCGGTTCGGGTCTCGCGGGTCCACGCGGACGACGTGCGTGCGCCGGTCCGTGAGCCCCTCGCGATAGCGCGTCCAGCTCGCGCCTCCGTCCGTCGTGCGGTACACCCAGCCGCACGTTGCCGCCCAGAACTCGTTCGGGTCGTCCGGCGAAAAGTCGATCCCGAAGACCTCGGTGTCCTCGACCATCCCGCTCGCGATGCGCGCCCAGGTGAGGCCCGCCGTCCAGGGAGCGGAAGGGATGCCGGAACGACCCGCAGTAGAGAACGCCCGGCCGGACCGGGTCGAACGCCATGAAAGAGACGCCGCTGCCCGGGTCGAGCGGCGGCGCGGACGCCCGCCACGTCTCCCCGCCGTCCTCCGAGATCTCGAGGCCCCGATCGCCGCCGACGCCGACCGCGTGCCGGCCGGACCGCGACATCACGGCGACGACGCGCGCTCCCGCGCGGTCCTCCCAGCGCCGGACGACCTCGAACGTGCGTCCGAGGTCCGTCGAGCGGGCGAGGAGGCCGCCCTTCATGACGCCCGTGAGGCCGGCCCAGACGGCGCCGGGACGCGCGGGATCGACGGCGAGCGCGGTCACGGCGTAGCCCGGAAACGGGGCACCCCCGAGCGGCGACGTCCACGAAACGCCGCCGTCGCTGGAACGATAGATGCCGCCCTGCGCCGTGCCCGCCCAGAAGACGCCCGGAAGGGACGGGTCCGCCGCGAGCGATTTCACTTCCGCGCCCGGAAGAGGGTACCGATACCACGCCCCCGGCGCACCGCGCATGGTCCCGGCCGCGAGCGGGAACGACACGAGGAGCGCGCACAGAGGGCCTGCCAGCCGGAAGCGCATGCGCAAGTTTAGCGGGTACGGGGAGGAAGGAGATTCTTCTGATATGCGGCGGCTGCTGATGCAGCCGCCGATAGCTGAAAATCTTCTTCCCGCTACCTTCTCTTGGTGTTCTTCCTTGAAGCGGAATCGGGCGCGGTCGAGGCCTTGGCGGCCGAACCATCCGATGCCGCGCCCCGGCCGGAGTCCTTCTTCTCTTTCGAAGAACCTCCCTCCGAGTCGCCCTTCGTCCCGGCTCCGGCATCGCCCGGCGAGCCGCCGCTCCCCTCTTTACCCTTCGAAGAGTCTTTCTCCTTCGAATCCCCCTCTTTCCCTTTCGAGGAATCTCCCTCTTTCTCTCTCGAATGGTTCTCCAGCTTTGCTCCGGATCTTCCGTAGTCCGTCACGTAGAAGCCCGAGCCCTTGAACTGGACCGCCGGAGACGAGAGGAGCTTCGCCAGCGCGCCGCCGCAGTGGGGACATTCCGTGGGCGGCGGATCGGAGAAACGCTGGATGACCTCCGTCTTCCGCCGGCATTTCTTGCACTGGTATTCGTAGAGGGCCATGTCCGTCAGCCCGCGGCGCCGCCGCCGGCCACGGGAGCGCTGCCGGAGCCCGTCTTCCACTGGAGCCTCTTGATGCCGCTCGTCAGGACTTCGCGGCGCGTCACGAGGTGCAGCACCCAGAAAGCATAGACGAGCCTCGCGTTCGTCGAGACGTCGCCGGGACCGGCGGTGATGAGGTCGCGGAGGCTGCGGCGCCCGTCCACGAGCGAAAGGAGCTTCAGCTCGCCAGGGCTCCAGGAGACGCCGGAGGCTCCGGTCTCGACCTCGCCCCGTTCGAAGATCGTCCAGGACGGTCCGAGGCGCGAGACGAGGCGCTTCGGATCGGGCATCTGCCGGATGCCGTCGGCGATGGCCTGCGGCGTGGACACGTCGAGCCGGATGAGCTCCTCCGTCCGGAATCTCCCGACCTCGAACGTCACCGTGCCCTTCTCCCACGAGAAGACCGAATAGAGGATCGCCTTCACCTGCTCGGTGACGATCTCGCGGAGCTTCTCGGGCGTGAGGACGCCCATCTCCACGAGCAGCTCGCCGTGGCGCTTGCCGTGCGACTGTTCGATCCGGCTGGTGGACGCGCGCAACTCGCCGGTCGAGATGAGCGCGCTCCCCTTCAGGAACGCGCCCAGCGAATCGTGGAGATCCGACGAGGTCGCGAAGATCACATTCCCGCCCAGCAGGTAGATCTTCTTGACGATGTCGCCCGACGTGGCGGTGACGACCCCCGGGACGCGATGGTGGTGAATCGTCCGGAGGATCTCCGGAAGCGGCTCTTCCGCGAGATCGCCCGTGTATTGAAACCGGGATTCCGACACTTCTGCGATTCTACTCACGGATGCCCGTTCCGCGCCTTGCTACGATCGCCTCGTGATCGCGTTCGAGGAAGCCCTCGCGATCGTGGTGGGGGCCACGACGCCGCTCGCAGCCGTCGCCGTGCCGCTCGGCGAGGCCGCGGGACGGGTCCTCGCCGAGAACGTCGCGGCCGACCTCCCCTTTCCGGCTTTCGACATGACCGCGATGGACGGCTGGGCCGTGCGCGCGGCCGAGGTCGGCAAGACGCCTTCTCTCTTCGCGCGCGCGGGAACCGCGGGCGCGGGGCGCGTGGCGGGCCCGCTGCCCGCGGGAGCGGCGTGGAAGGTGATGACCGGTGCCCCGATGCCGCCGGGCAGCGACGCGGTCGTCCCCGTCGAGGAGGCCGCCGAGATCGACCAGAAGACCGTGCGGCTCGACGTCGCGCCGCGCCCGGGCGCGCACGTCCGCGTCCATGGAGAGGTCTTCCAGAAGGGTGCGCTCCTTCTCGCCGCGGGCCGCCGCCTCACGCCGGCGGATCTCGTCCTCGCCGCTGCGGCCGGGCGGGCGACGCTGCAGGTGGCCCGTCCGATCCGGGCCGCGGTGCTCGTGACCGGAGACGAGATCGTCGCTCCGGGAGCCACCCCCGGTCCCGCCCAGATCCGGAACACGAACGGGCCGCTTCTCGTCTCCGCGCTGCGGCGGGCCGGCGCCGAGGTCGCGGACCTCGGCGTCGCGCGCGACACGGAGGAATCTCTCGTCAGGACCCTGCGGGGCGCCCTCGAACGCGGTGACGATCTCCTCCTGACGACGGGCGGCGTCTCGGCCGGCGACTACGACTACGTCGCGACGGCCCTCGAGACCGCCGGCGCGTCGATCCGCTTTCACCGGGTCGCGATCCGGCCGGCGAAGCCCGTGCTCTTCGCGACGAAAGGGGCGATTCTCGTCTTCGGCCTGCCCGGCAATCCGGTCTCGGCCGCCGTGGGCTTCGACTTTTTCGTGAGGCCCGCGCTCAGATCCGCGGCCGGGATCCTGCCTCCGCTGCCTCCCCCGCTGCCGGCGCGCCTCACCGGCCCCGTCCGGAACAAGGGGCCGCGCCTCGCGTTCCACCCGGCGTCGCTTTCGCTGCGCGACGGCGAGGAGATCGTCGAGCCCCTCGCGACGAAGGGGAGTCACGACGTTCTCGCCCACGCGCGGGCGAACGCCTTCCTCGAGCTTCCGCCCGGGTCTTCGTTCGACGAGGGGGATCTCGTCCCGGTGCACCGCGGCTCTCCGGAGAGCACGTTTTGAAAGGTCGGCGGGTCTGCGTGACGGCCCTCGGCTGCCTCACGCCGATCGGAAACGGCGTTCCCGCGTTCACCGAGGGGCTTCGCGCGGGACGGTCCGGGGTCTCGCGTATCACGCTCTTCGACCCGGCCTCGCTCGAGGTGCCGATCGCGGCCGAGGTGAAGGGCTTCGACCCCGAGTCCGCGCTGAGCGCGAAGGAGCTCCGGCACGTCGGGCGTGTCGTCCCGCTCTCGCTCGCGGCCGCCGACGAGGCGCTCAAGGGCGCGGGGATCCGGACGGAGACGCTGTCCCTGGACGAGCGGCGCCGGATCGCCGTCGTCTTCGGGACGGGCGGCGGCGCCGTGGATTTCTTCGAGAGGATGTACGGCCACTGGTACCGCGGAGATCTGAAGAAGGCCTCCGTGTACTCGATCCCGACCGGCACCATGGGGACGCTCTCCTCGGAGATCTCGATGCGCTTCGGCCTCAAGGGCCGCTCTCACGTGATCACGACGGGCTGCACGTCCTCGGCCGACGCGATCGCCTACGCGGCGCGGCTCGTCGCGTGGGGCGACGAGGACCTCGTCCTCACGGGCGGCGCCGACGCCGTCATCACGCCCGGAATCATGACCGGGTTCTCCCTCATGCAGATCCTCTCCACCGCCCGGGTGGACGCCCCCTCCACGGCGAGCCGCCCGTTCGACGCGGGGCGGGACGGGTTCGTCCTCGGCGAGGGCGCCTGGATGTTCGTCCTCGAGCCGCTCGAGCGGGCACGCGCGCGCGGCGCGAGGGTTCTCGCCGAGGTCTGCGGGTACGGCTCGACCTGCGACGCGCACCACCGGGTGCGCCTCGACGAGTCCGGCGAGGAGCCGGCGCGGGCGATGCGCGAAGCGCTCGCCGACGCCGGCCTCTCCCCTTCGGACGTCGGGTACGTGCAGTATCACGGCACCTCCACCCTGCTCAACGACCGCATCGAGACGCGCGCGACGAAGATGGCGCTCGGCGAAGCCGCCGGCTGCATTCCGGGCAGCAGCGTGAAGAGCCAGATCGGGCATCCTCAGGGCGCGTCGGGAGCGGCCGGGATCGCGGCGACGCTGCTCGGGATGCAGTGCGGCTTCCTTCCCCCCACGATGAACCTCGAGACGAAAGACCCCGAGTGCGATCTCGACTACGTCCCGAACGCGGCGCGCCCCGCGCAGGTCGAGTTCGCGCTCTGCAACGGAATCGCTTTCGGCTCGAAGAATTCCGCGCTCATCCTCCGCAACGGCCGCTCCCTCTGAGGCAGCGGCCTTGAGCTTCTGGGTTCCCCGCCGGCGCCCGGAGCCCGAGCTCCTCGACGGCGCCGGCGTCCCGGCGGGCGAGGCCGAGGCGAGCCTCGAAGACATCGAGTGGGTGCACCGCAGGCTCGGCGGCCGGGCTCTCGTCCGGCGCCGCCTCCTGCCGTTTTTCGCGGCGCCTGCCGGGCGGGACGACGTGCTCGGGGTCCTCGACCTCGGCTGCGGCTCCGGGCACGTGGGCCGCGACCTCCTGGCGGCAGCCTCCGAAGCGGGAGCCAACGTTCGCGTCTTCGGCCTCGACCGGAAGACGTCGCATGCGCGGCTGGCTTTGCGCGGGACCGCCGTCGTCGCCGACACGTTCCGGCTTCCCTTCGGCGACCGGAGCGTGGACGTCGTCCTCTCGACGCTCTTCCTTCACCATTTCTCACCCGGCGAAGCGGCGACTCTCCTCGCGGAGGCCCGCCGCGTGGCCGCATCGTCCGTCGTCGTCCTCGATCTCGCGAGGCACCGCCTCGCGCTCGCCGCGATCTCCGTGGTGGGACCCGTCGCCTTCCGCAGCCGGCTCTCCGTCGCCGACGGGAAGACGTCCGTGAGGCAGGCCTACACGTCCGAAGAGATCGCCGCGATCGCCGCGCCCGTCCTGCCGGGCGCGCGCGTCTCGATGGCCTCGCGGTTCGTCTGGGAGCTCGTCTGGAAGCGCCCCTGAAGGACGGCTGCGACGTCGCGGTGATCGGCGGCAGCCTCGCGGGCTCCGCCGCGGCGTGCGCCCTCGCGCGCGCCGGTGCGCGCGTGATCGTCCTCGAGAAGGCGCGCTTCCCGCGCGAGAAGGTCTGCGGGTGCTTCCTCTCGCACGAGGCTCTGCCGGTTCTGCGGAGGATGGGAGTCGAAGAAGAGCTTAGAAAAAACGGAGCGGAGACGATCACGCATTTCCGACTCGTTCGGCGCGACGGCACCGCCGTGGAGGCCCAGCTTCCAAAATCTGTCATATCGATTTCGAGGAGCTGTTTGGATTCCCGCGCGTCCGCTGCCGCCGAGCGCGCAGGCGCCGAAATGCGATTCGGCGCCACGGTCCTTTCCCTGGAAGGAGATCTTCAGGAAGGCTTCCGGATCAAGGGACCCGGGTGGGAGCTGAGCGCGCGCGCGGCCGTGGGCGCATGGGGACGCTACAGCCCGCTGGACGGACGCCTCAGCCGCATGTTCATTCGAAGAAAATCTTTCTTGTTCGGATTCGGAAAGATGCTCGTGGGAAAAAGCGAGCACCTCGCAAATCGCGCCGTTCTGCATTTCTTGGAAGGGGGTTATCTAGGCCTCTCGCGCGTCGAGAACGGCCGCGTCAACCTCGCCGGTCTCGTGACGGCGGCTGTCGCGAAGAAGGCTCACTCTTCCCTCGACGAACTTCTCTTGGAGGCCGCAGCCGAAAGCCCGGCCCTCGCCGCCGATCTCGAAGGGTTGACGCCGATGTCCGGTCCCCCGCTCGTGTCGGAGCCGGTTTACCTCGGCCGGCACGGGGCCGTGGCCGGCGACGTCCTCTGTGTCGGCGACGCCGCCGGCGTGATCGACCCGTACACCGGCACGGGGATGGCGCTCGCGCTGCTCTTCGGCGAAGCCGCGGCGGCGCCCCTCGCCGCTTTCCTCGCGGGGTCTCTCGACGCCGAGGGCCTGCGCCGGGCCCACCTTCGCCGCCACAGCGAGATCGCCGGCCGCCGCTTCTTCTTCTCGCGCCTCTTCCGCCCGTTCTTCGCCGGAGGCGTCGCTTCCCGGCTCGTCCACCCCGCGGCCGCGCCCTTCGCGCGCTGGGCGGCACGCGCCACGCGCGGGTGATCAGCGCCGCTTCGCCGCCTGTTTCCGGGCCGTCTTCGCGGGCTTTCGCCTCGCGCGTTTCTTTCGGGCCTTCGGAAACAGCCCCGTCCTGATGGTCTCGATCTGGGCGAGGTGGATGCGATCGTGTCCCGCGTAGGTCGCCACGATGGACCGGATCGACTCCTCGCCCCGCTCTTCGTGCACGCCGATCCGGTCCCACGCCTCGGCCGGCAGACGCTCGAGGAGGCCGAGGTTCACGGCGCGCGCCATGGCGAAGTCGTCCGCGAGATCGACGGCTCTCGCGTTCATGGGGCCGAGCCGTTCCGCGAATGCGTCCTGGTCGGTGGAGGGCAGCGGGGGGCGGTCGTGCGCGGCGACGAAGCGGTAGCGGCTTCCGACGACGACCTCGCCGTCGGCGAGGTGCGCGACGATCTCCTTGATGCACCACTTGCCCGGAGCCGGCTTCGTTTCGAGCTGCTTCTCGGTCAGGCCGCGGATCAGCTTCCGGACGAGGTCGGGCGTCCGGGCCATCACGTAAACCGGGTCGTCGCCGCCGAGAGCGGCGGCGTAGCGGGGCTCGACGGCGGGAGCAGGAGGTCCCGAGGCCACCGGGTCTCTCAGCGGATCGCAGCCGCGATGCTGGCGGCCGTGACCGGCTCCTTGCTTCTCAAGCAGATCTTTCCACCCGTCCGCCACGCGATCCAGTACGGCGCCTTCTCGATGCCCGACTCCTTCGCCCACTGCGCGTGTGGATCGAAGACGACGGGCCGGCGGAGGCCGCGCGCGCGCTTGACCGCTTCCTTCACGGGCTCTTCGCCGAACACGATGAAGCACTGGATGCCCTGTTGCTCGAGCTCTCCGGCCAGCGCGAGCGCCCGCGCCAGCCCTTCCTGGAAACCGCCGGCCACCGTCGGCGTCAGATAGACCGCGGCACAGCCCGGCGGCGTGCAGCCCCGAAGGGAGACGGCCTCCATGCTCGACTCGAAGCCCGCGTACCTCTGCAGGTCCTGCGGGCCGATCTCGCCCGGCGGCTTGTAGTAGATCCAGAGGCCGAGCCCGACGGCGGCGATCACGAGAAGGATCGAGGTCCCCGAGGGGCCCATCGAAACCTTGCGCTCGTCGAACCGGAACCGCGGGGCGATCGCGGCCCGCGGCGTCGCCTCGCCGCCCGGAACCGGGTGCGCAGCCGGCGGGCGCGAGGAGGGAGGTGGTGTGGCCGAACCCATGTCTCGCGGTGATTGTAACGGAGGGAGGCGCCGCGCGGGCGGCGCGAGGCCTGCCGTCAGGCCGGCGGCCCCTTGCGGATGGAAACCGAGCCGGAGGTCGAGCGGATGATCAGCTTCGGGCCGCCTCCGTTCAGCTTCCCTTCCCCCGAGATCGAGCCCGGCCGGCGCGTGACGACGACGTCCGGGAACTGCGAAGAGATGGCGTCCGCTTCCATCTCCGTTCCGGTGACGCGCACGTCGATATCGGCGCGATAGTTGGACGGAAGCGTGACCGTCACGTCTCCGCCGCTCGTCGCGAGCTCGCCGCCCGGCGCCGCCGCGCTCGAAATCTCGCAGACGATCGTGCCGCCGGAGGTGCGGGCCACGACCGGCCCATGCACCTTCTTCAGCGTGACGTCGCCGCCGCCGGTTCGGGCCGTCACGGACCCGCCCACCGACCGGACGAGGACGTCCCCTCCGGCCGTCTCGAGGCGCGCGTCACCGCTGACGGCTCCCGCGCGGATGTCCCCGCCGGACGTCGTGGCCTTGAGATCGCCCGTCACGCTCTCGATCCGGATGTCGCCGCCCGCCGACGAGAGCTCAGCCCCCTTGCCGGCCCCTTTCACGTGGATCTGGCCCGACTGCGTCGAGATCTTCACGCGGCCTCCGACCTGGCCGGCCGCCACGTCGCCCGGCGCGTAGCCGAGGATGAGGTCACCCTCCACGTCGCCCTTCGAGATCGAGCGCCCCCACGGATCCGTCGCCACCGGCGGAATCGGAGGGACGGGCGGCACGGGAGGAACGGGCGGGACGGCGGCGTGAGGCGCCCGAGGGGGCGAAGGGACCGTCACGACGAGCGGCCCGCGCCCGGACGTGAGCTTCTTCGCCTGCGCCTCGGTCGTGCCCTCGGCCAGGAGGACGATCCTGCCGTTCAGGTTCGAGCAGCGCACGTTCGCGCCGCCGCCGCCCACGGTGCCTTCGTAGGCGCGGTTCAGGTGGACCGTGATCGTGCGGGACAGCTCGCGGCTCATCTCGGCCATTTCGCGGTTCAAGTCCTCGAGCGCCTCGTTCAGCTCGGACAGGTCGACGACGACGTCCTCGTCCTCGTCGCTCTTCCTGGTCTTGTGTTTCTTCTCCTTGATCTCCGCCTTGATCTTGTCGCGCTCGGCGCGGATCTTGTCGCGCGCGGCCTTCGCCTCGTCGCGCGAGCGGGCCGCCTCGTCGTCCTTCACGGCGGAGGGAAGCGCGAAACTCGAGAGAATCTCGCCGCTCATCGTGTGTCCCTCGAAATGGAAGCCGGCCTTCGCGGGCAGCGTGAGCTCGATGCCGCCGTTGACGGTGCGGACGTCGACGCTCACGCCCTTCTGGAGCTCGGCGAACGTGGCGCGGATCGCGCCGTTCACGGTGTTGAGCTTGGCCTCGCGGCGCGCGCCGGTGACGTCGATCTTCCCGTTCACGGTCGAGAGCTCCATGGGCGCGGCCAGGTCGAGGACGCTCACGGCGCCGTTCACGGTGGAGACGTTCAGCGACAGGCCCGCAGGCGCCGTGATGCGGTACTTCACCTCGGTCCGCCAGCTGTCGTCGTCGTGATGGCTGCGGATGTTCCAGCCCCGCCCGTTGCGGCGCACGGTCACGCCGGGCTCCTTCGTGAAGAGGGAGAGCTCGCCGTCGGCGTTCTCGAAGTTCGCCCACACCTCCTCCAGCCTCTTGGTCGCGAGCGCCTGCGTGGAGGCGTAGACGGTCACTTCCGCGTAGGCCTTGAACGACGGGCCGGAGACGATCTCGACGCTTCCGTTGATGTTCTCGAGGGCCAGAGATTTCAGGTTTCCGGACGCGTTGAAGTTCTGCGTCCGGCTCGCGTGCGCGGTCAGCATCACCTCTTTCGCATCGGCGCGAAGGCCGGCGGCGAGCGTGAGAAGGACGAGAGCCGCGATGAGGAGCGCCCAGATTGCGACGCGGCTGCCGCGCGCGGGCGACCCTTTCGACGGCGAGGGGAAAGAAGTCGTGCTCATGCTGGCAAGACGCTCCCGTGGAAAGAAGGTATCGCCATCAGATCTCGAGCCTCTTCAGGGCGAGCGCGGCCTGGCTGCGCACGTAGCCGTTCTCGCGGTCGTCTCCGGCTTTCTGCCGGAGCGTATCGATCGTCGTCTGGTCCTTCAGCACGGTGGCGGATTTCGCGAGACCTTCCACCGCGAGCATCCGGACCGCGGGGTTCACGTCCGTCTTCAACGCGCTCGCGAGCGCGTCCCGGATCTCGGGCGTCGGCGGCATCTGCACGAGCGCCTCGGCGGCCTTCTTCCTCACGCTCGGGTTCTTGTCCGCTTCGAGCGTGCGCCGGAGCAGGTTCACGATCTCGGGAGAGACGGCCGCGCCCTCGCGCGTCGTCGCCGACACGAAGTCGAGGACCCGGCCCCGGGCGCCTTCGGTCTCGGCGGCGCCCGACATCAGCGAGACGAGGAGGTCCGCGACGCCCTTGTCCTCCGGGCGCCCGACGACCGTGTAACGGGTCGTCACGTCGAACGAGACCGCGATCTTCCCGGAATCCCCCGCGGCGTGGTAGGTCGCGTTCGCGAGGCGAGGCTTGCCCGAAAGGTCGAGCACGGCGCTCGAGGCGTCGACGGTGCGGTTCGACACGAGCGACACGTTCTCGCCGCGCCCGTTCGGCGTCGGGAGCGCGGAGGGGCCGACGAGCGGCAGCTCGCGAACCCCGCCCCTCCCGACGAGCAACCCGAGTCCGCCCGCGAAAAGGAGGGCCGCGGCCTTCAGGAGCCCGTCCGTCGCCCGGCGCGCGCGGAACGGGACCACCTTTTCGCGGCTCGCCTCCGCGAGGGCGACCGAGGCGCGCGCGAAGAACCCCGACGAGGGCGCGAGATCGGCCCCGTCGTCGTCGCCCAGCCGGGTCCACACGGATTCGAGCCACGCGGCTTCCGCCTGGCAGGCCGCGCACGACGCGAGGTGGGACGCGAGAAAAGCCATGTCCCCTTCCAGCCCCCGCGCCCCCGCGAGGCGGACGAGGACGAGGTCCCGGATTTTCAGAGCCTGGCGGCATTCCATGACGAGTCTCCTTCGGAAAAATGGGCCTTGAGCGTCTCCATGGCCCGGAAGATCCGCGTTTTCACCGCGCCCTCGCTGATGTCGAGCGCCCTTGCGATTTCCGCGTAGGGCATCCCGTGGTAGCGCGCCAGGACCAGAGCCTCGCGCTGCTCCAGAGAGAGCTCCGCGAGGGCCCGCCGTACGGCTTCCCGCCGCTGCCGCTGCGCGAGGCGTTCGTCCACGGGAATCCCCGGCTCTTTCAACTCGGTCACGGCCTCGAGCGCGACGCTCGGCCGGCGCGCCGAACGGCGCAGGCGGTCGCGGCACGCGTTCGTCGCGATCGCGAAGAGCCAAGAGGCCACCGGGGCGCGGCCGTCGTATTGGTCGGCACGCACCATGAGCTTGAGAAAGACGTCCTGCGTGATCTCCTCGGCCTCGGCCTGGTCGCCGAGGATGCGCCCGGTGAACCTCAGGAGAGGCGCCGCGTAGCGCTGGAAAAGCCGCGCGGCTCCCGCGGACTCGCCGCGGCGAACCTGCTCCATCGACTCGAGATCCGCTTCCTGATCCGGGTTCGCGCCGGGAGCTTCCAAGCACGCCTCCAAGGCCGAAACGGCAGCACTCACGGAAGTATGACGGCGCCCTGGCCGGAAGGTTACGGCGCCCGGGAGGTCAGCTCCGGCGGATGGTGAGCCTTCCCTTGTCCGTGGACAGCGTGACGCGCGGGCCGCCTCCGTTCACGGTCGCCGAGGAGCGAAGCCCCGAGCGGCGGGACGAGCGAATCGGGCCTGTGCCCTCGAAGTCGGACACGATCTCGCCCCTGCGGCCGGCATCCGCGCTCAGCTCGAACGCCGACTCGGACGGGAACGTCAGGGTCACGTCGCCCTTGTAGGTCTCGGCACGCACGGCGCCCGAGAGACCCTTGAACCTCGCGCGCACGTCGCCCTTGTAGGTCTTCAGGTCCAGGGCGCCCGACAGGTCCGTGAGCTCGGCGGTCCCCTTGTAAGTCTCGAGCGTGAGGTGTCCCGCGAAGTCCTTGACGTCCGTGTCGGACTTGTAGTCGTGGATCTTCAGCGTCGCCGCGCGCGGCAGGCTGACCCGGTAGTGGACGAACGGGCGGCTCGTGCAGGCCCCGAGAAAGCCCCAGCTCGTCTCGAGCTTGTCGTAGTCGGACTCGATCCGCACGCTTCTGCCGCTCGGCTCGATGACGACCTCCGTGGCCTCCACCCACCTCTTCTGATCCCTCTCCGACCCGCAACTGTCGTCCGGGACGATCCGCGCTTCGACGGCCACCTCCGCGCGGTCCCAGGGCGTGACGCGGATGCTGCCCTTGTACGTGTCGATCGTGACCCTGCCGTCGGCGGCGAGAGGGAGCGTCTTCGAGACCGTGCGGTCGGCTGCGGCCGGGGAGGCCGCGAGGAGGAGGGCGAGGACTCCCTGAAGGGCGTATTTCATGAGGACCTCTGTACGGAAAGACGCATTCGGCGGAAAATAGTTCTCCCGGCTTCGTGGGCCGGAACCGGGCGCCCGCGGGCACGGGCCAAAACGCGAAGAACAGAGCGATGCAACACCCGAGAATCATCCAGGGCGGAATGGGGGTCGGCGTCTCCGGCTGGAGGCTGGCGCGTGCCGTCTCGTCCCAGGGTCAGCTCGGCGTCGTCGCGGGAACGGCGCTCGACGTCGTCCTCGCCCGGCGCCTGCAGGACGGCGATCCCGGAGGCCACGTCCGCCGGGCGCTCTCCCGCTTCCCGTTCCCGCGCGCCGCGGCGCGGATCCTCGAACGGTACTTTCTGGAAGGTGGGAAGGCCGCCGACCAGCCCTATCGCGCCTTGCCGATGCACTCGCAGAACAGCCCGCCGGAGCTCCTGCAGCTGTGCGTCGCCGCGACCTTCGTGGAGGTGTTCCTCGCACGGGAGGGCCACGGCGGCCTCGTCGGGATCAACTTCCTCGAGAAGATCCAGATCCCGGTCCTTCCGTCCGTGTACGGCGCGATGCTGGCCGGCGTCGACTACGTCCTCATGGGCGCCGGAATCCCGCTCAAGGTGCCGCTCGCCCTCGACCTCTTCGTGAACCACGAGAAAGCCACCTACCCGCTGAACGTGACGGGCTCGCAGGAAGGCGACGACAACCTGCTGCGCTTCGATCCGCGCGAGCTGAGGGAAGACGGGCCGGAGCTGCCCGCGCTGAAGCGGCCCTTCTTCCTCCCGATCATCTCCTCGTACACGCTCGCACTGACGCTCGTCAGAAAGGCGAACGGGCGGGTGGACGGTTTTGTCGTCGAGGGCCCCACGGCGGGAGGCCACAACGCGCCGCCCCGCGGCCGCCTGCAGCTCTCCGACTCGGGCGAGCCGGTCTACGGAGAGCGGGACGCCGTCGACCTCGCGAAGATCCGCGAACTGGGCCTTCCCTTCTGGCTCGCGGGCGGACACGGCACGGCCGAGGGTCTCGGCGAGGCGCTCGCGGCCGGCGCCGCCGGGATCCAGGTCGGGACGGCTTTCGCTTTCTGTGACGAGTCGGGCCTCGACGCCCGGTACAAGGAGATCGTTCTCCGCATGGCGCTCGCCGGCACCGCGAGCGTTTTCACGCATCCGGTGGCCTCCCCGACCGGTTTCCCGTTCAAGGTCGCGCGAGTGGAAGGCAGCCTGTCGGAGGAGGAGGACTACCTCCTTCGCACGCGCGTGTGCGACCTCGGTTACCTGCGCGAAGCCTACAGGCGAGATGACGCGACGATCGGCTATCGCTGCCCGTCCGAGCCCGCGGCGACCTGGGCCGCGAAGGGGGGCGCCGCCTCCGACGCGGAGGGGCGGCGGTGCCTCTGCAACGCCCTTCTCGCGAACATCGGCCACGCCCAGGTCCGGAGCGACCTCCTCCGTGAGAAGCCGCTCCTGACCTCCGGCGACGACCTCACGGAGATCGGCCGCTTCCTGCCCGAGGGAGCGTCGTCCTACACGGCGAAGGACGTCGTGACGAAGCTCCTAGGCCTCAGCGCCTGACGCCGAGCAGCATCCCGTCGGGCGTGGGAAGGCAGACCGTGTCGAAGGCGGCGCGCGCTTCCTCGTGGAACCGGCGCATGGCGGCCGCCTCCGGCGAGTCCTCGAGCAGCCGCCCGAACAGGAACGCGTTGTCGCCCACGAGGAGGCCGCCCTTTCGCGTGTTCTCGGCCGCCCAGCGCCCGTAGCGGTCGTAGTTGGCCTTGTCCGCGTCGATGAAGACGGCGTCGAACGGGCCGAAGTGGACGAGCCCCGGCAGCACGTCGAGTGCGCGGCCCTCGTAAACGGTGATCGTCCCCGTGAGGTTCGCCGCCGCGAAATTCTCGCGCGCGACGCGCGCGTGCTTCGGGTCGAATTCGATCGTGTGGACGTGCCCGCCCGCGGGGAGGGCCCGCGCGGCGCGAATCGCCGAGTAGCCGGCGAGCGTCCCGATCTCCACCACCTGCCGCGCGCCGGCCAGCCTCAGGAGCAGCTCGAGCGCCTTCCCCTCGGAGGGCCCGAGCTGGATGGCCGGCATGCCGTGCTCTTCCGGAGCGTCGAAGGCGCGGGCGAGCGCGGCGTCGTGCGGGGCGTGGACGCGCGCGACCCAGTCGAGGATCTCGCGCGTCGCGTAGAGGAGGCCGGCGCGCGAGTCGGGATCGGCCACCGGCGTCACCTCACCGCGGGCTCGAGGAGAGTGAGCGTTCCTGCGTCCCCGTCCAGCTCGGCCAGGACGCCGAGCGGAAGCGTCGCTTTGTCCGTCACGTGTCCGAAGACGAGATTCGCGACGACGGGGATGCCGAGCTTGCCGAGGCGGTCCCGGCACACCTCCTGCCACGTCCACGTGCCCATGCCGGCGAAGCTCGGCATGTAGTCCTTCGGGCCGCAGTCCTGGAACTTCCCGAGCGCCACGCCCGCAAGGCCGGAGAGTTTCCCCGTGAGGAGGAACTGCGTGAGCCAGCGGTCGATCCGGTACGGCTCTTCGCCCACCTCCTCCAGGAAGAGAATGCGGCCCTTGAGCTCCGGCTCGAAGGGCGTTCCCACGAGCGTCGAGAAGACGCTGATGTTGCCTCCCACGAGGCGCCCTTTCCCTTTCCCCGGAGCGAGCTTGTAGATGCGGTTCTCGATGTCGACGTGGCCCTCGGAAGGCTTGAACGGCGGCGGTTCGGCGATGCGCCCGGCGGCTTCGGCCCGCATGAGCACCTTCTTGAAGGCCGCGAGCGTGTAGTCGCTCTGCATCTCGCCGCCGATGGGCCCGTGAAAGGTCACGAGCCCCGTGAGGCGGTGGATCGCGTTCAGCAGCGCCGTGATGTCGCTGTACCCGCAGATAACCTTCGGGTTCTTCCGGATCGTCTCGTAGTCGAGGAGCGGCAGGATGCGCGACGCGCCGTAGCCGCCGCGCAGGCAGAAGATCGCGTCGACGGCCGAATCCGCGAACGCGGCGTTGATGTCGGCGGCGCGGTGCTCGTCCCTTCCCGCGAGGTAGTTCGTCGTTTCGCGGGCGTGCGCGGTGAGCTTTCCCTTGAATCCCATCGACTCGACGATCTCGACGGCGACGTCGTTCCTCTCCGGATTCCACGCGGGCGACGCGGGCGCGACGAGCGCGATCGTCATGCCGGGGCGGAGCGCCTTCGGAACGACGGGCTCCGGCGGCTTCTCCGCGTAGCGCGTCAGCGCAGCCCGGGCGGAGAGGGGAAACCCCGCAAGGAGCGAGGTGAACGAGACCTCCTCGAGGAAAGCGCGCCGGCTTTTCAACATTCCCGGATTCTAGGACGGCGCGATTCCCAGGCGGCTGCGGAACAGGAGGCGAACCGCCGAGAGGACGAGCAGCGCCGCCCCGAACGTGGCGACGATCGCGGCGCCCGTCGGGAGGTCCAGCGAAAAGGAGAGCCAGACGCCCACGGCCGACACCACGACCCCCATCGTCCAGCCGATGGCGAGGCGGACCCCGAGCCTCTCGGAGAACAGCATGGAGGCGACGGACGGGACGATGAGGAACGAGAAGACGAGGAGGACGCCCGCGATCACGACCGAGCTCGTGACGACGAACCCGAACGAGGCGTAGAACAGGAAGTCCCAGAACCGCACGTTCCAGCCGCGGCGCTCGGCCTCGGCCTCGTCCCGCGAGATGAGGAGGAACCGCTCGCGGAAGACGAAGTGGAAGACCCCCACGAGCGCGTAGAGCGCCGCCGTCTTGCCCAGCTCGGACCACGACACCGAGAGGATGTTCCCGACGAGCATCTCCTTGAGGTGCTCCGTCTCGCGCGTCGCCTTCGACATCACGAGGACCGCGGAGGCGGCCGCCACGGCGTAGACGATCCCGATGATGGCTTCCTGCGGGATGCGCGTCGTCCGGTGGGTCTTCGTGAAAGCGAAGATCGCGGCTCCGAGAAGCGTGAATCCGAGCGAGAACACGTACGCGCCGTCCGAGTGCATCTCGTACCCCGCGAGGTAACCCACGGTCCCTCCGAACGCCGCGATCTGCGCGAGCGAGAGGTCCACGAAGATGACGCCCCTCTCGACGACGTGGACCCCGAGGTACGAGTGGATCCCGGTCAGGATCAGGCTCGCGACGAACGCGGGCAGCAGGATTTCGAAGACGGTCATGGCTTCCTCTTCGCGAGCGCCCCGGCGAGCTTGTCGACGTCCACGTCGAAGAGGGAGATGTAGTCCTTCGCGGCCGGCTCGCCGCCGACCGACGGAGGCATCGCGACGACTTCGGCGCCCGTCTTGCCCGCCACGAAGTCCGGATCCTTCCGGTCGAAGTAGACCTCCATGAGGATGAGCGGCACCTTCTGCGCCCTCATGAGGTTGATGATTTCGAGCTTGTGCTGCGGCGTCGGCGGGATGCCGGGCTTGGGCTCGAGGTATCCCACGACGTCGAGCCTGAAGTACTTCGCGAAATTCGGCCACGAGGCGTGGTACGTGATCACTTTCGTGCCCACGTAAGGGCCGAGCTTCTCCCGCCAGCGCTTCTCGGCCTCGGCCAGCCGCGCCTCGAAGGCCGCGAGGTTCTTCTGGAAGAGGTCCGCGCCGGCCGGATCGAGCGCGGCGAGCTTCGCGGCAATGGCGCGGGCGATCACGAGGCCGTTCTTCGGATCCAGCCAGTAATGAGGATTCCCGTACGGGTGGACGTCGCCCATGGCCCGCGTCACGGCCGCCGTGGGTCGCTCGAGGATCTCGCAGCCGGTGGACGCGTCGAGATATCCCGCGCCCGTCGGGCGGATCTTCTCGTTGCGCGCCTGGTCGAGAAGCGGCGGCAGGTATCCGATCTCGAGCTCCAGGCCCGCGACGATCAGCATGTCTGCGCCATGGAGCTTCAGGACGAAGGACGGCTTCGGCTCGACGAAGTGAGGGTCCTGATAGCCCCGCGCGAGCGACTCCGCCTCGACTCGCTCGCCTCCGACCGTCGCCGCGAGCGACGAAAAATCCGACAGCGTCGTCACCACCTTGAGCTTCTTGGCTTCGGCGGGAGCAGAAAACAGAAGAGGAGAGAATGAGATGAGTAAGAGGGAGAAAGAGAAAGAGAAGAGCGAAGATTTTCTTAGAAGGTGCCCGGCGCAGGCCGTATCGGCGGCGCCAATTGGCGCTGGCTGCGCCATAGCCCTCGGCGGGCCGGCGTCAAGGGCGCGCTCCGCGCGCCGCGTAGCGGTCGAAGACCCTTGACTCCGGCCCGCCGAGAGCACGTTTTCAGCTATCGGCGGCTGCATCAGCAGCAGCCGCATATGAGAAAAACGCGCTGAATCTCCGGCCCCGCTGTAGGTCGCGCACTCCGCCTGCACCTGAGCCCTATTGAGCAAATAGTCTTTCTTCTTATTCATCTTCCATTTTCCTTCCAGGTCAGAACGGGTGCGCGCCGTGCGCGCCGATGACGAACTGGAGCTGCACGAGGAGCTCCGTCGCCGTGTGGGTGTCGAGGCCCGTGCGCTCGTACCGGTTGCGCCGGAGCTGGGCGCGGATCAGTGAGAACTCCGACGGCAGGAAGGTCAGGATCGCGGAGTCGCCACGATCGCGGAGCGTGCCGTCGTTCGCGTGGTCCGACTCGTCGTGCCGGTAGCCGACGTTCCAGCGGCGCCCGAACTGGTACTGGCAGAGGAGATAGAAGCCGTCGGCCCGGACCGTCGGGCCCGCCGCCGTCTCGCGCTCGGACTGCATCCATTCGCCGCGCACGAGGAGCGACCGGTACAGCCCCTGCCGAAGCGGCTTCCAGCGGAACGAGAGGTCGACGCCCGCCAGCGTCGTGTGGAGGCCCGGCCCCTCGACGCCGTTCCCGCGCGTCCACGAGCCGCCGATCTCGAGATTGGTGGACTCCGAGAGGTCTTTGTACCCTTTGAGATGGAAGAGCGGCTCGACGTCGTTGCGCGTCTCGGCCTCGAAGAGGTTTTCCGACGTGCCGCGGAAGAGCTGTGCGGTCGCCTCGAGGAAGATCTCGGCGGGCATCGGGATGAGGCGCGAGACCGAGACGCCGGCGTCGTTGATCCCGTCCTCGCCGCCGAGAAGGTTCAGGACGACGAGGGGCGTGTCCGCGTACTGGCGCACGTGCGGGTGCTCCGTGTTCACCTTTCCGAACGCGGCCTTGAACTTGCCGGCCTTCGCGAGGAAGTCCCATGGGAGCGAGAGGAACGTGATGGTGCCCTCCTCGATCCCGACTTCCTCGTTCGAGAACGTGACGAAGAAGTCCGCGCGGGCGTACGGGTCGACGACGGCCTGCAGCCCGACCTCGGACTCCTTGAGCTGGAGGCTCGGCTGGTTGTCGACCTCGTTGTGGCCGACGAACCCGAGCGCGTTGCCGATGACCGAGATCGCGGGGTTGAACACGTTACCGGTCTGGGCGGCCGGCGCCGTCTGGGCGACCGACGGTCCCGCCGCGAGGGCGAGGAGACCGAAGAGACCGCAGAGAAAGCGTTCTGCGAAAAGGAAGAGGGGCGCGCCTGCGCGTCTCCCTGAATCTACTTTCAAAGGAATTCCCTCCGAAGCGTTGACGGAGGCCCGGGCTGATTTCGCCCAGGCCGGGCGACGTCTACGCGGCCGAAGGAGGAGAGCGGCCGGAGAAGGCCGGAAGGATGGGGCGGGCGCCGCGCGGTCCGCGCGCGCGTCGGACGACGGGCGGGACGGAGGCGGCGCCAGGAAGACGGGGGCGGACGCGGGCGGCAGGAGGTTTGCGACGGCGCAGGCCCCGCACGCGTGCTCGCGCTGCGGGACGAACGGAGCGTGCTCGGGATGCTCCGGCGCGAAGAGCTGCGTCCCGTGCGAGAGGAGCCCGAGGCCGTCGACGTGCCCGAACGCCCCGGCCAGCGCCAGCGGCGCGAGCAGGGCGAGCACGGCGGCGCGGACGAGACTGCTTCTCACGAGCTGGAAGTCTACGCTCCCGGCGTTTTCCGGCCTATTTCACGGCCGTCATCGCGAGGTAGCTCCCGTCGCCCGTGCCCTGCCCCGGCGCAGCCCCGTCGTTCACGACGCCGTAGACGAAGAAGGGATAGGGATTTCCCGCGGGAGCTCGAACCCGCGCGTATCCGTTTCGGATGCCAAATGAAGAGAGCGCCGAGTTCAGCTGCAGCCAGTCGCGAGAGGCCGCGACAAATGAAACGGAGCGCGAGCCTCTGAGAACGCCCGAGTCAGCGTCGAAGAAATCCACTGAAAGGGTCAGATTCTCCCGGGTGCCGCGAAACGCACCGGGTGCCGCGACATTTCCGAAGGCGAGATTCGATCGGTTCAGTCCGTCCTGCTTGAGTCCGAGGATCCACGCTTCCGACAGCGCCCCCTCGGCGTCGGTGATCCCGGGGTAGGCGACACCGAATGTTCCCCCACCCGCGGCGGACGAGAACGTGCGCGCGCTCGCGTGGAACGCAGCCACACCTCCCTTAGAAGGGAAAATCACCAGCGGCAGGGTCGAACCCGAGACGCCGAGATACGAAAGCACGTCGGAAATGAACCGCTGTTCGTGGGCCTGGAGGATCACGGCCTCGTGCTGCAAGGCGCCCGAGAAATAGAGCTGGATCGTGCTCGTGCCCGCGTTCGTCAGGACGAGCTCGGTCGTGAATGCGCTCGTGTGCACCGCCACCGGCAGCGTGAGCGCGAAACTCGTGCGGCCCACTGGAACCGGCGCCACGAACGCGCCGTCGCCGGTCAGGTTGTCGTTCACGACGGCGTACGCGTAGAACGGGCCCGTCCCCGAGACGGGCTCGACGGTGGCCCAGCCGTTCACATAGCCGGGCGACGCGAGGACGCGGTTGAGCTGCGTCCACTGCCCCGGCGCGAGCGTCACGCCCGGCAGCGTGACGCTTCGGCCGTCGCCCGCGGCACCGTTCAAGACGGTCACGCGAAGTGTCACGGGGCTGCCCGTCGCCGGATCGCCCGCATTCAGAAGCGCCAGGTTGCTCCGGAACGACTCATCCTCGCGTAGGCCGTAGAGCGCGACCGGAGCCTCCAGCGTCTCGTTCAGCGAGAGCGCCGGGTAGGCAAGTCCCGCGCGGCCGCCCGGCACCGCCGTCAGCGTTCGCACCGATGCGAACGCCGCGTCGCCGGCCGACAGCCCGGAGTACGCGAGGCGCAGCGTTCCCCCCTGATTGCCGGACGGAATGGGCAGCCCGCTCTGCCGCAGCGATAGAATCGCATCGGCGAACACGAGCTGCCGGCCCGCGGGAACCGCCGTCGTGAACGTCCCGCTGCCCTCGGACCCGAGGGCGACCGCCGCCGTGAACGTCACGTCCACGGACGCGTCCGTCGTCCCCCGGTTCCCGAGAGTCAGCTCCGAGAAGAAGTTCGCGCCGTTCTCTCCGCCGACCCTCACGACGACTGGCACGGTCAGGATCGACAGCGGGCCGTCCGCGTCCACGAGCCGGTAGAGCGCGCCGGAGTTGCCGTCCACGGCGTAGACCTCGCCGGCGTCGTCCTCGCCGAAGCTCGTGAAGCCGTAGCCCGGCTTCAGCAGTTCCTGCGTCTCCCAGCCCGGCCCGTTCCTGCGGAGGCCCCAGACTCGTCCGCTGCAATAGTCCGCGTAGAAGTAGATCCCGTTGAGCCGCGCGTAGTCGCGCCCGCGGTAGACGAAGCCGCCCGTGATCGAGCACCCGCTCGCGTGCGAGTACTCGGCGACGGGAAGCGTGATGCCCGCGAAGCTGCAGCCGGACTGCGGGTTGAAGCAGTGATTCCCTTCGGTGAGCCGCCACCCGTAGTTTTCGCCGCCGGCGCTGCCCGCGGGCTGGAAGTCGACTTCCTCCCAGGCTCCCTGGCCGACGTCGCCGATGAAGAGGTCGCCCGTCTTGCGGTCGAACGAGAAGCGCCACGGATTGCGCAGGCCGTACGCCCAGATCTCGGGGCGCGGAGAGGAAGAGGAAGATCCTGCGAAAGGGTTCGAGGGCGGGATCGCATACGTGGCCTGCTCGACGACATCCATTCGAAGAATCTTGCCGAGCAGACTCCCGAGATTCTGCGCGTTGTTGTT
Source organism: Thermoanaerobaculia bacterium (assembly GCA_963746875.1). Classification (GTDB taxonomy): domain Bacteria; phylum Acidobacteriota; class Thermoanaerobaculia; order UBA5066; family UBA5066; genus Fen-183. The sequence goes on from CAVVDA010000001.1 coordinate 659,170, forward strand.
CGTGTCGCCGGCGCCGCCGCCGTCCCCGGTTCCTGCATAGAGGTATCCGTCGGGACCGAACGCGAGCTGTCCGCCGTTGTGATTCGATTGGCCCGGGTGCGGTACGGCCAGGAGAACGCTCTCGGACGCCGCGTCCGCGACGTCCGGGTTCGACGAGACGGCGAACCGCGAGATCGTCGGATTGCCGCTCGCGTTCGTGTAGTAGGCGTAGAGCTCGCTCTTCGGGCCGGGCCCCGGCGGGAAGACGATCGACAGGAGGCCGCGCTCGCCGCAGCAGCTCACGCGGCTCGAGATGTCGAGGAACGGCGTCGGCCAGAACGACGCCGTCCTTGACGATCCTCACGAGGCCCCTCTGCTCGACGACGAAGAGGCGGCCCGTGCCGTCGTGGGCGGACGTCACCTGCGTGGGGCTGGAGAAGCCGCCCGCGACGCGGCTCAGAGCGATCCGGGGCCACGGCGGAGAGCTTTGCGCCGCCGCGCACGATGAAACGAGAGCGACGCCGAGAGCGACGAGTCGGGCGTACGACGAGGACATGGCCCTCCGGAAAGGCCCGAAATCAGGGGGCCTTTTTCTCACCGTAGTGTCGGAGGGCAACGTGCTCCTCGTCGTAAACCTCGAAGACGGGAAGGAGCTGGGAAAGGTGCAGGCTCTTGAGAACGCGCTCGTGCAGGTTCAGAAGCTTCAGCTTCGCCCCGAATCGCTCGCAGATCTTGTGGCTCGCCACGAGCTCGCCCGTTCCCTCGCTGTCGATCGCGGTCACCGCGGAAAGGTTGAGCAGGATCTTCCTCCACCCCTCCGCGAGGAGCTCGTTGACGACGCCCCGAAGGATCTCGTCGCCGATCCCCGCGAGCAGCTTGCCCGAGAGATCGACGATCACGACATCCTTGACCTTGCGGACTTCGACGTGCATCGCATGATCGTACCGCGAACCCCCGAAGCTGGCAGAATCGCGGCCTGATGCCCGATCCGACGCTCCACGAGGGCCTGGAGGCCCTGCGCGCTGACCGCGCGTCCGAGCCGGCCGCCGTTCGCGCCATCACCCGTCTCGCCTCGGAGTTCGGGACCCCTCTTTACGTCTACGACAAAGCGACGATCACTGGTCAGTTCCGCGCGTTCCGGGCGGCCTTCGCGCCCCGCTTCTCGAAGCTGCGCGTCCTCTACGCCCTCAAGGCGAACACGAACGGAGCGCTCGTGTCTCTCCTCCGGGCGGAGGGAGCCGCTGCCGAGGTCGTCTCGCTCGGCGAGATTCTCGCGGCGGTCGGCGCCGGATACAGCGGCGACGAGATCCTCTTCACGAGCTCCTCGAAGGGGCCCGAGGAGATCGCGAAGGCCGTCGAGATCGGCGCCGTCGTGAACGTCGACTCGCGCGACGAGCTGGAGCAGGTCGCTGCGCACGCGGAGGCCGCGGGGCGGAAGGCGCGGATCTCGTTCCGGATCAATCCCGGCGTCGACCCCCACACGCTCCACCAGATCAACACCGGCATCGCCGAGTCGAAGTTCGGGCTTCACCTCGAAGGAGGCCTCGCGCGGGCGGGGTACGCGCGGGCGAAGGAGCTGCCTTCGATCCGGATCGAGGGCGTGCATTGCCACATCGGCTCGCAGATCACCGAAATCGAGGGTTACGTCGCGACGGCCCGCAAGATGCTCTCCTTCGTTCGCGAGCTGAAGGAGGATCTTTCGATCCGCGTCTCCTTCGTGGACCTCGGCGGCGGCCTCGGCGTGGCGTATCACGACGGAGAGGAAGGGCTCACGCCCGCGGCGCTGGCGTCCGCCCTCGAGCCGCTCTGGCGGAAATTCACCGCGGACGCCGGGTACGAGCCCGAGCTGTGGATGGAGCCCGGCCGATACTTCGTCGGGCCGGCGGGCTTCCTCGTGACACGCGTGAACTCGGTGAAGGAGACGCCCCTCAAGGTCTTCGTGAACGTGAACGCGGGCTCGAACACGCTTCTGCGCCCCGCGATGTACGCGGCACACCATCGCGCGCGCGTCGTCGGCCGGACGGGGTCGCCCGAGACCCTCGACATCGCGGGCGACGTTTGCGAGACCGGAGACATCCTCGCCGCCGAGCGGTTGCTCCCGCGGCCCCGGGCCGGCGACTTCGTCGTCTTCCTCGACGCCGGCGCTTACGGCTTCTCGATGGCGTCGACGTACAACGCCCGGCCGCTTCCGCCCGAGATTCTCGTGGACGGCGACACGGCCACTCTCATCCGCCGCCGGGGGACGTTCGACGATCTGGTCCGCGACGAGGTCCGTCCCTCTCCCGCCCCGCGGGCGAAGGGAGCGAGCGCCGGATCGAAGCGAGCGGGGCCGCGTCGTCGTAAACGATCTTCCCGCCCGCTCGCGAAACGCCGAGGCGACTGAACAGCGCGTCGAGGTCGACGGCCGCCGGTGTCTTTCCCTGCGCGGCGTGAAGGCGCGAAAGGACGTTCCATCCGGAGCCCACCGCGCGGTCTCCCGCTTCGAGCGCCTGCTCGAGGGACCACCCGGCCCGCACGTCGCCGCCTGCCTCGAGCATGCCGCGGAGGGCGTCGTCGAGCGAGCGTTGGTTTCGCGAACGCTCCCGGATCTCGAGGTCCGCGAGAAAGAAGAAGAGCGCGCCGCCCCAGTACGTCCGCCCCCACGTGTGCGTGAGGTCGAGGCCCCCGTCGCCCGCGAGGGGAAGGCCGTTCGGCAGGCCCTCGAGGAGGCCCTCCCAAAGATCGTCGGCAGACAGCAGGCCGATTCGCGCGCGCGCGATCGGCTCGACGTACGTGGCCACCCCCTCCATGAACCATGCGTAGCGCTTCGAAAGCGTGGGCGTGGAGAGGTGGACGAACTCGTGCGAGAGCATCCAGTCCCTGGCGAGGTCCGCGGAAGTCGTCGCCTTTCCGAGCGCGATGGCGACATGAGGAGCGAGGTCGTCCGTCCTGCCGGCACGGATTCGGCCTCGCCCTCCGGTCCTCACGTCGAGTCGCGCTTCGGGCACGGGAAACCGCCCGAAGACGCCGGCGACGGCGTGCGCGGCGTTTTCGACCCACGCGACGAGCTCGGGACGGGCGAGCGGAGGCGCGTCCGGACCGACCGTCACGACGATCTCGCCTCCCGACGCGGCGACGCGGAACGTTTCGGCCCCGGCCGGCTCGGCTGAAGAGAGCAGGCACACGGCCAGGATCGCGTGGCGGGACGTGCGCGCCGCGGGAACGATCCGACGCTGTGCCAAGATTCCCCTCGGAACAAGATGATGCAACACAAAGCGCTTCGCCTGGCCGTCGTTCTCGCCGCGTCCGCTCTCGTGGCCTCCTGTTCCGGCGGCAATCCGTTCCCTCCCGTGACGATCGACCTGGGGCAGCTCGCCGCGGACGCTCCGCGCGCCGTTTCCCTGCCGCTCGACGAGAAGATCGGCCAGCTCTTCGTCGTCCCCGCGAACGGCGTCTACATGAGCGAGGACTCGAAGGAGTTCCAAACGCTGCGCCGCCACGTCGTGGACAACCACGTGGGCGGGGTCATCCTGTCCCGCTCGAACGTGTACGGCGCCGCGGTCCTCGTCGGGAAGCTCCAGGACCTCGCGAAGATTCCGCTCCTCGTCTCGGCCGACCTCGAGGCCGGCCTCGGGATGCGATTCGAAGACGTGACGTACGGGCCGTGGGCGATGGCGATCGCCGCGGCGGGCGATCCGGCTCTCGCCGAGCGCGGGGCGCTCGCCACGGCCCGCGAGGCCCGCGCCATCGGCATCGCGCAGGTCTTCGCGCCCGTCGCCGACGTCAACGTGAATCCCGACAATCCCGTCATCAACGTCAGGAGCTTCGGCGAGGATCCGGGCCAGGTCTCGCGGTACGTCGAGGCGACCGTGAAGGGCTTGAGGGACGGCGGCGTCCTCGCGACCCTCAAGCACTTCCCCGGGCACGGCGACACCGCGGTCGATTCGCACCGCTCGCTCCCGATCGTGGGCGCGGACCGCTCCCGCCTCGAGTCCGTCGAGCTCGTCCCGTTCCGTGCCGGCATCCTGGCGGGCGCCGACTCCGTGATGGTCGCCCACGTTGCGATCCCCGCGCTCGACGACTCGCCGGCCCCGGCCCTCCCGAACCCGCCGAGGCCGGTCGACGCGATCGGAGAGAACGTGGAAGTCGAAACGAACGCCGCGATGCCTGCCACGCTCTCGGCTCCCATCGTGACCGGCGTCCTGCGCAAGGAGCTCGGCTTCACCGGACTCGTCGTGACGGACGCGATGCGGATGGGCGGCATCACGTCCCACTTCACCGCGGGCGAGGCGGCCATCCGCGCCATCCTCGCGGGGACGGATCAGATCCTCCTGTCGGCCGACACCGACGCCGCGATCGCCGCCGTGCGCGAGGCGGTGAAAGCGGGCCGGATCAGCGAGAAACGCCTCGACGAGTCGGTGACGCGGATTCTCGACCGCAAGAAGAAGCTGAAGCTGTACGAAAAGCGCATCCCGTTCGTGAGGCGGCCTCGCGAGGGTCGTCGACACGTCGGCCGTCCAGGCGTTCGAGGCGGAGGTCGCGCGGCGGTCGCTGACGCTCGTGCGCGAGCAGCCCGAGGCGCTGCCGTTCAGAAAAGGCGCGAAGCTGCTTTCGCTCGTCGTCGCGGACGAGGCGACGAAGAACGGCCCCGCGGGCACACTCGGGACGGAGATCAAGGCGCGCATCGGGTCCGCCAGGACGGTGACGCTCGATCCGCGCTCGACGCCGGAGGAGACGAGAGCCGCCGTCGAAGCCGCGAAGGACGCGAACGTGATCCTCGTCTCGCTGTTCGTGAGAACACGCTCGGGGCTCGGGAAGATCGCCGTGCCGGAGGCGGGGAGAACCGCGATCCCCCAGCTCCTCGCGCTCGGCAAGCCCGTCGTCGTCGTTTCGTTTGGAAGTCCCTATCTGCTCCGGGACTTTCCCGACCTCAGGACGTACCTCTGCGCGTGGGGAGGGCAGGACATCGCGCAAGTTGCCGTCGCTCAGGCTCTGTTCGGCGAATCGGCGATCGGCGGCAAGCTGCCCATCACGATCCCCGGCCTCGCGAAGAGGGGGGACGGGATCGAGAAGCCTGCATCGGCGCCGACGATGGCGAAGTAGGCAGAAAAATCCTCAATAATCCGCTCATGAAAGCACTTCGCCACCTCGTTTGTGCGGCGTCGATCTTCACGTCTTCAGCAATCTTCGCTTCCGACGTCGACGAGGCGCGGGCGGTATTCGAGAAGAACATTGCCGCGATCCGGAACCGCGACAAGGCCGCGTATCTCGCGTGCTACCTCGACTCCGCGCAGCTCGTCCGCGCGACGCCGGAGGGGCCCGCTCTCGGCTACGAGGAGTTCGCGAAGCAAGCGGGCGCGAAATGGCCGGACACACTCGTCGCGGACGATCTCGCGCTCGTGCCGGTCTCGCCCGGCGTCGTCTACGGCACGTATCGCTACAGGGTTCGCTACGGCGCAGACGAGCACTCCGGCCTCTCCGAGAGGCTCTTCGTGAAGACTCCGAAGGGCTGGAAGATCACGCTGACCTCCGCGTTCGACGCGCCGCCCGGCACGCCTCCCCCGCCGCGCGCGTTCGTCGGCGCGACCCTCGTGGACGGCAGCGGGTCAGCGCCCCTTAAGGACTCGATCGTCCTCGTGCGCGGCGGGAGGATCGCATGTGCCGGCACGCGCGCGGCCTGCCCCCTCCCTTCCGGCATCGGCGTGACCGACCTTTCCGGCGCCTTCCTCGCGCCGGGTCTCGTGGACGCCCACGTCCATTTCGCACAGACGGGCTGGGCGGACGGACGGCCGGACGCGTTCGACGTGCGGTCGAAGCATCCCTACGAAGACGTCCAGAAGGACCTGCGCGGCCGGCCCGAGCGCTTCTTCCGGTCGTACGTCTGTTCCGGAGTCACGAGCGTCTTCGACGTGGGCGGCTTCGCGTGGTCACTGGACCTCCCGGCGCGCGCCGAGAACGATCCGCTCGCGCCGCGCGTCCGCGCCGCGGGTCCCCTCCTTTCCACCATCGACTTCTGGCTGAACCTTCCGGCCGAGCGGCAGTTCATCTTCCTCAAGGACGAGGACGCCGCCAGGACGGGTGTGGCTTACCTCGCGTCGCGCGGCGCGCAGGCGGTGAAGGTCTGGTACGTCGTCACCCCGGACCGATCCGTCCAGGCATCCGAGGCGGCCGTCCTCGCGGCGGGCGCGGCGGCGAAGGAAAAGAGCCTGCCGCTCATCGTCCACGCGACCGGTCTCGCCGAAGCGAAGGTCGCGCTCCGGGCGGGCGCAGCGCTCCTCGTCCACGGCGTCATGGACAAGCCCGTGGACGACGAGTTCCTCGATCTCGCGAAGAAAAGCGGCGCGATCTACTGCCCGACGCTCGTCGTGATCGAAGGTTACGTCGCGATCGCGAAAGCCGCCGCGGCGTCGGCTGCCGCTCCACTGGACGATCCGAACGGGTGCGTCGACCCGGCGACGCGGGCGCGCCTCGCCGCGACCCCCGAGATCGACGCCGCGAGCGTCGCGTCGAAAGTGCGTGAGCGCGAAGTCCGGACGGCCGAACGCAAGGCGCTCGGGCTCGCGAACCTCAAGCGCGTCCGCGACGCGGGTATCCCGATCGCCATGGGCACCGACGCCGGCAACCCCGGCACGCTCCACGGCCCGTCGGTCTACGCCGAGATGGAGGCGATGCAAGCCGCGGGAATGTCGCCGATGGAAGTCCTCGTCGCCTCGACGAAAGGCGGCAGCCGCGCCCTCTCGCGCGAGAAGGAGGTCGGCACGGTCGAGAAAGGCAAGCTTGCCGACTTCCTCATTCTCGCGGGCGATCCGACGAAGGACATCGCGAACGTGCGAAAGGTGAAGGCCGTCGTGCGCGGCGGAGTCTTCCGCACGATCGAAGAGCTCCGCGCCGTTGTCGCAGCGGAAGGCAAATGAAGAGAAGAGGGAAAGAGAAGAGGGATTTCTTTCTGCTATCGGCGGCTGCATTCGCAGCCGCCGCAGAGGGAAACATGGGCGCACGGCGCGCTGTCAAGGGCCTTCGGCCGCGAAGCGGCGCGCGGAGCGCGCCCTTGACAGCTCGCCGCGCGCGACAGATTCGTTCCGGAGCGGCCGCAACGAGCGGCCGCTCTTAGCAGAAAATCCCATAATCCTCGCGGTGAAGATCGTGCCGCCCGTCCTTTGCGCAGCCCTGATTGCGGCAGTCTCCTCGGCTGAGGTTTCCCGTTCCGCCGCCGGTATGTCGGCCGAGCGATTGAGCCGCATCGATTCGGTCGTCGAAGAGTCGATCCGGAACAAGGAGTGTCCCGGCGCCGTCGTCCTCGTGGGCCGGCACGGGAAGATCGTTCTTCGCAAGGCGTACGGGAACCGCGCGGTCGTTCCGGCCGTCGAGCCGATGACGGTCGACACGGTCTTCGACCTCGCGTCGCTCACGAAGGTCGTCGCGACGGCGACGAGCGTGATGACGCTCGTCGAGGACGGGAAGATGCGTCTGCAGGATCGCGTCGCGAAGCACCTCCCGGAATTCGCGTCGGGCGGCGGCGCCAGAGACCAGGTGACGATCGAGCAGCTCCTGACGCACCGGGCGGGACTGGCCGCCGACGATCCGATGGCGCTTTACACGGGCACGAAGAAAGAGATCTTCGAAAGAAAATACAAGCAGCCGCTCGCGAACGCGCCCGGCGCGCACTTCGTGTATTCGGATGCCGGCTACGAGGTGCTCGGAGAGCTCGTCGAGCGCGTGTCCGGTCTTCCTCTCGACGATTACGCGGCGCAACGGATCTTCGAGCTGCTCGGAATGAAAGAGACGGGCTTCCGCCCGCTCTCTTCACCTTCTAAGAAATCTTCTCTTTCTCTCTTTCTTCCTCTTTCCAGGATCGCTCCTACCGAGAAGATCAACAGCGCGATCCGCCGCGGCGAAGTCCACGACCCGCGCGCCTGGGCTCTCGGGGGCGTCGCGGGCCATGCGGGGCTGTTCTCGACCGCTGACGACCTCGCCCGCTTCTGCGCGGCGATGCTGGCCGGCGGCGGCGGCGTGCTTTCGCCCGCGACGGTCGTCGCGATGACGCGACCGCGCTCCTACGGCGACGAGAACCTGCGCGGCCTCGGCTGGGACGTGGCGACGAGCTTCTCATCCGTCCGAGGCGATCTTTTTCCGCTCGGATCGTATGGGCATACCGGCTGGACCGGCACGTCGCTCTGGCTGGACCCCGCGACGGACACTTTCGTCATCCTGCTGACCAACCGCAACCACCCCGACGAGTCGGGCAACGTCATCGCTCTGCGCGGGAAGGTCGCCTCGATCGTGGCGTCGGCCGTCACGGACGTCTCGCCGAAAGAGCTGTCCGACGCTTCGGCGCGCGTCGCGGAGCTGGCCGCGATCGGTTCGGCGCGGGCACCTTCTAAGAACTCTTCCGCGCTTGCGGCGCCTTCTTCGAATGAGAAAGAGAAGACGGGCGCGCCTTCGGCGCCCGCGCCTGCGGCGCGTTCTTCGAGTGGTAAAGAGGTCGGGGCTGCGCCAGCGCGCGTCGTGGGGCAGGTCCGGCCCGGCATCGACTCACTCGAAGAATCTTCTTTCAAGGCCGTCGGCGGAATGCGCATCGGCCTGCTCACCAACCACACGGGACTAACCAGAGACGGGCGATCGACCATCGACGTTTTGAACGGCGCAGCGGCTCGCGCCGCCGGCGTCAAGCTGCTAAAGCTCTTCTCCCCCGAGCACGGGATCCGCGGCGCTCTGGACGAGAAGGTCTCCGACTCCGTCGACGAGAAGTCGGGGCTCCCCGTGCGGTCGCTCTACGGCGACACGCCGGAGTCGCGCCGGCCTCGGCCCGAGGATCTCGCGGGTCTCGACGCCGTCGTCGTGGACCTGCAGGACGCCGGCTGCCGTTTCTACACGTATCTCGCGTCGGTGGGCTACGTCCTCGAGGAGGCCGCGAAATCGAAGGTGAAGGTCGTCGTCCTCGACCGTCCGAATCCGATTCGCGCGGACATCTGGGAGGGCCCGCCGGCCGACGACGACGCGCTCTCCTTCGTCGCGTACCACACGACGCCGGTCAGGACCGGGATGACCATCGGCGAGCTGGCGACGCTCTACAACGCGGAGAGGAAGCTCGGCGCGGACCTGACGGTCGTAACGATGAAGGGCTATGCCCGCGATCTCTGGTACGACGAGACGGGCCTCCTCTGGGTGAACCCGTCGCCGAACCTCCGGTCGGTGACCGAGGCGGCTCTTTACCCGGGGATCGGCATCCTGGAGACGACGAATCTCTCCGTCGGACGCGGCACCGACTCCCCGTTCGAGGTGTTCGGCGCGCCGTGGATGGACGGCCCGCGCGTCGCGGCGACGCTGAACGCGCGCGCCATCGCGGGTGTGCGGTTCACGCCGGTGAGCTTCAAGCCCCTGTCGTCCGTCTTCCGGGACGAAATCTGCTCCGGCGTCCGGATCACCCTCGTCGACCGGAGAGCGCTGAACGCGGTGGCCCTCGGAATCCACGTCGCGACGGCGCTCCGCGACCTGCACCCGAAGGAGTGGAACCCGGAAAAGCTGAACCGCCTCCTCGTCAGCCGGGCCGCGTTAACGCGCTTTTCACGCGGCGAGACGGCCGCTGAGATCTCGGGCGCCTGGGCCGCCGGGTCGATGGAGTTCGAGAGGCGGCGGGCCGCGTTCCTGCTCTACCCGGAACCTTGACGCGGCGGGAGCTGCCGCTTCCCGAACCGAAGGCCTTTCAGTTGAATGGAGCAACTGAATCATTTCGGTCGACGGAAGGTCAGCATCGACGATGACATGCTGGGGAGTGATGCGTGCAGGACGAACGGTTCTTCAAGGACCTGATCGACAACCTCGTGGAGGGGATCTACGTCCTGGACCGGGAGCGGCGCATCACGTACTGGAACCGCGGCGCCGAGGACCTCACGGGCTATCCCGCCGAGGAGGTGGTCGGCCGGCTCTGCAAGGACGGCCTGCTCCAGCACATGGATCCGGACGGCAAGCTCCTCTGCAACGACGGCTGTCCGATGGAAGCCGCGATGCACGACGGCCGCGAGAGGGCCGCGGAGCTGTTCCTCCACCACAAGAAGGGACATCGAGTGCCGATCACGGTGCGCGCGATCCCGATCCGGGGAACCACCGGCGAGATCGAAGGCGCCGTCGAGGTCTTCAGCGACATCTCCGGGCAGGTTCTCGCGGCGGAGCGGATCCGGGAGCTGGAGGCTCTCTCCCTGATCGACCCGCTCACCGGCGTCGGGAACCGCCGTTATGCGGAGATCCAGCTCAGCTCGCGGCTCGCCGAGAAGAAACGCTACGGACTGCGGCTGGGACTCCTCTTTCTGGATCTGGACCGGTTCAAGAGCGTGAACGACCGCCATGGCCACGCCGCGGGCGACGACGTGCTCAGGGTCGTCGGGAAGACGCTCTCGAGCACCCTGAGGGCGGGCGATTTCCTCGGCCGCTGGGGCGGCGAGGAGTTCGTCGTGCTCGTCGGGGGGCTCGACGCGCGCCGCCTCCGGGACGCCGGCCAGAGGGTGCGCACGCTCGTCGCGAACTCCAGCGTGCCGGCGGTTCCGGGCCTCGAGGTCACGGTGTCGGTCGGCGTGACCGAGGCGCGCAGCGACGACACGATCTGACCTCGCTCATCACCCGGGCGGACGCGCGGATGTACGAGGCGAAGAATCGGGGCCGCGATTGCGTCGTCGACGACGAGGCGGCTACCTCTTCAGATTCTCCTCGAGGAACCTGATGACGTGCCCGATCTCGAGGACGAGGTTGGCGCGCTTGGAGGCGCCGTGTCCCTCGTCCGCGAAGAGAATCAGCGGCGACGAGGCGCCCCGCTTCTCGAGCAGGTCGTGGATCTGGATCGCCTCGCCGGCCGGCACGCGCGGATCGTTCACGCCCTGGATCACGAGCAGCGGCGCCTTGACGCGGTCGAGGTACGTGACGGGGCTGAGCTTCTTCAGCACGTCGCCGTCCTTGTCGGGGTCGCCGTACTCCGAGATGCGCAGGATGCGGCGGTAAGGTGCCGTGTTGCGGAGGAACGTCTCGAGGTTGCTGATCCCGACGATCGCGGCGCCCGCGTCGTAGGTCCCCGCGAACATCGTCATCGCGACGAGTGTCGAGTACCCGCCGTAGCTCCCGCCCGTGACGCCCACGCGCGGCGCCTTGCCGTTGCGGCCCCAGTTCGCGCGGATCCACTTCCCGGCGTCGTCGATGTCCCCGATGATGTCGAGGCGCCTCGCCCCGTTGTCCGCGTCCAGCCACGTCCTGCCGTAGCCGTCGCTGCCGCGCACGTTCGGCTCGACGAAGACGAAGCCGGCGTCCACGAAGAGCTGCGTATACGGCGAGAAGCCCGGTGTCGCCTGGGCCTCGGGCCCGCCGTGGAACTCGACGACGACGGGGCAGGGGTCGGCCGCGGGGTTCTCGCCGGGCGCGCAGCCCTTCGGAAACCTCACGAACATCGGGATCTTCGTGCCGTCTCTGGCGGGATACGCCATGAGCTTCGCCGGCACGAACGCCGAGAGGTCGACCTCGGGCGCCGAGGGCAGCACCCATTGCGTGAGCGCCTTCCGGTCCCAGTCCCAGACGTAGCTCGTGCGCGGGGCCTGCGCCGTCTCGACGCCGAGCGTCACGAATCGGCCGTCGGGCGTGGCGCGGCCCGCGTAGACCTGTTCGGCGTCCTTCGGGAGCGGCAGGGCGGCTTTCGCGAACGTCTTCGCGTCCAGGACGTCGAGGCGCTGGTACCCGCCGTCGTTCAGCGCCGCATAGACGTACCGGCGCGCGGGATCGATCGAGAAGCCGGAGACGTCCACTCCCGGACGGCGCGAGGACTTTCGTGAAGCTCTTCGCGGTCGCGTCGCCGCCGATCTTCCACCGGTAGAGGCGGCGGAAGTCGTCGAACTTGTTCGTCCGCACGAGGAGCTCGCCCGGCTGCGCCGCGTAGGCGGCGTCGTACTCGGTCGCCTCGCCGGCGCCGAGGAGCGGCGTGAGCTTCTTCGCCGCCGGGACGTACTCGGCGTACTCCGTGGAGAAGGCGCCCGTCGCCTTCACGAGGAGAAGGCGCAGGTCCGCGCCGTCCCCCCGGTGGTCCCCGACCGACCAGAGGCCCTTCTCGCCGAAGACGAGCGTCTTTGCGCCCGACGCGAGGTCGTAGCGGTAGATCGCATAGCTGTCGGGCGCGACGTCGTTTGCGTGGAAGTACAGCGCCTTGCCGTCATCCGACAGGAAGTCGAAGAACGTCTGGACCTTCTCCGTCTTCTGCACGGCCCGGAGCGGCCCGCCTTCGGCCGGCTGGAGGTACAGCCCGGGGTTTTCCTGGCCGCCCACGTCGCGGGACAGGACGAGCCACTTGCCGTCGCGCGTGACGTCGTCCACCGTCGTCCGGTCCTCGCCGCCGGTCATCTGGACGGGGAACCCTTTCGGCGACGCGAGGCGAAAGACCTGCGGCGTGCCAGTGACGCGCCAGCCGAAGTAGAGGCGGCTCCCGTCCGGCGAGACGATGCCGAGCCCCGGGGCCCGGACGTCGAGCATGGTCTGGATGCGCCGGGAGACGGCCGGATCGAGAGGCGGCGCCGCGTACTTCGCGACGAGCTCGGGCGGGACGCTCTCGGCGCCGTGGCCGGAGTAGGGCTGCTGGGAGAGGGCCGGAGACGCCGCCAAGAGGAGAGCAAAGAACGCGCGAGAGGCCTCACCTTTCATCGAAGGCTCCTTGAAGATCTTCTTAGAAGGTAAATACGCCGGAGGCCCAACCGGGTTTCGTCGGCGCGCACTCCGACCCCGCCATCCGCCCCTCCTACCCTTCTAAGAAAATCCCCCGGGCGCGCGAAGCGCGTCTCTCCTTCCCGCTCGCGCCGCGTCAGCGAACCTTCGGGAGCCGCTTTTTCTCCAGCTTCACGAGCACCGTGTATTCCGGGTCCACGAGCTGGACGATCGGAGCCTTCGCGTTCTGGGAGACAAACTGGTAGGCGTCCAGCTCCGACAGTCCCGTCGCCTCGCGCACCCAGCCCACCATCGCCTTGAACGCGACGCGTGCCGCGTCTTCCAGAGGGCGGCCCGAGCCCACGAACATGACCTCGTCCGCGTTCTCGATCCGCGGGACAGGCGTGGGCTTGCCCTTCACGAGGTCCACGACGAGCTCGACGTTCATCGCGCCCTCGACGGCCGCGCCCATGATCTCGCCGTCGCCCATCGCGTAGTGGCCGTCCCCGAACGAAAGCAGCCCGCCCGGCACGTTCACGCCGAGGGAGACCGTGTTGCCCGCCTTCACCTCCGGACAGTCCATGTTCCCGCCGAAGGTCCCCGGCACGATCGTGGAGCGCGCCTCGCCCATCGAGGGTGCGACGCCGAGGCAGCCGAGGAACGGCGCGAGCGGGACCTCCCAGGCCTGTTTCCCGTCGCCGGAGGTCGTCCGCGCGACGCCCTTCTTCGCGTCGATCTCGTAGCGCCAGACCGTCTCGGGGAGCTCCGGTCCGAGGATCGCCGTGCGGTCCGTCCCGACGAGAGCCCCGAAACCCGGTCCGAACGCGGACACGGCCCAGGTCCGCGCGGGCTCCAGCTTCAGGATCCGGATCGCGAGCGTGTCGCCCGGCTCGGCGCCCTCCACGTAGAACGGACCGGTCTGGGGGTTGTCGTGGCCGGGCGCCATGACCTTCGACGGCAGGTCCGCGGGCGTTTTCACGGCGCCGTCGAAGCAGTCCTCCGTCCACGCGACGATCCGCGTGCCGGGCTTGATGCGGTACCGCGCGGGGACGCCCCCGAACGTGTACGCGAGCTCGTCGTGCTTCGGGACGACACGGAGAACGGAGGGAACGGGAGCGGCGACGGGAGTCGCGGCGACCTGAAGGAGAAGCGCGGCGAGAATCATGGCGCGGACGCTATCAGGCTCCGGCGCGCGCCGCGCGGATCAAGGTAAATTGAGCTCGAGAATCCAACGGAGGCGACACATGTCCGATCCGACGCTCCCGCCCTCGCGCCGTCTCTTCGCGAAACGGCTCGCGCTCGCCGCGGCCGCGCCCGCTCTCGCGCGGGCCGCCCCGGCCCTCGGCCAGACGGCGCCCTCGCCCTCTCCCACGCCCGCGCCGACACCCGTCCCCACACCCGAGGCGCCGTCTTCCGTGGCGGAGGCTCTGACGGAAGTCGCGCGCATCCGCTGGGGCAAGCACCTGTCCGGCGAGCAGCTCGGCGAAATCGCGAAAGCGCTGGACGGCCGCCTCCGCGGCGCCGAGGCGATGAAGAAGGTCCCGCTCACGAACGCCGACGAGCCGGACGTCGTGTTCTTCGCCGAATGCCCCGGAGGCCGCTGATGGCGCCGCTCGCCGAGGACGTCTTCTTTCTTTCGGTCGCGGACCTTTCGCGGAAGCTCAAGTCGAAAGAGATCTCCCCCGTCGCCCTCGCCGAGGGCTACCTCGACCGCCTCGAGCGAATCGGCCCGAAGCTCGGGGCCGTGGTGACCGTCACGCGCGAGCGCGCTCTCGCCGAGGCGAAGGCGGCGGAGGCGGAGCTCGCGGCCGGAAAGTGGCGCGGCCCGCTCCACGGCGTGCCCTGCGGCGTGAAGGACCTGCTCGCGACGAAGGGCATTCCCACGACCTGGGGCGCCGAGCCGTACCGCAGTCAGGTCTTCGACGAGGACGCGACGGTCGTGAAGAGGCTGCACGACGCCGGCGCCGTGCTCATCGGGAAGCTCGCGATGGTCGAGCTCGCCGGCGGCCTGGGCTACAACAACGCGGACGCGTCGTTCACGGGGCCGGGGCGCACGCCCTGGAACACCGAGTTCTGGTCGGGCGGCTCGTCCTCGGGGCCGGGCGCCGCCACGGCCGCCGGGCTCGTCGCGTTTTCGATCGGCTCGGAGACCTCGGGCTCGATCGTCACGCCCGCCGCGTTCTCGGGCGTGACGGGCTTCCGCCCGACGTACGGCCGCGTGAGCCGGCACGGCGCGATGGCCCTTTGCTGGACGCTCGACAAGCTCGGCCCGATGTGCCGCTCGGCCGAGGACTGCGGCCTCGTGATGGCTGCCATCGCGGGGCGCGACCCGAACGATCCCACCTCGCTGCCGCGGAAGTTCCGGCCCGCGCCCGCGAAGGCGAAACCGCCGCGCTTCAGGGTCGGCGTCATCAAGGGCACGACCGAGAAGGCGCAGCCCGAGGTGCGGAGGAACTTCGAGGACGCGCTCAAGGTCCTCGGGACGTTCTGCGACGTCGTCCCGGACGTCGAGTTCCCGGACTTCCCGTACGGCCCGGCCGTCGGGACGATCGTCGCGGCCGAGGGTGCGAGCGCTTTCCGCGAGCTCATCGAGAGCGGCCGCGTCAGGGAGCTGAAGGTCCCGAACGACCGCTGGGGCGGCTACGCGGCGTCGATGGTGCTCGCGGTGGATTACATCCAGGCTCTGCGCCTGCGCGCGCCCATGAAGAAAGCCCTCGACGCGCTCTACGCGAAGTTCGACGCGCTCGTCTCGCCGACCCGCGCAACCGTCTCCTATCCGATCGGTCCCGACTTCGACAAGGCGTATCCGGGCGTCGGCGGCGGGCCGGCGGTCATCCCGGCCGGCAACCTCACGGGCCAGCCCGCGCTCTCCGTACCGAACGGATTCGGCGAGAAGGGTCTGCCCACGGCGTTCCAGTTCACGGGGCGAGCCTTCAGCGACGAGACGCTCGTGGCGCTCGGGACGGCGTATCAGGCCCGAACGGAGTGGCACCGGAAAAGGCCGCCCCTCTGACCGCAGGGTGAAGGAGAGCTTCAGCGCGAGGCGCCGCGCCTCGGCCTCATCCGGGTGGCGAATTCGACCAGTTCCTCGTCCCGGTTCTGGCCTCGATGAACCAGGGGCCCCGCTTTGCGTCTCACGGCTTTCCGGCGAAGACTGCCCACGAGACGAGGACCCGCACCTGCCGGCTCGTCCGGATCTGCGTCTCCTCCGGGAAGACGTTCCGGTGGCGGTGGTACGTGTATTCGGCGCCGAGCGAGAAGTCGCGCCAGAGCGGCCACCATGCCGAGCCCCGAGCGATCGTCACCTCGTTCCAGCGCGTCGGGCCGTTGACGGTCGAGAGGAAGAGGTGGTCCAGCGCGAGGCGCGCGACGTCGCGCCCGGAGCGCCGGAGCCGGGCCCCGGCCCTCAGGCCGCCGCCGATGCCGTAGTCGTAGTTCCGGTGCGTCGTCGCGGCCGGATCCTCCGACGTCTGGACCGCGGCGAACGACCCGAGGAGCTCGGCGCGCGGAAGGACGTCCCACCGCCCGGCGAGCGGGATTCGCGACCAGACCCCGAAGCCAGCGGCCTGCTGGCTGAACGAGAGGTCGACGTCGAGGTAGTCGTAGACGAAGGACGCGCCGACTACGGTCCGCGCCGGGCCCGAGCCGTCCAGGCGGCGTCCGGCGAGAAGGCCCTCGGTCTGGACGAGCGAGACGACCGCCTTGCCGACCGTGAACTCGGCCCCGAGGTGGAACGTCGAAAACGGCTTGCCGAGGTCCCGCTCGAAGAGATCGCCGTAGTCCAGGGCCATCGGGAGCACCGCGCGGTAGTGGAGGACCGCCGGGTCCGAGTCGCGCGTCGAATCGACGTGGATCCAGCCTCCGGCGAGCTCGAAGTCTAGCCAGCCGGGCCGCTCGAAACCCGTGTTCGGGGCGACGCGCCACGCCTCGCCGGTCGTGAGACGGTGGAGGACTCGTCCCGGCGAAACCGCGAGGCCGGCGAGCTCGTGGAGAAAGCGCCGGAACCCCGTCGCGGTGTTGTCGAACACGAGGTCGCTGAGCCGGTAGGACGTCTCCCCCGCGCTGACGCCGCCGAGCGTCGTCGTGATGAGGTCGTTCGTGGAGGGGCGCGTCGTCTCGCCGAAGTACTCCCACGTGAGGCTGCCGTAGAACGTGAAGAGCGCGGACTCCCAGAGGTTCCAGCCGTTGCTGCGCGCGGCGGCGTAGTAGAGGCCCCCCTGCTGAGGGTGCGAAAGCTGGTTCGTCGTGAACTTGTCGGGGTCGTATGCGAAGCCCCGGCTCAGGTTCTCTTTCCAGCTCTCCCACCCGACGGGCTCCTTGCCCCTCACCCACCGGTTCCAGAGGTTCGGAAACACGTTGAAAAAGGTGACCTCGAGGAGAGCCGGGAGAAGCTTCTTCTCGGGCGAAGCGGACGCAGCCCGCGGATCGAACGCCACGGGCGCCTCTGGCTTCGTCTCCTCCGGAGGCGGAGCGGGGGCATCAGCGTGTCGGGATGCCCTCCGGGGCCGCGGATAGCGGCGACGCGAGGAGGACCGCCGAGAAAAGCAACCCCTTCAATCGCCTCTCTCGCGGGCGGCGGCTGTCGATCCGCTCTCTTGCTGCACGGCGCCGGACGATATACGAGGCGCCGTCGCACTAGACTCCCGCGGGGAACCGCTATTCCACCCGCCTTCCGCTCCCGCCGCCTCCTCGTCTGGGGCGTTCTTGCGCTCGTTTACGTCGTCTCGTACTTCCACCGCCTCGCGCCGGCCGTCCTCGCGAAGGACCTCATGGCGAGCTTCTCGGCGACGCGGCGTCGAGGTCGCCACGATGGCTGCGCTGTACCTCTACGCGTTCGCCGCGATGCAGTTCGTCGTGGGCGCCGCCGTGGATGCGTGGGGTCCGCGGCGGGCCGTGGCCGCGGGCGCGGCCATGATGGCGGCCGGCGGAGCGGTTTTCGCGGTCGCGCGCGTCCTGCCCGTCGCGTACGGGGCGCGGCTCGCCGTCGGCGCGGGCGCCTCCGTCGTGTTCATCGGAATGCTCAAGCAGGTTGGCGCGTGGTGGAGGCCGGACGAGTTCGGCACGTGGTCGGGCTTCACGCAGGTCGCCGGAAACCTCGGCGGGCTCCTCGCGGCGGCGCCGCTGGCTCTCCTCGTCGCCGCCGCCGGCTGGCGCGCGACGTTCGGCGGCGTGGCGGCGATGTCGCTCGCCCTCGCGGGCCTGTGCCTCGCCCTCGTGCGCGACCGGCCCGAGGACGCGGGCTTTCCGCCGCCCGTGCCGCGCGGAGACGGTGCCCCGCGTCTCGGTGGCCGAGGGGTATCGCACCGTGTTCGGCAACCGGAGGACGTGGCCGATGTTCGCTCGTCTTCTTCTGCCAGTACGGGACGTATCTGTCCTTCTCCGGCCTCTGGGCGGTCCCGTGGATGCGGGACGTCTACGGGATGACGGCGAAGGAATCCGCGGGGATCGTGTCGCTCGTCAGCATCGGCGTCATCCTCGGCGCGCCCACCGCCGGCTTCCTCTCCGACAAGGTCTTCCGGGCGCGGCGCCTCCCCTACATCCTGTTCACGCTCGCCTACACGGCCGTCTGGGCCTGCATCTCGGTTCCTTCCGCGGGGCCGCCGCGCGGCCTGCTCGGGCCGCTCTGCTTCCTCCTGGGTCTCGCGGCGAGCTGCTTCACGCTCACCTGGGCCCTCGCGCGCGACGTGAATCCCGCCGCGGTTCAGCGGCATCGCGACGGCCACGGTGAACGCCGGCGGCTTCCTGGGAGCGGCCCTGACGCAGAACGTCCTCGGCCGCATCCTCGACGCGCACTGGCTCGGCGTCCTCGAGGGCGGCGCCCGGCGCTATCCGGTCGCGGGCTATCACGCCGCGTTCCTCACGAACCTCGGCGATGCTCCTGCTCGCGTGCGTCCTCACTCTCGGGATCACGGAGACCTTCGGATAAGCCCGCGCCGGACTGAGTCAACCGCGCCTCCTGCCCCTAGAATCCCCGCATGACGCGACGCCCCCTTTCCCGCCGTCCCGCGGCCGTCCTCCTCGTGCTCGCGCTCCTCGCGGGTCTTGCCGCCTCCGCAGCCGACGCTCAAGCGCCGCTCGCCGCGGCCCCCGCCGAGACGCCGAACGCCGCCGAGATCCGGCTCGCTCTCGCGAAGCTGAACGTCGTCGGCGGCGTCCTGTACGTCGCGGCCCACCCGGACGACGAGAACACGGCGTTCCTCGCGTGGGCCTCCCGCGAGAAGCTCGTGGACGCGGGCTACCTGTCGATGACGCGCGGCGACGGCGGCCAGAACCTCATCGGCACCGAGTCGGGCGAGCTCATGGGCGTCCTGCGCACGCAGGAGCTCCTCGCGGCGCGCCGCCTCGACGGCGCCAAGCAGTTCTTCTCCCGCGCGATCGACTTCGGCTATTCGAAGAGCCCGGAGGAGACGCTCCGGATCTGGGGGAAGGAGCAGGTGCTCGCGGACACCGTGCGCGTCATCCGCATGTTCCGGCCGGACGTGATCGTCACGCGCTTCCCGGCGACAGGCGAGGGCGGCCACGGCCACCACACGGCTTCGGCGATCCTCGCCGAGGAGGCGTTCAAGGCCGCGGGCGATCCGTCGCGATTCCCCGAGCAGCTCGACACGCTGGCGCCGTGGCAGCCGAAACGGCTCCTGTGGAACGTCTTCCGCTTCGGCGGCGACACGCCGCGCAAGGACGTGCCCGGACAGATCACGGCGGACCTCGGCGCCTACAACGCCCTCCTCGGGCGCTCGTACACGGAGATCGCGGCGCTGAGCCGGAACATGCACAAGAGCCAGGGCTTCGGCTCGGCCGAGCGCCGCGGCACGTGGCTGAACGACTTCAAGAACGTCGCGGGCGCGCCCGCGGAAAAGGACCTTTTCGAGGGAATCGATCTCTCGTGGGGACGCTATGGAGCGAAGGGAGAGGAAGTCGGAAGATTGCTTAGAAAGGCGGAGGAGACATTTCGCTCGACGGACCCTGCCGCCTCGGTGCCGCAGCTCGTCGAAGCATGGACGCTCCTCGGGCGGATGCCGTCATCGAACGCCGCGCAATTCACCTTCAGACGCGAGCGACCTCGAAGCCGGCGCCAGATCTTCCTCCTTCTAAGAAATCTTCTTCTTCTCCGCCTCTCCCGCTGCGCAACCGTCAGCAGGCGAACGCACGGGTCCGAAGCAAATGGATCCTCTTCTGGCGCGGAAGCGCCACGACATCGCCGACGCGATCCGCGCGTGCCTCGGCCTCTGGGTCGAGGCGGTCGCGAGCGAGCCCTCCGCCGCGCCCGGGCGCGAGCGTGAAGGTCGCCACGATGATCCTGAACCGCTCGGCCCGGCCGGCGACGCTCGAGTCGGTCTCGGTGACTTACGCCGGGGCGACGGGAGAGGGCGGCGCCCTCGCGCCGAACGAGCCGCTGCGCCGCGAGATCTCTCGTGACGCTCCCCGGCGACATCGACACGACGCAGCCGTACTGGCTGCAGGGAGCGGCCCGGAAAGGGCCTCTTCACGGTGACCGACCCGGCGCTCATCGGCTTGCCGGAGAATCCGCCGCCGCTCGTCGCGCGCTTCACGGTGCGCGTCGACGGCGTCGCGATCCCGTTCGAGGCGCCCGTCGTCTTCCGCCGCACGGATCCCGTCAAGGGCGAGATGTACCGGCCGTTCGTCATCACGCCGCCCGTGACGGCCGACGTTCGACGAGAAGGTCTACGCCTTCGGGACCGGGACACCGAAGAAGGTGCGCGTCACGCTCGACGAGCGGCGCCGCCGTCTCGGGTGTCCTGCGCCTGAAGACGGAAGCGGGCTTCTCGGCGTCGCCGGCCGAGGTGCCGTTCGCGTTCACGGCCCGCGGCGAGGAGAAGCCGGTCACGTTCACCGTGACGCCGCCGGCGGGCGCGTCCGCGGCCACGCTCACGGCCGAGGCCGTCGTGAACGGGAAAGTCCACTCGCGCGGCCTCGTGCGCGTCGACTACCCGCACATCCCGCTTCAGACGCTTTTTCCTCCCGCCGAGGCGAGGGTCCTGCGCCTCGACGTGAAGGCGCCCCAGGCGCCCGTCGGCTATGTCATGGGCTCGGGCGACGAGGTCCCCGACGCGCTCCGCCAGATGGGCTACACCGTGACGCTCCTCTCGGACGACGAGCTCGAGAACGGCGACCTGTCGCGCTACGCCGCGATCGTGACGGGAATTCGCGCCTACAACACGCGCCCCCGCCTGAAGCTGGCCGAGACGAGGCTCGTCGACTACGTCGAAAAGGGCGGCACGCTCGTCGCGCAGTACAACACCCTGGGAGACCTCGTCACGGAGCAGCTCGGGCCGTACCCCTTCAAGCTCTCCCGGGACCGCGTCACCGTCGAGGAAGCCCCCGTGAAATTCCTGAACCCACAGAGCTCGCTCCTCCTCTTTCCGAACAGGCTGACGGCAGCCGACTTCGACGGGTGGGTGCAGGAGCGCGGCCTCTACTTCCCGGGAACGTGGGACCCCCGCTACGAGACGGTGGTCGAGACGCACGATCCGGGCGAGGGCGACAAGCCCGGCGGCCTCCTGTTCGCCCGGCACGGAAAGGGAGCCTTCGTCTACACCGGATACGCGTTCTTCCGGCAGCTTCCGGCCGGCGTCCCCGGCGCTTACCGTCTCTTCGTGAACCTCGTCTCGGCGGGCGCGGGCGCGCGACTCAGCGCGACGGCGCCGTCCCCGCCGGCGCGCTGAAGATCCTCCCTTACTTCTTCCACTCCGCGATCTTCTTCTCGAGGGCCGCGACCGCTTCGGGCGACGGCTTCTGTTCGGCGGCCGCGGCCGCGCCGGCCGCGAGAGCCTTCTCGGCCGCCGCGACGGCTTCCTTCTTCTTGCCGTCGGCGGCCAGGGCGTTCGCCTTCGTCGAGAGGTTGCCGAACGTGGCCTTCGTGGCGATGGACTTGTCGAGCCATTTCGCGGCGTCGTCGAGCGCGTACTTGTTGTCGTAGAGATAGCGCGCGGCGGTGAGCGGCGTCCGCCAGTCGTCCGGCTTCGCCTTCGCGACGGCCTCCTTCGCGTTCGCGAGGAACTGTCCCTTCGTGTCCACGACGATCCCGAAGCCCACGGCGAGCTTCTCCCAGCCGAGCGCGAGGACCGCCGAGTCGGACGTGACCATCGGGAAGAGGAACGTCAGCGTCTCGCGCATCTCCGTGGGCACGGGCTTCACCTTGACGCGCAGGACGTCCTTGTCGGCGCTGTACTCGTCCGGCCCTCCCGTCGACTGCTTGTTGAAGATGATCGTCCACTCCGTCTTGCCGGGAATCGTGAAGAGCCCGTACGAGCCCGCCGCGAGCTTCTGCCCCTCGATCGCGACATCGCCGTCGAAGGTGATCTTCGTGACCGCGTTCGCGCCGGTCCGCCAGACCTTGTCGTATGGCACGAGCTCGCCCCAGATCACGCGCTCTTCCTTGCGCGTCGGACCTTTCACGTGCGGCCGGCTGTAGACGACCTCGACCTTCGTGACGCCGATCGTCTGCGAGACGGAGGCGTTCGGGCTCGGAAGGGGCGTCGCGAGCTGCGCGAACGCGGGCGCGGCGGCGACGGCGGCGACGACGGCGAGAAAAGCGGGATGGCGCATCGTTTTCATTTCTTCTCCTCCGGAATCGACCGGATTCTACGCAGGCGGATAAGATGCGCCCACCGAATTCGAAAGGAGGATGTTTCATGAAGATCCGTCACCTCGTCACGGGTGCCCTCGCCCTCGCACTCCTCGCCGCCCCTGCCGCCGCGCGCAGGCACGGCGCCGCGGCTCCTCCGGCTTCCGCGCCGAATTCCTCGGCCAGCACGCGTACGGGGAGAAGCAGATCCTCGACCTGGCCGAGGCCACGCCCGCCGACAAGTACGGCTGGCGGCCCGGGCCGGGCGTGCGCTCGATCAGCGAGGTCTACATCCACGTCGCGGGCGGCGAACTACTTTCTCCTGGGCTTCGCGGGCGTCAAGCCTCCGGCGGGCCTGGACAAGGACATGGAAAAGAACGTCACCGAGAAGTCGAAGGTGATCGAAGAGCTCAAGAAGTCCTTCGCGCACCTGCGCGCCGGGATCGCGGCGACGTCCGACGCGGACCTCGACAAGCCCGTGAAGATGTTCGGACGCGACACGACCGTGCGCGGCGTCATGCTGGCCGCCGTCAGCCACGAGTTCGAGCACCTCGGCCAGTCCATCGCCTACGCGCGCACGAACGGCATCGTCCCGCCGTGGACGGCCGAGCAGCAGAAGAGGATCAAGGAGGAATCGGAGAAGAAGCCGGCCGAAGCGCCCGCCAAGAAGTGACCCTGCTGGCCCTCGCGTCACCGGTGCCGGGGGCGATGGGGGCCTGGCTCGACGCGCGGCTCGCGTCGGGCCTCGTCCTCGCGCTCCCGCTCGGCCTCGCCGGCCTCGCCCTTCTCCGTTTCGGCCTTCTCGCGCGGCTCGGAGATTCCGTTCCCGAGCCGCGCGAGCCTTTCGCACGCGGGATGGCCGCCGCGGGCTCGCGGCCGCCGCTGGCCCTCCTGGCGGCGGCCCTGCTGCTGCCCGCTCTCCTGGGGGCGTTCACGGCCCGGGGCCGTCCGGCTACGCGCCGTTCTCTCCCGCGCCCGGCCCCGCGTCGCTCGCGTCGGCTCCCGCCTCGTTCGGCTTCTTCGCGCTGCAGAGCCTCGTCGAGGAGCTTCTGTTCCGCGCCTTCTTCCTCACGCTCCTCGCGCGCCCGTTCCTTCTTCTTCGCGCGGCTCCTCTTCGGCAAGCTTTCGGGGATGAGCGAGCCGCTTCGAGGGCGAGCCGCCGCGCGGCGCTGGCTCGTCTCGGGGCTCCTCGCGAACGCGGGCCAGTCCGTGGCGTTCGCCTCGATGCACGCGGTCAACCCGAACGTGACGCCTCTCGCGCTCCTCAACATCGGCCTCGCGGGCGCGGTTCTGGGCTGGCTCTACTGGGGCGAGGGCGGCCTCCTCGGCCCCTGGACGTTCCACGCGCTCTGGAATTTCACGTCTCGCCGCCCTCGCGCTGCCCGTGAGCGGAATGACGATGGGGAGGTCCGTCCTTCGCGACCGGAATCCGCGGCGCGGGCCTGCCCGGCCCTGAGCGGAGGAGCCTTCGGTCCCGAGGGCTCGGTCCTTTCCACGGTCACCCTGGCCGCCCTTCTCGTCCTCCTCGTCCGCCGGAGCGCACGAAGGCTCCCGGGCGCGTATCCTTCCCTCCGATGAATGGTGGAAGGCAGCTCTTCACGTGTCCCGAGTGCGGGAAGTGGTTTTTCTACTGGGTCCCCGAAAACCTCGCCCAGCCCAAGGTGAAGTGCTACTTTTGCAGCGCGGAGACGTTTCCGAACGGAGAACCGCCTCCGCGCTCCCGCGCCGGCACCCGCAGCGGCACCTGCGCCGGCACCCACAGCCGCCTCTCCGCCAGCAGCCGCACCTGCGCCGGCGGCCTCGTCCGCGGCAGCACAGCGCCGGTGGCCGCGCCTCCCGGCGGAGACCCGCCTCCAGCCCACTGAGAACGCGTGAGCGACGCGCTCGAAGCCCTCGCCGCCGCCGTCCGAAAGGGCGATGCCGGGGCCGTCGAAGCGCTCCTCGACGCCGATCCGGCGCTCGTGAACGCGCGCCGTCCCGACGGCTCGTCGTTCGTGCTCTTCGCCGTCTACTGCGGGCATGCCGACCTCGTGAACGTGTTCCGCGAGCACGGCCGGTCCCTCGACCTCTTCGAGGCGACGGCCGCGGGCGACGCGCCCGCCGTGCGCGCTTTTCTCGCGTCGGATCCCGCCGCGGCACGGGCCGTCTCGCCGGACGGATTTCCCGTCCTCGGCCTCGCGGTGTTCTTCGGCCACTCGGCTCTCGCGGAGCTTTTCCTCGCGTCGGGCGCAGACCCGGGCGCGGCCTCCTCGAACGCGAGCAAGGTGACGCCGCTCCATGCGGCGACGTCGCGCGGCGACGCCGCAATGGTGAAGAAGCTGCTCGAGAAGGGCGCCGCCCCCGACGCCCGCCAGCAAAGCGGTTGGACGCCTCTCCACGGCGCCGCTTCGCAGGGAAACGTCGAGATCGTCGGCCTGCTGCGAGCGAGAGGCGCCGACGTCTCCGCGCGGACCGACGACGGCAAGAGCGCCGCCGATCTCGCCGCGGAGCGCGGTCACGCCGCGCTCGCGGAGTCGCTGCGCACGGCGTGACCCGGGCGCACCGTCACGGTTCTTCCCGAATCGGCACTCGAGCTCTTGACACGGCGCGCGCCGAGCGCTATTAATCACGGCGATGAGACGCGGTCTCGGCTTCGCGTGCCCGTGTTGTCGCCCGCCAGGTGCGGGTAAGGGAGCTGGCGGAGCCTGACCTCGACGTCGTAACGGTTCCACGGACTTTGAAGACCCGCACGGCACGGCCGGAGCGGGTTTTTTCTTTCCCGTCTCCTTCGCCGAGCCGAATAACCCAATCGGAAAGGAGACGACCATGACCGCACTGCTCAACGAGATCCTGTCGGCCAACGCCGCCTACGCCGCCGGTTTCGGACCCCGAGGCCGGCTCGCGATGCCGCCCGCGCGGCGCCTCGCGATTCTGACCTGCATGGACGCGCGGCTCGATCCGGCGAAGTTCGCGGGCCTCACGGAGGGAGACGCGCACGTCATCCGGAACGCGGGAGGCAGGGCGAGCGACGACGCGATCCGCTCCCTCGTGATCTCCCACAAGCTGCTCGGGACGCGCGAATGG
Source organism: Thermoanaerobaculia bacterium (assembly GCA_963746875.1). GTDB lineage: Bacteria > Acidobacteriota > Thermoanaerobaculia > UBA5066 > UBA5066 > Fen-183. The sequence goes on from CAVVDA010000001.1 coordinate 684,443, forward strand.
CTCGTCATCCACCACACGAACTGCGGGATGGAGACCTTCACCGACGAGGTCATGCGCGCCCTGCTCGCGCAGAGCCTCGAGACGGCCGCCCTCGACGCCGCCGGCTGGCGCGACGTCGGGCGGGGTCCCGGCTCCACGGAGGGAGAGTTCGTCGACTGGCTGACGATCCGCGACCAGGCGGAGAGCGTCCGCGCGGACGTGCGGCGGATCCGCGCGCATCCGCTCGTGTCTCCCGCCGTCTCCGTGTCCGGTTTCGTCTACGACGTGGGGACGGGGCGCCTCGTGGAGGTCCCGGGCGCCGCGGCGGCGGGCGCCACGCTGGCGGCATGACCAACGCGGCACCCGGGACGAAGAGCCGGCCTACGGCTTCTTCACAGGTCTCGCGTCGTAGACGATCTCCCCGCCGACGACGGTCATGCGCACCGTCGCCTTCGGGATCTCGGCGGCCGGCGTCTTTTCGGAGACGATGTCGCGATCGAGCACCGTGAAGTCCGCGTCGTACGCGGGGGCGATCCGCCCGCGCCGCGTCTCGGCGAACTCGGCGTACGCGTTGTCGGCCGTGAAGAGCCGGAGCGCCTCGGCGCGCGTGAGCGCCTCCTGCTTCCGCCAGCCGCCGGGCGGCTGGCCCGAGAGGTCCTGCCGCGTCACGGCCGCGTAGATGCCGAGGAGCGGGTTCTCGGACTCCACGGCGAAGTCGCTTCCGCCCGCGAGGCGCGCGCCCGACCTTCAGGAGCGTCCGCCACGCGTACGCGCCCTCGATGCCGCTCCGGGCCGACGCGCGTCTCGGCCCACGGCATGTCCGACGTCGCGTGCGTCGGCTGCACGGACGCGATCACGCCGAGCTTCGCGAAGCGCGCGAGCGTCGCGAAGCGCGAGGATCTGCGCGTGCTCGATGCGCGGCCGCGGATCGACGGGTCGCACCGCGGCGAGCGCCTTCTCGTAGGCGTCGAGCGTCACCCGGTTCGCGCGGTCGCCGATCGCGTGCATCCACACCTGAAAGCCGCCGCGGAGCGCCTTCTCGGCGAGACGCTCCGTCTCCTCGGGCGCCGTCACGTCGAGGCCGCGGTTGCCGGGCGCGTCGCTGTAGTCGGCGAGCAGGGCGGCGCCGCGCGAGCCGAGCGCGCCGTCCGCGACGATCTTGAGGGCGCGAACCGTCAGGCGCCCCGATTGAACGGGGCCTTTCGCGATCGCCTCGTCGAGATTCCGCGGGCCCACGGTCGCGTAGACGCGGATCGGCATCTTCCCTTCGCGCGCGAGGGACGACAGGATGCCGATCTCCTCCGCGTTCGAGCCCGAGGCCTCGCCGACGCCGGTCAGGCCGACGCGCGCGCAGGCCTCGAGCGCGGCGAGATAGTCGCGCTCGATCTCGTCGGGCGCCGGGCTCGGGAATCGCGTTCGAGACGAGGGCGGTCGCGTTGTCCACGAGGACGCCCGCGGGACGCCCGTCCGCGAGGCGCTCGATGCGCCCGCCGTCGGGGTCCATCGTCGCCGCGGTCACGTGCGCGGCGGCGAGCGCGGCCTCGTTCACCCAGATCGCGTGGCCGTCCACGCGCCCGAGGACGACCGGGCGGCCCGGCGGAGACGGCGGACAGCTCGGCGGCGGTCGGGAACGTCTTCTCGGGCCACCGGTTCTGGTCCCAGCCGCGCCCGCGAATCCACTCGCCCGCGGCGGCCGCCGCGGCGCGGGCCTTCACGCGCGCGAGAATCTCCTCCTTCGAGAGGCCGCGGAGGTCGAGCGCGCGCCGGAGCGCTCCGAGGCCGCGCAGGTGGCCGTGCGCGTCGGTGAGCCCCGGCACGACGACCGCCCCCGCGAGATCGACGGCGCGCGCCTCGGGCGCGAGGGCCCGTGCCTCGCGTTCCTCGCCGACGAAAAGCACGCCGCCCCCTTCGACGAGGATCGCGACCTTCGCGGGGCTCGCGTCCCATGCGCGGTACACGGTCGCCCCGGTGTAGAGCACGGGCTCCCTGGACGGCTTCGGGCGCCGGCCGGGCGCGCCGCGCTTCTGCGCGAGGAGCCACGGCACGAGATCGGGCTCGGCGAATGCCGGATCCCACGCGTTGTGCCCGACTCCGGGGAACTCCGTGTACGCGGCATTTCCACCCGAAAGGCGCAGCGCTTCGGCCATGCGCCGCGACTCCGTGACGGGTATCGTGTCGTCCGCGTCGCCGTGGAACGCCCACACGGGCGTCTTGCCGAACGCCCGGGCGAGGGCTTCGTACGGGTTGCCCGATTCGAGGACGCGGCGCATTTCGGGCGGCCGGACGCTCTGAATCGGAAACCCGCGGGACGACGCGACGTACCCGCAGATGGGCACGACAGCCGCGAAGACGCCCGGCTTCTGAAGGGCGCTCCACCAGGTTCCCGCGCCGCCCATGGACATTCCGAGGAGCGACACGCGCTCGCGGTCGCCGTGGAACTCGACGAGCGCCTCCTCGAGGGCGAGGAACGCGGCCGCCTGGGGGTCTCCGATCCACTGCGAACCCTTCGGGCACTGCGGGAAGACGACGAGGAACGGCCAGCGCGACGGCTCCTTCCCGAGCGCGCGGCCGAGACCCACGCGCGTGTGCTCGCCCAGAGAGCCGCGCTCGCCGGCGCCGTGGAGGAAGAGGATGACCGGGAGCTTCGAGCCGGGAGCGAAGCTCTCGGGCACGAACACCTGATAGGGATACGCGGTGCCGTTCACCGTCACGGTGCGCTTCTCGAAGCGCGGCTCGGCGGCGGACGCGGCGAAAGGCAGGGCGAAAAGCGCGAGAGCGAGGAACGCCCTCATCGCGAGACGACCACCTCTCCGCCCTTCATGACGAACGGGATCTTCTCGAGAAGCGTCACGTCCTTCAGCGGATCGCCGTCGACGGCGACGAGGTCGGCGTACTTTCCGGGCGCGAGCGTCCCGACCATCGTCCAGCCGAGGAGGTCGGCGGCGTTCACCGTCGCCGCCTGGATCGCCTGCAGCGGGGTCATGCCCCAGCGCACCATGTGTTGGAACTGCTTCCCGTTCATGCCGTGGGGATAGACGCCGGCGTCGGTGCCGTACGCCTGCTTCACGCCGGCTTTCACGGCCTTCTGGAAATTCTGGCGTTGAAGGAGGCCGATCTTCCGTTCCTTTTCGATGATCTTCTCGGGGTACCCCATCTTCGCGAACTCCGCGAGGATCCAGTCGTCGTTGTAGACGTCGGCCACGAGGTAGGTGCCCCGCTCCTTCATCATGCGGATCCCCTCGTCGTCGATCAGGCTCCCGTGCTCGACCGACGCCACGCCCGCGGCGACCGCGCGCTTGATCGCCTCCGTGCCGTGCGCGTGCGCCGCGACCTTGCGGCCCCACATGGCGGCCTCTTCGCAGATCGCCTTCATCTCCTCGAGGGAGTACTGCGGCGCCCCGACCGACTCCTCCTCGGAAAGCACGCCCGCCGAGGCGATCAGTCTTGATGACGTCGGCGCCGAACTTCACGTTCTGGCGGACGAGCTTGCGCACGGCGTCGACGCCGTCGGCGACGCCGGAGAATCGCTCGAACCTGAGGTACGGGGAGAAGCCCGTCAGGTCCCCGTGCCCGCCCGTCGATCCGATGGCCAGGCCCGCGACCTTCAGGCGCGGCCCGGGAATCCGGCCGGCGTCGATCGCGTTCCGGAGCGCGACGTCGATGTACTCGGACGAGCCCGACGACCCTCAGCGTCGTGAACCCGGCCTCGAGGGTCCGCTTCGCGTAGACGTGCGCCAGGACGGCGACGTCGATCGGCGACCGGCGGAAGCGGTCCGCGTAGTAGTCCTCCGGCTGGGAGGTGATGTGCGTGTGCACGTCGATCAGGCCCGGGAGGACCGTCTTCTGGGAAAGATCGACGATCCGCGTCCCCGCGGGGACCACGAGAACCGGCCCGATCTCCTTGATCACGCCGTGCTCGACGAGGATCTCCTGGCCGTTCCTCACGGTTCCGGTCACGACGTCCACGAGCGCGCCGGCCTTCACGAGGACGGTCCCCGGAGTTCCGGGCGCCGGGGTCTTCTCCGCCGCGCCGTCAGACCGCGGCGCGGGCAAAACGAGAGAGAGGGCGAGAGCGAGAGCAAGGGGCGGAGCGAGCAGCTTCGGCGTCATGCGCGAAAGGCTAGCAGAGCCCGCCCCTAGAATGGCGCGATGACCCCTCCGGCCGGGTCTCGCCCTCCTCGAACGCATCCAGGCGCAGATGCGCGCGGTGGCGCACCGGCAGTACGAGGCGGTGGCGGTGCCCCCTTTCACGCTCTTCTTTCACGACAGCGACCCGCTGCCCTACTTCAACTACGCGATTCCCGACGGCCCCGGCGCCGCCTCCCTCGACCTCGAGGCGCCTCTCGCCCGCCTCGAAGGCGGAGTTTCACGCCCGCCGCCGCGTGCCGCGCTTCGAGTACGTCGAGGCGTGCGCGCCGGGCCTCGACGAGGCTCTCGAGGCGCACGGCTTCGCGCTGGAGAGCCGGGCGCAGCTCATGGTCTGCCCGCGCGGAAAAGAGCGGGCCGCGAAGGCCGTGAGCGGGCTCGACGTCGCGACGCTCGACGCCGCGACGCCGCTCGGGGAGTTCGCGGCCTTTCTCGACGTGCAGCGCCGCGCCTTCGGGTTTCCGTCCGGGCGGCTGCCCTCGGACGAGGAGGCGCTCAACTTGCGCGAAACGCTCGGCGACGGTTTCGCTTTCCTCGGGCGGATCGCGGGAGAGCCCGTCGCCACGGCGATGATCCAGCCGGCGCACGACGGCCTCGACGGAGCTCGTGGGCGTTTCGACGCTCGAGGCGTTTCGCCGGCGCGGGATCGGCGGCTTCCTTTCGTGGGCGGCCGTCCGGGCGGCGTTCGCACGCGGCGTCTCACTCGCGTTCCTCTCCGCGGCCGACGCGAGAGCCGGCCGCGTCTACGAGGCCGCGGGCTTCTCCTCCGCCGGCCACTCGCTCTTCTACCGGCGCCCCGAGAGCCCCGAACCACAATGTCCTTCAGGAGGAACCTGACGTGACCTGGCCGCCGAAGGGGCGCCTCGCCCTCGTCCGAGGCGACATCACGGCGCTGGACGTCGACGCGATCGTGAACGCCGCCAACTCCACGCTCCTCGGCGGGGGCGGCGTGGACGGCGCGATCCACCGCGCGGCGGGCCCCGACCTTCTCGAGGAGTGCCGGAAGCTCGGCGGCTGCCCCACCGGCGAGGCGCGCATCACGGGCGGCCACCGGCTGAAGGCCCGGTTCGTGATCCACACGGTCGGCCCCGTGTGGCGGGGCGGCGGCGCCGGCGAAGCCGACCTTCTCGCGTCCTGCTACCGCGAAAGCCTGCGCCTCGCGGGCGATCACGGCTGCGCGAGCGTCGCCCTTCCGGCGATCAGCTGCGGCGTCTACGGTTATCCCGTGGCCGCGGCCTGCGCGATCGCGGTCCGCGAGGCCCGGGCGTTCGCGGGCGCGCACGCCCGCCCGGAATCGATTGCTTTCGTGAGCTTCGGCGACGAGGTGTGGCAGGCTTACCGCGCTCTCCTCGACGCCGGACCGAAAGGATGACCATGCCGAAGTCCCGCCGCGAGTTCCTCACGACCACCGCCGCCTCCGCCGCCGCGCTCGTCACGGGAGTGCACGCGGACGCGCAGACGCCGCCCACCGCGTCCACGCCGGCCGCGGGACGCCCCCCGCCTTCGGGACCGCGCCGGCCGTCGGGCCCGAGATCACCGCCGCGACCGTCGCCGAGGCCGAGAAGCTCGTCCGCGTGGAGCTCACCCCGAAGGAACGGGCGCAGTTCGCCGGCAACTGGCGCCAGGCCATGGCTCCCGCCATGGAGCGGCGCACGGGGCCGAGGAAAGTGGCGCTCGAGCCGTCGCTCGCGCCCGCGTCCCGCTGGGATCCCGTCCTGCCGGGCCTCACGGCGGGCCCGGCGCGCGACCGCTTCCTCCGCGCGAAGGCCGATCCCGGACCCGTGCCGAAGCGCGACGACGACATCGCGTTCGCGCCCGTGACGCGCGCTCTCGCGCTGGGTCGAGACGCGCGCGCTCACGTCCGAGCGGCTGACGCGCATCTACCTCGAGCGGCTGGAGCGCTTCGACCCGAAGCTCAAGTGCGTCATCACGCTCACGCCCGAGCTCGCGCTCGAGCAGGCCCGCCGGGCCGACGCGGAGATCGCGGCGGGAAAGTACCGCGGCCCGCTGCACGGCATCCCGTGGGGCGTCAAGGACCTCCTCGACACGAAGGGCATCCGCACGACCTGGGGCGCGGAGCCGTTCCGCGACCGCGTGCCGGATCGGGACGCCGTCGTCGTGGAGCGGCTCCACCGCGCGGGCGCCGTCCTCGTCGCGAAGCTGAGCCTCGGCGCGCTCGCGCTCAACGACATCTGGTTCGGCGGGCGAGACGAAGAACCCGTGGCTGCTCGAGGAGGGCTCGGGCGGCAGCAGCGCCGGGCCCGGCTCGGCGACCGCCGCCGGGTGCGTGGGTTTCGCGATCGGGAGCGAGACGCGAGGGCTCGCATCGTCGACCCGTCGATGCGCTGCGGCGTCACGGGCCTCAGGCCGACGTTCGGGCGCGTCGCGCGCACGGGCGCGATGACGCTCTGCTGGTCGATGGACAAGCTCGGCCCCATGGCGCGCGGCGTCGAGGACACGCTGCTCGTTCTCGCCGCCATCACCGGCCCGGACCCAGGCGACGTCTCGAGCGTCCCGAGCCGGCTCGATTTCGAGGCGGACGGCGCCGTGGCCGGCCTGCGCGTCGGGTATTTCCCGCCGTGGATGAAGGAGAGCCCGGCGACCGACGTCGACCGCGCCGCGCTCGAGACCGTCCGCCGCGCTCGGGATGGCGCCGGTCGAGGTGAGCCTGCCGGACTGGCCTTACGGCTCGTTGAACACGATCCTCTTCGCCGAAGCGGCGGCCGCGTTCGAGGAGCTGACGCTTTCCGGCGGCCTCGACCAGCTCAGGATGCAGGTGCCGGACGCCTGGCCGAACACGTTCCGGCAGTCGCGGTTTCTCTCGGCGGTCGACTACGTGCAGGCCGACCGGCTGCGGCGAAAGGTCGCGCAGGAGATGGCGCGGATCTTCTCGACGGTCGACCTCCTCCTCGTCCCGTCGCTCCGCGACGAGATCCTCACGATCACGAACTTCACGGGCCACCCCTCGCTCACGCTGCCCGCCGGGCTTCGTCGAGGTCGATCAGGCGCGCAGCGACTGGGCGCCGGATCCGGCGCGCCCGCTGCCGAGGTTCTCGCCGAAGCGGCGCGTCCCGCACGGCGTGACGCTGATCGGCCGGCTCTTCGACGAAGGCACGATCGGACGCGCGGGAATCGCGCTCGAGAAGGCGTTCGGCGTGCGCGGCGAGCGGCCGAAGGGGTTCTGAGCGGTGGCGTGCGATTCGGGGAGCCGGCTCACTCATGGATCGTTCGAAGAGGACGATCTAAGAAAATCTCTCGAGGGGGTTCTCATGCGCTTTCGTCTCGCCGTGATCGTCGGATCGTTTGTCGCGCTTTCGTCCTCCGCGCTCGCCGCCGCGCCGGGCGGGCCGTCGAAGATGCTCACGGACCCGGCGCTCTCGGCCGAGCGCATCGCGTTCGTCTACGGGAACGACGTCTGGACCTGCCGCCTCGACGGCAGCGGCGTCCAGCGCATCACGTTCCGGCCCCGGCGTGAAGATGCGTCCGGCCTTCAGCCCCGACGGCTCGCTCCTCGCGTTCAGCGCCGAGCTGGACGGCAACCTCGACGTCTACGTCGTCCCGGCCGCGGGCGGCGTGCCGAAGCGCCTGACGTGGCACCCGGGCCGCGACGTCGTGCAGGGCTTCACGCCCGACGGCAAGTCCGTCCTCTTCACCTCGCCGCGCGCCGCCGTCAACAACCGGCACTCGCAGCTCTACACGGTGCCCGTCGAGGGCGGCCTCGAGACGGCCCTTCCGATCCCGTACGCCGACCGGGCGGCCTGGTCCCCCGACGGCAAGACGATCGCCTACAACCCGAACCGCCCGGCGCACCTGCAGTGGAAGCGCTACCGCGGCGGCCTGGTCTCGAAGGTGTGGCTCGTACGACGTCGCGACGCACGCGATCGAGCAGGTTCCGCAGCCCGCGACGCGCTGCAACGACGCGGACCCGATGTGGCTCGGCGGGGCGGGGAGCGACCTCGTCCTGCGCTCGGACCGCGACGGCGAGTTCAACCTCTACGCTCTCGATCGGACGGCGGACTCGAAGTCCTTCTAAGAAATCTGCGCCTGACCGGATCACCCGCTACACGGACTTCCCCGTCCTCAACGCGGCGGCGGCCGCAGGGCGCATCGTCTTCGAGCAGGCCGGCACGCTCCATCTCTTCGACCTCGCATCGAGGAAGACGACCGACCTCTCGATTACGGTCCCGGGCGACCTCCTCGAGACGCGCCCGCGCTGGGCGAAGGGCGCGAAGTGGATCCGCGGCGCCGCGCTCTCCCCGTCGGGCGCGCGCGCCGCGTTCGAGTTCCGGGGCGAGATCGTGACCGTGCCCGCCGAGAAAGGCGACGCCCGCAACCTCACGAACACGACCGCCGTCCACGAGCGCGCGCCCGCCTGGTCGCCGGACGGCAAGGAGATCGCCTACGTCTCCGACGAGAGCGGCGAGAACGAGCTCGTCGTGACGGCGCAGGACGGCAAGGGCGCGCCGAAGAAGATCAAGGTTCCCGGCGCGGGCTTCTACGACGAGCTCGTCTTCTCGCCGGACGGCAAGAAGATCGTCCTGACGGACAACTCGCTCACGCTCTTGATCGTCGACGTCGCGAAGCGGCGCCTCGAAGAAGATCGCGACCGAGCGACTCTACGCGCCGACCCGCCAGCGGATGCTGCGCGGCTCGTGGTCGCCGGACTCGCGCTGGGTCGCCTACACGCTCTCCGGCCCGACGTACATCCGCACGGCGTTCGTCTACTCCGTCGACGAGGACAAGTCGTACGCGCTCACGGACGGCCTTTCGGACGTGTCCGACCCGGTGTTCGACCGGGGCGGCAAGCTCCTCTACTTCCTCGCCTCCACCGACGCCGGCCCGCAGCGCAACTGGTTCTCGCTGCAGAACACCGACGCGCGCACCACGAACGCGATCTACGTCGCGACGCTGAAGAAGGGCACGCCTTCGCCGCTCGCGAAGGAGAGCGACGAGGAGAAGGGTGAGGACGCGGCGAAAGACGGGAAGTCAGAAGAGAAAGAGAAAGAAGAAGATTCTTCGAAAGGAAGCGCGGGCGTCCGTTCGGCCGACTCGAAGAACGACGCCGTCAAACGGGGAAGGCCGACAAGGACGCGAAGCCCTCGAAGAAGCCCGAGCCCGTCGTCATCGACCGCGACGGCTTCGATCTCCGCATCGTCGACCTCCCGCTCCACCCCGCCGAGATCTCGAACCTCCAGGCCGGCAGCGCGGGCCAGGTCTTCTTCCAGCGCAAGGCCGACGGGAAGACCTCCGTCCAGCGTTTCGACTTCAAGGACCGCAAGACCGAGACGATCGTCCCCGAGGCCGACGACTACTTCGTCTCCTTCGACGGCAAGAAGATCCTCTTCAAGCAGAAGGACAAGGAGTCCCCGCCGGGCCAGGCGCCTCCCGGAGCTCCGCAAAAGGAGTCGTGGTCGATCGTCGCCTCGTCGCCGAAAGAAGGCCGACGCGAAGGACGGCGCCGACGGTAAGCCGAAGGACGGGTCCGACGGCAAGCTCAAGCTCGACGCGATCGCGGTGCGCGTCGACCCGCGCGCCGAGTGGCCCGAGATCTTCGACGAGGCCTGGCGCGTCAACCGCGACTACTTCTACGACCCGAAGATGCACGGCGCGCGACTGGACGGCGATGAAGGCGAAGTACGCCGCGTTCCTGCCGTACCTCTCTTCGCGCGGCGACCTCGAACCGCCTCATCCAGTGGATGTGCAGCGAGCTCGCCGTCGGCCACCACCGGAACACGCCGGGCGACTCCGTTCGCCGAGGTCGCGCCCGTGCCGGGCGGCCTCCTCGGCGCGGACTACGAGGTCGCGAACGGCCGCTACCGCTTCAAGAAGGTCTTCGGCGGCCTGAACTGGAACCCCGAGCTGCGCGCGCCGCTCTCCGAGCCGGGCGTCGAGGTGAAGGCGGGCGAGTACCTCCTCGCGGTGAACGGCACGGACCTCGCGCCGCCCGAGAACCTCTACGCGCGCTTCGAGGCCACGGCCGGGAAGATCGTCGAGATCACGGTCGGCCCGACGCCCGACGGCAAGGGCTCGCGCACGGTCAGCGTCGTCCCCGTCGCGGAGGAGGCGCCGCTCCGCAACCGCGACTGGGTCGAGAGCAACCTCCGGAAGGTCGACGCCGCGACGGGCGGGCGCGTCGCGTACGTGTACGTCCCGAACACGGCGGACCTCGGCCACACGTACTTCAAGCGGTACTTCTACCCGCAGGCCTCGAAGGACGCGATCATCGTGGACGAGCGGTTCAACGGCGGCGGCAGCGTCGCCGACTACTACATCGAGGCGCTGACGCGGCAGCCGATCGCCTGGTGGGCGATGCGCTACGGCGAGGACCTCAAGACGCCGAGCGCGTCGATCCAGGGGCCGAAGGTCATGCTCATCGACGAGACGGCCGGCTCCGGCGGCGATCTCCTGCCGTGGATGTTCCGGCACTTCAAGGTCGGGACGCTCGTCGGGCCAGCGCACGTGGGGCGGCCTCGTCGGCATCCTCGGCTTCCCGACGCTCATGGACGGCGCCGTCGTCACGGCCCCGAACCTCGGCTTCTGGACGCCGGAGGAAGGCTTCGGCGTCGAGAACGTCGGCGTCCCGCCCGACGTCGAGGTCGAGCAGACCCCGGCCGACGTCATCGCCGGCCACGATCCGCAGCTCGAGAAGGCGATCGCGATCGTGATGGAGGAGCTGAAGAAGAACCCGCCGGTCAAGCCGAAGCGGCCGCCGATGCCGGTGAGGTGAGCGTCAGGAGTACTGCGCCTCTGTAGCATCCTCGGGCCAATGAAACGGCTCCGACACGCTCTGGCCGTCGCCGTGACGCTCGCCTCTGGCGCCGCCGTCGCCCAGCCCCTGACGGAGCGCTATGCCGACATCGGCACGATGATCGTGACGACGTCGGACCACACGATGTTCCCGCACGAGAAGCGCGCGCACGGGCATACGTACGAGGGGAAGGCGTACCCCGCCGACGTCCACTACAGCGACCGCACGGTGGCGATCTTCGTGCCGAAGGGCTTCCGCGCCGGAGGCGCCACGGACCTCGTCTTCTACTTCCACGGGTGGCGCAACAACGTCGACGACACGTTCGCGAAGTTCCGCGTCGCCGAGCAGCTCGTGGCGAGCGGCGTGAACGCGGTCCTCGTCCTCCCCGAGGGACCGAAGAACGCGCCCGACTCCTTCGGCGGGAAGCTCGAGGAGGCGGGCGTCTTTTCGAGCCTCGTGTCCGACGTGCTCTCGACGCTGAAGGCGCGCGGCGTGATCGGGAAAGCGCGAGCCCGGGTCGATCGTCCTGGCCGGGCACAGCGGAGCGTACCGGGTCATGGCGTTCATCCTGACGCGGGGCGGGCTCACCGCGAACATCCGCGAGGTCTACCTCTTCGACGCGCTCTACGGCCAGTCGGAGAAGTTCGCGCACTGGATCGACCGCTTCCCCGGCAGGCTCGTCGACATCTACACGGCGGAGGGGGGCACGCGGGACCAGTCGCTCGACTTCATGGACGACCTCCGCGCGTGGAACATCCCGTTCGCCGCGGTTCCGGAGAGCGCCGTCACGCAGGACCTTCTTCGGAAGAACCGGCTCGTCTTCATCGATTCGCCGCTCGAGCACGACGACGTCGTCGCGAAGAACGAGCAGTTCCGGGCCTTCCTGACGGCCAGCGCCCTCCCCCGCCGTTGATGACTCGTCACCCGTAGGTGAGCGCGAGGATCTCGTCCGTGGTCAGTCCGACCGTGGCCTTTCCCTTCAGCCGCGCGACGACGTTCCTGACAAAATCCCTCGTGGCAAAGGCCGGCACCGACCTCGACAAGGAGCTCGACACGCTCTACGCCTCTCCGCCCTCGGAGTTCGTCTCCGCGCGCAATGCGCTCGTGAAGACGCTCGAGGCCGCCGGGCACAAGGACGGCGCGGCGCGCGTCAAGGCGCTGAAGAAGCCGAACGCCGCCGCGTGGGGAGTCAACCAGCTCGCGCTCTCGGCTCCGCGCGTGCTCGCGGCGCTCGTCGCGTCCGGCGACCTCTTGCGGGCGAAAGGCTCCGACCCGCGGGAGGCGATGCGGAAGAGGCGCGATGCGGTCCACGAGGCGCGGCGGGAAGTCGAACGCGCGTTCGCCGGGGCGGGCCTCGCCGCGAACCCCGACGTCCTGCGCCGCGTCTCGGCGACGCTCGAAGCGATTGCGACGTACGGGAGCGCCGTCGGCCGCCCCGTCGCCGGCCGCCTCGCCGAAGGCGTGCAGGCGCCGGGATTCGACGAGATCGCCGCGCTCGGCTTTCCCGGCGCAGCCCCGGGCACGAAGCTTCCGGTAGCGGCTCCGACGCATCTCCCGGAAACGCCGCCGCGGCGAGCCGAGCCTTCCGGGAAGCCCGAGAAACGTGACACGGCGCGCGAGCGAGGGCTCGAAGAGAAGAAACGCCGCGAGGCGCGGAAGGCGCTCGCGGAGCGGACGAAGGAGGCTCGGCGGGCGCGAGCGAACCTGGTGGCCGCCGAGAAGGCCGTCGACGCGATCCGGCGCAGGAGGGCCTCCCTCGAGGCCACACTCTCCAAACTGGCGATCGAAGAAAAGGCTCTCGAGGCCGACCGCGCCGCGGCGCGAAAGGCCTCGGAGGCGGCCGACGCCGCCGAGCGGGAGGCGCGCGCTACGTGAAATGAAACCTGTGCGCTGGGTCACGGGCGGGGGTCAGAAGGCAGGAGTACTTTCTCGCTTATCTGAAATACGCAAGTGCGAAGCCGCCATTGGCCGCCACAGCCCGCGGGCTCCCCAGGAGCTCGATGAGGGACTCCGACGGGCTCGCCCGCTCCGACGGGCCGCAGCGAGTCGAAGAGCTCGACGAGCCCTCTCTCCGGAAGCTCTTCGCCGCGGTCTTCGAGAATCACCCGCAGCCGCTCTGGATCTACGACGTCGAGACGCTGCGGTTCTGCGCCGTCAACGAGGCCGCGATCCGCCGCTACGGCTATTCGCGCGCCGAGTTTCTGGCGATGAGGATCGCCGACCTCCGCCCGCCCGCTGGTGTCGAGGCGCTCAAGGCGAACGTCGCCCGCCTCCAGCCCGGGCTCGAGAAGGCGGGGATCCGGCGGCACGTCGGAAAGGACGGAACTCTCATCGACGTGGAGATCTCGTCTCACACGGTGGAGTTCCTCGGCAGGCCCGCCGAGCTGGTCCTCGCGCACGACGTCACGGAGCGCCTTCGCCTCGAGCAGCAGGTCCGACAGTCGCAGAAGATGGAGGCGGTGGGGCGTCTCGCCGCCGGTGTGGCGCACGACTTCAACAACCTTCTCACCGTGATCGGCGGTCACGGGATCCTCCTCCGTGAAAAGCTGGCCGAGGGCTCGGAATTCGCGGTCGATCTCGACGAGATCGTCAAGGCGGCGGACCGGGCCGCCCAGCTGACGCGCCAGCTCCTCGCGTTCAGCAGGCAAGAGGTTCGCAACGCGCAGGTGATCGACCTCAACGCCATCGTCCGGGACGTTTCGCGGATGCTGCGCCGTCTCGTCGGCGAGCACATCGCGTTCGTCCTGACGCTCGGCGAGCCGATCGGAGGGGTGCGTGCCGATCAGGGACAGATCGAGCAGGTCATCTTCAACCTCGCCGTCAACGCGCGGGACGCGATGCCCGGGGGCGGCACGCTCACGCTCGAGACCTCGAACGTGATCCTCGGCGAGCCGTACGTGGACGGCCACTTCGGCGTCCAGCCCGGACCATACGTCGTGCTCACAGTCTCCGACACCGGGACCGGCATGGACCCAGAGACGCAAGAGAACATCTTCGAGCCCTTCTTCACGACGAAACCGGCCGGAGAGGGCACTGGGCTCGGGTTGGCGACGGTTTACGGGATCGTGAAGCAGAGCGGCGGCAAGGTCTGGGTCTACAGCGAGCCGGGTCGCGGCACGACCTTCAAGATCTACCTCCCCGCCGTGCATGCATCGCTGGAATCGAAGGAGGCGTCGGCCGCCATGGCGGCCTCGCGAGGGTCGGAGACCATCGTTCTCGTCGAGGATGAAGACTCGCTCCGACGCATCGCCCGGACGGTGCTCGAAACCCGGGGGTACAACGTGCTGGTGGCGTCGTCCGGGGCCGAAGCTCTCCAGATGCTGGCCTCCCATGCCGGCCCGATCGATCTTCTCGTCACCGACACCGTGATGCCGGGCATGAGCGGGCGATCGCTCTCGCACCGCGTGCGGGAGGCATATCCGGGCACGCGCGTTCTCCTCATGTCGGGCTATTCTCAGGACGCGGTCGTCCTGCACGGAGAGCTCGGACCCGGCACCGCGTTCCTGCAAAAGCCGTTCGTGCCGAACATGCTCGCGCGGAAGGTGCGCGAGGCTCTCGACGGCGGGCCTCCGCCCGTCACTCCTCCGAGGGAGGTCCTTCCATGAGACGCAAACTCGTCCGGGGCGCCCTGGTTGCCTCGGCATTCCTCTCTGCATCCGCGCAGGGCGAGACATGGGCGATCGATGGGCAGCGCTCGTCGCTCACCGTGCACGTCTTCAAGTCGGGCCTGTTCTCCGCTTTCGGCGACAACCACGAGGTCAAGGCGACCGTCGCCTCGGGCTCCGTTTCCGACGGAGACAAGCCCGCGGTGGAAATCGAGGTGGACGCGCGCCGGATGACGGTGCTCGACCCGGACCTCGCGAAGGAAAAAAGGGCCGAGGTGCAAGAGCGCATGCTGGGACCGGAGGTGCTCGACGTCGCGAAGTTCCCGGAGATCCGCTTCAAGTCCACGGCGGTGCGGCCTCTGGGCGAGGGGCGCTGGCGCGTCGAGGGAGGTCTCGAGCTGCACGGGAAAAACGTGCCTCTGACGTTCGAGGTCACGGGCACGAGGGAACGGTTCCGCGGCTCCGCGACCGTCAAGCAGAGTTCCTTCGGCATCAAGCCGATCAAGGCCGGAGGCGGTACGGTGAATGTGAAAGACGACCTCAAGGTCGACTTCGAGATCGTGACGAAGAATCCCTGACCGCGAAGGTCAGCGGAGGTGGACGGTGACGAGGCCCCTCACGTTGAAGAGGCCGTCGTTCTGCGACGAGGTCGAGGGCGGCCGCACGACCGTAAGCGGGCTGTAGAACGCCTCGGCGGAGAACGACGCGATGGCTTCCGAGCAGCCACGTCGACACCGGCCGCGCCCCAGCCGGTCCAGCCGTGCGTGGTGAGGAGTGAGTTATCGGCCGTCCCGTTCCAGTACGCGCCGATCTGGAACTGGAGGTCGTTGTACGTCGCGCCGCCCGCGAGGTGCACCGCGACGCCGGGCGCGACCTTGATGCCGCCCGTCAGAGCCGCGCCGGCGTAGTTCAGACTGGCCACGTCCGTCGACGGCGCGTTGCAGCCGTACGGGTTCCCGGGCGTGCCCGGCGGCGAGAGCACCACGTCTGCGGGGCACGTGTAGTCGCCGTACGAGTGCCCGATCTGCCCGTAGAGCCGCAGCCCGAGGCTCCCGCCGGGCTTGTCGAAGAAGGCCTTCTCGATCGCGGCGTCGAAGAGGTTCGTCTGCGTTCCGTGGATGCGGATCGGCGGGAGCCAGCCTACCTCGACCGCGAAGCCGGCGGGCAGGCCGATGAGGAGGCGCGGCCGCCCGTAAAGCGGCGTCTTGTTGAGGTCCTCGACCTTCGTCCCCTCGAAGCCGACGGTCCGCTCCGTATCGGTGAGATACGGGACCCAGCCTCCTTCAAACGCGATCTCGACGGTCCCGGGCGCCCGTTCCCGGGGCGCCTGAAGCGGCGTGAACGTCGTGACCGCCGCGAAGTACTTGAGGGCCCACGCCTCGGGGCGGTCGAAGTCGATCTGCTGCCCCGGAGTCTGGGCCGCGACCCGTGATGCGGTCGCGAGCAGGAATAGAAAGACCGCGGCTCGAAGTGGCGATGTCTTTTCCAGTTTTCGAGATTCGTAACTCATGTCCGGTCGGCTGCAACAAACGGACCGGCATTGCGCAAGCTCTTCTTGCAAATGGGTGAGCGGCGTCACGCGCGCGCGGACGATTGCCTGAAAATTACTCCGCGGGGATGCCGCGCTTTTCGACCGTGATCTTCTCGCCGATCGAAATGGACATCAGGTCGTAGCCGACGGCAAGCGGCCCGGCGTACGTCTTCCGCGTGGGGCCTTCGAGGTCCTTCGCGGTCGTCGGCGACGGGACGATGTGGGAGTAGACGGCGAGCTTCGGCTTTACGGCCGTGAAGACGCGGCCCGCGTCCTCGGGCGTCGTGTGGTGATCGATGATGCGCTGGGTGACGGCGGGATCCCTCATCACGCTCGCGCGGCGCTCGACGTCGGGCGCGACGACTTCGTGGACGAGGACGTCGCAGCCCTTGGCGTGCGCAATCAGGTTCTCCGAGAAGCGCGTGTCGCCCGAGAGCACGACCGACTTCCCGGCATAGTCGATCCGGTAGCCGTAGGCCGGCTTCACCGGGCCGTGGTCGACGACGAAGGCCGTGATCTTCACGCCGGAGACCTCGAACGATCGTCTCCGGCGGGATGTCCTGCGCGTCGACGGCGGCGCCCGCGCCGGGCAGACGCTCGTCGACGTCCCGCCGGGTCTTCACGTCGAACTCGAAGGCCTTTTCGAGATGCGCCATCAGCGCCGCCGTCCCGTCCGGACCCTTCAAGGAAAGCGGCTTCGACCGACCGAAGAGCCAGCCCGTGAGCCACAGATCCGGCAGGCCGACGACGTGATCGGAGTGGAGGTGCGTCAGGAGAACGAGGTCGATGCTCGAGAGAAGGTCGCGCCCGCCGATCGCGAAGAGCCGCTGCGTCGCGCCGCGCCCGGCGTCCGCGAGGATGCGTGTCGGCGGGCTGGTCGCGGCCTCGACGAGGATCGACGGGCCGAAGCGCGACATCGACGGCCGCGGGTTCCCCGTGCCGAGAAGCGTGACGCGGATCGCGGGCGGTTGCGCGGGCGCCGCGGAAAGACGAAGCGCGGCGAGCAGCGAGAGAAGGACCGCCGCCCGCCGCGCGTTCATGCGCGGAGTCTAGATCCGTCTAGCCCGCGCCGGCGCCCCCGGCGGCTTTCGGCCGCGCCATGAGGCTCGCCTTGAAGAAGTCGCGGTTGAGCTGGGCGATGAACTCCTGGCGGATCTCCTTCGGGCAGGCGCGCGAGCACTCGCCGTGGTTCGTGCACGTGCCGAAGCCTTCCTCGTCCATCTGCGCGACCATCGAGAGCACGCGGTCGTAGCGCTCGGGCTGGCCCTGCGGCAGGAGCGCGAGGTGCGAGACCTTCGCCGCGACGAAGAGCATCGCCGAGCCGTTCGGGCACGCCGCCGCGCAGGCGCCGCAGCCGATGCAGGCGGCCGCGTCCATGGAGCGCTCCGAGCAGTCCTTCGGGACCAGGATCGCGTTTCCGTCCGGAGCGCTGCCCGTCGCGACCGAGATGAACCCTCCGGCCGCGATGATGCGGTCGAAGGACGAGCGGTCCACGATGAGGTCCTTGAGGACCGGGAACGGCGTGGCGCGCCACGGCTCGAGCGTGATGACGTCGCCGTCCTTGAAGCTGCGCATGTGGAGTTGGCAGCTCGTCGTGCCGCGCCGCGGCCCGTGCGGGTTGCCGTTCACCACGATTCCGCACATCCCGCAGATGCCTTCGCGGCAATCGTGGTCGAACGCGATGGGGTCCTCGCCCTTTTCGACGAGCCGCCGGTTCACGACGTCGAGCATCTCGAGGAAGGACATGTCCGGGCTGATGCCGGGAGCGTCGTACGTGACGAACTTGCCTTCGGACTTCGCGTCCCTCTGCCGCCAGACGTTGAGGGTGAGCTTCATTTGTAGCTCCTCTGCGTCAGGTGGACGTTCTCGAAGACGAGCGGCTCGACGTTGCGGATCGGCGCCTTGCCCTCCCCTGCGTACTCCCACGCCGCGACGTGGCAGAACTTCTCGTCGTTGCGCAGCGCCTCGCCGTCCGGCGTCTGGTACTCCTCGCGGAAGTGGCCGCCGCAGGATTCCTCGCGCTCGAGCGCGTCGAGGCACATCAGCTCGCCCAGCTCGAGGAAGTCCGCGATGCGTCCCGCTTTCTCCAGCGTCTGGTTGATCTCGTCTTTCCCGCCCACGACCGTGAGGTTCTTCCAGAACTCCTCGCGCAGCACGGGGATCTTCTGGAGGGCCGTCTTCAGGCCCTCGCGGTTGCGGCCCATGCCGCAGTACTCCCACATGATCTTGCCGAGCTCCTTGTGGAAGGAGTCCACCGTGCGCGTTCCCTTTCACGGAGAGGAGGCGCGCGACGCGCGCGGCCACGGCGCTCTCGGCCTCCTTGAAGGCCGCGTGCGACGTGTCGACCTTCGCCTGCTTCGTCGTGGCCAGGTAGTTGCCGATCGTGTACGGCAGGACGAAGTAGCCGTCCGCGAGGCCCTGCATGAGGGCGCTCGCGCCGAGGCGGTTCGCCCCGTGGTCCGAGAAGTTCGCCTCGCCCGCGACGTGGAGGCCCGGGATCGTGGACATGAGGTTGTAGTCCACCCAGAGCCCGCCCATCACGTAGTGCGCGGCCGGGAAGATGCGCATCGGAACCTTGTACGGGTTCTCGTCCGTGATGCGCTCGTACATGTCGAACAGGTTGCCGTAGCGCTCGCGGATCGTGCCCTCTCCGAGGCGCTTGATGGAGTCCGCGAAGTCGAGGTAGACGCCGAGGCCCGTCTCGCCAACGCCGCGGCCCTCGTCGCACACCTGCTTGGCGGCGCGCGACGCGATGTCGCGCGGCGCGAGGTTGCCGAACGACGGGTACTTCCGCTCGAGGTAATAGTCGCGCTCGGCCTCGGGGATGTCGCGCGGCGGCGCGCTTGTCGCCCTTCTTCAGCGGCACCCAGATGCGGCCGTCGTTGCGCAGCGACTCGGACATGAGCGTGAGCTTGCTCTGGTGGTCGCCCGGTGACGGGGATGCAGGTCGGATGGATCTGCGTGTAGCAGGGATTCGCGAAGGCCGCGCCCTTCTTGTACGCGCGCCAGATCGCCGTCGTGTTGCAGCCCGCCGCGTTCGTGGAGAGGTAGAAGACGTTCGCGTAGCCGCCGGTCGCGAGGACGACGGCGTCGGCCACGTGCGACTCGACGGCGCCCGTGATCATGTCGCGGGTCACGATGCCGCGCGCGCGGCCGTCGACGAGGACGACGTCGAGCATCTCGTGGCGCGGATACATCTTCACGTTGCCGAGGCCGACCTGACGCTGGAGCGCCTGATAGGCGCCGAGGAGGAGCTGCTGGCCCGTCTGGCCGCGCGAATAGAACGTGCGCGACACCTGCGCCCCGCCGAACGAGCGGTTCCCGAGCGTCCCTCCGTATTCCCGGCCGAACGGAACTCCCTGGGCCACGCACTGGTCGATGATGTTCTCGGAGACCTGCGCGAGCCGGTAGACGTTCGCTTCGCGGGCGCGAAAGTCCCCGCCCTTGATCGTGTCGTAGAAGAGGCGCTGGACGCTGTCGCCGTCGTTCTGGTAGTTCTTCGAGGCGTTGATGCCGCCCTGCGCCGCGATCGAGTGCGCGCGCCGCGGGCTGTCCTGATAGCAGAAGCACGAGACGTTGTAGCCGAGCTCGGCGAGCGAGGCGGCGCCCGCGCCGCCGGCCAGGCCGGAGCCCACGACGATGACCGAGTACTTCCTCTTGTTCGCCGGATTGACGAGCTTCATGTCGAAGCGGTGCTTGTCCCACTTCTTCTCGAGCGGACCGTCGGGGACGTTCGATTTCAGTTCGATCATTTCAGCCACCCAGCGAGGACCGCGATCGGGACGAGGGCGAACCCGGCGCCCACGAGGATCGTGAAAAGGGCCGCGAGGCGCTTCCTCCACGGGTCGTACTTGGGGTGCGACAGGCCGAGGGTCTGCAGCATGCTCCAGACGCCGTGGTAGAGATGGAACGAAAGCGCGCCCATCGCCAGGAGATAGAAGACCGCCACCCACGTGACGGTCAGGCCGGTCACGAGATTCAGGTAAACCCTCCCCTCCACGAAATGCGGGTGCACGGACCCCACGGTGAAGTGGAGGAGGTGGTAGACGATGAAGATCGCGAGGAGGGGGCCCGTCCAGCGCATCGAACGCGACGCGAGCGTGGCTTCCTCGTAGTCCGTCACCCGATAGCCCTGCGGCCGGGCCGCGAGGCTCTTCTGCGTGAGGCCGAGGTAGGCCCAGATGTGGAGGCCCACCGCGAGCAGGAGCCCAGCCCGGACGAACCAGATTCCGGTGCCGTGCAGCAGCTCCCGCAGGAAGGCGCCGTAGTGATCCAGTGCCTCCGGCCCGTTCGGGAGGAAAGCCTGGAGATTTCCGGCCATGTGGCCGAGGACGAAGAGCGACAAGGCGATCCCGGTGATCGCCATGACGATCTTCTTGCCGACCGACGAGCTCAGGAAGTGCGCGGGAGGCGCCATGCGATCGAGTCTCCTCCTCTGTATTGCCCGGCTAGCTGGTCAGCTTGCCGACGAGCTCCTGAACCGAGGCGGCGGACTTGATGAGGGCCGCGGCCTCTTCCGGCGTGAGCTTGAGCTCGATGATCCTCTCGATGCCGTCCTTGCCGAGCACGACCGGCACACCCACGAACAGCCCCTTGATTCCATATTCGCCCTCGAGGTACGCGGCGCAGGGCAGGATTTTCTTGCGGTCGTTGAAGATGGCCTCCGCCATCTCGACGGCCGCTGCGGACGGGGCGTAGTAGGCGGAGCCCGTTTTCAGGAAGTTCACGATCTCGGCGCCGCCGTTGGCCGTGCGCTTGACGATCGCCGCCACGCGTTCCGGCGTCATCAGCTCCGTGATCGGCACGCCCGCGACCGTGGAGTAGCGCGGCAGGGGGACCATCGTGTCCCCGTGCCCGCCCAGGACGGTCGCATGGATGTTCTGCATCGAGACCCCGAGCTCCATCGCGATGAACGCGCGCATGCGCGCGGCGTCCAGGATGCCCGCCATGCCGATGACCCTGTTCTTCGGCAGCTTCGTGACGCGGCGGACGACTTCGCACATCGCGTCCAGCGGGTTCGTGACGACGATGACGGTCAGGTCGCGCGAGCCGCGCGTCGTCTTCGACATGCAGTCCGAGACGATCCCCTCGTTGATGCGCAGGAGGTCGTCGCGCGACATGCCGGGCTTGCGGGCGAGACCGGCCGTGAGGATCACGAGGTCGGAGCCCTCGGTCTCGTCGTAGCCGTTCGATCCGACGATCTTCATGTCGAAGCCCTCGACGGCGCCCGACTGGATCATGTCCAGCCCCTTGCCCTGGGGCACCCCGTCGATGACGTCCACGAGGACGACGTCCGCGAGCTCTTTTTCGACGATCCTCTGGGCGACGGTCGCGCCCACGTTTCCCGCCCCGATCACGGTGACTTTGCGTCTCATGGCTCATTCCTTCCTTACGGTGCAACATCCCGAAAAGGCGAGTCGGATCACAGAGCCTAGCACCCCTCCCGTGACAGGGAGGACAATGCAAACGTACTAGGATGGTGCCGGTGAGCGAATACAAGAACATCCCGACCTGGAAGCGCGGAATGAGTTTTGCACACACCGTCTACGCCGCCGTCGAGGCCGCCGGGGCGAAGGGGACGGAAGCCGGCACGCGGCTCCGGAAAGCCGCGGTCTCGGTCCCGTCGCTCGTCGGGGAGGCCTTTCTCGACCTTCCCGGCAGCAACGTGGCCGAAGCGCTCGGCCTCGCCGAGACGAAGCTGGACGAGGTCGAAAAGCTCCTCACGTCCGAGCCCTCCCTGAAGTCGATCCCCTCGGGCGACCTCGAAGGCCTCCTCGCGGACCTCGGGAGCCTCAAGGCGGAGATCGCCGCACTGAGGGCGAACCGGACGGGCGAAACGGCGCACTGAGACGCCGGTCCCTAGCGAGCGCCCCCGAGCCCGTGACGCGAAAGGAGCGCCGCGGTCTCTCCCGGCGTCATCCGGCGCAAGGCGGGCTCCGGGTCGTTTGCCACGCCGTTCACGAGCGCGGCCGCGAGCGCCGCATTCGCGCGTGACGCCGCGAAATCCACCGATTCGACCGTGTCCTTTTCCGAATGGTAGACGGCGAGATAAGGCGCGAGATCCTGGTAAGCCGTCAGCACCGGCACTCCCGCCTCGATGAACGAGAAGCTGTCGGCCCCCTCCCATACCGTGTAGCGGCCGAAGAGGCCGCGCCAGGCCTCGCGCGCGGAAAGAGCGCGCTGGAAGAGCGCGCGCAGCTCCTGCTTCCGTCCGTTCAGGTAGAAACCCCGCGTCGGCGCGGACCCGAGGTCGAACACGACCGCGAGGACGTGCGCCCCGAGCTCTTCGGCGTGCGCGGTCACGTACGCCCGTGAGCCGAGGAGCTTCTCCTCTTCTCCCGTGAAGAGGACGAACCGCAGCGACCGGCGCGCCGGACCCGCCGCGCGGATCGCCCGGGCGACGCCGAGGACGAGCGCCGCGTTCACGGCATCGTCGTTCGCGCCGGGGCTCCCCGCCACCGTGTCGAGATGCGCGGCCAGGAGCACGATCTCGCCCGGACGGTCCCGGCCGGGCAGCTCCGCCACGACGTTGCGCGGAATCGCCGCTCCGGGCGGGCGAGACGGGCCACTCCCAGGGCTCGAGCCGCGCGGAGAGGCCCGACTCGCGAAAGTGCGCGGCAGCCCGTTCCTCCGCCCGCGCGCACGCGTCGGAACCCGTGACGCGCGGCCCGAGCGCGCACAGCGCCCGCGTGTCCGCCTCGAGCGTCTCACCCGCCCTGTCGAGCGGAGAAGCCGACTCGGTCCGCTCGCGGGGGGCACAGGCCACGGCAACGGCCAGGGCGCAAACCCCGAACGCGAGACGGACGTGGCGGCTCATCGCGAGAGGTGCTGGAGCGCGTCGGTCGGCGCGTAGGCGTCCGTGAGGACGGGGACATCCCCGACCTTCTGCTCGCCCTCGTACAGGGTGGCCGCCCAGGCCGTGACGGGCGGGCGCCCGAGCTTTTCCGCGAGGACGGCGGCGCGGTCGGCGATCGTCGCCTTGTCGAGGCGGTCGGCGGATCGCGTCGCGACGAGGATGGCGTTCGAGTCGAAGGTCGCCCGCCCCGAGGAGAGCTCGGACGAGAAGATGTACGCGCGCGGAAAAACGAGTCGGACGGTCTTGACCGCCGCCCAGAAAAGCGCGTTCCGCGTGCCCGTGAGGTTGCCGGCGAAGTTCATCGCGAGGGCGCCGTCCGGCGGGAGCTTTCGATGGCAGAGCTCGAAGAACTCCTTGGTGACGAGATGGAAGGGCAGGCTGTCCGCGAAATACGCGTCCACGAACACGACGTCCGTCGCCGGAACCTGGCGGTCGAGCTCGCGCCTGCCGTCCCCCACGATCACGCGGCCGTTCGCGCCGGGCGCGAATCGAAAGAAGCGCCGTGCGGTCGCCACGACCTCCGGATCGATCTCGATCGAGGTGGTGGCGATCTCCGGCGCGCGCTCGGAAAGGAGGGTCGGGACCATGCCCGCGCCGAGGCCGATCGTGACCGCGCTCCTGACGGGACGGACCGGGAAGACCAGCGCGAGCATCATGCCGTCCGTGTAGCCCTTCGGCATCACGAGGCCGGGCCGCACGGGGATGTAGCCCTGCGTGCGGTTGTCGAAGTAGAGCGAGCGTCGCAGCCCCGCGTCGACGACGCGGAGATGGTGATAGGCCGTCTCCTTCTCGTACACGATCTTCCCGGTGGGATCGGGCGAAGCTCCGCCGGAGGACACCGCGAGGTAGGAGACGGCGGCCCCGACCGTGAGGAGGAGGACGATCGCGAGCCGCGCGGCCGTGCGCGGCGCGGGCACGAGCAGCGAGGCCACGAGGAGCGTCGCGCCGAGGCCGAAGAGGATCGGCCGGGTCGCGAATGCCGGAATGAGAAAGAACGCCGTCGCGAACGTTCCCAGGATGGAACCAGCCGTCGAGAGCGCGGACAGGCGGCCCGACGCCGAGCCGACGGTCGCAATCTCCTTCGCCGAGAGGCGCACCGCGAAGGGCGTGACCATTCCCATCAGGACGCTCGGCGGGCCGAACAGAATCACGGCCGCGACGAGCGGACGAAAGCGCTCGGGAATGGAAACGCGGCCGAGCGCCGCGAGCAGGGCCTGAGGAGACGCGAAGACCACGAAGAGCACGATCCCGCTGCCCGCGAGGAGCGCCGCCAGCATTCCCGGGTCGGGCCGGCGGTCGGCCAGGCGACCGCCGAGGGCGTATCCGAGCGCGAGCGCCGCGAGGAAGGTCGTGATCAGGGCCCCCCAGACGAAGAGCGAGGTCCCGAAGACCGGAGCGAGGACGCGGCTCCCCACGATCTCGAGGCCCATCAGGGCCGCGCCCGACAGGAAAACGGCCGCGTCGAGGCGCCAGCCCGCGCGGGGAGGCGTGGTCACGCGCGCGCCTCGGCCGCTTGACGCTTCCCCGTCCGCCCGGTAGTTTCGCCCGTCATGAAGGCACGCGCCGCGATCTCCGCCCTACTCCTGGCTCTCGCCGCCGTTTCGTCGGCCGCTCTTTCGCAGTCGACGGCCAGCCCCGCCGCCGCGCCGAAAACCGCCGAAGCGGCGACGGCTTCGGCCCCGGCAGCATCGACGGGCGCCCCTTCGACCGCAATTTCCGCTCCCGCGACGTCCGAGGCCACGAAGCCGGCGACCGCGACGAAGGCGGAGACCCCGGCCCGGGAAGTGCCCGCCGGCTCTTCGCGCACGACGACGATCGTCATCGGGCTGATCGTGCTCCTCCTCCTGATCGTGCTCGTCATCCTGGGGACGAAGAAGGAAGAGTGACCCCTTCCGCTGCCGAGGAGAGCTCGCTGATCTTCTCGCCCAGCTTCTCCACGTCGCGCGCGTCGCCGGCGAACCGGGCGAGCGGCTCGAGCTGCTCCTTCGCGCGAGCGGCCGTGGCGGCGAGACCCGCCCGCTGCGCCGCCTTGTCGGGCACGTCCGGGTCGACCGCGTAGGCCGCGTACGTCGTCGCGTGGACGAGCGACGCGTGCAACCGCGTCGCTTCGGCCTTGTGCTCGGGCGGCACCTCGCGCATGAGCTGATAGGCGATGTGCTGCGCGGCCATGGCCGCGCGGTAGACCGGGTGGTCGGTGACTTCCTTGCGCGGGGAGATCTTGGGCATCGATTCCGGACTTTCCTCTTCAGCAAATCCAGGCTATTCCGATCGACAGCACGTCGACGTGCGCGGCGGCCGGGACGACGTTCACTTTCTCGAAGCGGCTCGAGTCCGGCGGAGCGAGCTTCGCCTCGAGCGCGGCGACCTCGGCCTTCAGACCTTCGACCTTCGATTCGGCGGTTCCTTCCATGCGGTGCTTCGTCAGGACCGATCCGACTTTTCCGACGCGCAGCGACTTCCGCTTCCCAAGCAGGCCGCCGAGGACGTCGAGGGCGGCCGTGCCGATCGAGGCGTACGTCTCCATCGCTCTCCCCTGCTCGGCGGCCTCCGCCGCGGCGAGGTCCCGGCGCTTCTTCTCGAGCTTCTCGCGAAGCGCGGCCGGCGCCTCGGCGCCCGCCGCGAGGCGCTTCGCGAAGTCCTCGGCCGACTCGCCGGGAGATGAGAGCGCGCCCGTGACGGGATCCCTGAGGAGAGTCGTCGCGAGCTTGTCGGGAAGACGGGTTCGCACCGCCTTCTCGACGGCCTTGACCGTTCCTTCGCCGAGCCAGGCGGGCAGGTCCGCGTAGCGCAGCGGCCGGCCGGGCGCGGCGGTCTTCAGCGAATCCAGGCCGGAGGATCCGGGGTCGAGAGCTTCCACTTCCAGCACCTCCGCGGGAGAACCGGAGGTCAGTGGGAAGAGCTTCACCGCCGTCATTTCCGGCGCGGACGACGTGCCCGAATGGAAGCGCACGGCATATTTCACGAAGAGCGACGGGGACGCGATGTCGGCGTTCCGCTTCTCGAGCCATCGCGCCGGCCATGCCGAGGGAAGGGCGGGCGCACCCGGCTCCGCCACGATCTTCTTCGGGGGCGCCGCCGTGGCGGCGCCTCCGCTCTTCAGCTTCGCGAGGTCGGCCTTCGTCATCGGCCCGCGGAGATAGCTCATCGCCCAGCGCGTCTCGACGAGCGCGGGCTCCTTGCGGTGCACGTCGTTCAGGAGGAAGACCCGCTTTCTCGTCCTGGAAAGGAGCGCCGAGGCGTCCTTGCCTCCCGCTTCCACGAGGCCTTCGGAGAGGCGCATCTTGTCGCGCTCGGTCTGGAGCGTGCCCACCCACCAGCAGCCGCAGTTCGCGAGGCCGCGATAGTCGAGGTCGACGGGGTTCTGCGACGCGAGGACGACTCCCACGCCGAAGGCCCGGGCCTGCTTGAGAAGCGTGAGGAGGGGCTTTTTCGTGGGGGGCTCGGCCGAGGGCGGGAAGAACCCGAAGATCTCGTCGACGTAGACGAGCGCCCTCAGCGCGGGGCTGCCCGGCAACGAGCGCATCCAGGCTTTCACGCGCGCGAGGAGCGTCGCCACGACGAAGACGCGCTCGGCGTCGCCGAGGTGCGCGATCGAGACGATCGAGAGCCGGGCCTTTCCTCCGGCCGGCGTCGGGGCCAGCATCCGCCCGACGTCGAGCGGCTCCCCCTCGCGAAACGCCGCCGTCGCGGGCGACGCAAGGAGCGCATTGACGGCAAGGACGAGCTCCTGCCGCTCCTTCGAGGGATAGAACGTCTCGAGGGGCAGCGCGCCCACCTTCGTGAACGGCGGCTGAGCCGCGAATCCGAGCAGCGACTCGAACGTCGCGGTCTCGCCCTTCTCCCAGAGCGCCGTCACGCAGAGCGAGAGATAGATGAAGTCGCGCGATTTCACGGGGTCCGCGTCGCGTCCGGCGAGGGCGAGGAGCCCTCCCACGAAGGCCGTGACGACGTCCCGGCGGTCCTCGTCGTCGGCCTCCCGAGGGGGTGGCGTACAGGAGCCGAAGAGGTCGACCGGCGTTCCCGACGAGGAGCCGGGCGTGTAGATCACGGCGTCCCGGCTGTCGACGAGCGCCTGGACGTCCGTCGGGCCGAGGCCCCATCCCGCGAGGCCGTCCTTCCACTTCTTCGCCTCCGACTCCGGCGTCCCGGCGGACGGGTCGACGAAGGGAGCGAACTCCTCGGCCGAAAGCCCGGGAAACTCGAGCAGCAGGTTGCCGAGGTCGCCTTTCGGGTCGATCGCGAGGACCGGGATGCCGCGGGTGAGCAGCTCCTCGATCAGGACGATGCCGAGCGCCGTCTTGCCGCTCCCCGTCATGCCCACGATGAGGCCGTGCGTCGTGAGGTCCGCGGGGTCGAGGAGGAAGGGCTCCGCGCCGGTTCTCCCCGAAGCCGGGTCGACGGTGCGGCCGAGGGAAAGGCCGGTCTTCGCCGAAGGCATGAAAGGGATCTTAGCCCGCCATAATCCGGCCATGGACGTAGCGGCCGGCTTTCCCGTTCCTTCTTCGGGCCTCCAGCCCGCGATCCGCGTGTCGATGCTCCCGCGCGACACGAACGGCCAGGGCACGATCTTCGGCGGGGTGCTTCTCGCCTACATCGACCAGGCCGGAGCGATCGCGACGCGGCCGCACTGCGACCGCGTCGTCACGGTGAAGATGAACGAGGTCGTCTTCCATGCCCCCGTCCACGTGGGCGACGTCGTGAGCTTCTACACGACCGTCACCCGCATCGGCCGAACCTCGATCACCATCCAGGTCCTCGTCACCGCCGAGCGCTGGCGGAAGACGGACGAGACCGTGAAGGTGACCGAGGCCGAGGTCGTCTACGTGAACGTGGACGAAAAACGCCAGCCGACCCCGATCACGCGTTTGCCGATTACGCAGGCGTGAGCACGTCCTCCACGGGAGCCTTGGCCTCCCTCTTTTCGAAGGGGACGAAGTGGCGGTCGCGCGCCCCGAGGAAGACCTGGCGCGGCCGGGCGATCTTCTGCTCCTTGTCCTGGATCATCTCCTCCCACTGGGCGAGCCAGCCGGACATGCGCGGGATCGCGAAGAGGACCGGGAACATCTCGACGGGGAACTTCATGGCCTGGTAGATGAGGCCGGAGTAGAAGTCCACGTTCGGGTAGAGCTTGCGCTTCAGGAAGTACTCGTCCTGGAGGGCGATCCGCTCGAGCTCGAGCGCGATGTCGAGGAGCGGGTTCCTGCCGGTGACCTCGAAGACCTGCTCGGCCATGCCCTTGATGACCTTCGCGCGCGGGTCGTAGTTCTTGTAGACGCGGTGGCCGAAGCCCATGAGGCGCGTCTCGCCGCCGCTCTCCTTGACGGACTTGATGAAGGCCGGGATGTTCGCCTTCGAGCCGATCTCGAACAGCATGCGCAGGACGGCCTCGTTCGCCCCGCCGTGCAGCGGGCCGTAAAGGGCCGAGATCGCGCCGGCGGCCGAGCAATACGGGTCGGCTTCCGAGGAGCCGATCGCGCGCATGGCGTTCGTCGAGCAATTCTGCTCGTGGTCGGCGTGCAGGATGAAGAGCACCTCGAGCGCCCGCTCGAGAACGGGATTCGGCCGGTATTTCGGCTCGGCCGCGCGGTACATCATCTGCAGGAAATTGCCCGTGTACGACAGGTCGTTGTCCGGGTACGCGTACGGGAAGCCGATCGAGTGGCGGTAAGCGAAGGCGGCCAGCGTCGGCATCTTCGCGATCAGGCGCACGATCTGCTGCCGCCGGGTCTCGACCTGATGAACGTCCTTGGCCTCCGGGTAGAACGTGGACAGCGCGGCGACCGTGGACGCGAGCATTCCCATCGGGTGCGCGTCGTACCGGAATGCCGCCATCAGGTCCTTGATGTTCTCGTGGACCATCGTGTGGAACGTGACGTCCTGCACCCAGTCGCTGTGCTGCTGCTTGGTCGGGAGCTCCCCGTTGAGCACGAGATACGCCGTCTCGAGATACGTG
Source organism: Thermoanaerobaculia bacterium (assembly GCA_963746875.1). Classification (GTDB taxonomy): domain Bacteria; phylum Acidobacteriota; class Thermoanaerobaculia; order UBA5066; family UBA5066; genus Fen-183. The sequence goes on from CAVVDA010000001.1 coordinate 713,261, forward strand.
GTCTTCTCGGCCAGCTCCGCGATCGGATATCCGCGGTACTCCAGAATGCCCTTGTCCCCGTCGATGAACGTGATCTTGCTCTTGCACGAAGCCGTGTTCATGAAGGCGGGGTCGTAGGTCATGAGGCCGAAGTCCTCCGGGGAGGCCTTCAGGACCCGAAGGTCGAGAGCTTTGATGGTGCCGTTCTGGATCGGAACCTCGATCGTTTTTCCGGTGCGGTTGTCGGTGACGGTCACAGACTGCCGCGGTGCGTTGGATGACATCGTCAGAATCCTCCTCGGCCGAGGCCCCGTGGCCCGCCAGGCTTCACGATGTGACTAAGGCCTGCGACTTGCAGTAGTTCAGATGCGCTATTCAGTTATTCATCGGTCCCGACCGGGCGGCGGGCCGCTTTGAGGCGGCTTTCCTTCGCTTTTTCCCGGAGCCGCGCCTCCCGGGCGCCGCGGGAAGGCCTCGTGGGCCGCCGGGCGGCGGGCACCCGGAGGGCCCGGCTGACGAGATCCCGGGCGCGCTCGCGGGCGGTCTGGAGATTCCGGTGGCTGTCGCGGCTCTCCTGGGCGACGAGGCGAAGCCGCCCGTCGGCAGCCCTCCGCTTGCCGGCCAGGGCCTGGAGGCGAAGCCGTGCAGCGGGGTCAAGACCTTCTATCAGAGCCACATCCACGAGCAGCTCCACGCGGGACGCCACCTTGTTCACGTTCTGCCCGCCAGGCCCCGACGCCCGCACCTGCCGCGCCTCGAGCGCGACCGCCGGAATCGTGACGCCCGGAGCCACCTGGATCGGATCGGCCATGGGGGATTATCCTGAGATCGTGAGGCGGGATCCCGTCCGGCTCGTCTATTCCACGGCCGTCGGCTCCGTTTGCGCCACTTGCGGCTGGCCGGCGAACGACTGCAAGTGCTCTTCGAAGCTCGAAGAGAAGGTCCCTTCGAAGGTCGTCGTCAAGCTGCGGGTCGAGAAAAAGGGGCGAAACGGCAAGACGGTCACGGTGCTGGATGGACTTCCGAGGAATTCGGATTTCTTAGAAGGATTAGCGAAGGACCTCAAGAAGTCACTCGGCACGGGCGGCTCGGTCGTGGGCGCGACGATCGAGCTCCAAGGTGAGTGGCGCGAACGCCTCCACGTTCTTCTCTCCCAACGAATCTCTTGGTGAAAGGCTGACCCGAATGCCGACGCGCGTCTATCTCGTCCGGCACGGCGCCACGACGCTCACGGCCGAGGACCGCTTCGCCGGCGAGACGGACGTGGACCTCTCGGACTCGGGGCGTTCGCAGCTCCGCGACCTCGCCGACCGCCTCTCGCGCGAGCCGCTCTGCGCCGTCTACGCGAGCCCGATGCGCCGCACCGTCGAGAGCGCCGAAATCCTCGCCGGGCCGCACGGGCTTCCCGTCGTCCCCGTCCCGGCGCTCCGTGAAATCTCGCATGGACGCTGGGAGGCGAAGACGCGCCGGGAGGTCGAGGCGCTCTGGCCCGAGGAATACGCGCGCTGGGAGTCGGACCCGTACACGTTCGCGCCGGAAGGAGGCGAGACCGGGCTCGCCGTCACGGCGCGGGCGCTTCCCGCGCTCGCCACTCTCGTCGAAGAGCACGCGGGCCGCCCGTTCCTCGTCGTCTCGCACAAGGCCACGATTCGCCTGCTGCTCTCGGTGGTCATCGGCTTCGACCCGCGCTTCTACCGCGACCGCCTCGATCAGAGCCCCGCGTGCCTGAACGTCCTGGACTTCAAGGACCCTTCGCACGCCCGGCTGACTCTCTTCAACGACGTCTCCCATTACGCGAGCGGCGCCCCGGGAACGCCCACGGCGAATCTCTCGAGCTGGTGGGACGGCGCGAAGATCTAGATCAGACCCGTGCCGCGGCCTCGCCGGCGGTACGGCCCGTCGCCCATGCCCACTGGAAGTTGAAGCCGCCGATCGGCCCGAAAGCGTCGAGGATCTCGCCCGCGAGAAAGAGGCCGGGCACGAGCCGGCTCCGCCCGCTGCCCGGGTCCACCTCCTCGAGCGCGACGCCGCCCCCGGTCACCTCCGCCGTGCGGTAGCCCTCGGTCCCGGTCGCGGGGAGCGGAAACGCGGTCAGCGTTTCCACGACCCGCGCTCGAGCTTCGCGCGAAAGATAAGAAAGCTGGATGTCCGGGACCCGTGCTGTTTCGAGAATCAGGCTCGCCAGACGGTCGGGAAGAGAAGGAAGAGAAGAAGAAGAAGAAGATTTTCTCAGAATGGATAAGAGGGAGAGAGACCCGAATCCGCCCGCGCGGCCTGCGCCGCGTAGCGCGGCGTCCCACTGCGCGGCGGCGTCGCCTCGCTGAGATCCGCTCAGCCGCCGCGCGCGGCCGCTCGGGCCCATTCGCAGAAATCTTCTCTTCCTCTTCTCTTTCTCTTTCTCCTCTTTCTTCTCCGAATCCGAAGCAGACCCGGACCTCTGCGCTCGCTCCCGCGAGCGCGGCGCGCGCGACGACGTGCGAGACGTCGAGGACCGCCGGGCCGCTCCAGCCCTTGTGCGTGAAGAGGAAGCCGCCGGTCGACGAGGCCTGCTCCCTCTCGCTCCGCGCGGTGACGCGCGCCGCTAGCGAGACGCCCGCGAGCGCGTGATGGGCCGGCGCGTCGCCCGTCAGCGGCACGAGCGCCGGGTACGTCGGCCGCACCGTGTGGCCCATCGCCGCGGCCCACGCGTATCCCGCCGCGTCCGCGCCGCCCGCGAGGACGGAGAGCCCGCCCGTCGCGAGGATCACGCGCGGCGCGGCGATCTCCTCTCCTCCGTCGAGACGCACGACGAAGTCCTCGCCCGCGCGTACGAGGTCGCGCACCGGCGCCGCCGCGCGGAGCGTTCCCCCCGCGTCCGCCAGAGCCCGGCGCAGCGCGTCGCGCACGTCCTTCGCGCGGTTCGAGGGCGGGAAGAGCTTCCTGGACTCGGGCTCCTCGCGGAGCTCTCCGCCGAGGAGCTGCTCGAAGAAGAGCGCGCTGCCCGGACAGCGGCCAGCGATCCAGAAAGCGGCGCACGAGGCGGTTCGGCGACTCGGAGACGAAGCGTCGGGGCGCGTCCTCCATCGGCAGGACGTTGCAGCGCCCGCCGCCGGACACGAGGATCTTCCGGCCCGCGTCCTTGGCGGCCTCGAGCGCGAGGACGCGCCGGCCGCCGCGCGCGGCCGCGAGAGCCGCGAGAAGGCCCGCCGCGCCCCCTCCCACGACGACGACGTCCGGCTTCACCGCGGGCTATATTGCGGCATGCCCGAACGGAAAGGCGGAGTCGCCGGCGCCCTGCGCCGGTCCTTCACGAGGGTGTATTTCGTTGCCGCATCGCTCTTCGGCGGAGCCCTCTTCCTCGGCCTCTCGGTCCTCGCGCTCTTTCGGCTGGTCGTCCTGAGGTGGGAGCGCGACCGCGCCACGCGGCGCTGGCTCGACCGATGGTCCGGCACGATGATGAGGATCCTCGGCTGGACGCTCGAGGTGGAGCACGCCGAGCGCCTCGTCGCGCACCGTCCCGCGGTTCTCGTGGGAAACCACCAGTCGAACCTCGATGCCGTCGTCTGGGCCGCCTTCTTTCCCGATTCGACGGTGATCATCGGCAAGAAGCAGATCGGCCTCATTCCGATCTTCGGCTGGCTGTTTCGCGCGACCGGCAACATCCTGATCGACCGCGAGAACGCCGCGAAGGCGCGGACGTCGATCGCGGAAGCCGCACGCAAGATCCGGCAGGAAGGCCTGCGCGTCTGGATGGCGCCCGAAGGGCACCGGAACCAGGGCCCGGAGATGCTCCCCTTCAAGAAGGGAGCATTTCACCTCGCCATCGCGGCACAGGTTCCGGTCGTTCCGCTCATCGTCGGTCCGCTCTCCGCCGTCCTCGACGCGAGGCGGCTGCTGATCCGCCCGGGCTGCATCCGGGTGAAAGTGCTCGAGCCGATCCCGACCGCCGGCATGACGGAGGACGACCTCCCGGCATTGCTCAAGCGCACGAGGGCTGAGATGGATACCGTCCGCCGCGAGCTGTTCGCTGGGGCCGCGGCCGGACTCGGTGAATCCGATGGCCGGGTCCGCCGACAATGCGGCCCAGCTTCTTGATGTCGATGTGCAGAAGGTCACCGGGGTGCTTGTGCTCGTAGCGATTCGGGGGTTCAGGAGGCTCGAGCGAGCGCAGGCGCCCGAAGCCGGCCTGGCGCAGGATACGGCTCACGGTGGCCCGCGGCAGCCGCATCGTTTCGGAGATCTCACGGCCCGTGAGGCGCTTGCGCCTGAGCTCGAGCACTCTCTTTCGAAGCGTCTCTGCTGTGCGCCTCGGCGAGCTGTGCGGCCGACTCGAACGATCCTGCAGGCCCGAGAGGCCCTCCTGCCGAAACCGCCGAATCCACTTGGCCGCCGTGCGCAGGCTCAGGCCAAAGGCTGTCGCCGCCTCCCGGCGGCTCCAGCCTTCGGCCTGCACTCTGCCGACTAATAGCTCTCGACTTCGAGGGGTCGTCTTTGCTCTGCTATGCGCGTTCATCCCGGGTTCCTCCGAGGGCCTGACTGATGTTTCGCACCACCAGTTTCCCCCGGATACCCGGGTGAACAACGTCCTGAGCCTTACAACTAGATCAGAGCGCGGACTGCCCGGGACAGGAGCTCGCGCCTCAGGGCGGCCACGCGAGCGCGAACCGCGCCAGAGGGAAGAACGTGTCCCTGCCTTTCTCGAGCCCGACGACCTCGACGTCGAGCCCCGAGGCGCCGGGAGTGCACAGCAGGAAGTGGAAGTGGCGCACCTCGGGCCCCTCGAAGACGTCGTCCGCGTGCCGGCGGGCTGCGCCGCGGGCGAGCCGAGCGCGCGGCCCTCCGCCGCCGCCCGCGACGAGGAACGTCTTGTTGCCGCGGATGAAGTGCTCGTAGCTGTGGACGTGCCCGCACACCATCGCGATCGTCTTCGTGGCCGCGGCGAAAGGGGGCACGAACGCCCGCCTCACGTGGAGCTCGTCGCCCGTGACCGTGCTGTTCGTGTACGGCGGATGGTGGACGAAGACGACCACGCCTTTCACGGCCTCCTCCGCGTCGGCCCGCGCGAGCTCTCCGTCCAGCCAGCCGCGCTCCTCGCGCCACGCCGCCGCGCCGAGGGCTCCCTCGTTCGAGTCGAGGAACACGAGTCGAAGGGGTCCATACGTCTCGGCGTACCAGCGGCTCACGGCGAGGCGCGGAAAGCGCGCGAAGGCGTTCCGCAAGGCGGGACCCCGGCGCGCCCAGTATTCGTGGTTCCCGAGCACCGGGAGGATCGGCACCCCCGCGGCGCGGAGCGGCGCCGTCAACGCGTCGAACCGCTCCCAGTCCCGGCGCGACGATCCCTGGAAAACGAGGTCTCCGAGCCCGACGACGAAGTCCGGCCCCCGCACGGCGATCTCCGCGGCGAGCCGCCGACTCTCCTCGGGATTGGACTCCTTCCAGAATTCCACGCGCGCGGTGCGCTGGAGGTCGCCGACGACGGCGAAACGCCCGGAGCGGACCTCGATCAACAGGTACCTAGACGCGCAGCGTGTCGGGGCGCCAGGTCTGGATGCGCTTCTTGATCTCCTCACCCGAGAGCTTCTCGTCGAACGCGATCTTCACGAGCCCCGGCACCTCGGCGTCCGACGCGAACCGCAAGCCGACGAGCTGCTGGACCTCGAGCTCGCCGATGCGCGCCTTGAGAGATTCGTCGAGCAGCGCCGCGAGGCGCAGCCGTTCCTCGAGCCGGATGATCCGGTCCTGCACCTTGAGCGCGTAGATCCTGACCCTCAGCGTCAGCACGATCGCGACCGCCCAGGCGACCACGTTCCAGGCGGCCCAGGGAGAAAAGCCGCCCGAGAGGCTCTTGATGAACGTCCAGAGCGCGACGAAGGCCGAGATCGAAATGACCGGGAAGGCGAAGAAGTGGTACCAGGGATCCCACCGCCGGTGATTCGCGTAAACCTGAGCGCTGCTTTCGGGCATGAACTCCTCCGCTTTCCTCCGGAAAGTGACTCGTCTAGACTCGCGCGCCGGGGCGATGCCCCCTCGCAATCTACCGAAAAAGGAGAACGCGCGCTCATGATCCGACTCCGCCGCCTCGCGCCCCTCGTGGCGCTCGCCGCCCTCGCGCTCGCGCCCGCCGTACGCGCCGAGAAAGAGACCTTCACCTTCGACAAGGCTCACTCCGAGTTCGGCTTCAAGGTCCGCCACTTCGTCTCGAAGGTCGGCGGCAGGTTCACGAAGTTCGACGGCACGATCGAGATCGACCGGGCCAACCCGGCCGCGAGCGCCGTGAGTCTCAGGATCGACGCGACGAGCATCGACACGGGAAACCCGGACCGCGACAAGCACCTCAACTCCCCCGACTTCTTCGACACGGCGAAGTTCCCGCAGATCGCATTCACGTCCACGAAGATCACCGCGAAAGGCAAGGACACCTACGAAGTGGCGGGCGATCTCACGATGAAGGGCGTCACGAAGCCCGTCGTCCTGACCGTGGCGGCGAACGGCTTCGCGAACGACGGAAAAGGCGGACAGAAGGCCGGCTTCGACGTGACCGGCAAGCTGAACCGGAAGGACTTCGGCGTGAGCTGGAACGGCCTCGTGGACGGGAATGCGATGCTCTCGGACGACGTGGACCTCGCCATCAGCGTCGAGGCGAACAAGAAGGGGCCCGCGGCGCCCTCCACGAAGTAGAGCGCGTCCCGAAACCTCCAGGACCACGATGTCGGCTTCCTTCGCGACTTACTCCGCCCACGTCGCCGCCCGCGCCGCGACGACCGCGCGCGCGCTCGCGGAGACCGGCTTCGACCGGCTTCTGATCCACTCGGGCTCGCCCTTCACGTACTTCGCCGACGACAACGACGCGCCGTTCCATTCGACGCCCCACTTCGCGCACTGGGCGCCCGTGGACGGTCCGTACCACCTGCTCGATTTCGTGCCGGGCAAGAAGCCGCGCCTCGTGCGCGTCCAGCCCCGCGACTACTGGTACGCGCCGCCGGCGCCCGCTCCCGACTTCGTGCGCGGCGAGCTCGACGTGGTCGAAGTCGCGACACCAGAAGCGGCCTGGAAGGAGATCGGAGCTGCCGGACCGCGCACCGCGTTCGTGGGCGCCGCCGCGGAGGAGGCCTCGGGGCACGGGGTCCCGCCCGCGGGCGTGAACCCGAAGGCGCTGGTCGCGCGCCTCGACTGGGAGCGCGCCTACAAGAGCGACTGGGAAGTCGACGCGATCTCGGCGGCGACGGTGAAGGCCGCGCCCGCGCACCGCGCCGCGGAGGCCGCGTTCCGCGCCGGCGCCCCGGAGATCGAGATCCACCACTCCTATCTCGCCGCCCTCGGCGACGTCGAAGACGCGCTTCCCTACACGACGATCGTCGGGCTCGACCACCACGCCGCCACGCTCCACTATCACGGAAAGCGCGGGCGCGAGGCCGGAAAGGCCCGCGTCTTCCTCATCGACGCCGGCGCGGCCGTGCTCGGATACGCGTGCGACATCACGCGGACGTACGTCACCGCCGCGGCCGACCCCGTCTTCGCGCTCCTCCTCGACGGCATGAAGACGCTGCAGGCGCGCCTCTGCGTGAAGGGCCGCCCCGGGCTTTCGTACGTCGACCTGCACCTCGAAGCCCACCGGGGAGTGGCCGCGCTCCTCTCCGAGGCCGGTATTCTCCGCGTCCCGGAGACCGAGGCATTCGCGAAAGGCCTCACGCGCCCGTTCCTGCCCCACGGTCTCGGCCACTTCCTCGGGATCCAGGTACACGACGTCGCGGGCCGCCAGATCGACCGCGAAGGCACGCTCGCTCCGCCGCCCGACGGCCACGAGGCCCTCCGGACGACGCGCGTCATCGAGGAGCGCATGGTCTTCACGATCGAGCCGGGCCTCTACTTCATTCCGATGCTGCTCGACCCCTACCGCTCCGGAGCGCACAAGGCCGCCTTCGACTGGGCGCTCGTGGACCGCCTCATTCCCTCGGGCGGCATTCGCATCGAGGACAACATCCTCGTGGGAAAGGGCGCGAACCGAAATCTGACACGGGAGCTCCTTCCCGACTGACCCGTCAATCTGTATCAGTGACCCCGAACCGGCGGGGCGTATAGTTGCCGGCGATGAGAACGAGTCTCACCCGATCGGCCGCCGAGGCTTCCGCCAGGGGCCGCCGGACCCTCACACTCCCCGCCTTCGCGCCGGCGATGACGCGCTGCGAATGCGCCGGAATCTCCTTCGAGGAGATCGGAAGGATGCTCGAAGCCGGGGAGCCGCTTCCCGCGGCGCTCGCGCGGACGGGAATCGGAGAGACGTGCACGGCGTGCCGCCCCGACCTCGAGTCCTACCTCGCCGGCCGTTCCAGAAACGGCTGATAAGCTCGCGACCCGGAGGAAGAATGCGCGGAGACGACGATGTCATTACCCTGCTGAACGAGGTGCTCACGGCCGAGCTCACCGCCGTCAACCAGTACTTCATCCACGCGATGATGTGCCGCAACTGGCACTACAAGCGGCTCGCCGAGCATTCGCGCACCGAGTCGATCGAGGAGATGAAGCACGCGCAGGAGCTCATCGAGCGCATCCTGTACCTCGAGGGCGCCCCGAACATGCAGCGCTACTTCAAGATCCAGGTCGGGCAGACCGTCCCCGAGCAGCACCGCTTCGATCTCGAGGTCGAGCGGACGGCCGTCGCGCGCCTGAACGCGGGTCTGGAGGCGTGCCGCGCGAAGGGTGACAACGGCTCGCGGCTCCTGCTCGAGAAGATCCTGAAGGAAGAAGAGGAGCACATCGACTGGCTGGAGGCGCAGCTCGGGCAGATCGAGGAGATCGGGCTGCCGAACTACCTCGCCCAGCAGATCGAAGACTGACGCGAGGGAGCCTTTTTCCCTGATATTCACTGGGCGCAGGTCTACTTCTACGGCGCTCCCGACCGCGGACAGACGGTGCCCGGCCACCAGCCGATTGCATAACGCAATCAGAACTGCGCGGATGTGAAAAGGAAGTGGTATGGCTACGGTCGTGTTCGGAATGAACCAGTCCCTGGACGGCTACGTCGACCATATGGCGTTTGCGCCAAGCCCCACACTCTTCCGCCACTTCATCGAGGAGGCTCAGGGGTTGGCGGGCAGTGTGTACGGTCGCCAAATGTATGAGGTCATGCGTTACTGGGACGACGATCATCCTGAATGGGATGCGGAGGAACACGTCTTCGCAGCTGCGTGGCGGAACCAGCCGAAATGGGTCGTCTCGCGCTCGTTGAAGTCGGTCGGCCCCAACGCCACGCTTGTTCAGGATGATCTTGAGGGCGCGATCCGTAAGCTGAAGGTCGAGCGCAACGGGGAGATCGAAGTTGCTGGCCCTGGCTTGGCGCAAAGCCTCACTGAACTTGGCCTGATCGATGAGTATCGAATCTACCTGCACCCCGTCGTGCTTGGTCACGGCAAGCCATATTTCGCCGGACCCCGGCCGCCGCTCCGCCTTATGACTAATGATCGGATTGGCGAGGATGTGATCAGGTTGACTTACGTTCCAGCTTAAGCTCGCGACTCGCCGGATGGAAATCGCCTCTGACGGAGAGCACCGAGTAGTTCTTGTCTTCGGTCAAGCCGTTGCGCCCTCGCCTCCGGTGGACGCGCCGCCTGACCCGTCGTTGCAGCGGACTCTCTTCGCTCGCCGCTGAGCTTGGTATCGTTAGGCAACCCCTAGACACCCGTCGTGGCGTCAGTACTTTCTCATCCGGCCGTCCCACTTGCGGTAGCCGTCGCGCTTGGCTCGCGCCGTGTTCCAGCAGCCCTCACCATGGCGGCCTGTACGGCCAGCGTTCTCCCCGACATCGACTCTCTCGGCTTCTGGGCGGGCATCCCGGCGTTCCACGTGTTCGGTCACCGTGGTTTCACGCACTCCCTCTGCTTCGCGTTTCTCCTGGCTGCCTTCGGCTCGCTTTTCGCCCGAAGCCTCGGGTCTACGCCGCTCGTCGCGTTCGCCGTGCTCTTCGTCGCCATCGCGTCTCACGGTGCGCTCGACGCCCTGACAACCGGCGGACCGGGCGTGGCATTCTTCAGCCCGTTCTCGAACCAACGGTATTTCTTCCCCTGGCACGTCCTCGTTGTCTCACCCATCGGGGTCCGCGCTTTCTTCTCCAGCTGGGGCGTTCGCATCTTGAAGTCCGAGCTCACGTGGGTATGGGCTCCCTGCGCGGTCGTCGCGGCCGCCGGCATGGCCTTTCGGAGGCTCCTCAGGGTTGCCTGACAACGCTGCAGCGGACGCGCTACGCTCGCCGCCGAGCTTGATATGGTTAGGCGTCGCAAGGAAGCTCATGCTGACCCCTCCAACCGTAGAAGCAGTCGTCGCGCCACCCACGTGGTCCCTCGGCCAGTTCCGCCTCCGACCATTGCGGCTGTCAGACGCCACCGCATGGCACGCGTACCTGTCCGATCCGCTCGTCATCGAGCACACGAGCTTCCCAGTGATGAGCTCTGCGGCAGTCGAGGCCATGGTCACTGGCGCGCTCGACGGCTATCTACACGCGGCATCCTGTCGCTGGGCCCTGGCCGACGCCAGCGATGGCCTCATCGGCACTTGCGGCTTCTCCAACTGGTCGTTGCCTCACGCGCACGCTGAACTGGTGTATGACCTCAGCCCGTCATTCTGGGGCCGCGGCCTCATGCGCGCCGCTGCGCAGCAGGTCCTGTCGTGGGCGTTTCACACAGCCGGGTTCAACAGGGTTCATGCCTTCGTCATGACCAGCAACGCGCCATCGATTCGTCTGCTCGAGAAGCTCGGCTTCTCGCGCGAAGGCACCCTCGGCCAGTTTCGCATTGCCAGAGGCATCGCTCGAGACTTCCACGTCTATGCCCTGTTTCCGGGAGGCGGCCGCGCCGCCTGAAGAACCAAGCCGACGAACCACAGGCTACAGGAGGATGCGATGAGCTGTTGGCGGGTCCCAGTCGCGGCCTTCGTCTTGACGGCACGCCTCGCTCAGGGCGAGGGGCAGGGCGGTGGCACCGTGGACGAGATCGTTGGCACCTGGTCTGGATCTTCGGTCTGTGTCGATCGGCAGGCGGCGCCAGCCTGCAACGACGAGCAGGTCGTCTACGAGATCAACGCGAGCCCGGGGAACCCAAACACGGTGACAGCCAAAGCCGACAAGATCGTCGACGGGAAGCGTGTCTCCATGGGCATTCTCGAGTTCACACACGACGCGAAGAGCGGCAGCTGGACTTCGGAGTTCGATACTCCTCGGTTTCATGCCCTGTGCCGACTCACGGTGAATGGCGCGATGCTGACGGGCACCCTGACCTTGCTCCCGTCCAAGGCTGTGGTGCGGAAGATTGATCTCCGAAAGGACAAGTGAACACGCAGCCCAAGTCACGAACGTGCGCCTCGTGAGAACCCACATTTCGTGGATCTCGTTCCAACACGAGCCAGCCGCTTCTCTTTCAAGAGCAGTCAAGGGAAAGGAGTAGTTCATGAGCAATGGCCGCAGCGTCAGTCGAATTGCCGGTTGTGTCGGGTTGGCCTGGTGTGCGTGGGCATCGGCGAGCGCCACTTCGGCTGCCGAGGAGCCATCCAAGACACCCAAACTCTGGGCCGCTGACGAGATGAGGTGGGAAGAAGACAAACGGCTACCAGGTGTGAGGAGCGTCCTGTTGTGGGGAGATCCGCAGACGGGAGAACACGGAATGCTTCGTAAGTTTCCAGCCGGCTTCGCGCCTCCGCTCCACGCCCACCCTTCGGTGGAGCGGCTGGTCGTCATTTCGGGAACGGTCCTCGTGAACTACGCAGGATCCACCGAGAAGAAGCTCGGCCCCGGCTCCTACTCGGAGATTCCCGCCAACACGAGCCATTCGGCGAAGTGTGCGAGCGGAGCCGAGTGCGTGTTCGCCCTGATTTCTTCTGGACGATTCGAGATCAGACCTGTGCCGGAATGAATGCCGGCCGACGCGCGATCATCCCTGGAGCCCGGCTCGCCGATATACTGACTCCAGATGGAACCGGCGATCGCTTTCCGGGATGTCTCGTACGGCATTCGCGGGAAAGAGGTCCTCCACCATTTCGATCTCGAGGTCGCGGCCGGCGAGACGCTCGTCCTCCTCGGCCGGAGCGGCTCGGGAAAGACGACCGCCCTGAAGCTGGTGAACGCGCTCCTCACGCCGATCTGCGGCGACGTCTACGTCGAGGGGAAGCCCACGCGCGAATGGGACCCGATTCTCCTCAGGCGCCGGATCGGCTACGTAATCCAGGAGGCGGGGCTTTTTCCACATTACACGGTCGCGAGGAACGTCGGCCGTCGTGCCCCGGCTCGTGGGGTGGGAGCCCGCCCGTATCGAAGCGCGTGTCGACGAGCTGCTTTCGCGCGTCGGCCTTCCGCCCGGGGAGTTCCGGTCGCGATATCCGAGAGAGCTGTCGGGAGGCCAGCGGCAGCGGGTCGGCGTGGCTCGCGCGCTCGCCGCGGAGCCGTCGCTTCTTCTCATGGACGAGCCGTTCGGCGCGCTCGACCCCGTGACGCGCCGCGACCTCCAGCGCGAGTTTCTGGCCCTCCGAAGCACGTGGACGAAGACCTCGCTTTTCGTCACACACGACGTCCGGGAAGCGCTCGCGCTCGCGACGCGGATCGCGCTGCTTCACGAAGGGCGCCTCGAGATCGTCTCGACGCCTCGCGAGTTCCTCGCGGCGAAGAGCGGCGAGGCGCGGGTCTTCCTCGCGGCGCTCGAGGACCTTCCGGTGGCCTGATGCCGGCCACTCTCGCGCACGAGATCGCGGCGTTGACGGGCGAACACGTCGTGCTCGTCGCGGTCGCGCTCCTGACCGCGTCCCTGATCGGCATCCCGGCGGGGATCTCTCTCACCCGAAGAGCGGCTTGGCGCTCCGCCGTCCTCGGATTCACGAACGTCGTCCAGACGATCCCGAGCCTCGCTCTCTTCGGCTTCCTCATTCCTCTTCCCTTCATCGGAGGCATCGGCAAGAGAACGGCGATCGTCGCGCTCGTCCTCTACGCGCTCCTTCCGATCCTGCGCAACACGCTCACCGGGATCCTCGGCGTCGATTCCGCCGTCGTGGAGTCCGCCGTGGCGATGGGGATGACCGGCCGGCAGCGCCTGTTCCAGGTCGAGCTGCCGCTCGCGGCCCCGACGATCCTCGCCGGCGTGCGCGTCGCCACGGTCACGACGATCGGCACGGCCACGATCGCGGCGGCCATCGGCGGCGGCGGCCTGGGCGTCTTCATCTTCCGCGGCCTCGCCTCGGTCGATACCTCGCAGATACTCGCGGGCGCGGTGCCCGCGGCGCTCCTGGCGCTCGCGGCCGACGGAGGTCTCGGATGGATCGAGCGGCGACTCGCGCGTCCCTGACGGCCGGGCTCGCGGTCGCCCTCGCGGCGACTTTCGCGAACGCCTGCCTGACGGGTTGCGGGCGTTCCCGCACGGTCGTCGTCGGGTCGAAGAACTTCACCGAGCAGGAGATCCTCGGCGAGATCGCCGCGCAGCAGCTCGAAAGGCGGCTCGGGACGCGCGTCACGCGCACGCTCGACATCGGCGGCACGCTCCTCGCGCACGCGGCGCTCGTCGCCGGGGAGATCGATCTCTATCCGGAGTACACGGGCACGGCCCTCACGGCGATCCTGAAGCTCCCCGCCGCGGCCGACCCGAAGACCGTCTTCGACACGGTCGCGGGGGAATATCGCTCGCGCTGGAAGCTCGCCTGGCTGCCCCCGCTCGGGTTCAACGATACGTTCGCGCTGGTCATCCGCGGCGCCGACGCGAGGTCCTCGGGAATCGCGACGCTCAGCCAGGCCGCGCGGAGGAAGAAGGGCTGGGTGCTCGGCGTGGGTTACGAGTTCCTGCAGCGCCCCGACGGCCTCGCCGGCCTTCAGAAGACGTATGCCCTGCCTCTCGAAGGGACGCCGAAGACGATGGACCTCGGCCTCCTCTATGCCGCGCTCGAAGGCGGCCAGGTCGACCTCGTGGCCGGGAATTCCACGGACGGCATTCTCGCGGAGCGCGATTTCAAGGTGCTCGACGACGACAGGAATTTCTTTCCGCCCTACGAAGCCGCGTTCGTCTTGAGAGAGGACCTCTTCGCCCGCGTCCCGGGGGCCCGGGCGGCACTCGAGGAGCTGTGCGGCGGGATTACGACGCAGGTGATGCAAAAGCTCAACAACCTCGTCGTCGGGAAGCACCGGCGGCCGGCCGACGTCGCCGCCGAGTTTCTCGACGGCGTCCGTCACAGCGCGGCGCCCCGCTGACCGGCGCGATGCCCTGCCGCGTACCGTCAGGAGGACGCATCTTCGGCATACCTCTTGCGTGTTGGAGGTCCCGCTCGTGGGCCGACAGCAATGCTCAAGACCTTCCGCAGTCGCCTTCCTTCGAGCCTTTCAGGCTCGATGCCGCTCTCGGCGGTGACTTCCGCCCTGCGGATCGCCGCGCTCTCCGGCATCTTCCTGTCGCTGACCTCGTGCGGCATCGGGCGAAGGTCCCCCTCGGAACCGTATTTCAACTGCGACGACATCGCCGGCACCTACGACGGCACGTTCAGCAATTCCTGCGGAGGCTCCGGCAGCGGACCCGTGATCGTGGCTCAGGTGGGCTGCACCTTCAGCGCTCTCATCCCGGGCTTCGGCGGCGGCACCGTCGCGGGCGAGATCAGAGGGAAGTCCGCGACTTTCACCCTGTTCTTCGCGGCGCCCTGCTCGGGATCCGCCACCGGGACGGCCACCGTGAGCCGCAACGCGATTTCCGGAACGTTCACGGGCGGCGCCACGGGGTTCGGCTGCTGCAATCCGGTGTCCGGCTCGTTCGTTCTTTCGCGCTGAGATCTCGCCGTTTCGCGTTAGCCGTTTGGGCACGGATCTTCTGTATACCGACGGCTTTTTCGGGCGCCGCGCAGCCTGCAGCGCCCGCGCCCATTTACCCTTTCTCAGAAATTCGACGGCGAGACCTTGCCTGATTTCGCACCGTCCCGTAGCATTTCGCCGTCCGTCGAACAGAAGTCTGACTTTCAAGGCCGTCCTCAGGACAAAGTAGACGAAGGAGACGTCATGAACCACCTGAAATCGAAGAGAGCCGGAATCTTTTCGGTCGTCGTCGCCGTTGGATTCGCCGGCGGGCTGGCGCTCGAACGCCCAGCAACCCCCGCAGGTAAAACGAAACGTCGTCCTGAAGCAGGACATGAGCCATTCCGGACCGCGAGGCGGTCATGGCCCTGGTGGAATTACCCGTGGGCGCGCAGGAAGGGAAACACACTCACCCCGCCGAGGTCTTCGCGTTCGTCCTGGAAGGCACGATCTCGCTCGAGAACGAAGGCATTCCCACGGCGACGCTGAAGGCCGGCGAGGTGTTCCACGTCCTGCCGGGCAAGGTTCACAACGCGATCAACGCCGGCACCGTCACCGCGAAACTGGCCGCCGTGTTCGTCGCCGAGAAAGGCAAGCCGCTCACGACGCCGGCCAAGTAGGCCCGCCGTTCGGGCGGCGCGGGGCCATCTGCTTTGTTGCCGCTCCTCCGAGATCGGACGGCCACGTTCTCGCGGCGTCGCGCATCTGGCCCCGCGGCGCTCCGAACGCCGCTATCGCTATACCCGTTACGGGGTACTAGACCCAGCGGAACCGCTTGACCGCGAGGACGAACGACAGGATCGCCCAGGCGCCGAGGATGGCGAGCCCGGCGCCGTGGCCGGAGAGCGTGCCTCCGTCGTTGAACACCGCGCGCAGCACGCGCAGGAACGGCGAGAGCGGCAGGATGAAGACGGCCTTCTGCATCCACTGCGGCGCGCTGTCGAGGCGGAAATAGACGCCCGAGAGCAGCATCATCGGGAAGAAGGCGAGGTTCGAGATCGCGCCGTACGTCTCGACGGTGGACGCGAAGCTCGAAAGCGCGAACCCCATCGCGAGGAACGTCGCGGTGCCGAACACGACGAGGGCGGCGAACAGCGGATAGGAGCCCTGGTTCGCGATGCGGAACCCCAATCGCGCCGCGACGAGGAGCAGCGCCGTCTGGAGCGCGACGACCGTGACGCGCTGCAGGATCTGGCCGAGGAGGAAGACCCACTTCGGGAGCGGCGTGACGGCGAGGCGGCGGAACTTGCCCTTCTCGCGATACGAAACGGTCACCATCCCCACTGTGAAGAGGCCCATGGTGAGGAGGTTGAGCCCGATCAAGCCCGGCACCAGGAACGCGGCGTAGTTGGCGGAATGCGCGTGGCCCGGGCTTTCGACGACGACCGGGATGCGCTCCGGCTCGGGCGAGCCGGTGAGGCGGGCCTGCGCCACGAGAAAGGCCTGGTTCGCCGCCTGCGCCGCGACCTGGCCCTGCGCGACGAGGTAGCTGTTGAGACGCAGGCGATAGCCCGTCGCCTTCGCTCTCGAGCTGCGCCATCGTCTCGCCCTTCTCCCAGCGCCGCCTTGCCTCTGGCGGCGTCGACCGTCTCGATCGTGAGGTGCGACTTCCTCGAGCGCCTTCAGGAACGCCCGATCGCGCGACGACTCGAGCGCGGGCGGAACCCGCACGACCTTCAGGACGGGCGGCCCGTCCGCGCGGAAGATCACGCCGAAGGCGAAGAGCATCAGCAGCGGGAAGAGGAACGTCCAGAACATGGCGCCGCGATCCCGCACGTAGAGCCGCCACTCGATGCGAAACTGCTGCCACGAGGAGCCGGAACGGATTCGGCAGGTGCATCGCGGTTTCTCCGCTCAATCGCGCAGGCTGCGGCCGGTGAGCTGGAGGAAAACGTCCTCGAGCGTCGCGCGGCGCACGTGGACCTGGTTGTAGGCGAGGCGCTCGCTCTCGATCGCCGTGAGGAGCCGCGGCAGGAGAGCCTTCGGGTCCGGCGTCGGGATCTCCCAGACGTCGCCCCGCGCCTCGACCGGCGAGGCCGAGCCGCGCCGCGAACGCGCCGGGCTCGGGCGCGGCCCCGTCGAACGTGAGCTCGATGACGCTCGGGATTCCGAGGCCGGCGATGAGCTCCGCCGGAGTGCCGGAGCGCAGGATCCTGCCGTGATCGAGGATCGCGAGCCGGTCGCAGAGCGCCTCGGCCTCGTCCATGTAGTGCGTGGTGAGCATCGTGGTACGCCCCTCGGCCTTCATCCTGCGCACGACGTCCCACAGGGACCTTCGCCCCTGGGGGTCGAGGCCCGCCGTGGGCTCGTCCAGGAAGACGACCTCGGGATCGTTCACGAGCGCCAGGGCGAGCGCGAGACGCTGGGCCTGCCCGCCGGAGAGCGTGACGTGATAGGAGTCGGCCTTGTCTCCGAGCTGAACGAGGTCGAGGAGCTCCCCGGTCGCCCGCCTCTTCGGGTAGTAGCTGCCGAAGAGGTCGAGGGCCTCCCGCGGCGTGATCTTGTTGTAGAGACTCGTCGCCTGAAGCTGCACGCCGATGCGCGCCCGGATCTGCTGCGCGTCCCGGCTCCACGTGAGCCCGCAGACCTCGATCTCGCCGGCGTCCGGCGGCGTGAGGCCCTCGATCATCTCGAGCGTCGTGGTCTTCCCGGCGCCGTTCGGTCCGAGCAGGCCGAAGACCTCCCCGGCGCCGACGGAGAGGTCCACGCCCGCCACGGCCAGGACCTTCGGGAACTGCTTGCGCAGGTTCCTGACCTCGATCTGGTCGGGCATCGCGGGAAAAGACTATCGCACGGGCGCCTCGAAGAGACGCCCGGCGACCCCGCATCAGCGCTTCAGCGCGGCGGATCTCGTGGGTTCGACCGTCGCGAGCTCGACGACCCAGCCTGTCAGAGCGCGCTCTCCGGAGCCGGCGTCCGCGATTCGCGGCTCGCTCCGCACGGTGATCCGGCAGGCGTCCGTCTCCTTGTACGTCGTCGCCCACAGGAACTTCCTGGGCTGCGCGCACGTGACGGCCGGCCCCCCGCTTTCGTACCGCACCTCCCGGCGCTCACGGTCGAACGTGAGCCCGGGAACGACGACCGTCTCGGAGAAGCTGTTTCCCTCGAACGACTCGTCGTAGAGGTCGACGGCGAGGCGCACGCGGCCCAGCTTCTCGTCGACGTCGAAGTGCGTGCCCGTGACCTTCACTTCGGGCGGAAGGCTCCGGTCCAGGACGATCGTCGTCGCGGCGGTGGCCGGAACCGCCGCGGCGCCCGCGGCCGCGATCGCGAAGGCGATGAAGAGAGTTCCCCGAGAAAGTGTGTTTGTTCATGATCTTTGTGTCCTTTCTGCCGACCGGGCGTCTCCCGGGGCTCGGGAGGAGAGACCACGCGAGACGAGAAGTTATTCCCCGGCGAAAATGAGCTCCGATACGATGCCCGCGTGAAATACGCACAGCCAACCGCCCTCCTGGCCTCGCTCGTCTGCGCCGCCTCGGCCATCGCCGCGACGCAGCCGGGCACACCGAAGATCCCCGTCTCGGACACGTACCACGGCGTCCGAGTCGTCGACGACTATCGCTGGCTCGAGAACGGAGACGACCCGAAGGTCAAGGCGTGGAGCGATGCCCAGAGCGCGCGCGCCCGTGCGTACCTCGACCGCCTGCCGGGCACTTCCGCCCTCCGCGCGCGCATCGAGCACCTGCTGACGGCCCGGCCCCCATCCATCGCAGGTCTCGTTCCGCGGGCGGGAAAGTTCTTCGCCGTCTGTCTGGATCCGGCGCGAAAGCAGCAGCCATGGATCGTTCTCCTGCCGTCGCTGACGAGCACGGAGGGAATGCGGACGCTGGTCGACCCGAACGTCCTCGATCCGACCGGTCACACGACCTTCGACTGGTTCGTGCCCTCGCCCGACGGCAGCAAGCTCGCCGTCTCCCTCTCGGAGGGCGGAAGCGAGGCGGGCACGCTCCACGTCTACGACGTCGCGACGGGGGTGGAGACCGGCGACCTGATTCCGCGGGTTCAGGTGGGCACGGGCGGGGGAAGCCTCGCCTGGACCTCGGATTCCAGGGGCCTCTGGTACACGCGCTATCCCCACGAGGGCGAGCGTCCGAAGGAAGACCTCGATTTCTACCAGCAGGTCTTCTTTCACACGCTCGGCACGCCGGCCGCAGAAGACCGCTATTCGATGGGCAGGGAGCTCCCGCGCATCGCGGAGATTTCCCTTCGCGCCAGCGAGGACGGACGGCTCCACCTCGCCCTCGTCCAGAACGGCGACAGCGGCGACTACGCCGTCTACTTTCTCCCCGACGGCGCAACGACCTGGCAGACCCTCAGCACGTTCGCGGACGGCCTCATCGAGGCGCGCTTCGGCCGGGACGGATCCATCTGGGCGATCTCGAAAAAGGGCGCCCCGAGAAGGCGCGTCCTCCGGATCCCCGCGAAGAATCCCGCGCTCGCCGCCGCGCGAACCGTGCTGGACCAGCGCGCGAGCGTGATCGAGGCGATCGAGACGACCCGGTCCCGCCTCTACACGATCGAGGCGCTCGGCGGAAAGAGCCGCCTCCGCGCCTACGACCTCGACGGGAATCTCGTCGAGGAGCTGCCGACTCCCCCGGTCTCCGCGGCCGAAGAGCTCCGAGGTCTCGACGGGGACAGCGTGTTCTACGGCATCACGAGCTTCCTCAGCCCGTACGCGGGCTGGGTCTTCGACCCGGCGAAGAAGGCCTCGACGCCCACGGTCGTGGGCCGGCCGCCCGTCGCGGACTACTCGGACGCCGAGGTGCTCGAGGAGAGCGCGCTCTCGAAGGACGGCACGCGCGTCCCCATGTTCATCCTCCAGCGGAAGGGCACGAAGCGGGACGGCCGGAACCCCGTCGTCCTGACCGGGTACGGCGGCTTCGGGATCTCGCAAACGCCCGGGTACAGCGACCTCGCGCACGTCTACACGGAGCGGGGCGTCGTTCTGGTCTTCGCGATCCTGCGCGGCGGCGGCGAGTTCGGCGAGGAATGGCACGACGCGGGCCGCCTCACGAAGAAGCAGAACGTCTTCGACGACTTCCTCGCCTGCGCGCGCCGGCTCATCGAGCTGAAGGTCACGAGCCCCGCCAGGCTCGCGATCGAGGGCGGCTCGAACGGCGGCCTCCTGATGGGCGCGGCGTTCACGCAGGCGCCGAAGCTGTTCCGCGCCGTCGTCTCGCACGTCGGCATCTACGACATGCTCCGCGTCGAGACTTCCGCGAACGGCCAGTTCAACACGGTGGAGTTCGGCACCGTGAAGGTCCCCGAGCAGTTCAAGGCGCTCTACGCGTACTCGCCCTACCACCACGTCAAGGACAAGACGCGCTATCCCGCGATCCTCATGCCGACCGGTGCGAACGACCCGCGCGTGGACCCGATGCAGTCGCGGAAGATGGTCGCGCGCCTGCAGGCGGCAGACCCGAAGGCGACCGTGCTCCTTCGCACGAGCGGCAGCACCGGCCACGGCGGAATCGGAGCGGGCGTGAAGGACCTCGTCTCGCTCCACACCGACGTCGACGCGTTCCTGCTCCACGAGCTCGGGGTGCCGCTGGCGAATGAAACTCTCCGCGCGCCTCCGACGAGGCACTGACGCCGGGAGCTCAGGGAGCCTGTCCCCTCGGCGAAGCCCACGTCTATCTGTTGAACATCCAGTGGGCCGAAGGACTCGATGACATGGCAGTAACCCTCACCAAACGCACGCACGTCGCCATCCGGCTTCGGGAGGGTCGATCCGCGATCGACGCGCAGGTCGGAAAGCGGCGGCGAAGCTGGTCCATCGTTCAGGCGGCGTCGAGCGGGAAGGGTTGAGCCGCCTCGAACAATTGAAAGCCGTGAAATGCCACGGCTGGTGCGAGGCGACGCGAGGATCACCCCGAGCACGGGAAAGGTGTGACGCACTGGGTCCGGAGGCTGCGGCGCCGTGGGTGAGCGGCGGCTCGGGCGCCGACTCACAAACCCAGTTGAGCACCTACCTCCGTGGCGACACGTCCGTGCAGTCATCGACGGCTCTCCGCGGCGTCCGGCGGCGAGCCGCACATGCTCGAGTCGCTTGCTGGCGGACGGGCACGCGTGCTCGCGTGTCACGGCGATCAAGTCGCGGAGGTGTTGCGGGCATGCGCTCGAGGAACGCCGTCCGACCGTCGCTCATACGTGGCTGCCAGCCTCGAGCAGTTACGACATCACCCGCGACATCGCCGAAAAGGCCGGTACGTCTTGCGCCGCGACATGGGCGACCCGCGGCAGGACGCTCACTCTGCCGGACTGCCTGATCGCGCGCCACCGCCCTCACGCACGATCTCGTGTTGATGACGGACAATGCGAAGGACTTCCCGATGCCCGGCCTTCTTCGCCGCACACCCGACGCCACCTGACGCCGCGTCCGCTCTCAGGCCCTCTCGAAAAGGCACACGCCCGACCAGGGTCGCGAGCCCTGCGCGCCCGACGACTCCGGCAGCTTCGCGAGAATCCGCATCCCGAACGACAGCCGCTTCAGGCGCGCGGCGGTCTTCAACGGCGAGCGGACGTCGA
This sequence comes from Thermoanaerobaculia bacterium, assembly GCA_963746875.1. Lineage (GTDB taxonomy): Bacteria > Acidobacteriota > Thermoanaerobaculia > UBA5066 > UBA5066 > Fen-183. Next base: position 734,544 of record CAVVDA010000001.1, read on the forward strand.
CCGGCTTCCAGCCGTGAGGCACGAAGAACCCGGGCCCTTCGGGAGGTCCGAACTTCAAGGCGGCGCCGGCCGCGCTGAGCTGCGTGCCCGAGTCCTTCTGGATCATCCGGAGGAGTCCGGGCGACGCGATGTCGAGGACCCAGCTCCGGAAGCCCGGCGGCGCCGCGAGGTCCCGGGCGAGCGAAGCGACCTCCTCCGCGGTGAGGTAGATCAGGAGTCCCTCGGTGACGACCAATGCTCGCCGCGCGCCCCGTCCCAGCCTTTCGAAGAGCTCGCGGCGGGCGCCCGCGTCGTGCAGGTCGAGGCGGACGCGCTCGAGGGCGCAGACGGGTTTTTCACCGGCGAGGATCTCCTCCTTGTACGCGAGGATCCCCGGGAGATCGACTTCGACCCACTTCAGGGAGGGAGGCAGGGCCATGCGGTACGGCCGCGCGTCGAGACCCGCAGCGAGATTGACGACGAGATCCGCTCCCGCCCGGACCTGCTGCTCGATGAACTGGTCGAAGAGCACCGTGCGCGCCACCCAGGCCCACGTCGCCTTGTCCGAGAACGGCATCGAGGCCGCGATCTCTTCGCCGCGCGCGCCGGCCAGCCGCCGCGCGTGAGGATCCCGGAAGAGCGCGTCGGGACGTTCCGTCTCGCGCGCGCGGTACACGGCGACCCAGAGCGCGGTGTCCGAGACGTTTCGGACGAGGGGGCCGGTCTCGCTCACGCCTTTCGACGATAGCCTGATTCGATCCGCAGGGTCGAGGCCGTACTTCCTCCTTCGCCCTGCCCCGGATGCGCCATGCAGGTGCTTCAGTGCGCGATCCGCGCGTCATGAACCAATAATCACGCTTCCATGAACGCCAAAGCCGATGCGACCCCGACCCAGGAGAGCCTCGTCGACCTCATCGGCGAAAGCGTGCGGCGCAACTGGACGCGCCCCGCGCTGACGGACTGGGAGGGCCGGACGCTGACCTACGGGCAGGTCGCGGACGAGATCATTCGGCTCCACGAGGTCTTCCGGATCTGCCGGGTCGGGCCCGGCGACAAGATCGCCCTTCTCGGGCGGAACTCCGCGAGCTGGGCGGTCGTCTGGCTCGCCAGCGTCACGTACGGAGCCGTCGTCGTCCCGATCCTTCCCGATTTCCGCCCCGACGACGTGCATCACATCGTGAACCACTCCGATGCCGTCCTCTTCTTCGTGGCGGACCCCCTCTTCTCTTCTCTCGACGCGGAGAAGCTGCGCGACGTCGCGGCCGTCTTCTCGCTGACGGATTTTCACGTCCTCCATTGCCGAAAGGAGAGCCTCGCGCGGAGCCTCGCCGACGTCCTGGCGCCGGCTCGGGATGCGCGTCGCCCGCAGGAGCCGCCCGAGCGCTTTCAGCTCGCGGCCGTCGGAGACGAGAAGCTCGCCGCGATCGTCTACACGTCGGGAACGACCGGATTTTCCAAGGGAGTGATGCTTCCGCACCGGAGCCTGCTCGCGAACGTCGTCTTCGCGAAAAGGCACATGCCTCTGGAGCCGGGAGACACGATCGTCTCCTTCCTTCCCCTCGCGCACGCGTTCGGCTGCGCCTTCGAGTTCCTCTTCCCGTTCACGTCCGGCTGCGCGATCACGTTTCTCGCGCAGACGCCCTCTCCCCAGATCATTCTCGAGGCGTTCTCGAAGGTCCGCCCGCGGCTCATCCTCTCGGTGCCGCTCGTGATCGAGAAGATCTACGCCAAGAGGCTGCGGCCGGCCCTCGAGAAGGAGACGACGAAGCTCCTGATGAAGATCCCGCCGGTGAGGCGGATCCTCCATCGGAAGATCCGCGAAAAGCTCGTCGCGGTGTTCGGGGGCCGGTTCCGGGAGATCGTGATCGGCGGGGCCGCCCTGAACGGCGACGTCGAGCGTTTCTTCTTCGCGATCGGCTTTCCGTTCACGTGCGGGTACGGCATGACCGAGTGCGGGCCGTTGATCAGCTATTCCGGCTGGCGCGATCACAAGCCGGGCGGCGTCGGGCGGACCGTGGACACGCTCGAGGTGAGGATCGACTCGGCCGACCCGCGGGCCGTGCCGGGCGAGATCCTCGTCAAGGGAGCGAACGTCATGGCCGGCTACTACAAGAACCCGGACGCCACGGCGGCGGCGATCGACGCGGACGCCTGGCTCCACACGGGCGACCTCGGCGTCGTCGACGCCGAAGGGACGATCTTCATCCGCGGACGCTCGAAGACGATGTTCCTCGGGCCGTCGGGGCAGAACATCTACCCCGAGGAGATCGAAGCGAAGCTGAACAGCCTGCCCTTCGTCGGGGAATCCCTCGTGATCGAGCGGAACGGAAAGCTCTTCGGCCTCGTCTACCCCGACCTCGAGCGGGTCGACCAGCTTCGGCTCGACGAGCGCGAGCTCGTCCAGAGGATGGAGAAGAACCGCCTCGCGCTGAACCGCATCCTTCCCCCGTACGCCTCGATCGCGAAGATCGACGTCTTCTCGGAGGAGTTCCAGAAGACCCCGACGAAGAAGATCAAGCGGTTCCTGTACTCCGGCGCCGCGTGAGATCGCGCGTCCTGAGCGACGGTGCCGTCGTCCGCGTCGTCGCATGCCGACTCGTCGCGGGCTCGCGGAAGGGAAACGGCCGTCTCAGTTCGAGGTGCCGACGGATTCGGGCCGATGGTCAGTGAATCGAGACGCGGGAGCTGGTGCGCCGGTTCGTGAGGCAGCCGACGGGCTACTCGCCGCGTCCACGATCCCGACGGCAACGCGTCGGCCTCAGGCAGTGCCTCGGTAGCCCGCCGGCAGGCGGCGCCATGTAGCCCGGAGCCGCCGCGGCGCCGCGCCGGTAGGCGCAGCGTGGCGGTGCCAGCGCGCGGAACGCGACGGAGACGCAGCCGAGGCCGTAAGCGACGAAGTGCGAACCGGTCTCGGTCGGAGGCCCGTCGTCGGCGATCGCGGATCGTTCGTAAATCGGCGCGACGGCCGCGCGGCCTCGCCGGCGATCGTGTGCCACGGTCGAAAGACCATGCGGTGCGGAAGGGGCGGGCGCCTCGTGCGGACTTTACAGCCCGATAGGCGGCTCGCCGGCCTGACGCAGCCTCGCGTTCAACGCCGCGAGACTCCCCGCCTTCAGGGCTTCCCACGCGGCGAGCGTCTTTCCCAGCGTGGACTCGAGCTGAGCGAATCCCGCCCGGACATCCGGCGTCGGGTCGGCGTCGGCGCCGTCCACGGCCGAAGCCAGCTTCGCGAGCGCGCCCTCGAGAAAGCGCAGGCTGGAGATGCTCTTCGGGGGTGGCGGGACGGAGCGCGGGTCCGGCTCCTCGCGCTCGGAGATCGCCTGCTCTTCCGCGTCGAGGGCCGCCATCGCCCGGGACAGCGAAACGGCGGGACTGACGGGTCGAGCGGCCGCGGCCCGCGAAGCGGCGGCCGGCGGGGCGGGGGCGGGCAGGGCAGCGGCTCGGGCGACGAGCTGCTTGTGCAGCGCCTCGGCCTCCTTCATCGCGACGGCGGCCGACTCACGCGCCCGCTCCACGCGCCGCGCCAGGTCGAACTGCCGTTCGTGAGCTTCGGCTTGAAGCGGGACGCGGGGGTCGGGTTCCACGGCGAGCGGGCGCGTGACGCGCCGTCCGTCCACGCGCAGCTCCACGGTGTAGCGGCCCGGCCGCGCCCAGACCCCGTCCGCGAACGTGTTTCCCTTCGCGAGCGTCGGCGGGGCCGGATAGCGGAGCGGCCAGACGAAGCGGTGCATTCCCGGCGTCGCGGGAAGCACGACGGGAGGCTTGAGCCACTCCGGAGCCAGGCGGCGCTCGTCGCGGCTCGGCTCCGGGAGCTTGTCGGCGCTGCTGTACCGGCGCACGAGCTCGCCCTTTTCGTCGAGGATGTCGAGCGTCACGGGTCCCGCCGGCGCGCGCCCCAGCACGTAGTCGAGCGTCGCGCCGAGCGGCGGGTTCTCCGCCATCGGCTCGTCCTTGGGCATGGGCGTGCCCGTGAACCCGGCCGGCCGCACGCGCACCGCGGCCCGAGGCGCGAAGAGCCAGACTTCCTCGTGCGCGGAAGCGGCGCCGACCTGCCGGAGAGGCGTGACGTCGTCGAGGATCCAGAGAGCGCGGCCGTGGGTGGCGATCACCACGTCGCCTCCGTGCACGTCGATGTCGCGCACCGAGGTCACCGGAAGGTTGAGCTGGAGGGTCTGCCAGGCGTCGCCGCCGTCGAACGAGACGTACATGCCCTTCTCGGTGCCGGCGTAGAGCAGGCCGGGGCGATCGGGGTCCTCGCGCAGCGCGTTGACGAAGCTGCCGCGGGGAATGCCGCAGACCGAAAGCGTCCAGCTCCTGCCGCCGTCCACCGTGCGGTATACGTAGGGCGCGAAGTCGTCGAGGCGATGCCGGTCGACGGCCGCCCACGCCGTGTCCTTTTCGGTGTGCGACACCTCGAGCATCGTGACCTTCGACCACGCGCCGAGAGCCTGGGGCGTGACGTCGGTCCAGTGGGCGCCCTCGTCGCGTGTGCGCCAGACGAGGCCGTCGTCCGTGCCGACCCAGATGTCCCGGTCGGCAACGCGAGACGGGGCGATCGCGTAGATGACGCCGCGCCGCGGGCCCGTTCCGCCGTCCCAGGCGGCCGTCGCGGGGTCGAGGTTCGGCGGGGCGCCGGCGTCCTCGCGCGTGAGGTCCGGGCTGATCGCGCTCCAGCTCTTGCCGCCGTCCGCGGTGCGGAAGAGCTGCTGGTCTGCGAAGTAGAGGACGCGCGGGTCGCGCCGCGAAAAGACGAGCGGCAGCGTCCAGACCGAGCGGTGGCGCCCCGGAAACGCGAGGGCCGGATCGAGAGTGTGCGTTTGAAGCGTGCGGAGGTCGACCTTCTCGACGCGGCCCCCGAAGATGAGCTCCGGGTCGAGCGGATCCGGGGCGATCGCGTCGTTCTCCCCGCCGGCCGTGATCATCTGGAGCTGCGTCAGGTTGATCCCGTCGTGCAGGGTCGTGCGGCTCGGAACGGAGGCCGCGCCCGAGTCCTGCTGCGAGCCGTACACGCGATAGGGAAAGCGGTTGTCCGTCGCGACGCGGTAGAACTGCCCGGTCGGCTGGTTGTACCAGGAGCTCCAGGTCTCGCCGCCGTTCAGGGAGACGAGCGCGCCCTGGTCCACGCCGAGCATGCGGCGTTCGGGATTCACCGGGTCGATCCAGAGCTCGTGGTAATCGTCCCCGCCGGGAGCGCCCCTGATCGGCGCGAACGTGCGGCCGCCGTCCCGCGACCGGTAGAGCGAGGTGTTTCCCGCGTAGACGACGTCGGCGTCGCGCGGCTCGACCGCGAGCCCGCCGAAGTACCAGCCGCGTCCCCAGATCCGCGCGTCGTCGCTCGTGCGCGTCCAGCTCGCGCCGTCGTCGTCCGAGCGGTAGAGGCCGCCGCGCTCGGCGTCCACGACGGCGTAGATGCGTTCGGGCCGGCTCGGCGCCACGGCGAGACCGATGCGGCCCGGGTCGGCGGGAAAGCCGCCGCCGCGGATCTCCGTCCAGGTGCCGCCCCCGTCCGTCGACTTGTACAGGCCGCTGCCCGGCCCGTGGGAGGGCGGGTAGACGTCCCAGGGCGGCCGGCGCGTCTGCCAGAGCGCCGCGTACACGACGCGGGGATCGCCCGGCTTGAACGCGAGATCGATGGCGCCCGTGTTCTCGTCGCGGTAGAGCACGCGCTGCCAGACCCGCCCCCCGTCGCGGGAAAGGAAGACGCCGCGCTCGGTGTTGGGACCGTAGGGGTGCCCGAGAGCCGCGACCAGGACCCGATCCGAGTCGCGCGGGTCGACCAGGATCCTCCCGATCTGCTGCGAGTCGCCAAGCCCGATGTGGGCAAAGCTCTTCCCGCCGTCCGTGGACTTGTACATCCCGTCGCCCTGGGCGATGTCGGAGCGCATGTCGGCCTCGCCGGTGCCCACGTAGATCACCTTCGGATTCGAAGGCGCCAGGGCGAGCGCGCCGATGGAGCCGATCGGCTGGGCGTCGAAGATCGGCCGCCAGGTCCGGCCGGCATCGTTCGTCTCCCACACGCCGCCGTTGACGCCGCCGAAGTAGAAGTGCGCCGCCTCGCCGGGCACGCCGGCCACCGCCAGCACGCGCCCTCCGCGAAACGGACCGATCGAGCGCCAGCGGAGCGCCGAAAAGAGGGCGGGATCGACGCTTCCCGCCGATCGGGCCGGATCGGACGCGAGGAGCGTGTGTGCGGGCCCGGCCAGGCCGAGGGCCAGGCAAAGTGCCGCGACTTTTCCCATCAGGCGAGCCCTCCACGCGGCTTCACGCGAACGCGTCAGGTCGGTTTCGGGCGCGCATTCTAGTCCCCCCGGTTCTCCGGCGAGGACTCGTGCGATACATTCGGCAAATGACGACCGCCAAGGCCTTCCTCGCCGGTTTTCTCTCGACGCTCGTCTTCCACCAGGGCGCTCTCGCGCTCCTTCACGGGGCGGGCGCGACCCCGCGCAAGCCCTGGGTGATGGCGCCCGTCCCGCCGCTCGGAATCCCGTCCGTGCTGTCGCTCGCATTCTGGGGCGGCCTCTGGGGTGTCGCGCTGTGGCTGATGATCCGGGGCGCCACGGGCACCCGTCACTGGCTTCTCGCGATCCTCCTCGGGGCGATCCTGCCGACGGTCGTCGCGCTCTTCGTCGTCTTCCCGCTCAAGGGCCTGCCCGTCGGCGGAGGCTGGAAGCCGGACCTCCTCGTGGGCGCGCTTCTCCTGAACGGCGCGTGGGGCCTGGGCGTCGCGCTCCTCATGAGGATCATGGGCGGGTCGCGGAGGCGCTGAACCCGCTCTCTCGCTCGCTCGCACATCTCCCTTGTGCGCCCGAAGACGGCGGGTGTAGCTTCCGGCGCGATGAAGGAAAGGAGGACACCCATGAAACCGCGCCTTCTCTGTGCCGCCTTCGTTCTGCTGGCGCTCTCCACGTCCGTGCTCCGGGCCGAGGACAAGCCCAAGGGGCCGCCTCAGCCCGGTCCGGAGCACAAGCGCCTCGCCTATTTCGAGGGGAAGTGGACGAGCGAAGGAGAGATGAAGGAGAGCCCCTTCGGACCCGCCGGCAAGGTCACCGGCTCCGACGTGTGCGAGTGGTTCCCGGGCGGCTTCTTCCTCAAGTGCACCGGCGAAGGCACGACGCCCACGGGCCAGATGAAGAATCTCGGCATTCTCGGCTACAACAGCGAGGACAAGGTCTACACGTATTACGGGATCGACAACATGGGCATGGGCGAATCCGCGAAAGGGACGCTCAAGGGCGGCACGTGGACCTACACGAGCTCGTCGAAGATGCAGGGCAAGGTGATCAAGGCCCGCTACGTCATGAAGGAGATCTCGCCGACGTCCTATTCCTTCTCGTGGTCCATAGCGGACGACAAGGGCGGATGGAAGACCGTCATGGAGGGCAAGGAGACGAAGAGCAATTAGACCCGGAGGCCGCTCCCCGATTCCATCCCCCGCCGGCTACTTCGCCGCCTGAAGCGTCGCGAGGTCCGCGAGGACGTCGTCGCTGTGCGTCGCCGGGCTCACCTTCACGTAGACCTTCCGGATGACTCCGGTCGGGTCGATGAGGAAGGTGTTGCGCGCCGAGATCTCCTTGCCCTCGTACTTGGCCAGGGAGCCGTACGCTTTCGTCACGGCATGGTCGGCGTCCGCGAGCAGCTTGAAGTTCAGGCCTTCCTTCGCGCAGAAGTCCTTGTGCGAGGTCACGCTGTCGACGCTGACGCCGAGAACGACGGCATTCAGCTTCTCGTAGAGCGCGAGGTCGCGCTGGAAGTTGTGCGCCTCGACCGTGCAGCCGGACGTGAAGTCCTTCGGGTAGAAATAGAGGACGACCCACTTTCCCTTGCTGTCCCCGAGGGACACTTTCGTGCCCTCCTGGCTCGGCAGGGAGAACGCGGGCGCCTTGTTGCCGGCCGCCGGCAGATCCGCGGCGCACTCGAGACGGGCGAGGAGAAGGAGGGGCAGGGCGAGACTCAATCTCTTCATGGCGAAAGCTTATCAAAGGCCGGCGGGGCGTTTCCAGCCGTTCCGGCCGCTCACATCCCCGGGTCGTCCGCCGAGGGCCCGTAGATGGACGGCACTTTCGCGCCCATGGGCCGGAGGTACGTCGAGAGCTGGCCGCGGTGGTGGATGCCGTCGAAGAGGAAGCCCCACAGCATGTCGCCGAGCGAGGTCTCCCAGGCGACCTTGCCGTCCACGAGAAAGCGGGCTTTCTTCTTCCACGCGGCGTCCTTCACCTTCGCGAGCCGCCGCTTGACCGCCGCCGCGTTCTTCTCGTAGGCCGCGACGGATTCCGCCAGCGCGGGAGCCGGCTTCTGGACGTAGGCCACCTCGCCCTTGTCGAGGATCTCGCACGCGTCGTGGAGCTCGCTCGCGAGCAGCCACACGAGATCTCCGGCGGACATCGAGCGCGCGTGGGGCCGATAGGCGGCCTGGTCCTTGGGCACGGCCTTCAGGACGCGGACGAACTTCGGGACCTCCGCCTTGAAACATTCGCTGAAGTACTCGCGCGTGTTCATGATTCTCCTTCCTTTCCTCAGCAGTTCTCGTACTTCCAGTTTCGGGCCTTGCCTTCCGCGAGCCACTCGAGCGTCGTCGCGAGGCGCTTGACGCGCGTCTCGTCGCGCTTGGCCTCGGTGATCCACTCGACGTAGTCCTTCCGGCGGCCGGGGCTGAACTTCTCGAACGTCGCGGCCGCCGCCTTGTTCCTCTTCAACGCGGCCGCGAGATCGGCCGGTACCTTCAACGGCGCGGACGCCTTCCTCACGGGGCGCGGGCGGCCGGGCGCGTCCGACTCGTTCAGCCGCGCGGCCGTTCTGATGTAGCCGAGCAGCGCCTTGTCGGAGGGCAGGTCCTCGAGGCAGGTGATTCGGCCGAGGCTCCCCCACGCCTGGTCGCCCTTGGCCCCGTCCTTGGCGAGCACCGCTTCCATGCCCTTGTGCCAGAAGCCGAACGAGCAATGCTCCTTGAACGCCATCATCCCGCACAGGATTCTTCCGCGGTACGTGAAGCTCGGCGAGCTCCACTTCAGCGTCTCCTCCGCATCGGGGCAGGCTTCGTGGACGAGCTCGCGGAGATGCCGAAGCACGGGCTTTGCGAAATCAGGAGCCTTCGCGATGTGGGTATCGATACGCGGATCCGAGTTCTTCATGCTTGTTCCCTCGACGTTCATCCCCGGGAGGCGCGGATTGTAGAGGCATTTCCGGGAGCCCGGGAAGAGCGCACGCCCCTAGCGCCTGCCGGCCTCTTCCGCCGCCTTCAGCCTCGCGGCCTCGAACTCGTCCCCCTTGTTCCAGCGCGGCAGCTCCGGCGCGTCGGCCACCCGGCATCCGAGCCAGAAGGCGAGCTTCACGTCCTCGGCCGCGCCGGAGAAATCCCACGTTTCCCGGAGCTCGTCCGAGGCCTGGTGGTAGTCGGTCTTCTCGTAGAGCTCCTCCTGCTCGCGCCCGAAGCCGGGCGGCTTTCCGATCACGTCCGTTCCCTTCTTCAGGTACGCCGCCGGAACGCCGACCCTCGCGAAGCTGAACTGGTCGGATCGATAGAACGTGCCGCGGTCCGGAAACTGGTCGCCCTCCACGCGCCGGTCCTGCATCTTCGCGATCGCCTTCACGTCCCCGTCGAGCGAGGACTTGCCGAGGCCGATCAGCACGACGTCGCGCGTCCGTCCGTACCAGCCGATGCCGTCGATGTTGATGTCGGCCGCGATCCGGCCCGCCGCAACCGGCGGATGCTTCGCGAGGAACTCCGATCCGAGCAGGCCCTGCTCCTCGCCCGCCACGAACGCGAAGTACGTGGAGCGCGCGGGCGCCGCCTGAAGGCCCGCGAACGCCCTGGCGACGGACAGGATCGCCGCCACGCCCGAGGCGTTGTCGAGAGCCCCGTTGTAGATCGAATCGGAGCCCGGCCTCGCGCCCTCGCGGATCCCGAGATGGTCGTGATGCGCGGTGTAGATGACGGCCTCGCCGGCGCGCTTCGGATCGGAGCCCGGGAGGACGCCGATGACGTTGCCGGATTCCTTCCGGCCGATCGCGCTCGTGAGCGCGACGGACATCGTCACGCCGAGCGGGACGGGCTTGAACGAGCGGTCTTCCGCCGAGGCGCGGAGGGCGTCGAGGTCCTTTCCCCCCAGCTCGACGATCTTCTTCGCGAGGTCTTCGGTCGCCCACATCTTCGCGGCGACGCGCGGCGCTCCGTCGTCGGGCAGCTCGAACTGCTCGCCCGCCCAGGACGTCTGGATGACCTGCCAGCCGTAGCCCGCCGACGGCCTCGTGTGGATGACGATCGCGCCCGCGGCTCCCTTCCGCGCCGCCATGAGGTACTTGTAGTCCCAGCGCCCGTACCAGAGCCGCGTCCTGCCCGCGAAGAGGTCCGGCTCTTTCGGGCTCCCCTCCGGGTCGTTGTTCAGGACGAGGAGGACCTTGCCTTTGAGGTCCGCGCCCTTGTAGTCGTCCCATCGATATTCGGGCGCGACGATGCCGTAGCCCACGAACACGATCTCCGCCGAGTCGATCTTCGACTCCGGTTTCTGGACGCCCGAGACCGCGACGAAGTTCTCGCCCAGGGCGCCGTTCAGGGTGCCGCGAGAGGACTTGAAGACCGCCGGCTCCGACGAGGTGCGCCTGATGCCGACGAGAGGGACCTTCTGGATCCATCCCCCGCCGGGCGCGCCGGGCGCGAGGCCGAGGCCTTCCAGCTGGGCCTGGATGTAGGCCTCGGCGAGCTGGTCGCCGCGCGTCGCGGGCCCGCGCCCCTCGAGGAGGTCCGAGGAGAGGAACCGGATGTGCGAGCGGATCAGCTCGGGCGTGATCGCGTTCCCCGCGCTCTTCTGGGCGGCCGTGACGGGCGCGTCCTGGGCCGCGGCCGCGAGCGCGGCGATCGCGAGAAAACCGGGGAGGAGAGCTCTTGAAGGTTTGAGCATGGTGGCGGATTATCGTCCCGCCCCGTTGGAGAGACACATGCCGCACGCGGAAACGACGAAGCCCGGAGCCCACGAGGCCGCGCCGTACTACTCGACGTACATCGACAAGGTCCCGCCGGGAGACATCCGCAAGACTCTCGAGAGACAGGGGAACGCGACCCGGACGTTCCTCGGGGAAATCTCGGAGAGAAAGTCGCGCCATCGCTATGCGGCGGACAAGTGGACGATCCGCCAGGTGCTGAACCACGTCAACGACTGCGAGCGGCTCTTCGTCTACCGCGCGTTCTGGTTCGCGCGCGGCTTCGACTCGCCGCTCCCGAGCTTCGAGCAGGAGGTCGCGGCCGCGGCGGCCGGTGCGGACGACGTCTCGTGGGCGCGACACGTCGAGGAGTTCGACGCGATCCGGACGGCGACGACGAACTTCTTCCGCAACCTTCCGGACGCGGCCTGGTCGCGGAAGGGCGTTGCGAGCGGGAACCCGTTCACGGTGCGGGCTCTCGCCTGGATCGTCGCGGGCCACGCCGCGCACCACATCGGCCTCGTCAAGGAGCGATACCTGTAGCTCTTCGGCGCGATCCGCTGCTCTATAGTCTTCCGGATGGAGACGAAGACGGCTCTCGCCGTGACGACTCCGCGCGCCGCGGGCTTCCGGCAGCCCGCCGAATGGGACCGGCACGAGGCCGTCTGGCTCGCGTGGCCGAGCCACGGCGACCTCTGGGGCGACGCGCTCGGCAGCGTGCGCTCGGCCTTCACGGCGTTCGCCTCGGCCATCGCGGACGTGGACGCTGCGACCGGCAGGCCGCGCGGCGAGAGGCTCGAGGTTCTCGTCCCGGACGCGGCGAACGAAGCCCTCGCGAAATCCGCGCTCGCGGGTCTCGGCGCGCGCTTCCACCGCATCCCGTTCGGCGACATCTGGCTGCGCGACACGGCGCCGGTCTTCCTCGCGGGCGAGGCCGGCGCCCGGGCGAGCGTGTCGTTCGCGTTCAACGGCTGGGGCGGCAAGTACGTGCTGCCTCACGACGACGGCGTGTCGTCGCGCATCGCGGAGGCCGCGGGCCTTCCCGCCTTTCGCTTCCCGTGGGTCCTCGAGGGCGGCTCCGTGGAGGTGGACGGCGAGGGCACGTGCCTGACGACGCGCCAGTGCCTCCTCAATCCGAACCGCAACCCCGGGATGACGCAGGAAGCGATCGAGGCGGGCCTCAGGGACGCGCTCGGCGTCACGACCGTCCTCTGGCTGGGCGACGGCCTCGTCAACGACCACACGGACGGACACGTGGACACGCTCGCGCGCTTCGTGGCCCCGGGCCGCGTCGTCTGCATGAGAGCGGACGGGAACGGCGACCCGAACCGGGACGCGCTCCTTCGGGTCGCGCGCGACCTCGCGTCTTTCCGGGACGCCGCGGGCCGCGAGCTCGAGGTCGTCGAGATTCCCTCGCCCGGCCTCGTGCTCGACCCGCGCGGCGAGGTCATGCCCGCGAGCTATGTAAACTTTTATATAGCGAACACGACGGTCGTCGTGCCGGCCTACGGCGTCCCGAACGACGAGGCGGCCCGCGCCGGCGTCGCGAAGCTCTTCCCCGGGCGCCGCGCGCTCTCCGTGCCGGCCCGGGAGCTCCTCGAGGGCGGCGGAGCGTTCCACTGCATCACGCAGCAGGTCCCGGCATGAGCGCTTCCGAGAACGTCACCCTCGCCGCCGTGCAGTGCGCGCTGGGCGGAACCGTCGAGGAGAACGTCGCGAAGGTGGAGGCGCTCGTGCGCGAGGCGGCGCGAAGGGGCGCGACCGTGATCCTGCCGCCCGAGCTCTTCGAGGGGCCGTACTTCTGCACGAAAGAGAGCGACGAGTTCTTCGCGTGGGCGAAGCCCGCCGAGGGGCATCCGACGATCGCGCGCTTTTCCGCCCTCGCCAGGGAGCTCGGCGTCGCGATCCCGGTCTCGTTCTTCGAGAAGGCCGGCCCGGCCTACTACAACAGCCTCGCGATGGTGGACGCGGACGGCACGGTCCTGGGGATCTACCGCAAGAGCCACATTCCCGACGGCCCCGGCTACGAGGAGAAGTTCTACTTCCGTCCCGGCGACACGGGTTTCGTGACGTGGCGCACGAAGAGCGGCGCCTCTCGGCGTCGGCATCTGCTGGGACCAGTGGTTTCCCGAGGCCGCGCGCGCGATGGTCCTCGACGGGGCCGACGTCCTGCTCTACCCCACGGCGATCGGGTCGGAGCCCGAGAACCCGGCCCTCGACACGCGCGGGATCTGGCAGCGGGCGATGCTCGGGCACGCGGTGTCGAACGTCGTGCCCGTCGTGGCCGCGAACCGCGTCGGGAACGAGGGCGGCCAGGTCTTCTACGGCTCGTCCTTCATCGCGGACCAGCGCGGCGAGATGCTGGCCGAGCTCTCGCGCGACGAGGAGGGCGTCGCCGTGGCGACCGTGGACCTCGCGGCCGTCCGGAGGGAGCGCGCCTCGTGGGGCTTCTTCCGCGACCGGCGGCCCGAGCTCTACCGCGCGCTCACGGCGGGCGGCGGCTCGCGCTGAGGGTCGCCTGAGCCGCCAGCACGCCCCCTTGAGGCGCGTTAACAGCTCCTGAGAACCGGTCTTGACACGCCCCCCCTGTTGGAGGTCTGCTACCGGCCCAGCAGCCACAACAAGAGGAGGACGGGATGGGTTTCACCCGACGTACTTTCCTTAAGGCCGGGACCGTGGGCGGCGGTCGTCGCTCTCGGTTTCGATCTCCACGAAGCGCGGGCCGAGATGCGCGAGTTCAAGATCTCGCGCACGACGGAAACGCGCAGCACGTGTCCGTACTGCTCCGTCTCGTGCGGCGTCATCATCCACACGCTCGGCGACCGGGCCAAGAACGCCACGGCCTCGGTCGTCCACGTGGAGGGCGATCCGGACCACCCGATCAACCGCGGGACGCTCTGCCCGAAGGGGATCACGCTCAAGGAGGACATCCAGCACGCGCACCGGCTCACGAAGCCCGATGGTGCGGCGCGCCGGGGTCCGACAAGTGGGAGGACATCTCCTGGGACGACGCGATCGCGGGCATCGCGAAGCACGTCAAGGCGACGCGCGACAGGTGCTTCGTCGAGAAGAACGCGAAGGGCCAGACGGTCAACCGGAACCCCGGCATCGTCATGATCGGCGGCTGCACCGACACGAACGAGTTCAACTTCCTGCAGTGGAAGGCGGGCGCCGTCCTGCGGCGTCACGTACCGGGACACCCAGGCACGGGTATGACACGGCCCGACGGTGGCCAGTCTGGCCGCCACGTTCGGGCGCGGGGCGATGACGAACGGATGGGTCGACATCAAGAACGCCGACGTCGTCTTCGTCATGGGAGGAAATCCCGCCGAGAACCACCCGTGCGGCTTCAAGTGGGCGATCGAGGCCACGCAAGACGCGTAACGCGAAGATCGTCGCGGTCGACCCGCGCTTCCACCGGACCGCGGCCGTGGCCGACCTCTACTCCCCCATCCGCGCCGGCACGGACATCGCTTACCTCAGCGGCATCATCCGTTACGCGATCGAGAAGAACCGCTTCCACGAGGACTACGTCAAGGTCCACACGAACGCGCCGTACGTCATCTCCGACAAGTACTCCTTCAACGACGGGCTCTTCTCCGGCTGGGACGCGGGCAAGGGCGACTACGACAAGAGCGCCTGGGCCTACGAGGCCGACCCGAAGACGAAGGCCTACGTCGTCGACGAGACGCTCCAGAACCCGCGCTGCGTCTTCCAGCTCCTGAAGAAGCACGTCGACCGCTACACGCCCGAGATGGTCGAGCGGATCTGCGGCGTGCCCGAAGGAGACGTTCCTGAAGGTCGCCGAGATGGTCACCTCGACCGGCAACGCGGCGAAGGTCGGGACGATCCTGTACGCGCTCGGCTGGACGCAGCACTCGATCGGCGTCCAGATCATCCGGACCGCGGCCATGCTCCAGCTCCTCCTCGGGAACGTCGGGCGGCCGGGCGGCGGCGTGAACGCCCTGCGCGGCCACTCGAACATCCAGGGCGCGACCGACATGGGCGGCAACACCGAGATCCTGCCCGGCTACCTGAAGACGCCCCTCGCCGCGATGACGAACCTGACGGAGTACCTCGAGCAGGCGACGCCCACGACGCTCAACAAGCAGGCCTGGGCCTCGATGAACTACTGGCAGAACTACCCGAAGTTCATGGTCTCGCTCCTGAAATCGCTCTGGGGCGCGAAGGCGACGAAGGAGAACGACTTCGGGTACGCGTGGATGCCGAAGGTGGACGGCAATTATTCGTGGGTCTACGTGTTCGACGACATGTACCGCGGCACGTCGAAGCGCGCCGGCGGCGAGGAGCGCGGCCCCGAGGGCCTCATCACGTTCGGCATGAACCCCGTCGGGACCGGGCCGAACTCGCCCAAGATGATCGCGGCCCTCGCGAAGCTGAAGTGGCTCGTCGTCGTGGAGAACGTCGAGACCGAGACCGCGCAGTTCTGGAGGGCGCCGAAGGATTACGGGACGCCGGACGCGTCGAAGATCGCGACGGAGGTCTACCTGCTCCCGGCCGCCCTGTTCGCCGAGAAGGACGGGACGTTCACGAACTCGGCGCGCTGGATGCAGTGGAAGTGGAAGGCTCTCGACCCGCCCGGTCAGGCGAAGACGGACCAGGAGATCCTCGCCCGTGTCGTCCTCGAGGTCGCAGAAGCTGTACCGGAAGGACGGAGGCGTCCTGCCGGAGCCGGTCCTGAACGTCTCCTGGAGCTACACGAACCCCGTGAGTCCGGACCTCGCGCGAGGTCCTCAAGGAGATCAACGGCAAGGCGCTCGCCGACATCCCGGACCCGAAGGACAAGACGAAGGTCCTCAAGACCGCCGGACAGCAGGTCGACGGCTTCGCACAGCTCCAGGACGACGGCTCCACGATGTGCGGCAACTGGCTCCACTCGGGCGTCTACACGGAAGCCGGGAACATGGCGCAGCGACGGAACAACGCGGATCCGCTCGGCCTCGGCATGTTCCACCAGTGGGCGTTCTCGTGGCCCGCGAACCGGCGAATCATGTACAACCGCGCGTCCGCCGACAAGGACGGCAAGCCGTGGGATCCCGCCCGGTCGGGCATCAGGTGGAACGGCGAGAAGTGGGTCGGGGACGTGCCCGACATGAAGCCCGACGCGCCTCCCGGCACGTTCGGCGCCTTCATCATGCTGCCGGAGGGAGTTGGCCGGCTCTATGCGCCCGTCCTGAACGACGGCCCCTTCCCCGAGCACTACGAGCCGATCGAGGCTCCGATCGACAACGTCCTGCATCCGAAGGTCAGCTCGAACCCCGCGAGCAGGAAGTTCTCGTCGGACAAGGACACGTACGCGAAAAAGGAGGACTGCCCGGTCGTCTGCACGACGTTCCGCCTCACCGAGCACTTCCACTACTGGACGCAGCACAACCCGCGACTCAACGAGCTGCAGTTCCCGATCTCTTCTTCGAGATCCCCGAGGAGTACGCGAAGGAGAAGGGGATCGCGAACAACTCGATGATCACGGTCTCGAATCCCCGCGGGAAGATCACCGCGAAGGCCCTCGTGACGAAACGGCTCCGGCCGCTCAAAGTGGACGGCAAGCCGATGTGGCAGATCGGGCTGCCGATCCACTGGGGCTTCGCGGGCAACCCGGGCCATACGGGTCTGCTCGCGAACCTGCTGACGCCGTCGGCCATCGACCCGAACACCTGGACGCCCGAATACAAGGCCTTCCTCGTGAAGGTCGAGAAGGCGTGAGGAGGCGGCCATGAGCGTACAGACTCTCGAGATCTCCCGCTCGTCCGCCTCCGGAATCCTCTCCTCCGGGAACGTCACCGGCATCCGTTCCCTTCCGACCGTGTCGAAGCTGATCGACACGTCCACCTGCATCGGATGCAAGGCCTGCGAGGTCGCCTGCCAGGAATGGAACGACCTCAAGTCCGTTGCGACGCACAACCTCGGCGATTACCAGACCCTCAAGACGCTCGACGCCCAGTTCTGGAACCTGATCCGCTTCGACGAGCACGAGGTGGACGGCGGCCTCAAGTGGCTCATGCGCAAGGACCAGTGCATGCACTGCGCCGAGCCCGGGTGCCTGGAAGCCTGCCCCGCGCCGGGCGCGATCGTCCAGTACGCGAACGGCATCGTGGACGTCAACCCGGAGCAGTGCATCGGCTGCGGCTACTGCGAGACGGGCTGCCCCTTCGACGTGCCCAAGTTCCATGCGTCGACGGGAAAAATGGCCAAGTGCACGCTCTGCGTGGACCGCGTCTCGGTCGGACTCGAGCCCGCGTGCATCAAGGCCTGCCCGACGGGCTGCCTGCACTTCGGCACGAAGGACGACATGGTCGCGCTCGGCACCCGCCGCGTCGATCAGCTCAAGGCGAACGGCTTCCCCACGGCCGCGCTCTACGACCCCAAGGGGGTCGGCGGCACCGGCGTCGTCACGGTGCTCGCCTTCGGCGACCATCCGGAGTGGTACGGCGGACTCCCGCGCGATCCGCACGTGCCGCTGGGCGTGAGGTTCTGGAAGAACATCGTCCGCCCGCTCGGGCTCATCGCCATCGCCGGGGCCATCGTCGGCGCCTTCGGGCACTACTTCAACTTCGGCAAGAAGGAAGTGCAGGGCGCCGCGGATTCCGAGTCCAACCTTCCGCAGGCTGTGAGAGAAGAGGAGACAACATGAGCGCTGTCCCGATCCGCGACCGGGCGATGGACGAAGCAGTCATCGTGGGCCGTGATCGCGAGAACGTCGTCGTCGGGAACGAGATCATCCGCCACCGCCTCGCCTCCCGCCTGATCCACTGGTCCGTCGCGGTCACTTTCTTCGTGTGCCTCTTCTCGGGACTGCCGATCTGGACGCCGGTCTTCGGCTGGATGGCAACTCTGTTCGGAGGCCTCGGGGTCTGCCGCTGGCTGCACGCCTGGACGGGGATCGCTTTTTCGCTCGCGATGCTCGTGATGCTGGTCCACTGGTTCGCCGAAATGGAGCTCAGGCCCGACGAGAGGAGCTGGATCGGTCCGAAGCTCTTCACGTACATGCGCTACCAGACCGACGACTCCGAGGTCGGCAAGTACAACGGCGGCCAGAAGATCTTCTTCTTCACCTCGGCGCTCGGCGCGCTCGGGCTCCTCGTCTCGGGCGTCGTCCTCTGGTTCCCGCTCAGGTTCCCGCAGCTCGTCCGCGAGCTCGCGATCCTCCTCCACGACGTCACGTTCGTCCTCTTCGTCGTCTCGATCGTCTTCCACATCTACCTCGCCACGGCGGCCGAGCCCGGTACGTTCGGCGCGATGACGCGGGGCACCGTGACGAAGGCCTGGGCGCGGCTGCACCATCCGAAGTGGTACAAGGAAGTGACGGGCGGGAAGTAGCGGAGCACGTCGTTTTCCCCGCTTCGTCTACGGCGTACTCGATGACGCTTTCCGAGTCATTCGAAAAGCGCGCGGCGCGCGCCGAGCTGCTCGCCTCGTCTTCGCCCGCCGTCGCCGATCCGCTCGCCTTCGCGGCGAAGCTCTTCCGCCTGCAGGGACGCCTGGCAACGGCCATCTCGGCGCGGCACGCCGACGCTCCGTTCTCGGGGCGGACGGCCGACCTGTCGCGCATCGTCGATCTCCTGCCCCCGCTGCTCTCCTTCGCCGCCGCCGACGGGCCGGCGGAGCTGGCGGAGGCCGCGGAGACCCGGGCGAAGGACGACCCGCCCACCGCCGCCACCCGGCTTGCCGTCTACTGGGAAGGCGGGCGCGACACGCTGGAGGATTACCTGTCGCGGGCGTTCCTCCGCCCGTTCGCCGAGGGCCTCGCACGCGCGCGGCATCGCGGCCGACCGGCCCCGGCACGAAGGCCACTGCCCGGCCTGCGGCTCGGCCCCGATCGTCTCCTTCCGCAGGGAGCTGCCCGAATCCAACGGCGCCGCGCGCTACCTCGCCTGCGGGCTCTGCGGGACGGAGTGGGCCTTCAACCGGATCCGCTGCCCCTCCTGCCAGGAAGAAGATCCCGCGAAGCTGCCGGGCTTCCAGAGCGACGTCCACAGGAACGTCCGCATCGAGGCCTGCGAGACGTGCCGGCGCTACGTCAAGTCGCATCGACCTCACGCTCGACGCGCGGCCGCTGCCCGAGGTGGACGACCTCGTCTCGCTCGCGATGGACCTGTGGGCGATCGAGGAAGGCTGGACGCGTCTGGAGCCGGGCTGGGCGGGGATCTAGGCACCGCCCCCGTCAGCGCTTCGAGCGAAGGTACTCGGGCGGGACCGTCCTCGGCAGACCGGACGGATCCGAGAGCCGGCGCTCCACGTCGTCCGCCTCGGCGGGCGCCTCGCGGCGGAGGGTCCCGACGACCGCGGGCACGTCGTACGTGAGACGCGTCTTCCAGGACAGCCACGTGCTCTGCCGGAAATTCCGCTGGACCGGGTTGCTGATCTGCAGCGCGTCGAGGCTCGCGAAGCCGTCCCTAACGAAGGGACCTCGCGGCCACGTCCGGCGCAGGCTCTCGTCCGTTCGGAGGATCGTCGCCAGGACGGCTCCCGGCGAATCCAGTCCCCACGCCGCGAGGGCCGCGCGCACCGCCGGCTCCTGGGAGAGACGCGCCGCGAGACCGCGAAAGCCGAAGGGCGCGTCGCTCCCCACGAGGATCAACTCGCGGCCGACGCCCACGAAGAGGAGGGCGTTCGGGAAGGACCGCACGAAGGTCGCGACCACGAGGTCGACTCCCCGCTCGTCCATCTGGTATTCCGGAAGCCACTGGCTCGCGATTCCGCCGGGACGGAGGTGCCTCCGCACGGCGTCGTAGAACTCGAGCGAATAGAGTCGCGAGATGCCGGGCTGCAGCGGCGGAGGCGGCTCCATCGTGACGAAGTCCCAGGACTCCGCCGCCGCCTCGAGGAACGGACGGCCGTCGTCGGCGTAGAGGCGGAGCCGCGGGTCCGAGAGCACGTCTCCGTTCCACGGCGCGAACCACCGGTTCAGAAAATAGACGCTCGGGTTCAGGTCCACGACGTCGACGCGCTCGATCGTCGCGTGCGTCCGGATCGCGTCGGCCGTCATCCCGACGCCGAAACAGATCAGAAGGGCCCGCTTCGGATCGGGATGGAGGAGCAGGGGGACGTGCGCCATGGCGCGCATGTAGACCTGCCCGGTCGCCGTGGACGCCGACATCGAGTGCCCGTCGAACATCAGGGAGCGCGACCGGTCGCGATTGTCCCTCACCCAGAAGAAATGCTGGGGTGTGCTGCGCCAGGGGCCGCCGCGATACCCCTCCGCCTGCCCTCCGCCGATGAGACGCATCTCCAGAGTGCGCGGCACGGCGAGGAGGGCGAGGCCGAGAGCCGCGGCCAGCGCCGCCAGGACCAGGCTCCTCGACGGGACGCCCGGCCCCGCCCAGCGACAGGAGGGTCAGCCCGGCCGCGGCACACAGCGCGAAAGCCCGCGCGGCGAAGAAAGGGCTCACGTACTG
Source organism: Thermoanaerobaculia bacterium (assembly GCA_963746875.1). Taxonomy (GTDB): domain Bacteria; phylum Acidobacteriota; class Thermoanaerobaculia; order UBA5066; family UBA5066; genus Fen-183. The sequence continues at coordinate 754,853 of CAVVDA010000001.1, forward strand.
CAGGGCCCAGCCGAAGAGAAGGACGCCGGCCAGAAAGCTCAGCGTGTTCCAGCCGTACGTCCGGGAGAGATTCTCCCCGCGGGCCTGCTGAAGGTCGCACAGCCACGGCAGGAGAAGCGACCACAACAGGTACGGCACGAAGATGAGGCCGCCGGTGACGAGCAGAGAAGCGGCGACCGCGGCGGACTCGGGCGTGGGAAACGTGCCCGACCACGCGGCCCAGCGCACGACGGCGCCGCTCAGGGCCGGCTCCCGGAACCAGATGACGACGCACCACGCGAGTCCGAGCCACGCGGCCGCGATCAGGAACGGACGCCCGACCCGGTACCGGTGCACGAACGTCGAGGCGAGCCAGATGCCGAGGATGGAGAAGAAGGCCAGGAGCGCGAACGTCGCGCGCGACGGACCCACGAGGAGCTTCGCGAAGACGTAACAGAGCGCCTGCAGCCCCCCGCACAGGAATCCGCTGAGGAGCGCCGGCGTGAGATCGAGAGGCTCGCCCCGCGCGGCCTCCCGGGCCCGCTCCGCCGCCGCGCCCGCCTCCTCCGGAAGTTCCGAGGGCACGCGCGCGAACCAGATCCCGATCGCCAGCGTGCCGAAAACAGCCGCGGCGAAACAGCCGAGATAGCCCAGCACCACGAATCCCCAGAACTCGGTCGCGAGGACGGCGACACTCGCCCCGAACGTGTTCGCGGCGTAGAGGCGGCTCGGCACGTGCGCGTCCTCGGGAAAGAGGGAGCACAGGTACGGGAAGGTCAGCCCCATCAGGAAGCAGGGGCCGCCGACCGCCAGGACCGCGAGAAAAAGCTCGAGTCCCTGCGCGAACAGGGTGGGCGTGAAGACGGTCAGCCCTTCGGCCGCAACCGCGCGGTAGCCGCCGGCTCGGACCCCGATCCTCACCTTCGTCAGCGGCGAAGAGCACGACCGACGAGACGGCGATCGCGATCTCGGTACGGCCGTAGTTGCGCAGGCCGCGGCCCCCGAATCGCCTTTCGAAGGCCGCATACGCCCGCCGCGAGAGGACCGCTCCGAGGCCGAGCCCGCCGATGAACGCGCAGAGCACGACGAGAAAGGTCGTCTCGGAGGCGCCGAACCGCTCCGTGAACGCGTGCGCCCAGACGACCTGGTAGACGAGCGCGCAAGCCCCCGACAGGGCGTACGCCGCCGCGATCCCGCGAGGGGCCGTCAAGGAGCCCCTCTCAACCGAGCTCGGCGAATTCCGCCTCGGGCGGGGCCGTCCCGGCGCTCATCGCGAGGTCCCGGGGTCGCGCGCCGGAGGCGGGGCGCCCTCGGCCTCGCCCACGAACGGCACGAACCGCACGGGCAGGACGCTCTTCTCCGAGTAGCCGCCGCCCTGCCGCTTGATGACCTTCAGCTCCTGGTAGAACGCGCCGACCGGGATGACCATCCGTCCCTCCGGCGGCGAGCTGCTCGAGGAGCGGGGGCGGGACCCGCTCCGGAGCGGCCGTGACGAGAATCGCGTCGAACGGGGCTTCCTCGGGCCAGCCGCGGTAGCCGTCGGCCGCCCGCAGCTCGACGTTCTTCACGCCCAGCTTCTCGAGGTGCTCGTTCGCCTGGCGCGACAGCTCGGGGCGGATCTCGATCGAGAAGACCTTCGCGGCGAGGGCCGCGAGGATCGCCGTCGAGTAGCCCGAGCCCGTCCCGATCTCGAGGACCTTCTCCTTCCCGGTCAGGCGAAGCTGCTCGGCCATGAAGGCCACGACGTAGGGCTGCGAGATCGTCTGGCCGCTCCCGATGGGAAGCGGCCGGTCGTCGTACGCCGACGCTTCCTCCGCGGGCGGGACGAAGAGGTGTCGGGGCACGGTGCGCATCGCTTCGAGGACGCGCGGATCCCGGATCCCGCGCGCCGCGATCTGGCGTCTCGACCATGTCGTTCCGCTTCTTCTGCATGGGATCGGCCGGACCCTGGCAGCCTCCCGCGTGGAGGACGCCCATTGCCGCGAGCGCGGCGGCCGCCGCCGCTCCCCGTGGATGGCGCTCCTGCACGCGCCTCATTCTATCGTGCGATCTCCTGCGGGGCCGGCTTCGACTGGCGCACGCGGCGCTCCGACGGGTTCTCGAGCACGAGCGTCATCGCGCCGAACCGGATCTCCACGTCGAACGAGGAAAGGAACGACGCGCCCAGGATGCCGTCCTCGATCCCGTCCGCCTCTTCTTTCACGACGATGTCCTTGAACCGGACCATGTAGTGCCGAGACGCCCACCGTCACGTTCGAGATCTTGGACCACGACACGCGCGACTGTCCGATCCCCTCGAGCGTGATCGGGTACGCCGCCTCCGGGTCGAAGAGGCGCGTCTTTCGCAGCCCGCCGCGCGTGATCATCGACGGCTCCGAGCCCGTGTCGAGGAGGAAGAGCGACCACGGCTGCCCGTTGAGCGACGCGCGCGCCATGGGCTTCATCCGCCGGAAGAAGAGGTTCTGGTCCTTCGAGCCGCGCAGGACCCGCCGGTCGAGGCGCCGCGCGCGGAGACGGCGGTCGGCGAACTCGATTCTCCAGTCGAGCTCCTTCATGAGGTGGACGCCGAGGACTCCGTTCAGGCGGAAGACCCCGGACGAGGGCGTCTCGAACGTGAGCGTGCCGTCCGGCAGGACGCCGACCGGGACGTCCGTCAGCGTGAGATCGCCGAGCGCGCACGGAATCGACCCAGCCGAGGCGCATCGGGAGGTCCGCTGTCGTGGAGGCCCTTCGCCGAGGCCGTCGCGCCCGGCACGAACGTCACGCCGAGGCGGGCCGCCGCGCTCTCCGTCAGCAGGGACAGCGACGCGCCCGAGTCGAGGACCATCTCCTCCGCGGGACGCCCGTTCACGCGCACGGCGAGCCGCAGGAGATTCGGCCGCCCGAACTCGACGGGGAGCGAGAGGCGTTCTCCCGCCGCCGCGCCGCCGTAGAGCACGCGCGCGGCCTGCGACTCCAGGAAGACGAGCCAGCCGTCCGGCACGCCTTTGCCCTCGCGCTGCGACACGCGCCCCCAGCGGCCCGCGGAGGGGAAGTTCCCTTCCCAGTACGCGCGCCTGCGACAGGAGCCACGCGAGGTCCGCGCGGTCGGACCCGCGGCCCGTGCCCGCCAGGGCGCGTTCGAGCCGCGGCGCGGCGCCGCGGAAGTCGCCGCGCTCGAGAAGCACCTGCCCGGCCAGCCGGTCGAGGCGGACGGCGTCCAGGCTTCGGCCGCCCGGTCCGGCGAGAAACTCGGAGACCTCGGGGATGTACCCGCGCTGGAGCTGCTCCTCGGCGTTGTAGGCGTTCACGAGCCCGATGCGGAAGCGGTCTCTCGAGCCGGTGAGGCAGGATCGTGATCTCCCGCGAGAACGTGCAGGCAAGGGCGCCGAGCGCCGCCACGACGAGGGTTCCCCCGCGGAGTCTCACGCCGGCGACACGACCCGCGCGATGAGCACCGTCTGGTCGTCGTACTGCGCGACGCCGGTCGTGAAGTCGCTCACCGCGCCGAAGATGCGCCGGGAAAGCTCGGCGGGCGGCTGCGCGCGCCCTTCGACGGCCAATGCGGTGAGACGCTCCATGCCGAACTCCTCGTCGGCGCCGTTCAGCGCCTCCGTGATTCCGTCGGAGTACAGGAGAAGCGTGTCGCCGGGCGCGACCTGGATCACGGCCTGCGTGTGCGTGACGCCCGGCATCATTCCGACGGGCACGCCGCCGCTCGGCAGAAGCGTCACGCCTTCCGGCGAGACCCAGAGCCCGGGGTTGTGGCCCGCGTTCACGTACGTGAACGTCGCTTTCGCGGGGTCGTAGACGGCGATGAACAGGGTCGCGAACTTGCGGGTCGAGGAGAAGCCCACGAGATGGCGGTTCACGCGCGCCACGAGCGCGGGGAGGTCGGAGGCGTGGTTCGGCACGAGAAGGTGGAGGCAGGCGTGGACCGTGGACACGAGGAGCGCCGCGGGCACGCCCTTGCCCGAGACGTCGGCGACGCAGAGCGCCGTGCGCCCGTCCGCGAGCGGGTAGACGTCGAAGTAATCGCCCCCGACCTGCTTCGTCGGCCGGTTCCCCCCGGCCACGAGGAGCCCGGGCACGTCCGGGAGCGTCTCGGGGAGAATCGTCTTCTGGATGGACGCGGCGAGCTCGATCTCCCGCTCCATCTTCTCCTTCTCGACCGCCTCGCGGTGCAGGCGCGCGTTCTCGAGCGCGATCGCGGCCTGATTCGCGAAGAGCGACGCCACGCGCTCGTCGGCTTCGGTGAAGTCGTCGATCGAGCCGGCGCGATTCTCCTTGTCCGCCACGACGAGCACGCCGAGCCAGCGGCCCTCGGCGAGGATCGGCACGGCGAGGAGCTTCTCGGCCGGGGCGTTCACGAGGAGTCCGACCCGCTCGGCGATCGTGTTGCAGCGCAGCACCCTCGCGGGCAGCAGCCGCGCGGCCACGCCGTCGAGAAGCGGCTCGCCGAGATGGCGCTCGGTGACCGGGCCGTCCGACGCGCGGTCGCAGACGATGAGCGTCCCCGTGCGCGCATTGAGGAGCGAGATCGACTTGTAGAGAATGTCCTCGGCCAGCGACTCGAAGTCGAGGGTGCCGGCGATGGAGAGCCCGACGTCGTACAGGCTCTGCAGCTCCCAGACCCGGTACTTCAGCTCGAAGTCCGCCTTCTGCACCTTGTCGGCCATCCGCACCGAATCGAGGAGGCGCGCCGCGTGCGCCGTGACCGACGCGAAGCCGACCGGGTCGGAGGGGCGGCCTCTCGAGCTCGAGGGATCGCGAGCGTCTCGTCCCGCGCGGTGAGCGGGATCGCGACCGGAGGATCCTGCCGGCATACGCGCCGCGTCGCGGGCTCGGCCGAGCGGTGGGATCCGACGAGCGAGCTGCCGGTCGCTCGGCGTGAGCCGCCGTCAGGAGAGCGGCGAGGATCCCGTCGAAGAGCCGTTCGCGGTCGGAGAAGGGGTCGAGCTTCGCGAGCCTCTCGTGCGCCGCGAGGATCGCGGCGTCCGCGTGGGCCGCGGAGCCGGGAGACCCGGGAATCGCCGCGCTACTCGGTCTCGCCCCGGAGCCAGGCGAGGGCGGGCTCGGAAGCGGGGAAGATGCGCGCATATTGGGCCAGCCCCATGATCTGGAAGGTCTTCTCGATCGTGGGTGTCAGCCGGCAGAAGGCCAGCTTTCCGCCCTGATCGAGCAGCTTCTCCAGGATCTCGATCAGAATCGAGATGCCGATCGAATTGACGATCTTCGTCTTTTCGAGGTCGAGGAGCAGGCAGTTCACGCCCGACCCCAGGAGGGCGTACGCCTGCTTGGCGATCTCCTCGCCGCCGGTGTTGTTGATGTAGCCGTCCGTGCGGAGAACGGCGACGTTGACGTCCGGCCGGTCTACGACGACTTTCAGGGTCTCGCTCATTCGGTCCCTTTATACCCTATCGATACTTGCGCATGACGATGCGGGTGCCGTGCTCGCCGCTCTCGATCCTCACGTCGTCCATCAGGCTTTCGATGATCTTGATGCCCCAGCCCCGCTTCCGGCTGGACCTCAGCGCGGCGGCGATTTCGGGGGTCTTGAGCCGGGTCGGATCGAACCCATGTCCCGCGTCCGCGACGTCGACCTCGAGATAGGCGCCGCGGCCGCCCTCCTCGGCGCCGACGCGGAAGGAGAGCTCGACCTTCCGGTCCGGCGTCGCGCTGTGCTCGAACGCGTTGATGCAGGCTTCGACGACGGCCATCTTCACTTCGTCGATCTTGTCGCGGCCCATCTCCATCCACTCGCCGAGCGCCGAAACCTGCGCCGTCGCGGCGATCTCCATTTCCGGCGCAACCGGAATGGTCATGTGCACCTCGCGACGCTCGACCGACGACATCGCTTTTCGGCAATCCCCTCTCAGTGCCTAGAACGTCAGGAGCGCGCGAACCGCTGTGAAGAGGAACGCAGGAATCTTACCCGACGCGGCGGCGAGGGCGAACGCGGCGGCCTCGGCCAGAAGCAGCGACAGCGCGATCCGGGACGCATGGATCGATGCGGGAGGAGACGCGGGGACCGATACGGAGAAATCTGACGCGGAGAAAGCGGACGCCACGGGAAAAGAAGAACCCCCGGGCAGCGACGACGCGCGCGCCGACACGCGGGCCGCCTCAGCCTTGATTCCGCCCTCGCTGAACATCTCGGTGCCTCCGGTTGAGCCCCGCATCGCAAGGGCCAGGCCAGTCGCTTTGCCGCTCGTACCGAGGCGGCCGAAGCGCATCTAAGATATTGGAAAGATTAGGTTTCTTTGAAAGGGAAATTGGCGCCCGCGGATGTGTCATCATTGCGCCATATTGTCACCATTTCCGTTACAAGCTATGGACTTTGGCGATATTACCATTCTAAGAAAATTACTTAGCTATGAAGAGCTGAAATGTCACAGTGTGGCAAATTGACTCCTCAGATGAGAGGGAGCAAAGATCTTCTTTTCCGGTCGCCCGCTTAGAGCTCTGAGACGCCGTCGTCGGCGCGCGGTTCGATAGACTTCGCCGCATGAGCACCGCAACCGTGAGCCCCGCCATGACCTCGTTCGAGAAGGAAGTCGACGCCACCCAGCGGTGGTTCGACAGCCCCCGCTTCGCGGGGATCACCCGCCTCTACACCGCGCGCCAGGTCGTCGAGCAGCGCGGCACGATCGCACGCGACTACACGGTCGCGCGCGAGGCCGCCGACGCGTTTTACGACCGCCTTCGCCAGCTCTTCGCGCAGAGAAAGAGCATCACCACCTTCGGCCCCTACTCGCCGGGACAGGCCGTGACCATCAAGCGGATGGGGATCGAAGGGATCTACCTGGGCGGCTGGGCGACGTCCGCGAGGGGCGGAACGAGCGAAGACCCGGGGCCCGATCTCGCGAGCTACCCGCTCAGCCAGGTGCCCGACGAGGCCGCGTTGGTGGTGCGCGCCCTACTCACCGCGGACCGGAACCAGCACTTCCTGCGCTCGCGGATGACCGAGGCGCAGCGCGCCGCGGCGCCGGCCCACGACTTCCGCCCTTTCATCATCGCCGACGCCGACACCGGGCACGGCGGCGACCCGCACGTGCGGAACCTGATCCGCCGCTTCGTGGAGGCCGGCGTCCCCGGCTACCACCTCGAAGACCAGCGCCCGGGCACCAAGAAATGCGGCCACCAGGGCGGCAAGGTGCTGGTCGCGCAGGACGAGCAGAACAAGCGGCTGAACGCCGCCCGCTTCCAGCTCGACGTCATGGGAGTCGCCGGCATCGTCGTCGCCCGCACGGACGCCGAGGCGGCCAACCTGCTCGAAGGCCGCGCCGACGAGCGCGACCAGCCGTTCCTCCTCGGCGCCACGAACCTCGACGTGCCGGCCTACAAAGCGTGCTACCTGGCTCTGATCCGGCACCTTTTCGAGATCGGGCGTCCGCGAGCTCAACGGCCATCTGCTCTATGCCATCCCCGACGGCGAGCACGCCGCCGCCGCCGAGTGGCTCGAGCGCAAGGGCCTTCTGCGCCAGGCCGCGGAGGCCGCGGCGGCTTACCGGAACGGCGAGGAGACCTTCGCTCGACGCCATGTTCGACCGGCTCGCTGCCCGCTTCCTCGCGGCGTGGGAGGACCGAGGCCATCCTCGAGACCTTACGGCGAGGCGGTCGCCGAGGTGCTCGACTTCCGGGCCAGCGAGGGCGAACCGCTCGAGATGAGCCCCGACGAGTGGCGGCGGTTCGCCGCGCGCGCCTCGCTCTACGCCGCCCGGGAGAAGGCGCGCGCGCTCGGCGCCGACGTCTCTTGGGACTGCGAGCTCGCCAGGACTCCAGAGGGCTTCTACCAGGTTCGCGGCGGCATCCCGTACGCCGTCGCCAAGTCGCTCGCCGCCGCGCCCTTCGCCGACCTGCTGTGGATGGAGACGAAGACCGCCGAACCTCTCCGACGCCCGCGAGTTCGCCGAGGCGATCCACGCCGTGTATCCCGGACAAGATGCTCTCCTACAACCTCTCGCCGTCGTTCAGCTGGGACACGACGGGCATGAGCGACGAGGAGATGCGGCGATTCCCCGAGGAGCTCGCGAAGCTCGGCTTCGTCTTCAACTTCATCACCTATGGCGGCCACCAGATCGACGGTCTCGCCGCCGAGGAGCTGGCGACCGCCGTCAAGCAGGACGGCATGCTGGCCCTCGCCCGCTTGCAGCGGAAGCTCCGCATGGTCGAGTCGCCGTACCGCACGCCGCAGACCCTCGTCGGCGGGCCGCGCGCGGACGCCGCGCTGACCGCCACGTCGGGCCGCACGGCGACCACCATGGCGATGGGCAAGGGCTCGACCCAGCACCAGCACCTCGTTCAGACCGAAGTGCCGAAGAAGCTCCTCGAGGAGTGGCTGGCGATGTGGACCAGCACAACGGCCTCCCGGGCCCGCTCCGCGTCCAGCTCCGGCCGCACAGCGCCGGCTCGGAGCTGCTCGAGCTCGGCATCTACGGCGACGGGGACCAGAAGCACGCGAACGTCGTCTTCGCCCCCATCCACGACCGGCGCGGCCGCAGCATCCTCTCGGTGCGCGACCAGAACACCTTCGCGGAGGCGCTCCGCAAGAAGCGCCTGATGGACCTCGTCCACCTCTTCCTGATCCACCGCTTCCGGGTCGACTCGGTGCACTACGTCTCCCCCACCGAGGACAACCAGTATCAGGCCGCGAAGATGAAGGTCCACGGCATCTACCGTCGGGTCGACACCGAGGTCGGCCAGATCATCGTCGCCGACGTCGACCATCAGCGCATCGCCGAGCTCCTGGCGCCGGACCGGGCGGCGCTCGGGAAGCTGATCCGCAAGGAGCCCTAGGGACTAACGCTAGGTCGACTCGATCCGGTAGATGACCTCGATCTTCTCGCCGGAGAGATACCGCGCGTCCGTCGCCGGGCGCGCGTAGCCCTTCCAGGGGTCGCACACCACCGCCTCCGAGTTCCAGGTCTCGATCCTGGAGGCGTCCGTCGCTTCCGCGATTCGCCCGATCACGACGAATCCATGCTTCCAGCCGCCCACCTGCATCCAGTCGAGCGGAGAGACCCTCCATACGTCGCGGAGCTGGACGAACGCCAGGGCGCTCTGCTCACCGCAGTTCCCGCACCCCATGTCCCGGGCATGAGCGGCCCAGGTATCCACGATGGCCTTCCTGGGGTCGAGGCCCAGGCGCTTGACGTCTTTCGCCTGGGCCTTGAGGTCCTTGGCGATCTCGTCCCTCGTTCTCGAAACGCACCATACGGGCAGCGTCAGGCCGCCCAGGTTGTCGCCGAACTTGTTCGAAGCACCGATGTCCATCTTCTTCTGGACGTAGAGCTTGGCCTGGATTCCCGCGTTGAGGTTTGCGGCGGCATTCGTGACGATCTCAGGGTCGGCCATGCGTCGTTCTCCGTGAAGATGATCGTGGGCGGACGGATTGTCGCTCGAAATGCGATGCGGACGCGCGAGGCGGCTAGATCCTCTTCCGGTACAGCGTTCGCCTGCTGACCCCGAGGAGCTTCGCCGCGCGGCTCTTGTTGCCCTTCACCTGCGCGAGGACGCGGCGGATGTGGGCGTTCTCCACGTTGCGCAGGTCGACCGACGTGACGAGCGGTTCGTCGGCTCCCTCGCGCGCGATGCCGAACTGCAGGTCCGCGGCCTCGATCGTGTCGCCCGAGACGAGCGCGGCCGCGCCTTCGAGCAGGTTCTCGAGCTCGCGCACGTTGCCGGGGAACGGATAGTCGAGGAGCGCCTTCACGGCGTCGCGCGAGAGCGAGGGGGCGCGGCGGCCGTCGCGCGCCGCGATGCGGGCGAGGAAGTGCCCCGCGAGGCGCGGGATGTCCTCGCGGTGGTCGCGCAGCGCGGGCATGTGGATCTCGACGACGCGCAGGCGATAGAAGAGGTCCTCGCGAAAGCGCCCCGCGCGGATCTCGGCGGGCAGGTCCTGATGCGTCGCCGAGACGACGCGCACGTCGACGGGCAGCTTCGTGCGCCCGCCGAGGCGCTCGATCTCGCGCTCCTGCAGGACGCGCAGGAGCTTGGCCTGGATGGCGAGCGGCGTGTCGCCGATCTCGTCGAGGAAGATCGTGCCGCCGTTCGCGAGCTCGAACTTGCCGAGCCTCGCCTCGACGCCCGTCGCGACACCTCGCTCGATGCCGAAGAGCTCGCTCTCCAGGAGGCTCTCGGGCACGGCCGCGCAGTTCAGCGCGAGAAACGGGCCCTCGCGCCGCGGCGGAGCCCGCGTGCAGGAGCTTCGCCGCGAGCTCCTTGCCGGTGCCGCTCTCGCCCGTGACGAGGACGTTGACGCGCGATGCGGCGGCCCGGGCGACGAGCTCCTTGGCGCGCCGCATGGCGGGCGAGTCGCCCACGAGGATCTCGTCCACGCCGAGGCTGCCCTTGAGCGAGCGGTTCTCCTCCCTGAGGCGGTCGAGGTCGGCGGCGAGCGCGCGAAAGCGGCGCGCCGCGTCGAGCGTCGGCGCGACGAGGCCCGCGAGCGAGACGAGAAACCGGCGATCCTCCTCGTCGAAGGACGAGGCGTCCGGGCCGCGCGCCTCGCGGTCGAGGACCACGAGGACGCCGAGCACGCGTCCGCCCCCGAGCAGCGGGACGCCCGCCACGCTTCCGACCGCGCGGCCCAGGACCGTCTCTTTTCCGCGCGAGAGCGCGGTCTTCGCGCGCGCCAGGTCGAGGACGAACGGATCCGACGAGACGGCGAGCGGATCGGGCTCGGGCTCGAGCCCGAGCGAGGCGACCGTGCCCGAGCCCTCGGCGTCCTCGAAGGCCGCGGCAAAGCCGCGGGCGGCGTCGAGGACGGGGACCGCGCGCGCGAGAATCTCCTCGAGGAGGACCTTCTCGTCGCGCGCGGCCGTGAGCGAGCGGCTGACGTCGTAGAGGGTCTCGAGGCGCAGGACCTTCTTCTTGAGTGCGAACGTCTCCAGGTCGCGCGCGGGCGGCCGGGCGCCGCTCATCGGCCCTTCAGGGTGCGCCCCCAGCGCGCGCGGCCGGGGCTTCGGCCGCCGGCCTCCCAGGCCCCAGGCGCGCGGCGACCGCGACGGCGGGCGCGAAGCGCGGGTTCCTCTTCAGGAGCGGCTCGAGCTCTTTCTCCGCCTCCTCGTTGCGCCCCAGCTGGTTCAGGCAGCCGGCCACGAGGACACGGCCGAAGTCCTTCGCCGGGTAGTACTCCGTTCCTCCGAGGCCGAACTCGCCTTCCGGCTGCTGGATCTTCCGGAGGAGAGCCACCGCCTCCTCGCAGCGGCCCGACCGGGCCGCCGCGATTCCGCGGACCATCGTGGCGCCTTTCTCTACGCCCTTCTTCTCCTCGTCCGACGCCTTCTCGAAGGGCACAGTCGTGGACGCGAGCAGGGCTTCGACGCCCGCCGTCTCGCCTTTCAAGGCGAGAAACGCCGCCTTGCAGAATGCGATGTGGGCGCCGAGCCGCTCGGCCTCCATTCCCTGCGGGAGGCCGGCCGCTTCCGCCGCGAAGCGATCCCTCTCCTTGCGCGCGGCCTCTTCCTCGCCCGCGTCGAGGAGCGCGACCGCGGCGAAGAACCGGAAGTCGAGGCGCTGATAGGGTTGGACGGATTCGCCCGACGCCTTGATGAAGTACTCGGCCGCCTTCGCGGGGTTTCCGCGGCCGATCTCCACCGTCCCGAGGTGGCCGTAGGCGGGGAAGAAGTCGCCCTTGACGGCGAGCGCCTTCTTGAGGACGTCCTCGGCTTCGTCGTACCGTCCGACGAGCGCGTAGAGCTCGCCGAGCGAGTCGAGCGGGTTCGCCTGGTCCGGCGCGAGGTAGCGGTACCGCTTGAGGTAATCCTCGGCCTTCGCGAAGTCGCCGCGCGCCGCGGCCGCGTAGCCGAGCGTGTTGTAGGCGATGGCGTAGTTCGGATTCACGGTGAGGAGCCGCTCGTACTCCGCGAGGGCCTCGGCCGGTCCGCTTCTGGCTCGCCAGGAAGTCGCACCGCATCCTGTAGCCCTCGGGATCGTCCGGGAATCGGCGCAGGTACTCGTCGTAGAGCGCTCCGAGGGTCGCGATGTCGCGCTTCCCCCAGCGCTCCTCGTAGATCCTGAGCATGAGCTGCTCGCGCGGCGTGATCGCGTCCCTCGAGCGCGCCGTCGACGCGAGGAGGGACTTCGCCCGCTCGGGGTCGCGCCCGCGGATCTTGTCGGCGAGCCGCAGCGTCGCCATGACGAAGTGAGGGTCGTACTGCAGCGCCTTGGCGTACCCCGAGATCGCCTCGCGGTCGTACATCTTGAGGTCGTTCTCGCGCGCCTCGTTGTAGGCCTTCCGGGCCTCTTCGGAGGACGTCGTGACGTCGCGGCGGCTCCTGAGGAAGAACGCCGCGGCGGTCCCGGCCGCCACGAAGCCCGCCACCACGAGGGCAACGGCGAGCGGGCGCAGGGAGCGTCGGAACGCGAACGGCATGGAGCCTCCGAAGGGCCGCACGAGCGGCCCTTCGATGATACGCGCCCCGGGCGCCGGAGTTTTCAAGCCGATGCGCATCAGGACGAAGGTCTGGTCGTCGTACTGCTCGGCGTCCTGGGTGAACTGGCGGATGTCCTCGAGAAGCTCGTCGGCGAGCTCGGGCAGGGGCCGCTTTGCGTGGCGCACGAACGAGGCCTTGAGCCTTTCGTCCCCGTACGGTGCCATTTCGGCGGACATCGCCTCGTTGAGGCCGTCCGTGTAGAAGAGAAGGAGGTCGCCGGGCGAGAGGTAGTACGTGACGGTGTCGTACGGAACGTCGCGGAAGGCGCCGAGAGGCAGGCGGTTCGCGGGGGCCGGAATCTCCACCGCGACGCTCGAGCCCGCGCGCACGAGGAGGGGCGTCGGCTGGCCGCCGAAGGCATACGTGAGGGAGAGCGCCTTCGGATCGAGGAGGAAGTACGCGAGCGACACGAACATCCGCCGCTTGATGTCGTACAGGCGCCGATTCGACTCGCGGAACACGACGCCGGGATCGGGATCGGCCATCGCCCGGGCGTAGACGATCTCCTTGGCGGCGACCATGAGGAGAGACGCCGGGATCGACTTGCCCGAGACGTCGCCCACGACGAGGGCGAGCCGCCCGCCCGCGCGCACGTCGCCGTCCACCTCGAGGAAGTCGTAGAAGTCGCCGCCCACGACGCGCGCGGGCCGGCTCACGCCGAAGAACGACACGCCGGGCACGCGCGGCAGCTCGCGCGGGAAGAGGCTCGTCTGGATCTCGCGCGCGATGTCGAGATCGCGCTCCATCTCGGCCCGGCGCGTGAGCTCCTCGTGGAGGCCCGCGGCCTCGAGCCCGAGCGCGCCCTGGTTCGCGATCGTCAGCAGGTGGTCGAGGTCCTCGCGGGAGAGCTCCTCCTCGGAGCGCTTGCGCCCGACGGCGAGAAGGCCGAGGAGCTTGCCGTGCGTCGCGAGCGGAAGGACGACCGTGACGGGCCGGCGCTTCGCCGCCGCCGACGAAGGCCCGGGAGTCCGGGTCGAGCGTCCAGCCGTCGAGCTCGGCGAGCCTCACGGGAACGCCCTTCTCGAGCACGAGCCGCGGCAGGACCGCCCCCATCGGGAGCACGGGGAGGCCCGTGCCGCCGGTCGAGCCGTCCGTGAAGGCCCCGTCCTCGCCGCGCGGCAGGAGGAGGTCGAGGCTCTCGAGCCGCAGGAGCTCGGCCGTGCGCGACGTCAGGAGCGCGCGCAGCTTCGGCCTCTCGAGCTGCGACACGACGGAGCGGCTCATGTCCAGGAGCGCCTGCTGGAAGTCCGCGCGGTCGCGGAAGAACAGGCGGTCCACGACGCGCTGCATCCGCCGGCGCAGCGGGTCGAAGAGGAGCACGACGACGAGGCCGAAGCCGAACGCGAACGCGGGAGACGAGAAGAGGGTCGACGACGAGACGGTCGAGACGAGCGCGTTCCCCACCACGACGCAGAGCGCGTAGAACCCCGTGACGACGGCGGTCAGGATCGCGTAGACGAGCGACTTGCGGACGATGACCTCGACGTCGAAGAGGCGGAACCTCACGATCGCGTAGGCGAACGTGAGCGGGATGAGCGCCATCGGCACGACGCCCCACGCGAGATACCGGTCCTCGCGGAAGAGCGACGGGAAGAAGACGGCGAAGACGACGAACGGCACGATGCCGGCCACCGTCCCGAGGAGGAGAACGAGGATCGGCCGGCGCGCCGCGCGGTCGTCGCTCGTCCACCAGGTGTGCGCGAGCGCGAGGAGGCCGAGGATCAGGTAGTCCGCGAGGAGGATCCAGTTGAGCGTGGGCGCGCCGTAGATGAGCCGCCGCGGACCGGCGCCTCTCGCGCCCGCCATCTGGAGGACGTAGAGGACGGGCGGAAGCGTGTACAGGAGCGTCAGGAGGAGCGGCGAACGGTTGAGGAACCGCTGGAGCGCGTGGAGCCACGGCGCCGCGGGCGCGTCTCGCCGGCCGCGCGGTCGGCGAAGCGGAACGTCTTCTTCTTCGGGAAGAGGAGGAAGAAGTGCAGGAAGACCGCCGGCAGAAGGAACAGCGCGAGCGTGCCGGCGACCTGCACGACGTAGTCGATCCAGTAGTAGCTGGACGGACGCAGCCGGCAGATGAAGAAGAGCATGAAGAGGATGCAGAGGACGTAGAAGACCTGCACGGCCGGGTCGTCCGCGCGCCGCGAGACCACGAAAGCTCCCAGGACGAAGAAGAGGAGGCCGAGGAAGGCGAAGTAGAAGTACGACGCCGAACCGAGACGGAACGGCGTGAGGACGAGCTTCGTCTCGAAGACGTCCTCCCCGCGCCTCACGAGGTAGTTCACGGCCTCGCCCGCGCCGTGGCGGCGCAGCTCGGCGGGCGCCTCGGCCGCCTTGTTGAGCATGTGGTGCCCGATGCCGAGAACCGTGTCTCCGGTCCTGAGGCCTGCCTTTTCGGCCGCGCCCCCGGGCACGAGGTCGCGGACGATGATGCCGCCCATCGAGTACGGGTCGGGCACGACGCCGTCGTAGGCCTTCGGCATGAACATGTCCACGACGGACAGGACGGCGAGAAGGCAGCCGAGGACCCCGACGAAGACGAGCAGACGCCTCGGCGAGCGGCCGGGTACGCCGACGGCGCCCTCCGGGCTGCTCGGGTCCGGCGTCAGAACCGACATCTGCTGCTCAGTATACGAACGGCGTGCCACTCTCGTTCCGGCGCAGGCGCGGAACCTGCGTGCGAGAATCCGGCGTCGTGACCCGTGGACTCTTTCTGACGTTCGAGGGGATCGAGGGCTCGGGGAAGACGACGCAGGTCGCGCGCGCCGCCGCGTGGATGGAGGCACGGGGCTTCCCGGTCCTCGCGACGCGGAACCCAGGCGGGACGGAGCTCGGGCGGCACCTGCGCGAAGCGCTCCTCCATTCCAGGGATCACATCGACGCGGGTGCCGAGCTCCTCCTCATGATGGCCGACCGGCGGCATCACCTCATGACGATGATCGAGCCCGCCCTCGCCGCCGGAACGCACGTCCTCTGCGACCGGTACACGGACGCCTCGCGCGCCTACCAGGGTGCGGGCCGGGGGCTCGGCGAGAAGCGCGTCGACGAGCTCCACGAGCGCTGGTGCAAGAGGAACCCCGATCGAACGTACCTCTTCGATCTCCCGGTCGAGACGGCGCTCGCGCGCGTCGCGGGCCGAAAGGGCACGTCCTTCGACCGATTCGAAGCGCGAAGAAAGAGAATTCCATGAAAGGGTGCGAGCGGCGTACCGCCGCCGCGCGCGAATGGAGCCGAAGCGGTTCGTCGTCATCGACGCGACGCCGTCCGCGGACGCCGTCTTCTCTGTCACTCGAAGAAAATCTTCGGATCCTCTTCCGGTCCCGGCGCCGCGCGCCCGCGGCGCGCCGCCGATGAGCGGCGCTCCGGTCGTCCTGCTCGCGGGCCCGGGCAGCCGCCGGCTCGAAGCGCTGGCGCTCGAGGCGGCGGCCGAGATCGTCTGCGGACCCGGCTTCGACCCCGAATCGCCCGCCGCGCGCCGCGTCTACCGGCGCGAGCATCCCGACCTCATGGTCGCCGCGCCCGAGAGACGGCGCCGCGTCAACCCCCCGCCGTTCGAGGAGACCGACGGCAAGGAGACGACGCTGCCGACCGCGCTCGTGCGCGCCGTCGCCGCCGACGCGACGCGGCTCCCCTACGAGGCGCCGCGGCGCGCCATCGTCCTCCTCGACGTGGACCGCACGGAGAGCGCCGCGTTCAGCGCGCTCCTGAAGATCCTCGAGGAGCCGCCCACGAAGACGCGCTTCGTCCTCACCGCCACGCGCCCGCGCCTCCTCCCGCCCACGATCCTCTCGCGCGTCGTGCTCCGGCCGGTCCCGGGCGCCACGCGCGAAGAGACGGCCGCCGCCCTGAGGGACCGCGGGATGGGCGAGGAGGAAGCCGAGGCGCGCGCGGCCTTCGCGCCGCACGACGCGGACGAAGCCGCCGAGCTGGACGTGGCCGAAGCGCGCGCCACGCGCGACGCGCTCCTCGAGGCCGTCTCCGGGGTCTTCCTCACGCGCTCCCTGTCCTGGTCGCTCGCCCTGGGAACGCTCCTCGGAGCCGACGACGGCCCCGAGGCCGTGCGCCGTCTCCAGCTCCTCGCGCAGCTCCTGCGCGACGCCGCGGCGGCGCCCGTCGACCCCGCCGGCCGCCACGTCCTCTTCCGCGAGCGCTTCGCCGACCTCGCGCGCCTCGGCACGGCTCCGGCCGCGGACCTCCTCGACGCGGCGTCGGGCGCCCTCGAGCTCGCCGCGAGCCTCACGGACTCGCGCCGCAACGTGAAGCTGGCGACCGAAGCGTTCGCGCTGGGGCTGTGAGTCGGGACGAGAAGCCCGTCTCCCGCGGCGCGAAGATCCTCGCGATCGCGCTCGCCCTCCTCCCGCCCGCCCGGATGACGTGGATCGTCTTCACGAACGGCGAGAACAACCTCTCGAACGACTACGTCCATCGCGTCTCGCTCGTCCGGTCGATGCTCGAAGGATCGTGTTCCATCCAGAAGTACTTGCAGGAAGCCTGGATCGGAGGAGCGCATTCCGGGCTCGCCATCTTTCCGATCTACTACTTGAACGCCCGGTTCTTTCACTGGTCGGTGTGGGTCGAGCTCGGCCTCGGTCTCGCGCTCGTTGCTGCGACGCTCGCTCTCCTGACGGCGGCCGCCTCGCGACTTACGCGCTGGCTTCTCCTGCCCCTGCTTTCGCTCCTTCTCTTCTCGACGTCGCGCGTGACGGTCTTCACGTTCGGCGAGCCTGCGCTGCAATACGGACTTTCACAGCTCGGCGTTGCCATCGGTGTCTGCGCGCTCGCGCAATTGCGAGAGAAGCCGATCGCGCTTGCGACGGCCCTCGCGTTCGGCGGGATCCTCGCTTCCTGGTCCTGGGGCGGAGGAGTCTTGGCGTGGCCGGTATTCGTGGCCGCGCTCCTGCTCCTTCGCATTCGCTCGTTCAGGGCGTGGGCGATCTTTCTATCGGGCGCCGTCGCAGGTGTCGCCCAGTACGTCCCGCCCTTCTTCTTCAGCGCGACCGGCTCAGCCGCCCTGAAAACCGTTTCCAACCTGAAGATCCAGATGATCCTCGACGTTCTGGGGCGGCCTTTCGCAAACGGGATCGCGGACGGGACGCCGATTCCGGGATCGCAGGCAGTCGGCGCGGGCGGTTTACTCGTGCTCGTCGCGATGCTGGTCCTCTTCCGAAGGAGTCTTCACACGCGACCATCCTCGCTCCTCCTGGTCGCGTGGCCGTCGCTGGTCGCGCTACAAATCGCTCTCTTCCGAGGAGGCGTCGCGCCCTGGTACGTGTCGCCGATGGCGCTCTTCTGGGCAGGGCTGCTCATGCTCCTCGCGGACGCGCCCGCTCGTGTTCGGACTGGAGGGATCCTCGTCGTCGCGCTGCTGACGCTGAGAGTGCAGGGCACGTGGGAGGACAAATCCTTCTACCTGCCGTCGCGCTCGCCCGCCTCCGCCGCATGCCTGCGCGAATGGCGCACGGCACCCTCCGGCTGCCACGTCCGCGTCTTTCAGTGGGACGGCGAGGGCCGACTGGGTGAGCTCGCTCTCCTCGGCGACGCGTTGGAGCGGCACCAGCTCTCCGTCTTCGGACCGCGCCGCACGTACGTTCTCCAGGGGGATGTCGCCCTCGGGCGCGTCAGGCTCGAGCCCGAGTCCGCGCCGTCGTTCTTCTCGGACGACGGAAGGACCCGGGGCGAGATCGACGATTTCCGCCGCCTCGACCTCGTCCTCGCTTCCGGCGCATCTGTGACGTGGCGCGTGGACTTACCGCTGGCCGCGCGCATCGCGCGTTTCCGCTCGCAGGTTCGAACCGACCCGGGCAAATTCTTTACCGCCCGAGCCACCGTAGCCTCTGCAGCCGTCGGCACTGACAGCTCGACCATCGCAGCACGCGTGGTTCTCCATCGCGACGAAACACGCGAACTCGTGCTCGACCTCTCTCGTTTTGCGGGGAAAACGGTGAGACTTATGCTTGGCCCGGAGGAAACCCAGACGGCGGGCGCGTCCCTCCTCTGGGAAGCTCCGCGGATCGAGCTGGAGTTGGAACCGACGAAGTGACGGCCGCGGGAGATCGTGCCTCCACGATTGCGATTCTGGCGCTCGCCGCGGCCCTGAGGCTGCCGCTCGTCCTTGCCGGTCTCCCGTACATCTCGTACGTCGACGAGGGCGGCGTCCTCCATCCGGTCACGCGACTCGTCCGCTCCGGCGGGTGGGACCCCGGGTGGTACCAGTACCCGTCCTTGTCCATGTACCTGACGGCCGCCGTCGTGCACGCGTCGCGGCCCGTCTACCGTCTCGTTCACGGCCGGCCGCTGGCGGCGGACCTTCCGCCCGAGAGCGACCTCTACGACCTCATCGCCCCGCCCGCGGTCATTCTCGCGGGGCGCGGCGTCGTCGCCGCCGCGAGTCTCGTCACTGTCCTCCTCGGAATGGCTCTCGCGCGCCGGCTCGCGGGTCCCTCGGCAGCCATCGCCGCGGGACTGCTTCTTGCCACGACTCCCGCGCTGGTGCAGCGGGCGTGCATCGTGATCACGGATACGATTGCGACCGCATTAGTCACGGGCGTGCTCCTCGCCGCCGAGGATCTGCGTTCCATCCTACGGAAAGAGGGGCCATCCTCCGTCGCAGCCCGGCGCCACGCGCTCCTCGCGGGCGCTCTCGCGGGTTTCGCAGCCGCCACGAAGTATCCGGCTGGCGCCGTTTTCGTCGTCATTCTGGTGGCCGTGTTCGCGCCCGGCGGTCTCACCTTCGCTCGCGCCCGCCTCGCCGGCCTCTCCGCACTCGCGGCGATTCTCGCGACCCTCGTCGCGATGCCCGCTCTCGTCTTCAGCACCCGGCAGGTGGTGGCGGGTCTCGTGGCGCAGGCGCATGATTACTTGACGTTCCCGAGCACGCGCGGCCTCTTCCGGCAGGCGCCGGCCCCCGAAGAACTGGGGTGGCTCCTCGCGCTCGCCAGCCTACTCGGCCTCGTCCTCCTCGCTCTGCGCCGCGAAACGCGCCCGATGGCCGCTTCATGGCTCGCCTTCGGCGCCCTCCTTCTCGCGCCGCTCCTCCGGTACGGGTTCCAGCCGTTCCGGAACGCCCTCCCGCTCGTGCCGCCTTTCGTGGTCGCGGCTTCCTGCCTGTTCGGCGACCGATCACTGCTCGCGCGCTGGCGCGGCGCGCGGTTGTTTGCCGCCGCGGTTCTCATCGTCGGCCTGACTCCCGGACTCCGCGAAGCCTGGCGCATTCGGCGTCTCACGGACAGGCGCGTCCTCCTCGTGGACGAGCTCGCACGAGACCGATGGGCCGGGAAGAGAGTCCTCGTAGAGCGGGAGCTCGCCATCCTTCCGGCGGAGCTTCGCCGTGCGAGGGCCGCGTTCACGGTCGTCCCGTGGTCCGAGATGAGGCAACTGGCCAGGGAAAGGGAATTCGATGCTGTCGTCTTCGGCGACTTCGCTATGAATCCCGCTCCGCCGGCCTCCTGGCTCTCGGAACTCGAAGACTGGAGGTCGTGGACGGGAGGCCTTCCGCTGGTGTTTTCGGTCGGAAACCAACGGACTCCTGTGTACGGGGGCTTGTGGCGCACATGGGACGAAAACGTTCGGCTGGCACTCCTGAGCGGCGGCGCCGGACATTAGGGCACAGCTCTCGCGCCGGCCCGAAGTCGCGAGAGGCAAACCGGCATTCGAGAACGCCCCGAAGAATGAAGGCCTAGCCGAAGAACCCCGGCACGATCGTTTCGATCGCTTCGCTCCAGCGCGCCGCGTTCGTCCTCAGCGTGCGGCTCCCATACACATAGGTCTTCGCGGCCTCCGCGAGTCGGGCGCGGAGCGCCGCGTCGGTCACGATCTCCTCCAGGGCCTCCGCCCAGGCCCCGGCCTCGTTGGCAGCAAGGAGGCCGGTCTCGCGGTGTCGCACCGTTTCCCGATAAGGCCGCACGTCGCTGAAGACGGCCGGGATCCCGAGCGCCGCGTAGTCGAGATACTTGAGGTCCGACTTGCACCGCGTGAACGCATCGTCCTCGAGCGGGGCGATCGCGATGTCCCAGCGAAGGTGCTGCCGCATCCACGGAACGAACCTCGGATACGAATCCTCGCGCCCCGGATCCCGCCTGCGGAAAGGCAGGCCCTCGAAAAGCGATGCCGTCCTCCGCTCCGCAGCTCCGCCCACGACCTCCAGCCGCACCCTTCCGGCGTGACGCACGAGGAGCGCCCGGAGCGGCGCGAGCACCATGCGCAGGTCCGCCTCGTGGGTGAGCGTGCCCATGTAGCCGATCGTCACCGTGGGCGAACGCGCTGCGAGAGGTTCCGGAGCGGGGCCGAAGAGCCTCTCGTCGAGCGCGTTCGGCACGACGATCACATCGCGCCGAAGGCCGGCCACGCGCTCCGCGAGCGCCGCCGTCGCGACGATCATTCCGTCCGCCTGCCGCGCGAGAAACGCGACGACGCCGCGCAGCGAGTCGCCCGGGTACGTCTCCCACGGCTCGCCGCGGTGGAGGTCGAGCAGGTTGTCGTCGAGCTCGTAGACGACCGGGATGCCCCTCTGCCGGCACCGCGAGAGCACGCGTTCGAAGCCGTCGAGCTGCCTCTCGTACGGCCAGAGAGTGTGCCGCTCGACGACGAGGAGGTCGCATTCCGGCAAGGCTTCGGCGGTGCCGTGCGTCAGGTCGATGCTCTCCGCCAGGGACGGATGGGAGAGCGGGCACAGGAGGCGAATGTACGTGCAGCTATAGGGAGTCTCCGCACCGTAGAACCCGTGGAGGACGTGGACCCTACGCTTCGCGCAAACAGGACCTCGAGGATGCCCGCCGCGGCGCGGTCGGGCGTGTGGAGGCCCGCGTCGGCGATCGCCTGTGCGGCGAGGCGACGGACGAGCGACCCCGTCCGCGGCAAGCCGTTCGAGGCATGCGACGCAGGCGTCCCGGGACGACGTGTCGACGGCGAGCGCGTTGACCTCGTGCCGGGCGAACGTGTCCGCGCCGCCCACCTTCGGGACGACGACGGCGGCTCCCGAGGCCATGGCCTCGAGCGAGGCGACGCCGAGCGCCTGATAGGTCGAGAGATCCGCGAAGACGTGCACCTGCGACAGGAGCGCCGAGAGCTGCCGGTCGTCGAGGACGCCGAGGAAGCGGTGCGGAAAGTCGAGGCGAAACGGTCGCAGCGCGGGATCCGACCGCTCGGATCCGAAGAGGACGATCTCGACTCCGTCGCCGAGCTTCTGCGCGACGGTCCGCATCACGTCGACGGTGAGGCCCGGCTGCCTCCGCGGCGTCGAGGGACGCACCATCGCGGCGATCCTGACCGGGCTCGCGGCGGGCTCCGGCAGCCGGGGGCGGAAGACCTCGGCGTCGAAGCTGGCGGCGACGAGCGCGCAGTCGAGGCCCGTCCGCGCGACGACCTCGTCGGCATTCCACTTCGATTTCGAGAAGCGCCTCATGCCCGGCACGAGCCCGTACGAGGCAAACGCGCGCTTGCGGTCTTCCGAACCTTCGGGGTAGAAGAGAGGCTCGTAGTCCTGGATGCAGTAGGCGAGCACCGGAGGGCTCGAGAGCCTCGCGAGCGGCACCATCCACGGCACCGAGTAGTGCGCCGTCCCGATCACGGCGTCGAACCCGTGCGCGGCCTCGACGAGGTCGGACTCGCGCCCGTAGACGATCGGGACGCCCGGCGCGGGATAGCTCCTCTCGAAGACGGCGCGATGGGCCGCGAGGTTGAAGACGCGCGCTTCGACGCCCATCCGCGTCATCGCCCTCGCCTCCGCCAGCACGACGTTCGACCCGCCCCCGCGCTCGAGAACGGGCAGGACGTAGAGGACGCGCTTCCCTTCCCATCGCCGCGCGCGCGTTCTCTCGAAGGCCGACGCGCTCCGGCAGAATCGCGAAGCGGGCCGCGAGGCCGGCGACCACGCGGTCAGGCGCGCTCGAAGCCGCGGCAGATGGCCCCGAAGCCCCCGCGGCCCACGTGTCGTCCGCGAGACGTACACGCGTTCGGCCCGCCCGAAGCACGGCAAGGAGTTCCTGCGGCGACGAACCAGCGCCCGCGGGCAGCGCGTCGCGCTTCACGAGCACGGCGCAACCTCCGCCTTCTTCGAGCGGCGGAAAGAGGCGAGCCGACTCGGCGGCGAGGAGAGTCGCCGGCACGGCTCATCCCCGCCGGCCAGCGCGCGCGCAGCGCGTTCGAAGGCCGGGCCCGCGCCCGGAACGTCCGCGGCGAGCGGAACGACTCCCGCCGCGTCTCCGTCGGAGGCGAGACAGGCGATCAGCCGGTCGAGGACGTCCGCGGCGACGCGCGCGCGCCCGTCGAGCAGGAGAACGTGGCGCGACGTGCCCGCATCGAGCGCCTTCCGGAACGCGCCGGCGCCGTCCACGAGCGCAGCCCCCTGGTCGCGCGCGAAAGCCTCCAGCCAGCTCCGGGCCGCGGGCGACACGCCCGGATCGGCGAGGAAGAGCATGTACGGCGGACGCGCGTGCCGGAGCAGAGCCCCGAGGCACTCTTCGAGAACGGGCAGTTCGTCGTGCGCGAGAACGACGACGTCCACGGCCTCGGTCGAGCGATCGAGTGCGTGGCCACGAAAGCGAACGGGCGCGAAGCCGGGAACGTGCACGAGCCCGGGATCCACCGCCGGAGGGCGGCTTGCTCGCTGGAGGAACGAGCCGCCGGCGAATCCGCCCTTCAGCCTCCACCACGCATTGCGGAGCCTCCAGAAGAAGCTCATCTCCATCGCGGCGATGCGCGCGCGCGCCTCCGAAAGCTCGGCGCGCGTCTTCTCCAGCTCCTCGCGGAGCGACTCGAACGAATCCTGGCTCAAACGACGGGATTGTAAGGTCCGCCCCGCAGAACGAGCCTACCGGTAAGGGTTTTCGACGAGGATTGGTCCGCGGCACACGACCGGGTTCATCTTCAGAAAGTACGTCACCGGTCCTTCGACCAGGAGATCGAAGACGTCCCGGTGCGGAAACTCCCCGACTTCCGGCCGGATGACGACCGCGAAGTACCGGCGGAGAAAGTCGTACAGACTCGCGGCCGAGTACTCGATTCGATGGTGGACCCAGCCGGGCTTGAGGACCGTTTCCAGATGTCCACACGGAGTGGAGAGCAACAGGGTCCCGCCCGGCGTCAGGTGCCGCACGAGCCCTTCCATCATGATCTCCCGGTGGACGACGTGCTCGATCATGTCGAAGCTCACGATCGCGTCGAACGTCACCGGGCCGATCGATTCGGCCCAGAGGGTTGCATCCCCTGTGCGGTACTCGAGGTTCGGCAGTGTGTACCTTGTACGCGCCCCCTCGATGGCGGCGTCGTCGTAATCGACGCCGGTCACCTTCGTGGACGGAAGGCGCGCCGCGAGTTCGTGGGCGCCGTAGCCTGAGCCCGTGGCCAGGTCGATGACGTTCCGCACGGGCCAGTCAGCGAGGCACCGGGCCGCCCACTCGTACCGGATGAGGTGATGAACCGCGTTCGGGTCTCCCTCCCGAATCGCGTTGAGAAGATTCGTACCGCGTCCAGGCACGAAGTGCTCGTCGACGACGCGGCTGCGCTTCTGCCTCAGCCCCTTAAGGGGATCCCACACAGGAGGACTCTATCTTGTAGTCCCGCGCAAGGTCAGCGCGTTCGAACGAGAACGTACGGCCCGCAGCGTGCGACGAAGGGCGGACGCTCGAAATCCGCGCCCGGAACTGCTTCCACGCCGGCCAGGCTGACGTCCGCAGCCGGGGGATCGACGACGGGCCTCTGGAAGATGTTTCGCAGGCGAATGAAGCTCGCGATTCTGTCCGGGGGCCAGGCCGGCGGCGGCCGGAATCCGATTGGTTGGCCCTCCCCGAGGAGCCGGTCCGCCGCGCCCTTGAGCGACTCGAGGCAGGCAAAGCCGGGATCGGCGAGAGAGCAGGGCGCAGGGCGCGGACGGGGGTCGAAGAGACCGCGGGAAAAACTCGAGGGCAGCGTCTCGTGGAGGCGCACGACGCGCGCGCCTGTCAGGTGCACTTCGCTTCGCAGGTCACTCCTGGTCGTGCGAGCCGCTTCGAGAAAGACCTTCGGTGTCAGGGCGAGATAGAAGAATCCGTAGCTCGGATACCGGATCTGATTCCAGAGGAGAGCAGGCGGCGAGCAGGGCCGCCGCCCCCGCGGCCGCGAGACGCCCTCGCGTCGCGTACCTCCGCAGAGCTCTCGAGCCCTTCCGCGAGCGCGCACATGACGAACGGCAGGACGTAAACGAGAAAGCGCTTGTCGGCCCAGTCGTAGAAGAAGAAGAGGAACAGGAGAATCGCCGAGGCCGTTGAGAACGCCGCGGCACGATAACGACGAGAGGCCGGATCCCGCTCGAGAAGAAGTCGGACGCCGCCCAGCGCATAGAGCGGAAGGAGCAAAAGGCCGAGAAGAGCGGGCCCCGAGATCGCATAGAACCCCAGGTTGGAAAGGGTCGGCTTGAGCAGCGCCTCGAAGTCGTGGCGCGGCGCCTCCGGATGGACGCGGTGGAACCATGCGCGAACGGCGAGCCAGGCGACAGCGACGACCGTCGCCGCGAGCGCCCCCTTCCAGAGTTCCCGCCTTCTGACATCCTCGGCCCGAACCGCGACGACCGCGAGCGCGAGAGCGATGCCTGCAGGAACCGCGGCGTACGAAAACAGGAACGCCACGCCGAGCGCGCGCGCCCATGGCGGAATACCAGCGGAGGTCCCGGCCCGCCCGCACGAAGACTCAGCGCCGCGAGGACGAGGAACGGGGTCGCAGTACGTCTCGGCCAGCACGTATTTCGCGAGATCCTGCACGTAGTCGTTCGCAAAGAAGAACCAGCACGCCGCCGCCGCGATCCACGCGTCGTGTCGCTCCCGCAGAAGGAGGTAGAGAAAGGCAGTCGAGAGGCCGAGAAAGAGGAAGTTCACGACCGGCAGCAATGAAAGCAGCCCGACCTTCGAAAGCGCCGGCGATCAGAGGGGAAGCCCCGGCGGCCGCAGGCTCGGGAGGATCGGCTTGCCCGACCAGAAGAGGCCGTTGCTGATCCAGTCGTACGAGTCGGACGGTCATGTACGGGTAGCACCAGTTCAGGTCCGAGACGAGCAGCGATCGGACGACCGGAAAGGCCCCCAGCGTGGCGAATACGGCGAGCAGCAGCGGCGGCGAGCCGCTCCGATCGGAGAACGGACACGATCCCTCAGGATATCGGACAGGCCGGGCGTACCTACGGGTAGACGAAGAAGTACGGATCGTAAATCAGCGTCCGGTTCCCCGGGTCGCTGTGGTACTCCTTCGTCTGGCCGTTCGTCACGTCCGTCACGGCCACCCAGAACTCGACGTCCGTGAACGTCAGGATCGACATCCAGGCCCGGCCGTTGTCGTCGCCGTGTTGACGCGGATCATGAACTCGTACGTGTTCGCGTCCGCGATCCAGAACGCGCCCGTGACGTCCGTGAGCTTCGCCTTCGTGAGGTTCGCCTGCGCGCCGCCGGCGTACTGGTTCTTCCAGCGCCCGGTCACGCGGTAGCGGCCTCCCAGGAGGCACATCGTGTAGGTGTCCTCCACGCAGGAGGACGGCGGCGCGACGACGGTGCAGCTCGACCCGTTGCAGGACAGCTTCCTGTCCATCTGCATCCAGTCGTCGTAGTACCACGTTCCTCCCACGTTTTCCCGCAGGAACATGAGGAGGAAGTACTGGCCCACCGGCATCGAGCTTCCGAAGTACGAAATCGTGCCGGAATCGACGGTCGTGTACTGGTATCCGGTGGAGAGCGGATTGAGCGTCACCGTGCCCGAGAATGCGGTCGAAGTGATCGTCTGGCCCCAGACCGGCTGGGTCGCGGTCAGCGACCATTTTGAGGTCGAGCTGGCCGCTGGAACTCGAACCGTAGTTCACGACGCGGTCGACGTGGAATGAGCCGGTCGCGCCCGTCCAGGTCGCGGAGGCGCTACCCATCAGGCAGACCGAGCATTGCGGCTGATCGAGCGCGGAGCGGCCGGCCGGCCGTCCCGGGGAGCGGCGCGTCAGAGGTCTGGCCTGTCGGAGCGCCCTTCGACCGTCACCCGGGAGTCGGGGGCGACCCGGAAGGCGCTCGCGTCCGGCGCGGGTCTTCCCGGTTCCGTGCGCCGTCTCTCCGGCACGGACGGGTTCTGCAAATCCCTGCCGTCAGGCACAGGGCCGCGACGGCGAGCCCCCATGAGGAAATGCGTTCGAATTGCTTCACGACGAACGTCCTTTCGGAGCGGTGCACATCGGACGCGCTCACGGGTACACGAAGGTGAACGGGTCGTAGAGAAGCGTCCGGTTGCCGGCCGCGCTGTGGTATTCGTTCGACTGTCCCGTATGGGTGTCCGTGACGTCGATCCAGAACTCCACGTCCGTGAACGTCGGGATCGCGATCCAGACCCGGCCGTTGTCCGTCGCCGTGTTGAAGCGGATCAGGTACTCGTACGTGCTCGCGTTCGCGATCCAGAAGGCGCCCGTGACATCGGTCAGCTTCGCTTTCGAGAGCGTCGCCATCGCTCCGCCCGCGTACTGGTTCTTCCAGTGACTGCGGATCTGGTAGCGGCCGTCCACGAGGCACATCGTCGTTGCGTTTTCCACGCAGGGGCTCGGTCCGCCGCCCCCGGGTCGACGACTTTCACCGCCTCGAGAGCGTTGACCTTCCCGGAGCCCGAGATGTTGTTCGGCCCCGGCGTCCCCGTGAAGGAGTCCTTCGTCGCCGTGATTCTGAAGCGCGCTGCAGCACTTGTGGCGGTACGTCAGGGTGGCATTCGCCTGAGAGCATGAGGGCGACGATCTCCGGTGACGTGCGGCGCGGCCGTGGCTCGTCCCGCTTTCGATGAAGCAACTTGCCGCCGAGCAGCTGGTCGCACGCGTCGTGGTTCGCGGATGAGTCGACCGACAGAGTCGGCCGCGATTCGGTGGCCCGGAGCGCGTGATGTCCGGCTTCGTCCGGCCGTCGCGCGTGGGCCGCGCGAGCTGAAGCAGGCGATGTCGCCGAGCGTTCCGGCGTTCGGGTCGCACCACGACGTTACCGCTGCACGGCGCACGTTGACGTCGGTCCACTGTAACTTCGTCGTGAAGGCACCGACCGTGATCGACCTTCGTCGCCGTTCCCTGGCGCGCCGATGGTCTTCTGCCAGTCCGCCGGCATCCAGTACGAGTCGTTGCGCGTACCGAATGTTCATGAATTTGGCGCCACGCGTCGAAGGTTCCGTGTGCCGAACGTGTAGAGGCTGAAGTATCGCGGCCGACCGGCTGACATCGGATGGTAATCAGTGGGCGCCGTTGCGTCGAGGTCGACGTCGTCGAGGTCATCGATCTGCGTAATGCGCCAGGACCGTAGCCGGCGCGTTTCAGGTCGAGAGGCACGCTGACTGTCCCGGCCGATCGCAGCGGACGCCAAGGCCGAGTCTTTGGACGAGCTCGTGCGGCGCCGCGACCCGACGCTGATGGAATCCGAGTTCCGTACCGAGGATACGTCGTAACCCGTGCTGTCGGCCGTCTGGAGCAGCGGCGTCTCGAGCGACTCCGGCGTAGACGGACCCGCGGACGCCGTAGGAAGATGACTGAGGCCGAGCGCGACCCGCGTTCCCGCGCGGCGCTACGATGATCGTCCGGCGCCCGTCAGATTGCTCGACGCCTGATCGTAGTCGACGTACCGTCGAGCGGGCAGCAGACGCCGCCGAGCTCAGTTGATGCCGCCGGATTCCGAGCGGCCTCGACTTCTGGAAAATGTAGGTGCACGCCGCGATGACGTCGTCGTCCGCGAAGCCTCGCCGAGCTCCGTCGGATCGGTGGCCGTACGGCGATGATCTCGGCATCGGGAGCCATGCCGACGAATCCGGCCTGGAGTCCTGCCGCTCGCCCGCGGCAGTGCCGCGACGGCGTGCCTGGCCGTCTGAAGTCGCCGATCGAGCGCACGGTACCGGTGTGATCTCGGGCGGAGCGCAGATCGCGGCGATCTCCGTCGGTGGCGACTCCCTGACAGTCCCAGATCGAGCGAATCCGCGTCGCAGCCACTCGCGGTCATGAAGTCGGTCCGCGTAGTCGATCCGCAGTCGACGATTCCGACGAGACTCCAGCTCCGGTCCTGGGCCGAGAGCCCGTGCCGCCTGAACGAGGTCGGCCTTCGTCGCGGCCGGCTCACGTCGAGCTGCGTTGACAATGTAGCTGGTCGTCGATCGGAGGACGATCTCGGATACTCAGCCAGGGACTCGAGCGACTAGACCGGAAGCACCGCGACGAGCGATTCACCGGCCTGACACGAACGTAGCCGCCCAGCTGCGTCACATGCGCTCCTCGTACTGTCGATGTTCGTCGACCGGATCGAAGACGACGGCGGCCCAGCGGCCATCGGCGAGCGCCTCGGTCCGGATCACCGGCTCTCCTGCTGCCGAACCGCACGGCCCAGGCGAGCGGCGCCCGCTTCGCGTGGTCTCGCGCGAGCCGAACGCAGAAGCGGATCCAGCTTGGCGCTCAAAGCGGGTTCAACCTCGAGCGGCGCTTCGAGACAAATGCGACATTCCGACCTGAGGCTCCGGTCCGGTCCTGCGCCTCGGGGCAGCCCCGTCCTGAGCGACAGCGGGACAAGAACGCGGCCATCGAAATCAGGAGACAGGCCCGGCCTGTAACGCCGCGTTTCATTTGAACGCCCCCTCGGAGCTGGCTCAGTCTTGCTCTTGAATCGGGAAGTCAGCCTTGCTTCCCGTCAGGTCAACGCGACAATTCCCGGCTTCGACTCCCATCGACAGGAGACAAAAAACGGCCCAATTCCCTCTTGGAACCAACTATCGCAGTGGGGAGCAGCAAGCCACGAGCCGAAACTGCCGGCAAGCGGCATGCAGATGCATCACTCCGGGCTGGGGAAGCCGACCTCTCAACGAACGTACGCAGGAAACGAAAAGGGCCCGGTTTCCCGGGCCCTCTTTGCTGACGCCGGCCGCGCGGGGTTCTTACTTCTCGAGCTCCACGACGACGTCCACCGGGGCGCCGATGCGCACGGTGACGTCGACCGTCTTCGTCTTGTAGCCGGGGCGCGCGACGGTGATCGTGTGCGTGCCGGGATCCGTGACGACGCCGCGCGGGTTCGCCTCGAGGTCCTCCGCCCGCGCCGAGGTACCTGTCGTCGACGTAGACCGCGGCGTCTTCGGGCGTGACCTTGAACCTCATGCGAGCGCGGTTCCCCGCGGGCCGCGGCAGGGGCTCGGGGCGGACGTCCATGTACTCCTCGGAGACGCGCTCCTGCGAAGGCGGGGCGTCGCGGTCGCTCCATCCGTCGTCACGGCGATTGGAATGCCGCGGCGCCGGAGGCGGAGCGGCCTCACCGGTCCCATCGGGACCCTTCGTGAAAACGCGGCCGAGGGGCGTGCCCTTCGACGCCGGGGGGAACTGGTCGAGAGCGCTCTTGCCGGGCTCGACCTTCAGCTTCTGGTCGAGGCGCACTTGCTGGCCGCGCGCGACGTCGAGATCCGTGGCGAAGCTCTGGTAATTCGGGAGGCGGAACTCGAGGTGGTACTTCCCGGGGCCGAGGTAAAGGACGTCCGGGATCCCGTCGAAGTCGTCGGCCGTTCCGATGTACTTGCCGTCGAGAAAGACCTCCGCCTCCTCCGGCGAGACGTCGGTCTTCACGATCGCGTACCGGCCGGTGCGCGCGGCGACGTCCACATTTCCGTCTCCGTAACCGTCTCCGCCGGCGACGTAGACGCTCGGGCCCCCCCACCACCACGAGGAGTAGTACGGCCACGCGCCCCACCCCCAGCCCCAACCCCAGTAGGGGTAGTCCCCAGCCGCGATAGTAGTGGCCGCCATAGTAATGGCCGCCGCCATGCCAACCGCCACCGTGGTATGCGCCGCCGCGGTACGCGCCGCTCGTGGCTCGAGGAGCGCGAGCCGCCGGTGTGACTTCCGCCGCCGCCGGATCGGCCTCCGCCGTGACTTCCGCCGGTTCCGCCGCCGCCGCGCCCGGCGGCGCTGGCGGCTCGAGGGACCAGGAGGAGAGCCGCGGAGAGCGCGGCGCACGCAACGAGGACCGGACGGATTCGAGTTGAAGAGGAAGTGACCATTTTGGGGCTCCCGGACGAGCTTTCGTTGCCCCGTCCCCTGGACAGCATTGCAAACGCCCTGCCCGGCGCGTTCGGGTCGATTGTCCCCTGTCCCGGACGCCATTATCCCCCTCCTCCGGCCGCGACGGGAAGAAGAGCCCGGACGACGCCTTTTGGGTCGGAGCGCAGCAGGGAACCGGCTGCCACGGAGTACGCCTCGACGGCCAGAACGTCCGCGGAAAGCGTCATCCTGCGATACGCGCTCAGACCCCTCACGAATCCCGCGTAATCGCGCACGGCAGCCTGGGAAGCGAATGCATCCATCGCGCGCTCCTTGCGCTCGAGGACCCGGGTCGCGTCGAAGAGAAAGTTGGGACGGAAAGGCTGGGAAAGCTCGAAGAACGCCACATTCGCTCCCTCCAGCGCGCGGGCGGCGGCGTCGCCGGCGGGACGCGCCGCGAGGCGGAAGAGAGATGCCGCGACCGCGCGATGATCGGGATGCGTTTCTACCGGCGAGGGAGCGAAGACGAGGTCCGGCGCGGCTTCGACCAGCCATCGGGCGAGCAGCGCGTCGACCTCCTCGAGCCGGTCCCCGAGGCCGCGATCGGGAAGGCCGCCCGCGTGCAGCGTCCCGCCCCCGAGCGCGTCGAGAGCCCGGCGCGATTCCGCCATCCGCGTGGCCGCGATGCGCCCGCGCTCTTCGGCGTCGCGAGCCCCCGCCGCGCCGTCCGTCACGAGGACGACGTCGAGACGGGCTCCGCGGTCGAGGAGGTCCGCGAGCGCCCCTCCGCAGCCGAGAACTTCGTCGTCCGGATGCGGAGCGAATACGACGACCCGGCTCGCGACGAACGTCGAGGCCTCGTAGGGCACGAGCTCGCGCTCGTCCGGAAAGTCGGAGGACGGCATCCCGAAGCTTACCGCCTACAATGAGATTCAGTGGTCGACCAGGCGGACGTTCCGCGCGTTTCCGTGGTTCTCCGGACGAAGGACAGGCCGGGCTTCCTCGCCGAGGCCCTCGAACAGCCTGCGCCGCGCAGACGTTCTCCGACTTCGAGACGGTCCTCGTGAACGACGGCGGCCCGATCCCGGCCGGGCTTCTCGAGCCCGCGCCGGGCCGCGGCGTGAGGGTGGTCGTCCCGCCTCGCCCCGGCGGAAGAACGCGCGCCCTGAACACGGGCCTCGCGGCCGCACGCGGCACGTACGTGGCGTATCTCGACGACGACGACCTCTACCTGCCCGAGCACCTCGACACGCTCGTGCGTTTTCTCGACGGCAGCGACGAGTACCGCGCCGCCTACACGTCCGTCCGCCAGATCGAGCAGGTGCTCGGCGACGACGGGCGCTACCGCGACGGGCGCGAGATCACGGTCTACGGCAGGCCGTTCGACGCCGCGCGTCTCCTCTACAAGAACGACATTCCTCTCATCGGCCTCGCACATCGCCGCGCGCTCGCGGAAGAGATCGGCGGCTTCGACGAGACCTTCGATCAGTTCGAGGACTGGGACTTTCTCATCCGCCTCTCCGCGCGGACGCGGTTCCATCACCTGCCTTCCGTCACCGCCGTCTACCGGCTCCGGAACGACGCGTCGAACATCACGGCCGCGCAGCCCTGGCACTCGGGAGACGCGCAAACGGCCCGCCGCCGCCTCTTCGAGAAGCACGCGGCCCGCCGGTCGGCTTCGACCGAGATGGCCCTCGTCGACAGCCTCGAGCAGCGACACGTACGCGCTCCGCGACGCGGCCGCGGCGTCCCGCGCGGAAGCCGAGACGCTCCGGCAGGGCCTCGCGGTCGCCCGAGGCGGCCCTCGCCGCCGCCGCCGCCCGCGAGGCCGAGCTTCGGGCGTCGAGGGACCACGCTGCGCGCCAGACCGAGGAGTCCGCCACCCGCGAGCAGGCGCTCGCCGTCGAGAACCTCCGCCTTCAGGCCGAGGTCGCCCGTCTGTTCGCGACCGTCGACTCCATGAACCGCTCCCTCGCGTGGCGCCTCTTCACGCCGTGGTGGAAGCTCAAGGAGCTCCTGAAGCGATGACGGTTCCGACCGCCGGCGTGCGCTGCGACCTCGTCATCCCGGTCTACAACGCGCTGCGCTCGACGCGCGACTGCCTCGAGAGCGTGCGCCGCTTCGCCCCTCCCTGGGCCCGCATCGTCGTCGTCAACGACGGGAGCGACGAGCGGACGACGGAGTTCCTGAGGGCGCAGGACGGAATCGTCCTCCTCGAAAACGAGGTGAACCTCGGCTTCGTGAAGACCGCGAACCGCGGCCTTCTCTTCTCCGACGCGCCGTGGGTCTGTCTGCTCAACTCGGACACGCTCCTCACGGAGGGAGCGCTCGAACGCATGGTGGCGGGCTGCGAGAAGGACCCGACGATCGGCCTCTGCTGCCCGCTCTCGAACGGCGCCGTGAACCTCTCCGTGAAGCTTCCGCCCGGGGCGGACGTCTTCTCGTTCGCGCGCCGCGTCGCGCGAACGAGCCCCGCGCGGTACCCCGACGCGACGACGATCGTCGGCTTCTGCCTCCTCGTCAAGCGCGAGGTCATCCGCACGCTCGGGGTCTTCGACGAGATCTTCGGACGCGGCTACTGCGAGGAGACCGACCTCCATTACCGGGCGCGCGCGGCGGGCTGGCGCTGCGTCGTCGCGGACGACACGTGGATCCACCACCGACAGGGCGCGAGCTTTCCGGATTCCGACGCGCGCTTCGCGAGGAACCTCAGAGATCCTGATGTCCCGCTGGCGCGAAAGGCACGAGAAGGAGCTCGCCGATTTCAACGCGAAGAACGAGCTCGGCGCCGTGCGCGACGCCGCGACGTTCGAGTGGACGCTGACGGACCCCGAGCCGGCGGCTCCTTACGACGTCCTCTTCGTCCTGCCGCTCCTCGGGATCTACGGAGGCGTCGCGGCCGTCCTCGAGCTCGCGAACGCGCTCGTTCTCCAGGGCGTCAGACGCCGGCGTCGTCGTCCTCGAAACCGTGCCGCCGGAAATCGAGATGGAGCTCTTCTTCCGGCCGCTGCGCCTCTCGGCGGCCGAATTCCTCGAACGCTGTCCGCCCGCGAAGCTGCTCGTCGCCACCGGATACCAGACGGCCGTCCACGTGGCGGCCGCCGCGGCGTCCCGCGGAATCCAGACGGCTTACTTCGTCCAGGATTACGAAGGCTGGTTCGGCTTCGACTCGCCCGAGTACGTCGCGCGGACGTACGACCTCATTCCCCGCATCGTCACGATCTCGACCTGGATCGCGCGCGAGATCGAGACGCGCCACGGACACGTGGCGACCCCCATCCCGATCAGCGCGGATCCCGACGTGTACTACCCGCGGGGGGACCGGCCGGCGGCTCCGCCCGGTCCGCATCGCGGCGATGCTGAGGCAGGACGAACGCCGCGGCATGAAGTTCCTTCTTCCGGCGCTCGCCGAGATCGCGGACCGGCCCGACGTCGAGATCGTCCTCTTCGGGCACGCGACGGTGCCGGCCGACGCGCCCCGCTTCCGGCACGCGCATCTCGGCACGCTGCAGCGGGACGCGGTGCCGAAGCTCCTCTCGACGGTGCACGTCGTGATCGATCCCTCTCTCTTCCAGGGCTTCGGCCTCATCGGGCTCGAGGGCATGGCGAGCGGGGCCGCGTGCGTCCTGACGGACTCCGGCGGCGTCTCCGAGTACGCGGTCCACGACGTCAACGCGCTTCTCGTGCCGCCGCGGGATTCGGGAGCGCTCGCGGCGGCCATCCGGCGCCTCCTCGACGACCCGGCGCTCCGCGAGCGCCTCGCGGCGAATGGCGTCGAGACGGCGCGCCGCTTCACGTGGAAGCTGACCGCGACGCGCTTCCGCGCGTTCATGGACGGCCTCCCGCCGGCGCGGGCGGTGCCGCCCGGCGAGCGCGCCGCGCTCGAGCTCCTCGCCTTCGAGCACCGCACGCGCACGGAGCTCGTGGCCGAGCGCCACGAGCTCGGGAAGACGCTGAGCGCGATCGCCGGTTCGCGCGTCTGGAAGGCCGCCCAGCTGGCGCGCCGCGTGCTTGCGCACGCGCCTGGGAAAGGCGCGCTAGCAGCTGTGACGTCATGGGGAACACGCTGCCACCGCTCGACGAGACGCCGGAGCGTCAGGAGAAGCGCCTTCCGCGAGGACGCGGCCCGTCGCAGGGTCCACGGCCCGCGCGTACCACGTCGCGCCCCCGAAGCCGGAGCGCACGTCTTCCGGCGGCTGCCAGGAGCCGCCGGCGATGTGCGGCGCGAGCGCGAACGAGCCGAAGTCGGCGAGAGGCGAGAGTGCGACGGCCGCGGACGGCGCGTCGAAGAGAAGGACGCCGTTCTCGAGAGGTGCCGGAACGGGAGTGGCGGCCGCCTTCGACGGCGCAGCCGTCGCGAGAGCGTCGAGCGCGCGAAGGCCGCGCGCGCCGAAATGCGTCTCGAAGTAGCGGCGCTCGGACGCCGCGAACCAGGCCGCGGCTCGCGGCTCGAGCCGGGCGCTCTGGTTGTACCGGTGGACGACGCGCGCGGCCCCGACGCGCAGCAGGCGGCCGCCGGTCTTCCTCAGCCGCCGCTGCCAGTCGTTCTCCTCGAAGTAGAGGGCGTAGTCCTCGTCGAAGAGGCCCACGCGCTCGAGAGTCCGCGCGCGTGACGGCGACGAGCGCTCCGGAGAGCGCCGACACTGCCCGCGTTTCGCCCCGGGACTCTTCCCCCGCCGCCCTCAGGCCGCGCCCCAGCCGGCGGCGGAAGGCGCTCCGGGCGCCCGCTAGGCTCCGGCGCGCGAGCTCGAACGGGTGCGGCTCCTCGGCGGGCGGCAGATGGAGCGTCTCTCCCTCGTCGAGAAAGAAGGCCGGGCCCGCGGCGACGGGGCCGCCGAGCGCCGCCGCCGCGAGCGAAGCGAGCGCCCCCGGACGAACGACGACGTCGGGATTCGAGAGGACGAGGACCTCCCCGCGCGCGACGCCGATGCCGGCGTTGAGGCCGCCCGCGAACCCGAGGTTGCGGCCCGGGTCGAGCACGCGATCGGCAAGGGGCTCGAGCGCCCGCGCTTCCTCCGTGTCGCCCGAGTTCACGACGGCGATCGTCTCGAGCGCGAGGTTCGAGGCCGCGGCGTCCGAACGCAGGCTTTCGATCGCGCGGCCGGCGAGACCCGCGGAACGGTAGCTCACGAGGACGGCGGAGATCAGGGGCATGGGGTATTTTCGGGTCCATGCCCATCGAGGTGCGCCCCGCGACGCCCGAAGACCGGCCGGCTCTTCGCGCTCTGTTCCGCGCGGCCTTCGGAACCGACGCGTCCGCCGAGGATTGGGCATGGAAGTACGACCGCTGCCCGCACGTCGCGGTGTCCATCGGCGCGGTCGAGGGAGAGAGAGCGATCGGTTTCTTCGGCGGCCTCGGGACACGCTACCGCGGGCGCGAAGGCGATCTCCCGGGGCTCTCCGCGGTGGACGTGATGACGGCGCCGTCGTCTCGCGCGCTGGGGCGCCGCACTCTGTTTCAGCGCGTCGGCCTGGAGTTCTTCGAACGAAACGGAGCGGCGGGCGCTCCGTTCGTCTTCGGGTTTCCGAACGACCGGCACCTCCTCGCCGGGGAGCGCATTCTGGGTTACATCTCCGTCGAGCCCGTCGCGGAGTGGACGCGATCCCTCGGCAGACCGGGCCTGCTCACTCGCCTCCGGCGGCGCCGGCTTCGGCACGGCCGCGGCTCGGCGGTCTCGCCGGCCCACGACGCGCTCGCCGAGGAGCTCCACGCGCGAGCGGGCTGGCGCACCGACCGCTCGCGCTCCACGCTCGACTGGCGTTTCGCGCGCCCGGGCGTCTCGTACGACGTGCACGAGCTCCTCGACGCACGCGGCCGTTCGACGGCGTATGCGGCTGTCCGGGTTGTCGCCGATCGCGCCCTCCTCGTGGACCTTCAGGCCGCGGACGAGGCAGGCGGCGCCGTCGCGGATCTTCTCGACGCGGTCGCGGAGGCGTTCGAGGGAACCGGGGCACGAGAGCTGGTCCTGCGGGCGGGATCGGCGAGCGGCCTCGCCGCCCGCGCCGCCGAGCTCGGCTTCGCGCCGGCGGACACCGACACGCACTTCACGGTGCGCCCGTTCCATCCCGCGTTCCAGCTCGCGCGCGCCGCGTCCGCCTTCGACTACCGGTTCCTCGATCACGACGTCTTCTGAGAGAAGAGCGCCTCGAGCCGGTCGAGAACCGCGTCCACCGTGAACGTCCGGGCGACCTCGAGGCCGCGGGCGCGCCGCTCGGCCCACAGAGCCGGGTCGTCCAGCAGGCGCGCGGCCTCGCGCGCCATCGCCCCGGAATCGCCGACCGGCACGCGGGAGACCGCGCCTTCGGGCAGAACGGCGAGCGACGGAATGTCGGAGATCACCACGGGCACCCCCGCCGCCATGGCCTCGAGCGGCGGAAGTCCGAATCCCTCGGCGTCGGTCGAGGAGAAGAGGAGAAGGTCGAGCCTTCGATACCAGTCCGCCATCTCGTCCACGGAAATGGCATGCGCGTAGAGGTCGCACGCGCCCATCGCCCTTTCGGCTTCCAGCATCGGCATCAGGCTCGCGCGGTGCAGGAGGACCGCCCGGCCGGCGTCGCGAAGGCGCGCGACCGCGCGGAGCGACGAGGGAACGCCTTTGATCGAAAGCTCGAAAGGGCCCACGACACCCACGACCGGAGGAACCCGCGGAGCGGGCCGCAGCTCGAGAGGACGGTACCGCTCCGCGCGGAGCGTCTGTGGCAGGACGTGCAGCGCGCCGGGGAACCGCCCTTCGAAGAGAGCCTTCAGATGCTCCGAGATCAGGAGCTTCGGGACGGGCACGCGGTACGCTTCCTCGATCTCGTCCTGTCGGTGAAAGACGTTCGGGTAGAGCGCCTCGTAGGCCTGGCTGAAGTGGAAGATCCTCGGCGCGCGCCCCGCGCGAACGGTCGGGACGACGGTCGGAAACCACGTGGCGACGTGCACATCCGCCTCGGGGAGCGTGCCCCGGTCGAAGCAGGGAACCTCGCTCACGGGAACGCGGATTTCAATCCAGTCGTGCCGCGCGGCCTTCGTGACGAGAAGGACGTCGTGCCCCCGGGACGCCAGCCCCTCCGCGTGCTCGACGATGACCTTGACGCCGCCCGACATTTCGAGGGACTCGAGGACGTAGACGATCCTCATCCGGGGCCGTCGCCGCCCGCGGGAATCGACTCCCAGGTCAGGGGCGGCCTCATCAGGCCGTTCCGCCACGTGTCGGACTCGACGCGGAACGTGCGGCTCCGCGAGTCGTAGAGGGCAAGCGCCTTCTCGTCGCCCAGAAACACGGTCGCGACGAACTCTCCCTTCCCGAGAGGCAGCTCCCCGAGAGCGATGCGGACCCGGTGCTTCCCCCGTCCCCCGAACGGTCCCACGCCGTCGAGGCGGGAGTCGCCGGTGAAGCACACCACGTTGTCGAGCGTGGCGACTCCGAGATGCACCTGCATGAGGCGGTCGGGATCATCGCCTTCGAACGAGACCTCGGCGGCCCACGGGTCGTTCGGGTGGAACTCCTCGGTCTCGCGTCCGTCGGCGCCGACGAGGGAGAAGCCGGTGATGCGCCCGTGCGAGTCCGCGGGCGGGCGGGGGTGGTGGTCCACGGCGGCGTCCTTCCGGGCGAGGAACCGCTCGTACTCGAGAACGACGCCCTGGGCGTCGCCCTCGGCGGCCACACGGCCCGCATTCAGCCAGAGCGCGCGGTCGCAGAGCGTCGACACGAAGTACATGGCGTGACTGCAGAAGAAGATGGTCTTGCCCGAGGCCTTGAGCTCGAAGATGCGGTCCACGCACTTCTTCTGGAAGCGGCCGTCGCCCACGGCGAGCGCCTCGTCGAGGAGGATGACGTCGGGCAGCACGGCCGTGGCGACGGAGAATGCCAGCCTCATCTGCATGCCCGAGGAATACGTCTTGACGGGCCGGTCGAAGAAGTCGCCGAGCTCGGCGAACGCCTCGATCTCGGGCAGCGCCGCCGCGACTTCCTCGCGCGAAAGGCCCGCGAGCGCGGCCTGCAGGATCACGTTGCGCCGGCCCGAGTCCTCCGGATGGAACGCCGTGCCGAGCTCGAGGATCGACGCCACCCGGCCCGGCAGGCTCACGCTGCCCGACGTCGCGGCCGTGGTTCCCGCGAGGATCTTGAAGAGCGTGCTCTTGCCCGAGCCGTTCTCGCCGATGACGCCGAGGACCGCACCCCGGTCGATGCCCCCGGAGACGTCCGAGAGCGCGTGGACTTCGACGTGGCGCGGCCGCCCCGTCACGACCTCGAGGAAACGGTCGCGCGGGGCCGGATAGAGCCGATAGACCTTGCTCAGGTTCGAGAACGAATACGGGAGGGAGTCGGGCATCGGCTTCCCGATGTTGCCCGAAGCCACCGCGGGGCGAAAGCGCCCCGCGAAGAAAGAACGCCCGGGCGAAGGGCCCGGGCGCTCACGAGCGGAGGTCGGCGCGATCGTCAGGGGGCCGGCTGGGCCTTCAGGAACGTCGCGTCGCCCGAGATGTTGTCGACGATGGTCGCGTACGCCGAGATGGGCGCGCCGTCGAACGAGTCGATCACGACGGCGAGCCGGTCCTTGTTGCCGGGGAGGGACGCGAGGAGAACGGCGTCGTCGAGCTGGACGAACGAGGTCCCGCCGCTGAACCCGACGTCCTGGTGGGCGAGCTCGACGCCCGTGTCCGAGAGCACGCGCACCGTGCACCGGCCCGACGTGCCGCTCTGGAGGAAGAGCGCGACGTTCGTGCGGTAGGAGGCGTTCGAGATGAGGCCCGCCAGGAGGAGGCGCTTGTTGGAACCCGTCTTCGAGGCGGCGTCCGCGTCCGTGAAGCCCGGTACCTGAAGGCCGACGGGGCCCGTCGGCTGATCGTTGTACGTCTCGCCGAGGACGAGCAGCGGCTCCTGGTTCGGGTCGCCCGGCGTCGGGGAAACGTCGACGTACGCGGACTGGTAAGCGGTGGTTTCCACCACGTCGAAACCGAAGCCGGCCAGCCACACTTTCGGGAAGTCGTCGGCCCAGAGCGTCTCGCCGGGGAGCAGCGTGATGTCGCTCTCCAGGCCCGTGACGCGGTTCTTGCAGCCGGTCGCGTCGCAGGGGACGAAGGAATAGGAGACCGTCGCCTTGCGCGAGGTGGTCGACGGGTTCGTGATGTAGAAACGGCTCCGCCATTCGGTCTTGTTCGCGCCCTGCAGGCGGATGATGCCGGGCATGCGGTACGTGGACGAGGGCCGGTCGGAAGTGGTCACGACGACGGAGTCCGTCGAGCGCCGGTTGACGACGGTCGCGTAGGGAAAGACCGAGCCGCCGGAGAGCACGGACACCTTGACGCTGAACGCGTCGAGCGGATCCGGGAACCCGACGCCGTCCGGCGGGGCCGCGGCGAGCGGCCGCGTGAGCTGCGCGACGCCGTACGGCGGCACGTCCACGTTCACCTGGCCGAGGGTCGTGGTGCCGCTGCGATCCAGGAACGTGAGCCGGGCGTGGCTCCAGTCGGTCGAGACGTTCATCAGGCCCACGTTCGTGTAGGCCGTGTCGTCGTCGCGCAGCCCGATGAGGAGCTGCTGCGAGAGCGCGGCCTGCGGCGTCACCCCGCTGGACCTCTGCGTGGACGGCACGGACAGCCCGAACGTGCCCTTCGTGGGGTCGCCGCTGTTGAACGTGCGGGACGTGATCACCGGCGCCACGGGGGCCACGTCGCCGCGCACGAGAAGCGCGCCGTGGCTGCCGAGCGGCTTCCCGAGGAGGGCCAGAACGTTCGACGCGCCGATGCTGTGCTGCGGGTCGAGTCGGATCGACTCCGTCCAGACGAGATCCTTCGGATCCACGGGATTCTGGCCGTCGAGGAACGCCACGGAATAGGCCGCCGAACGCGTCGGGTCGGGATTGAGGATCGTCAGATCGGTCTGCCAGAGCGCATTCGCGAGCCCGCCCTGCAGGTACGCCGCGCCCGCGACGAACCACTTCGGGGCCTCGGGCGGCGGCTGGACGGTGAAGGTCTGCGACGTCGTCCAGTTCTGCGCCCCGATCGTCACGGTGAGCGTCGTCGTGAACGTGACGGCCGTCAGGCCGCTGACCGTGAACGCGTGCGTCGGGCTCTTCCCGGTCGCCGTGGAGCCGTCGCCGAAGTCCCACGCGTAGCTGTCGGCGGTGTCCGTGGCCACGAAGCTCAGGTCCTTCCCCGATTGCACGTTCGTCGAGATGAACTGGGAGTTGTCCGCGTAGCGCGCCGTGAAGAGGCCCGAGGGGCCCGCGACGACGAATCTGTAAGACCTGCTGCACGCCGGGTTCGAGTTCGCGGTGACCTTCGCGGCGAACGTTCCCGCCGTCGTATACGTGTACCAGACGGGATTGCCGGAACCGAGTTCCGAGCCGTCGCCCTTGAAGTCCCAGTCCAGGGAGGTCATTCCGGTGCCGGTGGCCAGGAAGGCGAGATTCTGTCCGACGGCCACGGCGAAATACTGGATCCCGAGACGCCGCGGAAGGCGGAATCGAAATGAAGCCGTTGTCGCGGTCGAGGAGCGTGTAATTCACGTCCACGCACGCCGCGGGCGGACCGGCGGCAGCGTTAATCTGAACCGTGCGCGTGATGGTCATCTGCGCGCTCGCGCTGTCGACGGCGGTGCACTGCGCCGAGAGGGTCGTGGGGAAAGCCGACCTTGTCGTGTAGGTCTGCTGCGATCCGACGGGGAAGGGATTCCCCGCCATCCGCCACTGGTAGAAATATGGAGGCGACCCGCCCGACACGTTGCACGAGAACGTCACATCCTGGTCGACGGTTCCGGGGTTTGGACTCACCGAGACGTTCACCGAGAGGCTCCCGCTCGGCGGGGGCGGCGGCGCGCCTCCGGTGAACGTGGCCGTGGCGCTATTGCTGCTACGTCTTGGGAGTCGGCTGGCTGTCCGTGACGAAGCAGTAGGCTGTGACGCCTCCCGCGGCGGAGGACGTCGTCGCATATGTGGGCTGGTCCGCGCCGGGGATCGACGAATGTTATGGGGGATCGCCACTGGTAGGAGTAGGGCTGGAGGCCGCCGCTCGCGTTGCACGAGAACGTCACGCTCTGGCCGACCGGCGCGCTCGTGAGGACTCACGGAGACGGTCACGACGAGCGGGGTCACGGCCACCACGGTCAGAGGAAAGTAGGTGACGTCGGCCGGATCCGGCCAGTACGCAGGCCCGCCCGTGTAGTTCACCTTGAGCTTGAGGGCGTAGCTCCCCGCGGTCGCCGGAATCGGAATCGTCGCCGACGTGGGAGGCGAGCCGGACGACGGCGGGTCGGCCATCGCGGACCAGGTCTGGTAGTTGTCCGCGCCGCAGGGCAAGCAGGCAGAGGTTGTACTGGTACGTCGCCGAGATCCCCGCACCGTGCTGCGAGCTGTTCACGACGTTCAGGCTCTGGTTGATGACCCCCGTGATCGGGCCGGTCGCGCTGCCGTTCACCGTGAAGGCCGGCGCGAAGTCGGTGACGGTGTACGTACTTGGCGGCGTGGTCGTGGTGAATGCCTGATCGACGAAGTACTTTGCCGTCAACGAGTAGGCGTACGTCCCCTTCGTGTTGTACGGGGCCGGCGGGGCGCACGAGGCCGTGGTGCACGAGGCCGTGAGGTTCTGGGCGTCCGGCCCGAAGGACCACTGGTAGCCGGCGGGGTGTCCGTCCGACGCGCTCGTCAGGGTGCCGCCCGCGAGGATCTGCGTCGTCTGCACCTTCGCCGCCGGGACCTTCCAGTTCAGCGTGAACAGGCTCGCGCCCGCGCTGCCGAGAGCGTTGTTCGCCTCGAACGCGAACGTCAGCGGCACCGTTGTTCCCGGCGGCGGGGTCGGCCGAGGTGAAGTCCGGTCCGCCGACCGCGGCGTTCGTCAGCACGGAATTCCAGCAGCCGAGGCCGCTGTTGGGGTTTCCGAGGCTCCGCGGGTCGCAGGGGCCGAAGAAGGTCACCAGTGCGGGCGGGTTCGCTGGGTTGCCAAACTGGTCGTTGTCGAGGTTCCTGATGCGCGGGGAGACGCCGGCGCCGGCGTCCTCGACCGCGCTGCCCGCGTGGAAATCGAAGTCGAAATTCCAGCGCGAATCCGCCGCCCGGGAATCCCACGAGCGGCTGGCTCGCGGCCGGCGGGTTGACGGTCGGGGTGATCGTGACCTGGTCGCCCAGGAACACGGTGTCGCCGTTGTTGAGCGCCGCGCCCGCCTGGTCGACGACGCTCATCGAGGCGACCGCGGGCGCGTTCTGGGAGACGCAGGACATCGGGATCACGTACGCCGACGTGCCCGTGGGAAGATAGGCGTAAACGGAGTTGCCGGTCGCGAGACCCCGCCATCGGGTAGCCCGCGGAGAAGTTGCTGTAATAGGTCGTCGGGATGTCGATCCTGCCCGGAGGCGCCGAGGAGTTGACGGAGCCCCAGGCGTTCACCGTCGTCGAGTAGAGCTGGTAGAGGTGAGCCGGTACCCCGTTGATCTTGTCGCGATACGCCCACATGAGGACGAAGAGGTCGCCGTTGCTCGGGACGAGCGCGGAGCTCACCCCCGGGTTCGCCGACCACGTTTCGCCCGTCTGCGACGGGACGCGCCAGATCGGGCCGGCCGAAACCTTCGCGAGGCTCCCCGACCCCAGCCCCGACACGGTAGACGAGCCCGTAGCTCGGCGAGTTCTCGCCGGTCTTCGCGTTGAGCTCCACGAGGATCCAGAGCTTCGTCGCGTCGGTGGGGTCGACGGCCGCGGAGTAGTACGCGATCGTGCGGCCGCCGAAATCGGGAAGTCGGCGCTCGTGATCGTCGTCCGCGGATACGCCGCGGTGATGCTCCCGGCGGGGCCCGGGTTGGACGCGTCGATGACCTGACGATGCCGCTCGTCATGTAGACGAGGTAGTTCCCGGCGAGCGACCCGAGGAATCCGCCCGGCCACTTTGTGATGTTCGGAAACCCCACCACCGGCTGAGGCCCGGCAGTCTCGGTGCTGCCCGCGAGGTTGTCGACCACGAGCGCGTCGGTCGGCAGCGTCGTGATGTCGGCCGCCGTCACGACGCTCGGGGCGATGTCGTACGCGATGTATCGCCCGCCGATCTGCTGGATGAGCGTGCTGGACGCCCGGTCGGGACGGAAATCGCCCCACAGGATGAAGCCGTTGCCGAAGGCGCCGCCCACGACCGTCTGGAACGGCGCCGCCGGGCCGGCCGTCGAGAAGGCCGCTCGTTCCCCGTCCGGCGACACGGCGATCGTGTTGACGTTGCTTTGTCCGTCGCCGTGGTGCGTAACGCTGTTGAGGTCCGCCAACCGGAAACCGCATGTCGTGGTAATGGAGCGCGGTCGGGTTGCCGGGGTTCGTGAGGTCGAGGACCGAGTAGCCGTACGCCTCCGCATGAGGAGCCGGTTCGGGCCGCTGCCGCCGCTCTGGTAGAGCGCGAGAGCTGCTGCTGAATCCCGAGCTCAGGTACGGCGTCCCTCCCCGCGAGACGCCGGGCGGATTCGGTTCGAACGGACTTCAGCGGC
This sequence comes from Thermoanaerobaculia bacterium, assembly GCA_963746875.1. Taxonomy (GTDB): domain Bacteria; phylum Acidobacteriota; class Thermoanaerobaculia; order UBA5066; family UBA5066; genus Fen-183. The sequence goes on from CAVVDA010000001.1 coordinate 798,656, forward strand.
CCCGACAGCGTGCACTGGGCCTCGAGGCGCAGCAGGCAGCGCGGCCAGAAGTCCGAAGGCGTGCTGCAACGGCGACTCGGGAGGCGCAAATACGTTCGTTGCGGCGAGCGGGGATCACAAGGGTCATCAGGGTCCTCATATGGGGCGCGAACAACCCTTTCCAGAGATGAACGGGCAATCCGGGCCTGATGCTATCTCCGGCTGTTCGCTATGTCCAGCCGATAACGTCGTTTACGGGGCGACAGAGGCCGCCTCGAAGTGTCCCGGGGGCGCGGCATCTTTCAGAAAAGAAAGGCAATCTTCCGCAAAAGAAAAAGGCGGGCGGCCGAAGCCGCCCGCCCGAAAGAATCCGGAAAAAAAGAACCTTAGGGAGCCGCTGGCGAACGGCGCCGAGAACTGCTCGTAGTTGACCTCGGTTCCATTCAGCCTGTTCGGCTGAGCACTGGAACTGGTTGTTCAGGTTGGACGCAGCGTGGCCGACGCTGATGAACGCGCCGGGAGCGGTGTGCTGCACGCCGACCCAACCCTGGTTGTAGAGTCCGGTTGCAACCGCGGTGCCCGTGTAGCCGGGTCCGCGGAAGCGTCATGTCGACCCAGCCGCCCTTGAAGAGAGCCGGGTTCCAGCCCGGTTCGCGGTCGAGGCCGCGAGCAGGTCGATGCGCTGGGACTCGAGGAAGATGTAGTTCGGGGACTGGCTGCCGGGAAGCTGACCGGACGGGCCGGGCGGAACGCCGACGCCGCCGAACAGGTTCTCGTCGTTGTCGTACGTGAGGATCTGGACCTGGTGCAGCGTGTCATAGAGACCCGTGCCCGGGGCGCCCTTGTTCGCCGTGGTGGGCGGGCCGGGATTGGCCCACGCGCACAGGTTGATGCCGGCGCCGGACTGAGGCGTGTACCAGTCGCTGCGCCACACGGTGATCCAGGACTGGAGGCCGTTGGCCTGGTCGGCCAGGTAGCGGAAGCCGTAATGGTCGCCGAGAGGCTCGCGGCCGTCACCCGGGAACACGGAAGCCGGCAGCGTAAGAGCCGGTGAAGGTCGCGCAACCCGTGCCCGTCGTCTCCGCGGCGCACGCGATTCCGGAGCCGCCAGCGACGAACTTGCCGAAGAAGGTCCTCGTCGTGGGGGCTGCCGCCGTGCCCGTGAAGCCGAGGCGCGAGTCGAACTCGACCGGGACGGCCGGGTCGCCCGAGACGTTGCCGCCCACCGCGGCGGAGTCAACGTAGAACACGTCGCCGATCAGGACGTTCGGCGTGTAGGTGACGGCGCAAGGAGTGGTCGTGCAGGGGAAATCGGGGTAGGCAGACTGGGTCCAGCCGGCCGTCGCGATCGCGTCCTTGTTGTAGAAGTCGGCCTGGTCGGGGAAGAAGTTCGTGCAGTAGTTCACGACGTCGATCGTGAGGTAGCCGGAAAGAGCGCCGGCCAGCGGGTTGGTTGCCGCGGTCCAGCCGCAAGCCGGGTTGTCCTTGTCGAGGATGTTCCCGCCGGCAGCGCCGGGGCTCGTGAAGGACGTGATGTCGCCGGACTCGTCGAGCGAGTTCCAGACGGTGCCGCGGAAGCCGGCTCCGATGGCGTCGACGGTGGTGAGGTTGTACTGCGAGATCGACGTGACGACGTCGATGCCCAGCGTGGCCGAATCCGGGTGCGAGAAGCGGATGAACTGGGTCTGGCCGAAGCCGACACTCGGCTCATACGTCGCGCTCGGCAGGCCCGGGTCCGTCAGGCCGCACGGGTCGACGGGGTACAGCGCCTGGCACTTCGCCAGATCCGCCGCGGGCAGGTTCAGGTCGCACTGCGGGAAGTTCGGGCTCAGCCGGCCGTTCATGATGTCGCGCATCGAGAACGAGACGACGTCCTTCCCGGTCAGGGGAATGTTGAAGTCGATGACGGCCTTGGAATACTTGTTCCAGACCGTGACGTGCGCGATGACGCCGGGCGTCGAGACGTTGACGACCGACACGAGGGTGTCCGTGCCGCCGCTCGGGATCGGGGCTCCCGTGGCGCCGTTCAGCGAGACCTTGAAGTACGGAACGAGCAGCGTGGCCGCCGGCACGTTGTCATACGCGCAGGTGACCGCATAGCCCGTGCCCGCAACCGCGAGCAGCACCAAGGCGATGAGGACGGAAAACTTTTTCATTTTTACTCCTACCGATGATTCGAATGGATCCGTTAGTACCGAGTGAGTTCTATCAACATGGTTCTTCGAAAGGATAATCCCGCTCCTGAAGCGCGCGATATTGAATCACCTCCCGAAAACTAATTTGAAATCCGCTTTGCAACGCCCTTTGGCGCGTAACTAGGCTGTCGAACACCAATCTCCTGGGACATTGCGCCAAGAATAGGAATAAAATTCCTCCATGTCAAGGGGTTTTCCTGAAAATATGGTGGAGGCGCATATCCGCTAGGAGAGTGTCCTAACGGCCGAAAACCTCACTTCGAAACGCCCCGGAACACCCGGAATCCGCCCGCCCGCGTCTCGTCCCCCGTCAGGTACTGGTACATGAGGGCGACGTCCTTGTGCCCGTCCCCGTCGAAGTCGGCGATCCGGAGCGACGGTCGGGTGGTTGACGAAGGCCGGCTCCCGGTCGGCCGGCAGCTCCTCGAACTCGCCCTCGGGCGTCTGGAAGAAGACCCGCATGCGCTGCGTGCTTTCGTCGCACCACACGACGTCGTCGAGGCCGTCTCCGTCCAGGTCCCCGACGGCGATGGCGGGCGACCCGGCGTCGAACTTGAGCGTCTTCACGATGCGCTTGCCCGTCATCTTGCCCGTCGGCGCCCCGGTAGTAGACCGTGATGCCCTGCCCGTCGATCTTCGGCGACGCGCCGGACGGCGTGCGCTTGAACCAGGCCGCGAAGGCCGCGGGCCGGCCGTGGTAGGTGCCCGCCGCCGATCCCATGTGCTGGGCCCAGAGCTCCACCGCGGCGATTCCCGCGAAGCGAAATTCCTCGAGCTTCGGGTCGAACTCGTAGAGATGCGAGGCGCCCGAAGTGTACCGGCAGGCCGACGAATAGAACGGCAGTCCGTCCTTCGCGTCCTTCGGCACGATGAGCGCGATCGCGTACCCGAAACAGGCTCCCTCGAGGCCCTTGTGCACTTCGCGGAAGTGCGTGCCTTCGTTCAGGAACCCCCGCACGTCGTAGCCCCTCACGTAGTCGCTGCCCTTGTCGGCCTGCGGCTTTCCGCCGGTCAGCATCCACTCGGGCTCGTCGGAGATGACGAGGAGGTCCTGCCGGCCGTCGCCGTTCAGGTCTCCCGCGGCGATCGCCCGCGTCGACATCTGCCGGGGCAGGCCCCGGGTCTCGACCTTGAACTTGCCCCCGCCCTTGTTGAACGCGATGGCCGGCCCGGAGCCGTGTCCCCCGAAGACGATGTCGAGCTTGCCGTCTCCGTCCAGGTCCGCGAGCGTGGCGGCACCGTAGGACGCCTCGATCTTGTCGGCGTTCTCGAACGTGACGTCGGCCGGACGCCAGCGCCAGCTTGCCTCGTCGTCGCCCTTGTCGAGCCGGTAGACGCGGATGAAGTTGCCCGTGAGACGGGCCGGCGGCGCGACGATCTGGGGACGGCCCTGCCCCAGCAGGTCGCCCACGTCGAAGTTCTCGCGCCACATGCCCGCCCGCGGCAGCCCGTCGGAGATCTCCTCGAAACGAAACGTGCCCTTCCAGATCTTCGGCGTCACGACGGCGGCTTCGCTCGCCGGGAGCTCGACGATCGGCTTGAGATCGTCGGGCGTCCGGCACGCCGCGTTCTTCGGGTCGGGCTTCGGCGCTTCCGGGGGAGCGAGGACGTAGTACGCCTTCTCGTCCTGGCGCACGATGGGGAGTCCCGGTCCGACGCACGACGGCGTTGAAGAGGACGTCCCTCCTTCTCGTAGTACGAGCTGCTGCTTCGGGATCCGGAGGAGCTTCTTTCCGGTCTCGGCGTCCACGATCGTCGCGGACTGCGGCTCGGCGCCGGTCTCCTCTCCCGGCACGTCCGCCGGAGCCTTCAGGCCGAGAAGCTCCTGCGCGCGCTCATTGCGTTTCGCGTCCTCGGCGGCTTTCTCGGCCTTCGCTTCAGCCTTCACCTCCGCCGCGGTCTTCGCGGCGGGAGCCGACGGCCCGCGAGCAGCCGATCGCTGCGGCGAGCACGGCCGTCAAGAGGGCGGTGAGGGACACTTTCACGGAAATCTCCTAGCAGCGCACGGAACCCTCGGGCCTTCGGCCCTCGGGCGAAGAGGAGAACATTCTAGAGAAGGTCGGCGAACGACGGGCGGCACCGCCGGAACAGCCGGACCCCGAGGAAGCCTACCACGGCGAGGACGGCCGACCACGCGGCGAGGCGCCCGAACGGCGGCAGCGGCGCCCCGAAGAGCGCGGCGCGGAAAAGCGCGAGGAGGTCGCGCAGCGGGTTGAACACGAGGAAGGGCGCGGCGACGCCCGGGACCATCGACTCGGGATAGATGATCGGCGAAAGGTAGAACGCGATCATGAGGAACGGGGGAAGGAGCTGGGCGAGGTCGCGGAAGAAGACGTTCAGCGAAGCGAGGATGAGCGCCGGCCCGGCGAGGAGGAGACACTCGAAGGCGAAGGCGGCGACGAGGAGGCCGACGTTCACGGACCCGCGGCCGGTCACGAGGAGAAAGCCCGTGAGGAGCGCCCAGGCCGATCGCCTGGACGACGAGGGCCGCTCCGACGGCGGACGCCGTCAGGAGAGTGAATCGGGAAGCGCAGCTTCTTGACGAGATGCGCCTGGTCGGTCACCGAGACCGTGGCCCTCGATGACCGCCTCCTGGACCCCGAGCCACGGGAGAAGCCCGGCCAGGAGGAACTCCACGTAGCCGCCCTGAAAGCCGGCCGGAGGCGGGATCTTGATGACGTAGGCGAACACGAAGGCATTGAGCGCGCAGAAGACGGCCGGGTTCAGGACCGCCCACAGGGGACCCGCGAAGCTGCCCGCGTATCGGGCCGCGAGGTCTCTCCGGAGGAGCTCGGAAAGCAAGAAGAGCTTGTTCTTCAACGAGGTAGCGCTTACTCAAACCACCCCGAAACCGCTTGACACACGGGACGGGAGAGACTATCTTATATGATGTAGGCTCATGAGCGCCGTGCCGCGTGCGTCCCAGATCCTCCTCGTGGGGCAGAAGATCCGTCAGATCCGGAAGAGCCGGCATCTGACCCAGGCGGAGCTCGCCTCCCGCATCGGCGTGACGCAGTCCGACCTTTCGCGCATGGAAAACGGTGAGTACAAGGTCGGTCTCGACACTCTCTTCCGGATCCTTCAGGTGTTCGAGCTGTCCATGAGCCATTTCTTCGAGGAGCCTCCTGCCGAAGCCGGGCCCTCCGCCGGCCAGGCGCCGGACGCGCCGTCGGCTCCGTTCGACGAGGCGCCGCTCGCGCGCGACTGGGCGGCTCTCTCGGAGGACTCGCGCCGCGAAGTCCGCGAGTTCGTCGCGTTCAAGAGGATGCAGGCCGACAAGACGCGGCCCGACGACGAGGGCGGTGACGGAGAATGACTGAAGCCCTCCGCGCCGCCGCCGAAGCCGCCCGCCGGGAAGCGCTCGACCTGCTCGAGAAGGGCGAGTTTCCCGCCGCGCTTTCGGCTTACGACCGGGCCCTCGAGGCCGCGCGCGCGACCGACGACCCTGCCTTCGGGGACTGGATGTACGTGTGCCGCGCCGCGGCCGCGATCGAGGCGGGTCCGGCCGACGACGTCCTCGTCGAGCTCAAGCGGATCCTGCTCCGGTCGGCGAGTCCCGCGACGGCCGTGCGCGCCGCGCATGCGTCGGCGCGCGTCTACGAGCTGCGCCGCGATTTCGAGAAGGCGCTCTTCTACAACCGCATCGCCCGCCGCCACGCGGAGACGCTCGGCGACGAGGCGATCCTCGCGCACTGCGACAACCAGTCGGGCATGCTGCTGACGGTCGACAGCCGCTTCGAGGAAGCCGCCGCGGTCTACCGCCGCGCGCTCGAGAGGACCGAGGGACGGGAGGACGTGTCCTCCGATCTTCCGTTCCGTCTGGCGCGACAACCTCGGCTATTGCCTCATCGCCCTCGACCGCGTTCCCGAGGGCCTCGCCCTCGTGCACGAGGCGTTCGAGGCGCTCGAGAGGGAAGAGGCCCGAAGCTACACGGTCTACCCGCTCCTCGACCTGTGCTTCGGGTACCTGAAGAGCGACCGCTACGCGGAAGCCCGCTTTTTCGGCGAGTCCGGCCTCGAGCGCGTGCCCCTGTGCGGGGAGCCCGCCGTGGAGAAGAGCTTCCTCTACCTCCTCGGCGAGACGTGCCACCTCGCGGGCGACGACGACGCCGCGCGCGGCTACTTCGACCGGCTCGCGAACCTCTACCCGGAATTCAAGAACCTCCGCGCGTACCTCGAGGTCTTCGACTTCCGCAACGTGATCAACCTCCGGAGCTGACCGTGAAGCGCCGCTCCCGCCTGTCCGCCGCTTCGCTTCCGCCCTCGCGGGCCTCCTCGCGCTCGTCGTGCCTGGGGCTCGTCGCGCGAACCGGGCGGACGCGGCGTCCGCCGTGCTCGCGAAGGACGGCACGCTCTACGAGGTGTTCCCGACGTCCTACGGCGACGTCATTACCGGCGCGAACGCGTCCGACGCGGCGCTTCGCGTCCTCGCGCTGCGCACGACGCCTCCCGGAGGCACGCCGACGGTCGAGATCGTCGGCGGGACCGTGAACGACTTCTTCAAGCTCGAGGCGTCGATCGAATTCGACGAGGCGACGCAGAGCGTCTTCGTCGTCTACACCCGCGTGCGCGGCTTCTTCTCCGACGTCCACGTCACGATCCGCCGCGACGGCGCCTGGGTCGACGGCAGCTTCCTGCCGAACCCCGGCCTCTACATCTCGGTGAACCCGCAGCTTCTCGTGACGCGGCAGACGTACACGGACGCCGACGCCGACGGGCCAGCCGGTCACGAAGAGCCGCACGATCCTCTCGATCGTGTGGTGGGAAGAGAGCGGCGCCTCTCAGGCCCGCTACGCCGCCGTCTTCATCGAGGACGGCGACCTGCGGCTCGACGACGTCACGGCGTGGAACCTCAACGAGCTGAACGGCGCCGGCGGCCCGACCGACAACTCGGGCCTCCCCCTGTCGTCGTACGCGCATCCCGGCCTGCAGCGCGACGCCGGCACGAACGGCGGCGTGCTCGTGTCCTTCGCGAACCTCGCGATGCGCAAGCAACAGGTCATCCGCCTCGCGTTTCCCGACGACCTCCCGAAGCTCGTGCCCCCCGACGGCCTGACGTCCGCCCAGCGGACGTCGTTCGCGCGCGGCCACACGCCCATCGGCCGCGGGTTCACCGATACCCCGATCCCGTTCCAGATCGACCTGCCGTTCGAGACGCAGGTGGGCACGATCATCTCGCCGGCGGGCATCCCGACGTTCTACTGGAACTCGGGCGGCGGCCTCTCTTACCTCGCGCGGCGGATCGAGCACGGTCCTGCACGATCCCGTTCCGTCCGGACTTCCCCGTCGACCGCGCGCTCGCGGTCGTGAGGGACATGTCCGAGAGGCAGTAGCGGGCGAACGTCAGAGTCCTGACGGAAGGTCCGCCCGCGGGTCCCTCTCGTAGAGCGCGGCGAATTTCGAGGCGAGCGCGCGGCCCTCTTCCGTGGGACGCCCCGGCATCGCAATCGAGACGCGGTAGAGGTGGTCCCCGTCCACGCCGCGCCCGCTCCTCACGCCGTAGCCCTTTGAGCCGGAAACGCTGGCCACCGGCCGTGCCGGGCGGGATGCGCGCCCGCACGGGCCCGTGAATCGTCGGGACGTCGATCTCCGCGCCGAGATACGCCTCGGAGACCGTCACCGGCACCTCGGCGAGGATGTCGTCGCCCTCGCGCGCGAAGTACGGGTGCGGAACGACCGTGAGGGCGACGTAAAGATCGCCCTTCTCGCTCCGGCCCTTGCCCGGCACGCGCACCTTCGAGCCGGTCGAGACGCCCGCGGGAATGCGCACCGAGAGTCGCTCCTTCGAAACGACCTCTCCCGCGCCGTGGCACGTCGGGACATGCCGACGCGCCCACCCGGCCCGACCCGCCGCAGCGCGTGCAGCGGCGCGGGTATCGCACCTGCAACGCGATCGTCCCGCCGAGGACGGCATCGCGGAACGAGATCGTGAGCTCGGCCGCGGCGTCGTCGTCCTCTTCCTCGAACCCGCGGGCGCCCCCCGCGCGGGCGCCCGAGAAGAGATCGGAGAAGAGGTCGCCGAAATCGCCCGACCAGCGGAAGCTCGAGGGCCCGCGGGCCGTCCCGCCGAACGGGCTGCCTCCGCCGAAGGGCCCGGCGCCGGAGGGATGCGGAGCGCCGCCTTCGGGCGGGCCCCCGGTGTCCCCGGTCATGTCGAAGTGCTTCCGGCGCTTCGGGTCCTTGAGGACCTCGTAGGCCGCGGCGATCTCCTGGAATTTTCTCTTCGCGGCCCCGTCGGACACGTTCACGTCCGGATGGTGCTTGCGCGCGAGGCGGCGGTACGCCTTCTTGATCTCGGCCTCGCTCGCCTTGCGATCGACGCCGAGAACCTCGTAGGGATCCTTCGTGGCCATCCGCGCCGCTACGATACCCGACGCGCGCCGGGGCTCGAAAGGGACGTGGAACCGGGGTACGATCGCCGGGCATCTCATGGCGGGAGCCGCGTGAAGATCCTGCAGCATCGCGACGTTCTCTCGATCATCCTCGCCGGCGGGATGGGCGAGCGCCTGTTTCCGCTCACGCGGGATCGCGCGAAACCCGCGGTCCCGTTCGGCGGCCGCTACCGCATCATCGATTTCGCGCTCAACAACTGCATCAACTCCGGCCTCACGAAGATCAAGGTCCTGACGCAGTTCAAGTCGAACTCGCTCATCGAGCACATCATCCGCACCTGGCGCCTCAGCTTCGACATCGGCCAGTTCGTGGACCCCGTGCCGGCCCAGATGCGCCGCGGACCGCACTGGTTCCGGGGGACGGCGGACGCGGTCTACCAGAACCTCGACCTGATCTTCGACGAGGAGCCCGAGCACGTCTGCGTGTTCGGCGGCGACCACATCTACATGATGGACGTGAACCCGATGCTCCTCTTCCACGAGGAGGGCGGGCACGATCTCACGATCGCGGCGATTCCCGTGCCGATCGCCGAGGCCTCGCGATTCGGCATCCTCGAGGTCGCCGCGGACGGGCGGATCGTCAACTTCCACGAGAAGCCCGCCGTGCCCCGCCCGATGCCCGGGCAGCCCGGAGCTCGCGCTCGCGTCGATGGGCAATTACATCTTCCGCGCGGGCGTCCTGATCGACGCCCTCGAGCACGACGCGCTCCAGGACACCTCCCACGACTTCGGGAAGACGATCATCCCGGCGCTCCTGGCGGGAGGCGCGCGCCTCTACGCGTACGACTTCTCGACGAACCGCGTCCCGGGAGACGAGGACCTCGCGCCCTACTGGCGGGACGTGGGCACGGTCGATTCCTACTGGGACGCTTCGATGGACCTGATCTCCGTCACGCCGCCGCTCAACCTCTACAACCACAAGTGGCCGCTGAAGAGCCACGCTTCGCAGCAGCCGCCCGCGAAGTTCGTCTTCGCGGACGCGGTTTCCCAGCGCATCGGCATCGCGACGGACTCGACCGTCGCGTCGGGCTGCATCATCTCGGGCGGCACGATTCACCGCTCGATCCTGTTCCCGCGCGTGAGGATCAACTCGTTCTCCCACGTCGAGGAATGCGTGCTCATGGACGGCGTCGACGTGGGGCGCTACGCGCGCCTGCGCCGGGTCATCGTCGACCGCGGCGTGCAGATCCCGCCCCGCACCGAGATCGGCTTCGACCCGGAGGAAGACCGCAAGCGCTTCCACGTCTCGGAGGGAGGCGTCGTCGTGATCCCGAAAGGAGCCGAGGTTTCCGGTCCGCCGATCGACCTCGAGCGGGCAGAGCCGGTTGCTTCGGCCCCCGCGACCGTATAAAGTTCGGGTTTCGAACCTTCAGGCCGAATTTTATATGGACGACATCGATCGCCGGATCCTCGATATCCTCCAGCGGGACGCGAAGATCTCGCAGGCCCGAATCGCGGAGACGGTCGGGCTGACGACGCCCTCGGTCAACGAGCGGATCAAGAAGCTCGAGACGCGCGGATTCATCCGGCGTTTCACGGCTCTCCTCGATCCGCGCCTCGTCGGAATGCCCCTCGTGGCGCACGTGGACGTGCTGCTCGAGCACCCGCGCTTCGAGCGGCCGTTTCTCGAGGAGATCGAGGCCCTGCTCGACGTCCAGGAGTGCTACGCCATCTCGGGCGATTTCGGCTACCGGCTGAAGATCCGCGCCCGCGACGTGGAGCACCTGGAGGCGATCCTGAGGGAAAAGGTCCAGACGCTTCGAGGCGTCGTGAGAACCCGCGTCGAGCTCTCGCTTTCCGTCAAGAAGGACTCCACGCTGCTGCCCCTCGTCGAAGGAGCCTGAGCCGCGCGAAAGTGTCGTTTTCGCACCGCGAGTGTCCGTTTTCGATCTCTCGCGCATTTCTTTCCGGCTCTGCCTCCGAGAGCGGGCATCACATCGTAAACAATTTGTTTCGAGTGAACTTATGGATCTTTCAGCGCCTGGCGAAACTGGAGGCATCGGGCTTGCGTATAACTGGACAGGAGATCGAAACGGACATTTCGACAAAACATCAAAATGGATACGACGATCTTCACTTCCACCCCCCAGTCCCGCCGGCCCTCCGGCCGCCGGGCCCTCCAGTTTCTTCCCTCCACCCAAAGCCTCAGTTAGTCAATCCCACCGCCGCAATCCCCGCCCGACCGAAAGGTCGGGTGGGAGCCCACCGTTTCGGGCGTGCGAACGTGATCGGGATTACGAAATGACTAGAAGTGGTAGGCGACGGACCCGCCGAGCTGGAGCAGCTTGATCGATTCGTCGCTGCGATTCGCGCGCAGAAGGTAGCCCGTTCGCCTCGAGGCGCAGGTCCCAGCGCCGCGCGAGCTGGAATACCACGAGCGATCCGAAATTCCAGCCGAAGACCGTTTCGCTGACGTCCACGGCCGTCTGTCCTGCCTCGGGAGGGCGAGGCCTCAGCCCGTAGATGCCGACTCCCGGCGAACAGTCCTGCTTCCCACCACGTTTCGCGGAACACGTAAGCCACCGTGACGAGGCCCGCGTCCACGTTGACGCGGGGAGCGGAGACCGCCGGCTGGAAGGGAGGGCTCGAGGTGATGCCTGGCAGCTGGAAGCTCTCGTAGCGCACCTGGAGGACGAACGCCCGGGTCGAGATCGAGCTCGAAGAAGGCGTGGAAGCCCCCGGTCGAGAAGGTCTCCGAGGTCCGCCCCGTGTCGTTCACGAAGAACCCTCCGGCGCCGACCGCGAACGGGAACTCCTGGGGTTGCGTCGTCTGCGCCGAGGCGGCCGAGCGAAGAAGAACGAAAAGGGCGGCGAGAGCACCGGCGCGCGCGAATCGACGTGTCATCGACGGCGAGGATACGTCAGGGCGGGCCCGACCGAAGCACATGCATGCTCCGAATACGGAGGCCGGCCTCCCCTCGTCTAGAATCCCCGGCCGTGCCGGGCGCCGAGACAGCGACACCGAGGACGGGGCGCTCCGCCGTTCTCGTGCCCCTCCTCGAGCTCCTCGCTCCTTCTCGCTGCGGCGTCTGTGACGCCCTGCGCGTCGATCTCGGAGGCGGCGGCGTGTGCCGCGCCTGCTGGGCGTCTCTCCCCGTCCTCGACGCTGACGCCGCGTGCCCGCGCTGCGCGCTGCCGGGCAGCGGCGCTCCCTGCGCGAGCTGCCGTCTCGCGCCGCCGTCGGTGACGCGCACCGCGGCATTCGGGCTCTACGCGGGCGGCCTGCGCACGCTCCACCACGCGTTCAAGTTCGCCGGCTGGGACCTCCTCGCGGCGCCTCTCGGCCGGCGCCTCGCCGCTCTCGCGCTCGCGACCGGAATCACCGACGGAGCCGCACGCGCTCGTGAGCGTGCCCTCCACCGGCCGGCGCAATCGCGAACGCGGGTACGATCCGGCCGTGCTCCTCGCCGACGAGACGAGCCGTCGCCTCGGCACGCCGCACCGGGCCCTTCTCTCGCGCACGCGCGACACGCCTCCGCAGTCTTCGCTGCCCGCGCCGGGCCGGCGGGCGAATGTCGAAGGCGCTTTCGCCGCTTCTCCCCGGGCACGCGGGCGCGGTCGTGGTTCTGGTGGACGATGTCGTGACGACGGGCGCGACGCTTTTCGCGGCGGCGGACGCGCTGCGCGCGGCGGGAGCGGCGGAGGTGCGCGCCCTCGTTCTCGCCCGAACGCCGGAGAGCGCGTGACGGCGCTCTTCGACCGCCTCGTCGTCGGCACGCTGCCGCTCGTTCCGCGGGCGCTCGTGAAGCGCGTCGCCTCGCGGTACGTGGCGGGCGAAACGCTCGACGACGCTCTCGCGACCGTGCGCGCGCTCGCCGCGGAAGGCGCGATGGCGACGCTCGACATCCTCGGTGAGAGCGTGACCCGTGAGGAACAGACGGTGGCCACGCGGGACCATTACCTCGACGTCATCGACGCGATCGCCTCGAGCGGCCTCGACGCGAACGTCTCCGTGAAGGCGACCGCCGTGGGCCTCGCGATCGACCCGGCCCTCGCCCTCAGGAACTGCACGGACATCTGCGCGCGCGCCGCCGCGCACGGCATGTTCGTCCGCCTCGACATGGAGGACAGCCCCTACACCGAGTCGACGCTCCGGCTCGCGCTCGAGCTCAAGGCGAAGTTCCCCGCCGTGGGTGTCGCGATCCAGGCCTACCTCAAACGCAGCCTCCGCGATCTCGACCGCCTCATCGCGGCCCGCATGAACGTGAGGATCTGCAAGGGCATCTACGTGGAGCCCCGCACGATCGCCTGGAAGGAGCGCGCGACGGTCATCGACAGCTTCGCCGCGCTCGTCGACAAGCACCTCTCCGCGGGCTGCTACGCGGCCATCGCGACGCACGACGAGGCCTGTGTGCAGCGCGCGCTCGCCACGATCGACCGCCTCTCCCTCGGGCCCGACCGTTACGAGTTCCAGATGCTCCTCGGCGTGGACCCCGTTCTCAGGCGGAGCCTCCTCGACGCCGGCCACCGGCTGCGCGTGTACGTTCCGTTCGGAGGAGACTGGTACGCCTACTCGACGCGGCGGCTCAAGGAGAACCCCTCGATCGCCCGGCACGTGATCCGGGCCACCCTCGGGCTGGGGCCGGCTCTCTGAAATCGAGACTCCGTTCAAACTCCGGTTGACGCCGCGCCGAAGAGCGGGCGGATGATAGAGGTGGGACGGGGGTTCCGTGACCCTTTCGAGCCGCTCGACACGACGCCTGCTCGCCGGAGTGGCCGTTGCAGCGTTTCTCGCGCGCCCCGCGGCCGCGGGCGAAGGCGAGGCTCGCCGGGCCCCTCTGTCGGGCATCGTGCGCGCCGGCGGCGTGCCCGTCCCGGGCGCGGCCCTCGTCGTGCGCGGTGTGACGGCCGGCGGGGCGAACATCGTGAAGCTCCTGAAGAGCGACGCGGACGGGACGTTCGTCCTCGCCGACGCCGCCGAAGGCCTCTACACGGTCCTTTCCGTCGTGCCGGGCTTCCGCCCCGCGCTCGCACGCCTGCTGCACCGGGCCGTTGCCGACGGCGCTCTCTCCTTCGTGCGGCTCGATCTCGAGACGCCCGCGGGCGTCCTCCCGGAGACGACGGGCGGGCCCCTCGACGTGTGGATCGCACGGGCGGTTGCGCCCGGCGACGTGCTGCGCGACGTGCCCGCGGTGCTGGCCGCTCTCGAGGAAGGGCCTCAACAGGCTGCGCTTCCCGTCGCGATCGCCGGCCGCGACGGCGCGCACCTCTGCGCTTCCCATCCGCGCGTCGGTGGCGTCCACCGCGGGATTCGGCGCTGCGGGCGCGTCCTCGCTGTCGCGGGCCTCGCTCGACGTCAGCGGGATCAGCCGGAGACAGGCTGCACTGGGGAGCTTCGGGGGCTTACGCGCGGCTCGCGGCGCTGTCGGGCGAGAAGACGGGAGATGCGTCGCGCGTCGCGCTCGATCTGGTTTCCGGCCCGATGGGCTCGACCCAGAACATTCGCGTCTCGACCCGCCAGCAGATCGTGTCCGACGAGGCGGACGGCGCGCGCTTCGCCGCGCATTCCCTCGATTGGAACGGCGCCGTCTCGGAGCGCTCGCAGGCGTCCGTCTCCGCGCGTCTCATCTCGCAGTCCCGGCTCCTTTCGGCCGGACCCGCGGCGGACCTGTTCGCGCGCGAGTCCAACGCCGTCGACGTCGCCGCCCGATACCAGACCGAGCTCTCCTCCTCGACGTTCGCGCGCCTCTCCGTCTCCTACCGCGAGCGCGATGAACGAGTTCGCCGGCCAGACGTCGCCCTTCGACCGGGAGACGCGGGCGGGCGCCGTCGCGGGTGTCCGCCTCGCTCGACCTCTTCGTCATCGAGGCGGGCGGGACGGGCGACGCGTCGGAGCACTCCCGCGGCGTCACGCCCGAGCTCACGCTCGCGCTCGCGACGCGCGACGGCTGGAAGATCTACGGGTTCGCGGCGCGCCGCTTCGAACGGCGTCTCGACGGCGACGTGCCCCTGCCGGGCGAGGCAGGCACGGACGAGGCCGATCTCACGCGCCGTTCGCGCTCGCTGTACAAGGCCGGCCTGAGGTGGCAAGAACAGCGACGGGCGAGAACATCTCCATCGAGGCATCGCGCCGCGAGCTGACGGGCACGTACCGCCTGCTCTTCGATCCGGACTTTCTCGACCGCCTCGACTCGCTCTATTTCTTCGCGAACGACGTCGCGACGGACGTCTCGTTCGGCGCCGCAACGCGGCTCGGCAAGGCGCTCGACGGGCGCCTCGCGATGCGCGCGGGAAAGCTCTCGGGCGCCCGCGACGGGCGTCATCCAGTCCGACGACGCGACGTGGGGCGTCGCGCAGGCCGCGATCCGCGTCCGCGCCACGGACACGTCTCTCGGCGTGGGCTACCGCGTCGTGACGCAGTCGCTCGTGCGCGGCACGGCCGTCCTGCACAACGACGTGGAGGCCGTGGATCTCACGCTCGGGCAGTCCATCCCGCTCGCGGCGCTCCGGTCGATCGGTTCGGACCTCCGCGCGCTGTTCTCCCTGGAGCTCGGCAAGCGGCGCGAGGGCGAGGACGAAGAGAAGCTGAATCGCAGGCTCGCGGGCGGCTTCGCGGTTTCATTCTGACCGCGGCAGGGATTCTCACGGGAGCGCGAGGAGGTAGTCGGCCATCTCGGCGAGCTCCGCGTCTGGGAGATGGCGAAACGAGGGCATCTTCGAATTCGCCATGTGCTGTTTGGGTTCCCTGAACTGATCGATGATCCACGCCCGGTCGCGCCGAGCGGCCAGGCCGGCCAGCGCCGGACCCCGGGCGCTCCCTCTCCCGTAAATCGCGTGGCACTTCCTGCAGTCCTCGCGGGCGATGATCGACCCGCCCAGGCGGAGCGGAGCGGGGAGACGCGAGAGGTCGACGGGACCGTCGCGGAGGGCACTCACGTACGCGAGCATCGAAGCGAGGTCCGCGTCGGGGTCGTCCTCGTCAGGCGGACGGCCCGAGGACTTCTCGTGGACGTGCTCCGTCAGCGCCGCAAGGTCCGGCGCGAAGTTCCGCCCCACGAGGGTCACGAGGCCCTTCCCCGGGGCTCCTCCCGTGCCTCCTGCCCCGTGACAGGACGCGCAGCCGCGCACCTCGAACGACCCGGCGCCGCTCAGGATCGCCGGATCGGGCGGTTTGCCCGCGCCTCCGATCCGAGGCGCCCCGCCTCCGCGAGGAAGGTCCGTCAGTCCGATCGCCAGGAGAAGGCCGAGACCGGCGGCGATGGCGAGGCCGGCCGCGAGGACGGCCTTGCGGGCGGAAGGAAGGCGATCTGCCCCGCGGTCGATCCACGGCACGAGAGCCAGGGCGAGGAGGAAGAGGCCGGGGAGGAGGGCCGTGCCAATCGGCTCGAGCGGACCCTTGAACAACTTCAGCAGCTCGAAGAGCGGGAGGAAGTACCACTCAGGACGCGGCACGTAGGAGGCGTCGGACGGATTGGCGATCGCCTCGAGGGGCGCCGGAAACCGCCACGCCATGGCGAGGAGCGCGGCTGAGACCACGGCGAAGACCGTGGCGTCCCGCGCCGACTGGTATGGGAAGAACGGCTCTTTCGGGTCGGGCCTGGAGGGCGACCCTGCGTGCCCGTGGAGGCGCATCAGGCCGACGTGAACCGCCACGAGGACCAGGGTCAGCAGAGGGAGGAGCATCGCGTGGAGCGCGTAGAAACGCGTGAGCGTCCACGCGCCGACGCCCGCGCCTCCCGTCATCAGGCGGGCGGTGAGAGGGCCGAGGACCGGGAGAGACGCGGGGGCCGTCGTCCCGACGACCGTCGCCCAGTACGCCTTCTGGTCCCACGGGAGCAGGTACCCGGTGAACCCGAACCCGAGGACGAGCAGGAGGAGACCCACGCCTGCCAGCCAGTTCAACTCCCGCGGTTTCCGATAGGACCCGAACCAGAACGTGCGGAAGAGATGCAGCACGACCGCGATCACCATGGCCGAGGCGCCCCAATGGTGAAGGCCCCTCACCAGCGAGCCGCCGGGTACGCGGCTCTCGATGGCGAGGACGCTGGCGTGCGCGTGGTCGGGCGTCGGCGCGTACCAGACGGCCAGGAGGAGGCCGGTCAGAAGCTGCACCGTGAACAGGAGAGCGGAGAGCGATCCGAGGGTATAGAGCCAGCCGCCGTGCCGCGAGACTCTCTCTTTCCCGAGCCACGTGAGGAGCGTCGCGAACGAGCCGCGCGTCTCGGCGAACTCCCGGAGGCTCGTCCGCGCGCTCATGTCGGGCCTCTGGCTCCCGGGAGGACACGAAGGCGTCCGCCATCCACGTAGACGACGAGTTTCTCGAGGGGACGGGGCGGGGGTCCGGCGAGGACCGTACCGTCCTCGGCGTAGACGCCCCCATGGCAGGGGCAGAGAAACGCCTTCTTCTCGTCGCTCCAGCTGACGCCACAACCCAGGTGCGTGCAGGTTGTCGAGAGGGCCGAGAGCCCCGAGGCCGCACCTCCGTCACGGACCAGGGCCAGCCGGCGCTCCAGGATGCGGTCCATGTAGCCATCGAGCACCCGCTCCTGGAACACCACCTCGCGGGGACCGGATGCTCCCGAGGACGTGGCCGAGAAGTCCGATGCCCGACCGATGTCGATCCCCGCGCCGCGCGGGTCGCTCCGGAAGAGCAGAGGAGCAATTCCGAGCCGGGCCAGGGCCGGTCCGAGGAGAGCCGCCGCGCCGGCCGAGGCGCACGCCAGGAGGGAGGCGAAGAACCGCCTCCGACTCTCCGGCGCCCCTGCGAGGTCGGCGGCGCGCCACGGGTGCAGCGGGATCCCCGACATGGTCAGCCCTCTCTAGAACGCCATCCGTAGCACCGTCGCGAGCGTGTACGACTGGGAGTCGTGGAGATCCCTCCGGTACTCGAGCATCAGCTTGACGTTGGCCCGTGCGAGGAACGAGACGTTCGCGTTGAGGACCTGCGAGGTCCTGACGGTCTCGTCGGCGGGGCGGAGGTTCTCGTATCGGACCGAGACCTGGAACGGCGGTGTGATCACCCAGTCCGCCTGCGCGAACCACGCGTCGTAGGTCTTCTTCGTCGTGCTGATGTCCTCGCCCGTCTCCGCTTCGCGCACGAGGAGCTTGTCCGTCCCGTGGACGGCCGCTCCGAAGAGATTGAGATCGCCGAGCATGAGAGAGCCGTAGACCCCGACGCGCTCGTACCTGAGGTCCTGCATGTTGAATTCGGTGCCATCAGGGCCGGTGATTGGAATGTCGATGTCGGTGCCGTCTCCGGTGTAGCCGAAGACTCCGACCCGAAAGGAGGTCTCGCGCCAGTTCTCGTCCGGGACGCTCACTCCCGTGGTGTCTCCATCGAGCCCCATTCCGCCGAACTTGTAGTCGACGCGGGCATAGAGGTCCTTGCGGCTGTTGGAGCCGAACGTGTCCCCCGGCCCTCCGGGTCCGATGGGATTCGCGACGCCGACGGTGTAGAAGAATCGGTGCGCGGCGACGCCGTACATTTCGATCGCTCGGGCATGGGCGGGCAGGCCGACCCCCCCGCCTTCGAAGCCCGTTCCCCCGTTCAGGTTCACCGGGGCATATCCGAAGAGCGCATCGACGCCGTTGTCCGTCATCAGCCACATTTCCTGGAAGCCGGCGAAGATTCCCGGCGCGAGTTTCCCGACCCTGAAGTTGAACAGGTGCTCGGGGCCGAAGGCCGAGATGACGTCGATCCTCGCGTGCTCGATCTCCACTTCCGTGCCTCCATCGGGAAGCTCGCCGTAAGCGATCTCGCCAAAAAAGCTGAAGGTCTTGCCGACCGTCCCTGCCGCGAAGAGGTTCACCTCCTGCGGGAACTGGAAATCGTTGTGCACGATCTGCCGGCCCTCGTCGTCATGGCTGGAGGCGTAGAGGTTGGCCAGCTTGACGTTCAACGCCAGCGGGGCGTTCCCTGGAAGCGTGGCCGGGTAGACGGCGGCGGGCCAGATCTTCTCGTACGCGTCCGAGCCGAGCGACACCGGAGTCTGCTTGACCTGCGCGTCCGTCTCGCCGGGGAGCCTGTACCCGTTGAGGCGGAAGGCTTCCCCGAACGGGTTGAGCTTCGGGAAGATGACGTGACACGTCTGGCAGGACGTCTTGTACTTTCGGGAGAAGACCGGTACCGCGGCCGCCGGGCTGGCGAGCGTGGCCAGTACGAAGGCGGCCGCTGCCAGGTGAACGAACCGGAGTACGGGCGTCGCGCTTTTCATCTTGAAAACTCCTTACTCCTCCAGAAATGGCCTGACCGCACGGGAACATCCCCGCTCACCGCCAACGTCCGACGGTGCGCGGGGATCACTGTTTCCTGGCGAACTTGAGAACGGCCGGCGGTGCGCCGGCCGAAATCCAGTCGCGGACTGCGTTGATCTCCTCCGGGGTGGGGGGAGCGATGCCGAGCTTCTTGGCGAGACCTTTCGGCGGCATGTCGCGATCGATCGCGATTCGCCGAAACAGGCGGGAATCCTCGGGCTTCCCCGGCACGATCAGCTGGGCATCTCCGGCCAGCCGCGCGAGGTCGTCCACGTGGCCGAAGTTGGATTCCGGTTTCTTCACGGCCGAGCCATGACAGGCGCCGCACTTCGCCTGGAGAACCGAAAGGGCGCGGCCGGCGAGGTCTTTGTCCTCGGCCGGCGCCGCGGAACGGGCCGCCAACAGGAGCAGGAGCCCTCCCAACGCAATCCCGCGGCTCCTTCCATCTGCTGGCTGAATGAACGTAGCCGGTTCGAGGCTCAAGGCTCGCATCTCCTCTCGAGAG
The DNA here is from genome assembly GCA_963746875.1 of Thermoanaerobaculia bacterium. GTDB lineage: Bacteria > Acidobacteriota > Thermoanaerobaculia > UBA5066 > UBA5066 > Fen-183. The sequence goes on from CAVVDA010000001.1 coordinate 817,921, forward strand.
TCCTGCCAGATCGGGTGTCCAAAAACGCACCTCACCGCGCATTCCCTCGTGCGATGGGCGGTCCGATATCGTTCGAAGGCCCAAGCCTTCAGCGTCTTCTTCTTCTCCCTGCCCTACCCTTCCCTGGTTCCTGTCGCAGCCTGGATTCTTTGGCTCATCTCTAGAGAGACTTCGGCGACCCTTCAGGTTAGCTGGGTGTGACGATCGTCACTGTCTCGATCCAATTACCACGACCGATGAAGTCGCTCACGCGCGGCACAGCCCTTCTGCACAATGACGTTGTTGGACCGGGTGGCTGACGCCTCATTCCAGGCCTGTCCCGGTTCGAAGGACGGCCTCCAAATAGCCGTGTCTGACTTCAAAATTTCGTGACGCACTGCCAATTCCCCCTGATGCATCTCCAGCAAAACTCATTTCCCCAATTAGTTACGCCGATTCAAGGAACCGGATTACTGGCATCTTCCTTGCTGCGAGACCAGGCATGGAGTCTCGGTCGGTCCGCTTGCGCGCCCTCGCGCGTTGGCTCGTGCTGTGCGCCTTCGCGCTCGCGCTCGTACCTTCCGCGCTTTGCTTCGCGCGTAAGGTCTCGGCTTTCGGCCGGGCCGACGTGCTCGTTTCGCCCGAGCCGGAGGGCCTTCGCGTGCGCCGCGTCGGTGAATCCGCGATTCCTTCCGGGCTGAAGGTCGGCGACCTGCTGCTCCTCGTGGACGGCGACGAGGCGCGAAATTCCGGCGATCCTTCGCGCTGGCTCGCCGAGCGTTCTTCCGAGCTGACCGTGCTCCGGGGCGACGCGCTCCAGACGTTCCGAAACGTCCCGGTGTCCTCCTGGGACTGGCGCTACCTCTTCCTCTTCGCCGTGGGCCTCACGTTCCTGGCCGCGGGCTTCGCGGCGGCCCGGCCCTCCCCGCCGTCGCGGGAGTCGCTCGTCTTCGCGGGCTTCGCGCTCTCGGTCGCGCTCGTCCTCACGCTCTACGCCGGTGCCGCCGGTGGACGGCCTGTTTCGCGCGGCCGTCCTGCTCGAGGACGCGGCTCGCGCGCTGTTCCCCGCTCTCCTTCTCGCTCTCGTCTTCACGTTTCCGAGGCGCATCCGTCGCACTCCCGCCTGGCTCCCGTTCGTCCCCGGCCGCGCTGCTTCTCGCCGCGACAGCCGCCGTGTACTTCGGAGGTGACGGGCCGCGACGCGTCCGCAGGCGGTGAACGCTCTCGACCGCGTGCAGATCATCTGGATGGCGTCGGGCGCCGCGCTGGCGGCCGCGCGGCTCGTCGTCCTCGCGCGCCGGCCGACGGACCTCCTGACGGAAAAACAGGTCCGCTTCCTCCTGCTCGGCACCCTCGTGGGCCTCCTTCCCCTCGTTCTCCTGAACCTCGTGCCCCGGCTCCTCGGCGGTTCGATTCCGATCGTCTCGTCGCTCTCGGTGCTTCCGCTCGCGCTCGTTCCGGCCGCCTTTCTCGCGTCGCTCACTCGGTACCGGCTGTGGGACGTCGAGGTTCTCGGCCGCCAGACGGCGTCCGTGCTCGGCGCTCTTCTCGTGGGAGCCAGCTTCTTCACGCTCGCCCAGCTCCTCCTCGCGCAGCCGGTCGCCGTGGGCATTCCGCACGCGCAGGGCCGCTCTGCAGGTCTCTGCGGGACTTCTGATGGCGCTCAGCTTCGGGCCCGTGCGGCGAGGCCTGTCCACCGCGTTCGCAGCGCCTTCAGTATCGCGAGGCCTGGCGGGATCGCGAGGGCCTGCTCGCGCTCGTCCGCGAGCTGCCGGCGCCGCGTGCTCTCGGGGACCTGCAGAGCCTCCTCGCGGATCGGGTTTCGCGGGGTCTCGGCGTCTCTCGCGCGGCGCTCCTGCCCGTGGAGGAGGACGCGCTCGTCGCCCGGGACGTCGACGGAGGCCCGCCGCTGCCGCTCTCGGAGCTTCCCGCCGGGGCCCGCGTGCGGACGACGCGCCTGTCGCGCCAGGATTTCGCGGCACGCCCGACGGCAGCCGTCTCGCGCCTCAGGCGCGCAGGGTTCCGCACGCTCGCGCCCTTGACCGTCTCCGGGCGGCTCCTCGCGCTCTTCGCGGTCGGCGACCGCGCGGGACGCGTGCCGCTGTCGGCCGAGGACACCGAGCTCCTCGAGACCGTTCTCGCGCCGGCGGCGCTCGCGCTCGACCACGCGCGCCTCTTCGACGAGCTGCGCGAGCAGGCCGACCGCTACCGGACGCTCCAGCGCTTTCACGAGAACGTCGTCGCGGGCTCCGCCGCGGCGATCGCGGCGACGGACGACGCGGGCCGGTTCACGTCGGTCAACCCGGCGTTCGCGGCTCTCCTCGGGCGCGGCGCCGCGTCGCTCGTGGGCACGCCGGCCGCGGAGGTGCTGCCCGCCGCGCTCGTTTCGAAGCATGCCGCCCGCCCGGCTCGAGACGGACCTCGGCTCGGGGCCGCGTGTCCTCAACGTCGCCGTCTCGCCATTCCCCGGCGCCCTCCCCGGATCCCGCGCCCGCGTCCTCGTCCTCTACGACGCCACCGAGACCGCGCGCCTCGAACGCGCGCTCGCCGACCGCGAGCGCCTCGCGGCTCTCGGCACGCTCTCGGCCGGCGTCGCGCACGAGGTGAATACGCCGCTCGCGGGCGTCGCGGGGTTCGCGCGCCTTCTCCTCGACGAGACGCCGGGCGACGATCCCCGCAGGACGCTCGTCGAGAAGATCGAACGCCAGGCGTTTCGGGCCTCGCGCCTCGTCGGCAGCCTGCTCGACCTCGCGCGCGGGAAGCCGCGCGAGTTCGTCGCGCCTCGACCCCGCCGCCCTCGCCGAGGAGGCCGGATGGGCTCTCGCGGACGAGAGCGCGGCGAGGCGAGCGACCCTCGACGTCGAGGCGGCGCCGGGCCTCCCGGCCGTCTCCGGTCATCGCGACGCCCTCGTCCAGGTGCTCGTGAATCTCGCCAAGAACGGGCTCGAGGCGGTGACACGCTCGCCGCGCGCCGCCGGCGATCCGCCGCCCGCGGTCAGGCTGCGCGTCGCCGCAGACGACGACCGCGTTCTCTTCTCCGTCGAGGACAACGGACCCGGCCTGACGGACGCCGAGGCGGCCCGCGTGTTCGAGCCGTTCTATTCCACGAAGACCGCGAAGGGAGGAACGGGACTCGGGCTCGCCATCGCGAGGGATATCATCCAGGCGCACGGCGGGACGCTGACGGTGACGTCCGCGGGAGAGCGTGGCGCCCGATTCACCGTATCGCTGCCCGCCGCGACCTGAAAAAATGTCCACCGTTCTCATCCTCGACGACGAGCCCGTCATCCGCGACGTCCTCGGGTCCGTGCTCGCGAAGGCCGGGTTCGTGACGCGCGAGGCCGCGACGGCGGCCGAGGGGCTCGACCGCCTCGCGAAGGAGCCCGATCGACCTCCTGCTCCTCGATCTCATGCTCCCGGACCGCCCCGGCCTCGAGGTCCTTTCGGAGGTGAAGGCGCGGCATCCCGAGGTGCCGGTCGTCGTCGTGACCGCGTACTCGTCCGTGGAGAGCGCGATCTCCGCGATGCGCGAAGGCGCGTTTCACTACCTCCCCAAGCCGTTCCGGAACGAGGAGGTCGTCCACGTCGTCAAGCAGGCGCTCGAGAAGCGCCGGCTCGTGGCCGAGAACCGCGCCCTCAAGGCGCGCCTCGACACTCCGCCCGGCCTCAAGGAGATCATCGGGCGCTCGGCCTCGATGGAGCGCGTCTTCGAGACGATCCGCCAGGCGGCCGCCGCGCGCTCGACGGTCCTCATCACCGGAGAGAGCGGAACCGGCAAGGAGCTCGTCGCGAAGGCGCTCCACCGGCTGTCTCCGCGGGCGTCGGGCCCGTTCGTCACCGTGCATTCCGGGGCGCTCCCGCCCGACCTTCTCGAGTCGAACCTCTTCGGACACGTGCGGGGCTCGTTCACCGGCGCGGTCGCCGACAAGAAAGGCCTGTTCAAGGCGGCCGACCAGGGCACGATCTTCTTCGACGAGATCGGCACGGTCCCGATCGAGACCCAGGCGAAGCTCCTGCGCGTCCTGCAGGAGCGCGAGTTCCTGCCCGTGGGCGCCGTCGAGCCGCAGCACGCCGACGTGCGCGTCATCGCGGCCACGAACGCCGATCTCGCCCGGCTCGTGGCCGAGGGGCGCTTCCGCGAGGACCTCTTCTACCGCCTCTGCGTCATCACGATTCCGCTTCCCCCGCTCCGCGAGCGCCGCGAGGACGTGCCGCTTCTCGTGGAGACGCTCCTCGCGCGAGCCGCGGCCGAGAACGGCAGGGCCGTCCCGTCCGTCACGCCCGCCACGATGAAGGCGCTCCTCGACCACGACTGGCCGGGCAACGTGCGCGAGCTCGAGAACGTCCTCGAGCGCGCGCTCGTCCTCGGCCACGGCGTCATCGACCTCGACCAGCTTCCGGACACCGTGCGGCGCTCGGTGCCGCGCGCGGCGGTCGCTGCCCGCCGAGGGACTCTCCTTCAAGGACGCCGTCGCGGCCTACGAGCGCGCGCTCCTCTCGGCGGCCCTGCAACGCGCGTCGGGCGTCCAGAAGCGCGCGGCCGAGCTTCTCGGCCTCAAGCCGACGACGCTGAACGAGATGCTGAAGCGCCACGGCATGCTTCCGCGCGACGCGCAAGGACGCCCGGGAGGCGGTCGAGCCGGAGCCCGCGGCGCCGTCGCGCGCCTAGGTCCTCTTCAGAAGGACGAACGTCCGGTCGTCGCCGAACGGCGTGCCCGCCGTGAACGCGAGGAGAGCCTCGCCGAGCTCGGCCTCGATCTCGGCGACGGAGCTCTCCGCGCGCCTTCACGAGCGTCTCGACGAGGCGCGGCGTCCCGAATTCCTCGTCCTCGGGATTCGCGGCCTCCGTCACGCCGTCGGTGTAGAGCGCGAGGAGGTCGCCCGTCTCCAGGGTGAAGGTTCCCGAGCCGTACGTCTTTCCCGGGAACAGCCCGAGCGGAGGCCCGTGGGCGCCGAGCAGCTCCGTCGCGCCGCCGGCCCGCACGAGGATGCCCGGGTTGTGGCCCGCGTTCGTGTACACGACGGAGCCCGACTCGGGATCGTAGAGCGCGAGGAAGAACGTGATGAACTTCTCCGGGCTCGTGCGCCGGTAGACCATCTCGTTGAGCCGCGAGCAGAGCCGGTCCGGCGGGAAGTGCTCGCCGGCCCACGCCTGGAACGCGGCCTGCACCGAGGCCGCGAGAATCGACGCGCCCATCCCCTTTCCGCTCACGTCCGCGACGACGACGTCGAGCGACTTGTCCCCCCGCTCGAAGAAGTCGTAGTAGTCGCCGGAGACCGTGCGCGACGGAACCGTCCGGCCGAGGAGCTCCGTGTGCGGCAGCGATGGGCTCGGCCTCCGGCAGCAGGCGCCGCTGGATGTCCCACGCGAGGGCCATCTCGCGCTCGATGCGCTGGCGGGCCGCGGCGCCCTCCTGCAGGCGCAGGTTCTGGATCTTGATCGCGGACGTGTTCGCGAGGGACGTCAGGAGGCGCAGGTCCTCCTCGCTGAAGCTCTTCCGCCCGAGCCGCACCTCGAGGTAGATGAGGCCGATGACCCTGTCCTCGACGAAGAGAGGCGCCGCCATGCAGGACGTGATGCCCTGGATCCGGATGGACTCGGCGGCGCCGAGGCCCGCGTCCGTCGCCGCGTCGATGAGGAGGACGCCGTTCTTCTTTTCCACGACCGACTGGATGAGCGTCTTGCTGAGCCGGATGTCGGACGGGTCGACGCCCGGCGCGTACTTCACCTTCTCGGGTTTCAGCTCCCCGTGCTCGTCCGCGAGCATCAGGAGGCCGCGGTCGGGCTGCAGGAACGTGAAGGTCTTCTCGAGGATGAGCTCGAGCAGGCGGTTCAGCGGGATGTCGCCGAGGAGGTCGACGGAGATCTCGTTGAGCATCCGGAGCGACGCGTTCAGGCGCGCGAGCTCCTCGGCCCCGAGCTTCGAGTCCCAGGCCTGCTTGTGCGGGCGCAGGAGATCCTTGGAGGACTGCAGGAACGTCGTTCTCTTCGAGCTCTCGTCCCCGAGGCCGTCGATGACGACGCGGGTCGTGGATTCCTCGAGGATTTCCACCAGCGTCTCGCCGAGCTGGATGCGGTCTCCGGCCGAGAGCGGCACCGGCTCGGTGATGCGCGAGCCGTTCAGGGACGTGCCGTTGCGCGAGCCGAGGTCCACGAGACGGAGCGGCCCGCCGTCGAGGACGCCCTCGATCCGCGCGTGCACACGCGAGAGCGTGCGGTCCCCGAGCGGCACGTCGTTCGTGGAGGAGCGGCCCAGCGTCAGGACCGGGCGGTCGAGCCGGATGCGGCGCGCCGGCTCTCCCGGCACCCGCACGTTCAGGATGAGCACGCGCGAAGTCTAGCAAGGACAATCGGTTCAGGGGGTTCCACGGGCGGCCGCTCGTGTTATTCTCCGCGGTTCCGGCGCCGCTCACAACGCGGCGGAGCCGTGAAGGGAGCCCCGAGATGAAAGAGAAGATCCACCCCGAGTACCACGACGTGACCGTGCACTGCGCGTGCGGGAACACGTGGAAGACCAAGAGCACGAAGAACGAGCTCCGCCTCGAGATCTGCTCGAACTGCCACCCGTTCTTCACGGGCAAATCCAAGCTCGTCGACACGGCCGGCCGCGTCGAGCGCTTCCAGAAGCGCTACGCGAACACGCCCAAGGCCGCGGCCGCCCCCGCCAAGGCCCGCAAGCCCGCCGTCTCACGACGGCCTGAGGCGCGGCGGTCCTGCCGGGCCGCCCGCGTCCGCCTCCCATGTTTCAGAAGCTCGACGAGATCGAACGCCGCTACGCCGATCTCGAAGCCCGCGCGGCCTCGCCCGAGGTGCTCGCCGACCACGCCCTCGCGACGAAGACGATGCGGGCGATGCGCGAGATCCTGCCGATCGTCGAAAAGAACCGCGAGCGCAAGAGGATCGACAGCCAGCTCGCCGGCGCCCAGGAGCTCCTCGACACGCTTCCGCCCGCGGACGAGCTCCGGCCCATCGCGCAGCAGGAGCTCGAAGGCCTCCGGGCGCGGCGCGACGCGATCGAGGAGGAGATCCGCCTTCTCCTTCTGCCCAGGGACCCGAACGACGGCAAGAACGTCGTCCTCGAGATCCGGGCAGGGACCGGCGGCGACGAGGCCGCCCTTTTCGCGGAGGAGCTCCTGAGGATGTACGTGCGCTACGCGGAGAGCCGCGGCTGGAAGGTCGAGATCATCGACCGGAGCGACTCCGGCGGCGCCGGCGGCCTCAAGGAGGTCGAGGCGATCGTCGAGGGCGAGGGCGCCTACTCGCGCCTCAAGTACGAGGGCGGCGTCCACCGCGTGCAGCGCGTCCCGGCCACCGAGGCCGCCGGGCGCATCCACACGTCGGCGGCCACGGTCGCCGTCCTGCCCGAGGCGGAGGACGTGGACGTCGCGGTCCTGGACAAGGACGTCCGCGTGGATCTCTTCTGCGCGTCCGGGCCGGGCGGACAGGGCGTCAACACGACGTACTCGGCGGTGCGCCTCACGCATCTCCCGACCGGCGTCGTCGTGCAGTGCCAGGACGAGCGCTCGCAGATCAAGAACAAGGCGAAGGCGATGCGCGTCCTCAAGGCGCGCATCTACGAGGCCGAGCGCGCGAAGAAGGAAGCCGCCTACGCCGCCGACCGCAAGAAGATGGTGGGCTCGGGCGACCGCTCCGAGAAGATCCGGACGTACAACTTTCCGCAGAGCCGGGTGACGGATCACCGCATCGGGTTCACGTCACACCGGCTCGCGGACGTTCTCGACGGACGCCTCGACGAGCTGATCGACCCGCTCGTCGCGCACTTCCAGGCGGAGAAGCTGAAGGAAGAGCTCGCGAAGGCCTGAAGAGAAAGAGATCTCTAGAAGTAGCGCCCGGATCTCTCGGCGGCTTACTTCTTCTTCGCGGGCTTCGCTTCGCCGCCGCTTCCTTCGCCTCGATCGAGCTCCGTGCATCTTGTACTTGATCGTGACCTTGCCGCCGACCTTGGCGTCGCCGGTCATCTTCGTGTCCTTGTCGATCGCGATCTGGAAGCGCTCCTTGCCTTTCATGACCGTGATCGAGTCGGCTGTCTTCTCCGTGACGTTGCCCGTCACCTGGAAGTCGTCGACGGCCGCCTGCGCGAACACGGGAGCGAGCAGCAGAAAAGCAGCGGGCACGAGCACTCGAAGAATCTTCTTCATCGTCGTCCTCCTGTTCGAAAACTCTATCACCCAGACCCCGGTCGAGGACGTACGCGGGCGTCGCCGTCCCGGGCCGTCACGTCCGTGACCTCGTAGCCCTTCGCGAACAGCGCCATCGCCAGCCTTCGAAACCTCCTGCGCGCGGCGAGGCTCCGCTTCGGATCGGTGCGATAGACGCGGGGCGCGTCCGCGAGGAACGGAAGGAGGACTCGCGTTGCCTCGGGAATCGCCCCTGGCCGCGTCACCGCCGGCACACCGGCCGTGCTGTCCGGGCGGCGGCCCCTCGCCCCGCGCCGCGCGCTCGACGAGCGGATCGTCGAGGCGCCAGTTCACCTCGAACCGGTCCGTCGGCAGGCCGCCGTAGATGCCGCCCATGTGGCCGTAGAAGTCCGGCAGGAGGCTCCGCACCGTCGCGCGCAGCCGCCCGATGTTCAGCTTCGCGTTCTTCAGCAGGAACGGGTCGTACGTCCAGGTCACGAGCCGGATCCCGCGCTCGAGGCACCACGCCCGCTGGAAGAGCTTGAGCTTCACCCCGAGCCCGCGCCCCTGCGCGTCGGGCCGGACCGCGAGGAGGTGCGAGTGCTGGCAGGGCTCGCCCAGGTTCGTGCGCGGGATGCCGTGCACGAAGCCGAGCATCTTCCTTCCCTCGAAGGCCGCCGGCCGTGAGACCGCCCGCGTGCGTGGCCGCGACGAGGTCGCTCGCGGGCGAGACGGAACGTTCGGCGAAGCCCCACGCGGCTTTCGAGACGTGCGTCGTCTCGATGAATTCCTCCGGGGTCCTGAGCTCGCGGACCACGAGGCGTCCGCTCACGCCGCGTCCTCGAGGAGAGCCCGCGAGAAGAGCCGCGCGCCGGGGGAGATCCTCCACGAGGAGGTGCTCCGTGCGCGCGTGCGCGCCGGCGCCCGAAGGCCCGAGGCCGTCCAGCGTCGGGACGCCGGCCGAGGCCGTGAGATTCCCGTCGGAACCTCCGCCCACGCGCACCGCCCCGAGGTCGAAACCGAGCGTTTTCGCGAGCGCCGCCGCGCGCCTGTAGAGCGCGAGGGACGCTTCGGTCGCCTCCATGGGCGGACGGTTGACGCCTCCGTCCAGCGCGACCTTCACGCGCGGGTCCGCCGGACGGTAGGCGCGAAGTCCCGCGAGGACGCGCTCGCCCTCGGCCTGAGTCCAGAGCCGGAAATCCACGGAGAGCGACCGCGCTCTCGGGCACGACGTTCGTCACCGTGCCCGACGCCGACGACCGTGGGCACGACCGACGTGCCCGAGGGAGGTCGGCGAGCGCGTCGGCGATACAGCGCGAAGCGCGACATCTCGAGGAGGGCCGAGGCCCCCTTCTCCGGCTCGAGCCCCGCGTGCGCGGCCACGCCGGAGAAGCGCGCCGTCACGAGGCCGACCCCCTTCCGCGCGATCTTCGCGGCGCCGCCGTCGCCGGACGGCTCGAGGACGAAGACCCGGTCGCGCTTCAGCGCCTCGGCGACGAGGAGGTCGCGCGAGGCGCCGCGTCCCGACCTCCTCGTCCGGCGTCAGGAGGAGCGTGAAGCCCCCGGCGGGGATCACGTCGCCGCGCGCCACGGCCTCGAGGACGGCGATGGCGACCGCGATGCCCCCCTTCATGTCGAAGACGCCGGGCCCGCGGGCGACACCGGCCTCGATGCGGAACGGAATCCCCGCCAGCGTGCCGGCGGGCCAGACCGTGTCGAGGTGGCCGAGAAGAAGAGCGCCTCCGCGCTCGGCGCCGGCCCGCGCGAGGAGGGCGTCGCCGCGGCCCGCGCAGGGCACGCGCGAGGCCGCGATTCCGGCGGCGGTAAGTCGCGCCGCGATCCAGCGCGCGAGGTCGCCGACGAGGGCGGGCTCGTCGGACGGGCTCTCGCGCACGACGAGGGCCTCGAGGTCGGAGAGCATCGAGTTCCGGCGCGCGAAAAACAGCGCGAGCAAGGTCGCCGACGCGCGCGCTCACGCGCGAAGCTCCTGGATTCCCGTCGTGACGCGCGAGAGGACGTCCGGCCGGATCGCGACCCCGATGCCCGGGCCCGTCCGGCACGGGCATGAGCCCGTCCGGGGCTTCGAGCGCCGGCGCCACGATGTCCTCCTCGAAGTAGCGGGACGAGGACGACGTGTCGCCCGGCTTCGAGAAGCCCGGCAGGCTCGCGATGGCGACGTTGTGGGCGCGCCCGATCCCGGCCTCGAGCATGCCCCCGCACCACACCGGCACGCCCGCCTCGCGCGCGGCGTCGTGAATCCGCACGGCCTCGCCGTGGCCGCCGACGCGGCCGATCTTGACGTTGATGACCTGGCAGGCGCCGAGCTGGATCGCGGCTTTCGCGTCGGCGGCGGAGCGGATCGACTCGTCGAGGCAGATCGGCGTCTTCAGCGTTCTCGCGAGCTCCGCGTGGGCGACCAGGTCCTCGTGGTGCAGCGGCTGCTCCATGTAGTCGAGCCGGAAGGCGTCGAGAGCGCGCAGCGTGTCCGCCTGCGCGAGCGTGTAGGCCGCGTTCGCGTCGACCGTGAGCGTGATGTCCGGAAACGCGTCGCGTACGGCGGAGAGCCGATCCGCATCCGAGCCCGGCTCGATCTTCAGCTTGATGCGGCGGTAGCCCTGCGCCACGTGCTTCCTCACGTTCTCGACGGTTTCCTTCGGCGTGGGCGAGATGCCCAGCGAGACGCCGACCTCGATCTTCTCGCGCGAGCCTCCGAGCGATCTTCCCAGCGGGACGCCCGCCGCCTTCGCGAAGAGGTCGCGGAGCGCGCACTCGACGGCGGCCTTCGCCATCCGGTTCCCGCGGATGCGCGCCGAGAGGCGCTCGAACTCCTCCGGAGACGCGACCGACTTGCCGAGAACGAGCGGCAGCAGGAACGAGGTGAGGATCGAGGACGCCGTGGAGGTCGTCTCGGGCGAGTAGAACGGCCCCTCCTCGGCGACGCACTCGCCCCACCCGGAAAGGCCCTCGGCGCGAAGCTCGAGGAGGAGGAACTTCTTCACGCCCGTCTCCCCGAAGGACGTGCGGAACCGGAACTTGAGCGGCATCTCGACGTGCCGGAGCACCGCGAGTTCGACGCGCATCGGGCGATTGTCTATCATCGATGGCCCTCGTTCCGGGGGCACATGATAAGGAAATCGACCGCCGAGGAGGCCCGCATGTCCGGTCCTGCAATCCGCTTCCGTTTCGTCTCCGTCTGCGCCGTCACCGCGCTCGCGGCCGTTCTCGCCGCCGGCTGCGGCGGCAAGGACGACGACGAGGACCAGCCCAAGTCCGCGCGCGCCAAGGGCGCCGCGACGGAGGGCGCCGCCGCTCCCGCGGCCCCGGCGGCTTCTGCCGCCGGCCCCGCCGCCGGCGCCACGGGCTCCGCTTCGGTCACCGGCAAGATCGTCTTCGAGGGGGCGGTGCCGGCCGCCGAGAAATTCAAGATGTCGGCCGACGCCTTCTGCGCGAAGACGCACCCGGGCGACGTGGCGAAGGAGGAGGTCGCTCGTCGCGCCCGACAAGGGCCTCGCGAACGTGTTCGTGTACGTGAAGTCGGGGATCTCCGGAACGTACCCGCCGCCCGCGGCCCCGGCCGTCATCGACCAGAAGGGCTGCACGTACCATCCGCACGTTTTCGGCATGGTCGCGGGACAGAGCCTCGACATCCTGAACAGCGACGACACGCTCCACAACATCCACTCCCTCCCGGAGAAGAACGAGTCCTTCAACCTCGGGATGCCCGTCAAGGGGATGAAGTACACGAAGAAGTTCGACAAGCCCGAGGTCATGATCCACATCAAGTGCGACGTGCACGGCTGGATGTCCGCCTACTGCGGCGTCGTCCCGCACCCGTTCTTCTCGGTCACGGCGGCGGACGGCACGTACGCGATCAAGAACCTGCCGGCCGGCACGTACACGATCGAAGCGTGGCACGAGAAGCTCGGCACGCAGACGCAGCAGGTCACGGTCGGCGCGACGGAGTCCAAGCCGCTCGCCTTCACGTTCAAGGCCGGAGCCTGATCCCGCGGCGGGATGAGCGCGGAGAAGACGAAGAGTCAGGTCGCGAACGGAGGCGCGGAACGCCGGGATTCTGAGGGTCGCCACGCGGTGCGTCGCGTTCGGGGTCTTCGTGCTTCTCGTCGCGGGCGCGCTCGTCACGTCCACCGAGTCGGGCCTCGCCGTCCCGGACTGGCCGCTCTCGTACGGCAAGGTCATGCCGCCGATGGTCGGCGGCATCCTCTTCGAGCACGGCCATCGGCTCGTGGCGGCGGCCGTCTCCACATTGGTAGGCCTCGAGCTCGGCGCGCTTCTTTTTTTCTTAGAAGGTAAGAAGACGGTCAAGGTCCTCGCCGGGCCGCGTTCGCGGCGATTCTGCTGCAGGCGCTCCTCGGCGGACTCACGGTTCTCCTTCTTCTGCCTCCGGCGATCTCCTCCGCCCACGCCGCCCTCGCGGAGATCGTCTTCGCCCTCACGGCCGTCGTCGCGCTCATGTGCTCGAAGACGTGGGACGGAGCTGACGGAGAATCGATGCTGTACCCCCGAATCGTTCGATGTCAAAGGGTTCTCGAACCGCTGCGCGGCGCGCGAAGCACGTTTCAATGGACGCTGATCGCCACTGCCGCGATCTACATCCAGATCGTCCTCGGCGCGGTCATGCGGCACACGGGCGCCGGCCTCGCGATCCCCGACTTCCCCACCGTGTTCGGCGGCCTCTGGCCCTCCGCGGAGGAGCTCCAGCGCCGCGGCGTGGGCCTCCACCTCGCTCACCGGCTCGGGGCCGTCGTCGTTCTCGTCCTCGTCCTCGCCGCCGTGCGCGCGCTGGCGCGGCTGTCCGCGCTGAACCCCGTCTTCGGCGGATTCGCCGCGGCGTGGGCCGGCCTCGTGGCGATCCAGTTCCTGCTCGGCGCCCTTTCCATCTGGTCGGGAAAGGCGCCGGCCCTCACGGCCGCCCACCTCGCCGGGGGCGCCCTCTGCTGGGTCACGGGCGTCCTCGCCGCGGTCTGTGTCGGCGCCTGCCGGAATCCCTCGAACGCGGTAAGCTCCGGCGTCCGCGCATGAGCCTGAGTCGCAACCCCTCCACGTTCGCCTCCTACGTCGCCCTCACGAAGCCGCGCATCACGGTCTTCGTCGTGATGACCGCCTTCGTCGGCTTCGTCGCGGGCACGAACGGGCCGCTTTCCTCGCTCGCAGCTGCCGCTGCTTCTCCACACGCTCCTCGGGACCGCTCTCGTCGCCTCCGGCACGAGCGCGTTCAACCAGGTGCGCGAGGTGGATCTCGACGGCCTGATGAAGCGCACGCAGGACCGTCCCCTGCCGTCCGGCCGCATCGACATCCGGGGCGCGGCTCTTTTCGCGGGAGCGCTCTCGGTCGTGGGCCTCGCGGAGCTCTTCCTCTTCACGAACGTTCTGACGACCGCCCTCGCGGCCTTCACGCTCGTCTCGTACGTCGGCCTCTACACGCCCATGAAGACCCGGTCGCACGCTTCCACGATCGTCGGCGCCGTGCCCGGCGCCTTGCCGCCCCTCGGCGGGTACACCGCGGCCGCCGGCGGGCTCGGTCTTCCGGGCCTCGCGCTCTTCGCGATCCTCTTCGTCTGGCAGCTGCCGCACTTCTTCGCAATCGGGTGGCGCCACCGCGCCGACTACGCCCGCGCGGGCGTGAAGATCCTCCCGGTCATCGACCCTTCCGGGCGGCGGACGGCCCGGCAGACGCTGCTCTGGACCGCCGTGCTGCTGCCCATCAGCCTCCTGCCGTCGCTCGTGGGGACGGCCGGCTTCGCCTACGCGCTCGGGGCGTTCGTCCTGACGCTCCTCTTCCTCCGTGCGTCGCTCCGCTTTGCGCGCGAGACGACGGACGGACGCGCCCGCTCCCTCTTTCTCGCGTCGATCGGCTGGCTCCCGGCGATCCTCATCCTCCTCGTCCTCGACCGCGTCTGACGCGAAAGAACGCTCTCACAGCAAACGTGACGCCTCCCGCTGTCGAAGCCCGGTCCCTCTCCCGCGCCTTCGGCGCGCGCGCGGCGCTCGAGGACGTCACTTTTTCCGTCGCGCGCGGCGAGATCTTCGCCCTCCTCGGCCCGAACGGCGGCGGCAAGACGACGCTCTTCCGGATTCTCGCGACCCTGCTCCCTCCTCTCGCCGGGAACTTTTCGATCGACGGGCTCGATCCCACGACGGCGACCCGCGCGGTGCGCCGACGCCTCGGCGTCGTGTTCCAGGCCGCGAGCCTCGACAAGAAGCTGACCGTCGGGGAGAACCTCGCGCTCCAGGGCGACTTGTACGGCCTCCGCTCGAGCGCGCGGGCCGCGCGGATTCACGAGCTGCTCGAAATGTTCCGTCTCGAGGACCGCGTGAACGACCTCGTCGAGACTCTTGTCCGGAGGCCTCGCGCGGCGCGTGGAGATCGCCAAGGCACTCCTGCACGCTCCGCCCGTGCTCCTCCTCGACGAGCCCTCGACCGGCCTCGACCCGGGCGCCCGGCGCGATCTGATCGACGCGCTCGCTTCTCTCGCCCGCGCGGGAACGGCCATTCTCCTGACGACGCATCTCTTCGAGGAGGCGGAGGCGGCGCATCGCATCGGCCTCCTCGACCGCGGACGCCTGCTCGCGCTCGACACCCCCGCCGCGCTGAAGGCCACGCTCGGAGGCGACGTCGTGACGGTGGAAGCCAGGGACGACGCGGGCGCTCCGGCGCTCGCGGCCGGCATCGAGAGCCGCTTCGGCGCCGAGGCCGGCCGGATCACGGTGGTCGGACCCACGGTTCGGGTGGAGCGGCAGGCCGCGCACACGTTCGTGCCGCGTCTCGTCGAGGCGTTCCCGGGCGCCTTCAAGTCCGTCACGCTCGGCGCGCCCTCGCTCGAGGACGTCTTCATCGCGAGGACGGGGCGACGCTTCCGCGAGGCCGACGCGCCGGAGGACGGAGAGCACGCGGCGTGAGCGTCACATGAAACCCTCCCTGGCCCTCGCGCGCCGCGAGATCGTCCGCTTCTTCCGGCAGAAGAGCCGCATCGTCGGAGCGGTCGCTCCGCCCCTCGTCATGTGGATCCTCGTCGGCTCCGGCTTCCGCGGCTCCTTCCGCGAGGACTCGTTCGGCTACTTCTTCCCGGGCACGGTCGTGCTCGTCGTGCTCTTCGCGGCGATCTTCGCGACGATCTCCGTCATCGAGGACCGGCGGGAAGGGTTCCTGCAAGGGGTCCTCGTCTCGCCCGTCTCTCCTGCCTCCATCGCGCTCGGGAAGGTCCTCGGGGGCGCGGCGCTCGGACTGATCCAGGGCCTTCCGCTCCTCCTCCTCGTGCCGCTGACCGGCCTCAAGGTCGACGCCGCGGGCCTTCTCGCCGCCGCCGCGCTCCTCGCGCTCCTCGCCTTCGCGCTCACCTCTCTCGGGTTCGCGATCGCGTGGTCGCTCGAATCGACGCAGGGATTCCACGCCATCATGAATCTCTTCCTGATCCCCATGTGGCTCCTCTCGGGAGCTTTCTTCCCCGTCGACGGCGCCTCCTCGTGGCTGGGCGCCGCGATGGCCGTGAACCCGCTCACGTACGGCGTCGCGGCCCTGCGCCGGGCCCTCGGCGGCGCCGCGCCGGCGTGGATCTCTCCGTCGCTCTCGTTCTCCGTGACGGCGGCTTTCGCCGTCCTCATGTTCGCGGCCGCCGTGGCCGTCGTCGCGCGCTTTCCCGCGGGCCCTGCCGCGCGCCTGGCCGCCCGACGCCCGCCGGAGAGGCGATGACGATCCGCGACCTGCCGACGCTGAACGCCTGCCTCAACGCGACGAGCGCCGTCCTCCTCGTCGTCGGCTGGACGTTCATCCGAAGGCGTCGGATCGACGCGCATCGCCGCACGATGACGGCGGCCTTCCTGTGCTCGACGCTCTTCCTCGTCTCGTACCTCGCCTATCACGTCGAGGTCGGAAGCGTGCGTTTTCCCGGCACGGGCGGCGCGCGGACGCTCTATCTCGGCATCCTCCTCACGCACACGATTCTCGCGGCCCTGGTCGCGCCGCTCGCGATCACGACGTTCGTCCTCGCCCGGCGCGGGCGCTTCGAGCGGCATCGCAAGCTCGCCCGCTTCACGCTGCCGATCTGGCTCTACGTCTCCGTGACCGGTGTCGTCGTCTACGCCATGCTCTACCGGATGCGCTGGTAATCAGGCCCGCGCGGCACGGCCCCACTTCTCCACGATCTCCCCGACGCGCGCGAGGGTCACGGGCTTGGACACGAAGTCGTTCATTCCCTCGGCCTCGCAGCGCTCCTTGACGAGGTCGGAGGTGAGCGCGGTGAGCGCGACGACCGGCAGCCGCTCTCCGTCCGGCAGGCCGCGCAGCCGCCTCAGCACCTGAAAGCCGTCCATCTCGGGCATGTGCAGGTCCAGCAGCACGAAGTCGAAGCGGAAACCCGCGGCCGCGTCCACGGCCTCGCGCCCGCTGCCCGCCGTGAGAACTTCGGCGCCCCGCGACCTCAGCATGTGCGCGAGCAGCTCGCGGTTTTCCTCGTTGTCCTCGACGAGCAGAACGCGCGGACGCCCGTCGGCGCCGCCGATCGGCCGGCGGACGTCCCGGGGCCCGGTCTCGTCGACCCGCGCGAGAAGCTGCTCGCTCGTGGCTTTCAGCTCGGCCTCGGCCCGCGCGCGCTGGATCGGACCCGAGGTGTCGTCCGCCGCGCGCCGCGCCGCGGCGACGATCTCCTGGACGCGCGCCTTGAGATCGCGCGTCGTGGACTGCAGGACGTCCACGGCGGCCTCGCGCGCCTCGGCGAGCGCCCGACGGGCCGCGTCCAGCTCGGCGAGGAGCCGTCGCCGCGAGCTGCCGTCGAGAAAAACGACGTCCGCGCCGCCGCCCGGACGCGGCGTGACGACGACGTGCAACATCCGCGAAACGCCCTCCGGCGTGACGAGGGAGACCTCTTCCTCCGACCGAAGCGGTCGGCGTGCCCTGCGGCGGCGCGGTTCACGGCGTGCGCGCGGATGAGCTCCCGCAGCTCTTCGGGCAGGACCTCCGAACGCTCCACGTCGAGGCCCTCGAGAGCGTCCGCGCGGCGCCCCACCCACTCCGCGAGCCGGCGGCTGACCGCCTCGATGCGGCCGGCGGCGTCCACGCCGAGGAGGCCCGCGGGCGAGGAGTCGAGGAGGCGCGTGCGGTGCTCGTCCCCGCCCGCGGGGCCGCGCGTGTCGACGCGCCAGACGGCGGCCTCGACGACCTTTCCGTACCGCACGACGGGCGTCATCGAGACGATCGACTCGACCTGCGGTCGCGCCGTCCACCGGCAGCAGGATTCGTCGGGCCGCGCGAGGCTGGCCGGTCTCGAAGACCTCGTTCGAGACCCTCGATCATCTCGGGCGCGGCGGCGCGAGAGGGCGGGAAACTCCGATGCGGCGTGCCCTTCCACGTCGCGCTCCTCGATCCCGAGGGCGCGGCGCGCGCCCCTGTTCGCGTAGCCGATTCTGCCCGCGCGGTCCAGCGTGTAGACGGCGACGGCCTCGATCGCGTCCACGGCCGGCCCGAAGGCCGCGCGCACGGACGTCACCGGCTCGGCGCGGGAGCTCGCGGCCGAGGGGTAACGGCTCGCGGCGAAAAAGACGAGAACGGCCGCCACGGCGATCACGACGGCGGCCGGCGCGAGGGACGACGGCAGGCCGAGCACGACGCCCAGTCCGAGGAGCAGAAGGCCGAAAAAGACGAGAATCCGGGAGCCGGACATCTCTTCTATCTTAGACACGAGGCCCGCATGAGCTCCTCCGCGAAGCCAGAACCGACCTGGGGCGCCCTGCTCGTCGAAGGGCGGCGCCGCCTTTCGGGCGAGGAGAACGCTCCGTACGAGGCGGAGGAGCTGCTGTCCAGGGCCGCTTCGCGCCCTCGCGCCTGGTTTCTCGGCCGCCGCGCGGAGCCGGCGGACGCCTCGAGCCGGGCGGCGTTCGAGACGCTCGTCGCGCGCCGCGCGGCCGGCGAGCCGCTGCAATACCTCCTCGGCGAATGGGAATTTCTCGGCCGCACGTTTCGCGTCGATTCGCGTGCGCTGATTCCCCGCCTCGAGACGGAGGGCGTCGTGGAGGCGGCGCGCGCCGCCGCGCCGGACGCCCGCGCCCTCGCCGACCTCGGAACGGGCAGCGGCATCCTGGCCGTCACGCTCGCCCTCGAGCGTCCCCATGCGCGCGTTCTCGCGATCGACCGCTCGGTGGCGGCTCTCGCGCTCGCCGCGGAGAACGCGCGCCTCCACGGCGTGTCCGACCGGGTGACGGCCGTGGCCTCCGACTGGCTTTCCGCGTTCGAGCCGCGCCCGCTCTTCGACCTCGCCGTCGCGAACCCGCCCTACGTGAGTGTGGCCGATGCCCCGCATCTCTCGAAAACGGTCTCCGACTTCGAGCCGCCCCTCGCGCTCTACGGCGGCGATGACGGGCTCGAGCCGATGCGCGCGCTCCTCGCGGGGCTGGCCGTCTTCCTCCGTCCCGGCGCCCCGTTCGTGTTCGAGTTCGGGTACGCGCAGGCCCGCGACGTCTCGGCGCTCGTGGAGGCGTCGGGGACGTTCCGGCTCGTCGACGTGCGCCTCGACACGGCCGGGATCCCGCGCACGGCCACCGCGCGGCGGCTCTGACGGCCGCCCGAACCCGTAGACTCCTTCTCCGGATGGACGCCTTCCTCATCAAAGGCCCCGTGCGCCTCGAAGGCACCGTCCGCGCGAGCGGCGCGAAGAACGCGGCGCTGCCCGCCCTCGCCGCCGCGCTTCTCACGGACGCCCCCGTGACGCTCGAGGAGGTGCCCGACCTCGCGGACGTCGACACGATGACGCGTCTTCTCGACGGCATGGGGGTTCAGGTCGGCGCGCCCGCGCCTTCGCGGCGGGTCGTCGACGCGTCGCGCGTCACGTCGACCGAGGCCCCGTACGACCTCGTGCGGACGATGCGGGCTTCCATCCTCGTCCTCGGCCCGCTCGTCGCGCGCTTCGGCGAGGCGCGCGTCTCGCTGCCCGGCGGGTGCGCGATCGGCGTCAGGCCCGTGGACCTGCACCTCCTGGCGCTCGAGGCGCTGGGCGCGAGGATCGCCGTCGAGAAGGGCTACATCCACGCGCATGTCTCGCGCGTCGGGCGCGCGAGAGGCCGGCTCACGGGAACGACGATCCGCTTCCCGACTCCCACCGTGACCGGCACGGAGAACGTGCTCTTCGCGGCGACGCTCGCGCGCGGGACGACGGTGATCGAAAACGCGGCGCGAGAGCCCGAGGTGGAGGACGTGGCGCTCCTCCTCGCCCGCATGGGCGCGCGCGTGACGGGCGCGGGAACCTCCACGATCACGGTCGAGGGAGTCGAGCGGCTCTCCGGCACGGGCTCTTCGCCGCACGCGATCCTGCCGGACCGCATCGAAGCGGGAACGTACCTCGCCGCCGGCGCGATCACCGGGGGCGACGTGACGGTTTCCCACGCGCGTGCCCGCGATCTCGAGGCGTTTCTCGACGCGCTTCGCCGCGCCGGGGCCGGCGTCGAGACGACGGCAGGATGCCGTGCGCGTCTTCGCCGCGCGGCCGCTCGCGGCCGTGGACATCGAAACGGCGCCGCACCCCGGCTTTCCGACCGACCTGCAGGCGCAGTTCCTCGCCCTCATGACGCAGGCCACCGGAACGTCCCGCCTCGTCGAGACGATCTTCGAAAACCGCTTCCTGCACGCCGTCGAGCTCGCGCGCCTCGGCGCCGACGTGCGCGTCGAGGGGCGCGTGGCCGTCGTGCGCGGACCGGCGAAGCTCGAGGGCGCGCCCGTGACCGCCTCGGACCTCCGGGCCTCCGCGGCTCTCGTCCTGGCGGGCCTCGTCGCCCGGGGCGAGACGCGCGTGCGCCGCATCTACCATCTCGACCGGGGCTATGCCGCGATGGATCAGCGCCTGCGAAACCTCGGAGCCTCCGTCGAACGGGTCGACGGATAATCCGTCCGATGGGCGCTTCCACCGAATCCTCGTGCCTCTTCTGCCGGATCGTCCGGAAGGAGATTCCCGCGAAGATCGCCTTCGAGGACGAGCGTGTTCTCGCGTTCCACGACGTCGCCCCGAAAGCGCCCACTCACGTGCTCGTGATTCCGAAGACGCACGTCGCGCGTCTCTCCGATGCCTCGGGTGATCACGCCGAGCTTCTCGGCCCCTGCCTCGTCGCGCTCACCCGGGTCGCGAAGGCGCTCTCCTTCGACAGCTACCGCGTCGTCATCAACGACGGCGCCGAGGCGGGCCAGAGCGTTTTCCACCTGCATCTCCATCTCCTCGGCGGACGGGCCTTCGCGTGGCCGCCGGGCTGAGAGCCTTCCGCCGCTGCGCCGCCCCGGCCCTCCTCGTCCTCCTCCTCCTCGCCTCGGGAAGGCTCGACGCGGACGTGGCGCGCGAGCGCGACCTCGCGGCCGCCGCGCGCGCCGGAAAATGGACGGAGGTCCTCGAACAGCTCGACGGGCTGAAGCGAGAGTCCGCCGTGAGGTACGCCGACGGCCGCTTCGACTACCTCGCCGCGCGCGCGCTCGCCGCGACGGGGCGCCGCGACGAGGCCATCGCTCTCTTCGAGCGCCACATCGCCGCCGACGATCTTCTCGACGTGCCTGCCCGCCTCGCCGCCGGCACTCTCCGGTTCGAAGGCGGCGACGGTGCCGGCGCGCTCGACCTGCTGCTTCCCCTGCTGCAGAGGAAGGGCGGCGCCGTCTCGCGGCGCGCGCTCCGCATCACGCTCGACGCGCTCGAGACGCGCGTCGACACGTCTTCCCTGGCGCGCCTCGTGGCCGCGAGGCCGCCCGCGGCGCCGCGGGAGAGGCGCCGCCTCCTCGCCCTGCGCGCCGAGGCGCTCGACCAGTCCGGTGACGCGTCGGGCGCGGCGTCGCTTCGCGAGGAGATCCTCCGCGAGGCCCGGCGCGACGACGCCGCGGCGATCGTGCTCGCGCGCGAGATGCGCGGCCGGGACGCGCAGAAGCCTGCCCGACCGCCTGCTTCCGCTCCTGATCGAGACCGCGAAGGCGCAGCGGGACCTCGACCTCGCCGAGCGCCTCGCGACGGAACGCGACGCGCGAGCCTCGCGCGCGGGCGACGACGTCGCGCGCTGGGGCACCCGCTTCGACCTCGGCCGGATCCTCGCCTCGCGCGGGCGGTTCGCGGAGGCCGCGGCGGCGTTCCGAAGCATCCTCGAGACGCAGCCGCGCAGCCCCCGGCACGCCCCCGGCAAGAAGGACGACGTCCCCGGCACCGACGCCTTCTTCGCCCGCGTGCGCTTCAACGCCGGCACCACGCTCGAGAAGCTCGGGCAGCTCGACGCGGCGGCAGCGGAGTTCCGGCGCGTGGAGGTCTCCCGCGCCGGCCCGGCCGCCCTCGCCGCGCTTCAGCGGGCGCGCCTCCTCATGCGGCGCGGCGACCTCGCGGGAGCCGAGGCGATCCTCATGCGCAAGGGCCTCGCGAAAGAGCCCGGGCGCGTCGAAGGCCTCCTCCACCTTCTGGAGCGGCGGGCCGAGGCGGGCGACGGCGCGGGGGCGCGGCGGGCCCTCGTTCCGATCGAGCACCTCGCGCGCGCGCGGCGGCTGGCGGAACCCTGGAAGAGCGAGCTTCCGTTCTGGCGCGGCCGCGCCGCGGAGGCCTCGCAGGATCTCGCGGGCGCTCTCGCGGGTTACGCCGCGCTCCTCGCCGCGCGCCCCTGGACGGCCGTGGGCGAGGTCGCGACCCAGCGGATGCTCGCGCTCCCGGCCGTCTCCCGCGACGCGTTCCTCCGCCGCGAGCGGCTCGAAGGTGAGACCCTCCTCACGGTCCGGCAGGGCGCGGGAAGCCAAGGAGCGCCTCCTGCCGCCCGCTCTCCTCGGCGACGCTCTCGCGCGCGACCTTCTGAAGCTCGCCTACCGCTCGCTTCCCGGTTACGCCGAGGTCCTGCTCGCTCCCGACCTGCCGGAGGATTCGCTCCCGACGCTCTGCGGGGACGCCGCGGCGTGCCGCCTCCTGCAGCTCGGCCTGCCTCTCGAGGCCGAGCCGATCGTGCGCGACGCCTCGCGACTCGAGACGCTCCTCGGCAGCCTCGTGGCCGCTCGCCTCGGCGAGGACGCGGACGCCGGGCCCGCGGCGCTGGAGGCGGCCGAGGCTCTCGACCGCCTGGTGCCCGACGACTTCCTCCTCGAGCTCGCGCCGCGCTCGGTGCTCCACTCTCTCGCGCCGCGCCCGTTCGACCGGCTCGTCGCCGAGACCGCGGATCAGAGCGGCGTGCCGCGCGACCTGCTCTACGCGATCATGAGGCAGGAGAGCCGGTTCGACCCCGCGGCGGCCTCCCCCGCCGCCGCCCGCGGCCTGATGCAGCTCACTCTTCCGACCGCGGGAGAGGCCGCGCGGGAGCTGAACGAGACTCCTCCCGCCTACGCGGATCTCTACGATCCCGCCCGGTCGCTGCGGCTCGGCGCGCGCACGCTGAAGAACCTTCTCGCCCGCTTCGAGGGCGACGCGGCTCTCGCGGCCTCGGGCTACAACGCCGGCGCCGGCCAGACGGCGCTGTGGGCCGGCGGCGCGAAGGCTCCCGCCGAAGCGCTTCTGGCCTCGATCAGCTACCCGGAAACGCGCACGTATCTGCGCCGCGTGCTCGCGAATCGCATTCTCTACCGTAAGGCCGAGCTGGCAGGGCGCTGAAGAATTGCCGCATCAGCGCCGGTAAACGAGGATGCGCGTCTCGCTGCGGAGCTGCGCCGTCCAGCGCTCGATCTCGGCGTTGAGCTTGAGCTCGCGCACGACCTCGCGAATCTCCTCGCGGACGTCCTCGAACGGAGGCACGTCCGAAAGGCCTCTCTTTTTCGCGGCTTCCCGGAAAGCCGACTCGTAATAGGCGCGGAGATCCGCTTCCGTCAGCTTCAGTCCCGGCGCGAGCCGCTCTTTCACGTAGCTGTCGAGCGCGAGCCCGCGCTTGACCCATTCCGCCAGCTCCTCGCGGGTGGTTCCGGCGGCCGCGAGCGCCGCAGCCGCCGGAAGGCCGCGCTCTTTCGCGAGACGCGCCTCGAGCGCGGCGACGCGGGCCTCGACCTCCTCGGGTTTCGGCTCGAATCCGCTCGTCCTGCGGAGCTGGCGCTCGCGCAGGAGGTCGACGATGCGCTCCTCGAGGACGCGGTCGCGATACGCGGCGTCGCTCTCGCCCGGCTTGTGCTCGAGAAACCGCACGGCGACGAGCTTCCGGACTTCGCTGTCGAGAACGATCTCGTCGCCGACGACCGCCGCGATGCGGTCCACGAGCACCGCCGGCCCGGAAGGCGTCGTCGCGGGCGCTCCCGCCGCGGGCGCCGGCGCCGCGGGCGGGCCGCTCCCGGCGGCCGGCACGAGGGTGACGCCCGCGAAAACGAGCGGGACGAGCGACCAGCGAAACACGCCTTCGATGGTAGCAAGGGCCAGGAACCGCGCGGACGCGAGAGAATGCCGCGATGGGCCGTCTCCTCGTCGTCGCCACGCCGATCGGGAACCTCGACGACCTGTCGCCGCGGGCGAGAGAGGCGCTGGCGTCGGCGGCCGTCGTCTATTGCGAGGACACGCGCCGGACGGGGAACCTCTTCGCGCGCCACGGCCTCACGTCGCCGCGCGTGTCCTGCCACGGCCACAACGAGCACCGCCGCGTCGGCGAGGCTCTCGAGCGGCTCGCCCGTGGCGAGACGCTGGCCCTCGTCTCCGACGCGGGCACGCCGCTCGTCTCGGATCCCGGCGAGAGACTCGTCGCGGCAGCCGCCGCGGCCGGCCACCGCGTAGAGGCGATCCCGGGGCCGTCGGCGGTCCTCGCGATCCTCTCGATCTCGGGCTTTCCGGCCGTCCCGTTCACGTTCCTGGGCTTTCCGCCCTCGCGCCGTGGCGAGCGCGACCGCTGGTACGAATCGTATGCGCCGAACGCCTCGCGCCCCGGCACAGCCGTGCTGTTCGAATCGCCCTTCAGGATCGTGGATTCTCTCGAGGCTCTCGCGAAGGCCTGGGGTGACCCGCCCATCGTCCTCGGCCGCGAGTTGACGAAGCTCCACGAGGAGGTCCTGCGCGGGAGCGCCTCGGAGATCGCCAGAATCCTCGCGGCACGGCCCGGTGTCAAGGGAGAGATCGTGCTGGCGGCAGCCTCGTCCACCCGCGAGCCCGAGTGAGCGGCGACGGGCTCACGTGATCGACGGTCGGATGAGGACAACTTGCTAGAGCCGGCCAGGAAGGACTACTACGGCGTCCTCAAGCTTCCAGCAGGCGCATCCGAGCCGGTCATTCGGCAGCGGTTCAAGCGCATGGCCAAACGCCTCCATCCCGACGTCAATCCGTCGCCGAATGCCGCCTCGCAGTTTCGCGAAATCCGCGAAGCGTACGACGTACTCACCGATCCCGCTCGGCGAGCCGTCGTGGATTCCTGGTACGCGCCGCAGGCCAAACCCTTTCGGCGCACGCATTCGCGCGCTGCCGCAGGAAGTTCACCCCCGGCTCCGGCCCGAGCCGGTGACGCTTATGCTCCGTTCACACAACGGCAAAGACGGCCTATCTCACCGGTGTGGACCGTGGGGGGCGATCACGTTTGGAACTTCTGTTTCTTTGCTCTGCTGGGGTTCATCGCAGCATTCATCAGTGTTCTTCCTGTGACCAACGAACTTTCAACCGCGGTGCGTGCCGGCATGGCGGTCGCCTTGGTTGCGGGTACCATCGCCGCAATTGGTGGCGAAACAGTCCGAGAGTGGTTGCTGTGGATTCTGTCCCGGACGTGGTGGTGGTAGTGGAAAGAATGCCCTTTGATCTCCAGCCCGTTCTGGAAGGCGAGCTTCTCCGCCTCAGGCCGCTTCGGCCGGAGGATTTCCCTGACCTTTACGCGGTCGCCTCGGATCCGCTCATCTGGGAGCAGCATCCGAGCAACGATCGTTACAAGGAAGAGGTCTTCAAGGAATTCTTCCGCGAGGCCCTGGAATCCGGGGGCGGGTTGATCGCCACCGACGCCAAAGACGGGCGGGTCATCGGGTCGTCGCGGTTCCACGGGTACGACAGCGAGAAGAGCGAGATCGAGATCGGCTGGACGTTCCTCGCCAGGTCCCACTGGGGCGGCATCTACAACGGCGAAATGAAGCAGCTCATGCTGCGTCACGCCTTCAAATTCGTGAGCAGCGTCGTCTTTCTCGTCGGTCCGCAGAACCTGCGCTCGCAGAGGGCCATGGAGAAGATCGGCGGGGTTCGCGTTGGCTCGAGGCTCGACGGCAAGGGCCGGGAGAGTCTGGTCTACCGGATCGCCGGTTCCACGTGAATACCGTCACCCGAGCAGGCTGGCCAGCGACCGATCGAGGCCGCCCGCAACACCCACAGCGGAAGAGTCATTCAGGCCTCCAGTCTTCGGCCTCTGCCGGTCTCGGGGTCGAAGCGGCCCAGCATCGCGTCCACCACCGAGTTGTGATGATTGGCCGCGAGGATCAGGCGGTCATTTCGCATCCGGCTTGAGCCGCGTCGGTGCGAGCACGGTGTCGCGCTGAAGGTGCCGCACGCCGAGAAGCCACAGGATGCCGGCCACCACGAACATGGCGCCCACCAGAATGAACGCGCGGTTCATGTCGTACTTGTCGCCGACGACACCGATGACGACGGGCGAGATCACGTCGCCAAACGCGTGTATGACGAAGATGTTGAGCGCGAAGCCGGCGGCGCGGATCGGCGGGGGGCTGACGTTCGCCAGGATCGTGTTCGTCGGACCGGTGTTGAAAAAGAGACAGAAGCACGTCACGAAGATCCAGACCCAGATCAACGGGAACGAAGCGCGCAAGGTCAGCAGCATGAACGGAAAGCCGACGAGCATGGCGATACCCGAAACGAGGAAGTAGGAGCCGGGAACCCGGGCGCGGAGCTTGTCCCCGACGAGGCCGCCCAGCAGTGTCGCCACGAGGCCCGCGACGCAGGTGATCCCGCCGAAGACGACCGTCGACGAAGCCGGGGCGCCGGGCTTGTGGGCAAGGTAGTAGGGCATCCAGAAGCCGATGCCGCCGATGGCGAACGTCATGGCCGTCATTCCGAGCGTGCAGAAGACCCAGGACGGCGTGTGGAGGAGCACGGCGTATTCGCGCCAGCCGATCCGAACGGGCGCCGCGCCGCCCGATCCGTCGGCCTGGCCGCGGGGTGGATCGTTCATGAAGAACGCCCAGAAGCCGAGAATCAGCCCCGGGGGGGCCACGAGAAAGAAGGCCCACCGCCAGCTCTCCGCGTGTATCCCGAGCAGATGCGCGCCGAAATCACCGATCGACGAGGCCGCGACCGCGCCTCCGAGCACGTAGCCGAGGGCGCTGCCGACCGGGATGGCCATGTAGAACCAGGCCAGGATCCGGCCTCTCTTCTCCACGGGGTAGAGGTCCGACAGGATCGTGGGCGCCACCGGCCCGTAGGCGGCCTCGCCGATGCCGACGAAGCAGCGCGTCAGCAGGAGAACGAAGAAACTCGTCGCGAGGCCGGAGGCGCCGCTCGCCAGGCTCCAGAGCGCGACGCCGATTCCGACGAGCGCCCAACGGGAGTGGCGCTCGGCGAGCCGTCCGAAAACCGGTGCGCCGACCATGTACAGGACCATGAAAGCCATCGACAGAACTCCGATGAGCGCGAGCTCCGGCCTGAAGCCGAGGTGCGCGCGACACCAGCTCTGGAGCCCCTGGAGTACGGCGGATCTTCCCGCGCCGCTCGCGGCGCCGAAGAAGCTCTGCTCGATCGAGGGAACCACGGCGGCGAGGACCTGGCGGTCGACGTAGTTGAAGAGGTTGATGAACAGGAGAAGGACGAGCGCGCGCCGCGCTCCGGCAAACGTGGTGTTGGGAAACCCGCCCGTCTCGGTCGTCACGGCAGGACTCATAGCCTCGTCTACCGGATCACGGCTCCCTAGCTCGCCGAGCGGTCCTCGAAGGCGAGGCGCGCGTCCTTTTCGAGGAGGCTTTCGAGGACGGGCCAGTCGACGTCCGGCTGGGACGCGAACGCGTGGAGATAGAGCGCGACGTCGCGCGCCTCGTGGACGCGGAGGAGGGCGTCGACCGCGCGGCGAAGCGCCTTTTGCGGCGGCGCCGGGATCCGCCTCGGCCGTCGTCAGGCTGGGCCCCTCGTGGGGTAGCTTCAGCGCCTCGAGAAAAGACGAGATGAGCTCCGCCTGCCGGCGCGTGAGGGCGGCGGAGAGGACGTAAAGGCTGAGGTCGGACGCGCGTTTGTCGCGCAGCGTGCGCCTCACGTAGGCCAGCCGGGTCTCCTCGGGCAGCTTCGAAAACCGATTGAGAGGAATCTGCTGGTAGGTGAGAACGCCGCCCGCGATCTTCTCGGGCAGCTCGTCGTCTTCGCACGCCGCCTCCACGACAGAGGCCACCTCCGCGCTCGACATGCGGCGAAATAGCTCGTGCGACTTCGGGACTTTCATTCGAGGTCGAGGATAACCGACAATGGAGGGCTTGATTGTCCTGCACGGTGCTCCGCGCCCGTCCGGATTCGCCCTGTGGGCGGAGGGACTCTTCGCGCCACGTGACGGGCGCGACCGGCACCCGCGCGCCGTCGAGCCGGGCGAGCTCCTGGATGCGCTGAGCGCCGGGGGCCTCGCGTCTCCGGTTTCCCAACGCACGGAGACGACCATCCTCAATGCTCGTCGTCCCCGCGGTTCACGGGCGCCCGGTTCCGTCCGCGCCGACGCTCCGCGAGCCCGCCGACTATGCCGCGCCGTTCTCTTCCGCGCTCCGGATCTACGAAGTCCCCGCTTTCGTCCTGCCCGTGGCCGCCGCTCTCGAGACGCTTCTCTCGCTCCCGGCGGCGCTCCGCGCGCGCCCCCTGCCCGTGTCGGCGGGCGATGATCTCGACTACTGGGCGGAAGTGGCCCGCTGGGTGTTCGACCTCCTGCTCCGGCGGCGCGTCGCGCCGGGAACGAACGGCAACCATCCCCGCTGGCGGCCCGTCCTCGACGATCCCCACGAGAGGGAACGTCTTCAGGCGCCTCGCCGAGGCGATGCCGCCGGTTTCGCGCGCGATTCTGCCGCCGGGCGTGCGCCTGGGACCCGACGGCGCGCTCCCGCCGGCGCGAGGGCTGCTCCTCGCGTTCCTCGACGAGGCGGTGGACGCGGCGGCGCGCGACGTGCTCAGGGACGTGCTTCCGGCCGAGCGGCGCCGCGCGGGCGACAGCCCCGAGGCCGAGGTCATCGCGGCGCTCGCCGCACCTCTGACACGCGCGCTCGAGCCCGGCGTCCTGGCGCGCCTGTCCGAGTGGAGCCTCCCGCTCCTGGATCCCCTGCCCGAGAGCCTGCTGCGCCTCGGAATTCGAGTCGTGCCGCCTTCCGAGGCCGGCGGCCCGTTTACGCTCGCGTACGTCCTCGAGTCCGGAGAAAGCCCCGAGGTCTCCCTCCCGGCCGAGGAGATCTGGGCCACGACGGAGGGGTCGATGCGGCGGCGCGGACGACTGTTCACGAACCCGCAGGACACCCTTCTCGCGCGGCTCGGGACGGCGGCGGCGCTCTCGCGCCCGGTGGCGCGGAGCCTGGAGGAGCGGCATCCCACCGGCGTCATCCTGTCGCCGGACGAAGCGTGGCGCTTCCTGTCCGACGAGGCCCCGCTCCTCGGGGAGGCCGGTATCGCCGTCCGCCTGCCCGGCGGCGGCAGCCTCGCGCGCGTCGCGCTCAAGCTCGTGGCGCGTGCGCCGCGAGCCGGTGAAGCCGACTCGTCCGTCGTCCGCTTCGGCCTCGACGCACTCGTCGACTTCGATTGGCGCGTGGCCGTGGGCGATGCGCTCCTCTCCCCCCACGAGTTCGAGGAGCTGGCCGCCCGGCAGATTCCCCTGGTCGAGATCCGGGGAGAGTGGGTTCTCCTCGACAAGGAGAATCTCGAGAAAGCGCGGCGCCTCCTCGACCGCAGGCCCGGCGGCCGCACCACGCTCGGCGAGCTGCTGCGCCTCGCGGGCGGGCTCGATGGCGAGCAGGAGGACGTTCTCGTCGACGCCGTCGGAGGCGAAGGCTGGGTCGGGCGTCTCCTCGATCCGGAGATCGCGCGGCGCGAGATCGCCGGCTTCGCCCCGCCGCGGGGCCTGACGGGCACGCTGCGCCCCTATCAGATGCGCGGCGTCGCCTGGCTGCGTTTCCTGCTCTCGCGCGGCCTCGGCGCCTGCCTCGCCGACGACATGGGTCTCGGCAAGACGATCCAGTTCCTCGCCGCGCTTCTCGCCGCGCGCGACGCCGGGGAGCGCATCGGCCCGTCGCTGCTCGTCTGCCCGACGTCCGTCGCCGAGAACTGGGTCCGGGAGGCCGAGCGCTTCGCCCCGCAGCTTCGCGTCGTCGTACATCACGGCGCGGGGCGCGCGAGCGGAGAGGCGTTCTCGCGCCTTCTCAAGGAAGTGGACCTGCTCGTCACGACGTACGCCCTCGTGCATCGGGACCGCGCGCTGCTGACGGGCGTCACGTGGGAATACCTCGCGCTCGACGAGGCGCAGAACGTCAAGAACCCGTCGGCCGCGCAGTCGCGCGCCGCGCGCTCTCTCCGCGCGCACCGGCGCGCGGCCCTCACCGGCACGCCCGTCGAGAACCGCCTCGCCGAGCTGAAGTCCATCTTCGATTTCCTCAATCCCGGCCTCCTCGGCACGGACGACGCCTTCCGGCGCAACTTCGCGATCCCGATCGAGCGGCACAACGACCCCGCCGCCTCCGCGCGCCTGCGCCACGTGACGGGCCCGTTCCTCCTGCGCCGGGCCAAGACCGACCCCGGCGTCGTCCCCGATCTCCCCGAGAAGATCGAAACGAAGGAGCTCGTCGGCCTCACGCGCGAGCAGGCCGCGCTCTACCGCGCGACGACCCGGTCGCTCCTCTCGGGGATCGGGCGGGCGAACCGGCGCAGCCGCAAGGCGAAGATCCTCCTCCTGCTCCTGCGCCTCAAGCAGATCTGCGATCACCCGGCCCTCTTCCTCGGAGACGGACGGCGCGACGGCCGCTCGGCGAAGGTCGCCCGCCTCCTCGAGATGTGCGAGGAGACGCTCGCCGAGAAGAGCCCCGCCCTGCTCTTCACGCAGTTCGCCGAGATGGGCCATCTCCTCGTCGCCGAGCTGAAGGAGCGCTTCGGCTGCGAGGTGCTCTTCCTGCACGGCGCGGTCCCGCGCCACACGCGCACGGAGATGGTCCGGCGTTTCCAGGAGGACGAGGACCCGCCTCCGTTCTTCGTGCTGTCGCTGCGCGCGGGAGGCACCGGCCTGAACCTGACCCGGGCCTCTCACGTCTTCCACGTGGACCGCTGGTGGAATCCCGCGGTCGAGGAGCAGGCGACCGACCGCGCCTTCCGCATCGGGCAGACCGAGCACGTCCAGGTCCACAAATTCGTCTGCAAGGGAACGCTCGAGGAGCGCATCGACCGGATGATCGAGGAGAAGAAGGCGCTCGCCCGCTCGATCGTCGGCGCGGGCGAGCAGTGGATCGCGACGCTCTCGGACGAGCAGCTCACGGAGCTCGTCGCGCTCGACACGAGCGCCATCGAGACGGACGGAGGGCACTGATGCCGCGCCGCAAGAAGGCTCTCCTCCCCCGCGCGACGCCGCCCGAGAGCGGATGGGCGTATCGCTTCCTCGCGCGGCTCGCGTCGCTCGGCTGGGAGAACGCTCTCACGGAAGGGCGCGCGGCCGCTGCTCTCCGGGCGCGGTGACGTCGCTCGAGATCGGGCGGACCGGGGCGCGGGCGGACGTGCGGGCGGCCGGGCGGGCACGTCGAGGAGACGTCGCTCTCCCTGCGCCCGCTCGACTCGGCGGTCAGGCGCCGCGTCCTCAAGGCGATGGCGGCGCGGGCCCGGTACGCGGCCGACCTTCTCGCGGGCCGCCTCCCCGAAGACGTGGAAAGCGCCTTCCAGGAAACGGGCCGCTCGCTCCTGCCGCTGGACGCCGGCGACGTCGTGTTCCGGTGCTCGTGCGCCGAGGGCAAGGGAGCCGTGCGCGCACGCCGGTGCGCTCGCCGTGCTGCTCGGCGACCGCCTCCAGGACGACCCGTTTCTCGTCTTCCTCCTGCGCGGCGTCCCGCGGGAAGAGCTTCTCCAGGGTCTGCAACGCGCGCGCACGCGGCCCGATCGCAAGCCCGAAGCCCGCTCGGCGGACGCATCCGCGCCCGGCGACGCCGCCGAGCCGCCCGAGCCGCTGCCGCGGCACATCCTCGAGAGGCCCGAGCTCTATTACCGTCCCGGCGAGCCCGTCGCCGCGCTCCGCTCGTCGTTCGCGCCGCCGGAGCACCCCGAGGCGGTCCTCACGCGCCTCGGCCCGCCGCCCTTCCGCGACGCGGAGGCCTCCCGGCTCCTCGTCGACCTCCACCGCGCCATCGGCCTCGGCGCCCGCGAACGCCTTGCCGAATGGGAGTGGCGGAAGGCGGGGGGGCGCTAGCCGCGAGCTACTGGAAGTAGCCGGTAACGTCCAGGATGAACTGCGTCGTGCCGGAGGCCTGGCCGCAGGCCACCACCACGTCACCCGCCGGGCCCAGCAGAAGCACCGCGTTGTTCGCGCGGGTCCGGCCGGGCGCGTAATTGATCGTCGAGGCCAGAACCGGGGCCGTGCCTCCCGGACGCAGGCTCAGGACGCCGGCCGCGGTCGGCGTTGCCACGGTCACGTTCGCCGTCACGGCGCGAGCGGTCGGCGGGATCCCGCACCGGCTCGCGAGGACGAAGCTGCGCTCCGTGCCCGCGAGGAGTGCGGGACCGCCCCACGCGCCGGGTGCGTTGCGCGTGTCCACGGCGCGGCACGGAGTGAGGGTGTGGAGGAGCGTGCCGCCCGAGCCGCACGCGGGCCGGGCGCTGCCGCCGCCGAGCGGGGGCCCGTTGCCGGCAGAGGTTCTTTGCATCGCCCCTGTATCGGCCGCGATTCCCCGCGGCGCGCACATGAAATCGTTGCCGACGCGCCAGGGCTCCATTCCGCTCGCGGCCGCTCCGATCAGCGGGCCGCCCGGGAGAGGCCAGAGGTCGTAGGGCGCCGAGACGGGCTGCACGAAGCAGCTCGCGGCCGGGACGCAGGCCACGTTTCCCAGCAGCGTGTCGGCGATCGGCGAGGCCGGCGTCAGCGCCGGCGTGCCGGGGAGCGGCGCGACGGCGTTGAACGCGAGGACGTTGCCCGCGCCCGCCTGCCAGTTGCTGACTTTGATTCCCCCGGTCTGGTTCGCGAGGGCCGTGTTCTCGACGATCCAGACGTTCTGCTGAAGACCGCGACCGGCGTAATCCTGGGCCCAGATCCCGTTGTACGCGTTGCCCACGACGATGTTGTTGCGCACGATCGCCGGGCCCCCGCCCACGTTGATGCCGGCGTCGTTCCGGGATCCTTCGACGTAGTTGCGCTCGACGACGCTCGGAGGATCGCCTCGATTCGAGCCGTAGACCTCGATGCCCGGACCCTGCGGGTCGTAGACCGTGTTCTCGAGGATCGTGGCCCAGGAGTTCAGCTTGATCTCCAGGCCGTAACCCACGCCGTCGCCCGGCCTGCACCGTGTCGATGAGGTTCCCCTGGATGAGGATGTCCAGCGCGTGGCAGGACGTGCCGTCGTGACAGCCGAAGTAGAGGCCGGTCGACTGCATGTTCGTCAGGACGTTGTTCGTGATCGAGATGCTTCGATAGGTGCTGCCGCTGGAGTTCGCCGCGACGGCGATGTCGGTGCCCTGGAAGACGTTCTGATCGACGACGATTCCCTGGACGCTGCTCCGCAGCTTGAGAGGATTCACGCCGGCGCCGGGCACCGTCGGGCCAAAGGTCAGCCAGCGGAACACGAGGTAGGAGCCGTAGACGTCGATGATGTTGCTGCTCGTGCCGGGATAGGCCAGGACCGCGCGATCGGCGGGAGAGGCGGTTTGCGAGCGCAACGTGATCGGAGCCGCCGGAGAACCCGAAGCCGTGATCGAGCACGTCCCGGTATAGATCCCGGCCGCGAAGACGATCGTGTCGCCCGGAGCGGCGGCGTTGACGACGCCGCACCACGCGCTTCCCGGGTTGACGGACTGGGTGGCACCGTCCGCGCTCATGGCAACGAGGGCCGCGGGAGCGGAGATGAGCAGAGCGGCCGAGAGGAATCTGACCATGCTAGGCGGGAAAAGGCGCGCGCCGCGGCCGGTCGAGGCCGAAGCGGACGACGAGGAGCGCGACGAACGCGAGAACGGCGACGCCGTTCCAGACCCACGGCGCGATGCCGCTCGAGACGAGATCGGCGCCCGCTCCGGCCGCCCCGAGGAATGCGGCCGCGAAGACGTACGCGCGCGGGTCGTCTCGCAGGAACACCGCGACGGCCGCGACGAACGCGAGGGCTGTCAGCGCGCCGGCGAAAACCGGCACGAGAAGCTCGCCGAACGTCCGGGCTCCGAAAGGCGCGAAGACGCCGAGCGCGATCACGAAGAACGCGACGCGAACGGCCGGCTTCTTCAGGGCGTCGCGGAGAAGGAGCGCGAGAAACGCGGCGCCCCCCGCGAAAAGGAGCATGCGGAAGACGAGTGAGCCGATCGCGACGGCCGCCGGGAGGATCGTCTCGACTCCCTGAGGAAACAGGAAACCCGGCGACGCCCGCCTCGAGCGGAAAAGCCGCCTCGAAACCGCGTGCGCAAGCGCGGATCGAAAGAACCAGCGCGGCGGCGCCGGCCCCGGCGGCGAGCGCGAGCGGGCCATTCGCCCCGCCCCTGAGAAAGGCGGCGGTTGCATCTCCTTTCACGGCCAGGACGAGGACGACCGCGAGAAGCGCGGCGCCGAAGGCGATCAGGATGCCCACGAGCAGTCCCACGCCCACGACGACGCCGAAAACGGTCATCGAGAACTGCGAGTCGTAGCGCGCGAGGACGAGCGGGAGGGAGACGACGCGCGAGAGAACTGCCGGCAGCGCCAGCAGCGCCGCGAGGCGGAGCGAGCCGCGCCAGGGGATCGCCCCTTTGCGCGCGAGCCGCACGAGCTCCACGACGAGGAGCCCGATGAGCGTCCCCCACGCCGTGATCTTCCAGGAGATCGCGACGTAGGTCGCGGCCGTCGACTTCTCCCGGGCGCGCACCCATTCCTCCGGCAGCTTCAACGCCGTCGCGAAAAGCGAGGGCACGTCGCCCGCGAGACCCGTCACGGCGCGCCGGGCCGCCTCGCCGGCCCTCTCGAGCCTCGACTCGAAGACGACATGGGTGTCCTTCCGCGCCTTGCGCGCCTCGCTCTTCGACGAGACGACGTCCCAGGCCACCGGGTCGAGGCCGAACGACGTGAAGAGAGAAGCCGCTTTCGCGCGCGCGACAGTCTCATCCGGGCTTCCGCCGGCCTCGGCCTCCGGGAAAGTCCTGCGAAAACCGGCGATTCGGCCGGTCCGCGCGTCCACGGCGACGGTCGCCCCGTGCTCGTCGAGGGCGCGTACGTAGCGGATGTTCCAGACCGGCCCCGGGAAGAATCGTCGTCGCCCACTTCGTGAGAAGCGGCATGCCGCCGCGCTCGAGGAGCCATCGTTCGACGAGCCCTGAGTCGCCATAAGGGACGAGGCTCGTCCCCGCATCTGAAGGGTCCTCGAGCGCGGGGAGCGCCGTCGCCGTCGTCACGACCGAAAGATAGCCCGCGGGATCGTCTCCGGCCGCCTTCAGGTACGCGTCGGCGGCGGCCTTCGCCCCGGCCCTGTCCACGGTCGGCGTGCACGCCTTCCCACGGCCCCGGGCGCGGGAGGAGAAAGCGCGCCGCGGCAAAGGTCGCGAGGGCGAGAGCGAGCGCGGCGGCGACGCGCCCGGGCGAGAGCGAGCGCGGCGGGGCGCAGGAGATCGGGACCGGCTCCTCGACGTGAGGCGGCGCGGGCGCCGAGCCCGTGGCCGCGTTCGTGAGGTCCTCCTCGGGCGTGAAGCCGCCGCGCCGGAAATAGAGGACGAGCGACCCGAGGAGGGGAATCAGGAGCACGAGGGACGCCGCGGCCCCGGAGACGACGAAGTAGGGGTTCGAGGAGCGCAGCAGCAGGAGCGCCGTGTAGACGGCATCCACGGTGAAATGCCACACGAGCAGCGGGAAAATGTCCGCCTTCAGCATCACGGCGCCGATGAGGATCCCCGCGAAACCCACCTCGACCCCCCGGATGTAGAACGGCTGGTTCGGATACGTGCTGTGCGCGAAGCCCCAGATGAGCGCCGGGACCACGACGGCGGCCCAGCGCGGAAGGAACCGCTCGGCGAAGGGAATCGAGAACATGCGCGACGAGAACTCCTCGGTCGTCGCTGGCAGAAAGCCCATCAGGAGGACGCCGGCCCAGGGAAACCGCGTTCCGAGGAGGTTCGAGTACGGCACGTCGGCGGGAGCCCATGCGCCGAAGTGCGCCGCCGCGATGTAGAAGACGATCTGATACGAGAAGAAAACCGCCGTCATCGCGTAGCCGAGAAGGAGACCGCGGAAGAACCGCTTCGAAGAGATGCCGCGCAGGGAAAGGAGGCGGCCGAGCGCGGGCTTGTCCGGGATAGCGCTCGCGGTAGAGCGGCTCCCCGGCGGCGACGAGGAGAAGCAGAACGACCCCGAGCGCGACCGCGCCGCCCACGTCGCCTGCCACCGACTTCGCCACAAAGCCGATCCAGCCGTCCGCGGTGTCGTAGTCGAAGAGGCGGATCGGCATCTCGTTGAGAGAGGCGAAGAGCTGCAGGACGGCGCCCGTGCCCGCGAAGGAGAGGGCCCAGCTCCACTTCACGTCCTTCCGCCTCACCCGCTCGAGAAAGACCACGAGCACGGCGAGCGCCGTGAGAATGAGCCCGAGCGTGGCCACCGTACCCGCCGCGAGGTTCTTCGAGCGGAGCGTCTCGTAGTCCCTTCGCCACCTCTCCGGGACCTCGAAGTGAAGCGACGAGCGCCCGACGCGGTCCCCCTGCACCTCGACGAGGTAACGAAGGGCCGCGTCGCCGAAGCGGATCGCCTTCGACTCCCAGACGAACGTCCGGTCGACGCGCGCCGGACGCTTCTCGACCGTGCCTTCGATGAACCGGAGGTCCGCCGGATCGACTTCGCGCATCGCCCGGATTTCCGCCTCCGCCAGCTCGCGCGCGGCCGCATCCCCCGGGTCCACGGCGGCCTCTTTCTCCGGCAGGATCCGGCGGATCGCGAGGAGCCGCCCGTCCGGGGAGACAGCCGCCCGATATTCCAGTTTCTCGAGCGGACGCACCCATCGCACCGACCAGCGCCACACGGGCACCGTGGTCGAGAAGATCGGGTTCGCCTTCTCGAGGCCGAGTGTCCTCTCGAGATAGACCTTCGCCTCGTCGTCGTCGTCGAAGATGACGAGAGGTTTCGTGCCGTCGAGCTCGAATCCGCGCGCCCGGAGCGCCTCGGCCCCGCGGCGCACGGCTTCCTCGCGAGTCACCTTGAAGTCGATGGACGCCTCGGGGAACGCCCGCGAGAAGCCCGCGCGAAAGACCGCGGCGCCCGCGAGGATCGTGAGCAGGCAGAGAGCGATGAACACGCGGTCGCGCCGGTCGAAGCGCACCCGCGGGAGAAGGGACGGTTCGGCCACCGTCTCAGCCCGCCCGTCCGCCCGAGGAGGCGCGCGCGGGCGAAGCCGGAAGGCGCGACAGGAGCCAGGCCTCGAGAAGCTCGGGACCGGTTCCGGCGCCGCTCTTCACGCCGCGGTCGATCGCTTCCAGCCCCATGAGCGCGCGCCTGAGGTCTTCCGTCGTCCAGCCGAGGGCCGCGAGATAAGCCTTGTGCAGGGCGAAGGGATGCGCCTCGAGGGAGAAGGCCGGAAGTCCCTCTCGCGGCGCCTTCAGGGCCGGCAGGATCCGATCCACGAACCCGCGATAGTCCGTGCGCCTGCCCACCGCCGCGGGGACCGCGCGCTCCTCCAGGGCGGCACGAAGGGCGAGCATCCGCCGGAGCTCCGCGGAGAGGAGGCCCAGGAGTGGAAAGAAAGCGGCCTCGCCCCGGGGGCCTTTCTTCGCGAGCGCCGCCTCCTCCTTCTCTCCCCAGGGCCGGAACGCCGTGAAGGTGGCCCCGGAAAGGAGCTTCGCGAGGAGGCGCAGCGCCTGAGGCAGGTCGCGCTGGACCACCGCCTCGACGAAGTCCGAGCCGTACTCCTTGCTCTCGTCGGCGATCTGCCGTGCGGCCTCTTCGCCCGTGACCCGCGGCCCGGCCGCCGCGTCGATCAGGCGGTCGAGATCGGAAAGGAACGGCCTCGCGAAGAGCCGGCCCCGCCCCGAAAGGAGGTCGAACACCTCCTTTTCCACGAGCACCTTTCGTTCGATCGCGCGCTCGAGGCCGAGCGCCGCGAGGCGCTCGCGGCGCGCCGCTTCGTTCGGCACGGACAGGTCCGCGGCCCGCGCGGCGCGCCTCAGGCCCTGCGACCCGCGGTGCTGCGCATCGGGCGACACTGCCTGGACGAGGAGGACGTTGTCGGACGCCCGGGCCCGCTGCGCGAAGTCGAGGAGCGCGTCGAGCGCGGTCTCGGCGCCCTGCTCGGACGCGGGGACGCTCGAGAGAAGAGCGGCGAGCGCCCCGGCGCGGTCCGCGCGCTTCACGCGCCCGGCGATCCGGCGTGCCGCATCGCCGGGGTCGTCGCCCACGGGGACGCCGGCCGCCGCGGCGAGGGCGGCGGCCTTGCGCGCGAGCCGCGCAAGGAGGCGTGAGTCTTCGCCGGCCTCCTCGGCCTCGTCCAGGAGCGCGTCGAGCTCTTCCGCCGTGAGGCCCTTTCCGCGGAACAGGTCGGTGGCCTCAAGGACGACGAGCCGGTTCGTGGCGAACAGCGCGATGGTCGCCGCGTCGGCCACGGCTTCCTTCACGCCTTCCCCCGTCGCCTCGTACGCCGTGACCTCTCCCTCGCGGAAGGCCTCGCGGAACGCCGCCGCCACGCGGCGCACGCCCTCGGCCACGATCCAGTCGTCGTCTCCGGTCAGGAAGAGAAGCGGGTGGAGAGGCGCCGTGCGCGCGGACGCCAGTAGCGGAGCGAGGGGCGCGAAGGGATCAGCGCGTTTCACGCGCCCCATCCTAACCGGGTGGCTCTAGAGCAATCCCTTGTCCTGCAGCTCCTGGCAGTCGAGGCAGTGACGCGCCCAGGGAACAGCCTCGATGCGCTTCTCCTGGACGGGCTGCGAGCAATGGATGCACGTTCCGTACGTTCCCGTGTCGAGACGCGAGAGCGCCTCTTCGATGAGCAAGAGGACCTTACGGTCGGTTTCGGAAAGCGAGTACGCGAACTCCTTCGTGTACGCGGATGTCGCGCGGTCGGCCATGTCCTGCGCCGATTCGTCGACCGTTTCCTCGGAAACCTCGCGGTTCTTCGCGAGATCCTGGAGCAGCTCGTCGCGCCGGACGACGAGGCGCTTTCGCACCTTTTCGCCGGCCTCCTTCTTCAGGGGCTTTGCGGGCATCGCGGCGGTCTTGGAGTACCATGCTGATCGTCTCCCTCGAGGTACGTTCAGAACGGGAGAGCATAGCACGCCGGAGCCCCCGCCGGACTCCGATTTCGCGCCTGCAAGGTCCGAAGAGAGACCTCTTCGAATGCACGTCAAAGGACCTACGGTGCGCGTCGCCGACGCCGCGTCCACTTCGGCGGCGCTTCCAGCCATATCACTTTCTAAGAAGAGGTTCTCTTCGGACGTTACCCTGCCTCGCATAGAGCGTCTTGCGGGCGACCCCGAGGCGGCGCGCCGCTTCGGCCACGTTTCCGCCCGCCTCGTCCAGGAGGAGCGCGATGTAGGCGTCCGAGAGCTGGCGCAGCGTCCAGCGCGCGTGGGCCGCGGCGTGGAGGAGCGCCTCGGGATCCGAGGGACCCGCGAGCTTCACGTGCCGGGCGTCGATCGCGGCCGCCCCGGCCGCGGCCGCGTCGTTCGCGGCCCGGCGGACGACGTTCTCGAGCTCGCGAAAATTCCCGCGCCAGGCGTGGGAAAGCAGCACGCGCCGCCCGGCCGCCGTGAACGTGGCCGGGCCGCCCGCGGCCTTCGCGAGCGCGCGCGCCGCCGGAAGAAGGTCCTCGTGGCGCTCGGCGAGAGACGGAAGGCTCACCGTGACGACCGCGAGCCGGTAAAAGAGATCCTCCCGGAACGTCCCGGCGCGCGCCCGGCGCGGCAGATCCGGCCCGGCCGACGCCACGAGGCGGGCCTTGAGGGGGAGCAGGCGCATGCCTCCCACGCGCCGCACGAGGCGCTCCTCGACGACGCGGAGGAGCTTGCCCTGGGCCCGAAGGGAGAGCGCGTCGACCCTGTCGAGGTAGAGCGTGCCGTCGCCGGCACCCTCGAGAAGGCCCGGCTTCCCCGCGACGGCGCCCGTGAATGCCCCGCGCTCGTGCCCGAAGAGCTCGCTCTCGAAGAGGTCGTCCGCCACCGCCGCGAGATCCACGCGCACGAACGGCGCGCCGGCGCGGGACGAGCGGTCGTGGAGTAGGCGCGCGAGCCGGTCCTTGCCGGTTCCGGGCGCCCCGAGAAGGAGCACGGTGTTCGCCGAGTCGGCGGCGCGCGCGAGCCGCCGAAGCTGCTCCCTCAGGCCGCGATGGCGGGTTGCGAAGAGTACGGGCGCCGCGGCGGATGCCGCCACTCGGCTCCTAGCGGAACGCCGACGTGGCGTCCGGAGCGTCTCCCCAGAGCCTCTCGAGGCCGTAGAAACGGCGCGCCTCGTGGTGGAAGACGTGAAACACGACGTCGCCGTAATCGAGCAGGATCCAGGCCGCGGACTGGTAGCCTTCGATGGAGAGGGGCCGGCGGCCCTCGGCCTTGAGAGCCATCTCGACGGCGTCCGCGAGCGCCTGCGCCTGCCGGTCGCTGCCCGCGGTGGCGAGGACGAAGTAGTCGGAAATCGTCGTCAGACCCTGGAGATTCAGGACGACGAGCTTCTCGGCTTTCTTGTCGAGGAGGGCCGCCACGCCCCGCTTGAGCTGCGTCGTGAGGCGCTCGTCGAGCGCCGGGTCGGCGCTTGCGCGGGGCTTCTCCGGCTCGGACGCGTCGGCGCGCATCCCGGCGCGCTGCAGGGTCGCCTCGATGAGGTCGTCGATCGGTCCCACCTGGGGAACCGGGTGCTTCACGGGAGGCGGTACAGGGCGTGTTTTCGGAGATACGCGCCGACGCTCGCCGGGAGGCTTCCGCTGAGGTCCTCGCCCGCGGGGATGGCGCGCCTTAACCACGTGGATGAAATTGTAACCGGTGCGTTGCCGGCGAAGAAAATGGTCTCTCCGAACCGGCTGGAGATCGCCCCGGGCAGGTCGCGCGCGAGCCCGTCCCGGGGGAAGCCTTCCCGCTCGACGACCGCGACGCGAAACTCCTCGAGGAGCTCCTGCCACGAGCGCCAGGCGGTGATCCCCGCGAGCGAATCGGATCCGATGACGAGGACGAATTCCGCCTCCCCGCGCGAAGCACGCAGGTGCCGGAGCGTCTCGATCGTGTACGTCGTGCCGCCCCGCGCGACCTCGAAATCGCTCAGGCGAAAAGCCGGATACGCCTCGAGTGCCAGAGCGAGCATCGCGAAGCGGTGATGCGAGGGAGCGGACGGGCCGGACGGCTTGTGCGGCGGCTGGAATGCCGGCACGAAGAGAATCTCGTCGAGAGAGAGCCTGCGACGCGCCTCCTCGACGGGAACGAGATGCCCGAAGTGCACCGGGTCGAACGAGCCGCCGTAGACGCCGATGCGCATGGTCAGGGGACGGGCTCCTCCTTGCGCGCTGTCCGAACCGGCGGCGAGCGCGTCGAGCCGCGTGCCGAGATGCGAGACGAGCGCGCCGAGGCCGTGTCGGGCGACGGCCGAGATCGAAAAGAAAGCGAGGCCGCGGCGCGAGGCCGCCGCGGAGACGGCCGCGACCTGCGCGGGAGAGGCTGCGTCGTCTTTCGTGGCCACGAGAACGCGCTCGCGCCGGGCGAGCTCCGGCTGGAAGGACGCGAGCTCGCGCTCGATCGTTGCGACGGTCTTCTCGGCCTCGGCGATCGGGTCGGCGTCGCCGAGCGCCACGGCGTCCACGAGGTGGACGAGCAGGCGGGACCTTTCGACGTGCTTCAGGAACCTGATCCCGAGGCCGTGCCCTTCGTGCGCGCCCTCGATGAGCCCGGGCACGTCCGCCGCGACGAACGTGCGGAAGCGGTCCCAGGACACGACCCCGAGGTTCGGGACGAGCGTCGTGAAGGGATAGTCGGCGATCTTCGGTCGCGCCGCGGAAACGGCCGCGATGAGGGTCGACTTGCCCGCGTTCGGCAGGCCCACGAGCGCCACGTCCGCGAGGAGCTTGAGCTCGAGGGCGAGGTCCGACTGATTCGCCTTTCGTGCCCGGATCCGCGCGCCGCGGCGTCCGGTTCGTGGACGTCGCGAACCGCGCGTTCCCTCTCCCGCCCTTGCCGCCCGCGGCCACGAGGAGCGTCTGACCCTCCTCGACGAGGTCGCCGACGATGTCCCCGGTCTCGCGGTCCTTCACGACCGTTCCGACGGGCACCGAAACCGGAAGATCCGCCCCGTTCTTCCCGTGGCGGTTGTCCCCTTTGCCGTGGCCGCCCCGGCCCGCGGCGAAGCGTCTCTGAAATCGAAAGGGGTAGAGCGTGTTCAGGCCGCGGTCGGCGACGAGCAGCACGCTTCCGCCGTCGCCGCCGTCTCCGCCGGAGGGTCCGCCCCGAGGCACGGACTTCTCGCGCCGGAAGGCGACACATCCATTGCCGCCGTCCCCTCCGGCGACGTGGATGACAGCTTCGTCTATGAACATGCTGTTCGGATTTCGGAGTGCCTCGCGTGCTCGCGCGTCAAGGCGCGCCGGCCTTGACTCGCTGCGCGCGCTCGGCCGTTTTGCTCATATCGAAGGTCCTTT
Organism: Thermoanaerobaculia bacterium; assembly: GCA_963746875.1. Lineage (GTDB taxonomy): Bacteria > Acidobacteriota > Thermoanaerobaculia > UBA5066 > UBA5066 > Fen-183. Next base: position 859,652 of record CAVVDA010000001.1, read on the forward strand.
GGACCTTCTCGAGCGTACTCGAGCTGAAGATGCCGGGAGAATTCACGAAAGCGCTTCGCGCCTTCTTTTCTTTCAACGAAAAAAGAATGACCCAAAAACCAACGAAACGACCTACGCGGTCTTTTCCGAAACCGGCGTGACCGAGACGAAGCGGCCCAAGCGGCCCTTGTCGTGGAAGTTCACGGTTCCGTCCACCTTCGCGAAGAGCGAGTCGTCCTTGGCGCGGCCCACGTTCTCGCCGGGTTTCAGGGGCGTGCCGCGCTGCCGCACGAGGATCGAGCCGCCCGAGACGAGCTGGCCCGCGAACCGCTTCACGCCGAGGCGCTGGCTGTTGCTGTCGCGCCCGTTGCGGGACGAGCCCTGACCTTTTTTGTGTGCCATGAGTGATACCCCTCGAAGCCCTGTCCCGGAACTGCGGAAAGAAAGAGCCCCGAAAAAACGAAATCAGACCTTCTATCCGACGATGGACGCGATGCGGATCTCGACGAGATCCTGGCGATGTCCGTGGGTGCGCTGAAAACCCTTCCGGCGCTTCTTCTTGTAGACGAGGAGCTTCGGTCCGCGAGTCTCGCGCACGACGACGCCGGTCACCATGGCGCCCGAAACGAGAGGAGAGCCGAGACGCAGGCCGTCGTCGTTGCCGATGGCGAGGACCTCGGGGAGCGACACCTCCGCGCCCTTCTTCAGGGTCTCTTTCGTGAGGCGCTCGACACGCACGACGTCGCCCTCTGCGACGCGCACTTGCTTGCCCCCGGTCCGGATCACTGCGTACATTGCTTACCTCGATTTCCCGAACAAAACGGCCGATGAACATACCAGACCGATGCCGTTCCTGTCAAAGCTCCGTCAGTCCTCGGTGACCTCGTCCGGAAGCTCGTTCGTGTCCGCGGGACCCCTCTTCGGGAAGAACAGCGCGAGCGCGTCGCCGACTTTGTCGACGGCCGCGACGATGCCTTCCGTGAACTTTCCCTGCGAAAAGAGCGCCTGGGCCACGTCCCGAGCCTCGGTCCAGAAACCGTCTCCGACTTTTTCGTGAATCCCCGCGCCCCCGATCACCGCGAAGGCGCGCGATTCCGGCGCGAGGAAAAGGAGACAGCCGGTGCCGTACACCGTCCTGTCCATCCCGAGCTTCCTGAAAGCGGCCTGTGCCGCTCGAAGCGCGTCGGAGACGGGCCCGTGGTGAAGGTGCACGCGGATCTCTCCGACGCTCTTGGACTCGGCGCGCTTGATCGCTTCGACGATCGCCGGCCGATCGAGGCCGTCGAAGAAGGCCGCCGCCTTCCTGCTCCTCGCCATCTCACCAGCTCCCGCTCGCGCCGCCGCCGCCGAAGGATCCGCCTCCACCCGAGAAGCCACCGCCTCCCCGCCCCGCCGCCGAAGCCGCCAAACCCTCCGAAGCCGCCGGAGCCCCAGCCGCCGCGGCCGATGTACGAGTATCCGCCGCGATTCCTGAAGGCGATCGGGAGGATCCCGAAGAAGAAGAAAAGCAGGATCGCGAGGAGGAGGGGGACAGGCAGGGGCCGACTCCTTGCGTTGCCCCCGCGTCCTTCCGGTCCCCTTGTACTCGCCTCTCGTGGCCGCAATCGCGGCGGAGACGCCCGCGGAGATCCCGCCGCTGTAGTCGCCCGCCCGGAAGCGCGGAATCACCTGCTCGTCCAGCACGCGCCGCGCGAGCGCGTCGGGCATCGCGCCTTCCAGGCCGTAGCCCACCTCGAGCCGCGCCTTCCGCGACCCGGGGAAGACGAAGAGGATCATCCCGTTCTTCCGCTGCGTCTGCCCCGCTCTCCAGGCCTGCGCGCACACGACCGTGTATTCCTCGAGCGTGGTGCCGTCCGGGACCGTGCTCTGGGTGTAGACCAGAAACTGGTTCGACGTCTCCCTCTCGAAGTCGGCTAGGCGCGCCTCCAGCCGGGCGGCCACGTCGGGCGCGATCACGCGGGCGTTGTCCGTGACGTACCGCGTCGGCGCCGGGGGGATCACCGGCCCGGCGGCGAACGCGGATTCAGACGTGAGCGCGAGAGCGAACGCAAAGAGAGAGAGCAAGAGGAAGATTTCTTTGAAGGTAAGAGGGGCAGCGCAGCGCTTTCCGGCAACGAACGACCGTTGGCCTCCGCCTCTTCTCACTCTAAGAAAATCCGAATTCTTCTCTTCTCTCGTCCCCGCGTCAGAACTTCACGGCCGGCGGTTTGTCCGAGCCTTCGGCGGCCTTGAAGTACGGACGGTCCTTGAAGCCGGCGAAGTTCGCCACGATGACCGTCGGGAACGACCGGCGCAGCGTGTTGTAGGCCTGCGTCACGTCGTTGAAACGGCCGCGCTCGACGGAGATCCGGTTCTCGGTGCCCTCGAGCTGCGTCTGAAGGTCGCGGTAGTTCTGATTCGCCTTCAGCTCGGGGTACTTCTCGATGGTGACGAGAAGGCGGCTGAGGGCCCCGCCGAGCTGGTCCTGCGCCTTCTGGAACTTGTCGAAGGCGGCCGGGTCCTTGATGGAGTTCGCGTCGAGCTTGACCTGCGAGGCCGAGGCGCGCGCCTGGATGACCTGCGTGAGCGTGTCTTTTTCGAAGTTCGCCGCGCCCTTGACGGTTTCGACGAGGTTCGGGATGAGGTCGGCCCGGCGCTGGTAGACGTTCTCCACCTGGGCCCAGCCGGCGCTGACGGCCTGGTCGGCCGAGTTCAGCTTGTTGTAGGCGCCCGCCGCCATGCCGCCGACGACGAGAACGCCGACCAGAACGAGGACGATGCAGCCGAGAGCTACGCTTTTACCCATGGGAAAATCGCTCCTCCAAGAACTGATGATCCTATCAGGAACGGGTCAACTAATTGTGCGAACGGGCGTAACTCGTTGTCATACAAGCTTTTCCAGCAGTCTGGGGGGCAGGAGGAACTTCAGCTCCGCGGGCCCCAGCGAGGGATCCGAGGGAGCCTCGAACGCCGCCAGGCCGGCCTTTTTCATCGGAATTTCGAGGTCGGGGCGGCCCGAGAGGAGCAGCCCGAACAGCCGGCCGAAATGAGGTTGATGGCCGACGAGAAGGGCGCTGGCCGGGCGGAGCCGGGCGAGCTCGTGGAGGACCTCGATCGGGTCGGCATTGGGCGCGAGGTTCTTCGTCTCCGTGAACGGCCGTTCGAAACCACAGGCCTCCGCCACCGGCTCGGCCGTCTGGCGGGCGCGCACGAGGGGGGAGACGAGCACGGCCTCGTAGCCGGGGTCCAGGTTCGCGATCGCCTTCGCGACGGCCCGCATGCGCTTCCTGCCTTCCTCGGTCAGCCGGCGATCCGGGTCCCGCCCGGTCGGCGAAACATCCTCGGCTTCGGCGTGGCGGAGGAGGTGGATGAGCACGGGCGGATTCTATTCGCGCTCCGGAGCGGCGTTCAGTCGGCGAGATCGCGGGCGATCTCGGCACGGGTTTCCGGAGGAAAGGATCGCGCTGGCCCGATAGCCCGGGTGGTCGACGTGCAGGATCACGGGGTCCGGTCCCGCGGCGAGCGCCTCCCGATCCCGGGGATCCGTCTCCGATCGGGAATCGCAGGTACTGGACGGCCGCGATCCGATCCTCGCGCCCTTGTCCCTCGAGAAAGCGCGCGAATACCTTGCGGCCGTTCAGCTCGAGCCAGAGGTGCCGGCCCGAGGAGAGGCCCACGAGCCGGTCGAGCTGAGGCTGGATGCGAGCCTCCTCGGTGATCTCGACGAGCAGCGTGGCCGAAAGCTCGCCCGCGTCGGGCAACAGCTCGTTGTAGACGTCGATCTCCTGCTGGACGGCCTCCGGTTTCGCGAGGCGCTCGGCCCGGCACATCTCCTGGACCTGGTTCAGGACGGTGAGACGACTTTCGAAGACGAGCGACATGCTGTCGCCGAGGAGGACGCGCCGCTTCGCTTTCACGGCGATCACGTCCTTCCGCCAGGCGTCGCGAATCAGCTCGTATTCGTGGAGGTTCTTGACGTCGTCGAGCTCGAGCTTTCGCATCAGACAACCGCCAGCCCATAGGCGTCCCGGAGCACTTCGATCGGGTGAAGGACCGGGATCTTCATCCCCTGCCTGATCTGCACGCCCGCGAGCGCGCAGTCGGAGGCGATGACGTCCGCTTTGGCCTCGGCGAGGCCGTCGAAGAGCTTCTTTCCGACCTTCATCGAAAGGTCGAAATACTCCTCCTTCATCGCCCAGGTGCCGTCGTGGCCGGAGCACTTCTCCACCATCGTGACGGCCGCTCCGGTGGCGGCGAGGAGATCGCGCGACTTGAAGCCCATGTTCTGGACTTTCAGATGGCAGGGCAGGTGATACGCGATCGACTTCGGGGCATTCGGGAAGTCGAGCGCGAGAAGGCCCTTCGCCTTCAGCTCGGCGAGGAATTCGAAGAGATCGCGCGTGCTCGCTGCGACGGCCTGCGTGTCCGTCGCGGGCCGACGCGGCCGCCTTCCCGTCCTCGCTTCGCTTCTCGAGCCACGGATATTCCTTCTTGATCATGAGGGAGCACGAGGGGCCCGGCGTCACGATCGTGTAGCCGCGGTCGACCCAGCTTTTCATCGAAGACACGAACGCCCGGCGGGCCTCGTCCGCGCCCTCGACGTCCCCCACGTCGAAGAGCGGCATTCCGCAGCACAGCGGATACGCGACCGCCACCTCGACCCGGTTCCTCTCGAGCACCGCGACCGCGGCCTGCCCGATCTCCGGCCGGTTCCACTCGACGGAGCAGGTCGGGAAAAGCACGACCTTCGCGACGGGCTCCCCCGTCTGCACGGGGGCTTCGCGGGTCTCGAACCACGCCGTGAACGTCCGCCACACGAAATGCGGCAGGTCTTTCTCGGCCGAGACGCCGAGGGTCTTCTCCAGCGCCCAGCGCGCGAGCGGCAGCGTGTTCACGAAGTTCGCGACCGGCGCGATCGGCCGCGCGAGGCGGCCGAGGGCGTCGGGGCGCGAGAGCAGACGCTCGCGAAGGGGCAGGCCCGTCTCCTTCATCCGGACGTTTCGCGACTCCAGGACGAGGTGCGGGACGTCCACCGCCCAGCGGTGCGGCGGGATGTACGGGCAATGCGGGATGCAGAGCTTGCACTCGTAGCAGAGGTCCACGAAGTCGTCGAGGACCTTCTTCGGCAGCTTCTCCGCCTCGCCGTCCACCTCCGCGACGTCCAGCCCCTTGAAGAGCACGTCGAAGGACGGGCACAGCGAGAAGCAGCGCCGGCAGCCGTGGCAGATGTCGGCGACGCGCGTCAGCTCGGCAGAGAGAGATGGTCTGTCGACGACCTTGACGGGGGTTCCGACGGCGCCCATCACGTTCGGATGAGAGATTCTTTGAAGGGGGACGGGCGCCTCACGCGCGGTGACCCCCCCCTCTTACCTTCTAAGCAAATCTCCTCTCTTCTCCTGCTCTCTAGGTCCCGATCGTCGTCAGGAGCTTCGTAAAGCGGTTCGCGTGCGACTTTTCGGCGCGCGCGAGCGTCTCGAACCAGTCGGCGACCTCGGCGAAGCCCTCCTCGCGCGCGGTCTTCGCGAAGCCGGGGTACATCTGCGTGTACTCGTAGGTCTCGCCCTCGATCGCGCTCTTGAGGTTCAGCGTCGTCGAGCCGAACGGCAGGCCCGTCGCCGGGTCGCCCGCCGCCTTGAGGTAGTCCATGTGCCCGTGCGCATGACCGGTCTCGCCTTCGGCCGTATCGCGGAAATTCCCGGCAATCTCCGGATAGCCCTCGATGTCGGCCTTGTCGGCGAAGTAGAGGTAGCGGCGGTTCGCCTGGCTCTCGCCCGCGAACGCGTGCTTGAGGTTTTCGTGTGTCTTCGTTCCCTTGAGTTCGGCCATGAAGTCCTCCTTCGTGTCGTCCGATCCAATTTAGACTCGATATAAAAAAGAATCAAGGGCAAATGGACATCTTTCTAGACTTAGTCTAAACTAATGATCCAAGGCAGGGCCAGAATCGCCCGCCCGGGAAAGATAAGGCCCGCACAAGGAGAATTTCCATGTCCCAGCTCGTCGGCCGAATGGCCCCTGAATTCGCCCTCGAAGGCGTGCTCAACGGCAAGTTCCACACGTATCGCCTTTCCGATTACAAGGGGAAATGGGTCGTCCTTTTCTTCTATCCCCTCGACTTCACGTTCGTGTGCCCGACCGAGATCCTCGCGTTCTCGGACCGGCTCGGCGAGTTCAGGAAGCTCAACGCCGAGGTGCTCGGCGCGTCCGTGGACTCGAAGTTCAGCCACCTCGCGTGGACCGAGAAACCCCGCGAAGAGGGCGGCATCAAGGGCCTCTCCTACCCGCTCCTCGAGGACCTCGGAAAGGACCTCGCCCGGGAGTACAACGTGCTGGCCGAGAACGGCAAGATCGCGCTGCGCGGCCTTTTCATCATCGACCCCGATGGCGTCGTCCAGCACGCGACGATCAACAACACGGCGGTCGGCCGGTCGGTCGACGAAACGCTTCGCGTCCTTCAGGCGTTCCAGCACGTGCGCGAGCGACGGCGAGGTCTGCCCCGCCGACTGGAAGCCCGGCACGAAGGCCATGAAGGCCGACTGGGAGAAGTCGAAAGAGTACTTCGCCCACGCGAAGTAATCGCCCATGCCGCTGAAACCCCATTACAAGGTCGTCATCGTCGGATCGGGCCCCGCGGGCCTGACCGCGGCGATCTACGCCGCTCGCGCGAACCTCGAGCCGCTCGTCGTCGAGGGAATCCAGCCCGGCGGCCAGCTCACGACGACGACCGACGTCGAGAACTTCCCCGGCTTCGAGCACGGCATCCAGGGCCCCACGCTCATGGACGTCACGCGCAAGCAGGCCGAGCGCTTCGGCACCGAGATCGTCGTCGACACGGTCGTGGACGTCGACGTGGCGAAGCGGCCCTTCACGCTGACCCTCGAGTCGGCCGGAACGATCACCGCCGACTCCGTCATCGTCGCCTCCGGGGCGTCGGCGAAATACCTCGGGCTCGAGAGCGAGAAGAAGCTCCTCGGCTACGGCGTTTCGGCCTGCGCCACGTGCGACGGCTTCTTCTTCCGCGGCAAGGAGGTCGTCGTCGTGGGAGGTGGAGACACGGCGATGGAGGAAGCCACCTTCCTCACGAAGTTCTGCTCGAAGGTGTATCTCGTCCACCGGCGAAGCGAGTTCCGCGCCTCGAAGATCATGGTGCAGCGCGCGCTTCAGAACCCGAAGATCGAGGTCCTCCTCGACACGGTCGTCGAGGAGATCCTCGGGGAGCCGGCGACGGGCGTGAAGGGCGTGCGGGTGAAAAACACGAGAACCGGCGACGTGAGGACCTTGAGCGTTCAGGCTACTTCGCCGCGATCGGTCACCAGCCCAACACCGAGCTCTTCAGGGGCAAGCTCGACATGGACGACGTGGGCTACCTGAAGATCCAGCATCCCTCGACGAAGACGTCGGTCCCGGGCATCTTCGCGGCCGGCGACGTCGCGGATTTCATCTACCGTCAGGCCGTCTCGGCCGCCGGCGAAGGCTGCAAGGCCGCGATCGACGCCGAGCGCTGGCTCGCCGAGCACGGCATCCACTGACCCCGGGGTCTCTCCTAGAACGCCTGTCCCGATGAGAACGACAGGAGCCACCCGGTCCGCCCGAGCGGGTCGGGATGCAGCGAGCGCGCCACGTCGATCCGCAGGAGGCTGTTCTTGCTCGCGCGCGTGAGCCCGATCCTGAGACCCACTCCCGCGTCCGCGAGCCTCCAGAACCCGTCGGGTTCTCCCGAGGACCAGCCGACGTCCCCGAAGGCGGCGAGCCCGAACGAGACGAGCTGGAGGATCTTCGGGCACCGCGAGGACTCGCGCCTCGAGATTCCCCACGAAACGGCGGTTCCCTTCCACGGCGTGAAGCCGGTAGGCGCGCACGCCGTTTTCCCCGTCGAGCGGAATCTGGTTCTCGGGGTCGAGGTTCCATCCGACCATGGTCCCGAGCCGTCCCACGAACGTCCACGGTCCCGTCAGGAGGAAAGCCCGCGCGTCCGCCGAAACGATGGCGTTCTCGATTCCCCCGGAAAGGCGAGTCGAGGCCTGGAGCGTCGCGAGCGCGAAGCTGCCCGAGGGCAGGAGCGTGCCCATGCTTCCGGACACGAGCGCCCGGCCCGCACCCTGAACGCTGTCCGACGGGCGGCGAGAAGCCGAGCTCCGCGCGCAGGCTGGTCGCGAGGTTGAAGTCCTCGTCCCGGTCGATCTGGTCGACGAGCCGCCGCGTGATCCAGTCCGAGCCTTCGCGCGCGACGCCTGCCGAAAGGAACAGGAACCTGCGGTGAGCGGATTCCTGCGGGAGGCGGCGGGCCGAGGCCGCCCTGCGATCAGCGTGACGTCGCTCCACTCGACGGATCCGAGGAGGCGCACGACGGCGTCGGGATCGCGGGACATCAGGCGTCCGCCCGTCACGAGCAGGTTGCGCTGCTCCTCCTTCCACACGGTCGCCTCCTCGCCTCCGGCGTAGAGCTTCGTGTCGAAGTTCGGAGAGCTTCGTCGTGCTCTCGAGCGCCCACTTGACGTCGAGCGCGTAGAACGGGCGCCCCAGCGCGAGCTGGAAGAACCGGCCGTCGGAGAGATCCGAGACGTCGAACCGGAAATTCACGTGCGGAGCGAACAGGTTCGGATCGACGAAGAAGAGCGACCGGGACGAGCGGTCCGTCTCCTTCTCCCATCCGAATCCGAACTGGCGGCCGGTGCCGAGCAGGTTGTACTCCTCGGCTCCGATCGAATACGTCGTCACGCCGCCCTTGTTCGAAAGCGAGCCGCGCAGGAGGAGCGTCCAGGCGTCGGCGGTCTCGACGACGACGCGGGTTCCCTCCGCGCGCACGTAGGCCCTGCGGAAGAGCCCGAACGCGCGCAGGTTCCGCTCGGTCTCGGCGAGGAGGTCCGGGCGGAGATCGTCTCCGGGCTGGAAGAGAAGCTGCTTCTGAATGAACGACGAGCGGGTCGTGAAGTGGAGCGCGTTCGCGAGCCCGTAGGGAAAGAACGATTTCGCCGCCTCCTGGGGCGCGAAGACGTTCGTCGACCGGATCTCGATCGTGTCGATGCGCGGAGCCTCCTCCGCCGCGAGGCCGCGGCCGAGAAGCCCGAGCGAGCGCCGCGGTCGCCGCGCGGGCCGCCAGCGCCGATTGCGTGTCAGCTCTTCGTGGGGTTCCAGAGAGGCTCCGGCTCCTGTCCGCGTCTTCGCGGCCCAGCGGCCCAGCACGAAGAGCAGATCCGAGAGGCGATTGAGATAGACGAGGGCGTGGGTGCCCACGGCCTCCTGCCGGGCGAGCGTCGTCACGAGGCGCTCGGCCCGGCGGCAGACGGTGCGCGCCTGGTGCAGGAATGCCGAGACCCAGCCGCCGCCCGGCAGCACGAAGGACTTCAGCTCCGGCAGGCCGGCGTTCAGGTCGTCGATCGTCTTCTCGAGAAACGAGACGTGGCGCGCTTCGATGACGGGCTGCTTCGGATGGCGGTCCTGCGGCAGCGTGGCGAGATCCGATCCGAGATTGAACAGCTCGTTCTGGATCTGCTCGAGGACGGCGTCGAGCCGGTCGCGATCCGCCTTTGCGGGCGGCACCCGCGGCGTCGCGGTTCGCCGTGCGCACGAGGCCGAGAAGCGCATTGAGCTCGTCCACCGTGCCGTAGCTCTCGATGCGAATCGCGTCCTTCGCGATCCGCCGGCCGCCCACGAGGCTCGTCTCTCCGGCATCGCCTCCCCGGGTGTAGACGCGGTTGATCCGGATGGCCATGCGGTCCCCTTCGCCCCAAGACTACACTCGGAACGCGGGACTTCGATGCGACAGGGCGCGTACCAGACCGACTACCACGTCCACACGGCCCGCTGCGGCCACGCCGGCGGCGAGATGCGGGAGTACGTCCGCGCGGCGCTCGGGAAGGGGCCTGTCCGAGATCGCCTTCACGGACCACATTCCTCTCTACTTCCTGCCGGGTGAGGATCCCGATCCCACGATCGCGATGACGCGCGCGGAGCTGCCCGGCTACGTCGAGGAGGTTCGGGCCCTGAAGGAGGAGTTCGCGGGCCGGATCGACGTGCTCCTCGGCCTCGAGGCCGACTACGCGGAAGGCCACGAGGCCGCGCTCGAGGAGATTCTCCGCGCCCACGACTGGGACGTCGTCCTCGGCTCCGTGCACTGGGTGGCCGGCGGCTGGATCGATGCGCCCGGCTCCGCGAAGAGGCACGAGACCGAAGGAACGGAGAACCTCTGGCGCGAGTACTACCGGCTCCTCGCGAAGGCGGCGAAGAGCGGGCTCTTCGACGTCCTCACGCACTTCGACCTCCCGAAGAAATTCGGCCACCGCATGCCGGCGGACGTGAGGGACGCCCAGGACGCGGCCGTGGCCGCCACGCGGGACGCCGGGGTCGCGATCGAGGTCTCGAGCGCGGGGCTCAGGAAAGCCGTAGGCGAGGAGTACCCGGCTCCCCCGCTGCTGCGAAGCCTCGTCGAGGCGCGGGCGTGCCGATCGTGTTCTCGTCCGACGCCCACGCGCCGGCGGAAGTCGCCTGGGGCCGCGAGAAGATCGAAGCCGCCGCGCATGCGGCGGGCGCGAGAGAACATTTGAGTTTTCGGAAAAGAGAGAGAAGAAAACACCCTCTCTAGGAAATCTTTCTCTTCCTTCCGAGACCATCTCGACCGAGAACGTGGGGGTGATCGTGAGCTTCAGCGTCGCGAGGCGGCAGGGCCACCGCTCCTTCTCGATTCGCGCCGACACGTGATCCCAGATCCACCGCGCGAGGTTCTCGGCCGTGGGCACGCGCGTCGCGAACTCGGGGATCTCCTCGTTGAGATTCCGGTGGTCGAGCGGCCGGTCGACCTCTTCCTTCAGGATGCGGTCGAGGTCCGTGAGATTCACGATCATGGCCGAATCGGCGTCGGCCGTGCCCGCCACCGACACCTCGAGCGTGTAGTTGTGGCCGTAGCCGGCGGGGTTCGACGCGTCGCCGTACGTCGCGCGGTTCCACTCCTCGCTCTTCTCCGCGTTGAAGAGGCGATGCGCCGCGTTGAAGTGGATCGTGCGCGAAAGAAAGAGCATCGCGCCGGACTATAAAGCCCGCGCGTATTTCCCGGAACCTGTCGCGGCGCCGAAACGTGCCCTATCGCGGCGCGGCGACGGCCGCCGGAACGGCGCGTTCGATCTCCTCGGCGAGGCGGCCCGGAACGATCTCGAAGAGCTCGTACTGCGCGCGCACGGCAGGCCTGTCGAGCTTCATCACGCGCGTCAGGTCGATCGGGGTCCCGATCGACGACGACGTCGCACGGAGTCCGCGAGATCGTCTCGGCGAGCTCGGCCACCTGCGCGTCGCCGTAGCCCATCGCGGGGAGGATACCCGCCGCGTTGGGGTACTTGCGGAAGGTCTCCGCGATCGTGCCGACGGCATACGGCTGCGGGTCGACGATGGCCGCGGCGCCGGCCTTCTTCGCCGCGACGAGGCCGGCTCCGAAGCTCATGCCGCCATGCGTCAGCGTCGGACCGTCCTCGACGACGAGGGCGCGCTTGCCCCTCACGAGCTCGGGCCTCTCGCAGACGACCGGCGAGTTCGTCCGAAGGACTCGCGCCTTGGGGTTCAGCTTCGCGGCCGCGGTCTCGATCGCGTGAATGTTCCCTTCGTCCGCCGTGTCGCACTTGTTGATGAGGATGACGTCGGCCCGGCGGAAGTTCGCCTCGCCCGGGTGGTAGCTGGTCTCGTGGCCGGGGCGATGCGGATCGGCGATGCAGATGTGGAGATCGGGCACGTAGAAGGGCAGGTCGTTGTTTCCGCCGTCCCAGAGGATGACGTCGGCCTCCGCCTCCGCGCGCTTCAGGATCTGGCCGTAGTCGACTCCCGCGTACACGACGAAGCCGTTGTCGAGGTGCGGCTCGTACTCCTCGCGCTCCTCGATGGTGCACTTTTCGCGGTCGAGGTCGGCGTACGTCGCGAAGCGCTGGCAGGCCTGTGCCGCGAGATCGCCGTACGGCATCGGGTGGCGCACGGCGACGAGCGGAGAGCCCGTGCTCCTTCAGGATCCTCGAGAGGTACCGCGTCGTCTGGCTCTTGCCCGCACCCGTCCTCACGGCCGTGACGGCGATGACGGGGACCTTCGACTTCAACATCGTCCGGTTCGCGCCCAGGAAGAGGAAGTCCGCTCCCGCCGCGACGGCCCGGGACGCGAGGTGCATGACCTGGGTGTGCGCCACGTCCGAGTACGAGAAGACGCAGAGGTCGACGCTCTCGCGGCGGATCAGGCCCTCCAGCTCGTCCTCGGCGACGATCGGGATGCCGTCCGGGTAGAGTTATCCGGCCAGGGACGGGGGATAGCGCCGTCCGTCGATGCCCGGGATCTGCGTCGCGGTGAAGGCGACGACCCGGTACTCGGGCTTGTCGCGAAAAACCGTATTGAAATCGTGGAAATCGCGGCCAGCCGCGCCCAGGATGACGACACGCCTCACGGGGCTATGCATGGAAGACCCTCCGAGGGGCACCTCTCCCCTGTCGGGAGGCCCCACAAGCGACAATCTAGGGGACCGCGGAGTGAAGGCACCTGATTAGGGTGCTTTAGGGACCTGCCGGGGCGAACCCCCTCGGGTGCCTTCCCCCGCACCCCCTACTTCACCCCAACCAGCTCCACCTCGAACAGCAGCGTCGCGTTCGGCGGGATGACGCCGCCGGCGCCGCGCGCGCCGTAACCGAGGCCCGGAGGAATCAGGAGCGTCCGCTTGCCCCCGACCTTCATCGTGGCGACGCCCTCGTCCCAGCCCTTGATGACGCGGCCCTGGCCGAGCGGGAACTCGAACGGCTGACCCCGGTCGAGCGAGCTGTCGAACTTCGCGCCTTTCGCGCCCTTCTCCCAGAGCCAGCCCGTGTAGTGCATCACGCACGTCTGGCCGGTCTTCGGCGTGGCGCCGGTGCCTTCCTTCGTGTCTTCGTACTGCAGGCCCGAGGGGGTCGTCTTCATCTTCGACTCCTTTTTCTCGCGGCGGCGGCGGCAGGCGCGGTGGGCGCGGGCTTTTCGTCGGCGCGCGCGGGGAGCGCGAGGGATGCCGCGAAGAAACCAGCCACGAGGATCCACGAAACGGCAAAGCGCCGAATCCCGTCTCTATTGATGTTCATCGGGTAATTACTTCCTTTCTCGGAAAATCTTCTTCGAACGTCCCAGTCTATCGCGCCCGCGCCGCCTCGACGTACGCGTCGACTCGCGCCACGTCGTCCCTGGAGCCCAGGTAGATCGGCGTCCGGTCGTGGTTCGACCCGGGAATGATGTCGAGGATGCTCCGCCGGCCGTCGCTGGCGGCGCCGCCCGCCGCCTCTGCGACGAGCGCGAGGGGGGCGGCCTCGTACATGAGGCGGATCTTGCCCCTCGGGCTCTTCGCCGTGGCCGGGTAGAGGTAGATCCCTCCTTTGAGGATGATGCGGTGGAAGTCCGATACGAGCGCCCCGGAATAGCGCGTCGAGTAGGGTCGCCCCGTCGCGGCGTCCGTCTCGCGCACCCATTCGAGAAAGTGGCGCGGACCCGGCTCCCAGCTGTGGACGGTGCCCTCGTTCGCGCCGTAGTACGGCCCGTGATCCGGAATGCGGATCTCGCGGTGCGAGAGAAGAAACTCGCCGATGACGGGGTCCAGCGTGAACCCGTGCACGGCGCGGCCGGCGGTGTACACGAGAGTCGTGGACGGGCCGTAGAGGAAATACCCGGCGACGACCTGCTCCCTCGAGATGCGCGAAAGGAGGTCCGCTTCCGACGTGACCGCGCCCTGTCCCGAAAGCCGCCGCACCGAGAAGATCGACCCGACGCCGCCGTTCACGTCCAGGTTGGAGGAGCCGTCCAGCGGGTCGAGGAAGACGATGTACTTGCCCGACGCGACGTTTTCCGGGAGGTGCGCCGGAAGGTCCATCTCCTCCGTGACGACGATCGGAACGAGCTGCCCGAACGCGAAAGCCTCGAGGAAGATCTCGTTCGCGATCGCGTCCAGCTTCTGCTGCCGCTCGCCCTGGACGTTCACCTCGCCCGAGGCGCCGAGCACGTCCGTCAGGCCTGCGGACGAGAGCACGCGGCTGATGCGCTTGCCCGCGAAAGCGAGCTGCGAGAGCAAAGCCGAGAGCTCGCCCGTCGCCTGCGGGATCTGCCGCTCGGTTTCGAAGAGAAACCGGTGGAGTCTCGTGCCGATCTTGGTCATGCGGCCGCCTTCGCGCCCGCTCGCGCGGCGCCGAGCAGCGCGCAGCGGTCGTTCGTCACGATCCGGATCGGGATCCTCGACAGGAGCGGCGCGAACCGCCCCTTGTCGCAGAAGCCTCCGAGGAACGTTCCGTCCAGCATCCGCGGCAGGATCTTCGGGCGCGATCCCGCCGCCCACGAAAACGCCGCCCGTCGCGAGGATCTTGAGCGCGAGGTTTCCGGCCTCACCTCCGTAGATCGAGACGAAGCGCTCGAGGGTGCGCGCAGCCACGGGGTCCTTCCCGGACAGGCCCGCGGCGGTGACGGCCGGCGCCGGGTCGCCGCTCCTGGCGATTTCCGCCGTGAGCCACGCCGGCTCGGGCAGTCCCGAGAGCGCGAGCGCTCGAACGCGTAGAGCGCGGCGAGGCCCGGGCCCGGAGAGAACGCGCTCGAAGGAGACATGGCTGAACTTCGCTCGAGGTGCCGGAGAAGGTCGATCTCGACGGGTTGCGCGGCGCGAACGAGGCGTGCCCGCCCTCGGACGCCTGCGGCGAGAGACGGCCGCTCACGCGCACGAGGTACGCCTCCCCGAGGCCCGTGCCCGCGGAGATGAGGGCGGCGTTGCCCTCGGGATCCTCGGCGCCCGCGTTCACGACGGCGAAGTCGGACGGCCCGAAGCTCGCCGAGGCCGAGCGCGTTCGCGAGAAGGTCGTTCACGAGCGCCACGCCGGAGAGCGCGAGCTGCCCGGCGAGAACGGCCGCATCCACGACCCAGGGCAGGTTCGTGGCCTCGCAGCGCCCGTCGCGCACGGGGCCGGCGACGCCGAAGCCGGCGGCGCGAACGCGCCGGCCCGCGAGAAACGTCTCGACGGGCCCCTCGAGTCCCGGGAACCTCGCGGCTCCGAAACTTCCTCTCGTCCTTTCGCACGAGCCTTCCCGACTCGATCTCGAAGAGCGCGAGACGCACGTTCGTGCCGCCGATGTCGCCCGCGAGGATCATCGGCCTGAAGGCGACGAGGCCTTCCGGCCGCGGAAGGTTCTTCGACAGGGCGAGAGCGCGCGGAGTCCGCGAGGATCGTCAGCGTTCCATCGGGGTTGAGGCGCGTGGCCGGCAGCGCCTCGTCGCCCGCGAGGACGCGGGCGAGGGCCTGGGCCTTGTCCTTCCCCGTGACCAGAAGCGCCACGTGGCGCGCGCGCGTTCAGAAGGGGCAGCGTGAACGTGACGCGCGAGGGAGGCGGCTTCGGCGAGTCGTCGACTCGCAGGACGAGCCGCTGCGTCTCCTCGAGCGAAGAATGCCCGGGAAACAGCGAAGCCGTGTGGCCGTCCTGGCCGAGCCCGAGGAGCACGAGATCGAAACGGGGAATTCCCTTCGAGGAGGACGGGGAGAAGGCGGAGAACGCTCCGCGCACGTCGGATTCATAGCGCTCCGCGGCGTCCGGCTCGTCCACGGAGACGCGGTGGACGTTCTTCGGCGGGATCGGGACGTGGCGCAGCAGCGCGTCGAAGGCCGCTTCGTCGTTCCGATCCGGATGGCCCGCGGGCACGCACCGCTCGTCGCCGAAGAAGACCTGCGTGGCGTCCCAGTTCACCTTCGAAGCGATCAGCGGTGCCGCCAGAAGGCGGTAACACGCGAGGGGCGTCGTCCCCCCTGCGAGGGCGACGAAGAACTTTCCTCTTTCGGCGACGGCCTGGGCCGCGAGGTTCACGAAGAGAAACGCCGCCGCGTCCGCGACATCGTCCGCCGTGCCGAACGCGAGAACCTCCCTCACGGCCTCCGCCAACGTCTCCCGTCCCTCGCGAGCAGCGCCACGGACGCGTCGGGCCCCCAGGTGCCGGCTTCGTAGTTCGGGTGGTCGAGAGGCGGGTTGTCGCGCCACACGTCGAGCAGGGGCGTCACGTGCTCCCAGGCGGCTTCGACCTCGTCGCGCCGCGCGAAGAGCGTGGAGTCGCCGTGGATCGCGTCCATGAGGAGCCGTTCGTAAGCCTCCGGCTGCGACGCGCCGAAGAACTCGCGATAGCGGAAGTCCATCGTGACGGGGTCGATCTTCGTCACGGGGCCGGGCACCTTCGCCCCGAACTTCCAGGCGACGCCCTCGTCGGGCTGGATGCGCAGGACGAGGACGTTCGGCTCCTGCCGGAGGACGCCGACCTGCCGGAAAAGGGCGATCGGCGGCGTCTTGAACTGGATCGCGATCTCCGTGACGCGTTTGGGGAGGCGCTTTCCGGCGCGCAGGTAGAACGGCACGCCCGCCCACCGCCAGTTCTCGAGCTGCACCTTCCACGCCGCGTAGGTCTCGCGGAGCGACATCGGGTTGACGTCCTTCTCCTCGCGATAGCCCACGACCGTCTGACCGTCCACCGCGCCCGGCCCGTACTGCCCGCGCACGCTGTCGCGCAGGATCTCCTCGGGCGACTGCGGCTGGATGGACCTCAGCACCTTCACCTTCTCGTCGCGCACGGCGTTCGGGTCGAAGGCGACGGGCGGCTCCATCGCGACGAGACACAGGAGCTGGAGAACGTGATTCTGGATGATGTCGCGGAGGACGCCGGCCTCCTCGTAGAACTTGCCCGCGGCTCTCGACGCCGATGCGACTCGGCCACGGTGATCTGCACGTGGTCGACGTAGCGGCGGTTCCACAGAGGCTCGAAAATGCCGTTTCCGAGCCTCAGGACGAGGATGTTCTGCGTCGTCTCCTTGCCGAGGTAGTGGTCGATGCGGAAGATCTGCCGCTCGCGGAAGACCTGGGACAGCTCCTGGTTCAGCGCGCGCGCCGTCTGGAGATCGCGCCCGAACGGCTTTTCCACGATGACGCGCGACCACGGGCCGCCGTCGACCCGGTAGACGAAGCCCTCCTGGCGGAGGTTGCTCACGACGACGCCGATCGCGGAGGGCGGGATCGCGAGGTAGATAGAGCCGGTTGCCCGGCAGGCCCCGCTCCTTCTCGATCGCCTCGAGGCGACCCTTGAGATCGGTGAAGTTCTTCGGAATCGTGAGGTCGCCGCGCGTAGAAGTAGAGGCGGGAGGCGAACTCGTTCCATACCGCTTCGTCGACGGGCTTCGTCCGCGCGAACTCGGCGACCGCGGCCTTCATCTCGGCGCGGTACGTCTCGTCGGATTCGCCCGTCCGCGCGTACCCGACGATGGCCGTCGCCGGCGGAAGCTGCTTTTCCCGATGCAGCTCGAAGAGCGCGGGCACCAGCTTGCGCTTGCTGAGGTCGCCCGAGCCTCCGAAGATGACGATCGTCGCGGGGTCGGTCGGAATCGAGCTGTACATCCGGTCTCTCCGGCCGTCAGCGCTTCGCGGACAGAGCTTCGCGAACGGCCTTCGCGATGGCCGGCCCGTCGAGGCCCATGAGCGCGTACAGCTCCTTCGCCGGTCCCGACGACGAGTAGAACGTGACGCCCAGCTTCCGGACGCGCGCGGTGAGGCCGAGGTCGTTGAGGCGCGCCTGGATCCACGTTCCGAGGCCCGTCTTCGGGTTGTGGTCCTCGACGGTGACGATCCTGCCCGTGCCGCGCGACGTGCGCGAGGTCGGAGTCCGAAAGGTCGCTCCACGCGGCCACGGATACGAGCTCGACGCGCGTTCCTTCCTTCGCGAGGGCGTTCCACGCTTCCAGCGCGTAGGGCAGCATGTTGCCGGCGCAGACGAGGGAGAGGCCGTCGCCCTCGCGGATCCTGTCGGCGCGGGTCGGATCGAAGGCGTAGTCGCCCCCGAAGAACGGCGTCCCGTCCTCCTTCAGCGCGACCGGGATCTTCGAGCGCCCCATGACGAGCGCGTGGTTCCCGCGATGCGTCGCCATCCAGCGCGTGACGCGGTCGGTCTGGTTCGGATCGGCCGGCGTGAAGCACCTTCCAGCCGAACGTGGAGTTCAGGAGGGCGAAGTAGTCGATGGAATGGTGCGTCTTGCCGTCCTCGCCCACGTCGATCCCGGAGTGCGTCACGGCGAGCTTCACGTTCGCGCCGTTGATGTCGTTCAGGCGCTGCTGGTTGTAGGACTCGGCCACGCCGAACATCGCGAATTCGCCCCACCAGGCCGCGACGCCGGCGAGAGACAGCGCGCCCGTGACGACGGCCGCGTTGTGCTCGGCGATTCCGCCCTGGAAGAAGCTCTTCGGATGCGTCTCCAGGAACTTGTCCGTCTTCGTCGAAATCGAGAGGTCGCAGTCCAGGACGGCCATCGGGACGCCGGAGGACTCCGACAGCGTCCCGAGATCGGCGAGCGCGGCGCCGAAAGCGCTCCGGTTGTCGGTCTTCGCGTCGGGGGCGTAGGTCCGCGGCTTGCCGCCCTCGGGAAGGACGACCGGACTCGTCCGGGCGATGCGGAAGGACGCGGTGCCAGTCGGGCGCGGGCTTCTTCCTCTCGGCGATCCAGTGGTCGAGATCGTCGGGGACGCCCAGGATGGCGAGCGCTTCGCGGCACTTGTCCGCGGGCAGCGCCGCCCCGTGCCACTTGAAGCCCTCCTTCTCCATGAAGGGGACGCCTTTCGACATGACCGTGCGGCAGGCGACGAGCGTCGGGCGGCTCGCGTTCAGGGCCGCTCGCACGGCACGGTACACGGCTCTGACGTCGTGGCCGTCGACCTCGAGGACGCCCCAGCCGTCCGCCTCCCAGTCGGCGACGATGTGCTGCGGCATGATGTCCGCGTTGCTTCCGGAGAGCTGCTCGCGGTTCCAGTCGAGGACGGCCACGAGGTTCGTCAGGCCGTAGCGCGCGGCGAAGCGGCGCGCCTCCGAGGGCTGGCCCTTCTGCTGCTCGCCGTCTCCCATTCCGCAGAACACACGCGCGCCGTTGCCCTTGATCTTCGCCGCCAGCGCGAAGCCCACCGCGGCCGAGAAGCCCTGCCCGAGGTTGCCCGTTCCCCAGTCGACGCCCGGCACGTCCCTCTCGACGTGCCCCTCGAACGGCGAGCCGCCGCGGCGAAAGCCCAGGAGAGGCAGGGAGGGGTCGAAATACCCGAGCCGCGCGAGCGCCGCGTACGAGCCGGGAGAAATGTGCCCGTGGCTGATCACGACACGGTCGCGATCTTCCTTGAACGGCTTCTTCGGGTCGCAGTTCCCGAATCCCCAAAGGACGAGCAGGAAGTCGAGGGACGACATCGAGCCGCCGGGGTGCCCCGAGGCGGCGAGAGTCGTCATCTTCAGGATGTCGCCCCGCGCGTCCCTCCCGAGCGCGGCGAGGCGCCCGGCCTGCGCATCCGTGAGCTCCGCCCCCTCGAAGCTGCCGAGGATCAAGCCTTCACTCCCGCGGACGCCTTCACGGCCTCGGCGCGGCGCGACTCGATCGTCGCGAGAAGCTCCTCGTAGGACTTCGCGAAGAGGGCGACGCCGTCCGTCTGCAGGCGCTCGCCCACCGCCTCGATGTCGATCCCGACGGCGCGAAGGTCGTCGAGCGTCTTTTTCGCGTCGGCCACGCCTTCCAAAACGGTGTCCCCGGGCGCCTTGCCGTGATCCAGGAGCGCCTCGAGCGTCTTTTCGGGCATCGTGTTCACGGTATCGGGGCCGAGGAGGTTCTCGATGTAAAGGAGGTCGGAGTAGGCGGGGTTCTTCGTGCCCGTGGACGCCCAGAGCGGCCGCTGGACGCGCGCGCCCTTCGCGCGAAGGGCGGCGAACGGCGCGGCGTCGAAGATCGCGAGAAAGTCCTGGTAGACGACCTTCGAGTTCGCGAGACCCGCCTTGCCGAGGAGACTCTCGAGCCGGGTCTTTTCCGCCCCCGAGGCCTTCTGGATCTTCTCGCCGAGGAGCTTGTCGACGAGCGTGTCGACGCGCGAGACGAAGAACGACGCGACCGAGTGGACGCGCGAGAGGTCCCCGCCTTTCGCCGCGAAGTCCGAAAGGCCGTCGAGGTACGCGTTCGCGACCTCGCGGTAGTGCTTCCGGTTGAACATGAGCGTGATGTTGATCGAGATCCCCTCGCCGATCAGGCGGCGGATCGCGGGAACGCCGCCGGCGTCGCGGGCACCTTGATGAAGACGTTCGGGCGAGCGAGCGTCGAAGAGAGCCTCTTCGCCTCGGCGACGGTCTTCTCGGTTTCCGCCGCGAGCGAGGGAAGGACCTCGAGCGAGATCCACCCGTCCACGGGTTCCGGTCGTGCAGCGCGCGAAACGCGTCCGCGCCCTCGGCGATGTCCTTTCGGGTGAGCGCGTCGTAAATCGCGAACGCGTCCTTCCCCTCGCGCGCGAGACGCTCGAGGTCCGTGTTGTAGTCGCCTTCGTTCTTCAGGATGGCCTGGCCGAAGATCGTCGGGTTCGACGTCACCCCGTAGACCGAGCCGGCCTCGATCAGCGACGACAGCCGCCCGGAATGGATCATCTTCGAGGAGATGGTGTCCAGCCACACGGCCTGGCCGCGGCGGCGATATTCGATGGGTGTGCTCATGGCATTACCTCCCGGACGGGACGGATCGTATTACGAAGGGGGACCGTAGAAAGGCATCCGCGCGCCGAGAGCGGTCAGCCACGCGACGATCGCCTCCCGAAGCTCGGGCACCCCGTCTCCCGTCGCCGCCGAGATCCGGATCCCGTCGACCGCGAGCGCGTCCGGGTGCGGGCGGTCGGTCTTGTTGTACGCGAGGAGGATGCGCCGCTTCTCCACGCCGAAGCCCGCGATCACCTCCTCGGCGACGGCGCGCTGCTCGGCTGCCTGCGCGGACGACGCGTCGACGACGTGAACGAGCAGGTCCGCGTCCTTCACCTCGGCGAGCGTGGACTTGAACGACGCCACGAGCGTGTGCGGGAGCTTGCGGAGAAAGCCGACCGTGTCGGCCAGGACGATCGCGCGTCCGCCCACGCCCTGGAGCCGCGCGTGCCGCGGGTCGAGCGTGGCGAACAGGCGGTCTTCGGCGAATTCCTTCGAGGACGTCAGCCGGTTGAAGAGCGTCGTCTTTCCCGCGTTCGTGTAGCCCACGAGGGAGACCGTCGCGACGCGCTTCATCCCCTTCCGCCTCACGTCGCGCTGGGTCTCGATGTGCTGGAGCTCCTCCTTGAGCTTCGCGATGCGCGTGCGCACCCGCCGGCGGTCCAGCTCGATCTTCCGCTCGCCCGCGCCGCCGCGGAACGCGCCTCCGCCGCGCTGCTGGGCGAGGCCCTTGGACGGCCCGGCGAGCCGCGGGAGCTCGTACTGGAGCCTCGCGAGCTCGACCTGCGTCATGGCTTCCCGCGAGCGGGCGCGGGAGGCGAAGATCCTGAGGATGACGCCGGCGCGGTCGAGCACCTGCGTCGGAAGCTTCTTGTCGAGGTTCCGCGCCTGCGTGGGCGTGAGCTCGTCGTCGAAGACCGTCCAGCCGGCGCCGAGGGCGCGCGCCGCCTCGGCGATCTCCTCGACCTTTCCCGAGCCGACGTACGTCGCGGGGTCGGGCCCGCGGCGCTCCTGCAGCGCTCGCGCGACCACGAGCCCGCCCGCGGTGTCCACGAGGCGTTCGAGCTCGTCGAGCTGGTCCTCGGCCATCTCCCTCGGGATCTCGCGCCCGTAGACGCCCACGAGGATCGTGCGGCGGGAATCGGGCTTTTCTTCGGGCGGAGGAGGAGCTTCCTTCCCGGGACGTCGCGGGCTCACCGCGAGGATGCTAGCGTAGGAGGCATGAGACGCGCGGCCGGCCCCCCGAACCTCGCCCTCCTCGGCGAGCGCCTCGAGACCCTGAGGCGCGAGTGGCGCTCGCGCCGGCTCGACTCGGACCCGCTCGTCTTCGCGCACCGCTACGCCGATCCGGCGGACCGCGAGGTCGTGGCCTTCGTCTCCGCCTCGCTCGCCTTCGGGCGCGTCGCGTCGATCCAGGCCTCGATCGCGCGCGTCCTCGCCGCGCTCGGGCCGAGACCCGCGGCGTATCCTCGATGCATGGGACGAGGAAGACTATCGCCTCCCTGCAGCGCATTCCGGCACCGCTGGGTTTCGGGAAACGACATTGAAGAGTTTCTTCGAATGGTAAAGAGGGCGAGGCACGCGCACGGCTCTCTGGGCGCGCTCTTCGCGACGGGGGACGGCGGCGGGAGACGATTTCGTCGCCCGCCCTTTCTTCCTTTCATAGAAATCTTCACGCCCTCTCCCCTCGCTCGACCAGCGCTCCCTCGCGAGGGCTGAAGTTTCTCCTGCCGTCCCCCGAGAGCCGGCTCGGCCTGCAAGCGCTCCCACCTCTTCCTGCGCTGGATGATCCGGACGGAGGGCTTCGATCTCGGCCTCTGGACGGGCGGGCGCTTCACGCCCGCGCGCCTCCTCCTCCCGATGGACGTCCACCTCCACCGCATCTCGCGCCGCATCGGCCTCACGCGCCGCAAGACGGCCGACCTCGCGGCGGCGCGCGAGGCCACCGGCGTGGCTGCAGGCGCATCTCGCCCGCAGACCCCGTCGCCTACGACTGGCCGCTTTCGCGCCTCGGCATCCTCGGCCTGCCCGTGACGCTGCCCGCGGCCCGCGCATGAAAGATTCGCGGCGCCTCCTCGTCGTCCTCGCGGCCGCGGCCCTCGCCGCGGCGGCGCTCGGTTACTTCGCGAAAGACGCGTTGCTCCCGCCCGCCGCGCCCCGCCCCGCCGCCGCGCCCGCGAAGGCGCGCGGCGCCCGCGGCGCCCCTCGTCGTCCTCGCGCGCGACGGCACACGGCGCGACCTCGCGTCGAAGAACGGGCAAGGGGCTGATCCTGCATTTCTGGGCCACGTGGTGCCCGCCCTGCCGCGAGGAGATGCCCGAGCTCGTGAAGTTCGTCGGGGACACGAAGGGCGACGCGAACGTCGAGTTCCTCGCCGTCTCGACGGACGAGGACTGGAAGACCGTGGACGCGTGGTTGAAGGAGCACGGGATCTCGGGCCTGCCCGTCGCGCTGGATCCCAAGGGCGCCGACCGCGAGCCTGTACGGGACCGACCGGCTATCCCGAGACGTTCTTCATCACGCCGTCGGGCGAGATCGTCCAGCACGTCGTGGGCCCGATGGACTGGAGCTCTCCGCAGTTCCGCGCGTTCGCGGCGGAGTTCAGCCGCGCGTCGGGCGCGGCAGAAGGTCAACTGAGCCTGATCGGGGCCGCGCCCTCAGTTCGAGGCGTCGAGGAGGGAGAGCGTGACGTCCGCCTTCGCGGCGCCCGACGCCGCGACCGTCACGGGCTGCGACTTCTCGCCGAAGAGCTCGTGCCACGTCTTGAGGCGGTAGGTGCCGGGCGGAACGAGGGGGAACGCGAACCGCCCCTCCTTGTCCGTGACGGCCGCAAACGGCGTGTCGGCCACGAAGAGCCACGCCGTCATCCACGTGTGGACGTCGCACTTCAAGCGCACGACGCCCGGTTCCGTGAACGTCTCGGTGAAGGTCTGCCCCTTGACGGGGATCGCCCGGTTGAAGATCTGCGCGGCGCCGGCCGTCGTCGCGTGGACGTTGTGAAGCACGGGGTCCGAGTTTCCGATGACGACGGGCGCCCCCTTCGACACGACCTGCACGTACGGCGCGAACAGGCAGTTCTTCTGGTCGAGGTGGAACGGCCCCTTCGGAAGCGCGCCGCCCTTCGCGCCCTCGAGCCACACGACCGCGTTCGCGATTCCCTTGTCCTTCGCGAGGACGAGAGACGGCGAAGGCCGGTCGGCCCTGCCGCAGATCGCGACGTCGGCGTTCACGGGCCGCGGCGCGAGCTTCGGGACGGGGCCGGAGAGAGTCACTTTGCCAAACACCCCGTGCGAGGGCGCTGGCGGAGCTTCGCCTGCTGCCGGCTCGGCCGTGTTTCGGCGCTTTTCTTAGAAGGTGAATGGGGCGATTCGCTGCTCCCGCCCGGCGCTGCCGAGCCGGCAGCGCTGCGGCGGCGTTTCCCTCTTTTCCATTCAAAGAAAAAACCAGCGATACGACAAGAACTGACAACAGCCCGAAAGCGCACGGGAATCTTCGTCCTAGTTCGCCGCGACGGCTGCCGACGCCTTCGGCCTCGCGGCGCGTTTTCCGCCCGCTTGCGCCTTCGGCGCCTGCGGCGCCGTGAGGAAGTCGTTGCCGAGCGACCAGATGTGGTCGCGCAGCGCCTTCGTGACGCGGTCGGGATCGTCGATGTAGGCCTTCGCCCCTTCCTCGGATCCCCAGATCGCGACGAGGTCCTTCTTGAACCCCGCGAACGCGGGCGTGTCGAGCGCGGGCGCGAGCGGCGAGATGCGCTTCGCGGGCTTGCCCGGCCCCTCGTCCATCTTCGGGAAGTTCGTGGGCATGCGCGTGCCCGGCATCCACTCCTCGGGCCGCTTGATCCAGTCCGCGATCCACTCGTACCGCAGGCGCGTGTGCGCCGCCGCGAGAATGGGCGCGAGATCCGCCGGCGTCTTGCCCGCCTTGAGCGCGAGCTGGAAGGCGTCCTGCGACGTCGGATGGCACTGCGCGCACTTCAGCGCCTCGAACGTCTTCGCCCCCGCCGCGCGCGAGCGCGCGTCGAGCGCCTCGACGCGGTTCTCGAAGGGATAGCGCGCCTTGTCGAGAGACGCGAAGTAGGACGTGAGGCCGTTGAGCTGGTCCGGGTTGAACTCGAAGGTCGGCATGCGGACCTTCAGCCACGGCCGGATCTGGCCCGAGCGCGGCGCGGCGCAGGAACGAGAAGAGCCAGTCGCTCTGCACCTTGGCGCCCTCGCCGCGGATGATCGGCGGCGCGAGCGCGAGGTCGATCTTGTTCGCCGTCATGGCCTCGCGGATCGCTCCGCCCTCGTCCTCGAGGATGTGGCAGCCCTGGCAGTTGTAGTCCTTCACGATGCGGCGCCCGGCCTCGACCGCGCCGCGCGCGCCGGCCGCTTTCACGACGAGAGCGTCGGCCATGTCGTCCTTCTGCATCCCGAGGATCGCCGTCTGGACGGCCTCGATCTCCGCGGGCGAGAGCGAGAACTGCGGCATCTTCAGCTTCTCCTGGAACGTCTTCACCTTCTCGCGGTCGAAGGAGCGCGGCTATCGCCGACCTTCTGCGCGAGCCAGTCCGCGCGCGTGTGCGGCAGGTGCACGAACCCGAAGTCGAGGAGATGGACCGGCTTGTTGCCCCACTCGGACAGCTCGACGCCGATCGGCTTGGCCTTCTCGAAGCCGGGGATCGCGTGGCACGCGTAGCAGCCGTAGTGGCCGATGATCTTCTCGCCCACGAAGAGGTCCTTCTCTTTGGGCGTCATCTTCGCGACGTCGCGCCTTCGCCTCCACGACGGACTTCGTCTGCGTGAGGTAGTCGTAGACGAGCGCGTCGCGCTCCTTCTCGTCGGCCTTCGGGGGGCGGCTGCGTTGGAACTCGGGCTGCGCGGGCCGGCTCATGAGGAACGCGACGAGGTCGGCGATCTCGTCGGGAGCGAGGCGCAGGTTCGGCATCCGCGTCTCGGGGTTGTAGGCCTTCGGATTCTTCAGCCAGGAAGCGAGCCACTCCGGCGTCACCTTCTGCGAGAGGCCGATCAGGTTCGGGCCGTGCTGGCGCCAGCCGTCCATCACGTGGCGTTCGGCCCCCAGTCTCGGAGATGTGGCAGCCCTGGCAGCCCACGTTCTCGAAGAGCTGCTGGCCGCGCGCCGCGTCTCCCGCCGGGACCGCGGGCCACGCCGCCTTCTCGGACTTCTCGAAAAGGTAAGCCGTGACGCCGGCGATCATCGTGTCCGTGAGGCGGTGCCCCGATTCTCCCGCGAAGTTCTCGAGGTAGAAGAAGCGCGGCATCTTCGTGTTGTTCCGGAAGGCGCGCGGGTTCACGAGCCAGCGCTCCGTCCACTCGGGCGTCGTCTTGGACGCGACCCGGGTGAGATTCGGCCCGACGCGCGGCAGATCCTCGAGACCTTTCATCCTGTGGCAGCTCCAGCAGCCGAGCTGCTCGACGAGCTTGCGGCCCTGGTCGAGCTTCGCCGCCTTCGGGTGCCCCGCGTCGCTCCGGTGGCAGCGGAAGCAGCCGGCCTCCACGGCCTTCATCGGGTACATGGGCAGATCGTTGAACTTGTCGACCTCCCAGTCGTATTCCTTCATCCAGCGGCCCGTCTGCGTCTCGCCCATCGCCTCCTTCACCGCGTCGTCGTCCGTCGGCAGGCCCTTGTCGTCGTGCCCCTCCTCGATCTGCGCGGCGAGGTGCTCGTAGCGCCCGTAATCGTTCGGCATGTGGCCGGCGCGCGTGAAGTCGGTCGCGCGGTCGCGGCCGCCGTGACACGACGTGCAGCCGAACGTCGCGTACGGATGCGGCGAGTTCGAGTCGACGAAGAGATCGAGGCGGGGATGCGTCCTCAGGACGGACTGGGGGTACTTCTCCTTGTCCTCGAAGCCCCGGGTCTCGGCCGCGATGTGGCACGTCATGCAGCGGTCGACGCGCTGGCTCCTGAGGAAGTTCACGTCGTTGTAGAGGCCGTCGAGCTGGACCTGCTGGATCTTGAGGGACGGAGCGAGCATGTCGGCGATGGGCGCGTTGCGCACGAAGTAGAACGCGTCGTTCTGCCGGAGAGTCCTGATCTTCGCCTGGAACCGGTCGTAGTCGGCATCGAGCTTGACGAGCGCCTCCTCGGCCTCCTTCTTCGTGCGCTCGAGCGCCGCCAGCTCGGCTTTCGCCGCGTCCCATCCTCGCGCGGGCGGCCTGCTCCGCGACCGTGCTCGCGTCGTAGGCCGCCTTCAGGCGCTCGTAGCTCGTTCCGCGCCGACTCGGTGGCCGGCGACTTCGGGCTCTCCTTCTGGCGCGTCTCGAAGACGTAGCGCGCCGTGTCCATCTCGGCCTTCTTGAAGCGGAAGTCCTGATCGGCGTCGTACCAGGCCCCTTCGGCCTTCTTCGTCCGGCTCTTCCGCCTCCGAGACCGCCGCGCGATTGCGGCGCAGCTCGCGCGCGCCCTCGCGCTTCTGCTCGAGGTACTTCTCCTCGACCTCGGGATCGATCTTCTCGGAGGCCGCCCGGAGCGCCGCGCGCGTCCTCTTGCGGTCGTTCTCGACGAACTTCTTCTGCCAGGACTTCCAGTCGCGCCCGTAGTCCTGCCACGTCATCCACCCGAACACCGGCAGCGCGAGGATCGACGTGATCGCGAAGACCTTCGTCAGCCGCTTGATGTCGTAGTGGTGATCGATCGGTTCGGGCGGCGGTGCTTTGGCCATGTCAGATATTGAAAGAAAATTCCTGGATGTTGACGATGTACTTGAGGTTGAAGATCCACCTGAGGTACATCTTGATGGGCACGGCGAGCATGATGAGGAAGAGGTTCACGCCCACGAAGAAGCGCACCATCCCCATCTTTTCGTAGAAGCGCTTGAAGAGCGTCTTGGAAAGGAGGCCCGGGAGCGCGCCCGAGGTAGACGAGGACGAGGAGGATTCCCGGCAGCTCGCGCTTGAGCCAGAACGTCGGGAGCGCCGTCTTCAGCCACTTGACCCAGAAGATCTCCGAGACGCTCACGTTGTTCAGCGGGACGAGCTTGTTCGGGTCCCAGTACTCGTACGGGCCGAAGAAGTTCCAGTTCGGCCCGCGCAGGAACGTCCCGAGGATGATGAGGACGACCCACAGGATGATGAACCCGAAGCAGAACATGACGATCTCCCACTTCCTCTCGCGGAAGGAGAAGTAGCCGTTCCCGCGCGGGTTCGTGTCGATGTACGGGATCGCCATGAGGCCCACGATGATGAGCGTCGGCAGGACGACGCCGGCCATCCACGGGTCGAAGTAGACGAGCAGCTCCTGCAGCCCGAGGAAGTACCACGGCGCCTTCGCCGGGTTCGGAGCCGCGCCGGGGTTCGCGGGCTCCTCGAGCGGCGCCTTGAGCACGATCGACCAGACGACGAGGACGATCGAGCAGACGATCAGCGAGACGAGCTCGACGTAGACGAGGTCGGGCCACGAGAAGACCTTCTTGTCGCTGTCGTCCTTCTCGAGGGGCGGCAGGCCCGCCGAAAGGCGCGCGTCGTTCAGGTGCGCCTGATACATGGCGTACCAGAAGAAGAACCCCACGAGGAACAGCATCCCGAGGATCGGGACGTTGTCGGGCGTGGTCGCGACGATGCGGAAGTTCGGATCCGTGAAGCTGAACGCGAACCCGCCCACGAGCGTCGCGAAGAGCACGAGCCCGCCCTTTTTCGTCCAGAGCGGCTTGTAGAACATCGCGCCGACGAGAGAGAGCATCGACAGCGTCACCGCGATGGCGGGCGACGCGAGCCAGTTGATGAGGGATTTCAGACCGCTCATAGCGGTCCGATGAGGGCTCATCGAGCGCTCGCCTTGGCTTAGCATAGAACGCTCCCGGACCAACCAACGCTCAACGGACTCGTATTCAAAGGGCCCACTGATTCCCCCGTCCTTTCCTGACCCGCCAGAAGTGGACGGCCATGAGGAAGGCGGCGACGAGCGGGATGAAGACGCAGTGGAGGACGTAGAACCTGAGGAGCGCGTTCGCGCCCACGATGCGCCCGCCGAGGAGGCCGAAGCGCGCGTCGCTGCCGGCCGTCACGAGGTTCACGCCGTTCACGGCGAGCTGCGCGGCGAACGGCCCTTCGTTGCCCGCGAGCGGCGTCGCGCGCGCCATGTTCGAGCCGACCGTGATGGCCCAGATCGCGAGCTGGTCCCACGGGAGGAGATAGCCCGTGAAGGACAGGAGCAGCGTGAGGACGAGCAGGACGACGCCCACGTTCCAGTTGAACTCCCGCGGCGGCTTGTACGAGCCGGTCATGAACACGCGGAACATGTGGATCCACACGGAGATCACCATCGCGTGCGCGCCCCAGCGGTGCATCTCGCGCATGATTCCGAAGGGCACCTGCTCGCGCAGGTCGAGCATGTCGCCGTAGGCGTACTCGATCGTCGGCCGGTAATAGAACATGAGGAGGAGGCCGGTGAACGTGAGCGTCAGGAACAGGAAGAACGTCATCCCGCCGGCGCACCACGTGTAGCGCATCTTGACGCCCGACTTGCGCGTCTTCACCGGGTGCAGGTGGAGCACGACGTTGCCGAGCATCGCGAGCACGCGCTTGCGGTTCGTGTTCGGGATGCCGACCCGGAAGATGGACTTCCAGATCTGCGTCTCGACGACCTGCTGCTGGAGCTTCTTCCAGGATCTCTCGAGGCTCATTCTTCTCCTATGTCGTCTTGATGAAGGCCGCGGGATCGGTCCACTGGCCCTTCTCGTAGAGGAACTTCCGCGCCTTGTCGATGAAGATCTGCCCGTCGTCGGGCGAGATGGAGATGGCCGCGCGCTCGAGCGGGCGCGGCGTCGGCCCTTCGAAGTTGATGCCGGAGCGGTAGTAGCCCGAGCCGTGGCACGGGCATTTGAACTTGTTCTGCGCCTGGAGCCAGTTCGGAATGCAGCCGAGGTGCGTGCACACGGTGATGAGCGCGTAGATCATCTCGGTGTTGCGCACGACCCAGATCTGGTACTTCTCCTTCCAGCGCTCGTCGACCTCGCCGACCTGGTAGTCGGACGGAAAGCCCGCCTTGAAGGACGACGGCGGCTCGAAGAGGACGTTCGGGAACAGGAAGCGCGCCATCGTCGTGACGAACGCGCCGACGCCGGCGGCGAACGCGAGCCACCCGACGGCGAGCCAGCTGACGAAACTGCGGCGCGTGGGGGCAGCGGCCGCGTTTTCCGCGACCGCGACTCGAACCGAACTCGTTTCCGTCATCCGTCCCCTCGAGCAAAAACGTGAGACAAAGTCTCAAAAATTCCGAACTCCGTCAAGGCGCGCCTTTCGGCTGCGGCGGTGCGGATTGCCTTCTCCCCGAGGAGGATCTTTTTCGCCTCGCGCCTCACGCGCAGCGAGGGGTCCGCGTCTGCCATCTTCTCCGCCGAGCGCCTTCGCCGCCGGGTCGTGCAGGAGAACGAGGCCGCGGAGTCCGTTGAGGAGCGCGTCCTCCTGCTGGTCCGCGGTGAGGCCGGGCGTCGACCGCAGACGCTCGCGGTCGCACATGCCGACGAGGACGTCGCGCCCGGCGGGGTCGTCCAGCGTCGCGAGGGCGAGCGCCGCGTTCCAGCGGACGTCCGTGACGGAATCCGCGAGGAGCTTCCTCAGCGCGGGGATCGCCTCGCCGTCTTCCATCCGCCCCAGCGCGTAGGCCGCGGTCTTGCGGATTCCGGGGTCTTCGGACTCGAGCAGCGGCCGCACGCGGGGCGCCGAGGCGGGATCTCCGACGAGGGCGAGCGCCCACAGCGCGTAGAGGCGCGTCTCGGGGTCCTTGTCGTCGAGCGCCTTCTCGAGGAGCGGGACGGACCGCGGGTCCCCGAGGCGGCCGAGGACGAGCGTCAGGTACCGCCTCACGCGCGGGTCGTCGTTCTCGGCGCCCTCGTAGGCGCGCAGCGCCGCGGCCGAGAATGCCGCGCGCTCTTTCGGATCCGTGAGGGCGGGCAGCTTCTTCGTGAGCTCGAAGGCCGACTGCCAGCGCTGGTTCCGGCTCCCCGTGCGCACGTCGCTCAGCAGCTCGGCGGCGTTCTTCTTGTCGACGGCGATGGCGCCGAAGAGCCAGAAGACGAAGACCGCCACGCCGACGACGAACAGCGGGATGACGAAGAACTGGACGAGCAGCCGCCCTGCAGGAGTCGGGACGGAGGATTCTTCTGTTTCGGAAGGAGGGATTTCGGTCAATTACAGGACCGGCAGGTACTGCTTCGCCTGCGTGACCGGGTTCGGGACGTAGATGGCGTCCTTGTCGCAGACCGTCTCGCAGAGGCGGCAGGACACGCACGGGGCCGCGTCCACCTCGGCCACCTTGTAGTGGAGGTTCGGGGCGAGCGGGTCGGCCACGAGGTGGATGCAGTCGAACGGGCAGATGTCGATGCAGAACTCGCACGCCGTGCAGAGCTCACGGTCCACGATGGCCTTCGGGATGTCCTTCGGCTTGACCTTCTGGATGAGGTCGCCGTGCTGGTCCTGGATGCACGAGACGGGGCAGTAGACGGCGCACACGGAGCAGTCGATGCACCGGTCCTGGTGGATCACGAACTTCTCGTTCTTGCCGCCCGTGATCGTGTGCGTCGGGCACTTGATCTCGCAGACCCCGCATCCGATGCACGTGTCGTGAATGAAGTGAGGCATGGCCCGCCCTTCGAGGAAAAGCTAGCATCGGCGGCGGGGAATGTCCATGCCGGAGGACGGCGGAACCTTTTCCCCTCCGCCCTCGTTTCCCTCTCTGGAAGCCGGAGGCCATCGTGAGCCAGCCTGTTGGAAGAGAGCTTCGATCCGTCGTCAACGCCCTGTTCCTGTTCGCCGTGTTCCTCCTCGTCTACTCGACGCTCGTGCCCGGGCACGCCCGGAGGAGCGTCCGGGGGCCCCGCTTCCTCAGGATGCAGGTCGAGGACCTCCGCAACGACCGGCCACCGGGTCTCGTTCTCGGTCCCGTACGCGTTCGTCTCCGGCGCGCTGCGCTTCGCCTCTCTCGGGAAGGTGCGGCGCGAAATGGACCTCCACTTCGACCAGTCCGTGGACGCGGCCGAGATCCGCACGATCGTCCAGGAGCTGAAGGACAAGCCGGACGGCACGGACGTCGTGCGCACCCACGACGAACGCCGAGATCCACGTCAAGAAGGACGGCGAGCAGGTGACCCTGGAGGTCCAGAAGCACGGCCGGCCGGAGGAGACCGTGACACTCCGGCTGCCCTGGCGCATCGTGGACGCGGTCTCGACGGCCGACCGCGATCTCGACGTCGACGCCCTCGTCGCGCAGCTCCGGCACGCCGAGCGCGGCGACCTCGTGGAGATCACGGCCCCCGACGCGCACGTGAGGATCTGGATCGACTAGAGCGCTCTCTTGTACGTTCCCGAGATTCGAGGCCGCGTCGAAGGCGAGCGGTCGATCTCGACGCGGACTCTCTCGGTCAAAGCCGCCGCCGTGAAAGGCTTGTGCAGAAGTCCCGTGCCCAGCTCGCGGACGCCGCGCTGGGCGACATCGGGATCGGTGTAGCCGGACATGAAAAGAACCCGAATGCCGGGTTTGAGCTGAGCGGCGCGGGCCGCGACCTCGGGCCCGCTCATGCCGGGCATGACCACATCGGTCAGGACGAGCGAAACGGTTCGAGTCGTGGTGGACAGAAGCCGGAGCGCGCTCGCGCCGTCGCCGCTCTCCAGGACGTCGTAACCGGCCGCCTCGAGCGCTCTACACGCGAGCCGCCGGACGGCGTCCTCGTCCTCAACGAGCAGGATCGTCTCGCTTCCCCGGGTCTTCGGCATTCCCGCCGACTCGGCGGGAGCGATGCTCGCGGGCGCCTCGACACGAGGCAGGAAAATCCGGAACGAGGTCCCGCGCCCGGGCTCGCTCTTCACGTCGATGTACCCGCCGCTCTGACTGACGATCCCGTAGACGGTCGCGAGACCCAGCCCCGTACCTTTTCCCGCCTTCTTCGTCGTGAAGAACGGCTCGAAGAGATGCGAGCGCGTCGCGGCGTCCATCCCGACGCCCGAGTCCGTGACGGTGAGCACGACGTGGGGCCCCGGCCGGAGCGCGTCGGCCGTGCGCGTGAAGGTGTCGTCCAGATCCTGGTCCCGGGTCTCGAGGACGAGCTTGCCGCCAGTCGGCATCGCGTCCCGGGCATTGACCACGAGGTTGAGGATCACCTGCTCGAGCTGGCCGGCGTCGGCTTTGACGAGGCCAGGGCGGGCGCGAGGCGCGTCACGAGCTGGATGTCTTCCCCGATCAGCCGGCCGAACATCGCGGTCATGCTCCGGAGCACGTCGTTCAGATCGAGGATCGTCGGTTCGAGGACCTGGCGCCGGCTGAAGGCCAGAAGCTGCTTCGTCAGAGTCGACGCCCGCTCTCCGGCGCGGCAGATCTCCTCGAGGTCGCCCCTCGACGGATCGTCCGGCCCGACCCTCGAAAGAAGCAGCTCGCCGAACCCGAGGATGACGGTGAGCAGGTTGTTGAAGTCGTGGGCCACTCCGCCCGCGAGCCTGCCGATGGCCTCCATCTTCTGGGCCTGCCTGAGCTGCTCTTCGAGAGACCGCTGCTCGGTCGTGTCGAAGAGGTATCCGCGCACCTCGCGCAGCTTCTCCTCCTGGAAGGAGCCCGCCAGGCTTCCGCGCACGTGGACGGGCTTCCCGTCCTGGCGCCGCATCTCCAGCTCGACGTTCCAGAGACGGCCCTGCTCGCGGAGCTGCTTGAACTGGCGCTCCGCCTCCGCCGGGCTGGGGAAAAGACCCACGATGCTCTGCCGCAAGGCGTCTGCCGGAGTCCGGAAGCCGAAGATCCGGGCGAAGGCGGGGTTGCAGGCGAGGAGCACTCCGTCCGGCGTGCAGAGAAAGGTCCCGCTGAGGTTCTCGTCGAACAGGGACCGGTAGCGCTTCTCGCTTCCTTTGAGGGCTTCCTCGGCCTGCTGCCTCTGTGCGGCCTCCGCCTCGAGCTCCCCCGTTCTCTCCTTGACCCTCGCCTCCAGGTCCCGGTTCGCTTCCTCGAGCGCACCGCGGGCCGACTCCACGCGATCGACCATCCGGTTGAAGACGGCGGCCAGCTGGCCGATCTCGTCGCCGCTGTTCACCTGGACCCGTTCCGCGCGGTCTCCGCCGGCCACCTTCTCGGCCGCGGCGTTCAGCTCCCGGAGCGGACTGACGACAAAAGCGCTGATCCAGTAGGCGGCGAGGGTGCCGGCGACGAAGAGAAGCACGCTCAGTCCGGCCAGACCCTGGCGACTGCGGCCGACTTCGGAGAGCACCTTCTCGAGCGAGACACCGATTCGGACCGTCCCGACCGCTTTCCCGTCCGAGACGACCGGGGTCTCGACGTCCAGCCGGGACCCGTCGGCAGAGAAGGACCAACCCGAGCTCAACGGACCATCCGGTATTTCCGAGACCCCGAGCCGGCGGAACGTCGCCAGAAGCCCTCCGTCGGATCGCCTCACGACGGCGTAGAGAAGGTCCTGGTTTCGTCCGGCCCCCTGCAGAAGCTCCTGCGCCGTGCGGGCGTCCTCGAAGACCAGCGAGGCGCCGACGTTGGAGGCGATCATCTGGCACAGGCCCTCGCTGTCGTAGCGGAGAGCGTCCTTGAGCTGGCGCTCGATTCGGGGCGGGACCACCGCGAAGACCGTGATGGCGAGAGCGCCGACGACGCTGCCGATGAGGAGTACCAGCTTGGTGGCCACACTGGGTCCTCGGAGGCGCGTCATGGGCGCCCTTCGACCACGGTCGCGAGACCCAGAAGGGGAGCGGCGAGATCCGCGCCTTCGGCCCGCGCCGCGCGGAGGTTCACCAGGATACGGGGGCGGTCCTGCCTCAGATCGAGACCGATCGAGAGCCCCGCCTCGACGTACTCCGGAACGCCGGTCAGGGTGAGCGTCCTGTTTCGGCGAGTCGCCGCGACGAGGCTCGGGAGGTCGAAGGCCCTCATGGGAGTCACGTAGAGCACCCTTACTCCGAGCCGTGCCAGAGCCGTCTCGAGACTCTCCTTCCCGTCCGCGTCGACGGCAACGGCGCTCAGCCGGCGGTTCGCGGGCCCGCTCGGGCCGGCGCTGGAGAGCGCGTCCATGACCCTGTCCTTCACGGTGCTGGAAAGCCGGAATCCCGACTGGTAGAGAACGCCCACGACGAGATTCTCTCCCCGGACGTCGGCGATGCGCCGATCGAACGTCAGCACCTTGAGGAGGACCGGAACCTGCACGTCGACGGGCACGGGCATCTGCTGGGCGAACGCCGGTCCCGCGAGGGCGAGGAGAGCGAGGACGGGACCGATCGTGAACCGACGCAACGCGCTCTCCCTCAGAACGCCCAGCTCACGCGCCCGACGAAGCTCCTCCCGTCCTGCTCGATCGCCGGCTGGAGGTGCTCGACCCCGCCGGGAGTCGCGTAGCGCCGATCGAAGAGATTTCGAACGGCGAGGGAGAGCGAGAACCCGCTCAGCGGCTTCGACGTGAGGTTGAGATCCGTAAGGCAATAGGACGGCGTCTCGGTCCCGTAGACGGTGAGGCGGGGGCTCTCGCAGCGAAAGCGCGCTCCCGCGGTCACGGCGCCGAAGAGGTCGGCCGAGACCATCGCCTTGAACACGTTCCTGGGCGAGTTCGAGAGCGGCGCGTCCGTTTCGTCCTCGGCCGCCTGAAGCGCGTAGCTGAGGGTGGCTCGCACTCCGCTCGGCAGGCGCGCGTCGAGCTGGAGCTCCAGCCCGTTCGCCGATGCGGTGCCGTGATTCTGGTATCGGACGTTGCCCTCGGCGTCGACTTCGGGCAGGGGATCGATGAGGTCCTTCATCGAGTAGTGGTATGCCGATACGGTGCCGTGGAGCCACGGGGTCAGCCTCTGCTCCACGTTCAGCTCGTACGTACGGATCCGCTCGCTCGTGAGGGAGGGATTCGCCGCGTCCGCCGGCGCCTGGTAGAGAAACTCGTACGTGTTGGGCGCGCGAAAAGCCTCGCCGTAGAGGAGCTTCAGGGTCCCGTGTTTCGAGTACGAATAGACGATTCCCGCCCGCGGCGCTACCCCGCTTCCGCTCGTCGAGAAGTGGTCGTAGCGAAGACCGAGAGTCACGGAGAGGTCCCGGGCGAGCTGAACCTCGTCCTGCACGTAGAGCGAGACGATCGAAGAGTGAATGTCCGCGCTGTATTGCGGCACCCCGTCGGTCTCCCACGAATAGGTCGATCGGAAGTTATACCGATACTCCGACCCGAGGGTGAGGCGGTTGCCGGAGCTCAGGTCCCAGGTGAGGCGCGCCTCGGCCCCCGCCCAGAGACCCCTCGTGTGATCGGTCATCAGACCGTAGTCGTAGGGATAGGCCCCGTCGTAACGGTATCGATCCAGATACGTTCGAACCGTGAGCGCTTTGTCGTAGCCGATCCGAAACTCGTGCGAGAGGTCCACCCATTCCCTCTCGTCGATCGTCCCCGCCCGCCGGTCCCCGAAGATCATCCCGAAGGCTCCGGTGGGAATGCCTTTTTCTCTCCAGCTCGCGCCGGCCCGCAGAGAGGAGCTTCCGAGCCGGGCCGAGACGAGGGCTGCGAAGGCCTCGTCGTGGTCGAGCTCGCGCGCAACGCCGCCCTGGTCCGCGTACTCCGGGTAGAAGAGGTCCTGCCCGTCGACTTTCAGGTAGCGGGCCGAGCCCACCACGTCCAGCCCGCTCGCGAATCTCTTTCCTCCCGCGACCTCCGCCTCTTTCCGGCCGAAGCTGCCGAGCGACGCGGAGGCGCGCAGCCCGTCCAGCGCGGCGCCGGCCTTCGTGATGACGTTGACGACGGCCAGCATCGCATTCGTTCCGTAAAGCGCGGAGCCGGGGCCGCGGACGATCTCGACACGCTCGACGGACGAGAGCGGGAGCGCGAAGTCCGTCCCGATCGGGGCCTGTTCGTATGTATTGTCGTTGAGCGTGTGCCCGTCGACGAGGAGGAGAATCCGGTCGTTGTAGTCGGTCGGACGGCTGAATCCCCTTGCGCCGACGTAGTCGTAGTGCCGGTCGTAGCTCACGTAGAAGCTGCGGACGCTCGAGAGCAGCTCGGCCAGCGTCGAGAATCCGAACGTCTCGATCTCCTGCGCCGTCACGATCGTCACGGAGGCCGCCGCGTCGCGCACCGTCTGCTCGTACTTGGCCGCCGCGCTCACCTTCTGGCTGAGAAGCTCGTCAAGCGAGGTCGGTTTCGCGTTCCCGGTGGTCGGCGCGTCCTCGGCAAAGAGAGGAGAACCCGCGAGCGCCGCCAGGACGATCACCCATAGCCTCATCCGCCCGGGTCGCCGCCCATCCGTGTGGTTCCCCATGCTTTTCCCCTTCCCGCCGAAGAAAAGACTGTGGGCGCTTCAAGTTTCGAAGAAAATGATGCAAATCGCTCAATGGACGGGAGCTAGCGCTTCTGCTCGTGGACACTCTTGATGAGCGCAAACGAAGCGGAGAGGCTTCGCCTCCAGGAGGCCCGATCACTCGTCTTCGAACGGATCCTTGCCCATCTCCGCGATGACCTTGTCGAGCCGGTACTGGCTCGGGCCGAACACGAAGCGCATCTCCCCGTTGTCGCACACGACGTCCTTGACCTGCACGGAGAGCTCCGGCGGCATGACGCCGTTGAGGTTCACGACGACGATCCGCTCCTCGGGATAGAAGAAGGCGCGCCCTTCTGGCTGCCGGTCGACGATCTTCGTGATGACCCAGTTCGGAATCGGCACGACCCCGAAGACGTGGAGGTCGGCGATCGTGAATCCGAGAAAGCCGTCCTTGAAGCGGAGGGACTCGAGGTGGCCGCGGAAGGCCATGGGAATCCCCTTCTTGATGCGCACGGACAGGCCGAGCCGCCCGTCTTCGGGCTCGATGAGGATCTCCCGCACCTCGGGCACCTTCCGGGTGGCCTTGCGGGCGATCGTGTTCAGGGTCATGGCGTCGATCGCGACGACGAGGCCCTCCCACCGTACGGTGAGGGCCGGCAGGTCGGGCGAGGGGACGGAATAGGAAGGCTCGATCATGGCGCTCCGATCCTACGCTGGCGGGCGGAGTTCACAAAAGATACGCGGCCGCGAAGCCGATCTGCGCCAGCATCATCATGAGATACATGTGAGTCCACGACGGGTGGTTCTCGGTCGTGGCGAGCTCGTCCGGGTTCCTCCTCAGGAGGTGGACGGTCCAGGCGCCCCAGGCGGCGAGAAGGAGGCCGAGCGCGGTGAGGAGATCCGGATTGCCGCTCAGCAGCCGGTGCGTGGGCGCCGCGGGATCGGGCGTGCGGGCGAGGACCGGGAGGAGCAGCCACGGGAGGACGAAGAAGGGGGAGATGATCGCGACCGCCTTGCGGTTCCCGTATTTCACGGGCAGCGTCATGCAGCCCCCCGCCCGGTCCCCCTCGGCGTCGGAGAAGTCCTTCGTGGAGGTGGCGCCGAGGAGAAAGAGCCCGAAGATCGACCCGATCGCCCAGGGCTCCGCGGAGAACGCGGATGCGACGAGCGTCCAGCCGGCGACCTTGAGAAGGCATCCGCGCGGAATCGCGATCGTCACGTTCGCCCAGATTCCGAGGCGCTTCGTCCTCCCGAACGACGGGACTGGAGTAGATGAGCGTCGCCACGAGGCCGGCGAGAAACAGGAAGAAGCACTGGTGATCGGCCAGCGGGGCGGCGGCCCGCGCGAGGAGCCCGGGAGCACTCGGCACGACGATCCACCAGGTCGGAACGAGGGCGAGAACGTAGAGCGTGAACGCCAGTCGCCACGCCTCGGCCGGCGAGACTTCGCCCGTGACGAGCGGCCTGTCGGGCTTGTTGACGCGGTCCACCTCGAGGTCGGTGATCTGGTTGAGCACGTTCGAGGCCGCGTTGAGAAGAGACGCGCAGAGCGATCCGAGCGCGACGACTCCGAGAAGCTCGCCCGTCACCCGCCGCGCGGGATCCGGGTTGTGGACGCTGCCGAACGCACACACGGCGCCCGACAGGATGCCGAGGAGAGGAGGCAGGAGCGTGAACGGGCGGGCGAGGCGCGCCGCCTGGCGCACGTTCACGAGAGGCTCCCGAGGGCCCGGAGAAACGCGGGCGCGGCGGCGGCTCCCGCCAGCGTGTTCACGAAGTTCAGGACGTGGCCGTTCGAGACGCGCCAGGGCGCTCCCGCCCGGCCGAGCAGGCTCTCGAGGACGGTGCCGAGGCACGCCGCGGCGACCACGGCCACGGCGCCGCGCGCGGTGAGAAGGAACGTCGCGAACCCCGCCGCTGCGAGGACGGCGGCCGCCGCGAGGCCGGCCAGCGTGCCCGCCACGGAAACGGCGCCGTCCGTGCCCGGCGGAACCCGCCGGAAATCCGGCAGGAGGGCCGTCGGCGACGCGACGGCCTGGCCGATCTCGGTGCCGACCGTGTCCATGAGGGCCGTCGCGAGAGCGGCCGCGGCCGCGAGCCGGAAGACGTCGCCCGCCGGCGCGAGGCCCGCCAGCGAGCGCGCAGAACGCCGCGACGGACACGTTCGCGAGGACGTTCGCCGCGCCCCGCCGCCCGCCCTTCTCCTCCGCCTTTCCGATCGCTTCCTTGCGCGCCCTGTGGAAGCGCGTGGCGAGCGTCCCGACGCCGAAGAAGACCCAGAGGGAAAGATAGAGAGGCGCGCCGCCGAACGCGAGGACGACCGTTCCGAGAAGCGCCCCGAGGAGCGCGCCGGACGGGCGGACGAGACCCAGCGCGAGGGCGATCGCGGAGACCGCGACGTTGATCCCGAGCGCGACGAGCGCCGCCGCGGAGCGCGCCCGGCTCGAGAGCGTCCGACCAACCCGCGCGCGTGGAGAGCAGACAGGCGAGGACCGCGGCTGCCACGAGCGGCGGCAGGACGTTGTCGTCCAGCTCGGACGGAAGGCTCTCGAGCGGCCGCGCCCGCGAGCGCTCCCGCGAGGAGGCAGATCAGCTCGGAGGAAGAAGGAACCCGGGAGGAGAGGAATCCATAGAGAAAAGACGCTCCGAGAAAGCCGAAGACCGACGTAGCCGAGGAAGCCGGAAAGGGTCTTTCGCGGATTCCAGGGAAGGCGCGGTCCCGCGAGGATCATTCCGCAGATGGAGGCGAATCCGTCTCCGAACGCCAGGTATCCCCATCCGGCGGCGGCGACAGGGAGATTTCTGCGAAAGATGATGAAGCAGAAAGAGCACCGCGAGCCGGGTAGAGCGCGATCCCGAGCGAAAAGCGGCTCTCCCCCTCTTCCCTTCTAAGAAAATACGGCGTCACCCGGGGCAAGAGGAACGCATTGAACAGAGCGGCGAATCCCGCCGCCGCCAGGGCGGCTGCCCACGAGATCGAAGGCAGGAGCAGCGCGAAGCCTGCCATCCCGATGTGCAGCGCCTTTCGCGCCGCCTCGGATCTCGTCAACGTCATGGAACGGGGCGCGCGGGCGCGGCGGCACGGCGCTCGGCGAGGTAGTCCCCGAGCGCCTCTCGCCAGGAGCGCGGGGCGCCGCCCGTGAGGCGCTCGTAGAGCGACGTGTCGAGAACCGACCAGCGAGGGCGCCGCGCGGGCCGGGGAAACTCCGACGTCGAGACCGCCCTCACGCAGACGTCCGCGTGGCCCTCGCGCGCGATCGCCTCCGAGGCGAGGTCGTGCCACGTGGCTTCTCCCGCGTTCGCGAAGTGCACGACCCCGGTCACCCGCTTTTCGACGAGGTGGTGGATCGCCCGCGCGACATCGGCCGCGAACGAGGGCCGCGCGACCTGGTCGTTCACGACCGAGAGGTCGCGCGCGCCGCTCTCGACTTTCTTCAGGATCGTGTCCACGAAGTTCACGCCGCCCATGCCGAACACCGACGAGGTCCGGAGGACGAGCACTTCGCCGCCTTCCTCGAACGCGCGCCGCTCCCCCATGAGCTTGGCGCGGCCGTACGCGTTGACGGGGTCGACGGGGTCGTCCTCGCGGTAGGGCCGGATCCCCTTTCCCGAGAAGACGTAATCGGTCGAGACGTGGACGAGCGTCGCATCCAGCTTGCGGCAGAGAGCCGCGAGCGCTCCGACCGCGACGACGTTGACCTTGACGTGGTGCGGGTCGGTTTCGGCGGCGTCGACGCGCGTGTCGGCCGCGGCGTTCAGGACGAGGCGCGTGTCCGGGGCGAGAGCCGCGCGAAGGGCGGCGACATCGGTGATGTCGAGGGCCGCGCGCGTGAAGCGCTCGGCCTCCGGGAACTCGCGTCCGAGCGCCCGCCCGAGCATTCCACCGGCTCCGAGGATGACCGTCTGCACGGACGGGGAAGTCTACACGGGGGACCGCGCCCCTACTTGCGCAGCGGCACCGCGAAGGGATCGTTCGTGCCGGCCGCCGTGTTCCCGTCGACGACGTAGGCGGTCCCGGCCACGGCGCAGCCCGTCGTCACGTTCTTCACGAGGACGGACGCGCCCCGCACGGCGCCGGTGATCTCGTACGTGTCCTTGAGCCGGTTCTTCTGGATCATCGTGTGCGGCGGGACCGTGAACGTCCGGACGCTGCCCAGCAGGTTCCCGCCTCCGTCCAGTACCCCGGACAGGACGACGCAGGGCGACATCGACGTGTTCACGAGAACGAGGTTCGTTCGCGCGGACGCGTCCTCCCGGACGGCGACGAACCGCCCCAGTCTCGCCGAACGCGAGCGCCAGGCCGGGCGAAGCGCCGGAGGACACGTCCACGGCCTCGGTGAACTGCCCGAACGTGCCCGTGCCTCCGGGAGCCGGCGCCGAGGTCCGGGCGCCGACGAGCAGCCTGTTCGTGGACTGGACGAGGAGGGCGCCGAAATCCGAGGAAACCGAGAAAAACGAGCCGAGGACGTCCGGAATCTCACGCGAGCCGGAAGGCGCGATGTACTGGGGGCTCGAGGCCGGCTGCAGGGCCGGGACGTTCTGGTCGCCGTCGCTCTCCGTGCCCGAGATACTGGATGACGAACTGGCCGTCCGCCCCTTCCGTGTTCGTGACGGCGAGGTCGCTCACGAAGCCGCCCGTCTTCGCGACCGACGGGACGACGTACGCGTACGGGTATCCGACCGCCACCCGGGAGACGTTCAGCTTGAGGAGGCCGCCCTTCGAGGGCTCGAACCGGCCCGTGAAGCCGTCGGGCTGGCCGATGCCGCCCGACGGCGATCCTGTAGGTCGTGCCCGCTTCCAGAAGGAGCGTCACCGACGACTGGAGCGACCCGGGCGCGTCGTCGGGAAAAAAGCCGTTCTGGCGGCAGATTCCCGAGACGGGATCGAGCGATCCGCACGAGCCGGTGTACACGCCGAGGATCGTGTCGTAGTCGGCCGCCGGCGTCCGTGCCGAGCGTGTCGATCCGATAGGTGCCCGACTCCGCGGGCGTGAAGGAAAACCAGACGAGGCGAGCCGGGGGCGCCTGGCCGCCGGTCGAGAGCTGTCCCTTCGAGTAGCACGGAAAAATGGGCGGGCTGCCGTCGTCCGCGCCGGCCCGCGTGTCCAGGCCCGGCGAGGACCATGGCAGGGCCGCCGGGTCGACGACGAGCGCCGAGCCGCAGGTCGCGTTCGCGGCCCCGCCCTCGGCGCGCAGCCCGGAGGAAGAGACAAGCAGCAGAAGGAGAAACCCGGCGACCGGAGTCGGATCACGGTGGAAGTGTCGCGGCGGGGCGGAATCTCTCTCGCGGCGAAAAAGCGTCACGGGAGGCTCCCGGTGAAGTCGAGAAAGCTGCCCACGTTTTTCAGAGTCAGAGCCACCCGGAAATCCCTCGAAGGCGTGGTCTCCGGTGCGCAAATCCCGGTATTCCGCGAGTATTTTGAAGCATTCTGCCTGAACGGTGAGCAGCGAGCGGGACTCGAGCATGCGCCCTTTGGTCAGGTCGTAGTTCGCCTCCACGTCGAACCGGAGGCGCTTCGGCAGGATCGGCATCCCCCCCGACACCCTCAGCTGGGCCGAGGCGCCGGGGTCGAGCTCCGCGGGAACGAAGACCGGATGGCTGTCGAAGAGGGAGAGCGCGAGTGTGCGCTCGGCTCCGGTCAGGACCGCCGTCACGCTCGCCGCCGTGACCTGGCTCGCGTGGGAATCCCAGGTCGTCCGGACGTCCAGATTCAGCGCGGACGTGGCGTTCACCCGCAGGATGAAGTCCCAGGGGGAGCTGCGCTGGGTGTCGGGAACCGGCCCCGCGACCGTGCCTTCGCCGGGGAGCTTCACGAAGTAACGACGGGCCACCTCGAACGAGGCGATCTCGCGCGAGCCCCCCTCGTTCCCCTTGGCGAGAAGGTGCTGCAGGATCGAGTACCGGATCACGTTCGTCGGAACGAGGGAGTCGATTTCGTCGAAGAGGGGCGTCGACGAGAAGTCGTCACGGCCCGTCAGCGTGTCCCACGTGACGCGCGGCTCGATCACGTGCTTGAACTTCGTGAACGGCCCGAGCTTGCCCTCGAAGAGGCGGGAGAAAGCGGGCCCTGTCAGGGAGACGGTCGTGGAGAGCGCCTCGCGGTTGTAGCGGAGATCCTCGAGGCTCGTCCCGTACGGCGACAGGGACTTCCCGTAGGTCGTGAGCCGCACCCCGGCCGTGGTCTCGAACGAGAGCCACGGGAAGAGCGAGAGCGGCACGTTCACCTTCGGGAAGAGATCGAAGCGGTCGTACGTGCCGGACGGGAGGCCCTCGCCGCGGTCCGTTTTCAGGACGCCGCCCTGCGCCGACGCCTCGACGAAGACCGCCTGGCCGAAGAACGGGGTCGGGCGCAGGCTGGCCTCGAGCGTCGGCAGGCGCACGCTCACGACCGACGCCGGAGCCATAGCCGAGAGCCTCCTCGCGCGAGACCCGGAGGTTCAGCGCGAACGGATCCGGGCTCCAGGTCACGAACCCCTCGCTCTTGAGAGAGCGGGTCGACGTGAGATTGAAGTTGCGGTTGAAGTCCTGGAAGAAGTCCGGGTCCGAGAGAGCGAGCCACGTGACGACGCCGCGGACTTTCGGGCCGAGGTCGTCCGAGACGAGCGCCCCCTGCGTCTGCCAGCGCCAGGCGTCGATGGTCGGGTCCTTGATGATGTAGTACCTGCCCTCGAAGCGCGTGCCTTCGGACGGACGCGCCCGCAGCTCGGCGCCCAGCCCGTAGTACTGCTCCGTGTAGAAGTCGCCGGAGAACGTCGCGTCCGCGGAGCGGTTGATCGCCCAGAAATACGACATGCCGAAATACCCGCCCCGGGTCGAGTTGTAGCCGAGGCCCGGGATGAGGAAGCCCGAGGCCCGGTCCCTGCAGCGCCGGCCAGATGAGATAGGGCGTCCAGAGGAGCGGAACGCCCCCCATCGAGAACGTCACGTTCTTGAGGCGCGTGAACTCCTCGAGCGTCACACTGCCGCTCTTCACCTTGAACTTCCAGGCGGGCTCCTCGCCTTCGCAGAAATCACAGGAGGTGACGATGCCGTCTGTGAGCGAGAACGTGCGGGGCCCGACCTTCGCGAGCGTCGCGCCCTTCAGGTGGAGCCCGCCCTCGAGGTCCATGCGGCCGTCCGTGAGCACGCCCGGTCTTTTCGACGAGGTCCAGCTCGAGCCGGGCGCCACGCATGCTCGAGGCGCCCTGCTCGAGCGTGACGTCGCCTTCGGCCACGACCGTCTTCGCCTTCAGGCTGCCGTGCACGCTGTGCGCCGTGAGCTTGAGGTCCTGGTACTCGATCGTGACGAACTTGCCGGGCGGCGCGTCCGCCGTGAAGAGGTCCTCCTCGATGAACGTCTGCTTGCCCTGCGGGCCGCCGGGCTCGCCCGCGTCGATCGTGATGCGGATCGACCCGCCCTTCTCGGGCACCTTGAATTTCGGCTCCCATCCGCCGCGCTCGCGGAAGCGAGCGGCGAACGGGTCGGTATCGAAGGAAGACTGGGAGAGAGAGATTCTTGCTCCCGTGCAGACGGTGAGGACGACCCAAAAAGGCAGCAGGCGGAGCAAACGGTGTCGGTGGATTTTCTTAGAAGGGTGAATGGGCGCTTCGGCGCGCTGGGGCGCCACGGCGGAATTCGGCCGGTCCGGCGCGCGCAGATGCCCCATTCACCTTCGAAGAAATTTGCAGACCGTTTCCTGTGCCGAAACGCACCATGCTGGTCGAGGCGCAGCAAGTGGACGGCAGCGCCCGAATGGCCTTCAGACCTCTCATCTCGGGCACGTCGCCCTCGACCTCGAGCGGCGGCTCCGTGGCGGCGCGGATCTCGTCCACCGAGACGCCCGGCGCGCGCTCGATGAGGACGAGGCCTCCGCCCTTCTTCACGTCGAGGACGGCGAGGTCGGTGATGATGCGGTGGACGCAGGCCTTCGCCCGTGAGCGGAAGCGTGCAGCGGTTCAGGATCTTCTTCTCGCCGTTCTTCGCGACGTGCTCCATCGTGACGACGATGCGCCGCGCCGCCGCGACGAGGTCCATCGCGCCGCCCATCCCCTTCACGAGCTTTCCGGGGATCATCCAGTTCGCGATCGATCCCTCGGCGTCGACCTGCATCGCGCCCAGGATGCAGAGGTCGATGTGGCCGCCGCGGATCATCGCGAAGGAGTCGGCCGACGAGAAGAACGCGGCGCCGGGAAC
This sequence comes from Thermoanaerobaculia bacterium, assembly GCA_963746875.1. Taxonomy (GTDB): domain Bacteria; phylum Acidobacteriota; class Thermoanaerobaculia; order UBA5066; family UBA5066; genus Fen-183. The sequence goes on from CAVVDA010000001.1 coordinate 904,451, forward strand.
GACCGTGACGGTCTCCTTGCCGGCGTTGATGAGGTCGGGGTCGACCTCGCTCTCCGGGGGGTAGGGACCCATGCCGAGGATGCCGTTCTCGGACTGGAGAATGACCTCCATGCCCTTCGGGATGAAGTTCGAGACGAGCGTCGGCATGCCGATGCCGAGGTTCACGTACATCCCGTCCTCGAGCTCTTGCGCCGCGCGCCGAATGATGCCGTCCCGGTCGAGCTTCGCCATCCTCAGCCCTTCCGCACGGTGCGCCGCTCGATGCGCTTGACGCGCGGCGCCACGACGACGCGCTTGACGAAGATGCCGGGCGTGTCGATCTCGTCCGGATCGAGCGCGCCCGGCTCCACGAGCTCCTCGACCTCGGCGATCGTGATCCTCCCGGCCGTCGCGGCCATCGGGTTGAAGTTGCGCGCGGTCTTCCGGTAGACGAGGTTGCCGAGCCGGTCGGCCTTCCACGCGGCGACGAGCGCGAAGTCACCCACGAGGCCGCGCTCCAGAACGTATTCCCGCCCGTCGAAGACCTTCGTCTCCTTGCCCTCGGCCACGATCGTGCCGGCGCCCGTCGGCGTGTAGAAGCCGGCGATGCCCGCCCCGCCCGCGCGCATCCGCTCGGCGAGCGTGCCCTGCGGGCAGAACTCCAGCTCGAGCTCGCCCGCGAGGTACTGCCTCTCGAACTCGGCGTTCTCGCCGACGTAGGACGAGATCATCTTCCGGATCTTTCTCTTCCCGAGGAGGATGCCGAGGCCCCAGTCGTCGACGCCGCAGTTGTTCGAGACGCACGTGAGGCCCTGGACGTCGCTCGCCGCGAGCGCCGCGATGAGGTTCTCGGGAATCCCGCAGAGGCCGAACCCGCCCACGACGAGGGTCGCGCCGGACGGGACGTCCTTCACGGCCTTCGCCGCCGCCTCCCGCGGCGAGGCCCCGCGGACGACCTTGTCGATCATCGGCCCGATTCTAGAGCGCTTCGACGACGACGGCCGTCGCTTCGCCGCCCCCGATGCAGATCGAGGCGAGGCCGTACTTCTTCTTGCGGGCGCGGAGCGCGTGGATGAGCGTCGTCACGATGCGCGAGCCCGACGAGCCGATCGGATGGCCGAGGGCGACGGCTCCGCCGTTCACGTTCACCTTGTTCGGGTCGAGAGCGAGGTCCTCGATGAACGCCATCGCGACGACCGCGAACGCCTCGTTCACCTCGAAAAGGTCGATCTGGGAGAGCGGAATCCCGGCCTTTTCGGCCGCCTTTCGCGCGGCCGCGACGGGCGCCGTCGTGAACCACTCCGGCTCCTGGGCGTGCGACGCCTGCGCGACGATACGGGCGATCGGCTTGCAGTTCCCCAGGGCCGCTTCGGAGACGAGGACGAGCGCCGACGCGCCGTCGTTGATCTTCGACGAATTCGCGGCCGTCACGGTGCCGTCCTTCTGGAAGGCCGGCTTGAGGGTCCCCATCTTCTCGAGCTTTTCGAGCGGCGTCGCGAACGGCTCCTCGTCGCGATCCACCGTGACGGCGCCCTTCTTGGCCTCGATCGTCACGGGCGCGAACTCGGCCTTGAAGTCGCCCGCCTCGTTCGCGCGGCGCGCGCGCTGGTAGCTCTCGAGCGCGAACGCGTCCTGCGCTTCGCGCGTGAACGAGTACTTCGCCGCGCACAGCTCCGCGCAGTTGCCCATGTGGACGTTCTTGTACGGATCCCAGAGGCCGTCCGAGATCATCGAGTCGAGACCTGGCCGTGGCCCATGCGCAGGCCGGAGCGGCCCTTCGGGAGGAGGTACGGCGCGTTCGACATGGACTCCATGCCGCCGGCGACGGCCACGTCGAATTCGCCCGCGCGGAGCGCGTTCGCGGCGTCCATGATCGACCGCATCCCCGACCCGCAGACCTTGTGGACCGTGATGCAGCCCGTGGACGGCGGCAGGTCCGCGGCGAGCGCCGCCTGCCGCGCGGGCGCCTGGCCCTGGCCCGCCTGCAGGACGTTTCCCATCCACACGTGGGAGACCGAAGCGGCGGGAACTTCCGCGCGCTCGACGCGCGGCCTTGATCGCAACCGCGCCGAGGCGCGAAGCCGAAAGGGGCGCGAGCGCGCCGAGAAACGTGCCGACCGGCGTCCGGGCGGCGGAGAGGACGAAGACGTCGTTCATAGAGGATGTGCTCCCGAAGCGCGGCTCCGGAGCCTGGCCGGCAAGAGTGGAATTGTAGCCGGAGTGGACTTCGCCGAGTGGGCCTCCTACGATTCGGTCATGCGTGTCCTGGCGGTCGATTTCGGCGAGAAGCGGATCGGCCTCGCCGTCTCGGACGAGACGGGCCGGGTCGTGGTGCCGGTGGGCGTGGTGCCGCGCACGAGCGACGCGCAGGCCGCGGCCGCCGTCGCCGCCGCCGCGAGGGAACGCGACGTCCTCCGCATCGTCGTGGGCCACCCCGTGAGCGCGGACGGCAGCGAAGGCACGTGGGCGCGCCGCGTGCGGAACTTCGCCCGGCGCCTCCGCGAGACGTCGGGCCTGCCGGTGGACCTCCACGGCGAGGGCCTGACGACCGCCGCCGCCGAGCGAGCCCTGGTCGACGCCGGCCTCGGCGCGCGGCGCCGGAAGTCCGCACGCGACGCCGAAGCGGCGGCCGTCCTCCTGCGCGACTATTTCTTCGAGCGCGACGAGGCGCGCGGCCCGCGCTGAGGCGCCTGCCGAAGCCGCCCCGTGCTCGAACACCGCTCGGCCCACGGGCGCCACGCCACGCCCCTCGTCGCGTGGGTGCTCGCTCTCGTCGTCCTCGCGATCGCCGTGGCCCTCGCGCTCGCGTCCTTCCTCCTCCGGACGCCGTACCAGGGCTACCCGGGCGAGGAGGTCATCGTGTCGATCGCGCCCCGCACGCCGTCCGTGAGCGTCTTCGAGACGCTCGAGTCGAAAGGCGTGCTCCGCGACTGGCGGCTCGGCATTGTCGCCCTCAAGGTCTTTCATCCGGGCAAGACGCTCAAGGCGGGCGAATACCGCTTCGCGGGGCCCCGCACGCCCGAGCAGGTCGTCCTTTCGATCGTCGCCGGCGACGTCGTGACCTACCGGATCACCGTCCCCGAGGGATTCACCGCCGACGAGGTCTTCACGCTGTTCTCGTCGCAGAGCTTCTCCACGCTGCGCGACTATCAGACGCTCTTCCAGAAACCGGACGAGCTCGACGGCGTCCCGAAGGACGCGCCCACGCTCGAAGGGTTCCTGTTTCCGGACACGTACATCGTCACGCGATCGATGGGCGCGCGAGAGATTCTCGGCGCGATGACGCGACAGTTCGCCCGGCGGCTGCCCGACGGTTTCGAGCAGAAGGCCCGCGCGCAGGGGATGACGCTGCTGCAGGCCACGACCCTCGCCTCGCTCGTCGAGAAGGAGACGGCCGTCACCGCCGAACGGCCGATCGTGGCCGGCGGTCTACCGGAACCGCCTGCGCAAGGGGATGCTCCTGCAATGCGATCCGACGACGATCTACGCCCTGAAGCGGCTCGGGATCTGGCGCGGCTCTCTCGCGCGCTCCGAGCTGGCCGTCGATGAGCCCTTCAACACGTACGTGAACCCGGGCCTTCCGCCGGGCCCGATCTGCAACCCGGGGCTCGCCTCCCTGCGGGCGGCGATCGCCCCCGCGGACGTGTCGTTCCTCTATTTCGTGGCGGCGGGCGACGGGTCGCACTCGTTCTCCGCGAGCTACGAGGAGCAGCAGCGAAACGCGGCACGCTACCGACAGACGCGACGGGCGGCGCAGGCCGCAGAGAACCGCTGACGCCTGTCTCGCTCCTGCTAGACTTGAGCGTCCGCTTCCGAAAAGCTCATGAGCGCCTCCGCACCGAGCCCGCGGCCGTTCGGGCCTTATGTCCTGACCCACGCCCTTGGCACGGACGCCCTGGGCGAGGCCTGGCGGGCCGGAACGGCGGGGGCGCCCCGGCTGAAGCCGTTCCTTCTCGTGCGCACGTTCACGGCCGCCGCGATCGACCGGGCCGCGCTCCTGTCCGCGATGGAGACGGCCGTCGATCTCGTCGACGACGTCCAGGGCCCCACCGTCGCGCGCGGGACGGTGATGGGCGCCATCGACGACATCCCGTTCCTGGGCACCCTGTACGTCGAGGGGCGCACGCTCGACCACCTTCTCGCCGCGCGCCTCCTCGGGTCGCCGCTGCCCGTCGAGCACGGCCTCCTCATCGCCGAGCGGCTGCTCAGCGCCCTCGAAGCGGGAGCGCCCGTCGAGCGCGTCACGGGCGCGGCGCACGGGTTTCTCGTGCCGGCGTTCGTCTCCATCTCGAACGAGGGAGAAGCGCGCGTCTTCGGACACGGCCTCGGCGCGGGCCTCTTCCGGCCCTGAAGAGCTCGCGCGCACGACAGACGTTCGCGCTCCTACGTCGCGCCGGAAGTTCTCGCCGAGGGAAAACCGTCGACGCCCGGAGACCTGTATTCGGTGGGCGCGATTCTCTACGAAGCGCTCACGGGCCGGGCGCCGCAACCCGGCGTCGCCCTGGAGTCCGTCGAAAGCACGAACCTCGCCGTGGACGGCACACCCGTGCCCGAGGACATCCGCCGGCTTCTTCGGCGCGCCCTGCATCCGGACCCGCGCATGAGGGATCACCAGGTCTCGTCTTTCCGAAAGGACCTGTCGGCGCTCGTCTATGGCGGCCCCTACGCGCCCTCCACGTTCAACCTCGCTTTTTTCCTGCAGAAGAACTTCGACAAGGCGATCCAGCGCGAGAGGCTCGAGATGGCCGCCGAGGAGGAGATCGACCCCGGCACGCTCGCCCTTCCTCCCGCTCCCGCGGTCGAGCCCCTCCCCCCACCCGCGGTCGAGGGAAGCGGCTCGCGCCGCCTCGAATCCTCGACGGGATCACGCCGGCTCGAATCCACGGGCTCGCGGCGGCTCGAGTCCTCCACCGGCTCGCGCCGCCTGCCGGCGCCGCCCCTCCGGCCTCCGGAGCGCACGCCGCGCACGGCGCCGATCCCGGTGCGAGCCGTCGCGGGACCCGCGCGGAAAAGGCAGCTCGGCGGCGCGCCGCCGTGGGCCGTCGCCGTCGGAGCTGTCCTGCTCCTGTCGGCCGGCGCCTTCTTCGCGCTCAGGCCCTCGGCCAAGCCTCCCGTGCCGGTGCCGACGCCCGCGCCGGCGCCCACGCTCGCGCCGCCCACGCCGCTCCCGACGCCGGCTCCCGTCGTCGTCGGGAAGGAAGACCCGTTGTTCGCGGCCGCCGTCGAAAAGAAGGTCCAGGAAGAGCTCAAGAAGCTCGAAGCGAAGGCCGCGCACGACCAGGAAGCCGCCGCGAAGAAGCGGCGCGCCGAGATCGACAAGACGTCCGAGGAGGCCGGCAAGTCGAAGGACAGCGAAGAAACCGCCCGCACCCAGTCGCGAAAAGGCGGACCGCGAGGAAGCAGCGCGCCTCGCGCGTGAAGCGGTCGCGCGCCGCAAGTCCGAGGCGCAGCAGGCTGCGGCCGCCGCGGCGGCACCAGCCGTGAAGGACGGCGATCTCGTGGAGACCGATCTGGTCGACACGCCTGCCGTGCCCGTGCGGCGGGTCACCCCGCAGGCGACGCGCGTCGCCATCCAGGGTCACATCTCGGGGACCGTCCTCCTGCGCGTCCTCGTGGACGAAAACGGGGAGCCCGCCAAGGTCGAGATTCTGCGCGACACGACGCCGAAGGTGGGCCTGGGCGACGCGAGCAAGTCAGCCCTCGAGCAGTGGCGATGGAAACCCGCCACGAAGGACGGCCACAGGGTCAAGATCTGGATCGCGCTCCAGGTGCCGTTCAAGAATTGAGAGAGAGATCTCTTAAAAGGTGAGAGGGCAAGAGAAGCAGCCAGCGCCGGGCGAGTGCACTCGTGGCCGATCTCAATGCTTGGCCGGAGTCGATACCACAGGGGGCGTCGGAAGAGGCAGTCCCCTCCCTCCGAGATACGTCTTCCTCAGGAACTCCTCCATGACGTTGTCGGCGAACCACGACACGTAGACGCCGTCGATGAAGTAGGTCGGCGTCGAGCGCACGCGCATGGCCCAGCCTTCGGTCAGGTCGGCGTGGATCTTCTCGCTCGCCTTCGCCTGCAGGTAGCAGGAGCGAAACACCTTCTCGTCGATCTCGTTGGCGACCGCGAAGTCCATCGCGAAGGCGTCGACCTGCGGTACGGAAAGCTCCTCCTGCTTCGCGTAGACGTTCGACTTCCAGCGGAAGAAGAGGTCCGCCCCGCCCGGGCCGTCGAAGAAGCAGCGGCCCGCCGAGGACGCCCGGAACGCCCACGGGTGCGCGCCCGTGAGCGGAAACGACTTGACGTAGCGCCGAATCTTGAGCTCCTTGCTCAGCTTCGCGACGAGGTTCTCGAAGTCGAGCGTGCGCTTCTTGCAGAACCCGCACTGCATGTCGGAGTACTCGACCACGGTGACCCGCGCGTCGGCCGGGCCGGTGGCGGGCGTTCCGGCGAGCTTGATGTACTCCTTCCGCTGCTCGGCGACGGATCGCGCGCGGTCCCACCAACGGCCGAGGACGAGAAGCGTCCCGTCATCCGCCTTCACGAAACCGGGCATCGGGTAGTTCCCGTATCCGGTGTCGGCCTTCACGATCACGGCCTTCCACCCCTTGCGGTCGTTCGCGGGGTCGAGAACCAGCGAGAACGCCCCGATGAGGTACTGCTTGAGCCGGGCGCGGAGGCCATCGAGATCGGCCTCGGTGCGGACCGGTGCCGGCTTTTTCGCGCGCTCCTCGTCGTAGATGACGTCGCCGACGAGCACCGTCTTCGCGCCGTCTTCCACGACGAGAAAAACCTGGTCGTTCATGCGCGCGTCGGCCGTGAACGTCTTCTTGGCCGCGACGAGGCGCGCGCCGCCGCCGAGGACGACCTGCGGGACCGGATCGATCGCGACCTTGCCTTCGCCCCACGCGAAGAATCCTTCGACCCATTCGAGGAGGTCGTTCGAGGCCGGTCGGGCCGGCGCGGACGCGGTGGCGGCAGCCTCGGGAGCGGCCGACTTCGCAGCCGCGGGCTGTCCCGGGGGGGATGACGCCTCGCATCCGAGGGCAACGGCGAGCAGGGCGACGACAGGAAGCGTGACGCGTGACTTCATCTATTCTCCCCCGATTTCGAATCTCACGAGGACGTCGCCCGCGGAGACGGCCTTTCCGGCCGAGGCCTCCACCGACGCGACCACGCCGTCCCTCGGGGACTTGACCTCGTTCTCCATCTTCATCGCCTCGAGGACGAGAAGCGGTTGACCCTGCTTGACCTGTTCGCCGGGCGAGACGAGCACCCGGAGCACGCGGCCGGGCATCGCGGCCGCCGCGTGAGAGACCCGGCGGGTCGACCCGCCGCCGGTCGCCGCCAACGCCCGCGCCGTCAGCTCGTCGAGGAGCTCGAACTCGAACAGGCAGCCCGCCGCATAGGAGCGCACGGAGCCGTCCTTCAGGAAGGACACGCTGACCTCGATCTGCCGGCCGTCCGGCCCGACGAGCGACCAGACGCCGTCGCGCACCTCGAGGGCGTCTCCGGAGAGCGGCACGTTTTCCAGCGTCGCCTCGAACGAGGGCGCGCCCGCCGTCACGTCGAGCTCGCGGCCCGCCTTGTCGTCGGAAAACCGGGCGCGGAATTTCATTCGCGCAGCCCGAAGGACGTCCGGGCTGTTCTCCACGCGCCGGGCCCCGACCCACCCCCGGAGGCCGCCGCGGGCCTCCGCTTCTTCGCCCCGTCCATCGTCTCGAGCGCGGCCGCGACCATCGACGCCGCGGCGACGTCTTCCGGCGGCCGCTTCGGGATGTAAGCCCAGCCGTCGAGGAACTGGGTGGAGATGCGGTTCTGAACGACGTCCGGGTCCTCGAGAAGCGAAAGGAAGAAGGGGATCGAGGTTTCGATGCCGTCGACGCGCGACTCGGCGAGCGCGCGGCGCATGCGCCGGAAAGCCTCGTCGCGGTCTTTCCCCCACGCGACGAACTTCGCGATCATCGGATCGTAGTCGAGCGGCACGACGTCGCCGCCCTCGACGCCGGAGTCGACGCGGATGCCGGGTCCCTGCGGCCTCCTGAGGCGCAGGATGCGGCCGGGCGAGGGAGCGAAGCCGTGCGCGGGATCCTCCGCGTAGATGCGGCACTGGATCGCGTGGCCGCGCGTCGCCGGCTTCTCGTGCAGGGACATCGGCTCGCCGCGCGCGATCCGGATCATCTCCGCGACGAGGTCGACGCCGTAGACCATCTCGGTCACGGGATGCTCGACCTGGATCCGGGTGTTCATCTCGAGGAAGAAGAAGCGCCCGTCCCGGGCGAGGAGGAACTCGACCGTCCCGGCGGACACGTAATCCACGGACTTCGCCGCCGCGACGGCGACGGCTTCCATGCGCGCGCGGAGGTCGGGACTGACCGCCGCCGAGGGACACTCCTCGAAGACCTTCTGGTGCCGCCTCTGGAGCGAGCACTCGCGCTCGCCCACCGCGATGATGCGCCCGGTCGCGTCGCCGAGGACCTGGACTTCGACGTGCCGCGGGTGCTCGACGAAGAGCTCGGCGTAGACGGCGTCGTCGGCGAAATAGGAGCGGGCCTCGCTCCGCGCGCGCGCGAACGCCTCGGGGACCTCCCCGGCGCTCCTCACGACGCGCATCCCCTTCCCGCCGCCGCCGGCCGCGGCCTTGAGGAGGAGCGGGAAGCCGTGCTCCCGGCCGAAGTCCACGATCTCCTCGGCGGACCCTGCCGGCGTCGTCATGCCGGGCACGATGGGAACTCCGGCCGCGAGAACGCGCCGGCGCGACTCGGTCTTGCTCCCCATGGCCGCGATGGAGTCGGGCGAAGGTCCGACCCACGTGAGCCCCGCCTCGACGACTCTCCGCGCGAAGGCCGCGTTTTCCGAGAGGAAGCCGTAGCCCGGATGGAGCATCGTCGCGCCGGTCTTCTTCGCCGCGTCGAGGAGCTTCTCCACGACGAGATACGACTCGCGCGCCGGCGCCGGGCCGATCGGAACGGCCCAGTCGGCGAGCCGCACGTGGAGCGCGGCGCGGTCCGCCTCGGAATAGACGGCGACCGGCGAGATTCCGAGGTCCCGGCAGGCGCGGATGATCCGGATGGCGATCTCGCCGCGGTTCGCGATGAGGAGGCGGGTCACAGCGGAATGTTGCCGTGTTTCTTCGGAGGCATGATGTCGCGCTTGTTCGCCAGGAGGTCGAGCGCCCGGATGAGCCGCCGCCGCGCCGTGCGGGGCGCGATCACGTCGTCCACGTAGCCGCGCCGCGCCGCCACCCACGGATTCGCGAAGGCGTCCTGGTACTCCGCGACCTTGACCCGGCGCGTTTCGGCCGGATCGCTCGCGGCCGCGAACTCGCGCCCGTAGAGGATGTTGACCGCGCCCTCGGCCCCCATGACCGCGATCTCGGCCGTCGGAAACGCGAAGTTGAAGTCCGTCCGGATGTGCTTCGAGGACATGACGCAGTAGGCGCCGCCGTACGCCTTGCGGGTGATGACCGTGAGCTTCGGGACCGTGGCCTCCGCGAACGCATAGAGGAGCTTGGCGCCGTGGCGGATGATTCCGCCGAACTCCTGCTTCGTGCCCGGCAGGAAGCCGGGCACGTCCTCGAACGTGACGAGCGGGATGTTGAACGCGTCGCAGAAGCGCACGAAGCGCGCGCCCTTCACGGACGCGTCGATGTCGAGGACGCCCGCGAGGTGGTCCGGCTGGTTCGCGACGATGCCGACGGGCTTGCCGCCGAGCCGCGCGAAGCCGACGACGATGTTCTTCGCGTAGTCGGCGTGGATCTCGAAGAGCTCGCCGTCGTCCACGACGCGCCGGATGAGTCCGATCATGTCGTAGGGCTGGTTCGGCGAGGACGGGACGAGATGGTCCAGCTCGGGATCCTCGCGGTCGGCCGGATCCGCGGTCTCGCGGCGCGGAGGGTCCTCGCGGTTGTTGGAGGGAAGGAACAGGAGGAGCGTGCGGATCTTCTGGAGGCAGTCCGCGTCCGAGTCGGCCACGATGTGCGCGACGCCCGAGACGGCCGCGTGCGTATCGGCGCCGCCGAGCGCTTCCTTCGTGACGTCCTCGTGCGTGACCGTCTTGATGACGTCCGGCCCGGTCACGAACATCGAGCTCGTGCCCCGCACCATGAGGACGAAGTCCGTGATCGCCGGCGAATAGACGGCGCCGCCCGCGCAGGGACCGAGGATCGCCGAGATCTGCGGGACGACTCCGGAGGCGAGCGTGTTGCGCAGGAAGATGTCGGCGTAGCCGCCGAGCGAGACGACGCCTTCCTGGATGCGCGCGCCGCCCGAGTCGTTGAGGCCGACGACGGGCGCGCCCACCTTCATCGCGAGGTCCATGACCTTGCAGATCTTCGCGGCGTTCGTCTCCGACAGCGATCCGCCGAAGACCGTGAAGTCCTGCGCGAAGACGAAGACCGGCCGGCCCTCGACGCGCACGACGCCCGCGACGACGCCGTCGCCCGGAATCTCGTTCGCCGAGTCGTCCATCCCGAAGTCGCGGCAGCGGTGCACGACGAAGGGGTCGATCTCCTCGAAGGAGCCGGGATCGCCGAGGAGCTCGACCCGTTCGCGGGCCGTGAGCTTGCCCGCCTTGTGCTGCTTCTCGCGGCGGGCGGCGCCGCCTCCGGCCCGCGCCTTCGCGCGAAGGGCCTCGAGGGCGAGCAGCCGGTTTTCGATCGAACGTGGCATGGCACTCCCGTTCAGAGAGGAATTTTCTTCTTCTCGGCGAGCATCCTCTTCGCCTTCCGGAACATCTCCGCGTAGTCGACGTTCGCGCCGCGAATCGCCGCGGCGTTCTTCTCGAGGACTCTCTTCACCTCTTCGTCGAGCGCCCGCTCGCGGTCGCGGTCCTCGGCGAGAGCGGCCTCGAGGGCGTGCCGCACGTCGGCGGCCGAGGCGGCTTTGACGAGCCCCTCGGAGAGGAGCCGGCGCGCCACGAAGGCCGCCTGGGCCGAGAGGCGAGCGTCGGAAAGAGCCATGAGCCGGCGAGGATATCGCACGACGTGACGCGACGTCCGCGAGATTTCCGCCCGCTCCTACAATCCCTCTCGTTGAGCGACGTCGTCGAGGCCTTTCGCCAGGACGCCGAGGACGCGGTCCGGATCGTCTCGGGATTGCTGCGCCGGGGCGAGAGCGGCGAGGCCTTCCGCGAGCGGCGCCGGCGCGTCTCGTGGACCGCGACGGAGGCCGGGCTCCTCGCGCCGGCCTTCGCCGACGAGCGCGGCACCGCCGTGCGCCTCAGGCGCGGCCGCGAGGCGCTTCTCGTCGCCCGCGACGGAGACGGGCCCGAGGCGCTTCGGGAGGCCGTGCGCGAAGCCTCGCGCCGCGCGGGCGGATCCCCGTTCCTGAAGTCCCGCGGAATGGCGCAGGCGGGCGCGGGGGCCGAAGCCTCCGCCCGCGACGAGGAGGAGCGCGCGGCCCAGCTCGGCGCCGCGCTTCACCGGGCGCTTCCCGACCCGCGCGGGCTCTCGCTCTCGCTCACGGTCGCGCGCGTTCTCGTTTCGCGCGCGGTCGTGACGGCGCGGGAGATCGTGGCCTGCGGGACCGTCCAGCGCCTCGAGGCGAGCGGCGTCCTCAGGCGCGTGAACGCGGCGCGTCCGTTCGCGTTCCAGACGTCGGCTCCATGGGCCCCGGCGCTCGACGCCCTCGCGCGCGCCCTTTCGGAGGCCGCGCGGCCCGTCCCCACGCATCGGGCCGTGGAAGGGCGGGTGGACGTCGTCTTTTCGCCCGGCGCCGCGTCCGTGTTCTGGCACGAGGCGGTCGGCCATCCGCTCGAGGCGGAAGGCGGCGGAGCGGGGCTCGGTCCTCACGCGCGTCGCGCGCGCCGCCGTCGCGCCCGCCGGTGTCTTCGTCGCGGCGGATCCGACGCGCGCGCGATCTCCCCGGCTCGTATCTCGCGGACGACGAGGGAACGCCCGCGCGCTCCGTCGCGCTCCTCGACCGACGGGTGCGTGGACGGCCTCGTGACCGACCGCCGAACCGCCGGCCGGCGCGTCGAACGGACACGCGCGCTGCGGAGACTTCCGCCGCCCGCCGCGCCCGCGCCTTTCCAACGTGGTCGTCTCGCCGGGGCGCGCGAGCCGCGACGAGCTCCTCGAGACGTGCGGAAACGGGCTCTACGTGCGGGAGATCTCGGCCGCTCACGCGGACCCGGAGTCCGGCCGCTTCACGCTCTTCGTCGAGAGCGCCGACCTCGTGCGCCGGGGCGCGCTCGGCGCGCCCCTCGGCCCGTTCGCCCTCACGTCCGACGTCCTTTCCGCCCTGCGTCAGCTGCACACGGAGAGCGGCGACGTCTCGCATCCCGCGAACGGGCTCGGCCTCTGCGTCAAGGGCGGCGAAGGCGTGGCGGTCGGCGGCGCGTCGCCCGCGATTCTCATTCGCGGCCTCACCGCGGTGCGAGGCCGCTCGTGAGCCCCGGACAGCGACGGGCTGCTCGAGCGCCTTCTCGCCCAGGCGCGGTGCGACGCCACGGCGGGAGAATCCGCCGAGGCTTACGAGCGCCGCGGGACGTCGATCGAGCTCGTCGAGGACGCGGAGGGCACGCGGCTTTCGGTCGTCGACGAGCGCGGCTTCGCACTGCGCCTCTTCCGGTCGGGGCGCACCGCGTTCGCGGCTTCCCCGCCCGAGGCCGTGGACGGCCTTCCCGACGAAGCGCGACTCGTCCTCGGCCGGGCACGGGCCCGCCGCGGGGTCCGCGCCGCGGGGCCGGTCGCCCTAGAAGGCGCTTCGGCGCCCGCTCCGCCCCCGCCCCCGGACGAGCCGGCCGCGCGCGCGCTCCTCGCGTCTTTCCGGAGCGCGCTCCTCGCCGAGGGCGAGGGCGCCGTCTCCCTCACCGAGGCGATCCTCACCGTCGGAGCGCGGCGCGGAGCGCGTCGCGACGACGGCCGGACGCGACGTCGCCTTCGGCAGCGGAATCGCCACGCTCGTCGCCACCGTGACCGGGCGGACCGCGGCCGGCAGCGTGTCCGCGCGCGTTCTCGCGTCGGCCTCGCGGCCCGAAGAGCTCTTTCTCGCGCGCCTCGCGCACCAGGCGGTGGACCGCGCCCTCCTCCCCCTTCGCGGCCGGCCGCTCGGCGCCGGCGCGCGGCGACCTGCTTCTGGACCCGAACGTCGCGGCGCCGGTCGTGGGCCGCCTCGCGCCCGCCTTCTTCGGCGACGAGGGAGACGCGCTCCTCGCGTCGCGCACGCGGGACGGGCGCGACGCTTTCGCCTCGCCCGCTCTCTCTCTCGTCGACGACGCGGCGGCTCCCGGCGGGCCGGTGAAGGCGACGCACGACGGCGAGGGAACGCCCCATGCGCGCACGGTCCTCGTGTCGCGCGGGATCGTCACCGGGCGGCTCTCGGACTCCTCGGCGGCGATCCGCCTCGAAAAGCCCCCGACGGGCAACGCGATGCGGCGCGCCTACACCGACCCGCCCGCGATCGGCGTCACGAACTTCTTCGTGGATCCGTCTCGGGGCGTCGCGCCGCTGGACCTTCTCCGGGCTCCCTGCTCGCGGCTTCTACGCGGCCGTCCTCCTCTCGCGACCCGAGGTGGACTTCGCCGCGGACCGCTTCCGCCTGCATGCCGCGGGCTACTGGGTGGAGAAGGGGCGGGCGGCCGAGGCCGTTTCCGAGACGCTCGTGGAAGGCCGCCTGTCGGAGCTCCTGCGCGCGGTCGAGGCCGTCGGAGACGACCTCAAGTTCGTGCCCTCGGGCTCTGGCGGGGCGGGCTCGCCGACCCTGTTCGTCCCGAAGTGGAAGGGCGCCTGACCTGAGCTTCAGCCGTCGCCGGGGCCCGGGCGTCGGCGTCGGAGCCGGGGCCGGAGCGTTCGTCTCTCACGCCGGGGCCCGGCTGCACCCGCCTGGGCGGCGGCGCGGGTCCGGCCGGAGACTGCTCGGGGAACTCCGCCGGAATCGGCTCGTTCGCGCGCGTGACGGTCGGGACGGGCTGGGCGAGGATGCGCTCTCTCCGAGTCCTGGGGGGCGCCGGACTGCTCGTGCTGACGGACGGCACGGCCGTGACGACCGGCACGTCAGGCACCGACGTGACGATCGGGCCGCCCGGTCCCGGCCTGGCGGCGCGGAGCTTCCGGGACGTGGGCGCCGGCCGGCACGGGCGCGCCCGGGACGGCGTGGACGGCGACGTGCCCCCGCTGGAACGAGGTCACGAGGTCGGGCTGCGCCATCTGCTCCGTCGCGGGGAGCGCGAGGCGATACCCCCGGGAATCGAGGGACTCGAGGAGGACACGCCCTTTCAGGCGCGTGCGCGCCGCGAACGGGTTCCTGCGCACGTCGAACAGCGAGGTGTCGACGCGCAGCGACGTCTTGTACGCGGCGACCGCGGCGGACACGTTTCCGCGCTGCTCCTCGGCGAAGCCCAGCATCCACCACCCCGCCCAGTTGCCGGGCGCGCGCGAGACGGCCTTCTTGAACGACGACGCGGCGCTCCCCCATTCGCCGCGCATCGCGTGGACGAGGCCGGCGTTGTAGAGAGGGCGGCCGTCCGCCTTGTCGAGCTTCGCGGCGGCGTCGAATTCGCGGAGGGCGTCGCGCCAGAAGCCGTCCCGCGCGATGAGGCACCCGAGGTCGTTGTGGAGCAGAGGCGTCGTTCGGCGTCTTCTCGAGGCGATCGAGGAGGTCGAGCGTCGCCCGGTGCTGGGGATTCCCCGGATCGAGGAAGCCCCGATAGACGTCCTTGGCGGCGAGCGGCCAGGCGAGACGCGGCGCACAGGGCGAGCGCACCGGCGAAGCGGACGCGGCGATCGACCTTCATGGTGTTCCTTTCGTCGAGGCCGGGAGAGCGCGGCCGACGAGGCGCACTTTCCCGTCCCGCGTCTGCACGTCGAAGGCGAGGCGCGTCGCGCCCGTCGCTCTCCGGATCTCGGCGGCCTGTTTCTTCACGAGCTCCTCGAATCGATCGTAACGGAGGCGCGAGGCGTCCTCGCCGAGCAGCCGCGCGCGCCGCGCAGAACCGGTCGAAGAGAGACCTCAGGTCGCCCCGCCCGGAGCCTTTTACGGAGGCCGCCGCCACCGCGTCGCCCGGGGGAGCCGGAGCCGGCGCCTCGGCCGATCGCACGCGGATCGGCGCCCGGACCCGGCCGCGGCCCTCCTCCTTGGCCAGGAGCCGCTTCTCCCACAGCTCCGAGAGGGCCGTGAAGCGGCTCTGGAGCGCCTGCAGCCGGAATCGCTCCTCCGCCTTGTCGACGGAGACGTTCCCGACCCGGCGGAGCACCTGCTCGACGCTCTTGCGGGCGGGCAGCGGAGGCACCTTCAGGTCGCCCGAAAAGAAGCGCTCGTAATCCAGCTTGAGCGACGCGATGCTCCTGTCGAGCAGATCGAGGTCGCGTGCGATCGAGACGGCCATCGGCGAAAAGTAGTCTACATTCGGCGCGCATGGATCCCGAGCCCCCACGGCCTCCCGCCATGGACCGCCTCCTCGAGAGCGCCTCCGGGAAAGCGCTGGCGGACCGGCACGGACGGGCCCGCGCGAAGGAGGCCCTCCGCGAGGCGGCCGACCGGTGGCGCGCGGACGCGTCCCCGGGAGGGCGACGCGGACCGAGTCGATTCTGGCCGCCGCCGCCCGGAGCGCTCGAGGAGAGAGCCCCGGCCGGGCCCCGGCGCGTCGTGAACGCGACCGGGCGTCCTCCTGCACACGAACCTCGGGCGCGCTCCGCTCGCCGTCGAGGCCGTCGCCGCCGCGGGCCGCGCCGCGGGCTTCTCGACGCTCGAATACGACCTCCCGACCGGGACGCGCGGGCGGCGCGGCGAGCACGTGAGGCCGCTCCTCCTCGCGCTCTTCGCGCCCGGACCGGGACGACGTCGACGCCCTCGCGGTCACGAACGCGGCCGCGGCGCTCCTCCTCGCGCTCGACACGCTCGCGAACGGCCGGAAGGTGGCGGTCTCGCGCGGAGAGCTCGTCGCGATCGGCGGAGACTTCCGCGTGCCCTCGATCCTCGCGAAGAGCGGCGCCTCGCTCCACGAGGTGGGCACCACGAACAGGACGACGCCGCGCGACTACGAAGAGGCGCTCGAGGCCGGCGCCGGCGCGATTCTCAAGGTCCGGCCCTCGAACTACCGCATCGTGGGCTTCACCGAGGAGGTCTCGCTCCCCGCGCTCGCGTCGCTCGCGCGACGCTGCACGGCGTCCCCGTGATCTTCGACGCCGGGGCGGGCGCTCCCGCGCGCTTCGCCGAGCCGGGCCTCGCGGACGAGCCCGTCCCGCTCGAGGCCCTCGACGCGGGCGCGGACCTCGTCTGCTTCTCGGGCGACAAGATCCTCGGCGGCCCGCAGGCGGGAATCCTGATCGGAAAGAAGGATCTCGTCCGACGCGCGCGGCGGCGAACCCGCTCGCCCGCGCGCTGCGCCCGGACAAGCTCGTCCTCGCCGCGCTCGCCGCCACGCTCGACCTGCATCTGTCCGGACGGCGCCTCGAGATTCCCTTCCACCGGATGCTCGAGGCTTCGCTCGATTCCCTGCGCGCCGCGCGGAGACGCTCGCGGCGCGCGCCCGCGAGGCGGGCTTCGAGGCCGCGGTCGTGGCATCGACGCCGTCGCGGGGGGCGGCGCCGGCGCCGAGTCGACGCTGCCCTCGAAGGCGGTTCGCTCGCGCATCGCGGACCTCTCCGCGCGACGCCCTCGCGGCGGCGCTCCGCGCGGGAGAGCCGCCCGTCGTCGCGCGGATCGAGGACGGCCGCGTCCTCCTCGACCTCCGGAGCGTCGCGGAGGAGGAGGACGCCGAGCTTTGCGACGCCCTCGTCGCGCTCGGCCCAGCTAGCGCTTCCTGACGACCGCTCCGCCGAACGCGGGAGACCGGCAGATTGCGGCGGCAGCGGCCGCGGTCCGCCACGAGGGCCGGAAACGGGGTGTTCACGATGCCGGTGAACGCGATGTCGTCGATTTCCCAGAACTTCTCCTCGAACTCGCCTTCCATGGCCCGCCGGAATCGCACGAGGACGGTCTTGCCGGCCCACGAGCTGCCGAAGGCGACCGTCACCCGGGTGAACCCCGGCAGGTCGGGGCTGTCGCCCGCCCACGCCCGGACACCCTTGAGCGGGCTGATCGCCCCGTCGCCGCCGTAGAGCGTCTGCGTGTACTCGGGCGCGAGCGTGACGTCCTCCCGGCCCCACGTCGCGCCGCCGTCCCCGCTGAGCTCGATGATCGCGCCGTCGACGTAGTCGGTTCCGGCCGTGAAGAACGGGCCAAAGAGGAACGAGTAGCGGTGCCGGAAGGTGAATCCCGACGGCCCGGACGCGGAGAGGACGATCGGGGGCGACGTGAGGGTCAGGTCCGCGACGAACGACTGCGCCTTCGACGACCAGCGGTGGTCGAACGGGGTGACCTCGATTCTCCGGAACGAGGCCGCGGGGTCGAAGCCGGGGACAACAGCCGGGATCCACGGCGAGAGGGCGGATTCGACGTCGTCCGACGCGGACGAACCGACGAGATCGTCGACGTTTCCCCGCGCCGTGAACGACGCCGTCGTGTCGGAGATCATCCCCGTGTCGCGGAGCGTGAGAGTGAAGCCGAGGCTCTGGATCCCGGAGGATCCCGCGGCGAGCGCGACGGGCAGCGCCAGGGACGTGGACTGCGTCGGATCCGTCGCGGGGACGTCCCACGACGTGCCGGACGGAAACGAGACCGCGGGGTTCGGCGAGAAGACCGTGAGACGGGTCGCCGTCAGGCGCGAGAGGCCGCGGTTCTTCAGGGACAGCGTGAGGCGTCCCGTCTCCCCGGCGTCGAGGCGGCCGTCCCCGTCGCAGGGCGCCACGGAATCCTCGAGCGAGACGGAGACGATCCCGAGGTCTCCTCCGACGTCGAAGCTCTCGACGACTCCGGCGTTCGACGCCGTGAACCGGTCGGGGGACGCGACGGCTCGCGGGCCCGCGCCTCGCTTCGCGAACGCGCGGACGAAGAGCGCGTGGTCGTCGTGATCGGCCGCGAACGCGACCGCGAGGAGCGCGTCGCGCGCTTCGAGGAGAGTCGGATTCACGGGCGTGAGCTTGAGCGACGCCACGAGGTAGGCCCGCATGCGGTCCCGGGCCTGATCGAACGTGAGCCGCCCGGTGTCACGGAGGAGGGCCGCGTAGCACTCCCAGAGCATCGTCGCCCACACCTCGCCCGTGTTGTGGACTTCGGAGTTGCCCGAACCGTCGAGCACCGTATCGCCGAACAACTCCGCGTTGACGGCCGGGCCGGGAGGCAGCGCGACGCCGTTCATGACGTGCGCGTACGTCAGCGGATTCCTGGTCATGTCCGTCGAGTACGGATAGCGCCGGAGCCCGAAGTACCACCCCTGGTTCGGGACGCCCTTCGAAACGGTGCCGCCCACCGAATAGCCCGTGAGGGGATAGATCCCGCCGAAGCCCCCGTTGCCCGGCTGGGCCGCGTCGCCGGACTGCACCGTGATGAGGAGCGCGTTGAAGTCGCTCCAGCCCTCTCCGAGACCGGCCGCCTGGTTCGCGCTCAGGCCGTTCGCGTTCCCGACGAGACGATTCGACAGGAAATGGGCCCACTCGTGCGCGACGATCTGGTCGTCGATCGTCCCGTCGCGGTCGCGTTCGCGCCTCAGCGTCACGACGAGGCCGGCCCCGACGAGGGATTTCAGCGTCGCGCCGTCCGACTGGCCGACGAAGAGGGCGGGGATCGTGTACGGGAGCGCCGTCGCGTTCCCCGGGTCCCCCATCGTGAGCGTTGCGTCGCCCTGGTTGTTCACGACGACGACGCCGGCCGCCCCGGCCGCCTGCGCGTTCGCCACCTTGACCACGAACGCGCACGTCCCGCGGTCGACGAGGGCGATCTTCCCCGTCATCGAGGAGGCATCCGCGAACGGCTCGCACGCGTCCGAGGGCGTTCCGGTGCCGTCGTCCACGACGGCGACCGGACCGGAGAGGGCGAACGCGCCGGGACCGAAGGCCGCGGTGCCCGCGTCGAAGACCGCGGCGGCCGCGGCCGGCGCGTCGACGGAGACGGCTCGCTCCGACCCGATCGACCAGACGAACATCTGCATCCGGGGCGACCCGCCGTCGGAAGGAGTCGACGAGTTCGCGTTGTCCCGGCCGGAGAAGTCCTGCGCCTCGGCGCGCATCGCGTCACCCTCGACGCCGCCGCGCCCGTAGTTCGACGCCTGAGCGTTTCCCGCGGCCTCGTTGAAGCCCGCGTCGTAGTACCAGTCGTGGAAGAAGTTCGCGACGTAGAAGAGCTGCGTGACCGCGGCCTTGCGCTGCTCGTCGCTCGCGCCCGGAGGGAGCGCGGTGTCGTACGTCCGGTCGAAGGCGCCGGGAGCGGTCACGCTCGCCCGAAAGTCGCCGGGGGAAAGTCCGTCCGGGGACGACAGGTCGACATACGCGTCGACGTTGTTCCCGTTCGTCTCCGTCGCGCCGGCCGGGAGCCAGGGATCGTTCGTCGAGATCGGCCCGGACGAGAGGGTGACGAGCGACGGCGGAACGAAGGGCGCCTGGTAGCGATCAGGGGTCGAGCCCGGGTAAGGGTCGCCGCCGCGGCCTTGCGGGCCGTTGAGAGGCATCTTGAGTCCCGTGGTCTCGGCCCAGACGCGGTACGAGAAACTGTCCGAGGCGACGAGCCGGTGACGGTACAGGAGCGAGCCGTCGGCCGCCGAAAAGACGTAGGCGTAGAGGTCCGAGCTCGCCCCGTCGACGGCGTCGACCTCGACGTACCATGCCGGCTCGAGCCGCCCAGGCAGGTGGAAGAGGACCTTCCTGGCGCGCGCCGGCGTGGCGAGAAGGCCGCGCCGTCCGGCCGCGAAGGCGAGGCGCACGTACCCTCCCGGCGCCGGGCCGAGGCTCTCGACGTCGGCCGGGGTGAGGCCCGCGATCCCGAGGTCCGCTCCGGCCCGCGAGAGAGCGTCGGCGGCCGACAGCGCGAAGACCGGCCTGGAAAGGCCCGCCACGGACGGCAGATAGCCCGCGATGGCGACGGGCTCGTAAGAGCGATCCATCGCGACGCGGATCTCGTCGCGGAAGACCGGCACGCCGAACGCCTCCTGGCGCAGCTGGACGATGATCGGCCCCCGCCCCACGTCGTGAACGTGCTGGAGCGGTGCGAGGAGGACGTCCTCCTCCGAGAGCCCCCAGAGCGGCGCGAGGTCGAGGAGGTGCGCACGGGCAACACTCTCGGCTCCGACGGGTTTTCGGAGGAGGGCCGCGCGGCCGCGCTCCCCGGCATTCGACAAGCGGACGAAACTCGGGACGCCCAGCCGCTCTTCGACGTGGACGGCCATGCCGGGCCGGCTGACGTCCTCGGCCCGAACGGCGAGCGCGCGGCGCGCGGGCGGGAGCGCGGCGAACGCGTCGAACTCGGGCAGCGTCCCTGCGGCCACGGGAAGCGCGGCCAGGAACGAGGCGACGAGTAACAAAGAGGGCGACACCCGTCGCATCGTGAGACCGATTCTAGTGCGAACGCGGGCTCCTCAGATCCCCAGCTCCTTCATCCTCTGCGCGAGCTTCCGGAGCGGCACGCCGAGGTCCTCGGCGGAGCGCGCCTTGTCGCCTCCCGTGGCCTCGAGCGCGCGCCGGATTCGCGCCGCCTCGCCCGCGCGCCTCCACCTGTCCGCCGTCTCTTCGAGCGTCCCGTCGAGCGAGGGATATCGCGGCTGCGTCTCGCCCGGGATGCCGACGACGATGTCCGCCGGCCGGATGACCTCTCGACGCGGAGAGGAGGACGGCCCGCTCGATGACGTTGCGAAGCTCGCGCACGTTTCCCGGCCAGTCGTGCGCCTGGAGCCGCTCGAGCGCGGCCGGCGAGAACGAGGGCACCTTCTTCTTCACCTGGCGCGCCGCGGAGGCCGCGAAGCCGTTCGCGAGCGCGGGATGTCCTCCTTGCGGGCGCGGAGCGGCGGCAGGCGCACCGGGAAGACGTCGAGGCGATAGAAGAGATCCTCGCGGAACGCCCCCGACCTGACGAGAGACGCGAGCTCCCGGTTCGTGGCCGCCACGATCCGCACGTCGACCGCGATCGGCGCCGTGCCGCCCACGCGGAGAAACGTGCGCTCCTCGACGGCCCTCAGGAACTTCGCCTGGGCGGCCGGCCGGCAGCTCGCCGATCTCGTCCAGAAAGAGCGTGCCCCCGTCGGCCAGCTCGAAGCGCCCCGCGCGCCGCTCGCTCGCGCCCGTGTACGCGCCGCGCTCGTGCCCGAAGAGCTCGTTCTCGACGAGGTTCTCCGGCAGGGCGGCGACGTTCACGGCGACGAACGGTCCCGGCGCCCGCGGCGAGAGCGCGTGCATGGCGCGCGCGAAGAGCTCCTTGCCCGTGCCGGACTCGCCCGTCAGAAGGACGGTGACGTCCGAGGCGGCGGCCAGCCGGATCCGCTCGAGGGCCTCGGCGAGCGCCTGCGACGTGCCGACGATGTCGGGCATTCCCGCGAGGCCCGCCTCGGCGGCGAGGAGCGAGTGCGCGACGGCCGAGCGCCGGGCGCGCACGTGCCGCGCGACGAGGAGCAGCAGGAGGTCGGGGTCGACCGGCTTGCTCAGGAAGTCGGCCGCTCCCATCTTCATCGCCGTGACCGCCGTCTCGACGGTGCCGAATCCCGTGAGCACGACGACGGGGATGGCGGCGTCGGACGCCGTCGCCGCCCGGAGCACGGCGAGACCGTCGGCGCCCGGCATCTTGAAGTCCGTGAGGACGAGCGTGTAGCGGCGGCCCTCGGCGAGACGGCGCAGCGCCTCTTCGCCGGTCGCGACCGCCTCCACGCTGTAGCCCTCTCGTGTCAGCGTCTCCGCGAGCATCGCGCGGAGAGACTCGCGGTCTTCGACGAGCAGGATCTCCGCGGGCATCAGAGTCCGAGGAGGCGGATCAGGTGCCCGGAGGTTTCGGCGAAGGCTTCGTCGTGTCGTTCTGCGGGATGAAAACGCCGCTCGCCGGATTTCCGGTCGGCGGGTTCGCCGGCGGGCGGCGCGACGTCGGATCGCGGAATCGGCACGAGCGTCGGGACCGGCGGCGGGGTCGGGGCGGGCGTCGGCGCGCCCTCGGCCTCGGGCTTCGGGGCCTGCGCCTTCCGGCGCCTTCGCGTCGCCGGCCGTCTTGACCGGAATCCGGACCTGCCAGCGGGGCACGTAGCGGTACGACGCGGCCTCGCCCTCCAGCGGCGTCGACGCCGTGAACGTCGACTTCTCGCCGGGCGCCAGCGTGTCCTTCGCGAGCTGCGCGAACGCGGACGAGAAGGTCTTGCCGTCCTTGCCGACGACCTCGACCGTGACCGACACGCCGGAGACCTCCGACGCGCCGCCGTTGATCACCGAGCCGGAAAACGTGTAACCGTCCTTCGTCTTCGTGGCGGACGTGTTCGCGACGTCGACCCGTCCCTCGCCCTCGCCTTCCTTCCTCTCGCCGGCTTCCTCGCCGATTCCGTGCGCCACGGTGTCGTCCGTGAGGACGACGGCGGCCCGGCGGCCGCTCTTCTGCTTCGCCGCTTCGGCGGGCGTGAGGGGCTTCGGGACGCTCGCGGTCGGCACCGGCGTGGCCGCCGCGACGCGCGCCTTCTCGGCGGCCGTCTTGGCGAGGTCGATCTCCGAAAGCGGGATGGACAGGAGCACTCCGTCCGTCGTCGTGAGCAGCGCGAGGCTGCCCTTCTGAACGAGCGGCTTTTTCGTCACGATCCGGCGACCGTCCTTGAGCCAGATCTCGTCGGCCCCCGCGAGGCCGGCGAGACACGCGAGAACCACCACCACCAGGAGCCGTCGCATGGGACCCCCTTTCGAGGCTGATCGCCTTCGTATTTTACACCTCGGAATGGGCTGGCGCGCCGCGTGCTTCGCACGCCCGCGTTCCCCTTCGACCGCCCGACCGGGTCGGGATGACGACCTCTCGCGTCGCTCGCTCGAACGGGATGCGCCGGCTCTCGTCGGCGCTCCAGCCCACGGGCCCGACGCCGCGCAGCGGGTCGGGCGCGGGCGCGTTCAGGAGCGGGACGAAATCGATCGGCGGCTGGGGGCCGTCGCCCGCGCGCGTAGCGGTGCTCCGCCTTCGCCGTCATCGCGATCTTCAGCGCGACGAGGAGCGGCTTTCCGGCGGGATCCACGAGCTCTTTCGCCCTCGGCGCCGGACTCCCGGCGACGTCGCCCCGCCACGTGAGCGCGTCTCCCGCGCCGGCGAGCCCCCAGGCGACCTGAAGATCCTCGACGTCCTCTCCCACGCGCGCGACCTCCCAGCGGCCCTCGCCCGCGAAGGCCGCGACGGCCAGATACGGGTGCGGAAACCTCATCGACGGCGGATCGCTCGACGCGTCGTAGTCCGGAGGGCGCCCCTCCGGCCCCTGCGCGACGAACCAGACGAGGTCGTCCAGAACTCCCCCGGTCACCGACTTCCGAGAGAGCGCGGGCGGCACCCGCCTCGCCGCCCGGGTTCAGGCTCACGGCGTCCGGATCCGTGAAGTCGAGGAGGAACTCCAGGGTCCGAGCCGGCGCCCGGAGAAGCGATTCCACTCCTTGACGAGGGCGACGGCGTAACGGCCCGCGGAATCGGCCACGAGGAAGAACCGTTTCGACGCCGGGCGCGGGAGCCCCGAGATGCTCGATCACGGCCTGGAGGCTCCTCGCGCCGTCGCGGTCCTCGCGCGGCGGGCCTGCCCGAAGAGGCACCGAAGAGGCGTTTCTCAGGATCCGGTCGGGGACGCCCGTCCGTCCGGCGAGGCTCGACGGCCAGCCGCGGCGACCGGATCACCCCGCGAAGGCGGAGCTGGTCGGTGCCCGTTCGAACGGCGACCGTTCCTCCCGGCGTCGCGGTAGGAGGTGACGCCCTCCGCGCCCGTGTTGTCCTCGACCGGGCGAACGGCCTCGGAAAGCGGGCACGCCGCCGCGAAAAGCGCCTTCCAGATCACGCGAGACGGAGCGGACCGCGACCTCCAGGACTCCGCCGAGTCCGGGAACGTCCTTCTCGACGACGAGGAGCTTCGTCCTGAGGTCGATCAGCCTGACCGCGACGACGATGACGACGCCCAGAAGAAGCAGGGTGAGAGTGAGCTCTCGCATGGAGAACCCCCTCTCCCCGAGGAACGGCCTCGCCCCCGCGACCACGCGCCCGGAGTCTAGGCCGGAGCTTCCCTCCCGCCTCCGGGCGCTTACTTCTGCTCCTTCCACCACACGGGGCGGAAGTTCGGCTGGCCGGGCAGCGAGGGCTTCGGGAATGTCGATCTTGATGAGCGTCGCCTCGTTCTTTCCGACGCCGCTCTGCGCGATGAAGGCGCCGCTTGTCCGTCACGACGAATCCGGACGCGGCGCCCGCGCCGGCGGCGTAGACGGTCGTCGCGCTGAAGCCGGCGCGCGCGCCCGCCGCGACCGTGAACTCGACGTCGATGATGTACGAGTAGCCGTGGCAGCCGAAGTCGGGATCGAAGACGGTGAAGAAGACGTGCTGCTCAGGCGACGTCACGTTCCCCACGAGGAGCGGCGAGGACGTGACCTGCGTGTGGATGCCGAGGCGCGTGTGGACGCCCGGGATGTACGTCGGGTCGCAGGTCGGGCCGGGACAGGGGCCCGTCTGGAGCGGAATTCCGGTCGTCTCGCCGCCGATGACTTTGCTGATGACGTGCGGCGCCAGCGCTCCCGAGCCGAGCGGCGTCGTGCCGAAGAGGGGATCGGTGATCTTGTACGGATTCGTCGCGACGAAGAGGGTCGGGACGAAGACGGGGAAGCGTGTTGGGGTAAGCCCGAGCCCGCCGGCGGGTCGGCGCCGGTCCGGTTCACGTTCCAGCCCGAGACGGTCGGGCTCGTCTCGTAGAAGCTGCCGCTCGCGAGAGCGTAGATCTGGAAGCCGAGCGTTCCGATCCCGTTCGCCGCCGGCGAATAGTAGAGCGGCTGCGGGGCCTCCCGCCGGCGGCGTTGAGGTCGATGAGGACGCCCGAGGTCGGGCTCGGCCAGTTCGTCCCCCAGAGCGGCGTTGACGCGGCCGTTCGTGTCGCCCTGGAGCGAGAGGTTCGCGATGTTGTCGTTCTGGAAGCCCGCGCGCGTTCGTCTGGAAGAAGATCGAGTCGGTGAACGTCTGGTGGCCCACGAGGGGGCTCGGCGACGCCAGGGGCGCGACCGCCGTCGTCGACATGAGCGAGCGACCGTCGGCCGGATCGACGACGAAGATGTTCGCGTTCTTGCTGGCGCGTTGTAGAGGCTCGTCGGGTTGATGCCGGCGCCGAACGTCATCTTCGGCTCGTCGTGAACGTGTCGGGCGCGACCGCCGGGCACGCTCCAGGAGCCGAAGAGGCCCGCGTAGTCCGAGGAGTTCTTCGTCCAGAGGACGTCGACCGGCTTCCCGCATTCACGCCGGTGAATACGCCGTAGTTCGGGTCCGGGCCGAGACGGCTCGGCCTGCTCAGCAGGTTCCCATAGGGATGCGTGATGTCGATCGCGGCGACGAGGTCGCCTCCCGGCCCCTCGGTGAGGAACCCGACCGTCTTGTAGGCGCTCGTCGGAGGGCCGAACCAGACGTCCGCGAACCTGAGGGAGCTCGCGACGCCCCAGGTGTGCTCCTCGAACAGGAACCCGGCGTTCTGTCCGGTGTCCGTCTTGACCTGCGGGTCCGGGTCGAGGAAGTTGTTGTAGAGCGTCGACCTGGTTCGCGATCAGGTTCGGAGGCAGGAGGCCGAGCACCTCGGCGCCGTCCCCGGGATGGTCGACGTCCCCGAAGTCGAACGCGTGCAGGAACCCGTCGTCGGCGCCCAGCCACGCGAGCGTGCGCCGCGTTCGCGTACGGCGCCCTCGAAGGGCTTGTGATTCGGACGTTTCCCGCCTGGAAGTACTGCTGCGCCGGGCCCACGATCGCGGGCGTCACGTTGATGGACGGACCCAGCAGCCAGTCGCGCGGCGTCTCGTCGCCGGATCCGTCGTTCCCACGCATGAAGTCGATGACGCGCAGCGGCGTGATTCCGCAGGCCGCCGCAAAGGGCGTCGATGGCCCCGGCATTGGTCCCGACGATGCTCGATCAGGGCGCCGCGTGGCCGGATCCCACGTGTAGAGCTGCCGGTTCGCGGGCGTCGGGTGCCACGGCTGCGACGGGTTCTTCAGGACGTCTCCCGCGTCCCAGAGTTCGACGATCGGGCCGGGCGTGGTCGAACACGGCGTCGTGTCCAGCGCCCTGATGTGGCCGTGCCAGAGCGGGTACGTCGCCGAGGTCAGGACGACCGTGTTTCCGAGGCTGACGGCCGCGCCCGAGACGGGAGCGCTCGTCGTGTAGTCGCCGCTCGCCGAGCCCCGCACGATCGCGAGGAAGGCGTCGTGGAGCGCCTTGGCGTCGTTCGCGAAGAACGCGTAGTCCCTGTTGTCCGGCCGGCGTCTGGTCCGGGCCGAACCGGTTGGGCGCAGGCGGGGTTCCGGGCCCGCTCTCGTTCGTCGGAACCGCCGTCCCGCCGACGTCGGGTGCGGGTCGATGTGCGGCAGGCGGACGTCCCCGCGCAGGACCGGCGGGTCGGTCGATGTCGTAGAGGACGAACCCGGCGTCCCTCTTCGCCGCGTTCGCGTCGGTGCGGCCGCGATACGCGGTGCGGTTCAGCTCGCAGCGCGAGACGTCGGGCGAGATTCCGATCGCGAACGTCCGGGCCCGGATGATGGCGTCTCCCGGCCCCGCCTGGTGCGCGTTCAGATACATGGCTTCCGCGGCGCCCGGGGGGAAGTTGCCGAACGCGCTCCCGTCCGTGTCCGGGGCGCACGGCGTCGCCGTCGAGTCCCAGGGGACGTCCGTCGGGCTGCCCGTGTTGCTGATGTTCGACACGCCGTCCGTGCACAGGATGACCCCGTAGGCGCGGTTGCACGCCTTCTTCGGGTCCACGTCCCAGGTCGCGGTCAGGGAGGTGTCCGCCTGGGCGATGGCGCCCTTCGTGGGCGTGCCGCCGCTGCCGCGAGGCCGGGATAGGCCTCCGGCTGAGACCTGAGGCGCATGTGGCCTTCGATGACGGTGACGTCTCCGGGGCCGATATCGATGGTCTGGACGTTCTTGAGCGCGTTGTAGGTCGGAGAGGCCGCGCCGTTTACGTGGTAGTACGTCATGAGGCCCCAGTTCACGACGTCCTTCGTGTTGCCCACGACGTCCCGGGGCAGGTTCATGGTCCAGGAGGGCTGGTTGAGGCCCGCGAACCGGATCACGGCTCGGATCGCCCGGCCTCGGGGTCTGGGTCTGGGCCCCGATGTGAGGCCGGGTCCCGGCCCTCGCGTCGCCAGCTCGGCGGGAAGGAGAGCGGCGTCCCCGTCACTGCCGGGGATGGAGTCGATTCCATTCGCGTGCCGTCGTCGTCTCGTCCATCAGCGGGAGAGGCGGACCCGGGTCGGGACCGTAGACGATGTCGTTGTTCGGGGCGGGTCCGTAGCCGTAGTTCAAGCGTCCAGGCCCAGCCGTCGTACGCGCCGGGAATCAGCGCCCCCGTGACCGGGTCCTTCGGGTAAGGCCCGGGCACGAAGACCGTGGGAGCGGTCGACACGTCCTCGTAGATGCGCGAGCCCGTCGTGTCGGCTCCCGGGTGATAGAGCGGCGGGTAGTTGGGGTCGTAGCGAGGAGGACAGCGGGAACGGCGAGTTCGGGTCGGGCCAGTCCCAGGTTCCCTTCGAGTAGTAGATTCCGGGCTGTTCGCCCTCGACGTCCGTCGCGGACGGCGCCTTGCAGGCCGGGCCGCCCACGGCTCCGCAGTCGTGGGCCCACGTTCCCACCGTGGGCAGTGACGGCGCGCTCCACTTCCATGCGCCCGCGATCCCGCTGTGGGCGATCGGATCCGGCCAGTCGTTCTGGTCCCCGTTCCCGGGCGCCTTGTAGTCCGTGTACGTCGTCACGGAGTCGCCCAGGACGTTCTTGAGGATCGCGAGTCGCGAGGGCTGCTCCCACCGGAGGGCGTAGCGCCAGCGGTGGCACCCGATGCCCAACGGGTTCGGCGTCGGCGTGGGCGTCGCGGCGGCCATGAGGGCCGCGATCCCCAGCGCGACGCCATGGGGCTCGCGCGGCAGCAAGGCTCTCGAAGGAATCCGAATCCGAGGCCAGATTCGAAGCCAGGTTCATCGACCCCGGGCGTGACCCGTTCCACGCGACCAGCGCCACCGGCTCGGGCAGGCCGCGCGGCCGCGCCGAGGCCTGGACGCGGCTGCCGTTCGTCCGGCCTCACGAGCGGGTTTCTCGGGACGGTGAGGTCGTTGATCCTGACGGTCGGCGTCGCGCGTCGGCGTGGACGTGCGCGTGGCCGTCGGCGTCGGCGTGAACGTGAACGTCGACGTCGGCGTCACACGTCGGCGTGGACGTGCGCGTGAACGTCGGCGTCGGCGTGAAGGTCCGCGTGGCCGTCGGCGTGAACGTCAGCGTCCGCGTCGGCGTGATCGTCGGCGTCGGCGTGGCCGTCCGCGTCGGCGTCGCAGTCGGCGTCGGGACGGTCGGCGTGATCGTCGGCGTCGGACGTGCGCGTCGGCGTAGGCGTCGGGACGGTCGGCGTGACGTCGGGGTCGGCGTGCGCGTCGCCGTGCCCGTCGGCGTGCGTCGTGGGCGTGATCGTCGGCGTGCGCGTGATCGTCGGCGTCTTCGTGATCGTCGGCGTCGGCGTGCGCGTCGGCGTGTTGGGCGGCGTCCCCGTCGGCGTCCGCGTCTTCGTCGGCGTCCGCGTGTTCGTCGGCGTCCGCGTCTTCGTGATCGTTCGCGTCGGCGTGCGCGTCGGCGTGATCGTCACCGTCGGCGTGATCGTCGGCGTCTTCGTGATCGTCGACGTCGGCGTGATCGTCGGCGTCCGCGTGATCGTCGGCGTATTCGTCACGGTCGGCGTGATCGTCGGGGTCGACGTCTCCGTCCTGGTCGGCGTGAACGTCAGCGTCGGCGTGCGTGGCGTCAGGGTGGGCGTGAGCGTCGCCGTCGGCCGTGGGCGTGTCGGTGGACGTCGGCGTCAGCGTCGGCGTCAGCGTCGGCGTCTCCGTCGGCGTGACCGTGGGCGTCGGCGTCGGGCCGGGGTTCCCGTCGAGACACGTGACGCTCCAGACGAGCCGGCCGACGGAATCCTCGTCCTCGAGGAGGGAGTGCGCCGTGCACGTCCCAGCGCATCGAGCCGCTGACGTCCTGGAGGATGAGGAGGTTCGCGCGGAGAAGCTGTGCGGTGATCTGGCGAAGGGGGTCGTACCCTTCGGTTCGCGTCGCGCCCTGGAGGGTGCCCGCCCCGCCGAAGCTCATCGCGAAGAGAAGCAGGAAGGCGCACCCCTTCCGCACGGTGGACCGGAAGGGCGATGGGGCGGCGAGGTTTCGTCATGGCTGTTGTCAACACGCCCTTCCCGGTGACGGTGTTCGTTCCACCTGCGTTCACGTTTTTCTGGCCTCCGGTCGTTCCCCCGCCAGCCGTCAGGAGGAGCTGCTCCTCGACGATCTTCGTCACGAGAACGCCCGCCGCGAGCTGCACCGTTCCGACGGAGACGAGGTTCACGATGTTGTCCGTGTCCACGACGTCGGTGCCCTGCGCGTCATCCACGTTGTTGCGGAGGTAGAGCGAGTAGGTGACCTGGTCCACGACGGAGACCGACGCGGGGGGCGGGATGACGACGTTGAGGTAGCGTCCGGCGGTCCGCCCCGAGGCAGCCGCGCTGTGGAGATCGTCGAGAGGTCGAGCACCCGCGCGACGTATCCCCCGCCAGGGACCGTGAGGATCGGCGCCGGCGCGGCCGCGAGGAGCTGCGACAGGCGTCTGCGCGCCGCAGATCGTCGGGTCGAGATTGATGACCTCGCCCAGCAGGGCCTCGCCGCGCCTGAGGCCCGCGTCCGCCGCGTAGAAGCCCGCCTTCGTGATGCGCGTGTTCCCCGACAGGCGGTCCTCCATGGACGTGAAGTACGCGATGCCGACTCCCACGATCGTCAGGACGAGGAGAACGAGGATCACGGAGACGAGGGCGCTGCCGCGTGCTTTCATCATCCCCTCGGAATCCGGTTGCGCAGCAGGAGGGTCGCGGTCGCGCGGTAGTGGTCGAACAGGTCGTATTGCGGCTCCGGATCCGATCGTGACGGGTGGTCCTCGGAGCCGGACGGAAATGCTGGCTCGCCGTCGGCCGCCAGGGAACCCCTCACGTCGACGTTCGTCAGCTTCTGGGCCGCGAGCGGCAGAAGCGGGGACCGCCCCGTGACGGAGACCCGCACTCCGATCACGTTGGCGATGTCGAGAGGCGGCGGGGCGCCGCTCGGGCCCGCCTGGAACGGAACGCGTTGTCGCACCCGGCCTGCGGGCAGCCGGTCGATCGCCGGCGACGCCGGTGTTCGCCGAGAGCTGATCGTCTGGGACGCCGTGTTCCAGACAGCCCGTCGGCGGGCGGCGTCGTCCGCGAGTACATGTACGCGACCTGCAGGTCCTCGACGTTCTCCATCACGTTCGTGAACGCCGGTCGCCCGGGTTGTCCGTGTCGGGTCGAAAAGGCCGAGCTTCTGCTGCAGCTTCGGAAGGCCGTCGACGCCGTCCGTCAGGACGCGGAAGGAGATCACCTGGAGGCCCGTGACGAGGTAGACCGGGATCCACGAGGGTCGCGGCTCCCGTTCGGGGGCGCGGGAAGCGTCGCCGAGGCCGTATCGACCGCCACGTGGATGTTCTTGAAGTTGGCCAGGTCGGCGCAGGTCCCGTCGGTCCTGATAGCCCGCGCTCGGAATGCGCACGTACGACCAGTGCCCGGTGCCGTCGACGAGCATGAGGAGGGCGCTCTGCGTCCCGTCGAACCCCGTGGCCGCCTGGAAGGCCGCCAGGTTGGCCGGTCGTTCGTCGCCGCGTACGCAGGGCCCGCAGCCGCAGCCGACCCGGAAGTTGAACCACAGGTCGACGCTCGGGCCGAGCGCCGGGAAACGGCGCGAAGACCAGGTACCGGCCGGGATCGAACGGGGTCGACCATCGTGATGATGTCGGTTCCGATGTCGCCGAAGCGCGTCGAGGTGTTCGCGAGCCTGAGGCCGCTCGCCGGCAGGATCGCGTTCCCCGGCTCCGTGCCCGGTTCCCCGTGAGGTTGTTGTACGAGGCCTGCGTCAGGACGCCGTTCAGGTTGTAAGTACATGATCAGCGCGTTCGGGCTCGGGCGCGGGGATCGACGTAGTTGACGTCGGACGCGCCCGCGAAATAGTACGAGAGGTAGTCGGCGGCGCGGCGCGCCGTCTGGCGGGGAAGCATGAAGTACTGCTGCCGCTCCGCGAAGGCGCGCATCTGGAAGAGCATCGTCATCGCCACGACGAGGACGATGACGAGGAGCAGCAGCGAGACCATCGCCTCGAGAAGCGTGAAGCCGCGGCGCGGCGGCGCGCGCCGCGCGGGCTCGTTACTGCGTGAACTGCGCCACATAGTCCACTCTCTTGCCGCTGCCGGTCAGTGCCGATTCCCAGGTAGCGCGTCGGCGCCGGCGACGTCCGTCGGCACCGCCGAGACCGTGATCACCCAGACGTTGGCGCCGGTGTTCAGCGTCTGGGCCGCGTCGTTCACGATCGTGTAGCTGATCTTGTACGGGCCGTTGGCGCCTCTCGATCACGTTCGCCCCGGTCGGGCCCCAGAACGCGTACTCGGGCTCGGTCGCCGTCGTAGGGCAGGTTCACCGTGGCCGTGCCCCGAGAGCGGCGGGAATGCCGGTCGCGGCGGGCGCGGCCAGGCTGTGCGACGTCACGAAGTAGTACCAGCGGATGTTCTCGACGACCTGCTGGCACTTGAAGAGCATCTGCGTGCGGGCCGCCGCGCCCTTGTTGATGATGAGCGACACCGAGAACATCTGGAGGATGCCCACGAGGACGAGCGCCATGATGGTCATGGCGAGGAGGACCTCGACGAAGCTGCTGCCGCGGCGGGAGGGAGCGCCGTCCGGCGCTCGCGGCGAGGCGCCGCGCTCAGCCATTCTGGGTCACCCACGTGGTCGGATCCGCCGGCGTGCCGTTGATCTGCTTCGTCGACGCGCACGCTCCAGACGGGGTTGATGCTGATGACGTAGCGCGTCGGAGGCATCAGGGCCCCGTTGACGACGTTCACGTGCGTGAAGACGAGCGTGGCCGGCCCGGCGATCTGCCGGCCCGTCGAGCGGGTCGATCGCGCGCCCCTGGAAATCGCACATGAGGGAGCGCGCGTTGGTCCAGCTCGTGGTGTTGTCCGACCAGAGCGTGGACTCCACCTGGTCGACGTGCGAGATCGGACAGGCAGAACTCCTGGTCCACGCCCGTCGTGCCCTTCGTGCCCGACAGGCCCGTCACGACGATGTCGTACTCGTCGATGAGGAGGTCCGGACACGCCACCGTCGGCGGATTCACGAAGCAGGCCGCGAGAACGCCGTCCCCGTCCGCGTCGCCGATCGAGGTACATCGGCAGGTACCTCGCCGCGCCCGCCGTGATGAGCGGGCCGACCTGGACGAAGGTGCGCATGTTGCGGCGCTGCATCTCCGGGAGCGCCCTCTGGAACAGCACCTTGATGTCGGTGGACGCGCTCTGCATCTTCTGGCGCTTCCAGGCCCTCGAGATCTCGCCTCCGCCGAGGATGGCGATGATGGCGAGGATCCCGATGACGACCAGCATCTCGACGAGGCTGAAGCCCCTCCGCGGGCCCCGGAGGGCGCGGGGACGGGGGCGGGCAAGCGGAAGCGCAACGCTCATCATGAGAATCCGCCTTTCCAAAGCGAGGTTCGTGCCGCGATCCGATCCTGACAGCCAAACGACTCGTGGCAAGGATCTTACACCCGGTCCCGTCCACCGAGCGTCCAGCGCGATGCGTTCCTCGATTCGACACATTTCGTAACACCCGCTGCCCGGCCGCGGACGATTCCCGGCCGCCGCGCGCGAGGCCCGCTCGGCTACGATAGGCGGGCCATGGAGTCGGGCTGATGGTTCTCGAGAAGCTGCGCGGCCTGCGCTCGGAGCCGGCCGTCGTCGCCCAGCTTCGGGACCACAAGTGGACGAGCGAGGAGCAGAAGAGGGAGCTCCTCGAGAAGTTCCACGCGATCTCCAAGCCCGACGTCGAGTGGATCGTCTGGACGGCGCTGGAGCCAGGTTCCCGAGATCCGGGCGGCGGGTCTCGCGATCCTCAGGAGGCGCCACGACCGCGCCGGGCTCGAAGCGCTCGTTCCGCTCCTGAAGACGCGCTCGGAGGCCGTGCGGCGCGCCGTCATGCGCTTCCTGAAGGAGCTCGCGGGGCCGCAGCTCGGGCCGTTTCTGCAGGAGATCGGATCCCGCGGCGACGACTTCGCGCGCCTCGCCGCTCTCGAGCTGGCCCGGGAGCTTCCCGCCGAGGCGGCCTTCGACATCGCGCGCCGGGTGCTCACCGCCTCGAACCCCGCCGTGCGCGCGCGGGCCCTGAAGGCCGTCAGCGAGATGAGCTTCGAGGGCAGCGCGGCCGTGGCGGCGAGCCTCGCCGTCCCGCTGCTGCAGGACGAGAACGAGGAGATCCGCTACTCGGCCCTCGCCGTCCTCGAGAAGAACCCGAACGAGAGCTACTTCCCGGACGTCCTCCAGATGGCGCGCACGGGCGGCGGGCGCGTGGCGGAGGCCTCGTTCGCGGCGCTCAAGCGTCTCCTCTCGACCGCGAAGCAGGATCACACGCCGCGAGATCGTGCCTCTCCTCGCGGACGGAAACGCGATCGTGAGGCAGGGCGCCGTGAACCTGCTCCTGCCCTACGCGCCGGACCTCCTCGCGCGCCGGATCCTCGAGCATTTCCGCGGCTCGTTCGTCTGGGTCAGGGACCGCGCGGTCGAGACCGCCCGCGACGGCCTGCCCGGCTTCGTGAACGCGCTCCTTCTGCTCACGAAGGACCCGGATCCCGCGTTCGCGAAGGCCGCGTCCGAGATGACGCTGGCCCTCGCCGACGCCAAGGCGCTTCCCGTGTGGATCAAGCTCGTGGACGACCCCGACCTCTGGGTGAGGACGCGCGCCATCGAGACGCTCGGGCGGACCGGAAAGGGAAACGACGCAGGTCCTCGCGCGCCTCCTCCTGGCTCTCAAGGATCCCGAGCTCGTCATCCCGGCCGCCTCCGCGCTCGGGGACCTCGGGGACGCGCGCGCCGCGCAGCCGCTTCTCGACGCGTTCAAGGCCGCGGTCGCGCATCCCGACGTCCAGATGGAGATCCTCGACGCGATGGGAAAGCTCGCGGTGGCCGAGGCCCGCGTGCAGCAGCAGGTCGTCACGATCTGCTCGAGGGTCGTCGCAGATGGCGCAGCTCGACCCGGCGGTCCGGGAGCGCGCCCGCCGCCTCGTGGGAAAGCTCTCGGGCGACGAGGCCCGCGACGCCCTTCCCGAGATCGAGCCCGAGGTGGCCGCCGTCGAGCTGGCCGGCAACCAGACCGCGCGGCTCGTCGAGTTCCTCGCCGACATGGTCCAGCGCGGGGCCTCGGACCTTCACCTCGCGACGGGCTTCGTGCCGCACCGGCGCGTGCAGGGAATCCTCGAGCCCATGGACGCGCCGCCGATGACGCGCGCGCGCGCCACCCAGCTCATCCGCGAAGTGCTCGACGAGGGCGAATGGAAGAGGCTCGAGCGCGAGCGGCAGATCGACGTCTGCCTGAAGCTGCCGGGGCTCGGGCGCTTCCGCGCGAACTTCTACTCGCAGCGCGGGGGGTTCGACGCGTGCTTCCGCCTCGTGCCGAAGTCCATTCCGACGATCGAGGAGATCGGGCTGCCGCCGTCGGTCTCGGACGTCCTCAAGTTCACGCAGGGCCTCGTCCTCGTGACCGGCTCGTCCGGCTGCGGGAAGTCCACGACGCTCGCCGCGCTCATCGACCGCATCAACGAGACGCGCCCCTGTCACATCATCACGGTCGAGGACCCGGTGGAGTTCGTCCACCCGAACAAGGAAGCCATGGTGAACCAGCGCCAGGTCCCCCACCACACGGCCTCGTTCGCGCGGGCGCTCAAGGCGGCGCTCCGCGAGGACCCGGACGTCATCCTCGTGGGCGAGATGCGCGACCTCGAGACGATCGCGCTCGCGATCACGGCCTCGGAGACGGGGCACCTCGTGCTCGGCACGCTCCACACGACGAACGCGCCCGCGACGATCGACCGCATCCTCAGCTCGTTCCCCGCCGGGCAGCAGGGGCAGGTGCGCGTCATGCTCGCGGACTCGCTGAAGGCGGTCGTCTCGCAGGTCCTCCTCCCGCGCCGCGGATTCGCGGGGCGCGTGGCGGCCTTCGAGATCCTCCGGTCGACGTCCGCCGTTGTCGTCGCTGATTCGCGAAGGGAAGACGCACCAGCTTCCGTCCCAGCTCCAGACCGGCCAGATCGCCGGCATGATGACCATGGACCAGTCGCTGATGAAGCTCTGCGAGGAGGGCAAGGTGGACCCCGAGATCGCCATGGAGAAGGCGCTCAAGAAGGAGCCTTTCGAGAAGCTCCTCGCCGACGAGAGGCAGGCCCTCGAATGACGAAGACGACCCGGGCCTCCTCCGCGGACATGGGCGCGAACCGGATCGACACGCTCCTGAGGATCGTCGTCGACAAGAAGGCCTCGGACCTGCACCTCACCGTGGGGTCGCCGCCGATCGTCCGCGTGGACGGGGACCTTCAGCGCCTGAAGTGGCGCACGCTGACCGAGGAGGAATACGAGAGCCTCATCGGCCCGATCGCTCCCGAGAAGCCCTTCAAGGACTGGCAGGACACGGGCGACGCGGACTTCGCGTATGCCATGGGCACGATCGCGCGGTTCCGCGTGAATCTCTACCGCCAGGAGCACGGCTCGGGCGCCGTGCTGCGGATGATCCCGCCGAAAGTCCTCGGCATCGAGGAGCTGGGCCTGCCCGCGATCGTCGCGAACGTCGCGCGCGTCTCGCGCGGCCTCGTCCTCGTGACCGGCCCGACGGGCTCCGGCAAGTCCACGACGCTCGCGGCCCTCCTCGACTGGATCAACCGCACGCGCGCCTCGCACATCGTCACGATCGAGGATCCCGTCGAGTTTCTCCACGTGCCGCAGAAGTCGCTGATCTCGCACCGCGAGCTCGGCTTCGACACGCCGACGTTCGCGGGCGCGCTCAAGGCCGCGCTGCGCGAGGACCCGGACGTCGTCCTCGTCGGCGAGCTCCGCGACCTCGAGACGATGTCGATGGCCCTGCAGGCGGCCGAGACGGGCCTCCTCGTCTTCGCGACGCTCCACACGAACTCGGCGTCGAAGGCCGTGGACCGCCTCATCGACAGCTTCCCCGCCGAGGAGCAGGAGCAGATGCGCACCGTGCTCGCGGAGGTGCTGAAGGCGGTCGTCGCGCAGGTGCTCCTGAAGAAGAAGGGCGGCGGGCGCGTCGCCGCTTTCGAGGTGCTCCGCGGGTCCTCCGCGCTCTCGAACAGCATCCGGGAAGGCAAGACGAACATGATCACGACCCTCATCCAGACGGGCCGCAACGTCCGGGATGATCGGGATGGACCAGTACCTCGCCGACCTCGTCGTGGGGGCCATCGTGGACCCGGACGACGCGCTCGAGAAGGCGCTCGACAAGGACCAGTTCAAGGTCGCTCGTCGAGAAGCGGAAGACGGCCGCGATGCGGCCCGCCGCCCCGGCCGCCGCCGGCTGACGCGAGCGCGCTCAGGGGCGCGGCCGGGAGCTCGAGCACGAACCGCGCGCCCTGCAGGGCCGCGCGACCGCCCCACCGAGACCGTGCCGCCGTGGAGCGCGACGATCTTCGCGACCATGCGCGAGGCCGAGGCCCGTCCCCGTGTCTTTCGTCGAGAAGAACGGAACGAAGAGCTTCGCCGCGGCCTCGTCGGGCACGCCGGAGCCGTCGTCCTCGACCGCGATCCTGGCGAACCCGCCGGCTTCGCCCTCGCCGCGCAGCGCGACGCGGCCCGCGCGAGGGCCCGCCGCCGCGGCCTCGCACGCGTTCTTCACGAGGTTGACGAGCGCACGGCGCACGAGGGCGGCGTCCGCGAACGCGGCGGCGAACGTCCCTTTCACCTCGACCGAGACGCCGGGCGTCAGCGTGCGCTGCTCGTCGGCGATCTCGAGCGCGAGGGCGCGGAGGTCGCACGGCGCCGCCTCGAGCCGCTCGGGCCGGCCGAAGAAGAGAAAATCGCCCGTCACGCGCGCGACGTGCTCGGCCTCGGTCTGGATCGCCTCGAGCTGCCGGGCGCGCGCCGCGGGATCCTCCGTCTTCGCGGCGAGGCGCGCCCAGCCGAGGATCGTCCCCGTCGCGTTCCGGAACTCGTGCGCGATCCCCGCCGACATCTCGCCGAGCGCCGCCAGCTCGCGGCGGGACGACAGCTCGCGCTCGAGGCGCCGCGTGGTCGTGCGGTCCTCGAGGAAGAGGAGAACGCCCAGGACGGCCTTCGACGGAGTCCAGGATCGGGACGGCCGTGAGCTCGACGAGGCGCGCGTCGGGCCCTTCTCCGAGCGCGAGCTCCTTCGAGAGCGTCGGCGTGCCGGCGCGAGCCGCCTGCGCCGCCTCGCGGATCGCGGGCACCGCGTCGACCGCGGCCTCGGCGGCCGGAGAGCCGAGATCCTCCTCGGCGAGGCCGAGGAGGTCGCGCGCCGGGACGTTCGCCTGCGTGAGGCGCCGGCGGCGTCCACGACCAGGAGCCCGCCGGGATGCGATCTCACGAGGGTGTCGGCCGTCACGGCGAGGACGTCGGCGCGCCGCTGCTCGGAGCGCCGGAGCCCCTCCAGCTCGGCCGTGCGCTTCTTCAGCTCCTCGACCGTTCGCTGGAACGTCGCGATCGCCGTCTCGGCCTCGTCGCCGCCGGCGCGCACCGCGGGGACGAGGCCGCCGGCGCCGCGTGCGGCCTGGGTGAGGGCGTCGATCGGCTCGAGGAGGCGCCTCAGGAACGGCACGACGAGAAGGACGAGGACGAGGGCGGCCGCGGGCACCGCGACCGAGAGGATGCGGGCGTTGCGGCGCGCTTCGGCGATCGACGTGCCGTCCCACGCGACCCGCAGGATCCGCGTGCCGCCGGGCAGAACGACGGTGATCGCGGGGGCGGCGCCGTCTCCCGCGCCGACGAGCGGCTCGACCGAAGGCAGCTCGGCGGCCGGCGTCGACGCGGCGGGAGCGAGCCCCGCGTCCGGCAGGAACGGGGCGTCGGCGACGCGCCGGCCCTGCGCGTCGTAGAGCGCGGCGCTGCGCGCGTTCACGTCGCGGAGAAGGCGCGCCACGAGCGCGTCCGAGACGAGCGCCGCCGCGGGATCGGATGCGGCGCCGAGGCGGTTCGCGACCGCGCGCGTCTCGGCCGTCAGGCGCCGCAGGTTCTCGCCCACGCCCCACGCAACGGTGTTCCGGAGGACGACGACGGCGGTCCCGGCGAGGAAGAGCAGCGTCGCGAGGCCGCCCACGATGACGTTGCGGACCTCGCGTTCGAACGCGCGATCCGTCACGGCAGGAGCCTCGGGATCCACGGCACGCCCGCCGGCGAGCGCGTCCCACAGGGAGCGCCCGGCCACGAACGCCCCGAGCGCCCCGCACGCGAGAAAAACGCCGAACGGCACGTCGGCGCGCGCGAGCAGAACGAGGAGGCCGGCCGGCGTCGCCTCGGCGCGCGCCGCGAGGACCCGGAAGAAGTCCGCTCCGTCGTCGAGCGCGAGGCGCCCGTTCGCCGTGCGGCGCGCCGCGCCGGGCCCGCGCCCGCGCCAGGCGCACGAACGCGAGAAGGCGGCCTGCCGCGCGGGGATCCGCCGTGAAGCGCGTTCCCTCGGCCGCGGCCCCCGGGATTTCACGAAACCGGGCCGAGGCCGAGAGAACGCGGCCGTCCTCGCCCACGAGGAGGCCGGCGCGCGCGGCCACGCGCGCGCCGCCGAGGACGAGCGTCGGGCGCGCCGCGCCTCGACCGACCAGCGCAGCGCCCGCGCGAGCGCCGCGCCGCCCGCCACGGCGGTGCCCGCGAGAGAGGCGAGAAAGAGCGTGAAGAAGACGCCCGCCGGCCCCGTGAACGCGCCCGCCATCGCGAGCATCTTCACGTCGCCGCCGCCCATCCCTTCCTGGCCGCGCAGCCTCGCGTAGCCGCGCCTGACCCCTTCGAGAAAGGCCGCGCCCAGGAGCGCCCCGAGGAGCGCCTCGAGGAGATGGCTCTCCACGAACGGAAGCGCGAAGAGACGATCCGAGCCCCGGGCCGCGCGTCGCGGAGCGCCGCGAGGACGAGGCCGCACCCGAGGGTCGAGAACGTCACCTCGTCGGGCAGCGTGCGCGCCTCGAGGTCCGTGGCCACGAGGATCACGCAGGCCGCCGAGAGAAGGGCCGCCGAGGCCGCGACGAGAGTGGGTCCGTAGAGGAGGCCCGCGGCGAGAAACAGGAGGGCGACGAGCAGCTCGACGAGCGGGTAGCGGACGCTGATCGGGGCGCCGCACCTGCGGCAGCGGCCGCGGAGGACGAGCCAGGACACGACCGGCACGTTGTCGTAGAAGGCGATCGGCGCTCCGCAGGCCGGACAGCGCGAGCCCGGGCTGGACGACCGAGGCTCCGCGCGGCAGGCGGTGGATGCACACGTTCGCGAAGGAGCCCACGACGGCGCCCGTCGCGAAGAGCAGGCCCAGGAGGACGCCGTCGGCCGCGCTCACGGGGGCCTCCGCCCCGCGAGGACGAGACCGGCGAGCACGACGAGCGAGGCCACGGAGAGAGCCGCGCCGACTCGAAACGCGGCGGGCCGATAGGCGAGCTCGAGCCTGTGGGCTCCCGCCGGAACGAGCACGGCCGAGAGGGCGAGGTCCGCCCGGCGGAGCGGGACTTCCGCTCCGTCCAGGCGCGCCTCCCACCCGCGGTCGTGCGAGCGCGTGAGGACGAGGTAGCCCGCTTCCGAGGCCTCCGTGTCCACCGTCAGCGCCTCCGGCGCGTCCCGGACGACGCGCGCGACCGAGAAGCCCCGCCCCGCGCGCGGCGCGGGAAGGGGTCCCGCGGGCGGGGCGAGAAGGACGACCGACTCCGCGTCGAAGTCCGGCGCGGCGAGCGCGCGAAAGGCCGCGTCGTCGTCCGCTTCACGGGCCGAGCGCGCGAAAAAGACGCGTCCCAACGCCCGCGGAGAGGGCGTAGACGAGGACGCCCGCGTCGCGCCGCTCGAGCCGGGCGCCGGGGATCGTCGTCGGAAACGGAGACACGACGTGCCGCACGTCCACGAGAGCGAGGATGGTCTCCGCGTTTCCTCCCGAGAGGGCCGCGCCGAGGAGGCGCGTCAGCCGCGGATTCCCGATCGGCGACGGCGAGGCCGCCGAGGAGAGGCCGAGCGGCAGGTTCGTGTAGCCCGAGAGGGCCGCGCGTCGCCCGCGCGCCCGACGCGCCGCCCCACTCCCCGCCGCGTCTCGCGGGCGAGCGCCGCGAGCAACGACGCGGTCCGAGACCACCGGAAACACTCGGCCCGGGGCGCCGGCGAGGTCCGCCACGGCGGAAGGCGGACGCGCGAGCGGCGCCGGCGCGAAGAGGCGCGCCGACGCGAGAGGAAGAGGCAGAACCACGATCGCGACGAGCAGGGCGCCCGCGAGGCGAGGATCCGGCCGCCCGGCTCCGCGCGCGAACGCGAGAAGCGCCGCGCCGGCCGCGGCTGCGAGAAGCGCCGTCCACGCGGCGAGACCGGTCAGACGGCCGGCGGCCGCTCCGGCGCCGAGGAGCGCCGCCGCGGCCGCGCCGAAGAGCGACGGCGGGCGCGAGGCGTTGGGCGGCGGACGGCGACGCACCCGCGCCGTCCTCGGGCGCACGGCCCTTCGGCCAGCCCAGAAGCCGCCCGTGCAGCCAGCCGTCGAGGCCGGCGCCCGCGAGGCCCGCGAGGGCGAGCTGCGTGAAGACGAACCAGCGCGCGGGAAACCGCACGCCCCTCGCGAGTCCCAGGTCCCAGAGCACGGGAAGCAGCCCGCCGCGCGCCCCGAGCGCGAGGAGGAGGCCCGCGAGAGCGAGGCCCGACAGCGCGACGAGGAGGCGGGGGCGCGCCGCGAGGCCGGCGCCCGCGCCGGCCGCGAGCAGGAGAACGAGCGGAGAGAGCGCGAGCGTCGTGAGGTATCCCCCACGGCCTTCGGACGGGCGGAAGAGGAGCGCGTCGGACGGCGGAAGGACGAGGTCGACGAGGTCCGACGTTCCGACGGGCCGCGCGAGCGCCTCTGCTCTCGTCACGCCCGTGAGCCGGCCGGAGGACGCGGCGTATTCGAAGAACGGAACCGCGGCGGCCGCCGCGAGGCCCGCGCCGAGGACGAGTCCTCCCAGGAGGCGCGAGGCGGTCCGAACGCCCGGCGGAGAGGAGCCGGGCTCGTCGCCTCGCGTCGGCGAACGCGACGAGCGCCGCGGCCGCGGCGCCGACGGCGGCGAGGGCCGGCTCGCCGCCGAGAAACGCGAGAGCGAAGGCGACGGCGAGCCCCGCGGGCGAGCCGCCTCGCGCCGCGTGCCGCGCCGCCAGGAACAGCCACGGCAGGAAGGACGCCGTCTCGAAGTTGTTGTAGACGAGCGCGAGCGAGAGGAAGCCGCCGCCCCCCGCGAAGACCGCCCGCGCCGAGAAGGGCGCCGGCGCGCGACGTGCCGAGGCCGGAGAGCCAGGCCGCCATTCCGGAGGACGCGATCGCGAGGTGGAGGGCGATCCCGAGGAGAGGGCCCCAGGCGCCGGGCAGGAGGAACGGCAGGTCTCCCGGGTAGAAGACTCCGGTCTGGAGCTGGGCGAGCCACGGCTCGCCGCACCCCGAGAGCGGATTCCAGAGCGGCACCCCCGAGGCCCAGCGCGCGGCCGTGTAGGCCTTCATCGGCCAGAAGAAGTCGGCGAGGTCGCCGCGGGCCGGCACGCCCCCCGAGAGGGCGCACGGGACGAGAAGAAGGCTCGCGAACGCGAGCCCCAGGGCGCCGCCCAGGAGCGCCGTCCGTCCCGTCGTCCCGCGGCCTTGCACTGCGGCGATTCTAGGCCCGGAAAAGAAAAGAGC
This sequence comes from Thermoanaerobaculia bacterium, assembly GCA_963746875.1. Lineage (GTDB taxonomy): Bacteria > Acidobacteriota > Thermoanaerobaculia > UBA5066 > UBA5066 > Fen-183. The sequence goes on from CAVVDA010000001.1 coordinate 946,118, forward strand.
CCCCGTCGAGGGGGCTCTCGGATCGGGCCGCAGAGGGAGGACGATTAGTTCTGCGAGCCCGCCGGGTACTGAACGAACTGGCCGTCGACGAAGACGATGTCGTCGTTGAAGTTCGTCGTCTCGCCGCACGACGGGGCGTCTTCGTCGAGCCGTCTTTGCCGTTCGACTACGATCACGTAGTCCTGCTCGTTGTTCGCGTCGGCCGTACAGGAAGAACGAGTTCCAGCCGTCCGTCAGGGGCAGGACGCGGACGTAGGTCGGCGTGACCTGGCCGTTGAGGCTCGTCGCGGACGCGCACGGCTTGCCGAACGTGGCCGTCGGCGGAACGGTCGATGCCCGACGGGCAGCGTGTAGCCCGCCGCCGCCGGGTAGTGGTTGAAGTCGACGGCGTACGCCTCCGCGGCCGTGCCCGCGGTCCGCATGTCGCCCATCGTCCTCTTCTGCTTGGCGCGCTGAATGGCGTTGAGCAGGTTCGGAATGGCGATCGCGACGATGATGCCGATGATCGCGACGACGATCAGAAGCTCGATGAGGGTGAAGCCCTTGTTGTTCCTCTTCTTCATGAGATGAACCTCCTAATGTCCCGGTGTGCTTTCAAGACGCGTGCCGCGCGCTCCGGAGCCGGAATCCGGCTGGTTCGGGCAGGAATCGGGCTCGAATGCCGGGAGGGCGACGAATTTTTGTCGGAGGATGCGGGGAGGCCGGGCCACCGTTTGTCGGGCCGGCGCCGCGCCGGTCACTTCTGAGCGCCCTCGGGAAACTGCACGAAAGTGCCGTCGACGAGGATGATGTCGGCGTTGAAATTCGTCGTCGATCGCCCCAGGCCGGAGACGCGTCGAGGGCCCCGTCGGCACCCGCCGAGCAGAGCGCGAAGTCGCTCCGCGCGGGGCTCGTCCCGTACGTGAAATACGAGCTCCAGCCGTCCACGAGCGGCACCACCCTCAGATACGTCGGGCTGAGCGAGTCGGGACCGTTCCGATCGTGCTGGTCGGCAGCGAGAGGCCCGACGGGCAACGTGAAGCCCGCCGCCGCCGGATAGTAGTTCTGGTCGGTCGCGTAGGCCTCGACCGCCGTCGCGAGGCTCTTCATGTCCCCCATCGAGCGCTTCTGCTTGGCGCGCTGGATCGCGTTGATCATGTTCACGATGGCGATCGCGACGATGATTCCGATGATCGCCACGACGATCAGGAGCTCGATGAGCGTAAATCCCCGGCGTCTCGTCATTCTCCCCCTCGACTCGACGTACACCGTGGAACGTACTCAAGAAGCGTGCCCTCGATTCGACGGAAGCACGCGCCTTTAGAATGGGTCCAGCTTGATTCCCCGTCCGCCTTTCGCGTCCGCGCTCACGCTCGAGCAGGAGCTCGCCGAGTTCGAGACCCTGAAGCCGCGCCTGGCCGAGGTCTGGGATTCGATCTCGGGGCGAGACGACGAGCCCCACACCTCGGTCGTCGTCCCGTCGCTCACCCTCGACCAGGCCGAGATGAAGAAGCTCGAGGGCGCGAGCTTCTACGAGGAGAGGCTCCTCTTCCTTCTCATCCGGCTTCGCAATCCGCGGGCGCGCGTCGTCTTCGTCACGTCGCAGCCCGTGCATCCGCTCGTCCTCGAGTACTACTTCCAGCTCCTCGTCGGCATTCCCACGAGCCACGCGCGAAGCCGGCTGACGCTGCTGTGCGCGCACGACGCGTCGCCGCGCCCGCTCACGGAGAAGATCCTGGAGCGGCCGCGCCTCCTCGAGCGCATTCGCCAGGGCATCGCCGACCGCGCGCGGGCGTACCTCACCGTTTTCAACTCCACGCCTCTCGAGCGCAAGCTCGCGGTCCTCCTCGGGATTCCGCTCAACGGCGTCGATCCCGCGCTCAACGCGCACGGGACGAAGTCCGGGAGCCGGAAGATCTTCCGCGAGGCCGGCATCGCCCTTCCCGACGGCTTCGAGGACCTGCGCGACGACCGCGACATCGAGGCCGCGCTCGTCGAGCTCAAGCGCAGGAAGCCGGGCCTGAGAAGGCGCGGTCGTGAAGCTGAACGACAGCTTCTCCGGCGAAGGCAACGCGCTCTTTCGCTATCCCGAGCCGGCAGGCAACCTCGCCGAGGCGGTCCACGCGCGCCCTCCCGCGCGTCACGTTCTCGGTGCCCTCGGAGACGTGGGACGAGTACGGTGAGAAGTTCCGCCGGATGGGCGGCATCGCCGAGGAGTTCCTCGAGGCCCCCTTCAAGACCTCTCCGAGCGTCCAGCTCCGGAGCGATCCCCACGGGGCGGTCATCCCGATCTCCACGCACGACCAGATCCTGGGCGGACCGAGCGGCCAGGTGTTCCTCGGCTGCCTCTTTCCGGCCGCCGACGCGTATCGCATGCAGATCCACGAGGAGGCCCTGCGAATCGGCGCCGTTCTCGCCGCGAAGGGCGTCGTGAGCCGCTTCGGGATCGACTTCCTGCTGACGCGCGACGACGCCGTCGGCCTCCTGGAGGTCGTGGGCCCTCGAGATCAACCTCCGCATGGGCGGCACGACACATCCCTACCTCGCGCTCCAGTTCCTGACGGGCGGACAGCTCGATCCTCGGACCGGCCTCTTTCATTCGCCGCGGGGCTCGCCGAAGTTCTATCGCGCGACGGACAACCTCCAGTCGGAGACGTTCCGCGGCCTCCTGCCCGAGGACCTCATCGAGATCGTCACGATCAACTCCCTTCACTACAGCCACAATTCCGAGTCGGGCGTGCTGTTTCACCTCGTCGGCGCGCTCTCGGAGTACGGAAAGCTCGGGATGACGGCGATCGGGAACACGCGCGAGGAGGTCGAGGCGATCTACGGCAGGACGCTGCGGATCCTCGGGCACGAAGCCGGCATGGGCCGGTGAGGCCGCCGGGATAGCATCCGCGAATGACCCGCCCCACGCGAGAGGCCGGCGTGCTCCTGCACCCGACGTCGCTGCCCTCGCGGTTCGGCATCGGCGACCTCGGGCCGGCGGCGGACGCCTTCCTGGACTGGGCGGCGCAGGCCGGCCTGAGACTCTGGCAGGTCCTTCCGCCTCGGCCCGACCGGGCCGCACTACTCGCCTTACGACGGGCTCTCGGCCTTCGCGGGAAACCCGCTTCTCATCTCACCGGAGTGGCTCCTCGAAGAGGGCCTCCTGCCCGCCGCCGCCCTGGACGGCGCGCCGGAATTCCCGGAGGGAGCATCGACTGGGGCGCGTCGTCGCCGTTCCGAACGCGCATTCTGAGGGCTTCCTTCCATCACGCCGGGAGGCTCGGCGGCCGCGTCGCCGACGAGAGTGGCGCGCTTCGCCTCGTCGCCTCCGCAGGCGCCGTGGCTTCGGGACTTCACCCTCTTCGCCGCCCTGCGCGAACGGCACGCCGGCCGGGCCTGGATGGACTGGGAACCGGGGTTCGCCTCCCGCGACCCCGAGGCGCTCGTGGCTGCCGCGCGGCAGAGCTCGCCGAGGAGATCGCCTTCCACACGTACGTCCAGTTCCTCTTCTTCCGGCAGTGGGAGCGCGTCAAGCGGGACGCGAACGCGCGCGGGATCTCGATCATGGGCGACCTGCCCATCTACGTCGCGAGCGACAGCGCGGACGTGTGGGCGCACCGCCGGCTGTTCGCGCTCGACGACGCGGGCCGGCCCACCGCGCTCGGCGGGCGTGCCGCCCGACTACTTCAGCGCGGACGGCCAGCTCTGGGGCCATCCGCTCTACCGATGGGACGTTCTCGCCGAAGGAGGGCTACGACTGGTGGATCGAGCGCATCCGCATGAACCTGCGGCTCGCCGACCTCGTCCGCATCGACCACTTCCGCGGTTTCGCGGCCTATTGGGAGGTGCCCGCGGGCGCGACCACCGCGCGCGAGGGACGCTGGGTGAACGGACCCGGGCCTCATGCTCTTCCTCGCGATCCGCCATGCGCTCGGCGACGTGCCGATCGTCGCCGAGGATCTCGGCATGGTCACGGACGACGTGCGGCGGCTCGTCGCGACCCTCGGGCTGCCCGGCATGAAGGTGCTCCAGTTCGCGTTCGGCGAGACGGACAGCGAGCACCTGCCGCACCACTACATCCCCAACCTCGTCGTCTACACGGCGACGCACGACAACGACACGTCCACGCGCGATGGTTCGCGGCTCTCGATCCGGACTCGCGCGAGGCGCGCTTTCGGCGACTACCTCGGCTCCGACGGGCACGACGTGGCGTGGGATCTCGTTCGCGCGGCCTTCACGTCCGTCGCCGAGCGCGCCATCGCGCCGATGCAGGACCTCCTCGGCCTCGGCCCCGAGACGCGCATGAACATGCCGGGCCAGGCGGCCACGAACTGGAACTGGCGCGTTCTACCCGGAGCCCTCGCTCCGAGAGCGCCGCGCGCCTCCGGCGCCTCGCCGTGCTCACGGGACGCGCGGAGCCGGTTGACTAGACCCCCGCATCGTCGGGGAGACCCCGCTCCGTGGAATCATCGGGGACGCCGAGCACCGCAGGAGGCCGCGTGGTTCGAACGGTTCGGGAAGACCCTGGGGGCGGCGGGCGCGCGAGCGGGACCTATCCGGCCGCGGACGAGTCCGACCTCGTCCTTCGCGACGGCGTCGCGCTGCACCTGCGTCCCATCCGGGGGGACGACGGGCCAGGCCTGCTCGCGCTCTACGACCGCCTCTCGCCCGAGAGCCTGTATTTCCGCTTCTTCGCGGTCCCCGACAAGGAACGCGGGGAAGGCCGACTACCTCGTCGCAGGTGGATTACGACAAACGCTACGCCATCGTCGCGGAGATGGAGGGGGCGATCGTGGGGGTCGCGCGGTGGGAGCGTCTCGCGGACCGGCCTTCGCACGCGGAGGTCGCGTTCACGGTGGCGGACGAATTCCAGGGCCGCGGCCTCGGCAGCCTTCTCTTCCAGCGCCTCGCCTCGCTCGCCCGCGGCGCGGCAGATCGCCGTCGTTCGAAGCCGAGGTCCTGAAGAACAACGAGCGCATGCTTCGCCTCTTCGCGCGCACGGGCCTCACCTCGGCGACTCGCGATCAGGGAAGCATCCTGACGATTCTCCTGACGTCTCGATCCGTCCGCCTCTCCGCCCGCCTGATCGAGCCCCCGGGACTCCCTATACTTGCGGCGCGATTGGCCGCGCGAACCACTTCCCAAGAGCATCGGCCGGTACGAGATCCTCCGCCTGCTCGGCCGGGGCGGCATGGGTGAGGTCTATCTCGCGACGGATTCGGCGCTCGGCCGACGCGTCGCGATCAAGATCCTGCCGGCCGCGCTCCAGAGCGACGCGAAGATGCGCGGCCGGTTCATGAACGAGGCGCGCGCCGTCGCGGCGCTCAACCATCCGAACGTCATCACGATCCACGACCTCGCGACGACGGAGGCGCGCGACGTGGGTTTCCCGCCGGGCGCCCTCTATCTCGTCCTCGAGTACCTGGAAGGCGAAGGCCTCGACGAGATCATGGACAAGCGGAGGCTCTCGATCACGGAATGCCTCGACATCGCGATCCAGGCGCTCGAGGGCCTCAAGGTCGCGCACCAGAGCCGCATCCTGCACCGCGACGTCACGCCCTCGAACCTCATGCTCGCGCCGGACGGCCGCGTGAAGGTGCTCGATTTCGGCCTCAGCAAGCTCCTCGCCGAGGGCGCGCGCGACACGTCCCGTTCGCATCGGCAGACGGGCGAGGGGATGATCGTCGGCACGCTCGACTATCTCTCTCCGGAGCAGGCGCTCGGAAACCCTCTCGACGAGCGGTCGGACCTCTTCTCCTTCGGCATCGTCTTCTACCAGATGCTGGCCGGCGTGCATCCGTTCTCGGGCGCGAGCGTGACGCAGATGGTGGCCAAGATGATGACCAAGGAGGCCGACCCGTGGCCGGAGCCCGACCTCGTGCCCGAGACCCTGAAGCAGATCGTCGCCAAGGCCCTCAGGAAGGAGCCTCTCGAGCGTTACGGAAGCGCCGGCCAGATGATCCTCGACCTCGTGGTCGCGCGGCGCGAGCTGCGCGCGAAACCCGCCCGCAGCGCGATCACGCGCGAAGTTCCCCCGTTCCCGGGCGCCGCCACAGCCGCCCTCCATCGCCGACTCCACCGCGCCTCTCCGGCCGAAGCGCCCGCCCGCCGCGCCCGTGACGAGCGAGCTTCCGCCTCCGAGGAAGGGCCCCCTGCTCCTGCTGTTCGGCGCGAGTCTCGTTCTCCTCGCCGGAGCCGCGACGTTTCTGTCGACACGCGGTTGCGCGCCTCTCCGGGCCCTCTCTCATTCGTCCGCGCCTTCGCGCTGAGGCGTGGCTTTCCGCCTATCATTCGCCCTTCGAAGGAGGAAATCGATGTCGCGTTCGTTCCGTCCCGTCCTGATTCTCTCCGCGGTCCTGGCCTTCGCGCTGGCGTACGCGCCCGCGCCTCTCCTCGCTCAGAGCTCGGCGGGCTCGATCTCGGGCACGGTCTCGGACGCCGCCGGAGGGCCGCTCCCCGGCGCGAGCGTGACCGCGAAGAACGCGAAGACGGGCGCCACGCGAACGGCCGTGTCGAACGCCGCAGGCGCCTTCACGTTTCCGCTTCTCGCGGTCGGCCTCTACGACGTCACCGCGGAGCTGGCCGGCTTCACGTCCGCGACGAAAACCGGCATCGAGCTGAACATCGGCGGCGACGTGACCCTCAAGCTCACCCTTGCGCTCGGGAGCGTGAAGACGGACGTGACGGTCACCGCGGAGGCGCCGCTCATCGAGACGACGCGGACGCAGCAGAGCGACGTGGTGAACGAGAATTACATCGCGAACCTGCCCGACGAACGGCCGCAACTTCATCGACTTCGTCCTCACGACGCCCGGCGTCACGAAGGACCCGCGCCTCGGCGACATCAGCTTCGCCGGCCAGCGCGGCACGCTGAACAGCCTCGTCATCGACGGCGCCGACAACAACAACACGTTCTTCGGCCAGGCTCTCGGCCGCACGGGCTCGGGCCGCGCGCCGTACCAGTTCAGCCAGGACGCCGTGAAGGAATTCCAGGTGAACCGCAACGCGTACTCCGCCGAGTACGGGCGGGCGGGCGGCGCGGTCATCAACGTCGTGACGAAGTCGGGCACGAACGAATTCCACGGATCGGCGTTCGAGTTCTTCCGCGACAAGGGCCTGAACGCGAACGACTACATCAACGTGATCAACGGCCGCGCCAAGAGCAACTACCACTACAACCAGTTCGGCGCGAGCCTCGGCGGGCCGATCCTCAAGGACCAGCTCTTCTTCTTCGCGAACTACGACGGCCAGCGCAACACGAACGGGCAGCCCGTCATTCTGACTCGACCGGCCGGTCTCTCCGACGGACGCGAACACGGCGGCCGGTCTCGCGAAGCTGATTCCGCTCACCGGCCCCTACGACCGCGGCCAGAACCAGGACGTCTTCCTGGCCAAGGCCGACTACGAACGCCGGCAGCTCGACGCACATTTCCGCGCGCTACAACCGGCAGCGCTTCACGGGCGTCGAACAACGAGAACGGCGGCACGACGCAGTCGGTCACGCACTCGGGCGACTCGCTCGTGAACACGGACACGGTCACGGCGTCCCTGACGAACTCCTTCGGCTCGTCTTTCTTCAACGAGCTGCGCGGCCAGTACGCGAAGGACTCCGAGCCGGGCCTCGCGAACAGCGCGGACCCCGAGTCGATCATCCACGGACGCAGGGAACGTTCTCCTTCACGATCGGCCGGAACAACTTCAGCCCGCGCGAGACGACGATCACGCGCTACCAGGTCGCCGACGCCGTGACGCTCCTGTTCGGGAACCACACGCTGAAGGGCGGCTTCGACTGCAACCGCGACCTCATCCTGAACTGGTTCCCGGGCATCTTCTCCGGCCAGTACACGTTCAACTCGGTCGCGATCGTTCAACCTCGGCCAGCCCGATCGCGGTACGTCCAGAACTTCCGCGGTCGCCGGCACGACCGGTCCCTACACGAATCCCGACCTCTCCGAGATCGGCGTCTTCGTCCAGGACGAGTTCCGGCCGGCCGCGAATCTCACCTTCAACCTCGGCGCTGCGGTACGACAAGCAGGGCATCGCGCAGCCCACGGTCCGGAACCCCGACGCGCAGCTTCTCGCGGCCGGCATCGACACGAGCGTCGTGCCGGAGGACACGAACAACGTCGCCGTCCGCCTCGGTTTCGCCTGGACGCCGAAGGGCCACGACGCGCACGGTCGTCCGCGGCGGCTACGGAATGTTCTACGGCCGCACGCCGTCGATCATGATCGGCACGGCGATGTCGAACAACGGCATCAACGTGCAGACGCTCACGTTCACGGGCGCCCAGATGCCGGTCTACCCGAACATCTTCCCGTCCCTTCCGACGGGCGCCGCGGCTGCCGAAGCTGACGATCCTCGTGTTCGACCCGAACTTCGAGAACCCGCTCGTCCACCAGGCGAGCCTCGGCATCGAGCACGCGGTGTCGAACGACCTCTCGGTCGGCCTCTCGTATCTCTACGTGAAGGCCACGAACCTCCAGCGCTCGGCGGACATCAACGTCGGCTCGCCTTCCGTCGTCAACGTTCACGGACGCCGCGGGGAACGTCTATCCCGTCACGCGGTACGGCGCGGACCGCCCGTTCACGAACTTCAACCGCGTCATCGAGTTCCAGAGCACGGCCGAGTCCAACTACAACGGCGTCACGCTCGAGCTCAACAAGCGCTTCTCGAACAACTGGCAGGCGCGCGTCGCGTACACGTACGGCAAGGTGCTCGACACGAAGCCGGACGCGACCTCGGTCGTACCCGGACGTCGGCGACGACGGGAAGCAGGCCTCGGACCCGCGGAACTTCCAGGCCGACTACGCCGTGGGCGACGCCGACCAGCGCCACCGCCTCGTCCTCTCGGCCTACTGGAGCCTTCCGTACGGCCGGAACGCGGGCGGCTGGAGCAGGCCCTCTTCGGGGGCTGGTCGCTCTCGGGACTCGTCACGATCGCGAGCGGGCAGCCGTATACCGCCGATCCTCGCGCCGACTCGTCGACATCAACAACGACGGCAACGTCCAGAACGACCGCGCGCCGGGATTCGCGCGCAACTCGTACAACTACCCGACGTTCTTCTCGGTCGACCCGCGCATCACGAAGGACATTCCGATCGGCCCGGCGACGCTCCAGCTCATCGTGGAGGCTTTCAACGTCTTCAACCGCTCGAACGTGAGCGGCGTGAATCAGGGCTACTACGCCGTGAACGGCACGAGTCTCGCGAGGCTCTCCGCATTCGGCACGCCGACGACCTCGGCGGGCCCGCGCATCGTCCAGCTCGCGGCGAAGGTCATCTTCTGATGTCGCCATCGATCATGCCGGCACATTGATTTTCTGCTTCGAAGACCCTTGACACCGGCCAGACGGGGCATACCCGCCAGCGCTCTCGCGATACGTCAACTCGTGCGAACGGACCTGGGCTGCGCGAGGGAAGCAAGAATCTCCTCGTAATCCCCGGGCAGCGGGGCCGTCGACGTCGATGCCCATCTCCGGAATCTCGATGCGCTGCGGCGTGGAGCAGGGGGCGCGTGATCCGCGCGAGCGCCTCGCGGAGCCGCGCGGTCGCGCACGCCGTGCCACCGGCTCGCGCCGCCGTAGAAGTCGTCGCCCGCGATCGGGGTGCCCCTTCGCGGACAGGTGGACGCGGATCTGATGCGTGCGCCCGGTCTCGGGATGAAGCTCGAGATCGGCGAGAGACGAGAATCTCCGGAGCGTCGCGTAGCGCGTCACGGACGGTTTCCCTTCCGCCGAGACGCGCATCTTGCGGCCGTCCTTCGGGTCGCGCGCGAGCGCGAGGTCGATCGTCCCCGTCGCAGGCACCGGGTGGCCCCAGACGAGCGCGCGGTACGTCTTCTTCGCGCGGCGTTCCTGGAGCGCGAGGCTGAGCGCGCGGTGCGCTTCGGGCGTTTTCGCGAGGAGGACGACGCCCGACGTCCCCGCGTCCAGCCGGTGGACGAGGAGCGGAGGCGGAGCCGGCACGGGAGCGCCGCACGCCGCGAACAGGCGCTGGACGGCCTCCGCGGCCGACTTGCCTTCTTTCGTCGACGTCGCCATCGAGACGCCCGGCGGCTTGTCGAGCGCGACGACGTCGTCGTTCTCGAAGAGGATCACGCGCGCGTTATGTCACAGCGATCACGTTGTCGCCTTTCATCTGAGGGAGAACGTCACGACGACCGTCAGATAGACCGGCACGCCGCGCCCTTCGACCGTCGCGGCGCGGTAACGCCATTTGCGCACGGCTTCGAGCGCCGGGGCTTCGAGAAGGAAGCTCGCGCTCCTCAGGATGCGCACCTCGCGGACAAAACCGTCGGCAGCGATGATTGCCTCAAGCATGACGATTCCCTCGACGTGTGCGCGCCGCGCGAGCTCCGGATACGAAGGCGAGGGAGTTGAAAGGGCGACGGGCGGGCTGACGCCGGGTGCATCCGCGGGAAGGATCTTGCAGCCCACGCAATCCTCACCGCCTCCGTCGTCGCCTGCTCCCGGCCGATCGAATCCGCCGCCGTTTTCGGGCTCGCTGCGCCCGCCGGAAGATTCTCCGAATGGTAATTCGGACAATTCGCCCGTGGGAGCCGGAAGCAGCTCCGAAATACGGGGTGGCTGCGTGACCGAAGGCTGTAGGGGAGCCGCGTGGCTCACGCGCGCGGCCGGCGCCGGCGCTCCGACCCCATTACCCCTTCTAAGAAAGACCATCTTCTCGATCCTCGCGGCATGGCTCGTGAGCGAGGGTCCCCAGATGATCTTCACGAATCCGTCCGGCTCCGGCGGCTCCGGCGTCGCGAGGAGCGGCGGGACGACGAGCGCGAGTCCGAGCGCGATGTGAAAAGCGGCGGACACTCCGAACAGGGGCCGGCGGCGGGCGGCGATCGGGGCGTCGAACATGTCGGGCCTCCGGACGAAGGAGACCCGCGAACGCGTTTCGGTTCCCGCCGGCTGCGAGAAAAGCGCGAGGGTCAGTTCACGTTCGTGAGGACGACGCGGCCTTCGGCGTACGAAACCTTCGTCGCGACCCGGCGCTTCTTGACGATCTTCGTCTCGACGAGCACCTGGCGGCCGGGGCCGAGATCGTCCGGCAGGATCGTGCCCTTTCCGAGGCGGTATTCCACGAGCGATCCCGCCGGCGTCTTCACGGTCAGGGACTTGCCTTTCTGGTAGCTCATGACCGTCGAGGCCGCTCCGTGCGAGACGGTCGACCGGCTTCGCGGAAACCACGCCCGCCTTCGCGTGCGCGCTGCCGGCCGCCGGCGACAGGGAGCTCGGCGGCGAGGAGACCGTCGGCGTCTCCTCCTCTCTCGCGGAGGCGGCGGGCGGTTCGGCCGAGGCGGAAGGCGGCGCCGCGGCCGGAGTCGCGGGCGCGGCAGGGAGCGCCGAGGATGACCTCGGAATTCGGCTGGCCCGCGCGCAACGGAAGCGCCGGCGCCACGGCGGACTGGTCGGACGGATCGACCGCGTTCGCGGGCGTCGGCGTGGGCGTCTGCGCGGCGAGAGGCGCCGCGAGGGCGGCCAGAAGAGGAGAGCGACGGACGAAAAACCGCCGCATCCTGTTGCGCGGCTCCTCAGCTCGCCGGCGATTGCGCCTGCGTGAACTTCGACTTCGGCGGCGGGTTCGGGGGCTTCTGCTTCGTAATGCGGTCCGTACTCTTTCCGTCGGCGGGCCTCTTGAGGGGAATCCTGAGGACGACCTTGTCGCCGGCCGCGAGGCCGTCGTACACGGTCGCCTTCGCCGCGAGCTTCACCGTGCGCTCGAGCCCGTTGCTCTCGACGATGGTGATCGAGACGCCATTTTCGTAAGCTTTCACCGTTCCCCGGAGGGTCAGGTACGCCGCCTTCACGTCCGCCGGGCCGGTCGGCCCCGGAGGCGGAGTCGGGACGGCGGGCAACGGGGCCGCACCGAGGCGGGTGCGCCCGGCGCGCCCTTCGAGGGCGCGGCGGCGGCAGGCGTCGGCTTCGCCGCTGTCGGATCCACGACGCCCGGAACCGCCAGGATGTTTCCGTACTGGTCCGTCGGCATCTCACCGCTCGGCCGCACGACGCCTTCCTTGTTCTTTTCATCCGGAAGCGACGGCGCGACCACGCGCTGCTCGACGGGCGTCGGGCTCTGCTGGGCGGTTGCCGGAATGCTGGTGAGGACCGCGCGAGCGAGAGCGATGGCGCTGGCGATCTTCATGAGCGAATTGTAGATCCTCGGGGATCAGGTGGCTTCGCTCGGCGCGGATTCGCCGCCGTCGGGCGCTGGCATCTCCCGGGGCACGGGTCCCTCCGCCAGGAAGACGCGGTCGCGCCCCGCCCCGCGCCGATTCACGCGTCCGTCGGCGTCCGCGGCGTCACCTGGAGGTCGGGAAACCGCGACGTCACGACGAGATTCGACGAGTCGCGAGGGCGAGCAGCACGGCGAAAACGGGCAGGAGCGACTGCTCGAGCGCGAGCCGAAGCTCGCGGGGCACGTGCCCCTCCGCCAGGGCCGCTCCCGCCGTTTCGGCGGCGGCTCCCATCCGCCTCGTCAGGCCCGAGGCGAGGATGCCCCCGAGGGCGCCCACGCCCAGCGAGCCCCCGACGGTGCGGAAGAACGGCACGAGGCTCGTCGCGACGCCCCGGCGACGCTCGTCCACGACGTTCTGGATCGCGAGCACCTGCGAGAGCGACGACGGCCCGAGGCCGGCGCCGATCAGGCCGCACGCGGCGCTGATCGCGAGCAACGGGCGCGTCGAGCCGTGCCGCGACGAGCAGGCTGACGAAGCCGGCGAGGATCAGGAGAGCCCCGGCCCGGGCCGTCCTCCGGAAGCCGAACCGGACGATGACGCGGGCGGCGGCCGCCGCCGAGAGCGCCCAGAAGAGGACGAGCGGCGTGATGACCGCCCCGGCCGCTCCCGCGGTTCCGCCGCGCGCGCCCTGCACGAAGAGAGGGACGAACGTGTCGACGCCGTAGATCGTCGTGCCCAGGAGAACGCCTCCCACGTACGGAGCCGCGGTTCGCGCGTGGCGGAAAAGGTCCGGCGGAACGAGCGGATGCACCCGCCTCTGCCTGCAGGCGGGCGAAGACCGCGAGGAGAGCGAGCCCCGAGACGCCCGAGAACGAGCCTCACGCCCGGCCCCGAGGGCTCCGGCTCCGGCTCTCTGGAGCACCGCGAACGAGGAGCGCGGCGATGCCGAGCGCCAGCGTCACGCGCACCTGCGACGTCCAGCGGGTCGGACCCCGGCTTGCGCGACTCGATCATCTTCGTCGCGACGAGGACGAACGCGATGATGCCGAGCGGCACGTTGATCGTGAAGATGGAGCGCCACCCGAACGTGATCGTCAGGAACGCTCCGAGGAGCGGGCCCACGAGGCTCGCGAATCCCCAGACCCCGCTGAAGAAGGCCTGCACGCGCGCCCGCTCCTCGAGCGAGTAGAGATCGCCGGAAACGGTGAGCGCGATCGGGATGAGGCCGCCGGCGCCGAGGCCCTGAAGGCCGCGCGCCACGATGAGCTGCGGCATCGAGCGCGCGAGCGCGCACGTGACCGCGCCGGTGAGGAAGACGGCCGTGGCCGTCATCAGGATGCGGCGCCTCCCGTAGACGTCCGCGAGGCGCCCGTAGATCGGCATCGTGACGGTGGACGTGAGGAGGTAGATCGAGAAGACCCAGGAATAGAGGGGCAGGCCATGGAGCTCGCCGATGATCGTGGGCATCGCGGTCGAGACGATCGTCGACTCGAAAGACGCGAGCGCCGTGACGAGAAGCAGGGCGATCGTCACCGCCCGCCGCCGCGCGGGGTCGAAGCGGGGCGCGACCGAGGCGGACATGGGCGCGAAAGAGTAGCAGGCGGCCCGGCGAGGCCCGGCCTACATCCGAAGCATTCGACGCCGCCGGGCCGAGGACGCGTAGAGCGCGGCGCCGCCGGCGACGAGAGCGAGCGTCAGGAGGACGATCTTCGCCGCGGCGAAGACTCTGTTCGGCTCGTCGCCGGGCGGCACGAAGGCGAGGAGGAGAGAGACGGCCGTCGTGAGAAAGCCCAGGGCTGCAAGGGCGACGGAGACGGGCCGGCCGCCCGGGATGCGGATCGCGCCCTCGGGAAGCGGCGTCTTCGAGAGCCGGATCGTGGAGGCGAAGAGAAAGAGGAACGGCACGAAGTACGCGATCACGCTCATGGCGACGAGGGCGTCGTAGGCGCCCTTCACTCCCGTCCCCGCCTGGCTGAGCAGCACGAAGAGCGCCGACAGAGCCGACTGGACGAGGATCGCGACGACCGGCGTGCCCCACTTCGGATGGATCTTCGCCGAACGCGGGCGGCAGGAAGCGGTCGAGGCCGCCGACGAACGGAAGGCGTGCGGACGTCGCCAGCCAGGCGCCCGTCACGCCGACGCCGGCGAGCGTGACGAGAAGCGCGGCCAGCGGTCCCATGCGCCGGCAGTCCCGCCTTCGCCGACGCCGCCGCGATCGCCTTCGTGATGCCCGTCAGGCCGCTGGCCTCGCTCGCGGGCAGAGCCACGAGAAGGCTCGCGGTCCCCGCGAGATAGGCCGCCGTGATGAGCGCGCCCACGACGAGGAGGGCGCGCGGCAGGTTTCGCCGCGGATCCCGGATCTCGTCGCCGAGGAACGAGGCCGCTTCGATTCCGCCGAACGCGAACGCGATCGTGGAGAAGAAGAGGGCGTCCTTGAGGCCCGCCGAGGGGATGAGATGCGCCGCGGAAAAGGACGTCGCCGAGCCGAACCGCGCGAACACGACGGCGCCGCAGACGACGAGGAGGATCGCCGGGATCCAGGTGGCGACGGCGGCGGCGTTGTGCAGCCACGTGCCGTACTTGAGGCCGCGGACGTTCGCGGCGGAAGCGAGGATCACCCCGAGAAGCGAGAACGCCAGGAAGAAGGCGCGGCTCTCCTGGAGCGCGGCGCCCTTCGCGCCCCCGAGGAAGAGCGCGTTCGCGGCCGTGAAGTAGAGGAGAGCCGGGAAGAACGGCAGGTTGCTCGCCCAGTAGAGGAATCCCGCCATGAAGCCCGGGAAGTCTCCGAAGGCCCGGCGCGTCCACACGTAGAGCCCGCCCTCCTCCGGATGGCGCGAGGAGAGCTCCAGGACCGACGCCACGAGCGGCACGAAGAGCCCGAGAGCCGCGAGGACCCAGACCACGAGCGAGGACGGCCCGGCCTCGGCGGCCGTCGCGATCCACCGGAGGCTGAAGCACGTCAGCGTGTAGAAGAAGACGAGGTCCCGGAAGCCGAGGACCCGCCGGAGCTCCATCAGCGCTCCGGGACGCGCGGAGGCTCCATCGCCGCTGCCCAGAGGCGGTGGAAATGATGGACGCCGCTCTCGCGCTTTTCGGAGTAGCGGCCGCGGACGTACGTCCTCGACCTCAGCCCGCGCTGCACGGCCTCGCAGATCGCGATGTCCTCGAGCTGGATCTCGTCGCTGAACGCGACCGTCTCTTCCACCCTCTCGCGCGACGCCGGGGCGCTCGGGCTCGCGAAAGAACCACTCGAAGATCGTCAGGGTCCGCTCCTGCTCCGAGCGGCACGATCAGGTTCGTCGAGAAGTTGTCGGGGTAGACGTTCAGCATGAGGTTCGGCCAGATCCACCAGTACGCGGCCTCGCCGCCCGCCCGCCGGCCCTCAGGCGGCCGCCCTTCGCCTTGATCGGCGAGATCTGCAGCGCGTGGTTGCGGAACGTCTCCGTCCGGTAGGCGCCGTAGTCGAGCTCCTTCATGAGGCCCGGATGGACGATGGGGATGTGGTAGCCCTCGAGGTAGTTGTCGACGTAGACCTTCCAGTTGCAGTCGAGGGTCCACTCGCGCCGGAACGCGAAGCGCATCGAGCCGAGCCCGTTTCCCTCGAGGCGGCCCGGGAGGTCGTCCAGCGTCGCGGCGAGCGCGGGCGCCCGCGGGCTCGAGGTTCGCGAAGACGAGGCCGATCCACGTCGTCCGCCGCGAATTCGGGCAGACGCACGTCCTCGCGGCGGAAATTCTCGACGCCCTCGAACTCCGGCGTCGCGAGGAGCCGGCCGTCCAGGCCGTACGTCCAGCCGTGGTAGCCGCATCTCAGGGCGCGGCAGGAGCCCGCGCCCGAGGCGACCGGCCCGGCGCGATGGCGGCACACGTTCGAAAGGGCGCGGAGCTTCTCGTCCTCGCCGCGGACGACGAGGACCTCCTCGTCGGCGACGCGCGCCGTGAAGAAGTCGCCGGGACGCGCGACCTGATCCGCCCGGCCGACGAGCTGCCACGAGGCGCCGAAGACCCGGGCCTTCTCCGCGGCGAGGACCGCGGGATCCGTGTACAGCGGCGCCGGAAGCGTCGCGGCTCTCGCGAGCCGCTCGTCGACGGAGAAGTCCATCGGGGCTGACGCCAAGGTACCACCTCGAACCCATCGCACGGCTCTAGAATCCCGCCCGGAGGCGCCGATGAAGCTCGAGGGCCGGGTCGTTCTCGTCACGGGCGCCGGACGCGGGATCGGCCGCGCGCTGGCGCACGCCTTCGCGGGAGCCGGAGCGAAGGTCGCGCTTCTCGGGAAAACGAAGAAGAACCTCCTCGAGGTCCAGAAGGAGCTGAAGGACTCGGGCGCCACGACGTTCGTCGTCGCGGCGGACGTCGCGGACGAGGGCGCCGTCTCGCGCGCCGTGGCGGCCGTCGAGCAGCAGCTCGGGCCCGTGGACGTCCTCGTGAACAACGCCGGGATCTTCGCGGCCGCGCCCGTCGAGAAGATGGACGCGGTCGTCTTCGACCGCGTTCTCGCCGTCAACCTGCGCGGGCCGTTCCTCATGTCGCGCGCCGTCCTGCCCGGGATGAAGTCGAGAAAGCGCGGGCACATCGTGAACATCGCCTCGACCGCGGGCCGCCGCGGGTTTCCGGGCGGCGGCGCGTACTGCGCGTCGAAGTTCGGCCTCGCCGGCCTCTCCGAGGTCCTGCTGTACGAGGCGCGGACGCTCGAACGTGCGCGTCACGTGCGTCTTCCCGTCGACCGTGAGCACCGACCTCATGAAGAAGTCCGGGCTCCCCTTCGATCCCGCACGCGCGATCCAGCCGGAAGACGTGGCGCACGCGGTCGTCTGCTCTCGTCGCGACCGACGATCGCGCCCTGACGAAGAGCCTCGAGATCTGGCAGACGAACCCGTGACGGCGAAAGAGTCGAACGAAAAACCGCGCCCGCACACGGCCGCCTCGCCGCCGCACGCGAAGGGCACGTCCCGTCCCCGGCCCCGCCACCACCACGTGGAGGCGCACTTCTCGGGGTCCGAGATCGTGCGCGACGTCGTCCTCGGGATGTCCGACGGCCTCACGGTTCCCTTCGCGCTCGCCGCCGGGCTCTCCGGCGCCGTCGCGAACGCGCGCGTCATCCTCGTCGCGGGCGTCGCGGAGCTGGCCGCCGGCGCCATCGCGATGGGGCTCGGCGGCTACCTCGCCGCCAAGAGCGAGGCCGACACCTGGGCCAGCGAGCGGAAGCGCGAGCGCGAGGAGGTCGCCGAGGTCCCGAGCGAGGAGCAGGAGGAGGTCCGCAAGGTCTTCCGGGGATGGGGCCTCGAGGGCGACACGCTGGAGAAGGCCACGCACGCCGTCTGCGCGGATCACACGCGCTGGGTCGATTTCATGATGCGCGAGGAGCTGAACCTCATGGAGCCCGATCCGAAGCGCGCGCGCATCTCGGCGTTCACGATCGGCGGGTCCTACGTGGCCGGCGGGGCGATCCCGCTCGCCCCCTATCTCCTCGCGATCCCCGTCACGTCCGCGCTCGCGCTGTCCGTGGGCGTCACGCTGGCCGCGCTCGCCGTCTTCGGCGGCGTGAAGGGGCGCCTGACCGGCCGGCCGCCCGCGCAGGAGGCTCTCCGCACCGTCCTGGTCGGCGCTCTCGCCTCGGGCGCGGCGTATGCGCTGGCGCGGCTGATTTCAGTCTGAGACGCAGCCTCAACGGGTGATCCGTTTGCACCATTGAGGCGGCCCGTCCGCACGCACTCTGGCGCGCACCCGAAGGACCCTCCGGCGAGTCGGCGATCCGTTCGGAGAAGGCGAGGCCACGATGCCGAAACGAGATCTCACCATCGCCATGGTCGGCGCCGGCGGCGACGGAATCGTCACGATGGGCGACGTCCTCGCGCAGGCCGCCGCGCGCGACGGCCTCAACGTCCTGAAGACGGAGGCCTACGGCCCGCAGATCCGCGGCGGCGAGTCCTCCTGCGTCGTCCGCCTCAGCGGGGATCCGATCTACGAATCCGGCGACGGCGCGGACGTCCTCGTCGTCTTCAGCTGGGCCGACTTCGGCCGTTTCAAGGGCGAGTGCACGCCCGTGAAGAACGCCGTCGTCCTTTCGGACGAGGCCGATCCCGTCGCGCGCACGCCCGAGGACCTCGGACTCGGCGCGGACGCGGTCTGGATCAAGCTGCCGTTCGGGAAGCTGTCCGACGGATTCCGGCGCGAAGGGATCGAAGAATCTCGTCGGGCTCGGCGTTCTCACGGCTCTCTTCGGCCTGCCCGTCGACACGCTTCGCCGCGCGGTGGTCTCCCGCTTCGGGCGGAAGAAAGCGGCCGTCGGCGAAGGCGCCCTGAAGGCGTTCGAAGCCGGGTATCTCCTCGGCCAGACGCTCCCGCCGATGCCGGAGCGCCAGCTCCGCTTCACGCCGGGCCCCGTCAAGCTCATCATGTCGGGTAACGAAGCGACCGCGATCGGAGCCCTGCACGCGGGCTGTCGCTACTTCGCGGGCTACCCCATCACGCCTTCCACCGAAATCCTCATGTTCCTCGACGAGTGGCTTCCGAAGATGGGCGGCTCGCTCTCACAGACCGAGGACGAGCTCTCCGCGATCGGCGCCGTCCTCGGCGCGTCTTTCGCGGGGCAGAAGGCGATGACGGCCACCTCCGGCCCCGGGCTCTCGCTCATGACCGAGATGCTCGGCCTCGCGTCGATGGCCGAGCTCCCCTGTGTCGTCGTGAACGTTCAGCGCGGCGGCCCGTCCACCGGCCTTCCCACGAAGAGCGAGCAGTCGGATCTCTTCCAGGCGGTCTTCGGCGGGCACGGCGACGTGCCGCGCGTCGTGCTGGCCCCCTCGGACGTGGAAGACTGCTTCCACACGACCGTCGAGGCCTTCAACATCGCCGAGGAGTATCAGATCCCCGTCATCGTGCTCTCCGACCAGCTCGTCGGGCAGCGGCGCGAGACCTTCGACCCCGCTTCGCTCGTCCACGAGGTGGTCGAGCGGCGGCTCCCGACCGGGGAGGAGCTCACCGACTACAAGCGTTACCGGGAGACCGCCGACGGCGTCTCGCCGATCGCGCGCCCGGGCATCAAGGGCGGGATCTACCAGACGAACGGCCTCGAGCACGACGACGAGGGCAGCCCGGGCTCCGGATTCCTCCTCCACGAGAAGATGAACGAGAAGCGCTACCGCAAGCTCCTCCCCATCCGCGACGCCCACACTTTCCACCGGCGTTACGGCCCGGAGAACGCGGACGTCGGCATCCTGTGCTGGGGCTCTTCGAAGGGAGTCGTGCGCGAGGCCGTGCAGCGCGCGAACGCGCGCGGCCAGAAGGTCGCCGCCTTCGTGCCCCAGATGATCTATCCGTTCCCGAAGAAGGAGCTCGAAGCTTTCCTGAAAGGCGTCAAGCAGGTCCTCGTCGTCGAGCTCTCGTTCGCGGCGCAGTTCTACCATTACCTCCGCACGTTCATCGACCTGCCCGCCGGGCGCACGCACGTCTTCAAGAGGTCGGGCGGCAAGCACCTGACCGTCGCCGAAGTGGACGCGGAGATCACCGCGCTCTTCGCGGCCGAACACGTTTCGGAAAAGGTGTCCGCATGAGCGAAACCGCGACGCTTCCCGAGTTCAAGCCCGCCGACTACAAGACCGAGCTGAAGCCCGTCTGGTGCGCCGGCTGCGGCGACTTCGGCGTCCTGACCGGCCTCTACCGCGCGCTCACCGAGCTGCAGGTCAAGCCCTGGGAGACGGTCGTCGTCTCGGGCATCGGCTGCTCGTCACGCCTCCCCGGCTACGTCGCCACGTTCGGCGTGAACAGCCTTCACGGCCGCGCCATCCCGCTCGCCGCGGGAGTCAAGGTCGCGCGCCCGGACCTCAGGGTCATCGCGGTGGGCGGCGACGGCGACGGAATCGCGATCGGCGGCAACCACTTCATGCACGCCGCGAGGCGAAACCTGGACGTCACCTACATCCTCATGGACAACGAGATCTACGGCCTCACGAAGGGCCAGGCCGCGCCCACGACCCCCGCCGGAGACAAGACGAAGTCCACGCACTACGGCAACCCCGAACCTTCGGTCGACCCCTGCGAGCTCGCGATCTCGTTCGGGGCGACGTGGGTCGGGCGCACTTTCTCGGGCGACCTCAAGGGGACCGTCGAGCTCATGGTGAAGGCCCTTTCGCACAAGGGGTTCGCGTTCCTGAACATCATGTCTCCCTGCGTCACCTGGCGCGGCGACGACCTGTTCAAGACCCTCAAGGCGAAGCAGAAGCCGCTCCCCGAGAATCACGACGCCTCGTCGCGCGCGGCCGCGCTCGTGTACACGCGCGAGAAGGAGTTCATGACGACCGGCGTTCTCTACGAGGTTTCGGAGCCCACGCTCCTCGACCGACTCGCGGCCGTCAAGGTGACTGCTCTCGCCGGCAAGCCGGCGCCGACCGTCGCGGACGTCATCAGGACTTTCCAGCCGTCGTTCTGACGGCTTTCGTCCCGGGTGCCTCGGGCCGCGTTCGCGCGGCCCTTTTCTTTTCGCCTCAGCGCCCCCGCATTTCGTAGACGAAGCCCATGCCGGGCGTCTTCTTCGCCTCGAGGTCGGCGCGGAACGCGCGCGCGGCGTCCACGTCGGCGAACTCGCCGATCACGACGCGGTACCAGATCCCCTTTTCGCCGAGATCCACCTCGACGGCGTGCCCGGGAGCGCCGAGCGCGGCGCCGAGCTTCTGCGCCTCTTTCGCCGCGCTTTCGCGGTCCTTCATCGAGGAGAAGTGGAGGACGTAGACGACGGGCTTTCCCGCCCAGTCGGGCGTCAGGAGCACAGCGGCGCGGCCCTTCGGGACCGCGACTCCCGAGCGGGGACCGGCCTCCGCCGGCTTCGCCGGAACGGGAGCCGCTTTCTGCGGCGGAGCCGCCGGCTTCGCTGCGGCGGGAGGCGCGGCTGCGGGCGCCGACACGGACTCCGCGCCGGCGGGCGTCTCTACGTCGGGATTCTTTTGCGCGACGGGGGCTGCCTTCCTGACGATCTCGTTCTTGAAAACGCCCTCGCGCACGGCCCAGGTCAGGGCCGCTCCCGACCGCGAGGACACCCGCGAGCGCTACGAGCCAGGCCCTGCGGCTCGAGCGGGCAGGCGCCGGGGCCGGGCGCTCGGCCGCCTTGAAGTTGAACTCCTCCATGGCCGGCCCCGCGCTGTCACGTTCCTCCAGAACTTCATGCGGAGGCGGCATGTCCGGCATGGACTTCACGAGCGGGATGGCGGGCGCGGACGCCACCGCGGGGCGGGGCATCGGCTCTTCGGAGCTTCGGGCCGGAGTGCGGCGTCTCGGGAGCGGTCTCGGGCTCGGCTCGGGCATCCGGCTCTGTCGGGCATCACGCTCTTCGGACATGCCGCTCTTCGGGGCATGCGCCTCTGGGGCACGGGCACGGGAGGCGCTGGCCTGATCTCCGGCGTCCGCGGCTCGGGCGCCGCCGGGACCGGCGGCGGAGGAGCGAATTCCAATTCCAGCTCCGGCTGTGGCTTCGTCGCGGGGGCCGGTTCCGACTTCGGCTCCGGAGCCGCCTGGGCCGGAGCGTCTATCGGCGCGGAGATCTCGGCCGGTCCGCGCGCCTTGTACGGGATGGGAATGATCGCGGACCGGAAAGGCGCGTCATCGGGCTGGATCAGAATCTCTTTCTCCCAGCCGAGCTCGGCGCGCGAGGAAGCGTTCTCGAAGGGGTCGTCGGGAGCGGGCGGACTGCCGGGCCGCGCGGCTTTTGGCGCCTCTCGCGAGACCGGTCGTCGCGCCGGAAAGACGGGCATGGGCGGAGGCGCCGGATCGGAGACGGGCGTCGCCTCGCCCTCGCGCTCGAGCTGCAGGCGCGCGCGCTTGACGAGGACGTCGAGCGGCGCGGCCTCGAAACCCTGCTTCACCTTCGCGAGCTCCTCGGCGACCACGCTCCGCGCGGCCTTGAACAGCACCGCCGGGTCCGCCGAGACCACCTTGGCGAGCTCGCGCACCACTTCGGTCACCGACGGGAGCATTCGCTTCTTCGCCCCGGAATCGTGCGGAAAGCCGCTGTCGAGCGGGCTCATGCGGAGAGCGGCTCCCAGTCGCCTTCCGGCGCGTCCAGGGCGATGGCGAGGCCGCCGTTCGACCCGGCGAAGACGGGGTCCTCGACGGCGCGCACGCGGCCCCCGCCCAGCTCGGCGAGCGTCTTCTCGAGCGCGGCGGCGAGCCCGGGCATCTGGGAGCCGCCGCCCGCGAGCACGACGTTGCGCTGCACCTTCTCCTGGTACTCGGGCTCGACCTTCGAGAGCAGGTCGAGCATCGTCTCGGCGATCGGGCCGACGACGCTCTCGCAGGCCTTCTTCATCTCGGCCGTGATGTCCACGTCGGCCGGCTTGCCTTTCACGGGGAAGCGCACGACGACCGGCCCCGGCGCGTTGCCGACGAAGCTGTTCTTCTCCTTCCACTCGCGCACCATGTGGATCGAGAAGCGGCCGTCCGGGTGCTTCGCCTTCACGAGCGCCATGAGCTGCTCGTCGATGGAGTCGCCCGCGTGCGTCAGCGTGCGCTGGTCGTCCTCGGTCGGGTAGCGGCCGTTCATGACGCAGAAATCCGTCGTGCCCGCGCCGATGTCGATGACCATCGTGTGGAGGAGCGCGTCCATCCCGTACGCGACGGCGAACGGCTCGGACACGATGAGGAGCGCGTCCGCGATCCCCTTCACGGCCCCGCGCAGGTGCTGCCGCGAGACGCGGAGCGCCTCGGCCGGCACGCCCACGACGGCGTGGACGGGCTGGCCGTCCTTCTTCCCGGCCAGGGAGATGAGGTGCTTCAGGAGCTCGTGCACGGCCTCCTCGTCCTTCGCCGAGCCCTGCTTGATGAGGCCGCGCTCGAGCGGGCGGTGCAGGTCGAGCATCGGCCGGTTCTCGAGCGCCTCGGCGCCGAAGAGGATCGGCTTCTTCACGACCTTCCGCGCCACCATGTCGAGGGGCCATCCCACGTAGCTCTCCACGACGTGATGCACGCCGTTCGACGCCGTGATCGCGCTGCGCGACGTGCCGAGGTCGATGCCGACGTGGAGAACGTCCTTCTTCCCGCTCATGTCAACTCCGTTTGGAGGGCGGATGGTTCCGCGACTCCGCGTACGCGAGGATCCCGTTCGAAAGGGCCCGCGCGATCTGCTGACGATACGCGGGGTCCCCGAGGTGCCGCGCCTCGTCCTCGTTCGAGACCGTCGACACCTCCGCGAGGATGCCCGGCATCTCCGTGGCGATGAGGACGACGAAGGGCGCGCTTCTGACGCCGCGGTCCTGGAGGCGGGGCACGACCGGGCGGAGCGAGG
This sequence comes from Thermoanaerobaculia bacterium, assembly GCA_963746875.1. Lineage (GTDB taxonomy): Bacteria > Acidobacteriota > Thermoanaerobaculia > UBA5066 > UBA5066 > Fen-183. Next base: position 969,542 of record CAVVDA010000001.1, read on the forward strand.
TCACGAGGCCCCCCTGCACGGCTTCGGCGAATTTCCGCGACTCGCCCTGCCGCGAGTCCGCGAGGACGCCCTCGAGGAGACGCCGGAAATCGGCCATCGTGTAGCCCGAGGCGCGGTTCTCGTCGAGCGCGAGCCGCTGCACGTGCGGGTCGGTCGTCGTGCCGAGGAAATACGTCTCGACGCCGCGCTGCTCCTTCACGGCGGGAAGCGAGTTCACGTGGATCGACACGAAGAGGTCGGCCTTCTTCGAGTTCGCGAGGGCGACGCGGTCGCGCAGCGACAGGGTCGTGTCGCCTTCGCGCGTGAGCGACACGGCGATCTTCTGGGCGACGAGGAGGTCCCTCAGGCGCCGCGCCACGTCGAGCGTCACGTCCTTCTCCACCACGCCGGACGCCGTCGCGCCGGGATCCGCTCCCCCGTGCCCCGGGTCGATCACGACGGAGCGCACCTCGAGGTGGAAGAGCGAGGGCTCGAGGCCGTTCGGAGCGTTGATGACGCTCGCGGGCGCCGCGGGCGCCGCGGACGGAGCGGACACGACGAGGACGTCCGTGCGCTCGCCGCGGCCCGTCGTCAGCGCGTTGATGGAGAGGAACAGGGCGAGCGGCACGACCACGAAGACCGACGTCCGGAAGATGCGCGCGGCGGCATGCGGTCCGCGCGCCTGAGCCCCTTCGGCAGACGCCCCTCGATCACGTCCACGTTCTCGCGGATCGCGTCTCGGACGAGGGCCTGCTTGAGTCGCCCGGCAGCCGCCATGATGCTGGGAAAAGGTTAACACCTTAAGACTTAGAGAGGTCGCGGGGGTACGATCTCGGAGGGATTTCTTTGAAGGAGAAAACGTGAAGAGACTCGTTCTTTCCGGCATCGGCGCTCTGGTCGTCCTTCTGCTTTCCACCGCTCCTGCGCATGCGCAGGGCACCGGCGGGTTCCAGTTCGGGCTCTCGGGAGGCGTCTCCCTTCCGACCGGCGACACCTCGGACGCGTACGGCGATGGCTACCACGGCGGCATCGTCCTGAACTACGAGCTCCCCGCCCTGCCGCTCGGCCTGCGCGTCGACGGCGACTACCGCAACTTCTCCGACAAGACCTTCGGCGCCTATTCCCGTTCGGCGGAGATCTTCGACGGGAACGCAAACCTCGTCCTCGGCATCCGGATCATCGCGGTCAAGGTCTACGCGCTCGGCGGGGGCGGCCTCTACAACGTCAAGCTCAAGGCCGAGAACGCCGCGGGCTCGGTGTCCGCGTCCGACACCCAGTTCGGCTGGAACGCGGGGGCCGGCGTCGCGCTCGTTCTCGGCAAGGTCTCCATCTTCGGCGAGGGCCGGTACCACGAGGTCTCGATGGACGCCGGGAAGTTCAAGTTCGTCGCGGTGAGCGGCGGCATTCTCTTCTAGCCTCAGGCGAGCGGCGCGCGGCCGCGCGGGACGCGGGGAGCGGCCGGACCCGCGGGATGCGCGGCGGCCGCCGGCAGGCGGTCCTTCATCTGGAGGAGGAGCCGCGTCGCGGGGTGCTGCGGGTCCGTCAGCACCCGCGCGGGCGGCCCGTCCTCCACGACGACGCCGTCCGCGAGGACCACGACGCGCGTCGCGAAGTCGCGCACGAGGTCGTCGTCGTGCGTCGCGACGACGAGCGTCCTCCCCTGCGCCTCCACGAGGTCCACGAGGGACCGGCCGAGCTCGTTGCGCCGCGCCGGGTCGAGGGACGCCGTCGGCTCGTCCATGAGGAGGAGCGGCGGCTCCATCGCGAGCGCGCGCGCGATCGCGACGCGTTGCGCCTGGCCGCCCGACAGTTCGCGCGGAAACGCCCGCGCGTGCTCGTCGACGCCGAGCGACGCGAGGAGCGCACGGGCCCTCGTCTCCGCCGCCTCGCGCGACAGCTTCGCGACGTGGAGCGGGCGCGAGCGTCACGTTGTCGAGGACCGACAGGTGATCGAAGAGGCCGTGGTACTGGAAGACCATCCCGACCTTGCCGCGCAGGGCCCTGAGCGCCGGGCCCGCCGGCGGCGGCCCGGGCGCGAGAGGGACCCGGTCGACGTCGATCGACCCCGCGTCGAAGCCCTCGAGGCCGACGACCGTCCGGAGCACCGTCGTCTTCCCGCAGCCCGAGAGGCCCATGAGGGCGACGAGCTCGCCCCTCGCGACCGAAAGCGTCACGCCCTTGAGGACGCTCGTCGCCCCGCGAGCGAGCTTCAGGCCGCTGGATCGCCAGAAACGGAGCGGCCGGCGCGCTCACGAAGACGCCGCCCTCCAGCGCCCCTCGAGCCGCCGCGCGAGGCGCGAGAGCGGAAGAGACATCGCGAGATACAGCGCCGCGCAGAGGGCGCCGGGGAGCGCCCAGCTTCCGATGTTCGTGGCGAAGATGGCCGTCTGCTTCGTGAGCTCGACGACGGTCACGACCGACACGAGGGAGGAGTCCTTCAGCAGCGCGACGAAGTCGTTCGTCATGGGCGCGAGCGCGAGGCGGAAGGCCTGCGGCCCGCGCACGAGACGCAGGACCTGCCCTTCCGTGAGCCCGAGCGTGCGCGCGGCCTCGAGCTGTCCCTTCGGCACGGCCTCGAGCGCGCCGCGGTAGATCTCGCTCTCGTAGGCCGCGTAGTTCAGGCCGAGGCCCGAGGAGCGCGGCGACGAAGGCCGGCAGGCGCACGACGGACGACAGGCCGTAATAGAGGACGAAGAGCTGCAGGAGCACGGGCGTGCCGCGGACGAGCTCCACGTAGCCCGTGAGGGCGGCGCGCGACGAGAACGCCCCCGTAAATGCGGCCGCTCGCGATCCCGATCCCGAGGGCGACCGCGAGCGCCATCGCGACGCACGAGAGGACGATCGTGACGAGCGCGGCGCGGAAGAGCGAAGGGAGATAGGAGATGACGAGAGAAAGAGAAGAGGAAGAGGAAGATTTGATCTCTCGACTGCGCACGCTCACGCCGCGGCATCGTCGCCTGCCCGACGCGCTGCGCCGCCGCCGTCGGCCAAATTGCCATTCGAAGAAATCCCTCTTCGGACGTTCCACTGCGCGAGAGCGTCTCTTTCGAAGCGGCCTGCTCCTCGTCCCAGACGTTCCACTTCTCGAAGATCTTCCGGAGCGTCCCGTCCCGCATCATGTCCTTCAGCAGGCCGTCGATCGCGTCCCTGAGCGCGTCGTTCTCCTTCGCGAGGACGCCCACGTACCGCCCGGTCGCGACCGTTTCGGGCAGGATCGCGAGGCCCGGCACGCGCTTCAGGGAGCGCGCCGCGAGGACGTGGTCGAGAAGGACCGCGTCGAGGCGCCCGCGGGCGAGGTCTTCGTACGGGTGGACGTCGTCGTCGTAGGACACGGGTAGGATGCCCTGCTCCGCACGCGCCTTCACGAGGATCTCCCAGGCCATCGTGCCCGCGAGCGTCCCGACTCTGCGGCCCCTGAAGTCGGCGAGCGTCCGGAAACGGCCCGCCTCGGAAGCACGCACGGCGAGGACCTCGCGGAACTCGAAGTACGGCACCGTCACCGAGAGAGCGGCGCGGCGGGCCGGCGTGTCCTCCACCCCCGACAGCCCGATGTCGAAGTCGCCGCGTGCGAGCCGACTGGTCGATCGACTGGTAGGCCACCTGCACGAACTGCGGCGTTCGCCCGAGGCCCTTCGCGAGCGCTCCGGCGATCTCCACGTCGAAGCCGCGCACGCGGGAGGGATCCGCCGGATCCGCCTCGACGAACGGCGCGCCGCCCTCCGCATCGCCGCCCCAGCGGAGATCGGGCGGGCTCGTCCCGGCCGCGCGCGCAGCGACTGCCAACATCCCGAGTCCCGCCAGAACGACCCGAATCAACCGCGGAACCCTCCCAACCTCTCCCCCACCTTCACCGGCCCGAGGCCGCGTGTCAGGTCCCAGTCCATCGCCTTCGGTCCCCCCACGAGGAGGACCACCGTCGAGCCGAGCTCGAAGGCGCCGAGGTCGTCGCCGCTCGCGCAGGGACGAATTCGCAACCTCGAGCCGGCCGCGGCGCGGGTAGCGCGCGGCCATCGAGCCAGCGCGGGTCCACGACGACGCCGCCGACGTGCGTCGCCGCCACCATGACGACCGCCACGGCGAGCCCCTCGGCCTCCCGCGCGCCGCGGGCGATCCAGTACGCGCGGCGGTTTCTCACGTAAAGGCGCGGCGTCGAAGCCGTGGATGCCGCGTTCACGGGCCAGAGCTCGCCCTCCACGCGCCCCACCGCGACGCACGCCCCGGTGAGCGGGACGTGGATGCGGTGATAGTCCTTCGGAGCGAGGTAGAGCGTCGCGTAGCGCGCGCGCGAGAATTCCGAAGCGAGCGGATCCCCGTCGAGGAGCTCGCCGAGGCGGTACTCGCAGCCCCTTGGCCTGGAGGAGCGTGTCCTCCTTCACGCGGCCCTCGGCGATCAGGAGACCGTCGACCGGCGAGTTGATTCCGCCCGGCACGGCGGGGGCCTGGGGCCTCGCGCCCGGCTTCAGACGCCGCGTGAAGAAATCGAGAAACGAGACGTACGCCCCGAGGTCTTTCTCGGCCTCGTCGAGGTTCGCGCCGAACGCCGCCGCGAAGCGGCCGAGAAGCGGGCGGCGCAGGCCATCGGGCAGGCGCATCCGCGCGAGGGCCCCCACCGCGGAAGAGCCCGCTTTCCTCGGGTAAAGGCGCACGAGGCGATGCACCTCGTCACCGTAGCAGAAAAGGCGCCCGTGCTATTTTCGGCTGCGCGCCGCCCGTGCGGTGCGCGCCCCCCAGGAGTCCCCATGAGCACAGCCCTCGCGACCGGCATCGGCACCCCGCTTTCGCGAAACACCCATCTCCTCTCGTGGATCGAGACGTGCGTTCGGCTCACGAAGCCGGAGCGCGTGGTCTGGTGCGACGGATCCGCCGCCGAGAAGGACGCGCTGACGCGCGAGGCGGTGCGACTCGGCATCCTCATCCCGCTCAACCAGAAGAAGCTGCCAGGCTGCTATCTCCATCGCTCCAACCCGAACGACGTGGCGCGCACCGAGCAGCTCACCTTCATCTGCACGAGGACGAAGGAGGAAGCGGGCCCCACGAACAACTGGATGGCGCCGGAAGAGGCGTATCAGAAGCTCCGCCGGCTCTTCGACGGCTCGATGACCGGCCGCACTCTCTACGTCGTGCCGTACGTCATGGGGCCGATCGGCTCCCCGATGGCGAAGATCGGCGTGGAGCTCACGGACAGCCTCTACGTCGTTTTGAACATGGGGATCATGACGCGCATGGGCCAGCGCGCGCTCGACGCGCTCGGCAGCTCGAACGACTTCAACCGCGGCCTCCACTGGCACGCTCGACGTGAATCCCGACCGCCGGTTCGTCTGCCATTTCCCGGAGGACAACACCGTCTGGTCGGTCGGCAGCGGATACGGCGGCAACGCCCTCCTCGGAAAGAAATGCCTCGCCCTGCGCATCGGCTCGTATCTCGGCCGGCGCGAGGGCTGGATGGCCGAGCACATGACGATCGTCGGCGTCGAAGATCCGAACGGCGAAACGACGTACGTGGCGGCGGCGTTTCCGAGCGCCTGCGGCAAGACGAACTTCGCCATGCTGATCCCGCCGAAGCGCTTCCACGGCTGGAAGGTCTGGACGGTCGGCGACGACATCTGCTGGATGCGACCCGGCCCGGACGGCCGGCTCTGGGCCATCAACCCCGAGGCGGGCTACTTCGGCGTCGTGCCCGGGACGAACGAGGCCACGAACCCCACCGCGATGCGCACGATCAGCAGGGACACGATCTACACGAACGTGGCGATGACCCCGGACGGCGACGTGTGGTGGGAGGGCAAGGACGGCGAGGTGCCCGAAGAGCTGATCGACTGGCAGGGCCGCCCGTGGAAGAAGGGCTCGCCGGAGAAGGCGGCGCACCCGAACAGCCGCTTCACGGCGCCCATGACGAACAACCCGCACATGTCGCCGCACGTGAACGATCCCGAGGGCGTGCCCATCGCGGCCATCGTCTTCGGCGGCCGCCGCTCCACGACGGTGCCCCTCGTCGTCCAGGCCTTCAACTGGGTGCACGGCGTCTACATGGGCGCGACGCTCGGCTCGGAGACGACCGCCGCCACCACCGGCAAGGTGGGCGTCGTGCGCCGCGACCCGATGGCGATGCTCCCGTTCTGCGGCTACGACATGGGGACGTACTTCGACCACTGGCTGGACATGCCGAAGTCCATCAAGGACCTGCCGAAGACTTTTCCAGGTGAACTGGTTCCGCAAGGGCGCCGACGGGCGTTTCCTGTGGCCCGGCTTCGGCGAGAACATGCGCGTCCTGAAGTGGATCATCGACCGCGCCCACCGCCGCACCGGCGGCTGGGAGACCGCGCTCGGCTGGGTCCCGCACCAGGCCGAGTTCGACCTCTCCGGCATGTCCGTCTCGCTGGAGGACGTGGACGAGGCCGAGTCCATCGACATCGAGGCGTGGAAGACCGAGCTCAAAGACCAGGAGGAGTTCTTCACGAAGCTCGCGGCCACGATGCCGAGGGAGCTCGTCCTGCAGCGCGAGCTCCTGATGGCGCGTCTCGAGAGGGGATAGACCGGTCAGGGCTTCGCGGAAGCCTTGAATTCCTCGGTCGCCTCGACGAGCGCGCTCGCGATGCCGGGCTCGTCCGCCGCGTGGCCCGCCGCCGGCACGACCACGAGCCGCGCCCCCGGCCAGGCGGCCGCGAGATCCCACGCGGACTGCATCGGACAGACGAGGTCGTACCGTCCCTGGACGATGACCCCTTTGAGGTCGCCGAGGCGCCCGGCGTCGCGCAGGAGCTGGTCGTCCGACTCGAGGAAGGATTCGTTCATGAAGTAGTGGACCTCGATGCGCGCGAGCGCGATCTCGCGCTCGATGTCCTCCTCCTCGGGAGGGTTCGCTTCGGCCACGAGATGGCTCGCGATCCCCTCGAACGCGTTCCACGAGAGCGCGGCGGCCCTTCGCTCCGCCGGGTCCTCCGACGTGAGCCGGCGGTGATACGCGCGCATGGCGGCACCGCGCTCCCGCGGCGTGAGAGGCGCCACGAAAGCCTCCCACGCGTCGGGCCAGATGCGCCTCACCCCGTCCGTGAAGCTCCATTCGAGCTCGCTCTTCCGGGCGAGAAAGATCCCCCGGAGGATGAGCCCCGTGACGCGGTCGGGATGCCGCTCGGCGTAAGCGAGGCCGAGCGTCGAGCCCCACGACCCGCCGAACACGAGCCACTTCTCGATGCCGAGATGCGTCCGGATGCGCTCGGCGTCCTCCACGAGATCGCGGGTCGTGTTCTCGCGCAGCTCGCCGAGAGGCGTCGACTTACCCGAGCCGCGCTGGTCGAACAGGACGACCCGCCAGAACGCGGGGTCGAAGAAGCGGCGGTGGAGCGGGCGAGATTCCGGCTCCGGGGCCGCCGTGAAAGAAGATGACGGGCGGACCGGACGGATTCCCCGATTCCTCGACGTGCAGCTCGTGGATCGGGGAGACCCGCAGGCGAAACGAGCGGAAGGGCTCGATCTCGGGAAAAAGCGACCTCATGCCGGGATTATGAGCGAGGACCTTTAGGCCGCCTCCCGCGCGAGGCTCACGATCGGCCGGCGCGACAGGTTGAACGCCGGGATGAGCGAGGAGGCGATGGCGACGAGGAGCGAGAGGCCCGCGACGACCGTGATCATCGTCGCGTCGGCGGTGAGGAGCGCGCCGATCCCCGCCCACTGCGTCTCGATGAGCGCCTTCCCGACGAGAAGCGCGAAGAGGTTCATGAACCCGACCGCGAGGATCGCCCCCGCGACTCCGAAGAACGCGCCCTCGAGGACGAGGAGTCGGAGCACGGTCTTGCGGGGGAACCCGAGGACCCGGAGGAGCGCCGTCTCGCCCCGCCTCTCGCGGGCCGACATCGCGAGCGTGTTGCTCGTGATGAGGAACAGCGTGAAGGCCGTCGCGAGGCCGATCCCGCCGAGAAGCGCCTGCACGTTTCCGAGCATCTCCATGAACATGAGCTGCCACTGCTTCTCGCTCATCGCCCGGATCGGGACGGGCGCGTTGTCGAGACGGCGTTCGATCTCGGCCGTCACCCTCGCGACGTCGGGCCGCGACTTCGCGAGAATCCAGTACATCCCGACCCGCCCGCGTCGCCCGTCAGGTTCTCGAAATACTTCCGGTGGACGTAGAGGCCGTTGTCGAGCTTGTACGTCATGATCCCGCGGATCGTCGTCTCGATGACGCCGCCGGGCACGGGCGCCTTGAGGACGATGCGGTCGCCGACCTTCCAGGCGTGCTGCTTCGCGAGGATCGGGCCGATGATCGAGCCCGTCGGGTCGGCCTTCCAGGCGGCGACCTGCGTCGGCCGGGATCTTCGCCTCCATGTAGACCTCGAGGAACGCGTCCGCGGGCGCGGCCTGGAACGGGACCTGGTTCTCGGGCCGGTCGTTCTTCCAGAAGGCCATGAGGAAGTCGAACGGACAGACGCGCTGGACGCCGGGCACGTCCTCGAGCTTCGCGAGATACGCCATCGGGATCCTCTCGAAGAACGACGACTTCGCCATGACCATCGCGCGGCGGCCCATGTTCTCGGACCAGTCGTTCTTGAGCGCCCCGTTCACGAGGTAGAGGAACCCGACGAGCCCCGCGGAAAGCCCGATCGCGACGACGGTGAGGGCGCTTCGGAGCGGACGGCTCGTGACGTGGCGGATGGCGAGGCGGACCGGGGTCACGCGGGGAGACTAGCGGAGTCGGCAGCCCCTCGTCGAGACGTCCGGGTCACCGGTCCGGGGCGGCGACGGGCTGCTGCAGGAGCTTCTGGTCGGCCGTGAGCTCGTCGATGAGCAGGTCCCGTCGCATCTGCTCCTCGATCCGGGTGATGCCCTCGACGATCTTCTCGGCGTCCGCCTTCGAGACGCGATCGCCTCGCAGAACCGTGAGGCTGTGCGCCCAGAGGTCGTGCAGGCGCTGCTCGAGGTCACGCGTCAGAAAGATCGAGTTGTTCGCGTAGGAGCGGTAGAGAGCGCTGACGCTCGAGTCGAGACCCGCCTCGTCCACGGAGGCGCCCCGCGAAGTCTGCGCCTTCTCGCGCACCTGAGAGACCGTCGCGTGGATGATCTGGTAGATGCGGAGTCTCTCGCGGTAATAGTCCTGCGTGAGCGAAAGGCGCGCCTGGAGCGCCTTCGAGTCGCGGTCGACCTTGTCCGCGATGGAGGACTGGACGCGGTAGACGAACAGGCTGAAGAGGCTCGTCAGGACGATCGGCAGCACGACGGAAACGAGCCGCCAGGACCGCGGGTCCTGCTTCGGGACCGCCGCCAGGATCTCGCGCTTGGTCTCCTCGAGGAGCGCCCGGTACGCTTCGAGGCGGTCGTCGCCGCCGGCTGCGCTCACCGCGAAGCCCCGCCTCGGCGCCTTGGCTCCCGGCTTTTCACCGGCCGATTCGTCGCGCAGCTTGTAGAGCGCCTTCTTCGTCGCATCGTCGTTCGTGCAGACGACTTTTCTCTCCTTCGTGCCGGGATTGCAGACGAAACATGCGCAGCCCTTGTCGTCCCCCAGGAAAGTCACCTTCGCGCATCCCTGCGGGATCGTGTCCGTGCAGGACTTTGCCGGGGCCTGGGCCACCAATGGGAGCGCCGGCAGGATGACCAGAACAAACAGCATGCGGACGACCGATCTCATGGGTTCCTCCTTGGGCCGGGACGATTTCCGACCGTGATGGAAAGGGTATGCAAGATCGGGGCACGTGTCGGGACCGGATTTCTCGGCCTCAAACGGCGGCTCCCGACCCTCAGGGTCGTCCCCGGAATCGTCTCGATGAAGCGCGCTCCGAAGGCCTGCGACGGCGTGTGGACGCCCGGGCGCGACGGCGCCCTCGAGGACGCGCTTCGCGATCGCCACGCTCGTCTCGGCCGTCAGCGCGTAGCCCTCCGAGCGTTTCGAGCGTGCCGGTCGCGGACCGCTCTCCGTTCGCGACGCGCCCCCACAGGAACGACCGCTCGCGTTCGCGCTCTTCCGCCGTCGGGCCCACCACGCGCTTTTCGATGCGGCGGATCAGGAACGACTGGACGAACGGTAGGCCGACGAGCGGCGCGAGCCGGCGCATCCGCCGCGCGCTCGAGACCGCCGAGGGCGGGACTGCCATGTAGACCTCGATGTTCGGAATGCCCGTCGAGCGGAAAGCCGTCGAAAGATCGCCCCACGGGATCGTCATCGCGAGCCGCGTCTTGTCGGGAAACGGGATCTCCATCGTCTTCCAGGCCGCGGGCACGCGGACGAGCCTGCCGTCCACGCGCGCGAGCCCTCCCTTCGGAAGGCTCTCGACCATCGTCTTCATCGTGCCCGCGCTCGACTTGAAGCCGCGGAACGCGAGGGTGAGGGACGTGGCGCCCGGCAGCGCTTCGGACAGGGCCTTCGCGAGGCAGTCCGAAGGCACGACGTCGAAGCCGGTTCCGGGAAGAACGGCGATTCCCGCCTTCTTCGGCGTCGGCGTCGCGCGCGAAGGCCGATTCGAAGACGTCCACCTCGCCCGTGATGTCGAGATACGCCGTCTTCGAGCGCAGGCAGGCCTCGAGCGCCGGAGCGCTCGTCCTCGAGAACGGCCCCGCCGCGAGGAGCAGCGCGGAGAAGGGCTCGAGGAGCCGCGACACGGTGTCGGGGTCGTCGAGGGCGAAGCAGAGGCTCTGAAGAGAGTGGGCTTTCGCGATCGGCTCGACGGCATCCGCGCGGCGACCCGCCAGGACGGGCCGAAGCCCTTCGCGGAGCGCCACGTCGAGGATGAGCTTCCCCGTGTAGCCGTTCGCGCCGTAGAGGAGCAACCCGGACTTCCGGGGAACGACGGGCGCCGTTCGACCGCTCCCATCGCTCCCGCGAGCCGGACGCCGCCCGCGCTTCGCCGTCACGCCGGAGCCCCTTCGGCTGCCCCGGGCGCTTCCGCGAGGCGAACTCCGCAGACGTTCGTGAGGTCGCGGCAGGCGTCCACCTCGTCCTCGGCGCCCCGGGCCGCCTCGTCGGACAGGACGAAGCGGAAGCCTTCGGCTTCCGCGAACACGATCCCGTTTTCGAGGACGTGGCGCGGCCCGCCGACGCCGAAGAGGCCGGAGTCCATGACGAGCCACATCCAGTCGGCCTCGCGCGCGAGGCCGGCGTGGGCCATCACGTCGCCGAGGCGGAAGGCTGCGCCGGTGACGGAGGGTCGGCGGAGGAAGAAGAGAAGAGGAAGAGAAGATTTTCTTAGAAAGGTGATTGGGAGAGCGCCTCGAATCCCCTTGGGTCGTATGCGCGCATCCGCGCCCGTCGCCGTCTTCGAGCGTGAGGAGCGGCGCCTCGAGCGGCACCAGCGCATCCTCCAGCGCTCTTTCCCATTCTAAGAAATCTCTTTCTTCTTCCGGATCCTTCAGGATCACGTCCACCCGGCTGTCGCGCCGCCAGGACGTCGGCGCCGTCGAGAGCCGGCCGCCCGCGATCTCGTGGAGGCGCCAGCCGGCCGTCGTGTGGAAGAGGCCCTTCGCGCGCGCGACGCGCCCCTGCGTCAGCGCGCCCGACTCGAAGCGCCTCGAGGGCCGAGAGGAGGCGGTCGGCGTCGAAAACCCGCTCCGGCGGGTGGGCGATGCCCTTGCCCACATATCCTTCTAAGAAGATTTCCTATGAAGGTGAGTGATGCGAGCGCGCTCGCCGCGAGGAGCGTCGTCGCCGCGGCGGCGGGCGGCCGCTCGAGGTCCCAGACTTCGTCCGGCAAGCACTCCGTGCGACGCGCGGACGACCCGAGCAGCTTCGGCGGCGCCAGCGCCCGGGCGAACTCTTCCACTCGAAGAATCTCTTCTTCCGACGCCAGATCGCACCGGTTGAGGACGAGGACGTCCGCCGTCTCGATCTGGTCGCGAAAGAGGGCGCTCTCGCGTCAGGCGGCTTCGCCACGTCCTGCTGCGGGTCGAGGAGCGTGATCACCGGCCTCACGTCGAACCGGGTCGCCCAGCGCGGGCCGCGCAGGAGGTCGACGAGCTCGGACGGCTTCGCGAGCCCCGTCGGCTCGAGGACGAAGCGGGTGGGCGCCACGAGGTCCAGGACCTCCTCGAGCGAGGCCTCGAGATCGGCCATCGCCGTGCAGCACACGCAGCCGCCCGGCACTTCCCGGAGGATGCAGCTCGCGCAGTCCGACAGGAGCGCCCCGTCCACCCCGAGCGTCCCGAACTCGTTCACGACGACCGCGATCCTCTCGCGATCGGCCCGGCGGCCGAGGAGGTCCTTCACGGCGGTCGTCTTCCCGGCTCCGAGGAACCCGGAAAGGACGTGGACGGGCACCTTCACCAAGGGTCCATCCTACCGCCGAAATTTTCGACACCATCCGGCCTTCCCTGCGTAAGATTCGCGCGATGTCGAGCAACGTCGCAGTCTCCCGGGGCTCGAGGGCCCCGAAACCCTCCCGCGTCCGCGTCCCGGAGAAGTTCGCCGACGCCGAGAAGCTCTACGGCATCGAGAACTGGAGCAAGGGCTTCTTCTCGGTCTCGGACGACGGGAACCTCCTCGTCCACCCGACGCGCGAGAATCACCGCTTCGTGGATCTCAAGTCCGTCATCGACGACGTCGCGCTGCGCGGCATCTCGACGCCGGTCGTGATCCGGTTCCCGCAGATCCTCGACGCCGCCGTGAAGGAGCTGAACGAGGCCTTTCTGCACGCCATCAAGGAGTACGACTACGACGGCGTCTTTCGCGGCGTTTTCCCGATCAAGGTGAACCAGAAGAAGGTCGTCGTGCGCGAGATCATCCAGTCCGGCCGCAAGTACGGCTACGGCCTCGAGGCCGGAAGCAAGCCCGAGCTCCTCGCGGCCCTCTCGCAGGACCTCGGCTCGGACTGCCTCATCACGACGAACGGCTACAAGGACGACGCGTTCATCCGGCTCGCGCTGAACGGCATCCGGATGGGCAAGACGGTGGTCCTCATCCTCGAGAAGGTCTCCGAGCTCGAGCGCATCCTCGACGTCGCCAAGAAGCGCGGCGTGAAGCCCCTGATCGGGATGCGCAGCAAGCTCTACGCGCGCGGCTCGGGCAAATGGGCGAAGTCGGGCGGCGAGGCCGCGAAGTTCGGCCTCACGACGACCGAGATGCTCGAGGCCGTCGAGATCCTCCGCCACCGGAAGATGCTCGACAGCCTCGTCATGCTCCACTTCCACATCGGCTCGCAGATCACGGACATCCGCAAGATCAAGAGCGCGATCAAGGAGGCGGGCCGCGTCTACGCGAAGCTGTACCGCTCGGGCGTCGAGGTGAAGTTCCTGAACCTCGGCGGCGGGCTCGGCGTGGACTACGACGGCAGCAAGACGGCGTTCGACTCCTCGATGAACTACACGGTCCAGGAGTACGCGAACGACATCGTCTACACGATCAAGTCGATCTGCGACGAGGAGAAGGTCCCGGTCCCGACGCTCGTCACGGAGTCGGGCCGCGCGATCACGGCATATCACTCGGTCCTCGTGACGAACGTCCTCGACGTGGCGGACCGCATCGAGCAGGGCCGCACCGTGAAGCTCGACGGCGACGAGAACCACGTCGTGCGCGAGCTGTACGACGTCTGGCAGGGCGTCACGGCGAAGACGATGCGCGAGAGCTACCACGACGCGCTCCAGTACAAGGAGGAGCTCTTCACGCTCTTCAACCTCGGCTACGTCTCGCTCGAGGACCGGAGCAAAGGCGAGATCCTCTACTGGAACATCTGCGACCGCATCCGGCGGTATCTCCACACGCTCAAGGAGGTCCCCGAGGAGTTCGAGCAGCTCGAGGTCATGCTGGCCGACAAGTACGTCATGAACATGTCGGTCTTCCAGTCCCTGCCGGACGTCTGGGCGATCGACCAGCTCTTCCCGATCCTCCCGATCCACCGGCTGCGGGAAAGGCCGATCGAGAAGGGCACGCTCGCCGACATCACGTGCGACTCGGACGGCAAGATCGAGAAGTTCATCGACCTGCGCGACATCAAGGAGGCCCTCCCCCTCCACGAGTTCCGCAAGGGGACGCCGTACTACATCGGGTTCTGCCTCGTCGGGGCGTATCAGGACGTTCTCGGCGACCTGCACAACCTCTTCGGCGAGGCGCACGAGGTGCTCGCGAGCGTGGACGAGGAGGGACGCACGCGCATCCAGGACGTCCTCCCGGGCGAGTCGTGCGAGCGCGTCCTCTCGTACATGAACTACGACCGCGACGAGCTCCTCGACGGCATCTGGCGCCAGCTTCGCCGTGCCACCGAGCGCAAGAAGGTCAAGGAGCCCGAGGCCAAGGCGATCGCGAAGGATTTCGAGCAGATCCTCTCGCAGTACACGTACCTCGAGGACTAAGTGCCTCCCACCTTCGGAAACGGCAAGATCTGCTGAGTGGCACGTGGGTCACCGGTCGGAGACGGTGAAGAACATGACAGACGTTGCACAGAACTTCCTGGCTGAATCCCGACAATACTTGCGTGGTGCCTATCTGACCGCGATTGAAAAGTCGGTCGCGCCGTTGACCGACGCTCAGGTCTGGTGGCGACCGAACGAAGGTTCCAACAGCATCGGGAACCTGATCCTGCATCTCTCCGGCAACGTCCGGCAGTGGATCGTGGGCGGGGTTGGGCGGAGGCCGAACGAGCGCAACCGGCAACAGGAATTCGATGAGCGGGAAGCGATACCGAAGGAACGGCTCCTGGCCCGATTGCGCACGGTTCTGGACGAGGCGGACGCGGTGCTGGCAAGCCTGACGGAATCTGACCTGGCCGAACGGCGCGAAATCCAGGGCCACGACACGACGGTGTTGAAGGCGATCTACCACGTCGTGGAGCACTTCTCGACGCATACGGGCCAGATTCTGTGGATCGTGAAATCGCAGCTCGCGGCCGGATGACCTACTCGATTCTGAGCCGTGACTAGTTACTCGACGAAGTACTCCTTCTTGGCTCGGACGAGGAGGCCGGGGCGTTTCAAGCGGACCTGGATCTGGTGCCAGGTTCGGGGCTTGAGGCCGGCCTTCGGGGTGTACGTGAAGAAGTACTGACTCTTGAGGTCCGTCAGGATCGTCCCGAAGACGTCGGAGAGCTTTTCGATGTCGCCGATGAAGAAGGACTGGCCGCCACTCTCCTCGGCCAGACGGTTCAGGAAGGTCATGATCGTCTTCGACTCTGCGACACCCTGCGCGGCAGAGAAGATCGAGACGTCCGAGGCGCGCGCCATCTCGATGACCTGTTTGACGGAGAGTCGGCTTCTGTTGTCCTCGCCGTCGGTGAAGAGGACCACGGCCTTTCGATGCCGGAGGGACTTCAATCGGCGCAGGGCGGCGGCCGTGACGTCGTAGAGCGCCGTCTCGCCCTCGGGCCGGGCGTCGTCGATCGCGGCGTGGAGGAGCGCTCGATCGACCGTCAGATCGACGGACCCGACGATCGAGGAGTTGAAGGTATAGAGGCCGAGCTCGTCGGTGGGCTTCACCGCGTTGACGAACGCATGGGCGGCGCGCCGAGCGTCGTCGAGCTTCGAGAGCATCGAGCCCGAGATATCGAGAATGAGGATGACCGCAAGCGGGGAGTCGGTCGCGTCGAAGGTCTCGATTTCCTGCGGCTGTCCGTCGTCGAGCAGGATGAAGTCAGGCTTGCTCAGGCCGGAGACGTGGTGGCCGCTCTTGTCCGTCACGATCGGGGCGACGGCCACGGCATGGGCTCGGGCCGACGAGATGAATCCGGGGTTCCGGGTCTTCACACGCGCCGATGCGGCCTCGCGACCGCTTCGCATGAGAACCGCGGTGATCTCGTGGGCGCGCACGGCGTCCCCAACCTGCCATGAGAACCGCCAGGGGGCGGTTCTTGCCGTGCCGAGCTTGCGGCCGTCGACGAAGAACTCGATTTCGTCCCCCGGAAGCAGACTTTCGCCGACGGCTTCGATGAGCGTTTCTCCCACAGGCAGGTCGCCGGACTTCGGAGCGATCAAGCGCACCACCGGACTGCCGAAGCTCTCCCCAAGCGTCTGGCCGCCGAGCTCCGGAGCCGGGACCTGCGCGACGGAGCACGCGATCAGGACCAGGGCACGAACCTGGTAACGGCCGGCGATCATTCGTTCGCGGGAAGGGTATCGGCGGACGGGTTCCGAATCAATCGCCCGGACCGAAGCGCATCGTCGAGAAAACGATCCACGTCCGATTTGCGGAATGCCTGGGCCGCCCGGACAGTCGCGGACCAGTCGAAGGGAAACGCCATCCTCAGACTACCCATCATCTCATCAAGAGCGGCGGGCGTCACGAGCGGCAGGACGGCGGCGGGAAGACCGGCCTCCTCGACCCGGCGCGCGACGGAGATCTTGAGATCGTAGAGACGGTCGCTGAAGATCAGAGGTGAGCGGTACACGGTCGTGCGCTCGTACGGGGGCATGTCGAGGTCTGCGAGCCGGAAGCGCCCCGCATAGGAAACCGCGCGCGGGCCGAACTCGGAAAGCCGGTCGCGCGCCCCGGCCTCCCCGCGTCTCCTCTCGAGCCGCTCCAACGCTTCCCTCGCGGCGACCGCGGAAGGAAGAGGCGGTACCCCCGCAGGGGCTTCCTGAGCCAATCTCTTTCCGATCCGGTACAGGTCCGACGGCGAAAGGTACTGTGAGAGGAGATCCGGAGTTGCCTCGCCGGACAGCCTCGAAATCAAACCGAGCCGGGACCGGGGCACGAGGTCTCTGGCCAGGTCATTCCAGAGTCGCGAACGGTACGCCTCGTTACCGCGGACAACGGCGTCCGCAAATTCCTCCGTCGCCCGGCAGGACGCCGCTACGAACTTGAGCGCGTCCTCATCCAGACGCGCCGCCGACATCCGCCGCACCGGTCCGACAAGGCCCGATCGGATCTCGTCGCCGCCGATCTGCGAGCCGGCCTTGTATCGAATCTGGTCCGCGTGGAGGAGCCCGAGGGCGTCGGACAGCCCGAAGAGCGAGCCGACGACACGCGAGCCTCCACCGTCCTTCGCCGTAGCGAGCTCCGTTTTCGCGAAAGGAATCGACTCGCCCTTCCCGGCCATGCCGACGGTCCGGAACGAATGACGCCGAGCGAAGCCCGGCTCCTGATAGTAGAGGTCGTTCGGATCGCCGGCGGAGGCGGCATAGACGTGACCGAGCAACGCTTCGAGCGCTCGCTCCGCCATCACGGCGTCGAGGCTCGAGAGCTCATCTCCGATGGCCGAGAGCTCTTTCGGTTTGGAGATCTGGGCCAAGTTCGCCAGCGCCTCGCGCGCACGTCGATCCTCCTTTCGGATCCGTATGTCCTCTTCCGGATCCTCGTCCGCAGTTCCGGCGTCGGAGCGCCTCAAGCCGGCCCCGAACTCCGACAGGGCCGACCGGAAGGTGGGCAGGTCGCCGTCTGCGGCGGTCGCGGCGAGCGTGTCGCGTTTTCGATGAAGCTCTTCCAGGTCCGCCAGGGAGGTGAGCTTCTGCTTTTCGCGGAATTCGCGCCGGCGGTTGGCGTCGTCCGTCGTCGGGTCGAAACGGTAACGCCCGCCGCGCCACTCGAATAGGACCGCCGCCGGGGCGCCCGCGAGCGCACGCGTCAGGAGCTCATCGGAGGACGAGCTTTCCTCCTGCCGCCCCGCCTCGATCAGCCGGCGCTCCGCCGCGCGAAGGGAGGAGAGAAGGCGGCCCGAGAGCCAGCCGAAGAGATCCTTCTCTCCCTCGGCCGGCACCGCCTCCTCTCTGGAAAAGAGGGGAAGCTCGAGAAAGGCCGCGAAGAGGTCCTGGATCTCTTTGCCGTCGAGCGCTCCGGCGCGGGAGAGCTGCGCCAGAATCTCGACGCCACCCTCGAAGAGACCCGCGCTCACCTCCGTCTCGCGCGAAGAGCCACGCCGGTCGAGTCGATCCAGCGCGAAAAGGTAACGGCGGGCGAGCGTCGGACCGTCCAGCGGGATGTCCTCGAGAACGGCGTACGCGGGGAGAAATCGGTCGAGACCGCGAAAGAGAAGAACCGTGACGCCGGGGTCTGCAAGCCAGGGTCGACCATCCAGCAGGCTCGAAATGAAGAGATATCGGCGCCGCGCGGGAAAAAGAACCGTCGCGCCGACGCCCTCGTGGCGGAAAAGGACCCGCAGCGCTTCTTCGGGTGTGCGCTTCTTCACGCCGGCGAGGATCTCCGCCAGCTGCCCCTCGCCGCGCGGAAAATCGCCCCCGTCGAGGTCGGCCGCCGGCAGGGACAGCTCGCCGTCATTCGACAGCTCGAGGAATCGAGCCAGATGCGCGAAGTCGTAGGGGTCGCGACGATCCATCGCGAGACTCTCGCCCGAATGTCCGATCGCCGTGTAAAGGCGCCGGAACCTCGTGATCGCTTCTTGCCCGCCCTCCGTGCGGCCGAGCAGCAGCTCTTTCGCCGTCCGATCCGGCAGTTGTTGAAGAACGTCCACGACGTAAGCCGGTTTGCCCGAGTCTGTCGTGTACAGGGACGTGAGGAATTCCAAGAGGTCTCCCGGAGAGACGCCGGCGATGTCCGCCCAGATGGGCTCGGCCTCCTCTCCGCCGGGAAGGACGAGGCGTCCGCCGCGCAATGTGAGCGCCTCCGGGAACCGGCAGAAGGCGTCGAGGGCCTTCTGATACAGCGGCCGCCAGCCGAGAGAGCGCCCCTCCTCGTCGCGAAAGAGCCCCCGAAGACTGTCCCGAGTCTCGGGGTCCAGCGCATGCAGGGCAACCAGCATCCGGGATGCCCGCACGTTCTTGACGAAATAGAGGAAGGCCGCCGCTGTCGAGAGCTCGGGCTCGTCGAGTGTCTCGCGCCATGCGTCGAGGCCGAACGGAAGCGGGGCTACCTCGTCGTTCGAGGCGACGGTGACTTTCTCGCCCGCCCTCAGGTGAGACAGGAAAACCGTCAGGGGGGTGCCAAGCGCGTCCAGGAACGTCTGGCGGCGAACCGACCGCTCATCCGCTCTCCCCTGGATCGAAAACGAGCCCGCGTCTCCCTCGACCCTGAATCCAAGCCATTCCAAGGCACTCTGGACCCTCTCCCACTGCTCCTCATTCGGCCCGAGCGAGAAGACGGCGGGATTCCCGAACGCGCTTCGCCATTTCGCGAGGTCTTCGGCGAAGCCGACGAGCACCTTCCTGGGCTCGCTGTGGCTCCACGACGCGCTGAGATGCATACTGGAAAGCAGGAGCTCGTGCAGGTCCAGAAAGAACGTCGCCTTCGGCCGGCTCGTGTCCATACCCAAACGCCGCCGCACGGCATCCGGTCCCGCCGGCACCGGCACGTCCTCCTCGCCCCTTGCCGCCGCCCCGAGCGACAGAACGGCCAACACGCAGATCGCACGGAGCCAGGCAGACTTTGGAGCTGGAAACATAGCGGGAACCCGCCGGAGGAGAGAGTCTACCGCCGAGCCTCGGGAACTCTCCGAAATGCAGCATGAAGGGTGGGCCGCAGGCTGCTTTGACGAGCAGACGCCCCGGTACGCTTCTTGATATTCGCTTTCTAAGAAGATCTTAGGAGGTGTCCCTTTGAACGTTCTTTTCTCTCTGGCTCTCGCCGCCCTCGCTCTTTCCTCGCCCGTCCCCGAACCGCCCGACCCTGCCTCGGCGCCCTTTGCCGCCGCCGTCGACGCCGCCGCCCGCGAGGCGGGCGGGGCGGTGGTGGGCGTCACGGCCGTGCACGTCGAATCCGGCCGTCGCCTGTCCGTGCGCGGCGGCGAGACGTTCCAGATGGCGAGCGTCTTCAAGGTGCCCGTCGCGATCGCGACCCTCGGCGCCGTCGAGAAGGGGACTCTTCGCCTCGACGAGGAGGTCGAGATCCGGCGGTCGGACCGCCGCAAGATCGGGCCGCTCTACGACGAGTGGAAGCCGGGAATGCGCGTGACGGTCGGGCGGATGGTGGACGTGATGCTCGTTTACAGCGACAACACGGCGGCCGACAAGCTCTGCGCGCTCCTCGGCGGGCCGCACGCGGTCGAGAGCGATCTCGCATCCCGCGGCGCGGCTGGCGTCCGCATCTCTCTCGACGAGAAAGGCATGGGCGAGGCGATGAAGAGGAACCTCGCCGCGTTCGAGAGCGGCGTCGAGAACGGCACGAGCCCGGACGCGATCGCCGCGCTCCTCGTGCGCCTTTTCCGCGGCGACCTGCTCTCGCGCTCTTCGACGGACCGTGTCCTCGACGCGATGCGCCGGTGCGAGACGGGGGATCGGCGCCTGCGCGCGGGCCTCCCGAAGGGCACGGTCGTCCTCGACAAGACGGGAACCGTCGGGAGCTGCGCCAACGACGTGGGGATCGTGACGACTCCCGGACGGGACCCATCTCACCGTCGCCGTCTTCACGCGGGGCGGTCGCGACGCCGCGGCCCGCGAAGAGACGATCGCCCGGATCGCTCGCGCGGCGTGGCGGGCGTTCGCGGCCTGACGTGTCCCTTGGGGCGGGACGGCCGGGCGCGCTAGTCTTCGGGCGTGGTCGAATCCCTGACGACGCCCTACCTGCTCCTCGCCGCGCCCGAGCATGCTCGATCCGAACTTCCAGAAGACGGTCGTCGTCATGGGCCATCACACGCGCGAGGGGGCGCTCGGCTGGGTCGTGAACCGCCTCCTCGGCGAGCCCGCCGTTTCGCTGCTCGCGCCCCCTCTCGACACCTCGATTCACCCGGAAACGCCGCTGCGTGTCGGCGGACCCGTCTTCACGAACGGCCTCGTCGCGCTCTTCGTCGACGAAATGCCCGGCGTCGAGTCCGTCGAGATGGCGCCCGGCCTGCGCGTCTCGGCCGCCGCGGAGATCCTCCCGAGGCTCTTCGCCGCGCCGCCGGCATCCGGCACGGCCGGCCTCCTCATTCTCGGCTACTCGGGCTGGGCGGCGGACCAGCTCGAGAGCGAGATGGAGGAAGGGACGTGGCTCGTCCTGCCCTGGGACCCCGCGCTCGTCTTCACGCACGACGTCGACGGGCTCTGGGAGCGCGCCCTCGCGCGCCTCGGCGTCGATCCCGGCATCCGTCTCTCACGTCGACGGGCGTGAGCTGACGTGAACGAGCTCACGGGCCTCGTCCTCAAGTACGGCGTCGGATTCGTCTTCGTGAACGTCCTCCTCGAGCAGCTCGGCATCCCGATCCCCGCGGTCCCGACGCTCCTCGTGGCAGGCGCGCTCGCGGCGGACGGCAAGCTCTCTCTCGGAAGGCTCCTGGCCGCGGTGCTGGTCGCGACGGTGGCCGCGGACACGCTCTGGTTCCTCCTCGGCCGGCGGTATGGGCAGAGGGTCCTCAAGACGCTCTGCAAGGTGTCGCTCTCTCCCGACTCCTGCGTGCGCCAGACCGAGGGCCTCTTCGACAGCGTACGGCCTCGCGTCCCTTCTCTTCGCGAAGTTCGTCCCCGGGTATTCCACCGTCGCGCCTCCCCTCGCGGGGGCCGCGGGCGCGCCTCTTCCCCGCTTCCTGCTGTTCACGGCGGGAGGCACCCTTCTGTGGGCGGGAAGCGCTCTCGTGCTCGGCGTTCTATTCCACGGCGCGATCGAACGCGCCGTTTCCTTCCTCGCGAACCTCGGCGGCGGCGCGCTCCTGATCCTCGGGGGCGCGTTCCTGCTCTACATCGTCGTCAAGTGGACCCAGCGGCGGCGCTTCTACAGGTTCCTGCGTATGGCGCGCATCCGCGTCGGCCGACCTGCGCCGCCTCATGGACGAAGGCAACGCCCCTCTGATCGTCGACGTGCGCTCGAACAACGCGCGCGCCCGCGACCCGCGCCGCATCCCGGGGGCCATCGTCGTCAACATCCTCGAGCTGGACGAGAAGATCTCTCACCTGCCGACCGACCGGGAGATCGTCCTCTACTGCACGTGACCGAACGAAGCCTCGGCGGCCCGTGTGGCACGCCTCCTCATGGACCGCGGGTTCACGCTCGTGCGCCCGCTCGAGGGCGGGCTCGACGCCTGGGAAGCCGCCGGCTACGACCTCGAGGCCGAGAGGTTTCCCCTCGGAGAGACGGGCTCTTTTCCCAGGGTCGGCTGACGCGCCCTGCGTTCAACCTCGCTCCCAGACGTCCTCGACGAGAACGTCGGGGTGCAGCGAGCGCATCACGGGACAGGTCTTGCCGGCGTTGACGAGTTTCCGGAAGTCCTCGTCCCCGCACGGGGATGAGACGCGAAAGCGCGCCACGAGCTTCGCGATGCGCCGCGGAGGCTCGGCCGTCATGTGCTTCTCGATCTCGAACGTGATGCCGGTCAGCGGAATCCGGTTGCGCGTCGCGTAGAGGCTCAGCGTCGTCGCGGCGCAAGAGGCGAGCGAGGCGGCGCAGAGGTCCGTGGGCGAGAAGCGGCTTCCGTCGCCGCCGTTGTCCTTCGGCGCCGTGCTCTCGAGAAGGGCTCCGGACGGGCCGTGGCGGAGCTCCATGGACGTGGGCGAGGTCAGCCTTCCGGTGATCGAGACGCTCATGCGGGAAGTCTAGTACCCCGTAACGGGAATAACGATAGTGGCGCGCCTGGTGCTCGCGAGGCGAGTTCAAGGCGCGCCGAGGAGAGCGGAGTTGGCTCTCCTTCGACGAGGCGCAACGCCGAAATCGCCCGCGACCACCCGGCGCCCAACGGGTTCGGGCGGCGCGGGGCCATCTGCTTTGTTGCCGCTCCTCCGAGGCCGGACGGCCACGTTCGTCGCGGCGCCGCGCATCTGGCCCCGCGGCGCTCCGAACGCCGCTATCGCTATTCCCGTTACGGGGTACTAGTTCAAGGAGACGCGTCCGCGCGGGGAAGGGGCCGGGCGGGAAGCGCGACGAGGTCCACGGGATTCACGCGCGCCCCGTGAAGCCTCGCGCCCCAGTGCAGGTGAGGGCCCGTGACGCGGCCCGTGTGCCCCGACGCGCCGAGGCGCGCACCCTTCACGACGGCATCTCCCTCCTTCACGTCGATGCGCGAGAGATGGAAATACTGCGTGAAGAGTCCGGCTCCATGATCGAGGAGCACCGTACCGCCGCTGAAGTAGAGGTCTCCCGCGAGAACGACGCGCCCGTCGCCGGCGGCCGAGACCGGCGTGCCTTCCGCCGCCGCGAGGTCGAGTCCCGCGTGGAAGCTCTGGGTCTTTCCGTTGTAGACGCGGCGCGCGCCGAAATTGCCGCTCGACGGCGCCTTGAGGGGCCGCGCGAAGGACGTCCAGAGGCGGACGGGCGAACCGTGGTGGTAAGCCTCCGCCACGCGGGCCTGGTCGGCCTTCACGCGCTCGAGCTCCTCCTCGGGCACTTCCACGTAGCGGGGTTCGACCGCGAGGCGCTGGACGCGGAAGTGGGCCTCGACCACTCGAAGGGACCAGGGAATCGGCGCCTCGCCGCCGGGAGTCTCGAAGGAAACGTCGCGCGCGCCGGTCGGTGCCGCGAGGTCCAGCCCGAGGAGGCCGCGGAAGACGGTGCCGTCCGCCTCGCGCTCGAGAGGGATGCGCGCTTTGCCGTCGACGAGCACGAGCTCGGGGAGGGGGCGCTCGCTCCTGACCGTGATCGCGACGATGCCGCCCTGGCGGGGTGTCGCGGACGAGGCCGTGACCGTCAACCCCGGAGGAGGCGCTGGCGAAGGAGAAACAGCCAGAGCAGCCGCGGCGAAGAGGACGACTCTCAAGGTCTCAGAACGACTTTCTCACGGGCGGGCCGCGAAAGGCGCGTCGCCAGCCCCGTCGGATCGCCGTCGCGCCAGAGCGGGACCTGATCGAAGCGGTGCGGCGAGCCCACGTGCCCCGAGACGCCGAAGGGAATCACGAGCGTCGCCTCGGCCGGCGCTCCCCAATCCACGATGAAGCGCATGGACTGCCCGAACGTGCCTGAGGCGACCCTCACGACTCCGGTCGCGCCCGACTGCGGAAACGACGGAGGGTCGAAGAGCCAGGAGAGACCCGGCATCCGGCCGAGAGGATGCCGGACGGCGAGCCGGTTCGCGTCGCCCCAACGGGAGCGCACGGGGTCCTCGCGGTTTCTCGCGGAGACCTCGGCGAGCGCCTCATCGAAGGCCCGGCCGACGAGAGCCGACTTCGCGCCGAGGCCGGCGCGCCGGAACGCGGCGTCGTCGGCGCGGGCGAGATCCAGGACCCGGTATTCCGCGAGACCGATCTCGGGCGGTATGTGCCACGCGGCGAGGACACGTTCGCCGAATTTGCGGCGAAACGTGCGCGCGACGAGGAAAGGCGCAGAGGCCGCGTCGGCACGTCCGTCCCAGCCGCGAAAGCGCCATGCCCAGTTGGCGGGCAAGAGAGGCGCGAGGGCTCCCATCGTGGCGGCCAGGACGGGCGAAGCCGTATCGAGCTGGATCGCTTCGACGTCGGCACGGTCGAGCTTGTGGCCCTCGCGCCTCGCGGCCTCGAGGAGTGCCGCGATGCGGCGCGCCCGCGCGGGCGACGGCCAGTCGGAAGCGAGCGCGTAAGGCCAGCTGGTCCCCGCAACGCGCTGGTTCGCCGTGGCGAAGAAGCCTCCCGCCGGGTTCTCGGCGCGCGGCATCTCCGCCTGCGGCACGAAGCCGCGCCAGTCGTTCGAAGCATCCGATCCGTCGTAGGGCACGCCTCCGTCCGTGCCCGGCCGCCTCACCGGAACGAGGCCGGTCGCGCGCCAGCCGATGCTGCCTTTCGCATCGGCCCAGACGACGTTCTGCGCGGGCCCGGGAAACTCGTCGAGAGCTCTCTTCACGCCCTCGGAATCGGCGGCCTGCATGACCTGCGTCGAGGGAAGACGCAGGTTCGCGGGGTCGAGCGCGACCCACTTCAGCGCGAGGTTCCCGGAGACGAGCGGCCCGTGCGACGTCTCGCGGACGAGGACGCGCTCTGCCGCCGCCCCGCGGACCGGGATCAGCTCCTCCCGCTCGCGGACCGTCTCCCATCCCGAGCCGCGCTTCGCCTTGCCGTCCACGATCGTCTCGCGGTAGAGGTCCTCGACGTCGGCATAGAGGTTCGTGAATCCCCACGCGACCCGTTCGCTCCGCCCCAGCGTGACGCCGGGCAGCCCGGGCAGGGTCACTCCCTCGACGAGATGGCCGCCGATCACGAACCGCATGGGCAGCCAGATACCCGGCATGTTCAGGCCGAGATGCGGGTCGTTCGCGAGGATCGGCCTGCCGCTCTTCGTGAGGGCGCCGGAGACGACCCAGCTGTTCGAGCCGGGAGTCTCCTCGCACGCGTTCGGCGCAAGGCCGAGGGCCGCGGCCGGAGCCTCGCCTTCCAGCTCCGGCAGCCGGGGCAGATCGGGCTTCGTGGCGTCCGGAACGAGGACGAGGTCGTCGGCCGTGAACGGCGAGGTCAGGAACCGTCGCACCCCGGCCGGATGCCCGAGCAGGCGTTCGGCGGCCAGCTCCTTGCGCCAGGAAGTCGACAGCTCTTCGCACATGAGCAGCAGGACGCGCAGCGCATCGGCCGGCGTGTACCGGCGCGGCACGAGGCGAAGCAGGGCGAACTCCAGGCCCCAGCGGCCGGCGTGCGTCGTCGACGAAGGCGTTGATGCCGTCCGTCAACGCCTGAACGTCCGCGCGCTCCGGCGCGGGCAGAAGCGGGACCGCCGCGTCGGCCACGCGGGAAAACCCGTAAGTCCGGTGCAGACGATCCGACGCCAGCGCGACTTTTCCGAAGATCTCGGCCAGCTCGCCGCCGGAGGCTCGCCGCTGGAGCTCCATCTGGAACAGCCGTTCGCGCGCCGTCAGATACCCCTGAGCGCGGAGGGCATCTCCGACGCTCGCGGCCACCACGGTGGCGACACCGCGGTCGTCGAACAGAACGGAGACCTCCGCCTCGAGGCCCGGGATCCTCGGGAACGAATGATCCGGAAGGTTCCGTCTCACGAGAACCCCGAGCGCGGCAAGGACGAGCGTCGCCACGAGAGGCGCGGCGAGAAGCACCGTGAGCGCGCGCCTCATCGTGCGGCTGGGACGGTCAGCGCTTCCTGGCCGTGGCGCTCTTCGCCGTCAGCGGCTCCACCCAGAGCTCCTCCACGCGGCGCTGCTTGTCCGACATCCCCATCCGGTATCGCATGCGCACGCTGCAGTGGGGGATGTCCCACGACGACATGCCCGATTCGGACGCGACGGGCGTTCCCTTCCCATACCGCTCGAGGATGCCCTCGTAGAGACCCGACGGCGGATCGAGCAGGTAGTGGAGCGCGACGACCTTCGCGTCGAGGGCGTCGGAGGCGTACGAGACGTCGACCGTCCATGGGCGTGCCGCGGGCGTGTGCACGACCTTGAGGTCCCGCGTGACCGTCTTCTTCGCCGGCTCGAGGCGCGCCATGCGCTCGAACGAGAACGTGCGGGTCTGGCCGATCTCGAGGCCGGCCATCCCGGGACAGGGCGGCGGGGTGGGCTGCGGGGCCGGCGCACCGGTTCCGGGCGCGGCGGCTCCGGGCGTGGGTCCGATCTGCCTCGTCTGCACCTGCACCTGCGCGGCCACCGGAAGCGCCGCGAGCGCGAGGCCCGCGAAGAGAACGAACGCGACTTTCATCGGTACTCCTGAACGGGATGCCCGGCCGGGCCGGCACGGGGTGCTTCGATGACGCGAGGAGCGTGCCAGCGGCCCCGGGCCCCGGAGTGTAGCAGCCGGCACCGCTCAGGGCGCGGTCGCGAACTCGAGGAGGATCCGCCTCATCCGTTCGATCCCGTCGACGAAGAACGGCAGGGAGATGCGCTCGTTCTCGTGATGAATCGTCATCGCGTCGTAGATGCTCACGGCGAACGGCGACACGCCGTACGCGCGAAGGCCGCGCGCCCGAATGGCCGCCGACGACGTGTACTGGCCGCTCAGGACGTAAGGCCCGACCGGAGCGCGCTTCCGCGTCCAGGCTGAACACGTCCGCCACGGCCTGGTAGGCGCGCCCCTCGGCAGGGCTCGGCACGCAGTCCGCGGTCGCCATGACGACGCGCAGGCCGAGCTTCCGGTCCCGGAGCCAGCCGTCGAGCTGGGCGCGGGCGGCGGCGACCGGGCTCCCGGGCAGGAGGGTCCTCACGACGCGCATGGAGAAGCCTTCCGTCGGCCTTCTCGATCGTGCCCACGTAGATGCTGTCCTTGAGGAGCGAGCGGTAGACCTCGGGAACGTACTTGCCAGAACTCCGTCCCGGGGCCGAGCTTCTCGGCATCGCCCATCATGCGGCGGCCCCAGACGTCCGAGCGCGAGGGCGCGATGAAACGCAGGAACTCCCGCACGGCGGGCACCACGCGTATCGGCTCTTTCTCGTCCTCGGGCTTCAGGAACGCGGCGAAATCCTCGAGCGGCTTTCGCTCCTTCGACAGAACGTCCACCGAGAGGATCGCCTTCTGCATGACCTCGATGCCGAAGCGCTCGACTCTCTGGGTCTTGACCTCGTTGACGCCGCCCTCGTTGAACACGTCCGTGACGCCCGCGAGGAGGTCGGGGCGGTGGTCCAGCAGCCACGTCCATTCCGAGGCTCTCGTCGTAGGTTTCCTCCCCCGACTCCACGACGAACACGATGTCGCGGAGCGGAACGACGCCCGCGCGCACGAGGGACGCGAGCGCGAGGACGTTCGCGATCGTCTGTCCCTTCATGTCGAGCGTTCCCCGGCCGATAGAGGTGGTCGCGCTCGCCGCCGTCGCCGCGCTCGGCCGCGAACGGCGGCTTCTTCCACGCCGCGAGGTCTCCGGCCGGAACGACGTCCGCGTGGTTGTGAAGCGCGAGCGCTCCCTCGGAGGTCCGGCCCTTGAGGCGCGCCACGAGAATCGGGCGCTCGGGGTCGGCGCCGGTGACCGTCACGGGAATCCCCTCGCAGACGAGGATCCGGGCGAGAAACTCGATCGCGGGGCGCGTGAGCCCGGGCGGGTTCGTCGTGTCGATGCGCACGTACTCCACGAGGAGCTTGACGGCCTCGGTCTCCATCGCCGCGTCGGCCTCGAGGTCCGTCCGGCGCACCGTCACGTCAGGCGCGAGCCGCGCCAGGAACGCCGGGATCGCCCACAGCGCGAGGGCGGCGAAAACGGCCGCCCCGCCGTACAAGGCGACGCGGCGGCGAGCGGCCGGCCCCAGGCTCATGCGCTCCCGGACGCGGCGCGGCGCCGCGGAGCGAGCAGGGCGGCGGCGAGCGCGAGCGCCGTGAGGGCGGAGATCAACGCCCCGATCTTCACCCAGCGCGTGTCGGGCCGCAATCGCAAAGCGTGGCGCCCCGGCGGCACCGGAAGGCCCGCGAACCCGAACGCCACTTGCGAGACGCGGGACCGGACGGCCGTCGAGCGTCGCCTCTTCGGCGGCTTCCCGCAGGCGGTAGAGCATGAGGAAGCCCGGAGCCGGGCCGTCGACCTCGACGTCGAGGAAGAGCCCCGAGGGCCGGTCGGCCGCGGAGAGGATCCGGCCCGCCGCGGGAGACGCGGGAACGCCCGGCAGCGCCGCGTCGACGTACGCCGTGTCGGCGGAAAAGCCGTCCTCGAGAAGCCGCGCGAAGACCGCGCGCGCGTCGGCGGACGCGACGACGCGCGCCGCGAACCGGTACGGCGGAAGCGCGTTCCCGATCCGCATCGAGATGCGGGCGGTAGCGTCCGTCCGCTCCCGCGCTCGCTCTTGACGATCGCCGAGACGCCGGCCCCCCGGACGAGACGCAGAGCGAGCGGGGGTGTCTCCGGGACCGCCCGCGACAGAAGCCGCGTCCACTCGAACGCCTCCGCCGAAAGCGACAGGTCGTAGTCGACCTCGAATTGATAGCCGACGCCGAAGAGCGACGCGTACGCGGGGAGGAGGGTCTCGCACCCGACCCGGCTCGCGGCCCCGATGTCGCGCGTGTCGTAGACCGGAACGGGCTGGTAGGCATCGTTGAAGAAGAGACGCGGTGGCGGCGCATCGCCGGAGGCCTCCGGCAACGCCGCGAGGAGAGGCGGTCGCTCGCGTCAGCACGGCCGCGTCCTCGACCGGCGAGAGGCGACGCGCCATTTCCTCCCGGTCCAGGAAGACGGCGAGGGCGAGGAGCGGGAGGACGATCCTGCAGAGCGCGCGGCGAGACGGCCAGGGCGAGCCGCGAGAGCCCGAGCGCGGCGAGCCAGGCGAGGCCGAAGCCCGCGAGGATCATGTGCTTTTCCGGATAGCGGATCCACCCGAGCGGCGGCAGCGCGCCCGCCGCGAGGCCGAAGACCGGCGTCGCATCGCCGAGCGCGAGAAGGGTCCCGAAAAGCGCGAGCCCCGCGGCCGCGATCCGCCCGGGGCCCCTCCGAAGGAGCCCGGCGAGGACGAGCGCCCACGCGACGCGCCCCGGGGTCAGGGAGGGGAGATACGGATAGTCCGGAACGCGCGGCGCCGACCCCGCGACCGTCCAGTCCGCGACCGCCCCGTCGACGAGAAGCTCGGGAAGTCGCGGCAGAGCGAGCGGCTTCATCGCCGCGGCCCCGGGACCCATGCCGCCCCCCGGCGACCGGATGCTGCGCGCGGCCGTCGCGGCCTCCGGCAGGAGCGAGATCGCGCCGAGGCCGGCGGCGAGAAGCGCGCTCAGCCGCGAGGAGGGCCAGCGGGCGCACCGCCTGGCGCCACGTTCCGGCCTTCGCGACGCGCCGAGAAGAAGACCGCGACGGCGACGCACACCGCAAAGAAGACGAATTCGGGCGGCGTCGCGACGAGGATGAGGGCTGCCGCGACGGCGACCGCCGCCGTCGCGCGCCTCGCCGGCGCCCTCACGAGGTCGAAGACGAACGCGGCGAACCACGGAAGGATCGAGAGGGCTGAGAGCGCCGCCGGAAACGCGGCGAGCGGAGACGGTCGTTCCTCCCAGCGCGAAGACGAGGCCGGCGACGGCCGCCGGCGCGCGCGTCGAGACCGAGGCGCCGCGCGAACGCGGCGAATCCCGCGAGGGCCACGGCGAGGTGGAGAAGGATCCACGCCTTCATCGCCGTGCCGAGCGGCAGGAGCGACGAAGAGAATGTTCGCCGGGTCGAAGGGCGCCGCCGAAGGCGCGCCGAGCAGCGGCGACCCGCCCCATCGAAAACGGTCCACCCACGGCATCTCTCCGCGCGTCACCGCCTCGACGAGGTGCGCCTTCAGCGGAAAGAAATAGAAGAGAAGGTCGCGGCCGGCCGGCACGCCGGAGCCCAGGAACTCGCGGAACGGCAGGAGCGCGAGGAGGATCGCCCCCGCGAGCGGCAGGTGGGCGCGCAGCCGGTCTCTCATGGACGGCCCGGAGCCCGCGCGAGGAGAGCGACGAAAAGGAGCGACGCGAGGGACAGCGCCGCTCCGGCCCCGAAAGCGGGATTCTCGTACCGGAGCACGATCTCGTGGTCTCCCTTCGGCACGTCCGCGGCCGTCAGGAATCCGTCCGCCGGACGGAGCGCGAGCTCTTTCCCGTCGAGGCGGGCATGCCAGTTCGGGTCGAACGTCCGCGCGACCGAAAGCACCGCGGCGGGCAGCGCGACGTGGACCTCGAGACGCGCGCGGTTCGCGCCGCGTTCCCCCACCGTCACGCGTCCGCCTCCCGCCGGCAGGAGCGCGAACTCCTCGCGCGCGCCCCCGATGCGCAGGATCCGATCCCCGCCGAAGCGCCCCACCTCGACGACGCCGGCCGGATCGGGCGGCGCCGCCGGCGTCCGGACGACCGCCACCCCGAGCCGGCGCAGGCGCGCGACTTTCTCCTCTCCCCAGGCGAGGCCCGCGGTCTGTCTCGCGAAGAGCACCGAGGCAGCCGCCGTCATGCGGTCCACGTCGTTCTCCCCCGCGTACCGGATGCCGAAAGCCACGCCCGTGGCCGGGCGCAGCAGGTCGAGGCCGCCCGCCTCGCGCGTCCTTCGCGCGACGGTCGGAGCGTCGTCCGCGCCGTCGTCGTAGAAGCGCCCGTGCCCGGCCTGCTCTCGCACGAGCGCAACCGCGGGCGTCTCGCGGCGGTAGAGGTCCGGCGGACCCGCCGGGACACGTCCCGGCGACGCGCCGCGCGGCGTCGGCGAGAAACAGAAGCGCAAGCATGCTGCCAAGAAGCAGGGGGTATCGGCGGCGCGGGGGGCCGGTTGCGCGCGACGAGAGATGTGAGTGCCGCAATGACGACAAGACTAAGAGTTCCCAGAATGAGTGGAGCACGGAGAGCGCCCGCCACGGCCGCGCAGAAGTCGATCCCGCGCCCAGCCCCACCGCCCATATACCCCTTCTAAGAAAATCTTCAGCGCCGAGCGCCAAAGCGAGAAGCGCGCCGCAGACGAGAGCCAGCGCCACGGCCGTCCGAAGCAGAATCCTCATCGACCTCGACCGCACGTCTTCATCGCCGAAGAAGACGGCATCGACGCCCACCGCCGCCGCGGCCGCGAGCGCGAACGTCACGAGCAGCCACCACTTCTCCGGATACCGGATGATCGGGCAGGGCCGACGCCAGACGGGAATATCCCGGCAGGAACCGCCCGAAGGACAGCGCCGTGCCCCCGAGCGCGAGGAGCAGCGCCGCGCGCCCGCGGCGGTCGCGCCACGCGGCCGCCGCGAGAAGGAGGGGAACGAGGCCGAGCGCGAGATCCTCGAAGTACGGGCTCCCCGCGTCGAACGTGGCCGATCCCCAGAACGAGGCCGCGTCGCCGGCCGGATCTCCCGTGAGCCGGGGCTCGACGAGCGTCAGGACGCGCGCCGGGCGCACGGACCAGAAGAGCGCGCCGTGCTCGGGCCGCATGCCGGCGCCGCGGGCGGACCGCGCCACTTCGAGCGCCGCCGGGAGAATCTGAACCGCCGCGAGCCCCGCTCCGAGAGCGAGCGAGAAGAGCGCGGCGGCGGTCGCGCGCGGGCGCGTTCCCTTTCCGGCGCCGATCGCGACGGCGACGAAGGCCGCGGCGCCCATGAGCGTCACCGCGGGCTCGCCGCCGAGCGCCGAAAGGCCGAAGGCCAGCGCCGCGAGGGCGCAGGCGCGGCGGCGCGCGGCCGTGTCGCCGGAAGCCAGGCGCGGCGCCTCGACGAGCGCGAGAGAGAGAGGAAGAGCGGCGGCGCACGTCGTCGCGTAAACGGGCAGCGATTGGAAGACGCCCGAGAAGAGAAGCACGAGCGTCCCGGCCCCGGAGGCCAGCGGCGAAAGCCCGAGGCGCCGGAGCGCGAAGAGGAAGACGAGAAGCACGAGAAAGACGTTCGCGAGCGCGAGGGCGGTCGGCGAGAAGACGACGAGGAGCGGCGACAGGGGCCAGAAGACGGCGGCATTCGGGTCGGCCGCGAAGGCTCGCCCCGCCGACATCCACTCGTTCCAGAGCGGCGCCTCGCCGGACCGGAGGAACCTCGCGAGAACGAGCCTCCACGGGACGAAGAAGAAGCCCGCGTCGCGCCGGTACAGCGTGCCTCCGGCCAGGAACGGCGCGAAACGGAGCGCGGCGGCGCCGAAGACGACGGCGAGAACCGGTGCCAGCCGCGAAGCCTCTTCTTCACGCCACTCAGGGCTTCCGCGCGAGCACCAGGAGCGACATCCCGAACGACGGCTCCGTCTTCTCCTCTGTCCTGAGCAG
The DNA here is from genome assembly GCA_963746875.1 of Thermoanaerobaculia bacterium. Lineage (GTDB taxonomy): Bacteria > Acidobacteriota > Thermoanaerobaculia > UBA5066 > UBA5066 > Fen-183. The sequence continues at coordinate 1,001,763 of CAVVDA010000001.1, forward strand.
CGGCATGATCCACTTGAACGCGCCGAGCTGCCTTTTCGGAAGAACGCGGCGCTTGAGAACGCGCGAGTTCAGCCACCAGCCCAGGACGCCGGGCCGGTTCAGGTACCTCACGGATTCCACCGCGAAGCCCGCGCGCGGCGACGAGGGTCGCGAGAGCGCCCTTCTCGTAGCGGCGGTAGTGGCGCAGATTCTCGTCGAGCGAGCCGTAGAGGGCGGGCAGCGCCGGCACGAGGAGGGCGAGGTGCCCTCCGGGCTGGAGGACGCGGCAGAAGTCCGCGCAGCGTTCCCGCGTCGTCCTCGATGTGCTCGAGCACGTTCATGCAGACGATCGAGTCGATCCGCTCGTGCTTCGAGGTCCGCGCGGTCCTCCGGGGTGAGCGGAAACCGGAACGAGGCGATGCGGACGTTCCCCTGCTTCTCGAACCGCGTGCGGAGCTCCCGCACGTAGTGCGGCTCGATGTCCGACGCGATGACGCGCTCCTTGTCGGCGAAAAAACGCGTCTGGTTCCCGACGCCAGAGCCGACCTCGAGGACGCGCGACCCGAGCCAGGACTCGACGCGGTCGTGAAGCCAGCGGTTGTAGACCGAGAGCTCTCCCATCCGCCGCAGCGTGATCGCCCCGACGTCGCTGTCGGGCGCCTCCCAGCGGAAGTACTTCAGGATCGTCCAGACGGCCTGGAAGGCGTCCTTCGCGCCGATCTTCTTGCCTTCCTCGTAGGTGCGCCCGCTGTACGAGATGGGGACCTCGAAGATCCGGGCGCGCATCCGCGCCACCTTGCACGTGATCTCGGGCTCGATGCCGAAGCGCTGGGACTTGAGGTCCAGCCGGTCCACGACGCCCCGCGTCATGAGCTTGTAGCAGGTCTCCATGTCGGACAGGTTCAGGTCCGTGAAGACGTTCGACATGAGCGTGAGCAGCCGGTTGCCGACCGTGTGCCAGAAATAGAGGACGCGGTGCCCGTGGGGGCTGCCGAGAAAGCGGGATCCGTAGACGACGTCGGCCTTGCCCGCGAGAATCGGGCCCGAGCAGGACCGGGTATTCCTCCGGGTCGTACTCGAGGTCGGCGTCCTGGATGACGACGAGATCGCCCGTCGAGGCGCGCATGCCGGCCCAGACGGCCGCTCCCTTCCCCATGTTGCGCGGCTGCAGGAGAACCCGGACGCCGTCCCTGCCGTCGAGCTCCTTGAGGATGTCCCGCGTGCCGTCCTGAGAGCCGTCGTCCACGATCACGATCTCGCGCTCGAGGTCTCCGAGGTCGACGGCCTTGACCCGCGCGAGGATCTCGCGGATCGTCCGGCGCTCGTTGTACGCCGGCATCACGATCGACAGCTTCATGGGCTCTTCTCTCTCAGGTCGTACAGGACGATGGAGTATCCCACGCGATCCCACCGGCGTTCCGCGCGCGGAAACCTCGCGGCGAAGCTGCTGGAAGCCGGCGGCGGCGGCCGGATCGCCGTGGAAGGCCATCGTCTCGGGCCCGCAGCACAGGAGGAACGAGGAGACCGCCCAGAGGCCCGGGCGTGAACGGCGTCCGGCGAAGGGACGAACACGGTCGCTTTCGGCGCGTAGTACGGCGACGTCGCCGCCGCCGAAGTACGCGATCGTCGCGCGCCCTTCCTCTCCGCGCGCCTCGAGCCGCCGCGCGAGACGCTCGAGGTCCTGACCCCAGTCGAGATTCGAGTCGTTGAGCCACGCCGCGCCGTTCGCGGGCCCTCCTGCGGCCGCGTTGAAGAACGAGAGCTCGTGGGGATGGACGCGCAGGGTCTCGACGAGCTGAACCGCGGCGAGACCGCGGCGAGAGCCGGCGGCGGCCGCGCGCGCGGAGAGAGACCGGAAGAGGACGAGGACGGCCGCCGAGAGGAGCAGCGGATACACGGGCAGCATGTGGCGGATCCCGATGTTGTAGGACGTCGCCATGCCGGTCAGGAAGAGATAGGCCGGCGGGAGGACGAGCGTGAGAAGAACGAGATCGGGCCGGACCTTCTCGAGAGCGACCGACGGCGCATGCGATTGCGAGGACGAGCAGCGTGGCGAGCGTGCTCTTCACGGCGAAGGCGACGAAGAAGTACTCCCAGAATCCGTCCACGGAGAGTTTTCCGTCGCAGGACGTTCACGCCGCCGCCCGTCCGGTTCTGGACGGCGATCCCGGCGAGACCCGCGGCATAGTGGCCGGCCTCCTTGGACAGCCGCGAGATCGCGACGATCCGCTCGATCGTCGCCTCCGGGGCCTGCCGCGAGACGAGGAACAGGCGCACCGCCCTGGCGGCCTCGGCGCCGCTCATGTGCCGCATGGCGATCGCGTAGCTCCCGAGGAGCACCGCGAGGGAGATCGCGCCCGCGAGGAGAAGGCCGCCCCAGCTCGAGAAGATCGGGACGGCGCCCCTCGCGAGCGGCCGCGCGGCGCTCCCGGAAGAGCCCGGTCAGCGCGAGGATCGCGACCATGGGGACGAGGAGGACGCACGAGAACTTCGCGGCGAGGCTCGCGCCGAGCGCCGCCCCCGCGGCCGCCCAGAGGCCGAGCGACCGGCGCTCGAGGGCGCGCGCGGCGAGGACGAGCGTGCCGAAGAAACCGAGAGCGGCCGCGAGGTCGGTGTGCACGACGCCCGCGTGCGCGAGGAGATTCGGCTCGAAGGCGACGCAGCGCGGCCGCGAGAATTCCGGCGAGGTCGCCGGCCCACGACCGCACGGCCCAGCCGGTGACGACGACGAGAAGGAAGAACAGCGCCGTCACCGGCGCGCGCGCGACGGCGAAGAGCGTCTGGGGGCGCAGCGGCGAGTTGAAGCTGAAGGGCCGAGGCTGCTCGGCCGAGGCCATGGAGAACGGGACGTCCATCTTCGGCGCGCGCCCCCCGGCCGCCCGGATCGCGAAGCCCGACAGGAGCTTCACGAGCGGCGGGTGCTCGAGGTTCGCGTAGTACGTGCCCGCGATCGCGTATTCCGCCGCGGCGAGCGTGTGGAACGGCTCGTCCATCGTGGGGCTGTCGAGGCGCGAATGGTCGAAGACGAGCGCCGAGCCGGCCGACGCGAGAAGGAGCACGGCGGCCCAGAATCTCACGCGGCGACCCTCGACCATCCGGCGATTGTAGGGGGAGGGAGCCCGACCCCTGTTACGCTCTCCGGGGTGAGCGCGCGCTCCGGAGGCCTCTCGCGGGACGGGCGGTTCGTGCTTCTCATGTTCCTCGCCGCGCTCGCGCTGCGGCTCGCGACCGTTCCCGGATGCGACCTCCCGCGGCTGGCGCCTCCTTTCGCCCGACTGCTACGGGCACCTTCGACGGACCGTTTCGGTCGCGCGGAACTTTCCCCGCGTCCCGTTTCGCGATCCGTACCTGAACCATCCGGACGGCGGCGTCTTCATCTGGCCTCCCGCGTTCGACCTCGTCGCGGGCGGAGCCGCGCGCGTCCTCTTCGGGCGCGGGGCGACGACGGAAGAGGTCCTGAGGGTCGCGGCCGTCCTTCCCGCGCTCCTGGGCGCGCTTCAGATCCTGCCCCTTTTCGCCGTGGCGCGGCGGGCGTTCGGCCGGCGGCGCGCGCGGATCGCGACCGCCGCCTACGTCGCGCTCCCCGCGGCCGTCCTCTGGGGCGGCTTCGGCCACTTCGATCATCACGTGGCCGAGGCTCTGAATCTGCTCCTGGTCCTCGCGGCCGGCGCGTGGGCCGCGGCCGCGCGCGGCAACGCGCGATTCGTGCGCGCCGTCCCCTTCGGAGCCGCGATCGCTCTCGCCGTCCTCACGTGGCAGGGGGCCGTGTTCGTGGCCGGCCTCTCGTTCCTGTGGGCCGCGCTCGCGCTCGGCGAGGCCGCCGCCGCCGCGGGCCTCGTGGCGACGGCGCTCGTCGCCCTCGGAGCCGCGGCCACCCTTCCGGCGGAGCCCGTGCCCTTCTCGTTCGTCTCCTTCGGCTGGTTCCAGCCCGTGCTTCTCGCGGGCGCGACCGTGCCGCTGCTCGCGCTCTCGCGAGCTGGCGCGCGCCCACGGCCCGGCGGCGCGCGCTGTGGGGGCTCCTCGCGGCTCTCGGCCTCGGAGTCGCGCTGCCCAACGCGCGGCGCGTTCTCGAGTCCGTCTTTCACGGCGGGGCGTACGTCTTCAAGGGCGGGGCGGGTGCGCCGGCCGACGACTTCGCGGACGGCGGCTTCCTGTCCTACCCGCCCGAGTTCCTCCGCCTCGTCGCCGAGTGCCAGCCGCTCGTGCGCGGCTGGAGCTCGTTCGAGCGCGCGGTGCGCGAGGTCTCTCCGGGCTTCCTGCTCGTGCCGGTCGCGGCTTCCTGTGGCTCGGGGCGGCGTTCCGGCGGCCGCTTCGGCCCCGGGCCGCGGCGCGCCTCCTCCTCGCCTTCTTCGGCGCGGCCGTGTTCGCGATGGCCCTCTTTCAGCAGCGCAACGTCTATTACCTCGCGATCTTCGCCGCGCTCGCGCTCGCCGAGCTCCTCGCGCGGATCGCGCCGCGCCGGCTCCCTCGGCGCGCGAGGACGGCGCTTCCGATCGCCCTCGCCGCGTGCCTCGTCGTCCTGCCGGGCGTTCCGTACCTCGCGCGGGCGCTGGCCTTCGCGGACGGGCCCGGATACGACGTCCTGGACCTCTTCGCGCGACTCCGCGCGCTCGATCCGCCCCCGGTCGATCCGTCCGTCGTGCCGCCGCCGGCTCCCGGCGCGATCCCGGGCGTCATGCCGCCCTGGTCCGCCGGGCACTTCGTGACGGCGATCGCGGAGCGGCCGTCCGCCGCCGATCCGTTCGTCTACGGCTGGCGCCGGCAGTGCCGGCTCTTCACGGCGACGGACGACGCCGAAGCGCTCGCGATCCTGTCCGCGGCGAAGTGCCGGTATCTCGTCACGACCGACCTCACGCCGCTGCTTCCCGCCTACGCGGCCGCCGCCGGCCGCCCGCCCGCGCCCACCGCGAAGATGTTCGCGCGGCGGGTGCACGAGTCGGATGCGGCGAGCCCGGCGCCGTTCCTCGAGCGGGTCCTCGACTCGCGGACGGGCACGACGGCGCGCCGACGGGACCTTCCAGCCGCGCTTCCGGGTCTTTCGCGTCCTCGAGGCGGCGGCACCCTAGAATCCCGGGGAAATGCCGATTCAGGGAAAGCGGGTCGCCGTCGTGATGCCCGCCTACAACGCCGAGAAGACGCTGCACCTGGCGTGGAACGAGATCCCGAAGGACTGGGTCGACGACATCATCCTCGTGGACGACGCCTCGAAGGACCGCACGGTCGAGGTCGCGCGCGCGATCCCGGGCCTTCACGTCGTGACGTCACGCCGAGAACCGCGGCTACGGCGCGAACCAGAAGACCTGCTACGCGACCGCGCTCCAGCGCGGCGCGGACATCTGCGTCATGGTGCACCCCGACCACCAGTACGACGCCTCCGTCCTCCCCGACCTGATCGGCCCGATCGCGCGCGGCGAGGAAGACGCGATGTTCGGCAGCCGGATGCTCGGGGGGCGCCCGCTCGAGGGCGGGATGCCGAAGTGGAAGTACCTCGCGAACATCTTCCTGACCGCCGTCGAGAACGCCACGTTCTACCTCTACCTCACCGAGTACCACTCGGGCCTCCGCGCCTATTCGCGCCGCTATCTCGAAAGCGTGAACCTCGCGGCCTTCTCGGACGGCTTCGTCTTCGACACGGAGATCATCGCCGCGGGCATCTGGAAGAAGATGCGCATCCGCGAGGTCCCGATCGTGACGCGCTACTTCGACGAGGCCTCGCAGATCGACTTCTGGAATTCGTGCGTCTACGGCCTCTCGATCCTCGGCGTCATGGCCCGGTTCAAGGCCGTCAAGTGGGGATGGCGGAACGACCCGATCTTCCGGTGAGCGCCCGGCGCGCGCCTTTCGGCCCGGCCGCCCTCGCCGCGGCCGCTCCTCGCCGCCGTCGCGGTCATTTCCCACGCGGATCTCCTCTCGGGCCGGACGACCCCCGCCTACCGCGACATCGCGACGACGCAGCGGCCCGCCCGCGCGCTCGCCGCCCGCGCTCGACGGGGCGCGCCTCGACCCCTACGCATCCTTCGGACAGGCCTATCGGGGCAACCCGAATCTCCTCCTCGCCTATCCCTTTCCGGCGAGCCCGCGCTTTTTCGGCCTCCACCTCCTCCTCCATCTCGGGCTCGTCTCTGCTCGGGGCGTTCCTCTTCCTCAGCACGGAGGTCCGCTCGAAAGAGGCGGCTCTGACCGGCGCGTTCGCGTTCGGCCTCTCGGGCTACGTCCTTTCTTCGGCCGCCTTCCTGAACGCCACGACGACGATCGCCTGGATGCCGTGGCTGCTCTTCGCCGTCGCACGGGCGCGGGCGGCGGCGGGACGGCCGGAGCCTCTTTCGCGCGGGCGGTCTCGCGCTGATCTCGTCGGCGCTCCTCGTCCTCGGCGGCGAGCCGGCGCTCGCGGCCCTCGCGCTCCTCCTCGCCTTCGCTCTCGCGGTCCGCGGGCCGGCCGACGGAGCGCGGGCGCGGCCTTCTCGCCCTTTTCGGCGGCGGACTCGGCGCGGCCCTCCTCGTCTCGCCGTGGCTCCTCGAGGTCGCGCGCGCGTCGACGCTTCTCGGCGCGCCTCTCGCGCGGGTTCTCGTGGACCGAGTTCGCCGCGGTCGGCTTTCACCCGCTGCGCCTCCTCGAGACGCCGTTTCCGCTTCTCTTCGGCGATCCAACGCGAATCGTCTCGGGAGCGTTCTGGGGCTTTGCGGTGACGCAGGGAAACCCGCCGTACCACGCCTCGCTCTCCTTCGGAGTCGTCCCTCTCGCGCTCGCCGCCGTCTTCGTCGTCTCGGCGCGCCGGAGCGAAGGGCGCTTCTGGATCGGCGTCGCCGTCGTGGCGCTCGCGGCGTCCGTCGCGCCGTGGCTCCCGGGCGTGCGCGCCCTGTACGAGGCCGTGCCCGCCGTCCACGTGCTGCGCTATCCCGTCAAGGCTCTCCTCCCCTTCACGCTCGCGCTCGCGGTCCTCGCGGCGCGCGGCGCGGACCGGCTCCTCGTCGAGGGCGCGCTGCCGCGCTTCCGGCGGCGCGCGGCAGGCGTTCTCCTCGCGCTCGGCGGCCTTCTGGCCGCTCTCGCGGTCGCGGGGCGGCTCGCGCCCGGCCGCGTCGAAAGCCTGCTCCTTTCGGGCTGGGATCCGGCGTGGAGATCGGACCCGCACGTCGTCCTCGCCCCGGTCGTGCATCGGCTGCCGGGTCAGGCGGCGCTCGCCGGCGCAGGGCTCCTCCTCGTCGCGCTGCTCCTCCTGCGCGGAGCCGCCGACTCGCGCGGCGGCCTCATCCTGCTCGGCGCGACCGCGCTTTCGCTCCTCGCCGGCGCCCCGCGCACGATTCCGCGCGTTCCGTCCTCCCTCTACGAGACGCCTTCGCCTCTCGTCGCCCGAGCCGCCGCGCTCCCGGGGGCGCGTCTTCGAGCGGGCGTCGAAGGACTTCGACGCCGTGCGCCGCGGCCTCGCGGGGCGCATCGAGAGCGACGGCCTCCTCGATCTCGTCTCGGCGCAGGTGCGGCAGGGCTGGGCTCTCTCCGGCGCGCCTCACGGCCTCGCGTACGCCTGGGATCCCGATCCCGACGGCAGCTACACGATCCTCACGCGCTACGCCTTCGACGTCCTTCGGCAGAGAAGCTGGGAGCGGCGCGTGAAGTGGCTTCGGGCGGCGGCCGTGACGTCCGTCATCGCGTCGGACGTGCCGGCGGACACGCCGGGCCTCGCGCCCGTCTTCGTCGAGGCGTCCGTGGGCGTGCCCGTGACGCTCTGGAAGCTGACCGCACCGCTGCCGGGCGTGAGGCGTTCGAGCCGCGTCGTGCCGGCGGGCTCGGTCAGCGAGACCGTCGCGGTCTTCGAGCGCGAGGACTTCGACCCGGAAACCGACGTCGTCGTCTACGGAAAGGAAGCGCGACGCTCGCCTCCTCGGAGCGCGATCCTTCGGCCGCGGCCCGCGTCCTCGAGGACGGGCCGGACCGCCTCGTGATCGAAACGTCGGGCGCGCGCCCCGCGGTCCTCCACGTGGACCGCAGCTTCACGCCGCGCGCCGCCGCCACCGTGAACGGGCGTCCCGTGACGCCCGTCGCCGCGGATCTCCATCTCATCGGCGTGCCGGTTCCGGCGGGCTCGGCGCGCGTCGTCCTGGACCTCGCGCCCTGAGCGCGGAGCCGGCCTACCAGCGCCTGAACGCCGGGTGACCCTCGCGCACGGCCACGAACGTGCCGCGGCACGTGGCCGTCACCTTCCCGCCCGCCTCGAGCTCCGCGTCCACGACCGCCCGGTCGTCCGACGATTCGACGACGCGCGCTCTCAGGTGAAGCGGCTCCTCGATGGGCGTGGGCCGCTTGAGGCGCACGTGGAAGTCCGCCGTGACCGTGAAGGGCGGCGAGGCGGCGCCCGCCTTCTTCATGAGGTGGTACGTCGCGGCCCAGTTGCTGTGGCAGTCGAGAAGCGCCCCGATGATGCCGCCGTTCACGATCCCTTCGAAGGCGAGGTGATGCGGCTCCGCCTTCCAGGTCGCGACGAACTCGTCGCCCTCGAGGAAGCTCCGGATGCGCAGTCCCTTCTCGTTCGCGGGGCCGCACCCGAAGCAGCGGTTTTCGGGCGCGTACGTCTCCTGCAGGCTCTTCATGCGGAGATCATCCCACTCCCGTCGCGACCGGCGTCGCACGGCCCGGGAGCGTCGTGAAGGCGAGACGTTTGACGGGAATAGAGATTTGCTCCCGTGCGCTCCGTGCGGGCGGCGATGCGCTTTCCCTCTCGCTTCGTGCAGGCGTCTGCGCAGAGAGCAACGTTCTGCAAATTTCTTCGAAGGTAAGAAATTCGACCCCATCGCTCTTCCACGCCGCGAGCAGATCGGCGAACGGCGCAGAAAAAACGCGCGCCGCCTTCGATCTCCGTGTGAATCGAATGCACGTCGAAGACGGCTCGATCCGCGGTCCGCCCCGGCACCGGCGCCGCCGCCTCAGCCTCCGCTCCGCCGCCGCCCACCGCACCTTCCCCCATTCCCCTTCTAAGAAATTCGCAGGCCTTTTCAACCTGCGTCCCGGCCCCAGGCAACGCGACGGCCAGCAGCTCGTCCAGCGTCGGCAGCGTCGACGGAATCTCGAGCACCTTCGAGCGGCGTCCCGTCCGCCCGAAGCGGGAAGAACGGCTCGCCCCCGCGCGTGTCCGAGGTCGCGACGACGCCGTGCGCCTCCTGCACCTCGACGGAGAGCGGCGTCGCCGTCCAGCCCGGAGCCGCCTGGAAACGCGCGGGTTCCCCGAAGATCTCGGCGAAGCGCGCGTGCTCTTTCGCGACGACGTCCTCGATCTCGGCCCTCGTCATCTTCGGCAGGCGGTCGTGCCAGTCGACGTGGTCCCACGCGTGGATGCCGACGGCGTGCCCCGCGGCCGCGGCCTCGCGCATCCGCGCGACGGTCTCCTTCCGACGGCCGATGTCGGGCGCCGGAAGGAGCGTCCCGTAGAGCATCGTGCGAAGGCCGTAGGACGCAGCCGGGCTCGCCGAGAGGACCTTCCGGACGAAGCCCTTCCGGAAGATCCGCTTGATCGCCTTGCCGCTCGTGTCGGGTCCGAGCGAGAAGAAGAACGTCGCCTTGACGCCGTGCTTCTCGAAGAGGTCGACGAGCCGCGGCACGCCCTCGAGCGTTCCGCGGTACGTGTCGACGTCGACCTTGAGGGCGAGCTTCTTCAAACGACGGGAGGCTTGCGGCCTTTGAGGTAGAAGTCGAGCGTCTTCCTGAGGCCCGTCGGGAAGTCCGTCTTCGGCGTCCACCCGAGGAGCCTCTTCGCCTTCGCGACGGAGGGCACGCGCGTCGTGATGTCCTGATAGCCCTCGCCGTAGTACTTCTTCGACGAGACCTTCACGATCCGCGTCTTCTTCGCGGCCGCCGCGAACTTCGGGTACGTCGCCACGGCGTCGATCAGGGCGTGCGCGAGCTCGCTCGATCGAGAGGTCGGCCTGCGGGTTCCCGAGGTTGAAGATCTGGCTGTCGGCCTTTCCCTTCGGGTTCTCGAGGATCGTCATGAGGCCGTCGATGCCGTCCTCGATGTACGTGAAGCACCGGCGCTGCGCGCCCCCGTCCACGAGCTTGATGGGCACGCCGTAGAGGATGTTGTGCAGGAACTGCGTGAGGACGCGGCTCGAGCCTTCCTTCGGCGCGTCCACGTTGTCGAGGTGCGGGCCGTACCAGTTGAACGGCCGGAAGAGCGTGTATTTCAGCCCCTGCGCGGTGCCCATCGCCGCGATGACGCGGTCGAGAAGCTGCTTGGAAGCCGAGTAGATCCAGCGCGGCTTCGCGATCGGGCCGTAGACGAGCGGCGAGCGGTCCTCGTCGAATTCCTTGTCCGGGCACATCCCGTAGACCTCGGACGTGGACGGGAAGACGACGCGCTTGCCGTACTTCCCGGCCATCTTGATGATCCGGAGGTTCTCCTCGAAGTCCAGCTCGAAGACGGCGAGCGGGTTCTTCACGTAGGCCGCGGGCGTCGCGATCGCGACGAGCGGCAGGACGACGTCGGCTTTCTTGACGTGGTATTCGATCCACTCGCGGTTGATCGCGATGTCGCCCTCGAGAAAGCGGAAACGCTTGTCGGGCGAGGAACTCCTCGATGCGGTCGCTTCCGACGTCGAGGCCGAAGACCTCCCAGTCCGTGGCCGTGAGGATGCGGCGCGTGAGGGCGTTTCCGATGAAGCCGTTGACGCCGAGGATCAGGACTCGCATGCGGTCAGACGCTGCTCAGGAGCCAGGAGTGGAATCCCGCGGCGTCGAGATCCGGCCCGCCCTCGGGCCGGGCCGCCAGGATCTCGACCGTGTGGTCGTCTCCCGCGAAGACGATCACGGAGTGCTCCGTCAGCTCGACCTTTCCGGGGAACACGTCGTGCCCGCCGTGGGGCGAGAGGCGCGTCTTCCAGATCGTGACCTTCTTTCCGAAGACGTCCGTGAAGGCGCCGGGCCAGGGCTTCGCGACGGCGCGGACGAGGTCGTGGATCTCCTTCGCGGTACTGCGTCCAGTCGATGAGGCCGTCCTCGGGCTTGCGGCCGCCGAAATAGGAGCCCTTCGAGAGGTCGAGCGGAGTGCGCGGGGCATCGCCCGCCTTGAGGCGAGGGAGCGTCCGCGCGAGAACCAGCGCGGCCGCGTCCGCCACCCGGCGCGAAACGACAAGGGCATCGTCCTCCGGCCCGATCGGGACGCGCTCCTGGTCCACGAGGTCGCCGGCGTCCGGCTTCTCGGTCATGTAGTGGAGCGAGGCGCCCGTCTCCGTCGCCCCCTTGAGGATGGCCCAGTTCACCGGCGAGCGGCCCCGGAACGCGGGCAGGAGCGAGCCGTGCATGTTGAGCGCTCCGCGCCGCGCGAGCGCCAGGATGCGCCCCGGAATCATCTTCCGGAAGTAGAAGGAGAAGAGGAAATCGGGCGCCACGGCGCGGATGCTCTTTTCGTCGAGCGGGTCGTCCAGGTCGGCGACGCGCCGCGGCACGATGCCATGCGCGCGCGCCAGGTCGGCCACGGAGTCGAACCAGCGCTCTTCGCCCGGCACGTCGTCGTGCGTGTAGACGAGGCGCACGCTCTCGCCGGCGTCGAAGAGCGTTTTCAGACACTTGTATCCGACGTCGGAATAAGCGCAGACCACGATTCCGCCCATCAGGCCCCCCACACTTTCCGGATCAGGAAGCGCGGGCGCCCGCGCACCTGCTGGTAGATCCGGCCCACGTATTCGCCCACGATCCCGATCCCGGCCATGAGGACTCCCATGACGACGAAGGCGAGGGCGAAGAGCGTGAAGACGCCCTCCGCCTCGGCGCCCCCGACGAGCCGGCGCACGAGCAGGAAGACGCCGAACCCGAAGCCCGAGAGGGCCGTGACGAACCCGAAGAGGGTGAAGAGCTGCAGCGGCACGACGGAAAAGCCGGTCATGAGGTCGAAGTTGAGGCGCACGAGCTTGTACAGAGAATACTTCGACTCGCCCGCCGTGCGCTCGGCGTGGGCCACGGGGATCTCGATCGGCCTCCGGGCGTACTGCTGGGCGAGCGCCGGGAATGAACGTCGAGGCCTCGTCCGAGGCGGACATGACGTCCACGACGTCGCGGTGGTAGCCGCGCAGCATGCAGCCGTAGTCGTTCAGGCGCATGCCGGTGATCAGCGGCCGTCGTGCGGTTCACGAGGCGCGAAGCGACGCGCCGGAAGAACGTGTCCCGCCGGTTCTGCCGGATCGTCCCGACGACGTCGTGACCTTCGTCCATCGCGAGCGACGATCTTCGGGATCTCCTCGGGCGGGTTCTGGAGATCGGCGTCGAGCGTGAGCACGTATTCGCCGTCCGTCGCCGTGAAGGCCGCCAGGATCGCCATGTGCTGCCCCGCGTTCCGCACCAGCTCGACCACCTTCACGACGCCGGGATTCTCCCGCGGCCGCTTTCTTGAGGATCTCGAGCGAACCGTCGCGCGAGCCGTCGTCGGCGAAGACGACCTCGAACGGCCGGCCGAGGGCCGCGAAGGACGGGGAGGAGGCGCGGCAGAAGGGCCGGGAGGTTCGCCTCCTCGTTGTAGACGGGCACGACGACGGAGACCTTTCGGGGAACGCTCGGCGCGCTCATCGCAGAGACTGGCCTTTCTGAATGAGCGTCAAGCCCCTGCTTCACGACCGGCTGGTTCGGGTTGACGGCGAGCGACCTCTTGAAGGCGTCCTCCGCCCGGGACGTTTCCCCGAGGCACCAGCTCGTCAGCGCCAGAAGATTGAGGTTGTCCGCGTCCACCGGCGTCCTGCCCGCGAGCTCGGCGAAGATCGGCTGTGCCGACGCGCAGTCCTGGTCCTCGAAGAGCGCCTTGCCGAGCGACGCGCGATAGCGGTCGTCGTTTGGATACGCCGCGACCACCTTGCGCATGAAGGAAACGAGCCGCCGGCGCTGCTCCCGGCTCTTCGGGCCCTCCGAATAGAGCATCACGCGCCGGGAGACCGCCCCATCCGGATCGAAGTAGCCGTACCGGAGCGCGTTCAGGAGCGCGTCGTCGGACTCCTCGTGCTTGCCGGTCTGGTGCAGCGCCGCCGAGAGGTTGCATCCACGCCTTCGTGGACTTCGGGTTCACCTCGAGCGCCTTGCGATACCACACGGCCGCTTCGGCCGGCTTTCCGCGCTCGCGCAGGAACGTGCCGACGTTCTGGAACGACCCGGCCGTCTCCGTACCCGCGCGATCCGGGGGCCGCGCGTCCACGGCCGACGCCTCCGCCCCCGTCAGGTAGCCGAGCGCGATGAGCTTCTTCGTGAATTCCTCGGCGGACCTTCTCTCCTCGGCGGTGGGCGCGGCGGTCGCCACGACGAGCCGCTCGACGGGAACGGTCTTCGTCCAGGAGACCGCCGGGACGGCCGGCGGGAGAGCGAAGCCGGCGATGGGCTTCCCCTCGAAGGCCGGATCGGCGGGCAGCCCGAGCATCCGGCACAAGGTCGGGGTGATGTCGAAGACGGTCGCCCTTCCGCGCGCGGCGGAGGGGATGATCGCCGGGTCCCGCCGCCACGAGGATGCCCGGCTGCTCGTGCCAGAGAAAGGCGCGTGTCGAACGCGATTCCGGTCGAAGAGGTGGGCCGCTCGTTTCCCTGCCGGAAGCCGTGGTCGGAGGCGAGGATCAGCGTCGCACCTTTCTTTTCAGCGCGCCTCGCCAGCTCACCGAGGATGCGGTCGGCCTCGACGTAGAGGGCCTCGACGCCGTCCTTGTACTTCCGGAAGTCCTCTTCGGAGACCGCCGGCATCTTCGGCGCCGCATAGCGCCCGAGGAGGTGCCCGATCTCGTCGGTGCCCTGGAAATAGACCATCAGGAGCTCGGGTTCCCCCCGGTCGTAGAGCTCGAGCGCGACCTTCGCGTTCACGCGCGTGACGCCCAGGATCTTGCGGTAACCCGTGATCGGGTTCTCCAGGTCCTTTCCTCTCGCCGACGGCCGCGTCGAACTCGGCGCGCGACACGCGCAGGGCGCGGCGCCACGTCCTCGAAAGGCGGGCTCCCCTCGCGCCGGCCGATGAGGCGCACGCCGTCGGCGAGGCCCTCGGGCCACGTGAGGGCGGGCGACTTCGACAGCGCCTCGGGATCGAATAGAACGGGCGCGGCCCGGTCCGAGACGAAGAAGCCCTTCACCTTCTCGGCGGGCCAGGTGGCCCACCACCCCACGACGCCGACCGCGAGGCCCTTCGCCGACGCGAGATTCCAGATCGCGGGCACGCGGCGCGATCGGCCCGAGATCGGCAGGCCCGCGTGCGTCTTCGGGTCCAGCTCCTGGAAGTCCGCCACGCCGTGATCGACGGGCGTCCGGCCCGTCGCGATCGTCGTCCAGATGAGCGGCGAGGCCATCGGCTCGTAGGTGTCGAGGTTCCACGTCCGGCCCTTCGCGACGAGGGCCGCGAGGTTCGGCAGGCGTCCCTCCTGGAGCAGCGGGTCGAGGAGCTTCCAGTCGGCTCCGTCCCAGCCGACGAAGATCACGCGCTGCCTTTGCGACACCGGCGCCCGAGGCCGGGCTGCCGCCGCGGAAGGCGCCGCCCCAGACAGCGCCACCGCCGAAAGAAGGGCGAGCCCCCACGGCGGGAACGAACGATGCGTCACCGGGTGGGATTCTACTGGCCCGAAGAAAATGGCTGCCGGGTCACTTCGGCCGGGCGAAGAGATCCGCCATCTTGCTCAACGCAGAGAGGTTGACCGCGTCCTTCTGCATCACCCCGATGCCGTACCCGTCTCTCGTCAGGAAGTCGAAGCGAAGCTCCCGGAACGGCATCTCCTTCGGGAGGCGGTCGGCACGGTAATACCAGACCTCGCGGGAACCCTTCTTTTCCCAGGAACCCAGCCGGACTGTATCCGTGTCGAGGCGATTGGCGCGGTCTGTCAATCCCGACGCCGGCTTGGGGACGTCGCTCGCCCGGGTGAAGCCCTCCTCTCTCGCGTCGACCAACGACCGGCCGGCGTAGTTCGGCGGTCCGAGCAGGATGAACACCCTCCCGCGATCCGACTCCCAGCCCTTCTGCGTCTCGGTGGAGAAGTTCGCCTGGGCGAACTGGACGCGCCGCGCGAACTCCCTGCGGAGCTCATTCCCGCGCGTCGCCGGGGTCGGGTCGCGCCGGGCCCAGAACTCGTCCTGGAAGTGCCGGCGGGCGTCCTCGTCGGCGGCGCGCTTCCATTGCTTCGCCTCGTCCGACACGAAGAGAAACCGGACCGGTCCGGCCCCCCATTCCGGATCGCGATCCATGGCGTCGGCCGCTTCCTCGTCGGGCGCGAACTCGGCATAAGAGGGGAGAATGCCGCCTTCGATGGAGCCGGGGGAGGACGGGGGGGCGTTCAGCCTGTCCGCCTTTGCCATCTCCCTCTTCACCTTTTCGAAGAACTTGACGAACCCCTTCTCGTAGAGGCCGGGGTCGAGCGTCGCGTCAGGCTGGAACCCGAGATAGCGCTCGAGGGCGAGCCGTGCTGCGGCGTCGTCGTGCCGCTCGAACTGGATCACTCCCGTGTAGAAGCTGAGGACGGGAAGGAGGCGCTCTCGCGCCGCCGTGAATTCCGGGGCGGCGGCGAGCTCGTTCAGCCGCCTCAAAGCCGCCTCCGCCTCGCCGATCTCGTGCTTCCGGTAGTGCGCCTTCACTTCGTTCAAGGTGATGAGAATCGGGTCGTCCGCCGGAGTTGGCGACAGCCGCCGCCGCCAGAACAGCCAGGGCGACCGCCGCCCTCCCCAGACCGGACGTTGCCGTCCGGCGAACCGTCGCCAATGCGCCCACGACTCTGGCTGGGGACATCGGGCACCCCCGGAAGGAATCTAGACCCCTCGCCGCGCTTGTCAATCGGACCCCGAGGAAACGCGGCAAGAAAAAGCGGGAGGCTCGAAGCGAGCCTCCCGCAGGAATCAGACCGAAGACGGACTAGAAGGTGGCCTTGATCGCCACGCGGATGGAGCGCGCGAGGGTCCGGGGGTTGAACGTATTCGGGCCGCCGGCCTTGCGATAGTCGACGTTGTCGGTGCAGGGCACCGAGGCCGTGCAGACTGTCCCGTCCGGCCCAGCTGTCCCCGGCTCGACGCCGGCCTGACCGTAGAACGGGCTGGCCTGGTTGGTCACGAACGTACCGTTCGGGTTGAAGCGTTCGTCGATGCCGGTGACCGTCTGCCGGTTCAGGAGGTTGAAGAAGTAGATCTGGGGTGTGACCACGACCGGGCCGATCTTCATGTCGTAAGAGAGCGAGAGGTTCGCCTCGTAGTCGGTCGGCATGCGCTCTTCCGAGCCGCGCTGCGTGAGATACAGAAGGTCGGGATAGAACGTGTTGAACCAGCCGAGCTTGTTGGTGGGCTGGCCGGTTCTGACGTACGCATTCAGTCCGACGGCGAGGCCGAACGGCGCCTGATAGACGGCGTCGAAGCGAAACTGGTGCGGCCGGTCGAGCTCGAGCTTGCCGTCACCGTTCTGGTTGAACTGGAAGTAATCGAAGTCCGCGTTGATGCCGGGGTCCGTCTGGCCGGAGGCGACACGGACGGCGCCCGAGTAGTTGCCGCGGAGCTGGGAGTAGAGATACGAAGCCTGCAGGTAAAGGGCGTTCGTCACCCTCTTCCTGGCGACGAGCTCGATGCCGGTGAAGTCGCGCTTGGTCGGAGGCATGGCCTGACCCGGCAAGCCGCACTCCCCGTTGGTCGGATCTGTCGGGTTCCCCGACCCGTTGCAGGTCGTGGTCTGACCACTCGCGATCGGTCCGCTTCCGCCCGCGTTCGTGATCGCACAGGACGACTCGAACGCGTTGCCGGCCGGATCGAGGTCGCAGCGATCCTCGATCGTGGTCGACCCGAGCTTGCGGTACGTGAACTTGAGGCCGAGAGAGAACGTGGGGTCGATCGCCTTCTCGATGCCGAAGGTGAACTCTTCCTGGTTGGAGCCCTTCAGGCCGGCCTCGACCGGCTCGCCGTCGAACGAGGCGCCCTGGAAGAGCGGATTACGGGGCACGCAGTTCGTCGTCACGGTCGCCGAGCAAGTCGGGCCGCTGAGCTGGGCCAGCGAGGTCGGGCTGTAGTTGTACGTGAACTGCTGCGAATTCGCTGTGAAGACGCGGACGTTCAGGTCGGTCGGCGTCGGCCAGTAGAACTTGCCGTACGAGCCGTAGACCTTCATCGAGCCGTCCTTGATCGGATCCCAGGAGAAGCCGGCGCGAGGAGCCCACTGGTTTTCCAGATGGAAGGCGATGTCGCCGTTCCCCTTGAAGACCTTCTGATCGTCATAGCGGATGCCCGCGTTGACGGTGAGGTTCGGGAGGATCTTGAAGGTGTCCTGGACGAAGAAGGAGAAGAACTTGCTCGGGACGTTGAACGGGGCGCTTATGAGCAGGTCCCCGCCGGGGCTCGCGCCGCCCGGGGTGAAGAAGTTGTGCTCGTAGAAGACCGGCGTCGTTGCGGGCGCGCCGCCGATGCCGCCGTTGACGGGGAGGACCGGAGCCTGCGACGCATCGCAGAAGCTGGTGCCCTTGCCCGTGCACGGGCGGATGCGGAGCCGGACTCCGCCGGTGTAGTAAGTGGCGCCGGAGGTGAGATCTTTCTGATAGTCACCGCCGGCCTTGATTTCGTGGCTGCCCAGGAACACAGAGACCGAGCCGCCGGCCATGTCCCGGGTGGATTCGTTGTTGATGGTGGGCCCGAAGACGCTCCCGAACCCTCCCCCGGACCTCGAGGAGCGTCCATCGAGCGAAGGAGTGAAGTCCGTGACCTGTATCTGGTCACTGCCCTGAGGCGTCGTCAGGAAGCTGTCCGTGTGGCGAGCGTACTGAGCGTTCAGGAGACCGAACGTGCTGAAAAGCTGGGTCAGCTTGACCGCGTAGTCCGTCCCGCCCAGCTCCCGTGTGCCGTTGTACGAGTTCGGATTCGTCGAGGTGACGAGGCCGACCTGGTTCAGGACTCCTTCGTTCGTCTGCGGGTCCGCGAAGATGGTGCCGATCAGAGTCGTGCTGTCGGTCACCCGGATCGTGAGCTTGCCGGAGTAGAGGTCCGACTTCACGTCCGTCGGGAACGCCACCCCGATGACGCCGGGTGCTCCTTCCGTCTGGGTGAACTCGAGGGACTGGTCGACGCGGTCGTAGGCGCCGTAGAACCAGAGGCGGTCCTTCAGGAAGTAGCCGCCGAGACCGACGCCGAACTCCGAGCGGTTGTTCTTGGAGGTGATCGGCTGGCCCTGGACGTCGCCTTCCTGCGAGTAGTCGGCGGTGGCGTCGACGCGCTGCTGGGCCTTCATGCCCGTGTTGTCGTAGTAGCCGAAGGCGTCTCCGTGGAACTCGTTGCCGCCCGACTTCGTGATGACGTTGATCGACGCCGCCGGTGTTCCGGCCGAACTCGGCCTGGTAGCCGCCGGTCTTGACCTCGACCTCCTCGACGAACTCGTTGTTGATCGTCTTGCCCTGGAACCCCTTGATGACGTTCGTCGTGTTGACGCCGTCGATCAGGTAGAGGTTCTCGGCCGAGGTCGCGCCGTAGATCGAGAGCGCGAGCGAGCGCCCCTGCACTTCGCCGGTGTCCGTCTGGACGCCCGGCTGGGACCGAACGATGTCGGCGTAGTTCCGGCCGACCGGAAGCTGTGAAATGACCCGGGCCGTGTAGGAGGTCCCCGTCGTCGTGGTCGCGACGTCGACGACGGGCGCCTCGCCCGTGACGACGATCTCTTCCTGGACCGAGACCGTCATCGTGATCGAGGACCGTGGCGGTCGCAGCCGAGGCTGACGCGGACGTTCGTCCGCTCGACCTTCGTGAAGCCCGAGAGCGCCGCGGTGACCGTGTAGGTGCCCGGCGCGATCGCCGGGAAGCGGAAGCGGCCCGCCGCGTCCGTGACGGCCGTGCGCGTGCCCTGGAGCGCAGGCGACTTGATCTCGACCGACGCGCCGGGGAGGGACGCGCCGTTCGAGTCGGAGATCGTTCCCTCGATGTCACCGTGGTCTGGGCATAGGCCACGTTCGCCGTCAGACCGACTACGGCGAGCGCGAGCACCATGAACGTGCTCAGCCAGCGTGATTTCATATTCAATCTACCTCCTGAATTGAAACAGAATTGGAATTCCCACGTAAGGATTCAACGACGGACGGAAGATCCTGCGTGCTCACTCCTTTCGCGTTTGGTTCTGCTCTCATGAAGCTCGATTTTCTGGTTTCCTTTTTCACCGCTCCGCGACGTTCTTCGAAGTCTCAGGGGATTGCGTCACAGGCGCAGTTCCTGAAGCTGTGACGAATCCGACGAACCCGGGTGCAATTCCGCTGCCTTGTGGGGTCAAAGCCTATCAGAAGGTAAGGCACTGTAGTCAAAGGGAAGATTCCGATCCAGGCGATCTGGGGCGGAGTTCTCAATCCAAAGTATTGGAGTCGGATCCCATCCGCCGATTCGAGAGCAGCGAGTGCTTCCCGCTCATTTCCCGGGCGAGGACCTGCGCGGAAGTAGTCGGAGAGGGGTGGACGGCCGAAGGCTGCGAGGTGGTCCCGGTGGACGACCACGAGGACCCGCCGGCTCCCGTTCCAGTCCGCCGCGAACTCTTCATCGGAGGGAAAGAGCGCCTCGGTGCCGGCGTGCGAGCGGCCGAAATCCAGCTCGCTCCAGCCCAGCGAGGCCACCGGCGTGAGGCGCCTGAGATAGAACGGAAGCACCTCGAGGTAGTGCCCCTTCTGCAGGAGAAGATCGTCCGGTTCCAGAATCTCGAGGGCGCGGGAGGCGATCGGCCACGGCGTGATCGCGCGCGCCGCGCCGGGAAGCACGACGAGAAGCCCCGCCACGAACGCGAGCCACGGCGCGGCCACGGCGAGCACCGGATCTCCGCCGCGGCGCGCGCCGAAGAGTCGAGGCGAGACGTTGAGGACGAACCCGCCGAGGAGGGCCGAGAGCGCGAGAAGGCCCGTGCGCGCGCCCCCGAAGCGCTCGAGATATCCCGCGCCCCACCCGCAGGCCGCCGCCGCCGCGAAGAGGAGCCCGAAGAACGCCGCCGCGAGGCGCCGGTCCGCCCGGAACTCGGCGCCGCGCTGGCGGGCGCGCTCGATGCCGAGCGCGAGGAGCACCGAGAGCGCGGGCCAGATCGGAAGGACGTACGGGATGAGCTTCGACCTCGAAGCCGAGAAGAACGCGAAGACGAGGATCGACCAGATCCAGAGGAAGCTCTCCGTCCCGCGCGCCCGCCACGCGCCGCGTCGAAAAGCCCGGCCACGCCTCCCGAAAGCGCCCGAAGAAGCCCGTCCACGGCAGGAAGCCGGCGAGGAGCACCGGGACGAAGTAGACGGGCGGGCCCGGGCGCCGGTGCTCCGTCGTCGCGAAGCGCTGGAAGTGCTCGTGGACGAAGTAGAACTGCAGGAAGTCGGGGTGGCGGAGGGCCATCGCGACGTGCCACGGAACCGCGAGGGCCGCGAACAGAAGAACGGGCCCCGGCGAAAAGACGCGGGACAGCGTTCGCCAACGGCCCGTGACGAGGGTCCAGACGACGATCGCGCCGCCCGGCAGGACGACGCCGACGAGGCCCTTGAGGAGGACCGCCGCCGCGCACGCGGCGTGGAAGGCGTACAGAGCGCGCCGGCGGCGCGCCGGGCATCTCCCGCGGCATCCCCCTCCGCGAAAGCGACGAAGGCGAACGTCGCGGCCGACGAGCGCCGCCGACGAGCATCGGGTCGATCAGCGCGATCCGCGCGAGCGCGACGAGGAGGATCGATGTCGCGAGGATCAGGCCCGCGAGGAGTCCCGTTCGCGTCCCCCAGCGCCGCCGCGCGAAGGCCACCGCGAGGAGCACCATCGACACCGCCGCGAGCTTTCCCGGGAGACGCACGGCGAGCTCGGTCGGGCCGAGGAGCGCCATCGACGCGGCGACCGTCCAGTAGTAGAGCGGCGGCTTCTCGAAGTAGAGGACGCCGTTCAGGCGCGGGGTCACGAAGTCGCGGGACGCGAGCATCTCGCGCGGAATCTCGCCGTAGCGGCCTTCGTCCGGCTCGAAGAGCGGAACCACGCCGGGCTCGAGGACGAGCAGCAGGACGCGCGAGGAGGAGGAGCGAAAGGAGCGTCCGGTCGACGCGCTCCGGCCGGATCACCGCGCGCTCACCGAGACGGCGCCCGCGAACGTCCAGCGGCGCTCGGGGCGATAGAGGCCCGCGTCGCGGTCGGGCGAGTCCACCTGGAAGCGGCACGCGCCGCGCCAGTAGTCGTAGGGCGTCTCGCGGCGGGAGTGCACCGCCACGTCCAGGAGATACGTCCCGGTCCCGAGGTCGAGGCGCGGCAGCGTCACGCGCACGGTCGCCGGGCCGTCGAGGCGCTCCGGCAGGAAGCCGTCGATCTCGGTGTTGCTGCCGTGCACGCAGACGTCGTCGGGCGTGAAGATCCCGATGCCGAAGACGAAATCGGCGGTGGAGCGCGCGCGGCTCGACGGCGATCTCGATCGTCAGCGACTCGCCCGAGCGAAACGCGTAGCGCTCGGCACCGGAGGCGTCGAGCAGCCGGCAGCCCGTGATCGACACGTCCCGGTTGCCCCATCGGCGCGAGAGGAATCTTCTGTTCCAGAGGTTGCTCCACGCGCAGTTGCGTTTCCTGCTTTCGAGAAGCATCGGGAGACGGTGGATTTTCTTCGAAGGGTGAATGGGCTGCGGCTCGCCCGACAGCCGCGTGCGGCACCGGGCGCGCTCCTCGCCCTTTCACCTTCTAAGAAAATCTCTCTGCTCCTTCTCTTCGTCCGAAGCAGAATCTCCTGGTCTTTCCGGTGCTCCGTCGCGAGGCGCGCGCCCTCCCCCGCCGCGACGTCCATGCGGTAGTTCGCGAGCGTCTCCCTCGGGTCGCCGAGCGCCTTCGACGCGGCCGTCCTCGAGGTAGAGGACGCGGTCGCACAGCTCCTCGACGAGGACGAGCGAGTGCGACACGAAGAAGATCGTCTTGCCGCGCCGCGAGAACTCCGCGATCGTGTCGAGGCAGCGGTGCGCGAAGGCCTCGTCGCCCACCGCGAGCACCTCGTCCACGACGAGGATGTCCGGGTCGACGTGCACGGCCACCGCGAAGCCGAGGCGCACGTACATGCCCGACGAGTACGTCTTCACGGGCTCGTCGATGAAGTCCTCGAGGCCCGAGAACGCGACGATCTCGGGCAGCTTCCGCTCGATCTCCCTGCGCGTGAGGCCCGAGCATGACGCCGTTGATGACGACGTTCTCGCGCCCCGAGATCTCCGGGTGGAAGCCCGCGCCGAGCTCGATGAGCGCCGAGACCTTCCCGTCCACGGCGATCCGCCCGGACGGTGGGCTTGAAGAGGCCGGCGACGAGCTTCAGGAGCGTGGACTTGCCGCAGCCGTTCGGCCCGACGACGCCGAACGTCTCGCCGCGCGCGACCGTGAACGACACGTCCGAGAGCGCGGCCACGACCTCGGACGGCGCGAGCGCCGCCGCCAGCGAGCGCCCGAGGAGCGCCGACTTGAGCGTGCCGAACGCGCGCGTCCTCCCCCACTTGCGGTAGCTCTTCGAGAGCCCCTCGGCGCGACGACGGCGGACGGCGGGCTTCACACGGCCTCCGGGTACGAGTCGCGCAGCCGGTCGAAGAGCGCGTATCCGAGGAAGAACGCGACGCACGCGATCGCGAGGAGGAGGCCCCACCGGGACGGCTCGATCCACCGGCGCGTAGAAGAGCGCGTCGCGCCACGCGTCGAAGAGAGGCGCCGCCGGGTTGAGCCGAAGGAGCGCGCGCACGCGCTCCTGCTTGATGTCGGAGAGCGTGTAGAGGACGGGCGTCGCGAAGAACCAGAGCGACAGGGCCGTCGCGAGGAGGTCCTTCACGTCGCGGAAATGGACCGTGAGCGCGGCGAGGAAGAGTCCGAGCCCGGCGACGAAGACGCCCTTCGAGGACGAAGAGCGGCACGGCCTGGACGAGCGGCCAGCCGAGGGGGATCGGGCGGGCCGAAGGCGCCGAGCGCGCCGAGGACGAGGCCGGCGAGGAGGACCGGCAGGGCGAAGACGAAATGGAGGCCCTGCGCGAGGACCGCGACGAGCGGCAGCACCTCGGCCGGGAAGAGGATCTTCTTCAGGAGCGCGCCGTGCGTCGTGAGCGACGCGGCCGCGTCCGTCAGCGACGACGAGAGCCAGTTCCACGGCAGGAGGCCCGAGAAGAGGAAGAGCGCGTACGGCGACGTCGTCGGGCCCGCGGCCCGTGAAGATGACCGCGAAGACGATCGCGTAGACCGCGAGCATGAGGAGCGGGTTCAGGAGCGACCAGAAGAACCCGAGGACGCTGCCGCGATAGCGGGCCTTCAGCTCGCGGGCGACGAGGACGTAGGCGAGCGCGCGGTGGCGCCACAGGCCGGCGAGGTTCTTCAGCACGCGGCGTCCATCCCGACGCGGGCATCATACGTAGGATGAGGGTCATGGGCGCCCGCGTGATCGCCGAGTCCGTGACGAAGTCGTACGGCGGCGGAGGCGGGGCGGCCGGCGTGGACGCGCTCGCTCGGCGTCTCGCTCTCCCTCGAGCCCGGCAGCTTCACGGCGCTCCTCGGCCCCTCGGGCTGCGGCAAGTCGACGCTCCTGAATCTCCTCGGCGCCCTCGACCGCCCGACGGCGGGCCGCGTCCTCGTGGACGGGCAGGGACCTCGCGACGCTGTCCGAGGACGAGCGCGACGCGTATCGCCGGAAGACCGCGGCCACGGTGTTCCAGTTCTTCAATCTCCTGCCCACGATGACGGCGCTCGAGAACGTCGCGCTGCCGCTCCTCCTCGAGGGAGTGTCTCCGCCTGACGCGGACGCGCGCGCGGCGCGCGGCCTCCTCGACGTCGGCCTCGCGGACAGGGAGCGCGCCTACCCGTACGAGCTCTCGGGCGGGCAGATGCAGCGCGTCGCGGTGGCGCGCGCGCTCGCGAACGAGCCCGCGCTCCTCCTCGCCGACGAGCCCACGGGCAATCTCGACTCGAAGACGGGCGAGCAGGTTCTCGGCGCTCGTCTCGGGCCTCGTGACGGAGCGCGGCATCACCGTCGTCATGGCGACGCATTCGGCCGACGCCGCGGCGCACGCCTCGCGCGTCCTTCGTCTGCGCGACGGACGGCTCGAGCCGTGACCGGCTTTTTCGCGCTCATCGGCCCGCTCGTCCTCCGGCCGGCCGCGAAGGACCGGCTCCGGTTCTTCCTCACGGTCTCGGGCATCGCCGTCGGCGTCGCGACGATCGCCGCGATCCGTCTCGCGAACGCGTCGGTCCTGTCGTCCTTCTCCGACACCGTGGACTTCGTCGCCGGAAAGGCCGGGATCACGGTCCTCGCGGACGGCCCGGGCATTCCCGAGGCGACGCTCGAACGCCTCGCGTGGCTCCGCCGCGCGGGCGCGACGCTCGCGCCCGCGATCGCCGAGACGGCCGCGGCGGGCGCCGTGGACGGCGAGGTCGTCGAGGTGCTCGGCATCGACCCGCTCGCGGACGGGGCAGCGCGGGAATACTCGTTTTGCTCCCTCGCAGGACGGTTCGCCGGAACGCGCGAACTACAGTGGGGCTCGTGGAACGCAGCAGAAGATTTTCTTAGAAGGGGAAGAGGGGAAAGAGCGCGCCGCAGCACGGAGCGAACGGCGTGCGCGAAGCGACATCTCTCTCCATCTTCGAGAAGAATCTCGATTCTGGTCACTTCTGTATTCGCAGAAAGAAACAATCTTCAGCGTGGCGACTACGCTGCCGCTCGTAACCAATGGCGTGGAGCGCACGTTCCGCGTCGCCGCCGTGCTGCGCCCCGTCGGGCGCCGCGCGCGCGGCCTCCGGCTCGATCGTGTTCATGGACCTCGCGGTCGCGCAGGAGGCGTTCGGGAAGGTCGGCCGCCTCGACCGCATCGACGTCGTCCTGCCGCCCGGCCTCTCCGAAGAGGACCGCGCGCGCTTCGAGGAGGAGATCCGCGCCTCGCTGCCCCCGGGCACGACCGCCGGGCGGCCCGGAGCGGCGCACGGAGACCGTCGATCGCCTCGTGCGCGCGTTTCGCGTGAACCTCTCCGCGCTCGGGCTGATCGCGCTCCTCGTCGGGATGTACTTCGTCTACAACACGCTGTCGATCTCGGTCCTGAGGCGACGCACGGACATCGGCACGGTCCGGGCGCTCGGGGCTTCGCAGGCGATCCGTGTTCGCCGTGTTCCTCGCCGAGGGTCTCGCGCTCGGCGTCCTCGGAAGCGCGGCCGGCGTGGCTCTCGGCGTGGCGCTCGCGGAGGGCGCGCTCCTTCTCGTGGGCGGCACCGCGACCGAGCTCTACCTCCCGTCGGCGCATCCGTCGCTTCACCTCGATCCGCTCGTGCTGCTCTTCGCGTTCGCGGTCGGCGTCGTCTACGTCCGTCCTGTCGGCGCTCGCTCCCGCCCTCGAGGCCGCGGGCGTCGAGCCCGCCGCGACGATGCGCCACGGCTCCGTCGAGGCGGCGCGCCGCCGACGGACGCGCCCGCTCGCGCTCGCCGGCGCCGTCCTTCTCGTCCTCGCGTTCCTGGCGACGCGGCCCGGACCCGTGAACGGCCTGCCGCTCTTCGGATTCGTCTCGGTCTTCCTGATCGTCTCGGGCGTCTCGCTCCTCGCGCCCGGCGGCCGTGACGTTCGCCGCCGCGCGCCTGGACGGTCCGGCGCTGCGCCTCTTCGGCGTCGAAGCGCGGATCGCGCGCGCGAACCTGACGGGCAGCCTCTCGCGCACGTCGGTGGCCGTCGCCGCGCTCACGATGGCACTCGCGATGATGGTCTCGGTCGCGGTCATGGTCGGCTCCTTCCGGACGACGGTCGCGACATGGGTGGGCCAGACGCTCGCCTCGGATCTCTTCCTGTCGCCGGCGAGCGGACGCTCCGGCCCGTCCTTCGGCCGGATCCCGGACGAGGCGATCGACGCTCGTGCGCGCCGTGCCGGGCGTGGCCGAGGTCGACCCGTTCCTGGCCTTCTCGGCCACGAGGAACGGAGCGCCCTTCACCGTGGGCTCGGGCCTCTTCGCGTTCATCGCGAAGCACGGAAATCTGCCGCTCGTGGACGGGCGCGACACGAAGCAGGTCTTCACGGAGGCCCTCGGAAGGGACGAGGCGATGATCTCGGAGCCGTTCGCGGAGAAGTTCCGCGTGAAGGCGGGCGATTTCGTCGAGCTCCCGACCGACCGCGGGTCCGTCAAGGTGCGCGTCGCGGGGATCTACACGGACTATTCGAACGACCGCGGCACGGTCACGCTCGACCGCGCGCATTTCCAGAGGCTCTGGCCGTTGACGGGCGCCTCGACCGTCGCGCGTGACGCTGAAGGACGGAGTCTCGCCCGAGGAGGGCGCGCGCCGCGTGACGTCGGCCCTGCGCGGGCGGTTCGCGCTGCGCGTTCGGACGAACGCGACGCTCCGAAGAATCGTCCTCCGGATCTTCGACCGGACGTTCGCCGTCACGTACGCGCTCGAGGCGGTGGCGCTCGCTGTCGCGGTGCTCGGCGTCTTCAACACGCTGACGGCGCTCGTTCTCGAAAGGCGGCGCGAGATCGGCCTCCTGCGCGTCCTCGGCGCCTCGGCGGCGCGGGTGAAGCGCGCCATCCGCTACGAGGCGGCCGCGATCGGCGGCCTCGGTGTCGGCCTCGGGGCGCTCGCGGGCGGCGCGATGTCGCTCGTGCTCGTCCACGTCATCAACCGCCAGTCGTTCGGCTGGACGATCGCGATGCACGTGCCCTGGGGATTCCTCGCGGCCGCGCTCGGCCTCGTCCTCCTCGCGACGCTCGCCGCCGCCTCGCGTCCCGCCGGCCTCGCGGCCGCGACGGACGTCGCGGCCGCGCTGAAGGAAGAATAGATGCGCGCCAGTGCTTCGCTGAAGGTTCTCGCCGTGACGCTCGCGATTGCCGGGGCGGCTGCCCTCTCCTTCTTCCCATTCAAAGAAATACAGGCTGACGAGACGCGCGTCGATAGCTCGCGAGCTTCTGGCGGCCGATTCAAACCTCTTGATCCGAGCCAGAAGCTCTCGTTCCCCCGCGACCACGGGTCGCACGACGACGCGCGCGTGGAGTGGTGGTACGTCACGGGCCAGCTCGAGACGGCCTCCGGGAAGCGGCTCGGCTACCAGCTCACGTTCTTCCGCACGGGCATCGCCGACGAGCCCCGCTCGGCGCGCGCCTCGGCGTTCGCCGCCCGCGACGTCTTCCTCGCGCATTTCGCGCGGACGGATGTCCGGGCCGGGACGTTCCGGTTCGCCGAGCGGATTCACCGGACGGGCGTCGGGGCGGCCTTCGCGCGCGAGGACCGGCTCTCCGTCGCGAACGAGGACTGGCGCCTCGAGGAAGTCGGGGAGCAGCTCGTCCTTTTCGCGTCGGACGGCGGCGAGGAGATCTCCCTCGTCCTGACGCCCGAAAAGCCCCCGGTTCTCCACGGCGCGGGCGGCCTTTCGCGCAAGGGATCGGAAAGCGAAGCCGTCAGCCGTTACGTGAGCCTGACGCGCCTCCGCTCCGAAGGCTGGTGGACGGCGGAACGGAACGAGCGAGGCCGTGACGGGACTCTCGTGGTTCGATCACGAGTGGGGCACGGGCTCGATCGGAAAGGACACCGCGGGCTGGGACTGGTTCGGGTTGCACCTTCTCGACGGGCGCGACCTCATGCTCTACCGGATGCGCGCGAAGAGCGGAAGCGCCACGTCGTTCTCTTCCGGGACCCTCGTCGCGAAGGACGGGAAGCTCGATCACTTTCTCGCGGAGGATTTCTCCATCGAGGAGACCGCGCGCTGGAAAAGCCCGTCGAGCGGCGGGACGTATCCGTCGCGCTGGACGCTGCACGTGCCGCGTGCTTCGCTCCACGTCGAGGTCGTTCCGGTTCTCGCCGGCCAGGAGCTCGTCACGGAAAAGTCGACGCGCGTGACGTACTGGGAAGGCGCCTGCGACGTGACCGTGCCGGGCAGCAGCCTCGCCGCTCGGCCGCGCGTACGTCGAGATGACGGGCTACGCGGGAACGGGCGGGTTGGGCGCGCTCCGCTGAGGCGGAGATAGACTCCCCTCATGTCGGGCGAGGACACCCGCTCCCACGCTTTGAGCCTGTGGGAAGAGGGCACCGAGGCGCTCCTGACCGGCGACGTGTCCGGAGCCATCGAGCTCTTCACGAAGTCGCTGATGGTGGCGCCGACCGCGGAGGGCTACACGTTTCGCGGCTGGGCGTACTCGTTCCTGGGCCGATTCGAAGACGCGATCGCCGAATGCCGCAAGGCGATCGCGACGGATCCGAGCTTCGGCAATCCGTACAACGACATCGGGTCGTATCTGATCCAGCTCGAACGTGCCGAGGAGGCCGTCGAGTGGTTCGAGAAGGCCAAGCGCGCCGAGCGCTACGAGCCCCGGCACTTCCCCTACCTGAACCTGGGGCGTCTCTACTTCGCCCGTGGAGAGATCGCCGAGGCAATGCGCGAGTTCGAAGAGGTGCTTCGCCTCCACCCCGGGGATCCGCTCGCGAGCGCCTTCCTGGAACGGCTCCGCTACAGGGTCAACTGAGGGCGCCGGTTCGCGCCCCTCGGACGACGCAAGGCGGGCGGACTGGTGCGCTGCGTTGACGCGCTATGCTGACTCGATGATGCGGCGAATACGGGCGACCCTGCTGATTCTCTTCGCCGCGTTCGCCGCGACCGCGCGCGCCGAGGACGCTGCCTCTCCCGCGCGGCGCCCGAAGATCGGGATCGCCTTCGCGGGCGGCGGGGCCCGCGGCGGCGCGCACGTCGGCGTGCTCAAGGTCCTCGAGGAGCTGCGCGTGCCCGTGGACTACGTCGCGGGCACGAGCATCGGCTCGATCATCGCGGCGCTCTACGCCTCGGGCATGGCGCCCGACGAGATGGAGAAGGTCCTCTCGACGACGGACTGGGACGCCGCGCTCCAGGACGACCAGCCGCGCAAGGACCAGCCCTATCGCCAGAAGGAAGACGACGATCTCTACCTCATCAAGGCCGAGCTCGGCTTCCACAAGGGCTCGCTCGTCCTCCCGGGGGGCCTCGTCGCCGGGCAGAAGCTCAACTACCTCCTGCGCCGCTTCACGCTCCCCGCGTCCAACGTGACGGACTTCGACCGCCTGCGGATCCCGTTCCGCTGCGTCGCGACGGACATCGTGACGGGCGGCAAGGTCGTCCTCGGCAAGGGGGACCTCGCGCGCGCCGTCCGGGCGAGCATGGCGATCCCCGGCTTCTTCTCGCCCGTGGAGTGGGACGGGAAGCTCCTCACGGACGGCGGCACGGCGGACAACATGCCCGTCGACGTCGTCCGCGCGATGGGCGCCGACGTCGTCATCGCGATCGACATCTCGACGCCGCTCAAGAAGCGCGAGGAGATCTCGAGCTTCCTCTCGATCACGGGCCAGACGAGCGGATTCCTGACCCGGCTCAACGTCGAGCAGCAGATCGCGACGCTGGTAAAGGATCACGACGTCCTCGTCACGCCGAACCTCGACGAGGTCTCGACGCTGGACTTCAAGCAGTTCCCGAAGGCGTCCGAGCAGGGCCGGATCAAGGCCGACGAGATGCGCGCAGAGTTAGCGCGGTTCTCGGTGTCCGAGGCCGAGTACGCGGCGTTCCTCAAGCGGCAGCGCGAGGCGCGCGTCGACCCCGTCGTCCAGGAGGTCCGCGTCGAGGCGCCGCCCGGCGTGGACCCGCGCCTCCTCGAGGGCCGCGTCCGCACGAAACCGGGGAAGGTGAACTGGCCGGTCCTCGAGAGCGACCTCGCTCGCCTCTACGAGCTCGGCGACTACGAGACCGTCGACTTCCTCATCGCGACCGAAGGCGAGAGGAAAGTCCTCGTCCTCGGCGGCCCTCCCAAGCCCCCCGCCCCCACGCGCCTGCGGTTCGGCCTCCTTCTCAACACGGACTTCGCGTCGAACAGCTCGTTCGGCCTGCGACTGGGTGCCTACTTCACGCGGCTGAATGCCATGCGCGGCGAGCTCAGGACCAAGATCGAGGTCGGCCGGCAGAACAGCATCCTCTTCGAGTTCTACCAGCCGACGGACTTCGCGGGGCGGTTCTTCGTGTCTCCAACCGTCTCGTTCACGCGCCTGCCGCGCGACCTCTTCGTCGACGACGCGAACGTCGCGCGGATTCGCACCGACGAGTTCGCGGGCGCGCTCGATCTCGGCTACTCGCTTGGAAGGTACGGTGAGGTTCGCCTCGGCGCCGTCGCGGGCCACGACGAACTTCAAGACGGAGATCTTCTCGGGCCAGCCCACGTCCGGCTCCGCGAGCACGGCCGCCCTGCGGCTGCGCGCCGTCCTCGACCAGGCCGACAGCGTGACCACCCCGCGGGACGGCTGGGCGGCCGGGGCCGAGATCTTCGAAGCCTTCGACAGCGCCGGCGGCGACGCCCGGTACGGGAAGCTGGAGGCGAGCGCCGGGTTCGCGAAGAGCTTTCGCGAGACCACGCGTCGTCGCGATCGCTCCGGTCGGACCTTCGGATCGGTCCCGATCTGCGGCCCCTCTACGACCAGGCCCATCCTCGGCGGGTTCCTCAATCTTTCGGGTCTCGCGCCGGGCCAGCTCTACGGCGACAACGCGGTTCTCGTCCGCCTCATCGGCGTACCAGCGTCTCGCCCGGATGAACTCGCTGCTCGGAACGGGCGTCTACGCCGGCCTTTCGATCGAGACGGGCAACGCCTGGACGAGCGGCCTCACGTTCTCCGACCTGCGACTCGCCGGCTCCGCCTTCATCGTGGCCGACACGACGCTCGGCCCGCTCTACGTGGCGTTCGGCCTCGCGGACCGGCGGCTTCCACAGCTTCTACCTCGCGCTCGGGCTGCCTCTGAGGTGATTTCCGGTCAGCCCTTCGCCTCGAGCCGGCTCCGGCGAACGCCGTAGAGGAAGTAGAGCGCGAGGCCGATCGCGAGCCAGATCACGAAGCGCTCCCACGTGTGCTTCGGAAGGCCCAGGGCGAGCCAGAGGCAGAAGAGGATTCCGAGCGGCGCGCTCAGCCACACGGCGGGCGTCCTGAACTTGCGAAGCGCCTCGGGGCGCCTCACGCGCAGGATGAGGACCCCGAGGCAGACGAGGACGAACGCGAAGAGCGTCCCGATGTTCGTGAGCTCGACGACCTCGTCGATGTTCAGGAGTCCCGCCGGAACCACGACGAGGACGCCCGTGACCCACGTGGCGTTCAGCGGCGTTCCGCGCGCGCCCGACGTGCGCGAACCAGCGCGGCAGGAGGCCGTCGCGCGCCATCGCCATGAAGATCCGCGGCTGCGCGAGCTGGTAGACGAGGAGCGCTCCCGAAAGCGCCGCGACCGCGCCCACGCTCACGATGCCGGCGACGCGGTTCATCCCGATGGACGAGAACGCGTGCGCGATCGGGTCGGCGACGCCGCGGTAGGCCGCGTACGGGAGGATGCCCGCGACGACCGCGCAGACCCCGACGTAGATCACCGTGCAGATGGCGAGGCTCCCCAGGATCCCGCGCGGGAGGTCGCGGCCCGGGTTGCGCGTTTCCTCGGCGGTCGTCGAGACGGCGTCGAAGCCGATGAACGCGAAGAAGATGATCGCGGCGCCCGCCTGGATGCCCTTGAGGCCGTTCGGCGAGAACGGGATGTAGTTCGCGGGCTTCACGTAGAACGCGCCGATCGCGATGACGCCGAGGAGGAGCACGACCTTCACGAAGACGATGACGTTGTTGAAGCGCGCGGATTCCTTGATGCCCCACGCGCAGAGCGCCGTGATGACGATCGTGATGAGCATCGCGAGGAGGTTCATCCCGATCGGGAACCCGCCGACGCAGGGCGCGCTCGAAAGGGCGTCCCAGCTCGGGAACGCGGCCGCGCCGGCGAGCGCGCCCGACTTCGCCTGCGCGAGGTAGCCGAGCCTCGCCGGGAGGCTCGACGCGTCCGGATGCGCCTTCAGGAATTCCTCGCTCACCTGCAGCATCGTGCGGCTGTCGAGCGTGAGCCAGCCCGGCAGGTGGAGGCCCATGCCCTGCAGGAGGTTGTTCGCGTAGCTCCCCCACGAGATCGCGACCGCCACGTTCGAGATCGCGTATTCGAGGAGGAGGTCCCAGCCGATGATCCACGCCATCAGCTCGCCGAGCGTCGCGTAGGCGTACGTGTAGGCGGAGCCGGAGACCGGAATCATGGAGGCCATCTCCGCGTAGCAGAACGCCGTGAACCCGCAGGCGACGGCCGTGAGGAGGAAGCTGATCATCAGCGCGGGGCCCGCGGCCGGTCGCGTGACGCCGTAGGAGGAGTCGAAGCCGCCGGCGAGGCCCGTGCCGAGGCTCGAGAGGATGCCCGCGCCGATGATCGCGCCCACGCCCATGAACGTGAGGTCCCACGCCGTGAGCGCCCGCTTGAGATGCCCGTGGCCGGGGCCGATCTCCTCCACGCTCGCCTGGAGCTGCTCGATGGACTTCGTCCGAAACAGCCGGTTCCTCACGGCCTCCCGTTGCGAACGGTCGCGCGAGTCTACCGAGCCAGCAGCCTCGGCGGGAGCTCGGAGAGCGAGCGGATCGCTTCGAAGCCCTCGGGCGCGCGTCCTCGCGCGGTCGAGGAGCAGTGCGTGAAGGCCCGCCGCGCGAGCGCCGTGGTAGTCGTCGACGAGCGAATCGCCCACGTGCAGGGCGTCCGCATGGGGGACGCCCGCGCGCCGGACGGCCTCGTCGAAGATGGCTCGCGAGGGCTTCGACGCCCCGAAGACCGCCGAGACGATGACGCCGTCGAAGAAGGGCAGGAGCTCCAGCCGCTCGAGGAGGCGCGGAAGCGTCGAGTCCCAGTTGCTGACGACGAGGAGCCTCATCCCGGCGCCGCGAAGCGCCGCGAGGACTTCGCGCGTCTCCGGGTAGACCTTCCAGTGCCTGTCCTCGCGGAAGTGCTCGATCAGGCTCCTGAGAAGCGGCTCCGGAAGTCCTTTCCCGCCCGCGCGGCCGAAGACCTCCTCGACGAAGCGCCGCCAGAATCCGACCTCGCCCTCGCAACCCGCCCCAGCGTTCCTCGCCGCGCTCTCGCCGGGCATCGACCTCCCGCCAGGTCGCGTGCACGGCACGATGCACCGCCTCGAGGTCCGCCTCGACCCCGTGCGTCGCGAACGCTTCGCGGTAGACCTCCTCGACCGGCGGGTCCGCCTCGAGGAGCGTCTGTCCCGCGTCGAAGAAGACGGCTCTGATGTTTCTCAAGGCCGCGGCTTCGCCGCGAGATCACGGCATCACCTGGCCGCCGTCGATCACGACGGCCTGGCCGGTCACGTTCCTGCGCCTCGGGAGACACGAGATATGCGACGAGGCCCGCGATCTCGGGCGGCGACAGGACCTCGCCGAGAGGCGCCATCTTCGCGGCGAGATGCGAAGGACTCCTCCGCGCTCTTTCTGCATGGCCTTGCCCATGAGGGCGATGCCCGGAGCGCCCCATGTCCGTGTCGACCCAGCCCGGGCACACGGCGTTCACCGTGATCTTCCGCGGAGCGAGCTCCAGGGCGAGCGTGCGCGTCAGCCCGATGATGCCGTGCTTGGACGCGCTGTAGGCGGCCATGCCGGGAACCCCGAAGCGTCCGGTCACGGAGGAGAGGTTCACGATGCGCCCGCCGTCGGGCAGGAACGGCCGCGCAGCGCGGCAGACGCGCCACGTGCCCGTCAGGTTCACGTCCAGGATCCTGTGCCAGGCCTCGTCGGAGCGTTCGTCGCCGTCGAAAGGGGTCGGCCCTCCGACCCCCGCGTTGTTCACGAGGATGTCGAGGCGCCGGTCCGGGCGCGCGGCCCTCTCGACGCCCGTCGCGACGGAGGCGGCGTCCACGACGTCGAGGAGGACGACCTGCGCCCGCCCGCCCGCCTTCACGATCTCGGCGGCGACGGCCGCGCCGTCGCTCTCCGTGCGCGCGCCCACCGCCACGTGCGCGCCTTCCTCCGCGAGCCTGAGCGCGATGGCCCGCCCGATGCCCCTGCCCGCGCCCGTCACGAGCGCCGTCTTTCCCGCGAGACGTCCCTCCGCCATGACTCCTCCGGCGCGCGATTCTACGGGCGACGGCCCGCGTAAGATCGCCCGCGTGAAAGTCGACGTCCTGCTCTTTGCGTCGTTGAAGGACGAGCTGGGTCCGAGAGTTTCGGTCGAGGTGGACGAGCCGGCCACGGTCACGTCCCTTCGCCGTGCCCTCGAGGCCGCGCATCCCGCCATCGCGCGCTTCGGGCCGCGCGCGAAGCTCGCGGTCAACGAGGCGTGGGCGCGGGAAACAGACCCCGTCGCGCCGGGCGACATCGTGGCGCTGTTGCCTCCGGTCGCCGGAGGCTAGGACTACAGCGCTCTCAGCCGCCGCGAGGCCGTCGACCGCCGCGCGGTCGCGGTCGATCGCGCATCGGGCGCCGCCTGGAACGTCAGGAAGACGGATCCGACCTGGATCTCGTCTCCGTCCTTCAGGGCCGACAGACCTTCCACCTTTCGGCCGGAGACGAACGTCCCGTTCTTGCTGCCGAGATCCTCGATTGTGACGTTCGGCCCTTCCACGACGAGGCGCGCATGCCGCCTTGAGACCGTGGAGTCGTCGAGGAAGATGCCTGCCGACTTCTCCCGCCCGACGACGTTCCTGCCCTCCCGAAGGCGGAATTCCTCCCCACCGGCGACCAACCGGAACGCCGCGTCGCCGGCCGGTCTGGATTCGCCTTCTTCCCGGGCCTCGCCCGAAAACGCGTAGCCGAATCCGTGGACCGTCCGAATGAAATGGGACCGCCGGCCCTTCTCCCCGCAAGCGGCACGCAGCTCCGCCGCGAGGTTCGCGAGGTTCGTTTCGAGGACGAACGTCTTCGGCCAGATCGCGTCCTTGAGGTCGGCCTTCGAGAGCGCCCGGGGCCGGCTCTCGAGCAGCAGCTCGAGCAGGCGGAAGGCCTTCGGAGAAACGTGAACGGCTCGACCTCCGCGCGCGAGCTCGCGCGTGTCCGAGTCGAAGACGCAATCCCCGAACCCGAGACGCATGGGTTTCCCGAAAAATACCAGAAGAACCCGGGAAATCCCTGAAGACTCTCGGCCGCGGCGGAAGCCATGTTCGTCATGGGAATGGAGAAAATCCCATGGAACGGACGCTCGCCCTCCTCGATCAAGCCTCAGGCTCCCCGTCTCGAACACGGGAGTCGACGCCCCTGTCGGCCTTCCGGAGGGACCGTTCGCCGGACCTCGCCTCGCGCTGGCGGCGCTTCTCCTCGATGCTGGAGAGCGAGCGCGCGCTCGGCCGTTACCAGGCGCAGTACCGCCTCGAGCTCCTCGGGCCGATCGACCACGAGATCGTCGTCCGTGATCCTTTCACTTCGCGCCCGAAGCGGATGACCTGCTTCGACTCGAACAGCTACCTCGGGCTCCATCTCCACCCGCGTGTCCTGGCAGCGGTCCGGCGCGCCCTCGACGTGGCCGGCTACGGCACGCCCAGCGCCCAGCTCCTCGCCGGCACGAACCGGTGGCTCCGCGAACTGGAGGACGTCGTGGCCGCTTTCCACGGCCGCGAGGCCGCGCTCGTCTTTCCCTCGGGCTACGCGGCGAACGTGGGAATCCTGACTGGCCTCCTCGGGTCCGGGGACGTCGTCGTCCGCGACCGCCTCTGCCACGCGAGCCTCCACGACGGCTGCCGCTTCTCCGGCGCGAAAAGCGTCGTGTACGCGCACCGCGATCCCGCGTCCCTCGATCGGGCTCTCAGCAGTGAATCCGAAGGAGGCGGCGCGCGGCTCGTCGTCACGGACGGCGTCTTCAGCATGCACGGGAGCATCGCTCCGCTGCCGGCGCTGCGGGCCGCGGCCGACCGGCATGGCGCGCTCCTCTACGTGGACGAGGCGCATGCCACGGGCATCCTCGGCGAGACCGGGCGCGGCACGGAAGAGCTCTTCCGCCTCCCCGGGTGCATCGATGTCCTGATGGGCACGTTCTCCAAGGCCGCGGGGGCCGCGGGAGGCTACGTCGTCGGCTCGCGCGAGCTCGTCGACTTCCTGCGGTTCCACGCGAACGCCGGGCTCTTCACCGCCTCGCTGCCCGCGCCGGTCTGCGCCGGCATCGCCGAGGCCTTCCGCGTGATGGAGGACGAGCCCGGCTTGAGGCAGCGCCTCTGGGCGAACACGCGCCGTTTCGCCGGAGCGCTCCAGGCGAACGGGCTGCGCGTCGTCTCGAGCGACTCTCCGATTCTCAGCGTCGTCGCTGGGCGGGCGGAGACGCTCCTCGCCGCCGGGCGCGATCTCTTCGACGCAGGCGTCCGCTGCGGGGTCGTCACGTTTCCCGCGGTTCCCCCGGACGAGAGCCTGTTGCGGTTGACGGTGAACGCCCGCCACACCGACGAGGAGATCGACCGGACGGCGGAGGTCCTGGCGGAGGTCGCGTCGCGCCACGGCTTCCGGGCGAGTGGCGAGCCCGCGCCAGCGAGCGAGACCTTCTTCGAAACGGATGGGAACGCCGCATGAGCGCGACCGTCCTTCCGCTCCGGACGGAAACGGTCCAGGCGGGCTTCTGGCGGGGATTCGCCGTGACCCTGCGCCCGTACCTCTTCTTCGTCTCGGGCTCGGCCGGGCTCGTCGGGCTCGCCGCCGCTCCGCCGCTGCCGCTTCCCGCCTTCAGCCTCGCGCTCGGCGCGTTCTTCGTTTCGTACGGGCTGGGCCAGGCGCTGACCGACGTCTTTCAGACCGACACCGATTCCATCTCGTCGCCCTATCGCCCTCTCGTCCGGGGAGAGATCAGCCGCGACGCCGTCTTCCTCGTCAGCCTCACGGGGCTTCTTCTCTGCGGCGTCACGCTCGCGCTTTTCAACCCGTGGAACCTCGTCTTCGCAGCCGCGGCCGTGGGCGGGCTCGCCGCGTACACCCCCTTGAAGCGCCGCTGGTGGGGCGGCCCGCCGTGCAACGCCGCAGTCGTGGCGCTTCTCCCGGCGATGGGCTTCCTCTGCGCCGAGCCGTCTCCGACCCGCGCGATCGCGAGCCCGGTACTCCCTCTCGCGGCTGGAAGCGTCTTCGCGTCGTATGCGGTCTTCGTCCTCCTCGGCTACCTGAAGGACGTGGAGCCCGACCGCGCGACCGGCTACGCGACGATCGCGGTCCGATTCGGGCGGCGAACGGCCGTGCTGGCGAGCGGGATCTTCTGCGCCGTGAGTTTCGCCGCGTCGATCCTTCTCCTCGGTCGCGTGCCCTGGAGCGCGGCGTCCCGCTGGCCCGGCGTGGCCCTCTGGCTCGTCGGCGCGATCCTCCTCGTCTCTGCCCACGCGAAGGCGCTGGCCATCCGGAAGGACGCCGAGGCTTTCCCCTCGATCGTCCTCTCCGTTCTCGGCTTCCTCTCTCTCCATCTCGGCGAGGCGTCGGTCCTCCGCCCCGAGCTCGCGCCTCTCTGCGCCGTTTTATTCGTCCTCGGTGAGGCGACTCTCTCGCGCCGGCCCTGCCGGGAGCAGATATGAGACGGCCTTCCGCTTTCGTCCTCTTCAACCCCGCGGCGCGCCACGGTCGCGCCCGCCACCTGTGGGAGCGGGTCCGAGGTGAAGTCGAGCGCCGTTTCGAGGGCTCGGTCGTCCGCATCGATCCGGAAGGAACGTGGCGAAGGGACGTTCGCGACTCTCTTCGCTCCGGCACACGCCTATTCGTGGCGGCCGGAGGCGACGGCACCGTCCACGCGCTGGCCGGCGCGATCGTCGACGGGCGCGAGAACGTTCCTCTCGGCGAGATCTGTCTCGGTGCCGTGGGCCTGGGCTCGAGCAACGACTTTCACAAGCCCTTCGGGTGCCTGAACCGCGGGATTCCCTTCCGACTCGACGTGGATCGCGCCGCGCCGCGCGATCTCGGGCGGATTCGATGGATCGACGCGGACGACAGCGAGAGGCAAAGCGTTCTCGTGATCAGTGCTTCGGCAGGCGTCGTCGCCGAGGGGAACGCGCTCTTCACGTCCTGCCGGCTCGGGTGCCTCCTTCCCTCGCTCGCGATGGCAGTCGCCGCCCTTCGCGCCATCGCCCGGAACCGCGGCTCGCGCTTTCTTCTCCGTCACGATGAGAAGAGGGAGCAGATCGAGCCTCTCGTCGCTCTCTGTACTGAAGACGCAGTGGCTCTCGGGATCCCTGCGGTACGACGTTCCGGTCGCGCCGGACGACGGTCTCCTCGCCGTCGCTCTCTGCGAGTCGATGAACCGGCGCCAGCTGCTTGGAACGCTCGCGGGGCTCGCGCGCGGCCGCTTCACCGGCCGTCCCGGAACGCGCACCTTTCGAACCGCCGCGCTCGAGCTCGAAGCCGACGCCCCGTTTCTCCTCGAGATCGACGGCGAGGTCGGCCCGGCCCGCCACGCCACCTTCGATCTCTTCCCGGAAAGGCTGCTCGCATGCGCCTGAACGATGACGTCGCCGAGAATCGGAGGCTCACGCGCTGGGCCGACCTCCTGCCGCGCGCCCCCGGGCAGGTGGGAGGCGTCCACGAGACCGACGCCGAGCTGGTCCCGCTCGGCGATGGACGCCTCCTCGCCCTGACGGTCGACACGGTGGCGGAGGAGATCCAGCACGGGCTCTACCGCGATCCGCGGACGGCGGGCCGGATCGCGGTGTCGGCCGCGCTCTCGGATCTCGCGGCCGTCGGAGCCGATCCGTTGGGCGTCCTGATCTCCGTCACGCTTCCCGCGGACCACACGGACGCGATTCAGGAGTCGGTGGCGCGCGGCGTCGCCGAGGCGGCCCGGGAGGCGGAGACCTGGGTTCTCGGCGGCGACACGAACGAGGGCGCGGCTCTCTCGATCGGTTGCTCGGCCGCGGGACTCGTCCCGGCGGACTCCGTTCTCACCCGCATGGGCGCCCGGCCGGCAGACGGCGTGTTCGTCACCGGACCCCTCGGGCTCGGAGCCGCCCGGGCCGCGGCGGCTTTTCTCGGCGAGCCGTCGCTCCTTTCCGAGGAAGACTTCCGGCCGCCACCGCGTCTCCGTCACGGGCGCGCTCTGCGGGGCGTAGCCAGCGCAGCCATGGACACGAGCGACGGGCTGCTCGCGACGCTCGACCAGCTCGCGCGCCTCAACGGGATCGCCATCCGGCTCACGCGTCCCGCTGCGGAGCTTCTCCACCCTGCGGCCGCCGCGGCCGGAGTCCTCACCGGCCTGTCTCCGCTGGCTCTCCTCGGCGTGCTCCACGGCGAGTTCGAGCTCGTCTTCACCGTGCCCGAAAGCCGGCGCCGCGCCCTCGCCGAGGTTTCCGCGCGGCTCGACTGGGTTCCCCTGGAGATCGGCATCACCGAGCCGGGTCGCGGGCTCTTCGCCGGCGACCGGCCCATCGACGGGGCCCGCGTCAGAAACCTCCTCTCCGAGTGTCGGGGGGACATGACCTCGTATGCCGCGGCTCTGACGGACCTGGTCTGAAGAACAAGGAGGATTCCATGAACGCCCGCTCGCGTCTTCAACTCCTGTTCGCCACGTTGACTCTCGCGATGACGCCGGCTCTCGGCGGCTGCGCGACCGTGATCCACGGGACGCGCCAGGACATACGCGTCGAGACCGACCCGCCAGGCGCGACCGCCTCGGTGGGAGATCAGAAGATCACGACCCCGGGCGTCCTGAGGCTGAAGAGAAAAGAGAAAGCCCTCGAGATCGTCGTCGAGAAGGAGGGCTACGTGACGCAGCGCGTGGCGTTAACGCGGAAGGACTCGGGCTGGCAGTGGCTCAACATGATCGGCATTCCCGTCGGAATAGGAGTCGGCGCCGCGCAGGGCGCGAACCATACCGGCGGGAGCGCTGACCTGAGCACCGGTATCACGAATGTCGCGGCGGGCGCGGTCATCGGAGGTCTGGTCCTTTCCGGCGCCGGCTTTCTCATCGACAACGGCAACGGGGCTGCCTACAAGCTGGATCCCCCGCTCGTCGTCCTGCGCCTCGAGCCGGTCCCGCCCACCACCTCTTCCCCGTCGACGGAAGGGACCACGCAATGACCCCTCCACCCGCAGCCGTAGCTCATCCTCATCATTTACAGCCTCGATCCCACCGCCCATCTTCTGAACAGTTGTCGTTGAGGACGGAAGGAAATCACTGATGAGAGCCGGCCGGGCGTTCCTGCTCTGCCTTCTCGGCTGCTGCAGTCTGGCGCGGCCCGCGGTCGCGCAGGCGGAAGGTCGGACGCCGCGGGCCGGCGAGGCCTTCACCGGCACCGCTCTTCGGCAGGACCATCGACGTTGCCGCGCGCGGGAGGACGCGCGTCACCGACCTGTGGACCGCGCTCCAATGGATTCCCGACGGCCCGGAGAACCGGACGCTTCGTTCCCGAAGGAGCGCTCGTCCTCTGGCGAAATCAGAACGGCGGCGAGGAGCGTTTCCGCGCGGTGCTCCTGGGCATCTACGACGACGTCCGCTGGAACCGGAAACTCTCCGGAAGGCTCGAAAGCGTCCTCACGTTCGAGAACACCACGCTCCCGTGGGCGCGCTCGGAGTACGTCGAGGGGCAACGGATCGCCTCCGAGGAGCTGGAGTGGTCTTTCGTGCGGGCGGGCGTCGGCCTCGGGACGCGCTTCTCGATCGCTCCCTCTCTCCAGGACAACGCGGTCGAGGCCGCGTTGACGTACGAGCCCGGCGTCCTCTTCTTCCGGCGCGGCTCCGACACGCTCGACTCCTTCCGGCTTCCCTCGGACGCATACGAGGGCCGCGTCCACGCGCGCCTCCGGGTGGACGCGTTCGAGCGGAATCTCCTCGAGCTGCCCCACCGGGGCTTCGGCGGAGGGCTCGACGCCTTCTGGGCGCATCGCGCGGGCTGGCAGGACTGGGGCGGCGGCCCGACCGGGCCGCACGCCGCCGACGGGACAAGGAGCTGGTCCGCGGTCAGCGCGCTACGCGCTGGCGGCTCTTCCCGTCCCGTTCGTGAAAAGCGAACGTCATCGCCTTCTCGTCTCGGCGTACGGCGGCGCCGGCTCGAACCTGGACCGCTTCTCCGCGCTGCGCCTGTCGGGAGGGTCCAATGCCGGCGACTTCGAGAGTCTGTCGCAGCCCATCCTTCCCGCGGCCGCCTTCGACGAGATCGCGACGCGCGGCTACGGCATCCTGAACGTCGAGTACCGCTTCGAGGCGCTGTTCTTCCTGTTCCTCTCGGCGCGCGGCACGCTGGCGCGGGCGGACCGCGCCCGGTTCGATGCGCAGGGAGTCCTCGTGAACCGCACGGACTGGCTCAACGGCGTCACCGTCGGACTCACGAGCGGGTTCCTGTGGAGCTCCACGATCGAGCTCTTCTTCTCGCGCAATTTCGGCCTCGAGAGCCGGCAGAACGGCGTCTCTTCGCGCCGGCCGCAACGCCCTGTTCTTCTCGTTCACGAAGGAGTTCTGAAAAGCATCGAGAATAGAATTCCCTGGAGTCAGCGTTGACACTCCGCGAGGGAACTCGCCTCGGGGCCTATGAAATCCTGGCGCCGATCGGCGCCGGCGGGATGGGCGAGGTTTACCGAGCCCGCGACACGCGGCTCGGGCGCGAAGTCGCCGATCAAAGTCCTTTCCGAGACTCTCGCGCTCGACACGGTCGCACGCGCGCGGTTCGAGCGCGAAGCGCGCGCCGTGGCGGCCCTCTCGCACCCGAACATCCTCGACATCCACGACGTGGGCTCGAGGCCGGCGTCTCCTTCGCGGTCACCGAGCTGCTCGAGGGCCAGACCCTGGGCGAAAAGCTGGGGCACGGCCCGCTCCGCGGCGCTCTCCCGTGGCGGAAGGCCGTCGAGATCGGCCTCAGCGTCGCCGACGGTCTCGCGGCCGCGCACGCGCACGGCGTCGTCCACCGCGACCTGAAGCCCGCGCAACATCTTCCTGACCTCGGACGGGCGCGTGAAGATCCTCGACTTCGGCATCGCCACGCTCGGAAGCCCGTCGATACCTCCGGCGGCGCGGACGAGGACACTCCGATCACCGAGACGCGGGACCCTCGTGGGAACGGCGGGCTACATCTCGCCCGAGCAGCTCCGGAGGAAACCCGCCGACGCAACGCAGCGACATCTTCTCGTTCGGCTGCGTTCTCTACGAGATGGTGACGGGCAAGCGGCCGTTCGCCGGGGAGACCGCGCCGGAGGTTCTGGTCGCCACGCTGCGCAAGGAGCCCCGCGACCCCGCCGACCTCGAGCCCGGCCTTCCCGAGGACCTCCGCCTGCTCATCCTGCGCTGCCTCGAAAAGGACCCCGGACAGACGGTTCCAGACCGCGCGGGATCTCGCCTTCTCCCTGAAGCTCGCGGGAGACGGCACGCCGGCGTCGTCCGAGCGGGCCCGTCGCGCCGACGCTCGTGACGCCTTCCCCGGCAGCCGAAGCGCCCGCGCGTCGCATCGCCCTGATCGCCGCGTGCCTGGTCGCGGCGGCCGCTCTCGCGGCGCTCGTCGGGCCGCTCGTCCACCGGTCCTCCGGACGGATCGAGTCCGCTCGCCGTTCTTCCGTTCGTCAACGACACGGGAAAAGCCGAAGACGAGTACCTCTCGGAGGGGATCACGGAGGGCCTCATCAACAGCGCTGTCGCGGGTTCCCGGGCTTCGCGTGATGGCGCGGACGACCGTGTTCAGCCTCGACGAGAAGGATCCCGCGCAAGGCCGGCCGGAAGCTCGGGGTCCAGGCCGTCCTCTCCGGCCGCGTGCAGCGGCGTGCGAACGCCATCTCGGTGCAGGCCGAGCTCCTCGACGTGGAGCGCGGCGCGCAGATCTGGGGGGATCGGCTCACGAGCCGGAGCGCCGGCACGTCCGCGCTGCCTGCCGAGATCGCGGAGAAGATCTCGCGATCGCTGAACATCCCGCTGAGCGGTGCCGACAAGAAACGCCTCGCCGGCCGCGCGACCCACGACGCCGAGGCCTGGGACCTCTACCTGCGCGCCCGCTACCAGTGGAACAAGCGGACCGAGGAGGCGTACGAGAAGAGCCTCGCCCTGTTCCAGAAGGTCCTCGAGCGCGACCCGAACGAAGCCCTTGCGTGGGCGGGGCTCGCCGACGTGTACAACCTCCTCGCGTTCTACGGCGTGCAGTCGCCCCGCGAGATCCTCCCGAAGCAGCGCGAGGCTGCGCTCCGCGCGATCGAGCTCGATCCGACGCTGAGCGGCGCGCACGCGGCGCTGGCGGACGCGAAATACGAGTTCGACTGGGACTGGAAAGGCGCGGAAGAGGGATTTCCTCACGGCGATCGCCCTCAATCCGAACGACGCGGTCGCGCATCAGTGGTATTCGAACCTTCTCAGCGCGTCGAGCCGCTTCGAGGAATCCCTGCGGGAGATACGTCTCGCGCGGCGGCTGGACCCGCTGAACGTCGCCGTCAACATGGACGTGGGGATGGCGTCGTATTTCGCCGGGGACGACGCGGAGGCGGTGAAACGGCTCAAGGAAGCGGTCGATCTGGAACCGACGTCTCCGTTGACGCGAACCTACCTGGGCTTTCCCCTGCTCCGGGCCGGGCGCTTCGACGAAGCCATTTCGGAGTTAGCGCAGGCCATGAAGCTCGCGGAAGGCCAGCCCGATCCGATCGCCATGTGGGGGCACGCCTGCGCGCGGGCCGGGCGGCGCGCCGAGGGGGAAGACGCTCTTCGCCGGCTCGACGCGATGTCGAAGGAACGCTTCGTCTCTCCCCTCGCCTTCGCGCTCCTCGAAGTCGGTCTCGGCCACAGGGAGAAGGCGCTCGACTGGCTGGAGAAAGCCGCCGACGAGCGCGAGGGCCGCCTCGTGTTCCTCCGGGTGTTCTCGCCGTTGGATCCGCTGCGCGCCGAGCCGCGCTTCCAGGCGATCGTCCGCCGGCTGAAGATCCCGCCCGTGGCCTGACGGAGTCAGGCCAGATTCAGGTCTTCCGCGAGGAGCGCGTAGTCGACCGCGCCGCGCGACGATCCGTCGAACTCGAAGATCGTCTTCCCGACGGACGGCGCCTCGGCGAGCGCGACGTTGATGCGGATCGGCGAGAGGATCTTCGTGAAGCGCTCGCGCAGCGTGTCGAGGAGCTCCGTCGAGACGGCCGTTCTAAGGTCGTAGAAAGTCGGCAGGACGCCGGCGATCCGGAGCGGCTTTTCGCGGGACGCGTTCTCCTCCTTCACGAAGAGGCGCGTCTTCTCGAGCGCCGGGAGCGAGAGAAAGTCGAGTTTCGCGGGCAGGATGAGCTCGTCCGCGACGTGGTACACGTTCTCGAGGAGAAGGGAAGCCGCGGGCGGGCAGTCGAGGATGACGATTTCGTACCCCTCGTCGTCGAGCGCCTCGAACCGTCTTTCGAGGCGCGTCCTCCTCTTTTCCTTCCCCTTCTCCCGGAACACGTCCTCGACGTCGAGGAGCCGCTCTCCCGCCGGCAGGACGTCGAGATTCTCGCGGGCCGCGCGCACGACCGAATCGGCGAAGGAGGCGCTTTTCGTGACCCAGGCCGCGAGGCCTCGCGCTTCGGGAGCGAGCCCGAGGGAGGTTCCGACGCCTCCCTGGGGATCGCCATCCACGAGGAGCGTCCGCCGCCCGGCGCGGGCGGCCGCGGCCGCCAGGTTCACGGCGGTCGTCGTCTTCCCCACGCCGCCTTTGAGCGCGGAGACGGCCAGCACCCGTCGGCGGCGCGTCGTCATCGTTCGATTCCCGGCCTCGGGTCTTATCATGTTTCGATGAGCTTCCTTTCGGCGGACCCGCTCGACCTCGCGGCGCTCCTGAGCGTCGTTCGGCGCGGCAAAGACGGGGGGCTCGCCCTCTTCGTGGGGGTCGTGCGCAACGAAAACGAGGGCCACCGGGTGGATCGGCTGGAGTACGAGGCGTATGGCCCCATGGCCGAAAAGGAGATGGTCCGCATCGCCGAGGACCTCGCGCGGAGCCATCCGGAGGCACAAGTGCTTTTTCGCCATAGGGTTGGCTCCCTCCTGGTGGGCG
Source organism: Thermoanaerobaculia bacterium (assembly GCA_963746875.1). Lineage (GTDB taxonomy): Bacteria > Acidobacteriota > Thermoanaerobaculia > UBA5066 > UBA5066 > Fen-183. Next base: position 1,046,337 of record CAVVDA010000001.1, read on the forward strand.
ATGTCGCCGTCGTGGTCGCGGCTTCCGCTCCCCATCGAGCCGAGGCCTTCGCCGCCTGCCGGGACGGAATCGAGGCGATCAAGGCCAGGGTTCCGATCTGGAAGCGCGAAGTCGGCCCCTCCGGCGCCGTCTGGATCGAGCCTTGCCAGGCAGCGCCGTCCACACGAAAGTGATTGAAAACTCAACCACTTCCTGCTAGAATCCCCCGTCCGGAAATTTGCTTTGCCGGCTCCCCCGGAAGGGAGGAACTCGGACGGTCTCCCCACGGTTCCATGGAGTTTTCGGGTCCGGCGTCCTTCCGGGAGACGGATTCGGAGGTTTGAAGATGTTTCTCGCACTCAGGCGGATTCATGTTTCCGCAAGCGACTTCCAGCGCTCGCGCCGGTTCTACGGCGAGACCCTCGGCCTGCCCGAGGGCGGCGGCTTCGAGAACGACTGGGTCGAATTCGCGCTGGGACCTCTGCTTCTGAAGCTCACGCCTCTTCGCCCCGGTGACGTGCCTTCGCGCAACCAGGTCGCCGCGGTTTTTTCCACCTGGTCGCTCGACGAGACGATCGCGAAGCTCAAGGAACGCGGAGTCACGGTGACGCGCCCGCCGACCGACGAATTCACGGGCCGCTCTGCGGAGATCCTCGACCCGGACGGCTACCGGATCATCGTGTTCCAGTCCTCGGATCTGCACCCCGACGAAGACTGGGTGCCGACGTCGCAGGTCGACGATCTCGTCAAGCAGAAACTCCATGCGCGCAAGAGACGCGAGCAGTCCCGCACGCTCGGCGGAGCGAAGAAGAAAGCCCGCCGGCCGGCGCCGAAGAAGGCCGCGAAGAAGAAGGGTCCCGCGAAGAGGAAACCCGTGAAAAAGGCGGCCCGACGCCCGGCGAAGAAGCCCGTGGCGAAGAAGCCCCGGCGAAGAAGCCCGCGGCGAAGAAGCCGCGGCGAAGAGAAGGCCGGCAAGGGTGCCCGCGAAGAAGAAGACCGGCCGGCGGCGCCGTTAGGCCGGCTGCGAGGGCGTGGGATGGATTCCGGCCGGACACTCCCTTCAGGCCGGAGGGAGAGCCACGATGACGAGTCGTTCCCTTCACGCGCGCACGTCTCGACGACTTCCTCTGCTCAGGACTTCCTCCGCTCGTCGTCGTGGCTCTCCTTCTCTTCTCCGGCCTTGCGCCCCTCACGGCCGCGGCGGACGCTCCATCGTTTCCGTTGCCCGTGAGACCGTCCACCGTCGAGGGAACCGTCTCGAAAGTCACCGGTCCGATCCTCGACCTCATCGAAGGCGGAATTCAGATCGACGTCACGAATGCCACGATCACGGGCGCCGACGATCGCCTCGCCAATCCTCTCCCGTGGTCCGGCATTCTCGTCGGCGCCCGGGTCGTCGCGCAGGTGACGGTGCCGGACTCTCCATTGCGGTTTTCCCGCCTCCGCCTCTTCCGGCCACGAGCGTCGTCGTTTCCCAGACGCGCGCGGGCGAGCTCTCGGGCACGATCCAGTCGGTGGACGCTCGCGGGCGGAACCTTCACGATGCTCTTCCGCACGGTCTCCACGAACGCGGGTACGAAGTGGTCCGTCGCCGGTCCGAACGGCGCCGTCAAGGGAATCGACGACCTGCAGGCGGGCATGTTCGCGATCGTCGCCGTCCTGAATTCCGGCGGCCTTCTCGCGACGAGCGTCGGCGCTTACGGCGTCACGCCGCCGGAGCTCTTCGCGTTCCGGGGCGCCGTGCAGACGATCACGTCGACGGCGTGGACGGTCGCGGACCGAACGGTGCAGGTGGATTCCGACACGAAGATCGTCGGCGAACCCAGGGTCGGCGACATCGTCGACGTCGTCGCGAGAGTCCACAACCCGCCGCCGGGCTCCCTCGCGCCCCTCGTATCTCGTCGCGGTCTCGATCGTCAAGGCGCCCATCGTCGCGCCTCCCGGTTCGGGCGACCGCTCGACGGAGTTCGACGGCGTCGTCGAGTCGATTCCCGCCGCTCCGACGACGAGCGACGCGCCGCTGGGCCACTGGAAGATCTCCTCGCGCGACGTCGTCGTGAACGGGCTCACGAAGCTCGACACCGGCATCACGGTGGGCTCCGCCGTCCACGTGAAGGGCACGCTTCGTCGCGTTCGGCGAGCACGTCCGGCGGCTTCCTCCTTTCGATGCAGTTCGTCGCGAGCCGAGATCCGGAAGAAGTGAGCGCGGGCCCCTCCCGGCCCGCCGCTTCGTTTTTCGGATAACCTCGCCGCCATGAGCACCAGCCTCATCGATTTCTGCCGCGCCGAGATCGCCGCGCTGAAGGACGCGAAGACCTGGAAGAAAGAGCGCGTCCTCGAAGGTCCCACGGGCGCGCGCGTGCGCGTGGACGGGCGCGACGTCCTCATGCTCACCTCGAACAACTACCTCGGCTTCGCGAACCATCCGCGCATCGTGAAGGCCGCGAAGAACGCGCTCGAGAAGTGGGGAAACGGCCTCGGCTCGGTGCGCTTCATCTGCGGCACGCAGGCCCTCCACAAGGAGCTCGAGGAGACGATCTCGCGCTTCTTCGGGACCGAGGACACGATCCTCTACATGTCGTGCTGGAACGCGAACGAGGGGCTCTTCGCGCCCCTCCTCGGCGAAGAGGACGCGCTCCTCTCGGACGCCCTCAACCACGCCTCGATCATCGACGGCATCCGCCTGTGCAAGGCGAAGCGCTTCCTCGCGCCGCACGGCGATCTCGCGGCGCTCGAGAAGGCCCTCCAGGAAGCGCAAGCCTCGCGCCGGCGGCTCTTCATCACGGACGGCGTCTTCTCCATGGAAGGCGAGATCGGGCCGCTCCGCGAGCTCGCGGACCTCTGCGAGAAGTACGACACGACGTTCGTCGTGGACGATTCCCACGCGACGGGAGTCCTCGGGAAGACCGGGCGCGGCTCGGCCGAGGAGCTGGGGGTCATGGAGCGCGTCTCGCTCTTCACGTCCACGCTCGGCAAGGCGATGGGCTCGGCCGCGGGCGGCTTCACGACCGGACCCGCGCCCGTCGTGGATCTCCTCCGGCAGCGCTCGCGCACGTCGCTCTTCTCGAACGCGCTCCCGCCCGCGGTCGCGGCGTCGTCCCTCGAGGCTTTCCGCATGCTGATGGAGGACCCGTCGCCCGCCCATCGGGTCCAGGAGAACGCGCTCCTGTTCCGCGCGCGCATGAAGACGGCCGGCTTCCGGATTCCCGAGGGCATCCACCCGATCGTCCCCGTCATCGTGGGCGATACGGCGAAGGCTCTCGCCATGTCGGAGGCGCTCTTCGAGAGCGGCGTTTACGTCTCCGGCTTCGGCTTCCCGGTCGTCCCGAAGGACCACGCGCGCCTGCGCTGCCAGATCTCCGCGGTCCACACGGAAGCCGATCTCGACGAAGCCGTCACGGCGTTCGTCGCGGTCGGGAAGGAGTTCGGAGTGGTGTGACGGGACGCCCTTGGCTATCACGATTCTGATAGGATCCCTCCCATGCCATCCATCCGATCGATCTCGGACCTCCGCAACAAGTCACACGAGATCTCACGGCTCTGTCACCGTACCGGAGAGCCGGTCTTCATCACGAGGCACGGCGTCGAGGACCTCGTGATCCTCAGCGCCGCGGCCTGGGAGAGACAGAAGGCCCGCACCGAGCTCTACACCCTTCTCGATGATGCTGAGCGGGACCGGCGGGCGGGGGACACCGGGACGTCTCCGGCGGTCCTCCGTCGACGACTTCGCGGTTGAAGGTCCATCGGGTCCGCGTACTGAAGCGGGCGGAGCGCGACCTCGTCGAGGTCCGCCATTACCTCGACCGTGAGGCACCGGATTCGGCCGGCACGGTCGTCGCCGATTTGCTCGACGCTATCGAAGGCCTTGCCCGCTCGCCGGAGCGCGGCGCGCGCCCGCGGGACGAGCGTCTCCGCCGCCGAGGATTTCGATTCCTCGTCCGGCAGTCCTATTTGATCTTCTTCAAGGTCGAACGGAGCCGCGTCTGGGTCTATCGGGTGCTTCACGGCAAACGCGAGTGGTCGCGCCTGCTCTGAAGGCTCCTGGCGTTACCCCTCCCTACGGGACCACGCTCACGTGGAAGTGAACTTCGATCGTCGACGCTCCGAAGTTCGCGGGCAGAGGATCGAACGGCGCGGCTGATCTGACTGTCGCCAGCGCCGCGGTATCCCAGCCCTTCTTGCCCGAGCTCATCGAGACGACCGCCGAGACGAGCTTCCCGTCCTTCGCGAGGACCGCCTGCACGACGGTCTTCCTCCCGATCTCCGGGATCTGCGACGCCGCGGGCGCCTTCCACGCCTTCACGACCCTGTCGAACGTCTTCTTCTGATAGGCCGTGTCCTTCAGGTTGCTCTGGAAGTAGACGTTCAACGAGGCCCGCCCCGCCGCGAGGGCGGGACCCGCCGTCATGACCACGAGGAGGATCGCGAGGGCGCGCTTCATACGGATTCCCGCCCTTACGATAGACGATCTCTTCGCGCTGCGCCCTGCCCTCCCGTGAACCCGCGTTAACCTTTGCCCATGCGCGCACGCAGCCTCGCCTTTCCCGCCGCCGCCGTCCTGGCACTTCTCGTTTCCGCCCCCGCGTTCACCGCGGATCGCCGGTCCATTCCCGTTCCTCCCGACCTCCTGACGCAGGCTGAGCTGACCGGCTTCCGGAAAACGGAGACCTACGACGAAGTGCTCGCGTTCCTGACCCGGCTCGAGCGGCTGTCGCCGTACCTTCGCGTCTCGTTCATCGGCCCGAGCGAGCAGGGGCGGCGCATCCCGGTCGTCGTGGCCTCGAAGGAAAAGCTCTTCGAGCCCGGCGAAAGGTACAAGGTCGACGAAGCCCGTCGTCCTCGTTCTCAATTCCATCCATGCCGGAGAGGTGGACGGCACGGACGCGACGCTGATCCTGCTGCGCGACATCGCGCTCACGAACCGGCTCGACCTCCTCGACGGCGTCACGCTCGTGACGGTCGTCGTCTACAACGTGGACGGGCACGCGCGGGTCTCGCCGTACAACCGCCCGAACCAGGACGGTCCGGAGGAAATGGGCTTCCGGTCGAACGCGCGCGGCCTGGACCTGAACCGGGACTTCGTGAAGGCCGATGCGAAGGAGACGCGCGCCCTCCTCGCGCTCGCCGACGCGTGGAAGCCGGACCTCTTCGTGGACGATCACGTGACGGACGGCGCCGACTTTCAGGCGACGCTCACGGTCTCTTACGCGAACGAGCCCGTCACGCCGGAGCCGCTTCGCAACTGGCTGAAGGCCGTCGTCCCGAAGGCGCTGTCCGACGTCGAAGGCGAAGGGATCGTCACGAGCAACGCGTACGTCGATTTCCGCGACCCGCGAGATCCGATGAAGGGGTTCGACTCGTCCGTCTTTTCCCCGCGCTACTCCACGGGCTATTTCCCCCTCCGCAACGTGCCCGTCGATCCTCGTCGAGACGCATGCGCTGAAGACGTTCGGAGATCGCGTCCGTTCGAACACCGTCTTTCTCCGAGCGCTCCTCGAGCGCACGGGAAAGGGCGCACAGGGCCTTCTCGCCGCACGCGAGAAAGCGCGCGCGGCCGCGCGCACCGCGCCCGTCGGCTCGCCTGTCGTCGCGGCCGCCGAGGGAGATCCCGCGCGGCCGGAGAGCGTCGACTTTCCCACGTACGCCTGGACCGAGGCCGTCTCGGAGGTCACGGGGAGGCCCGTCGTCCGCTGGGACCGCACTCGCAAAAAGACGATCCACATCCCGAGCCTCGAGCACGCGAAGGCCACGGTGACGGTTCCGCGCCCCGCGGCGTACCTGATTCCCGCAGGCTTCGGGAACGTGGAGGAGCGGCTGAGGGCGCACGGCATCCGGTACGACAGGCTCCCGGCCGCCCGCACGCTCGCCGTCGGGACGTCGCGCGCCTCCTCGATCGTCTTCGCGAAGGCGTCGTATCAGGGCCGCGTGCGCGTCGAGGCGAAGATCGCGCACGCGGTCGAGACGCGCGTGATCCCGGCCGGGTCGCTTTACGTGCCGCTCGACACGGAGCTCGCGAACGTCGCGATCGCGCTCCTCGAGCCCGAGAGCCCGGACTCCCTCTTTTCCTGGGGCGAGCTCTCCTCGTGCCTGGAGGAAAAGGAGTACATGGACACGCGCGTGCTCGACGTGCTCGCCAGGGAGATGCTCGCGAAGGACCCCGCGCTGAAAGCGGATTGGGAGGAAAGGCTGAAGGACCCGGCGTTCGCCGGCGACGCGCGCGCGCGGCACCGCTTCTTCTACCGCAGGACGCCCTGGTTCGACGAGACCGTCGGCCTCGTGCCCGTCTTCCGGCTGGACGCGCCGCTCAGCGCCCCCGCGCCGTCCGCCGCCGCGCCGGTTTCGGGCGGCGCACGAGAATGAGGCGGGCCGGCCGGCCAGCGCGCTCACAGGAGGCGCAGAGGCGCGCGTGTCCGAAGGGAGAGCGGCGCGTCCACTCGGCCGTGCAGCCCGGGCAGCGATAGGCGTAGCGCGCGTTCGCCTCGCGCACGCGGCGCAGGCGCTCGGTCTCGGGAGCGACCTTCCGTGCGACGCCCAGCTTTCGCGCGAGCGACCAGAAGCGCGGCGAATGGCCTTCCGCGACGCCCCAGAGCGCGAAGCAGATGGCGTGCGTCGTCTCGTGCAGCAGCGTCTGGAGGCGGTCCTCGGCGGACATGTGGCTCGACACGCGGATCACGTGCGGCGGGCCGTACGTGATGACGCCGCCGGTCGCGCGGCGCGTCGAGAGGATCGACCCGCGCCCGGGGGAGCTTCCACTCCTCGGCGAGGGTGTCGTAACGGGCCTGCAGCGCCGCTTCTTCCGCGCCGAGCTCGGCGGAAGACGGCGGCTCTTCGAGGAAGAGGTCGAGCTGCCTGAGGCGCGACGTTACCGCGCTCATGAGGACACCTCCACTCTTGTCTCCACTCTCACGCGCCCCACAGCGCGTCGCGGTGGGGAGCGAGCGGCTTCTTCAGAACGAGGGCGGCGGCGACGGCTCCGAGAGCCGCAGCCAGAAGCTCGAGGACGGGGACCGGCCGCCCGTGAAAGGCGACCGGAACGGTTCCCTTCACGAGCCAGATCGCCGCGAGCGCGGCGCCGCCCGGCCACGTGGCGCCGGTCCCGAGCGCGAGCCAGGCGAGACCGAGCCCGAGAGCGAACGCGACGAGATAGGCGTGCGCCATGGCGAGGAGAGGCGGAGCCTCGAACCGCGGGGCCAGCCGGAGGCGCAGCGCCGCGACAGGAACCGCGCCGAGCGCGGCGACGACGGGCGCGGCCATTCCGGCCGGGAGCTTCGACCCTGAGCCAGCCGTAGAAGGTGCCCCGGACGACGCGCTCGAAGAGGAATGCGCCGAGGATCGCGGCGGGAGCGAACCACAGGAGGCGGCCGGTGTCCACGTCGCCCGAGAACGAGAGGTAGTGAAGGAATCGCGCGGCGGGGAGGTGAGAGAGCGACACCGCCGCGAAGACCGCGGCCGCCCCGGCCGCGTGAGTCGCGTCGACTCCCGGTTTCACAGTGAGATGGTAGCAGGAACTAAACTCGTTTCCATCATGAGTGAACCGCCTCGGCTGCACGTCGCATTCGTCGGTCTCGGAACGATGGGCCAGGGCATGGCCAGGAACCTCGCGAAAGCGGGCTTCCCGCTCGCCGTGGCGACGCGGACTCCCGGAAAAGCGGAGGCGTTCGTGCGCGCTCTCCCGGCGCAGGGGCGCGACGTGCGCGCCGCTGCCGACTCCGGCCGCCGCCGCCGAGGGCGCCGACGTCGTCGTCTCGTGCGTGCCGGACGCGCCCGAGGTCGAGGAGGTCCACCTCGGCGCGTCCGGCACGGCCGAGGGCGCGCGCGCGGGCGCGATCGTCATCGACTGCTCGACGATCGCTCCCGAGGCCGCGCGCGCGATCGCGGCGCGGCTTGCCGAAAAGGGCTTCTCCTTCCTGGACGCGCCGGTGTCGGGCGGACAGAAGGGAGCGGCCGAGGGAACTCTCACGTTCTTCATCGGCGGAGACGTCGCGGCGCTCGAGAAGGCTCGGCCCGTCTTCGAGGCCATGGGCCGCCGCCTCACGGCGCTCGGGCCCTCCGGCGCCGGCCAGCTCGGCAAGGCCGCCAATCAGATCCTCGTGGCGAACAACCTGATGGGAGTCTCGGAGGCTCTCGCCTTCGCCGCGAAGGCCGGACTTCCCCTGACTTCGCTCCACGAGGCGCTCACCTCGGGCGCGGCGAACTCGTGGGCGCTCGAGGTGCTCGGAAGGAAGATGATCGACCGCGATTTCAAGCCCGCCTTCGCGGTCAAGCACCAGCAGAAGGACCTCGCGATCGTCCTGAAGACCGCCCGCGCACGCGGAATTCCCCTTCCGGGCACGGCGCTCGTCCACCAGCTCCTGACCGCGCTCGAGGCCGTGCGGCCGCGCCGAGGACGGCACGCAGGCCCTCCTCACGGTCTACGAAACTCTCGGCGGCGGGCGCTAAGATCCGCGCGAGCGGAGGTCCTCTCATGAATCGGACTTGCTTTGCTCTTCTCGCCGCGGCGCTGCTCGCGTCCTCGCCGGGTTTCGCCGAGACGGGAAAATTCGAGCGCAGCTTTCCCTTCGAGGGCGACAAGGACATCAAGGTCGGGATCAAGGTCGGAGACGCCACGATCGAGTCCTTCCGCATCCGGCATTGGCCGGACTCGGACGACTTCCAGAAGGCCCAGAAGGACCTGAACGACAAGCACACGATGGTCGTGGAGTTTCGCTACTCGAACCGGGATCGGGACAGGGACTACAAGTGCAAATACGTCGTCACCATTCCCGGCGGCAAGGACGGCAAGCCTTTCGGCGAGAACGACCGGACGGCCACGCTCGACAAGGGCAAGCTCGACGACACGAACTCGATGTTCGTGAAGATGTTCACGAACGACTACAAGGTCGCCAGGACGATCCGGATATCTTTCGAGATCTCGAAGAAGTAGCGTGTCAGGCGCAGACGCAGTTTCGGCTTCTCCCGCGGCCCGAAGCGCCCTGCTGCGCACGCCACTCGGCGCGGCGGCGGCAATAGTCCTCGTCGGCCTGGCGCGCGAGGACGCGGCGATAGCCGGCCCTGAGGCGCGAAATCTCCTCGGCGAGGAGCGCACGGTCGGCCGGCGGAACGTCGCCGGGAAGCGGCCGCCATTTCCGCTTCGCGCATCTCGATTCGCGCCCTCAGGACTCTTGCCTCGTGAAGTTGAGCGGCCGATTCCATGATTCCCTCGTTCACCTTTTTCCGCCCCCGGGGGCCTCGCCTGTCAAAGAAGACGTAAACAGCCCGGAAAGGTTTCACGGGCGGCAGCAGGTTCAGGAGGAGTCATGACGATTTCACGCCGGTCGTTCCTCGCCGCCCCCGCCGCCCTGGCCGCGCCCTTCGCCGCTCTTGCTTCGGGGGCGCCCGGGAAAAAGATCGCGGGCCCGAAAGCCGTCAAAACCGGAGGCGCGCGGGCCGTTCCGATCGACGGAGGCAAGTACAAGGTCTGGGTGAAAAAAGTCGGCACGGGGCCCATCCACATGCTCACGCTTCACGGCGGGCCCGGCGTCACGCACGAGTACTTCGAGTGCTTCGAGGATTTCCTCCCGCAGGCGGGCGTCACGTTCTGGTACTACGACCAGCTCGGCTCGGGCTTCTCGGACCAGCCCGACGACCCGAGCCTCTGGACCGTCGACCGCTTCCGGGACGAGGTCGAGCAGGTGCGAGCGGCACTCTCTCTGGAGAACTTCTACCTGTTCGGGCAGTCGTGGGGAGGGATGCTCGGCATCGAGTACGCGCTGAAATACCAGAAGCACCTCAAGGGTCTCGTCATCTCGAACATGACGGCATCGGTCCCCTCGTACATGGAGTACGCGAATGTCCTGAGGAGCCGCTTTCCGAAGGAGACGCTGGACATCCTCGCGAAGTACGAAGCGAAGGGCGAATACCACGCGCCCGAATACGAGAAGGCGGTCTTCGAGACGCTCTACACGCAGCATCTCTGCCGTCTCGACCCGTGGCCCGAGCCCGTCGAGCGCACGTTCAAGCACCTCAATCCGAAGGTCTACGAGACGCTGCAGGGCCCGAACGAGTTCGTCGTCAACGGCACCTTCAAGGACTGGGACCGCTGGAAGGACCTGCCGAAGATCACGGTCCCGACTCTTCTCATCGGCGCGAAATACGACACGATGAGCGTCGACGACATCCGGAGGGAAGGCAGCCTCATCCCCCGCTCCCGCGTCCACATCTGCCCGAACGGCAGCCACCTCGCGATGTGGGACGACCAGGAGGACTACTTCCGGGCCCTCATCGCATTCCTGAAGGACGTGGAGGCCGGCCGGGGGCCGAAGGCGCGGGGCTGAACGGCGCCCGGGAACCCGGCGAGGCGCTCGTCCATGCGATCAGGGGAGCGGTGTTACCGGCCGCGTCTAGCGCGTCTGCGGCTCGAGCGCCCCGCCGCACGAGCTGCCGGCGCCCGCCGTGCAGCCGAAGCAATGGCGGCGCGTCACGATGCAGCGCGCGGCGAGGACGGCGACATCGAGGTCGCGCACGTGGAGGCCGTTCCCCGAAGCGCCGCGCGCGGGCAGGTCGAGCATCTGGTTGAAATCGCAGTCGTAGAGGCGGCCGTCCCAGCCGACCGAGAGCGTGTTGCGACACATGAGGCCGTCCACCGTGGCCGGATTGAACGACGCGACGAGGAGCTCGAGGTAGCTCGCGAGGTTGCCGCTCGACTCGAGCCATTCGAGGTACCGCGAGATCGGCATGTTGTTCAGGAAGATGAGCCGGTCAAAGGCGATCCCGTGCTCGCGGAGGAGCCCGTCCTTCCACTCGCGCTCCGCGCGCGGCCTGGTTCGCCGGCAGGAAGGCGCCGACCGGGTTCGACACGAGCGTGAGCCGGCGGCGCGGGTCTCCCGAACCGTAGCCCGCCTCGTTCAGGAGGTGGAGCGCCTGGAGCGACTTCTCGTACGTCCCGTCCCCGCGCTGCGCGTCCGTGCCGCGTTTCCTCCAGTGCGGGAGCGAGCAGACGACCTCGACGCCGCGCTCGCCGAGCCAGACCGGCAGGTCGCGCTGCCCCGCGACGAGGAGGATCGTGAGGTTGCAGCGATCGATGACGTGCTTGCCGCGGGCGGCCGCTTCGTCGACGAGGTACCGGAAGTTCGGATTCAGCTCGGGCGCTCCGCCCGTGAGGTCGACCGTGTGCGCGCCCGTCAGGTCGAGCGCCGCGAGACACGCCTCCGCCGTCGCCGCGGTCCATCATCTCGTCCGTCCGGTCCGGTCCGGCGTCGACGTGACAGTGCCGGCACGTCATGTTGCAGAGCTTGCCGAGGTTGATCTGGAAGATCTCGATGGGGCCGGGGCGCAGGGCGTCACGGCCGGCCGCCGCGAGCGCGCGCGCGAAGTCTCCCCCGTGCGCCGACCCGGACAGGTCTACCGACTCCACCGCGGCGACCTGCATCGCCGGAGCGGCCAGCGGAGCGCCCCGGGCGTGGAGCGACAGGATCACATCGACGCCTTTTTCGCGTGCTCGAGCATCTGGATTCCGTGGACGAGCGAGGCGCCCCCGCGGATCGCCGCGGCGACGTGCACGGCCTCGGTCATCTGCTCGAGGTCGGCGCCGTTCTTCAGGCTCTCCTGCGTGTAGGCGTCGATGCAGTACGGGCACTGGACCGTGTGGGCCACGGCGAGCGCGATGAGCGCCTTCTCGCGGGCGGAGAGAGCCCCGTCCGCGAAGACGGCGCCGTACCAGGCGAAGAACTTGTCCGCGAGCTCCTTGTTTCCCTCCGCGATCGAGGCGAAGTGCGCGAGATGCTCCGGCTTGTAATAAGCGTCCATGGGTCCCCCTGCTCCCGGGCGGCATTCTCGCAGACGCACGCGATGCTTCTCGCGCGGATCGTCACGCTGCCGCCCTGCTCTCTTGCGGGCCGGGATCGGGCTCCCTATGCTGACGAGAATGGACTGGGACTTCGACGCCGTTCTCTCCAACATTCCGGCCGTTCTCTTTCGGGGCTATGCCGACGGAAGCATCGATCTCTTCGACCGGAAGGTGGAGGCCATGACCGGCTACACCCGGGAAGAGTTCGAGACCCGGCAGCAGAAGTGGACGGACCTGATTCTCGAGACGGATCGTGGCTCTGCCCGGAACGCCTTCGTCGATGCCTTGAAGGCCGGCAAGGACTACACCCGGGAGTACCGGATCAGCGCCAGGGCCGGGAATCACGTCTGGGTTCACGAGCGGAGTCACATCGTCTGTGGGCCCGACGGCCGGATCGAGCACATCACAGGCCTGTTTTTCGACATCACCGAACGGAAGGGCCTCGAGCAAGGCCTTCGCAACGCGGAACAGAACTTCCGAATCGTCGTCGACAACATCCCGGCCGTCACGTTCAAGGGGTATGTCGACGGCACGATCGATCTCTTCGACAGCAAGGTGGAGGCCTTGATCGGGCTCTCCCGGACGTCATTCGGTCCGCAAGGGAAGAAGTGGACGGATCTGATCCTGGAAGAGGACCGAGAAGCCGCGAGGAGGGCTTTCATCCAGGCGTTGAAGACGAACCGGGCCTACGTTCGTGAGTATCGCGTGAGATCCGCGCGTGGGAATCCCGTCTGGATCCACGAGAGGAGTCACATCGTCTGCGATCCCACAGGCAAGGTGGAGTACATCAGCGGGCTTTTCTTCGACATTACCGAGCGCAAGGAGCTGGAAGCCACGGTGGCGGAACGAACGCTCGAGCTCCAGCACGCGAACTCTCGCCTGATGCTCTGGGGAAATGAGCTGGAACACCGCAATGCCGAGATCAACCTGCTCGGTCAGATGGGAGATCTGCTGCAGAGCTGCAACACCAGCGCCGAGGCCCATACGGGATTCCAGGTATTCGCGAAGCGGCTGTTTCCGGAGGATTCCGGGACCCTTTTCGTCTTCGGCGAATCCGCCCGGATGGTGGAAGCCGTGGCCGCCTGGGGAGGCAAGGCACCCGGGGAAAGCGAGTTCTCCCTGGACGACTGCTGGGCCCTGCGGCGCGGACGAGTCCATGGGCGCGCTGACGTCGAAGCCGGTCTGCGCTGCCGGCACGTGGCGGACAGCGCCGCCTATATTTGTGTGCCCATGATGGCCCACGGGACGGCGCTCGGAGTGCTCCACCTCCTGCTCGCGTCTCCCGACGTGGACCAATGGGACGCCCGGCAGCACCTCGGGGTCAGGGTGGGAGAGCACCTGGGTCTGGCTCTGGCCAAGCTGAAACTGCAGGAGAACCTGCAACACCTGTCTGTGCGCGATCCCCTCACCGGCCTTTACAACCGCCGCTACATGGAGGAATCGCTGACACGGGAGCTGCGCCGCGCGGAACGTCAGGGCAAGCCGCTCGGCGTCCTCATGGTGGACATCGACCACTTCAAGGTCTTCAACGACACGTTCGGCCACGATGCCGGCGACGCCCTTTTGCGGGAGATCGGAGCCCTCCTGCAGCACAGGATTCGAGCCGGCGACATCGCTTGCCGTTACGGAGGGGAGGAATTCACGATCGTCCTGCAGGACGCCACGCAGGACGCCACTCGGCAGCGGGCCGAGGAGATCCGGGAAGCCGCCACGAAGCTCAGAGTGCGCCACGGCCAGCGAGTTCTGGATCCCGTGACCCTATCTCTGGGCGTCGCGACCTATCCGCAGAATGGCGCAAGCCGCGACGTCCTCATGCAAAACGCCGACGTCGCCCTCTATCGTGCCAAGAAGGAAGGGCGCGACCGCGTCTGCGTGGCGGAAAACCGGCAGCCTGCCTGACCGGGAACGCCGGGCGCCCGATGATCGAGACATTCGATCGGCCGCGCTTCGTCACGCCTTGTCTTTCCCGTCCGCTCCGGGAAGGACCTCGATCCGACGGCGGATCTCGTCGCGCGTCTTCCGGAAGCGCGCGAGCTGCTCGTCCTCCGTTCCGCCTCCCGCGGTCGGGTCCGGAAGCGGCCAGTGCAGGCGCCGCGCCTTCGAGAGGAAGACCGGGCAGACCTCCTCGGCGCAGAGGGTGACGACGGTGTCGACGGTCGCGGGATCGATCGTGTCGACGGTCTTGGAGGTCTGCCTCGAGATGTCGATCCCGAGCTCCGCCAGCACCTTCACCGCCAGCGGGTTCACGCCCGCGGCGTCCGAGCCCGCGCTCTGGACGCGCACCGCGTCTCCGAATCGCGCACGGGCGAGGCCCTCGGCCATCTGGCTGCGCGCCGAATTCGCGACGCAGAGGAAGAGGATGCCGGGGGACCGCCCGTTTTCCGTCACGCGCTCACGGCCTCCCGCGCCGGCTCGAACCAGCCGCGCGTCCGGTTACATGCGGCGCAGACCATCAGCATGACGGGGACTTCCACGAGGACGCCGACGGTCGTCGCGAGGGCCGCGCCCGAGCCCGGGCCGAAGAGCGCGAGGGACGTGGCGACGGCGAGCTCGAAGAAGTTGCTCGCCCCGATGAGGGAGCCGGGCGCCGCGACGGCGTGCCGGACGCCGGCGAGCTTCATCAGGCCATAGGCGAGCGAGGCGTTGAGGAGGACCTGCAGGAGGATCGGGACCGCGATCAGCGCGACGTGCAGCGGCCGGCGCAGGACGTTCTCCGCCTGGAATGCAAAGATCGCGACGAGCGTCAGCAGAAGCGCGCCGACGGTGACCGGCGCGAGCCGCGGCAGGAGCGTGCCTTCGAGCCAGGCCCTCCCGCGCCGCGCGATCACCCACGCGCGCAGCGCGGCCCCGACGGCGAGCGGAACGACGAGAAAGGCGACCACCGACGTGACGAGCACGCGCATCGGAACCTCGAGCGACGAGGCCCCGCGCACGAGGACGCGGACGATCGGTACGAAAAGCACGAGCATCACGAGGTCGTTCAACGCGACCTGGACGAGCGTGTACGCCGGGTCGCCCCGCGTGAGAGCGCTCCAGACGAAGACCATCGCCGTGCAGGGTGCGGCTGCGAGGATGATCGTCCCGGCGATGTACTGATCCGCGTCGGCCGGCGCGATCCAGGCGTGCGAACGCGTGCCGGAAGAAGAACCATGCGAGCAGGGCCATCGAGAAGGGCTTGACGAACCAGTTCACGAAGAGCGTGACGGCGAGTCCGCGCGGCTCCCTTCCGACGTTGCGGATCGCCGGAAAGTCGATCTTCGCCATCATCGGCGCCACCATGAGCCAGATCAGGACCATGATCGCCGCGTTCACATGACTGCCCGCGCCGAGCTCGAGCCCGCGAATCGCTGCGACCGCGCCCGGGAAGAGCGTCCCGAGCGCGATGCCCGCCGCCATGCAGAGCGCGACCCAGAGCGAGAGAAAGCGCTCGAAGGCTCCCATGGCCCGCCTCAGGCGGCCGGCTTCGTCGCCCTCACGAACGCGCTCATGAACTTCCCGTCCACCTGGGGGGCGAGCGCGTCCGCGTCGATTCCGGCGGCCGAGAGGAAGTCGCGCGCGTCGTTGACGTCGTAGACGCGCGTCGGGACGATCTCGACCCGGGTGAAGCCCGCCCGCGTCAGCTTCGCCTCGAACTCCTTCTCCTCGAGCGCGCCGGCGAGGCACCCGATCCAGAGCTCGACGCTCCGGCGCACTTCCGCGGGCACCGCGCCGCGCACGACGACGTCCGAGACGGCGAACCGTCCGCCCGGCCTGAGGACGCGAAACGCCTCGGACAGCGCGCGGTCCTTGTCGGCCGAGAGGTTCACGACGCAGTTCGAGATGATGACGTCGACGCTCGCGTCGGGGAGCGGGATGTTCTCGAGCTCGCCCTTCAGGAACTCGACGTTCGTCACTCGCGCGACGCGCTGGTTTTCCCGCGCGAGGGCCAGCATCTCGTCCGTCATGTCGAGGCCGTAGACCTTTCCCGGAAGGCCCGACGCGGCGCGAGGAAAGCAGGACGTCGATGCCGCCGCCCGAGCCGAGGTCCAGGACGGTCTCGCCCTCGTGGAGCTCCGCGAGCGCGGTCGGGTTTCCGCAGCCGAGCGACGCCGAGACCGCCGCGGAGGGAAGGCCGAGCGTCTCGCTGGCCCCGTAGAGATTCGACGTGATGGGATCCTTCGCTCCGGCGATCGCGGACGCGCCGCCGCAGCAGGCGCTGCCGCCCGTCGGCGGCGCTCTTCGCGGCCTCGCCGTATTTCTCCTTGACGATCTCCTTGAGGTTCGACTTCCGACATGGGGACCTCCAATCAAATCAAGATTTCTTGATTCCTAGAAGAGAGAGAAGCCGTAAAGCTGACTCTGCTGGGCCGCTGTTCTTTCCTCTTCGCAGCAGCGCGCGGCGTCCAGACGCGCAGCCTTCTCGCCGACCGATCCCAGGAAATCCCGGATCTCTTCGAGAGTCCCGGGTTGAGCGAATAGTGGATCCAGCGTCCCTCCCGGCGGTCGGTGACGAGTCCGGCATCCTTCAGAGTCTTCATGTGGAAGGACAGATGCGATTGCCCTAACTCTAGTGGTTCCATTAGGTTACAAACACACTGCTCGCCGAGCAAGAGCCGCTCGACAATCCTCAGCCGCGTCTCGTCCGAAAGGGCGTGAAAGAACCTGGCAAGGCGCGCCACATCAAGGCGGTCCGGGTGGGATCTTCTCGCGGGAATGGCTGGCCCTGCCATACCCTCAATATATCAATAAAAATTGATTTGTCAAGACCCAGAGGTTATCCCCTCTGCTCGCGGATCCTCCCGAGGTGGCTGTCGTCGTGGCCCGCGAGAACTTCCGCGAGCTGCTCGACCGTCAGCTCTCCGCGCTTCGGGTGCAGCCCGGTGCGCCGCCACGCCGCGTCGGGCAGCGCGCGCAGGAGCACGAGGGTGTCCTCCCTCAGCCGACGGAACTCCTTCACGACGGCGGCGGGATCGGTGTCCGCGTACTTCAGCCGCGCCGCGGCCCGGTCGTTGTCGAGCATCCAGAACGCCGGCCGGTCGGAGAACGCCATCTTCGAGAAGCGCTCCTGGTAGACGCGCTCGATGTCGCGCACGTGCGCGGCGTTCTCGATCATCGACCACTTCCCCGTCGGCGGGCGGCGCCGCACGGCGTCGTCCGCCACGCCTTTCAGGGCGGCCGCGAGCGCGGCGGGGGCGGCCGACAGCCGTTCGAGCAGAGCGGCCCGGCGCTTGATCGCGTCGATCTGGGTGAGATGCGCCGTGTCGTTGCCGACCGCGTGCCGGACGACGAGGTCGTCGATCGTGAGCCGGCCCGCAGTCTCGTGGATTCCCGCGCGCCGCCATTGCTCGGGCTTCGATTTCTTCAGGAGCCGGAGGCTCTCCCGGCGCAGGCGCGCCCAGTCGCGCAGCACGTCACCCGCTTTCTGTCCCCGGTAGTCGCGCTCGATCGCGAGCCCGTCGCCGTTCAGGTCGGGAAGGCTCGGCTCGTTCTCGGCGAGGATGCGCGTGTACCTCTCGAGATACCCCTCGCGTTCCATGTCGCGCATGTGGCACAGGATCTCGAGGATCGACCACTTGCCCGGCGCCGGCGTGAACAGGAGGAGCTTGCGGGGTACGCCACGAAGCGCCGCCTTGAGGGCGGCGGGGGTGGCCGCGAGTGTTTCGAGGTGGCGGGCACGTTCGTTCACGCCGAGGGAAGTCGTTTCAGGCATCGGGGGCTCCCGTCGTTGCAAGGCGCTCCCCCGACTCCGGGAAGAGCAGCTCCTGTGGTCTGAGGCGCGGCAGCAGGGCGTCGAGAACGAGCGCGCCCCACTCTCCGCGCCGGGACGGATCGAGCGGGACGTGTGGAACGCCCCAGACGGCCAGCGTCTGGTCGATCGAGCCGTCGATCTCCCGCTGGAACCTGAGGTCCGTGTCGCGCACGCCGTCGAAACGCGGATCGCCGACGATCGGCACCTTGAAGAGAGTGTCATACGTCTTCGTCCAGCTCCGGACGAGCTCCTCGAGGACCGCCTCGGCGGGGGCGCCCGTGAACGCGCGCCGCATGTAGCAGAAGTTGTCGAGGACGGCGCGGTCGCAGAACACGACGTCCGCCTTCGCCTCGGCCTGCAGCTCCCAGGCGATCTGCGTGTGCAGAATCCACGCTTGCGCCTTGAGCGTCGTCTCCCGGTTGATGGGCAGCGGGCACTCGCGCGCAACCTCGCGGACGAGCTCCACGGTCAGGTCCCTCTTCTTCAGAGCCGCGGCGAGGTCGTAGCAGAGGGTGGTTTTTCCGACGCCGTGCGTGCCGATGAACGCGACCTTCATTCAGCCCGGAGAATACCAGCGGAGTGTGCCGGGTCGCGCGGACGACGAAGGTACACTCCGCGCCCGATGGATTCGCGGCCGCGGCCGGTCTTCGTGATCGCCCACCCGGGGCACGAGCTTCGTGTCCACGGCTGGGTCGAGAGGGAGCGCCCGCTCGTCCTCGTCCTCACGGACGGCTCGGGTCCGCTAGGCCGTTCCCGCCTCGCCTCGACGGCGCGCCTCCTCGCGCGGCTGGGCGCGGAGCCCGGAGCCGTGTTCGGGCGGCTGCCGGATTCCGCGCTCTACGCGGCCCTCCTCGCCGGGGACCACACGCTCTTCACGGGGCTCGCGGACGAGATTGCGGGCACGCTCGTCCGGACCGGTGCGACGCTCGTCGCCGGCGACGCGCTGGAGGGCTACAACCCGTCGCACGACATCTGCCGGATGCTCCTCGACACCGCGGTCTCGCTCGCGGAGGCCCGGACGGGGCGCGCGATCGCAAACAACGCGATCCTGCTCGCGGGCGCGCCCGACCCGGAGAGCGCGGGCAGCGTCGTCCTCGTTCTCGACGACGCGGCGCTCGAGCGCAAGCGGGCGGCGGCTCGAGACTACGGCGAGATGCGAAGCGAGGTCGAGCTGGCGCTCGCGCGTGACGGGCTCGAGGCCTACCGGCGCGAGGTCCTCGTGCCGATCCGGCCTTTCGACTGGACTCCGGCCGAGCAGCCCCCCTTCTACGAGCGGCACGGAGAAGACCGCGTGGCGGCTGGCGTCTACCGGCGCGTCATCCGATACCGCGAGCACCTCGCCCCGCTCGGCGACGCCCTCGTGACGGCCCACGCGTGCGTCCCCTGAAGATCCTCTTCACGAACAACACGCTCGCGACGCGGGCGGGCTCCGAGCTATGGGTGCGGGACGTCGCGATCGCGCTCAGGCGCCTCGGCCACGAGCCCGCCGCGTACAGCCCCACCCTCGGCGAGGTCGCCGGCGAACTGCGCGCCGAGGGCGTCCCGGCGGTCGACGACCTCGACGCGCTCCCGTGGCGCCCCGACCTCGTCCATGGGCACCACCACCTGGAGACGATGGCGGCGCTGGCGCGGTTTCCGGGAGTGCCCGGGATCTTCGTGTGTCACGGCGCAATCCCGTTCGAGGAGGAACCTCCGCTTCACCCGCGGCTCCTGCGTTACGTGGCAGTCGATGCGCCGTGCCGCGAGCGAATCGCGGCCGCCGGAGTTCCCGTCGAGCGCACGCTCACGATTCCGAACTTCGTCGACCTCGGGCGTTTTCCGCAGCGCGCGCCCCTCCCTCAGCGCCCGGCCCGGGCGCTCGTCTTCAGCCACAACCTCGGCGAGGGCGACGGCCTGCGTGGAATCCGAAAAGCGTGTCGCGCGGCGGGAATCGCTCTCGATACCCTGGGCACCGCCACGGGCCGGGTCTCGGCCCGGCCCGACGAGGATCTCCGGCGGGCCGACCTCGTCTTCGCGAAGGCCCGCGCGGCGCTCGAGGCAGTCGCGACCGGCTGCGCCGTCGTCCTTTGCGACGCGCAGGGCCTCGGACCGCTCGTGACCGCGGAAGAGCTGCCGTCGCTCCGCGCGTTGAATCTCGGCTTCGGGACGCTCACGGAGCCGACCACGTCCGCTGCCGTCGCGCGCCGGATCGCGGCATACGATCCCGCGGCCGCCGCGCGCGCGTCGACGCGTGCGAGGGCGGAGGCCGGGCTGGACGCAGCGGTCGAGTCCCTTCTCGGCGCCTACGCGGGTGCGCTCGCCGAAGGCGTCCCGGAGGGCCGGGACGCAGAGGACCGTGCCTTTTCCCGCTACTTGCGATCCCTGTCAAGGCGGGTCAAGGACTACGACATGCTCCAGAGGGACCGCACACGCCTCGACGCCGAGCTCCGAAAGGCCCGAAGCGCTTTTCCGCAGTGGCTCCGGCGATAGGAGATTGATTGGGGCCGGCCCGTCTTCGCGGGCGGTCACTAAGGCGGAGCGAGCCCGACCTCGGCGAACAGCCTCTCCGTGTCCTCGCCGAGGCGCGGCGGCGCCTCCGGCGCGGGGTCGGCGAAGCCGTCGAGGAAAAAGGGCGGCCGGATCGTAAGCACGGTTCGTCCGTTCCGCGTCGTCTCGAGGACCGATCCCAGAGCGGTCGCCTGGGGCGAGCGAATCGCCTCGAGCACGCCCGCAACGGGCCCGGCAGGAATTCCGGCGGACTTGAAGCGCTGGAGCCAGGTCGCGCGCGGTTCTTTCACGAAAAGGGATGCGAGGATGGGCACGAGCTCCTTCCGGTTCACGACGCGCGCGGCATTCGTCGAGAAGCGAGCGTCCCTCGCGATGTCCTCGCGCCCGAGGACCTTCCCGCACAGGGCCTCGAACTGCCGGTCCGTCCCGACGGCGAGAAGGAAACCTCCGTCCGACGCTTCGAAGGCGCGATACGGCTCGATCGTCGCATGGGAGTTTCCGTGTCGCGTGGCCTCCCGGCCCGTCACGAGGGCCGAGCCCGCGACGTTGACGAGCGCGGCGAGGCCCGTCGAGACGAGATTCGTCTTCACGTGGGCCCCGGCTCCGTCGCGTCCGCGCGCATGGAGCGCGCCGAGGATCGCCGTGACGGCGGACCAGCCCGCGAGAACGTCGACGACCGCGACGCCCACCTTGTGAGGGCCTCCGTCCGGCGGCCCGGTGATCCACATGAGGCCCGTGGCACCCTGCGCGAGGAGGTCGAACCCCGGCTCGCCGGCTTCAGGCCCGACGTCTCCCGCGCCCGAGATCGAGCAGACGACGAGGCGCGGATTCAGCGCGCGGAGCGACTCGACTCCGATCCCACGCCTTTCGAGCGCGCCCGGAAGGAAGTTTTCGACGAGAACGTCCGCCTTCTTCGCCCAGCGCCGCACGAACTCGGCGCCCGCCTCCGTCCCGAGATCCACGGCGGCCGATTCCTTTCGCCGGTTCACCGAAAGGAAGTAGGCCGCCTCGCCTTCGAGCTCGGGCGGCTTCCAGCCGCGCGAAAAGTCGCCGCCGCGCGGGTCCTCGACCTTCACGACGCGCGCCCCGAGGTCCGCGAGCACCATCGTCGCGACCGGTCCTGCCAGGACGCGCGACAGGTCCAGGACGACGACCCCTTCGAGCGGCGGGCGGCGATCGGGGCTCATATGAGAGGGCGCAGGGGGGTTCGGGGGGTGCGAACCCGGCGAAGCGGACGACGAAACGACACGACGCGCCCCCCGTACTTCAAAAGAGCGGCCTCTTCACGACGAGGATCGTCGTGTCGTCGGAGGGCGGGCCCTCGCCTACGTGCAGGCGCCAGTCCGCCAGAAGCGCTTCGACGATGGATTCGGCCGGGCGGCGCCAAAGGCTCGTCGACTCGAGAACCGTCCGGGGCCGGTCGAAGCCGTAGGGAGCGTCGAAGCGGTCGGAACCCTCGAAGAGCCCGTCCGAGGCGATGACGAGCACGGCGCCCCTGGGGATCTCGACAGGGACGTCCGCGTACGTTCGCTTCGGGCCCTGGCCGAGCGGGAGGCCCGAGCCGGAGATCTCGGTGGCCCTTCCTTCGTGCAGCAGGAGCGGGAACGGGTGTCCCGCGTTCGCAAGGAGGCCCGAGCCGGTCGCCGGGTCGAGGCGCAGCAGCGCGACCGAAGTGAAGAGCCGCTCGCTGCGGCCCATGCGCAGGACGCGGTCGATCTCGAGAAGGATCGACGAAGGCGTGCGCCCCGCCTTCACGAGGCTCGCGAGCGCGGCCATCACCATCGCCTGCTGGATGCCGCACGAATATCCGTGCCCGGACACGTCGCCCGCCGCGATCCAGAGAGCGCCCGACTCGTCCTGGACGAAATCGTAGAGGTCGCCGCCCGCCTCCGTCGCGAGGATGGTCTTCACGCAAAGCTCGAGCCCTTCGACGGCGGGCGGCTTTTGCGGCAGCAGGGAGAGCTGCATGCGCGAAAGAAGGTCCATCTCGTATTTCACGCGCCGTTCGGACTCGAGGCGCCTCACGTAGCCGGGCGCGTCGAGGCGGCCCTCCTCATCGCGCTCCGGCCGCGACAGCCCGACCGCGCCCGAGGCGGCGACCGCGAGGAGCGGCACCACCGTGAGGAGCGCCGAAGAAAGATTGCCGTCGAGGTGAAGGCCGGCGACCAGCGCGTCGCGCAGGAGCGCCGAGGAGACGGCCGCGACGAGGAGCGCCGCGAGCCCGTACCGCTCGAACGCCCAAAGGAGCACGACCGCGAGCGCGAGCGCAAGGGCGAGCCCCGCGCCCCAGGGATGAAGAGGCATCGAAACCGAGGTATAGAGCCCGAAGAGGGCGGCCGCCGCGACGCTCGCGAACCTCCGCGGCACGACGAAGCGGAAGAGCGCGACGAAGAGCACGAAGAGCGCCGTGTCGAACGCGCCTTCGAAGAACGGCCCTTTTTGCGCCTGGAAGAGCGGATACGGGAACGACGGCGCCGACGGCCACACGCCCGAAGGGGAGGCGAGAGCGGCCGCGGAGAAGGCCAGGAGAGAGACTCCCACGAGCGCCGCGCCTCCGCCGAGGCCTGCGAGGATCGCCCGCGCGCCGCGCGGGCCGAGGCGCCCTGCCGCGAACGCGTCGAGGCTCGTCGTAAAGCCGGGCACCGTGTCGCGGAGCAGCGATTCGGCCACCGTCCACAGGCCCAGGAGATAGAGAAGGAGGAAGATCCGGACGGCGATCACGAATCCGACGAGGCCGCCGACGTTCGCGTCGTCGCCGAGGCCCGCCGCGATCTCGTAGACCAGCGCGAGCAGGACGAGGGCGATTCCGATCCTGAAGGCGAGACGGCGCTTGTAGAGGAGGACCCCGAAAAGAGTGACGACGAGCAGGAACAGGAGCACCGCCGGCACGAACTTGTAGAGCTGCCGCGTGATCCCTTCGGGGTTGAACCGCTTCGCCGCGTCGGGATCCGAGAGCTGGCGGGAGGCGGAGAAGAACACGTTTCCACGTTCCTGGAGGACCAGGCACTCCGCTGGCGCGCCGGGCGCGTGCTCGAGCGGGTGGACCCGGATTACGGCGTTCCCACCCGAGAACTCGAATTCCGATCCCACTCTCCCCTGCCCCGCCGCGAGCGGCATCTCGATGCGATCGAAGAACGCCCGGCGAAGGGGCTGAGCCTTCGTGTCGGTCGCCCCGAACAGAGAGCCGGCGGGACTCCACTGAAAAGCCTGCAGGGACCCGTCCGGGAGGAACGCGAATTGCCCGGGGCCCGCGCCTGCCATCGGAACGTCGAGGCTGCCGGACACGATCCAGGCCATCGCGCCGCCCGTAGCCTCGAGGTACGGAGGCGCCTCGCCGCGGAGGCGGCGATACGCGCGTTCGAACGTCGTCGTGGCATCCGGCCGGCCCTCGAGGCCGACGGAGGCGCGCGAAAGCGTGGCGCCGGCGGAGGAGGCGATCGCCCGGGCTTTCTCGATCAGGCCCGAGGGGCGGGGGTTCGGCGCCCGCCACTCCGGAAGGACGCGCAAGGCCGCGAAGAGCCCGGCCGCGAGGAGGAGCGCGCCCACGCCCAGCGCGGCCCGGGGCAGGCGCGGCCGTGGTCTCGCGCTCAAGACCGCGAGCCGACGGGGGTCAGCGACATCCCGGCCGTCATCTCGAGCATGCGGTCGATGGAGCGCTTCGCCTTGACTCTCACGTCCTCGGGGACCTCGATCGCAGGCTTGAGGTCCCGCAGGCAGAGATACAGCTTCTCGAGCGTGTTGCGCTTCATGTGCGGGCAGACGTTGCACGCGCAATCCGCGTCCGGCGGCGCGGGAATGAGCGTCTTGTCCGGGGCCGCCCGGCGCATCTGGTGGAGGATCCCCTCCTCCGTCGCCACGATGAACGCGCTCTTCGGCGACGTCGCGACGTGCTTCAGGAGGCCCGACGTCGACGCCACGACGGCCGCGTAACGGAGGATCCGCTCCTCGCACTCCGGGTGCGCGATGACCTCCGCCTCGGGATGGCGCGTCATGAGGTCGACGAGCTTCTTCTCCGAGAACGTCTCGTGCACGATGCACGTCCCCGGCCACACCACGAACTTCCGGTTCAGCTTCTTCTCGAGCCAGGCTGCGAGGTTGCGGTCGGGCGCGAACACGACCGGATCGGGGATCTGCCTCAGGATGACCTCTGCCGAGGAGGACGTCACGATGACGTCAGAGAGAGCCTTCACGCCCGCCGAGCAGTTGATGTAGCTGACGACGGTGTGGCCCGGGTACTTCTTCAGCCACTCGCCGAAGAGCGGCGCCGGACAGCCGTCCGCGAGCGAGCAGCCGGCCTCGAGGTCCGGCACGACGACCGTCTTTTCCGGCGTGAGGATCTTCGAGGTCTCGGCCATGAAGTGGACGCCCGCGAACGCGATGACCCGCTCCTTCGACCTGCGTCCCGCGCCTCGCGAGCTCGAGCGAGTCGCCCACGAAGTCGGCCAGATCCTGGATCTCGGACTCCTGGTAGTAGTGCGCCAGAACGACCGCGTTTCGCTCTTTCTTGAGGCGGCGGATCGCGGCTTCGAGGTCGAGCGACGGGTCGATGGGCGCGGGACGGGCGATCGGAAGCGCGCTCATTCACTGATCTTAACGCCCGCCCGGAGAGGTTTCTTCCCTTTGCTACACTCGCGCCGCAGGGCCCGGAGCCCCTCGGCCCGCTATCACCTATGAACGCCGAAGCGCAGGTCCTGGCCCGTTCCCAGCCCTCGCAGTGGATCGCGAATCCGCGCTGGGACCTCGTCGTGCTGACGCTGTCGGCGGCCCTCGTGGCCGTCCCGCCGCTCGTGCACTCCCTCGGAAAGACGACGGCGGGGGGCGTGGACCTTCTCATCACGCTTCTCATCGGCGGCCCGCACATGTACGCGACCTTCCTGAAAACGGTCTTCGAGCCGCGCTTCCGGCAGATTCACCCGGCGCTCACGTGGGCGCCCGTCGTGGTCGTCCCGATCGGCGTCATCCTCGGCGCCGTGTACGCCTTCCCGTGGCTCCTCACGTTCTTCTTCACGTGGGCCTCCATCCACGTGTGCGACCAGGCGTCTTACATCGGCTACCTCTACCGCGAGAGGGGCGGCGCCGCGCGCCCGTGGCAGCGCCTCCTCGACTTCTCGGTCGTCATCACGTCGCTCTACAGCTACGCGATGTACCGGCACGTCGCGGGCACGTTCCGCATCGGCGACACGACGCTCTGGTTCCCCGCTTTCCTCAAGCACGCCTGGTTCGCCGACTCCTTCGCCGTCTTCACGGCGGCGCTCATCGCCGCATGGGTCGTCTTCACCGCGAACCAGCTCCGCCGCCGCGAGGTCGCCGGGCCGTACGCCTTCTTCATGGCGCTCACGATCGCCGTGGCGCTCCTCGTCCCGCGCCTGCCGGAGCTCTCGATCTCCTTCCAGGGCTTCAACGCGTGGCACTCGTTCCAGTACCTCGGGCTCACGTACCTCATCCTCCGGCAGGACAACGCCGCCGCGGGCGCCGCGTTCGTGAGGAAGATGGCGCAGCCCGGGAAGTTCTTCCGCTACTACGGCTGGAACCTCCTGCTGACGACCGGGGCCACGCTCGTGATCCTGCTCCTCACGGTCGTCCTGCGCCTGCCGGCGGAGCCCAGCTACTACGCGGTCGTGCTCTCGTTCCTCCTCACGCACTACGCGCACGACCACGTGCTCTTCGCGCTCGGCAGCAGCTTCTCCCCCCGGGCGCAATCCTAAGGCGCCTTGCTTCGCAAGCACTTCCGACTCGCGATCGCGACGGTGCTGACCCTGCTCGTCGGCCTGTCGCCCGAGGCCTCGGCGGCCGGTAAGAAGAAGAAGCGGAAGAGCCCCGAGCCCACGGCCGTGCCTCGGCCGCCCGACCCGTACCGCGTCACGATCCCGACGGCGGACGGCGTCGCTCTCGCGGCCTCGTGGCGTCCGGTCGAGGGCAACGAAAAGGCGCCGGGCGTGCTCCTCATCCACGACTTCTCGCGGGAGCGGCGCGAGTGGGAGCCCTTCGCCGAAGAGCTCCGCGCTCTGGGTTTCGCGACGCTGTCCTTCGACCTCCGCGCCCACGGCGAGTCGACGAAGAAAGCCGGCTCGACGCTCCGCATCTCCCCGACCCTCCTCAGGGACCCGGCGGGCTTCCCCCGCGACGTCGAGGCCGCTGCCGCGTGGCTCCGGACGAGATCGCCCCGGACCGCCGCGCTCGGCGTCTCGGTCGGCGGTTATCTCGCGCTCCTCGCCTCGTCGGAGAGGCAGGTGGACGCCGCCGTCGCGATCTCCGTGAACGAGCCCCGCGTTCTCCCGCTCGCCGGCGAGAGGAAGGTCACGCCTCGCGGCGCCCTCCTTCTCGCATGCGACGCCGACCCGGGCCGGCCGGCGTCGGCGCACAAGCTCCTCGCGGCGTCCGCGGAGCCGAAGCGGATGCTTCTGTTCCCGGGCGGCGCTCACAACCTCGCCGTGCTCCGCGAGCACCCCGAGGCGAAGCGGGCCGCGTTCGCCTGGCTCGCCGAGCGCCTCGGCGCGCCACCGCCCGCGGCGGCACCGCCGCCGGCAACCCCTCCGAAGTAAGCTGCGCGCGAAATGAAGACAGTCGTCTTCGACATCGAAACGGTGTCGTTGCCTTGGCTCGAGATCGACCCGATGCTGCGCGAGAAGCTCACGCGATGGGCCGAGGACCACGAAGATTTTCTTAGAAGGAAAGCAGGGCGGGTCGCTCTCTCCGTACACAGGCAAGGTCATCGTGATCGCGATGCAGAACCCCGAGACGGGCAAGGGCTCGGTCTGGTACGAGGCCGCCGAGCGGGGCGAGGCGAAATCGGCCGACGGGCTCTTCGACTTCGTCGGGTGCGCCGAGAAGGAAATGCTCGCGGACTTCTGGGCAGCCCTCTCGAAGTACGACCGCTGCGTCACGTTCAACGGCCGCACGTTCGACGGGCCGTTCCTCTCCGTGCGTAGCGCGGTCCACGGTCTCTTACCTTCTAAGAATCTTCTCGGCTACCGGTATTCCATCGAGACGCACGTCGACCTGCTCGAAGTCCTGACGTTCCAGGGCGCCGTGTCCCGCGATCAGGCTCCCTCCCTTCACGCCGCCTGCGTCGCGTTCGGGATCCCCTCGCCGAAGAGCGAGGAGATGCACGGCTACGCCGTGGGCGACCTGTACCGGCAGGGGCGCCTTCGCGGAGATCGCCGACTACTGCCGGAGAGACGTCGAGGCGACGGCCGCGCTGTACCGTCGCCTCGAGCCGACGCTCCTGCCCCTTTTCAAGCGCTCCTGACTCCCCCGAGTTTGACCGCAAGAACCGGGGAGAGATCCGGCGCTCGCGGCCCCATCTTCCCGGCATGATGATCACCGCGATGCCCTCCGCCCCCCCGCCCGATGCCGCCCGCGCCTGGAGCGCGGTCCTCTCCCGCGACGCCGCCTCCGACGGCCTCTTCGTCTTCGCAGTCTCGACGACGGGTGTCTACTGCCGACCGTCCTGCGCGGCCCGACGCCCGAGGCGCGAGAACGTGACGTTCTTCGCGGACCCCGGCGAAGCCGAGGCCGCCGGCTACCGCGCCTGCCTCAGGTGCCGCCCTGAGAGCGCCGAGCCGGCGTCGGCCGTGCGCGCCGTGCGCCGCGCTATCGCGTTCCTCGAGACGCACGCCGACGCGCCGGTGCCGCTCCGGACTCTCTCCCGCGCCGCAGGGCTGTCGCCGTTTCACCTCCAACGCATATTCAAGAAGCTCGTCGGCGTCACGCCGAAGCGCTATTCGGACGCACAGCGCGCGGACCGGCTCAAGGCGCTGCTGAGGGATGGGACGAGCGTCGCCTCGGCGGGCTTCGAGGCCGGGTACGGGTCGAGCAGCCGCGCATACGCTCAGGCTCCACGCCATCTGGGCATGACGCCGGCGCGTTACCAGCGCGGAGGCCGGGGCCTCCACATCCGGTACAAGACGGTTCCGACTCCGTTAGGCCGGCTCCTCGTCGCGGCGACGGAGCGGGGCGTTTGCGCCGTCACGCTCGGGGATTCCCAGCGGGAGCTCACCGCGGCGCTCCGGCGCGAATATCCCGAGGCGCTCCTCGAGCCCGCTCCTGGAGCGCTCGGCGATTGGACCGACCTCATCGCGCGCTCCCTCGACGGCTTCGCCGATCTCTCCGGCATCCCGCTCGATCTGCGCGCCACCACTTTCCAGCGCCGCGTCTTCGAGGCTCTGCGCGCGATTCCACGTGGCGAGACGCGCTCCTACGGCGAGATCGCGGCGACGATCGGCCAGCCTGCCGCAGCGCGCGCCGTCGCCTCGGCCTGCGCGAAGAACCCCGCGGCGCTCGTCGTGCCGTGCCATCGCGTCGTCCGCGGAGACGGCGGCGTGGGCGGCTACCGCTGGGGTGTCCGGCGCAAGCGTGTCCTCCTCGCGAGCGAGAGCGGTCGCTGAGCGTTGAAACGAGGGCGCCGCCTCGCGGGAGGCGACGCCTTCGTACGATAGGAGCGGAGCGGACTCTACCGCCAGAAGCCGCCGATCCGGACGCCGAAGTGGTCGAAGCGCGGGACCCAGAGGGCGCCGGCGAAGGGCGGGAAGACCCAGCCGAGCTCGTCGATGTAGATGTAGCCGGGACCCGGGCAGTCCGAATAGAAACGGCTGCCGGCGAAGACTCGGAACGGAGAGATGTACGGATGGCCGTAGAAGCGGGCCTGCGGGTGGACGTATCCCCGGTTGTATCCGCCGTATCCCCGGTTTCCGTAGCTCCGGTTTCCGTAGTTCCGGTTTCCGTAGCCCGGGTTTCCGTGGCCCGGGTTTCCGTGGCCCGTGTTTCCGCGACTCGGATTTCCGTAGCTCGGGTTTCCGTGGTTTCCGCGTCCCGGGCTCCCACGGAGTGTCTCGTGCGTTTCGCCGCGCCGGAACTGCTGGGCGTCGGACTTCGGAGCCGCCACCAGGGCCGCGAGGGCCGCGGCGGACAGCGTCAGGGTGCGCATCAGGTTCTTCATGATCGGCCTCTCTTTCTGCCCCGGTTTCTTTCGGGGACACCTTCCACAGTGCAAACGGGAGGCCCGGAAAAACCCCGGAAAACCGATGGTGCCGCTCACCCCTACACGTTTTCGTGCAGCCGAAAGGGGACACGTAAACGAAAAGCGGCGAGGGAGATATTTCTGATATTCGGGGCTGCTGCTGCAGCCCCGATAGTTGGAAATCTTCTTCCGAATGGCCGATGTCAAGGGCGCGCTTCGCGCGCCGCGCAGCGGTCCTCGACCCTTGACATCGGTCATTCGGGAAATACCGGTCCTACAAAGAGGTGGACGATCTTCTTAGAAAGGAAGAGAGAAGGAGGGCAGCTGCTAGGGGCAGTGAGTAGACCAGAGGAGCGTTGAATTCCAGAGCCGCCTTCAGATCGCCGTGCGCGAGTGCGTGCAGCGCGCGCAGGCTGCCGCAGCCGGGGCAGCGGACTCCGAAGATCGCCGTGAAGAGGCACGGAGGCACGAAACGTGACGTCATCGGGTCCACGAAATACAGGTAAAGGAATGCCATGGCGGCGGCGACGGAAAGCGTCGCCATGCGCCCGAAGCGCCTCGCCTTCCCCGGTCTTCCCTCTTCCACTCTAAGAAAAAACCACCATCACCCCGACCACGCGCAAAGCAGGGAACGAGCGGGCGTCTCCTAAGCCTCCAGGTCCTTCCTCGCGTTGTTCACGAGAAGGAAGCAAAGGCCGGCGAACACGAGCGCGCACAGGACGTCGCCCGCGATTCCGTTCTTGAAGACGCCGTAGAACTTCTGCCCGAGGTCGAGAGTCTCGAGCAGCGTCGGCGCCTCCATGTGGAGGACGCGGTCCCCGAAGAACGCCATGAACGCGATCAGCACTCCTCCGAGCGAGCCGCCAGCCACGAGTCCCGTCGAATAGAGCATCCCCGACGACAGCTCGCTCTCGTCCTTCTTGTTCCGCATCTTGTCGGCGAGGGCCTTCATCATGCCGCCGATGAAGATCGGGAAGGTCGTGGAGAGCGGCAGGTAGGCGCCGACGGCCCAGGAGAGCGCGTGCGCGCCCGCCATCTGCGCCATGAAAGCCAGGAAGACGCCGACGAGGACGGGCGCCCAGGGCAGGTTCTGGGCGAGGAGGCCCTTGATGATCGTGGCCATGAGCGTGGCCTGCGGCGCCGCGAGCCTCGCACCGCCGATGCCGTGCGCCTGGCCGACCTCGCGGTACGTGCTGTCGAGGAGGAACAGCGTCCCTCCGATGACGAGCGTCGAGACGAGGACGCCGATGATGAACCCGATCTGCTGACGGCGCGGCGTCGCGCCCACGAGGAAGCCGGTCTTCAGGTCCTGCGAGGTCGCGCCCGCGTTCGCGGCCGCGATGCACACGAGAGCGCCGATGCAGAGGGCGACGGGCTGGTACGCCTCGCCCGTGCGGCCGATGAGGACGAACACGACGCACGTGCCCATGAGCGTCGCGATCGTCATGCCCGAGATCGGGTTCGAGGACGTGCCGATGATCCCAACGATGCGGGAGGAGACGGTCACGAAGAAGAATCCGAAGACGATGACGAGGAGCGACATGACGAGGGACCCGGGGAACGGCCCGTGCGGGAAGCCCGGCAGGACCGCGATGAGAAGCGCGAGGACGATCGAGCCTCCGACGACGATCCCCATCCCGAGGTCGTCGTCCGTGCGGATCTTCTTCGCGGCTCCCGAGCCTTCGCGCAGGCTCCGGACCGATTCGCGGAACGCCCCGAGGATCGTCGGCAGGGTCTTCAGCAGAGTCATCACGCCGGCGCACGCGACGGCCCCCGCCCCGACGTACCGCACGTAGGCGTAATAGATCCACTGGGCGTGCGTGTGCGAGGCCTTCCAGCCTTCCGAGTAGCCCAGCTTTCCGAGATCGTCGACGAGGCGCGTCTCGGGCACGAAGATGGAGATGAGCGGGATCAGCGCGAGCCACGAGAGAACGCCCCCGGAGGCGAGCTCGCTCGCGATCTTCGGCCCGATGATGTACCCGAGGCCGAGGTACTCGGGCGTCACGTCGGACGAGAGCGTCGCGTCGGGGATCTTCCCGTCCTTCCCGGTGCGGAACCACGTCGCCGTCTCGTTCCACAGGCCGAGGATGCCGTACAGGAACTTGTAGAGGAGCGCGACGCCCACGCCCGCGAAGACCATCTTCGCGAGGTTTCCGCCCTTCTCACCCGCGATGAGGACGTCGGCGCAGGCGACCCCTTCGGGGTACTTCAGGTTCCCGTGCTCCTTCACGATGAGCGCCCGGCGGAGCGGGATCATGAAGAGGACGCCGAGGGTGCCGCCGATCGCGGCGAGGAGGAAGATGACGAAGTACTTGAAGTAGTCGGCGCCGTTCGAGAGGAACAGCAGCGCCGGCACCGTGAAGACGACGCCGGCCGCCACGGATTCGCCGGCCGACCCGATCGTCTGGACGATGTTGTTCTCGAGGATCGTGGACTTCCCGAGCTTCTTGAAGACCGCGATCGAGAGCACCGCGATCGGCACGGAGGCCGACACCGTCAACCCGGCGCGCAGCGCGAGATAGACCGTGGCCGCCCCGAAGATGATCCCGAACGCCGATCCGAGCAGGATCGCCTTGAGCGTGAACTCCGGAACCTCCTGGTCGGCCGCGATGTACGGCTTGAAGTCCTGCCCGTTGCCGGGTGCGCTCATCCGTCTGCCCTCCTCGAGTTTCCGGGAAAAACCGCCGGGGAGTCTGACATCCCCCGAGGCGCCTTGTCGAACGCCGTCGGCAGTTCTTCCGGTATGGAATTTTGGCCTCTCGGAGCTGGCTGCGCACGCAGGGCGTGGACGGTTACGAGTACGTCGACTTCACGCTCGGATACGGTGTTCCCTACTTGATCGCGAATCCATGCGGGCGTGCCGGCCCGGACAGGAACGCCGTGTTGAAATCGAGCTGAAAGCGCTCGTCGAGCTCCAGCTTCTTCTTGCGGACTTTCACGACGTGTACCTTGTGATCCCCTTCGAAATGGATCTTGCCGAAGTCGTCTTCGTTCAGGAAGTAATCGGTCACCACCAGGCGCTTGTCGTCGTCGGTCAGGGCAATGTAGTGCGGGCCGGAGTCGACGCCAAGGTTCACGATGCCGGTCTGCACGGGATGGGCGGGGTCACCGACGTCCAGCATGCCGATCTGGCCGGCCTGAAACGACGCGAAGATCAGGCGGTCGCCGCTCTGAGGCATGGCCAGAATCTGCGTCATCCCTCCCCGCACGGGAACCTCGATGTGGGGCACGATGTCCTCGCAGTCGAAGACGACGCTGGCGGTGCCCGCGGCCGTATCGATCAGGTACACCAGGCCGTCGAACATCCCGGCCGTGAAGGCGCGGCCCAGCGGGTCGCCCGGAATCATCCTCACGTCCATCGTGCCGAGGGCCGTCGGAATGTCAATGGTCCGCAGAATGGTCCGACGCTCGAGGTCCCAGACCCGGATCGAGCCGCGAACCTCCGGGTCGCCGGGAACCGCATTGAGCGTCGTCACCGGGTTGATGAAGTCGGTCGTCACCATGAGGTTGAGGTCTGGACGGGCGGAGATGCCGTGCGGGTTGAAGCCCGCGGGCGGGGGGTTATCCGGCCACTCACGCACCAGCTGCAAATGTCGGTCGAACTCAGCGACTCGGCCCGGAACCCCTCCTTCGGCCGATCCCATTTGAGTCACAAGGAACCCGCCCTCTCTCAGCGGGAGAAAGTCATCGGTGATGCTGGAGAGAGGAGCGCTCGTCGAAAACAGGAATCGCGGCCGGTGCGCCGCTGAGACGTCGAAGAAGAAGATCCCGCCCTGCCCCTTGAGGAGGCTCAGCAGCCCGCCGCAGGCGAGGATGTTCTTGTCGGCCGAGAGATTGCAATGGTGCGGCTCGTTGCCGACGTTCCCGGGCGCGGAAACGGGAACGATGTTGACGACCTTCCCATAGTCGTCGGAGTCCTCGTCGAAGTCGACGACCGCGAGGAAATCCGGGGACTTGCGGGCCTGGTCGCCCGCCCAGATGTAGAGGAATCTGGCTTTCCTGTCGTGGCCCTTCCCATGGCCTCCGTCGGCGGTAGCGACCGGGATGAGGCCCAGGCAGAGGAGCGCGACCGCCGCCGCGCGAGCCGATTTCGAATCACGAGTCGTGCGTGTCCGGTTGGGTCCCATGTCCTGCCTCCCTTCCTTCTTGTCGCGTCGCGCTTGAACGGCCGAAAGCCGTCGCGCGTCTCGCCCGGAGTTTTCCGAATCTTTCTCGACCGTTCAGTCGAGCTGGAGGTCGGGGCTGGCCGTCTTCGCGGTCTCCTCGCCGGGCGAAATGCTGTCCGGCGTACTGGGGGCGGGCTCGGCGGCCCCGGGCCTGGCGACCTCGATGGAAGACGTGGCGTGCGTCGTGGGAGCTCCGAAGGAGAGAAGAACTCCGGCGACGAACAACAGACTCATCAACGCACCCGACAGAACATCTTCCGGTCCCATATTCGACCGCGCCTGTTCGACTCTCATGGTGTTCTCCTTTCGTCCGATCACGGAACGCCGCAGAGCAAACGCGGGGCCACGGGGCTCGCGGAACACACCCAAGGCGCAACTCTCTGTTTTTCCAGGGAATTCACCTCTGCGCGCTCTCGACGGCCGCACGCTTCGTGCTTCTCCTGGACGACAGTTTCTAATTCCTGGACACGAACGCGCGCTTGAGAGCGTTGCGGTCAGCCGCCCGTCGACCGCGCCTGCGCGGAGGGCACCGTAACGTGCCGGCGCCCGGAATACGTTCTTACCTCCGCCGTAAAGTGGGCCTATACTGTGCGTGCTCATACACCCGTGATCTGGTTCCGGAATCACAGGGTCGAGCTCCCCCGAGGAGGCTTTCCATGAACCCCACCGTCGTCGTCCTCGCGGACGACTTGTTCTGGAAGACCAAGATCGATCACACCTTGAAATCCGCGCAGGCGATCGGAGTCTTCATCGACGAGTCCTCGCAGCTCGCGGCCAAGGCGGTCGAGTCCGGGCGCGTGGGTCTCGTCATCGTCGACCTCGCGCTCCGCGACGATCCGTTCTCCGCGATCGCGGCCCTGAAGAAGAACCCGAAGACGAAGGGCATCGCCGTCGTGGGCTACTACGAGCACGTGAGGAAGGACCTTCTCGAGAAGGGTCAGAAGGCGGGCTGCGACCAGGTCCTCCCCCGCTCGGCCTTCTCGCAGCACCTCGGCGACATCGTGATGAAGTACGCGCTGCCCGGCGGCGTGCGCGCGGAAGAAGACGAGAAGGAGCTGCCCGAGGAGTAGGCTCCGGTCCCCGCCGCCGGGCGCTACTCCAGCGGCTGCTCGACCCTTTCCTCCGGCGCGTTCTCCAGCTCGGGATGGCTCATGAGGATCCGGACGCAGGTGTTCCAGCGCAGGATCGCGTCGTCGTTGCTCGCGCGGGCGGATCGCCTCGGCCTTCTGGTAGCGCTTCAACGCCTCCTGGAAAAGGTCATAGGCCATGAAGCGCGCGTGCGGCCCGCCGTGGCGAAGCACGGCGCTCGCGCGCCGTTCGCAGACGATGCCGCCGTAGTAGGCCCGCTCGTACTCGCCGTGGAGGCGCGCGAGGACTTCCTGGGCGCCACGGATGTCGACGGACGGCCCTTCGAACTGGTCGGTCAGGGCGAGCAGCAGCGTGACGAGGGCCTGCTGGTCGTCCGGCTGGACCTGCAGGATGTCCAGACAGATGCTCTCGGCCTCCCCCGGCTCGTTCAGGAGCCTGTAGCGCTCCGCCTTCTCGAGCGCCCTCGGAATGGCTTCCCGCGACAACGGCTTGAGCTCGGCCATGACTTCCTCCCGCGGGCCTGACATTACCGCAGGCCGAATAACGTATAGGCCGCCGCTGCGGATCCCGCAAGAGCGGCGCCGTAGCAGATCACGGCGATGAACCGGGTCAGGTGCTTCAGCTGCAGGCCGTCGTAGAGCGTGTAGCGGAAGCGATGCGCCCAGTGAAAGAGCGGCAGGGAGATGAGGACGAAGAGGTACAGCCGGGCCAATGGGTGCTTCACGATGGAGTGGAGCGGCTCGTAGCTGGGCGACTCCAGCCCACCCCAGCGGGAAAAGCCAGGCCGGTCAGGAGGAGATGGGCGGGGTAAAGGAGGGCGGCCACGGTTCCGCCCGCGCTGAAGAGCAGCCACAGAAACGGGGTGAGATGTCTCTCGGCCATCTAACCTCGCAGCAGAACGAAGACCACGCCAGCCGAAAGGACGAGCCAGGCCGCGTAGTTCGACCCGGCCACCACGGCGTCGGGAACGCGCTTGCCCTTCCACCGCAGAACGATCGCCCGGGGAGCCAGGTTGAACCAGGTCACGGCGTGGAAGAGCACGAAGACCAGGGCCAGGGCGTGGAAGAACGAGGAAGCCGGGACGGCTCAGACGGGCCGAGAAGCGCTCGTAGGCCTCGGGCCCCTGCCCGAGCGACCGGACCTGCCAGAGCATGACCAGCGCGAAGAAGGCCGACGAAGACGCTCGTCAGCTCCCGCACGACGAAGGTCATGTAGGACCGGCTCTTCAGCCACCACCACACCGAGACGCGATGCCGATACCACTTCGGGTGGTACGGGGTGTACGGCGGGCGAGCGGGCGCTCATCGCGTTCCCCAGGGGAGAGCAGCGTCCGGAGCCAGTGGACGGCGCTCGTCAGCTTGTACTGCTGAATCGCGCCCGCCGGGTCCACGTTCTTGGGACAGACCTTCGTGCACTCGCCCGACGAACGTGCACTGCCACATGCCGTCGTGCTCGGAGAGAATCTCCAGGCGCTCCGCGCGACCCCTGGTCCCGCGAGTCGTTGTTGTAGCGCTGGGCCAGGGCGATGGCCGCGGGGCCGATGAAGCGCGGGCTCGAGGCCGTAGATGGGACAGGCGGAGTAGCAGAGCAGGCAGTTGATGCACATGCTGAACTGCTTGTAGGCGTCGAGCTGGTCGGGGGTCTGGCGGTACTCCCCTTCCGCGAGCGGCTTCTCCTCGTCGCGGATGATCCAGGGCTTCACCTTCTTGAGCTTCGTCAGGAAATCGGTGATGTCCACGACGAGGTCGCGGACGACCGGGAAGTAACCGCAGCGGCTCCACCCGGATCGGGCCCGGCAGATAGTCCGACGAGGAAGGCGGCGCAGGTGAGCTTCGGCGTTGCCGTTCACCGTCATTCCGCAGCTTCCGCAGACCCCCATCCGGCAGGACCAGCGGAAGGAGAGCGAGCCGTCCAGCTTGTCCTTGACGTAGTTGAGGGCGTCGAGGACGACCCAGTCCTTGCGGAACGGGACCTCGTACGTCTGGAAGGTCGGCTCGGACTCGCTCTCCGGCCGATAGCGAGCCACCTCAGAGCGTCACGGTGTCGGCCATGCTCCCTACCTCCCGTAGACGCGCTGGCCCGGAGGCCAGCGCGTGATCGTGACCGGCAGGTAGTCGATCCGCGGGGCGCCGCTCGTCGCCCCGATAGGCGAGCGAGTGCGCCAGATAGCCTGTGTCGTCCCGCTCGGGATAGTCCGTGCGCTGGTGCGAACCGCGCGACTCCCGGCGCTCGAGGGCGGACTGGACGATCGTCTGGGCCACGTCCAGCATGTAGGAGAGCTCCAGCGCGGAGGTCAGCTCGGTGTTGAACGTGCGGCTCCGGTCGTCGATGGCCACGTCCTCGAACCTCTCCTGAAGCTCCTGCAGCCTGCGCCGCCGCTTTCTCGAAGCGCCGGCGCCGGTCCGGTAGATGCCCGGCGCTCTCCTCCATGGTCTTGTGCATCTCCGTCGCGGAGGGTCGCGATCCTCTCCTTGCCGTCCGCTCTTGCTCAGGAACTCTCCTCGAGCCGCCGCTCCTCGTCGTGGGCCTGGGCCGGCAGCCGACCGCGCCGGCTCTGTCGCCGCGGCAGCGAAGGCGGCGGCGGCCTTGCCCGCCCGCGCCCCGAAGACGAGCAGCTCGGTGAGGGAGTTGGAGCCGAGCCGGTTCGCCCCGTTGATGCTCACGCAGGCGGCCTCGCCCGCCGCGTAGAGACCCGGGAACCGGCGTGGCCCCGTGAATGTCGGTGTGAAACGCCGCCCATCATGTAGTGGACCACGGGACGGACCGGGATCATCTCCTTGACCGGATCGATGTTCACGTACTTGAGGCAGAGCTCCCGGACGAACGGGAGCTTCTTGTCGATGACCTTCTCGCCGAGGTGCCGGATGTCCAGGTGGACGTAGTGGCCGTAGGGCCCGGACAGCGTGCGGCCCTTCTCCTGCTCCTTCACGAACGCCTGCGAGAGGCGGTCGCGCGGACCCAGCTCCATCGAGCGCAGGACCGGCTTCGGCTCGGGCGTGCCGAGGTCGTAGTCCTGGAGATAGCGGTAGCCGTCCTTGTTCAGGAGCCAGCCGCCCTCCGACGCGGGCAGCCTCGGTGATGAGGATGCCGGTGAACGGGCAGTCCCGTCGGGTGGTACTGGACGAACTCCATGTCCTTCAGCGGCGCGCCCGCGCGGTAGGCCAGCGCCATGCCGTCGCCGTTCTTGATGTTCGCGTTCGTGGTGAAGGGGAAGATCTTCCCGCAGCCGCCGGTGCAGAGGATGACGGCCCTGGCCGTGATCGCGTGAATCCTGCCCGCTGCGCGAGCTCGATCGCGACGACGCCCTGGCAGCGCCCGTCGTCCACGAGGAGCTTCGTGACGAAGCACTCGTCGTATCGCTGGATGGCGTCGTACTTCAGGGTGGTCTGGAAAAGCGCGTGAAGCATGTGGAAGCCGGTCTTGTCCGCGGCGAACCACGTGCGCTCGGACCTTCATCCCGCCGAAGGAGCGCACGGCGATGTGGCCGTCCGGGTCGCGGCTCCACGGGCAGCCCCAGTGCTCCAGCCGCAGCATCTCCTGCGGCGCCTCCCTGACGAAGGCCTCGACCGCGTCCTGATCGCAAAGCCAGTCGCCGCCGGAGATCGTGTCGTAGGCGTGCTCGTCGAGGCTGTCGCCGGGCTTGATCACGGCCGCCGCCCCACCCTCCGCCGACACCGTGTGGCTCCGCATCGGGTAGACCTTGGAGATCACCGCCACGCTGAGCTCGGGATGGGTCTCGGCCACCGCGATGGCCGCGCGCAGCCCCGCGCCTCCGCCTCCCACGAGGAGCACGTCGGTCGAGAAGAAATCCACGCATCCACCTTGGCGTGCGCGCGGACGCTACGCCCGGCCTCCCGCCAGCGTCAAGGCGGAAAGAGGGCATCGGCGGCATGTCCTCGGATTCCCGCTCGGGTGGCCGGGACGCTCTCCTCGAGGTTGCGATCTCGGCTATCGTCTCGGGGGATTTTCTTAGAAGGTGAATAGGGACCCGCGGCACGTGCACCGCGTGGCCCCGGCTGATCAGGAAGGTGGTCACTATGGGCAGATCCTCGCGGCGGCGGTTTCTCAAAGCGGCGGTGGCGGCGGGCGCAATGGGTGTTCTCCCCTCTTCCCCCTTCGAAGAAAAACTCGCTGGCCAGACCCCACCGCCACCCGGCTCGACGACGGCGCCCCCGTCTGCGAGGGAAGCAGAATCTTCCTCTTCTTCCTACGTCCTCGTCACGTCCGCGAACGGCGTCGAGGCGGCGAAGGCCGCGCGACAGGCGCTGATCCAGGGCTACGACCCGCTCGACGCCGCGATCGCCGGCGTCAACGTGAACGAGCTGGAC
The DNA here is from genome assembly GCA_963746875.1 of Thermoanaerobaculia bacterium. Classification (GTDB taxonomy): domain Bacteria; phylum Acidobacteriota; class Thermoanaerobaculia; order UBA5066; family UBA5066; genus Fen-183. Next base: position 1,084,897 of record CAVVDA010000001.1, read on the forward strand.
CCGAACGACGTCAGCGTCGGGTACGGCGGCATCCCGAACGAGGAGGGCGTGGTGCAGCTCGACGCCTGCGTCATGGACGGCCGCACGATGAAGGCCGGCGCCGTCGGCGCTCTGGAAGGCTGCAAGACGCCCTCGAAGGTCGCGCGCCTCGTCATGGACCGCACGGACCGCGTGTTTCTCGTGGGCGAGGGCGCCCGGAAGTTCGCGACCGCCCACGGCTTCCCCGTCGAGGACCTCCTCACGCCGAGGACGAAGAAGATCTGGCTCTACTGGAAAGAGCGCATGTCCGACATCGACGACTGGGAGCTCTCCGCGAAGGAGGCCCAGGACCCGGACGTGAAGTGGTTCCTCGAGAAGTACGGCAACGAGATCTTCCGCCCGCAGGGCACGATCCACATGTCCGTGAGGAGCGCGAAGGGCGAGCTCGTGGGCGTTACGACGACGTCCGGCCTCTACTTCAAGATCCCGGGGCGCCTCGGCGATTCGCCGGTCGTGGGCGCGGGCATCTACTCGGAAGGCGGCGTTGGAAGCTGCGGGTCCACGGGCCGCGGCGAGGCGAACCTCGTCACGTGCGGCTCCCACACCGTCGTCGAGTTCCTGCGCCAGGGAAAGAGTCCCGAGGAGGCGTGCCTGGCCGCGCTCAAGCGCATCGACGAGAAGACCCACCGCGTCCCCCGCCACCGCGACGAGAAAGGCCGCCCGAAGTTCAACGTCAACTTCTACTGCGTCGACGCGAAAGGAAGAACCGCCGGCGCGGCCATCTGGAGCGGAAGCAAGCACGTTGTCGGCGACAACGACGGGGTGAGGACGGTGGAGTCGGCGTGGCTGTATAAGAAGGGGAGTTAAGGGAACGTGGGTCGTCGGCCCGGCGTTTACGACGAACTGATCTCGATCGGCCTTGCTCGCGAGCTGGCTGCGCTCGAGAGATCCGGCTTTCTGATACAGAAGGAGTCTGTCGATCCTGCGGACGCGCACGTCCGGCTTTCGGCGTTTTCATCCCTCCTCTTGCAGAGGGCACTTCGAGAGCAGAAGGGCGACAGCTCACTTACAAATCAGCTAGAAACCTGCCGGAGGGTCCTGATTGAGCTCCAACGACTGAGCACCGGGGTCGTCGAAGACGACGATTTTCCTCAGGACCCGCCGGAAATTCTCCTTGCGATTTCAGAGCAGTCGCCGGGGATTGGTCGCGGAGGTTTTCCGACCCGGCCGGCACTCTCGCTCTCAGAAGGTGACCTCCTCATAAACGCGACGGGAGAGCCGGTATTCGGACACCTCCTTGAGGGGGAGGTCTCCTCAGCGGATCGCATCGACCTCGTCTGTGCATTCATCAGATGGTCCGGCATTCGGATTCTCGAGGGCCAGCTTCGCGAGTTTCTGAACGCCAAGCGTTCATTTCGGGTTCTCACCACGGTGTACACAGGCTCGACTGAAAGAGAGGCACTCGACCGTCTCGTCGATATGGGCGCCGAGGTAAAGGTTTCCTACGACACAGCCAACACACGCCTCCACGCGAAGGCCTGGCTCTTTCATCGCGAGTCAGGTTTTTCGACAGCGTACATCGGCTCCTCGAATCTTTCCCACTCCGCTTTGGTGGTCGGTCAGGAATGGAATGTACGCCTGTCTGAGGTACAGAACCCAGCGGTTCTCTCGAAGTTCCGAGCGTCCTTCGACTCCTATTGGGCTAAGCCGGTCTTCGAGACCTACCGGCCAGGCGTCGACGAAAGGCGGTTCGACGAGGCTATTCAGCGAGGCCGCGGCGGTGGGATCGTCACGTTCGTCGGGCTCGACGTCATAGCCCGCGGCTACCAGGACGAAATGTTGCAGGCGCTCCAGACAGAGCGCGACCGACATGGACACCATCGGAACCTTCTGGTGGCTGCAACAGGAACCGGCAAGACGATCGTCGCCGCGCTCGACTATCGCCGCCTATGTCGTGATGGCGTTCGACCGCCCCTCCTCTTCGTCGCACATCGGAAAGAAATCCTCGAGCAGAGCCTGCATTTCTTCCGTGCGGTTCTGCGCGACGGCAGCTTCGGGGAGCTCTATGTCGACGGGAAACGCCCGGAAGAACGGCGCTATGTGTTCGCCTCGATTCAGTCGCTGAGCCATACGAATCTCGAAGACCTCTCTCCGAGCTACTTCAGGATCGTGATCGTCGACGAATTTCATCGCGCGGCTGCCTCGACCTATCGGCGCCTGCTCGACCACCTCCAGCCGGACGAGCTCCTGGGACTAACGGCCACGCCGGAGAGGACCGACACTCTTGACATTCTTGGACGATTCGAAGGTCGCCTCGCATTTGAACTTCGGCTCTGGGAAGCCCTCGAGGAGGGCATTCTCTGCCCCTTCCAATACTTCGGGATTCACGACGACGTCGATCTGTCGGGGGTTGCCTGGGCCCACGGCCGTTATGACGACTCGGCCCTGGAGAATCTCTATACCGCAAACGACTTCCGCGTTGGGTTGATCCTCGAGGAGATTCAAAGGCGAATCTTGAATCCTCTCCGAATGCGTGCTCTGGGCTTCTGCGCAACGGTGCAGCACGCAGAGTTCATGGCGAAGAGGTTCTCGGAACACGGCCTTCCCGCCCTTGCGGTCACCGGCGACACGGCGAGCGACGTCCGAGATGCGGCGCGGCGAAAGCTCACGGAGCGGCAAGTAAACGTCCTCTTTTCGGTAGACCTCTTCAACGAAGGCTTCGACCTCCCAGAAATCGACACAGTGCTTTTCCTCCGGCCAACGGAGAGCGCAACCGTGTTCCTGCAGCAGCTCGGCCGTGGACTCCGCCAGTCCGAGGGGAAGGATTGCCTGACGGTTCTCGATTTCATCGGAAGGGCGAATCGTCGCTTTCGCTTCGAACTGCGCTTTCGGGCTCTAACCGGGGCTTCCCGAGCCCAGATCAAGGAGCAGATCAACCAGCGTTTCCCTTTGCTGCCCTCGGGCTGCTCCATCCAGCTCGACCGCGTTGCTCAGGACATCGTCCTCGAGAACATCTCGCAGGCGATCGGCCACAACTGGGCGAATCTGACTCGCGATCTAATCGAGCTCAATCGTGACGTGGACCTTGCCATGTACCTGAAAGACACCGAACACACGATTGACGAGCTCTACCGGGGGGCTCGCTCCTGGAGCGCGCTTCGCCGCGACGCCAACCTGCCTTGGCCGGCAGCCGTGGAAGGGGAACGGGAGCTGACGAAGGGCCTCTCTCGCCTCCTCCATATCGACGACCCGTCCTGGATTCGCATTGCCCGCGCCGTGGCAGATGACTCCAAGTACCTGTCAGGAACCGCACTCGACGAATCGAATCGTCGCACGCTCGAGGCGTTCCTACTTACGCTCTTGGGCGACACTTGCCCGCGTTCACTGCCGAGCGCAATCGAAGAGCTTCAAAGACATCGGTCGATCCTTCTTGAACTCCGTCAACTACTGCCACTGCTCGAATCGGCGGCAACGCATATTGCAACTCCAATCGCGGAACAGGTTGCGGCGTTCTCGTCTGTTCCGCTCACAACACACAGCCGCTATACGCTCGATGAGATTCAGATCGCTATCGGTAGGTCGAGTCTCGCGAACCGGCCGCCCAACCTACAAGCAGGTGTCCTTTGGGACAACGGCTCGGCTTCTGACCTCTTCTTCGTAACTCTCGAGAAGAGCGAACGCCACTACTCGCCGAAGACCCTCTATCGGGACTACGCGATATCTCCAGATCTCTTTCGTTGGGATTCTCCACACACGACGCGCGAGACCAGCAGCGCCGGGCAGCGCTACATTCATCACCGGGAACGCGGCTCAAACGTACTGCTTTTCGTTAGACGTCGGCGGAAGGATGGCAACCGCACAGCCGCCTACACCTTCCTCGGCGCCGTCGATTACGTCGAGCATCGGGGAGAACGACCGATGGCGATCACGTGGCGCCTCCGCAGGCCCATGCCGGCCGACTTCTACCGGGAAGCAAAGGTCGCTGCGGGCTGATTTCCACGGATGTCAGAGCACCAGGGTAGTTTCCTTCCTTCCGGAGGTGGAGGATGCCCGATGTTTCCAGCGTTCTCGGCGGAACCTCAAAGGAAACCGCTCTCGCGTACACCGATACGCATCTCTGCTATTGCCCGGGGTGCGCTCACCGACTGGGGCACGACGATTCCGTGAAGCGTGAACCGAATTGGCTTCCGTTCCTACCGATTAAGCGGCCAGACGAAATCCGGAAAAGTACAGCGACTTTTTCGGGCCGATCCTCCCGCGCGACTAGGAGCCGCAAGCCGAGGGGATTACTCGCAGACGTTTCAGCCTCGAGTTCGAAGCCTCACGCTCGGCGACAGTCGGCCAGTATCCGATTCACCAGGAGACCCGGCACCCTCTCGAAATGGCGGACGTTGCCGGTTACGAGCTCGAGGCCGTGGTGGAGCGCCGTCGCGGCGATCTGGAGATCCGCGTCCGCCAGCGGGCGGCCGCCTTTCCTCAAGGTCGACTCGATCTGCCCGTAGACGCGAGCGACGGCGACGTCGAACGGCAGGATCGTCAGGCTCGGCAGGACACGCTTCTCGATGTTCGAGACGTGAACGGTCTCGTGCTCGGAGCCGAACGCACCCTTGTAGAGCTCGGCCACGACGACGGCACTCGTGAACTGATCCTCGCGGGGCAAGGTGCCCAGCCACCGCACGTAGGTTTCTGCCGGGCGCTTCCGAAACAACTCCGAGATCGCGTCCGTGTCGAAGAGGAATGCCACTCAGCCCTGGCCGAGTCGAGCACGACGGCGAGGCGGCGTCCGGCGGATGGCGTCGACCCGGTCCGCGAGGTCCTCGGACCCCTTCCAGCCCCCCGCGACGCTCGCGAGGCCCTTCTCGGGACCCACGGCCCGAAGGCGGCGCAACCGCTCGACGTCACCCGACGAAACCACCGCCGCCACGTCCCGCCCGTGCCTCCGAATCACGACGATCCCGCCCGCCTCGGCCTCGCGTACGACTTCCGAGAAGCGGGCCTTGGCCTCGACGACCGATACCGGATGAAGGGGCTTGGCGCTCATTAAGACCTCTCTGACCATTCTGACCTTTTCAGGGGTCTTCGGTCAAGAGAAGGCGGGCTGCGACGCGCGCCCGACTACTTCTTCCTCAGCTCCATCAGGACCTGCTTCGCCACGGCCTTCAGCGTGTCGAAGACGCCCTGGCCGGTCGGGGCGGTCGCCTCGAACGTCGGCTCGCCCTTGAAGTTGAGCTGGCGGTAGAGCTCCTCGGCGGGAATGGCCGTGGGCAGGTCGCGCTTGTTGAGCTGCAGGACGTACGGAATCGCCTGCAGGTCGAACCCGTGGTCGACGAGGTTCTTCTCGAGGTTCTGGAGCGACTCGACGTTCGCGTCCATGCGCGCTTCCTGCGAGTCGGCCACGAACACGACGCCGTCGACGCCCTTCAGGATCAGCTTGCGGCTCGCGTCGTAGAAGACCTGGCCGGGCACGGTGTAGAGGTGGAAGCGCGTCTTGAAGCCGCGCACGGTTCCGAGGTCGAGCGGGAGGAAGTCGAAGAAGAGCGTCCGGTCGGTCTCGGTGGCGAGCGAGATGAGCTTGCCCTTGGCGGCCGGGTTCGTGCGGTCGTAGATGTACTGCAGGTTCGTCGTCTTCCCGCACAGGCCGGGACCGTAGTAGACGATCTTGCAGTTGATCTCCCGCGCGGCGTAGTTGATGAACGTCATGCGCGGCTACTCGCGAAAGAGGCTGTCGATGTCTTCGTCGGTGATCTCGGCGAACGGCGAGTCGTAGCCCTCCTGGCGGCGTGTTTTTTCGCTCTCGACCTTCCTCTGGATGGTGTCGAAGATGCGCTCGAGCTCGCCGTTCGCCTTGCGCACGCGCAGCCGCACGAGGCCGAGGGACGAGCGCTCGTCGAAGATGACGACGAGGATGACGCGCTGGCCGACGATCGAGATGTAGACGTTGTCGCGCTCGCCCTCGTGGAAGAGGACGGGAAACTCCTTCTCGCCGATGAGCCGCGCGAGGCCGTCCGTGGCGGCCACGTTGCCGGCCGTGAGCGACGCGAGGGACGTCGTGTCGAGGGATTCCATGTCGCCCTGGGCGGCGATCTGTTGACCGTTCTTGTCGACGATGAAGACGACTTTCGCCTGGGCGTCCGCCTTCAGGCGTCCGATGACGTCCTTGATCTGGTGAAACTCCTCGTCGAAAAGAATGAAATCCGACATGCGCTTTTACACGCAAGTCTAACCGATCAGATCTCCCGGCGGCCCGACGAGGGACCTCCCGAGGGTCACTTCGTCCGCGAATTCCAGCGCGGCGCCCACCGGAAGGCCCAGCGCGAGGCGGGTCACCTTCACGCCGAGCGGCTTGAGGCGGCGGGCCAGATACAGGGCCGTGGACTCCCCCTCGACGTTCGGATTCGTCGCCAGAACGACCTCTTCCACGCCTTCCCCCGCCGCCGGAGACTCGACGCGCGCGAGGAGGTCGGCGACGTGGAGGTCGTCCGGCCCGATGCCGCGCAGCGGCGCGAGAGCCCCGCCCAGCACGTGGTAGCGGCCCCGGAACTCGTGCGTCTTCTCGAGGACGTCCACGTCGGCCGCGTCCTCCACGACCGCGAGGAGGCGGCCGTCGCGCGACGGGTCCGTGCAGATCGCGCACGGATCGGCCTCGGTGAGGGCGTGGCAGACCGAGCACGAGCGCGTGCGCGCCCGCGCCTCGGCGAGCGCGTTCGTCAGCACCCCGGCGTCGTGCTCGGGCGCGGCCAGGAGGTGGTAGGCGAGCCGGCGCGCGCTCTTCGGCCCGATGCCCGGCAGCTTCTCGAGCGCCGCCACGAGCCGGTCGAACGCCGGGAGGCCGGCCACGTTCTATCGGCCTTTCGCCCGGTCGGGCCCGCCGTCGCGCTTCACGTCGGCGATCTCGCCGCCGAAGAGATCCATCATCCTCTTCACGCGCTCGTCGGTCGCGACCTTCATCTTCAGGTGCTCGCTCTCGAGCGCCCGCGGGTCGGCGACCGCCGCGGCCGCCGTGAGATCGCCCGCGGGCGGCGCCACGCTCTCGACGCGTCACCTTCGCGCCCTTCCCGAGCACGGCGATCGCGGCCTCCTCGAGCACCTTCGCCATCGCGGGCTCGGCCAGGCGCTTCTCGGTCACGACGCTCGGCGGGTCGAGCGAGATGAGCACTTCCTTGCCCTCGAGCCGGATCGACGCGTCGTCGAGGACGGCGCCGAGCTGCGAGTGCTTCTTCTCGACAGCCGCGCGAAACGCGCCCGCGGGATCGGGCGTCGTCAAAGCGGTCAGGAACGATCTCGAGCGGCGTCAGGCCGACGAATCGAGGAACTTCGGAAGAGGAGGGATCTTCTGCTTCGGACGGCGAACCGGGACGTTTGCCCACTCCGTGCTTTGGCGGTGCGGAGGCATCGTCCGTAGTTTTCTTAGAAGGGGAAGAGGGGATGGGGACGGAGCCTGTTTCGCGGGCGGCGCTCCCGTGCATTGGCGGCGCGCTGGCAATGTCCGGAGTTTTCTTAGAAGGTGAATGGGGCGGGGCAACGGGTGTGCTGGTCGCGCGCGAGCCGCTCGCGCTGCGCTCCGCGGCCAAATTACCCTTCGCAGAAAATCCTCCGGCGCCGCCACCTGGTGCGGTGCCGCCACCCGTTCCGAATTGACCCGACGATTCGGGAATTCTCCCAGCAAGGATTTCTTCTATCGGCACCAGTCGTGGCAGCTCGGCGAGCTTCAGGAGCAGGACCTCGAAGGCGAGGGCCGGCACGTCCGAGCGGCGCAGCGTCCCGTCGGACTCGGACAGGAGGGAGAGGAGACGGAGGAGCGTCGCGTACGGCGTCGTGCGCGCGAACTCCCGCACGCGCTCGGCGCCCTCCTCGGAGAGCCCCGTCGGCGGGAGCGCCGCCGGGTCCACGGCGAGGCGCACGGCGCCGCGCACGAGCGCGGTGAGATCGTGAAGCGTGGCCCGCGGCTCGGCGCCGGCGGCCTCGAGCTCGGCGCAGCTCTTGAAGACGCCGATCCGGTCGGAGGCCAGCACCGCTCCGAGCAGCGCGACGAGAGCCGTGCGGTCCGGAGCGCCGAGGAGCGCCGCCACGTCTTCCGCCTTGACGCCGACGCCGGAGCGCGCGGCCGCCTGGTCGAAGAGCGAGAGGCCGTCGCGAAGGCTCCCCGTGGCCGCCGCCGCGAGGGCGGCCAGCGCCGCGCGCTCGACGACGGGCTTCTTTCCCTTCGCCTCCTGTCCCGCGTCGACCACCTCGAAGCCCTCGCGGGACGCGATGTCCGCGAGGCGGCCGGTCACCTCGTCGTCCGTGAGGCGCCGGAAGTCGAAGCGCTGGCAGCGCGACAGGATCGTCGCGGGGATCTTGTGCCGTTCGGTCGTCGCCAGGATGAAGACCGCGTGGGACGGCGGTTCCTCGAGCGTCTTCAGCAGAGCCTGGAAGGCCGCCGAGGAGATGGCGTGGACCTCGTCGATGATGAAGACCTTTCGCCGGTCGCGCGACGGCGCGTAGGCCACGACCTCGATGAGGTCGCGCGCCTGGTCCACCTTGCCGTGCGTGGCGCCGTCGATCTCGAGGGTGTCGAGAGAGCGGCCCTCGAGAACTTCCACGCACGATGCGCACGTGCCGCAGGGAGTCGCCGTGGGGCGGTCGGACGAGCTGCAGTTGATCGCGGCGGCGAGGAGGCGCGCCGTCGTGGTCTTGCCGACGCCGCGCGGGCCCGAAAAGAGGTACGCGTGCGCCAGCCGGTCGGCGGAGACCGCGTTCGTGAGGGCGCGGACGATCTCGTCCTGCCCCACGACGTCCGCGAACGCGCGGGGCCGCCATTTGCGGGCGAGAGGAACGTAGGCGGGCACGTCGCTCACGAAACCGACTGTACTAGAGAACGCGCCCGGCCGGCTGCGCCGTCAGGCGTGCGTTTCGATGCATCCCGCGGACTCGACCTGGAGGGTCACGTGATGAATCGCGAAGTTCAGGAGGACCGCGTCCCGGACCCGCTCGAGGAGATCGTCGTGCAGGGTGTCGTCGACGCGAACGATGTGGGCGCTCATGGCGTGGACGCCGGAGGTCAGGGCCCAGACGTGAAGGTCGTGGACGTCCCGAACTCCCGGGATCGCGGTCAAGGCGACGCGCAGAGCCTCGAGGCTGACCTGCGACGGCGTGCCCTCCAGGAGGATCCCGACCGCTTCCTTGAGCAGCCTCCACGCCCGCGGCAGGATGAAGAGTCCGATCGCGGCCGACGCGACCGCATCCGCCCCGTACCAGCCGGTCAGGGAGATCGTGACGCCCGCCGCGAGGACGCCCAGGGACATCAGGGCGTCCGAGAGGACCTCGAGGTAGGCCCCCTTGAGGTTCAGGCTCGCTTCCGCACCTCTCCTGAGAAGGAGCATGCTCGCGACGTTCACCGCGAGAGCCGCCGCGGCGACGATGAGCATCGGCACGGCCTCCACGGGCGCGGGCGTCCGCAAACGGTTCCAGGCCTCGATCAGGATGAGGACCGCCAGCACGGCGAGCGCCGCCGAGTTGACGCAGGCGGCCAGGATCTCGACTCGATAGAAGCCGAACGTCTTCTCGGGGGTCGCGGGGCGTTCGGCGAAGCGCATGGCGACGAGGGCGAGCGTCAGGGCTCCGACGTCGGCGAGCATATGCGCCGCGTCGGCAAGAAGCGCCAGGGATCGCGTGAGGAACCCCGCGACGGCCTCGATCGCGAGGAGCGCGACCGTCAGGGCGAGGACCGCGGCGAGGCGCTTCCGGTTCGCGCTCCTGGACGGCCGCTCGTGCTCGTGCATTTCCCCCCAGCCTGGCATTTCTTGCGGGCAGTGTCTTGGGTCTCGCGGCTCGCGAGCTACCCGGGCCCCTCGATGAGTCCGGGCGATCCGCGGCGCCCGGGCCTTTCTCCTGAGTGCTGCTTCCTTCCGGACCTGACACGGTTCGGAGGGGACCGTCGCGCGGGACCCGAACTCATCCAAGGGCCCGGGGATGGGGATTCTAGCAGCCGTTTGCAACTTGTGTCCGTCCCCTCGGAACGATAAAAGGAGGGTGCGTGGCCGCCCCGCCTCTCCGCGTCGTCTTCCTCTGGCACTTCCACCAGCCGTGGTACCCGACGTTCGACGGCGTGCCCCCCGCGCTCCCGTGGGTGCGCCTCCATGCACTGAAGGACTACTTCGACCTGCCCGCGCTCCTCTCGGAGGAGCCGCGCGTGCACCACACCGCGAACCTCGTGCCCGGTCTCCTCGACCAGATCGACCTCCTCGCGCGAGGCGGATCGGACGCGTTCCTCGACGTCGCGCGGGTGCCCGCGACGGAATGGGATTCGGCCGCCGTGCGCTTCGCGCGCCAGAACTTCTTCGCGGTCCACCCGCGCATCCTCGAGCGCTTTCCGCGCCTCGCGGAGCTCCAGCGGCGCGCCGATGAAGGAGACGCGTTCTCCCCTTCCGACCTCACGGACCTCGTCGTCCTCTTCCATCTCGCGTGGTCGGGATCGGCCCTTCAGAGGGATCCGCTCGTCGTCCACTTGCGCAAGCGGGGGCACGGCTTCACCGAGACGGAGAAGAACGCGCTTCTGGACCATCAGGCGGCGTTCCTCTCGCGCGTGATCCCCGAGTGGAAACGCGCCTTCGAGTCGGGGCTCGTCGAGGCCGCGACGAGCCCCTACCACCACCCGATCCTGCCGCTCCTCGTGGATTCCAGCGCGGGCCGCGAGGCGCGTCCCGACCTGCCCGTTCCGACGCCCCGCTTCTCGCACTCCGACGACGCGCGGTCTCAGATCGCGCTCGGCCTCGGGACGTTCGAAAAGCACTTCGGCTTCCGCCCGCGCGGCATGTGGCCGCCCGAGGGGGCGCTCTCGGAAGGCGCGCTCGCCCTGCTCGGAGAAGCCGGCATCGCATGGACGGCGTCGGACGAGGCCGTCCTCCTGCAGTCGCTGCCGGTCGGTCGGCGCTTCGGCGAGGGCGATCGCGCGCGCACGGTGTTCCGCCCGTGGCGCCTCGCGGGGGTCCCGTCGCCCGACATCTTCTTCCGCGACCGCGTCCTCTCGGACCGGATCGGCTTCTCCTACGCGACGTGGAATCCCGCCGACGCCGCCGCCGACTTCGTCGCCCGCCTGCTTTCGATCCGTGAGGCCGCGCCCGAGGCGGAGCTCGTCGTCCCCGTGATCCTCGACGGCGAGAACGCGTGGGAGTCGTATCCCGACAACGGCGTGCCGTTCCTCCGCGCGCTCGCGGCGGCACTCGCCGCGCGGCAGGACTTCGAGGTCGTGACGCCCTCGGAAGCGCTCCAACGCCTCGCGAACCCGCCCGCGAGTCTCGAGCGCGTGATCGCGGGCTCGTGGGTGGACGGGAACCTCGCCACGTGGATCGGAGCCCCTCCGAAGAACAAGGCCTGGAGCTTCCTCCATGCCGCGCGCGAGGCTCTCGGGGGAGAGATCGCCGCCGCGCCCGTGGTTTCCCCCGCGGAGGTCCTGAACGGCGACGCGACGCCGGCCGCGGCCAAGGCCGCGCTCTTCGCCGCCGAAGCGTCCGACTGGTTCTGGTGGCTCGGCGACGATCACTCCTCGGCGCACGACGCCGTCTTCGACGCCTTGTTCCGCAGGCACCTCGCCTCCGCGTACCGCGCCGCGAGGCGAACCGTGCCGCCCGCCCTCCTCGAGCCCATCGACCCCCTGCACGGCCCCGAAATCGTTCCGCCCGGAAGCGCGCTCTGGCCGGCGGTGGACGGCCTTGCCGGCGAAGCGGACTGGGCGGGCGCGGGCTGCATCAGGGGCGGAAGCCGGGGCACGATGCACCGCGCCGCCGGTCTCGTGAAACAGCTCTTCTTCGGCGCGTCCGCCTCGGGGGACACTCTCTTCCTCAGGCTCGACCCCGAAAAAGACGCGTCGGCCTTTTACGGCCGGACGTTGCGCGTCGAGATCCAGCCGTCGGGCGACGGCGACGTTCCCCTGACGACGGACCTGCAGCTTTCACCCGGAGTGACCGGCGACGGCGGTCTCCGCGTGGCGCTCGAAAGTGCTCTCGAGGTGCGGCTGCCCTGCACTTTTTGCGCGCGCACGTCGCTCTCGTTCCGGATCGCCCTGCTCGACGCCGACGGCCGAACGCAGGAGACGATCCCGGAAGAGGGCTGGGTGCGCTTCCGTCCGCCCGGCCCCGCGTCGTCTCCCGCGAGCCTCAGAAGAGCCCGGCAGGCCCCGGCGTAGAATCGCCGCCCTCTATGCGGCCTCCCGTGACGCTCGTCCTCGTGCTGCACGGCCACATTCCGGACGTGCTCGGGCACGGCACGTGGCCGCACGGCGCGAACTGGCTCTACGAGGCCGCCGCCGAGACGTACCAGCCGTTCCTCATCGCCGTCGAACGGCTGCTTCAGGCCGGGATTCCCGTCAAGGCAACGGTCGGGATGACGCCCGTGCTTTCCGAACAGCTCGCGGACGAGCGCTTCACCCGGGGATTCGAGGGCTATCTCGCGCAGCGCGCGCGCGCGGCCCAGGAAGACGAGGCGCGACTTTCCGACAGCGGCGACGGCGCGGCCGCGTCCGTCGCCCGTTTCTGGTCCGCTTTCTACGGGGGCCTCCGCTCGGATCTCGCCGGGCGCGAGGGCGGCCTCACGCCGTCCTTCCGCCGCCTCGCCGAGCTCGGCGCTCTCGAGATGATCGCCTCGGCGGCCACGCACGGGTTCCTGCCGCTCCTCCCGAACGACCGCGCCATCGACCGCCAGCTCGACGCCGGCCTCGCGGCGCACCGGCGCCACTTCCGGCGCGAGGCGCGGGGCATCTGGCTGCCCGAGTGCGCCTACAGGCCGGGCGGCCCGTGGACTTCGCCCGCGGACGGGCACGTCGAGAACCGGTGCGGCCTCGAGGAGTTCCTCGCCGTGCGCGGCTTGAAGTACTTCTTCGTGGAGACGCACCTCGTCACGGGCGGCCGCGTCGTCCCCGCCTACGGGGGTGAGGTCGATCTGCCGGAGAGCGGCGCGACTCCCTACCGCATCCACGCGGTTCGCGCCGCGCACGGCGAGCGCGTCGGCGTGTTCGCGCGGGACCCGCTCTCGTCGCAACAGGTGTGGTCCGGCAAGGTCGGCTATCCCGGCGACGGGCGCTACCTCGAGTTCCACAAGAAGCGCGCCCCGAGCGGCCATCGCTACTGGCGCGTCACGGATTCGCGACTCGACCTCCCCGACAAGCTCCCTTACGAGCGCGCGGCCGTCGCCGGCGCCCTCGCGTCGCACGCCGACCACTTCGTCAAGCTGCTCGAAAGCGCGCCGCCCCTGCCCGACGGCGATGCGCCGGTCGTCGTCGCCATGTTCGATTTCGAGCTGTTCGGCCACTGGTGGTTCGAGGGCGTGGACTTCCTCGAGGCGGTCTTCTCCCGGCTCGCGGGAAGCGAGCGCGTCGTGCCGCGCACGGCCTCGGAGGCGCTCGCGGCCGCGCCGGCCCCCGACGTGCTCCGCCTGCCGCCCGGCACCTGGGGACGCGGAGGCGACTTTCAGGTGTGGTGGAACGAGCACACCATCCCGTACTGGCGCGAGGTGGACGCGGCCGAGCGCGCGCTGGAAGGGTTCGAGGACCGGCGCGAGAGGATTCCGCTCCCGCTCTTCGCGGCCCTCGAGCGCCAGGCCCTGCTGCTTCAGGCGTCCGACTGGCCGTTCCTGATCGACAACGAGGTCTCACGCGACTACGCCGAAGCGCGCATCCGCGGGCACGTGGAGGATTTCTGGAGGCTCGCGCGCATGGCCGAATCGGGATTCGTGGACGACGTGGCTTTCGCCGCGATCGCCGACCGCGACCGCCTCTTCGAGCCCGAGCTCGGCAGTCGCGCTGAATCGGGGCCGAATCAGCCCTCACCCCACCAGCTTCTGGAACCTCGGGCTCTGCCGCAGCGCGTCGAAGTTGGGGTCGATCCTCAGCCGGCCGGGCGAGAGGAAGTACGGAATCTTCAGCAGCGACTCCAGCTTGTCGAGCGCCTTCTCGTTTTCGCCGGTGAGGATATGGACGCGCACGAGCTGGTGCTGGAGGTAGGGACCGAGGAACGCATCCCTGGAGGTTGGCAGGAGCTCCATCGCTTTCTCGGCCTCGCGGATCGCCTCGACCTTCCTTCCCAGGTACGCGAGCGAAAGGCCGAGCTCGGCGTGGAGCTGGGCGTCCTGCGGTGCCGCCGCGAGATGCTCCTCGAAGGCGGCGCGGGCGCTCTCGGCGTACTTCCGGACACTCGGTTCGTCGCGCTTCAGCGCGTACGCCTGCGTGAGGCAGAGGGCCCAGACGCCGCGATCGTCGTCGAAGGCGCTCGGCGTGAGGCGAACGAGGAGGTCGCGCTGCGCCTCGTCGAGCACCCAGACGAAGTCCCCGGCGCTGGCCATGTAGGCCACGAGCGCCGTCGGCTCCACTTCCTTCGGCGCCGCCTTCAGAACCGCACGAGCTCCCGTCAGGTCTCCCTCCAAAAGATACGTCATGGCCTTCCGGTGCAGGAGCGCAAGGTTCGTCGGGGCGAGGGCGAGCCCGCGGTCGAAGGCCGTCCGGGCCTCCGACGTGCGGTGCAAACGGAGAGCTGCGAAGCCCAGGGTCAGCAGGGTTCTGACCGAGCGTGGATCGAGGCGCTGCGCCTCCTTTAGACGTCCGAGTGACGCCTCCCAGCGTCCGAGCCACTGCTCGGCGACCGCCAAGGACACGGCGTAATCCGCGCTGCCCGGAGAGAGGCGGTCTGCCCGCTCCATTTCGGGAAGCGCTCGGGCCGTGTCCTTGACGACGAGCCTGTAATAATCGCCCAGCGCCTGATGGCCCTCCGGGCGCTCCGGTCCCAGCGCAAGCGCCTTCTCCGCGGCCCGTAGCGCCCTCTCGGCCTCGGCCGGCGTGGGAACGCCGTTGACGTAGAGCAACGACGAGGCACGGCTGAGCCGTGCCCACGCCTCCACGAAGCCCTCGTCGAGGGCCACCGCCTGCTCGTAGTGGCCGACGGCGCGCCGGAGGCTCGGAGCGTCGCCGACCACCATCGACTGCGAGGCCTCCTCACCGCGCAGATAGGCCTCGTAGGCGGGAAGGTTTCGAGTCGGCTTCGCCTCCAGCATGCGTTTCTCGCCGGCCACGAGCGCGATGTCGAGCGCCTGAGCCACCCGCGTGGCGATCTCCCCCTGCACCTGGAAGACGTCCGTCAGCGTCGCGTCGAAAGGCTGCGCCCACTGCGACGCCGCGCTCGAGGCCAGGCTCAGCTCCGGGCTCACCTGGACGCGCCTCGTACCGTCGCTTCCCTTCGCGAAGCGGACGGTGCCCGTGAGCAGGTACTCGACATCCAGCTCCTTTCCGATTTCTTGCGGCTTCTTCGGCGTCTTCCTGTACCCGTTCGAGCTGGTGCGCGCGATGACCTGCAGGCCCGGCAGGTTCGTCAGCTTCCCGCGCACCTCGTCCGTGATGCCGTCGGCGAAGTAGTCGTCCTCTTTCGAGCCGAGGTTCTCGAAGGGAAGGACGGCCAGGCGCTTGACACCGGCGTGGGCCGGCGCGACCGGCAGGGCGGCGTGACATCACGATCACCGCAACGACGGCGACGACGACGACAGCGGCAGTGCCGAGCACCGCGACGAGACCGCGGCGCCTGAACGGAACGCTGCTCGGCACGGCGAGCGACGATCGCTCGCCCGTCGCTCCGGACATGCTCGCCAGCGTCTCCAGATCGAAGGCCAGATCGTGTGCCGACTGAGCCCGCGCCTCGGGGCTCTTCTCGAGGCAGTGCCGCACGATCCGCTCCAGCCCCGCCGGGATGTTCAGGTTCGTTCGCGTCAGCTCCGGGGGCTCGTCCCTGAGGATGGCCGCCAGCGTGTCGCTGGCCGTCGGCCCCTTGAACGCGCGCTGTCCCGTGAGGAGCTCGTACAGGATCGCCCCGAACGCGAAGATGTCGGCCCGGTGGTCCACCGCGAGCCCCCGTACCTGCTCCGGGGCCATGTAGCCCATCGTGCCCATCACGGTGCCGGGTTCGGTGCCCTTCGACGCCGTCGGCGAGCTCGTCTCGTCTTCGCTCGCGCTCTTTTCCGTCCTCTTCGCCAGGCCGAAGTCCAGGATCTTCACCCTCTCGTCTTTGGTGATGAACACGTTCTCGGGCTTGAGGTCCCGGTGGACGATCCCCTTCTCGTGCGCGGCCGAGAGGCCCCGCGCGATCTCGCGCGAATACTCGACGGCCTTCCGCTGCGGGAGAGGAGCGCCGTCCTTCAGCTTGTCGCGAAGCGTCTCGCCCTCCAGCAGCTCCATGACGGCGAACGAGACGTCGCCGTCGGTGTCGAGGTCGTGGATGCCGAGAATGTTGGGGTGGGAGAGCGCGGCCAGGGCACGGGCCTCGACCTGGAAGCGAGCCAGGGCCTCGGGGTCCTTCGCCAGCGACTCGGGGAGGACCTTGATGGCCACTTCGCGACCCAGTTGAGGATCGCGGGCGCGGTAGACCTCGCCCATCCCGCCCGCGCCGATCGGCGCGAGGATCTCGAACGGTCCGAGACGCGAGCCCGAAGGGCGTGGCAAGCGCGGATGATACGCGGGCGGAACGAAGCGCCGCGGCATCGGCCACGGGCGGGAATCGCTGAGCGCCGTCAGCGCTGAAAGGCGTAGGAGACCTTCAGGAAGAACTGCCGGTCGGTCTTCTCGAGCCGGTTCTCCTCCGTGACGGTCCGGTTGTCCCCATAGCCCGCGAAGAGCACGGTCTGCCAGTTCAGCTTGTAGGCGAAAAGGAGCGACCCGTTGAACGAGCCTTCCCGCTCGCTCACCGGGCTCGGATACAGCGACGGGTTCCGTTCCGTCAGGACGTACTGGCCGATGAGCCCGCAGGTACGAGCGCGCGGTGAAAGTGTAGGTGGCCTTTAGGCGCTCCACCTGCGCCGTGAAGAGGCGCTGCTCGCTGCCCCCTTCGAAGGGCTTCACGTTCAGCCAGCGGACGTCGCTGTCGAACTGCAGCTCGAGATGATTCGTGGGGCGGATGTTCGCCGAGGCGGTGACCCGGCCGCCGTGCCCCGGCCGCGCCCCGACGAAGTCGACCTCCTCTCCCAGGAATCCGTCGAGGGAGATCTGCGAGATGGCGCGCGACGGGCTGAACTGCACGGTGTAGAGGAGCTGCGTGCGGGGAATCGTGACGTCGCCGGCCCGCACCCGGTCGAACCCGACCCGGATCCGCGTGAACGAGCTCCAGAGGCCGTCCATCCCGAACCCGGGCGAGATCTGCCGGAAGATCAAGCGGACCTTCCGTTTCGGCCTGGTAGTCGGCGATCAGGTACGCCCTGAAGCGGTTGATCGGCGCGTTGATCGGCCGGATCGTGTACCCGGTCTCGAAGTAGCCTTCCCGGAACCCCACCTGCGGGACGAACCCGTCGTCGGCGCGAAACTCCTTCCCGAAGTCCTTGTACTCGCCCAGGACGTCGAAGACCGCGTCGCTGTGCGAGGCCGACACGTCGGCCGCGTGCCCGGAGAGCCTTCGCCCGTCCCACTCCGCGGCGAGGTCGGGCCGGTTCGGCGTCTCCGAGGCGCTCAGGAGAATCTGCCCCCGGAGGGTGTCGCGCGGCGTCGGGCGCCACTGGAAGTCCGGGCCGAGAACCCGGTTGTACCCGCCGCCCTGAATTTCGCGGTCGGCGACGAGAAGGCTCGCGAAGGAGTTGCCGAAATCGTGTCGGACGCGGCCGACCGCCACGAACGACTTGAAGTCCTGATCGGCGAAGCTCGGAGCCGTTCGGTCCCGGCAGGATGACGCTGCCTCCCCCCTTGTCTTCGGTCACGAGCGCCGTGTAGGACGTGCCCCCGAGCTTGCCCGTGACGCGCGCGCCCCAGCGCGGCGCCGTGATGGTCCGCGTGTACACGGCCTGGATCGGTGTCGCGAAGAGATCGATTCCTTCCAGGAAGAAGGGGCGCTTTTCGGGGTAGAGGAGGGCGAAGCGCTGGTTCGCCGTCAGCTGCGCCACGTCGGACTCCACCTGGGAGAAGTCGGGGTTGATCGTGCCGTCGATCGCCGTGACGGCGTTCGGGGTCCACTTCACGTCGAGCCCGCCGTCCACCTTGACGGGCTGGTTGACGAGCGGGCTTCCCGTTCCGTCCCGCGGCACGGCTTCCTCCTTTGCGGTGACGTAGGGCGCGACGATGAGATTTCCTCCCCTGGGAAGCCCCTGAAGCCCCGCGAGCGGGTTCGAGTGGCAGATGAAGCAGTTCTCGTCGCGAGGCAGCTTCGCCGAGAACATCTGGTACCGGAAGTCGCGCGGGTAATTCCGGTAGAGAAGGACGTTCCACTTCTGAAGGTCGGCCTTCGGGTAGCGAAGGGAGGAGAACGGGATGCGGATCTCGAGCTGCCAGCCCTCCTTCGTGATCTTCCCCGCCGCTTCCCAGTGCCAGTCGGGCGACGAGTCCTCGCTGCTGCTGTCGTCCGTGAAGGCGTCGTACTGGATGCCGCGCGGAGTCGCGAGAAAGAGAATGGCGTTCTTCGCCTCGCCCCTCGTGTCGAGGATGAGCCCGCCGTAGTCGGTGGAGGAGCCCGAGACATTGTCCCGGTCCGCGAAGGGCGCCCGGATTTTCGAGGGATTCGGGTCGGCGAACGAGAAGCCGGCGTAGAGGAACTTGTCGTCGTAGGCGAGGTATCCGACGTTCTTCAGCTTGGCGGGAAGGTTGTCGCCCGGGTTCGTCTCGTACCAGGTGTCGACCCGCATCGCGCCCTGCCAGCCGGGGTCGTCGAGCTCCCCGTCGATCGTGATCGGCCCGGCAGCCCGCGCGATGCGGATCTCCGGGCCTTTCGTCGGCTCGCTCCCGGCGGCCTTCCCGGCGATGAGCAGGAGCGAGAGGACGACGATCCCTCGCGGCCGATCCACGTGCACTCTGGATCTAATACGCGGAACGAAGAGAGAGGTTCCGCGGCCCGAACGAATGGCGGTGAGGGTGGGATTCGAACCCACGTTACCCTTTCGGGTAAAACGGTTTTCGAGACCGTCCTGATCAACCACTCCAGCACCTCACCGCGGCCGATCGGAACGGCGGATTATACGTACCGCTACTTCAGAAAGCTCGCGGTGACCTTCATCTTCGCCGCTTTCGGCCAGTCCACCGTCTTCACCTTCATCGGGAAGCTCAGCGTGTCGTCCGTCTGGTTCTTGTCCAGCGTGCCCGTGCGCCCGGCGTCCGCGAGGACGTTTCCCGCCTCGTCGAGCAGCACCGCGCGCAGGCGCACGCGGTGGTCGACCCAGTCCGCGTTCTTGTAGCGGAAGCGCACCAGGAGAAACGTGAGGTCCTTCGGGTCGTGCTCCTTCGCCGCCTGCACCGCCTTGTCGCCGGGGTCGTTCTGCGTCTCGACGTCGACGAGCACGCACTTCTCCCACGCCAGGTCGAGCGGGATGCGCGTCGCGCGCGGGACCTCGATCACCTTCTCGAGCAGCGGGCCTCCGGCCGCCGCAGCATCCGGCGCGGCGAGACAGAGGGCGAGACAGGCGGCGAGGCTGGCGAGGGTCGAGCGGAGTACGTTCTTCATCAGACAGACCCCTTTCCGGCACCGCGGACCGGCGCCACACCGGGGAGTGCGAAATGCGTGCCGATCTTTCGGGCGGCCTTCGAAAGATGGCGGACAGGGTGGGATTCGAACCCACGGTAACCTTTCGGCTACGCACGGCTTCCAACCGTGTTCCTTAAACCACTCGGACACCTGTCCGCGCGCGCGGAACGCGAAGGTTGACGCGAACAAGGTCGGGCGTCAAGGGTTCAGGGTCTCAGGATGGAGGCGAGAAGACCGATCACCTGAGGCAGCCCGCCGCTGGAACCCGACTCGAGAGCGAGCCCTCCCGTCTTCCTGCTCTCCAGAGCGGATATCTCTTCTTCCATCCTCTCTTTCTCTCGCTTCTTCACCCGCTCCCAGCCGCCCTTCTCGATGAAGTCCACGATCTTCGTCAGCTCGCCCCTGTCGAAAAAGACGCCGTGCGGCCCGCAGGCGTCCACGATGACGCCCGAGCCGCCTCCGAAATTCGACCGGTTCATCAGTTTCCGGCACACGGGGCAGGGCCGATAGTGGAAGCGCGGCTCCGGCGCGGCTCCTTTTCGCGGGGTCTCGTCGAATGCGCGCGCCCTTTCCCGCGTCGCGGCGTCCTTTTCGACCGCCTCGAACGCCTCCTGCCCGAGAAAGAGCCCGCCGCAGCGGGCGCACTCGGAGAAGCCGACCACGCCTGCCGAGCGTGCGACGAGGGGCTGGCGGCAGTCGGGACAGGAGCCGGCGGCCGGCTTCAGCGCTTCGGCCGGGAGCAGCGCGCCGCATCTCACGCACCGTTCGGCATCCCGAGGAGAGAGAGCGAAGCAGACCGCGCAGCGGCGGGTGGAGAGGAGCGAGCCGCAATGCCCGCACGCCCGGTCGCCCTCCTTGGCGGCGGCGCCGCACGACGGGCAGCGCAGCGCGGGCGCTTCCGGGGCGTCGAAGGGCGCGTCAGAGCGCCGGGCGGGGCGTTTCGGCTCGTCTTTCACGGAAGAACTCCACGAGGATTCTGCCGCATTCCGCCGCGAGGACGCCCGCCTTGACGTCCACCCGGTGGTTGAGCCGGGGATGGCGGACGATATTTCCGAGCGATCCGGTGAACCCCGCTTTCGGGTCAGAGGCCCCGTAGACGAGTCGCGGCAGGCGCGCGAGGACCATCGCCCCCGCGCACATGGCGCAGGGCTCGAGCGTGACGTACAGCGTGCAGCCGGAGAGCCGCCACGAACCCAGCTTCTTCGCGGCGCGCCGGATGGCGACGATTTCGGCGTGCGCCGTGGGATCGCGGTCTCGTTCGCGCGCGTTTCGCCCGCGCGCGATCACCAGTCCGTCCTTCACGACGGCGGCGCCCACCGGCACGTCGCGGTGCGAAAGGGCCCGGCGGGCAGAGGCGAGGGCGTCGCGCATGAACCGTTCGTCGGGCAGCGCCTTCATCCGACAAGGTTACGACGAGAGGTCCTTCACATCGCGGGCGGTCGGACGCGAGCTCGAGCCAGAGGGGCAGCCGTCAACCGTTCCGGATACGGTCCCAGGCGTCGCGCACGGCATCGCGATAGAGCGTCCAGTCGTCGGCCACGGCGTTCCGCTCCCTGAGCCACTCGGCGGCCAGGTCGTCCTCCAGGCTCTCGAATGTCCGATGCGCGAATTCCGGACGGCGCGCGCTCTCCCAGCCGTAGCGGTACGCGGGCTCGTAGTCCGCAAACGTCGTCCCGGAGCGGTAGTAAGGACGGAATTGGAACTGGTCGCTCCAGTATGTCGCTTCCTCCTCGGCATCGAACTCGGAGACGAAGCTGTTGCCGGCGACCGCACCGAACGCCGCGCCCGCGGCCGCGCCGACGACCGCGCCGATCGGGCCGCCCATGGCGGCGCCCGCCGCCGCGCCGGCGACTCCTGCGCCCATGGCGCCGATCGCGGTTCCCACCCGGTGAGCCGAGCGCCCGGTCTTTCCGGTTTCACCTTTCTTCAAGTAACCCTCCGGACGACTTCACCGCAAGCCGTGTGCCGCGGATCGCGCACATAATGTCGGGGAGGAGCTTTCATGCGCCGCCAGCAAGTCGCCGCCGCCGGCCTCCTTTTCTTCGTCTCCACCCTCGCGAACGCCCAGAAGCCGGATTGCTCCATTCACCCGCCGCGGGGCACCTCGCACGAGGATCTCTCGCGCATGGCGAAGGTGACTTCAAAGGACGCCGAGGCGCGCGCGATCGCATCCGTCGCGCCCCAGAAAGTCACGTCGGTCATGTCCTCCGGGGTCGAGGTCGTGAACGGATGCCTCGCGTGGCCGTTCGATCTGCGCTTCGCGAGCAAGGGCGGCGTTCAGGAGGTCATGGTCGACGCGGGCGACGGCAGGATCCTCTCGTCCGAGTACGAGCCTCCCGCGGGCGGAGCCGCTCCGGCGGTTTCCGAAACGCCGCCGACGTCTCCGGCGCCGGCGGACGGGAAACCCGCGATCTTCCCGCCCGGAACGGTTCTCCTCGACCCGGTCGCGGCCTCCGAGGAGCTGCTGGTCCGGAAAGCGGTCGAAGCGGAGGAAGACGCATGGAATCGCGCGGACGCGAAAGCCTTCGCTGCGCGGTTCCAGGAGGACGGCTCGCTGACGGACGTCCTGGGCGCGGTCTCCCGCGGCCGCGCGGAGATCGAACGGCGCCAGGCCGAGCTCCTCTCCTCGTACTTCAAAGGCAGTCTCCTCGCCCTCAAGGTGAGGAAGATCAGGTTCCTCAAGCCGGACGTCGCGCTCGTGGAGATCGACACGGAAGTGTCGGGCTTCCACAAGGCGCCCCCGGCGGTCTTCGTCGACGCCGAGAAGGTCATCCGGACGCGCCTCCTGCAGGTGATGGTGAAGTCCGGAAGCAGATTGGGCGATCGCGTCGTTTCACGGCGTCGACGTCAAGACGCCGCCGGAAAAGCTCGTCGCTCCGGAGGAAATGCGAAGGCGTTAGCGCCGCGCTTTCCGGAAACCTCTGCCGACGGCCGGCGTAGATCGTGCACCCTGCAATCTGAAAGGAGGATGTCGCCATGCCGGAAGTCACGTCGCACCCGCCCGGCGCGTTCTGCTGGATCGAGCTCGGGACGACCGACCAGAACGCCGCGAAGGAGTTCTACGGGAAGCTCTTCGGCTGGAGCTTCGTCGACACGCCCATCGGCCCGGGCGGCGTCTACACGGTCTTCAAGCTGAAGGGGCGAGACGTAGCCGCGGCCTACACCCTGGACCCGAAGCAGCAGCCGGGCGCGCCGCCTCACTGGATGCTCTACGTCGCCACGGCGGACGCCGACGCGTCGGCCAGGCAATGCGCGAAGCTCGGCGGCGAGGTTCTGATGGGCGCGTTCGACGTCTTCGACCTGGGCCGGATGGCGGTGCTGAAAGACCCGACGGGAGCGGTCTGCAACGCCTGGCAGGCGGGGAAGAACACCGGCCTCGGCATCCACAACGAGCCGGGCGCGTTCTGCTGGGGACAGCTCAACACGTCCGACACGACGAAGGCCGAGGCGTTCTACACCGCGCTCTTCGGCTGGAGCGCGAAGACCGGCACGGGCGGCGGAATGACGTACACCGAGTGGGCTCTCTCAGGCGTGCCGATCGGCGGCATGATGGCGCTTCCGCCCGACGCGAAGGCGCCGTCCCACTGGCTCGCCTACTTCGCCGTGGCCGATTGCAACGAGACAGCGGCCCGGGCGGCGGCTCTCGGCGCGGTGACGCACGTGCCCCCGACCGACATCCCGGGGGTCGGACCCTTCGCCGTCTTCTCGGACCCGCAGGGAGCCGCGTTCGCCATTTATCGCGCGTAGGGCCCTGGGCGGCCGGTCAGACCACGGGGCAGGGGAAGGAAGGTACCGTCAGGTGCGGCCTTCGCGGGCGAGCCGCCCGTCGAACGTGAGGAGCGGCGCCTTCAGAGCCCGGGAGAGCCAGAGATAAGCGGCGTCGTAGGCCGTCACGCCCTTCTCGACCGCCAGATCCAGCACCGCTTCGTGATCGACCTCCAGATAGCGAACGTCCAGCTCGAGCGCGACTCGAAGCCCGGCGGCGATGAGGCCGGCCTGGTTCGGATACCGCCGCACCTTCTTCCAGGCGATATTCGTCACCTCGAAGCGGAGGAGAGCGGGCGCGACGAGCTCGGCGTCGCCGATCAGGCTCGCGGCGCGTTCCGCTTCGGGCTCGCCAAATGTGATGGCGGCGATGACCGACGCATCCACGACTCTAACGGGCATCCCGCATCTCGCGGATCAGCCTCGTGGATTCGCTGCGCGTCTTCAGGCCGAGTGCGCGGATCCGCGCGAGAGCCTCACGCCCGTTGATTCTCGGAATCGCCGCCTCCTCCAGGATCATGAGCAGCTCCCTCTGGAGCGAACGATGGTTCCTTTCTGCGCGCTCGCGCAGCCGATCCGCGAGGTCGTCGGGTACGTTCTTGATGGAGAGATTCACGGACATCGTGGTGCCTCCAAAACGGATCTATTTTAGCTCCGGTCACCCGAAACCGGCCAAAGGGACACGAGCCCCATCCGTTATCACTCTCTGCACGGTGGAGAGAACGGCTGGGTCCTGAGCCACGGTCCCGGCTCGACCAGTTTGCACGCGCGCGCGAGCTTGCAGCGACCGAAGGTCGCTGGGTCCTCTAGAACGTGCTTGTCGAAGCCGCGGCGTCGAGCGCCGACCAGTCGATTTCGAAAGTCGGGGCCGTGAGTCTCTGGGGGCCGCCCTGCGACGGTATGTGCCAGAAGGTCCAACGCGACGTGTCGGCGCCGGAATACGCCGCGTACAGCGCGGCCACGCGCTCCGAGGCCATTGCCGTCTGGCGGTACGGATTCCCGTCTGGTGGCTCCCCGAGGTGGATCACTACCTCTCCGAGGGGAAAATTCCGATGCATCGCCGGCTGATTTTCGGCTGAAAAGGAGGTGTCAACAACCGTAAGAACTACGCCGCTCCTCTGCGAAAACTACGGAATCGATCCGAGAAGCAAGGCGGCCATCACGAACCTCTGAAAAACATTGGTGCGCCCAGGAGGACTCGAACCCCCAACCTTTTGATCCGTAGTCAAACGCTCTGATCCAGTTGAGCTATGGGCGCACGCGAGAACCGCGCGGAGGGGGAACACTAGCGGAAGGCGGCGGGCGGCGCAAGTCCCGGTGTTCGAGGCTCATGCGTGGAACTGGTCCCCGGCCGACTAAACCTCGTCCCCGCCCGGCGCGTATATCGTCCCGGAATCCGCCGAGGAGGAAACCCCGCATGACGGCCGCGATCTCTCTCCAGGGTGTCGTGAAGCGCTTCGGCAAGTTCGCGGCCGTCGACGGTCTCGACCTGGAAATTCCGTACGGGACGACGTTCGGACTCCTCGGCCCGAACGGCGCCGGGAAGACGACCACGATCCGGATGATCATGAACATCACGAAGCCGGACGCGGGCGAGATCCGCGTGCTCGGCGAGAAGATGAGCGAAAAGCTGCAGGAGCGCATCGGCTATCTGCCCGAGGAGCGCGGGCTCTACCGGAAGATGAAGGTCGTCGACCAGCTCCTTTTTTTCGCGACGATCAAGGGCGTGGACAAGGCGACGGCGATGAAGCGCCTCTCGCCGTGGATCGACTCGATGGACCTCAGGCCGTGGCTCCAGAAGAAGACCGAGGAGCTGAGCAAGGGCATGCAGCAGAAGGTGCAGTTCCTCGGCACGATCGTGCACGACCCGGATATCCTGATCCTGGACGAGCCGTTCTCCGGGCTCGACCCGATCAACGTCGTCCTCGTGAAGGACTTCCTCGGCGCGTTCAAGAAGAGCGGTAAGACGGTCGTCTTCTCGACGCACGTCCTCGAGCAGGCCGAGCGCCTCTGCGACAGGATCGCGCTCCTCTACCGGGCGAAGAAACTCCTCGACGGCACCGTGAAGGAGATCAAGCACGCGTACCGGGACAGGGTCCCTCTTCCGCCGCCCGTCGAGCCGGAGCCCGAGCTCGAGAACATCTTCATCAAGTGCGTTCAGGAGTCGGGTCTCGAGGCCCCGACCGCCGAGGAGCTGAAATAGCCATGAGCTCGAAGCTCTTCGCGGTCATCAGGCGCGAATATCTCCAGCAGGTGAGGACGAAGGCGTTCTGGATCGCGACCTTTCTCATCCCGACGCTCGGCCTCGGCATCATCTTCATGCAGGTCGCGCTCGGCAGGACTCTCGTCGCGAAGGGCCGGATCGGCGTCGTGGACGTCACAGGCCGCCTCTACGCCCCGCTCGTCGCGGAGTACCGCTCCCGGCCGACCGACGACGAGGAGGAGAAGAAGAAGGCCGAGCCGAAGAAGGACAGGAGCATCTCGGACACGGAGGTGCTCGAGAAGGCCAACCAGGCCCAGAAGCCGAAGATCACGACGGAGCTCGACCTCGTCAACGTGGACGTCACGCCCGGAACGCTCCCGGACGTACGGCGCGGACTGAACGCGGACGTGCAGGCCGGGAAGATCAAGGCGTACATCGTCCTGACGCCGCTGACGCTGGACAAAGGCGTCGCGGAATGGCGCGCCGAGAGCGTCAAGGCCGAGATCGTCATGCGCCAGCAGATCGCGCGGTACCTTTCGCGCGCCGTGACGAAAGAGCGCCTCAAGGACCGGGGGATCGACCCCGCGGTCTACGACGCCGCCCGCCTGAACGTCGACCTCGAGCCGCACGAGGCGAAGGAAGTCGAAAGCGGCGAGGACGGCCGCAACGTCGGGATGAACCTCGCGATCTCCGGGACGTTCTTCTTTCTGATCTACATCTCGATCTTCATGTACGGCGCGGCGATCATGCGCGGCGTCCTCGAGGAGAAGAACAACCGGATCGTGGAGGTCATCGTCTCGTCCATCAAGCCGACGACGCTCATGCTCGGGAAGATCCTCGGGATCGGCCTCGTGGGCCTCACGCAATACGCCGTCTGGGCGTGCCTCGCGCTCGCGATCGCGCTTCCGGGCGTCGCGGCGATCGCCGGAATGGGCGAGGGCCTGCCCCACATCCCGATCGCGACGATCGGCGCCTTCGTCCTCTTCTTCGTCCTCGGGTACTTCCTCTACGCGTCGCTCTACGCCGCGCTCTCGGCCCCGTTCAACACCGAGCAGGAGGCGCAGCAATTCGTGATCCTGCCGACGATGATGCTCGTCTTCACGTCGGTCACGTGGTTCTTCGCGTTCAACCAGCCGAACGGCACGCTCGCGACGGTGCTGTCCTTCTTCCCGTTCACGGCGCCGCTCATGATGTTCATGCGCATTTCCGTGCAGACGCCGCCGCTCTGGCAGATCGCGACGTCCGTCGCGCTCCTCGTCGCGACGATCGTCGCCGTCGCGTGGTTCGCGGGACGCGTCTACCGCGTCGGAATCCTGATGTACGGCAAGAAGCCCACGCTGCCCGAGATCTTCCGCTGGGCGCGTCAATCCGACTGAAGAAGGCCTGCCGGAAAAGAAGAGGCGCCCGTGCCTTTCGGGCACGGGCGCTGGATGGCGCGGTCGAAAGAAGATCCTAGGCGAGGACCGGAGAAAGCGCGGGCCTCTCCGCGTGGGTCGGGACCGGAACCATCGGGAGATAGGCCGGATCCCACATCATGGCGGCGACCGCTTTCGGGATCTCCGCGTCTGGGATCTGGCGCCCGACGCCCGCGTTCCGCGCCTCGGCCACGACAGCTTCGGCGATCCGCCCGCTGATGCGGCGGATTTCGTGCGTGAACGGGAAGAGGCATCCGGACGCGAGGTCCGGCTCTTTCACCTCGTCGGCGAGCCGCTGGGCGGCCACGGCGAACATCCCGTCGGTGACCTCCTTCGCCTCGGCCACGAGGATCCCGAGGCCGACGCCGGGGAAGATGAAGGAGTTGTTCGCCTGGCTGATCGTGATCGAGCGGCCCTGCCAGGGCACCGGGTCGAACGGGCTCCCGGTGGCGATGAGCGCGCGTCCGTTCGTCCAGGCCACGAGATCCACGGGCTTCCCTTCGGTCTTGTTCGTCGGGTTCGACATCGGGAAGATGACGGGGCGTTCGACATGCTTCGCCATCTCGCGCACGACCGCTTCCGTGAATGTGTCCGGCTCGCCGGAAGTCCCGATCAGGACCGTGGGCTTCACCGCTCGGACGACGGCCAGGAGATCCCGCGACCCCTTCTTGAGGCCCGCCTTCGCGGCGAGAGCCGCCGGCCACGCGAACTCCCGCTTGTGGACGTCCTTGATCTCCTCGTCGTCCACGACGAGGCCCTTGCTGTCGAGGTTCGCGATGGCCCGGGTCAGGTTCTCGCCCTGGAGGCCTGCGCGCCGGAACGTGTCGCGTATCAGGCGGGCGATGCCGACACCGGCGGCACCCGCTCCCAGGATGACGACTCGCTGGTCCTTGAGGGGAATTCCCGTCGACCGGCAGCCGGCCATGATTCCGGCCACGGCCATGGCGGCTGTTCCCTGGATGTCGTCGTTGAAGCAGGGGATGACCTTCCGATAGCGGTCGAGCAGGTTGAAGGCGTTGACCTTCTTGAAGTCCTCCCACTGCAGCAGCGCCTTCGGGAAGCGCTTCTTCACGGCCTGGACGAATTCCTCGACCAGGGAGTCGTACTCGGGGCCGCGCAGCCGCGGAAGCCGCCAGCCGAGATAGAGCTCGTCCTTGAGGAGCGACTCGTTGTCCGTGCCGACGTCGAGGCTGATCGGAAGCGTGTGCGACGGGTGGATGCCCGCGGCCGCCGTGTAGAGAGCGAGCTTGCCGATGGGGATCCCCATGCCTCCCGCGCCCTGGTCGCCGAGGCCGAGGATTCGCTCGTTGTCCGTCACGACGATGAGCCTCACGTCGTCGAAAGGAGCATTGCCGAGGATCTCGTAGATCCGCCCGCGGTGCGCGGGCGTGATCCAGAGCCCGCGGGCCCGCCGGAAGATGTGGCTGAACTCCTGGCATGCCCGGCCGACCGTCGGGGTGTAAACGATGGGCAGGTACTCCTCGACGTGGTTCACCAGGAGCCGGTAAAAGAGGTGCTCGTTCCGGTCTTGCAGGGCCGCCAGTCCGATGTACTTCTCGAGGGGGTCCGTCTTCCGCGAGATGTTGGCGTAGACCCGCTTCTCCTGCTGTTCCATGGTACTCACGGCGTTAGGGAGGAGCCCTTCCAGCCCGAAGTCCTTCCGTTCCTGAGCGTTGAAGGCCGACCCCTTCGTGTACAGGGGATGCCTGAGCAGCCGGGTGCCGCGGTAAGGAACCTCCGAGGCGGCTCCCTTGGATTCGTATCTGAGCGCAAAAGTTTCCATGATCTCAATCTCCTCCGCCTTCAACGTGGGTTCCGGCACGAGAACGCACCTGAGGCATTTGCCTCATGCGGCGCGCCGAGGGGCACCCCCGAGGCTCCTTACGCGCTGACGCGGAAGTTGATGACGTCCCCGTCCTTCACGACGTAGTCGCGGCCCTCGAGGCGGAGCGTCCCGTGCGTGCGGCACGCCGCGAGCGAGCCCGATTCCATGAGCGTCTGGAACGGGACGACCTCGGCTCTGATGAAGTGCTTCTCGAAGTCGGTGTGGATGACGCCCGCCGCCTGGGCGGCGTGCGTGCCGCGCGGGATCGACCAGGCCCGGCATTCATCCTCGCCCGCCGTCAGGAAGGAGACGAGGCCGAGGAGGTCGTACGCGGCATGGAGCAGCCGGTCGAGCGCGCGGTCCGGAAGACCGAGGCCCTTCAGGAACTCCGCCTGGTCCTCCGACGACATCGCGGCGATCTCCTGCTCGATCGGAGCCGAGACCTCGCTGAAGGCGACCTTCGGCTGGCCTTTCCACTTGTCGAGATTCGCGCGCTGGAGCGCCCCGTCGAGGTCCGAGGCCTCGTCCTCGCTCGCGTTCAGGATCACGAGCATCGGCTTTCGCGTCAGAAGGCCGAAGCCCCGCACGAGCTTCTCCTCGTCCGGCGAGACCTCGAACGGCCTGAGTGGCTCGCCTTTGTCGAGCGCGCCGCGAAAGCGGGTCAGGAGGTTCTTCTCCGACTCGAGCTCGGGTGTTTTCTTTTTCGCGAGGTCCTTGAGCACGCGCTCCAGCCTGTTCGTGACGACCGAGAGATCCGCGAGGAGCATTTCCGTCTCCAGGAGCTCGAGGTCGCGCGCCGGATCGACCGAGCCCTCGGGATGAGGCACTTCCTCGGACTTGAAGCCCCGCACGACGACCGCCAGGCCGTCCATCTGCCGGAGCTCGGGCAGGTTCAGGCTCTGCCCTCCGCCTTTCGTCACGCCCGGCACGTCCACGAACTTCACGATCGCCGGCGTGTGCTTCTTCGGCTTGAACATCGCGGTCAGCTTGTCGAGGCGCGGATCGGGCACATGCGCGATACCCACGTGTGCTTCGCGCTTGTGCGGCGTGGCGGCCGCCTGGTGGCCGGTCAGGAGAGAGAACAGAGTCGTCTTGCCCGAGAGCTCGAGCCCGAGGATGCCGAATTCCATGCCGGGATTGTGCCTCTGAACGGCCGCATGCTAGATTTCGCCTCCCCGCGGGCCGAAAAAGCCCCCCGAAATCGGGATGTGCCGCGTTCGTCTAGCGGTTAGGACGCCGCCCTCTCAAGGCGGAGATCACGGGTTCAAATCCCGTACGCGGTACCACCTTTCCCTCTCGAACGGAGGAACGATGTCGCGAGTCTCCAGGACCGCCGCCACGCTCGCCCTTGCCGCAGCCTTCGTCTTCCACGAGACGGCGCGCGCCGCGGTCGAGCCGCAGCGCGTGACGTCGGTCGAAGGCATCACGGAATTCCGGCTCGCGAACGGCCTACACGTGCTTCTCTTCCCCGATCCCACGAAGCAGACGATCACCGTGAACGTCACGTACCTCGTCGGCGCGCGCCACGAAGGTTACGGCGAGACCGGCATGGCCCACCTCCTCGAGCACATGGTCTTCAAGGGCACCGACAAGCACCCGAACATCCCGCAGGAGCTGACGGCGCACGGCGCGCGGCCGAACGGCTCGACGTCGTTCGACCGGACGAATTATTTCGAGACCTTCCAGGCCACGGACGAGAACCTCAAGTGGGCTCTCGAGCTGGAAGCCGACCGGATGGTGAACTCGCACGTCTGGAAGAAGGACCTCGACACCGAGATGACGGTCGTCAGAAACGAGTTCGAGGCCGGCGAGAACAGCCCGCAGGGTGTGCTCATCAAGCGCGTGGTCGCGGCGGCCTTCCAGGAGCAGAACTACCGCCACCTGCCGATCGGGGCGCGCTCGGACATCGAGAACGCGCCCATCGAGCGCCTGCAGGCCTTCTACCGGCGTTACTACCAGCCCGACAACGCCGTCCTGACCGTCACGGGGAAGTTCGAGGAGGCGAAGGTCCTCGCGCTCGTGGCTTCGACTTTCGGCCCGATCCCGAAGCCCGAGCGCGTCCTCGTCCCGACTTACACGGTCGAGCCCGTGCAGGACGGCGAGCGGCAGGTGACGCTGCGCCGCGTGGGCGACGAGCAGATGGTCCTGGCCGCCTATCACGTGCCCGCCGGGCTGCACGAGGACGCGGTGCCGCTCCAGATGCTCGCGTACGTGCTCGGAAACACGCCCGCCGGCCGGCTGCACAAGGCACTCGTGGAGACCGAGAAGGCGTCCTCGATCTTCGGTTTCGGCTTCAACCTGCGCGAGCCGGGGCTGTTGTTCCTCGGCGCCGAGGTGCGGCAGGAGAAGCCTCTCGAGGACGCGAAGAAAGCGCTCCTCGAGACGGTCGACGCGCTCAGGGCGACGCCGGTTTCCAGGGAGGAGCTGGAGCGCGCGCGCACGAAGTCGCTGAAGGATTTCGACCTCGCGCTCAACCAGTCCGAGGTCGTGGGGCTCCAGATCTCCGAGTGGATCGCGAAGGGCGACTGGCGGCTGTTCTTCCTGAACCGCGACCGGATCCGGAAGGTGACGGCCGAGGACGTGCAGCGCGTCGCGCTCAAGTACCTCAAGGCCTCCAACCGGACGCTCGGCGAGTTCCTTCCGACCGCGAAGCCGGACCGGGCCGAGGTGCCCCAGGCGCCCGAAGCTTCGGCGCTGCTCCAGGGCTACACCGGGGACAAGGCGATCGCCGCCGGCGAGGTGTTCGACCCTTCCCCCGCGAACGTGGAATCGCGCACGCAGCGGTCGACGCTGCCCGGCGGCCTGAAGCTCGCGCTCCTGCCGAAGAAGACGCGCGGCGGAACCGTCGTGGCGATTCTGTCGCTCCACGTCGGCAGCGAGGCCGGCCTGCGCGGCAGGCGGGCCGCGGGCGACCTCGCGATCGACATGCTCACGCGCGGCACTTCGGTCCATACCCGCCAGCAGTTCGCGGACGAGCTGGACAAGCTGAAAGCGCGTCTCTCGATCTCGGGGGATCTCGGCGCGGTTCGCGCCCGCATCGAAACCGTCCGCGAAAATCTGCCCGGGTCCCTGAAGCTCCTCGCCGAGGCCCTCCGGCAGCCCACCTTCCCGGCCGATCAGTTCGAGCAGCTCCGGCAGGAGAACCTCGCCGGCCTCGAGCAGGAGAAGAGCGAGCCGCAGGCGATGGCGGGCCGTGCGATCGCGCGACGCCTGTCGCCGTACGCGAAGGAGGACGCGCGCTACGAGCCCACCCTGGACGAGCTCACCGCAGAGTACAAGGCTGCGACCGTCGAGGCGGCGAAGGAATTCCACGGGAACTTCCTCGGCTCTTCGCACGGCGAGCTGGCGGTCGTCGGCGACTTCGACGCGAAGGAAACGTCCGACCTCGTCCGCTCGCTCCTCGACGGATGGGCGGCGCCGAAGCCGTACGCGCGGATCGAGCATCCGTTCCAGGACGTGCCGGCCGGAAGCGAAAAGCTCGAGGCGCCCGACAAGGCGAACGCCGTGCTCCTGGCCGGAATGAACCTCGCGCTGAAGGACGAGGATCCCGATTACCCGGCTCTCGTCCTCGGCAACTACATGCTCGGAGGGGGCTTCCTCAATTCGCGGCTCGCGGTGCGCATCCGCCAGAAGGAAGGCCTGAGTTACAGCGTCGGCTCGCAGCTTTCCGCGCGCGCGCTCGACGCCTCGGGCAGCTTCAACGTCTTCGCGATCCACGCCCCGCAGAACACCCGGAAGCTGGAGATGGCCCTGCGGGAGGAGATCGCCCGCGCTCTCGAGGGAGGTTTCACCGGGCAGGAGGTGGCGGAGGCGAAGTCCGGCTGGCTGCAGAGCCGGCAGGTGCTGCGCGCGAACGACCAGGCCCTGGTCGGCACGCTCGCAGCCGAGCTCTATCTCGGCCGGACCCTCCAGTGGGACGCGGATTTCGAGAAGAAGGTGGGCGCGCTCACGCCCGACCAGATCCGGGACGCCCTGCGCCGGCGCCTCGATCCCGCGAAGCTGACCGTCGTCCGCGCCGGCGATTTCGCGAAGGCACCCGCGTCACAGTAACGTAAACCCTGTCTCGACTGTGTGATACATCGGCATCATTCCGGGAATTCGCCTCGGAATTCAATGATGGTCTCCCGGCCGGCCGGTCGAAAAAGGGAGGCTCTCATGTCGCGCCGACTTCTCACGCTGGATGGCAATGAGGCCGTGGCCTCGGTCGCGCACCGCACCAACGACGTCATCGCGATCTACCCCATCACGCCCTCCTCCAACATGGGCGAGTGGGCCGACGAGTGGTCCTCGAAGGGCCAGAAGAACGTCTGGGGCAACGTCCCCGAAGTCGTCGAGATGCAGTCCGAGGGCGGCGCCGCGGGCGCGGTCCACGGCGCGATCCAGGCGGGCGCCCTCTCCACGACGTTCACGGCGTCGCAGGGCCTCCTCCTCATGATTCCGAACATGTACAAGATCGCGGGCGAGCTGACGCCGTTCGTGATGCACGTGGCCGCGCGGACGATCGCGACGCACGCGCTCTCCATCTTCGGCGACCACTCCGACGCCATGGCCTGCCGCCAGACGGGGTTCGCGCTCCTCGCGTCCAACTCGGTCCAGGAAGCGCACGACTTCGCGATCATCGCGCAGGCCGCGAGCCTGAAGTCGCGGATCCCCTTTCTCCACTTCTTCGACGGGTTCCGCACCTCGCACGAGGTCGCGAAGATCGAAGAGCTGGCGGACGAGGATCTCCTGGCGATGCTCGACGAGGAGGCGATCGCCCAGCACCGGCGCCGCGGCCTCACCCCGGACCGCCCGGTCCTCCGCGGCAGCGCGCAGAACCCCGACGCGTTCTTCCAGGCGCGCGAGGCGGGAAACGTCTACCACCTCGCGTGCGCGGGGCACGTGCAGGCGGAGATGGACCGCTTCGCGAAGCTCACGGGGCGCTCGTACCACCTCTTCGACTACGTCGGCCATCCCGAGGCGACGCGCGTCGTCGTCCTCATGGGCTCGGGCGCCGAAACGGCCCACGAGACCGTCGAGCATCTCGTCGCCAAGGGCGAGAAAGTCGGCGTCCTGAAGGTGCGGCTCTTCCGGCCGTTCGACATTCCGGCGTTCCTCGCGGCGCTCCCGAAGACCGTGCAGGCGCTCGCCGTCCTCGACCGGACGAAGGAGCCGGGCGCGATCGGCGATCCGCTCTATCTCGACGTCGTGACCGCGCTCGTCGAAGCGCGCCGCGGCGACGCGCTTCCCTTCGCCCACGAGCCGCTCGTCCTGGGCGGCCGCTACGGCCTTTCGTCCAAGGAGTTCACGCCGGGCATGGTGAAGGCCGTCTTCGACGAGCTCGCGAAACCGAAACCGAAGAACCACTTCACGATCGGCATCGTGGACGACGTGACGCACACGTCGCTCCCGTGGGACGCGGAGTTCGACATCGAGCCTCCCGGCACGGTGCGCGCCCTCTTCTACGGCCTCGGCGCCGACGGCACCGTGGGCGCGAACAAGAACTCGATCAAGATCATCGGCGAGGAGACGGACAACTTCGCGCAGGGCTACTTCGTGTACGACTCGAAGAAGTCGGGCGCCGTCACCGTCTCGCACCTGCGCTTCGGGCCGAAGCCGATCCGGTCGGCGTACCTCGTGAGGCGCGCGAACTTCGTCGCGTGCCACCAGGAGCCGTTCCTCGACCGCTACGACATGCTCGAGGCGGCCGCGCCGGGCGCCGTCTTCCTCCTGAACACGCAGCACGGGCCCGCCGAGGCGTGGGACGAGCTTCCCCTCGAGATGCAGGAGCAGATCCTCGAGAAGAAGCTCAAGGTCTTCGTCATCGACGCCTACAAGGTCGCCAAGGCGCTCGGAATGGGCGGCCGCATCAACACGATCATGCAGACCTGCTTCTTCGCGATCTCGGGCGTCCTGCCCCGCGAGGAGGCCATCGCCCAGATCAAGAAGGCGATCGAGAAGACGTACGGCAGGAAGGGCGAGGAGACGGTGCGCCGCAATTTCGCGGCCGTCGACGGGACCCTCGCGAACCTCGCCGAGATGGCCGTCCCCGTGAAGATCACGTCGACGCGCCGCCGCCCGCCCATCGTGTCCGACGCCGCGCCGGACTTCGTGAAGCGCGTCTCGGGCGTCATGCTCGAGGGAAAGGGCGACCTCCTGCCCGTGAGCGCGTTCCCGCCCGACGGCACGTGGCCCCTCTCCACCGCCCAGTGGGAGAAGCGGAACATCGCTCTCGAGATCCCCGTGTGGGACGAGAAGATCTGCATCCAGTGCAACAAGTGCGCGATGGTGTGCCCGCACGCCGCGGTCCGCGCGAAGGTCTTCGAGCCGGCGAAGCTCGCGGGCGCGCCCGGAACGTACAAGTCGGTCCCGTTCAAGGGCACCGAGTACAAGGGGTACGCCTACACGATCCAGATCGCGCCGGAGGACTGCACGGGCTGCAGCCTCTGCGTCGCCGTGTGCCCCGCGAAGGACAAGGCGAACCCGAAGCACAAGTCGCTCGACATGGCGCCCCAGAAGCCCCTGCGCGACGCCGAGCGCGACAACTTCGCTTTCTTCCTCGACCTGCCCGAAGCGGACCGCGCGACGGTTCGACTCGACGTGAAGGGCGCCCAGTTCCTCCAGCCGCTCTTCGAGTTCTCGGGCGCCTGCGCCGGGTGCGGCGAGACCCCGTACATCAAGCTCCTCACGCAGCTCTTCGGCGACCGCGTCGCTCATCGCGAACGCCACGGGGTGCTCCTCGATCTACGGCGGCAACCTCCCGACGACCCCCTACCGCACGAACGCGGAGGGCCGCGGCCCGGCCTGGTCGAACTCCCTCTTCGAGGACAACGCGGAGTTCGGGCTCGGGTTCCGCCTCGCCTTGGATTCGCTCCAGGGTCAGGCGCGGACTCTCGTGCAGGCGCTCTCTTCCCGCGTCGGCGACACGCTCGCCGGCGCGCTCCTGACGGCTTCGCAGGAGACGGAGGCCGAGATCGCCGCCCAGCGCGAACGGGTCCTCGCGCTCAGGGCCGCGCTCAAGGGAGCGGACACGCCCGAAGCGCGGCGCCTTCTCCTCATGGCCGATTCGCTCGTGAAGAAGAGCGTCTGGATCGTGGGCGGCGACGGCTGGGCCTACGACATCGGGTACGGCGGCCTCGACCACGTCCTCGCGTCGGGGCGCAAGGTCAACATCCTCGTCCTCGATACCGAGGTCTACTCGAACACGGGCGGCCAGCAGTCCAAGGCGACGCCTCTCGGCGCGGCCGCGAAGTTCGCGGCGAAGGGCAAGGCGACGCCGAAAAAGGACCTCGGCATGCTCGCGATGACGTACGGAAACGTCTACGTCGCCCACGTCGCGTTCGGCGCGAAGGACGGCCAGACGGTGAAGGCCCTCCTCGAGGCCGAGAGCTATCCCGGCACGTCGATCGTGATCGCCTACAGCCCGTGCATCGCGCACGGCTACGACCTCGCGTTCGGCCTCGAGCAGCAGAAGCTCGCTTCCGAGTCGGGCTACTGGCCGTTGTACCGTTTCGACCCCCGACGCATCGCGACGGGCGAGACGCCGCTGCTCATGGACACGGCGCAGATCAAGGGCTCGATCGCGCAGTTCATGCGAAACGAGGCGCGCTTCCGCATGGTCGAGCAGCAGGACGCGCCGCGCTTCCTGGACCTGCTCGCGAAGGCCGAGCGCGAGGTGAAGAACCGCTTCCAGGTCTACGAGAACCTCGCGAAGCTGACGATCGGCCGCGCGGGCGTTCCGCCCGCGCCCGCGAAGGGTCCCGCCGCGCCGGCGCCGGCCGGGAAGGCCTGAGGAGACGACGATGGACCTCACGACCCGCTACCTCGGCCTCACGCTCCCCCACCCGTTCATGCCGGGCGCTTCGCCGATGGTCGACGACCTGGATCTCGTCCGCCGCCTCGAGGACGCCGGCGCCGCCGCGATCGTCATGCACTCTTTGTTCGAGGAGCAGATCACCCGCGAAGAGGTCGGCACGATCCGGCAGATGGAGATCGTCTCCGGCTCGTATCCGGAAGCCCTCACGTATTTCCCGGAGCCGGAGGCGTTCCTGCTCGGCCCGGAGCGGTACCTCGACCAGGTGCGCCGTCTCAAGGAGGCCGTCGGCGTTCCCGTCATCGCGTCGTTGAACGGCACGACGCCGGGCGGATGGGTCACGTTCGCGTCCCGCATCGCCGAGGCCGGGGCCGACGCTCTCGAGCTGAACCTCTACGACCTCGGCGCGCACGACGGCGAGCCCGGGTTCTCCCTCGAGCGGCGGTTTCTCGAGATCGTGCGGTCCGTCAAGGCGGCCGTGAAGATCCCCGTCGCCGTCAAGCTCTCGCCGTTCTTCTCGTCCCTCGGCTCGTTCGCGTCGGAGCTCGACGGGCTGTCCGTGGACGGGCTCGTGCTCTTCAATCGCTTCTACCAGCCCGACATCGATCCGGAGACGCTGGACGTGACGCCCGCGCTGCGGCTCTCGACGCGCGACGAGCTGCTCCTCCGCCTGAGGTGGCTCGCGATGCTGTCCGGGCGCGTGAAGGCCTCCCTCGCCGTGACCGGCGGGGTCCACGACGCGCGCGACGCCATCAAGGCGATCATGGCCGGCGCCGATGCCGTCCAGATGGTGTCGGCCCTCCTCCTGCGCGGACCGAAGGCGCTCGCCGAGGTGCGCGCCGAGGTCACGCGGTGGCTGGAGGAGCACGAGTACGAATCGCTGGCCCAGATGAGGGGCAGCATGAGCCTTCACTCGTGCCCGGACCCCGCGGCCTACGAGCGCGCGAACTACGCGCGCGTCCTCCAGAGCTACAAGCTGACGGAGCCCGCTCCGACCTGAGCCCGGTTCTCCCGGCGGATGCGCGCGTGAGATACGCTTTCGCTCGATGACCCGCGCTCTTTCCCGGGCTCTCCTCCTCGCCGTCGTCCTCGCGGCCACGGCGCCGCCCGCTCCCGCGCAGCTCCTGCCCCTCCCGCGCCCGACGCCCGCCGCGGCAGCCGAGCCCGCCGGCGATCCCTACCGCCGCGAGACGCCGTACGGCTCGTTCTTCGGGTACATCCGGGCCGCCCAGAAGGAGAGCTGGGCCGTCGCGGGCGAGTACCTCCAGTGGCCGAAGGGCGGCACGGTCCCGCGGGAGGAGCTCGCCCGCCAGCTCAAGGCGCTCCTCGACGAGCGCTTCGTCGGCGATCTCGAAAAGCTGAGCCGCTCGCCGGCCGGGGACTTCAGCGACGCGTCCAAGTCCGGGCTCGAACGGGTCG
This sequence comes from Thermoanaerobaculia bacterium, assembly GCA_963746875.1. Taxonomy (GTDB): domain Bacteria; phylum Acidobacteriota; class Thermoanaerobaculia; order UBA5066; family UBA5066; genus Fen-183. Next base: position 1,122,740 of record CAVVDA010000001.1, read on the forward strand.
GACGCATCGAGGCCGGGGAAGAGTCCTTCGACCTCGTGCTCGCGCGGACGGCTCCCGCCGAGGGGCCCGCGATCTGGCTCGTCAGCTCGCAGTCCCTCCGCGAGGTTTCGGGAGCGTTCAGGGGCCTCACGTCGCCGGCGGTCGAAAGGCATATCCCCGCCTTCCTGAAAGCGCGCGTGGGAAGGCTCCGCCTCTGGCAGCTCCTCGCGTTCTGCGCGCTGATCCCCGTCGCGTGGCTCCTCGCGCGCCTCCTCGTGACGGGCGCTCTCGGCCTCGCACGCCGCGTGTTCGCGCGGCGAACCTTCGCGAAGGGACTCAAAGGAAGCCTCGTCCCGTTCCGCGGCCCGCTCGCGCTTCTCGCGGCCGTCCCCCTTCACGCCTTCGCCGTCGCGGCGATCGGTCTTCCCCTGCTCGGCCGGTACAACTATGGTCGATTCTCCCGCCTCGTCGTCATCGCCGGCCTCGCGTGGCTCCTCATCTGCGTCATCGGTTTCCTGACGTCGCGTGCCACGATGCGCCTCCTGGCGTCCGGCGCGACCGCGGCCTCCTCGCTCACGATCGGGCGCCGCGTCTTCCAGGGCGCCGTCATCCTCGCCGCCGTCCTCGCCGCGCTTCCGCTTTTTGGCGTCAACCTCACGGCGACGCTGGCCGGAGTCGGCATCGGCGGCCTCGCGATCGCCTTCGCGGCGCAACGCAGCCTCGAAAATCTCTTCGGCGGTTTTCTCGTGTTGTCCGACAAGGTCCTGAGCGTCGGCGACACAGTTCGCATCGGCACCGTTCAGGGCGAGATCGAGGACGTCACGCTCTACGCGACGCGAGTCAGGACTCTCGACCGCACGGTCGTCTCGATCCCGAACGGCACGGTCGCGACGTCTCAGATCGAGAACCTCAGCCGCCGCGACAAGTTCTGGTTCCGGCACGTTCTCGGCCTGCGCTTCGAGACGACGGCGGCCCAGATGCAGGCCGTTCTCGACGGTTGCCGCGCGCGCCTCGCGAGCGACCCGCGCGTCGAGTCCGGAACGCCGCGTGTCAGGTTTCTCAAGGTAAACGCGTACACCCTCGACGTCGAGGTCTTCGCGTACCTCCTCGTGCCGGACTGGGCCGCGTTCCTCGCCGCCCAGGAGGAGCTCCTCCTCGCGCTCATGCGAGTCGTCGAGGAAGCGGGGAGCGGCTTCGCGTTCCCGACGCAGACGACGTACCTCGCGTCCGAGGCGGCGGCCCTCGAGCCCGGCGCGTCTGCTGCTCTCCACCCGTCCCGATGAGGCTCACGAGAACGTTCAGGGCCAGCGGCCTCCTGACGGCCGCCGGAGTCCTCTTCGTGATTCTCGGGCAGGGCAAGGGCGGGTGGACGGCCGTTGGAATCGTCCTTCTCGTCTTCGCGTGTCCCGTCTTCTGCGTGAGCACGATGCGCGCGCTCCTGCGCGGCCTCCTGTGGCGGGTGGGGAGCCGCCTCGCCGTGTCGTACCTTCTCCTCCTTTCGGCGGTCGTCTTCGCGGCCTTCTTCTTCTACGCGGGCCTCCTCGTCGTCGCGGGCCAGCTCGGGACCCGGCGCGTCGAGGCCGCGCTCGAGAAGCGCCGGGCGGCGGTCGCCGCGCTCGCTCACGAGCTCGCCCCCCGCCTCGAGACGGCGCGCGACCCGGCCGCCCGCGCCGCGGCGTTCGCCGAGGCGGCGGCTTCGTCACCGTCGCCGACCGAGATCGGGATGGTCTGGCAGCCGCAGCGCGGGCCCGTCGAAGCGGCCGGGACCGCGGCCGCTCCAGACCTCGCGCCACGGCCCTGGATGACGTCGCGCACGTCCGTCATCGCGAAGTCGGGAGGAGACGTCTTCGCGGCCGCCGTCGAGCCGCGCCCCGCGGGCACGCTCGTCGTCACGCTGCGCCTCCAGTCCGGGCTCCGCCGCGAGCTCGAGAGGGAGACCGGCGACATCATTCGCTTTCACGGCACGGTCAAAGTGAAGAAGGAGCCCGTCAACGACGTCCAAGGGCGGCGTCCACTTCACACTCGATGCCGGCAAGAAGGGCAAGATGACGCATCGCGGGAGCGCCGGACTCGGGCGGCGAGAAGGCGGCGCTCCGGCGAGACCGCGGCGCCGCCCGTGGGCTCGGGCCCGTGGTCCGCGCGCTGGTCCGGGTTCCCTCTGTTCCTGTCCGAGCCCGTCCTCGACTGGGAGACCGGGCAGCCCCTCGAAGGGCGGCCCGTCCTCATCCTCGTCAGGACTTCTCTTCAGCGCGAGTCGCGGGCTCTCTTCGGAGATCTCAGGATCGCCGGGTCCGAACGCCTCCAGATGGGCCGCGTCGTCCTCGCCGTCATGGGTGCGCTCGGATTCGCGACCGTCGTCGTCTTCGCGGGGGCCTCTCTCCTCGCCGGCCTCCTCGTCTACCGGATCGCGCGCGCGACGCGACGTCTCTCGACGGGATTCGCGGAGATCGAGAAGGGCAACTTCGCGCACCGCGCCTTTCTCAGGGGGCACGACCAGCTGGCGGCCCTCGTCGAGAGTTTCAACCACATGGTCGAGCGCCTCTCGGCGAGCGTCGCGGAGAAGGCCGAAAAGGAAGCCCTCGAGCACGAGCTGTCCGTCGCCCGCGACCTCCAGCGGCGCCTCCTTCCCCCTGCGGACTTCACGTGCCCGGGCGTCGGGATCGCCGTGGACTTCGCCCCCGCGGCCGCCATCGGAGGCGACTTCTACGACCTCTCGTACGCCGAGCGCGTGCTCACGGTCTCCATGGCCGACGTGTCGGGCCACGGGCTGCCGACGGGGCTCGTGATGGCCACCGCGAAGGCGTCTCTCGGCATGCTCGCCCGGACGGGCGCGGACGGCGTGCGCCTCATGGAGCTCCTCCACGAGGAGATCGTCCGAACGACCGAGCGGCGGACGTTCGTCACGCTCGCGCATCTCGTCTTCGACCTCGGAAAGGGCACGGTGGCCTTCACGAACGCCGGGCACCCGTACCCTTACCGCGTGGGTCGCGACGGAGCGGTCGAGGCGCTCGCGAATCCCGCCCTCCCGCTCGGCCTCGCCCTTTCCGGCGGATGGCACACCGTGACGGCCCCGCTCGTACCCGGCGATTGCTGGGTCCTCTTCTCCGACGGTCTCGTGGAGGCCACGCGCGCGGGCTCGGATGAATCGTGGGGGTTCGCGCGCCTCGAGGACGTGCTGCGCGCGGGGCAGGCGGAAGGCGCGGCCGCGCTGAAAGACCGGATCCTCGGCGCGCAGCGCGCCTTCACGGACCGCGCCGACACCGAGGACGACCGGACGCTCCTCGTCCTGAGGATCGAGGGCGTCAGCGCTTGAGCGTGAAGGTGCGCGAGAACCCGTCCGTCGTGTCCGTGACCGTCATCGAGACGGCCCCCTCGCTTCCGAGCGCGTAGGTCTCCACGACCTCGGGTCCCCGCGCGCGCTTCACGTCCGCCATGGAGAGCGCCCGGCCCCGCAATCCGCGCTCGAACGGGAAGAGCACTTCGTCCCAGGGCGTGACGTCTCCGTCCGGCCGGTCGCCCGTGATGCGCGTGCATTCGAGAAAGCGGAAGTGGCCCACGTTGTGCTCCGCGCGGTAGCGGCGCGTGACCGACAGCGGGGGCGCGCCGGGCGCCGGGAGAGCCGTTCCTTTCGGGAAGATCGCGTCGAACGCGACGTCCGATCCCGCTTCGGTCTCGCGGAAGACGCCGAAGTGCCGCGAGAGCCTGTCCTCGAGAGCCCAGCCGGCCTCGCGGTCGAGGAAGATCGCGAGCCCCATCGCCGTCGCGGCGAAGGGATGCGGCGAACGGCGCACGCGCTTTTCGCCGAAGCGCTCCTTCAGGACCCGGGTCACGAGCGGGAAGAGGCCGCCGCCGCCGACGACGTAGAGTCCCGCGACGTCGCTCCACGCGATCGGGCCCCCTCCAGCGGAGTCCGCGAGGAGGGGCTCGACGGCCTCCAACGAAGCCTGGACGAGCGGCGCGCACGCGGCGTAGATCTCGTCCGCGGACAGGACGAGCGGCTCCTTCCCGACCGCCGCCAGGTCCACGAGGATGCGCCGGGTGTTCGGGGAGAGGTTCTCCTTCTGGCGTGCGCACTCCTCGAGCACGGCGTCGCGCGCGCCCGCCCCGAGCGTTCCCACCGCGGCCCGGTCCAGAACGAGCGCGAGGATCGACTCGTCGAAATCGTCGCCGCCGAGCCGGCGGACTCCGTTCGTGGCGACGACCTCGTTCGTCTTTCCCGTCATCTTCAGGAGCGAGGCGTCGAACGTGCCTCCGCCGAGGTCGTACACGACGAGGTACTCGCGCTTCGGATCCGCGCGCCGGTACCGGTGCGCGTACTCGAAGCCCGCAGCGGAGGGCTCGTTGAGGAGCGCCTCCACAGCGAAACCGCCGGCCTTGAACGCCTCGAGCGTCAGGAAGCGCTGGGCCGTCGTCGCGTTCGCGGGCACGGAGACGGCAGCCTGGAGCGCTTCGTCGGCCGCCAGTCCCGCGTTCGATCGCTCGACCAGCTCGCGGTGGAGAGCGGAGAAGAACCCGGAGAGGAGATCGAGAAGGGACAGGCGCCACGAGCCGATCGAGATGTTCGTCTCGGGACCGGCGGCGTCGAGCGCGCGCTTGAGCGATCGGACGACGGTCCAGCCGGGTTCGTGCCGAACCGCGAACGCTCCCCAGCCGAAGCGCCGCTCGCCAGTCCTCTCCTTGAGCGCCACGAGCGAGGGCACGAAGTCGCCGCCGTCGAACGAGACGACGGGATAGTTGCCCCGATCCACGACAGTGACGACGGTGTGTGTGGTGCCGAAGTCGATGCCGAGTCTCACCTCGATAGTTTAGTTAACATCCGGCGTATGACCCATTCCCGCACCGGATTCGCCTTCGCCTGCTGCGCACTCTCGCTGCCCGCCGCGCTTTTCGCGCAGGCCCCCGCCCGGACTGGCGCGAGCGCGGCCCTGGTCGTCTCCGCGACGAAGAGTCCGGAGGACGCGCTCGACATCGCGGCTCCCGTCTCCGTGGTCTCGGGCGACGAGCTGCGCCGGCGCGGCGCGCAAGACGATCGCAGACGCGCTCCAGGACGTCGCGGGCCTCGATACGGGGAGCGGCTCCGACAACGGCAACCGGCTCGCGAACATCGGGATCTGGGGCCTCAAGGAATTCGACGCCCTCCTCGTCACGGTGGACGGCGTTCCCGCCGGCGGCCCGTTCAACCCCTCGCTCGCCCAGATCCCCGTCGAGGACATCGACCGGATCGAGATCGTGAAGGGGCCGCAGGGCACGCTCTACGGCGTCTCGGCGTTTGCCGGAATGATCCAGGTCTTCACGCGTCATCCGAAGGAAGCCGGCGGGGCCCTCACGCTCGGCGGCGGTTCCTTCTCGGACAAGCACGGCAACCTCTCCTACACGGCTTCAAAGGGCGACCAGACGGTCCGCCTGTTCGGCACGATGGCGCGGAACAAGGGCTGGCAGGACGGGACGGACTTCTCCTCGGACCGGCTCTCTCTCGGCTTCAGCCAGCGCACGAAAGAGGGCTCGGTGGACGTGACCGTCGGCGTCCTCCGCGACACGAACTACTTCGGATCGCCGCTTCCCGTCGACGCCGGGCAGCCCGTGCCCGGATTCGAGGTCGACCGGAACTACGCGATCGGCGGAGGTCGGCTCGACCACCGCGTCTATTCGCTCGCCTCCACGATCTCCAGGCCGCTCTCGAAGACCGTGCGCCTCGAGAACACGCTCGGCCTCACGCGCGACGAGCAGATCGCCGTGCGTTCGTTCATCGCCGGGAGCGACGGCACGGCCGCCACGGCGACGGGCACGTCCGTCACACCCCTCGAGACGACTTTCTACAACGACGCCCGGATCGTCTCCGACCTCACCGCGGGCGGCCACCAGCGCCTCGTGGCCGGCATCGCGTACACCTCGGGCAAGACGACGCTCGACGGCACGGGGTTCGACTTCTCGCTCCTGACCGGGCCGCAGCCCGTGGTGCCGACTCTCGACGAAGTCCCCGTGGGCGATCACCGCTCCGCCGAGGACCGCCGGACGTTCTGGGGCTTCTACTTGAACGACGAGTGGACGCCGTTCCGCGCCCTCACGCTCACGTTCGGGGCTCGTTACGACCGCACCTCCGAGTCGCTCGACGCGACGGTCGCCGAGGTCGGCGCCCCCGCTCCGGACGTCGCCTCGGACAGCCGGACGGACGGCGCGTGGTCCGGCGGCGTCGCGGCCCTCGTCCGGATCGTCGACAGACCGCAGGCCTCCGTCCTGAACGCCCTGAACGTCTACGTTTCGGCCAAGAGCAACTTCAAGCCCGCGGCCCCGAACATCCTCGAGGCCGAGAGCGCGCGCATTCTGGAGCCCGAGCGCGCGCGTTCCGGCGAGATCGGACTCAAGACGCGCTGGGCCGGCGGCAACCTGTCATTCGACGTCACGTTCTTCCACATGAACTTCGAGAACCTCGTCGTCTCCACCGTGGGCTCGAGCGGGCAGCCCGAGCTGACGAACGCGGGCGAGGAGCGATTCCAGGGCATGGACGCCGAGCTCGTGTGGGCGCTGCCGAAGCTCGAAGGCTGGTCGCTGGCCGCCGGGTACGCCCACCACGACGCGACGTACGTGACCTTCTCTTTCCTCACGCCCGACGGTGAGCTGCGCGTCGTCGACGGGAAGAGGCTCGAGCTCGTCCCGCGCGACCTCTGGAACGCCCGCCTCGCGTACGCGCCGAAGACCGGCCTCGGCTTCTGGGGCGCCGTGCGCCATCAGGGCATTCGGCCCCTCAACCGGCGGAACACGTTCTACACGGACTCCTTCTATGAGTGGGACGCCGGAGCGTCGTGGGAGTTCAAGTGGGGGCGCATTTCGCTCGTCGGCCGCAACCTCTCGGACGACCGTCACTACACGTCCGACAGCGAGATCGGCGACAGCCAGTTCTACGTCGCGCCGCCGAAGCGATTCGCCGGGGAGATCGCGTTCCGGTTCTAGCCGGACCATTCAGCGGCGCAAACCGCGCACGAATTTCGCCATCGGGCTGAAGAGGAACCAGCGCGGAAGCGCGCGTGCAAGAGACGGTGTTCCCTCCACCGCGATGCCACCGGAGCGCAGGGCGGCGTCGTAATCGACGTAACCCAGCCAGACGCGGTAGAAGTACTTCAGGTCCGCGCGCACGTGGAGGTCCGGAGCGAAGCCCGGTGGCTTCAGGCACACCGAAACTTCGTGCGGTTCGAGCACGAGCCACAGCCGGCGCCCGTTCCGGCCGGTGAAGTCGAATTCCACGATCGTGCGCCGTTCGGGCAGGAGGTCCCGGTTGATCCGCTGGTGCACCTTCCAGAGCAGAAGGACCGGGTCCAGCTCGTCGGGTCTCGGATCGCCGAACGCCCATCGGACTCCCCAGGCGCCGAACTGCTCGAGCACCTGCCGGAGATCCATTCCGGCTTCCGTCAGCGTGTACTCGACGGTGGCGGGCCGCTGGCCCACACGGCGCTCGACGACGCCGCTCTTCTCCAGATGCCGAAGGCGCGCCACGAGAAGGGACCGGGAGATTCCCGGGAGGCCGCGCTCGATCTCGTTGAAATGGCGGCTGCCCGCGAGCAGCTCCCGCACGATCAAAGGCGTCCAGCGATCCGCGACGATCTCCGTGGCGCGCGCGACGGGGCAGTACTGGTTGTATCGCGCCATGCCCTATTCTCCCGCGGTCCCCGGCGGACGGCCAGTCCGAAATTCGTACCGGACCGGTCCGATCTTCGCACTTCCGGGACCGGCGCTCCCCCCCTAGCTTCGTTCCTGCCGGAAACCCCCGGCATACGGAGGCGACGATGGCTGAGAGCGCGAAGAACAAGGCACGGAGCTCGCGTCGGGAATTCCTCGTGGCGGCTTCGGGAGCGTCCGCTCTTCTGACGACGAGGAACGCCCGGGCCGCCCCCTCCCCGCGGCCGGCGGGCGGAACCGCGATGGACCTCGAGCGGTTCGTTGCGGACTGCGTTGCGGCGAACCGGGAATCCGCGCCGCAGGCGGCTGTTCTCGAGGTGCTCGCGAAGGCGGTCCGCGATGCCGCGGCCGTCCGCGCCGCACTCGGGAGGACACGGGAAGCGGCCATCAGGGTGCTCCATCGTTCGAAGACCCTGACGATCTTCAGCGCGACCTGGGCGCCGAACATGAACCTGATGCCGCACGATCACCGCATGTGGGCGGCGATCGGCATTTACGCCGGCCGCGAGGACAACATCCTGTGGCGGAGGGCGCCGGAAAGGATCGCGGCGTCCGGCGCGAAGGCCCTCTTCGAGGGCGACGCCGTCGCGCTTCCGGTGGACGCGATTCACTCGGTGACGAACCCGTTGTCGCGGTTCACGGGCGGAATCCACGTCTACGGCGGCGATTTCTTCGACTCGACCCGTAGTCAGTGGAATCCCGAGACGCTCGACGAGGAGCCGTCCGACGGCGAGACGATCCGCGCGCTGTTCCGGCGCGAGAACGAGAGGATGCGGCGCTGCGGAGAGCCGTGATCAGCGCTCAGGCGCTCGCTTCGAATGCCCGAAGACGGGTGAGATGATCGGGTGGAGGCGCGCAGCGAGAACGCGCGCGCGGAAGGGAGGTCCCATGGGACGGATCGTGCACACATCCCGAATCCACATCACTCGCGAGAAAGGCCCGACTCGAAAGGCGATGATCGAGGGTTTCGCCGAGCCCGTGTACTACGGCGTCCATGGAGGGATCAAGACTTTCTACAAGGTCGAGCCCGAAAAGGAGCACGCGGCGACGCTCGATCACATCGTCGGCGCCGTTTCCGGTTGAATGATGGGGACACTGGCCACGGTGCTGGCCGGCAGGAAGATCCCGACCTTCGCGGACCGCTACCGCGCCGACGTCGAGGGGGACATCGAGGACGTCGACGGCGTCCTGAGGATCACCCGGATCCGCGTCGCGTACACGCTCCTGGTCCCGCCCGGAAAGACGGACGACGCGCGCGAGGCGCTCAAGACGTACATCACGCATTGCCCGGCCGCCATGAGCGTGAGGGGATGCATCGAGCTCATCGATTCGGCCGAGATCAAGGAGCTTCCGGCGTGATCGCGTCGATTTGCCGGTCGTGGTAGCCCGCGAGAACCAGCAAAGCGGCGCCGCCGCCCAGGAGGGCGAAGAACATGTCGGACTGCGTGTCCCACGGGTCGCCCTGCGTGCCGAGAAACTCGTCCGCACCCTGGCCGAGCGCCACGGCGGACGCCCACTCGAATAGCTCGTAAGAGGCGCTGATGGCGAGGACGATCGAGATGACGACGAACGCGAGCATCCCGCGAGTCCGGATGTAGCGCCCGCGAGAAAGGACCTCTCGTATCGCGATCGCCGGCACGAACCCCTGCGCGAAGTGGCCGATCTTGTCGTAGGGATTCCGGTGCAGGCCGAGGGCCCCCGCGATGGCGAAACCGACCGGAACGCGGGCATAGGTGTAGTGACCGCCGACCATGAGAACGACGGCGTGGACGAAGATGAGCGCATAGAGCAGGGTCGTGAGCGGAAAGCGGCGATACGTGAGGAAGAGAACCGGCAGCACGACGAGGATCGGAAACACCTCGAGCACCCACGTGAGCCGGTCGTAAGGACGAAGACCCGACATCCCCAGGAGGAGGACGAGAACCACCGCCCCGATGGCGAGGACGGTCCTTCTATTCACGCGGGAAGCTCGCCCCTCTATTTAATGAAGTAGCCGGAGACCCGCCAGGTGCCGTCCTTGTCATGCATGGGCGTGACCGTCTCGACGGCGGCGGCCTTGTTCTCGAACTGCGACTCGAACACGATGACGACATACTCTCCATCCGGGGCGCCAGGAAGAGTCCGGGTGAAGGTGGAAGACTTGACCTTTCGAGCCTTCACGGCGCCGAGCGGCGACCGGACGCCCTTGATCGCCTTCTCCCAGTCGCTTCTCGCGACCGCGGCCCTGAAGAAGGACGCCGCGTCGTCCCAGCTCTGGCCGTACTTCGCGTTATCGGTCAGGGCAAGCCAGCTCTTGGCCGCAGCCTGAGCCCTGGAGATGGCGTCGCTCTCGGCGGCAGATGCCGGGACGCCAAGCAGGAAGGTCGCGGCAAGAAGGAGAAGCAGGTGAGCCGGCGCGATTCGCTTCATGGGAATGAATCTTAGCCCCGCCGCGTTAGGATGTTCGTTCGAGAGGAGTGCTACATGCCCACCGAGCTTCCGCCGCGCCCGTTCGATTCCCCCCGTCCGATCAGTCCGTCGGCTTCGATCGCGGTGCCCGGCTTCCTCGCCCGCGTCTACGGGTGGATGGCGACCGGCCTTCTCGTCACGGCCGGCGCGGCGCTCTTCACCGTCTCGAACGAGACCGTCCTCCGCGCCGTCTTCGGCAACAAGCTCGTGTTCTACGGGCTCCTGTTCGCGGAGCTGGGGCTCGTCGTCTGGCTGTCCGGTCTCGTCGGGAAGCTCTCGTCCGCCGCGGCTTCGGCCGTCTTCCTCCTCTACTCCGCCCTGAACGGCGTGACGCTCTCGGTCATCTTCTTCGCGTTCACGACGGGGTCGATCGCCTCGACGTTCCTCGTCGCGGCGGGCACGTTCGCCGCGATGAGCGTCTACGGCCTCACCACGCACCGGACCCTGGACGGCCTCGGCTCCTTCGCTTTCATGGGCCTCATCGGGGTGATCATCGCGTCCGTCGTCAACCTTTTTCTGAGGTCCGACATGCTCGGCTTCGTCGTGAGCTGCGTGGGCGTCATCGTCTTCGTCGGCCTCACGGCGTACGACACGCGCAGGCTCAAGATGATGGCGCTCGAGGTGGACGGCGGCTCCGAGGCGGGCCGGCGCGGCGCGATCTCCGGCGCGCTCGCCCTCTATCTCGACTTCATCAACCTCTTCCTGATGATGCTCAGGCTCTTCGGAAACCGCAGGTAGAGCCATCGGGAGCCCGGGGGCTTTCGACTCCTTCCTCGCCTGGGCGGTGTCCGTGGTAGGAGTCGCGACGGGCGCGGCCTACGTGCCGCAGGCGGCCCGCATCTGGCAGCGGAGGAGCTCCGAGGACGTCTCGGTGCTCACGTACGCGATGTTCCTCGGCGGGCAGGTGATCTATTTTCTCTACGGGATCCGCTTCCGCCAGACGCCCATCGTGATCGGCATGGCCGCGAACATCGTGGGCAGCCTCGCCGTCATCCTCTCGGCTCTGCGGTTCCGCAAGGGCGCGTGACGATCCTCGCGTCGCCGCCCGGGGCCGATGCGTATCTCGCCATCGACAAGCGGCCCGGAATCGCGGTGCACGGCCCGGGCGGTCTCCTCGGGGCGCTCCGCGAGCGCTTCGGTCCCGAGCTCTCGCTCGTCCACCGGCTCGACAAGGAGACGTCCGGCGTTCTCCTCCTGGCCAAGAACGCGGACGCGCTCCGCGTCGCCCACGCGGCCTGGCGGACGAACGTCGTGAAGACCTATCTCGCCCTGACGAGAGGCGTCCCCGATCCTCCCGAGGGGCGCGTGGACGCTCCGCTCCTCGAACACCGCACGTCGCGGCCGGATCTCCTCAAGCGCGCCGTGAAGGCGGCCTACGGCCCTTCGCGGGCGGGACATCTCCTCTCGGGCCGCCGCGTGCTCGCGATCCAACCCCTGCCGCCGCCCGGCCGGACGGCCGTTCACCCGGCGGGCCGCCCGGCCGCGACGCGCTATCGCGTGATCGAGGACCGCGGCGCGACCGCTCTCGTCGAGCTGGTTCCCGAGACGGGCCGCATGCACCAGCTCCGGATCCATCTGCTCGCTCTCGGCACGCCGCTCCTCGGAGACCCCGCGTACGACCCCGGGCGCGCGGACGGCGATCCTCCCCCGTTGCTGCACGCGGCACGTCTCGTCTGGACGGATCCTCCTGGAAGGCCTCGAGGCACGACCTGGACCTGGGAGGCCAAGCTCCCCGAGCGTTCCGCTCCTGGGCCATGATCCGGGGCGTGACCGATCCCGCAGTTCCCGCCGGAACCCTCGAGGCGCTCGCCGGACTCGTCGGGGAGCGGCCGCTCGTCGTCTTCGACCTCGAGACGACCGGCGCCGACCGCCTGACGGACCGGATCGTGGAGATCGCGGCCCTCCGGTTCGCGCCGGCCTGCGCGGTCGCTTCCTTCGAGTCGCGCGTGAACCCCGGATTGAAGATCCCGCGCGAGTCCACGCGCATCCACGGCATCTCCGACGCCGACGTGGTCGGGGCACCGGCGTTTCCGGAGATCGCGGGCCGGATCCTCGAGTTCTTCGGCGACGCGGACCTCGCGGGTTACAACGTGCGCGCGTTCGACGTGCCCGTGCTTCTGCGCGAGTTCGAGCTCGCGAACGCCGTGTTTCCGATCGAGAACCGGCGCATCGTCGACATGCAGACGATCTACTTCCGGAAGGAGCCGCGCGACCTCGCGGCGGCGGTGCGCTTCTTCGCCGGCCGCGAGCACACCGGCGCGCACTCGGCGCTCGCCGACGCCGTCGCTTCGGCGGAAGTCCTGGCCGGCCAGCTCCGGCGCTACGGGGACCTGCCTCGCGACATCGCGGCGCTGCACGAGCTTTCCCGGCCGTCCGAGGGGCGGTTCGTGGATCCCGACAAGCGCTTTCTCTGGCGGGACGGAGAGATCGTCTTCGCGTTCAGCGAGCACCGCGGCAAGACGCTCGAGGAGGTCGCCGAAAAGCATCCGGGGTTCCTCGACTGGATGATCTCGAAAACGTTCTCGGAGGAAGCCAAGCGGATCGTCCGCGACGCGCGCCGGGGCATCTTCCCGAAGAAAGCATGAGCAGGCGGCCGGCTCCGCCGCGCGGTCTCGCGAGGCGGCGCAGCCGCCTGGCGCGGATCGCGTTCCTCACGCTCGGCTGGAGCCTGCTCACGCTCGGCATCATCGGCGGCCTTCTTCCCGTGCTCCAGGGATGGCCGTTCGGCATCGCCGGCGCCGCGATCCTCTACGTGGAGAGCCGGTGGGTACAGCGCAAGGTGAGGCGCTTCCGCCAGCACAGCCCGAAATTCGAGCGCACGTGGCTGAAGGCGCGCGCGTGGTTGAGGGCCCGCCGGCGCGCCCGAAAGGCTCGCGCGGCGAAAGCCGTTCCCTGAGCTCAGCGCGGCGGCATCACGCGGTTGTCGTCGAGAACCGCGCCCCACGCGCGCGCCATCTTCCTGAGGTCACCGATCTTCTCGCGATCGGCGGTCGAAAGAGCTCTCCTGGACGCCGTGATGGTAGTCGCCGTTCTCGGCGTCGGCTTCCGCCTCGTAGACCTCCCAGCGCCACTTCTGCTGGAACACGGGGCCGTCAAGGCGGGTCTGGTAGAGAAACGGCCCTTCGAATGCCGCGAGGCCGTGAAAGCGCAGCGCGAGGACGCCCTGCGGTCGCGGCGCGGACACCGTGAAGAGATCGCGCCCGAAAAAATGATTCGAGACGTCGAGGCCGAGGAGACCGAGGAGCGTCGGTGCGACGTCGAGCTGCGAGGTGAGCTCCGGCCGCAGCGTGCCGGCAGGAAGACCTCTCGCCGCCACGAGAAGGGTCGTCCAGTTCTCGCCTGCGTTCGGCGTGCCGAGGCGCGGCAGCCGGATCGCCTGCCAGGGATTCGGCGTCGCGTGATCGCCGACGACGAGCAGGATCGTGTCGCGGCCACGCGGCGTCGCCCGCAATGCGGCGAAAATGCGTCCGAGCTGCCGGTCCGTGTAGCCGAGCGCCGCCAGGTAGATCTCGCGCGAGGTCTTCGGTTCGGGCGCGTCGGGCGGCCGGTAGAGCGGCGGATGGGTCGCGATCGTGAAGAGCGTCAGGAAGAGCGGCTTTTCACGGGCGGTCTCGAAGCGCTGGATCGTTCGCGTCGCGAGATCCTCGTCCGTCGTGTCCGAAGGGTCGTAACGCACGTCGTCGAACCAGCGCGCGTACCAATCCTCCATCTTCTCGAATGCCGGGCTCGTGGCCGCCACGAGCTCGCGTTCGTAGCCGGCCCGCGCGAGGATCTCGCCGATGGAGAGCACCCGGAACTGCCGCGCGTTGTAGAGGAGGATGCCCGACGGATGGCCGGCGATCCCGAGGAGAATCCCGCCGCGCCCTTCGATCGAGGGATAGCCCGTGGCGATGCAGGCGGGGAACGAGACCCCCACTCTCCTTCCAGAGGCGATGAAGCGCCGGCACGCGCGTCTCGGCGGCGGGCCTGCGGAAATCGGTTTCCCAGCCTCGCGCCGACTCGAGAACCACGAGCAGGACGTCCGGTTTTTCCGAAAGCGGCCGCGCTCGAAACCGCTCGTACGAAGCCTCCTCCGAGGGCACGGCGTGCCACACGGGATATCCCGGCTGAGAGAACCAGCCCGGCGGCCGGTTCAGGAACCGGTGCAGCTCCTCGAGGCCGGCGCGCACCTCTCGCGGCGACGGCTGATCTCCGAGCGACGCGACGGATTCCGAAACGAGGCCCACGAGCACGGGGCGCGCGCGCCGCAGCGCGAGCGGCGTCGGCGCGAGGAGCGGGTGGAAAAAGAGCCCCGCGAACGACAGGGCAACGAGCAGGGCGGCGTATCGCGAGCTGCAGGCGCTCCGGCCCCCGCCGCCGCGCAATGACCAGAATTGCGAGCGACGGTACGACGACGAGGAGGAGCGCGACCGCGACGGCGAGCGTGTCCCCGAGGAGGACGTCCTTGAGAAGCCGCCGGTGCGAGAGGAGGTTGTACGCGAAGAACCAGTGGGAGTTCAGGTGCTCGCCGGTCCAGCGCACGAGCTCGAGGTCGAGCTGCGACAGGAACAGAACGAAGACGCCGCCGAGGGCGAGGAGCGCGAGGCCCGCGCGCGCCGAGACCCACGAGACGAGGCCCGCGAGAAGGCCGAGGGCCGCGATCGTGCCGACCTCGCCCGCGAGCGTCGCCGGGACGAGGGAGAAGGGATGCTCCGCGACGCGCGCGCCCGAAGGCGTCAGGAGAAGGTGGTGAAAGAAGACGGAGGCCGCCCGCGCCGCGAGGAGGGCACCGAGGATCCCCGCGAACGAGCTCCGCTTCATGGTCCGAAACCCCGCCAGGGGCCGCGGGGGGCGGCGACGGAGCCCCCCGCAATCGGCTAGTCCATCTGCCGTCTCAGGAACGTCGGGATGTCGAAGATGTCCTCGCGCGGGTCGCGCACGTTGATGAGGTTCACGCCGTAGCCCTGGTCTTCCGGAATCGGCGTCTCGGGAGCCGTGCGCGCGCGTTCGCGCTCGCGCTCCTTTTCGGCCACCGGCCGCGCGCCGCTCGGCGTGACGGGCAGCGACACCTCGCGGCGCGAGGCGAGAGCCACCGGCGCGTCGAAGCCCGTCGCGATGACGCTGATCTTGACCTCGTCCTTCATGTCCTTGTCCAGGACGAGGCCGAAGATGACGTTCGCCTCCTCGTCCGCCGCCTGCTGGATGATCGCGCAGGCCTCGTTCACCTCGGCGAGCGTGAGATCCTCCCCGCCGGTCACGTTGATGAGGATGGCGCGCGCGCCCTGTATGGACTGCTCTTCGAGGAGCGGGTTCGAGATCGCGCGCTGCGCGGCCTCGACGGCCCGGTGCTCGCCCGACGCCGTGCCCGTGCCCATGAGGGCCATGCCCATGTTCTCCATGACCGTCCTCACGTCGGCGAAGTCGAGGTTCACGACGCCGGGCACCGTGATGAGGTCGCTGATGCCCTGCACGGCCTGCCGGAGCACGTCGTCCGCGATCCGGAACGCCTCCCAGGTCGTCACGTTCCGCTCCACGAACGAGTAGAGGCGCTCGTTCGGGATCGTGATGAGGGTGTCGACGTACTCGCGCAGCTCCGCGATGCCGTCCTCGGCGTAGCGCAGCTTCCGCCGCCCTTCGAAGGAGAAAGGCTTCGACACGATGGCGACGACGAGCGCCCCCGCCTCGGACGCGAGCCGCGCCACGACAGGCGTCGCCCCCGTGCCCGTCCCGCCGCCCATGCCGGCCGTCACGAAGACCATGTCCGAGCCCGTGAGGACCTGCGTGATCCGTTCGGCGTCCTCGAGCGCGGCGTTCCGGCCGACCTCGGGGTTCGATCCCGCGCCCATGCCTCGCGACGTCGTGAGGCCGAGCTGTAGCTTCGTCGAGGCGCGGTTCACGCGCAGCACCTGGAGATCGGTGTTCGCGGCCACGAAGTCGATCCCCTTGATGCCGGCCTGGATCATGCGGTTGACGGCGTTGCCGCCGCCGCCGCCCACGCCCACGACCTTGATCTTCGCGGGAGGAACCTCGTCGTTCAGGGAGATCGGGAGCGACGGGCGGGGCTCGTCGTCGAAAAGGATCATGTTCTTTCCTCCATCGATATCACAGCGCGGTCGCCGCGGGGAACAAGTTCTTCAGGGAACCTTTGAGTTTCTCGAGAAAGCCCGGACCGGTGCCGCGCGGCCGCTTCCTCGACGCGGCGGCGCTGCCGCGCCCGTAAAGCAGGAGACCCGCCGCGCAGGCCCATTCGGGCGAAGCGATGACGTCCGTCAGCCCGCCCAGGCCGCGCGGCACGCCCCGGCGCACGGCCACGCCGAGGACCTGCTCGGCGACCTCCAGGAGGCCGTCCAGCTCCGCGCCGCCTCCCGTGAGAACGAGTCCCGCGCGCAGCTCGCCCGCGGGAACCTCCCGGACCGACTCCTCCCAGAGCAGGGTGAGCAGCTCCTCGGCGCGCGGCTGGAGGATCTCGGCGATCTCGCGCCGCTTGACGGGATGGACGCCCCGCCCGCCCGTGAGCGGCACGTCGAGCGACTCGCTTTCGGCGACGAGCGCGGCCATCGCCGCTCCGTACTTGCGCTTGAGCCGCTCGGCGTCCGGCACGGGAGTCTTCAGCACGACCGCGAGGTCGTTCGTGAAGTGGTCCCCGCCCACGGGCAGGACGGACGTGTGCGCGAGCGCCCCATGTCGCCAGACGGCGACCTCCGTCGTCCCGCCGCCGATGTCGGCGAGGACGACGCCCAGCTCGCGCTCGTCCGGCGTCAGCACCGCCTCGCCCGCCGCCAGCGGCTCGAGCACCATCTCGATCACCTCGACGCCCGCGCGGTTCACGCAGTTCAGGAGGTTCTGCGTCGTGGCGACGGGCACGGTGACGACGTGGACGTCGGCCTCGAGCCGGCTGCCCACCATGCCGAGCGGGTCGGCGACCCCGTCCTGCCCGTCCACGACGAACTCGCGCGGGAGGACGTGGAGGATTTCGAACTCCGAGGGAATCGGCACCGAGCGCGCCGCGTCGAGCGAGCGCTGGATGTCCTCGCGCGTGATCTCGCGGTTCTTCGCGGCCACCGCGACGACCTGCCGGCTGTTGAACGACTTGACGGACGGGCCCGCGACGCCCACGACCGCGCGCTCGATCTGGGCGCCGGCCATGATCTCGGCTTCCTCCGTCGCGCGTTTGATCGCGTCGACCGTGACGGGCACGTCGATGATGGCGCCCTTGCGCGCGCCCTTGTGCGCGGCCGTGCCCTTGCCGATGATGTCGATGCGGCCCGACGCGTCCGGCTCGGCGATGAGCGCGCAGACCTTCGTCGACCCGATGTCGAGGCTGACGAGATACGAAGCGGGTTTCGGCATCCAGGGTCCTCTCAGGTCTTCCCGCGCCCGGTGTCTCCGGGCGCTTTCAGCACGATGCGTCCCGAAAAGCGCAGGTCGGCCTCCGTCGCGGACAGGGAACGGCGGTCGAGCTCGGGGCGGAGGGCGAGGAACGCGCGCCACATCGGCGCGGCGCTCTTCGCCTCGGCGGCGTCGGGCCCGAACAGAAGGCACGCCTTGGCGATGCGGTCCGTCACCGCGAAGCCCTCGGGGACGAGGACGATGCCGGACACGCGCGCCAGGAGCTCGGGGTCCTCCTCCCGAAGCACCTCGAGGAACTTCGCGCCGCGCGCGAGCGCCGCCGAGTCGGACGCGCCCGAAAAGACCACGAAGTCGTCGTTCCTCGAGAGCGCGCGGCCCGTGTACGGGCCGATGAAGCTGCCTCCGCGGTCGATCGTCCAGAGCTCCCCGTCCCTGTCGAGGCGCGCCACGAGCGCGACGGGCGGCCGCGCCACGACGCGCACCGCGATCGTGTCCGGCACGACGCGGCGCGCCGTCGCGGACGCGACCCACGGGCGCTTCGACAGCTCCCTGACCGGCTCGTCGAGATCGAGAAAGAGGAGCGGGCGTCCGATCCAGCCGTCGGTCAGCTCTTCCGCCTCGGACCGCCGCGCCTCCGGGACGCCCTCGAAGACGACGCGATTCACGGCGAAGCGCGGGTGGGTCCTGAGGAGGAGGAGGCCCGAAAGGCAGAGGACGACGAAGAGCAGAGACACCACGGCCGGCACGAGCAGATGCCGCCCCGCCCGGCGCCGCATGGGGCGCACGGTGCGGGAGGCGGGGAGGCGATAGAAGGAGCTCATTTGCTCGTTGCCCGCTGACTCACTTCATGTCCTTTCGCCCGGTTCGGATTTCTTGCTCCCTCGCGAAGGCTGACTCTGGTCGCTTCGAGCTTGCTCATCTCAAGACCCTTTGTTGAATTCGGATTTCTTAGAAGGGGTATTTGGCGGTTGCGCTGGGGCGGCCGGTTGCGCGGTGACGTTGCCTGCGGCGCTTCCCCTCTTCCCTTCTAAGAAACTCTTCTCCGAATTGGTTCACGTCGCCGGCTCCCATCGTGAGAAGGAGGTCTCCTTCTTTTAATTCCTCCTCGAGAGCGCGTCCGATGTCCGCGCGGTCCGCGATGAAGCGCGCGGCCCTGTGCCCGCGCGCCTTCGCCGCGTCGGCCACGAGCGCGCCCGTCACGCCCTCGCGGGGCGCCTCGCGCGAGCCGTAGACCGGCGCCACGAGCAGCACGTCCGCGTTCAGAAACACGGCCCCGAAGGCCGCCGCGAAGTCCTTCGTGCGGGAGTAGAGGTGCGGCTGGAAAAGCGCGACGACGCGCCGGTCCGGGTACGACTGGCGGGCGGCCGCGAGCGTCGCGGCGACTTCCGTCGGATGGTGCGCGTAGTCGTCGACCACGACGATGCCGCCCCTCTCTCCTTTCTCTCGAAGCGCCGGATCACGCCGGCGAATTCCTCGAGCGCGCGGGCGGCGACCCCGAACGGAATCGACAGCTCGCGCGCGACGGCGAGCGCCGCGAGCGCGTTCTTCACGTTGTGGAGGCCCGGCACCTTGAGGGAGACGGCCCCCATGAAGTCGCGGCCCGCGGTCGCGACGAACCGCGAGCCCGTCCGCTCCAGCACGAGGTCGCGCACCGTCACGTCGGCCTGGGGCGTCAGGCCGAACGTCACGGTGCGGCGGGAGACCAGGGGCCGGATCTCCTGCACGTTCGGGTCGTCCAACCCGAGGATCGCGGCGCCGAAGAAAGGCACGCTTCGCGCGAAGCGAGCGAACGTCTCCTGGATGTCCGCGAGGTCGCGGTAGGTGTCGAGATGCTCGAGGTCGATGTTGTTCACGACCGCCAGCATCGGCGAGAGCGCCAGGAACGACCGGTCGAACTCGTCGGCCTCGGCCACGAGGTATTCCCCGTGCCCGAGCCGGGCCGTGCCCACCTCGCGCATGCGGCCGCCGACGATGATCGTGGGGTCGAGGCCCGCCGCCATCAGGATCGCGCCGGTCATGGACGTGGTCGTCGTCTTGCCGTGCGTGCCCGCGATCGCGATTCCCCTCTTGACGCGCATGACCTCCGCGAGCATCTCGGCCCGCTTGATGACGGGCAGGCCGGCGGACCGCGCCGCGACGACTTCCGGGTTGCTCTCGTTGACCGCGCTCGAATAGATCACGACGTCGGCGCCGGACATGTTTTCGGCCCGATGGCCCTGGTGCACCTGGATTCCGAGGCTCTTGAGGCGCAGGGTCGTCTCCCCGAGGGCGAGGTCCGACCCGCTCACGTCGAGCCCGACGCTCTTCAGTAATTCGGCGAGGCCGCTCATCCCGATGCCGCCGATCCCCACGAAATGGAGGCGCTTGACCCTCAGAAAATTCACGACTTTGCCTCGACTTCGAACACCAGATCACAGAGGCGCGAGGCCGCATCCGGAAAAGCCGAGCGCCGCGCTGCCTCGCCCATCTCGAGGAGGCGCAAGGGGTCGCCGAGGAGGCCCGCGAGCGCCGCCCCGAGAGTCTCGTCCGTCGCCTCGGCCTCCGTGAGAACCACGGCCGCGCCTTCCGACTCGAGCGCGCGCGCGTTCGCTTCCTGGTGAGCGTGCGTCGCGGCGGCGAAGGGCACGAGAAGCGCCGGGCGGCCGGCCGCCGCGATCTCGGCGATCGTCATCGCGCCCGCGCGCGCGACCACGAGATCCGCGGCCGCGTACGCGGCGGCCATGTCGTCGAGAAACTCGTGGACGAACGCCCGATCGCCGGCGAGGCCGAGGCTCGCGTACGACGTCACGACCTCGCCGGCGCGGTCCTTGCCCGCCTGATGCACGACGTCGAAGGCGATCCCCGCCGCGGCGACCCGTGCGAGCGCGGAAGGCACGAGGCGGTTCAGGATCCGGGCGCCCTGGCTGCCGCCGACCACGAGGATCCTGAGACGGCGATGCTTTTCCCGCGAGACGAGGGAGGGAATCTCGAAGAAGGCCTCTCGGACCGGATTGCCCGTCACGATCGCTCCGGGCAGCGCCTCGGCGCCGCGCGCGGTGCCGACCGCGATGCGTTTCGCCACGCGCGCGAGCAGGCGGTTCGTGAGGCCGGGAACCGCGTTCTGCTCGTGAATCAGCGTCGGCACGCGGCGCGCCCACGCCGTGGCCACGAGCGGGCCCGAGGCGTACCCGCCCACGCCCACGACGGCGCGCGGGGCGTGCCGCGCGAGAAGACGCAGCGAATCGACGAACGCCAGCGGAAGCGCGAGGAATCCCTCGAGGCGCGCGCGCCAGCCCTTGCCCACGAGGCCCTTCGCGCGGACGAGCTCGAGAGGAAAGCCGGCCTTCGGCACGAGAGTCGTCTCGAGGCCGCGCGCGGTGCCCACGAAAACGACGGGTGCGCCGGGCCGCCGCCGCCGGATCTCGCCGGCCAGAGCGAGCGCCGGAAACACGTGCCCGCCGGTCCCTCCGCCCGCGATGAGAAAGTCCGCGCTCGGTCATGACGCGTGCTGCGAGAGATTGAGGAGGATCCCGACCGCGAGGAGGTCGGCGAAGAGCGCCGACCCGCCGTACGAGAGGAACGGCAGCGGGATCCCCTTGGTGGGCAGAAGCGAAAGGACGACAGAGACGTTGACGAGCGCCTGCACGACGATCATCACGGAGAAGCCGATCCCCAGAAGCCGCCCGAAGGAGTCGGGCGCGTTCGCGGCGGCGCGGACGCCGCGCGCGAAAAGGAAGCCGAACAGCGCGAGGACGGTGGCGCAGCCCATGAGCCCCAGCTCCTCGCCCACGATCGCGTAGATGAAGTCCGTGTACGGATAGGGCAGGAAGAAGAGCTTCTGCTTGCCGTGTCCGAGGCCGAGGCCCGTGACGCCGCCCGTGCCGACGGCGATGAGGGACTGGATCGCGTGAAAGCCCCGGCCGAGAGGATCCGCCTCCGGATGGAGGAACGCGATGAGGCGGTCGCGCCGGTACTGCGCCGTCCACACGAACGCCGAGAGCGTGGGCACGAGGAGCAGAGCCGAGCCGAGGAAGTACTTCAGCGGCAGGCCGGCGAAGAAGAGCATCGCGCCGGCGATCACGAAATACGTGAGGGCGGTGCCGAAATCGGGCTCGAGGAGGACGAGCCCCGCGAAAAGGGAGACGAGCCCGAGAATCGGAAGCAAAGTCCGCGTCGGATGCGTGACCTCCCGCTCCCGCCGCGAGAGCAGCGCCGCGAGCGCGATCACGAGGCCGATCTTCGCGAACTCCGAGGGCTGGATCGACTTGACGATGCCGAAGGACAGCCAGCGCCGCGCGCCGTTGACGGGAGCCCTGAGGAGCACGGCCACCAGCGCGCCTGTGAGGACGGCGAGAGCCGGCGCCGATGAGGCGCGGGTCGTTCAGGCGGCGATAGTCGATCGACATGGCCAGGAACGCGAGGACTCCGCCGACGACGACGGCGATCGACTGCTTGATCACGAAGAAATACGCGCCGGCCGGAGCCGCGGACGTCGGCAGGTAGATCTGCATCGCCGAGGCGCTGTAGATCATGAGGAGGCCCATGAACACGAGGAGCACGACGGACCCGAAGAGAAGGCGGTCGAAGGCGAGCTTCCGGGCCATCAGCGCCTTCCCGCCGAGGCCCGCTCGGGCAGCGCCCTCACGAGCGACTCGAACACCTCGCCGCGATGCTCGAAGTTGCGGAACTGGTCGAACGACGCGCACGCGGGCGAGAGCAGCACCGCGTCTCCCGGCTCCGCCCTGGAGAAGGCGTCCTCGACGGCTTTCTCGAGCGTCCCTTTGACCTCGACGGCCACGCCGGGCAGGCTTCCGAGCGACTGCGCGATCGCGGCCGCCGCCTTTCCGATGGCGAGGATCCGCCGGGCCTTCTGCACGGCGAGCGGACCGAGCCGCGCGAAGTCGTCGCCCTTGTCCTTCCCGCCGAGGATGAGGTGCACCCGGTGGTCCTCGAATCCCTCGAGGCTCTTCAGCGTCGCGTCGACGTTCGTGCCCTTCGAGTCGTTCCACCAGCCGACGCCGTTCAGCGTGCGCACGAGCGACGTGCGATGCGGCAGGCCCCGGAAGGTGCGCAGCGTCTCGACGGCGGCCTCGGGTGTCACTCCGAGCGGCAGAGTCGCGGCGAGGGCGGCGAGCGCGTTCTCGACGTTGTGCGCGCCCGGCAGAGCGAGATCCGACCGCTTCGCGACGATTCGAGGGCCCTTGCCAGTCACGTCCGCGAGAAAGAGATCGTCGGCGAGCCATGCGCCCATGCCGGGCGAGTGGCGCCGCGAGAAGGCGAGACGCCGCGCGCGCGGCTTCACGCGCGCGACGAGGGGGTCGTCCGCGTTCAGCACGGCGACCTGCGCCTCGCGCTGATTCTCGAAGATGCGCGCCTTGGCCGCGCCGTAGTCGTCCATCGACCGGTAGCGGTCGAGGTGGTCGGGCGTGAGGTTCAGGTGGACCGCCACGTCGGGCGCGAACCGCCGGATGCCTTCGAGCTGAAAGGACGACAGCTCGACGACCCACGTGCGCGGCGCGGTGCCGTTTCCGTTCATTCCCTCCTTGGTCGCGAAGTGAATCCACGGGGTCCCGAAATTTCCGCAGGCCACCGCGTAATGGCCGGCGCTCTTCAGGAGGGCTGCGGCGAGCGCCGTGGTCGTGGACTTTCCGTTCGTGCCCGTAACGCCGACGACGACGCCCGGCAGCAGGCGCGAAGCCAGCTCGATCTCCGCGACCACGGGCAGCGCGCGCGCCCGCGCCGTGTCGAAGACGGGCAGCGTCAGGGGGATTCCGGGCGACACGACGACGAGGTCGACGTCGTCGAGCAGGGACTCGGGATGCCCGCCGAGGACGTACCGGACGCCGGGGCGCTCGGCGAGGCCCTCGAGGTCCGCCTTGGCGTCCGTACCGGTCACCTCGACGCCCCGCTCCGCGAGCGCCGCCACGGCGGCGCGGCCCGAGCGGGCGAGGCCGAAGACCGCCGCGGAGCGGATCTCGGGCAGATCGGGTCCGAGTGAAAGCGTCATCGGAGCTTCAAGGTGGAAAGAGCGAAGAGGGCGAAGAGGATCGCCACGATCCAGAACCGGATGATCACCTTCGACTCCGGCCACCCGGCGAGCTCGAAGTGGTGGTGGAGGGGCGCCATCCGGAAGATGCGCTTGCCGCGCAGCTTGAAAGAGCCCACCTGGAGGATCACCGAAGCGGCCTCGACGACGAAGAGCCCGCCCACGAGGACGAGCAGGATCTCCTGCTTGATGAGCACGGCGACCGTTCCAAGCGCGGCCCCGAGCGCGAGCGAGCCCGTGTCGCCCATGAAGACCTCGGCCGGGTGCGAGTTGAACCAGAGGAATCCGAGCGATGCGCCCACGATGGCCGCGCAAAACACGGCGAGCTCGCCCGTACCCGGCACGGACGGCACGAGGAGGTAGCCCGCGGCCTTCGCGTTCCCCGCGATGTACGCGAGGATCGCGAACGTGGCCGACGCGATCAGCGTGGCGCCGATCGCGAGGCCGTCGAGACCGTCCGTGAGATTCACGGCGTTCGACGAGCCCACGACGACGACCGTCGCCAGGAGGACGTAAAAAAGACCGAGGTCCGGGTGGACGTTCTTCAGGAACGGCAGGGCGACGTGCGTGGCGTCCACGCGCGCCTCGAAGAGCTTCACCGACGCCCACCCCACGCCGAGCCCGATCGCGGTCTGCAGGGCCAGCTTCTGCCGCCCCGAGAGGCCGCGGTTGCTCTTTCGCGACACCTTGCGCCAGTCGTCGCCGATGCCGATGAGCATCGCGAGGCCGGTGGCGACGAGGGCGACCCACACGTAGCGATTCGAGAGGTCGGCGAAGACGAGCGTCGGCACGACGATCGCGAGGTTGATGAGGACGCCTCCCATCGTGGGCGTGCCCGCCTTCACGTGATGCCCGACCGGGCCGTCCTCGCGGATGGACTGGCCGATCTGCCGCCCGCGCAGCCAGCGGATCAGGGCCGGGCCGAGGAAGATCGAGAGCAGAAGAGCCATGAGCGCCGCGTTCGCCGCCCGGAACGTGATGTACCGGAAGACGTTGAGGAGCGGCAGACGGCCGTGCAGCGGATAGAGCAGCCAGAGGATCATCGAGCCCCCGCCGCACTTTCTTCGAGAAGCTCCTTCGCGACGAGGCGGTCGTCGAACGGCAGCTCGAGGCCGCCCACGGTTTGAGTGGTCTCGTGCCCCTTGCCGGCCACGAGGACGACGTCCCCCTTGCGCGCGAGAGAGAAGGCCTCGGCGAGCGCCTCGCGGCGGTCCGCCACGTAACGCGCGGTCTTTCCGGCCGCTTCGACGCCCGCGCGCACGTCGCGAAGGATCGCCTCGGGCTGCTCCGAGCGCGGGTTGTCGGACGTCACGACGACCTCGTCGGCCAGCAGCGCCGCGATGCGGCCCATCTCCGGGCGCTTCCCCCTGTCGCGGTCGCCGCCGCATCCGAACACGGCGATCACGCGGCCCCCTCCCGCCGCCGCGATCGGCCTCACCGTGCGGAGCACGCCCTCGAGGGCCGCGGGCTTGTGCGCGTAGTCCACGAGGACCGTGAAACCGCACGAGTTCTCGATGCGTTCGAGCCGCCCCGGCACGCTCGTCACGGACTCGAGGCCTGTCGTGATCTCGGCGGGCGAAAAGCCGAGCGCGACGCCCGCGGCGGCAGCCGCCAGCAGGTTCTCGGCATTCGACCTTCCAAGAAGAGGGGAATCTATGTTTAAGACCGCTCCAGATTCGTCCGTTCTTTCACGCTTCAGTGGGGTCTTCGAAGCGGTGTTTCTTTCTTCGAAGGGGGATGAAGACGACTTGGCCGACTCGGCCGTCGCTTCGGGTTTTGGCATTGCTGCAGGTGACGGCGCATTTTCTTCGAAGGTGAATGGGGTTTTGATCTCGACCTCGAGGCGCGTTCCCGCGAGGCCTAGCGTCGCGCGCCCGAGGACTGTTGCGAAGAGACCCGTCTCCCCCGCCGCCACAGCCGCCGTCGCCGTCGCCATCCCCTCCGCTGCCGCGACCGCCCCCGCGAGCGCCGCCGGTCGGGTGTGCTCCACGCCCTCTTCACCTTCTAAGAAGAATCCGATGGTGCTCTTTGCAGGCAGCCCGCCCGCCAGCCTTCGCCCGTATGCGTCTCCGAGATTGACGACCGCCTTCCCTCCCGGCTTGAGCATCGAGAAGAGGCGCGTCTTCGCCTCGAAGTAGTCGTCCATGTCGCGGTGGAAGTCGAGGTGGTCGCGTGAGAGGTTGAGGAAGATCGCGACGTCGAACGAGCACCCCGCGAGGCGCTCGAGGACGAGCGCATGCGAGGAGCACTCCAGGATCGCGGCCGTGCCGCCTTCCTCGACGAGCACCGCAAGCATCGGCTGCAGCTCCGTGGCCTCCGGCGTCGTGTGCGGCGCCGGAATCGCCGCAGTGCTCCCGCCGCGGTAGACGATCGTGCCGAAAAACCCGCGCGTCCGATGGCGGAGAGCGAGAAGGCCGTCGAGGAGGTACGTCGTCGTCGTCTTCCCGCTCGTGCCCGTCACGCCCGCCATCACGAGCCGCTCCGACGGCCGGCCCGCGAGCAGCGAGGCCACGAGGCCCGCGGTGCGCCGGGGATTCTCGACCTCGAGATAGGGCACGGCGGTGGCGTCGGGCGCGGGGGCGAGGCCGAGCGCCGCGACGGCGCCGCGCGAGACCGCGTCGGCCACGAAGCGGCGCCCGTCGGATTTCAGGCCGGGAAACGCGGCGAACAACGATCCGGCATTCGCGGCGCGCGAGTCGTGCGTGACGGCGCGGACTTCGGGGTCCCCGGGAGCGCCCGCCCGCCGGTGCGGCAGATCCGCGGCGAGCGCCGAGAGCCTCATGGCGTCTCTCCCGGCGCGGCCTGCCGTGCGAGCTGGAGCGTGCAGGAGCCTCCCCGCTCGGCGGGCGATCCCGCCGGCGGCTCCTGCGACACGACGAACCCCGTTCCCGAGAGGCGCGCGGAGAGGCCGCGGGAAGCGAGAAGCCGCACGGCGTCGCGCGCGCTCTTGCCGGAGACGTCCGGTACGCGGTCCTCGCTCTCTCTTGCCCTCTCCGCCCGGTTCGCGGCCGGCACGAGGTCGTCGGCATTCAGGAGCGCGCTGAGCGCGACGGCTCCGGCGCCCGCTCCGAGGTCCGCGGTGAGGATGGAGGGACGCGTGGCGCCCGGGGAAGCGGGGGGCTCTCTGAGGATCCTGAGGACGTCCGTTCCGATCGCGGAGAAGGCCGGCGCCGCGACCTCGGCGCCGTAGGTCTTCCCCTTCGGCTCGTCCACGACGACCGCGATCACGATGCGCGGCCGGTCCGCGGGCGCGAACCCGATGAAGGAGGCGACGTAACGGTCCTTCGAATACCCCGCGCCCGGAATCGCCTTCTGCGCCGTGCCCGTCTTCCCGGCGGCGGTGTAACCCGGAATCGCGGCGGCTCTTCCCGTTCCCATCTCGACGACCCTCCCGAGGAGGATCCGCAGCCGGCGTGCCGTGTCCTCGCTCATGAGGCGCCGCGGGGCGGGCCGCTCGATTCTCCGATTCGCCGCATCCGGGCTCTGATTCGAGTTCCGGATCGACTCCACGAGATGGATCGGCGGCAGCACGCCGCCGTTCGCGATCGCGGCGTACGCGCGCGCCATCTGGAGCACGGTGACGCCGATCTCCTGGCCGAACGCCATCGTCGGCAGAGTGAGCGCGCTCCAGCCCGACGTGTCCGCGAGAAGGCCGGCGGTCTCCCCCTCCAGCTCGATGCCCGTCTTCTCGCCGAATCCGAACGCCCGGACCGACTTGTAGAACGAGGCGCGGCCGAGAGTCATCGCGACGTGCGCGATCCCGATGTTCGAGGAATGCGCCAGGACGTCTCCGATCGTCAGCGTGCTCCAGCCTTTGCCGCCGTGCTCGTGGATCGTCTTCGTCCCGATCGTGAGCGTGCCGCCGCCGCAGTCGATCGGGTCGTCGAGAGAGATCGCCCCGGAGTCGAGCGCCGCCATCGCCGCCACGATCTTGAACGTCGAGCCCGGTTCGTAGACGTCCGCGAGCGGCCGGCAGCGCCGCGCCTCCGCGTCCACCTCGCCGTAGTGGTTCGGATCGAACGTCGGGAAAGAGGCGAGCGCGAGAATCGCGCCCGAGGCGGGATCGAGGACGACGGCGGAGGCTCCGCGCGCGTGGAATTCCTCCATGACCTTCGCGAGCTCGCGCTCGGCCGCGTGCTGGATGGACGTCCGGATCGTGAGGGTCAGCCGCGCTCCCTCGTAGCCCTCGCGCGGCGCCTCGCCACCCTCGCGCGCCCGCGCGGCGTAGGGTCTCTGGGCGGCGTCTCGGAGGAGCGTGACGCGCGCGGGCTTTCCGCTCACGTCGGCGTCGAAGCGATATTCGAGGCCCGCGAGACCCTGGTTGTCGGTTCCCACGTATCCGAGCACGGCGGCCGCGAGCGTTCCCTCCGGATAGCGCCGCGTCGACTCGGCCACGAGCTGGATGCCGGGAAGGCGCTTTTCGGCGACGAGACCGCGCACGCGCGCCGCGGCCTGGTCGCTCACGCGGCGCGCCAGCCAGATGAAGTCGCGATCCGGGCTCGAGAGCTTCTTCGCGAGCTCCTTCGCCGGATGGTTCAGGAGCGGCGCGAGCAGCGCGGCTTCCCGCCCGGGATCGGCCACGTCGGAGGGAATCGCGAAGACCGACTCCGCGCGAGCGTTCACGGCGAGGAGCGTGCCGTCCGCGTCACGGATGACGCCGCGCCGCGGAGCGAGCTCGACCGTCCGTTCCTGCTGCCGGCGGGCGCGGCGCTGGAACTCGTCGCACCTCAGAACCTGGAGGTCCACGAGCCGCACGAGGAGAACGAGGATCCAGAGACCGACCCCCGCGAGCAGAAGCAGAGCCCGGCGGTCCGGGCGCGGCGCGGCGCTCACGGCAGGGCCCCTCCCGGCGGGGGCGCCGGCGGCCGGGTGTCCTTCTCCGGGACGGGCGCGGAGGAAGAAACGAGAGCCGTGTCCCTCACGAGGATGACCTGGTCGAGCGTGGGCGGCACGAGGCCCAGCGTGCCGCGCGCGATCCGCTCCACGCGCTGGAGAGCCACCGCCTGGGAGCGGTCCATCTCGAGGAGGTGCTTCTTCTCGATCAGCGTCTCGCGCATGCGCGAGAGCGTCGCGAGCTGGTACCCGAGGCGCACCGTTTCGAGGTTCGCCCAGATGGCGAGGAAGAGGACGATCGCCGGAGGCACGGCCGCCAGGGCGAGCGCGACGAGCTCGCGAGTCCGCCGCCGGTCGCGTTCCCGCACGAGATAGACGTTTTCGACCGGGCGGCGGACCGCGTACGCCATGGGCTGCGCTTACCCTGGAGGCGTGAGCGGGGCCGCGCCGTCCTCGGCGACGCGCTCGAGCACGCGCATCCGCGCGGAGCGCGCCCGGGGATTGCCGCCGATCTCGGCGAGCGAGGGCCGGACGGCCTTGCGGGTGACGAGGGCCATGACGCGGCGACGCGAGCACACGCACACGGGGAACGAGGGCGGGCACGTGCAGCCCGCCGTGTGCCGCTGGAACGCGCGCTTGACGATGCGGTCCTCGAGAGAGTGATACGAGAGCACGGAGAGGCGCGCGCCGAGCGCGAGGCGCGCGATCGCGTCGTCCAGGAACCGCTCGAGCTCGACGAGCTCGTGATTCGTCGCGATCCGCAGCGCCTGGAAAACGCGGGTCGCGGGGTCCTTGTGCATCTCGCGCCGCGGCCTGAGGACCTTCAGCACGAGGCGCCTCATCTCGCCGGTCGTTCGGATCGGAGCCGTCTTCCGAGCTTCCACCACCGTACGGGCGATCGGTCCCGCCATGCGCTCCTCCCCCCATTCGCGGAAAATCCGCGTCAGCTCCTCGCGAGAGGCCGTCGCCACGAGGTCGGCGGCCGTCGGCCCGTCGGCGCCCATGCGCATGTCGAGCGGACCTTCCTTCATGAATGAAAACCCCCGCTCGGCGCGGTCGAGCTGCAGCGTCGAGACGCCGAGATCCGCGAGGATCCCGTCGACGCGGGCGAGGCCGAGGCGCTCGAGGTGCTGAGCGAGATCTTCGTGTCGTCCCTCCACGATGACGAGGCGCGTCTCGAAAACCGCGAGGTTCTGCCTTGCGAGGCGCAGGGCCTGAGGATCGCGATCGATCCCCACGACGCGCACCTCGGAAGAGGCCTCGAGCAACGCTCGCGCGTGGCCGCCGAGGCCGAGCGTCGCGTCGACGTAGACACCGCCACGCTCCGGCCTGAGCGCCGCGACGACCTCCCGGAGGAGGACCGGGACGTGGACCGTACCGCCGTCGGCCATGGCGCGTCAGACGAGATGGCGTGCGAGTTCGTCGTAGTCCTCATTCGTGATCGTGGCCGAGCGCAGGCTCTTGAGATGTTTCGCGCGATCGACGAGCTTCAGGTGGTCGGTCTGGCCGAGAACGAGGGCATCGCCCTCGAGCGCCGAAACCTCGCGCAGGAGCGACGGCACGAGGAGCCGGCCCTGAGCGTCCATGCGCGCCACCTGCCCGAACGTGTTGAAACGCTCCTGGAACTTCGCCTTCGCGCGGTGGATCGCGGGCATCGCGGCGAGCTTCTCCTCGACCGCGTTCCAGACGGGCATCGGGAAGATCAGAACGTCGACACCGGAAATGGACGTCAGGAAGAACTCGGGGCCGAATGTCTCCTCGATCGGGGCGCGAAAGACGGACGGGACCTTGAAGCGGCCCTTCTCGTCCACCGTCGTTTCCGCGCTGCCTCGGAGGCGGTCCATAATCTTCCTCGGGGAAGAAAGTCCGCGCTGGCGTCCCGGGGATCCCTCGGGATCCACAAGACGCCACCACTATCCACTTTTTTCCACCCACGAGTATCCGGGTCGAGTGGGACGGCGTCAAGGGAAATCCCTGCGCCGAAGGATGTTGCGGGTCTGGCGCCGCCGCGGTGTACCCTGCCTGCCGGTGACCGCTCCGACCCCCGCTCCGTCGATCGCGCGGCTCGTGCACGACCCGGACTCGCTCTCACGCGTCCTCGCCGCCCTCGACGAGCGGCCCCGGGCCGACGTTGCGCTCGACACGGAGGCGGATTCGTTCCACCACTACTTCGAGAAGGCCTGTCTCCTGCAGCTCGCCTGGGACGGCACGGCGCACCTCGTGGACCCTCTCGCGCCGCTCGACGTCCCCGCCCTCCTGGAACGCCTCGCTCCGCGGCGGCTCCTCATGCACGGCGCCGACTACGACCTCAGGCTCCTCTTCCGGGGATACGGCTTTCGGGCGACATCCGTTTTCGACACGATGCTCGCGGCGCAGCTACTCGGCGAGAAGGAGATCGGCCTGGCAGCGCTCCTCTCCGCCCGCGCCGGCGTCACGCTCGACAAGACGCTCCAGCGAACCGACTGGAGCGCGCGACCGCTCACGCCGGCGATGGTCACCTACGCCGCCCTGGACGTCCTCCACCTCGCGTCGCTCGTGGAGTCGCTCACGCGCGACCTCGAGGCGAAGGGCCGCCTCGCGTGGCATGCCGAGGAGTGCGCCCGGCTGGCCGCGACGAGTTTTTCCGCCGGGCGTGAAGCCGACCCGGAGCGCGACTGGCGGATCAAGGGGACGAACGCGTTCACGGACAAGGAACGTGCGTTCGCGCGCGCCCTCTGGGAGGCGCGCGAGGCCCGCGCCCGCGCCCTCGACCTGCCCCCGTTCCGCGTCCTCACGAACGAGCGCCTGCTTCTGGCGGCAAGGCCGGCCGCCGCGGGCGAGAGGGACCTCCGGAAGCTGTTTCCGGGCCCGCGCGCGCTGCCGGATTCCTTCGCGGCCGCCGTCGCCGAAGCGCTGGCGCGGGCCGCCGCTCTCGCGCCGGCCGAATGGCCGAAGGCCCGCCGCGGCGAGCGGATCGAAGTCGATCCCGCGCTCGAGCGCGAGGTGGAGACCCTCAAGAAGTCGCGCGACCAGAAGGCCGCGACGCTCGGGCTCGACCCCGGGATCCTCGCCTCCCGGGCGGTCCTGACCGCTGCCGCGCGCGCGCGCCGCGCGAACGGACAGCTCACGGCAGAGCTCCTCGTCCGCGAGGGCGGGCTGTCGCGCTGGCGCGCCGAGCTGATCGCCGGCTGACCGGCCGCAGCGATCCGCGCCCTTGCCGGGCGCTCAGAACCTCAAGAGAAGCGCGGCGGCCGCGTCGCCCTGCGACAGATAGTTCGTGCCGTAGTACGTGTAGCAGCCATAGAAAACGTCGCAATAGCTGTATCCGCTGTTCGAGGAGTTGATGTAAACGGGCATCCAGCGCAGCCCGAGGCGCGCCCCGAGGTGGTCAGTGAGGTAGAACTTGATGCCGCCTCCCACGCTCCCCGAAAAGCGCGTGAGGGTCGAGAACCCGGGCGCGGGCGTGAAGATCGTGACGCCGAACAGCAGGTCGACGTAGAGGCGGGCCCGATTCAGCGGGTCGCCCGACTGCCAGAGCCCGCCGAGCTGGAAAGTGTCGATGTTCAGGTGCGTGAGCTTCTCGTCTTCCCCGAGCCCCGCGCCGAGAGCCGTGAGATTCGCCTTGAGCTCCGTGTCCTGGTGGCTCCAGAGAAATTCGACGGAGCAGCAGGACTTCACCATGTACTCGGCGGTGAGGCCGAAGCTGAGCGCGTCCGGGATCTTGATGTTCTCGATGAAGGTGTTCCCCGTGCTCGAGGTCGTGCCGCCGAAGCGCCAGCCGACGGTGGGCGCCAGCTCGAAAACGGGGCCGCGCGAAGCCTTCGTGACCGGACCCGTGCCGATCCCGAGGACTCCGGCGGCCTGGTCGATCGCGCTCGGACCCGCCGCGAGCGACATGCCGGGCGGAGGCGGAGGCGGCGTGTAATACGTCTTCGCCTCGCTGGATACGCGGATGACCGCTTCGCGCTTGAGCTTGTCGAGGTACTCGGCGAGCTTCTTCTGGAACTGGGTGTCCTGCTCGCGCTTCAGGAGCTCGGTTTTCACGTCGGCGAACGCCTTGTACGAGACCGGGACCTTGTCGATCACCTTCACGAGGTGCCAGCCGAACTTCGTCCCGATCGGGTCCGACACCGATCCGACGGGCAGAGAGAACACGGCCTTGTCGATCTCCGCGGTGAGCTCGCCCTTCGCGACGAGCCCGAGATCGCCGCCGCGGCTCTTCGTCGCGCCGTCGGAATAGTCCTTCACGACGGCCTCGAACTTCGCGCCGCCCTTGATGAGGTCCGACGCCTCCTTAGCCCGGCGCGCCGCCCGCGCGGGATCGTCGGCGTTCGACACGAGGATCTCGGCGAGATGGGCCTTCTCCGGCACCCGCCACGTCTCCTTCTCGCGCTCGTAGATGACGCGCAGGGCGTCGTCCGACAGGTCGACTTTGCTGTTCACCTCGCGCCCCACGACGCGCTGCAGCGTCACGGTGCGGCGGAGCTGGTCGCGCAGGCGCTCGATCGTGAGGCCGGACTGGGCGAGAGCCTTGGCGAAATCCTCGTCCGTCGTGACGTTGTTCTGTTCCTTGAGCCGCTTGATCTGGTCCTCGATCTCGGCGTCGGAGGTGACGAGGTCGAGCTCCCTGGCGCGGTCCTCGAGGAGTGCCTCGTTGACAAGCTCCTCCATGACGCTTTTCTTCATCTCCTCGCCCTTGGCTGCATTCGGCGGGGGGCCGGTCTCCCGCACGGCCTGCTCGATGCGCGCGTCGAACTGGCTCTGCGTGATGATGCGGGAGTTCACGTGCACGAGGATCCGGTTGAGGATCTCGCCGGCCCGGAGCGGCACGGCGACGGGCGCGGCTGCGGCGAGCACGACGAAAAAAAGGACACGGGGGCGCTGGAATGGCTTCACGAGGCGCAGTCTAGCGAAATCCGGGCCGGGGTCCGCCTTCACCGGCGAGCGGCGTCGCGGGCATTCGCTCCGACGTAAGGAAACGGAAGGTGATCCTCGACCACCGTCACGGGAAAGCGGAGGCGCGCTCCCGCGATCGCGTCCTCCACGGCTTTCGAGCTCCGGTCCTCGGCCACGGCCATCCGGAGCGCCGGCAGCGCCTCTTCGAACGTCACGTCGCGCGCGTCCAGCCTCTCGTCCACGCGGAACACGTGGAAGCCGTGCGGCGTCGCGACGACGGGGCTCCTCTTGCCCTCGGGAAGATCCCACACGGCCTTTTCGAACTCGCGCGGGAGATCCGTGCGGGCGAGGAGGCCCAGCGAACCGCCCGAGGAGGCGTTCGCCGCGGCACTGGACGCCTTCGACACGTCCATCCAGGCCACGCCGAGGTCGAGGCGCCTCACGGCGGCTTCGGCGCTCTCCTTGTCCCGGAAGAGGAGCTGCGAGGCGCGCACGAGCGCCGGCCTCTTGTAGCGCTCGGGGTGGGCGTCGTATTCCTTTCGGAGATCCGATTCCTGAAGCGTCTCGAGCCCTGCCGAGCGGGCGAGGAAGGCGCGGCGTTTCTCCGCTGGATTCGCCCCCGCGACCGGGGGCACGGCGGCCTCGATCGCCCGCGCCAGCAGCACCTCTTCGAGGTACTGGTCGAGGAGGCTCGAAAGGACGCGCGGCGAGACGTTCTTCGGGTCCTCGCTCGTCGCTTTCTTCGCCCACGCCATGAACTCCTCCAGCGTGACGGGCCTCTCGCCCGCCATGGCGACGGTTTCCGCCCGGGCGGCGGCGCGAGGCCCGCTCTTCTTCGCGCAGCCCGTTGTGCCGAAAGACACGAAAAGGCTCACGACAGCCAGGACGACGAGGCCCGGCGCACGCCTCACACGGCCTCCGCGAGGGAGGAAACGCGCAGCTCGACGCCGCGTCTTCCCGCGAGGTCGAGAAGCGCCCGCGCCGCGCGGGCCGGGACGCCGGTGCCGTCGGTTGGAATTCCGGCGAAAGCCTTCGGCAGCCGGAACGCATCGGGACCGGACGCGAAGAGATCTCCCGTCCGGAGCATCGCGACGACTTTGTCGGGATCGAGGCCGTGGTCCTTCTCCAAAGACGCGGCCAGCTCGTCGCCTCGGCGCTGGAGCGCCTTCACCCCGAGGGCACGCGCGAGGAGGCGGAGGCGCGCGAGGTCGAGCAGGCGCGAGAACGCCGGCGGCGGCGCTCCGTAGCGGTCCGCGGCGGTCGAGGCCTCGCGCTGGAGCGCCTCCTCGTCGGACGCCGCCGCGATCCTCTTGTAGAGCGCCATGCGCAGGCTCTCCTCCGGGATCCAGGCCGGGGGAATCGCGAGCGGCACTCCGAGCTGAAGCGTCACGTCGCGCGTCTCGGGGATCGGCTCTCCCTTCAGCTCGGCCATCGCCTCCTCGAGGAGGTTCACGTAGGTCTCGAAGCCCACCGACTCGATGTGCCCGGACTGCTCTCCGCCGAGGAGATTCCCCGCGCCGCGGATTTCGAGGTCCTTCGCCGCGATCCGGAACCCCGCGCCGAGGTCCGAGAACTCCTGGATCGCACGCAGGCGCCGGCGAGCGTCCTCCGAGACCGCGGCTCCGGGCGGCACGAGGAGCCAGCACGCCGCGGCCTTGTCGCTCCGGCCGACGCGCCCGCGGAGCTGGTAGAGCTGCGAGAGGCCGTACATCTCGGCGCGGTCGATGAGCATCGTGTTCGCCGACGGGATGTCGAGGCCGTTCTCGACGATCGTCGTGGCGAGGAGGAGGTCCGCCGCGCGCGTGACGAACGCGCGCATCGCGCGCTCCAGCTCGCCTTCCGACATCTGGCCGTGGGCCGTGACGACCCGGACCTCCGGCACGAGCGCCGCGAGCTTCTCGCGCCAGAATCCGAGCGATTCGATGCGGTTGTGGACGACGAACACCTGGCCTCCGCGGTCGACTTCCGCGCGGACGGCGTCGCGGATGACCGCGTCGTCCATCGGCACGACGTGCGTCGCGATCGCGAGGCGGTCCTTCGGCGGCGTCTCGATGACGGAAAGGTCGCGGATGCCCGCGAGCGAGAGGTGGAGCGAGCGCGGAATCGGCGTCGCCGACATCGCGAGGACGTCCACCGCCGCGCGCCACTCCTTGATGCGCTCTTTCTGCGCCACGCCGAAGCGCTGCTCCTCGTCCACGACGAGGAGGCCGAGGTCCTTGAACGAGACGTCCTTGCTGAGAAGGCGGTGCGTCCCCACGACGACGTCGAGCGTTCCTTCCCGGAGGCGCCGGAGCAGCTCCTCTCTGGTCCTCCTTCCCCCGAAAGCGCGTCAGGATGTCGATCGAGACGGGAAACGCCGCGAACCGCCTCTTCAGCGTCCGGAAGTGCTGGTCCGAGAGGATCGTCGTGGGCGCGAGAAGAGCGGCCTGCTTGCCGTCGAGCACGCACTTGAAAATCGCGCGCATCGCGACCTCGGTCTTCCCGTACCCCACGTCGCCGCACAGCAGCCGGTCCATCGGCTTGTCCGACTCCATGTCCCGCTTCACGTCGCGGATCGCCGCCGCCTGGTCGGGCGTCTCCGTGTACTCGAAGGCCTCCTCGAACTCCTTCTGCCAGGGCGAGTCCTTCGAGAACGCGTGCCCCGGGGCCGCGGCACGGCGCGCGTAGAGCTTCAGGAGCTGGTCGGCGATGTCCTTCACGGCTTTCTTGACCGAGGACTTCCGCCTCTCCCAGCCCAGGCCGCCGAGCCTGTCGAGCGCGGGGAGCGGCCCTTCGCCGGCCGCGGCGTACTTCTGGATGAGGTCCAGGCGCTCGACCGGCACGAGCAGCTTCGCGTCTCCCGCGTAGCGCACGTCCACCATCTCGCGCGTCAGCCCCGCGTCCTCCACGTGCGCGAGACCGGCGAACTTTCCGAGCCCGTAGTCGCGATGCACGACGACGTCGCCCACCTTCAGGTCGCGGAGGTCCGAGAGGAATGCCTCCGACGCGGTCTTCCTCCTCGGGGCCTGGGTGCGCGGCTCGCCGAAGAGAT
This sequence comes from Thermoanaerobaculia bacterium, assembly GCA_963746875.1. Classification (GTDB taxonomy): domain Bacteria; phylum Acidobacteriota; class Thermoanaerobaculia; order UBA5066; family UBA5066; genus Fen-183. The sequence goes on from CAVVDA010000001.1 coordinate 1,158,931, forward strand.
CCACCGCCGTGAGGAGGAGAACGCCCGCCGGGCGGAACACGAAACCCGAGCGCGGGCCGCCGGAGACGACGCGGCAGGCCCCCGGCGCGAGCGGCGAGACGACGTCCTCGGACGTTCCCTGGTGCTCGATCTCGTATTCGGCGAGCAGGCGCTCCACGTGCTCGCGCTCGCCCTTCGTCGCGGCGGCGAGCAGGACCGCGAGGCCGTCCTTCCTCGCGCGCGAGATCTCCTTCGTCACGTCCGGCAGCCGGTCCTCGAACGACAGGACCGACTCCGCTCCGATCGGAATCGTCTCGCCCGCCGGCACGGCCGGCTGGAGCGCGACCTGGACGCGTTCCTCGAGATCCCGGGTCAACCGGTCCGCGTCTCCCGCGAGGCGCGTCGGATCGGGCACGACGCGTCCGGCCTTTCGGGCCTTCCCGTAGTCGAGGTTGAGGACGTCCGCCGCGCGGGCGAGCTCAGCTGCCACCGCGTCCAGGTCGTCCACGGCGAGGACGAAGCTCCCCGCATGGTCGAGGACGTGGGCCTGGTCCGACGCCAGAAGCGGCAGCAGCTCCTCGAGGCCGTCGTTCCGGCGCGCGAGCGAAAGGTCGCGCGGCACGGGCGGATCGTCGGCCGCCGTGCGGCAGTCGGCGAGAACGCGCTGCGCCGTCTCGCGCGTCGCGCGCGTGTCGGGCGCGAGCGCCATCGGCGGGAGCGACACCAGCGAGAGCGCGCCCGTCGACCGCTGCGTGTCCGGGTCGAACGACCGGATCGAGGCGATGGCGTTCAGGTCGAACTCGATGCGCACGGGCTCCGGGAGGTGCGGCGGGAAGACGTCGAGAAGACCGCCGCGCACGGCGAGATCGCCGGTCTCGGTCACGAGGTCGGCGCGCTGGTAGCCCTCGTCGAGGAGCGCTTCGGCGATGCGCGCGGGCGGCACCTCGTCGCCCGTCGCGAGGGCGCGCGTGCGCTTCCTGAAGTCGTCGGCCGGCGGCAGGCGCCGGAGGAGGGCGCGCGCCGGGACGACGAGAAGATCGACCGAGCCTTCCGCGAGGCGCGCCAGGGTCCCGAACTCCTCGCGCCGCACCTTCAGCGACGGCGCGATCTGCTGGTACGGCGACAGTGCGGGCGCCGGAAAGAACGCCACGCGCTCCTCGCCGAGAATGCTCGCGGCGTCGCGCGAAAAGGCGGCGGCGTCGCGCTCGTGCGCGAACACGACGAGCCATCTCAGGCCGAGCGGCGCCCCCACGGCCTCGAGGAGGTAGGGCAGGAGGCCCGGGGGCGCCCCCGAGAGGGACACGCCTCCCGTCGACGTCCCGAGCACCCCCGCCTCGATCCGCCCCGCCAGACGCTGCACCGCGGGCGCGGCGGCGAGCGTCTGGAACAGCGGATCCCTCCGCCGCGTCACGCCGCGGATTATGGCCGAGGCGGCTAATGCGCCTTGATTATTGTGACGGACGGGCCTTGCCTTCAGTTTGACGCTGGAGGCGCGCCCTTTGAAGTCGATCAGGGAGGGGATTCTCTGTCTTCTCGTGATCCTGCCTGCCGGGTTCCCTGGCCCGAGGGCCGAGGCCTCGACGACGCGCAACGAGGAAGTCGAGACCTGCCTGGGCTGCCACGGGGAAAAGGACGCGTCGGTCACGCTGCCGAGCGGCGAGAAGCAGTCTCTCTACGTCGCGCAGGACGTCTTCGAGAAGTCCGTCCACGGCGCGCGGCAGGGCTGCACGGGCTGCCACCCCGGGCAGGCCGAGGTGCCGCATCCTTCCCTCACGGCGAAGGACAAGGCCGCCTTCAGCGCGGGTTTCAAGGATCTCTGCAAGACCTGCCACTTCGAGAACTACACGAAGGCGCTCGACGGCGTGCATTACCAGATCCTCGCCAAGGGGGGCAGCGCACCCTTCTGCGTGGACTGCCACGGCGCGCACGACGTCATGCGCCCCACCGTGCCGCGCACGAGGGTCTCCGAAACCTGCGGGGCCTGCCACGGCGACATGGCCGAGACGTACTCGAAGAGCGTCCACGGCATGGCGATGGCCTCCGGCAACCCGGACGTGCCCGTGTGCACCGACTGCCATCACGCGCACGACATCGCCGATCCGCGCACGAAGGACTGGCGCCTCACGACGATCGACCTCTGCGCGAAGTGCCACACGAACAAGCCCCTGATGGCCAAGTACGGCCTCTCGACGAATGTCCTCGCCTCGTACCTTTCCGACTTTCACGGCATGAGCGCGAAGCTGGCCACGTCCGGCGAGAAGCCGAAGGTCGTCACGGCGCTCTGCATCGACTGCCACGGCACGCACGACATCACGAAGGCCAGGGACGGCGGCTCGCAGGTGCTGAAGGCGAATCTCCAGAAGACCTGCGCGAAGTGCCACCCGGGCGCCTCGCAGAACTTTCCCGCCGCGTGGCTCTCGCACTACGAGCCGAGCATGAAGAGGGCACCCCTCGTGTGGGCGGTCGGCGTCTTCTACAAGATCTTCATCCCCTTCATCATCGGAGGGCTCTGCCTGCAGATCCTCCTCCACCTCTGGCGCGTGCTGGTGAACAGATGACCGAATACGCCGTCCGCTTTTCGAAGAGGCAGCGCGTCGAGCACGTGATCGTCATGACGACGTTCGTCCTCCTCGCGCTGACGGGCTTCCCGCAGAAGTTCTTCGAGACGGGATGGGCGCGCGGGGTCGTCCGCGCTCTCGGAGGGCTCGACCACGTGCGCTTCGTCCACCGCGTCTCGGGCCTCGTCTTCTCGCTCCTGACGCTGTGGCATCTCGGCGTGGCCGTGATCCTCGCGGCCCAGCGGAGGATGAAGCTCACGCTGCTGCCGAACCGCCAGGACTTCAAGGACGCCGTCCAGCAGCTCCGCTACGACCTCGGCGTCGTGGAGTCGCAGCCGAAGTTCGACCGGTTCGACTACCGGCAGAAGTTCGAGTACTGGGGGCTCGTCCTCGGCGGCCTCGTCATGATCTCGACGGGCCTCGTGCTCTACTTTCCCATGCTCGTGACGCGCTTCTTCCCGGGCGAGCTGATCCCGGTCTCGAAGGTCGCGCACAGCAACGAAGGGCTGATGGCCTTCCTCGTCGTCATCACGTGGCACATCTACAACGCCCACCTCGCGCCCGGCATCTTCCCGTACGACGCGAGCATCTTCACCGGCAAGATCAGCAAGGAACGGCTCCATCACGAGCACCCGCTCGAGTACGCGCGTCTCTATGGCGAGTCCGTCGGGGGCGAGAGGGTGCCGGAGAAGATCGCGCAGCGCGAGCCCGCGGCGGCCGCTCCGGAAACACCGCCGAAGCCGTGAGCCAGGAGCGGCACCGGCGCCTGGGCGTCCGGAATGCCCTGCAGGCGCGGGCGCTCCTGCTCGTCGCGCTCGGTCTCCTCGCGCCCCTCGTCGTCCTCGGAATCCTGAGCATGAACGCTCTCGACGACCTGTCCGCGCGAGTCGTGCGCGACCAGCAGCGTCTCGCGCGGAGCGCGGTCGACCACGTCGAGGAGATCATCCGCGACGACCTCGAGGGCCTCTACGGCGGCGGCGTCGAGCCCGACAGCCCCGCACGCAGGGCCGCGCTCCTCGCGACCTATCGGCGCTCTCATTTGTTCTCCAGCGTCTTCCTTCTGAGCCCGGCAGGCGAGATCCTCTGGGAGGAGCCGCCCGGAGGGCATCGGGACGACCGGCTCATCGCGATGCCGGCGGCCCGGGAGGCGATCGCGACCGGCCGCCGCGCGGCTTCCGCGCTGACGACGCTCCCGAACGGCGTCCAACGCCTCTTCCTCTTCGTTCCGCTCGTCGATCTCGACGGGAAAACGACGGGTATCGCCGGCGCGAGCCTCGACCCCGCGCGGCCGGTCTTCGCGAGCCTTCTGCCGGCCCCGCAGACCGGCGAGAATCACGCGACCGACCTCGTCGACGCCGCGGGAGAGGTCGTCGCGACGACTGACACGGGCCCCGCGCGCCGGCCGCCCGTCGCCTCCGACTTCCTCCAGCCGCTCCTCCACGACCAGCGGCCGTTCGCCGGCCGCGTGAAGGAGGACGTCGTCGCCTTCGCGCCCTTGCGCCTCTTCCCGTGGGGAGTCGTCGTGCGCGAACGGGCCGAAGACGCATTCCAACCCGCGTACGTGTACCGCCGCCGGATGCTCGCGCTGACGCCCGTTTTCCTCGCGCTCGCGGCGTTTTTCACCTGGGGCGCCGCGCGCAGCGTGCTCAGGCCGCTCTTCGTCCTCACGCGCGCCGCCGAGCACATCACGAGCGGCGACCTCGACAGGCCGATCCCCCGTCTGCCCGACGACGAGGTCGGCCGTCTCGGCCGCTCGCTCGAGACGATGCGCGTCCGCCTCGGCGCGTCTCTGGACGAGATCCGGAGCGCGAACGAGCGGCTCGAGGCGCGCGTCGCCGCCCGCACCCAGGAGCTTCAGCGCCTCTACGCCGAGCTGCGCGACCGCGACGAGAGGCGCGCCGAGCTCCTCAAGCGCTTCCTGAGCGCGCAGGAGCGCGAGCGCATGCGCATCGCGCGCGAGCTGCACGACGAGACCTGTCAGACGATCGCGGCCCTGTCCTTCCGCCTCGAGAGCGCGCTCGGCGAGCTGCCCGAAAGCGGAACACGCGCGCGCCTCGAGGAGGTCAAGGGCCTCGCGGGGCGCGCCCTCGACGACCTGCACCGCGTCATTTTCGACCTGCGCCCGTCGATCCTCGACGACCTCGGCCTCCTGGCCGCCGTGCGCTGGTACGCGACGCGCCACATCGAGCCGCTCGGCATCGCCGTGAGATGCGAGTTCGAGGACGTCGAAGGCCGGGTGCCCCGGGACGTCGCGACCGCGGTCTTCCGCATCGTGCAGGAAGCGCTCCTCAACGTCGCCCGCCACGCGAAGGCCGAGAGCGTCCTTCTCCAGATCGCGGCCGACGAGAAACGGCTCCTCATCGAGATCGAGGACGACGGGCAGGGGTTCGACCCGAAGAGCGTCGAGCTGCCGTCGGAAACGGGCCGCGGGCTCGGTCTCCTCGGAATGCGCGAGCGCGTGGAGATCCTCGGTGGGAAGATGAGCCTCGACTCCGCGCCGGGGGAAGGCGCGCACATCACGCTCGAGATTCCGATTCCCAAAGAGGTTCTCCATGCCTAGGACGCGCGTCGTGATCGCGGACGACCACGCCCTCATGCGCGAAGGCGTACGGGCCCTCCTCCAGAAGGCCGACGACATCGAGGTCGTGGGCGATGCCGAGGACGGACGGCAGGCGATCGACCGCTGTGTCGAGCTCGAGCCCGACGTCCTGCTGCTCGACATCGCGATGCCGAACCTCGGAGGCCTCGAGGCCGCGCTCGAGATCCGCAAGCTCTGCCCGAAGACGAAGATCATTGTCCTGACGCAATACGAGGACCGCGAGTACGTCGCGCGCTTCCTCAAGATCGGCGTCTCGGGCTATGTCCTGAAGAAAGCGGCGGGCGCCGAGCTGGCCTCGGCCATCCGAGCGGTCGTTCGCGGCGGGCTCGTGCTCGCTCCCGAGGTCGCCCGCGTGGCCCTGGAGGAGCGCGAGGCCGCGGCCGCCGGCACCGAGACGGTGGACGCGTACGAGACGCTCACCGACCGCGAGAAGCAGGTCTTGAAGCTCGTGGCCGAGGGGCGCAGCAACAAGGAGGTCGCCGAGCTGCTCGGCATCGGCGTGAAGACGGCGATGTCCCACCGCGAGCACGTCATGGGCAAGCTCGGAGTCCACGGGCGAACCGAGCTCATCCGCTTCGCCCTCCGCCGCGGAATCATCCAGGCGTGAAGAAACGGAGGCTCAGCGCGTCACGCGCGCCGGCGCCTCCTCGAGCTTCCCGGCCCCGAAGGGCTTCAGGACCTTCTTGGCGATCGCGTGAAGGAACAGCGCGATGCCGACGAAGGGAAGGAACATTACGAGCGTCGCGCCGAAGACGGGCGCCCCGAGGAGCATGAGGAGAAGCGGAACCTTGAGGTGCTGGTCGGAAGTCGTCCCCGGCAGGACGCCGGCCTTCCCGCTCACCGTCACGAGATCCCAGCTCTTCTGGTTGAAATAGAACCCGCCCGGGACCCTGCTGCTGCCTTCGAACCGTTTCATGAAATGCTCCTTTTTCCTTCTTTGTTTTGATGGTGTCGCGTCGCGCTCGGGGGGTCAGCGCGTCTCGCGCGCGGGCTCGGCGGCCTTCGCCGTCTTGTCCAGGCCCGCCACCTTGCGGAAGCCGGCCACGGCGAAGAGCACGAAGCCGACGAACGGCAGGAAGACGACGAGCGTGGCGCCGAGCACGGGTGCCGCCGCCAGCATCGCCACCGTCGGGACCTTCAGAAAGAGGTTGTCCGGGCTGCCGGGAAGAACGCCCTTCTTTCCATTCACGGTCACGAGGTCCCACGTCTTCCGGTTCAGGTAGAAGCCCCCGTCGACCTTGTTTCCGCCTCTGGTCTCGTTCTTTTCGTTTCTCATGGCGTCCTCCTTGCTGCTGACACCAACAATGTGGGGCCCGGCCGGGGCTTCTTCAATCGGGACGGAACCGGGGACTTGCGGGAAAAACTCCCGAGGCGCGCCGGGCGGACTCCGGAGGTGGACCGGAAAGAGTCCGGAGGCGGGAGAAGGACCGGTTTCAGATCAGGCCGACGGCGCGCGAGGCGAGAACGGCGACGACGAGCAGCGAAATGAGCGACTGGAGCATCGTGAGGACCTTCGCCCAGCGCGAAAGAACGGGCGTGTCCGTCGGTGAAAACGCCGTGCTGTTGTTGAACGCGATGAAGAGGTAGTCCACGAACCGGGGCGCCCAGTCCCCCGGAGAAGGCGCTCCGTCCATCATCTGGGGAAAGAAGAAATCTCCCTCGGTGTGCGCGCCGCGCTCGAACCGCTCGTGCGGCCCGCCCGCGTCGAGCCGCCAGTACCAGAGCGCGAAAACCAGCACGTTCGCGATCCAGAGGCACGCCGCGGACTTCGCGAGCTCGGCCGGCGTCTCGCTCTTCTTCGGCAGGCCCGCGATGAGGAGCACGAGGGAGCCCACGAGCGCGATCGTCACGACTCCGCTTATGACGTAGCCGAGCCTGCGGCTGAGCGAGGTGCGTCCCGCGCGATGCGCGAGCACCGTCGGCACGGTCAGGACGGCCACGACGGCGAGGAGCACCCACCGGGGGCCGACGGTCAGGGTGGGCGGGAGCGCGAAGTTGAGCACGCCCAGCGCGAGCAACGTGAAGAGGATCGGCCAGCGGGGCTCGGCCTGCGGGTTCGAAGACGCCATGGGCGCCAGTCTAACGGCGGCGGACGGCGTCTCGTCCGAAAGAAAAACGGCGCCGGAGTGATCTCCGGCGCCGAGCGAAAAAGAGAGAGAAGGGACGAGAGGTCAGTAGCGGCGTCCGCCGCCGCCGCCGCCGTAGCCACCGCCGCCGCCGCGGTTCTCCTGGGGCTTGGCCTCGTTCACCTTGAGGGCGCGGCCGTCGTTGTCGCGGCCGTTCAGGGCGCCCATCGCCTTCTGGGCGTCGTCGTCGGACATCTCGACGAAACCGAAGCCCTTCGAGCTGCCGGTGTCGCGGTCGGAGATGACGCGCGCGGACTCGATGTTGCCGAAGGGCTCGAAGAGGGCGCGGAGAGTGGAATCGTTCACGGAATAGGACAGGTTTCCAACGTAGAGCTTCATGGGGTTCCTTTGTAGAACACGTCGTCCGGGGGACGCGTGCGGCTGGCAGATGGTGGGGAGGAGTACGAAAGATGGTCGACGGGGACCTTTCGGTCTCGGTCCGCTCCGTCAGTACGAGAGAAAGGGCGAACGCCAGGGAGTATAGCGCACATCGGCTCGCCCCTATAATTCCCGCCCCGGCGGAGGCTGGATGACCCTGACCCTTCTCGTGAACGGGACGAAGCGGACGGCGGCGGCTGCCGCCGGCGAATCCCTCCTGAGCGTCCTCCGGGACCGCCTGCAGCTCACGGGCACGAAGTACGGCTGCGGCGAGGGACAGTGCGGCGCCTGCACGGTGCTGCTCGACGGCCGCCCCGCGCGCTCGTGCCTCACGCCGGCCGCGGAGGCCGCGGGAAAGAGGATCACGACGATCGAGGGGTTGGAGAAGAACGGCCGCCTCCACGCCGTGCAGGAGGCGTTCCTCCGGGAGGAGGCGTTCCAGTGCGGCTCGTGCACGTCCGGGATGATCCTCACGGCGGCGGCTCTCCTCGCGCGCCGCCCGCATCCCGCCGACGCCGAGATCGTCGCCGCCCTCGCGGGCAACATCTGCCGGTGCGGCACGTACCCGCGCATCCTCCACGCCGTGAAGCGGGCGGCCGGGGAGACGAGGGGATGAGCACGCGGCCCGGCCGCGTCGACGGCGACCGCGGCGCCGAGCCGCAAGGCGTCCCCGCCGACGTCCCGGAATTCGAGCTTCTTCAGCACGAAGTCCGGGGACGCCTCCACTCGTTCGACGTCGACCGGCGCGACTTCCTGAAGGTCTTCGGCGGCGGTCTTCTCGTCCTTTCGGTCCTCCCCGCCGCCGCGCAGGAGACGGGCCGCGCGCGCGGCGGGCGGGAGCTTCCGAAGGACGTCGGCGCGTGGCTGCACATCGGCGAGGACGGCCGCGTGACTGTCTTCACCGGCAAGGTCGAGATGGGCCAGAACATCCGCACGTCCCTCGCACAGCACGTCGCCGAGGAGCTGCGCGTCCCCGTGGCGTCGATCGCGATCCTCATGGGCGACACGAGCCTGACGCCGTGGGACGCAGGCACGTTCGGCAGCCGCACGACGCCGACGATGGCGCCGCAGCTTCGCGCAGCGGCTGTCGCCGCCCGCGAGCTGCTCGTCGACCTCGCGGCCGAGCGCTGGAAGGCAGACCGGGCGGCGCTCGTGGCCGGCGGCGGCAAGGTCACGAATCCAGCCGGGAAGGAGGAGCTCTCCTACGGCGAGCTGGCGAAGGGGCAGAAACTCACGCGCACGGTCGCCGAGGAAACGGCCCTGACGCCGGCCAGGGACTGGAAGGTCGCGGGGACGGCCGTGCCGAAAGTCGACGGGCGCGACTTCGTCACCGGCAGGCATCGCTACACGTCCGACCTCGGGCGGCCCGGCATGCTGCACGGCAAGGTGCTGCGGCCGGCCGGCTTCAAGGCGACGCTCGTCACGGCCGACCTCGAGCGCGCGAAGCAGCTGCCCGGCGTCGTCGCCGTGCGCGACGGCGACTTCGTGGGCGTCGCCGCGCCGGACGTCGACACGGCCGAGCGCGGGATCGCCGCGATCGCGGCGCAGTGGAAAACCGTGCCGCAGCCGTCCGAGAAAGAGCTGTGGGACGACTTGAAGAAGCCTTCCGAATCGGGGGAGCGCCCGGAGCCGCAGACGAGAGGTTCCGTCGCGGCGGCGCTCGCGGGGGCCGACTTCAGGCTCGAGTCGCGCTACACCGTCGCCTTCATCGCGCACGCGCCGCTCGAGCCCCGCGCCGCCCTCGCCGAGTGGAACGGCGACGCGCTCACGGTCTCGACGGGCACGCAGCGGCCGTTCGCCGTGCGCGACGAGCTGGCCGAGGCGTTTCATCTCCCCCTGGAGAAGGTGCGCGTCCTGGTGCCCGACACGGGCTCGGCCTACGGCGGCAAGCACACGGCCGACGCCGCGCTCGAGGCCGCGCGCCTCGCGAAGGCCGCGGGCAGGCCGGTGAAGGTCGTGTGGACGCGCGAGGAGGAGTTCACCTGGGCCTACTTCCGCCCCGCCGGCGTCATCGAGGTGACGAGCGGCGCCGCGCGCGACGGCAAGCTCTCGGCGTGGGAGTTCCACAACTACAACTCCGGGCCGGCCGCGATCGGGACTCCTTACGACGTCCCGAACACCGCGATCCAGTTCCACCCGGCGCGCTCGCCCCTCAGGCAGGGCTCGTATCGCGGGCTCGCCTCCACGGCGAACCACTTCGCCCGCGAGACGCACATGGACGAAATCGCACACGCGCTCGGCATGGACCCCCTCGCGTTCCGGCTGAAGAACCTCGCCGATCAGCGTCTTGCCGCCGTGTTCGAGGCCGCTGCGGCGAAGTTCGGATGGGGAAGGGAGAAGGCGGCTCCGGGCCGCGGCTTCGGCCTCGGCGGCGGGACGGACAAGGGCGGCTACGTCGCGACGTGCGCCGAGATCGAGGTGGACAAAGCCCGGCGCGTGCGCATCGTGAGGGCGACCGTCGCGTTCGAATGCGGCGCCGTCGTGAACCCCGACGGCCTCAGGAACCAGATCGAGGGATCTGTCGTTCAGGGTATCGGCGGCGCGCTCTTCGAGGCGGTTCACTTCGCCGACGGGCGCATCACGAACCCGCATTTCTCCGAATACCGCGTGCCGCGCTTCCCCGACGTGCCTGCGCTCGAGGTCGTCGTCCTCGACCGCAAGGACCTGCCTTCCGCCGGTGCGGGCGAGACGCCCATCGCCGGCCTCGCGCCCGCCGTCGGAAACGCGATCTTCGCGGCGACGGGAGTCCGCCTGCGCGCCCTGCCCCTCGTTCCCGAAGGGGTTCCCGGCTGACGACGCATGCCCTGCGCGTGGCCGTCGCACACATGCGCGGCGGTCGGTCGGTCGAGCTCGAGTCACGCCATCGCGGGCACGAGGCTCAGGTAGCGACGGAACCACTCGCGAGCCTGCCGCGAAGCCTCAGCGAGAGCGCTCGGCGCGGCGAAGAGATGCGTTCCCCCCGATACGACCTGAAGCGACTTCGGAGCCCGGATCTTCGCGAGCGCTTCCCGGTTCCCGTCCATGATCTGCCAGTCGTGCTCGCCGACGAGGAGAAGCGTCGGAGCTTCGACGCCGTCCAGCGCCGGTCCGGCCAGATGGGGCAGGCCGCCGAACGACACCACCGCGCGCACCACGAGGGGCCGTGCTGCGGCCGCGACGAGAGCCGCGGCGGCGGCCGTGGAAGCTCCGAAGTAGGCGATCGCCAGGTTGCGCGTCTCCTCTTCCTGCAGGAGCCCGTCCGTGAGATCCACGAGGCGGCCCGCGAGCTGTTTGATGTCGAATCGCGGGCCCGCGATCCGCTCGTCGAGCTTCTCCTCCTCCGGCGTCAGCAGGTTGCAGACCGCCGTGCCGATCCCGTCCTCCGTGAGCGCTTCGGCCACCGTGCGGTTCGCGGAGCCGTGGCGCCGGTTCCGGTTGCCATGGCAGAACACCACGATTCCGTCCGCGAGCTGGGGAACTGAAATCTCCGCCGTCAGCTCGATCCCGCCCGATGGCACCTTGAGGACGTCCTTGTAAACGTGCCTCTCGTTTGTAATTTTTCTTGCCAGCATGGTCACCGTCCCGCGAGATCTTCCTCGCGGCTACGAAGGTCGCAAGATCGGAGCCAGAAAGGCGGATATGGGCCCGACGCGTGTCCCTGAGGCAGAATCCCGGAGCGAAGGGGTTCAGATGCCCGAAGGTCCGGAAGTCGAGACGGAATCGCTGCGCGAGGCCATCCGGGAGGAAATGGAGCATGAGGGCGGCTCCTTCCTCAAGCGGATCGCCCTGACGACGGCGCTCCTCGCGGCGTGCGCGGCGATCGCATCCCTCCGCGCGGGCGCCACGGTGAACGAGGCGCTCGTGCTGAAGACGGAGGCGACGCGCCTGCAGGCGGAGGCGTCGGACGAGTGGGCCTATTACCAGGCGAAGGGGCTGAAAGCCGCGGTGCAGGAGGCCTCGATGACGGCGTGGCTCGCGGCGGGCAAGGAGCCTCCGGCGAAGTACTCGGAGGAGCAGAAGCGCTACAAGGACGAGCAGACCGAGATCAGGAAGAAAGCCCAGGAGAAGGAGCACGAGAGGGACGCGAAGTCGAAGGAGGCGGAGCACCTGCTGCACGTGCACCACGGCTTCGCGAACACGGTCGCGCTCTTCCAGGTGTCGATCGCGCTCGGAGCCGTGGCCGCGCTGACGCGCGCGAGGCTCGTGTGGTTCGGGTCGATGGGCCTCGGGCTGATCGGCCTCGGCCTCTTCGCAAAGGCGTTCCTGGGCTGAACTAGAAAGCCGCGCGGAGAGTCAGGAGCCCCTCGTCCGGGTGGAGGACACCTCTTCGCGTCGTCGACTCGTTGCGCGAGTATTCGGCGCTGAGATCGAGGCCGCGCACGATGCCGAGGCGGAAGCCGAAGTCGTATTTGCGCCAGTCCCATCCGAAAGACGGCGCCACGAAGCCGGCCGGCTGAGAGAAGAGGTTGTCGATGTACGAGACGCGCACGGCGGGCTCGATCCAGTTGACGACCGGCTGGTCCCCCGACGCGAAGAGGCCCGGGAGGGCGATGCGCACGGAGGCCTCGACCTCGTAACCTTCGCGCTCGAGGCCGGCGATGGACTGCTTCACGCCCTGCGCGAAGAGGTGCACGGGCCCGAAGCGGGCCTCGAGATTGACGCCGTACTCGTACTTCTCGGTTCCGTGAAAAGGCAGAGGATTGTCGAAACCCTCGAGGACGGCGAGATCGCCCGAATAGTACGTGCCGCGCAGCGGGACATACTCGGCGAGGTCGCGGCGGAAGTACCAGCCGAGGAGGTCGACGCCGTCGCGGCGATCCTCACCCCAGTTGAAGCGCAGGCCCGCGCCGCCGCCGAGCTGAAAGCGGCCCGAGAAGTTCACGTCCGTCGCCATCGTGTCGTAGAGGATCGGAATGCCCGAGCCGTAGACGACCGGCGTCGTGGAACCGATCGCGCGCTCCGGCGTCCCGTTGTCGCCCGCGAGCGCGTTCGGGTCGCGGAAATAGAGCGGCGTGCCGCCGGTGGCGCTCGCGCGCCAGTAGACGTGCGGCCCGAACGATCCGCCCGCTTCGGCCCCCGTCTCCTCGAAGCGGTTCACGGCCGTGCCCCAGAGCCCGTAGCTCTCGAGGCGCCGCAGGATCTGCTTCGAGAAGCGCGGCGCCCTGCCGAGCTCGAGATAGACGCTCGTGCCGGGCATCTCCTTCAGCGCTTCGAACTTCTTCCCGAACCGCACGAAGGCCTCGCGGACGAAGATGCGGTCCGGGGTGGACGTCGGATTGCGGTTGTAAAGGTCGAGGAAGTTGATGACGACCTTCGCGAAGATGTCGGGCGTGAGATCGCCCTCGGCCGTGAGGATGATGTTCGAGACCTCTGCGGACGTGTGCGGCGAAACGGTCTCGAGAACGACCGGGAACGGCGCGCCCGTGTTCGCCACCGAAAATTCGATCGCGGTCGACGTGCGGGCGTTCAGCTTCATTTCCAACTTCAGCCGGAATCGCCCGGAGTCGGCGGCAAGGGCGTCCGCGCCGAGCAGCGAGTCCTGCGCGGACGCGGCAGGCGCGAACAGGACGAGCGCCGGAACGAGGGCGCGAAGGATCCGCCGCATGGACCTCCCGTCTTCCGGGACCGATTCTACTTGGGCGTTTCGATCTGTTTTTTCAGCGCGGCGATCTGGCGCTCGGACACCTGCTCCTTCGGGAGCGCTTCGGCCCACGCCAGCGCGCCTTCCAGCGTCTGTCTCGCCGCGGCCGGATCCCCCTTGTCCGTGTAGATCCGGGCGCGCGCCTGCAGGATGACGAGCTTCCGGGGACCGTAGGCTCGCTGGAGCGCCCGGTCGGACGCCGCGAGGGCTTCGTCGTATTTCTTCATGGCCCTGTAGGCGAGGGCGAGGCGCGCGGGCGGGTTGTAGTCGTCGGGAAAGTCGCGCTCGGAGGCTTCGAGCATCGGGATTCCCCGCTCGGCCTGATCCAGCTCCAGGTACGCCGTGATGCGGTGTGCGTCGAATGCGGCCCGACCCTCGGCGTTCTTCGCCTTCGCGGCCTCGCCTTCGAGATACGCGGCCCATTCTTCGACGACCTTCCGCTTGCCGGCCGCGTCGTTCATGGAGCCGAGGTGCTGGGCATACGTCTGGTACAGGCCCGAGACGTCGTCGACGGCGAGACCCGTGCGCGGCCCCCGAAGGACACCGGCGGCGTCGCGCGCGAGCTCCGAGACGAGTCCGGAGCTCGTGGGGAGGTTCTTGTCGAGCTCCATCGCGCAGTCGAGACCCGCCGCTGCGACGTTCGCGGCGGAAGGCGACTTGCGGAGATGCGGGAACGCGCCTCGCGCGACGGTCGCGCAGGTCTCGTGCTGGCGGCTCGCCGAGAGCGCGGAGAGGAGCGACTCGACGGCGCGCGGATAGGACGGCGAGGAGGTCGACATGCCCTTCAGCGCGGAGCGGTAGGCCTCGGCCGCTTCCTTGTTCTGGCCGGCCGAATAGAAGGCGTCGGCCTTCGCGAGCCATTCGTCGGGTTTCCTGCCGACGCCCGCCGCCCGGGCCCCGTCGTCCAGGATCCGCTGGAGCTGAGAAACGGTGGCGCTGCCCACGTATTTGAGGACGACTTTTTCGGCAACAGGGTCGAGGACGAAGAGCGTGGGCGAGGCCTGAATCGGGTATTTCGCGAGAACGGCCGCGTTCTCGCGCTTCTCGGTGTCGATGGAGAGCCAGACGAACCGTCCGGCCTGCCGCCCGAGCGCCTTGTCGGTGAAGACGAAGGCCCTCATGGCGCGGCACGAGTGTCACCAGGGCGCCCAGGTCTCCAGGAAGATCGGCTTCTTCTCGGCGCGTGCGAGCGCGAGGGCCTTCGGGTAGTCGTCCGCGATGAAGGGCAGGACCTCCTTCGCTGTGGAGGCGGACGAGGGGACAGTGGCCGCGAGAAGCGCCGCGAGGATCGCCGTCGAAGAAGTCATTCTCATGCCGGAACTATACGGCGGGAGGGGCTCCCGGGTTGCCTCAACGAACCGCCGACAGAGCTCTTTCCGTCTCGGCGAGGAGCGCGCCCGGGCCGACGGGAGCGCCCGTGGCCTCGGTCATCCAGAGATCGGGAGCGAGGTTGCCCAGCTTCGCCATGCGCTCGAACTCGGGGCCGATCGCTCCTTTCTTCTCCATCTGATGCTCGACCTGGAACGCGATCATGTGGCCGATCGAGTAGTCGGGCAGGTACAGAAACGCGTCGATCATGTGCGAGTACACGGCGAGAAGAGTGACGTCCTTCTCGCCGAGAACGGGCGCGAAGAAGCGATTCCACACGTCGCGCGCGATCGCGAGCGTCGCCGCCTTGAGCTCGGCCGGCGTGGCCTCGGGGTGCTCGTACATGAAGTGCCAGACACCCATGTCGACGAGGCCCACCCCTGCGATCTCGTACGTGCCCCAGAACGCGTCGAGCACCTTCTCGGCCCGCGCCCTCTCGGACGGCTTCGCGAGGCCGAGCAGCTCGAGGTCGTGCCCCTGGAACACGAACGCGAGCGCCTCGGTGAAAGCCGTGTTCGGCACGCCCTGGAGCAGCGGGAGATCGACGTCGTAGAGGGAGAACGTCTGCTCGACGTTGTGACCCATCTCGTGAACGGCGATGTTGTAGCCCTTGTAGTTCATGCCGTCCTTTTCGACGCGCGTCCGCAGGTATGCCTTGTAGCCCTTCAAGGCGGCGCCCGACGCGTGGCCGGAGCCGCGCGCGGGATGCACCTCCATGCGGGCGGCGACATACTCGGCCTTCTCCCTCGAGAAGCCCAGCTTCACGAGGAGGTTCGGGATGTCCTTCGTGTAGGCCTCGGGGGTCGGATATTTCGCCCGCACGAGGGCGTCGAGCTCGGCGCCGGACTTTTCGGGCTGCGGCCTGAAGCCGGGATACCAGACGTCGACGGGCGAGAGCTTCCGCCCGAGACGCTTCTCGATGAGCGCCGCGACCTTCGGCACGAGGGGCGACGACAGGACTTCCTCGAGCATCTTCCTGACGCGCGCCTCGGGGATCTGGCGGTCCTCCTCGAACTTCCGCGCGATGAACGTGGGCGCCGTGGGCGAGTAGCGATCGGCCTGCCTCACGGCGCGAAAATCCGCGAGAAGGGTCGCGTAACGCGTGTCGGGCTCGGGGCCGGGAGCGGCGGGCTTATCGGGGAGGTCCGAGTCCTTGACCGCCGCCTTTCGGACTTCGTTCGTGAACGGGTTCCAGTCCAGCCCCGGGTTGTCGAGCACGGCCGCGGGGATCGTCTGGTCGACGATGCGCTCCATGACCCTGCGGATCGCGCGCTGCTTCGCGGGCCCGCGCTCGGGATCGGCGTAATCGGACTTGATCTCGTCGCGCAGGTTCCAGTGCGAGAGGAGCCGCATCTTCGGCGGGAAGAGGCGGACACCCTTGTCGTCCACCAGGTGGTGCATCCAGATGTTGTACGAGGCGATGTACTGCGCCGAGTCGGAATACGCCTTCGCGATCGCGAGGTTGACGCTGGCCGGGACGCGCGTCGCGAAGCGGTCGGCGAGCCGCGCCTCCGCCCACTGGCGGCGCGTCCACGCCGAGCCGAGGCGGAGCTTCTCGTCGAGCGTGTACACGGGGAAGTTGAGAAGCGTCGTGAACGCGAGCTTGTTCTCGAAGAGATCGTCCGCCAGGTGGGCGCCGGGGTCGTAAGCCGCGAGCGCCTCGTCGAACGGCAGGATCGGACCCCGGTCCAGGTCCACGTGCATCCTGAGATCGCGGCCGGCCTCGCGCACGTGCCCCTCGAGCGAGACGAGCGCGGCCGAAAGGCGCGTGAAGAGGGCGTCGCGCGCCGCCGCGTCGGCCGCGGTGTTCGCCTTCGCGAACGCTTCGAAGGCGGCCGCGTCGCCGTCGGCCGGCCGCCACAGCGCGGCGGCCTGCTTCTTCCCGCGGACCTGATCGGGCGTCTCGGCGCGCGCGACGAGCGCGGCAACTCCGGAAAGGACAAGAACGAGGGAAGAAGAGAAGAGAAGAGTCTTGCTCCCGTGCTTTTTCATGCGGGCATCTTAATCGCTGACTTCGGAGCAGCGGGCATCGGCGCTTTTCTTAAAGGGAATATGAAGGGAGGTTGTACGTGCCCCCCCGATGGATCCTCCTTCTAAGAAATCTTCGAATGGCTTTCTGATATTCGGGGCTGCTCATGCAGCCCCGATAGGTGAAAATCTTCTTCCCGGATGTCCGGTGTCAAGGGTCTAAGACCGCTGCGCGGCGCGCGAAGCGCGCCCTTGACTCCGGACATCCGGGGAGCACGTTCTTCATTGCCGGCGGCCGCAACAGCGGCCGCCGCATATAAGAAACTCTCTTCGTGCCCCGGGGGGCAGCATCGGCAGCCCCGAGTATCAGAAGAATTCCACTCTCCAAATTCTCTTACTAAGAATTCCTCTCTTTCTCTTTTCTTCTTCCTACGGCAGCGAGACCGGAGTGATGGCGCCCTCGGCTATGTTGAAGGCCGTGCCGCCGCCGCTGTCGAGCGCGAGGACGTAGCCGCCCGGCGCGAGGTTCGTGAGGCGCCTGAAGCCGGTCTGGCCGCTGGCGTCGGCCGTGATCGCAACCCGCCCGTCCGTCGCGAAGAGCGTGTATGGATAGGGAATGCCCGCCGCCGTCTTGAGCGTTCCGCGCAGGATGCCGTTCACGAACGACTTCGGGCCCACCGAGATGTCCGCGGAGCCGCCCGGAGTCAGCCCGACCGGCACGGGCTGCTGCGACGGGGCCGAGACACCCGCGAGGACGACCGTGGCATAGCCGCTCGCGTTCACGAAGAGCGAGTACGTGCCCGGCTTGAGCGACGGGATCTCGCCGACGCCGCCCGTGTCGAGGGAGATCGTGCCCGTGAAGACCGTGGACGTGTTGCCGTCGAGGACGCGCGCCGAGACGCTGCGCATCGGGACGCCGTAGAGCGCGTCCCGCGCCTGGATGCCGATGCCCTGCCCGTGCACGAGCTCGATCGAGAGGCTCTCGGTGCTGCCGTCGTCGGCCGCGGTGAGGTCGCGCTTGTCGAACTGGTAATCGGTCTTCTGCGCGTTGAGCGTGTAAGCCTGCGGCAGGATGTCCGCGAACTGGAAGCGCCCGTTGCTGTCCGTCGTCGCCATGCGCTGCATCGGCACGCTCCCCGGGCCGGCGGCCGAGGCGAGCGCGACCGTGGCGTCGGCGAGCGGCTGCTTCGTGTCGGCGTCCGTCACGGTGCCGGCCACTTTCGCCGTCGGGAACGTCAGGTCGAGGCTCTGGTCGTTCGTGAGCGAAACCGTCTGCCGCACCTGGGAGCCGCCGCCGGCGAGCGGATCTGCCATCGCGGAGACGACGTACGAGCCCTCCTGGAGGCCCTGCAGCGTGTAGCTGCCTCCCTCGTCCGTGCGCGTCGTCGCCTGCCGGCCGCCTCCGCCCTGCAGGTTCGCGGCGACCATCGCGTTCACGGCGGGCTGCCCCGCCCGCGTGACGTGCCCGGCCAGCGTGAAGCCGACGTCGAACACGATCTCCGCCTGGAGCACGGGCAGGTCGTCGCTCGCCGTGACCTGCTTCGTCGCGCTCCGCGACGTGCCGAGACCGTCGCCCGCCTGCGCTCGGAGCGTGACGGGCCCCGCGGGGACGCCCGTGACCTGGAAGGTGCCGTCGGCGGCGACTTTCGTCGTCGCGAAAAACGACTCGACGCCGCTGGCCGTCACCGTCGCGCCGGCCTTCCACTCGTCGGGGAGGCCGGAAACGGTGCCCTGGATCGTGGATCCCGACGAGAGTGACAGAACGAGGTCGTTCTTCGAGTCGCCCGCCTGGAGAACGAACTCCACGAGGTTGCTCGACTTGCCGCTCGTCCCCGCCGAGGCGCTGTAGCGGCCGGCGCCGATGTGGTCGAAGCGAAAGCGGCCCGCGGCGTCCGTCGTCGTCGTCTGGCCGCCTCCGAGGATGCGCCCGAAGCCCGCGTCGCCCGCGATCGCGAGCGCGACCTGGGCGTTCGCGAGAGGCTGGCCGCCGGACACGACGACACCGCTCGCCGACCCGCCTGCCGTGAGCTTGATCTCGACGGTGCCTCCCGTGTCCTTGACGTCGGCCACCTCGCTGCCGTCGGTGTAGTCCGGGCTCTTCGCCGTGACCTTGAGGCGCCCCGCGGAGATGCCCTCGATCTCGAAGTTGCCCTCCGCGTCGCTCGTGACGTCGTCGCCGCTGTCCAGGCCGGCGAGCGGGCCGCCGCGGCCTCCGAAGCCCCCGAAGCCGCCCGGTCCGCCGCTCCCCGCCGGCTCGTGCGTGATGCCGGCGTTCGCGACAGGACGGCCCGTGCGCGCGTCCGAAACCCGCCCCTTGAGGACGACACCCGGCGTCGCGCGCACCTCGATGCCGTCCTTCACGCCGCCCTCCTCGACGACGAGGTTCGCGACGCGCGCCTGGAGATACCCTTTCGCCTCGACGACGACCGTCCACGTGCCAGCCGGCACGTCCTCGAGCGTGAAAGCGCCGTCCTCGGCGTTGAAGTCGCGCTTCTGGCCGATGCCGGTCTGCCCGCGCGCGACGAGCCGGATGATCGCGCCGCCGCCGCGATCGGGCTCGAAGGAGACCGAGAAGCTCCTGAGAGGCTGGCCAGAGCGCGCGTCGAGCGCGGTGCCCGCGATGCGGCCGGTGCCGGCGACCAGGATCTCGACGTTCGAGGCCGGCGCCACGACGCCGCGCTTCTGCGGCCCGAGGCCCGCTCCGCCGAACACGGAGAGGTCGTAGACCTGTCCCGGTTTCAGGCCTTCGAGGACGAACAGCCCGTCGGCGCCAGTGGGAAGACCGGTTGCGGTTCCGCCGAAGGGACCTCCGCCGCCGCCGGCCCCGCGGCCCCCCGCGCCGACGCGCACGAAGAAGCCCTCGGCCCCTTCCCCGCTCTTCCTGCGCACGATGCCCGAGATGCTCGCCCC
This sequence comes from Thermoanaerobaculia bacterium, assembly GCA_963746875.1. GTDB lineage: Bacteria > Acidobacteriota > Thermoanaerobaculia > UBA5066 > UBA5066 > Fen-183. The sequence continues at coordinate 1,178,437 of CAVVDA010000001.1, forward strand.
CGGCCCGAGGGTTACGGCGATCGGGTCCGCGCCTTTCTCGGTCACCTTCACGGGATCGACGCGCTCGCTCGCGAACCCCGGCTTGCCGACCTGGAGCGCGTACTCGCCCACGGACATGCCTTTGATCTGGAACTTGCCGTCTGCGCCGGTCTTCGTCCTCGGGCGCGTACTCGGGCCGCCGCGGCGCAGGATGTTCGCGACCACGCCGCCCGCCCCCGCGCGGAAGCTCACGGACGGGTCGACCTGGACCTCGACGTCCGGGATCGGCTGGTCGTTCGAGTCCTTCACGATGCCCGAGATCGTGGAGCCACGGTGCATCACGACCGCCACGTCGCCCCTCGTGCCGCCCGAAGGCAGACGAGAGGCCCGCGAGCGTCGCGCGCTCGAAGTCCGCGTGACTCACGAGGAGGCGCTGGTTCTCGCCGGGAACGAGGCGCGACGCCCTGAACGTTCCGTCGGAGCGCGTGCGGAACGCGGTGATCTCTCCGCCGATGCGCATCATCCGGCGAATGCCCTGGAGGGCGTTCTCGCCGCCGCGCATGAGGGTGCCCCGCGCGCTCGCGACGGGGGCGCCGTTTTCGTCCACGACCCTGCCGGCGATCGAGGCCCCGAGGGTCAACGCGATATCGAGGCGTTTCCCCTCGCCGGGCGCGAGCGCGAGCTCCGGTTTCACCCACGGCACGTACCGCGCCTCGTCGACAGCGACCCGGTAGGTCTGGGGCGGGACGCCTTTGAGGTGGTACGCCCCGTCGGGCCCCGTGCGCGCGAGGCGCGCGAACCCGTTCGTCTTCACGAAGATCTTCGCGCGCGGCACGACGCGCCCCGTCCTGTCGTCGACGACCTTGCCGTCGAGCGAGGCCGGAGGCGCGAGCGTGACCGTGATCGACTTGCCCTCGCCGAGCGGCAGCTTCACGTCGGGCTTGCGGCCCCACCCGGCGTCGCCGGCGTCGACGACGATCGCGCCGCGCCCGTCGGGGGCGTGCCGGATCGTGAAGCGACCCTCCGGGTCCGTTTCGACCCAGCGCGTCGTGGCCTTCACGCTCTCCAGGCGAACGAGCGCGCTCCCGACGGGCTTCCGGCCGGCGCCGAGGACGACGCCGCCGACCGGGTCGCCGGCGACGACCGCGATCGGCCTCGGAATCGCGCCGGCCTTGAGGCCGGCCTGAAGGGTCGGCGCGAGGTCCGCTTTCTCGACCGTGACGCGGTTTCCCTGCGCGCTCGCCCCTTCGAACTGGAACGTTCCGTCCTCTTTCGTCACGACCTTCCGCGTCACGACCCGGAACGCGAGGTCGTCGCCGCCGGCGACACCGGCTTCGAGGGTGACTTCCGCTCCCGCGAGAGGCTTGCCGGACGAGTCCACGGCGACGCCCGTGAGCCTCTCGCCGCGCGGCAGCGTGTGCTCGCCGAGATCCTCGATCTCGGAGGCGTCGTAGACGTCCTCGAAGAGCACGGGCACGACACCCGCGCCCTCGACCCTCACGCGAAAGGTCTTTTCCTTGCCGGGCTCGGAGGGAACCGCCAGGACGAACGAGCCGTCCGCTCCGGTGACCGCCGAGGCGATCGGCTTCGGGTCCTCGCCTCCTTTCATGGCGCGGCGCGCCTCGTCGCCCGGTGTCTCCCACGGCACCGCGCTGACCGTGAGACCTCCCGCGGGCTTGTCGGCGCGATCGCCGACGAGGAGCCGCCCGCGGATCTCCCCGGCGCGCGCGGCGGCGGCCGAAAGAGCGAGCGCGAGAAGAAGCAGGGAAAGGCCGCGGGCTCCCGCAAGAAGGCCGGAACGACGATCTCGAAACTGCCGCATCGAAGGACCTCCACGCCGGATTGACCCGGTCCCGACCGTTCCTGTTCTCCCGAGCAACTCCAGGGCCAGCCCTTGGGCGCCGCCGTGGCAAGCTGCGGTGCATGGCGGACGCCGTGACGCGTCTCTTTGCCCCTCCCGGGGACCTCCTGGCGCTCACGTCGAAAGAGCCGCTCCTCTTCGAGCTGGCGGAAAGGCTCTGGGAGCCTGCTCCCGGGGGCGACACGGGCAACGCCATCGCGATCGAGGTCGTGCGGGCCCCGCCACACCCGGGGGATTTCAGAGAATATAGAGAAGACGAAGATCTCTTAGAAAGAGAAGACGAAGATTTCTTAGAAGGCGCGGGGAGGGAAGCCGCCGAGGCGAGCGGCTCGCCGCGAGGCACCGCCGGCAACACATTCACCTTCGAAGAAAGGCTGCGGTGGGTGCACGAGCCGGCGGAATTCCGCTGCGAGGTGCCCGGCGTCCTGGAAGTCGACAATCGACCTCGTACGCGCGCGAGTCGACGCGCGCATCGCGCCCTTTCTTCCTCTTCCCTCTTCAAAGAAATCCCCCTCTTCTCCCTTTCCCCCTCTTCTTCTTCTCTTCCTCTTCCCCTTTCTAAGAAATCTCCCTCTTTCTCCCTCTTCTCTTCGAAATCTCCCTCCTTTTTCTCTTCTTCTCTGATGTCCTTCCTCGCCCGCACGCTGCTCGAGGCGCCCGCCGCGGTCCTTCTCGCGCGCCGGGGCTGGCGCGCCCTTCACGCGGGCGCGGTCGCGGGTCCGAAGGGCGCCGTCGTGGTGCGCGGGGGCTCGGGCGCCGGAAAGTCCACGCTCGTGGCCGCCGCGTTTGCCGCCGGCCTCGACGTGCTCGGCGACGAGAGCCTGTTCGTCTCGCGCGCCGATCCGGACTATCTCTCCTCGTCGGTTCGCGAGCTGACGCTGCGCGAGGACAGCGCGGCTCTCGTCGGGCTTCTTTCGCGCACCCGGGCCGCGTTCTCGGGCGGCGAAGAGAAACGCCGCGTCGACCTCTTTCCTTCTTCGCGTCCCGCGGCGCGCGCCGCGCGCCGCGTCTCGACGCTGCTCCTCGGACCGCGCGTGCCCGGACCCGCGCGGCTCGTCCCTCTCTCGCCCCCGGATTTTCTCGAGGAATTCGCGAAAGGCGAAATCCCCCAGGAGCAGCTCGACGGCGGGGCCGGGGCAATCGCGCGCGGCTGGGCCGACGCGGGCGGGGCGCGTCTGGACGGCGCGTCCGATCTTCGCGGCGCCGTCGCTTTGTTGAAAGGTCTCGTCACGTAACGAAATTGACGCGCGTCACAGAATTCTGGTCGAAGCCTGCATTAGTCTCCCGCGATGGGCGGAACCCGGCCGAAGGTTCTCCTCGCGCATTCCTACTACCTCGCACACGACGCGAAGCAGTGGCGGAAGATGAAGCCGTACCCGCCTCTCGCGACGCTGCTCGTCGCGTCGGTGCTGCGGGAGCGCGGCTTCGACGTGGAGCTGTTCGACGCGATGCTCGCCGGCAGCGAGGCCGAGTTCGTGCGCGCCCTCGACGCCTCGGGCGCAACGATCGTCGGAATTCTCGAGGACAATTTCAACTTCCTGACGAAAATGTGCACGACACGGAACCGCGAGGCGGCCCTCGCGATGGTGGCAGCAGCCAGCGCGCGCTCCTGCCTCGTCGCGGTGAACGGCTCGGACGCGACGGACCACGCATCCACGTATCTCTCTGCGGGAGCGGACGCCGTGATCCTCGGCGAGCCGGAGATCACGTTCGCCGAGCTCGCCCAGGCGTGGGCGAGCGGATCCCGCGGCGCCGCTCGACGGCATCGCGGGGCTCGCGCTGAACGGGCCCGCGTCCGAGGCCACGCCCCAGCCGCGAAGAACCCCGGTGCGCGCGTTCGTGGAAGACCTCGACGCGCTTCCCTTCCCGGCGTGGGATCTCGTCGACGTCGAGGCCTACCGCCTCGCGTGGTCGCGAGCCCATGGCCGTCTCTCGTGGAACGTCGTCACGACGCGCGGGTGTCCTTTTCACTGCAACTGGTGCGCGAAGCCGCTGTACGGCACGCGCTACGCGCAGCGGAGCCCCGCGAGCGTCGCGCGCGAAGTGCGCCTCCTCGTGGACCGGATCCGTCCCGACCACCTCTGGTTCGCGGACGACATCTTCGGCCTGACCCCGCGCTGGATCGAGTCGTACGCCGAGGCTCTCGCGAAGGAGGGCGTGCGCGTGCCGTTCGCGATGCAGTCGCGCGTCGACCTCATGACGCCTTCCGCCGTCGCCGCGCTCGCGCGCGCGGGCGCCGAGGAGGTCTGGATGGGCGTGGAGTCGGGAGCGCAGAAGGTCCTCGACGCGATGGACAAGGGGACGCGCTCGAGCAGGTGCGCCTCGCGACGCGCCTCCTCGAGGCGCACGGCATCCGCCCCGCGTGGTTCCTGCAGCTCGGATACCCGGGCGAGACGTGGGAGGACCTGCTCGCGACGCGCGCGCTCGTCCTCGAGGAGCGGCCCGCCGACGTCGGCGTTTCGGTCTCCTATCCGCTTCCAGGCACGTTGTTCTACGAGCGCGTGAGGGCCCAGCTCGGCGCCCGGACGAACTGGAGCGACAGCGACGATCTCGCGATGATGTTCCGCGGCACCTACGAAACGGCGTTCTACCGGCGCGTGCGCGACCTCCTGCACGAGGAGGTGGCCTCGTTCGCTGGCGGGAGCAACGCGGCGGCCGAGGCCGGGATGACGTTCGACGAGGCGTGGGCCGAGCTCGCCGCGAGAGAGGCCGCCTTCCGGACCGAGCCGCTTCCCGAGCGCCCGCTCCGCCTCGCGCGCGCGTGACGGGCGGCGCGGCGACCCTGCCGCCCGCGGTTCGCGCCTTCGACGCGCTCGCGCCGCTCTTCGACGAGCGGTTTTCCGCCTGGAGGAGCGTCGCCGCGCAGCGGCGCGCGGTCCGCAGCGCGCTTCTCGAGACCTTTCCGGAAGGCGCCACGCTGATCGAGCTCGGAGGCGGCACCGGCGAGGATGCGCTCTTCCTGGCGGAACGCGGCCGACGCGTCCTCGTCACGGACGGGGCGCCCGCGATGGTGGCACGCGCCGCGGAGAAGGCGCGCGCGGCGGGCCTCGCGGACCGCGTGGCGGTGGAACGCGTCTCGCTCGAGGAGCTCGATACGTGGGCGACCGCGCGCCTGGGCACCATCTTCGACGGCGCCTTCTCGAATTTCGCGTCCCTGAACTGCGTGGCGGACCACGCTTCCGTCGCGCACGGCCTCGCGCGGGTCCTTCCCCCCGGAAGGCGCGCTCTTCTCGTCGTCTTCGGGCCGTGCTGCCCCGGCGAGATTCTCGTTCTCCTGTCGCGGGGAGAGGCGAGGGCGGCGTTCCGGAGGCTCGCGCGTTCCCCCGCGCCGGCGCGCGTGGGCGGGGAGTCGTTCGACCGTGACGTATCCCTCGCCGGGAAGGCTCGCCTGCTGCTTTCGCGCCGTGGTTCCGCCTCCGGGGAACGCTCGGCGTGGGAATCTTCGTGCCGCCGAGCTCCGCCGAGCCTGCCGCGTCGCGCTTCCCGCGCCTCCTCGGCGCGCTCGAGCGCCTCGACCGCGCTGGCGGCACGGCCGCTCGCCCTTCTCGGCGACCACGTGCTCCTCGACTTCGAGCGGACGGCCGTTCCGGCATGAGCGGCGAGCCTCCCCGCCGGCGATGGGCGCGCGCCTACGCGCGGCTCCGCCGCGCGGAGGGCCGTGGCGCTGGCGGAGAAGCCGAGCTCCTCGCGCTGCCGTACCTGGCGGCCGGCCCGCTCGCGGGGCAGTGGGCGGTCCGCGCCCGCACGTTCGATGCGCTCAAGGGGCGCGTCGTCGTTCCGCTCGCGAAAGAGCGCGGCCGGGAGCTCGCGGTTCTCGACCTCGGCGCGGGAAACGGCTGGCTTTGCGCGCGCCTCGCGCGCGACGGGCACCGGTGTGTCGCTCTCGACCTCCGCGTCGACGACGTGGACGGGCTCGCCGCGGGCGCCGCGTTCCGGCGGCATCTGCCGCGCATGTTCGGGCGCGTTTCCGCGTCCTTCGACGCGCTGCCCTTTCCGGATGCGCTCTTCGACCTCGTCGTCTTCGACGCGTCGCTGCATCTGGCCGAGGATCTCGGGAACGCCCTCGCCGAGGCGGCGCGCGCCACGGCGGCGGGCGGACGCGTGGCTATACTCGACTCCCCGTTTTACGCGCGGAGAGCGTCGGGGGAGGCCATGGCCGAGGAGAAGCGGCGCGACACCGCACGGACTTTTCGCGACCTCGCGGGGGACCTCCTCGCGCTCGACGCCGGTCGAATACCTCACGCGGGAAAGCCTCGAGAGCGCCGCGGCGCCCGCGGGCCTGTCGTTCGAGAGGAGCCGCGTCCTCTATCCCGTCGCCTACGAGACGCGCGGCGTCAAGGCCCGGCTTCTCGGCAGGCGCGAGCCCTCGCGCTTCGACCTGTGGGTCGCACGGAGAGCCTGAGGCGCGCGTGATCCTCCTCCTCAACCCGCGCGCCACGCGCCCGAAGAACCGGCGCTTCCCGCTCTCGCTCCTCGCGCTCGGCGCGGCGCTGCCCCCCGGCGTCTCGTGGGAGATCCTCGACGGAAACCTGCCGGATTCCGACCTCGAGGCGGAGGTCGCGGCGCGTGTCGGGACGCGCGCGCGCACGGACGATCCCGTGACGCTCGTCGCGATGACGGTGATGCCCGGCCCGCAGCTCGTCTCGGCGGTGCCCCTCGCGCGCCGGCTCAAGGAGCGCTTCCCGACGCTTCCCGTCGTGTGGGGCGGCTACTTCCCGACCCTCTACCCCGCGCCGGTGCTGCGCGCGCCGTACGTCGACTTCCTCGTCCGCGGCCAGGGCGAACGCACGCTCGTCGAGCTGCTCGACGTTCTGGCGGGACGCCTGCGATCCCGCCGCCGTCAAAGGCCTCGGCTGGAAGGGCGGCGGCGAGACCCGCCTCAACCCGGAGCGGGCCTGGGAGGGCCCCGACGCTTTTCCGGCGCTGCCCTGGGATCGCATCGACATCGAGACCTATCTCCAGCCGACCGCCCTCGGGAGCCGAAACGGCGTCTACCAGGCGTCGATCGGATGTCCGTACACGTGCAACTTCTGCGGCGTCATCTCGGCGCTCGGAAGCCTCCAGAAATTCGAATCGCCCGCGCGCACCGAGGCGAACCTCGCGCATCTCGTGAAGCGCCACGGCATGGACGCGGTGCACTTCTACGACAACAACTTCTTCCTCAAGGAGTCGCGCGCCCAGGAGCTCGCGGAGAGGATGACGCCGCTCGGGCTGAAGTGGTGGTGCGAGGCCCGGATCGACGTGATGCTCCGATTCTCCGATCGCACGTGGGAGGCTCTCCGGCGCTCCGGCCTCACGATGGTCTACTTCGGGGCCGAGTCGGGCTCCGACGAGACCCTGAAGAAGATGTCGAAGAACCTCACCACGGCCCAGACGCTCGCCCTCGCGGCGAAGACCCGCCGTTTCGGCATCGTCCCGGAGTTCTCGTTCATGTTCGGCGATCCCGACGACCCGGAGCGGGACGTCGAGACCACGCTCGCGTTCGTGGAGAAGCTCGCGGCGGTGAATCCGGACATGAAGCTCATCACGTATTTCTACACGCCCACGCCGCAGCGCCGCGGCACGTACGGAAACGTCGACCCGCTCTCGACGACGCCCGCGACCCTCGAGGAGTGGACGACGCCGGAGTGGACCGGCTGGATGACGCACGAGGACCCGCACGTGCCGTGGCTCTCGCGCCCCCTCAAGGGACGTGTGGAAGACTTCGCGCGACGGCTCAAGGGAGGGCTCGTGACTTCGGACTCGCAGGCTTACGGACATCTGAGGCCGCCCGCGTGAGCGCCGAGCCGCCCCTCGGGACGGCCCCCGCGTACCGGCTGTGGGCGGCGACGTACGACGTGGAAAACCCGCTCACGACGATGGACTCGCTCGCCGTCCGGCTTCTTCTCGCACGACATCGCGGGAAAGTGCCTCCTCGACGCGGCCTGCGGCACCGCGCGCCGGCTCGTCTTCCCGAAGGAGCACGCGCCGAAGAGCGTCCTGCGGGGTGGACCTCGTCTTCGAGATGCTGGCGGCCGGCCGCCGCGACCCGGCGCGGCCGCGCACGACCGCGGGCGGCGACCTCCGGGCGCTGCCCTTCGCCGCCGAGCGCTTCGACGTCGTGTGGTGCCGGCTCGCGGCCGGGCACCTCCTGAAGATCGCGCCGCTGTACCGCGAGTTCGCGCGGGTCCTTCGCAAGGGCGGGTACGCCGTCGTGACGGACTTCCACCCGGACGCCATCCGGCGCGGGCACGCGCGCGCGTTTCGCGACGCCTCCGGAGCCGCGCACGTCGTCGAGCACGTCGTGCACGACGCGGACGCCCACGAGGCCGCCGCGCGCGAGGCGGGGCTCACCTTCGACGCCTCGGGCTCGCTCGGCGTCGGCGTGGAAGTGCGGCCCTTCTACGAGCGCGCGAAGAAGCTGGATCGGTACGCGGCGGACGCTGGGCCTGCCGCTGCTTCTCGCGCTGCGTTTCTCGAAATGAGGCTGCGCCTCGAGGCGGAAAACGCGACGCGCGACGTCGCCGAAGGAAGGCTCCGGGCGGCGGAGGGAACGGCCGACTTCACGCTCGATCTCGGAGGCGCCACGCTCCTCCCCGGGCTCGTGAACGCGCACGACCATCTCCACCGCAACCACCTGCCGCGCCTCGGCGAGCCGCCCTACGCGAGCGCCGCCGCCTGGGGCGCGGACCTCCATGCGCGTTTCGCCGGCGACCTCGCGCGGCGGCACCTGCTGCCGCGCCGCGACGCGCTGCTCTTCGGCGCGCTCAAGAACATCCTCGGCGGCGCGACCTCGGTCGTCCACCACGACCCGTGGGAAGAGGACTTCGACCGGGACTTTCCCGTGCGGGTCGTGCGCATTCCGGCGGTGGACGCGCTCGCGCGACGCGAAGGCCGCTCCGCCCGCCGGGCCCTGGGCCCTCCACCTCGCGGAGGGCACCGACGCGGCTTCCGCGGCCGAGATCGACGAGGCGGTCGCGCGCGGCCTTCTTTCGGACCGGCTGCTCGCGGTGCACCTCGTGGGCGCGACCCCGCAGGGAGTCGCCCGGCTCGCGGCGGCCGGCTGCGCCGCCGTGTGGTGTCCGACCTCGAACGGATTCCTCTACGGGTCGACGGCGCCGCGCGCGCTCTTCGACTCCGGCCTCGACGTGCTCCTCGGGACCGACGCGCTCGTGAGCGGCGAGGGGACGCTGCTCGACGAGCTCAGGGCCGCGCGCGCCCTCGGCTTCCTGACGGACTCGCGGCTCGGCGGACGCGGTCGGCGCCACGGCGAGGCGGCGGCTCGTCCTCCCGCCGCCGTCGCTCGAGCCGGGCGCGCGAGCGGACGTCGTCGCGCTCGCGGCGCCGCTCCTCGAGGCCGCGCCGCGCGACGTCATGCTCGTGCTCGTGGGCGGGCGGCCGGTCCTCGCGGACGAGAGGCACGCGGCGATCTTCGACGCGGCGGGCGTTCCGTCGGAGGCGCTCGCCGTGGGCGGCGTTCCGAAGCGCGTGGCCTCTCCGCTCGCGTCCGTCGCGCCGCGCCGCGTTCGGTCTCGTGCCGGACCTTCGCCGTATCATCGCGTGACATGGCCGACGCGTCCGTTCTCGTCCTCGGCGAGGGCGAGCTTCACCAGCAACGAGACGTTCGGCCGCGGCACGGTGAACCGCGGCGCCGTCCTTCTCGAGTGCACCTGGGACGGCGGCGATTTCGAGTCGGGGGTCATGCTGGGCGGGCTGTTCCGGTCCGGCACGTTCCTCGGCGGCGTGTTCTGGGGCGGCGTGTGGCTGGGTGGTACGTGGAAAGGGGGCGCTGGGAGCACGGCTTCGGCCCCGACGGAAAGTACCATCCCCGCACCGTGCATCCTTGAAAGTCGTTCTCGCGTCGGCGCACCGGTACCCGGACCTCGCGCGCCTGTGGTTCCGGTCCGTGGCGCGGGACCTCGTCCCGGCGCTCCGAGGCGCCGGGGCCGACGTGGAGGTCCTTCTCTTCCGCGACGCGACGCCCGAGGGCTTCGAGCCGAGGATCTTTCCCGGCGCGACGCTCCTCGCCCCCTCGCTCGAGGCTCTCGACGCCGTCGAGTTCTACGACACGGCTCTCGCGCGGCCGGGCGACGTCCTCTTTCTCCTCGACGCGGGCGTCTTCGTGACTCGACGGCGAGTGGGTCGCGTCGCTCCTCGGCCACTTCGAGGATCCGACCGTGGCGGGGGTCTCGCTCCTCCGCCGCACCGGGCAGGCCGGCGTCTTCGCGCTCCTCGCGCGGCGCGAGGTGTATCGCACGCTGACGGCGCCCGTCTTCGCGCCGTCTTTCGAGGCGCTCGAGAGATGGCCGCACGCCATCTACCGCCAGCCGGGAGAGCGCGCCGCGATGGCCCTGCGCGCGCGCGGCAAGAGAATCGTCGAGGTGTCTTCCGCGGCGGCCGCCCCGCACCTCGCGGATTTCAGCGGCGCCGACCGCGATGCGGACCGCGCGCGAGGTGTACGGCAGCCTCCTCGGCCCGCGCTTCGAGACGCTCCTCGCGGAAAAGCCGGACCCTTCGCCGCGGGCGCGTACGACAACATCCTTCTCGGCGCGCTCTTCCGGGCCGTGTTCGGTGCGCCGTATGCGGACGGCGCCCGGTCCGGCGCGCTTCGCGCCGCCGGACGATGGCGCACACCTCCCGGGAAGCGCGACCCCAGAGGAGCTCCGCGCGGCGCTCGCGGCGATCCGCGACCGGGAGGCGTTCCAACGTCTCGCCGCATCCTTCGAAAGCTCCGATCGCGCGCTCACCCGCCTCGCGGCCCGCGAAGGGCTGACCCCGCGGAGCACTGCACGTGCCGCGCGTCCTTCCGCGGGCGCGCGCCCTCGAGGCTCGCTTGTGGGCCGCGGCGAGGCGGTTCGTCGGGAAGGGTTAGGACGGGCCGGCCGCCGCGGACCTGCGATCATGGGGCACGCATCAGCTCCAGGGACTTGAGGAAGACGTCGTCGACCGTGACGCGCATCAGGCAGAGAAGGTCTCCCCGCGCACAGACGGGCTGCATGCACGCCCCGCAGGAAAGGTCTTCGCTGTAGAAACCGCCCGAGCGCGGGCCCTCGGGCCGGCTCCAGGCCGCGCGCGAAGCGCCGAAGAGCGCGACGGCCGGGACCCCCTGCACCCACGCGAGGTGCATGAGGCCCGAGTCCTCGCTCACGACGAGGGACGCGAGAGACACGAGCGCGAGGGCCTCGCCCGGAGTCGTTCTTCCCGTGAAGTCGAGGAGCCCCGGGGAGAGCGCCTCGGTGAGCGCGCAAAAGCGCGGCGGAGCCGGGGCCGGCGAGAGCGCGAGAAGGCGGCAGCCGGCGCCCAGGAGCCGATGTCCGAGCGCGACGTACCTCTCCAGCGGCCACTGCTTCGTCTCCCAGCCTCCGGCGGGGTTGAGACAGACGAGCGGGCTCGCGCCGTCCCAGCCGGCGGCCCGGAGGCGCGCTCGCGCCGCGAGGACGAGGTCCTGCCGGGCGTGCGGCGCGAAGACGGGCTTCCCCGGCGAGAGGCCGAGCGCGTCCGCGGCTTCGGCATAGCGTGTGAGGGCCGACTTCGGCGCGTGGCGGTCGAAGGCGGCCCACGCCCCCGGAACGACGAGCCGCGTGAGGATCCGGGACCAGCGGTTGCGCTGCAGGTCGAGAACCGCGGGGACGGCCTGCCTGCGAAGAGCCGCCGCCGTCCGCAGGACCGCGAGCCCCTTCGAAAGGCGCGGCTGGCGCGTCTCGAACGCGTAAACGCCGTCGACGTCGCGGTGCGCTTCGAAGAGCTCTTTCGACCTGACGTCGGTCACGACGTCGAGGCGCAGGGACGGGTGACGGCGCTTCAGCGCCGCGAGGAGGGGGAACGTGATCGCCGTGTCCCCGAACGCATGGAGCCGGATGACGACGAGGCGTCCGGGCACGGCTCCGGGCGCGAGTGGCTTCGCGAGGACGCCGTCGGGCGTGAAGGGCGGGACGGGGAGCCCGGGCGCGTCGGCCGGCACGGCGCGAGGATACGTCCGCGGTTAGCATGGCGCGTGCGCCTGGCCCTCTTCGTTCCGGGCGGTGTCGACCGAAGCGGGACGGAACACGTCATCCCCGCTCTCCTCTGGCTGATCGAGCGGCTCGCGCGGCGGCACGACGTCCACGTCTTCGCGCTCGCGCAGGAGAGGACGCCGTCTCACTACCCGCTTCTCGGCGCGCGCGTCCACAACCTCGGGCTCGCGTCCCGCTCGCGCTGGACGGGGCAGGTTCTCCTGCGTGGCTTCCGGGCGCTCGTCAGGGGCCTCGAAAAAGAGGGGCCGTTCGATCTCATTCACGCCTTCTGGGCGAACAACCCCGGGTTTCTCGCCGCGCTCGTCTCGCGTCGCCTTCGCGTCCCGCTCGTCCTGAGCCTCGGCGGCGGCGAGCTCGTGGCCCTTGCCGACATCCGCTACGGGTCGCAGCTTCGCTTTCGCGAAAGGCTCAAGGTGAGGCACGCGCTAAGGAGCGCGGCGCGCGTGACGGCCGCCAGTTCTCCGATGCTCGAGGCGGCGCGCGCGCGGGGCATCGACGCGATCCTCGTCCCGCTCGGCGTTCCCGGGGAGTCGTTCGCGGAGCCCCTTCCGCGGGACGCGTCGCCGCGGCTTCTCCTCGTCGGCAGCCTGAACCGCGTCAAGGACGTGCCGACGGCGCTTCGGGCCTTCCGCCGCGTCGTCGACGCCCGTCCCGCGGCGCGCCTCGACGTCGTCGGCGAGGACGTGCTCGGCGGCGAGGTCCCGCGCGAAGCCTCCGCGCTCGGCCTGCTCGGAGAGCGTGACCTTCCACGGATTCCTGCCTTCGGCCGCGCTCCTGCCCTTCTACCGGCGCGCGGATCTCCTCGTCCACTCCTCCCGGCACGAGGCCGGCCCGCTCGTCCTGCTCGAAGCCGCCGCGTGCGGCGTGCCGACGGTCGGGACGTCGGTCGGCCACATCCGCGACCTCGCTCCCGAGCGCGCCCTCGCGGTGCCGGTCGGCGACGACGCCGCGCTCGCCGCGGGAATCCTCGACCTCCTCGGGGACGAGACCCGGCGTCGCGCGATGGGACAGGCGGCGCGGGCCTGGGCGCGCGCGCATGATGCCGACGCCACGGCGGCCGCCTTCGAGGAAATCTATTCCGGGGTGGCCGCCACTCTCTGAGGAGTCCCGAGACCGAGCTGGAGGCGACGCGCGCCCGCGCGGAACTCCACGGTGTCGCGCAGGGCGGCGAGGAGCGCGCGGGGCCGCGTGATCAGGCGTTTCCCCAGGGCGCCGGCGGGAAGCGGCACCCCGAACCGGGGACCATCGGCGAAGACCGCGTCGTGGACTTTCGCGAGCGCGAGGCCGCCGAGGCATCCACGCCGGAAATAGCGGTTCGTCACCGCCATCTCGAGGAGGGGTTCCGTCGCCCACCCACCCCGCGAGGAGCCGCGTCATCGTGATCGCGTCGAAGCGGACGAAGGCGCCGGTCGCCGCGAGATCGAGGAGCGGCACTTCGAACCCCGCCTCCACCACGGCGCGCGCGACGCGATCTCCCGTGTCGTCGCCCCGGCACCGCCCCGGCAATCCCCCGGCCGCTTCTCCCTCGATGAACGGCGCAAACGCTCCTTTCACGCGTCTCACGACGTCGCGGTAAACCTCCGTCCGCATGACGACGGCGAACGTGCCGGGGCTGGCCGCCGCGGCGCGGGAGACACAGGAGACGGCCGCGACGAGAGGATTCTCGAATTCCCGGAGAACGCGCGGCCAGACGTCGCGCGAGAGCCAGAAGACGTCCGTGTCGACGAAGGCGAGGAGAGGCGTCGTCGCGCGCCTCAGGGCGTCGCCATACGCGACCTGGAAGTCGCGGCCGCGCCGGCGAGCGCGGGAGAACCGCCACGCCCGGCAGGAGCCTTCCGTCGAGCGAGCCGTCCACCGAGTCGTCGAAGAGCTCGAACCTCACCTCGTCGGCCGGAAGCGCGCGCCTCAGGCAGGAGAGCCAGAGTCGCGGAAGATCTCCGAATACCGATGCCGCGAAGACGGTCGCGCGCGGTCCCCGCTCGTCGATCCGCGCTTCTTCCGTCTCGAGGGCCGGGACGTCATTCCCCGGAAACGCCCCCCGCGGACGGTAAGCCCCGTCCGGCCCGAAGCCGTGATGCCAGAGTCCTCCCTCCCACGTGCCGCCCTTCCAGTACGCGGCCCACACGACGCCGCCCCGGAACACGCCCGCGCGGAAGATGCCACCGAGCAGCACACCCGACTCGAAGACCCCGCCGTCCCACTCGCACTCCCAGAGGACGGCGCCACGGTTGACCGTGTCGGGACCGAAGCGCTCGTGAGAATGAAGCTCCCCCGCGCGGAGCACCCTGCGGTCCCGGGCCCGCGCGGCGAACGTGGCGAGGGCGGCAATTCCATGACGCGATCGAAACCCCGGCAACATTAGACTCCACGTCGCGTGATGGAAACCGGCACATGAGGCTTCCCGGCCGACTCGCCTCCTGCGCGACGCACCTTGCCCACGCGCAGCGCACTTTGGATCACGTTCGCGATCTATCTCGCTGGTTTCCGGCTACACGATGATCCACCATGAACTGTCGGGTGACGAGGTCCACAGCTGGAACATCGTGAAAGGGAGCGCCACCCTTCCGGATCTCATTCACAACAGCCGCTACGAAGGTCATCCCCCGGGTTGGTACACGCTCCTGTGGCCCCTTTCGCGCCTGACCCACGACGCGGCCTCCATTCAGGTCCTTCACTGGGCCATCGCCTCTCTCGTCGCGTTTCTGATCATCTTCTGTTCACCCCTGCCGTTCGTGGACGCGGATTCTCGTTCCCTTCGGGTATTACTTCCTGTTCGAATACGCCATCCTCAGCCGGAACTACGCCATCGGCGTCCTTCTGGGCTGCGGCATTTGCTTCCTCCTCGGCCGTGAACGTCAGACATGGAACGTCTCTGTACTACGTCCTGCTCTTCTGCATGTCCAATACTCACCTCCTGGCCGCCGTGCTTGCGGGCAGCCTGCACCTCTGCGTTCTCCTGCGGATGCGTCAGCGGGGCCGGACGTCAGGCGCGCTTCGTGGGGCACGCTCTCCTCGGCGTGCTCGTTCTTCTGCCATCCGCGTATTTCATCTTCCCGCCGGCCGACAGCGCCCTCAACATCGCCTCGTGGCGGGAGAAGTGGACTGCGCAACAGGTCGTCGCATTTGGCCAGGCCCCTTTGAGGTGTTTCCTGCCCGTGCCCGCGTGGTGGGACTACACTTCTGGAATACGCAGTGTCCTTCTGGAGGCGAGGAATCGTCATCCCGATCTTCCGGCTCGTCGACCGGCTCGTCGTCGTCCTGATCCTTGGTTCGGCGTTCCATGTGCTTTGGAAACACAAGGCGAGCCTCACGTTGTTCGTCACGAATCTGGGGCTGAGCTTCATCATTGCGGCTACCGTGTTTCCCCTGATCACGGCGCGGTATTCAGGGTTCATCTACATCGGTTTCATACTCGCCCTCTGGCTCTCGTGCGCCGAGGAGCCTCGTCTCACCCGGGGTCAGGTCGTGCTCGTTCATGCGTTGTTGGTCGTTCAAGTCGTCGCGTGGCGTCTTTGCGGCCTGGAAGGACATCCGTCTGCCGTTCGCAAACTTGTTCAGGGTCGTGGAGTTGACAAAGGAAGTCGCCGCCCGATTCGAGGCTCGTGACCGATTACTGGACGATGAATGCCTACGTGGCTTTCACGGATAAGCCGATCTATTGCGTCGACATGCAGAGAGAACTGTCGTTCATCCTGTGGGACAGAAATCTCGCGGAGGCCTTGAAGAAAGGCGCACGCTACACGTCCGGGTTTCGCGAGATCTTTCGGCAGGGGGGTCCGAACGAGGTTTACATGGTGTCGCTGGCCTCACCACAGAGGTTGATCCGGGTGGATCCCGAGCTCGATAGAGCGTTCCGCGTCGTCCTGATCGACAGAAGAGAGGGAGCCATCGACAAGGGCAGCGACCTGTACTTGTATCGGATAGGCCCCCCGGAGACGAGCGCATTGACGGATGGACCTTCTCCACCGCGCCTGGCCTCGCGCTGATTCAGCGCCGGAGACGCCGCGCGCACGCGTCGCGCGAGAACGCGCACCCACGCCCCGACCAGCGCGAGCCCCGTCGCCTCGGGCGCCACGTTCGCCTTCACCTCGCCGAGGGTCGGGAAGAGCGTGCGGAGGAGGAAGCGGGCGCGCGGGATCGGGCCCTCGACGAGGGAAAGGAGCGTCCGCGTCCAGCCCCGCGCGGGATGCGTGTACCGGAGCGCAGGCAGCACGGCCGCGCGTCGCCGGAGCTCTGGCGGAACGCACGAAGAAAGCGAAGAAAGAAAGAGTTCTTCGAAAGTGAGAGGAAAGAGTCGCTCGATCGCGTCGGCCGCGTAGAGCAACGGGGCGACCGCGCGCGCCTTTCCCCTCCCTCTTTCATTCGAAGAAATCTCCGGCGCGAGAGCGCCGGTCTTCCGGTCTTTCTCATTCGAAGCAACCCCCGGCGGCGCGAAAGCGCCGCTCTTCCATTCGCGCGCTCGCGCAAGGAGGCGGAAGTCGTAGGCCTGGATCCCGCGTATTCCGTTACCCGCGAAATCTTCCGCGGCGTGGAAGAGGAGGTGCGTGGCGAGCGCGGGTCCCGCCGCGACCGCGATGGCCGTTCCGCCGAGGTCGCGTGCCTGGGCCTGCGCGCGCAGCACCTCGCTCGCGTCGTAGACGCGGCCGAGCACGGGCAGGCGGAACGACGTGTGGAGCTCGAGCCGGATCGGGTTGTCCGGGTCCTCCGACGCGGGGCGAACGATCCGCTCGTCCGGCCTCGCGAAGACGCGGTGGCGCGGCGTATCGAGGAGAGCGCGCCACCCCGCCCGTTCGAGCGCCTCCGTCGCCCGTTCGCAGATCGCGCGGCTCGTGAAGGAGAAGGTCGAGATCCCCCATCGGACGGAGCGCCGGGTCCGGATAATGGAAGAACGCAAGCGCCGCGCCCTTGAGCGCGACGATTTCCACACCTGCACCGCGCAGTGTGCGGACGGTTTCTACGAGCGTTTCGAGAAGGCGGCTCGCGCGGGCGGCAGAGTGAAGATTTTCTTCGAATAGAAATTGCCCGAGAACTTCGGGCAACGCCTCGCGATTCCGGAGGCCGGCGGCGAGGGGAGAGAGCCCCTGCGTCGAAATCGAGAAGGCGGCGATCTCCTCTTTCCCATTCGAAGAGTCTCTTCTCAATTCCTCCGAAATCGGGCCGGCGTCGCCGGCTTCGACGGCCGCCACCGCCGCGGCAGCGTAAGCCGCGTAGCGGGGGTCGGCGAAGAGTCGCTCTGGGTCGAACCGAATGGCGCGAGATTACTTCCAGCGGCCTTCGACCCAGTACCAGCCGTTGTGATGATGGCGCCACTGGCCGTTCACCCACACCGCGTGCGGACGTGGACCGCGGTCCCAGTGGCCCGGGACCCATACGTACTCGCTCCCGCGCCACGCGTGGTATCCCGGGATCCACACGTGGTCGGGTGCCGGAGCGCTGCCTCGGACCTCGACGATGGCGGTCGGCGGGCGCGTGTGGACGTAGACGGCGCCGGGCGGAGGCGCGACGACGCACGAACTGAGGAGAGCCGCCGCGAAAGCTGCGGCACCTGGGAAGCACATTCGTAAAGAGGGCGTTCGATTCATGGTTGCTCCTTCTGGAAATCCATCCCGAGCGTGATTCGCACAAGTCGTGCCATGTACACTGCAAAAAAGGCGCGTTCGACGCGCGAGGCACACCACATGAGACGACTCTTCGAGGTTCGAGGTTTGCCCGCCCGCGCCATGCCGGCGGCCCTGCTCGCGGTTTTTCTGGCGGCGGCACCCATTCGCGCGGGGCTGGTCTTCGTTCCCGTGAACACGCTCCCCGGGGCCGACGCGTCCGCGCTGGCCGGTAGCGGCACGACTCTTTGGGCGGCCACCCCGCGCGGCGTCTGGCGTCTCGAGGCCGGCGCGTGGGCCCTCGACGGGCTCCCGGCGCAGAGGGTCTCCTCGATCGCGGTGGCCGATACGGTCTACGCCGCCGACGGAGACCGGGTGTGGCGTCGCGCCGCCGACGGAACGTGGAGCGCCGAAACTCTTCCAGGTGGATTCTCCTTCCCCTCTCTCCTCGCGACGGACGGCACCGCCGTATGGGCCGCGGGCCTCGGCGTCGCGAAGCGCGCCTCGGGGGCGTGGACTCTGCTCGCGAATCCGGGCGGTTTCGTGACGGCCGCGGCCGTCGTGTCCGGCGATCTCGTGGTCGGCCTGCGCGGCGGCGCGGCGCGGTACGCCGGCGCGGCGGTCACCCCGATCTCGACCGGACTTCCCGCCACGTCCACGGTTCAGGCGCTCGGCGTCGCGAACGGCTCGCTCTACGCGGGCACGGACCAGACGCTCTATTCCTTCTCGGGAGCCTGGAGCGTGGTCTCCGGCTTCGGGGCCCACGACGTGCGTGCCGTCACGGGCGCTGGCGGCTCGCTGCGCGCGGCGACCGCCGATGCGGGCGTCCTCTCGTTCGCGGGCTCCTGGCAACCTACGAACGCCGGCCTCCTCATCGCCTCGGCAAAGAGCTTCGGGACGCTGGGAAGCGACCTCTACGTCGGCACGGCCGGCGGGCCCGTCGCCCGGCTCTCCGGCAGCTCGTGGAGCGCCGCGGGATCCGGGCCCTACGCGGCTTCGATCTCGGACGTGAAAACGGTGGCAGGGGCGACATTCGCGGCCGCGCACGGGGCGGGTCTCGCGTCGGCCTCGCCGCCCGGAGCGAATATCGCCCCGGAAGGCTGCGGCGACGTGGGTGCGATCGCGGGCAACTCGCTGAGCCTTTTCGCCGCGACGAATTGCCACCTCTACGCATGGGGGCTCGGGCCGGGGTTATCCGGCCCGCCGTCGATCGTCGAGACCGGTCTGCCTCTCGGCGTCGCCATCACGTCGCTCGCGGCCGTCACGGGCGGGACCGTCGCCGGCGGCACCGCGAACGCAGGAATGTGGCGGCTCGTGGCGAGCACGTGGTCGGCCGACAATGCGGGACTGCCCGCGAGCGGAGTCGTGCAGACGACCCGCGAGGTGGCCGGGAAGCTCTACGCGTCCGTCGGAGGAACCTTCTTCGTCCGCGCGCAGAGCGCCTGGCAGGCCCTCCCTGGCGCGCCGGCGGGCGTTCAGGCGTTCGGGGGCGATTCGAGCGTCCTCTTCGCGGCGCCGGTGTCCGGCGGGATCTTCTCCTCGACGGGCCCGTGGCGCGAGGACTCCTTCGGCGCGAGCACGGCGCTCGTGTCGTCGCTCGACGTGGGGGACGGGATGGCGTTCGCGGGCGCCGGGACGGCGGGGGTCCTCCGCCGGAGCAGCGGCGGCTGGCAGCCGGAGCGCGCGGGCCTGCCGCCGGGCGCTGACGCGCGCGTCGTTCACCTGAGCGGCGACGGATCGCAGCTGTATGTGGGCACGGCGGGCGGCGGGCTCCATGTGGCGCCGACCCACTCCTCCGCGAAATACCTGCCCGTCGTCCTCGACGTCGTGGGAGCCACCGGGGCGCGCTTCCGCTCCGACCTCACGCTCGGAAACCGCTCGGCCTTTCCCGTGACGGTCACGGTGGGCTTCGTCCCCGCGCCCGACTTCGGTCTCGCTGCGGGCATCGGCTCCGTCTCCGCAGTGCTCTTGCCCTTTTCGGAGCTGCGTGCGCCGGACGCTCTCCAGTTCTTCCGCGACCGCGGCGTCGCGATCACGCCAGGCGCCTCGGGCTCGGTTGCCGGCTCGGTCTGGATCGCGGCCGACCCGCAGTCGCTTCCCGCGGCCGGGACCGATTCCTTGTACGCGTTCTCCCGAACGTACACGGCCGGCGCCGCGGGCAGCTACGGCACGTTCCTCGAGGCGCCGTCCGACCTCGACGCCGCCGAGGACGAGGGTGCGATCTACGGGCTGCGCAGCATCTCCGGCACGTCCCGGTCGAACCTCGCCGTCGGGTGCGTGCCGGGCCGCGGCCCGGGGACGCTGACGCTCTCGATTCAGGTGTACGACCAGAGCGGCGCGGCCTCCGGTGCGCCGCTCGTCACGGCGCTGAACCCGGGCGAATGGAGGCAGTTCAACGGGGTTCTCGGCCTCGCGGGCCTGCCCGACGGCGCGTACGGCTACGCGAAGATCACGCGCACGAGCGGCATCGGGGCCTGGACCGCATACGGCGTCGTGAACGACGCGAGAACCTCCGACGGTTCGATCCTGCCGCTTTACCGGCCGGGCGGCCTCGCCGCCGGTCGCGAGCTCGTGGTGCCCGTCGTCCTCGACGTGCTCGGCGCCGCCGGTTCGCACTACACGACCGAGGTCACGTTTGCGAACGACGGCAATTTTTCGACGCCTGTGGACCTCGTCTACCAGCCTGCACCGAACTTCGGGTCCTCGACGGGCGTGCCGGTGGTCACGTTCACGCTCGCCGCCCACCAGCAGAAGACGATTCCGGACATCCTCCAGTACCTGAGGTCGAACGGCGTCAACATCCCGGACCCCTCGACCGGGTCCCAGGCCGGCTCGCTTTCCGTGGCGTTCCGGAATCTCGGCAACCTCGACGCGCCGAAGACGGTCGCGCTCGCGCGCACGACGACGCCGAACACCGATACGGCCACGGGCGGTGTGTTCGGCGTCGCGTACCCCGCCGCGGCGAAGGGGGGCGGCGCGCGCGCGTCGGCGCTCGTGCCGGGCCTCGCGCGCGACGCATCCATGCGCTCGAATCTCGCCGTCGTCCATCTGGGAGGCGGGTCGGAGACCCCTCTCTCCCTGTCCGTGCGCCTTTACGACGCCACCACCTCCGAAGCCGTGGGCTCGCCGATCACCGTCACGCTGCGCCCTGGCGACTGGACGCAGTGGTCCTCGGTGTTCGACATCGCGGGAGTGCCCGCCGGCACGACGGCGGCTTACGCGGTCATCACGCGCATCGCGGGCGACGACACCTGGCTCGCGTACGGCGTCCTGAACGACGCGAAGACGTCCGACGGCAGCATTCTGAAGATGCTCCCTTCGGCCGAGTACTGAAGCCCGAGAAAGCTCGTCCCGCCGGCCGACACTTCCTCGAGGACCGTACCCCTGCCGACAGAGAGACGTTTGAAGGAGTCTTCGATGGTGATCTTCCCTCCCGGCCGCATCGCGGCCCTCGCGTCGCTCCTCCTTCTCGCCCCGTTCGGCACGGCGTCGGCCCGCGTCATTTCGTACGCCCCGCTCAGCAGCAGGACGTCCACGCCCGCGGTCCAGAGGCGGACGAACCGGCACGCGCTCCTCATCGAGCAGACCGGCGTTCAGACGCTCGTCGGCGGCGTCCCCATTTGCGTGTCGTGCGGCTGGGCGTCGCCCTCGCGGCTCGTCCTGCACGACAGCCTCGGCCACGAAGAGCCGCGCGACGTGACACCCGGCGGCGTCGACGCGGGCATCGACTCCGCGGCCGCGCGCGAGGAGCCAGGGGCTCCGCCCGTCCTGCTCGCGCATACGAGCGCGAGCCTCTCCCCCGGGGAGAATCCGACCAGCCAGTTCCGCTTCCTCTTCAGCGCGGACGCCGGCGCGACCTGGTCGGCCCTTCCGCTCCCTCCCGCCGGCGCGTACCTGCCGTGGTCCGTCGACATCGGCGGACCGTTCGTGCGTGCGCGCGAGTCGGCGATCCGCGTCGGAACCGCCGAGTCCCCCTTCCTCCTCGCGCTCTTCGAATCGGACACGCAGCGGCTCGGGTTGTGGGACGTTCTCGCGGACGGCAGCGTGAGGCGCCGGACTTTCGCCTCGACCGACAGCTCGCTCATCGGCACGGACGGGGAGGGGCGGCGCGCGCTGCTCTCGGGAACTCCGCTCGCGGGCGCCGGGCCGGGAGGCGGAAACGCAACGCCCGGGATCTACGTCGTCAACCCCGACGGAAGCTCGCTGGCTCTCTGCGACAAGCCCGCCGACACGTTTTTTCGCGACGGCTGGATCACGCCCGACGGCCGCGCGTACGTCGAGGCCGACACGTACGGCTCCTCCGGCAACCGGCACGCCGTGCTTCTCGCTGGGAGCGGCGGAAGCCTCGAGATCGCGGCGGCGGTGAACCCGAATCCGACCGATCTCTTCGCGGTCCCGACGGCCGACTACTCGGGAGCGTGGGTGCTCCAGCGCGGCACGGGGCCGACGGTGCTGTCGAATCACACGCCGGCCGCGGGCCTGGTCGAGGCCTGGCGCGACGTCACGCGCCCCGAGGTCGAAGCTCTCCATGCCGGCGCGTCCGGAAAGCGCCTCCTCGTGCAGGTGCACCGGCCGCGCCCGCAGGTCGACCAGCGCGTGTTCAGGGACCCTGCCCTCGCCGTGTGGGAGGTCGGCCGGCCCGCGCCGGCCTCTTACGACGAGCTGTTCGTGAACGAGCAGACCATGAAGGCCTTCGTCCACGTGGATCCGGACGCGTTATCCGCCGGCGAACCCTTCCTCTTCGACTCCGGAAGCCCTTCGCTCATGTTCCTTCCGCCTGGGCCCTCGGGCGCCGGCGGCGGCTCGGACGTGATCCAGGAGTGGGGTGTCGTCCGCGGCTCGCTGAATCAGCGCCTCGTCCTTCCCGGGGCCGCGCGGACGGACGGGATCAACGGAAGCCGCTGGCGCACGGATCTCGTGCTCAGGAACCCGGACCTTCTCCCCGTCTCGGTCGCGGTGAGATTCCTTCCGAACGCCAATGGAGTTTCCGCGGCGCCCGACGCGGCCGTGACGCTGGCCGGGGGCGCGATCCTCACGGAGAGCGACGTCCTCTCGACTCTCTTCCATCTCGCTTCCGGCTCCGGAGCTCTTCTCCTCACGCCGGAAAACGGCCGCTCGATCGAGGCCACGAGCCGCACCTACACGAGCTACGGCTGCCGGCTCGTATGGGATGTCGGTCGGCGCGGTGGACGTTTTCGCCGGGATCGGGGCCGGCTTCCCCGTCTCGTTCGCGGCGGGCCTCCTCGGTTCCGGATTTCGCACGAACGTGATCGCAACCGACGTGAGCGGGCGCGGCACGCGGGCGACGCTCACGCTCTCGGCGGACACGGCCGACCCCACGGCAGGCTCCGGATCCCTCGAGGCGCCTCCCTGGGGACAGACGCAGGTCGACGATCTCGCGTCCGCTCTCGGAGCGCCGTCCTGGCGCACGGGCTCCATCCTCGTGTCCCCGCGATCGGGCGAGACCGTCGTGGGCGCCATCGCGATCGACAACGCGACGAACGACCCCATGTACTTCCCTCCGGACATACCGGCCACGGTCGTGCGGACGATCCCCGCGATCGTGCACGCGGCCGGCGCGAACGGAGCCGCGTACCGAAGCGATCTCCATCTCTTCAATCCGGCGGACGGCGTCCGCACCGTGCGCCTGCTCGTCAAGAGCTGGAGCACGAACGAGGCCGAGCAGACCCTGCTCCTCACCCTCCTTCCCCGCGAATCGAAGGTGATCCGCGACGCGCTCCTCACGGCATTCGGCCGGACGGGCGTCGCGCGGCTGCGCTTCCAGACGGACGGCGGCACCGACGTGTCCGGCGGCGTGCGCGTCACGTCGCGAGCCTGGACGGCGGAGCCCTCGGGAGGCTCGTACGGCCTCCTCATCCCGGCGCTCAACTCGTTCCAGTCCGCGGGCGGCGGCGAGTCGCTCGAGATCCTTCTGCCGGCGGGAGGAAGCGGGTTCCGCACGAATCTCGCGCTCGTCGAGCTCACGACCTCGTTCGTGTCGGGCCCGCCCGTGAGCGTCAAGGTGGAGCTCTTCGACGAGCGAGGCGTCCTGAAGGACCGGTTCGAAACGCCGCTCCCGCTCACGGGTGGCGTCCAGATCGACGACCTCTTCCACGGGCGCGGCCTCGGCGACGGCCCTCCCGCGGGCGTCATCCGGATCTCGCCGTCGGGCGGTCTCGTGGCGGCTTACGCGACCGTCATCGACAACGGCACGAACGACCCGATGTACGTGGCCGCGGGGCTCGCCGCGAGGCCCTGAGCGGAGGCGGTCACGGTTTCGGGTCGCTCCCCGCGAGGACGAAGCGCTGGAGGAGAAGCGCGACGGCCGCAAGGCACGCCGCGAGGCCCACGAACGACGCGACCCGGTACAGGCCGCCGAGCCGCGCGAGGTCGAAGAGGAAGCACTTCAGGATCGTGACCGACGAGGAGGACGAGCGCCGCGATGCGCGCCGGGCGGCTCCTCAGGAGAAGTCCCGCGACGAGGAGCGCGATCGCGAAGAGCGCCCACGAAAGCGTGTACGCGAGGCCCTCGGACAGGGACGACGAGAGCACGTTGAACGACGGCGCCCGGCCCTCGGCGAAGAAGTCGGCGATCTCGAGGTTCAGGAGGACGAAGAGGAGCGCCGTTCCGCCCGCGGGCAGGAAGCGGACCGCCAGGCCGTACGGCAGCGGGCCTGTCCGGCGAAGGAGCGCGAACCCGATGAAGAACGCCGCGGCCGAAACGGAGTAGACCGCGAGGTACCAGTTCCAGACCGGCGTCGGCGTGCGCGGGTGATAGGCCAGGACCGCCGGGTTGAATGCGAGGCGCACGAAGGCGGCTCCGAAGAGGGCCATCGACCAAAGGACGAGCGCGCGGTGCGGGATGCGCCCCCACAGCCATGCGAGGGCCGCGCCGAGGAGCGCCCAACCCAGCGTCAGCCACTCGCGCTCGAACTGGAGCGGGATCGCGACAGTTACGAACGCGAGGGCCGCCCCGGCGACGAGGGCGAGCCGCCCGCGATTCTCCCCGGGCGGCACTCCGAGCGTCAGGAGCCGCGCGAGGGGCGCCGCCAGCCCGAGCGCGAGCGCGAGCGGAAGGAGGCCGATGACCCGGTGGAAGCCGCCGTCCTCGAGCGCGACGCGAAAGAGCGGGAAAAGGGCCACGCTCACGAAAACGGCGAGGCGATACGGCTCCGATGAGCGCGCGGCACGCCTGCCGAGGACGATGGGATGCGCCAGGCAGATCGCCCAGATGCATCCCCCGAGGAGAAGCGCCTGATCCCAGCGGTCGTGGCGCGGCGGCCCGAGCCGCCAGACATAGGCGGCCAGGATCGCGAGCGCTCCGCCGAGGAGTGACGCGTTCGGCATCTCGGATCCGGCCGCGACACCGAAAAGAGCGACCAGGAAGAGCACGAGCGCCGAAAGATGCACCGTGAGGCTGGGCGCGCCGGGCGCGAGCGACGCCGTGACCGCCGCAACTTCGCCGAGCGCGAGGCCGAGGATCGCCGCGCGTGCGAACTCCCGGCGGCCGTCCACGATCCAGGCCCCGACGCCCCAGAGAGCGAGCGCGACAGCGGCGGCGACCGCGGCCGCGGGCCAGGGCGCGCGCGTCGCGAGGAGGGCGAACGCGAGGACGGCGCTCTGGCCCAGCGCGAGAGCGCCGGCATGCACCTCCCACGCTCCTTCGCGCCGCGCCGCGAACCCCGCGGCGACGGTGACGAGCGCGAGGGCGCCCGCGGCTCGCGGGTGCGGCGGGAGAGAAAGGCTCTTCTGCGTGGCGACGAAGAGCAGCAGGACGTGCCCGAGAAGACCGAGCGCCGAAAAGCGCGGCGCGAGCGGCGTGCTCTCTCTCAGGCGCCCGGCGAGGGCCGGCGCGAAGAGGTAGAAGAGCGAGAACCCCACGGCCGCGGTCAACCCCGGTTCCATGAGGTCCGGCGTCATCGACTTCACGAACCACGCGCCGAGGACGGTGAGCGTCGCGATGCCCGAGACGGCATGCAGGAGAGCCGGCCCGCGGAAGACGGCCAGCGCGAAGAGCCCGGCGTCGAGGAGGGCGAGGAACCCGAAGAGAAGCCCCCAGTGATCTCCGTATGCGCCGACGCCCGCGACGTAGATCGCGAAGAGCGCGGGCAGCGCCGCCGCGACGGCCGCCGTCCTTCCGAAGACGTCTCCGCCCCCGCCCGACTCGCGGCTCGCGAGCGCCGGTCCCGCGGCGAAGACGAGCGGAAACACGAGGAAGATCCCGGCCGCGAGGCCCAGGTTCTCGCCCGCGAGGAAACGGACGACCCAGCCCCACTGGTAGCACGTCGTCAGGACGAGGCTCGCGACCGAGAGAAGCGCCCACCGTTTTCGCAGCGCCACCCACGCGAGCCCCGCGTTCAGGAGCAGGAGGTACGAGAAGAGCTCGACCGGGCGGTCTTCTCCGGTCGAGAGAAGCGCGGGCGTGGCGAAGCCTCCGAGGAGCCCGAGCGCCGCGATGAACAGGGAGTCTCGCCTGAGCGCCGAGGGCGACGGCGAGCGCCGCGATGACGGCCATCGAGGAGGAAGGCGGGGACGACGCCGACGAGGTCCCACCGGGCATGCCCCGCGAAGACCGTGGCGAAGAGAATCGCGAGGCCCGCCGCGTCGAGGGCGTTCGCCGTGACGGCGTAACGGCGCGCCGCCTTGAGCTCGCAGGCCGACGAGAAGGCCCGTCCCCGCGAGAAGGCCGATCGCCATCTGTACCGGCGGCGACAGCCACCCGTGGTCGATCGAGTAGCGCAGAAAGAGGACCGCGCCGATCGTCAGGAAGACTCCGGCAACCCACGAAAAGAGCTTCACGCCGACGAAGCTCTCCCAGTCGACGCGCGCCGCCGCAGGCGGCGCAGGACCGGGGGCTCTTCTGCTCCCTCTCGCACCGGAGCGGCGACGTCAAAGGGCTGCGCCGAAGCTGCCGCATCGGTGATTTGCTTAGAAGGGTGAATGGGCGGAGGAGCGAAGGCCGCCGGCGGGAGCGGGAATGCGACCGGCGGAGCGGCCTGCACGGCCCCGTATTCCCCCTTCGAAGAAATGCCGGACGCGACCCCAGGCGATGCGTCAGCGGGATACGAGGCCGCCGGCGCGGCCCGCTCTTCCCCCTCTTCCCCCTTCGAAGAAAAATCCACCGCCGCCGGCTGCGCATCGACGGCAGGCGACGAAACGGGTGCCGTAGATCGAGAGGGAGCGGAAATCTTCCGGACTTCTTCTCTGAGCGACTTGACTTCCCATTCCAGCAGCGCGACGCGCTCCGCGTCGCGCGCGATGCGCTCCCGCAGCCACGCACCGAAGCCGAGCGCCGCGAGTCCGGCCAGGAGCGCAAGGAAGATCACGTGTCAGGGCCGCGTCAGGCGGCCGCCCTCCTGGGCGCGAAGATCCGGTCGTAGAGGAGCATGAGGATCGTCGCTCCGAAGCCGATCGCCGAGAGCAGGGTCCACATGCCAGCGGGATTCCCTCCCTTGATGTAGTGCTCGATGAGGTAGCCCGAGAGCCGCCCGGCCACGAAAGCGCCGATCGCGACGGGCAGGAACGCGAAGCCCATGAACGTGCCCGTCTGCTCCTTCGGCGCGAGGTCCGCGACGTACTCGTAGAAGCGCGGCGCCTGCATGGATTCGCCCAGCGCGAAGAGGATCATCGCGACGACGACACCCTGCCAGCTCTGGCTGAAGGCGATGACGAGCCACGAAGCGCTCGCGATCGCGAAGCCGCCGGCCATCGCGCGGATGGGGCGGAGCTTCTTCATGAGCGCCGTCACCGGAACCGTGAAGAAGATGATTCCGAGGGCGTCGACCGTCTCGAGGATCTCGAACCGCGTCGATCTTCAGGACGTCCGTCACGTAGAACGGCAGCGAGTAGAAGATCTGCCAGAACATGATCCAGAAGCCCGAGAAGATGACGAGGAACGATCATGAAGCGCGCGTTCCGAAAGACCAGAACGGCTTCCGAGAAGACCTTCCCGAACGTGCGGCCCTCGCGCTCGCCCGCGGGCTCGCGGAAGAAGAAGAGCGTCCCGACGACCAGGAGGACGACGACGCCGCCGACATCACGAGAACGTCGGCGATCCCGATGCGCGTCGCGCACCTCGCCGGCGAGGATCGGCCCGAACGAAGCCGCCGATGTTCACGAGCGTGTAGTAGATCGAGTAGCCGAGGCCTTTCGTCTCCTTCGCTCGTCGTCCGCGCGACGGTTCCGACGATGCACGGTTTGATGAGCGAGCCGCCGATCGCGGTCACGACCAGCGCGAGCACGACGAAGGCTTTCTTCCCGAGGGCGTCGACGAAGGGCCTGCCCGCCGGGCAGCCCGGCGAGGCCGATGAGCGTGTAGCCGGCGCAGAAGATCGTGAAGCAGCGCGAGCAGGCTTCGCTTGAAGCCGAAGCGGTCCACGACGACGCCCGCCAGGATCGGAAGGCCGAAGACGAGGAGCCCGTAGATGCCCGACGAGGTCGTTCGCCGGTCGTCCCGAGCCCCACGGCTCGGTTCAGGTAGACGGCGAGGACGGCCTTGGAGCCGTAGAACGCGAACCGTTCGAACAGCTCGAGCGTGTTCGCGACCCAGAAGGTGCGCGTGAACCCCGTCCTGAGGACGCGGAGGCGTTCGGAAAGGCCCACGGTCTTCGTTTATCTCCGAGCGTGCATCTTCACGGGGTGGGGGAAGGACGTCAACCGCGTTTCCCTGCGGCGCGTGGTCGAGTAGACTTTCCCCCCGGAGGAGGAATCGCCGCATGGGCATGTACATCATCGCCGAGCCCTGCATCGGGACGAAGGACACCGCCTGCGTCGAGGTCTGTCCCGTGGACTGCATCCACCCGAAGAAGGACGAGGAGGGGTTCGCCGAGGCGACGATGCTCTACATCGACCCGAACACGTGCATCCAGTGCGGCAACTGCGAGCCCGTGTGCCCCGTGAAGGCCATCTTCACGGAAGAGACCATCCCGGAGAAGTGGAGCCACTACCTCAAGATCAACGCCGACCACTACGTTTGAGGCGGCCTCCGGAAAGAGAGAGAACCACCGGGGTTTTCTCTTAGAAAGGGGTTGTCGCAGGGACTCGCCATCGTCGGGCCGGCGGCCGGTGCTATTCCCTATGACCTTCTAAGAAAATCCCTGGTGCTCCGTCTTCAGTCGTCGTCGCGCGACAGGAGGTAGCCGACGACGATGCCGACCCCGAGCGCGGCGATCGCCATGACGAAGGCGTTCTCGCGCCCGACCTTGTCGACCGTCTTCCACCGTCGCACGAGCTCTTTGCGGACGCGCTTTCCCTGAACGCCGGCTTCGTCGAGCACGTCTTCCACGCGCTCCGCCACGTCCCGCGCCAGCTCCTGTCCCTTCTCGCCGGCATCGGAGAGCCCTTCGCGCATCGACCCGAGAATGTCGCCAACCCGTGTACGTGCCATGTTGAGTCTCCCTGCGCCGCCGGACGCGGCCCGAATCGATCTTACTCCCGCGAAGCGCCTCCGATAGACTGCGCCACTCGTGGACGCGCGCGAAATTCTCGTTCGGCTCTATCGCGCTGCAGTCGCGGCCGTCGATCCGGCGGCCCTCGTCTCCGAGGCGCTCGGGCGCCGCGGGGCCGGGGTCTTCGTCCGCTCCGTGTCGTCGCGCGCGCGGCGCGAGTTCGTCTTCGCGCCCTCGCGCGTCACGGTGCTGGCCGTCGGGAAGGCGGCGGTCCCGATGGCCGCCGCCGCACATACGACGCTGGGCTCTCGCATCGACGAGATGCTCGTCGTCGCGCCCGGGGACGCTCCCTTCCGCTCCCTGCCGCCCTCCGCGCGCACGATCGAGGCGCGCCATCCCCTTCCCGACGCGGGCAGCCTCCTCGCGGGGGAGGCGGCCCTTTCGCTTGCCCTCTCGCTCGGCAAGGACGACCTCCTCGTCGTCCTCCTCTCGGGAGGCGGCTCGAGCCTCCTGTGCGCGCCGGCGCCGGGAATCTCGCTCGAGGACAAGTCGAAGACGTCGGCGTTGCTTCTGGCGGCAGGCGCGCCGATCGCGGACGTGAATGCCGTGCGCGCCGCGCTGTCACGCGTCAAGGGCGGGCGTCTCGCGGCCGCCGCGGGCGCCGCCGAGGTCGTGACGCTCGTGCTTTCCGACCTGGGCGACGCGGGCTGGCATCTCGTCGCATCGGGCCCGACGCTCGGCTGGCCGACGCGGCCGTCCGAGGCGCACGCGATGCTCGAGCGGTACCGGATCGCGCGTCTCGTGCCTCCCTCCGTCCGCGCGCATCTCTCGTACGGGCACGAGCCCGCAGCGACGCGGCCGGGGGGGCCGCGCTGGAGCGTCCTCCTCGCGGACGTGCGCACGGCTCTCGAAGGCGCGCGCGTCGAGGCGCTGCGCCTCGGCATCGAGCCGCGCGTCGTGCACGAGCTTCTCTCGGGCGAAGCGCGCGTCGCGGGCGGCCGCCTTGCCTTCGCGGGCGCCACCGCGGGCGACCTGCGGCGCCGGAGGTCCGCGCTCGCACCGAGGCGTCACGTGACGATCCTCGGAGGCGAGACGACCGTAACGGTGAAGGGTCACGGCCACGGCGGCCGAAACCGCGAGGCTGCGCTCGCCGCGGCCCGCGAGATCGCCGAGGCTCCCGGCATCGCGATGCTCTGCGCGGGGACGGACGGCGTCGACCACGAGCCGGACGCCGCCGGAGCCTTCGTCGACGGCACCACGCTCGCGCGCGCCGGGGCGCTGGGGCTCGATCCCGCGCGCGCGCTCCGCGACAACGACACGGGCCCTTTCTTTCGCGCTCTCGGCGACGCGTTCTCGCCCGGCCCGACCGGCACGAACGTCGGCGACGTGGCCTTCGTTCTCGGCCCCGCGGTCGCCGAGGACGATTCGCCCGCCGTTCCGCAGCGGGCATAAGATCGATGAATGCCGGGGGTTTTGACCGTTCGCGACGAGGGCGCGGCGCGCCGATACGTTTTCGAGCAGCAGGCCGTCATCGGGCGCGACCCGGACTGCGACATCTCCCTCGCGAGCCGCTCGGTTTCGCGCCGCCACGCCCTCGTGGAGAAGACGCCGAGCGGCTGGGTCGTGCGCGACCTCGGCAGCGCGAACGGCACGAGCGTGGACGGCGCGCGCGTGAAGGAGGCACCGCTCGTCGAGGGAGCGGCCGTGCGCTTCGGGGAGGTCGACGCCGTCTTCGAAACCGAGACTCGTGAGACGAAGAGCGCCGAGCGCCTCATCTCCTCGCTTTCCGTCGCGCCCGTTCGCAAGGCGCGTCCCGTCGCCGTGTTCCTCGTGACGACCGCGGGCGTGATCCTGCTGGCGGCCGCGGCGGTCTGGGCGCGCTATTGCGACCGCGCCCCGGCGAAGTCGGGCGACGCCTCCCGTGCGCGGGCCCTTCATCGGGAACTGACGGAAGAGCGCTTTCGCGTCGCGTAAGGGGTGGTCAGGAGCCGAGGAGCGAGAGCAGGGCGCGGTAGGCAGGCTCGCTGCACAGGTTCATCGGAATCGTCTTCCACGCGTAATAGACGGAGAGAGGCGCGAGGACGGCGAGGACCGCCGCGGCGAGGCGCGGCCGGCTCCAGACGTCGCGCCACGCGACGACGACGGCGAACGGGGCGACCGTCAGGTAGTACCGCGCGAGGTCGCGTTCGCGGAGAATCGAGAACAGCGCGACGTGCGCCGCGATGAGGCCCGCCTCGAGCCGGTCTCCCCTGGCGAAGAGCCGCGCCGCGCACAGCACGTAGAACAGGTGCAGGGCCAGCAGCATTTCCGCCGTCTCCCAGTCGTTCCGGGCGGCCATCTCCCCGATGAACGCGAACGGAAGACAGAGGCGGCCCGCTCCCCCGGCGCTGTCGGCGTGGACGTGGAAGAGCGCGAAAAAGTCGCCGAAGAGATATCGATACCACGAGAAGAGAAGGAGAAGGGGAATGGCCGCCAGCGCGCCGCCGAGAAGCGCGGACTTCACGCGACCCGAGAGGAGGAGCGCCAGGCAGAGGACGGCCACCACGACGATGCCGTTGGTGCGCGTGACCGTCGCGAGAGCGGCCGCGAAGAGGGCCCAGTCCACGCGGCCCCGGCGCCACGCCAGAACCGCGAGGACGACGAGGAGCGACATGAGCGCTTCGCTCGCCCCGAGCGCGCGGTACAGAAACATCCGCGCGGGCAGGAAGAGAAACGCGAGGACCGCGACGAGGGCGGGGATCTCCGGAGCAACGTCCTTCGCGTAGACCGCGAACGCCGAAGCCGAGGCGGCGGCGAGGAGCCCCGTCGCGACGAAAAGGCCCGCCTTCCAGCCCCCGAGAAGCGAGCAGACCCGCAGAACCACTGGATAGAGCGGCGGGTGCGCCGCGAAATAGGAAGGTGTCAGCGCGTAACCCGGGAGAGGGTTTTCCGCGGTGGGTACGTAAAGTGTCTTGGCGACGACGAGATAGTTCGGGCCGTCGAAGTGACGCACGACGATGTCCATGCGCGAGAGGAACGGCCCCCATGCCGCAAGCAGGGCGAGCAGCGCGAGCGCCGCCGCGAGCAGGGGGATACGCCGGGACACGATTGAGCCTAACATCGACCGGATGGCCGTTTCACTGCTTCCCGGGTCCGCATACGGCCCTCTCGGCCGCGTTCACGCGCGCGTCTCGAGAATCGGCTTCGGCGGTTACCGCGTGGACGACCGCAGCGACGTTCACCGCGAGGCCCTGCGCGAGGCGCTCGTCTCGGGTATCACGCTCGTGGACACCTCCACGAACTACGCGGACGGTCACAGCGAGATCCTCGTCGGTGAGGTCGTCCGGGACTTCCTCTCGCGCGGAGGCGCGCAGCGCGACGATCTCGTCCTCGTGACGAAGGCCGGTTACGTCCAGGGTTCGAACCAGACCGAGGCGCTCCGCCGGGCGCGCGAGGGCCGGCCGTGGAGCGAGGTGACCGAGTACGCGCAGGATTGCTGGCACTGCATCTCTCCCGACTTTCTCGCCGACCAGCTGACGGCTTCGCTCGAACGCCTCGGCCTCCCGAATGTCGACGTTCTCCTGCTCCATAACCCCGAGTACTTTCTGATGGACGCCGCCCGCCGCGGCGTGCCGCGGGACGAGGCTCGGGCCGCGTTCTACGAGCGTATCCGGCGGGCCCTTCGTCACCTCGAGTCGGAGGTGGCCGCCGGACGCATCCGCGCTTACGGCATCTCTTCGAACACGTTCGTCGCGCCGCGGGAGAACGAGGACGCGGTTTCGCTCGAGCGCGTCCTCGAGAACGCGGGGCCGGGCTTCGCGGTCGTCCAGCTCCCCTTCAACCCGCTCGAGACAGGGGCGCGTGAGCAAATCCACACGGCGGACGGGCGGAGCGCCCTCGACGTGGCGAAGGACGCCGGCCTCGGCGTCCTCGTGAACCGCCCGTTGAATGCGTTCTCCGGGCGCACGCTCGTGCGATTCGCGGCTTTGCCGCCCGACATTCTCCGCCAGGGGCGCGACGCGGCGTGGGACGAGGAACGAATGCGGCCCCTCGCGTCGAGTCTCGACACGGCATTTCCACACGCCGGGGGCGAGGGCTCGAGCCTCGCCCAGCGCACGCTCCGCGCGCTCCTCGGAACGCCGGGCGTGGACGTCGTTCTCGTCGGGATGCGGCGCCCCGAATACGTCCGCGACGTCGTCGGCGCGTTTGCCTGACCTTTCAGGGCTCGACGGGCGAGATCCGGCGCTCGACGCGGAACCGACCCGTCCCCGCCGGCGCGAGGACCAGGAGGTCTCCGCCGTAACCGGGAGCGAGCGAGGCGGTCCCGCCAATCCATGCCTTCGCCTCCGCGGAAAGGTCGGACTCGGAAAGCGTGAGGACCCCGTCCGCCGTCGCGAGGCCGCGCGACGCCAGGCCCTTGAGCGCTTTCTTCCAGCCGTCCTCGCCGCCGGGCGGGGCGACGGCGAGAAGGCGGCCGTCGAGATCGAGCTCGGCCTTGCCGAGGAAGTCCGTCAGGTCGCCAACCTCCGATACGCCTCCCCGCGTCCCGCGTGGAGACGAGCCCGGGAAGCCGGGGCGCGCGGACGCGACATTCAGGCCCACATCCGCGAGATACGGCGGGAGGCCTCCGCCCCCGATCACGCGCGCGTTGCGCACGAGGATGTCGAACAGGCGGTCCCGCGTGTTGAGCGGAATCGCGTCGTACGCCTTGAAATCCACGTTCGTGAGCGAGCCGTCGGCGAGCGCGTGAAGCGTGCCGAGAATCGCGACGAAGTTGAGTCGCACGAGGGTGTTCGCCTCGTCCGGCCCGAAGAAGCCTCCCGACTCGATGAGGAGCGTCGGCGTGCCCCAGCGCGTCATCGAGTCGCCGAAGGCGCGCGCCGTGTAGTCCATGTCGTAGCGGGCCACGCGATCCTTCGCCCACGGTTCGAGAAGCCGCTGGACGAGGACGGCCATCCGCATGGTCGTGCGGCGCCCTTCGTCCACCGTGAACGCGTCGTCGAACGGCACGGAAAGAAGCGAGATCGCGACCTGCCGGCCGTGCTTCCCCGCCGTCACGTTCGGACTGTGGTTGTGAAGGTTGTACCCGACGGAAGGTCTCAGCCGGTCGCGCACGGACTTGAGAAACCGCCCCTCGGGCGTCTGGAGGCGCAACGCGTCGCGGTTGACGTCGATGCCCTGTGCGTTCGTGCGGCGCGTCCTCGCGGCGCCGTCCGGATTGAGCATCGGGATGATCGCGAGCGTGAGGCGCGAGAGCAGTTGCGCCGTCTCCGGCGTCTTTTGCGTCCTTCCGAGATGCTCGAGGACGTCCAGGAGCGCGCTCGTCGCCGTGGGCTCGTCGCCGTGCATCTGCGACCAGAGGAGGACCGTCGTCGGACCGCTCCCGGCGACGAGGAGGGGGATCTTCCGTCCTTCGGCCGAAACGCCTTCCTCGGCGATCGCGAAAAGCCCGGGATGCCGCGTCGTGACCGCGGCGAGCCGCGCGCGCAGGTCTTCGTGCTTGAGGGCGAACGGCGAGATCTCGACCGTGTGCGGCCACGCCTCCCAGAGTGCGGACGCATCAGCGCCGTTGCCGCCAGCGGATCGCGCGCCGAGGGCGCCCGCGAGAACGAGACCCGCGAGGGCGCGGTGCCCCGTCACGGAGCATCTTTCGGGCGCGCGCGCGCCACACGGTGGCGGCCCGTCGATTTCGCCGCGTAGAGCGCTTCGTCGGCCGCCTGGCGCCAGGCGTCCACGGTCATGCCCTTGACGAATCCGGCCACGCCCGCGCTGAAGGTCACGTGAAAGGCGGCCCCCCCGACGCCGCTGTGCGGCATCACGGAGAACTCCTCGAGAAGACGGTTCATGAGCCGTTCGGCCTCCCCTTCGGTCAGGTCCTCGAGAATGACGCCGAACTCCTCTCCGCCGAGCCGCCCGACGAGGTCCGAGCCGCGCACCCTCCTCCTGAGGAGCGCGCCCAGGGCGGCGAGCACGCGGTCTCCGACAGGGTGGCCGTGGCGATCGTTGACCGCCTTGAAGTGGTCGAGGTCGATGAGAATGAAGGACGCTCCCTTGCCGGGAGTGCGCGTCTGGCGGAGGAGCGCCCCCCGCGCGCCCTCGAAAAAGGCCGTGTGATTCAGGAGGCCCGTGAGACCGTCCCGGCCGAGGAGGCTCTTCAGGAACTGTGCCCGCTCGATCCGGGCGGCGACCGTCGAGACGAGGAGCGCCGGAGTGACCGGCTTGACGAGATGGTCGTCGCCGCCCGCGCGGATCATCTCGATTCGCGACTGCGCGCGGTTCTCGGCCGTCAGGAAGACGACGGGCACGGCCGCGTACTTCTCGTTCTGCCTCAGGAAGCGCACCAGGTCGTATCCCGAGAAGCCCGGCAGGTTGATGTCCATGAGCACGAGATCCGGCGTGAAACCGATCGCTTCCGCCTCGAAACGCGCCGGCTCGGGGCAGATCCTGACCTCGTATCCCGCGGACTCGAGGACGGCCTTCACGAAGGCGGCATGATCCGGGTCGTCCTCGACGGAGAGGACGCGTGGCGCTTCCGCCTGATTGCGCTCCAGAAGCTGCCGGAGCCGCCGCGTGAAGAGCTCCCAATCGACAGGCTGCTCGAAGTACGCGTCCGCTCCGCAGCGAATCGCCTCGACCTTGTCGATGAAGCCCGCGGGTGCGCCCACCACGAACGCCGCCGGACCTTCGCCTCCCGGCATTCCCCGCAGCCTCTCGACGAGCGCCCCGCCTTCCCCGCCTCCGAACCGCATATCGACGACGAGCGCGTCGGGAAGGTCCTGGGAAAGGAGCTGTCTTGCGTTCACGAGATCGGACGCGACGGTGACCGTCAAACCCTCCCTTTCGAGCTGCGAGGCAAGCGCGGCACGGAGCTCGGCGTCCTCGTGCGCCACGAGGATCCGGATGAGGCGATGCGTGCCCGAGGAAGCCGCCACCAGAGCGGGCTCCGTCGGGGCGGGCGGAGCCTCCGCGCGAAATGCCTCGCGGACCTCCTCGACGAGCCCGCGCCACGCACGAATCTCCTCCGCCGTCGGCGCCCGGCCGGCCTCCGCGACCTCGTCGCAGGCGTGTTCGCCCTGCATGCCGAGGACGCTGACTCGCGGAAAGCCGAACGTCGCTCCCGTTCCGGAGAGCCCGTGGAAGCGCAGACGGACCTCGGCGAGGCTCGCCTGGTCCTCCGGCTTCGCGAGGAGCTTGGCGAGGGCGCCGTCGATCGCCGCGAGGCGCTCTCCCGCGCCCTCCGCGAACTGCCCGCGCAGCTCGCGGAAGGTCCGGTGCCAGGAGGAGTCCACGCTCAGCCCGCCCCGAGAATCGCCTTCACTTCCGCGGCGAGAAACATCGGGTCGAAGGGCTTCGCCAGGACGCCTTTGACGCCGAGAGCCAGAAGGCGGTCCACCTCCGCTTCCCTCGTCTTGGCCGTCAGAAAGATCACGGGAATGTGCGCCGTGCGCGGATCGGCTTTCAGAAGGCCCAGCGTTTCGGGGCCGTCCGGTCCCGGCATCATGACGTCGAGGAGGATCGCATCGGGAGGATCGGCAGCTGCCATGGCGATCCCCTCCATTCCGCTCGAGGCTTCCACGACCTCCATGCCGCCGACGCGGCCGAGCGCGAGACGCGAGATCCGGCGGATGACGGCATCGTCGTCGATGACGAGGATCTTCACGCGGGACGTCCCGAAGCGCGTCGATTCATCTCTGCTCTGCCTCCAGCGCGGGCTTGACGACGGGATATTCCCGGGGTGCAGGTTCAAGGGTTCGGGAACTCGGGCACGAGCTCGCGCAGGGTCCTCGCGAGGAGCTCCGGATCGAGGGGTTTTTCGAGATAGCCGTCCGCGCCGTAGCTCGACATGGCCTCCGAGCGGTAGCGCTGCCCCTTGTAGAGCGATGTCATCACGATGATCTTGATGTCCCCCGTCTCGGGGTCGGCCTTGAGGTGGCGGCACATCGGCGCCTTGCAGAAGCACTTCCCGCACCCGGAGCAGACGAGCGTGCGCTCGCTCGCGAGGCAGGAGCACCAAGGCACGCTCAACGCGTTGAACGACGTCCCGCACGCCGGACAATCGACGTAATAAGAAGATGGGGACGACGCCGGTGCTTCTGGACCCAAGAGATCCTCGCTCGCCTCCGGCCAGTCTAGCGAATGGTGTCCAAGCCGGGCGAGGGAATCTCCAGGACCTGAAGATCGATCCAGACGCCGGGATCCAGGGCCGGCATTTCCTCCCGTTGATGTACCCTTCCCGCGCACGAGGACGGCATGAACGGCGGGCGATCCTCATCGACAGGGACGGAGGCCTTCGGCGCGGACGAGCCCGCTCCCCCTGCGCCGGCCGAGCGCGAGGAAACCGTCTCCGCGCCCATGCCGAACACCCGGCCGGTCTCCTGGGATTGGGAACGCCTCGACGCTCACCTTCGCCCGCGCCTCCTGAACGTGGGACGACAGCGATTCGGATTGACGGAGGAAGAGGCAGAGGACGTCCTGCAGGACACGTACGAGGCCGTCTTCACGAAGCGGCCGCGCGTACACAACATGGAGGGGTACCTCGTCGGCTCCTTTTTCAACCGCTGCGCCAATCGGCTCGAGCAGCGGATCCAGCGAGGCCGGCACGAGGGAACTCTCGGACCGGATGTTCCCGACTCGTTCAGCGCCCGTCGACTCGTGGACGGCGTCCACGTCCGATCGGCCTTCCGGCTTCTGCCACCCGGGTGCCGGCGTCTGATCCAGGCTTATTGTCTCTTCCGCCGGTCGCTCGCCGAAACCGCCGCCGATGCCGGATGCACGGTCCCGGCCGTCTGGAAGCGCCTGAATCAATGCATGAAGAGGATGCGCGGATGCCTCGCGTGACGCGGCACCCGGAGGAAGTCGAGCTTCTCGCTCTTGAAACGGGCCGGAACGAGCCCGGCTCGGCCGCGGCGGCCCGGCATGTGGCCGGCTGCCGCGTGTGCGCGCGCCGCCAGAGGGCGCTCGGGCGCCTGTGCGCCGCCATCGAGGAAGCTTCCTCCCTCGAGACGATGCTCGGGCCAGGGACCGAACCACCGCCGTTCCTGTCCGGGCCCTCCCCGAAAGAACATCGAGACCTTCACGCGCTCGCGGCTGCCGCCGACGAAGCGGACCGGAACGCGCGGCGGCTCGTCGAAGCCGCTCGCGAGTCGAACGGCGCCCTCGCCGCGAGTCTCGCGGAGTTCGGCGATGCCGATGCTGATCTTCTGGGTCTTCTGTACGCGGCCCAGACCGGCGCGCGTCTCGCGGCTGCCGAACCGCATCGCGCCCTCGCTCTGGCACGCGCTCTTTCGGCGCACGCCCGGACGCTTCCGGCTTCCGGTTTCGTCCCGTCGCGCCGCCTCGAGGCGGAAGCGTCGCTCCTCGCCTCGCAGGCGCTCCTCAATATCGGCCGGATGAAGGAGGCGCGTGCCGCCGCTCGCGATGCCCGCACCGCGTTCGCGTCCTGCGGAAACGAGCCGTTCGACGGAGCGCTCTGCGGGTATTTCGAAGGTACGGTCGCCGCTTTCGAAGGGGAGTTCGGGTTTGGCGAGCGCGAGCTCAAGCGCGCCGCGCGGGTCTTCGCGGCGTTCGAGCAGGACACTTGGACCGCCCGCGCCGAGGCCGCCCTGGGCACGCTGTACTTGCAGAAAGGGAATCCGGCTCGAGCGATTCCTTTCCTCGAGAGCGCGGTCGGACGGATGGGCGAGGAAAGAGATGCGCATACCCGCACGGCCACCGAGATCAACCTGGGTCTCGCGCTCGGCCACGTCGGCGCCTTCAACCGATCGCGGGCCGTCTTCGCGCAGGCTCTCGCAGACGCGCGGCGCCACGACCTGGCGTATCTCGTCTTCGGAATCCGGATCGGGCTCGCCGAGCTGGATTTCCTGAGGGGCGAGATGGCGCGGGCGCTCGCCGCTTTCGACGCGCTCGCCGCCGAGGCGGACCAGAAGCAACTCGAGGAAGATCGGGTCTTCGTCCGGCTCCATGCAGCCGAGTGTCTCGGCCGGATGTCGAGGTTCGACGAGATGGTGGCTCGCCTCGAGGAACTGCGGTCGTTCGCGACCGTCGCGCCGCTCGCGGGCGTCCCGGCATGGGCCGAGCTGGCCGCGCGCCTGGATCGCGGCGACATCGAGGACGGCCTCCTCGAGCGGGTTCAGGCCTGCCTCCGGGCCCTTTCGGGCGGATTCCACGTCTCCGCCCGCCCCGAACGGCGCCGGGCCTAATTCGGTTTTTTTCGTTTTCTTTCTTCGGGGCGGTTGAAAACCGCCTCGCAAAACTGTCTCTAGGAGTTGTAAGGCGGTGATGACCGAGCGCTCGTGAGTTCCGCCTCCCGAGCCGCCCCCGGAACGGGCGGCAACAGGAGGAACCCATGGACGCTTCGACCCTCATCGATCTCGCTCTGTCCCTTCTCGGCCTGACGCCTCTCGACACGACAGGTTCCGGCGGCGGCACCGACGGAGCCATCAAACCCATCGGCGGCTGAACGCCAGAAAGGAAAGGTCCCTGACCACACAGGCTCCTGAAATCATCCTTCTCATCTCGATTGCGTGCGCGGCGGCGGGCCTCGCTCCGTTCCTCCTCTTCCTGAGGGAGGTCCGCCGCCGCCACGCGACCGAGAGAGGCCTGCGCGCCGCGGAGCGGCGGCTCTCCGAGCTGGAAGCCGGAGCTGCGGAAGGTCGCCGCATGGAAGCCGTCGGGCGCCAGGCGGGCGAGGTCGCGCACGACCTGCGCAACGTGCTCACCGCCCTTCTCGGATTCTCGACGCTCGTCCTGGAAAAGACGTCCGACCCCGGCACGCGCGCGAACGCGCTGGAGCTCGTCAAGGCAAGCGAGAGGGCGGCCGCGCTCAGTGCCCGGCTGCTGTCGATCGGGCGTGGAGAGGTCGTCAAGCCGCGTGTTCTGGACCTTCACGCGTTTCTGGGCGAGCTCGAGCCGCTGCTGCGCAAGCTCGTGAGAGAGGACGTCCTTTTCGTCGTTCAGCTCGCGGATGACCCGAGCTCCATCGCAGCGGACGAGAGTCAGCTCGAGCAGGTCCTCCTGAATCTCGTCCTGAACGCCTCGGAGGCGATGCCGGACGGCGGCGTGCTCGCCCTGCGCACCGCGACGCGCACGGTGAGCGCCGGCATGCGGATCTCGGGTGTTCCGGTCGTCGAGGGCGAGTACGCCGAGATCACGGTCACCGACACCGGAGTCGGAATGGACACGGCGACGCTCGCCCGCGCCTTCGAGCCCTTCTTCACGACGAAGCGCGCCGCGGAGCGAAGCGGGCTGGGCCTGTCGACCGCATACGGAATCGTCAAAAACAGCCGCGGCTACCTGTGGCTCGACAGCGCCCCAGGCCGCGGCACCACCGCGACGATCCATCTGCCCCGAAAACCGCGGAACGCCTGACCCCGAACCGCTCAGCCGGGGCGCTTTCTCACGGCCTCGCGGAACGCGCGGCGGCTCTCGTCCGTCGGGATCTCGAGCTCGAGCTTCGCGGCGAGGTCGGCGAGCGTGTGGGCTCCTTTCGCCGCGCGTTTCACGAGGATGCGCGCGAGCGGGCCGATCTGCCGCGCGAGCTCGGTTTCCACGAAGTGGAGGTCCTGCTCGGACAGGACGAGCGACTTCGGGCTCGAGCCTGAGCCGAAATAGGCCTCCTGGGAGAAGTAGCGTGAGGGGCCCGGGGCGGCGGATGGGCCCGCGCCCGGGAGATCGGTTGGCGCCTCGCTTCCGTGAACCCGCGTGGGTGTCACGCGGCTCGGTGCGCCCGGGCCCGTCGGCGTGCGCGCCGCGCGGAGACACTTCGACAGGAAGGTGTCGCGCGCGCGCGGGTCGGAAACCTGCTCCGCGAGCTCGCCGCAGAGGGCTTCGTAAGTCGGCGCGGTTCGCGCGGTCTTTCGGACGAGGACCCTCGCCATCGGACCGACCGCGGCCGCGAGGCTGTCCTCGATGCGGTTCAGGACGCCCGAATCGAACGAGCCCGCCGTCGCGGGAACGTAGGCCGGAGGGGCGCGCGACCCCTCGTGCGCCTCGGCGGCCGCGGCGGCCTGCTCGTCCGGCTGCGGGTTCTCCCCGCATTGCAGGCGATACAGGTCCAGGTCGAGCGCATAGACGTCCGGGTACCTCTCGTCGCGGTTCTTCGCCATCATCTTGCGCACGACGCGGCAGACCCCTTCCGTGAGAGACGCCTCGAAGCGGCGCGGGTCGGGCAGCGGCTCGACGAGATGCATCGACATGACGATGGGGCCCGACGACCCCGGGTAGGGCGTGTGCCCGGTGAGGAGGTGGTAGAGCGTCGCGCCGAGCGAGTAGATGTCGGCGCGGGAATCCACGTCCTTCTGTCCCCGGATCTGCTCGGGCGAGATGTAATGCGGAGTTCCGATCGCCTGGCCCGTCTGCGTGAGCGACGCCTCTTCGTCGAGACGCTTCGCGATGCCGAGGTCCACGAGCTTCACGTCGCCGCGGCTCGTCAGCATCAGGTTGTCGGGCTTGATGTCGCGATGGACGATCCCGTCGGCGTGCGCGACGGAGAGCGCGCGGCACGCGTGCCGGATGATCTGGATGGACTCCGACTCGCTGAAGTGGCCGCGCCTGAGATAGGTTCCGAGCGAATGCCCGTCCACGAACTCCATCGCGAGGTAGTAGATCGAATCGACGCAGCCGAAGTCGTAGATCTGGACGATGTTCGGGTGGTTCAGGCGCGCGGCCGCGCGCGCTTCCTTGAGAAAGCGCTGCACGTAGCCCGTGTCCTGGGAGAGCTCGCGGGCGAGCGTCTTGAGCGCGACGAGCCGGTCGAGCGTGAGGTCCCGCGCGCGGTAGACCTTCCCCATTCCTCCGGCGCCGAGCTCCTCCAGGATCTCGTAGTCGCCGAAGCGGGAGCCGGGGAGGACCGTGTCCGCCATCCGTGGACGTCCGGCCCTACTCGCCTTCGAGCATCTTGAGCGCCTTCGTCAGGCTGATCCGCATCCGGTTGAACGACCCGGAAAGCACCGCGACCTCGTCCGAGCCCTTCACGGTCACTTCGGGGACGTCGAGGTTGCCGGTACACACCTGGTCCGCCATCCGCGACAGGCGCTTGATCGGCCGGATCACCACGAGCGTGAGCAGGATGTTGAGAACGACGAGGATGCTCGCGAAAACGGCGATCAAGGACCCCAGCAGCGTCTTGAACGCGGTGTTCGCGAGGCCGATCGGCACGGTCATGGGCACCGAGACGATCTGCGCCCCGATGATCTCGTTCAGCTTCCATCCGTAGCCGCCGCTCGTTCCGTAGGCCTTCACGACCGACGCGGGCGCCACGTCCGGCGTCGTGTGGCACGACAGACAGCCCGGGTCGGTGATCTTGATGGGCCGCGCGAGGTACAGCGCGCGCCCGAGGGAGCGCGTCGCGCTCGCCGATGAGCTCCGGGAGCTTCTCGTTCGCGCGGAACGCGTTCACGATGTCCGCTTCCCAGTCGACCGTCCGGTCGCGCGGGTTCGTCGGGTTGAGCGTGGCTTCCTTGTACGTGTACTCGGGGTTGCTCTCGCGCAGGTAATTGAAGATCTCCGTCGCCGAATAGGCGGGGACCGACTGCGGCAGGAACTCGTCCGCGAGGCGCGGCGCCAGAAGCGGCTTGATCTGCTTGTTCGTGTAGCCCCGCGTCGCCATCGCCGTCTGCATCATGATCCGCGCGTTCTGAACGATCTGCGTTCGTGCGTTTTTCTGGAGCAGGCTGTTCGAGATGTAGCCCGCCGGAACGAGCGCGACCGCGAAAACGAGAATCAGTATCAGGTTGAACTTCACGAAAAGCGACATCTGTCCACCTTTTCCGCGATTCTACTGCCCGCGCGGGAAAGGCCGCCGAGGCTGCCTCACCCGTCTTGCGCGGTGGAAAGACGGCGACAGACCTTCACGCCACCGCGGTCGCGGCCTCCCAGCACGCGCTCAGGTTGTTGCCGGCCAGCTCCACGCCGTAGGGGTCGAGCCGGCCCGCGCCCGCCATCCCCTGGAGCACTCCGAGGATCGCCCGGGGAGCGAGCGGCTCCCGGTACGGCCGCGCCTGCGCGAGCGCCTGGAAGACGTCGGCCACCGCGACGAG
The DNA here is from genome assembly GCA_963746875.1 of Thermoanaerobaculia bacterium. Taxonomy (GTDB): domain Bacteria; phylum Acidobacteriota; class Thermoanaerobaculia; order UBA5066; family UBA5066; genus Fen-183. The sequence goes on from CAVVDA010000001.1 coordinate 1,221,268, forward strand.
CCGGGCCGGCAGCGGAAGCCGGGCGCCCGCGCGGCGGAACGGATAACCACGACCCGATGGCGTCTCGTGGTGAAGGGAGGCCCACTCGGCGATCTCGGTGAAAGAGCGGATCCTCCGGAGGATCTGCCACGTTTCGAACGTGTGACGCTCCACGATGGCGACTTCCTCGGCGTCGAGCTTCCCCTTCTTGTCCAGGATCTCGTCGGGTACCCGGAGTTTGCCGAGATCGTGCAGAAGCCCTGCGAGCTCGAGCTTCTCGCAGTCGGACTCGGAGATGCCGGCCAGACGCCCGAGCTGAACCGCGAGGCGCGCGACGTTCTCCGAATGGCGCGCGGTCCACGGGCTCTTGGCATCGACGAGGCGCGCGAAGAGCGTGGCGAGGCGCCGGAGGTCCCCCCGGGCCATGGGCCTCGACGGTTTCGTCCGCGCCTCGTCCAGGACGAACCGCTCGAGGTGCCGGGCCTCGAGCGCGAGCCAGAAAGCCTCCGCGTCCGAGACTTCGAGAAACGCCTCGACCAGCTTCGGCGCGAACTTCTCACCGCCGCTCTCTTCCACGAAGGCACGGACCTCGTTGCGGTTCATCAGGACGTCCCGGCGTGGCGCCCGGGTGAGAAGCACGTCGGCCCGGTCGGCCAGGTGCACGGCGTTGGCGAGCAACGCGACGTCCGCCGGTGCGCCTCCCGAGGCGAGCTCGCGCCACGGATCGTGATGGTGCAGGACGATGCCGGCGAGATCGGCGAGCGGGTCGAACGAGACCAGCATTTCGTGCCCGATGCGGCAGTGCTCCTCCGCTCCCTCCGCGTCCACTGCACGCATCAGCCGCCGATGGGATTGGCTCGAGGAGACGCCGCAGTCGTGCAGGACCGCGGCGAAGAAGAGCTTCTCGCAGTCCGCCTGCGGCAGACCGAGTCGGCGGACCGTCTCTAGCGCCATGTACGCCACCCGCTTGCCGTGCCCGACGTCGTCGATCCCGACGAGGTCGAGGGAGTCGGACAGCGCAAGGACGACTTCACTCAGGTCGAGGGTGATCGCAGGGGGATCGGGGCGGGCAGGCGGCGACGAGAAGGGGTCGAGGACCTTGCGATATTCGGGGGTGCCGTCGTTCATGGCCGATTTCCGGCTGCGCGTGGTCTAGGTACAGGTAGCAAAACCCGCGCGAGAACGCCGGCCTCCACGTTCAATATAGGACATCCGTTCGCCCTCCTGCAAACCCTTTAGCATGTGAGACTTCGGGTCGAATCGTGGCAGCCGGCTCCCGTTTCGCGCGGGGGTCGCCTTCCTCCCTGGGTAAGCGCATATGATTCCCAATCTCAAAAAGGAGGCGCAGATGAAGAGCATTCTCAGAAGCAGTTTGGTGGCGCTCGCGGTCGTCCTCTTCACTCCCGCCGCCTTCGCCGAGGAAACGAAGGCCGGTGCGGCAAAGGCGAAACCCGCCGCCAAGCCCGCCGCGCTCGTGACCATGACTCCCGACGAGTTGAAGTGGGTCCCGAACCCGGCGAACGCCGACGTTCAGATGGCGATTTTGTGGGGCGATCCTGCCAAGGGCGCCCATGGTGCCTTCCACAAATTCAAGGCGGGCTTCGACGCGGGACTCCATTCGCATTCGTCGGACTTCCGCATCGCCGTCGTCTCGGGAACGCTCATCGCCGGCCCTCAGGGCGGCCCTGAGAAGAAGCTCCCGGCCGGCTCCTACGAGTACCAGCCCCACGGGGTGAAGCACGTGACGAAGTGCGATGCCGCGAGTGAGTGCGTCATCTTCGTGGCGGCGAGCGGGAAGTTCGATCTCATTCCGGCGGCGGAGAAGAAGTAGCCATCGGACAGCAACGCGTGCCGCCCGATCGCGCGGGCATCAACTCTTGATCGTCGTCGCGAGGGCATACAATCCGTCACGCAGTTCATGGCCCTCCAGCCGGGCACTCGTCTGGGTATCTTCGAAGTCCTCGGTCCGCTTGGAGCGGGCGGCATGGGCGAGGTTTACCGGGCCCGGGACACGCGCCTGGGCCGGGATGTCGCGATCAAGGTCCTCCCCGAGTTCTTTGCGCGGGACCCCTCCCGCGCCGCGCGGTTCGAGCGCGAGGCGCGCCTGCTCGCTGCGATCAACCACCCCGCCATCGGCGCGATCTACGGCGCGGAGGAGTTCGACTCGCTGCGGTGCATCATCATGGAGCTCGTCCCCGGTGAGACGCTGGCCGAGAGGATTGCCCGCGGCCCGATGCCACTCGAGGAGGTCCGCGATCTCTCCCGCCAGATCGCCGAGGCGCTGGAGGCCGCGCACGAGAAAGGCGTCATCCACCGGGACCTGAAGCCCTCCAACATCAAGGTCACACCCGAGGGCAAGGTCAAGGTTCTCGATCTCGGCCTCGCCAAGGCAATGGAGCCGCCCTCCGTCGACAAGGGGCTGTCGGACTCGCCGACCTCCCCTCTGGAGGAGACCCGGGAGGGCACGATCCTCGGCACCGCCGCCTTCATGAGCCCCGAGCAGGCGCGGGGCAAACCGGTGGACAAGCGCACGGACATCTGGGCCTTCGGCTGCATCCTCTTCGAGATGCTGTCCGGACGGCGGGCGTTCACCGGCGAGACGCCGGCCGATGTCTTCGCGGCGATCCTTTCGGCGGAGCCGGACTGGAGCCGCCTTCCCCCCGCGACTCCCCAAAGCCTGCGTGACCTGCTCTCGCGCTGCCTGCAGAAAGACGTGAACAAGCGCCTGCGCGACATCGGCGACGCGCGCATGGAGATCGAGCGGGCTCTCGAGGAGCCCAGGGCCGAAACGACTCCGTTCGGGGCGGCCCGGAAACGTTGGCTCGCGACGGGAGGAATCCTTGTCGCCCTCCTCGCGGCCATCGCGATCTGGCAGCGCGTGCGCCCCACGCCCGCGACACCGACCGATCTGCCCGAACGCAAACAACTCGCGGTGCTCCCTTTCAGCAACCTGACCGGCGACGAGAACGCCCGGCTCATGGGAGTCGGCCTCGTCGAGATGGTCAGCGTGCGCTTGTCGGGCCTGCCCGGTCTGCAGGTCGTCACGCCGCGCGCCGTCGTGGCTGCCGCCGAAAGCGGCAAGGAAGTTTTGAGCACGGCCCGGGGGCTGGGTGCCAACCTCGCCGTGCTCGGGACCTTCCAGCGCCAGGGCGACAAGCTGCGCATCACGTACAGCGTCGTCAACGTGCAGAGCGGCGCACAGATCGCCGCCAACTTCCTCGAGGGCCCGGCCTCGGACCTCTTCTCGCTCCAGGACACGCTTGCGGACGGAGTCGCAAGGGACCTGCGCTTCCCCGGCGCCCGGCGCCGCCAGACTCTGTCGCCGGGGCTCGACGCCGACCAGCAGGCCCGGTACCTCCTGGCGATCGGGCTGCTGCAACGCTACGACAGGCGCGACTCGGTCGAGCGCACGCTCGAAATCCTCGAGGCGCTCACCAGCGAACGCACGGGGTCTCCGCTCGTCGAGGCGGCCCTGAGTCGAGCCTCCCTCGCGATGTTCGACCTCACCAAGGATCGCAAGTGGGCGGAGCGGGCTTTTGCCGCCTCAGAAACCGCCCGCCGACTGGACCCCGCGCTCCCCGAGGTTGACATCACACTCGGAGAAACATTTCTCCGAACAGGCCGCGCGACGGACGCGATCGAGGCGTTCCGGCGCGCCTTGATGACACAACCCGGAAGCTATGAGGCGCTTCTCGGCCTTGGACGCGCGTACGGAGAAGCAGCCGACGATCGCAACGCGGAAGCGACTTTTCGAAGGGCAATGGAGATTCAGCCGGCGTCATGGGCGGCATACAACCAGCTCGGCGGGTTTTTCGCCGATCGCGGGCGCTGGAAGGATTCGGCGGCGATGTTCCGGCAAGCGACCCACTTCGCAGCCGATAGCTACCGCGCCTGGAGCAACCTTGGAGGCGTCTCGGCGTTGGATTGCAACTATCCGGCCGCGCTCGAAGCCTACCGCGAAGCCCTTGCTTTGAGACCAGACCACCCGACAGCAGTGTCGAATCTGGGCGTTACGCAACTATGGATGGGCCGTTACCCCGAAGCCGTCGCCTCGCTCGAACTCGCGGTCCGGCTTGCTCCAAAGAACTACATGATCCGGGCGAATCTCGGGGATGCGTATCGCGCCGTCCCGGGAAACGAAGCGAAGGCGGTCGTGTCCTACACGCGCTCGATCGCGCTCGCGCGCGAACAGCTCAGCCTGAATTCGAGAGACGCAAAAGCGCATTCTTATCTCGCCACGGGCCTCGCGAAGACGAAGCAATCCGGCGAGGCGTCCGAGGAGATGAAGCGAGCGCTCGATCTCGACCCGAAGGAGCCCGAGATCCTCGTGAATGCCGCTGTCGTGGCCACGCTCGGGGGGCGAACTGCCGAAGCCATCGCCTGGCTCCGCAAGGCCGTCTCCGCGGGCTACTGCCGTGACATCATCGCGCGACAACCGGAGTTCGAAGCGTTCCACAGCGACCCTGCCTTCCACGCAATCATCTCCGCGCCGCCAAGAGCGGCCGGGTCTTGAAGGAGGAGACAATGGCAAACCGCTCTCGCCCGCTGGCTTTCCTGGTCGTCTTCGCCGTGAGCATCGTCGGGAGTTGGTTCATCGGCTGCTCGAGGCCCGAAACGGTGCCGCTCGGGCCTGCCCCCGGAAACCATCTGATGAAGGTGGGGCCGGCAGCTGCAAGTGTGGGCGCGGTTATCCAGAATACCCACAAGATCTTCTGGAAGCCAAGGGACGCCAAGATGAAACTGGAGATCCGTTTCAAGGCCTCCGAGTTTCCTAAAGGGGCGAATGGCGAGCCTCCTTTTGAAGGTGGGACCAACAACACGGATCAGGTCTTCACATGTGGTGCGGGAATTGGAGGGGTGTGCGATTCAGGCAAGGTCAACCACCTCCTTCCGGATCCTCTCCCCGCGGACGGGCTCTATTACAAGTACTGGCAGACGCTCATCCACGAAGATGGGACGAAAGACCAGGCGGACGCCGGGATCATCATCGAGAAGTAACGTCAGAGGTCGACGGCGCCGTGAGGCGTCGGCCCAGGAGGTAGACCGTGAAAATTGCTCTATTTCGAACATCCGTGGGAGCCGTGCTGCCGGCAATCGCTCTTCTTGCTTCGCTCCCCCTCTCCGCGGCGACGCCCGCCCCGAAGGAGACCGAGGCGAAGCCCGTGGAGGTGACGTACTTCTTCCTGCCCGGTTGACCCGTTTGCGCGAAAGTGAAGCCCGCCGTGAGCGGGCTCGAAAAGGAGTTCCCCGGAAAGGTCGTCGCCCGGAACGTCGACGCGACCACCCCCGACTCGAAGAAGCAGATCAAGGAGCTCGGATTCGAGAACCATGGGCTCGTGGTTCGGTCCGCGAAGGGGGACGTCCTCTTCAAACAACCGGACCACAAGGTGAAGATGGACGAGGTTCGGAAGGAGCTGGCGTCGCTTCTGAAATAGAAGCTACTTCAGAAGCAGAAAGCTACTTCAGTCCCTCGACGACGAAGAGGTCCGAGAGCAACCGCGCGTAGCAGTAGGCGTACCCCTTTGCGTCCGGCGTGACGAGGACGTTCGAAATGCGCTCGACGCCCGCCGGGTCGGCCGGGAGCAGGTCCTTCCAGACGTCGCGCTTGCCTGTCTCGAGGTCGAGGCGCGTGATGCGCGCCGGCAGGTCCCCGCGCTTCCAGACGTAGAGCGAGCGGCCGTCCGGCGAAAACCGCAGCGGGAAGTCGCCAGGAAGAAGGCCGGGTATCGGGCGCGCGGCGCCTCCCTCGACGGGAAAGATGGATCCCTTCTGCTCAGGCCCGACTGCCGCGACACTCTTCCCGTCCGGAGAAATGGCGAAGCCCGGAAGGGCCGTCGAGATTCCCTCCGGGGTGACGGGCCGCGGATTTCCCCCGTCGATCTCCTGCACGAAGAGCCTCACGCCGTGGCCGGGCTCGCTCGCCGCAAAGAGGATTCGCTTGCTGTCGACGAACCACGTCGCAGCCTGTTCCGCGCTGAGGCCCGGCAGCGCCAGCTCCCGGTGCTCTCCCGTCCCCGTCGGCAGGAGGCGGAACGGGGAATTGGGCAGCGGCAGGATCGAGAGCGCCCACTTGCCGTCCGGCGAAAGGGCGAGCGCGTTTCCCTCGCCCAGCCGGACGACCGGAGAGTGGTCGGACTTGCGCAGATAGACGGTGTAGTTCGCGCCTCCCGCCTCCCCTTCCTCGTCGAACAGGAGCAGCCGCGCGTCGGCCGAGAGGTCCGCCGCGAACGAGTAGTCGAGGAACGACATGTCGTGCTCGCGCGCGTCTCCCTGGAGCATGCCGAGGATCCCGACGCGCGGACTCTCGCGCGTCAGGAGGACCTTCCCGCTCCTGGCGACGTCGTGGAGCTTCAGGCCGCCGGGCACGCGTGTCACGACGCGCAGCTGCCCCGAGAGCGTCACCGCGTAGAGCGAGCGGTTCGCGCCGGCTTCCGTGGCCGTGAACCAGACTTCGCGACCCGAGGGGGACCACGCGAGCCCGTGCTCGCTCGCCCACTGGCCCGTCAGCTTCGTCTTCTTCCCCGCGAGGTCGATGACGGCGACCGTACCCGCGTCGTCGAGCGGAAATGGGTGGTCGAGGAAGGCGATCCGGTCGCCCTTCGGCGACAGGCGCGCGTAGCTGACGTGCCCCGAGGTCTCGTACAGGACCTTGCCCATCGGGAACTCGATGCGGGCCTTCCCGCCGAGGTCGCGCACGACGAGCATCGTCGTTCCGTCCGGCGCCCAGTCCACTTCCTGGATTCCCTCCGCCACGTCGCGGGGCGACCCGCCGGTCAGGGCGGCGCGTGCCAGCGTGCCCGCGCAGACACCCGGGTGGTTCGACCGGCAGTCGACCGCGATGGCCATCTCTCCCGAAGGCGAGATCCCGAGCAGGTTCGCGCTCGGAAGCGCGAGGGGCAGAGAGTCCGGGCTCGAGGGGTGCTTGAGGAAGAGCTTGAGAGGGCCGCCGTCCCAGCCCGCGCTGAAGACGATCGTCTGCCCGTCCGGCGCGAAGCGCGCCGAGCGGATCGTGCCGCTGCCGAAGGTGATCTGCTGGTAGGAGGGCGGCGCGGACCGCGCGAAGCGCTTCTGGAGAAGCGCCCCAGCCGCGAGAGCCGCGAGCAGGGCCGCCACGAAAATCGCCGCCCGCGCCGAGCGCCTCCGGAGGGCCTGCGGCATCCTTCCCGCGAGGCCCGAAACCTCTTCGGACACGGCAAAGGACGCGTCAGACAGGTGTTCGCGGATGCTCTTGAGGTCGCGGGCGAGATCGCGCGTCGAGGCGTAGCGCTCCTCGGGATCCTTCTGCAGGCACCGGTCGACGAGCCATCGGAACGGCGCGGGCACGTTCGCGTTCAGCTTCTCGACCGGCTCTGCCTCCTCGCGGATGATTGCCGTGAGGGTCTCTGCGGTCGTCCCGCGCTCGAACGCGCGCTTGCCCGTCGCCATCTCGTAGAAGATCGATCCGAGAGAGAACTGGTCCGAGCGGAAGTCGACCGGCTTTCCGCTGGCCTGCTCCGGGGACATGTACCCGACCGTACCCATCACGGTCCCGGCGCGCGTCGCCGTCGGGATGTCGGTGCCTTCCTCGGGCTGGTTCTTCAGGAGCTTCGCGAGGCCGAAGTCGAGGATCTTGACGACGCCGTCTTTCGAGATCATCACGTTCTCGGGCTTCAGATCTCGGTGGACGATCCCGGCGGCATGCGCCTTGGCGAGCCCATCGGCGACCTGGCCGGCGATGTCGAGCAGACGTTTTGTCGGCAGCGCACCGGCCTGCAGGACCTCCCGCAGAGTCTTCCCGTCGACGAGCTCCATCGCGATGAAGACCGTGGAGTCGGAGGACCCGATGTCGTGGATCGTGACGATGTTGTGGTGATTCAGTCCGGAGGCCGCGCGCGCCTCCTGCTCGAAGCGCTGGTTCCGGTCGGGATCGGCGGCAAGCTCCGGCGGGAGCACCTTGATCGCGACCTCGCGCCGTAACCGCGAGTCTCGCGCGCGATAGACCTCGCCCATCCCTCCGGCGCCGAGCGGCGCGAGGATCTCGTAAGGGCCAAGTTTTTGTCCCGCAACGAGCGCCATGGTGTACCTGCCGTGGATTGTATGTCTTCCGACAGCCATGCTTCCGGCTCCTCGATTGCCGAGCTATGGCCTGCCCCCGGGATGCCGGACGCTGTCACCTCGCTGATCATCATCCGGGCCGCCGCTCACGGAATCGCTGCCTGAGCAGCTTCTTGTCGAGCTTGCCGACGCTCGTCTTCGGCAGCTCGGGCTCAGCTCAGGAGCGCCCGCGCCAGGACCATCCGCTGCACGTCGTTCGCGCCCTCGACGATCTGCGCGATCTTCGCGTCGTTGAAGAGATGAATCGCGGGGAACTCCTCGGAGACGCCGGTCGCCCCGCAGAGCTGGACCGCTTCCGAGGTCACGAAGAGCGCCGTGTCGGTGGCGACGAGCTTCGCCGCCGCGGCCGCGGCCGTGAACGGCCGGTCCGCGTCGCGGAGGAGCGCGGCCTCGCGCACGAGGGCGGCCGCCGCCTCCGTCCGCGCGGCCATCTCCGCGAGCCGCGTCCTCACGACGTCGTTCTTCTCCAGGGGGCGGCCGAAGGCCTTGCGGGTCCGCACGTAGCCGAGCGCGGCGTCGAGGGCCCCGCGGCAGAGGCCGACCGCGAGCGCGCCGATTGTGATGCGCCCCGAGTCGAGGGCGGTCAGCGCGATGACGAGGCCATCGCCCGGCCGGCCCACGAGCGCGTCGGCCGGCACGCGCACGCCCGCGAGAGAGAGGGCGCCGGTAGGCGACCGCCGGAGCCCCAGTTTCCTCTCCGGAGGAAGGGGCGTGAAGCCCGGCGAGGTCTTCTCGACGAGAAAGGCCGAGATCTCCTGCTCGCCCGTCCGGGCGAAGACGACGAAGAGATCAGCCACCGTCGAGTGCGTTATCCAGGCCTTGTTCCCGTGGATCAGGAAGCCGTCTCCGTCGGCCGCCGCGCGCGTCGCGATCGCCGCGGCGTCGGAGCCCGTCTCGGGCTCGGTCAGGGCGAAGGCCCCGAGCAGCTCTCCGCCGGCGAGGCGCGGCAGGTACCGGCGCTTCTGCTCGTCGGTTCCGAACCGGCTCAGGATGAGCTGCGGCAGGCCGTGGACCGAAAGCGTGCCCGCGAGCGCGCCGCCGACCACGGCCAGCTCCTCGAGAACGAGAGCGTACGTCGCGTAGTCGGCGCCTCCCCCGCCGTATTCGGCCGGGAAACGGGATGCCGCCCAGGCCCATCGCGCAGAGGCGCGAGAAAAGCGGTCGCGGAAACTCGTCCGGGGGCGAGGCGGCGAGATACGGCCGGACCTCGGCGCTCACGAAGCGGCGGACGGTCTGGGCGAGCGCGAGCTGCTCCTCCGTCCTCAGCGTCCTCGAAGAGCGGCTTCATTCAGCGGATCCTCGGGACGATCTCGTAACGCCGGCCGCCGCCGCGGCGGAAGACGCCGCGGCCCTTCTCCAGCCGGAGCTCCTCCTTCACCGCCTCGGCGAGCGTCGCGACGGGCGTGACGCAGACGTCGAGCGACTCGAGCCGCCGGGTCCACTCCGCAAACGTCCGGCGCCGCGTCGCCGCCGCGAGGCGCCGCCGGGCCTTTCGCCCCGCCTCGCCCGAGGCGTACTGGAACGGGACGAGATCCGGCAAGTCCGACGGCCGCGCAGAAGCCGGTCCAGAACTTGGGCTCGATGCAGGCGACCGCGAGGATGCCGTCCGTCCTTCGTCGGATAGAGGCCGTAGCAGGGATGGAGCTCGGCCGTCACGAGGGCGCCGTCGCTCGCGACCCGCCCCGTCGCGAGGTACTCGGCGGCGCCGAACGAGAGGAGCGCGAGGCTGCCTTCGTGGAGGGACACCGTCACCGCCGTGGCCCGGCCCGTCCGCTCCCGCTCGAGAAGGCCGGTCAGGACGGCGGCCACCGCGGGCCACGCCCCGCCGGCGACGTCCGGGATCTGGAACCGGGGGATGACCGGCCGGCCGCGCGCGTCGCGGTTCAGGTCGAGGAGGCCCGACGAGGCGAGGAAGTTCGCGTCGTGGCCGGCCTTTTCCGAACGGCGGAAGCCCGCGATGCGGACCTGCACGAGGCGCGGATTCCAGGCGGTGACGTCGGTCGCCGAGAGCGCGAGCCTCCGGGCGGCGCCCGGCCTCAGCGAGTGGATCAGCACGTCGGCGCGCGCCACGAGGCCGCGCAGCGCGGCCCGGCCCTTCGGCGTCTTCAGGTCGAGAAAGCGCACCTTCTTGCCGCCCGCCGTCAGGCGGTAGTAGACGCTGAGCCCGTCGTCGAGCGGCGGAAAGTGGCGCCCGGCCTCGCCCCCCGGCGGCTCCACCTTGACGACCTCCGCGCCCAGGTCGGCGAGGAGCCGCGTGGCGAGGCCGCCCGGCAGGAGCGACGTCAGATCGACGACGCGGATTCCCGAGAGAGGACGGCCGAAGTTCGCCCTCACCCGCCGGCCTCGAGCACGGCGGCGTCGCCCTGGGCGAGACCTCCGCAGATCGCCGCGAGTCCGCGCCCGCCGCCGCGCCGCCGGAGGGCCATCGCCAGCGTTCCCACGATCCGCGCCCCCGAGGCCCCCACGGGATGCCCGATCGCGATGGCGCCGCCGTCGGCGTTCGTCTTCTCGCGGAGCGCGGCGAGCGCCGCCGCGTCGTCTCCCGAGAGCCTCTTCGTCGAGACGAGCGGCACCGCCGCGAAAGCCTCGTTGATCTCGACCCGGTCGAGGGACGCGAGAGGCAAGTCCCGCCCGCGCAAGCGCGCACTCGGCCGCCGCGGCCGGAGCCTCGGCCATCCGCCGCGGCGCGAGCGCCACGGCGGCGTACGAAAGGAGCCGGGCGAGCGGCCGCACCCCGCGGCGGCGCGCCTCCGCCGCGGACATGACGACGAGCGCCGCCGCGCCCGCGTCGAGGCCGGGAGCGTTTCCCGCCGTGACGGTCGGCGAGCCGTAGATCGTCGGGAGCTTCGCGAGCGCCTCGTGCGTCGTCTCCGGCCTCGGGAGCTCGTCGGCCTCGAAGACCTTCCCGCCCGGCAGAGTCAGCGGGACGATCTCCTCCTGCGGGATCCCCTCCGCGCAGCGCCCGGGCGTACATCCGCTGCGACCGGAGCGCCCAGGCGTCCTGCTCCTCGCGGCCGATGCCGAATTCCACGGCCACCTCGCCGGCGTCCACGGACACCGGCGCGGCCTCGGCGTACTCCATCCGGTAGAGCGCGTCCTCCAGCGTCACGGGGCCCACGCGCGTTCCCCACCTCACGCGCGGCGAGACGACGAGAGGGACGCGCGAGAGATTCTCGACGCCGAACACGACGGCCACGCGGACGTCGCCCGCGCGGATCGCGCGGTCGGCCATCTGGAGGGCCGCGATCGACGAGCAGCACGCGCGGTCGAGCGTCAGGGACGGGACGGTGGCGGGCAGGCCCGCCTTCATCAGCGCGCGCCGCGCGATGACGGGCGCGACGACTCCCGGCTTCGGCCGGCGCGCAGCAGCCCCCGAAGACCTCGTCCACCTCCGCGGGGTCGAGGCCCGCGCGCTGGAGGGCGCCCGCGATCGCGGTGGCGGCCAGCTCCACGCCGGGGACGTCGCGCAGCGCGCCGCCGAACTTTCCGAAAGCCGTGCGCGCGTACGAGACGAGAACCGTCTCACCCATGGTCGTAGAAGCCCTTCCCCGTCTTCCGGCCGAGGTGTCCCTTCTCGACTCGCTCGAGGAGGAGGCGCGGCGGCGAGAAGCGCGGGCCGTGCGCCTCGGCCAGTCCGCGCGCGGCGGCGGCGAGGACGTCGAGCCCGACGTAGTCCGCGAGCTCGAACGGGCCCATCGGATAGTTGAGGCCGAGGCGGATGGCCGTGTCGATGTCCTTCGGCGTGGCGATCCCCTCCTCGGCGATCCGGAAGCACTCGAGGACGTGCGCCGCCAGCGCCCGCGACGTGATGAAGCCGCGGGCGTCGCGGCAGACGACGGTCTCCTTTCCCATCCGGCGGGAGAGCTCCTCGACCGCCGCGACCGTCTCGTCCGAGGTCTCCTCGGCCCGGACGATCTCGATCAGCTTCATCAGGGGAGGCGGGTTGAACCAGTGCATCCCCGCGACGCGATCCCGCCGATTCGTCGCCGCAGGCGAGCTCGGCGATCGAGAGCTCGGAGGTGTTGGAGAGGAGGAGAGCGTTCGCCGGCGCCGCCCCATCGAGCCGGCGGAAGACCTCCCGCTTGAGCGCGAGATCCTCCGGAACCGCCTCGATGACGGCCTGCGCCTCGCGCACGGCCTCGTCCGGGTCGGTCGTGGTCGCGATCCGCGAGAGCGCGCCTTCGGCCTGCGCTTCGGTGAGCGTCCCGGCCTTCACGAGGCGCGCGAGGCTCTTCCGGATCGAGACGAGGGCCTTCTCGAGGACGGCGGCCGAAACGTCGGAGAGATTGACCCTGAACCCCGAGGTCGCCGCGACCTGGGCGATGCCGCTCCCCATCGCCCCGGCGCCGATGACCGCGATCAAACGCGCTTCGACCGTCTCTTCCATGATGGCCCCGGATGCTAGAGGAACCGGCCCCTCTCCGCGAGCGGCGGGAGTTTCCGGAGCTGGCGGCCGCTCACGGCCTCGTAGAATCGCCGGGATGTCGAGACCGCCCTCCGCCGGCGCCGCGGCGTGAAGATCCTCCGCTTCCTTCTCGTCTTCGTTCCGCTCGCGCTCGCCGCCGAGTGGCTCTTTCACGCGCCGGCGCTCGTCTTCGTGTGCGCCTGCCTCGGCCTCCTCCCGCTCGCGGGCGCGATGGGCGAGGCGACGGAGCAGCTCGCGCATCGCACGGGCGAGCGCGTGGGCGGACTCCTGAACGCGACGCTCGGGATGCGGCCGAGCTCATCATCACGGTCGTCGCACTGAGGGCCGGGACGCAGGGGAAAGCGCTCGTAATCGTCGATCGTCGGCTCGATTCTCGGGAACCTCCTCCTGATCCTCGGCCTGTCGCTGCGCTCGTCGGAGGCCTGAACGAACGGGCTACCAGGCGCTTCGACCCGCGGGCCGTCGGGCACGGCATCGACGATGATGCTCCTTTCCGTCATCGGCCTGCGATGATCCCGACGCTCTTCGAGCTCGTCCAGCAAGTTGCAGCATCACGCTGCCGACATCCTGAGCGCCACGAATACGCGTGGATCACATCTCGGCGACGTCATCTCTCAGAGCTTCGGCGAGAACGAGAGCTGCATGGACCCGGCCTCTCGCGCAGCAGCATCAGGTGTTTGCGGACGCCACCAGACACATCACGCTCTTCGCTCCGCCGGCGATGACGGCGCGACACAGGGAACTGCGACGGACGGCGCTCGTCAAGGCAGCATCGTCGCCTGCCAGCGACCCGCTGGTCACCGCCGTGGGCGGAACCGAGCTGCACGCGGCTCGCTATTGCCTGCCGGTCCTCGGCTGCGATCCGGCCGCGAACCCGGCTCCGGAGGACCTATCAGGGCGAGGTCGTGTGGAACGAAGCGCACCGGGTTCGGCGCCACCGGAGGCGGATTCAGCGTCCTGTACGACGAGCCGTCGTACTCAGCGGGAACCATCCTCGGCGGCAAGCAGCGGGGAGTACCCGACGTGTCGTACAGACGCCACGGTGCTCCATGGTGCGCTGACGGTCTTCGACTCCGGCATCGTCCGTATTCCTCTTCGGCGGCACCAGCGCCGGCTCGCCGCAGTGGGCGGCCATCGGGCGATTGCCGACCAGAAGAGCCGGATCGGCCTCGGCTTCATCAACCAGGCGATCTACCACTCGGCTCGAGCCGCAGAAGACTACGCGCTCTTTCTTCGACGTGACGAGCGGAACACCTCGTGTTCGTGTCCCTGGTTTTCGGCCGCGAGATGACGCTCTTCTTCAACCCGTTCGAAGTCGCCGTGCTCGGAGTCTCCGTCCTCATCGCCGGCCAGATCGCCGCCGACGGCGAGTCCAACTGGCTCGAGGGCGCGCAGCTTCTCGTCGTCTACGCGATCGTCGCGATGGCGTTTCTGTGGCTGTGAGGATTCCGTGATGTTCGAGACCGCTGAGCTCGGTCACACGATCGCGAAGACCGTCTTCAATCGCGTCGTGCCGAAGCTGCGCGCCGACCTGCTGGACGTCCAATACCGCCTGAAGGAGAACGGGACGTTCCCGGTGATCGTCCTGATCTCCGGGGTGCGCGGCGCGGGCAAGGGCGAGACCGTCAACCTGCTCAACGAGTGGATGGATCCGCGCCACATCCTCACGCACGCCTTCGACACACCCTCGGACGAGGAGCGCGATCGGCCGCCGATGTGGCGCTACTGGCGCGCGCTGCCGCCGAAGGGAAAGATCGGCATCCTGTTCGGCTCCTGGTACACGGCGCCGATCATCGATCGCGTCTTCAAGAGCACCGGCCGCGGCGACCTCGCGCAGTCGATCGAGGAGATCAACCGCTTCGAGAAGATGCTCGCCGACGAGGGCGCGCTGATCCTCAAGTTCTGGTTTCACCTGTCCAAGGAGGCGCAGAGAAAACGCCTGAAAGACGCTCCGGTCCGACCCCGAGACGCGCTGGCGCGTGACCGAGACGCGACCGGGACTTCTTCAAGAAGTACGACCGCTTCTACAGGATCTCCGAGGAGACGCTGCGCGCGACCAGCACCGCGGATGCGCCGTGGATCGTGGTCGAGGGCGCGGACCCGCCGTATCGCTCCCTCACCGTCGGCAAGGCGCTGCTCGAGGCGATGAAGAAGCGCCTCGACGCTCCGGCCGGGCGCGGCCGCCCGGTTTCGAGGCGGCGCCGATCGTCCACCCGATCGACAGGCGGGACGTGCTCACCCAACTCGATCTGTCCAGGTCGCTCACCGAGAAGGCGTACAAGACCGAGCTGCAGGCCTGGCAGGGCCGCCTCAACCGCCTCGCGCGCGACGCGAAGTTCCCGCGGCTCTCCGTCGCCCTGGCGTTCGAGGGCATGGACGCGGCCGGCAAGGGCAGCACCATCCGCCGCGTCACCGCCGGCCTCGACGCGCGCCACTACAACGTGATTCCGGTCGCCGCGCCCACCGACGAGGAGCGCGCCCAGCCCTATCTCTGGCGCTTCTGGCGGCACCTGCCGCGCAAGGGCCGGGTCACGATCTACGACCGCACGTGGTACGGGCGCGTGCTCGTCGAGCGCATCGAGGGCTTCTGCTCGGAGGCCGACTGGATGCGCGCCTACGCGGAGATCAACGACTTCGAGGAGCAGCTCGCGCGCTCGGCGACGGTGCTGTGCAAGTTCTGGCTGCAGATCTCCCAGGAGGAGCAGCTCCGGCGCTTCAAGGAGCGCGAGCGGACGCGCTTCAAGCGCTTCAAGATCACGCCCGAGGACTGGCGCAACCGCGAGAAGTGGGACCTCTACCAGTCGGCCGCCGCCGACATGATCGAGCGCACGTCGCACCGGGAGCGCCCCCTGGACGCTCGTGGAGGCGAACGACAAGAAATTCGCGCGCATCAAGGTGCTCAAGACCATCTGCAGGCGCATCGAGCGCGCGCTCGACGGGCTCTGAGCGCGGAGGGGACGCAGAGCATTCCGTGTCTTCTCGTCATTGACGCGGGAAGACACGCGGGTCCACTCTAGCGAAGTGATCATCGGCAAGACACCGGCCGAGTACGACCCCCGGCAGTCGCAGTCGCTCCTCGAGGCGACGCTCGAGTCCACGACGGACGGCATCCTGGTGGTGGACCTGAACGGGCGCATCGTCTCTTACAACCAGCGGTTCGCCGAGATGTGGCGGATTCCCTCGCAGGTCCTGCAGCCACATGACGACGACCGGGTGCTCGCCTTCGTCCTCGAGCAGCTCTTGGACCCGGACGCCTTTCTCGAAAAGGTGCGGGAGCTCTATGCGGCTTCCGAGGCGGAGAGCATGGACGTCCTCGCCTTTCGCGACGGCCGGATCTTCGAGCGCTTCTCGAGGCCTCAGCGCCTGCAGGGGCGCCCCGCGGGCCGGGTCTGGAGCTTTCGGGACGTCACGGAGAGGAAGCGCGCCGAACGGCTACAGCAGGCGACCTACCGGATCTCCGAATCGGCACACGAGGCCGCGAGCCTCGAGGAGCTCTTCCCGGCGCTTCACGCCATCGTCAGCGAGCTGATGCCGGCCCGGAACTTCTACATCGCTCTCCACGACCGGCAGAGCGACAGGATCAGCTTCCCTTACTTCGTGGACGAGTACGACACTCCGCCGGCGCCCAAGCCCCTCGGACGGGGCCTCACCGAGTACGTTCTTCGGACCGGCCAGCCCCTCCTGGCCTCTCCGGAGGTCTTCGAGGAGCTCGTTCGCCAGGGGGAAGCCGAGCTCATCGGCGCTCCCTCGGTCGACTGGCTCGGCGTCCCGCTCAGGACGGCTCAACAGACGATCGGTATCGTCGTCGTCCAGAGCTACACGGAGGGAGTGCGATTCAAGGAAACCGACCGGGACCTCCTCGCGTTCGTCTCCACCCAGCTCGCCATGGCCATCGAACGCAAGGCGGCCGAAGCGGCCATGCGGGCGTCGGAGCGTCGCTACCGGCTGCTGTTCGAGCGGGGTCTGGCAGGCGTGTACCGGATGACCGCCGACGGGTGCATCCTGGAATGTAATCAGGCTCTCGCCAGCCTGCTCGGCTACCCTTCGCCGGGTGAGGTCCGGGGGCTGGGACCCGCCGAGCTCTTCGTGAACCCCACCGAGCGGCAGGCCGGACTCGAGCGTCTGCGCGCAGAGCACATCGCCGTCAACCAGGAAGTGCGGATGCGGCGCCGCGACGACACCTCCATCTGGGTTCTCCTGAACGAGAGCCTCGTCGAGGAGGCCGGCGCACCTCCAATCGTGGACGGCAGCCTCATCGACATCACCGACCGAAAGGTGGCGGAGGAGCGGAGCTGGCAGCGGGCGCACCACGACCCTCTGACCGGCCTTCCCAATCGGATGCTCTTCAACGACCGACTCGAGCTGGCTATCCAGCGGGCCCGGCGGAGCAGACAGCAGCTCGCCGTCATGTTTCTGGACCTGGACGACTTCAAGCACGTCAACGACACGCTCGGTCACTCGGCCGGGGACGAGCTGCTGATGCAGGTCGGTGGGCGCCTCAGGCATGCTCTTCGCGGAGAAGACACGGTGGCGCGGCTGGGAGGGGACGAGTTCCTTCTCCTCCTGAACAGCGTGAAGGATTCGGCCGGCGTCGGCGCGATGGCGCAGAAAGTCCTCGCGGTCTTCGAGTCTCCCTTTCTCGTCAAGAAACGGGAGCTGTTTCTCTCTGCCAGCCTCGGAGTCGCGCTCTATCCCGACGACGGGAGCGACCCGGAGGCTCTGCTCGCCAACGTCGACTCCGCGATGTACCGGGCGAAGAAGATCGGTCGGAACAACTTCCAGTTCTTCACCGCCGAGATGCAGCGACACGCGCAGGAGCGGGCTCTGCTCGAGAGCGGTCTGAGGCGCGCGCTCCCGCGAGGCGAGTTCACGCTTCACTACCAGCCCATACTGGCCCTGGCCAGCCGCCGAATCGTCGGCCTGGAGGCGCTCGTGCGGTGGCAGCACCCCGAGCACGGTCTGCTTCCTCCAGGGAAGTTCATCGCGCTCGCCGAGGACGTTGGCTTGATCGTTCCGATGGGGGCCTGGGTTCTCAGACGAGCCTGCGAACGGACCCGGGCCCTGCGGGAACAGAGCCACCCGGACCTCACGATCGCCGTGAATCTGTCGGCCCGCCAGCTTCAGAACGAGGAATTCGTGCGCCAGGTGGGCCAGATTCTCCGCGAAACAGGCCTGCCGCCGGCCGCCCTGGACCTGGAGATCACCGAGTCGACCGCCATGCAGAACGTGGAGACGACCCGCCTGGTCCTGGGGCAGCTCTCGGCGCTGGGGGTTAGGATCTCCATCGACGACTTCGGCACAGGACACTCGTCGCTCAGCTACCTGAAGCACTTTCCCATCAACCGCCTCAAGGTCGACCGCTCTTTCATCAACGGAATGACCCACGACAACCGTGACCGAGCCATCGTCGCCGGCATCCTGTCCATCGCCCACAACCTCGGGGTGAGGGTCGTGGCCGAAGGCGTCGAGACACAGGAGCAGGCCTCCCTCCTCGGGGACCTCGGCTGTGACGAGGTGCAGGGGTTCTTCTTCGGGGCGCCGGTCGCCGAAAGCCAAGTCGAGAAGCTGCTCGCGGAGGGTTAGGGCCGGGCGGAGATGGTCAGCCGGTCACGTCCGGGCGCCTTGCAACGACCGGCCGGTGGTCATCCCGTCCAGGGCCCTCCTCACCTCCCGGGCGAGCGACGCCGGGGCGAAGGGTTTCTTGACGAGGTGGATCCCGGGGTTCAGGAAGCCGCGGCTGACGATCGCGTCATCGACGTAACCCGACATGAACAGGACCTTCAGCTCCGGTCGGCGGGCGACCAGGCGTTCGGCCATCTCGCGGCCGTTCATGCCAGGCATGATCACGTCCGTCAGGAGCAGGTCGATTCTCCCTGCGTGGCGCCCGGCGAGATCGAGACCCTCGGCCGCGCTGCCGGCCTCGAGGAGCATGTAGCCCCTGGAAGCGAGCACCGACACGGCAATTCTTCGCACCGCAACGTCATCCTCCACGACCAGGATCGTCTCGCGCCCGCCCGGTGCTTCGGCCGCGCTGGCCGGCTCGATTTCGACGGCCTCGCCTTCGATCCGCGGCAGGTGGATGCGGAAGGTCGTGCCGCTGCCGGGAGCGCTCGAAGCCCAGACATAGCCGCCGCTCTGCTTCACGATCCCGTAGACGGTCGCAAGGCCCAGACCCGTTCCCTTCCCCGGGCCCTTGGTCGTGAAGAAGGGCTCGAAGAGGTGAGCCAGCGTCTCGACAGTCATGCCGACCCCCGTGTCGGAGATGGCAAGCCTCACGTAGCGACCCGGTTCCGGATGTCCCGGCTCGTGCGCAGACGTCTCGTCGAGGTCGGCGTTGGCGACCTCGATCGTGAGGCGTCCCCCGTCCGGCATCGCGTCGCGGGCGTTGACGGCCAGGTTCATCAGAACCTGCTCGATCTGGCCCGGGTCGGCCTTGACGAGGCCTGACTCCGTCCCGAGGGAAATCACCAGCTCCACGTCCTCGCCGATGAGGCGCCCGAGCATCTTCTCCGTGCCGGCGACCACGCTGTCGAGGCGGATGACTTTCGGCTCGAGAACCTGCTTTCGGCTGAAGGCCAGGAGCTGTCGCGTGAGGCTGGCGGCACGCCCCGCGGCTTTGAGGATCTGCTCGGCTCCTTCGAGCCGCGAGTCGTCGGCGGGGAGGGAGGACTTGAGGAGCTCGGCGTAGCCCTGAATGACCGTGAGGATGTTGTTGAAGTCATGGGCGACACCGCCCGCCAGCCGGCCTACCGCCTCCATTTTCTGCGCCTGTCGAAATTGCTCCTCGAGGCGAAGACGTTCCGTGACGTCCTCGAAGACGCCCAGGGCGAAGGCCAGGCGCCCGTCGCGGCGGACGGCGTTGACCGTCAGGTGAATCTGCGTAGCCTTGCCGTCCGGAAGCACGAACCGGCGCATCACGTCATAGCGGTCGAGGCGTCCGTCCACGAGCTGCGCGTACCGTGTCGCGGCCTCGCCTCGCTCGTCCTCGTGGACGACGTCCCTGAAAGTCAGGCCCATGATCTCTTCCCGGCTGCGCCCGAGCATTCGGCATGCGGCCGGGTTCACGCTCACGTAGCGGCCGTCGGGATCGGTCTGCGCGATCCCCACGGCGGCGGATTCGAAAATCGTGTGGTACCGCTCCTCGGCGGCTCGCAGAGCCTCGCTCTCCCGCTCGAGCAGGGTCACGCGCCGGACGTCGAGGGCGGTCTGCAGGGACAGCGTCGCCGTCAGCCAGACGAACAGGGCGCCGAAGAAAAAGACGCCCGGCACGATCAGGTCGTGCCACTCCGCGCGATGGCTCCAGAGCGTGATGATGTAGGCCACGTAGCCGCAGATGAAAAGCAGGGTCAGGGCCGTCAGGACGCTCCACATGCGGCGCACGCGGCCAGGAGGAAGCTGGTCGACGAGGTGCCGGACGGGGACGAGGCTCACGAGCAGAACCGCGGCGCCGGCAATGACGAGGCTGTTCGAGAGGAGATCGAGCACGCGGCGCTCTTAACCGGCGGCCGGCGGCGGTGTCGCTGCGTTCACGAGGTCGATCTTAACCGCGAGGCCGGATCGACCGGCGTCGTCCTCGGGAACCTCTTCGGCATTGCTGTGTCCGGGAAATGGAAACTGTCGTCCACGAGACGGACGAATGCGCCCGCTGACAGCAGCGCAGAAACGAAAGCCCTTGTAAAAGGAGTGGGATGTGTTTCGCACGCGCCGGCGCGACAGGTGGCCCCGCGCTTGCACTGAAGGCTTCCATGATCGAGCGAAAGGAGGAAGCCATGAGAGTCGCAGAGGCACAGACGAAGAAGGGACCGAGAGGTCGTTTGATGGTTGCGGTGATGAGTCTGGCGCTCTTCGCGGGGGCTCTTCCCTCGCTGGGCGGCTCTTCCAGCAGGCGCGCCGCGTCTACTGACGAGGCTGCCCGGACCGACGCCGCCCGCTTCACCTCGCCGGAAGTGATTACGCCCGGCGAAGCGATCGCGGATCGAGACGTCCTCGAGCTCCAGCTCGACTGAAAGGTCGGAAAGAGGCGAACGCCCCCATCGGGCTGAAACCGCGCCTCGTTCCGCGGGCGTTCGCCTCGAGACCGCGTCGTCGAATACTTCAACCCGAAAATCCGACTTCTGTCTATGCTGCCGCCCATGCATGCGGAAGCCGGATTCGACCGGGGGAGTCGATCGGGTGCGAGTCGCCTCACGCCCGACCCGCGGCGATGACGAGGGGGCGGATCCTGATCGTCGACGCGGATGCCGCGATCCGCGAGGATCTGCAGAAGATGCTCCAGGTCGACGGCTACGAGGCGCCGGAGGCGGCGTCCTGCCGCGCCGCCATCCAGACCTTCGAAGCCTCGAGACCGGACGCTCTCGTCGTCGCCGCGCGACTGCCGGATGGGACTGCGCTCGACATCCTCGCGCACGTGAAGCGGGCCGACGCGGGCGTTGCCTGTGTCGTTCTCGCCCGGTACGAAGAGCTCGATGTGGCGGTTCAGGCGATTCAGGAGGGAGCCGAGCAGTTTCTGACGAAGCCCGTGCAGTTGCCGACGCTTCTGCTCGTCGTCGACCGGGTCCTCGAGAACCAGCGCAATCGGCGCCGGCGCCTTCAGGACGAAGCGCGCGGGGCGCGATCGGAGATCGATCCCTTCCGCGGCTCGAGTCCGGCGATCCGCGTCCTCTTCGACCGGGCGCAACGCGTCGCCGGCGCGAACCTCCCGGTCCTCATCCACGGGGAGACGGGGACCGGCAAAGGCGTCCTCGCGGCCTGGATTCACCGCCACGGGCCGCGCAGCGGGGAGTGCTTCCTGGACTTGAATTGCGCGGGGCTCTCTCCGGAGTTCCTGGAGAGCGAGCTCTTCGGGCACGAGAAGGGGGCGTTCACGGGCGCGGTCGCCACGAAACTCGGCCTTCTCGAGGTCGCGCACAAGGGGACGCTCTTTCTCGACGAGATCGGGGACGTGCCGCTCTCCGTCCAGCCGAAGCTCCTGAAGGTGCTCGAGGAGAAGAGATTCCGGCGCCTCGGCGACGTGCGCGAGCGTCAGGTCGACATCCGCCTGATCGCCGCCTCGCACGAGAAGCTCGACGCTCTCGTCGAGAAGAAGAGCTTCCGGGCCGATCTCTACTTCCGGATCAATACGGTCGTCCTGGAGATCCCGTCGCTCCGCGAACGGCCCGACGATCTGCCCCCGCTCGCGGAATTGTTCCTCGGGCAGATCGCGCTCGAGCTCGATCGCGAACCGATGAAGCTCGCGCCCGCGGCTCTCGAGAAGCTCCGCGCCCACACCTGGCCCGGCAACATCCGCGAGCTGCGCAACGCGCTGGAGCGCGCCGCCCTCCTGTCGCACGGAGTGGAGGTCGGGCCCGAGGATTTCTCCTTCGAGCCCGCGCCCTCGACCGCCGCGGCGCCGGTCGCCGGACCCGGCAGTCTCCTCGAGACGGAGAAGGACCTGATCCGCAGGGCGCTCGAGAAAGAGCGCGGACGAATCAGCCGGGCGGCGGAGTCGCTCGGCGTTTCACGCAGCTCGCTCTACCAGAAGATCCGCCGGTACGGCATCGTCGTGTCCAGGAAATAGAAACTGTCGTCCGCAAAACGGACGAAGGGGCCCGGCTTCGGTCGCGCAGGAACTGAAACCCACGGAAAACAGGGGTTGCGCTTTACGAGCGCTTGCGCGCCCGGTGGCCCCGCGCTTGCACTGGAGCCTTCCGAGATCGGACGAAAGGAGGACACCATGAGAGTCGAACAGGCGCAGGAGAGGGACCGAACGATTTCCTGGTGGGGGCAGTGATGGATCTGGCGCTCGTCACCGCAGTTCTTCTCTCGATGGGGAGCGCTCCCGCTCCGACGACGCAGGCCACCCTTTCCATCGAGGGCGCCAGGCCCGCGGCCGCCGAGTCGGCCCCCGCCACGTCGGATGGATCCTCGGCAGGCGCGGCGATCGCGCGGTGAAGCTCAAAATCAGCTTACGGCAGGCGCCGCAGATCTCGAGTGGCGGGTGGTCGGCTCACTGCGGGCCTTCTCGAAGATCTTGTCGAACCAGGTCGCGAAGCGGACCTCGAGGGTGTCGAGCCCGAGGGTGGGCACGGGGGCAAGCGGCCCCCCCAACCTCGTGAACGGGACCCGGGGCAGTTTGACGCCGTCCGCGTCCCAGACGGCGCCCGCGGAGCCAAGCTCGAGCCCTTCCCAGATCGGCACCACTCGCCGGATCTCGGCCGTCACGTCCTGGGCGGACCCGTACTTCATCTTGAACCGGTAGCCGAGCAGGCCGGCGAGCTCGCTGAGGATCTCCCAGGTCTCCATCCCGCCCGCGGGGGGCACCGCGCGCTGCAGCCGCTGCACGCGGCGTTCGGCGTTGGTCATGGTGCCGCTCGTCTCCGCCGTGCTCGACAGGGGCAAGGCCACGGTGGCCATGGCGGCGGTGGCGGTGAGGAAGAGGTCGCCGACGAGCAGGAAGTCGGCGGCCAGGAGGCCGTCGCACAGATCCTGCGGGAACCCGGAGGCGCCCACGGGATCCTCGCCGAGCACGACGGCGACCCTGATCTTCTTGTCGCGCAGGAGCTGAGCCACGTCCAGGCCCGGTGGTGAGAGGTCGCACAGGACCACCCCCTGCTCCTTTTCCATCCGCTCCAGGGCCTCGCCGCCTTCGGGGTCGACGTAGCCAGGCAGCCAGCGCGGGTCGGCGCCCATGTCGAGCAGCCCCTGAGCGTTTGCCTTCTCGCGCAGGGCGAGCAGCGAACAGCCCAGGGCCGCGGCCGCCTGGGCGAAGAGCCGCTCGTCGTGGGCCAGCCGCGAGCCGCGGTAGTCCTTGTTGAACAGCATCACCTTGAGGATGGTCCTGGCCAGGATGCCGGCCGCCTCGCGCGAGGCGGCGCGCGCCACCCCGGAGAGCTTCTCCAGGCTCTCGTCGGAGAGTTCGGCCACCGCGTGGGCCAGCTCCGGCCGGTCGTCGAGCGCGCCCGGCCGCAAGGCGGCGTAGTCCTTCAACAGGCCGAGGACGGCAAAGGCCTGCCCGCCGGGCAGGCAGCGCAAGTGCAGCTCGGCAAAACGGGAAGTGCGGTTGTCCTCGGGGCCGACGTAGACGAGGCGGGCGCCCTTGCGAATGGCCTGCTTGCAGGCGATATCCACCGCGAAGCTCTCCTCGTCGAGGGCCGCGTTGACCACCAGCAGGGCCTGGGAGTCTCGGATGTCCGCGTAGGAGGCCGTGGACACCACCTCGGGGGCCTGCAGCTCGCGGTTCACGAGGTGGGCCAGCGAGGTCACGTTGTGCGTGCGCAAGGCCAGTCGGGCCAGCTTCTGTGCGAGGTAAATCTCCTCGTTGGTAAGGCGGGGCGAGACGAACACCGCCACCTGGTCGCCGCTGTAGCGGCGGGTGAGCTCCTTGAGCCGCATGCTGGAGTAGCGCAGAGCCTCCTCGAAACTCGTCTCCTGCAACTCGCGCCCGACGCGCAGCAGGGGCAAGCGCAGGCGCTCTTTCGACTGCACGTGGCCGTAGCCGAAGCGGCCCTTCTTGCAGTGGTTGCCGCCGGTACTCGCATCGTCAGCCGAACGCGAGACCTGCACCAGGGTGGTGCCGGAAACCTCGTAGCCCAGCCGGCAGCCGGCGCTGCAGTAATGGCAGACCGACTCCACTCGGGTGGTCTTCCAGGGGCCTGGCTTGGCCAGGAACAGCTTCTCGGCGATGGCCCCCGTGGGGCAGGTGCCGATGCACAACCCGCAGCTCACGCACTCGGTGTCGAGCAGGGAGTCGCCCAGGGCGGGCTTGATCACGGTGTCGAAACCCCGCTTGACGTAACCGTAGGCGGCCACCCCCACGAGCTCGCTGCAGATGCGCACGCAGCGGCCGCACAGCACGCACTTGTTGGGGTCGAGCACCATCAGCGGGTGGCGCCGGTCGACGGGGTGCTCGACGGCCTTTCCCATGAACGTCGTCACGTCGGCCCCGTACTCGGTGGCGTGGCGCCTGAGATCGCAGGTGAAGAGAGCGGTGCAGCCGCACTCCAGGCAGCGCGCCGTCTCGCGGCGCAGGTCCTCGCGGCTGTAGCCGGTCTCCACCTCGGCGAAGCTGAGGGCGCGCTCCGCGGGGGGCAGCACGGGCATGCTTCGCCGCCCGTCGGCGGAGCCCGGAGGCAGGTCCTCGACCTGGACCTTTCGGTAAGCGTCCTTGCGGCTGTACACCTCCACCGGCTCGGGCTCGGCCCGGCCGGTGACTGCGTAGCGGTCGATGGCGTAGGCGGCCTTGCGCCCGGCGGCGATGGCCTCGATGGCGGTGGCCGCTCCCGTGACCACGTCGCCCCCCGAGAACACTCCGTCCACGGTGGTCTCGAAGGTGCGTGCGTTGACCTCCACGGTCTGCCAGCGGGTGAGGCTCAGCGACTCGCCAAGGGGCAGGAAGTTGGGCACCCGCCCGTCCACCAGCTCCTGCACGCGCGTGCCCTGGCCGATGGCGGCGATCACGAAGTCGCAGTCGATGCGAAACTCGGAGCCGCGCATGGGCTTGGGGCTGCGGCGGCCGCTCTGGTCGGGCTCGCCCAGCTCCATGCGGATGCACTCCACCCCCGACACGCGGCCGTTCTCCCCGCGCAGCACCCGCACGGGGGCGACCAGGAAGTCCATCTTCACGCCCTCGTGCTCCGCCTCCCCGATCTCCGTCTCGTTGGCGGGCATCTCCTTGCGCGTGCGCCGGTAGAGGATGCGGACCTCGGCGACGCCCAGGCGCAGGGCCGTGCGCGCGCAGTCGACGGCGGTGTTACCGCCGCCCACGACCAGCACCCTGCCGTGGATGTCGATCCTGCGCTTGAGGCCGAACTGCTTGAGGAAATCGATGCCGGCGAGCACCCCCGGGGAGTCCTCGTCCTCGACGCGCATCTTGGAGCTGTCCCAGGCGCCCAGCCCCAGGAAGATGGCGTCGTAGCCACCCTGTTTCAGGCTGGCCACCGTGAAGTCGCGCCCGAGCCGGACGTTGGTGGAGAGCTGGACGCCGAGGTCGAGGATCTGGTTGATCTCCAGGTCGAGCACGTCCTTGGGCAAACGGTACTCCGGGATGCCGTAGCGCAGCATGCCCCCGGCTTCTGGCTGTGCCTCGAACATCGAAACTTTGTAGCCTCGCAGGGTGAGGTAGTAGGCGCAGGACAGCCCCGCCGGGCCCGCGCCCACCACCGCCACCTTCTTGCCGTTGAAAGGAGCCGGGCTCGGGCGCCAGGGGTCCTCGTCGCCCAGGTCGAGGTCCGAGAGATAGCGCTTGATGTAGTCGACGCCGACGGCCTCGTCGAGCAGGTTCCGCCGGCAGCCCTTTACCTCGCAGGGGCGTGTGCACACACGTCCGCACACGGCGGGCAGCGGGTTGCGGTCCTTGATGAGGGCGATGGCCTCGCGGTATTTGTTCAGGGCGGCCAGGGCGATGTAGCCCTGGATGTCCACGCCCGCCGGGCAGGCGAGTTGGCAGGGACCGATGCAGTCCGCGTAGTGGTTGGAGAGCATCAGCTCCAGGGCCGCCTTGCGCGAGCGCCGGATCTCCGGGTTGGAGGTCTCCACCACCATGCCCGCCGCCACCTTCGTGGAGCAAGCCGGCGCCAGTGTGCGCGCCCCCTGCACTTTCACCACGCACAGGAAGCAGGAGGCGAAGGGCTCGAGGCGCCCGTCGTGGCAGAGGGTGGGGATCGTGGCGATTCCGTTCTCGCGGGCCACTTCCAGGATGGTCATGCGGTTGTCGGCGATGACCCGCTTGCCGTCGATGTGGAGCTTGACGAGTTCCATGCCCTACACCCTCGTGATCGCTTCGAAGCGGCAGGCCCGGTAGCACTCGTCGCAGCGGACGCAGAGGCTGTGATCGATGACGTGAGGTTTGCGCTTCTCGCCGGTGATGGCCTTGGCCGAGCACGCCCGCCCGCACACTCCGCAGCCGTTGCACTTCTCGTTGACGGTGTAGGTGAGCAGGGCCTGGCAGTGGTGGGCGGGACACTTGCGGTTGGAGATGTGCGCTTCGTACTCCGCCCGGAAGTACTTGAGGGTGGTGAGCACCGGGTTCGGGGCGGTCTGGCCCAGGCCGCACAGCGAGTTGTTCTTGACCAGGGAGGCCAGGTTCTCCAGCCTCTCGATGTCCGCCTCCTCTCCCTTGCCCTCGGTGATGCGGACGAGGATCTCCAGCATGCGCTTGGTCCCCACACGGCAGAACGTGCACTTCCCGCAGGACTCGCGCTGCGTGAAGTCCAGGAAGAAGCGGGCCACGTCCACCATGCAGGTGGTCTCGTCGAGCACCACCAGCCCGCCCGAGCCCATGATGGCGCCCGTCTTGTTGATGGACTCGTAGTCGATGACGGTGTTTTCCAGCTCCGCGGGGATGCAGCCGCCGGACGGCCCGCCCATCTGCACGGCCTTGAACTTGCGGTCCTCCTTGATGCCCCCGCAGACGTCGTTGACGATCTCCCGGATGGAGATCCCCATGGGGACCTCCACCAGCCCGCCCCGCCGGATCTTGCCGGCCATGGCGAAGACCTTGGTGCCCTTGCTGTTCGCGGTGCCCAGGCAGTTGAAGGCCCGCGCCCCGTTGAGCACGATCCAGGGCACGTTGGCGAACGTTTCCACGTTGTTGATGTTGGTGGGGCACTCCCACAGGCCCTTGACCGCCGGGAATGGCGGCCGCACGCGCGGCATGCCGCGGCGGCCCTCGATCGAGGCGATGAGGGCCGTCTCCTCGCCGCACACGAAGGCCCCCGCCCCTTCCTTCAGCGCGACGTGGAACTCGAATCCCGTGCCGAAGATGTTGTCACCAAGCAGCCCGTGCGCCTCGGCCTGGGCGATGGCGATGTTCAGCCGCTCGACGGCCATCGGGTACTCGGCGCGCACGTAGATGTAGCCCCGCGTGGAGCCGATGGCGTGGCCGGCGATCGCCATGCCCTCCAGCACCGAGTGGGGATCGCTCTCCAGGACCGAGCGATCCATGAAGGCTCCGGGGTCGCCCTCGTCGGCGTTGCAGATCACGTATTTCTGTTCACCTGGCGCCAGCTTGGTGAAGCGCCACTTCATCCCGGTGAGGAACCCCGCCCCTCCGCGCCCGCGCAGCCCGGACTCGATGATCAGGTTGATGACGCCGTCGGGATCCTTGGAGTCGAGAACCCGCTCCAGGGCCTTGTACCCGCCCATCTCGAGGTACTCCTCGATCCTCTCCGGGTCGATCACCCCGCAGTTGCGCAGCACGATGCGCTGCTGGCGGTCGAGGAAGGAATTCTCAGGGCCCTTGCCTCTGCTGGTCCACACCAGCCACTCCTCGATGGGCTCGCCTTTCCCGACGTGCTCTTCGAGCAGCCGGTCGACCCGGTCCGGGCTCATCTGCCCGTACAGCCAGCGCGTTCCGTCGACCTCGCGCACCTCCACCAGCGGTTCCCGGTAACACATTCCCACGCACCCGGTCTTTCCAACCTTCCAGCTGCCGCTCTGCGCTTCCGTCCTGGCCAGGATGGCGGAGTAGGTCGCCCCGGCGCCGGCCGCGGCCCCGCACGTGCCCAG
This sequence comes from Thermoanaerobaculia bacterium, assembly GCA_963746875.1. GTDB lineage: Bacteria > Acidobacteriota > Thermoanaerobaculia > UBA5066 > UBA5066 > Fen-183. Next base: position 1,249,250 of record CAVVDA010000001.1, read on the forward strand.
CCCGACGAGGATCCTCACGGGCCAGCCTTCGTCTTCCGCTCCCGGTAGGGCTTGAGCACCTTCCTGAGGTCGGCGGGCTTGAGGTTGCCGAGGGTGTCCTTGTTGATCATGATCACCGGGGCCAGGCTGCAGCAGCCCAGGCAGGACACCGTCTCCAGCGTGAACTCGCGGTCCGGAGTGGTTTCTCCCTCCCCGATCCGCAGCTGGTCCTTCAGCGTGTTGGAGATCCCGTTGGCCTTCGCCACGTGGCAGGCGGTGCCATGACAGACCTTGATGATGTTGCGGCCGACGGGGTGCAGCCGGAACTGCGCATAGAAAGTGGCGACCCCGAAGATCTGGGAAAGGGGCACCCCCGTCTTCCTGTGGATCTCGGCGATCCGCTCGCGGGAGATGTAGCCATCCTCGGTCTGGAACTTCTGCAGGAGAGGGATCAGGACCCCGCTTTCACCCTTGTAATGGAGGTTCCTGAAGTCATACGCGCGGGGCGCATCCAGGTCGGGGACTCCCGGCACCCCGCTAGTCATAGGGCGTCTCGAACATGCGGTTCATCAGGCTCATCATGTCGTCGATATTGCCGGTGCCCCCGAGGGCGTGGGCCTTGCACCCGCGCCGGGAGCAGAACTCCAGGTAGCCGCCCTTGGCAATGTTGAGCGACGCCATGGCGGCGCCGCAGAGTTTGCAGGCCAGCGGCAGCATCACGCTGGCTTCGCATTTCGGGCAGCTGAGATCGATGGCGTCGCCTGCTTCCAGGTCGAGGTCCGTCTCCACGCCGTAGTCGCCGAAGACGGCGCTCAGGGAGACCGCCCCCTGCTGGTGAGTGCGGCGCAAATGACCGTCGAGGCGCACCCTCGTGCCCTCGGTGAGCGCCGCGCCGCACTGGGGGCAGCACAGATGCAGCACCAGCATTTGCTTAGTCATGGACCGCTTCCTTCGTAGGAGCCCATCGCTTCCTTCAGGCGTGCAATGCGGACGAACACGCAGTCGTCCAGAACGGCCTGGCCGCGCACCACGTCCTGGGCGTGGGTCACGCAGCTCGGAGCGCCGCACGCCGCGCAGTCCCTGGCCGGCAGTTCCGCCTGGACCCGCTCCTCCTCTCGCTTGCGCTCCGCCGCCTCGCGCAAGTTGCGTCCCAGCGGGCGCACCGGACGGGCCTTGAGGTGCTCCTCCAGATCGAAGAAGTGCTCCCGCAGCATCGCGCGCACCTTCTCCTCGGACACCACCGCCCCCTCGCCCGCCCGCCGGATGTGCCGGCGCACGACCTGCTGCACGGTGCGCCGGGCGGCGTAACGGTTCTCCACCGTGAGCTGCCCGCTGATGCAGCCGTCCGGGCAGATGTAGGCCTCGATGAAGTCGACGGCCTGGAGCTTGCCCTCCTCGATGTGGTCGAAGACCCGAAGCACGTCTCGCACCCCTCCCACGGTCATGGTGTTGGCGTTGCGCAGGCCCGCGATCTCCCCGCCCGCCATCGCCCAGAGCAGCCCGCGCTCGCTGACGGGCGGAGGGTTCTCCACGGGCCCTCCGGCCTTGATGGCTTTGAGCAGCGGACCATAGAACTCGGCGATGGAGAAGGCCCCGTCCAGGTAAGACGCCTCCAGGGCCTCCGGGTGGTTGATGGACTGCAGCATGGCGCTGCAGGGAGTGATGAAGAAGATGCCGATGTCGCAGGGCTCGAGCCCTTTTTCCGCAGCCAGCCGCCGGCGCAGCAGCTTGGCCGCCAGCTCCCGAGCGGTCTCGATAGGCAGCAGGTTGTCGATCATGTCCGGGTAGCGGAGCTGTATCAGGTGAATGATGGCGGGGCAGGTCACCGAGATCTTCGGCCAGGGGCCGCGGCACTCCGAGAGGTAGGCGTCTGTGGCGCTCGCATGCATGTCGCACATGGCCGACAGGTCGTAGACGTCGTCGAAACCCAGGCTGCGGAGGGCCTGCAGCACCTGGCCCGGGTCCACGTCCTTGCCGAACTGCGAGTACAAGGTCATCGAGGGCAGGGCCACCGTGTACTTGAAGCGCTTGAGGTCCGCTGAAGTCGCGGTGGCCGCGTGCATCGCCCCGTGCCGGCACCAGCGGATGCACTCGCCGCAGTCGATGCAAAGCTCCGGGTCGGCCACCGCGCACCCGCTCCGCACGCGGATGGCCGCGGTGGGACAGGCCTTGCAGCAGTCGACGCAGCCCACGCAGCGTTCGGGGTCGAAGACGATCGAGTGCTTGCTCCGGTGGCGGTCGCCTTCCGCCACGTCAGGCAAGTCGCACCGTATAGGTGAGCGTGGTGCCGACCCCCGGGGTCGATTCCACCTGGAACTCGTCCGCGCTGTTCTTGATGTTGGGCAGGCCCAGCCCCGCTCCGAAGCCGCGAGCGCGCATCTCGGGTGTGGCGGTGGACCAGCCAGGCGTCATGGCCAGCTCGATGTCGGGGATCCCCCGGCCGCGGTCCGCCACCACCACCCGCACCGCCTCGGGCAGGACCAGGAAGCTCAGGTCCGCCTCGTCGGCGTGCATGACGACGTTCATCTCCGCCTCGAAGTTGGCGATGGAGAGCCGGCGGATGAGGTCGGGCCGGATGCCCAGGTCCTTGCAGATGGACTTGATACGCGTGGCCACCTCTCCCCCGTGCTCGAAGTCGCCTCCGCGGATCTGGAAGGTCTCGGCATAGAGCACCTCGCTCAGGGCGCGGTCCCCTGTTGCTTGTTGGAGACGGGCAGGCCGCACCGGTGCAGGCGGCCGCAGGCCTCGTACATGGTGAGGGGTGTGGACAAGAGCGGCAGGCCGCGCGCGCGCGCCACGGCCAGCACCTGCGCGTCGGGCCGCTTGCCGTTGACGTAGAGGATGGCCTGCGCGTCGACCACCTCTGCGGTGTGCACCGACTGCAAGTTGGTCAACCCGGTGACGAGCAGGGGCCCGTGGCCGCAGAAGGCCAGCACCTCGCTCATGAGGTCGGCGGCGAAGCAGCCGGCGATCTCCCGGCCGCCGGCCCCGTCGAGGGCCAGCAGCTCCGTGCAGCCGAGGAGCGTGACGATCTCCGCGAGAAGCATGCCCTCACCCCGGGCCGCCCTCGGGCGGCCGTCTAGCGAATCCCGGCCTCATACAGTTTCGTGGCCATTTGCCAGCGATTCAGGGCCGTGGTGAACACCGCGATCTCGGCCTTCTCCGCCATCTTCACCACGTCGTCGGAAAGAGCCTTGCCCTGGGTGATGACGATGGCGCACGTATCGACCAGATTGGCGGCCGCGATCACGTTGGCGTGGGCCTGCGCGGTGACGAGCAGGTCGCCCGCCTTGGCGTTGGCGATCACGTCGCTGACCATGTCCGATATGTAGACGCCCGTCACGTCCCGATCGAAGACGCTGGTGGCCGCTTTGAGCTCGAGCCGCTCCGCGAGTTCCTGAATCTTCATCCTGTGCTCCTCATTCCATGGACGTGAGGCCGAAATCGATCGCGATCTGCCCGTAAGTGATCTCGCGGTGGAGGTTGAAGAGGTCGGGCAGAATCAGCACCTTCTTCCGGGGGCTGGTCAGGCGCTCGTTGAAGAGCGCGTTCAGGACCCGGACCTTCTCGAGAGGCATGGGCGCGGCGCCCTCCTCGCCCTCGGTCGTGATCGCCACGTAGAGCGAGACCCGCTGGTCGTGGGCCAGGTCGCCCATCTGGTAGACGGTGCTGCCCTTGGCGCAGCAGGCGTAATACAGGAGCCCCGCCAGGTCCCCGAAGGGCACCACCTCGCCGGTCTGGGTGTCGCGGACGTCGAACTGGAAGGTCTGGGCCGCCTCCTGGGGCTTCCAGAACTGATTGCCCTCGCGGTACTCCTCCAGGGGCGGCACCCGCTCTGCCGCGAAATACGAGCGCCGGGTGAGGGTGTGGCTCTCCAGCTCGATCATCAGATAGCCCGGCCGCACATTCACCATCTCGTAGCGCTTGACAGTCCGATTTAGCGGGCTCACGACGCTCTCCTGTAGTAAGGATCGGATCCGCTGGAACCGGGTGCAATGAAACGCCCGCATCATGGGCTGAAAGCGCTCGACAGCAGCGGAAACCTTTCTGATGACACGTTTTCTCTTGCCGCCGGAGAGCGAGGGACCAGGCTGGCATACCATCCGCGGGACCCTCGAGCCATGCCGTCACGTAGGCCGTTCTTCCGCGTCGGAGACTTGAACGCGTTCTTCGCGCTCATGTTCGACAACGTCGCGAACCTCGTCATCCTCGCCACGATCCTGATCGGCGCCTTCCACTTCCCCCGGGCCATCGTCCTCGAGCGCATGGTGCCGGGCACCGCCATCGGCGTCCTCCTCGGGGATCTCGTCTACGCCTTCCTCGCCCGCCGGCTCGGCCGCCGGACCGGCCGCGACGACGTGACCGCGATGCCGCTGGGACTCAACGCCCCGAGCGTCTTCGGAATGTCCTTCGCCGTCCTCGGGCCGGCCTATCTGGCTACGGGCGATGCGGTCCTCTCCTGGAAGATGGGCATGGCCGTCACGGTTCTCGTCGGCCTCTTCAAGACGGGCCTCGCGATGTTCGGCAACGCCGTCCGCTCCGTCCTGCCGCGCGCGGCCTTGCTGGGCTCGATCGGCGGAGCGGGGATCGCGCTCATCGGCCTGCTTCCCCTGCTCAAGGTCTTCGCCGACCCGATCGTGGGCTTCGTCGGGCTCGGAGTCATCCTGATCACGCTCTTCGGCCGGGTGCGGCTGCCGGGCGGCCTGCCGGGAGCGTTCGTCTCGGTGGTCGCCGCGGTCGCGGTCTCGTGGGCGCTGTCCGCCGCCGGACTTCACAGCCCGCTGCTTTCGCCGGTCGTCCACGAACCTTCGCCGCTCCACGTTTCCGTCCCGTGGCCGAGCCTCGCTTTCCTGGGCGGGCTGTCGCTCGCGTGGGTCTATCTGCCGATCGCTCTGCCTTTCGCGCTCTCGACGATCGTCGGAGGAATCGACAACACCGAGAGCGCGGCCGCGGCGGGCGACGAATACGACACGCGCGCGATCCTCGCGACGGAGGGCCTCTGCACGCTGGCGGCCGGGCTCTGTGGCGGCGTCGTCGAGAGCACTCCGTACATCGGCCACCCGGCCTACAAGAAGATGGGGGCGGGCGCGGGCTACGCCGTGGCGACGGGGCTCTTCGTCGGGCTCGGCGGGATCCTCGGATACCTGCCCCTGCTCGTCGACTGGATCCCCGCCGCGGCGGTCGCGCCGATCCTGATCTACATCGGCATCGAGGTCCTCGCGCAGGCTTTCACGGCGACTCCGTCCCGCCATGCGGCCGCCGCGGCGATCGCCACCCTGCCGTCTCTCGCTTTCGTCGCGGCGCTCGAAGCGAGGGCGCTCCTGCCGCCGGGCGCCGCCCCACCCGGCGGCGAAACCGGCGAGACGCTGCGCGCGCTGACGCTGCTGGGAAACGGCTTCGTCATCGTCGCCGTGATCTGGGGCGCCGCGACCGCGGATCTCATCGACCGGCGCTTCCTCCGAAGCGCGCTCGCATTCTTCGCGGCGGCTCTTCTCTGCCTCTTCGGCGTGATCCACTCTTCGACCCCGACCAGCACTCTCTTTCTGCCCTGGCGCGCCGGCTCCCTCGTCCCGTTCCACTTCGCCGCGGCCTACGCCGTCCTCGGCCTCATCGTCCTTTTCGCGGCGTTGAGCCGAGAGGAGGGTCGCGCGACGCCTTGAGCGGCCGGCGCGCCCTCACCCGAATCCTCTGCGGCCTCCGGCAAACCGGTTTCAGGTGCGGAAACCCCGGTCGCGCGCGAAGACGATCGCCTGGGCGCGCGTCCACACCCCGAGCTTGTCGAAGAGATTGGAGATGTGGTTGCGGACGGTCTTCTCGCTCAGGCCGAGGCGCTCGGCAATGTCCGCGTTGCTCAATCCCTCGGTCAGCAAGGCGAGAATCCCCCGCTCCCGCAGGGTCAGCGAGGCGAAGGCGCGCTCCTCGCCTCTTTCGGCAGGTGCGATTCCCATGAAGTCGCGGATGGCAGCGCAGAATCGCTCCCAGGCCGGCTCGCCCTCGAGCAGGATGTGGTTCTTCGAGTCCAATTCGACGAACTCGGCGCCGGGGATGAGGGCCGCCAGCTCGCGCCCGCAGGCGACCGGCACCACGGCGTCCTCGCGCGCATGGATGACGAGCGTGGGCGTGCGCACTTTCGCCACCAGCTCCTTGACGTCGACGTCGCCGCGCGCCCGCAGCAGCTCGGCGGCGATCGCCGGCGAGCTGGTCCTCTTGCAGAGCTCGTTGAACCAGTCCATCTGCTCGCTGGTCGCTCCCGGAATGAAGCGGGAGGTGAACACTTGCCGGAAGGCGGGGTTGTCCTTGCCCCATCCGAGGGCAGCGAGGGCGACGATCGCTTCGTACTCGCGCTTCCCGGCGGAGTCGCCGCGGAGCGCCCAGCCGCGCGCATAGCCGCCGTAAAGCACGAGTCGTGAAACGCGTTCCGGGTGCTTCACCGCATAGGCGATGGACGTGGCCGCCCCTTGCGAGACGCCGATGAGGGGAAACGCGCCCTCAGGAAGGGCCGCGTCGGCGACCGCTTCGAGATCGCCGGCCCAACGCGAGGGGGAGAGATCGTCTACGTTCCAGTCGCTCATCCCGCAGCCGGGTTCGTCGTACCGCACGAAGCGGAAGTGGTCGCGAGAAGAACCGGATCCAGTGCCGCCAGACGGGGCTCTCCCACTCGTATTCGAGGTGGCTCAGCCAGTTGGAGGCCTTGATCAGCGGCGGACCGGCTCCGGACTCGGCCCAGGCGATCTGCACGCCGTCTGTCGTGCGGAGGAACTGGATGCGCTGGCGCGGCGTCTTTTCCATGGCGGCGGGACATTCGTCCCGGCGATCTCATCGATCATAGCCAGATCGGGACAAAGTTCCCATTGTCGAGGCGCCGTCTCGAACCGATCTTCAGACGCAGGAGGATCGGATCATGCTGAGTCACAATTACGATTACCGGTCGAATCTGGAAGCGTCGGAGAAGGTCAACTGGAAGCTCGAGGACGTGATCGACGGACGGACCTTCGACTTCGCGAAGCCGTTCCTGCCGGAATCGCTCGCCGGCGTGAAGGGAATCCGCTGCCTGAGCGCCGGGGAGAAGCTCAAGCTCAACCAGATCCGCGGCTTCACGTACCTGTATCTGTTCGGCCTGATGCGAGGAGTACATCCTGCCCGCGGTGATCGAGCACGCCGAATCCAGCGCGCACGGCGACGACTACGAGATGCGCGCGCTGCTGCGCTTCGCCGAGGAGGAAGCGAAGCACATCCAGCTCTTCAAGTGGTTCGTGAAGGAGTTCGAGAGGGGGTTCGGCACTCCTTGCGGCGCCATCGGTCCGGCGAAGGAGATCGCCGCCGCCATCCTCAACCACTCCAGGCTGGGCGTGTTCCTCGCCACGCTGCACATCGAATGGTTGACGCAGAAGCACTACGTGGAGAGCGTGAAGGACAACACCGAGGAGCGGCTGGATCCGCTCTTCTGCAGCCTGCTCAAGCACCACTGGCTCGAGGAGAGCCAGCACGCCAAGCTCGACACGCTCATCGTCGACAAGATCGCCAGCGCTCTCGAGCGGGTGAAGATCGAGGCGGGCATCGACGATTACATGGACATCGGCAAGTTCATCGACGGCGGCTTGGCCGCGCAGGTGCAGCTCGACCTGGAGAGCCTGCAGAAAGCGATCGGGCGGACGCTTTCCGCCGAGGAGAAAGCCGAGATCGCCGAGGCCCAGACCAAGGCGTATCGCTCGACGTTCCTCACCAGCGGCATGACCCACCCGAACTTCGACCGGAGCCTGCGCGAGCTGAGCGCCCGGGGGCACGAGCGGGTCGGAGAGCTCGCGCGCGCCATCGCCTGACGGGGCGCATTGCGTCCTTCGCGAGTCCTGGACCCGAAACTCCGCGAGGAGCTCCCGCGGGGTCGTGTCGGCGGCGGACCTAGCGAGCGAAGGCCTCTCGGAGCCGGCGGGCAACGCTGCTTCGAGTGCTCCAGGAGCGTGGAGGCCTCATGGTCTCCGGAGCGACGCCGAAGAAAAGAGAAGGCGGAGCGCACGGGAACGCCGAAAAAGACGAATGCAATGCCGGGCATCGGCCGGTCGATGAAGGCGAAGTACGGGCCTTCGCCCCAGATCTGGGGAAGAGGCTGCCCGTCGAGGCTCGCGTAGGTTGCGCGAGGGGTTCCGGACGGACCGAGAAGAGAAGCGACGAGACTCGGCGCCGGATAGGACTCGAAGTCGCCGACGCGAATCAGGACCTGGCCAAACTCGTCGATGACGGCACCGCAACGAAGGCGCTCGTCTTGCAGGACCTCGCCGAGTATCTGAGAGAGTTCCATACTGCCTCGCGCCGCCTAACATATCGAGTTCGGTGGCGAGAATGAGGTGATGGGGCGCACTACTCCTGTGCGGGGCCCGGATTCCCGCCGACTCGCCCCGCCCCGAGCACGGTATCCTGCCCGGGAGTGCGACGTCCTCGCGAAGAAGGTCTGACGTCGCTCCGAGGGGTAAAGGCATGCAGAACACCTCGGCGATTCTCGTCGCGTCCATCGTCACGGTCGCCCTGGGGATCTACTTTCTTTCTCAAGCGACGCAAGGTGCGTCAGGTCAAGGACACGCACACGCTGAAGACGTCGATCGAGAAGGAACTCCACATTCCGCCCACGCTGCACCCGGTCATCGATCCGAACACCTGCATCGGAAGCCTCTCGTGCATCAAGGTCTGCCCGGAAGGGGACATTCTGGGCATCGTCGACGGGAAAGCCGCCCTGATCGTCGCGGCCAACTGCATCGGCCATTCCCGGTGCGAGCTCGAGTGTCCGGTCGGCGCCATAAGACTCGTGTTCGGCACGAGCGAGCGCGGGCTCGATCTTCCGGAGGTCGATGAATTCTTCGAAACGAACCGCGCGGGCGTTCACATCATCGGCGAGCTCGGCGGGATGGGCCTCATCAAGAACGCCGTGAGACAGGGAATGCAGCTCGGGCGGCGCTTCAAGACCATCCTCAAGCCGACGGCCGGAGGACAGGTTCAACGCCGTCATCGTCGGCGCAGGACCGTCCGGAATCGCCGCGGCGCTGACCATGCAGGAGGCGGGCCTCACGTTCCGCCTCGTGGACCAGGGAGCCACCCTCGGCGGAACGATTGCGAACTACCCTCGCCAGAAGCTCGTGATGACGGAAACCGTCGATCTTCCCTACTTCGGGAAATTCGGCAGGCCGTCTGATCTCCAAAGAAGATCTCATGGAGATGTTCACGACGGCTCTCCGGAAGGCGGACGATCAAGATCCAGCACGGCGTCAAGGTGTCCGGCATCGACGGCGCGGACGGAAATTTCGAGGTGGTGACCGAGAAGGAGAGGATCAAGTGCCAGAAGGTGGTTCTGGCCATCGGTCGAATGGGGACCCCGCGGAAACTGGAGGTGCCCGGCGAGGATCTTCCGAAAGTGACCTATCTCCTCCTCCATCCGGAGCAGTACGCCGGAAAGAAGGTCCTCGTCGTCGGCGGAGGCGATTCGGCCCTCGAAATCGCCCAGATGGTCTCTGCGCAAGAGGGGACCGAGGTCAGCATCTCGTACAGGGCCCCTGCCTTCGGAAGGGCCAAGCAGCGCAACAAGGACAACGTCGAGAAGCTCATCAAGGACGGAAAAGTGAACGCCATCATGAGCTCCACCGTCGTGTCCATCCATCCGGACAAGGTGGAGCTCGATGTCGCCGGGACCAGAACCGAAATCGCCAACGACTACGTGGTCGTCAATGTCGGCGGGGTCCTGCCCACGGAGTTTCTCAAGGGCCTCGGCGTGTCCATTCAGCGACACGTCGGGCAGAAGATCGAGAAGCCAAAGAAGACACAGGCGTCCTCGCGGGTTCTGACCGAAGAGAAGACGGAAGAACGGCAACGCATTCGACTGGGCACGGCGCTCGCCGCTCTCGGCGTCGTCATTCTGGCGGGCTTGTGGTACGTGGGACGGAACTACTACTGGCTTCCCCCTACGGCACGTGTGTATTCACCGCTGCACAAGGCCCTCAAGCCGGGAGGGACGTGGGGACACGGTATCGGGATTGTCGCCACGCTGGTGATGCTCTCGAATTTCCTTCTGCCGCTGCGGAAGCACTGGCGCCGAATGAAGGGCCGGAAACCGATCCGCCATTGGCTCACGTTCCATGTTTTCGTCGGCATCATGAGCCCTCTCGTCATCCTCTTTCACGCGGCTTTCGGCTCCAACAACATGGTCGCGACTCTGTCTTACAGCTCGCTGGTCTGCGTCGTCTCGACGGGGCTCGTGGGGCGTTTTCTCTTCGGGCTCGTTCCCATCTCGGGAGACCACTATCTCGAGCTGACGGAGCTCAGGAGCCGGATGGAGCAGCTCAGGGGAAGTCTCAACCCCCTGCTCGAGAACGTTCGAAAACCGCAGGAAATCCACTGGCTCCTGCGGACGGCGACGTCTCCTCCCCACGAGGGCATCGGCTTCTTTCGGATGCTGGCCTCCTTCCCGGTGGACCTGATCCGGGTTCGCCTGTCGCTCGTCGCGTGCCGGTCTCTTTTCCCCGAGCGAAAGGATTATCACGAGTTCAGCACGATGATCACGCGGCTCCTGCGGTTGAAGACGCAGGCGTCGGTGTTCCGGACGGCGAAAATGGTGATGCACTACTGGCGCGGCCTTCACGTCGTGCTCGCCGTCTTTCTCGTCCTCGTGATCGTCGCGCACATCGCGACGGCCTGGTATCTCGGATACCGGTGGAAGTTCTAGCGTCGCGGCCGGTCGCCGGGGAAGGAACAATCGACTCGATCGAGTTCGACGTGGGGCTGCACCCGTTCCATGAGGGTCACATCGTGCCCAAGTCGAAGAAACACATCCTGTCGCACCACGTTTCCGACGCGAAGCACGCCGGCCGGAGATTCAAGTACACCGTCTTCGTCACACTCCCGAACGGGAAGAAGATCTCGCTCGACCCCGAAGTCCACGTGATGCCCTGAGACCGGCATGGCCTGCCCCCTCGAGGAGCGCCTCGAACTCTGAGGTTCGTGGGGTCTTCCATGTGCAGCCACGCGGTGTCGACGTACGTCAGGGGCGGGCCGTCGTGGACGTTGTCCGGCATAAAGACGAAAATGCTAGCACCAGCCAAGCAAAGAGCCGGGACCTCTTCCTGGCCGCCCTCGACGCCGAAGGCTCTCGCAACCTTCTTCCGGCGGCTTCGTAGAACCCGACGATCCGCCCCCGCGGTCGAATCGCGTAAGGAGGACCTCATGCGCCGGAACCGACTCCTCGAGCCGTTGCTGGTTTTGGGCCTTGCAGCCGGGCCATGGACAGGGGGCTGTGCGAAGAAAGAAGCTCCTCCCGCCCCTGCGCCGGAAGCCCCGCAGGCGACCCGGGCGGACGGCGGGAAGATCCCGGTGACCACGTCGTCGGCCGAAGCCAAGGCCGAGTTTCTGAAGGGCCGCGACAATCTCGAGAAGCTGCTGATCACGGACTCCATCGCGCACTTCCAGAAGGCGGCTTCGCTCGATCCGGGCTTCGCCTCGGCCGAGCTCGCCCTCGCCAACTCGGCGCCGACCGGCAAGGAGTTCTTCGAGCACCTCCAGAAGGCCGTCGGCCTGGCCGACAAGGCTTCGAACGGAGAGAAGCTCCTGATACTGGCCGCCGAGGCGGGCGCGAACACCAACCCGGCGAAGCAGAAGGAATACCTGGACACCCTCGTCGCGGCATATCCGAACGACGAGCGGGCCCATTTCAACCTGGGCGGCTACTTTTTCGGACAGCAGCAATACGCTCAGGCGATCGAGCAGTACAAGAAGGCGACGGAGCTCGAGCCGAGCTACTCGACGGCCTACAACCTGCTCGGCTACTCCTACCGGCAGACCGGCGACTTCGCCGGCGCAGAGAAGGCGTTTCAGAAGTACATCGAGCTGATCCCCAGGGACCCCAACCCCTACGACTCCTATGCCGAGCTGCTCCTGAAGATGGGCCGATTCGACGATTCCATCGCCCAGTACCGCAAGGCGCTGGAGATCGATCCCAACTTCCTGAACGCCCACCAGGGAATCGCGATGAACCTCTTGTACTCCGGCAAGCCGGCCGAGGCCGAGGCGGAGCTTGCGAACATCACGCAGAAGGCCAGGACGGACGGCGAGCGCCGAACGGCGCTCTTCGCCCTCACGGTCGTTCACATCGACGGCGGGAAGATGGCCAAGGCGCTCGAGGACGTGGACAAGCAGTACGCCCTGGGGGAGAAGACCAACGACGTCCCGGCGATGGCTTTCGACAACGGGTTGAAGGGAAACATCCTTCTGGAGATGGGAAAGCCCGATCAAGCCCGAGCCGAATTCGAGCGCGGTCTGAAGCTCGTCGAGGGCTCGGCCCTTTCAGCGGAGATCAAGGCCAACGCCGCGCTCGTCAGCCACTACAACCTCGCTCGCGTCGCGGTGGCCAAGAGAGACTTTGCGGCGGCCAAGAGCGAGGCGGACGTATTCCGGAAGGGCGCCGAAGCCAAGAAGAACCCGGCCCAGGTGCGGAACGCCCACGAGCTCGACGGAATCATCGCCCTGGCGCAGAAGGACTACGACCGGGCGATCGCCGAGCTGCTGCAGGCGAACCAGCAGAATCCCCAGGACCTCTATCGCCTCTGCCAGGCCTACAAGGGAAAGGGTGATGCGGCGAAGGCGAAGGAGTATCGCGAAAAGGCCGCGAACTTCAACTCCCTCCCCCAGGTCAACTACGCCTTCGTTCGAACGAAAGCGTAGCCCCGGCTTCACTCCAGGAAATCCAGGTCACGCCCCGCCGTCTCGGCCATGCCCGTGAGGGAGACGAGGGCGAGGAAGATGCAGACCAGGCCCACCGCCCACGCGCTCCCGACGTAGCCCAGAGGGCCCCGGAGAAGGGAGAAGCCGCCTGTGATCAGCGGAACGGCTCCCCGGACGAAGTTCGGTACCGTGGTGGCCACCGTGGCGCGGAGGTTCGTACCGAACTGCTCCGCGGCGATGGTGACGAAGACGGCCCAGTAGCCCGCCGTGAGGCCGAGGTACCCCGCCAGGAAGTAGAACGCCGTCGGGGTGAGCCCGCGCACCGAGAGGTAGGTGGCGACGCCGGAGAGCGTCCCGAGGATGAAGACGAGAACGACCTTCTTGCGGCTTCCCCAGGCCTGGCTGAGGATGCCGGAAGCGAAGCTCCCCAGCGTGATGCCGCTGTAGCAGAAGGCCACGGCGGTCCCCGCGGCCACGGGTCCCGTCACGCCGACCTTCGGAGCGAACTCGGGGGCGGAGGTGATGAGGATCGCCACCACGAACCAGGTCGGCAGGCCGATGAGGATGCAGCGGAGGTAGCGGAGGAAGCGCTCACCGCGGGTGAAGAGGCTCAGGAAGTCGCCGCGCTTCACGTCGGCCTGGTGGCCGAGGTTCCGGAACATGCCGCTCTCGCGGAGGCTGAAGCGGGTGGCCAGGAGGACGAGGCCCAGCCCGCCCCCGACGAGGTAGGCGGTGCGCCAGGGGAGGTACTTGCCGACGAGGCTCGCCGTCACCGTCCCGAAGATGCCGACCCCCGCGACGACGGCGGTGCCGTAGGCGCGGAGGTTCCTGGGGAGGATCTCGCTCACCAGCGTCACCGCCGCGCCCAGCTCGCCCGCGAGACCGAAGCCCCGCCAGGAAGCGCCAGACGGCGTAGGACGGAATCCCGTGCACGAAGGCGTTGGCGATGTTCGCCACGGAGTAGAGCGCGATGCTCCCGAAAAGCGTCGAGAGGCGGCCCTTCTTGTCGCCGAGAACGCCCCAGAAGATCCCGCCCAGCAGCATCCCCACCATCTGGAAATTGAGCAGCAGGAACGTGGCGGAGACCTGCGCGTCCCCCTGCGGGATGCCGAGGTCCGTCAGGCTCGGCTGCCGCACGATGGGGAAGAGGAGCAGGTCGAACATGTCCACGAAGTACCCGAGGGCCGCCACGAAGACGGTCAGGCTGAGGATCTGCGACAGGCGGTGCTTCCCGGGCGCCGGCATGCGGAGCTATTCTCGATACGCACGCCCGGCTTGTCGATTCCCGCCGAGGGAACTGCGGGTGGACGCGCGAGCGAAGAGAAACGAAAACGGCTGCCAGCGCCGCCGCTGGCAGCCTGTTACGTTCCGGCTCCCGTCTGTTCGTCACGCTTTGAAAGGTGCCCCGTCTCAGAACCCGCAGGTGAAAGGAGCCGCGGCGTCGATTCGCCTCGTGGCGCCGGCCGGAACCAGCTGCACGGCGACTGTTCGCGCCTCCGCCGACCCCTCGTTCCTGAGGACGTGCACGTGATCGCCGCCCGCATCGACGAAACCCATCCCGACCGTGTAGACGCGAGGCGTGCAGGACGGATCGTCGGCCTCGTAGGCGGTCACCGCGCCGGAGGTGACGATGATCAGGCTGTGCCCCGGGTGACTGTGCCAGCCGGTAGTTCCGCCCGGCGCCCAGACGTTGTTCTGCACGTACAGATCGGAGTCTCCCCGCGTCCGCTGGATCGAGGACCAGAAGGCGTCGTCGTCCTCCTCGTGCTCCCCGGGCCGGGCGCTCGCGGGCAGGAACGCACGGAGCTTCACGGCAATGTTGCCGAAACGACCCAGGGCGAGTGTCGTCCCCGCAAATCCGGACGGTGGCGTTGCCCGGATGCTCCCGGCGCAGAGGGCCGCCACCAGGATCAGTACCGACTTCAGAATCTTTCGCATGAGGACCTCCTTCTTTTCGGCTCGTCTGCGAGCCGTCGCAAACTTGGGACTGCGACTCAGGTGCGTCCACGGGCAATACACGGCGACCTCCCGGGATACCTCGACTCGCCGCGGGATGCCGTCGATTGCCGCGAGCTGGCCCTGGAGAGAGAACGCCTTCCCCCGATTCCAGGCCTGGGCTAGGCTGAAGCAGGCATGGCCGACGCCCCTTTCTCCGGATCACCCTCCGCCGCCAAACACCCGCCGGCGGACCGGCTTGATTCGTGGAAGGAAATCGCCGCGTACCTGAAGCGCGACGTCACTACGGTGCAGCGATGGGAGAAGCGGGAAGGGCTTCCGGTCCACCGCCACCTTCACGACAAGATGGGGTCGGTTTACGCGTTTCGGGCCGAAGTCGACTCCTGGGCGAGTAGCAGAAGCCTGACCGTAGCGGCCGGCGAGGCCGCCCAGGACCGGGCGCAAACCGTCACGGAAGGCCAGCCGGCACGGCAGCACGGGGTGGATGCGGAGGCCGAGCGCGATCTCAAGCCGGCGGGCGCGGCGGTGGGGCACCGGCGGCTTCTTTTCTGGCTGCTGGGCGCGGCGGCGGCCGTTCTTGCGGTAGTCGCGACGCTCTGGCAGCTGCAGAAGCGCGCGTCCGCGCGGGAGGCACCCCTGGCCGGCTCCCGCTTCCTGAGGTTGGCCGACTTCGACGGGATCGAGCAGGCAGCGACGATCTCGCGCGACGGAAGGTTCGTGGCATTTCAGTCCGACCGCGACGGGCGGATGGACGTCTGGGTGACGCAGGTTGGAACGGGTCAGTTCATCAACCTGACCCACGGTGCCGCCCCGGAGATCGTCAACCCGTCGATCCGAACGCTGGGGTTCTCACCCGATGGGAGCCTCGTGACGTATTGGGCGCGAGGGCACGGCGGCTCGAGTCAGCCGGACATCAGCGTCTTCGCGGTACCGCTCCTCGGCGGACAGCCACGCCCCTATCTGGAGGGCGTCGCCGAGTTCGACTGGTCCCGCGAGGGCGTCCGTCTCGTCTACCACACGCCCGGGCCAGGCGATCCGATGTTCGTGCGCGATTCAGGCCAGCCGTCGGAGGCGCGCCAGATCTTCGCCGCCCCGCCCGGTCTCCACGGTCACTTCCTCCGCTGGTCTCCGGACGACGCGTTCGTCTACTTCGTCCAGGGCTCGCTGCCCGACCACTTGGACCTCTGGCGCATCAGGCCGGCAGGAGGCACGCCCGAACGGATCACCCACCATGACTCGATGGTGAGTCACCCGGTCTTCCTGGACGCCCGGACGTTGCTCTACCTCGCGACCGACTCGGGCGGCTCCGGGCCCTGGATCTACGTCGTCGACGCCGATGGGCGCAGGCCCAGCCGCGTCGGTCCGGGCGTAGACAGCTATACGTCGCTCGCAGCGAGCGCCGACGGCCGGCGCATCGTGGCAACGTTGGCGAGCCCGAAAAGCACGCTCTGGCGCGTGCCGATCGCCGGCACGCGAGCCGAGATGTCGGACGCCCGCCGGATCTCGCTGACCACCGGCGACGGCAGATTCCCCAGGTTGGGTCCCGGGTTCCTGTTGTACGTCTCCTCGAAGGGTGCCAGCGACAGCATCTGGAAGCTGCAGGCGGGCGCGTCCACCGAGCTCTGGAGCGCGGCGGAAGCACGGATCATCGGGGCCCCCGGGATCCGGCGAGATGGACGCCGCATCGCGTTCTCGGTGAGGCAGGGCGGACGCACGTCGCTGTACGTCGTCAATGCGGACGGCACAGACGCGCGAGTCGTCACGAGTGCGCTCGAGCTGCAAGGTACCCCAGCATGGGCGCCGGACGGGGACTCCCTCACGGTGACCGCCGTTACGGAAAGGATCCCGCACCTGTTCGTCGTTCCGCTGGACGGTCGTCCCCCGACGTCGTTTCTGACCGAGCACTCCGGCGACCCGGCGTGGTCTCCCGATGGCGAGATCGTGGCGTTCTCGGGGGCAGACATCGGCACGACGTTCCCGGTCAAGGCGGTCCGGGCCGACGCCAGCGCGTACCCTCAGCCCGCATTGACGCTGACCCGAAGCGCGAGACACGTCGCTTTCATGCCGCAGGGCCGGTCGCTCCTGGTGCTGCGTGGAAAGATCAGTCACAAGGACCTGTGGCTCGTCGACCTGGCGGGCGGCGCCGAACATCAGGTCACCGCTCTCGCCCCGGACTTCGACGTATGCGACTTCGACGTCTCTCCGGACGGGAGAGAGATCGTCCTGGAACGGACGCAGGCACAGTCGGACATCGTGCTGATCGAGCGTCCGCGGCGGTGAATCCCGGTCCGCGTCTGCGTGTGCGGGGAAAGAGCCCCCGCTAGCGCCGGTTATCATTTCGGCTGAACGAGATGCTCTGCACCCACTGCCTGACCCCGAATCCCGACGGGGCGACCGCGTGCTCCGTCTGTCACGAGAGCCTCGACGAGTCGGGTGCCACGCTCGCTCCCTCGACGGCCGGCGTCACCTCGACTCCGAAGATCGCGCCGGCCGAGAGGCCCTCGGGCCAGGCTGCGTCGCGCCGCACGCCGAGCGGCAGTCTCGCGTCCTTCTCGGGTCTCTCGACGCTTCCCGAGGGGTTCGAGATCGGGCACCGCTACCGCGTCGTGAAGCTACTCGGCCGCGGGGGGATGGGGGCCGTCTACAGAGTCCGCGACCTCGAGCTGGACCGCGACGTCGCCCTCAAGCTGATCCGCCCCGAGATCGCCGAGGACCCGGCGACCCTCGAACGCTTCCGGCGGGAGATCCAGCTCTCGAGCCGCGTCACGCACCGGAACGTGCTCCGGGTCTACGACCTCGGCGAGGTCGAGGGCATCCGGTTCCTCACGATGCAGTTCGTGGACGGGGACGACCTCGCGAGCCTCATCAAGCGCGAAGGCCGCCTCCCGGTCCCCCGGGTCCTCGCGATTTTCGGCGAGATGTGCAAGGGCCTTTCGGCCGCACACGAGCAGGGAGTCGTCCACCGCGACCTCAAGCCGCAGAACGTCATGCTGGACTCGGCGGGCACGGCGCACGTGACGGACTTCGGACTCGCCAAGAGCCTCGCCGGCACGGGTATGACCGAGAGGGGGGCGATCCTCGGAACTCCCTTCTACATGTCTCCGGAGCAGGTCCGCGGCGAGCCGGCCGGCCCGCGCTCGGACATCTACTCGCTCGGCGTGATCCTCTACGAGATGGTGACGGGCGTCGTCCCCTTCACGGGCGACTCGGCGTACGAGGTCATGATGCGGCGCCTGTCGCAGAAGCCGAAGCCGGCCGCGACGCTGAACCCGGAGATTCCGGCGTTCCTCCAGAAGATCATGGAGCGATGCATGGCCAACGACCCGGCCGCGCGCTACCCGAGCGTGGACGCCATCCTCGCCGACCTCGCCGCGGGGACCTTCTCGACGAACGTCCGCTTCGAGCTGCTGCGGCGCCGGTGGGTGCTCATGGCGGGAGCCGCGGCGCGTCGTCGCCGCCCTCGCGGTCGGGGGCGTCGTCCGGCTCTCGAGACGGCGGCCGGCGACGAAGGCGGCCGAGCCGGCGCGGCCGGTCCTCATCGCGGACTTCGAGAACAGGACGGGCGACCCGGTCTTCGACGGCACGCTCGAGACGGCGTTCGGAATCGCCCTCGAGGACGCCGCGTTCATCACGTCGTTCCGGCGCGACATGGCCCGGCGCGGTGGCCGCCCAGCTGCAGCCCGGCGTCGCGGGTCTCCCGGAGACGGTGGCGCGGCTCGTCGCCGTGCGGGAGGGGATCGGCGTCGTCACCGTCCGGGAGCCGTGGAGGCGAAGGGGTCCGGCTACGCGGTGGCGGTGCGTGCGGTCGACGCCCAGACCGGGAAGCCGATCGTGTCGGCGGAGGCGGATGCAGCCAGCAAGAATGCCGTGCTCGGCGCCATCGCGAAGCTGGCCTCGAAGGTACGGGGTGCCCTCGGCGACACGACGCCGGAATCGGCCCGCCTCGCTGCGGCGGAGAGCTTCACCGCGGGCTCGCTCGAGGCCGCGCACGAGTACGCGGTCGCCCAGGACGCCCAGTGGGCCGGAAAATGGGACGAGGCGATACGCGGCTACCGGAAGGCCGTCGAGCTCGACCCGAACATGGGCCGCGCCTACGCCGGCCTCGCCGCCGTCTACCAGAACCAGGGAAAGCACGAGGAGGCGAAGAAGATCTTCGAGGACGCGCTCGCGCGTCTCGAGCGGATGAGCGACCGCGAGAAGTTCCGGACACGGGGCCTCTACTACGTCACGGTCCGGAAGCCCGACAGGGCCGTCGAGGAGCTGAAGAACCTCGTAAGCCCAGTACCCGGCCGACACGAACGGCATCGCGAATCTCGCTCTGGCTTACTTCTACAAACGGGACATGGCCCAGGCGGTGGCCGTCGGCCGGCGATTCACCGAGATCTACCCGAAGGCGGTCCCGCAGCGGAACAACGTCGGCCTCTTCGCCATGTACGCGGGAGACTTCGAGACCGCCGTCAAGGAGCAGAGGGCGGTCCTCGACCTGAATCCGAGATTTCATCTCGCCTTCGTCGGTCTCGCCCTGTCGCAGCTCGCGACGGGAAAGCCCGACGAGGCGAGGGATACCTGGCAGAAGCTCGCCTCGATCGATGCGCGCGGAGCCTCGCTCGCGGCGATTGGCCTCGCCGACATGGCGCTCGCGGCCGGGAAGCCCGGAGAGGCGGTGCCGATCCTCGAGGCGGGGGCCGCCGGCGACCTCGAAGACGAAGAACCCCGACGCGGCGGCGCCCAAGCTCGTCGCCCTCGCGGAGGCGCAACTCGCCCGCGGGAACGAAAGAGCGGCGGTGGCGGCGGCGGATCGAGCGGCCGCGCTGGTCAAGGGCGAGAACGTCCTCTTTCCGGCCGCGGGCGTGTTCCTCTCGGCCGGGCAGGAGGGGAGAGCACTCGAGATCGCGGCCGATCTCGGGAAGCGCCTCGAGGACGACCCTCGGGCCTACGGCAAGCTGATCGAAGCCGAGGCGCGGCTCAGGGCCGGAAAGGCGGCCGAGGCCATCCGGATGATCGAGGCGGCCAGGGCGATCTCCGACACCTGGCTCGGCCGCTTCCTTCTGGGCCGCGCGTATGTCGAGGCCGGAGCCTTCGCGGAGGCCGACGCCGAGTTGGAGAGGTGCGCGAAGCGGCGCGGCGAGGCGACGGCCGTGTTCCTCGACGAGCAGCCGAGCTGGCGGCTCTACGGGCCGGTTCTCTACTGGCGCGGCCGGGCGCAGGAAGGGCCTGAAGAGCCCGGCGGCCGCCGACAGCCTCAAGGCCTTCATCGCTCTCCGCCCCGGCGCCGGCGGGGATCCGCTCGTCGCGGACGCCCGCCGGCGGCTGGGCTCGCCCTGAAGAGGCGATCGTCTCGATCGTCTCCGGGTGGGAGCCGTTCTGTCAGGGGCTCGGGGTGACCCGCACGTTGTCGATGTATGTTCCAAGAGAGTTCGAGGCGGAGAGATCCGCGAAGGAGAGCGTCGTGGACGTACTCGTGGCGGTGACAGAGAACGAGTAGGGCGTCCACTGTGTGTCCGGGAGGCCGGTTCCGTCGGCCGTCAGGTTCGCGATCTCGGCCCCATTCCATTTGACCTGAACGTGATTGTCGGGAACGCCGGGCCGGGGAGAGAAATCGAACTGGACGTTGTACGTGACCCCCGGCACGGTCGTCAGGGTCTGCTCGACCGTGCTCGAGCAGTCGGAGTCGAGCTCCATGAACTGATTTCCGTCTCCGACGGCCGGCGACCCGGCGACGTGATTCTGAATCTCGATCCCGCAGCCCTGTGACGTAGCCGTCCAGCCGGAAATGGAGGAGAAGATGGAGAACGAGCCCGGCGGGACGGAGGGATCCTCGAAGCTCCCGTTCACAACGATGTCTCCGGGGCCAGCCACGGTGATCGTGAGGGGCTGGCTCTGGATGATCTGCGCGGGGCTCGTCGAATCCGACGCCTGCAAGCTGAAGTTGTAGGTGCCCGGAGCGGCCGGAGTGCCGATGATCAGCGCGCCCGACAGCGTCAGGCCCGGAGGCAGCGACCCGGAGAAGATCGTCCAGCTCACGGGAGCCGTACCTCCCACCGACGTCAGCGGCTGACTGTAGAGGGACCCCACGATGCCGTACCGGAGCGACGTCGTCGTGATCGCGAGAGGATTCGCGATGCGGAGCGTGTAGACGCGGTTGCCTGTTTTCGGGGCGGAGTCCGTCAGCGACACGCCGACGGAGTACGTGCCGGCGGCCAGAGGCGTCCCCGAGATCAGGCCGGTGGTCGGTTCCGCTGATCGAAAGGCCGGCCGGCAGGCCCGTTGCCGCCCAAAGGATGTAGGGGCGCGTGCCGCCGAGCGCCGTGAGCGTGGCCGAGTAGGGCCGGGTCGCAACGCCGTCCGGGAGAGCCGAAGTCGTGATGGAGGGCGGAGACGTCGCCGGCTTGTTCGTCGGGTCGTTCGTGTTCGGGGCGTGGGCCACGACCACGGGCGCCACGTTCTGGATGATGTTCGTGAGCGTCGGGACGTCGACAGGACCCCGGATCGTCACGAGAATCGATTCTCCCGGCGCGAGGACGAACGTCGCGTTCCCGTCGGACGGGTCCGTGATGGCCGGGTTCGGGGGCAGGTTCGGGTCGACAAACGTGGGGTTGACGACGCTGGAGACCGGTATGTTGCGCTGCTGCTCGAAGAGGACGCAGTTCAGCGAGGCCGGGTTCGCGTACGGCTTGCTGATGATGAGTTGAAGCGGCGTGCCCGCCGGCGCCGTTCCGGCCAGTTGCACGTGATACGTCGCGGCGGTGTTGCCGGTGTTCGTCACCGTGTAGGTGGCGTCGGAGACGGGCGCGTTCGTCACGTTCGGGTTCGTGACGTTCGGGTTGGTGACGTTCGGGTTGGTGACATTCGGGTTGGTGACGTTCGGATTCGTCACGTTCGGATTCGCGAGATCGGCGTTGGTCACGTTGGGGTTCGTGACGTTCGGGTTCGTCACATTCGGGTTTGTGACGTTCGGATTCGTCACATTTGGGTTCGTCACGTTCGGGTTCGTCACGTTCGGGTTGGTGACGTTCGGGTTCGTGACGTTCGGGTTGTAGACCTCGACCGTCGTCACGCTCGGCGCGGTCGTATTGTCGGGGTTGACGAGCGTTGGAGCGGAGGGATCGGTGTTGAAGATGACGAAGCCGGTGAGGCCGTCTGCCTTGAGAGGGCTGCCTGGCGGGCCGTTCACCTCGGCGACGTCGACCTCGACGAGGGCGTTGGGGTTCGTGGACAAGGCATAGACCGAGCGCGCGACGGAGGAGTTCGCCGGGATTACGACGTCGAGCGTCGCTGTGGCGGCGGGAAGCGGGTTGGGCACGGGGTTCGGCGCCGGCACGAAGGAGGCGCGGCCGCCCACGGGCTGGCTGGCGACCGTGAGCCGGAAGGTCCGTGAGAGAGGCGTCAGGTTCTCGAGGCTGACGGTCAGGTCGCGTTGAAGCGTCGGCGACAGCGGCTTGGCGTTCTGCACCGACGTGACGGCGAGGCCCTGCGAGATCCGGGCGGCATAGATGTTCTGATTCCGCATGCCCTCCTGGCCCTGCTGGCACGGCGGCCTCGGAACCGACGGGTTGAAGACGCTGCTCCCTCCCGTGCTCGCCGCCGGGGTGTAGTGGGTCCAGTCGCCGTCGAGCGGCGGCCGAACGTCCTGATTCGACGTCCAGGAGGCGAGAAAGACCGGAAAAGTGCCCGGCCGGGTGTTGAAGCGCCACCGAAGGCCGGGGGCCCTGGGCGGAAGGAACGTCGGGCCCGCGACGTCGATGTAGTCGCCCAGGAACGGAACGGTGCCCTGCTGGAAGAGTCGGAGGTTGGGCGGGTTGACCTGGAGCTGCTGGAGGGCCGTGACGGTCCCCGTCTCGTCGCCGCGCGTTCCGAAGATGTACTGCGAGAGGCGCGCCGACGTGAAGGCGGGGGAGACGGCGGAATCGGCCTGAGCGACCCGGAGGTCGAGCGTGTGCCGCCATTCCGTCATTCCGGTTTCGACGAAGAACGGCGTGAAGACCCGGGTCGCGCCGCCCGGATCGAGCAGCTCGCCCTTCAGGGCCCGGGTCTCGAGGTAGAGCTTTCCGGTGACCGGATCCGGGAGCAGCGGATTGCTCCTGGGGGAGAAGAGTCCGAATGTGTGGTCGAGCCGGGCGTCGTAGTAGATGACGGTGATCTTGTCGGCCGTCACCGTCATCTGCGGCATGAACTGGTGGCCGCGTGAGAAGGAGGTCCCGGAGTCGTCCGCCAGGGAAGCGTTGTCGATGGGTTTCGGCGCCGACCAGGTGGAGGCGCCGTCCGTCGAGACCGAGAGAACGACACGGGCGTCGCCCCCCGGCCCGACTCCGCGCTGCGACCAGGCCACGAAGATCCGGCCCCGGAAGGCGGCCGTGTCGGGCTCGTCGACGTCCTCCGACCCGGCGTCCGGCCGCCGATCGATGGCGATCGTCGGATACGCGTTCGTGCGGAAGGAATCGATCGACGTCCCCTGGTCGAAGAACGACAGCGCCGCCGGGTTCGCGGCGTTGTAGGGAGGAAGTGAGACGACGACCGACGGGGTCGAGAAGAGGAAGCCGCGAATCGACCTGGTGATCATGATCGCGTCCGTCTGCGAGCCGCTGGCGAACCGGCGCCAGACGACGCTGATGACGCCCGTCGCCGGGTCGATCGCGATCGAAGCCCCCTGGTTGACCTTGTTCGTGCCGTTGAGCTTGACCGGCTGGCTCCACGAGCCGCCGCAGTCTCTGGAAAACGAGAAGAAGATGTTCGTGGTCAGGGCAGCTGCCTGTACCGGTCGCTTCCGTCCAGGCTGCGTAGACCGAGCCGGCGGGCACGGTCTGCCTCACGGTGGCGTTCGGGAGTCCCGGCTGCGGCTGCGGGACGGTCAGGTTGCAGACGCCGTCCAGGAGGCGCGGCTTGTCCACGGCAATCCATGGCTTGTCGATGAAGGGCGCGCTCGGCGCCGCGCTGTCGACGACCTTCGTGTCGATGTACCGGATCGGGTCCTGGTCCATTGCGGGATCGCCGTTCTCCTTGTTGTTCAGGTCCATGAAGCGGGAGACGAAGACGACGCCGTCTTTCGTGTCTCGGTTGAAGGCGATGCCGGCGTAGTAGAAGAGGCCGTTGGTACCGGCGCGGACGACCGGGTCGGCGGCCGTCGTGAACAGGGAGAGCGGGCCCGTGCGCGGAACCTGCTGTGGGTAACCCGGCAGCAGGGTGCTCCTCCAGGTGACGCCGCCGTCGAAGGACTTGAACACGCCGAGCCACGCGTCGCCCGTCTCCGGGGCGTTCGGTGTCGAGAAGGGAACGTCGACCGCGCGATAGTCGTTGGCGCCCGCGAGAAGGTGACGCGGGTTTCGCGAGGACATGGCGATCGAGGGCTCGTTTTGCCGCTGGAGGAACGGGTCGCCGCCGGGCCACTGGATGCCGGACACCATGTTGACGCCCTGGCTGGCGATCTGAGCGCGCAGCTCGATCGGGATTGCGGCGGCAAGCAGGATGGACACGACGAGACCGCCGCGCAGCATTGGGACGACGGGCAAGGACCGGCACGAAAGTCGGGTCATCTCGATCTCCTCCGAGTCGAAGCTGCTCAGCCTGAGTGTCCAGCGGTTTTCGCGGCAACCCCATCCTATCAAGAGAGAGACTCAGTCCCGGGAAAAGGCTTGCCCCGGCACGGGCGGCGAGCACCTTGCGTGACCAGTCGGCGATGCCGGCGATGTGCTCGTCGATCTGCTTAGAGGGGTTCAGCGACCTCCCGGGCTCTCGGAGCTGGCGCCGACGGCGTCGGCCCCAGCTTCCGGAAGAAGTAGTACGACAGGGCCCAGAGCACGGCGGTGCCCGCGGCCCAGCTCCACTTGGACACGTCATCCCCCACCGAGAGGTGGGCGATGAGGGCCGAGACCAGGGTGATGGCGAAGCCCGCATACGCCCACTCCTTGAGCCGATCGGGAGCGGGGAGGAGGAGAACGAGGATCCCCGCCAGCTTGAGCCACGACAGCTCGACGCGGAAGTAGGCGGGGAAGCCGAGGTGCGTAAAGGCCTCGGCCACCTGGGGAAGGCGGAGCTGGGCATAAGCCGTGAAGCCCATCTGCAGCGCAAAGAGAGACGTCGCGATCCAGTAGCCTGTCGTGATGCCCCTGGCTTGCTTCATTGGTCCGTCCTTTCTCTGGGTGGCCAGCTCGCGGCTTCGACGCCGAACTGCATGGCGTACTCGGCGTTCAGGCGTTGCCAGCCGCCGAAATTCATCGCATCGCCGGCCACGATGCGGCCGATCGGCTGGCCGGCGAGGAACCGGTCGAGCACATCGAAGCAGATGTGCCAGCCGGCCGCGCCCATCGACACGAACCTGCGATCGATGTTGTGCCAGAGCGTGAGGCGCGTGCCGTCGCCCACCGGTTCGAGCTCCCATCGGATCTCGTTCCCGCCCCAGCCGTACTCGAGCACTCTCGGGGCCTCGGCCCTCTTGACGCTCGACTCCGAGACTTGCGGCGTGGGTGTCCCTGCTGTCGAGAGCTTCACCGGCCCGGTCGTGCCCAGGTTCCGATCGGCGTCGAACGGCGCCCACTCGCGAAGGTGCGCCGGATCTGTCAGAGCGAGCCAGACCTTCGCCGGCGGATGACGCAGATCTCGGACGAGAACGAGCGTCCACTTGTCCCCTTCCTTCCGGACTTCAGCGCCTGCGGCGGCGCCCGGCGCGTAATCCTCACGGCTGCTCATCGTTTCCTTCCTTTCCGCGCCGGCACCCGATCCATGCGGTCGAGGTGGCGTTCGAGAGCGTCGACATGGGCGGACCAGAGGCGCCGGAAGGGAGCCAGCCAGGCGTCGACCTCCCTGAGCGACTCCGGCCTGAGCCGGTAGAGGCGTCGCTGCGCGTCGACTCGCGACTCCACGAAGCGGGCCTCACGCAGCACCCTGAGGTGCTTGGACACCGAGGGCTGCGGCATCCGGAGCCGGCGCTCGATCTCCCCGACGGACTGCTCCGAGGAGGCCAGCAGCCTCAGGATGGCCCGACGGTTCGGTTCCGCGAGGATGGCGAAAGCAGTTTCCACGAGATATATATACTGCCAAGCGCATATACGTGTCAAGCCATATGCGTTCTCCCTTAAGGTGCAGTCAATCTGGACGTTAGGCTGTACTCTTGACTCGCCCAGTCGACCCGATTGCGAGGCTTCCAATGACCGACGCACCCCTCCACACCCTTCTCGGCGCCGGCGGCTCGGTGGGAACGGCTCTTGCGAAGGAGCTCGTCGCGCGCGGGAAGCGCGTGCGGCTGGTCTCCCGCCGCGGGGTCCAGGAACCAGGGGCGGAATCGCGGCGCGCCGATCTGACCCGGCAGGAGGAGACGGTCGAGGCCGTCCGCGGCTCGTCCGTCGTCTACCAGGTCGTGGGCCTTCCCTATCGCGCCTCGGTCTGGGCCGAGCAATGGCCGACGGTGATGTCAAACACGATCGAGGCGTGCAAGCGGGGCGGCTCGGCTCTCGTGTTCCTCGACAACGTCTACATGTACGGCCGGGTCGACCGACCGATGACCGAGGAGACACCGTACAACCCGTGCAGCCGCAAGGGCGAGGCGCGGGCCCGGATCGCCCGACGGCTGCAGGAGGAGATGAAGAGCGGCGCGGTGCGAGCCTGCGTCGCGCGGGCCGCCGACTTCTACGGTCCTCACGCCGACCGGACCGGGGTCCCGCACCTCCTCGTGCTCGACAGGCTCATGGCCGGCAAGGGGGCCCAGTGGCTCGTCGACGCGTCGCTCCCGCATTCCCTGGCCTTCACGCTCGACTCCGCCCGCGGGATGGCGCTGCTCGGCGAGCGGCCGGAAGCGCTCGGGCAGGTCTGGCATCTCCCCTCGTCCAACCCCCCGATCGACGGGAAGACCTTCGTCGAGCTGGCGGCGAAGGAAATCGGCGTCCCGCCGCGGCTCTCTCTCCTCAAGCCGTGGATGCTCCGGCTCGCCGGCGTGTTCAACTCCGACATCTCCGAAACGCTCGAGATGCTCTACCAGTATGAGAGCGAGTACCGCTTCGACTCGGCGAAGATCACGCGCGTTTTCGGCCTCACGCCCACGCCGTACCCGGAGGGGATCCGCGAAACGGTCGCATGGCTGAAGGTGCGCTGAACGAGCCGCTTGAGACACGAAACCCGCGACGTGAATCGCGGGGCACGTGTTCCCGGCCGGACGCCCGGAGCGGTAATGTTCCCGCCGTGAAGCAGGCTGCGCACGCCCTCGCTCTCCTGATCGCCCTCCTCCTTCCCGCGCGCCCCGCTGCCGCCGACGACGCGATGTTCGACGTTGCGGTCGGCGACCCGGCCCGGAAAGACAAGTACGCTCCGCTCATCCTCGACGGGATCACGGACACGAGCTCGTCCGAGTTGATCTCGCCTCAGACCCTGGTCCGGAGGCTCGAGGGGACCTCACTCCTGTTCGTTGGAGAGGATCACACGGCCGCCGCGTACCACGAGGTCCAGCTCCGGATCCTCAAGGAGCTGGTCCGCTCCGGCCGCGAGGTCCTCCTCGGGCTCGAGATGTACCCGTATACCGAGCAGCGCTACCTCGACGACTGGAGCGCCGGCCACCACACCGAAGAGGGCTTCGACGAGCCTCCCCACTGGTACGCCAACTGGGGGTACAACTGGAACTACTACCGCGACATTCTCCTTTTCGCCCGCGACCGCAAGGTCCCGATCTTCGCCCTCAACGTGCCGCAGCAGGTCGTGTCGGCCGTCGCGACGAAGGGCTTCGATGGGCTGACCGAGGAGGAGGCCCGGCACGTACCCCGAAAGATCGATTTCGACAGCGCCGAGCACAGGAAACTCTTCCACGCTTACTTCGACGAGAATGACCCGATACACGGGCAGTTGCCCCAGGCCCGATGGGACGCGATGTTCCAGGCCCAATGCACGTGGGACGCCGTCATGGGCCACAACGCCGTAGAGGCCCTGAAGAAGCACGGCGGGCCGAAGGCGATCATGGTCGTTCTGATCGGGCGGGGTCACGTGGCCTACGACCTGGGCGCGGCGCGGCAGGCGGCCATCGGCTTCGACGGGAAAATCGCGAGCGTCATCCCCGTTCCGGTCCTCTCCGACAAGCACGAGCGTACGAAGGTCCGCTCTTCCTACGCCGGCTTCCTCTGGGGGATCTCGCGGGAGGAGGACCTCGCCTATCCCCTTCTCGGGATCACCATTCGCGGAGAAGAAGAAAAGCCGGGGCTCACGGTCGTCGGCATCCAGAGGAGCTCGGTAGCCGAAGCGTGCGGCCTCTGCGCCGGCGACGAGCTGGCCACCTTCGACGGCGCGAGCGTGCCCGACACGGAGACGCTCTTCCGATACATGTCCGGCAAGCGCTGGGGAGACGAGGTGCGCCTGGGCGTGAAGCGCGGCGCGGAGGAGAAGACTCTCGCGTGCGACTTTCGGCGGACCCCTGCGTCCGTGCCGCTCGTCGCGGCCTCCGCGGCGCTCGTCGCGACCTCCGCGTCGGGCCCGGCACCGGCGGCCGTAGCGCGCCCTGCCGCCCCCCGCCACGCCCTGACCGTGACCCTCGACCCGAAGGCCCGGTCTCTGGCGGTGACCGACGTCATGACCCTGCCGCCCGGGACCGTCGCGAGGAGCGTCGAATTCCTGCTCTTCGCCGGGTTGAAGGTGACGCGCTCAGAGCCCATTGCGGAGGAGATCCCGCTGGGTGACGTGGGGCCGTTCTTCGGAAACAACGCGGCCGTGGACAGGCCCTCGGAGACTCTCCCCTTGAAACGATACCGGCTCTTCCTCGGCGCGGGGCCGTCGACGGTGACGCTGTCGTACGAAGGACGCCTCGACACGGGCCTCTCCGATCCGAAGGCAGAGTACGCTCGGGGCTTTCGCGAGACGGCCGGCACCATCTCGCCCGAAGGCGTCTACCTCGCCGGCTCGAGCTTCTGGGTCCCGACCCTCGACCCCGGATTGTCGTCGGGCCTCGCGTCGTTCACGATGGAGGCCCGCGCCCCGCCGGCCTGGCACCTCGTCAGCCAGGGCAGCGGGACGTCCGGCCCCGGCGACGGAGTGGCGCGGTGGGATTCGGGCGCCCCCATGGAGGAGATCTACCTCGTGGGCGGACCGCTCGGGGTCACCCGGGATCGCGCCGGCAAGGTCGAGACGGCGGTCTACCTCCGGAAGCCCGACGAGGCGCTCGCGCGCAAGTATCTCGCCGCCGCCGCGCAGTACCTGGCCATGTACGAGTCGCTGATCGGCCCGTATCCCTACGGGAAGTTCGCGCTCGTGGAGAACTTCTGGGAGACGGGCTACGGCATGCCGTCGTTCGCCCTCCTCGGCCCCGAGGTCATCCGTTTCCCGTTCATCCTCCACTCCTCCTACCCGCACGAGATCCTCCACAACTGGTGGGGAAACTCCGTCCTCGTCGATTACGCGAGCGGGAACTGGTGCGAGGGCCTGACGGCCTACCTGGCCGACCACCTCGTCGAGGAGCAGCGCGGAAAGGGCGACGAGTACCGCCGCGCCGCGCTCCTGCGCTACCGGAGCTACGTGAAGGAAGGGCGCGACTTCCCGCTGACCGGGTTCCGGTCGCGACACAGCGCCGCCACGGAGGCGGTGGGTTACGGCAAGTCTCTCATGACCTTCCATATGATCCGGCAGCGGATCGGCGACGACGCCTTTCGGAAGGCGCTCCGGGGAATCGTCCGGGACTTCCGGGGACGGCGCGCCACGTTCAACGACCTTCGGGCCGAGTTCGAGTACGCCTCGGGGGCCGACCTCACACGCCTCTTCTCGGACTTCGTCTCCCGTGCCGGAGCGCCGGACCTTTCGGTCTCCATCGCGTCGGTCGCGAAGGTCGAAGGCGGCGGCTGGGAGGTCGCGTTCGATCTGCGCCAGACGCAGGCCGGCGAAGCCTTTGCCGTCGACGTACCCGTCGTCCTCCAGACCGAGAAGGGAGCTGTCTCGAAGACCCTGTCGTTGACGAAGGCCCGCGAGGGCTTCACGATCGTCACCCCCTCGCGGCCCGTGTCGCTCCGCGTCGACCCGCGGTTCGACGTCTTCCGGCTCCTCGACGCCCGCGAGACGCCCGCGACTCTCGGGGAGATCTTCGGTGACCCGAAGGTGCTCGCGGTTCTCTCGTCGAAGGACGAGCCCGCGCTCCAGGACTCCTATCGCAAGCTTCTCTCCGGATGGCAGAGCGATAGCCAGACGATCGAGGTGAAGCTCGACACGGAGGTCGGGGACGCGGGCGCCCTGCCGAAGGACCGCGCCGTCTGGCTCCTCGGGCGCGCGAACCGGCTCGCGGCCCCGCAATTCGCTTCGAGGCTGAAGGGCGAGGAGCTCGTGGCGGACGGCGAGAGGATGTCGCTTCCGGGGAACTCCGCCGTTCTCGTCGGCCGCCATCCGGGCAATCCCGAGAAGGCAATCGGGTGGCTCTTCACGGGCATTGCGTCCGCGCTCCCGGGCCTCTCACGAAAGCTCCCCCACTACGGGAAATACGCGACGCTCGGATTCGAGGGGCCGGAGCCGACGAACGTGCTCAAGTCCGAAGGGTCGGCCGGAGACTCGCCGCTCGTCATGGACCTTCGTCCGGAGGCGGAGCGGTCCGCCCGCCTTCCCCAGCTCGCCCTGGAGCCGCGGCGAGCGCTCGCGGAACTGCCTCCCGCCTTCTCGCAATCGAGGCTTTCGGAATCCGTCGCGTGGCTCGCGGCGCCCGAGCGGAAGGGGCGAGGGCTCGGGAGCCCGGGACTCGAGGAGGCCACGCGCTGGGTCGCCGACCGCTTCCGCGAAGCCGGCTTGAAACCCGGCGGCGACGGCGGGACCTTCGTCCAGGGCTTCCGCGTCGCGAAAGGCGAGGACGGACGGCCGCACGAGGTCGGGAACGTGATCGGCATCCTTCCCGGCAGCAAACCGGAGTGGAAGGACGAGTCGGTCCTCGTGACGGCTCACCACGACCACCTCGGGCTCGGCTTTCCCGACGTCCACAAGGGCGACGAGGGGAAGGTCCACGCGGGCGCCGACGACGACGCGAGCGGCGTTGCGGTCCTGATCGAGCTCGCCCGGAGTCTCGCGGCTTCAGAGAAGCCGAAGCGGTCGATCGTCTTCGCCTCGTTCACGGGCGAAGAGGCCGGCCGCCTCGGTTCGAAGCGCTACGCGTCGAGCCCCGGCGCCTTCCCGGTCGACAGGGTCATCGGCGTCGTGAACCTCGACACCGTGGGCCGCCTCGGAACCGGGAAGGTCCTCGTCCTCGGGACCGGCACGGCCACCGAGTGGCCCCACGTGTTTCGAGGCGCGAGCTGGGTCACGGGCGTCGAGAGCTCGCTCGTGCCGGGTCAGCACGAAGGCTCCGACCAGCTCACCTTCATCGAGAAGGGGATTCCCGGCGTCCAGCTCTTCACCGGCCCCCACCCCGACTACCACCGTCCCGGCGACACGGCCGACAAGATCGATCCGGCAGGCATGACGAAGGTGGCTGCGCTCGCGCGCGAGGCGGTCGAGTTCCTCGCGGGACGAGACGGCGGCCTCACGAAGACGATCGCGGCGTCCGGAACCGGCGGGCCGCCGCCGTCCGCGCCGCCCGCGGACCCGGGCGGCGGCCGCCGCGTGACCTTCGGGACCCTCCCCGACTTCGGCTTCGCAGGCCCCGGCGTCCGGCTCGACGGGACGACCCCCGGCTCGCCCGCCGAGAAGGCCGGACTTCGAAAAGGCGACGTACTCGTGAAGGTCGCGGGCAAACCCGTCGAGAACCTCCGGGGCTTCTCGGAGATCCTGCGAGACCTCTCGCCGGGCCAGACCGTCGACGTCGCCTACCAACGCGCCGGGGTGGAGCGAACCGTGCCCGTAACCGTCGTGGAGCGATGAGAGACATCGAGAGCCGTACTATGAGGCGCGATTCATGAAAGAACTCCACGGACCCCTCGCCCTCTCCGTTGCAATCGCCACCGCCGCGGCGGCACTCGCCGGTCTCGCCGCCCTCGCCACGGACGGCCCGCCGCCCAACCCGTTCGAGGGCACTCTGTCTCCCCTCTCATACGAGGGCGAGAAGCATCTCGCGAACGTCCGCCAGCTCACGTTCGGCGGCGAAAACGCCGAGGCGTACTGGTCGGCCGACGGGAAGAAGCTCATCTTCCAGTCCACTCGCCCGCCGTATTCCTGCGACCAGATCTTCGAGATGGACCCGAGCGCGCCCGAGAAGACGACGCGCCTTCTCTCGAGCGGCAAGGGCCGCGCGACGTGCTCGTACTTCTTCCCCGACGGCAAGCGGATCCTGTACGCCTCGACCCACCTCGGGGGCGACGCCTGCCCGCCTCCGCCCGACATGTCCCAGGGCTACGTCTGGGCGCTCTTTCCCGATTACGACATCTTCTCGGCCGACGCGGACGGCTCCTCTCTGAAGCGCCTGACCACGTCGCCGGGCTACGACGCCGAGGCCACGATCTCGACGGACGGCAAGCACATCGTCTTCACGTCGGCCCGCGACGGCGATCTCGAGCTCTACTCGATGGATGCGGACGGAACGAACGTGAAACGGCTCACGAATGCGGTCGGCTACGACGGGGGCGCGTTCTATTCGGACGACGGCCAGTGGCTCGTCTACCGCGCGCACCACCCGACGGAGCCGAAGGCGATCGAGAGTTTCAAGACCCTGCTCGCCCGCTCGCTGGTCAAGCCGACGACGCTGGAGATCCGCGTCATGCGGGCCGACGGGACCGGCGACCGCCAGGTCACGTCGAACGGCGCGGCGAACTTCGCGCCCTTCTTCTTCCGGGGCGGGCACGACCGGATCCTCTTCTGCTCGAACGTGGCGGACAGTCGCGGCCGGAACTTCGACCTCTGGGCCGTCAACACGGACGGAACGGACCTCGAGCGCGTCACGTTCAATCCCACGTTCGACGGGTTCCCCATGTTCTCGCCCGACGGCAGGAGGCTCGCCTTCTGCTCGAACCGCCACAACGCGAAGGCCGGCGAGACGAACGTCTTCGTGGCGGACTGGGTTCGCTGAGCTCCACGAAACTCCGCAGTCAGGTTCGCCGCGACCGAAGGCCAGGCTTCGTGAGCTTACCTTTCGAGCTCCACGACGACGTCCACCGGGGTGACGATGCGTGCGTTGACGCGCACGGTCTTCGTCTTGTAGCCGGGGCGCGCGACGGTAATCGCGTGCGCGCCGGGGACCGTGACGACGCCGTGCGCGTTCGCGGCGAGGTTCCCGCCCGCGCCGAGGTACTTGTCGTCGACGTAGACGGCGGCATCCGCGGGTGTGACCGTGAACCTCATGCGCGCGCGGTAACCCGCTGGGCGCGGCAGAGGCTCGGAGCGGACGTCCATGTTCTCCTCGGAGACGCCCTCATACGAAGACGGAGCAGCGCCGAGGTCGCTCCCTTCGTCGGCATAGGAAACGGTGTCCAAGGCGTAGCCGCCTCCGTCTCCCGTGACGACGTAGGTGCTCGGATAGCCCCACCACCAGGAGGAGTAATAGGGCGCCCAGCCCCACCCCCAGCCGTATGGTTGATAACCCCAGCCGTACGGGTAATGACTCCAGCCGGCGTAATGGTGGCTGCCGCCACCATGCCATCCGCCGCCGTGGCTGCCGCCACTATGCCATCCGCCGCCGTGGCTGCCGCCACCATGCCAGCCGCCGCCGTGGTTTCCGGTACTGTGCCAGCCGCCACCGTGGTTTCCGCCGTGAGACCTGCTCGCGTAGCTCCCACCGCCTCCCCAGTGACTTCCGCCGCCATGCGCGCCGCCATACCCGCCGCCACGTGCGACATACCCTCCACCGCTATGTCCGCCGCCGCCATGCCCGCCGCCGACATATCCGCCACCGCTATGTCCGCCGCCGCCATGCCCGCCGCCGACATATCCGCCGCCGCTATGCCCACCGCCGCCATGCCCCCCGCCGCTATGCCCACCGCCGCCATGCCCGCCGCCGTGTCCCGCGGCGCTGGCTGCTCGAGGAAGAATGAGGAGAGCCGCAAAGAGAGCGGCGGACGCTACGAACGCCGGACGGATCCGAGTCGAAGGGAAACTGAGCATTTTGGGACTCCCTTACTGCTCCGGCGAGCGCACCTTCGAAACCGGGGGGGTGAAGCGAGCGTCGCTCAAGGCCGGGTTCACCTCGACCTTGTCAACGACGATCCGGAGCACTTGCGGCCGGCCGGCGGCCCTGACCTCGACGAGGTGGGGGAAGAGAATCCCTGCCGTCTTCCTGTAGTCGCCGAAGGTCGTCTCGATCCGGATCCTCTTCCCGCGCACCTGCCGCGTGGCTTCGGTCCGGACCAGGCTCGCGGATTTCACGTCGACGTAGGCGGTGAGCACCCCGCCGCTCTTGAGGGTGAGCTTCAACTTGTAGGCGTCGTGGCCGCCGACCGCTTCGCGGCCGACGAGCTCGATCTGACTCCCTTTGCTCTTCCAGTCGACGAGGGGTCCGTCGATGTCGGCCTGCTCTCTCGCATCGATCAGAACCTCGTCCGGCAGGGGCTGGGGGCTCATCTCTCCTTCGAGCGGGGACACCTTCCATCCACGCTGGCCGTCGGAGGCGAAGACGCTGGTGACGCCCTGGACGGTGAACTCGAATCGAATCTTCCCGGGACGCTTGATCTCGCGCGTTACGAGCCCGTCGCGGCCCGCCCCGGCGCTGACTCGCCCTTCCTGGCGCAGCGTCCGGAGGTCCCTCAGCTTCTGCATCCCTCCCCGGGCCGTCACGTAGCGCCCGACGATCTCGTCGACCGTCGCGGACGGTGCGGCCTTCGCGGAGGGCGCGCTCGGCGTGGAAGGGGCGGCCGGGGCGTAGGGTGCGGCCAGCAGGGCCGCGACGAGGACCGTCGCCGTCACGTGCCCGTCGTAGGAGTCGCCGCGCGGACTCATCTCGAAACTCCGGCAGGCCAGGACGTCACGCCGTAGCCGAACCCACCCCAATAAACAGGGTTGTTTCTCATCCGGTCGGCTTCATCGCGGGCACGCTTCTCGTCCTCCTGTTTCTGCAACCGGTCCATGTTGGCCTTGAAGTCCGCGTCCGAGGCGCGCTTGGCGGCGTCGTCGCGCGCCTGCTCCCTCGCGGCGTCGGACTGCGCCAGCTGCACCTCGGCGGGCGTCAGCCATTCGCCGTCGTACCTGACGAAACCGCGGGCGCGGTAGCTGTCCTCCTCGGTGAGCCAGCGGCCCTCGACCTGCACGAACCCCAGCGCCTCTCTGGCCTCCTTGTCGTCGGGCGCAAGCGCGAGGACCCTCTTGTAGGCCGCGCGCGCCTGGGCCGAAAGTCCCTTCAGCGAAGCCCACTGGGCCAGGCTGCGCCAGCCGTTGAGGTCCTGCGGTCCCAGCTTGCTCGCCCGCGAGTCGAACTCGTCCAGGGGTGAGGATCCCTTCACGATCTGCTCGACCTGCTCCATTGGGATGCCGACGGTTCCGTCTCCGAAGTCCACGACCACCTTCTCCGCGGTCTGCTCGAGGATCCGGCCGGAGAATCTGCCTCCGCTCTTGAGATACACGACATCCGCGACGAGAAGACCGGGCACGAGGAACAGCGCGAGCAGGAGCTTTCTCACGGGAGTCTCTTTCGACCAGGCGCAGTCTGGGATCGGCCGGCCAACGCTGTCAACTGCCGCGCGCCGGAACGGAAAGCCCCGGCGGCGCGAGACGCCGGAGCTTTCGTTCCCGCGGAGGGCCGTTACTTCTTTTCGAGAGCGATCTGGAGCGAGCCCGTGTAGGTGAGGGCGACCTTGTCGCCGACCTTGTAACCCTCGGCGTTCTTGACGTCGCGGATCTTGACCGTCTGGGTCTTGCCGTCGGCCGCCTTGAAGGTCACCGACGGGACCGCCATATCGAGGGCCGTGATCGTGACGACTTTCGTGACGACGCCCTCCCCGCGGACCGCCGTCATCTTGGCGGCGACGGAGTCGGTCTCGCCCGGCTTTGCGAGGCCGACCGAGAGCGTCTCGTCGAGGGTCAGAGACACGACGTCGCCGGCCTTGACCTTGTCGAGCTTGTAGGTCTCGGGGACCGCGACGACGGACACGTCGCCGTCCTCGTCCTTGACCGTGACCAACTTCTTGGCCGCATTGACGTCGAGGACGGTGACCTTGACGACGGTCGTCTCCTTGAGGGTCTTGGGGGCGGGCTTCTTCGCGTCATCCGCGAGGGCCGGCAGGCCAAGGCCGACGAGCGCGGCGAGAGCGAGGGTGAGAATGGAACGCCTCATGTCTGGACTCCTTCTTTCTTGATCGGGCGGTGCCTGGGCACAGCCTCTCCACCATATACCAACGACACGGCCGATGAAACACTGCGCTTTCGCGCGAGCGCTCACGGGCCGTGGTACTCGTGGTACGAGATTCCTCCGCCCCGCGTCGGGCGGGCTTCCCTCCAGGGTCCCCAGAGAAAGGTGTCGTTCCCGTGGCTTCCACCGTACTGGAGCCCCGTCCCGGCTCGGACGGGCACTCGAAGAATCGAGGCGAGCCGTCCGAGATACAACTTTCCCTCCAGCCCATGGGCCACATTGCAGCCGTGGAGCTCGAGCCAGCCGTCACTCCGAAAGAGGTCGGCGAGGTTTTCCATCATCATCCAGTTGAGACTGATCGCCGCGGACGAATCGAAAACGTTTGTCGCGTGGCGCGAATCTCCCAGCCCTTGATGCCCCGGACCGCCGTGGCCGATGATTCGAAGCCGACGAAGCTCCCGCGTCAACCCGACGCGCCCCACGACCTGGCTCACGAGATCGCCCAAGCCGACGACCCGAAGTGCACCCGGGAAGAACGAGCGATCCTGGACCGTCACCGAATCGGCCCCGATGCCATCCACCACATCGACGTTCATGGTCCGAAGTCTACATTTTCAAGGAGTCTGTAGGGGTGCAATGGGAATTGCGGGGCTATGGCGCGAGAGACCAAGGGTATCGCTCTCGGCTTTCACCCTTGTTCCCACACTGAAGAAACGGAAGCGCTGCCTTTACATTCCACTGCGCGGCGCACCGTCTTCCTCGAAGTTCTCCCGATACCAGCGATGATAATGGTGCTTCGCCCACTCGCGGTCGACGCGCCCCGTGAGCATCCCGCTGAGACCCACGCGCGTGCTGGGGTTGACGACGGCCATGTAGATGTGACCGAACATCAGCAGTGGGGCCACCAGCGACATGCCGATGTGAAGGACCCAAGGCAGGAAGTGGTCGACCCCCTGCGTCACGAGGAACAGGCCGGTCGCGACGAACAGGGGATACGTGACCAGGACCATCATGAAGTTCAGCCTCTCGGCGGCGTTGAACTTCCGCTGTTCGGGGAGGACGATTCTCTTGCTGACGGTCGACGGGCCGATGAGGAAGAGCCACTTCAGGTCGTCGATCGTCCAGGAGAACCCCACCTTCACGTTCTCGATGTGGACTTTGTAGTCGCGCCGGTTCCGCAGGATCGCGAGGGACGGAAAAACGGCCAGACACCCGCCCGAGACCCGATGAAGGAAGGAGAGAACCTCCCGGAAGAGGCTGCCGGAATGAAGGTTGTAAAAGAGCTTCATGGTCACGCCGGTCGCGAAACAAATCATGAAAGGGATCGCGATCGACCAGTGGAGCATCATCTCCCCTCTGGCGAAGCGCAGGATCTCCCTGCCCTGCTCCTTTCTGGGAACGTGCAGGACTTGCGCACGCGGAGCCGTTTCGGCGTGAGTGTCGACGTCGATCGCCAGCGGGGCGGGAAGGTCAGGAGCGGCTTCCGGAGAGGCCGCCTGGATCCCCTCGGAGATCCCGATTACGGGGATCGATTCGGGCGCCTTGGACTTCATCGCCGTTTGGAGCTCATGTTGCTTCAGAGATTCCGTGTCAGAAACGGAAGGTCAGCCCGAGCAATGCCCGGTTTTGCGTGGTCTCGTCGTCGACGAGCTGCTCGCCCGTCACGAATAGCGAGAATGCCCGGGAGAGGTTGAAGATTCCCGAGAGGCTGTAGCGCCTCGAGGAGGGCCGGGTCATGACGGTGAGCCCGCCCGAGTCGGTCAGGTGGAGGACCGACAGCGACGTCGAGTAGTCGAGCGTGAGGTAGAGGCGCGAGCCGAGGCTGCGTCCGAGGGAGAAGTACCACG
Source organism: Thermoanaerobaculia bacterium (assembly GCA_963746875.1). Taxonomy (GTDB): domain Bacteria; phylum Acidobacteriota; class Thermoanaerobaculia; order UBA5066; family UBA5066; genus Fen-183. The sequence continues at coordinate 1,286,867 of CAVVDA010000001.1, forward strand.
AGTCGTAGGTCGAGGCGCCGGGGCGGATCGTCCGGTTGTCCGAGACGTACGCGTCGAACCCCGTCCCGAGGATGTTCATCGCGGACAGGCCGAACTGCCAGCGGTTCGACGTGATGTCGTCCTGGTTGTTCTTGTCCTGGTAGTAACCGGCCCAGACCCGCCAGCCGCGGACGAACTCGACCGTGGCGCGCCCGCCCATCGAGTCGAACAGGAAGCCCTGGAGGCTCTTGGAGTCGATCGGGCGGCCCGCGAGCTGGTCCTGGGTGATCGTGCGCGCGTCGATCGAGCGGCCGTGCTGGTAGAGGCCCTGGAGCTCGAACATCTGGACGGGCGCCCAGCGGGCCGTCGCGAAGAAGTACGCGAGGCCGCCTTTCCCCACGCCGCCGGGCCCCGTCAGGTCGTACTCGGCGGCCTGGTAGAGAAAGAACTCCCGGCCGATCGGGATGAAGTTCGTCGTCGACAGGACGTTGCGCTCGGCGAGACCCTGGTTGCGGATCGTCACGTAGCCGAGCACGTTGCGCCAGCCCCGCTCGCCGTCGTAGGCGGCGTAGGCGCCGGCCTTCCTGACGTCCGCCACGTAGCCGGCGTCGAAGCCCTTTGGCTCGAGGCCGCCGAAGAGGCCGAAGCGGAGCTTGCCGGTCCTGGTCTCGAGCGAGAGGCCGCCGAGGCCTCCGAGCGCGCCGAGGTCGTTCACGTACATCTGGCCGAGACGAACGGCGATCTTGCCGCCGGCGAACTTGCCGCCGACCCAGGCGTCGTAGATGGAGAGGCGCGGGTCGCGGTTCTCGACGGACGGGTACTGCGAGCCGCGCGCGTCGATCGAGAACTCCAGCCCGTCCTGGTCCCGGGGGGGCGTGTGGAGCGTGACGGAGGCGTTCAGCTCGTTGTAGGCCGTGCTCGACCCGTCCCCGTTGCCGGAACGCATGACCTGGCCGAACAAGGACACGCGGCCCCAGTCGAGGCCGGATTGCGCCGCCGCCGGGGCCCCCCACGCGAGGACCCCGACGACCGCGAGAACGGCGAATCTACCGCGCATCAGCTTCTTCCGTTCGGGTGGCAGGAGTAGCAGGCCACGGAAGTCCATGAGTAGCCACTCCTCCCCTGGTGCTCGCTGTCGGTCGAGGATTTCGTGTGGCAAGCCGTGCAGGCGAAGACCGTGAACACGTTCGGCGTCGTGTGGCACTGGGCGCACGGGACGTTGTGGCGGCCGCTGGTGATCGGGAAGTACGTGTGATTGAACGTCCCCAGGAGCCAGGTCGCGTCTGCGAACTTGTGGCACGAGTCGCAGGTGTTCGGGAAGCCCGCAGCAACGTGGTTCACCGGCGTCGTGGCGGTGGTGTAGTCCTTCTGGTGGCACGCCGAGCAAGGGCTCGTGGGCACGCTGATGTAGTTGTTGCCGGTGTGGCACTGGGCGCACGGCGCCGTGACGTGGGCGCCCGCCAGCGCAAAGTAGGTGTTGTGGAGGAAGGAGCCTTTCTGTGCCCAGGTGGTATCGGTGTTCCTGTGGCAGCTGTCGCACGTCGTCGGGAAGCCGGTGTGTGGCACCGGGCTCGTGGCGGCGGCGAAGTCTCTCGTGTGACACCCGTAGCAGGTCGTCGGCACGGCCGTGTAGTTGTTTGCGGAAGGGGCGTACGGCGGGTTATGGCACACCGCGCACGCCGTGGTCGCGTGCACCCCGACGCGCGGGAAGGTCGTGTGGCTGAACGTCGCCAGCGACCACGTCGCGTCGGCGAATTTGTGGCACGAGTCGCACGTGTTCGGGAAGTTCGACGCGATGTGGTTTACAGGGGTCGTCGCGGCGTTGTAGTCCTTCTGGTGGCACGCCGAGCAAGGGCTCGTGGGCACGCTTATGTAGTTGTTGTTGGCGTGGCACTGGGCGCAGGGCGCCGTGACGTGAGCGCCCGCCAGCGCGAAGTACGCGTTGTGGACGAAGGAGCCTTTCTGCGACCAGGTGGCGTCGGTGTTCTTGTGGCACGAGTCGCACGTCGTCGGGAAGCCGGTGTGGCTCACCGGAGTCGTGGCGGCCGTGAAGTCCCTCACGTGACACCCGTAGCAGGTCGTCGGCACGGCGGTGTAGTTGTTCGCCGAAGGCGCGTAGGGCGGGTTGTGGCACTGGGCGCAGGGCGCCGTGACGTGAGCGCCCGCCAGCGCGAAGTACGTGTTGTGGACGAAGGAGCCTTTCTGCGCCCAGGTGGCATCGGTGTTCCTGTGGCACGAGTCGCAGGTCGTCGGGAAGCCGGTGTGGCTCACCGGGGTCGTCGCGGCCGTGAAGTCCCTCACGTGACACCCGTAGCAGGTCGTCGGCACCGCCGTGGTGTTGTTCGCCGAAGGGGCGTACGGCGGGTTGTGGCACGTCGCGCACGCCGTGGTTTTGTGCACGCCGACGAGCGGGAAGGTCGTGTGGCTGAACGTCGCCAGCGACCACGTCGCGTCGGTGAACTTGTGGCACGAGTCGCACGTCGTCGGGAAGCCCGACGCGATATGGTCGACGGGCGTCTTGGCGGCGTTGTAGTCCTTCTGGTGGCACGCCGAGCACGGGCTCTTGGGCACGCTGATGTAGTTGTTGTTGGCGTGGCACTGGGCGCAGGGCGCCGTGACGTGAGCGCCCGCCAGTGCCCAGTACGCGTTGTGGACGAAGGAGCCTTTCTGCGCCCAGGTGGCGTCGGTATTCTTGTGGCACGAGTCACACGTCGTCGGGAAGCCGGTGTGGCTCACCGGGGTCGTCGCGCCCGTGAAGTCCCTCACGTGACACCCGTAGCAGGTCGTCGGAACCGCCGTGGTGTTGTTCGCGGAAGGGGCGTACGGCGGGTTGTGGCACACCGTGCACGCGGTGGTGGCGTGCACGCCGACCAGCGGGAAGGTCGTGTGGCTGAACGTCGCCAGCGACCACGTCGCGTCGGAGTACTTGTGGCACGAGTCGCAGGTCGTCGGGAAGTTCGACGTGACATGGTTCACCGGCGTCGTCGCGGTGTTGTAGTCCTTCTGGTGGCACGCCGAGCACGGGGCCTTGGGCACGCTGATGTAGTTGTTGCTGGTGTGGCACTGGGCGCAGGGCGCCGTGACGTGAGCGCCCGCCAGCGCGAAGTAGGTGTTGTGGACGAAGGAGCTCTTCTGTGACCAGGTGGCGTCGGTGTTCTTGTGGCACGAGTCGCACGTCGTCGGGAAGCCGGTGTGGCTCACCGGGGTCACGGCGCCCGTGAAGTCCCTCACGTGACACCCGTAGCAGGTCGTCGGAACGGCCGTGGTGTTGTTCGCGGAAGGGGCGTACGGCGGGTTGTGGCACGTCGCGCACGCCGTGGTTTTGTGCACGCCGACGAGCGGGAAGGTCGTGTGGCTGAACGTTGCCAGCGACCACGTCGCGTCGGAGAACTTGTGGCATGAGTCGCACGTCGTCGGGAAGCCCGACGCGATATGGTCGACGGGCGTCTTGGCGGCGTTGTAGTCCTTCTGGTGGCATCCCGAGCACGGGCTCTTGGGCACGCTGATGTAGTTGTTGTTGGTGTGGCACTGGGCGCAGGGCGCCGTGACGTGAGCGCCCGCCAACGCGAAGTAGGTGCTGTGGAGGAAAGAACCTTTCTGCGACCAGGTCGCGTCGGTATTCTTGTGGCAGCTGTCACACGTCGTCGGGAAGCCGGTGTGGCTCACCGGGGTCGTCGCGCCCGTGAAGTCCCTCACGTGACACCCGTAGCAGGTCGTCGGAACCGCCGTGGTGTTGTTCGCGGAAGGCGCGTACGGCGGGTTGTGGCACACCGTGCACGCCGTCGTGGCGTGCACCCCGACGAGCGGGAAGGTCGTGTGGCTGAACGTCGAGAGCATCCACGTCGCGTCGGCGAACTTGTGGCACGAGTCGCAGGTCGTCGGGAAGCCCGACGCGATATGGTCGACGGGCGTCTTGGCGGCGTTGTAGTCCTTCTGGTGGCACGCCGAGCAGGGAGCCGTCGGCACGGTGATGTAGTTGTTGTTGGTGTGGCACTGGGCGCAGGGCGCCGTGACGTGAGCGCCCGCCAGCGCGAAGTAGGTGCTGTGGAGGAAAGAACCTTTCTGCGACCAGGTCGCGTCGGTATTCTTGTGGCAGCTGTCACACGTCGTCGGGAAGCCGGTGTGGCTCACCGGAGTTGTGGCGCCCGTGAAGTCCCTCACGTGACACCCGTAACAGGTCGTCGGCACGGCCGTGGTGTTGTTCGCGGAAGGGGCGTACGGCGGGTTGTGGCACACCGTGCACGCCGTCGTGGCGTGCACCCCGACGAGCGGGAAGGTCGTGTGGCTGAACGTCGAACCCATCCACGACACGTCCGAGAACTTGTGGCACGAGTCGCAGGTCGTCGGGAAGTTCGACGTGATGTGGTTTACCGGGGTCGTCGCGGTGTTGTAGTCCTTCTGGTGGCACCCCGAGCAAGGGCTCGTGGGCACGCTGATGTAGTTGTTGTTGGTGTGGCACTGGGCGCAGGGCGCCGTGATGTGGGCGCCCGCCAGCGCGAAGTAGGTGCTGTGGAGGAAAGAACCTTTCTGCGACCAGGTGGCGTCGGTGTTCTTGTGGCAGCTGTCACATGTCGTCGGGAAGCCGGTGTGGCTCACCGGAGTCGTGGCGCCCGTGAAGTCCCTCGCGTGACACCCGTAGCAGGTCGTCGGCACGGCCGTGGTGTTGTTCGCGGAAGGGGCGTACGGCGGGTTGTGGCACACCGTGCACGCCGTCGTGGCGTGCACGCCGACGAGCGGGAAGGTCGTGTGGCTGAACGTCGCCAGCGACCACGTCGCGTCGGCGAACTTGTGGCACGAGTCGCAGGTCGTCGGGAAGTTCCCCGTGATGTGGTTCACCGGGGTCGTCGCGGTGTTGTAGTCCTTCTGGTGGCACCCCGAGCACGGGGTCTTGGGCACGCTGATGTAGTTGTTGTTGGTGTGGCACTGGACGCAGGGCGCCGTGATGTGGGCGCCCGCCAGCGCAAAGTACGCGTTGTGGACGAAGGAGCTCTTCTGTGACCAGGTGGTATCGGTGTTCTTGTGGCAGCTGTCGCACGTCGTCGGGAAGCCGGTGTGCATCACCGTGAAGTCCCTCACGTGACACCCGTAGCAGGTCGTTGGGACCGCCGTGGTGTTGTTCGCGGAAGGGGCGTACGGCGGGTTGTGGCACACCGTGCACGCCGTGGTCGCGTGCACGCCGACCAGCGGGAAGGTCGTGTGGCTGAACGTCGTACCCATCCACGAGACGTCCGAGAATTTGTGGCACGAGTCGCAGGTCGTCGGGAAGTTCGACGCGATGTGGTTCACCGGGGTCGTCGCCGTGTTGTAGTCGGTCCTGTGGCAGGAGTAACAGTCCCTGGGCGTGCCCTTGAAGACGTTGTTCTTGTGGCACACCGAACACGGCTGCTTCGCGTGGGCGCCCGCGAGCGGCCATCCCGTGAAGGACTGCGCCGCCGCCGGGGAGCACCAGGCGAGGAGGGCCGCGAAGAGCGCGAGTCGGCGAATCATGTTGAAAAACATGCTGGGCGGTCCCGAGAGGGAGGCGCGAACCTGCTTCACAGCTTCGCCTCCGGGGCGGGTTGCCTCGCGCGGAAGAACTGATTCGCCAGATAACACCTCATCCACTACTCTTGCGGGACGACCGCGACCTCCTTGAAATGTGGTTGAGCTTTCGTCGCTGCTCGAGGCAGCGAGGGGTCGACCGAAGATCTACCCTTTCCTGAAGAGAACTATTTGTAGATTGTCACAATTCGACAAATCATTGCATGAAGGGAGGATACGGGCTTGGTCCGGCCTCCTGGGGACTTGACGCCAAGTCCTTTCCAAATACCCATAACGAGTACCCTTCATGTGGCTACTCCTGTTCAAGAACGCTGTAAGTAAATCTAGCTCGTTTTGGCGCCTTTGCTCTGATGCAGATGCATTTCTTTCGACGCGCATCAGGTGCCCCGATCCGGGCTCCGCACGGGCGGCTTGACGACGATCGACGAACCTGCGGGTGCGTCAGCGCGTGCTCTGGATGAACCCTGACCGGCCCCGGATCTCGGCCCACTTCTGACGCTCCTCACGCAGGCCGATGAGGTCGAGGTCCTTCCACAGGAGCCCCTCCTGGCCCACCGGCAGGGTGCGGTTTGTGCGGTCCTTCTCGGGGGTATTGATCGAGGAGCCACCGAACTCCGCCACGTTGCAGAAGAAGCAGTAGGCGTAGATCGAGCGGCGCGCCTCGAAATGTGCGGCCTGGAAATCGGCCGTTACCGGCGTGAACGCCGGGTTGAGGACGATGTCTACCGCCGGTGTGCAGTGCCGGAGGGCCACGCGCAGGTCGAGGTCGAGGAAGTCGCGGCAGATGGCGATGGCCACCCGCCCGAATCTCGTGTTGGCCACGAGGATCGGCTTTGGACCGGCGGGGATGGCCTCCTCCATCCGCTGTCCGTCGATGTGCAGGATGGCCGGCAGCTGCTTCTCCTGCTCCCAGAGGATTCCCTCCGGGGCGACCACTGTGGCCACGTTCCGCCAGCCCGCGCCGTCGTGATAGGACCCCGGCACGATCGTCATCCCGGTCTCGGCCGCGAGCGCGAAGAGGTCCGCGCGCAGGGCTTCGACCTTGAGATCGACCGCGAGCTCGGGAAGCAAGAGCAGGTCGACGCGCTCGCTCCGGGCGTTGGCGACGGTGGCTGCGAGCTTTCGCCGCACCTCGTCGACACGCTCGCGTCTCAGGGCCAGCAAGCCGGAAGACGTGGCCTCGAAGAAATCCACCGACAGCGAGACCTGGGCGAGGCCGACGCGGCACCGGTCGAGGTGCAGCTGCCCGTGCTCCCACAGGGGATCACGGTGGACCACCTGAAAGGCGAAGCTGTCCGGGGCGACGGCCGGCCGCCCTCCCACCGGGGCCCCGTCGGCGACGGTGGTGCCGGCGGCGTCCCTCTCGATAGGACCGAGGGTGTCGGCAACGTCGTCTCCGAGAAACTCGGCGACGGAGGACAGCACGGCATCGCGGTCTCCATACCACGGGAGGTGGCCGCCGCCCTCGAGCAGCACGAAGCGCGCCTTGGGGATGCCAGCGGCCAGGTCCCGCCCGAGACCGGTGTGGAACGCCTGGTCGCCGCGCCTGTGGAGCACGAGCGTCGGCACCTTCACGTCCGACAGGAGAGGCGAGAGATCCCAGGCGAATACGGCCTCGAGGAGAAGCGTCGCCATCTCGCGGGTGGCGGCGGTCCGCTCCCACTTGAGCACGATGCCGAGCGCGGTCGGATCGTCGAGGTTCTCGGGCAGGAAGAGCGCCGCCATCGCGCGGGAGCCGAGGCCCCAGTTCGATCGCACCAGGTCGACGAAGGAAGCTCCGCCGTCCCGGGAGATATCGGCCCCGCGGGCATAGGTGTCGTAGAGCACGAGCTTGTCCACCTGCTCGCGCCGCCGTACCGCATAGGCGATCGCAACCGGGCCACCCTGCGACGCTCCAAAGATCGAGAGCCGGTCGGGGGCGAGCTGGTCGACGACAGTCTGTGCATCCTCGACGTCGCGCTCCCAGGTGAAATCGGTTCGATCGCGCTCCGAGAGCCCGCACCCCTGCTTGTCGTAGACCAGTACGGTGTGGTGGCGGGCCAGCCTGGAGAAGAACCCCATCCAGGCTGGGTCTTCGAGCTGGACCTCGAGGCTGCTGATCCAGGGGGGCGTGATCAGCAGGACCGGCCCCTCGCCGAAGGTCGCGAAGGCGAGGCGGGCCCCGGTCGCGCTCCGACAGAAGTGGATGTCGGGCACCATCCTCGTCACCGTGTGTCGCACCGCCGTTGCGGTGAGGGCGAGGCGCCACTCATAAGGAGAGCACATTGGCACGGCCGGGCCGGGATTGCACCTTCCTATTCGCGGCCAGCGGGCCCCAGGGCCGCCGCTCGGGCGAGCAGGACCTCGCGCTCGCGCGCGTTGCCCGCGAGCGACGCCGCCTTTTCGAACTCGGCGCGCGCCTCGCCCGAGCGGCCCAGCTTGGCGAGGAGATCCCCGCGCACGCCCGGGAGCAGGTGGTATCGCTCCAGGGCCGGCTCGGCGGCGAGCGCGTCCACGAGCTCGAGGCCCGCAGCCGGTCCCTGCGCCATCCCGACGGCGACGGCCCGGTTCAGGTCGACGACGGGCGAGGGGGCTGCCCGCGCGAGCTCGCCGTAGAGGGCCGCGATCCGCGCCCAGTCCGTCTCGTCCGCGGTGCGGGCCCGCGCGTGGCAGGCGGCGATCGCGGCCTGCAGGGCGTAGGGCCCGGGAGGCCCGGAGGCCGAGGTCTTCTCGGCCTCCGCGAGCGCCGCGAGACCCCGGCCGATCAGGACGTGGTCCCACTTCCCACGGTCCTGGTCGAGGAGGAGGACGGGCTCGCCGCGCGGGCCCGTCCGCGCCTTCGTCCGTGAGGCCTGGATCTCCATCAGGGCGACGAGGCCGTGGACCTCGGGCTCGGGCGCGAGCGACGCGAGGATCCGGCCCAGGCGCAGCGCCTCCTCGCAGAGCTGCGGGCGCATCCAGTCCTCGCCCGCCGTCGCCGCGTAGCCCTCGTTGAAGATGAGGTAGACGACCTCGAGGACCGAGGAGAGGCGCGCGGCGCGGTCCTGCACCGCGCGGCACTTCGAACGGCACGCGCGCGTCCGCGAGCGTCCGCTTCGCGCGCACGAGGCGCTGGGCGACCGTCGGCCTCGGGCACGAGGTAGGCCCGCGCGATCTCGGCGGTCGTCAGGCCCCCGAGAAGGCGGAGCGTCAGCGCGACGCGCGCCTCGCGCGCGAGCACGGGATGGCAGGCCGTGAAGACGAGCCTCAGGAGGTCGTCCCCGATGTCGTCGTCCAGGGCCGCGTCGAGCTCGCTCAGCGGCCCTCTCGCGCTCCGCCTCGAGGTCGCGGCCGATCTCCCCGTGCGCGCGCTCGACGCGCCGTCCGCGCCGGAGGTGGTCGAGCGCGCGATTCTTCGCGGCCGCCATGAGCCACGCGCCCGGATTGTCCGGAACGCCCGTCTCGGGCCAGGTCCGGAGCGCCGCGAGGAGGGCGTCCTGGGCGAAGTCCTCCGCGAGGCCGACGTCTCCCGTCACGCGCGCGAGCGCCGCGATGAGCCGCGAGGACTCGATGTGCCAGATCGCGTCGATCGCGCGATGCGCCTCGGGAGCGGACACGGGGGAGGATTAGAGCATCCTCCCCCGCGTCCGCGGTGCGTCACTTCTTCGCCTGCTTCTCGAAAACTTTTCGCGACGGTCCTTCATCTTTTGCAACTCGGGCGTGAGCTCGCCCCAGTCCGACATCTCGATGACCTGCCGGATCTCGATCTCGGAATCCCCCGGCATCGGGTTCGGGCAGCGCTTCACCCACTCGATCGCCTCTTCCTTCGACTTCACCTGCCAGAGCCAGAAGCCGGCGACCAGCTCCTTCGTCTCCGTGAACGGCCCGTCGACCACGGTCCGCTTGCTCCCGGAGAACTGGACGCGCGCCCCCTTCGAGCTGGCATGAAGTCCCTCGGCGGCGAGCATGACTCCCGCTTTCACGAGCTCCTCGTTGAACTTCCCCATGTCGGCGAGCAGCTTCTCGCTCGGCATCACGCCCGCCTCGCTGTCCTTCGTGGCCTTCACCATCACCAGGAATCGCATTTCGTCGTCTCCTTTCGGCCGGGATGTCCCCGCTTCCATCCCTACGACGACGGAGACTCCCCGAAATCGACATCCTTCGGCGAGAATTCTTCTCATTCCTTGTGAACGTCGCAGCCGGACTCTCCGTCTTTCGGCGGTCTTGACGACAGGTTCGCCCCTGCCCACGGATCAGGTCGCGGCTCGCAGGGTGTATAACCTGCGACTCAATCAAAGGAGGACGGAACATGCGCAAATCCAGCAAGAGACGCTTGATGGCAGTCGCCGGGTTGCTGACGCTCGTCTTCACGGCCGCGTCGTCGCTCGGCGCCCCGCCAGACCGCGAGAAGCGACGGGGCAGGCCGAATCTCGACGCTCGTACGGGCCGCGTCATCAACGACCGGGCGGCGCAACTCGCCGCAAACCCCTCCGCAGCGGTGAAATCGCTCGGGACGTCGCTGGGTGCGCGGGGCGTCCTCTCCATCGACGGCCTGACCGGGACACCGCGGATCGTCGCCCGGCTGGACGGTTTCCTGACCCCACCCAGTGGCCATCCCGCGGCGAAGGTCGCGCTGGACTACGTTAGCGCGCACGCGGACGTGTTCAGGATCGACGTCTCCACGCTGCAACTCGCGCGTGAGTACGTCTCGATTGACGGCACGCATCACGTCTGGTGGCGACAGCTCGTGAAGGGCATCCCCGTCTTCGGCAACGGGCTGAAGGCCAACGTTGCCGCAGATGGTCGGCTCATCAACCTGTCCGGTTCCCCGCTCGCCAACCTCGCGCTCGGGGCCACGTCGCCGTCGATCAGCGCGGACGAGGCACTCGCCCGCACGCGACAGGACGCCGGCGTTCCGGCGCTGCCGCTCGCGTCCAAGAAGCGCAACGACGCACGCGGGACGATTGAGTTTGCCACCGGCGAAATCGCGGCGCTGACCGTGTTCGCCACTCCCAGGGGAAACCGTCTCGGCTGGGATCTGCTCGTCGAGCCGACCGACCAGCAGATGTACCGCCAGGTGATCGACGCGCAGACCGGCGAGGTGCTGTACCGGCTGTCGCTCGTCAACTCCGCGAGCGGCTCCGCCTTCCGGAACTACCCGGGAGCCCCCGCCGGCGGCACGCAGGAGGTGTTCGACCTCTCGGGCATGGGCTGGCTCTCGCCTTCGGCGAAGATCCTGAGCGGGCCTAACGCACGTGTCTACTCGGACCAGAACGCGAACAACGTCGCGGACCAGACCGAAGAGATCAACCGGCAGGACCCGGCCACGGGACGCAACGACTGGCTCTGGCCGCTCCAGGTCTTCAACCCGGCTGTTGCGGGCTGCGGCACTTTCGTCTGCACCTGGGACCCCGGTCTACCGGGCTCCTGGGCCCATAACGAGAACCAGAGCGGCACGCAGCTCTTCGTCCTCCTCAACCTGTTCCACGATCATCTGAAGGCCGCGCCGATCGGCTTCACCCGGGAGGCGGGCAACTTCGAGGGCGATGACCCGGTCCGCGGTGAGGCCATGGACGGCGCGAAGACTTTCCAGAACATGCCGGACGGCGGCCACATCGACAACGCCAACTTCGCGACGCCGCCCGACGGCTTCCGCCCACGGATGCAGATGTTCCTCTGGCACTTCCCGGGAGACCCGACCGACCCCTTCATCGCGGCGGACGGCGCGAACGACGCCGGGATCGTGTACCACGAGTACACGCATGGCCTTTCCAACCGGCTGGTCGTGGACGCCGACGGCTTCTCGACCCTGGGCGCGGTGCAGGCGGGCTCGATGGGAGAAGCCTGGAGCGACTGGTACGCCTATGACTTTCTCCAGAAGCAGGGCCTTCAGCCCGACGTGGCGGGAGTGGCCGACGTCCGCGTCGGACACTACGTCGGCGGGGGCCAGGACCTGGTCCGCTTCGAGCCGATCGACTGCAAAATCGGCCAGACGGACGGTTGCCCTGGCGGCTTCCTGACCGGCCCGGGCGGCTTCGACTACGGCGACTTCGGCCGGGTGTTCGTCGGGCCGGAGGTTCATTCCGATGGCGAGATCTGGGTCCAGACGCTCTGGGACCTGCGGGACGCGCTGGGCAGCGACACGACCGAGTCCCTCGTCACCCGCGCCATGGAGCTGTCGCCGTTCAACCCCTCGTTCCTCGACGAGCGCAACGCGATCCTGCAGGCGGACGTCGTGCTGAACGGCGGCGCCAACCAGGCCACGATCTGGATCGTCTTCGCCCACCGCGGCATGGGCTGGTTCGCCGGAACGATCGACGGCGACGACGCGAGCCCGGTCGCGGACTTCTCGCTGCCGCCGAACGCGAGTGACCCGAAGGGCACTCTCAGCGGCTCGATCACCGATCTCGACACGACCGCGCCGATCGAGGGCGCGATCGTGGCGTTCGGCGGCCACGATCACGGGGCCGGCGACTACGTGGGCGCGAGCAACTCTTCGGGCGCCTACTCGATCGCCGACATCTTCGCCGGCACATACCCGAAGGTGAGTGCGCGGGGGGGTAGTGGTTACGACCCCGTCGTTCTTGGCTCGCTGACGATCGCCCCCGGGTTGAACACGCGCGACTTCCAGCTCCGACGCGACTGGGCGGCAGCCACCGGCGGCGGGTCGATCAACGCGTTCAACGGTCCGGACTACACACCCTTCGGCTGCGGGCCGATCAACGCCATCGATCAGTCGCAGGGAGCCGGATGGGGCAGCGACACCGACCACGACGCCACGATCACCGGCCTGGCGACCGACAAATTCATCATCGTGAAGCTTCCCGTGACGGTCGACGTGTCTCAGATCAAGGTCAATCCCTCGAACACCTGCGGCGATCCGGGCAGCTCGTCCACGCGCGGCTGGCGGATCGACGTGTCGTCGAACGGGACGTCATTCGCCATGCTGGTGGACGGGGTCTTCTATGCCGCGAACCGTGGCCAGATGAACACCGTCTTCACCGGCTCGGCCGCCGGCATCCAGTACGTTCGCCTCTGGATGTTGAACCCGCAGGTGCCGAGCAACGGCGTTGCGTGCACCGGGGCCGCCGATTGCGGCACCCTGCCGGACGACGATTCCGGCGTCGCGGCCCATTGCGGAACCGGCAAGGACAACGGCTACGGCGGCTGCACGTTCATGGACATGGTCGAGCTCGCGGTCTACGGCACGCCGTCCCCGTAGCCGAAGCTGAGCCGTCGCGATCGACTGGAAGGGCCGTCCCCGCGGACGGCCCTTTCACTTTCCGAGGCAGGAGGAAAGATCGTCGCCCGCTTCGACGTCGGGTTCCTGCCTCGTCTTTCCATTGCTCGCCGTTAGGGCAAAGCGCCGGCCGCAATTTCCATTGCGCCCCAACACCCAGCCATAGAATCAGGCGCATGACCGCATCCGCGACCCCGAACCGCGCGGCAGCGTTCCTGGCGATGCATCGACCCGGCGCCGGCTTCATCCTGCCGAATGCCTGGGACGGTGGCTCGGCACGGATCCTGGAACAGGCCGGGTTCGCCGCGATCGCCACCACCAGCGCCGGGATCGCCTTCAGCCGTGGTGCCGCCGACGGCACCATGGAGGGGCCGGAGATGCTCGACTGCATCGCGCGGATCGTGTCGGCTGTCGCGTGCCCGGTGAGCGCCGACCTGGAGTCCGGTTACGGCGCTACCGCCGACCACGTTGCCGCAACGGTCGCCGCTGCGGTCGAGCTCGGGGTGGTCGGAGGCAATCTGGAGGACGTGACTCAGCCCGGAGAACTGCTCCCGGTCGAGGCTGCCTGCGAACGTCTCGAGGCGGCGCGGACCGCCGCACCGGCCGGTTCGTTCGTGCTGAACGCGCGCACCGACGCCTACATGATCAGGCACCCGGACGCCTTCGCCGAGACGGTGCGCCGGGCCGAGAGCTACCTGGCTGCCGGAGCCGACTGCATCTTCGTTCCCGGTGTCAGCGCTGCCGAGGAGATCGGCAGACTGACCGCCGCGATCGGCGCGCCGGTGAACGTCGTGGCCGGGCTGGTCGAGCCGGTGCTGGACGCTGCCACCCTGCGCTCGCTCGGCGTCGCCAGGATCAGCGTTGGCGGCACCCTCACTCGCGCCGTCCTCACCCTGGTCGAGCAGGCCGCTCGGGAGATGGCCGATCACGGCACCTTCGGCTTCGCCCGGGGCGCGATCCCGTACGCCGAGCTGCAGCAGCGCTTCAGCCGCTAGCCGGGCATTCTGGCCACAGGAGCAGACCTCTCCCCGGATAGAATCTCGACAGTCTTCCATGACACTCAGCGCAGGCTCTCGTCTCGGCCGCTACGAGATCCTCTTGCCGCTCGGCGCCGGCGGGATGGGCGAGGTCTACCGGGCGCGGGACACGCGACTGGGGCGCGACGTCGCGGTCAAGGTCCTGCCCGAGGGGTTCGCTGCAAGTCCCGAGGCGCTCGCCCGCTTCGCGAGCGAGGCACGGTCCGTCGCCGCGCTCTCGCATCCCAACATCCTCGCGCTCTTCGACGTCGGCGAGGCTGACGGCGTGCACTACGCCGTCAGCGAACTGCTGGAGGGCGAAACACTTCGCGTGGCGATGGCCCACGGCCCGATCCCGCCGCGCCGGGCCCTCGACATCGCCCGCGAAGTGGCGGACGGGCTCGCCGCGGCCCACGAGAGGGGAATCGTCCACCGCGACGTCAAGCCCGAGAACGTCTTCCTGACGAAGGACGGCCGCGCGAAGGTCCTCGACTTCGGCCTCGCCCGCCACGACGTCTCGCGCCGCGATCCGGACGACACGGGCTCTCCGACGCTCGCAGCGATCAGCGAGAAGGGCGTCGTCCTCGGAACGGTTGCGTACATGTCGCCCGAGCAGGCGCGGGGGGGCGACGTCGATTTCCGAAGCGACCAATTCTCCCTCGGCATCGTTCTCTACGAAATGCTCTCGGGCGGAAAACCGTTCGATGCCGCGTCCGTGCCGGAGACGCTGACGGCCATCATCCGCGACGAGCCGGAGCCGCTCGACAAAAGAGCCCCTCACGTCCCGGCGCCGGTCCTCTGGCTCGTCGAGAGGCTGCTCTCCAAGCAAGCTTCCGAGCGCTACGACGCGACACGAGACGTCGTGCGCGAATTGAAAGGGCTGCGCGACCGCCTGTCGACGTGGACGCAGGCGGCGCCGGCGGCGGGGCCCGCCAGTAAGGCCGCATTCCGCTGGATCCCGATGGCGGCCGGAGCGGCGCTTCTCGTCGTCCTCGGCGCGGTCGCCGGCCGGCGCACGGCGCCGCCCGCGCTTCCTCCTCCGCGTCTGACCTACATCACGTCGTCCGGGCAGGAGGGCGCCCCGGCCATCTCGCCGGACGGGCGGCTCTGCGCCTTCGCCTCGAGCCGCGACGGCATCTCGAGGATCTGGCTCAAACAGCTGGTCGACGGATCGGAGATCGCCCTCACCGAGGGACCTGACCGGGCGCCGCGTTTCACTCCGGATTCGACCGGCGTCTTCTTCGTTCGCGGCGTGGTGCTGCCGTCCGGCATCGTTCCCCCTGGAGCGCCCGAGCCGGCCGTCTACCGGGTCTCTGCTCTCGGCGGGGCTCCGCAAAAGATCGCAGGCGACGCCACGGAGGTCGACGTGTCGGCCGATGGCTCGCGCATCGCATTCCTCAGAACGCGCATCCATGAGAGCGCGCGAACGCAGGAGCTCTGGGTGGCGGGAAACGACGGTAGCTCTCCGCGTCTCGTCGACTCCGGCGATGCGTTCAATTTCCGCTCTCCGCGGTGGTCACCCGATGGAGCCTGGATCGCCACGGCCCGGGGCCAGGTCAACATCGGCTCCGGGTGGACCGTCGTTCTCGCCAACCCGGACACGCGTGCGAGCCGGACGCTTCCCGCTCCGCACGGACAAGGCGAGCTTTCGGACGTTGCGTGGACCCGCGACGGCCGCGCCGTCGTCTACGGCAGGAGGGAACAGGCCATCGTGCCCGCCAGCCCCGGTGCGTACTACCTGCAGAACGTGCGCTCCGGAACCCTCACGACGATCGCTTACTCCCTCGGCGTCGGAACGGGCCTCGACATCGCGGGGCCCGGACGGCTGGTCGTGGAGTCGCTGTCGGTCCCGACGAACCTTCTCGAAGTCCCGCTCACGAACGCGGCAGGGCCGCGGAAGTGGCTGACGCGGGGATCGCAGGTCAACTTCCAGCCCGTCGTCTCGGGTGACGGCGAAACCGTCGTCTTCACGTCGAACCGGGAAGGGAACACCGACGTCTGGGAGTCGAACCGCCGCTCGAGCGCGGTGCGCCGGCTCACGAGCCACCCCGCGAGCGATGCGGACGTCTTCCTGAGCCGGGACGGAAAGACGCTGGTGTGGTCGTCAGCGCGCACGGGGCACTACGAGATCTGGGGAGCCGGGGGAGACGGGAGCGCGCCGCGCCGCATTTCCGACGACGGCGTGGACGCGGAAAACCCGTCGCTCTCCCGGGACGGCTCCACGGTCGTCTACGTCTCGTTCAACGACCCGAAGCGGGGCATCTGGAAGATCCGGGCAGACGGCACGGACGCAAAGATCCTCGCTCAGGGACGCAACATCCTCCCCGAGATCTCTCCCGACGGGGCATGGGTCTCGTACGTGAGCCAGATCCCCGTGTCGGCGATCGAGGTCGTCCGCCTCGCGGACGGCGCGCCGGTCTTCCGGATCGCGAGCGTCCCGGCCGGGCGCGGCTTCATCGCCGGGCGGCACCGCTGGCTTCCGGATGGCCGCGGCATCGCGTTCCTCGGGGGCGACGGCGCCGGGACGGCGCTCTACGTGCAGGACGTCGTGCCCGGAGCGGACACGTCGGCGACACGCCGAAAGCTCATCACGTTCGAGCCGGACGTCGAGCTCCATTCGTTCGGGCTCGCCCCGGACATGAGCTTTGCCGTCGTGGCGGCGAGACAGGCCACCTCGAACCTGATGGAGATCGACGGGCTCTCGTCCGACGTCGCCCCGACGAGGCATGGACAACACTGACAAAAGAGACCTCTCGCCCTTTAGACGCGAAACCCCGCGACCTGGATCGCGGGGTACGTGTTAACACAGGGACAACAACCAGAACGAAAAGGAGCTTCCCATGAAGATCGCCGCCGTCGTCGTCCGTACCCTTCTCGGCTTAGGCTTCACCTTCTTCGGCCTGAACATCCTCCACCCTTTTCTGCCGCAGCCCCCGATGGAAGCTGGCAGCCTTACGGCCCAGTTCTTCACAGTGATGTTCCCGACCCACTGGATGGCGGTGGTAGGTCTCTTCCAGCTCGTAGGCGGATTGCTCGTGCTCTCGGGCCGAGCTGCGCCGCTCGGGCTCGCTCTGCTCGCGCCCGTACTGGTTAATATTCTCTTGTTTCACGTATGCCTCGACCACGGACACGGCCTCGCGCCCGGACTGCTCTTCTCCGTGCTTGAGGGCTTCCTGGTTTACTCCTACCGAAGCTATTTCGCGCCGATGTTCACCGTGAGCGCCGTGCCGGGCGGAAAGTAGTGCAGCTGTAGCGAAAAGAGCAAGAGATGTCTCATGAGATGTCTCATGTTGCTCAACTGGCTTTCGGCGCCGGGTGCGGCATGGAAAGCGGATCTATGCCACAGTTTCCTTCGCAATCGGAGGAGCCAGCATGAAGGTACTCGTCGATCTTTCTGTCGTCCCGCTCGGGGTCGGCCTGTCTTTGTCGAGGTACGTTGCGGAGTGCGAGCGCGTTCTCAAGGAGGCCGGCCTAAAGACGGCGCTACACGCCAACGGAACGAACATCGAAGGCGACTGGGATGAGGTGTTCGCCGCCGTGCGGCGGTGTCACGAAGTGCTGCACGAAATGGGCGTACCGCGCGTGAGCGCCACGCTCCGCGTCGGGACGCGCACGGACAAGGTCCAGTCGCTCGAGGACAAGGTCAGTAGCGTCGAGGAGAAGATGAAGTGATCGCTGAGGACTACCGGACCCTGGAGGTCGGACGGCGCCGGGCGAACGGGCTCGTGTTAACCGTCTCCAGATGAAGAGATTCCCTCGGCGAACCGAGCCCGCCGTCGTTTCGGTCAGTTCACTGCCGTTGCTGTCCAAGACTATGGGCGGCCGAGGAACCGTACGGCGCCGGTCGAGAACTCGAAGACCGCGCCGACGAGCTGCATGACGCCTTCTTGCTCCCGCGCCTTTGCCTCCGGCGTCTCGAGGATCTGGCGCACTGTCCACGTAACGTTTGCCTCAACGGCCGCGCGCAGCTGCGCTTTCTCCGGGAGAAGTGGGTCGATGCCGTCGAGCGCCGGCAGAATATTCTGCAGGAGCGCGTCGATGCGGCTGCGCTCCCGCGTGCCCTCGCGGAGAGTACGGAGCGCGGCCTGTACGGCGCCGCATCCCTCGTGACCGAGGACGACGAACAGCGGCGTCTTCAGGTGAGCCCCCGCGTACTGCAGCGTGCCGGCCACTTCGGGCGACAGGACGTTGCCAGCGAGCCGCACGACGAAGAGCTGGCCGAATCCCGCGTCGAAGACGAGCTCGGGCGGGACGCGCGAATCACTGCAGCCGAGGATGGTCACGTAGGGGCGCTGGCCCTTGGCGAGAGCGGCGAGGACGTCTTTCTGGACGGTGGGAAAACGCGCCTCGCCTCGCACGAAGCGGGCGTTTCCCTCCTTCAGGCGCGCGAGCGCCTCCCCGGCGGTGAGTCGTGGCCCGGCGTCCTCACTCATGTTGTCCGTTCTTCTTCCAGTGTCCGGTACGGCCTCAGCGAAGCTATCTCGAGTTCGCGGGGGAGAAGAGTGGCTCCGCAGGTAGGACTCGAACCTACAACCCTTCGGTTAACAGCCGAATGCTCTACCATTGAGCTACTGCGGAATGTGAAAGACCATCGCCCGCCGGCGCGCTACGGGCTGCGCAGAAGAGCAGTGGATCGTAAGGAACGGGCGGGGCCGCCGTCAAGCGGCTGACTTCTCGCGAGTTAACCTTCGCGCCGTGAGCGAGTCCCGCGGCGTCGTCGGGCGCTTCGCGCCCTCCCCCACGGGGCCTCTCCACCTCGGCAGCCTCGTCGCCGCCCTGGGCTCGTGGCTGTTCGCCCGCGCCGCGGGCGGGCGGTGGCTCGTGCGCATGGAAGATCTCGACACGCCGCGCGTCGTGCCCGGCGCCGCCGACGAGATCCTCCGCACGCTCGAGCGCTTCGGCCTGACGTGGGACGGGGAGGTCGTCTTTCAATCCACGCGACTCGCGCTCTACGAGAGGGCGCTGGAAGATCTTCTTAGAAAGAGAATGGTCTACGCCTGCGCGTGCTCGAGGGCCGACCTCGTCGCGCGCCGGCGTCGGCGCCGGCGTGGCGAGACGACGAATGCGGACGCGCGCTGCGGACGCGGCGCGCGATCTATCCGGGCACCTGCCGCGGCGGCCTGCCGCCCGGCCGCGCCGCCCGCGCTTACCGCTTCCGCGTTCCCCCCGGCCTCTTCACCTTCGAAGATCTTCTCTTCGGTCCCGTCTCCGAAAACGTCGAGTCGAAGCGTCGGCGACTTCGTCGTGAAGCGCGCCGACGGCCCGTTCGCGTACCAGCTCGCGGTCGTCGTGGACGACGCGGCGCAGGGCGTGACCGAGGTCGTGCGCGGCGCGGACCTCCTCGACTCCACGGCGCGCCAGATCGCGCTTCAGCGCGCACTCGGCCTTCCGACGCCCGCGTACGCGCACCTTCCTCTCGTCCTCGGACCCGACGGGAAGAAGCTCGGCAAGAGTGACGGCGCGCTGCCGCTCGAGACGCTCGACGAGGCACGGCTCAGGGCCGCCCTCGCGTTCGCGCTCAGGACGCTCGGGCAGGAGCCTCGGGATGGAACGCCTCGGGAGATCCTGGAAGAGGCGCGGGCCCGGTTTTCCCCCGGGCGCATTCCGCGAGAGGCCTCATCGCAGCGCGGCGCGCACGACCGCGAGCCTCGCCTCCAGGAGTGAACCGTCGCCCTCGAAGAGAAGGTGCCGGAGAGCATCGGCCTGCACGGCGAAGGACTCGATCACGGAGCATGCCTCGGGATTCTCGGCCTGGATGGCGCGCGTCAGCGCCGGATCCTGGTCGAGGATGGACCCGATCAGCGCGAGGAGGTGACGGAACGTGGTCGTCGCGCGGCCGTCCACGTCGGCGCGCGAGATGCCGAGCTCGGCGAGCGAGAAAGCCGAGACGAGCGCGACGAGGTGCGCGAACCCCATCGTGCGCCCGACCCAGCGGTCGTGCTCGGCGGCGGGCATCGTCCGGATCTTCAGGCCTTCGCCGGCGAAGAGGCGCGCCACGCGGCGCGCGGCCGCCGTGTCGCCCGCATCGAGAACGAGAAAGTCGCGGCCAGAGAGGCGCGCCTCGGGGCCGAACATCGGGTGCGCCGAGGCGATCGCGACGCCGCTCTCCTTCGCGCGCGAAAAGAGCGGGAGGAGCGGAGCCTTCACGCTCGCGATGTCGAAGACGAGCCCCTTGGGATTCCGGTCGAGGACGGCCGCGAGCGCGGCCGCCGCGTGGTCGAGAGACGCGGCGATCAGGACGACGTCGGCGTCCGCGGCGTCGTCGAGCGAGCCCGCGGGGAAGCCGCGAAGCGAGCCCGCGGGGTCGGCGACGCGGACGGCGAAGCCCTTCCGGCGAAAGAAGCGCGCGAAGAGGCGCCCCATGCGCCCCGCGCCGCCGACGAGGAGGAGCCGTTGGCGCGCGTGGGCCGGCCGCGCTTCTGCGGCTTGCTCTTGTGCTTTGCAATGTCGTTTTTCTTAGAAGGTGAAAAGGGGAGAGCGGCGGCGCGGCTCGGCGCGTCACGGCGTCACCCGGACGAATTTCTTCCCCATTCGAAGAAAAACGCCCTCACCCGAGCCGACGCGCAGCATCGCTGTGGGCGATTCGACTTTCGTCCACGCCTGCCCGTCCTGCGGACGTCGAGACCGCGCCCTCGCGGATCTTCTGGCGCGCGATGTTCTTGCTCGCCACGAGTCCCGCTTCCACGAGGACGTCCGTCATATTCCTTTCTAAGAAATCTTCAGCGCCCTTTCCCGACGCTCCACCCGGCGGAGAGAGGCGCACGACCTCCGCGCTCACCGCGCCCCCCGCTCCCGTAGAACCGCCTGTCGAACTCGGCGCGCGCCGCCAGCGCCTTTTCCTTTCCATGGAAGTCTTCGACCAGCCGCCCGGCGAGCTCCATCTTCCGGGCCTTCGGGTGGACTTTGCCCGAGGCGACGTCGGCCTTCAGCGTCTCGATCTCCGCCGGCGTCAGGTCGGTCAGGAGCGTGTAGTACGTCCACATCGACGTATCCGAGATCGACATGACCTTCCCGAAGATCTCGTCCGGGCTCTCCGCGACACCGATCGCGTTGCCGAGCGACTTCGACATCTTCTCGACGCCGTCCGTGCCGACGAGGAGCGGGAGCGTCATGACGACCTGCGGCTCCTGCCCCGATTCGCGCATCAGGTCGCGGCCGACGAGGAGGTTGAAGAGCTGGTCCGTGCCGCCCAGCTCGACGTCGGCCGCGAGCGCGACGGAGTCGTAGCCCTGACAGAGCGGGTAGAGCAGCTCGTGCACGGCGATGGGCTTCCCCTCGCGAAAGCGCTTCGCGAAGTCGTCGCGCTCGAGCAGGCGCGCGACGGTGTATTTCGCCGAGAGGCGGACGAGCCCTTCGGCGCCGAGCGCCGAAAGCCATTCGGAGTTGAACAGGACGCGCGTCTTTTCGGGGTCGAGGATCTTGAAGACCTGCGCCTTGTACGTCTCCGCGTTCACGAGGACTTCGTCCTTCGTGAGCTGCGGACGCGTCACCTTCTTGCCGGTGGGGTCGCCGATCATTCCGGTGAAGTCGCCGATCAGAAAGACGACCGTGTGCCCGAGGCGCTGGAAGTGCCGCATCTTCCGGAAGACGACCGTGTGCCCGAGGTGGAGGTCCGGGGTGGACGGGTCGAAGCCCACTTTCACGAGCAGGGGCTTGCCGGTCTTCTCGGAGCGGACGAGCTTCTTCTCCAGCTCGTCGCGCTTCTCGCACGCCTCGACGCCCTTCAGGAGGAGATCGAGCTGCTCGGGAACGGGCGGAAAGGCGCTTGTGCTCACTCGGGCGATTGTAGGGGACTCCCGGCGTCCGGCCAGCTCTCAGTCGTGCAGCAGCTCGCGGAGGCGCGCGAAGAGGAAATCGAGCGCGACCATGTTCTCGCCGCCCTTCGGGCACGATGAGGTCGGCGTACCGCTTGGACGGCTCGACGAACTCCAGGTGCATGGGGCGCACGGTGGACTCGTACTGTTTGACGACGCTTTCGACGGTGCGGCCGCGCTCGGCGATGTCGCGCTTCAGCCGGCGGATGAGCCGGATGTCGGCGTCCGTGTCGACGTAGATCTTCACGTCGAAGATCTTCCTGAGCTCGGGCTCGGCGTAGATGAGGATGCCGTCCACGAGGATGACCTTGCGCGGCTCGACGCGGCGCGTCTCGGCCGCGCGGCGGTGGACCTTGAAGTCGTAGATCGGCGTCTCGACGACCATCCCCTGCTTGAGCGCCTTGAGGTGGCGCACGAGAAGCTCGCTCTCGAGAGAGTCCGGATGGTCGAAGTTCTGCCGGTCGAGGATGTCCTTCGGCAGGTCGACGAAGTCGCGGTAATACGAGTCGTGGGAGAGGATCGCGATCCGCTCCGCCCCCACGCGCGTCACGATCGCGTTCGCGACGGTCGTCTTGCCCGAGCCCGTTCCGCCCGCGATGCCGATCAGGAAAGGCGTCACTTGAAGGCTTCGAGCATCTCTTTCGCCGTGGCCGCGTCCGCGCCCTTCGGATCGAGCTTGAGGTACTCGGAAAGGTGCTTCTTCATGTCCGGGATCTTGTTCAGGTTCACGTAGGACATGCCGAGCAGGTAGTGCGCCTTCGCGAAATCGGGCTTTCCCTCGACGACCTTCTTCAGGAGCGGCTCGGCGCCCTTGAAGTCGTTCTTGTTGTAGAGCTCGACCGCCTGGTTGTAGAGGATCTCGGGCTGATCGGGATTCGCGGCGATGTATTTCTTCTCGTACTCGGCCGCCTTCGCCTTGTCGCCTTTCGCGCGATAGGCCTCCATGAGCATGCCGACGAGAGGCGAGTTGTCGGGCTCGAGCGCGAGAGACTTCTCGCCGAGCGCGATCGTGGCGTCCCAGTCCTTCTTCTTGTGGGCGATCGTCGCCCCCAGGTCGTAGGCGATCGCCTTGTCGGGGCCCAGCTTGATGGCTTCCTGCGCCTTCGCGAACGCGACCTCGAGGTCGCCGGCCTGATACGCCTCGACGGCCGCGTTGTAGCTCGTCGTGAAGGGATCCTCGACCTGCTTGACGACGCCCTTCTCGACGGCCTGCGCCTGAGTCAGGAGCTGGACGTCGAGCACCTCCGAGCCTCCGATGGGGACCTTCTTGTCCTGCTCGTAAGGGATGAAGCCCTGCTTCTCGAAGCGGTAGTGGTAGGTCATCGTCGCGTCGTTCAGGATCGTCCCGTATTTCCCGTCCTTGTCGGTCTTGAGCTCGAGCTTGAAGTTCGTGATGGACCTTCGTCGTGATCGTGATCTTGACGTCCGCAAGGGCGGCGCCCTTGCCGTCCGTGACCTTGCCGGAGATGCGGCCCTGCTGGACGGCCAGAAGCGTCGCGGGAGAAGGAGAAACGCGAGAACCGCGCCCAGGGAGCGCGCGGGTGGTGCGGAAAGCGTGCATCGAAGCCTCCAAAGTCGTTCCCGACGGATTCCGTGCAGGAAGAGTGCCGATTCTAGCGCTCGCCCTGGCGCCTCATCTCCGATGAGAATGCATCATTCGGGGCGCTGGCCGCACGAAAACGGGCGGTTCGGATAGGCTGGAGGAACGATGCGCCGGCGACTTCTCCTCGGGCTCATCGCCGCGATCGCGGCCGTTCTCGCCGTCTTTTCGGCGGGATTCTTCCTGGGACGCTGGCGCACGCGCCGCGAATCCGTTTCCTCGGCTCCCGTCGTCCAGGCCGTGCGGCGCATCGCGCGCCTCGCGACGATCGAGATGGAGATCGCGGACGTGGTGCGCTACGAAGAGGTGAAGACGATCCTCGTCTTCGACATCCCGAAGAACGCCACCTTGCGCCTGCGCGGAAAGGTGATGGGAGGATTCGACCTCGCGCGCGGCTTCGACGTCGAGGCCGACGCGGCCCGGCGTCTCGTCGCCGTGCGGCTCCCGGCGCCGCAGATCCTCGCGGTCGACGACCGCCTCGAGTGGTTCGACGAACGCTCCGGCTGGCTCAACCCGATCACGCCGAACGATCGAACGCGCTGGACGCAGTGGGCGCGCGGCGCGCTCGCGCGCGCGGCGAAGGACGCCGGGCTTCTCGAAAAGTCGGCCGCGCACGCGCGCGACCTCTTCACGGAGGCCGCCTCGGCGTTCGGGTGGACGGCGGAGGTGACGGTGAACGGCGAGCGCGTGCCGCCCGCCTCCCGCGAGTCCGGCACCGCGCGGCCCTGAGCGCTCAGGTCTTGACGAGCGGGCGGCCCTGACGAATCCTTCAGCGAGTTCGTCGCGATGAGGATGACGTCCACGAGCCACCAGATGCCGCAGCCGCCGAACGTGAAGAGCTTCAGGAGGCCGAGGCCCACGTGGCCGATGTAGAAGCGGTCGACGCCGAAGGTGCCGAGGAAGATCGAGAGGAGCAAGCGCGACGAGCCACTCTTTCGCGTCGGCGGGGCGCGCCGCCGGAGCGGGCGCGACCGGCGCGGCCGCGGCGGCAGCCACCGGCGCGGCGGGCGCCGCCGCGAGGAGATCGCGGAACTCCTCGCGCGTCCCGAGCGGAACCCAGCCGGATTCGCCCGTCTTGAAGGACAGGCTCGGCGCGGCGACACGGCCTTCCGCGATCCACGCGCGGATCGTCGCCTCGTCGACCGGACCGTACTGGCTGCCGTTGGCTCCGATCACGTAATACATCGCCCACTCCTCGCTGACCAGGAACGCAATCCGGCCCGGAAAGGTTCTCCTTCCGGGCCGGAACGCATCCTAACCGGTCAGCGCTTCTTGGGCTCGGAGCGCGCGGGCGGCGCGGATCGCGCCGCCGGAGCGGGCGGCGACGCGGGAGCCTGCCTCGCCTGAGGCGCCTGAGGCGCGGCGTGCGACCAGCTCTGCGCGCGCGCTTCGCCGCGCTGCCGCGCCGAGAAGTCGCGCTCCAGCTCGGGGCGCGGCGCGGAACGTGTCATCGCGCGCGGCGCGGCCGCCGGTTGACGGTCGATCGTCCCGCGGTTCGGGACGGGCATCGGCCGCGTCGCGCCGGGGTCCGGGGGCCTGCCGGCGGCCTTCGGCACGGGGCGCTCGGAGCCGCCCGAGTTCCTCCACGCGTCCTTGTCGCGCTGCTGCCAGCCCTCTTTCGTCTTGCGGTAGACGTCGCCGTTCCTGTCCGCGTACACGTTGTTCGGCCGGCTGACGGCCGGCCGGGACATGTCGCGCGGAGGCGGCCTTCGGAACGTCGCGCGACGCGACCGGGCAGCCTGGTGTAGATGTTGTTCTGGACTTCGAGCGGCCGGACGTCCCTCGCAGGCGGGCGGAAGCCGATGCCCGGACGCACGCCGTGCACGGGAGGCCTCCCGGTACCGGGCGATGCAGGCCGCGCCGGGACGCCGGCCGGCGGGCGATTCCAGCCGGGCGGGCGGACGCCGCCGGGACGATTCCCCCAGTAGTTGTTCACGATGACGGTCGGCGGCCGATAGCCGCCCGGTCCGAACCAGCCGCGACCGATGGCCTCCGCCTCCCCAGCCGCCGTCCCAATGCCGCGGCCGTCCCCAGCCCACGGGACGGAACCAGCCGCCCCAGCCGTGGCTCACGTTGAAGAACGGGTAGCTCCACGAGACGCCGAAGCCCCATCCGATCCAGGGCGTGTAGTGCGCGTGGAAACCCCACGTGTACGGGCGCGGCCACCAGAAGGCGGGCCCGATCCAGGGCCGGTAATACCAGCCCGTGCCCCACACGACGGTGCCGTCCCAGGGGTAGCAGCCGACGTAGCCCGGCGTGTAGCCCACGTACACGACGTCGGGCGTCGAGTCGTAGATGCTGGACGTACTTGACGTTGTAGACGGGCACGCTCGGCGGGATCTGCGTCCAGGTCGTCCGTGGGAACCGAATCCGCGAGAAGCCACGGGCCCGTCGGCGAGTCCGCGACGTACCACACGGCGTTCTCGCACGCGTAGTAGCGGCCGCGGATCCTCAGGACGGAGGTCGGCGTGTTGAGCGCGTACTCCGTTCTCGTGCCCTCGATCCCGACGAACTTCGGTTCGCCGTCGTACTGCACGTCGAGCTTCGCCTCGGCGCGCTTGACGGCCGTCGTCTGCGGGATCTGCGCGTCGAGGACCGCGTCCTCGGCCTCGTCCGTGCCCGGCACGCTCGCGCGCACGTCGCCGACGTCCGACGTCCGGCGGGATCTTCGCGAAGGTCGTCGGGAGCGCGTCGGGCGACACGTAGCGTCCAGGACCCTCGCCGCCGAGCGACTTGCTCCGGAACCATCGGCCCGACAGGAGCATGTAGTAGTTCTGCGACGGGACGTCGAGGAGGACGTCGCTCTCGGTGTTGTCCATCGAGAGGAGGTCGGCGCCCGTGCCGGCGACGGGCTTGAAGGAGGGCTTGCCCTCGGACACGACGAGCTCGGTCGGCTCCGTGGCGACGACGATCCTCGGCGGGCTCGCCGCCTCGGTGCCGTCCTCGGCGGGCGCGTCCTTGTCGTCCTTCTTCTGCGCCTCCACCGCCTTCGCGGCGAAGTCGGCGATGTCGGCGGGCGGGCCGCCGATCGAACGCCACGGGCCCTTCGCGTCGGGCGCCTCGTACCACCACTTCTTGCCGCCCGAGAGGTAGTAGCGGTTGTTGCGCGTGTCGAGGACCATGAAGAGGGCCGTGTTCACGACGAGCTTCACGGGCGCGCCCTCGACGTCGCGGAGCTGCGGCTCGCCGTCGAGAGTGACGAGGACGGTCGGCTCCTCGGCGAAGAGGATCTTCGGCGGATCGTTCTTCAGGCCTTGCGCGCTCTTCTTCTCGCGCTCGGCGACCTTCACGTTCTCGAGCGCGCGGTCGTACGAGAGGACGAGATTCCACTTCGGAACCTCCGTCTCGACGATTCTCGGCGAATTTCTTCTCCTTTTCGGGCGTGATGTTCGGGAAGCGGACGCGGTTCACCTTGATGCGCCGGATCTCGACCGAGCGGTCGTCCCGGTCGACGGAGACGGAGGCCGTGAAGAAGATGACGCCGAACTTCGGCGCCGTCTCGCCCTTCTTCGTCACCGAGATGGCGGCGCGGCCGCTCATCGTGTCCCCTTTGAAGGTCTCGAACTGGGGCTGGTACATGATCGCCGTGTTGCCCTTCGGCGTCGTGAACTCGCGGGGCCAGGGGTCGGGCGTGATCGCGGCGGCTCGCGCAACGCCCGCGAAAAGAACGAGAAGAAGGCCGATCACCGGTTTCGAAACGGCTGCTTTCATGGGCGTGCTCCTCGAAGCGATCTCGTCCCGATACAATACCGGACGACGCGGATCCGAGTCGTAACCGCAAGTCCCATGCCCGCCCCTCAATCCTCCTCCTCCGTCTCGCGCCGCCGGATGCTGCTGGCGGCGGAACGCTCGACGGAGTCGCTTTCGCGGCACGGGCGCACGCGCGTCGCTCTCGGCTTTCCGAACTCCTACGAGATCGGGATGTCGAACCTCGGTTTCCAGTGGGTGTACCGCCTCCTGAACCGCGAGGAGGACGTCGCCTGCGACCGGTTCTTCGCGGACGAGGACGCCGACCGGCGCGGGCCGCGCACGCTGGAGACGGACACCCCGCTCGGCGATTTCCCCCTCGTGGCGTTCTCCATCTCGTGGGAGATGGACTACGTCAACTTCCTCCGGCTGCTCCCCGCCGCCCGGATCCCGCTCGAGCGCACGGAGCGCGGCGAGGGCGACCCGATCGTCCTCGTGGGCGGCGACTGCGCGCGCATCAACCCCGCGCCGCTCGCGGCGTGGGTCGACGTCTTCGCGATGGGCGACGCGGAGAAGATCGTTCCCTCCCTCGCGGACGTGCTCCGGCGCGACCTCTCGCGCGAGGCCACACTCGCCGCCCTCGCCGACCTCAAGGGCCTCTACGTCCCGGCGGTCCACGGGGCGCGCGCCGAGGGCGCCGAGGACGGGAAGATCGTCGTCCAGCAGTTCAAGGCGGCCGAGGGCGCGCTCCGCGAGCCGCCGCACACGACGCTCCTCACGCCGCACACCGAGCTCTCGGACAAGCTCCTCATCGAGATCGCGCGGGGCTGCTCGGAGATGTGCCGCTTCTGCTGGGCCGCCTACGCGATGGCCCCGCAGGTGCGGGTGACGGCCGAGGCGGTGCTCGAGATCGCCCGCAGGAACCGCCCTCTCACGTCGCGCGCGGGCCTCATCGCGACGGCCGTCGCGGACCACCCGGAGATCCTCCCGATTCTGAGAGGCCTCGCGGGCCTCGGCTATCACATCGCCCTTTCGTCCGTGAAGATCGACGCGATCTCCGAGGAGATCCTCGCGATCCTGACGGCGCAGGGCGAGCGCGCGCTCGCGATCGCGCCCGAGGCCGGCAACGAACGCCTCCGCCGCGCGATCAACAAGAAGGTCTCCGACGAGATGCTCTTCGACAAGGTGCGCCTGATCGCGCGCTCGGGCATCACGCAGCTCAAGCTCTACCTGCAGGTCGGTCTCCCGGGCGAGACCGACGGCGACGTGGACGACCTCGTCAGCCTCGTCGACGCCCTGCGCCTCGTGTTCCTCGAGGAGGGCAGGAAGCGCGGGCGCGTGGGCACGCTCGTGCCGACGGTGAACGCGTTCATTCCGAAGCCGCACACGCCCTTCGAGAACGAACCGCTCGACGATCCGGCGGCGCTCGAGGAGAAGATGAAACGCCTCGATCGGGCGTTCCGAAAGATGCCGAACGTGACGTTCCGCGGCATGCCCGTCGTCGAGGCGATCTGGGAGGCGTACCTCGCGAAGATGGGGCCCGAGTCGGCGCCGATCCTCCTCGAGGCCGCGGCCGGCGAGAGCGTGCGCCGCCTCGTGAAGACCCACCGCGACACCTTGATGGCCGTCGTCCGGCCCGGCAGCGCGCTCGCGCTTCCCGCAGCACGCCCTCCCGCGCGGCGTCTTCGACCCCCACGCGCGGCAGGCCGCGCCGTGGGGCTTCATCGCGAAGAGCTGAAGACAAGAGAAAGAGAAGAGAAGAGAAGAGAAGAGAAGAAAAAGAAAAGAGGGAGATTTCTTCGAGTATGAAGATTCGGAAAGAGACCCCCGGATTGCCGACCGAAGCGCTCGTCGTGCGGTGCGGCGCCGCGCCCCTGCGTCCCGCGAGCCCTGCTGCTCCGGCGCGCCCCTCCCCCTCTTCCCCTTCTAAGAGAATCCTTTTCCTCTTCCTTTCTCTCTTTCTCTGTCCTTTCCTCTTCGCTGCGGCGACCGCCGCGGCGCAAGCGCCATCCTCGCCGCCAGCGGTCTCGGGGCGCCTCGAGCAGCTCGCCTTCATGGCCGGGAGCTGGGGCGCGCCGTCGGGCGGAGCGGACGTCGAGGAGGTGTGGCTCGCGCCGAGGGGCGGGCTGATGCTCGGGCTCGGCCGAACCGTGAAGGACGGCAAGGCCGTGGATTTCGACTTCATGCGCGTCGAGCAGCAGGGCGAGACGCTCGTCTACCTCGCGATGCCGCGCGGCAGGCCGGCGACGCCGTTTCCGCTCGCCGCGCTCGACGCCACAAGCGTCGCCTTCGAGAGCGCGCTCGAGTTCCCGCGCCGCGTCTCGTACCGGAAGAACGCGGACGGCACGCTCACGGCGCGCATCGAGGGGACGCGCGACGGCAAGCCCGTGGCGCGGGAATGGACCTGGCGCCGCAATGCGCGCGAGTAGAAGCCGCGGAATCGCGCCTGGCTCCCGGGATCCTTACCCCCGCGCGGCGCGGAAGTAGGCCTCGGCCCCGGTCTTCAAGAGCCCGGTCACGGAGTGAAGCATGATCGTGAGGCCGCGCGCGGCGAGGTCCTTCGCGCGCGCGCCCGTCGGCGCGACGGTGCCGACGACGAGACCGCGCTTTTTCGCGACGGCCACGACGCGGTCGATCGCCGACTCGATCTCGGGATGAGAGGGCCCGTCCGGGAAACCGAGCGCGAGCGCGAGGTCGCGGGGACCCACGATGAATCCGTCGATGCCCGTCAGGGTCGCCAGGTCCTCGACCTGGTCCAGCGCCTCGCGCGTCTCGATCTGCGGCAGGATGAGCATCTCGCGATTCGCGCGCGCGACCCAGTCCTCCTGCCTCTCGGCGCCGAGGAGAAAGCGGTTCGCGCGCACCGGCGCGAGGCCGCGGAGGCCGTCCGGCGGATACTTCGCCGCCTCCACGAGTCGCCGCACGTCGCCGGCGCTCCGCGCGCCGGGCATCATGATCCCCGTCATTCCGGCGTCGAGGAACTGCAGGATCAGCTTCGCGTCGGGGCCGCGCGGCCTCACGAGCGGCGCGAGGCCCGCCCCTTCGCACGCCCGCACGACCGCGGCGCCTTCGACCGGGCCCGCCGTGCCGTGCTCCGCGTCGAGGATGTAGAGGTCGAAGCCGAGGAGCCCGATCGTCTCGACGAGATTCGGCTCGACGTTCGGTGACAGGAGGCCGTGCACGACCTCACCCGCGAGGAGCCTGTCCTTGAGATTGCCTTTTGCCATGTTCCTTCCTCAAGCCGCGACGCGCTGGAGCGCGCCGTAGAGGTCGTTCGCCGAGGGCGGGCGCTCGGCCGGGCTCTTCGCGAGGCAGGCCATGAGGACGCGCGCCAGCAGATCGGGCAGGTCCGGGTCGGATCGTCGTGACGGGCTTCGGCTCGAAGGATACGTGCCGGCGCATGACCTCGCCCGGATCGCGCCCTTCGATGGGCCGCTTCCCCGAGAAGAGCTCGTAGAGAACGACGCCGACCGAGTAGATGTCGCTCCGCGCGTCGAGCTCGCTGCCGACGCGCCTGTTCGGGGCTCATGTAGAACGGCGTGCCGACGGTCCGGTCGCCCTGCGTGGCGGTGTCCGTGCCCTCGGCCGCGCGCGCGATGCCGAAGTCCATGAGCTTCACGAGGCCGTTCGGGAGAACCATGATGTTCGGCGGCTTGATGTCGCGGTGGATGATGCCCGCCTCGTGAACCGCCGCGAGGCCGCGGCAGAGCTGCTTCGCGATCTGCAGGCCGGGCGAGAGGGCGAGGGCGCCCTTGCGGTCGAGGATGTCGCGCAGCGTCGTGCCGGGCACGTACTCCATCGTGAGAAACCTCAGGCCGTCCGCCTCGCCGAGGTCGTGCGTGCGCACGACGTTGCGGTGCGTGATCTTCCGCGCGAGCCGGATCTCCTGCTTGAGCGTCACGCCGACGGTCGTGCCCTCGTCGAAGGCTTCGGGCAGGAGGACCTTCACGCGCGACCTCGTCGTCGAGCTCGCGGTCGAGGGCGCGGTAGACCGTTCCCATGCCGCCCTTGCCGAGCGTCCCGAGGATCTGATAGCGCCCCGCGAAGATCGTCCCCGCGCGCGGTCCCGCGAACGCGCGCGCCGCCGCGTCGGGCGCGGCGACGTCGCGCGTCGAGCGTCGCCGCCCGCGTCGACGTTCGCGTCGGGCTGCCGCATCTCCGCGAGCATCTGCTCGAGCGCGGCCTTCTCCTTCAGCTCGCCGAGCATCGCGCGAAACGCCCGGGCGAGCGCGCCGACCTCGTCGCCGCCCGCCTCCGGCAGCTTCACGTCGAGATTCCCTTCGCGGATCTCGGCCGCGCCCTTCGCGAGCTGCGCGAGCGGACGCGCGATGCGCCGGCCCATCGCGAAGGAGATCGGGAGCGCGAGCAGGAGCGCGAGCCCGCCCACGAGAAGCAGCGTGTCGCGGATCCGCCGGAATGCGGCCGTCTCCTCGTCGCGCGAGCGCGAGACGACGAAGGCTCCGAGCGTCTCGTCCGTCGCGCTCTTGATCGGCACGGCGGCGAGGACGCGGCGGTCGCCCGCCACCAGGACTTCGAGCGGTCCCACCGCCTGTCCCCGTTGAAAGAGCGAATCCAGCGCGGACGCGGTCGGCGGCGAGCGCCGGGACGAGGAGATCGCCCCGGAACCCTTCCGTCGCGGCCGAGAGCTCGACGCGCGGCGGCTCCCCGCGCCTGGCCACGTTCGCGAGGAACCCGGTCTGACCGTTCGTGATGCCGCGCAGCGTCTTCGCGCGTTTCTCGTCGAGCGGCGACGGCGACGGCGAGGACGCCGCGGAGCCGCCCTTCCCCGAGCGACATGTCGCCCGCGAGGACGGGCACGGAGGCCACGGCGGCCAGAACCCTGCCTTCGCGGATGACGGCCGTCGCGGGGATGCCGAGGAGCGCGTCCGCCACCCATTTCACCTTCGCGAACGACGGCCGCCGGTCCTCGGCGATCTCCTGGTCGTTCCGGTCGAGGAGGACGCCGTTCGCGTCGAAGAGAAAAACCGTCCGCGCGTTGAGCTTCTCCGCCTTGTCCGTCGTCCAGTCGTGGAGAGTCTTCGCGTCCTTCGCGTCGAAGAGCCCCTTCGTGCCGGGCTCGTCCGCCACGCTCGTGACCTGCCGGCGGAGCGCGTCCTCGTTGCTCCCCTGATAGGCGCGAAAGATCCCGGGGACGCGCGCTCAGGCTTTCGCGGATGCTCTTCTCGGCGACCTCGTTCGCGCGCCACGTGGCGACCGCGACGGCTCCGCCGAGCGTCAGGAGGACGAGGAGGGCGGCCGCGACGGAGAACTTCGTCGCGAGCCCCGGCCCGGCGCGCGCGGCGACCTGCGAGCGCGGCCGGAGGCGGCGGAGGCGCCAGGCCGTTCGGGCTCGCGTGACGCGCGTCGCTTCGCCCGAGATCGAGAGGTCAGTACCGGTTCGCATCGTCGTCCGGAGGAGGATATTTCTTTCCGTACTTGTTCGCGTGCGGCGTCTCGCGCCAGCTCGAGCCGTCGAGCGCGATCGCGAGGGAGGCCGGCTTTCCCGCCGTGCACGTCGACCGTGCCCTGGTAGTCGCCGCCCTTCTCGTCCCACGCGCGCACGACGGCGCGTCCCGCCGGCGACGCCCGCGAGCACGGCGTTTCCGTCCGGATCGGTCTGCGCCCAGATCGTTCCGTCGATCACCATGAGATACGCGGCCATCTGCGGGTGGATGTTGCAGTAGACGCGGACGAGCCCGGGGGTGTCGAACGTCATCGCGCGCGAGGCGCCGTTGCGGTAGAGGCCGAGGTCGAACTTCGCGCCCGGCGACAGGCTGAAGACGTTGTGGAAGATGCCGTCGAGGTTCGGGAAGTCGACCGTCGTGCCGGCGGGCACCGCCGTGATCCGCGGCTCGAAGCGTTTGCTCTTGGACGCGATGCGCGGATGGGCGGACGACGGCGCGGGGGAGCCCGGCCTCCGAGCCTCGGAGATCCAGACGATCGCCTGCGGCGCCGGCGACGGCCGACGGTCGGGCCCGAGGACCATCACGGTCACACGCACGTCGCCCGCGGCTGGAGGCGCCTGCGCCCTTCCCCCGCCGTTCACGGCCAGGAGAGCGAGAAAGACCGCGACTCCCGCCGCGAACGTGACGGAGCGTGTCGACACGGGCTCCGCGATTCTAGACACTCCTCATCGGGGCCTCCTCGCCCGCACGTTCGCGACGGCGCGCGCGACTTCGTCCGCCGCCCAGTCGACCTCTTCCTCGGTCGTGAAGCGGCCGAGGCCGAAGCGGATCGAGGCCTCGGCTTCCGCTCGCGTCCGCCCGAGCGCGAGGAGGACGTGGCTCGGCGCGGCCTCGGCCGAGGTGCAGGCCGAGCCCGACGAGACCGCGAGGTCGCGGGCTTCGGCCATGACGGCGTCCGCGGGCGCGCCCGGGATCGTCACGTTCAGGTTTCCCGGGTGGCAGGCTGCCGGGTCGCCGTTCCGCGAAAGGTCTTCGACGCGCGCGCGAAGCCGCTCCCACAGCCGGTCCCTGAGCCCGGCGACGCGGCGCGCTTCGGTCTCTCCCTCCGCCCGCACGATCTCGGCCGCCGCGCCGAATCCCACGATGCCCGGCACGTCGAGCGTCCCGGACCTGAGGCCGCGCTCGTGCCCTCCGCCGAAGACGATCGGATCGAGCTTCACGCGCGGGTTCATCGCGCGCACGAAGAGGGCGCCCACGCCTTTCGGCCCGCACACCTTGTGCGCGGAGAACGAGACGAGATCGAGCGCCGAGCGCGTGGACGTCGAGCGGGATCTTCCCGAGCGCCTGAGCGGCGTCCGTGTGAAAGAGGATCCCGCGCTCCTTGCAGACCCGCGCGATCTCACCGACGGGATTGAGCGTGCCGATCTCGTTGTTCGCCGCCATGACCGACACGAGAACGGTGCGCCCGGTGAGGGCGTCCGCCACCGCCGCGGCGCTCGTTCCGCCGTGCGCGTCCGGCGTCAAGATACGTCACCGTGAAGCCCTCGGACTCGAGGCGCCGGCACGGGTCGAGGACGGCGCGATGCTCGATCGCCGACGTGACGACGTGGGCGCCCGGGATCGCGACGTGCCCGCGCGGCGCCGAGGATCGCGAGGTTGTTCGACTCGGTGGCGCCGGACGTGAACACGATCTCGCGGGGGTTCGCGCCGACGAGCGCGGCCAGGGCCTCGCGCGCTTTCGTCACGGCCGCCTCGGCGCGCCAGCCGAAGACGTGGCTCTGAGACGCGGCGTTTCCGAAATGCTCCGAGAAGTACGGGCGCATCGCTTCGAAGACGCGCGGATCGACCGGCGTCGTCGCGTGATAATCGAGGTAGACGGGAAGCTTCAACGACAAGGGGCGCCGCCTGCCGTCATCCTCGGCCCGCGGCTTTCCGTTTGCAAGGAAGGGAAGGAGAGGAGGCCGATCCGATGCTCCACGTCCTCGTCGCGACGCTCGAGCGGCACGACCTCCTCGACGGCCTCCGCGCGATCGCGCCGGCCACGACGACGTTTCTCGGCGAGCGGGGCCTGGAGGCGATTCTCGAGCGCCTCGGCAGGTCGGCGCGGCTGGACGCCGTCGTCACGGACGCCCCGGAGGTCCTTCTGGAGATCTACCACGAGATTCCCGGGGCGATCCCCGTCTATCTCGCGCGCGCCGACGAGGACGCGCCTTCGATCCTCGCGGGTCTCGACGCGCTGACGGCGGAGGAGTGATCCTCAGGCGCCGCCCGCGCGCTTCCACTCCGTGCGCATCTCGGACTGGAGGCGGCCGAGGCGGTAGGCGTCCCGGTTCACGAAACCGCCCCACGCCGCGAGGCCGGGGTGAACCTCCTCGATCCTCCGCCACATCTCCTGCACGACGAGCCGGTAGTCGGGGTGGCCCTGCGGCATCGAGCGGAGCTCGCAGAGGTGCACGGCCTCGCGCAGGTTCAGCGTGACGTACCAGCGCACGCGGAACGCGAACGGGACGACGTACGGCGCCTCGGCCGGATGGTCCGCCTTCACGGCCTCGTGAAGGTCGTGCGCCCGCGCCATGCACTCCTCGAACACCGCGCCGTGCCCGGCCTCGAGGATCTCCGGCGGCGTGTCGTACCCGTGCGCCGTCGTGAACGGCTGGCGCTCCTGGGAGAGGATCCTGTGGCGGTGGAGATCGCGATAGATGCCGAGATTCCCGAGGAGGTCGAACGTGTAAGCAGCCTCCTCGAGCGCGCGCGGCGGCTTGTCTCGCCGGTTCCTCCGGCCCGCGGCGAGGGACGAGAGGAGCGCCGTCCGCTCCGGAGGGCTCATCGCGTGCACGCGCGAGCGCACGTCGGCGAGCGGCCGGTCCGGGTGCGGGTAGAGGAGCGCCGCGAGGACCTTCTCCTCCCCGTCGCGGTCGAAGTCCACGAGCGTCACTCCCGGCGCGGCGAGCTCGCCGGAGGGCAGGGCGCGCGCGCGCGGCCGCGGCGGCCTCGCGCGCGCAGGCCCTCCTGCCACAGGCTCCTCGCCGCCCGCTTCACGAAGGACGGAATCAGCCGGTCCAGCTCGCGGCGCATGGCCGTGGCGAGGGCGCGGCACTCGCCCGCCGGGTGGGAGTGGAGCCGGTTCAGGAGGTGCTCGAAGGCCTGCCCCGTCGCGAAGATGCCGAGGTTCGTGAGCGTGGCGGCGGGCAGGTAGCTGCGCATGACGTCGCAGGCGTGCGCCCGGACGGTCGCGGCGTACGCGCGCCGCGCCGCCTTGAGAAGCTCTTCGTCGCGCTTCACGTCCGCGTAGTCGAGCGGCTCGCCCGTCTTCGGGTGGCGCACGGCCACCGACTCGATCGGGAGGACGCGCTCGATGTGGGCGATCATCGGATCGATCTGCGCCGCGTACGTCGAGAAGAGGCGGTCCATGAGGGCGACGTAGGCGTCGCGGTGCCGCGAGGCCATGAGCGTCGGCTCGCGGAACCAGAGGAAGTCCCCGGCCTTGTCGCGCTGGTCGAAGCGGACGTAGCGGGTGGACTTCTCGAGGAACGCGATTCCGATGCGCGCGTCTTCGAGCACCTGCGCCGCCACGTTCGAGACGCGCTCGACGGCGAGATGCGCGCCGCCGAGCTGCGCGACGGAGTCGTCGCCGTAGCCCACGAGGACGCGGTCGTAGAACTCGCGGGCCTTCCGCAGCGCATCGCCGTCGTCCGACTCGCCGGTACCGAGCAGTCCCCCGGCGAGACCCTGCTCGCCGACGAACTCGTCGAGGAAGACGCGCCTCAGGCTCTTGGCCGTCCGGCTGTAGCGCGAGAAGAGCGCGCCCGCGACTTCCTGCGGGAGCTTCAGGCCGAAGACGGGCGCGTCGACGTTCGTGAAGAAGGGCGCGAGGCGTCCGCATCTCCTCCCGCGTGAACTCGCTCATTTCGGACGCGAGTTTAGCTTTCGGGTCGTGCCCGAATGAGCGCCGCCGTGAGGGGCGAGAGCGTGCGCCCCCCGACCGAGCCCGGGGCCGCGTAGACGAAGACGTAGTAGTTGCCCGCACCGGAGAGGAGCGGGATGTCGGCCCGCGCCACGCCCCACACGAGGTCGATCTCGCCGCGCGAGCCGTCCGGGTACTGGCTGGACGCGGGCGCGCGCGCGCGAAGGCTCTGCGACGCGCCGGGATAAGCGTACGACGCCGCGGCGGGCGATCTCCGCGCGGGACATGGGCCGGGCGGGCGCCTCGAATCCGACCTCGATCGAGGCGAGCACCCATCCCGCGGGCAGCTTCACGGCGAACGGCGCGCGCGCGCCTGCGGGTAGCGGCTCCGCCGGCACCTCGACCCACTCGACGACGTGCCGGCTGAACTCCTCCGCCATGCGGAACTCGCCGCCGAACGCGGCGGCACCGATGCCCACGTGCGTCCATTCCGGGTCGAGAACCGTGCGGCGGTGGCCGTCGTCGGGAGGAACCTCGGCCATCATCCGGGCGTGCGAGTCGAGGAGGAGCGCCGGCACCTCGGCCTCCTCCACGTTCGCCCCCGTGCGCGTGAGCGAGCCGAAGTTCTCCGCGTGATAGTCCACTCCGCCCGCGAGGCCCCAGCGAAGGTATGGCGGCCGGCCAGCGGTGTCCCAGTGCCCGGACGAGCGCGTCCGGGCCGTGTCGAGGCAGAAGTCGTCGCCGACGCGCGCCGCGAGGAGGTCGTACGCGACGGGCGGCGCGCCCGCGGCCCGCCGCTCCGCGTTCAGACGGGCGAGGAGGCGGGCCTTCGCCTCCGGATAGCGCTCCGCGTAAGACGGCGCCGCGCGGTCCGCTCCCCGCCGCACCGCCGGGACCGGCGTCTCGCGGCCAGCGCGCGGCATCGAGGCGCAAGCCGCGGCGAGAAGGGCCGCGACCCACGGGAAGCCTCTCTCGAGGACGGGAATCCGCGGCACCGTAGAATCCTACGGCCTGATGATCCGTTTCGGCACCTCCGGCTGGCGAGCCGTTCTCGGGGAGGAGTTCACGTTCCCGAACGCGCGGCGCGTCGTGACGGCGATCGCCCGGGTCACGAGGGCGTCGGGCGGCACCTCCACGGGCCTCGTCCTCGCGTCGGACACGCGCTTCCTGAACGAGAGGTTCGTGGACGAGGCTTCCCGCGTTCTCGTCCGGGAGGGCGTCCGCCCCCTTCGCGCCGACCGGGACGTGCCGACGCCGGCCGTCGCGTTCACGATCCGGAGCCTCGGCGCCGCGGGCGGCGTGAACTTCACCGCCTCGCACAATCCGCCCGAGTTCAACGGAATCAAGTTCTCGACGGCCGACGGCGCGCCCGCTCTCCCCGACGTCACGGCGCGCATCGAGGCCGAGATCGCGAAGACTTCGGACGCCGACGCGGAGCCGGCGCCGCCGGCGGCGGCGGACGCGATCGACCCGCGCGGCCCTTACCTCGAACGGCTCGCGACCTTCGTGGACACGGCCATGCTCCGGAAGGCGGGCCTCCGCGTGGCCGTCGACCCGCGCTTCGGCACGTCGCGCGGGTACCTCGACGTCTTTCTCCGGGACGCGGGCGTGGACGTCGAGCTCATCAACGGACATCGCGACCCGTACTTCGGCGGCCTCTCGCCGCAGTGCGACGAGAAGAACCTCGGCGCGCTCGCGCAGGCGGTCGTCTCCGGGAAGCGCCATCTCGGCCTCGCGACGGACGGGGACGCGGACCGCTTCGGCATTCTCGACGCCGACGGCCGGTACGTCGACCCGAATCTCTGTCTCATGCTCCTCGCCGACCTCCTGCTCGGGCGCCGGGAGCCGGGCGACGGGCGTGGCGTCGCGCGCTCGGTCGCGACGACGCACGGCCTCGACGCCGTCGCGAAGGCGCACGGCGCCCCGGTCTTCGTGACGCCCGTCGGCTTCAAGTACATCGGCGAGCTGCTCCTGAAGGACGCGATTGCGCTCGGAGGCGAGGAGTCCGCCGGCTTCACGATGGCGGGCCACGTGCCGGAGAAGGACGGCCTCCTCGCGGGGCTTCTCCTCGCCGAGCGCGTGGCCGCGACCGGCGAGACGCTCTCGGCCCTCCTCGCGGAGCTCTTCCGGCGCGTCGGGCCGTTTCACCCCAGGCGCGCGGACGCCCGCCTCGACCCCGCGCTCGCCGCCGCGCTGAAGAAACGGCTCGCCGAGAACCCGGACACCTTCGCGGGGCTGAAGGTCCAGTCGATCGACCGGACCGACGGGCAGAAGCTCCTGCTGGGCGACGGCCGCTGGATCCTCTTCCGGCCGTCGGGCACGGAGCCCGTCGTGAGAATTTATGCGGAGTCGGCGGACGAACGGGAGACGGATCGGCTCCTGGAAGCGGCCAAAGAATATGTTCTCAGAGGTTAGAGGAGACGCGTCGAATGGCGGTGTCAAGGGTCTTCGACCGCTGCGCAGCGCGCGGAGCGCGCCCTTGACTCCGGCCATCCGACGCAAAGATTTTCAACTATCGGCGGCTGCATCAGCAGCCGCCGCATATGAGCAAAGATTCGGAGCCAGCATGTACAGCATCGAATCCATTCACGCCCGCGAAATCCTCGATTCCCGCGGCAACCCGACCGTCGAAGTCGAGTGCCTCCTCGAGAGCGGCGCGTCGGGGCGCGCGGGCGTGCCGTCCGGCGCGTCCACCGGCTCGCGCGAGGCGCTGGAGCTGCGCGACGGCGACAAGAAGCGCTTCTCGGCAAGGGCGTCCTTTCGGCCGTCAAGAACGTGAACGAGACGATCGCGCCCGAGGTCCTCGGCATGGACGCGCGCCAGCAGGCCGAGGTCGACCGCCTGATGATCGACCTCGACGGCACCGAGGCGAAGACGAAGCTCGGCGCGAACGCGATCCTCGGCGTCTCCATGGCCGTCTGCCGCGCCGCGGCGGACGCCTGCGCGCTGCCTCTCTTCCGCTACCTGGGCGGCACCGGCGCCGTGACGCTGCCCGTCCCGATGATGAACGTCGTGAACGGCGGGGCGCACGCGGACAACCCGCTCGACATCCAGGAATTCATGCTCGTGCCGGCGGGATTCAAGTCCTTTCGCGAGGCGCTCCGCGCGGGAGCCGAGATCTTCCACACGCTGAAGGGAACGCTCAAGGGCAAAGGTCTCGCGACGGGCGTCGGGGACGAGGGCGGCTTCGCCCCGAACATCGAGTCCACGCGCGCGACGCTCGACCTCCTCGTCGACGCGATCGGCAAGGCGGGCTACAAGGCCGGCGAGGACGTCTTTCTCGCGCTCGACTGCGCCGCGAGCGAGTTCTTCGACAAGGGCCAGTACGCCCTCGAGGGGAAGACAGCTCTCTCCCGCCGAGATCGTCTCCTTCTACGAGAGGCTCGTGGCGGATTACCCGATCGTCTCGATCGAAGACGGCTGCGCCGAGGGCGACAAGGCGGGCTGGAAGCTCCTGACGCAGAAGCTCGGCGAGAAGATCCATCTCATCGGCGACGACAACTTCGTGACGAACCCGAAGATCCTGAAGCAGGGCATCGCCGACGGCATCGCGAACGGCCTTCTCGTGAAGCTGAACCAGATCGGCACGATCACCGAGACGCTCGAGGCCGTGCGGATGGCCCAGACGGCGCGATACGTCACGGTCATCTCCCACCGCTCGGGCGAGACGGAGGACACGACGATCGCCGACCTCGCGGTCGCCGTGAACGCGGGCTTCATCAAGACGGGCTCCCTCTGCCGTTCCGAGCGCGTCGCGAAGTACAACCGGCTCCTGCGCATCGAGGAGGACCTCGCCGAGACGGGCCGTCTATCCGGGCCTCGCCGCGAAGAAAGGCTGACGCACGCGCGCGTTTCGCGCGAAAATGCCCCGTGCGGTTCGAACGAATCGTCGGCGGTGAGGGTCCGCCCCGGATCGTGGGCGTGAAGCGGTTGCGCGCGTCGCCGCGGAGAGACGAGCCGCGCCCGCTGCCCGAGCTCGTGTCCGAAACGCCGGCGCCGGCATCCGGCGCGCGCCCGGACGCCCCGCACGTGAAGCCGGCCTCCTACGTCGCGGTCTCGCTTCTCTTCTCGGCTCTCGTCTTCGGCTTCTTTCTCGTGAACGAGCACGGGCTCCTCCAGGTCCGGCGGCAGCGCCTACGGCTCAGCGAACATGCAGGCCGAGGTCGCGAAGCTGGACGCGGACAACCGGAAGCTCGAGGCCGAGGTCAAAGCGCTCAAGACCGACCCGAAGGCCGTCGAGAAGACCGCCCGCGAGACGCTGAACCTCGTGAAGCCCGGAGAGATCGTCCTCATCCTGCCCGAAGGCTGGCAGGCGCGCGTCAAGCCTCCGGAACCTGCCGCGCCGGCTGCGGCGACGGCCGCCCAGAGGAGCCCGTAGGACTCGAGGCGACGACCGGTCAGTGGGAAGCCGCGGGCTTCCGGTCTCTCCCGAAGGGGTCGCCCTTGACCGACTCGGTGTGCAGGGCGCAGAGCCAGCGGCCGTCGCGGCGCACCCATACGGACGAGTCGGACGCATCCAGGCTCACCTTCTTGCCGTCGACCGTCAGATCCTCGTGGACCTCGTAGGCCAGGCTCGCGACGTCGTCCTTGAGAAGTTTCACCTCCGCCTTCTTCACTTCGAAGTCGT
This sequence comes from Thermoanaerobaculia bacterium, assembly GCA_963746875.1. Classification (GTDB taxonomy): domain Bacteria; phylum Acidobacteriota; class Thermoanaerobaculia; order UBA5066; family UBA5066; genus Fen-183. Next base: position 1,327,638 of record CAVVDA010000001.1, read on the forward strand.
GCAGCGTGTACCGCGCCTCCTTCATCATCTTCACGAAGGACTCCCGGTCGACGAGCGCGACGCCTGTTGCGCCGGCGACGAGGCACGGCAATTCGGTCAGGCTCAGGGCGGCGTCCACGTCTTTCTCCTTGATCGCCTGCCAGTACCTCTTCTCGAGGTTCAGCAGTTCGGTCTCGACGGTTTTCTGTTGCGCGGGCGCGTTTGCCATAGTCGATCCTCCCGGAGAACGGCAGCACATCCCGTGCCGATCAGGACCTGGACATTATTTCAATGGACCAGGACCCGAACTCGAGGCCTTACGTTCCGATGCGCCGGATCCTCAGGATCGGACCGTCGGGCGCGCCTCGCGTCCCGAAGGTCGATGCCCGCGAAGATCGCCCACGTGTGATCGCCCTTCGGATCGAGCGAGGGTCTGCGTGACCTCCCACTGGCGCGGGCCCGGTGGACTTCAGACTGCGTGAGGTGGTGGAGGCGCGCCTCGGCTCCCGAGAGCGAGCTCGCCGTATTCGTCGAAGAACGGCGCCATCGCGGCCTCGAAGCGCTCGGCGTCCCAGCGGCTCTCGTCCGCGCCCGCAGGCTCTGTCGCCTCTGCCGCCTCCGGGCGCCTGCCAGACGCGCTCGGCCGCCTCGTCCCAGTCCTTCCTCGCGAGCGCCCGGACGAGAAGCTGCGCCTCCGCGCGCACGCGCGCCGCGAAGACCCGCGGGTTCGACAGGAGCTCCGTGAGCCACGAGGCTTCCTTCCTGCTCTCGCCGGCTGCGCGGCGCCGCGTCCTCTCCGCGAGCAGGAGCTCGGGATGGCGCATCCTCTCCCACTCCTCGAGAAGGCTCGCGTCCGTCTCTCCGACGAGCGAGCGGAAGTAGCCGAGCACGTCCCAGAGCTCGTCGGTCTTCGCGGCCTCCGGGACCGTCTGGTCGAGCGTCTTGTAGAGCTGCGAGAGGTATCGCAGGAGGACGCCCTCGCTCCGCTCGAGGCCGTAGCTCTTCACGTAGTCCGAAAAGCCGGCGAACGTCTCGAACATCTCGCGCCCGATCGACTTCGGGCTCACGTCCGAGCCCGCGGTCCAGGGGTGCGCGGCGCGGAACGCGTTGAAGGCGCCGTAGAGGAAGTCCGCGAGCGGCTTGGGGTGCGTCACCTCCTCGAGGCGCGCCATGCGCTCCTCGTACGGGACCCCCTCCTCCTTCAGCTCGGCGACGAGCCTGCCCTTCGCCCGGTCCACCTGCCGCCGCAGGATCACGTCCGGGTCCTCGAGGATCGACTCGACGACGGTCAGGGCGTCCACGGCGTACGTCGGCGACGCGGGGTCGAGCTCCTCGAGCGCCGACAGCGCGAAGAGCGACAGGGCCTGGTGGAGCGAGAAGTCCCACTGCAGGTCCTCGGCCACGACGACCCGGTACGGCCGCTCGCCCGCGAGGCCGATGATTCCCGCCCGGTAGAGCGAGCGAACGAGGACGGCCGCCTGCTTCACGAGGCGGCGCTTGACGCCGTCGTCCTCGTGGCAGCGCGCGATCAGGTCGCGGAGCGACGCGAAGTTGCGAGCCGCGCCCCTCCGCCTCGTCGCGCTGGAGGAGAGACAGCACCATCCCGTGCGTCAGCCGGAACCGCGACGTCAGCGTCTCCGGCGGCCTCGAGATCAGCTTCTGGAACGTCTCGACCGTCCACGAGACCTCGCCCTTCGGGCGGGCCCTTGAACGGTCCGCGAGCTCTTCTTTCCCGAAGCCTCGGACTTCTTCTCCGCCTGCCGCTTCTCGACGATGTGCTCGGGCGCCTGCGCGACGACGCTCCCCTTCGTCGTCGAACCCGCGGCGGCCCGCGCGCCCCGAGATCTGCTTGAACTCGCGGACGGAGAGGAGCCCCACCTTCGTCCCGTCGAACTTCGCGAGCTTCGTGAAGAGGACCGTCCGGATCGGGATGTTCACGCCGACGCCCAGCGTGTCGGTCCCGCAGATGACGTGGAGGAGCCCCTTCTGCGCGAGCTGCTCGACGAGGAGGCGGTACTTCGGGAGGAGCCCGGCGTGGTGGACGCCGACCCCGAACGAGAGGAACCGCCGGAACTCCTTGCCGTAGGGCGTCGCGAGGCGGATCCCGGCGACGATCTTCCGGATCTCCTCCCGCTCCTCGCGGGTCCCGATCTTCACGCTCGTGAGCGACTGCGCGAGCTCCGCGCACTCGCGCTGCGTGAAGTTCACGACGTAGATCGGGCTCTTCTTCGCGGCGAGCAGCTCCTCGATCGTCTCGTGGAGCGGCGTCTCGCGGTACTCGTAGTCGAGCGGCACCGGCCGCTCGTCGGAGGTCACGTGCGCGACCTCGCGGCCCGTGTCGCGCTGCAGCCGCTCGGCGATCGCGCGCGTGTCGCCGAGCGTCGCCGACATGAGGAGGAACTGGGTCCCGGGCAGGACGAGGAGCGGCACCTGCCAGGCGACGCCGCGCTCCTTGTCGGCGTAGTAGTGGAACTCGTCCATCACGACGTAGGGCGCCTCGAGCGCCGGACCGCGGCGGAGCGCCATGTTCGAGAGGACCTCGGCCGTGCAGCAGAGAACGCTCGCCTCGCGCGTTGATGCTCGCGTCGCCGGTCAGCATCCCGACGTTCTCGGGCCCGAGCTCGCCGCAGAGCGAGAAGAACTTCTCGCTCGCGAGCGCCTTGATCGGGCTCGTGTAGAACGACACCTTCCCCTCGCAGGCCGCCTTGAAGTGCAGGCCCAGGGCGACGAGCGACTTGCCCGAGCCCGTGGGCGTCCCGAGGATGACGTGCTTCCCCGCCATGATCTCGAGGAGCGCCTCTTCCTGGGCCGGGTAGAGGGTGAGGCCGCGTCGGCCGAGACCCAGTCGAGGAAGAGGCCCAGGATCTCGTCGGGATCGTTCGTCCCGCGGGGCGGGATCCGGTCCGCGAGCGACGCGACGTCCCGCATCCGGGTCATTCTGCGACGGAGCCGCCCCTTCTCCGGGCGACAGATGTCCTCAGACGAAGCGCGCGGCGCACTATGGCCGCGTCAGGGTGAAAGCAGGACGCGGAGATTGCCGTCCACATGGCTCCTTTCGATGTAGCCGATTGCTCTCGGGTTCTGGGCGACCTCCTTCTTCACCTCGAGGCTGTTCGGAACTTCCCTCGGGGGCCGCGCCAGCTGAGGCGGGAAGTTCGCCGCGTTCAGGCCGGGATCGGAGGTGTTGCTGAGCGCCCTCGCCTCCGCGTACGTGACATACGGCGTGAACTTCCCGAACCGGTATCCGCCGCTCAAGTACCAGGCGCTTCGCTTGCCGAGAGCCGAATGGCTTTCGGTCGAGCCCCATTCCCCCATCGCGAACCAGCGGACTGTGTCGTAACTCCCGCCGATCCCGATGAAGTCGAAGGGCTTGGCGTCGGAATCGTATTTCTCCGCGAGCGCGATTCCCTCCGGACCGAACTGCCGGAACGCGTCGAAGAGCGGGGCGATGGACGCGACGGTCACGTTGCCGTGCTGATACGTCCCGCGGACGGTCAGGGCGCCGCGTTCGACCGTTCCGGAGACGCCCCAGACCCGCCTCGCCTTGTCGACGGCTCCGCTCGGCTCGATGATGTCGCTTTGCCCGTAAGTGACCTGCACGGTGTTCGTGTATTGGCCGATGCCGAGACGGTAGCTCGCGTCCATCCCATCGTTCGTGGTGACCGGCACGAGGCCGTACACCTCGATCGGCGGGCGCACCCACGGATTCGCGTACCCCACCTTGCGATAGTCGGCGACCAGAAAGCTCGGCAAGGCGATGCGCCCGGCGCGGACGTAAAGATCCGGCGTGACCTGATACTTGACGTTCGCCCACTCCACATGCGGCGTGAAGGTGTTGTCCGAGCGCTGTTCCGAGATGACCTGTACGACTGCGGAAATCCGGGTTCCGAAATTGCCGGTGAGTTGCACGCCCAGGCGGCTGTCGACGTCGGCGCTCCAACTGTGTGAGAAGGCGGTACCGCTCGCCTGCGACGTGGAGCTCGCGACGAAGTCCGCGTTCGGCTCGCTGGAATGGACGAGGCCGAGCGTGCCGAAGCCGCTGAACGAGAACATCTCCATGGGGGAATCGTCGGCGCGGGACCCGGCGGGAGCCAGCATCCTCACGACCATGGCCACGGCGATCGCGCTCAGCCCGTGCCGCGTGTGCCCGACACACCGTCGGATTCCAATCATGTTTCTGATCGCTCCATAGTGATTCCGCAATCCGGGAGGGTCAAGCGGAATAGGGGAGAATGCCTCGGGAAGGGGAACATGGCCTCGATTTCAGGTCCGAGGGGGGCGTCGCCCTCTCTCCTCCGGCGTCTCACGCCCACTCAGAGAATCGCGCTGATGCCGGCCGTCGCCGCCACGGCATTCCTAATCCTGCTCATCCTGAACTGGCGCGTCAGCCTTCGGTCGGAGAATCTCGTGACGCGCATCAGGACAGGTTACGTCCCGGCCCTCGAGCTCGCCGTGGGGCTCACCCAGTCGCTCGCGTCGCTCCAGAGGGCGCTTCAGGACGCGGTCGCCGCCTCCGAAGCCGACGATCTCCTCGAGGCCGACGCGGCGAAAGAGGACATGGTCCGCCAGCTCGAGGCCGGCCGGAGGAATCCGGCCCTCGACGCGGCGGCCCTCGGGGAGCTCGAGGCCAATGTGCGCGATTACTACACCTTCGCGAGATCCACGGCGCTCGCGATGATCGAGCGGAAACCAGGCACCGATCTGACCGCGCCTCTGGAGCGCATGACGAAGGGCTACCTCGACCTCAAAGCCCGGCTCGACGCGCTCCTGGCGCGACAGAAGACGGAGATGAACTCCGCGTTCGCGAGCACCCAGGCGGCTCAGAGGACGTCCGCGGAGCTCTTTGGCGCCGTCATCCTCGTCTGCCTCGTCCTCCTCGTCGGCCTCTCCGTCGTCATCGGCCGCTCACAGGAGCTGACCGCGAAGGCTTATCGAGAGAGCGAGGAGCTCGTCTTGAAGAGCCAGGCGATGCTGCAGGAGGCGCAGCGGACGGCTCATATCGGAAGCTGGGACCGTGACCTCGTGACGGAAGAGCTCGTCTGGTCCGAGGAGCTGTATCGCATCTTCGGCCGGCACCCGGAGAGCTTCCGGCCGTCCATGCAGGCGCTCTTCGACAGTGTCCACCCCGAGGATCGCGGGGCCTTCGGGGCTCAGATCGAAGCGTCGATCCGGGCCGGCAAGCCCTTCGACTTCATCTTCCGGATCGTGAGGCAGGATGGAGACGTCAGGAGCCTCCTGGCAAGCGGCTCCGTCGTCCTCGACGAGACCGGAAGGGCCACCCGAGTCTACGGGACCTGCCAGGACGTCACCGAGCAACGACGCCTCGAGGACCGGCTGCGCCAGTCGCAGAAAATGGAAGCGGTCGGGCGTCTTGCAGGCGGCGTGGCGCACGATTTCAACAACCTCCTGACTGTCATTCAGGGCTATGCGGATCTCCTGTGGAACGAGTCCGCGGGCAGCGAGCGCAAGGAGAGAATCGAAGCGATCGAGCAGATCCGGATCTCCAGCCAGCGCGCGGCCTCTCTCACGGGACAACTGCTGGCTTTCAGCCGGCAGCAGGTACTGCAATCGAAGGTCCTCGATCTGAATGCGGTCGTCTCCAACCTCGCTCCGATGCTCCGGCGCGTCATCGGAGAGGACATCGAGCTCGTCACCAGCCTCGATCCGCTCGGAGAGAAAGTCCTCGCGGACGCGGGCCAGCTCGAACAGGTGATCCTGAACCTCGTCGTGAACTCCCGGGACGCCATGCCGAAGGGGGGCACGTTGACCGTCGAGACGGGCAGCCTCGATGCGACCGAGCTCCCCGGCGTCGAGCCTGATACGCCGCCGGGCCGCTATGCGCGGCTCACGGTGAAGGACACCGGCGCGGGAATGACGCCGCAGGTGAAGGCCCGGGTCTTCGAGCCCTTCTTCACGACGAAGGAGGCCGGGAAGGGGACCGGCCTGGGGCTGGCGACGGCCTACGGGATCGTGAAGCAGAGCGGCGGTTTCGTTCACGTCGCCAGCGAGCCGGGGCACGGAGCGACGTTCAATGTCTACCTTCCATGCACGGAAGGGGAATCGGGGCGAGTCGAGCCTGCGTCCGAGGTCAAGCAGGAGCTCCCGACCGAGAAGGTCATTCTCCTCATCGAGGACGAGGAGGCCGTTCGAAAGCTCCTCTTCTCCGTCCTCACCGGTCAGGGGTACGTGGTGCTCCAAGCCGGCAGCGGGCAGGAGGCGCTCGCCGCCGCGTCCGGCCACTCCGGCCCCATTCACATCGTCCTCTCCGATGTGGTCATGCCGGGGACGAGCGGCCCGGAGACGGTTGCGGAGCTCCTCCGCACGCGCCCCACGACGCAGGTGATCTTCATGTCCGGCTACACGGATGACAGCGTCGTGCGACACGGTCTCACGGACCAGGGCCGGCACTTCCTCCAGAAGCCCTTCACTCCCGGGAGGGTCCTGAAGAAGGTCCGTGAGGTTCTGGAGGGTTGACGGCGACCGCCGCGGCTGGACTATCCTCACCCGGGGGCAGCCCTATGCCGACCGTCAAAACGAGGAAATCTTCCGCCAGGAAAGCTCAGTCGCCAAAGCGGGCCGGACCGCGAGTGAAGGCGGCTGTCGAGAGCGACTTCGTGTTTTCGAAGCCCTTCCAGAGGGGTGAGGACACGACGTCCTACAGGCTCGTCACGAAGCGCTTCGTGAAGAAAGCCCGGTTCGGCGGCAAGCCGGTCCTCGTCGTCGACCCGAGGGCGCTCTCCCTGCTCGCGTACGAGGCGATGCGCGACGTGTCGTTCTTCCTCCGGCCGAAGCATCAGCGGCAGGTCGCGTCCATCCTGAAGGATCCCGAGGCTTCGCCGAACGACCGCTTCATGGCGACGACGCTTCTCCGCAACGCCGTCGTCTCCGCGCAGTTCGAGCTGCCGTTCTGCCAGGACACCGGCACGGCGACGATCGTCGGCTGGAAGGGCCAGCAGGTCTGGACCGGAGCCGACGACGCGGCGTTTCTCTCGAAGGGCGTCTTTCAGACCTACACCGTGGAGAACCTCCGCTACTCGCAGACGGCCGCGCTCACGATGTACGACGAGGTCAACACCGGCAACAACCTGCCGGCGCAGATCGACCTCTTCGCGACGCCGGGCATGGAGTACAACCTGCTCTTCGTCGCGAAGGGCGGAGGCTCGGCGAACAAGAGCGCGCTCTACCAGGAGACGAAAGCGCTCCTGAACCCCGCCAGCCTCGAGGCGTTCCTCGTCGAGAAGATGAAGAGCCTCGGCACGGCCGCGTGCCCCCCGTACCACATCGCGATCGTCGTCGGCGGCACGTCGGCCGAGGCCTGCCTGAAGACCGTCAAGCTCGCCTCGACGGGTTACTACGACTCCCTCCCGACGACGGGCGACAAGTTCGGCCGCGCGTTCCGCGACCCGGAGCTCGAGAAGGAGCTTCTCCGAGAAGGCGCAGGCCCTCGGCTTCGGCGCCCAGTTCGGCGGAAAGTACTTCGCGCACGACATCCGGGTCATCCGCCTGCCACGGCACGGCGCGTCCTGCCCGGTGGGCATGGCCGTCTCGTGCTCGGCCGACCGCAACGTGCTCGCGAAGATCGACGAGAAAGGCATCTGGCTCGAGGAGCTCGAGCGCCACCCCGAGACGCTTCTCCCCGCCTGCATGGGCGGCAAAGGGCATCCGGGTCTCGTGAGAGTGGACCTCAACCGGCCGATGAAGGAGATCCTCGCGGAACTGTCGAAGCATCCCGTCTCGACGCCGCTCGCGCTCACGGGACGCCTCGTCGTCGCGCGCGACATCGCTCACGCGAAGCTCAAGGAGCGGCTCGACGAAGGGAAGGACCTGCCGCAGTACTTCAAGGACCACCCGGTCTATTACGCCGGCCCCGCGAAGAAGCCGAAGGGCAAGCCCTCGGGCTCCTTCGGGCCGACGACGGCCGGCCGCATGGACTCGTACGTCGATCTCTTCCAGTCGAAGGGCGGCTCGATGGTCATGATCGCGAAAGGCAACCGCAGCCCGAAGGTGACCGAGGCGTGCAGGAAGTACGGCGGCTTCTACCTCGGTTCGCCGGGCGGCCCGGCCGCGCTCCTCGCCGAGGAGAACATCAAGAAGGTCGACGTCCTCGAGTTCCCCGAGCTCGGCATGGAAGCGGTATGGGCGATCGACGTCGTCGACTTCCCCGCGTTCATCCTCGTGGACGACAAGGGAAACGATTTCTACCAGAAGCTCGCGTAGCTCGGAGCGCCGCCCGCTAACACCCGCCTCGGCCGAATTCAGGCAAGAGCGGGGATCACCGGGGTGACGGCCGCCTGGTCCTCCTCGCCCGTGCGGATCCGCCAGACTCTCTCGACCGGCACCACGAAGACCTTTCCGTCGCCGACCTCTCCCGTGCGCGCCGAGGAGAGAATCGCCCGCACGGTGGGCTCGACGAAGTGGTCCGAGACGCCGATCTCGAGGCGCACTTTCTCCGAAAGCTCCATCTTCACGGTGGTCCCGCGATACGTCTCGACCCGGTCCGTTTCTCCCCCGTGCCCCTGCACCCGGCTGATGGTGAGGCCGCGGACCTCGGCCTGGAAGAGCGCCCCGAGGACGTCGTTCAGCTTCTCAGGACGGACGATGGCGACGACGAGCTTCAAATGCGGCCTCCTTCGACGGCGGGCTCGGTGCCCGCGATCGGGACGTCGACCGAGAGACGAGCGTCCGGAAGGACGAGGATCGCACCCTCGCCCGAGCCGTATGCCTCCTCACCGTGCTGGCTGACGTCGAGCCCCAGGCCCTCCTCCTGCGTTCCCACCTTGAGCGGGACGACGAGGTTCACGAGTTTCAGGAGGACGAACGTCGCCGCGGCGCTGAAGACGATGGTGACGAGCACGGCGAAGAGCTGCACGAAGAACTGCCGCGGGCTCCCGAAGAGGAGGCCGTCCGCCGTGCCGTTCCACGACTTCTGCGCGAAGACGCCCGTCAGGAGGGCACCGACCGTTCCGCCGAGGCCGTGCGCGGCCACCACGTCGAGGGAATCGTCGAGGCGCGTCCGCGCGCGCCAGAGAATCGCGAAGTAGCTCGGGAAGGCCGCGAGGGCCCCGAGAGCCAGCGCCGCGATCGGCGATACGAAGCCGGACGCCGGCGTGACGGCGACGAGGCCCACGACGATGGCCGTCGCGGCTCCGACGGCGGTTGCCTTGCCGCTCCTCCTGAGATCCAGAAGCGTCCAGACGACGAGGGTCCCCATCGGAGCCAGGAACGTGTTGACGAACGCGAGGGCGGCGATGCCATTTGCCGCGAGCGCGCTCCCGCCGTTGAATCCGAACCAGCCGAACCAGAGGAGGCCCGCGCCGAGGAGCGTGAACGGGACGTGATGGGGCAGCGTCGCCTGGCGCGCGTAGTCCTTCCGCTGTCCGAGGAGGACCGCGGCCACGAGGGCCGCCACACCTGCGTTGATGTGGACCACCGTGCCGCCGGCGAAGTCCAGGGCGCCGAGCTTGCCGAGGAAGCCCCCGCCCCAGACCCAGTGCGCGACGGGCGCGTATACGACCAGGGACCAGAGCGTGATGAAGACGAGGTAGGCCGAGAACCGCATCCGCTCGACGATGGCGCCGGAGATCAGGGCGGCCGTGATGATCGCGAACGTTCCCTGAAACGCCATGAAGAGGACGTGCGGGATCGTGGTCGCCGACGGTCCGGGGTCGAGTCCGACGCCCTGGAGGAAGACGTGCGCGAGCCTCCCGAGCCCGGCGCCGCCGGGCGCGAAGGCCAGGGAGTAGCCCGCGACGGCCCACGCCACCCCGACGAACCCGAGCGAGACCATGCTCATCATCATCGTGTTGAGCGCGTTCTTCGAGCGGACGAGTCCGCCGTAGAAGAAGGCCAGCGCGGGCGTCATCAGAAGGACGAGGGCTGTAGAGACGAGCATCCAGGACGCGTCTGCTGCGTTCATGGCTCAGGTGGAACGCAAGAGACGTGCTCGCACTCGAACAGGGATCGTTTCGGCTGCAGCTCCTTCGGGGGCAAGGAGTTGGGTCTCATCGCTTCGCCGTGGACAGGCCGGACAATCCTGTAGGAAATTATCGAAAAACCGACAAAAATGTCTGTCAGGTCCGGAAGCGGCCGGTGTCGATCCCGTAGCGTTTCAAGCGGTAGCCGAAGATGCGCTCCGTCGTCTGAAGCAGGCGCGCCGCTTTCGCCCGGTTTCCCCGAGCGATTTTCAGGCTGTCGAGGAGCAGGTCCTTCTCGTACGCCTCGATCGCCGCTCCGAGCGACTGGCGCGGGAGCGTGCCCGAGACCTCGGCGGTCTGCAGCGTCGGGGGAAGGTGGTGGGCGTGGAGAACGCCGCCGTCGCACACGAGGACCGCCCGCTCGATGCAGTTCTCCAGCTCGCGGACGTTCCCCGGCCAGTGGTAGCTCATGAGGACGTCGATCGCCGGCGTCGAGATGCGCCTCACGTCCTTGCGGTGCCGCGTCGCGTACTTCTCGACGAAGTGATCCGCGAGGAGGGGGATGTCGGGGCGCCGGTCGCGCAAGGGCGGCAGGAAGATCGTGAACACGTTCAGGCGGTAGAAGAGATCCTCGCGGAATTTCCCCTTCGCCATCGCGGCCTCGAGGTCGCGGTTCGTCGCGGCCACGAGGCGGATGTCGACCGAGACCGGATGGGTGCCGCCCAGCCTCTCGAACTCCCGCTCCTGCAGGACGCGCAGGAGCTTCACCTGGGTCGCGGCGGACAGATCTCCGACCTCGTCCAGGAAGAGCGTGCCCTTGTCGGCGAGCTCGAAGCGCCCTTTCTTCTGGGTCCGCGCGTCCGTGAAGGCGCCGGGCTCGTAGCCGAAGAGCTCGGACTCGATCAGGCTCTCGGGAAGGGCGGCGCAGCTCACCCGCACGAACGGCTTGCCCGCGCGCGGAGAGTTGTAGTGAAGGGCGTGCGCCACGAGCTCCTTGCCGGTTCCCGACTCGCCGCGGATGAGGACGGTGGTGTCGCGCGGAGCGGCCTGCGCGACCTGCTCGTAGAGCTCCTCCATCGGGCGGCTGTGGCCGACGATGTTCTTCAGGTCGTAGCGGCCCTTCAGCTCGCGCTTGAGCTTGAGGTTCTCGTCGAGAAGGCGCTCGCGCTCCCCTTCGATGAGCCGATCCACGTGCATCGCCTGCCCGAGGAGCGAGGCGACGACCTTCAGAAACGAGGATACGCGGGCGAAATCGCGCGCCGGGTCGTACGGCAGCGCGAGCCCGAGGGCGCCGACCGTGCGGCCTTCCACGACGAGGGGGACGGACACGAAGCTCAGCTCGTGCCGCGCTGCGGCCGAGGCCGGGAGAACCTCGTTCGGCGTCCTGAGAAGCGGCTCGCGCGTCACCTGCGGAACGACGACCGCCTTTCCGCTCGCCACGACGCGGCCCGTGACTCCCTCGCCCGGGCGCAGCTTCGGAGGAGGCCGGCGCCCGGCGGGAAGGCCGGCGGAGGCTTCGAGCTTCAGCTCGCCGGTCGCCTCGTCGACGAGCGCCGCCGTGACGACGCTCCCGCCGTAGCTCTCGCGCAGGATGGCGAGCGCGCCGTCCAGCGCGGCACGGAAGCTCCGCGCCGACCCGAGCATCTGCGAGAGCTCCAGGAGGGCCGGGAGCTCGCGCAGATTCCCGTGCGGGCCGTGGCGGCTGCGTCGGCATGCGCGAATCCTACAGGAATGTCGGAACCGACTGCCTCTTGGGACAGAAATGTCGAACCGGCCCGGCACGACGGGCCGGTTCTCCCCGGTCGGCTAGAACGTGCAGATGGCGTTCAGCAGCCCCGTCGGCTGGCTGCCCGTGACTCCCTCCTTCTTCTCGAAGACGTCCTGGTTCGACCAGTCGACCCGGAGGTCGGCCCGGACGACGAAGTGGGGGGAGATCTTGAGCTCGGGCGTGAGCGTGACCTCCTTCAGCTTCTGCGCCGACGCCCGTCCGGGCGCCGTCAGGGTCGTTGAAGTACTCGGCCCTCAGGCAGAGCGCGAAGGTGTCGCTGAGGCCGAAACGCGCGTAGCCGGCGATTCCCGACCACGAGGCGGTTTCGCCCGGCGTCACGGCGCCCTTCTCGCTGCCGTAGACGGCGTCGAGCGTGAAGACGGTCAGGTCGGTGAGCTTCCATTGAGCCACGACGTTGAAGAGGTTCCGCGGATCGGAGTTGACGTTCGCCCTCTCGGGGCCCGTCATGAAATTCTCCGTAGACCGTCACGGCCTTCGACGGCGTCCAGGTGAGCTGCAGCGCCGATGCTCTTCGAGCTGTTGTTGTCCCGCGCGACGTCCCAGCCGTTGCAGAGCTCGAACATCCCGGCGAGCTGGTCGCTGAAGGCGTACGACGCCTTCACTCCGGTGTGCGTGACCGGAGATCGCGAAGCCGAAGAGGAACGAGCGGGTCGCGTTGTCGTTGTACCCGTCGTATCCCTCGATCACCTCGTACGCCGAAGTTCGTGACGAACTTCCCGCGTCGAGGCGGAGGCCGCTCCCGACGGGGGCGATCCAGCTCACGAAGGCCTGCTGGAGGTCGAAGTCCTGCGCCTTCCCGCTCGCGTCGCGGAAGAGCCCGGCGGCGGCCGAGACGCGCGGGATCGAGCCGCCGGCCACGGCGTCGACGCGGAACCCCGCTTCGCCGGGCTTGCTGACGGCCTTCTGGAGGACGAGCTCGGCGACGTCCACCTTGAACGTGTTGTCGTCGAAGTCGAAGACGCGGAACTGGTTCGTGCCCGAGGCCGGACGATTCGTGTTGTACGAGTAGCTCGCCGAGACGAAGCCGTTGACCGCGATCTCCTCGTACCAGGGCTTGGCGGCGGGCGGCGGCGCGGCGCGGGCGCCGGCGTGGGCGTCGGCGTCGGGGCCGGCTGGCCGAGCGTCGGTCGCGCGGCGCCGAGCGCGACCGTCACGGCGAACGCGAGCGCGAGGGCGCGGAAGCGACACAGGGGGCGGGCCCGGCGAGCTCGGGTCATCACAAGGAACTCCTTTCACAGAGGGCTCCTCGCGAGGAGGAGCCCTGCTGCACGTCTCTGGTTTTTCGGGCTGGTCTTCCGGCTACTTCTTCTGGAGCATCGTGGACGGGCGTGACGGCGTCCCGGTCGATCTCGCCCGTCCTGATCCTCACGACCCTCTCGATCGGGAAGACGAAGATCTTTCCGTCGCCGACCTGTCCGGTCTTGCCCGCTTTGACGATCGCGTCGATCGTCACGTCGACGAACGGCTCCGAGACGCCGATGTCGAGCCGGACCTTGTCGTGGAACTCGTAGACGAGCGGATGGCCGCGGTAGCTCTCGAGGACCGTCTTCTCTCCTCCGTGGCCGGAGACCCGCGTGATCGTGAGTCCCTCGACCTCGGCCGCGAAGAGGGCGGCCTTCACGTCGTCCAGCTTCTCGGGGCGGATGATGGCGGTGATCATTTTCATGGGATCGTCGCTCCTCTCACTTGCCGCCGGCCGGCGCGGGCTGGTCACGAGCAGCAGTGGATGTGACCTTCGCGGGCACGCTCGCGAAGACCGGGAAGTGGACGGGCGAGCCTTCGCCCGGGTACGCGGGCGCCGAGACTTCGTTGAAGTCGAGGCCCTGCATCTCCTGCTCCGGCCTCACGCGCATGCCGAGCGTCAGGTCGAGAATCTTGAAGAGCGCGAAGCTCGAGCCTCCCACCCAGAGGAGGTTCGCGCCGATCCCGATGAACTGCGCCACGAGCTGTTTCGGATCCCCGTAGAAGAGGCCCGCGACGCCGGCCGCCGGGCCGCCGTTCAGCCCGCCGCCGTACGTGCCGTCCGCGAAGAGGCCCAGCGCGATGAGACCCCAGGCGCCGTTGACGCCGTGCACGGCGATGGCGCCGACCGGGTCGTCGATCTTCAGCCTGTTCTCGATGAAGAGCGCGGCCGCGACCACGAGGACGCCGGACACCGCGCCGATGAGGACGGCAATCGGAGCGTTCACGAAGGCGCACGGCGCCGTGATCGCGACGAGGCCCGCGAGCATGCCGTTGACGGCCATCGAGAGGTCGGGCCGGCCGAACTTCCTCCACGTGTAGAGAAACGCGAGAAACGCGCCCGAGGCCGACGCGAGCATCGTGTTCACCGCGACGACGGAGATCCTCAGGTCGGTGCCCGCGAGCGTCGAGCCCGCGTTGAAGCCGAACCAGCCGAAAGCGAGGATGAAGCATCCGAGGACGGCCATCGGGAGGTTGTGGCCGGGAATCGCCTGCGCCTCGCCCTTCACGTACTTGCCGATGCGCGGGCCGAGGACGAACGCGCCGACCAGCGCCATCACGCCGCCGGTCAGGTGCACGACGCCGGAGCCCGCGAAGTCGACGTACCCGTGCCCCAGGCCCGACGTACTTGCCCAGCGTGGAGAGCCAGCCGCCGCCCCAGGCCCAGCAGGCGAAGAGCGGATAGACGACGGCCGACACGACGAGCCCGTAGATGACGAAGGCCGAGAGCTTCCACCGCTCGGCCATCGAGCCGGTCGGGATCGTGAGCGCGGTGTCCATGAAGACCATCTGGAAGAGAAAGAGGGCGAACGCGGCGACGTCATAGGAGACGCCCGACAGGAAGAATCCCGTGCCGCCGAAGAGCCCCCAGACGTTGCCGCCGATGGACGGCCCGATGAGCTTGTTCATCGTCTCCGGAACGGTCAGCGCGGCCCCCATCGGCGCGCCCGACCCGCCCATCTGCAGCGCGAACCCGCACACCCAGAACCCCAGGATGCCGAGCGCGTAGACCATGAAGTTCATCATCATCGTGTGGGCCGCGTTCCGGGCCCGCGTGAAGCCGGTCTCGGCGAGCGCGAAGCCCGCCTGCATGAACATCACGAGGAAGCCCGCGACGAGCGTCCAGACGAAGTTGAGCGAGACGCGCGTCTGGCCGACGGCCGCTCCGATCTCTTCGAGCGTGGGCTTGCCCGCGACCTGCGCGGGCACGTTCGCGATCCCGCCCGTCTTGTCTCCGGTCGCGTCCGCGAGGATCGCCCAGGACACGAGGAGCAATCCGGCCAGCGCGAGGAAAAAAATCGGCTTCTTCTTCGTCATACAGTCCCCCTCCGTTGGGCAGCGCCTTCGCACGGCGCGTGCCGCCTCTGGTTCCTGGCGGGAAGGGCTCGGAAGTTGTTCCGGAAGAGGGACTAGGCTCCACGCAGCGGCGCCGCGGCATACGCGAGACGGTGCTACAAGAAGGTAGGATTGACCTTTCGAAGCGACATTATTGTATGAATCTCGGCGACCGACCCGCGAGCAGCAGCCCTCAGCCGACGCCCTTCAGCGCCTCGGCCACCTCGGCGGCGTGCGTCTTCGGGGAGACAGACTCGTAGATCTTCGCGATCTTCCCTTTCGAGTCGATGAGGAACGTCTTTCTCTTCGCGATGCCGAAGGCGAGGTCCACGCCGTAGCGGCGGATGACCTCACCTTTGGAATCGGCCAGTAGGGGGAACGTCAGCTCGTTCTTCTTCGCGAACTTCTCCTGCGCCTCGACGGTGTCCTTCGACACGCCCACGACGGCGACGTTCTTCGGAAGTTTCGGGCCTTCGTCCCGGAAGGCCTTCGCCTCGATCGTTCAACCGGGGGTGTCGGCCTTCGGAAAGAAGTAGAGGACGACGCGCTTTCCCGCGAAGGTCCGAGAGGCGCAGTTTCTTGCCGTGCTGGTCGGGGAGCGTGAAATCGGGCGCGGCCATGCCCGGCTCGAGGGATGTGGACGAAAAGAGAGCCATGTTGCCTCCGTCGACGGAGGTTAGCAGCGAGCAGGCCGGCTTGACTCCTCAGGGCCGTCCCGCTATCTTGCCCCTCCCTGACGCGGGGTGGAGCAGCCTGGTAGCTCGTTGGGCTCATAACCCAAAGGTCGCAAGTTCAAATCTTGCCCCCGCAACCATAACAACTCAAAGGGCGCCAGTCGGTTACGACCGGCGCCCTTCTTGTTTCTGGGTCGTCAGAATTGCGAAATTAAGGTCGGCGTTAAGGTCTGATCTCCCTTGTCCCCCTCGGAAGGGCTTTGATCCTGCTCGCCTCCCGACGGAGTCGGCGGAATGACCCGCACGCCCGGTGCTAACCTAAGCCCAGTAGGGCGATGGAGTCCGCCGGAACTGCCCTCCGGGGCTGATGACTCCTACCAGTAAGGTAGGAGGTCTCCGTTGGACACCGAGCCCCTGCACAGCGAAGCGCGACCCGGCCGGGACGGTTCCGATTTGTCCGAGGCGTCGCCGCTCGCCGCGCTTGCCGGCTTGGCCGACGAGCTGGAGGCCGACGACGTCGCGCGCGAGGCTCGGCAGGCGGCCGAACGGGTCTCCGAGGGGCTCTTCAACGTCGCCTTCGTCGGCCAGTTCAAGCGAGGCAAGTCGACGCTCGTCAACGCGCTCCTCGGGCGGCCGGTGCTCCCCGCGGGGGTCACGCCGATCACGTCCGTCGTCACGGTCGTGCGCCACGGAGTGCGAGAGGCCGTCCGGATCCGATTCGTGGACGGCCGCTCGCAGGAGATCGAGGCGAGCGACCTTGTCGCCTACGTCTCCGAGCAGCACAACCCCGAGAACGCCATGGGCGTCGTGGCCGCGGAAGTCTTCGAGCCGAGCCCTCTCCTGTCCTCGGGGATGTGCCTCGTCGACACGCCCGGCCTCGGCTCGGTCTTCGAAGGGAACACGGAAGCCACGAAGAAGTTCGTGCCGCACATCGACGCGGCTCTCGTCGTCCTCGGGTCGGATCCGCCGATCTCGGGCGAGGAGCTCGCCCTCGTCGCCGACGTCGCCCGCCAGGTGAAGGAGCTGATCTTCGTCCTGAACAAGGCCGATCGGATGAGCGAGGCGGAGACCGAAGAGGCGGCTCGCTTCACGGAGGGAGTGCTCGCAAGAAGGCTCGCCAGGCCCATATCGCGCCTCTTTCGCGTCAGCGCCAGCGAGGTGCTCGGTGCGACAGGTCCGGAGCGCGACTGGCCGGCTCTTCGCGCGGTACTCGGGCGGCTCGCTCACGAGTCGGGCACGGAGCTCGTGCGCGAGGCCGAATCGCGGGAATCGGCGCGGCTCTCCACGCGAATCGTGGCGGAGGTCGACGAGCAACGTGGGGCGCTCCTGCGACCGGTGGAGGAGTCGGAGCGGCGCCTCGCGGAGCTGGGCTCGTCGCTGGCCGAGGCGGAGAGGGCCATGACGGACCTGGGCTATCTCCTCCAGGCCGAGGTCGACCGGTTCGCGCGACGCGTGCAGGAAGAGCGCGACCGGTTCCTCGCCGAGGCCCTTCCTGCGGCCGCGGCGGAGCTTCACGCGAACGCCCGCGACGCTGACGCGGGACGCCGGATCCGTAGCGTATTACGCGAGGTTTCCCGCGGCATCGCGCGACGCCGTCTGGACGCATGGCTCGGAGAGGGGCAACGCGCGGCGGAGACCTCGTATCGCCTGCTCGCCGATCGGTTTCTCGTTCTCGCGAACGACTTCCTCGCCCGGTTCATTCGTTCGGGGGAGCTCGGTGAAGCCGCGTTGCCGCCGCCCTTCGGAAGCGAAGCGGGACTCCGGGAGCGGTCGCACCTCTACTTCACCGAGCTGATGGCCGTCACGGCACCGCCACCGATGGCGTGGCTTTTCGATCGCCTCCTACCGATCGCCCACGTCCGAAGATCAACGAAGACCGATGCCTATGCGGTGCTCGAACGGCTGCTCTCCTCGAACGCCAGCCGCGTGCAGAACGACCTGATCGATCGCGTGCGCGAGAGCCGACGCAAGCTCGAGGCCGAGATCCGCGAGAGGCTCTCGGGCGCGCTCCGGTCGGCGGCGGCCGCGCTCGAGCGCGGCCGCGCGAAGCAGGCGGCCGGAGCCGAGAGCGTAGGGTCCGAGGTCGCGCGTCTGAACGCCCTCCGCGCGCGCGCCGAGGCGCTCACAACGCAGACGCGATGAGATGAGGACGGAAGGAGGCGCCATGCTCCACCCCGGTCCCGCGAAGAAGCTGATCATCACGGTGAACGAGGCCGACCGGTGATCGCCGACTTCACGGTCGCGGTCGGCGCGGGCCACCTCAAGACCGGTTCCGGCTGCCGGAGCGACCGGATCGCGAAGTACAACCAGCTCCTGAGAATCGAGGAGGAGCTTGAGAAGAGGGCGCTGTTCGCGGGCAAGAAGGCGTTCGTGAAAGGTGGAGCGCAGCGGGGTTCGTGAGGGGCATGGCACCCTCATCCCGAGTCAGCTAATAACCCAGAGGTCGCAGGTTCGGGCCTTGAGGCACGGAGCTCGATCCGTCTTGACCCAGCACCGGCGAGTCCAGCGTTAGCAGCGCGGGCGCGGCACGAGCTGTCGTCGGTTGCGGGAGGGTCGGGAGAGTGATATGCTATTTCGGAAGATAACGAAATGACGACACAGCCCCTCGCCCGCCTCGTCCAGATCCACAAGGCGATCGGCCACCCAGTTCGCCTTCGGCTCCTGGCGATGCTCCGCGGCGGCCCGCTCTGCGTCTGCCAGATGACAGTCGTCGTCAAGCTCGCCGCCTCCACGGTCTCCGAGCACCTCTCCGAGCTGCGGAAGGCGGGCCTCGTCGCCGAACGGAAGGAAGGACGCTGGGTCGAGTACCGGCTCTCCGTAGCCGCTGTGGAGCAGGGCGTCTTCGAGCCGATCTGGCCGGCGCTCGAGGGAGACCGCGATGCGCACGCCGATGCCGTCCTCGTGAAGGAGCTGCGCCGGGTGCCGGTGGAAGAGCTCTGCGGAGTGGGCCTCGACCTCGGCCGCCTCTCGCGCCCGCGCCTCGCATCGGCGGCAGCGAAAGCGGACGAGATCCGTGAGCCGGCCGGGAGCCCGCGGTGAGCACAAGCATCGCGGCCGAAGCACCCTCCCCCGCTCGCGTCTGGGCATGGAGAGGCTGGCTCTTCGCGGCCGTTTCCCTCGGCTCCGCCGTCCTCCTCTACACCCAGCTCTCTCGCATCTCCTCCGTCTTCACCTACCGGCTCCTCCGCCTCGCCCCGGGAAGCCACCTGGCCGCGGCAGTAGAGTTCTTCGTCTTCGAGGCCCCGAAGGTCCTCCTTCTTCTCACCGGCGTCGTCTTCGCGGTCGGAGTTCTCCGGAGCTGGGTCACACCCGGACGCGCCCGCGAGCTCCTCGCGGGGCGACGCGAAGCCACGGGGAACGTCCTCGCCGCGCTCCTCGGCATCGCGACGCCCTTCTGCTCCTGCTCGGCGGTGCCGCTCTTCATCGGCTTCGTCACCGCGGGGGTGCCGCTCGGCGTCACCTTCTCCTTCCTGATCTCGGCGCCGATGGTCAACGAGGTCGCGCTCGTCCTCCTCTTCGGGCTCTTCGGCTGGAAGGTGGCGGCGCTCTACCTGGGCACCGGGCTCGCGATCGCCATCGTCGCCGGCTGGACGATCGGACGCCTGAAGCTCGAGCGCCACGTGGAGCCCTGGGTCTGGCAGATCCCGGCGGGACCCGGAGCGAGTGACGGGCCGAAGCGGTGGCAGGATCGCCTCGCCGAGGGACGCATCGCGGTGGGAGACATCGTGGGGAAGGTGTGGCCCTACGTGGTCGTGGGTATCGCGGTCGGCGCCGGGATCCACGGATACGTTCCCACGAACTTCATGGCCTCGTTCATGGGGAAGGGAGTCTGGTGGGGCGTGCCGCTCGCCGTGCTTCTCGGCGTCCCGATGTACTCCAACGCCGCGGGGATCATCCCGATCGTCCAGGCGCTCCTCGGAAAGGGCGCCGCGCTCGGGACCGTCCTCGCTTTCATGATGTCGGTCATCGCCCTGTCGCTGCCCGAGATGATCATCCTTCGGAAGGTCCTCCGCCCCGTCCTGATCGCGACGTTCGTCGGCGTGGTCGCGGCCGGGATCCTCGTGGTGGGCTACCTGTTCAACGCGGTGCTGTGAGCGGCCCGAAACGGACGTACGCACCCTTTCTCAGGAGAAAGAACATGATGGATCGCAAACGAATCGAGGTCCTCGGCCCCGGCTGCGCGCGCTGCAAGGAGACGTTCCGCGTGGTGCAGCACGTCGTCGAGGAGGAGAAGATCGACGCCGAGGTCGTCAAGGACGAGTCGATCGAACGGATGATGGCGATCGGCCTGATGGCGACGCCCGGCGTGGTCATCGACGGGAAGATCGTCGTCTCCGGCCGGATCCCGAAGGCCGAAGAGCTCCGCCAGCTACTCGTCGCGAGATAGGCGAAGCGATGCGCGCGAAGCCGGTTCTCACCCTCGCGCTCGGCGGGTTCGCCCTCGCGTCACTCGTCGCGCTCGGCATTCAGTCGCGTGCTGGCGCTTCGGGCTCTGCCAACACGCCCCAGGCGCCCCCCTCCGCGCAGAAGGCGGTTCCGGCGCACCGCGTCGTCGTGACGTACTTCCATGGCGACGTGCGCTGCCCCACCTGCAAGAAGCTCGAGGCCCTCTCGCGCGAGGCCATCGAGCAGGGCTTCGCGAAGGAGATCGCTGCCGGAACGGTGGTCTTCCGACTCGTCAACGTGGACCGTGCCGAGAACAAGCACTTCGTCGAGGACTACAAGCTCGTCACGAAGTCGCTCGTCGTGGCCGACGAGCGGGACGGAAAGCCCGGCCGGTGGGTGAACCTCGAGAAGATCTGGGACCTCGTCGGCAGCCACGATCCCTACATGACGTACGTCCGCGGGACCGTGTGCGACCTCCTCGATGCCTCCTGATCCCGCGGCGGGGATGCTCCTCGCGGTCGGCACCGCCGCGTGGCTGGGACTCCTGACCGCCGTGAGCCCTTGCCCGCTCGCCACGAACATCGTGGCGGTGGCCTTTGTGAGCCGCGAGGGGAGCTCGCCGCGGAGGGCGCTCACGGCGGGCCTCCTCTACGCGTTCGGGCGAAGCGCGGCGTACGTGGCGCTCGCGGCGGTCGCCGTCTTCGCCGTGGAGCGGCTCCTCGGCATCTCCGCGTTCCTCCAGGGGACGTTCTTCAAGCTCCTCGGCCCGCTCCTCATCGTGGTGGGGATGGTCCTCACCGGCCTCATCGACCTGAAGCTCCTTGGGCGCGGGCCGACGCTCTCCGAGGAGCGGGTGAAGCGGGGCGGCGCCTGGGGCGCGCTCGTCTTGGGCGGGGTCTTCGCGCTCTCGTTCTGTCCGGTGTCGGCTGCGATCTTCTTCGGGATGCTCGTCCCGCTCGCAGCGAAACACCGGTCGGTGCTTGTGCTCCCGAGCGTCTACGGCGTGGCGACCGGAGTGCCGGTCGCGCTGCTCGCCGTGACCGTCGCGTTCGGCGCCGCGCGCATCGGCGACGCCTTTCGTGCCGCGGCGCGCTTCGAGCGCTGGGCGCGCCCGGCCACGGGCATCGTCTTCATCATGGTCGGGATCTACGAGACGCTGCGGGGAGTGTTCGGGCTACTCTGACCTGGCTTCGATCGCATTGGATTCAACTTGATATACATGCTCATAACCCAAAGGTCGCAAGTTCAAATCTTGCCCCCGCAACCAGTAAATAGAAGGGGTTAGCCCGGATCGGGCTGACCCCTTTTTTCTTCTTTGTCCGGGTTTTGCCCGGGTTTTCGCCGGGGCCTCCACAGCTCGCCGGCCAGCGGCATCGTCCTGCCCTCTCGTTTTTCGATGTCTCGAGCCGGATCTCGCGGGCGTTTTCGTCGACCGACCGCCCCTCGACCCCCAAAATCTCGCCGGCCTCAACAGCGACCCGACGAGCGAAGCGGGTCCGCTGCGGCGAGGGATTAGTCCTCAGTGGTTGGCGACGAACAAACCGCGAATAAGAGGCCACGTGACGTTCTCGAAACTCTTGCCGGTGAGCTCGACGTTAATATCGGCGAAAGCGGCATTCTGACCATTGCCGGCGTTTAGTTCAGCCGTGTCCTGCACGTGCATATGGACGTGAGGAAAGTCGCTGTTCCCGGAGTTACCGCATTTACCGAGGACCTGGCCGCGCTTCACGCGCTGACCGGCCTTCACGCTGATTGTGGCGCGCTGAAAGTGCGCCAGGATGACGAAGCGAGCCGGTGCGACTGTGATTACAACGTGGTTGCCGGCCGGGTGGCCGGCGTCCTTAACTCCGAGCGGGTTGTCGGGAAGAGCATCGATGACAGCGGCTACGTCTCCATCCGCGGGCGCCAGAACGGGCTCTCCCCAGGAGTAGAAGTCCTCCGCTCGGGAGGGCGACGCAGTTCGCGTGAGTTCACGCTGACTTGGTCCACCCACCTTTGCAAAGTCGAGGCCGAACCACTGGGCCCTGACGTTCATGTGTTGGTTCACGTTGGGCGTGTCGCCGCCCTGCATGACGAACCAACGGCCATTGAACGGCAGGCGATAATTCTGAGCTTGAGCAGAGAAGGCAGCCAAGAAGAGGAACAGCGTCGCGGTTCGAGTCATGTCTTGAGTCCACTGCAACGAGATTTTTGGCGACGCGACGAATTCCTACTGAGCCTTTTCTCTTGGCGAGAAAGAGACTGATCTGACGAGCGCTTCCAGGAGCGCGCGGTCCGCCTGCTTATAGAGGACCTTAGATATGTGCATGTCGACCCAGTAGCCTTGGACGACGAACTCGGCGAAGAGATGCTGCTGCTTTACAGACGCTCCTTTGAACTCGGGGACGAAACACTCCACGATACTCACGTCGCCCAGTTCCGATGCGCTGATGTTCTCGACGGTTCCCATCCGCGCGAAGCCAGCCCTCTGGACCATGTCCCGGCACTCCCGACTCGAATGGCACTTCGACGCAGGTTCAACGAAAAACGACACATTGAGGCCGGCGGCCTTGTCGGATGCCGAGAAGAAACCCTGCTTGCCATCCGGTGAGATCTTCGCGGGTTGCAGCTCGAAACCGCCTTTCGGCAGCACCAGCGACCACGGCGCCCCCGGCACGAGCAGCGTGAGCTGTTCCTGCGCAACGCTGTATGAGGACGACGCGGACGCCAGCAGGACGACGCTGATAAGACCGGCAGCTCGCAAAGCGAAACGGTTGACGCGCATTCAAGACCTCTACGTCACCGAACGATACCAGGCTTAGCGGCCATGGGCGCGCCGTTCCCGCTCCGTAGCAACAGGCTATTCCGAGCCGTTTGCGCGCGCGACCGTTGCGGTGCGCGTTTCAGCCGGGAGGCGATCGCGGCGGGACGTCAGGCCTCGACGAGCCTCCTCCGGTCGCGCCAGGCGACGCCGGCGACGGCCAGAAAGACGACCTCCACGAGCGTGACGAGGACCATCCACGTCACGATGGGCGAGTCGCCCATGCCGTAGGAGTGCATGCCGGCGTTCAGGACGTAGTTCACGCCGAGGTAGGTCATCAGGATCGTCTGGAACGCGAGGATGCTGATGACCGCGGCCCCGAATGTCCCGATCACCTTGTCGACCTTCAGGTGGAGGATCGCCATGTAGGCGAGGAAGGCGACCAGCGACCAGACCTCCTTCGGGTCCCAGCCCCAGTAGCGGCCCCAGGACGAGGCGGCCCAGACGGAGCCGGTGAGGATTCCCGCGAGCAGGAAGATCGACCCGACGTGCATGTACCAGTAGAGGAGCTCGTAGAGCTTCTCGGCGAGCGCGCCGCGCCCCTTCCCGAACGCCGCGAAGCCGATCTGCATGTGCGCGACGACGAGGCCGAGCGCGAGGACGGCGTAGCCGACCATGATGATCGGGACGTGGATCGCGAGCCACGGCGTCCCCGCCAGGACGGGGGCGATCGGGTGGATGAAGCGGTCCATCGGGAGGAGGTCGGTGAGGGCCATCGTCAGCGCGGACATCGCGGCGGCGTTCAGGACGACGGCCCGGTTCTTCAGGAGCGCGTAAGCGACGACCGCGAAGAGCCCGACGCCCCACGCGAGGAAGAGGAGCGACTCGTACATGTTCGCCGCCGGGATCCGCTCCCCGGCGGCCCAGCGCATCCCGATCCCCCACGTCATCGCCGCGAAGCCGAGGACGAGGAGGCCGAAGGAGACGTTGTCGAGGAGCCTGCTCGCCCGCGCCCACGCCGCGATCGCGGCGGCGAGCGAGGCGAGGAGGACGATCCAGGCGACGCGCGACGGGTTGACCCGGTTGTAGAGGATCTCGCGGTCGACCTTCTCGACGGTTGGCCAGCCCGGGAGGCGGGGGCCGTTCGCCAGGGAGACGAGAGCCTCGGACGAGATCTCGAGCGGCCGGCCCCAGCGGGCGTTCGGCGTTCCCGGCGCGGGGATCGGCCGGACGACGTCGCGCTGCAGGACGCCGTAGAGCGTGGTGAGCCGGTGCTCGAGCTTCTCGGCGTCCTTCAGGATCCCGCGGCGCGGCTCGTCCCGCTGCGCGGCCGCGCCCGCGGCCTGGATCTGCTGCATCACCATCCGGTTCGAAGCGAGCTGATCGAACGAGAAGTGCTGCACCCTCGGGTCGAGCCCCGCCGCGGCGGCGAGAGCCTTGCTGCCGACCTTCACGACGGGCGCCGCGGCCGCGCTCTTCGGGTCGAGGAGCCACCCCGTGAACGTCGCGGCCGGGTCCTCACCGTTCCAGGAGGGGGCGCCGGTCACGCTCCAGACCGTCTCGCGGGCGAGCGTGTCGAGCGGCATCACCCGGCCGTCGTGCTGCACGGGCAGGCGCTTGAGCGCCTCGACGGGCATCGAACCCTGGACTCGCGCCGCGGAGGCGGGCGGCAGGAGCGCGAGGGCAACGAGGAGGGAGCGCCCCAGGGTCGGGAGCGACATCCCGCCGCGCGGGAGCGCCGCCTCGAAGCGCGGCGCGCTCGCGCGCCTGGGAGATCCGCGTCAGGAGGACGAGGATCATCCCGAGAACGAGCGTCGCGTAGCCGGCGAAGACGACGAGCTGGCCGGGGTCCTTCGAGACGGAGAGGACCGTCGCCTCGCGCCCGCCCTCCTGCCGGTAGCTCGACTGGAAGAGCGACCAGCCGCGGTGGTGGAGCGGGGTGTTCATGAAGATACGCACCGGAAAGCTCTTCCCCGTGTCGAGGTCGGTCACGACGACCTGGCTCGCGAAGCCGGACGGCCGGCGGGTCCCCTGGTAGGTCTCGAGAACGAAGTCGTCGAGCTTCACCGAGAACGGGAGCTCGTGCCGGGAAAGGACCTTCCCCTCGTGGTCGGAGCTCTCGATCGTCGAAGAGGACTGGCCCTCCCAGAGGTCGAGCTGACCTTCCGACTTTCCGAAGTACGTCAGCGCCGCGCCCGCGAGGATCAGGAGGAGAGAGGCGTGGGTGACGAGGAAGCCCGTTCGCCTCTTCCCCCACGGAAAGAGGCTCGCGATCGAGCACGCCACGCTGGCCGCGAAGACTCCCTGGAGGCCCAGGAACCACCACGAGTAGTAGACGAGTCGTCCCGCCGTCGCCGCGTCGGCGCGTGACTCGACGATCGTCCCGGCCGACAGCGCGACGAGGAGGAAGACGAGAAGGATGACGGCAAGCTTGAGGGAAGCGAGGGCGTCGACGAGCTTCTTCATCGATTCCGTTCTTTTCATTCCCGGGAGCGGGCCGCGCCCGACTCAACCGCCCCGCGCTCACGCCATTCTCCGATCGAGCCCTTCGACGCCTCGCGGCGGCGCTCCAGCGCGCGCGCGACCGCCTGGGCCAGCCGCGCCGCCGCGCGGCCGATGGCCGCGCGAAGCTCGCTGTCCGTCTTCTCCACCCGCACCCTGTCCCCGGGAGCCAGGTCGGCCTGCATCGCGCAGCGCTTGTCGATGCCGCCGCGGGGGCCGTTCAGGTCCTCGAGGTTGACGGTTACGGCCCTCACCTGCCGGCCGAATCGGGAGAGCTCGAAGGCCACGCGACGGTCCACGAGCCTGCGGATCTTCCGGCTCACGTGCATCCCGTAGCCGCGTACGCTGATCGCCATGGTTCTCCTCCCGGAAGCCTCGCGCGCCGCGGCGGGCGCCGGAGACGGCTTCCCACCGGCAAGGTAGAGGCGGGCAGCCGGCTGTACAAATTCATTCTTTCGACACAATTCATAGAAAGATTCGAATGTATAGTGGCGGCGTGGACCGCCTCAACTACCACCATCTCCAGGTCTTCTGGACGACGGCGCGGGAGGGCGGCGTCACGCGGGCGAGTGAGAAGCTGCACGTCTCGCAGCCGACCGTCACGACGCAGATCCGGGCGCTCGAGCGCGCGCTCGGCACGAAGCTCTTCAGGCGCTCGGGCCGGCGGCTGACGCTCACGGACGCGGGGCGCTCCGCCTATCGCACCGCCGACGAGATCGTCGGCCTGGGCCGCGACCTCTTGGACACGATGAAGGGTGGCTCCCCGGCGCGCGAGGTCCGGCTGATCGTTGGCGTCGCCGACGTGCTGTCCAAGTTGATCGCCTACCGGATCGTGGAACCCGCTCTGAGGCTTCCCGAACCCGTGCGCCTCGAGGCGATCGAGGACACGCCGGAGCGACTTCTCGCGGAGCTGGCGCTGTTCGCTCTCGACGTCGTGCTTTCCGACGCGCCCGTCGGGCCGACGACCAGGGTCCGTGCCTACAGCCACCTGCTCGGAGAGTGCGCGGTTTCCGTGTTCGGCGCGGACCGTCTGGCCAGATCGTTCCGGCGCGGCTTCCCCCGCTCTCTCGACGGGGCTCCCTTTCTGCTTCCGAGGCAGCACTCGGCCTTGCGCGTCGCCCTCGACGACTGGTTCGAGCGGGAGGAAGTGCACCCCCGTGTCGTCGGCGAGTTCGACGACAGCGCCCTCATGGCGGCGGTCGGCCAGACCGGGCTCGGCCTTTTCCCGGCGCCGTCGCCCATCGCAAGAGAGGTGTGCCGCCAACACGACGTTCGCTCGATCGGAGCGATCGAGAATGTCCGTCAGAGGTTCTACGCCATCACGGTCGATCGAAAGCTCAAGCACCCCGCGGTGATCGCGATCTGCGAGTCCGCCCGGCGCAGGCTCTTCCCTTGAACGCGATGCGCTCAGTCGAACGTGATCGACTTGACCTTGATCGTGCCCTCGGCCATCTCGCCCACGACGGTGGCCTTGAGGCCTTCGGTCTTCTTCGTGGCCTTGAGCGCCTCGACGGTGAGGTCGTTTCCCTTGGAATCGAACTTGACGAACTTCTTGTCCTTCCCCTCCGTCATCATGACGCCG
The DNA here is from genome assembly GCA_963746875.1 of Thermoanaerobaculia bacterium. Lineage (GTDB taxonomy): Bacteria > Acidobacteriota > Thermoanaerobaculia > UBA5066 > UBA5066 > Fen-183. Next base: position 1,354,501 of record CAVVDA010000001.1, read on the forward strand.
TAGCCCGAGCTCTCGCACTTCTGGAGGCACATCTTGGTGTGCTTTTCGGGCGTGTCCTTCATCTTGGCGAAGCACATCTTGTCGACGACGGTCACGTCCTTCCAGGTCTGCTCGGCGGCAGCGGCGGGCGGCGCCGCGACGAGGACGAGAGCGACGACGGCGAAGACGGAGAGGGCGGCAGCGAGTCTCTTCATGAATCCTCCTTCTTGAGCGTGGCGAGAAGGATTCTCACCACGCGCTCAGTCTACTCCCGCCCGGCGGCCACGAGGCCGGCCCGAATGCCGCCTCAGGCCGCCCCCGGCGCGGGCCCGACGAGCGGGTAAGCCACGAGGCCGACGAGCGCACCCGCGAGAACGAGCACGGGCTCGGGGAGCTTCGGGAAGAGGAAGAGGAGGGCGAGCGAAAGGGCTCCGACGAGGACGCCGAGGACGTCTCCGATCGCGGTCCTGCCGACGAGCCAGGTCGTGCCGACGAGGACGCCGACGACCGCGACCGTGACGCCCCGGATGAACCCGGCGAGCCGGCGGTGACGCCGGTGGCGAAGGAGGAGCGGCGTCGCAAGGAGGGTGAAGAGGACGGCCGGCGAGAAGATGCCCAGCGTCGCGGCGAGCGCGCCCGAAAAGCCCCCGAGCAGGTACCCGACGAACGTCGCCGTGATGACGACCGGACCGGGCGAGATCATCCCGATCGCGACGGCGTCGAGGAAGGCGCGGTCCGAAAGCCAGTGGTACTGGTCGACGACGTAGGCCTTCAGGAACGGCACGATCACGAGGCCGCTTCCGAAGACCAGGAGCCCCGTCTTGAAGAAGAAGAGGAAGAGCTTCGACGTCATCGCGCCGCCCGCGCCGCCAAGCGCGCCGAGGATGGCCGTCCGGCCGGGTGGCGGCGGAGCGTCCGTGCGATCCGGCGCGCGATCCGCGGGGCGGGGTGCGAAGACGAAGGCGCCGAGCGCCCCGGCGACGAGGAAGATCGCCGCCAGCTCCTTCTGAACGGCGACCGTGATCGCGCAGGCGAGAACGGCGACGGCCCAGGCGGGCAGGTCCTTCCGGAGCGTTTTCTTTCCAAGGCTGAAGCAGGCTTTCACGATCAGAGCCACGACGACCGGGGCCACGCCGTAGAAGAGCGCTCGGAGCTGCCAGGCGGCCGAGAAGCGCGTGTATCCCCACGCGGCCGCGACGACGAGCGCGAAAGGCGCGAGAGCGAACGCGACGGCGACCGCGAGACCGCCGCCGGCGCCGTGGCGGACGTATCCGCAGTAGACCCCGAGCTGGTACGCGAGGGGGCCGGGGCAGGCGGCCGCGATGGCGAGGCCGTCCTCGTACTCCTGCTCCGTCAGCCAGTGCCGCTCCTCGGCGAGGTCTTTCCGGATCGTGTTCGCCAGAGCCACCGGGCCGCCGAAGCCGAGCGCGCCAAGGCGCAGGAAGTAGAGGGCCATCTGCGTGAGCGACGGCGCCGGCCCCGCGCGGACCGAGAACCGTCACGGGGTCGCCTCCGCGAGCGGTATCGCGGAACCCCTGGGGAGAAACGCAGCCGCGTAGAGCGTCCCGAGCGCTCCGAGTCCGGCCGCGACGGCGAATGTCAGCGTGGGCCGCACCGTCCAGAGCGCGCCGCCGATCGCGGCGGCCCCGGCCACCGCGAAGCCGCGGATCGAGTAATAGAGGCCGACCGTGCGTCCCCGAAGGGCCGGTTCGGCGAGGTCGACGATCAGCGCCTTGCGCGCCGGCTCGCCGATCTCCCGCAGCCCGCCGACGAGGTAGGCGAGAACGAGGTGTGAGAAGGAGCGCGACAGGACGACCGCGACAGGGAAGAGCGCGAAGAAGAAATACGTGAGGACGACGAACCGCTTCTTCTCGGCGCGCTCCGCGAGCGCCGCCGCGGGGACGTACGAGAGGATCGCCGTGGCCATCAGGACCGACGTCAGGAGGCCGAACTGGACGGGCGAGACCCTCACGACCTCGAGCGCCCAGATCACGAGGAAGACGTCCGGCAGCCCCTCGCACAGGCGGACCAGGCAATCGGCGATCAGGAGCCTCTTGAGAGAGCGGTGGAGGCGAACGGAAGGCCTCGGCCCCGTCTCGCGCGGCTCGGCGGTTCCCTTCTCTTCGCGGAACGCGCGGCGGAGCGCGACGAGCATCGCGATCGAGAGCACGACGGAGACGGCGAATCCGACGCGCAATCCGTTCCGCATTCCGAGCCGCTCGATCAGGAGCCCGCCGAGCGGCGGCGCGAGGACGATGGGGACCCTCTTCAGGACCGCCTGCACCGTGAAGCCCACGATGCGGCGTCCTCCCCGGAGCTCCTCGCCGACGAGCGAGAACGTCGCCGGCAGCCCGAGCGCCGGCCACGCCATCACGAGGACGAGGCCGCAGAAGAGCGCCGGCACGGACGACCACGCGAGGTAGAGACCGAAGCCGGCGGCGCTGAGGAGCCCGAAGAGGAGGAGCGCGTCGCGGCTTCCGAGCCGGTCGCTCACGACTCCTCCTGGATAGGCGTACGCCGCGTCGAGCAGGTCCTTCAGCGTCCCGAACGCGCCGACCGCGAACGCCGAAGCTCCGAGGAGGCGGAGGTACTCCGGAAGGTACCGGAACCAGAGCTCCTGCCCGAAGCCGTACACGAACAGGCCGGCCGCGAGGGCCCCGACCCGGCGCTCGAGACCCAGCTTCCGGAGCCAAGCCGCGCTCATCTCGCAGTTATAGCAGAAATATAGCAATTGCTATATATCGAACGTGCTCCCCACCCCCCGGACAACCTTTCGGCCGCAAAGACGTAAGAATACGGCGCGATGAGACGAGACTCAGCCGCTTCACCAGCCCTCGGATTCGCCCTTGCCTTCGCCTCCCTTCTCTCCGGCGCCTGCCAGAAGAAGGGCCCTCCCTCCTTCGAGCGCCCGCCCGCGCCCGTGTCGGTCGCGAAGGCCGTCGCCCGCGACGTCCCCGTCTACCTCGACGAGGTCGGGAAGTGCGTCGCGCGCGAGGTCGTGTCCGTGCAGCCGCAGGTTGGCGGCCGGATCGCGGAGATCCACTTCGAGGACGGCGCCGATCTGAGAAAGGGCGACCCCCTCTTCACGATCGACCCGGAGCCGTATCGCGCGGCGGCCGCCTCCGCCGAGGCGAACGTCGCCCGGGCCAAGGCGGTGCTCGACCTCGCGCGCGCCGACCTCGCGCGCTTCGCGAAGCTCGTCGCCACGCAGATCGTCGCGCAGGCGGACTACGACGCGAAGAAGAGCGCGGTGGACGTGGCCGAGGCGGAGCTGAGGCAGAACGAGGCGGCGCTCGCGACCGCTCGGATCAACCTCCAGTACTGTTCGATCTCGTCGCCGATCGACGGCCGGGCGGGGCACCGCCTCGTCGACCGCGGGAACGTCGTCGCCGCGAACGGCGGATCGCTCCTCGTCATCGAGCGGCTCGACCCGATCTACGTCGATTTCACCGTCACCGAGCACGACCTGACGGCCGTGCAGCGCCGGATGACCGGCAAGGCGCTCGACGTCGAGGTCCGCCTGCCCGACCAGCCCGCGGACGCGCTTCCGGGCAAGGTGACGTTCCTCGACAACGCCGTGCAGGAAGGCACGGGCACCGTGACGATCCGGGCGACCGTCGAAAACCGGCAACGGCGCCTCTGGCCGGGCCGCTTCGTGAAGGTGCGGCTGGTCCTCGCCACGCTGCCGTCGGCCATCGTCGTGCCCGCCGGCGCGGCGCAAGTATCGGCGAAGGGTCCGTTCGTCTACGTCGTGAAAGAGGACGATACGGCGGAGCTCCGTCCCGTCAAGCTCGGACAGCGGCAGGCGGACCTCGTCGTCCTCGAGGAGGGCGTGAAGGGCGGCGAGCGCGTCGTCGTGAACGGGCAGCTCGGCGTCACGCCGGGCGGCAAGGTGCGCGTCGAGGAGCCGCCAGGGCGCCGCGCCGCCGACGCGGCGAAGGCGCCAGGCGGCGACCGTGAATTTCTCCGAGCCCTTCATCCGAAAGCCGGTGATGACGGTGGTTCTCACCGTCTCCGTCATTCTGTTCGGCGTCCTCGCGTACCTCCAGCTTCCGGTGAACGACCTGCCCACGGTCGACTACCCGGTCATCCAGGTGAACGTGAGCTACCCGGGCGCGAGCCCCGAGACCGTGGCGAGCAACATCGCGACGCCGCTCGAGCGCCAGTTCATGCAGATCAACGGGCTCGAGCTCGTCACGTCGAAGAGCACGCAGGGGAACGTGACGCTCACGCTCCAGTTCGCGCTCACGAAGAGCATCGACGCCGCCGCCACGGACGTGCAGACGGCGATCTCGCAGGCCACCGGCAGCCTCCCCGTGGACCTGCCTTCGCCGCCGTCGTTCTCGAAGACGAACCCGAACGACCAGCCGATCCTCTACATCGCGATGACGAGCGACTCGGTCACGCAGGGGCGCCTCTACGACTACGCGTCCACGCAGGTCGGCCAGCGGATCAGCATCCTGCCGGGCGTCTCGCGCGTCGTCGTGTTCGGCACGAAGTCCGCCATCCGCATCAAGGCCGACCCGTCGGCCATGTGGGCGCGCGGCATCTCCGTGGACGACCTCGCGGACGCCGTGAAGGGCGGCACGAGCTCGACGGGCGCGGGCCAGCTCGACAGCTCCGCGGGAACGGCGCTCCTCAGGCCCCAGGGACAGCTCGACGACGCGCAGGGCTACGCGAACCTGATCGTGGGCGGCAAGACCGGCGCGCCGGTCCACCTCCGGGACGTCGCGGAGGTCGTCGACACGGTGCAGGACGAGCGCGTCTCGATGCGCTTCTGGATCCGCGGGTACGACGTCCCGTCGGCCACGGTCGTCGTCGCCGTGAACCGCCAGGCCGGCGCGAACGCGGTCGAGGTCAGCAAGAGCGTGCGCGACCTCGTGCCGGTCGTCAACGCCGAGCTGCCCGGCTCGATCCGCATCACCCCCATCTACGACCGGGCGCGCTCGATCGTGAACTCGGTCGAGGACGTGAGGTCACGCTCATCATCGCGTTCGCGCTCGTCGTCCTCGTCATCTTCCTCTTCCTCGGCCGCGCGACCGACACGCTGATCCCGGCCGTGGCGCTGCCGCTGTCGCTCCTCATCACGTTCATGGCGATGCGGCTCCTCGGCTACAGCCTCGACAACCTGTCGCTGATGGCGCTGACGCTCGCGATCGGCTTCCTCGTCGACGACGCGATCGTCTTCCTCGAGAACACCGTGCGGCGGATGGAGCGCGGCGCGAAGCCGCTCGAGGCGACGCTCGCGAGCGCGAAGGAGATCAGCTTCACGATCGTCTCGATGACGATCTCGCTGGCCGCCGTCTTCCTCCCGCTCGTCCTCATGTCGGGGCTGATGGGCCGGATCTTCCGCGAGTTCGCCGTCACGATCGTCGTCTCGATCTTCGCGTCGGGCCTCGTCTCGCTGACGCTGACGCCGCTCATGTGCGCGCGCCTCCTGCGGGAGCGCGGCCACGGCGAGAAGCAGACGTGGGTGGAGCAGACCGCGCTCGCGGTCGAGAAACGCGTCCTCGACGTCTACGGCCGCCAGCTCACCTGGTTCCTCGAGCACCGCTGGCTCGGGGCCGCCATCTGGGTCGTCTGCCTCGCCGGCACGCTCGGCCTCTTCGCCGCCATCCCGAAGATCTTCCTGCCGACCGGCGACAGCAGCGTCGTCTTCGGCGTCTTCATCGCGAAGGAGGGCTCCTCTCCCGACGCAGATGAGGGCGTACCAGAAGCGCGTCGACGAGACGCTCCACGCCGACCCGAACGTCGTCACGGACTTCACGATGACGGGCGTCTCGGGCTTCCTCTCGTCGAACCAGGGGATCATGTTCACTGTTCCTGAAGGACCCGAAGGAGCGGCCGCCCATCCAGCAGGCGGCGATCTCCCTCATGGGAAAGCTCTCCTCGATCCCGGGCCTCTTCGCGTTCCTGCGCCCCTTCCCCGTCCTGGAGATCACGACGGGCGCCGTCACCCAGACGCAGGGCCAGTACGCCTTCACGCTCTCGGGGATCAACCCGGGCCAGGTCTTCGAGTCGGCTCAGAAGGCTGATCGCCAAGTGCTACGAGTACCCCGGCTTCGCGTCGGTCTCCTCGGACCTCTTCAGCGCCACGCCCGGCCTCGACGTCGAGATCCGCCGCGACGAGGCGAGGACGCGGGGCGTCTCGGAGTCGCGCATCCTGACGCTGCTCCGCAACGCCTACTCGCAGAACTACCTCTACCTCATCAAGAAGCCGCACGGACCAGTACCAGGTCATCCTCGAGGTCAAGGACGAGGCGCGGCGGAACCCCGAGGACCTCGGCCTCCTCTACATCCGGTCGGACGACGGCAAGAACCTCGTGCCGCTCAAGGAGCTCGTCACGTGGAAGACGACGCTCGGCCCGCAGGCCGTCAACCACATGAACCAGTTCACGAGCGTCACGCTCTTCTTCAACCTGAAGCCGGGCGTCGCGATCGGCGACGCGACGAACTTCATCGCGAAGACGGCGAAGGGAATCGTGCCGCCCACGCTGCGCGCGACGTTCCAGGGCGAGGCGCTCACGTTCCGGGACACGGTGAGGAACCTGTCGGTCCTGATGATCCTGGCGGTCTTCGTGATGTACGTGATCCTCGCGATCCTCTACGAGAGCTACGTCCACCCGCTCACCGTGCTCTCGACGCTCCCGACCGCGCTCGTCGGCGGCCTCCTGGCGCTCTTCGTCTTCCGCGAGCAGGCCTCGCTCTACGCGTACGTCGGCATGTTCATGCTCATGGGCATCGTCAAGAAGAACGGCATCCTGATCGTCGACTTCGCGCGCCACCGCGTGGACGCCGGCGAGGACGCCGTGAAGGCGATCCACGACGCGAGCATGGACCGCTTCCGCCCGATCCTGATGACGACGCTCGCGGCGGTCTTCGGCGCGCTGCCGATCGCGCTCGGCTTCGGCGCCGACGGCGCGTCGCGCCGCCCGCTCGGCCTCGTCGTCGTCGGCGGCCTCGTCGTCTCGCAGTTCATCACGCTCTTCGTGACGCCGGTCATCTACCTCTACCTGGAGGTCTTCCAGGAGAACGTCCTCGACCGGATCCCTTTCTTCCGGCGGAAAGAGCGCGAGCTGGCGGCGGGGCAGGAGACGGCGCAGGGGGCTGCGGGGAAGTGACGCCGACCCGCTGGGGTCGTTGCAACGCTCTCGGGTTATCTCGAAGGAGGCGTGAGCGCTTTCCCCGCATTCACCAGCCTGAAATCGAACTTCCCGGGGCCATCAGGGCCTCCAAGAGGGAAACCGCCATCCGGGCGCGGGTCGCTTCGTCTTCAGCGCGGTCACCGGGCTGCGATCACTTCTTCCTCGGATCGTCTGCCGGGTTGACGTAGTTGATTGCCCACGGCCCTGTCCCGTGCGCTTGGATGATCGTGTCCTCTTTCGTCCAGGCAAAATGGTTCGTCTTGGGCGGCATGATGACGATGCTTCCGGGCGGCAACGCTGTCGTCTGCGTGGGATCGAGCTTGTCGCCCATCCCCATGTTGAACGTGCCGGAAATCACCGTGACGTGCTCGATGACAGGGTGCCAGTGAGCGGGCACACGGTAGCCAGCCGGGAACTTCAGCCGAAACGTGATGGGGACCGCTTCGGTCAGCGGCCCTTCGAGGACTGCTATTTTTGCGCCCGCCGGCAGGGACGGCACATCCGCCCACGTAAGGTCGGTCGGCATAACCATGCGAGCGCCCGCCTGGGCCCAGCCCGTGGACGCTCCGAGGCAGCCGATTGCCATGGCTACGACTGAAACGAGACGCTTGCTGTTCATCGCTTCCTCCTTTTGGTTGCGGTTGCGAGCCCTGCGGAGGCGAGCCGAGCGGCAGTCCTGCCAAGCCCACACGTAAGAACGTGAGAATGCGACTCATACTCTGACCTTCGAGAGACTTGCCGGCAAATATTGTGCGAGAGGCCCCGATTGTCAAGGGGGGAAGCGATCTGGTGGTCCACAAGCGCTGACGAATCAGCGTGACGACAATTTCGCGGCGCCCAACGCGACGGCGACCCTGAGCTCTGGCTAGGGCGCCGGATCCAGCCCCATCACGACGCCCTGCCGTTCCGGGGCGCCGCCCTCGGGCTCCGTTCCAAAGACGAGCGGAGGCAGCTCCCACTCGATGAGGTACCCGAACTCCCTGCGGAAATCCGCGAGCGACATGCCCGCCGTGGCCGCGAACTTCGCGAGCTCGTGCGGGTCCTCGAAGTCGTCGCGGCGGAGGCGGAGCATGTACCGCCGCGCGATGGCGTAGCGCGTGGAGTGAATGTCCACCATCCGGACCTTCGCCCGGCCCGTCGAGGGGTTGATGAGCTCCTCGAATGGAATCGGCACGAAGTGGCCCCCCTGCATCGAGATCATCACGGAGTGCCCGCCCGAGAGGAGGCACTTGGTGGCGCAGTAACCGAGATCGCGCGTGTATTCCAGGTCGAACGGGATCGGGTCGGCGCAGCGCAGCTCGTAGCCGATGTTCTTGGCGACGACGGTCGTCTTGATCCGGAACTCCTTCAGCCGCTGCTGGACGGCGACCTTCAGGATCTCGCCGATGTTCACCTCCGCGATGCGGACGTTCCCGTGCGTGTCGCGCTCGACGTCCTGGAGACCCTCGAGCTCCGACGGGTCGAGGCCCTCGACGAGCCCTTCGGCGATCACGGCGACGCCGTCGCGCCGGCCGTAGGAGAGCCGCTTCAGGATGGCGCCCACCAGCGTGTCCACGATGGCTTTGAAGCGGATCTGGTGGCCGAGGAACTCCTCGGGGATCAGCGTGAGCGAAGCTCCCGCGGCCTTCCCGATGCCGAGCGCCAGGTGGCCGGTCTTCCGCCCCATGGCGACGATGAAGTACCAGCGGGACGTCGTGCGCGCGTCCACCATCAGGTTCTTGACGATCTCGACCCCGTAGTGGCGCGCGGTCTGGTAGCCGAAGGTGTCCACGTGGGCGGGCAGGTCGAGGTCGTTGTCGATCGTCTTGGGAACGTGGACCACCCGGATGCGCCCCTCGGCCTTCTCCACCAGCTTCATCGCCGAGTACGCCGTGTCGTCGCCGCCGATCGTGATGAGGCGCGAGACGTTCAGGCGCAGGAGCGAGATCACCGTGTTCTCCAGATGCTGGGGGTCCAGGGTGGGGTTCGCCCGCGAAATGCCGATGTAGGAGCCGCCGCGGAAGTGGATGCGGCTGACCTCCTCGATCGTGAGAGGAGAGACGTGCTCGATGTTCCCCTTCATGAGCCACTCGAACCCGTCGCGGATGCCGGTCACCTCCACGCCTTCCAGGACCGCGCGGATGGTGGCCGAGCTGATGACGCTGTTGATCCCCGGGGCCGGCCCGCCCCCCACGAGGATCGCCAGATTTTTCTGCTGACTCATGGCCTTTCCCTTCAGCGGGAGACGGTCGCCTCCTCGAGCGCGCGCGGGAGCGTGAACGCGTCGACGAGGCCGCGGGCGCCGTAGAGGGCGGGGAGGATCGTCTGAGGCGGATGCCAGCGCCGTAGGCGCGCGACGAGCTCCGTCCCGGCCCGGTACGCGGGCAGGTACATGCGGCCGAGGAGCGGGTGGCGGCCCCACGCGCCCGAGAGCTTGTCGGCGCGCTCTGAAGAGACGAGGAAGTCCTTCCGCAGCGTCGCGGCGACGTCGTTCTGCGGGAGTTTCTCTTTCCAGGTGAGGTACGAGGAGTGGTTCTTCGCGTCGTCCTGAAGGAGAGCGAGGAGGACGCCGATCTGAAGGTCCGGGTCGGGGAGGTCGTCGACCTCGGTGACGCCGTGCGCGATCAGGATCGCGTTGTTCGCGATGCCCTCGAAGAGCACGGCCGCGCGCGTGTTCATCGTGAGGACCGACGCCTCGAACCCGGCGAGGCCGCGGAAAAAGAGGTCCTGCAGGTACGCGAACGTCGTCACGTGGCCGGGCACGACCTCGTGGCTGACGAGCTGCTGGAACTCGGGGACCGAGATCTGGAGCGCGGCGTTCAGCTCGTACGTCGCCTCGTACTCCGGCGAGCCGTCCTTCCGGCGCGCGTGGCCGAGGTAGTTCATCGAGCCGGAGAACCAGGCGTTCTCGATCGCGAGGAACCTGACGTTCGCCCGGGGAACATGCGCGAGCTCGCGCGGCAGGTGCGGAAGGAGGTTTCGCACGGCGAGCGCGTCGTAGCGCGCGATGAAGGCGTCGCCGAGAGCGGGAATCGACTTGCCGGGGACCAGCCGCTCTTTCCGCCAGCCGTCCACCGCGGCGAGGAGCGAGTCCGAACCGTTCGAGGCGTGCCCGGCGGCCTTCAGGAGGTCGGCCACGCGCCGGCGCTTCTCCGAGGGGTCGGAGGGCTCGGGCAGCGAGCCGGTGATCGTCATCACGCACGTCTCGTACGGGACCTCCGCCCCCTTGCCGAGGATCTCCATCGCGAGGCCCCACATGACCTCGCAGCAGAGGCCGAGCCCTTCGAGGTAGTCGCCGCGGAGGCCGCCGAGGCGCCGCGATTCCGCGAGGACGCGGGCGATCGCGCCGCCGACGTCGACGGCGGACAGGTACGTCTCGATCGCCGGGACGTCGGGCGTCTTCGCCGAGACGCCGCCTTGAGCGCGCACCGCCGCGGCCGAAGGGTGCGTGTACGCGAGGGGAAGCGGCTCGTCCGAGAACCAGCAGTCCGCGATGAAGCGGCCGGTCCCGGACGGGTTCATGACGTCGCCGCCCCAGAGGGTGTCGATTCCGATGAGCGCTTCGGCGGTCGCGGCGTCGAGTCCCGTGAGCGACATGTTCAGTCCTCCCGGACCTTGCGGGTCGAGTCGATCCAGAGATAGAGGCAGAGGCCGACGAAGAACAGCATCGAGACGCCCTGCGAGACGGCCTCGTTGCCGTAGAAGGGCGTCGCGACGAGGTCCTCTCGGTACCACGAAAAGAGCCGCAGCGCGGCGCCGAAGACGCCGCCGAGGGCGCCTCCGGCCATCAGCCCGGAGGCGATGACGATCGCGCGCTCGCGCATCGTGCGCCCGGCGTGGCCGCCCGCCTTCTCGGACTTCCTCGTGACGTAATACGAGATGATGCCGCCCACGAGGGCCGGCGTGTTCAGTTCGAGCGGCAGGTACATCCCGAGCGCGAAGGTCAGAGCGGGCACCCGCAGCATTTCCAGCACGACCGCGATCACGGCGCCCGTCCCGAAGAGAAAGTACGCGATCGGCTGCCGGTTCATGAAGCCCTCGACGAGCGCCTTCATGATGGAGGCCTGCGGCGCCGCGAGGATCTCGCGCGTGTCGCCCGGCGCGGCCTCCCCGAACTGATACGCCTTCGCGAGCATCACGATCGTGAGGCCGACCGCGATGGACGCCGCGATCGCGCCCCAGAACTTCACCTTTTCCTGGGCCGCGGGCGTCGAGCCCAGCCAGTAGCCGGTCTTCAGGTCCGTGATCATCTGGCCGGAGATCGAGAGCGCCGTGCAGACCATGCCGGCGAGCGCCATCACGAAGAACATCCCCGTCGTGCCGGAAACCCCGAACTTCAGGAGGATGACCGACGAGATGATGATCGTGAGCATCGTCATCCCCGAGACCGGGTTGCGCGCGATCGTCGCGATCGCGTTCGCGGCCACGGAGGCGAAGAAGAACGAGAAGACGAGGGTCAGGGCGAGCGCGATCGCGACGACCGTCCAGGACGCGTGGAGAGTGCCGTAGAAAACCGCGACTCCGATCGCGCTCAGGATCGTCCCGAGCAGGAGAGCCATGACCGACACGTCGCGGTCCGTCCGCTCGAGGGAGGCGCTCCCCCCGCTCCGAAACGCCTTCACGGCGATGCCGAACGACCCGGCGACGATCTTCAGCGACTTCAGGATGCCGAACATGCCCGCCGTCGCGATCGCGCCCACGCCGACGTACCTCACGTAGCCGCGGAAGATCTGCTCGGCCGTCATCAGCGCGATGGGCTTGACGGCGGGATAGACGGCTTCCGGCAGATGCCGGCCCACCATCCAGATGAGCGGCACGAGGACGAAGTTCGCGAGGAAGCCGCCCGCGCACAGGACCATGGAGGCCTCGATCCCCATGACGTAGCCGAGTCCGAGGATGAACGCGACCGCGTCGAACTTCACGATCACCTTCCCCTTCTCGGCGAAGTCCTTCATGGCCGGAAGGAACTGGAAGTCGACGTACTCTTTCCAGACGTTGAAGGTCGTCACGAAGAAGTCGTAGACGGCCGAGATGACCGTCGCCTGGATGAGGAGCTTCGCCTGCGCCCCGCCCTTCTCGCCCGTGACGAGGACTTCCGTGATCGCGGTCGCCTCCGGGAACGGGAACTTCCCGTGCATCTCCTTCACGAAGAAGCGGCGCAGCGGGATGATGAAAAGGATGCCGAGACACGCGCCGGCGAGACAGATCGCGATCGTCTGGACCGGGTGCGGGTGGAGGTTCAGCGAGTAGAGCGCGGGAAGCGTGAAGATCGCGCCGGCGACGACGCCGCCCGCGACGCCGCCGATCCCGGTGATGATGACGTTCTCCAGAAGATGCGACCGCCGCTTATAGACGCGGGCGAGGCCGATCGCGAGGATCGAGATCGGGATCGCCGCCTCCATCACCTGCCCGACCTTCAGCCCCGAGTACGCCGACGCCACCGTGAAGATGACGCAGAACAGAAGCCCCCAGGCGAGTGAGCGGCGGGTGACTTCCGGCGGAGTCTCCTGAGGCCGCACCACGGGCCGGTAGAGCTCTCCGGGTGGAAGAACCCGGTAGGCGTTCTCGGGCAGCGATTTCGATTCGGGAACTTCCATCGATCCTCCCGGCAGGTTCTACCAGGGAACGCGGTGCAGTCTATCGGAGGCGGTCAGACGGTCTCGAGGTAGCGGTGGACCATGCTGACGGTGCCGGAGCCCTCGCCGACGGCCGCCGCGACGCGCTTGCCGGAGCTCGCGCGCACGTCGCCGGCGGCGAAGATGCCGGGGACGTTCGTCTCGAAGAGGTACGGGTCCCGGTCGAGCGTCCAGCCGCGGGGCTTTCGGTCCGTACGGGGCAGGTCCGGGCCCGTCAGGACGAACCCCTTCTCGTCGAGCTCGAGGAGACCGGAGACCATCTCGGTCCGGGCCTTCGCGCCGATGAAGATGAAGATCGCGCAGGCGGGAAGCTCTCGCTCCTGTGCCGTCGTCGACGCCGCGGACGACCACCTTCTCGAGCCGCCCCGTACCGCTGACCGCGGCGACCTCGACCTGCGTCAGGACTTCGATGTTCGGCGTCGCCGCGATCCGGTCGACCAGGTACTGCGACATCGACTTGGCCGAGGGACTTCCCGCGGACGAGCAGGGTGACGTGGCGCGCGTAGCGCGAGAAGAAGAGGGCGCCCTGCGCCGGCCGAGTTCCCGGCCCCGAGGACGCACACGTCCTCGCCGCGGTAGGTCGCGGCCTCGGTCATCGCGGCGCCGTAGTAGACGCCGATGCCGAGGAGAGGCTCGATTCCGGGAACCTCCAGCGTCCGCACGGACACGCCCGTGGCGAGGACGACCGCGTAGCACGAGACGTCCGTCCCGTCCGCGAGCCGGACGATACGGTAGGGATCCTCGCGGCGCAGGGCCACCACCTCCTGCGCGAGCACCTCGGCGCCGAAGCGGCGCGCCTGCGTGAGCGGCGCGGCGCGCGAGGTCGGCTCCGCTGACGCCGGACGGGAATCCGAGATAGTTCTCGATCTGGGAGCTGGTGCCGGCCTGGCCGCCGGGCGCGTTGTGCTCGACGAGCAGCGTGCGCAGCCCCTCCGAGGCGCCGTAGACCGCGGCGGCCAGCCCCGCCGGGCCGCCGCCGACGATCACGAGGTCGTAGAAGGGCAGGCGCGCCCGCGTCTGCATGCCGATCTTCTCGGCCAGCTCGCGGTTCGTCGGCGCGACGAGATGGCTGCCGTCCGGGAAGAGGAGAACCGGCAGCTTCGTCGAGTCGCCGAACGAGCGGATCAGCTCCCGCGTCGGCGGGTCCTCGTCGACGTCGATCCACTGATAGGGGACCTGATTGCTCGACAGGAATTCCTTCACCGCGTAGCTCCGCGGCGACGACCGCGCGCCGGCGACCCGGATGCCGTCGTAGGGGAGGCGCACGTGCGCCGTCCAGTCGGACAACAGGTCGTCGAGGACCGGGTAGAGCCGCTGATCCGGAGGATCCCAGGGCTTCAGCAGGTAGTGGTCCAGCCCGACGTCGTTGATTCCGGCGATCGCGGCCTCGGTGTCGGCATAGGCGGTGAGCAGGACCCGTCGCGAGTCCGGGTAGAGCTTGAGCGCTTCGCGCAGCAGCTCGGTGCCGGTCATCTCGGGCATCCGCTCGTCCACGAGAAAGAGGGCGATGGGAGTGCCCCGCTGCTTGAGCTGCCGGGCGGCCTCGAGGGCCTCGCGGCCCGAGCCGGCCTTCAGGATGCGGTAGTCGCTCCGGTAGTGGCTGCGAAGGTCGCGCTCGACCGCGCCGAGCACCTCGGGGTCGTCGTCGACGGTCAGGATGACCGGTTTGGCCACGTCAGCCCTTCCCGTCGTCGATCGGCAGCGTCACGCGGAACTCGCGTGTGCCCGGGGCGGGAGTCGACCTCGATCTCTCCGTGGTGCCGGCGGACGAGGCGCCGCGCGATGTCGAGGCCGAGGCCGGTGCCCTGGCCGACCGGCTTCGTCGTGAAGAAGGGATCGAAGATGCGCTCGCGGATCTCCGGGGGCAGTCCCGGTCCGTCGTCGACGACGCGCACGACGACGGAATGAGCCCTGACGGCCCGCCGCGACGGCGACGTGGCTCTTCGCCGCGTCCAGCGCGTTGTCGACGAGGTTCGCCCACACCTGGTTGAGCTCGCCGCCGAACCCCGGGACGCGCGGAAGATCGGCCTCGACGTCGAGGCTCACGCTCACGGATTTCCCGCGGGCCTTCGCGTTGAGCACCGCGAGCGTGTCGGCCAGCCCCTGGCCGACGTCCACCGGCTTGGGCATCGTCGCCTGGTCCATGTAGGTGAAGCCCTTCACCGCCGCGACGAGGTTGTGGATCCGGGACGCGGCCGTCTCGATTTCCGACGCCAGCTGGTACGTCGCGCAGCCGGCCACGAGCCACCGGAGGGTCGCCTGGAGCGCCTCGCCGTGAGCTCTTCCGCGAGCTGGTCGAGCGCGTCGAGCGTGATCGCGGACTCCGCCAGCGCTTCGGCGGCGGTGACGTCGGCGCCGTGGCGCGCCAGCCAGTCGGCGATGGCGTCCTCGCGGTCCGCCCGCTCGATGGGCGAGCGCCCGAACGTCGCGCCGGCCGCGGCGAGGCAGAGATTTCGTGACTCTGTCGACGGCGGCCTGCTGCGCCTCGGACAATCGTGCCGCGCCGAGCGCGCGGGACGCCGCTTCGACCTCGGACAACCGCGCCTTGAGCCCCTGGGCGCTCCGCGCGACCGCCGACGCGGGGTTGTTCAGCTCGTGCGCGAGCCCCGCCGCGAGCTTGCCGAGGGAGGACATCTTTTCCACCTGAAGGTCGCTCGACGTGAACTGGCGGGCGCGGTCGACCATGACGTGCACGAAGATCGCGGTGAGCTCGTAGCACTCGCGAATCAGCGCCGGGATCTCCTCGCGCGGGATCATCCAGATCTCGGTCGGCTCCTCGGCCTTCACGCCGCCCGGCGACTTGACGAGGCGCGAGTACGGCAGGAAACCCGTCACGTCGCCGCCCCGCCACTCCATGACCTTTTGCGGTCCGGCGCCCCGGTCGACGTGGATCGACATGTGGCCGGAAAGGACGATGTACAGGCCGAGCACGGTGGTGCCCTTCGGTGCGAGCTCGATCGCCCGCGTCCAATCGGATGAGCTGGCCGCGGGCGGCGAGCCACGCGATCTGGTCGGGCGGCGCGCCGGCGAGCAGCCGGTGCTGGGACAGACGTTCGAGAATCGGTGTTTCCAATTTCGTCGACCTGAACGGCACGTTATACACGCTCTCAGGTGTTAGTCTTTTCCCTACGTCCCGGACGAGGAGAGCCCCATGAAAGCGATCGTCCGCACGCGTCCGTCTCCCGTGCGTGCGCTCGCGTGGGCGGCGATCGCGGCCGGCGTGGTCGCCCGCGTCTTCTCGCTCGTCGTCCGGCCCCTCTGGGCCGACGAGATCTTCACGCTGACGGTCGCCCGGAAGAGCGCTCCGGAGATTCTCGCGGCCCTTCGCGTCGATTCGGGCCCTCCGCTCCACTACCTCTTCGCGTACGTCCTCCTCGCGCCGTTTCCGGCCCCGGGCCTCCCGGACGTTCTCGTCCGCGTCCTCTCTCTCGTCGCTTCCCTCCTCCACCTGCCGCTCCTCTTCGCCGTGGCGCGGCGGCTCGGGCGAGCCGGAGATGGGCCTCCCGGCCGCGGCGCTCTACTCCGTCTTCCCGCTCGCGGTCGCGTACGCGGCCGAGGGGCGTGCGTATGCGCTCGCGTCGCTCCTCGCGTCTCCTCGCCTTCGAGCGGGCGCTCGCGCTCCGGGAAAGGCCGCGCCTCCTCACCGCCCTGGGCCTGGCGCTCGCGGCGGCCGGAGCGGTCCTCACCCACTACCTCGCGGTCTTTCCCGTCGCGGCTCTCGCGGTTCTCGCCCTCGACGCGCGACCCGCCGCACGCCGCGCCCTCGTCCTCTCCGGGCTCGCCGCCGCCGCGCTCGCGGCGACGTGGGTGCCCATCGCCCTCGCGCAGCCTCGCGCTTCGATGGCGTGGTCGAGGGACGCGGGGTTCGCGAGCGCTCTCCGGGACTTTCCCGCGAATCTCGCCTTCGGCGCTCCGGCCGGCGGGCCGGTCATGGCGGCCCTCGTCCGTGGCGGGCGCGCTCCTGCTCGCCGCGCTCCTCGCCCGCGAGTGGCGTGGCGTCCTCGCCCCCGTGGCCCGCGTCCTCGGGGTCTCGCTCGCGCTGCTCGCGCTCGCCGAGCTCGGGGCGGGCACGCTCGTCCTGCCGGAGCGCACGGCCCTCGTCTTCCTGCCGTTCGCCGCGCTCCTTCTCGCGGCGGCGCCGCCCTTCGTTCCCGCCGCCGCCGGCACGCTCGCGACGGCGCTCCTCGCGCTCTGGCTTCCGCGCGCCGCCGAGCCGTCGCCCGGCGCGCTCCTCGCCCGGCTTCTCGAGGCGCCCGCCAGGGCGGGGCGCCGCGTCCTCGCCGCGGGTTACTGGGGGCCCGAGCTGGACTACCGGCTCGCACGCGCGGGCGCGCCCGGCCGCGTCGTCCTCTTTCCGTCCGCGGTCGCGGCGCATCCGGGCTGGTACCGCGAGGAGGAGATCCACGAACGCGACGCTCGCGGCCGAGGCGGACGCGGTTCTTTCGGCCCCGCGGGCGCCGACTCTCTTCGTCCTGCCGCGCGGGTCGCGCGCGTCGGCCGCGATCGCCTCGCGCCTCGGACACGCGCGGCGGCTGCTGTCGAGCCCGCTCGTCGACGTCGTCGAGACGCGAGGCCCGTAGGTTCCGAGAGCGCCCGCGTTTGACGCGGCGCGCCCGGCGTGCGATCCTCTCCTTCGGCTGACGGGCGCGTTCGCGCGTCCCGGCCCCGAACCCAACAGGACCCGGCGTCGACCTCGTTGTCAGGAATCGACCGCCCCGCGTCCGCGCGATGGCCCCACCGGCGATCCATCGTTCCCCGCCCCGCCGGAACATCCAACGGGACGGACGTGCGCGGCGCGGGGCCGCCCCGGAAAGCGATCTTCTCCCTCATGCCTTTCTCCTCGTTCCGTCTCCACCCCGACCTCCTCCGCGGCGTCAAGGAGATGGGCTTCACGACGCCCACGCCCATCCAGAACGACTCCATCCCGCCCGCGATGGAGGGCCGCGACGTCCTCGCCTGCGCGATGACGGGCAGCGGCAAGACCGCCGCGTTCGTCCTCCCGATCCTCCACCGGCTCATGGCGAAGCCGCGCGGCACGACGCGCGCGCTCGTCCTCACGCCCACGCGCGAGCTGGCGGCGCAGATCGACGAGCACCTCAAGGCAGCTCGCGCGTCCACACGCCGCTCTCGGGCGCGGCCGTCTTCGGCGGCGTCGGGATGGGCCCGCAGGAGCACGCGTTCCGGAGCGGCGTCGACGTCATCGTCGCGACGCCCGGCCGCCTCCTCGACCACTTCCGCTTCGGCTACGCGAAGCTCTCCGGCCTCGAGATCCTCGTCCTCGACGAGGCGGACCGGATGCTCGACATGGGCTTTCTCCCCGACATCCGCCGCGTCCTCAGGCACCTTCCCCAGCACCGCCAGACGCTCTTCTTCTCGGCCACGATGCCGCCGCCGATCGCGCAGCTCACGAAGGAGATGCTGAAGAACCCCGTCACCGTGAACATCGAGCGGCAGGCGCTGCCCGCCGTCGGCATCACGCAGGCGGTCTACCCCGTTCCGCAGGACCTGAAGTTCGCGCTCCTCCTCTCGCTGCTCAAGCGCGGCGACTTCAAGAGCGTCCTCACGTTCACGCGCACGAAGCACCGCGCGAACCGCCTCGCGGACCAGCTCACGCGCCACGGCGTGCCCTGCGAGCGGATTCACGGCAACCGCAGCCAGGCGCAGCGGACGCGGCGCTCGCCGGCTTCAAGGACGGGAAGTTCAAGGTCCTCGTCGCGACGGACATCGCGGCGCGCGGCATCGACGTCGAGGCCCTCTCGCACGTCGTGAACTTCGACGTCCCGCACGTCCCCGAGGACTACATCCACCGCGTCGGCCGCACGGCGCGCGCCGAGCTGAAGGGCGACGCGTTCACGTTCGTCGCGCCCGACGAGGAGGCGGACCTCCGCCAGATCGAGCGCGCGATCGGCAAGCGCCTGCCGCGCGTCACGGTGCCGGACTTCGACTACTCGACGCGGCCCGACCGAGCGCTTCGAGGTCCCGATCGCACGAGCGCATCGCGGCGATCCGCGCGCGCAAGGCCGAGGAGCGGAAGCGCGCGAAGGAGAAGGCGGAGCGGCGGATGGCGCACGAGGCCGCGATGGCGGGCGCGCAGCAGCGGCCGGCCGGCCCCGGCCGGGCCCGCGCAGCCGGTATCCTCGCGGCATGGCGCGCCTCGTCGACCTCAGCCACACGGTCGACGCCGGGCATGGTCACGTACAAGGGCCTGCCCGGCCCGGTCATCACAGACCACCTCAGTCGTGAGGCCTCCCGCCCGCTCTACGCGGGCGGGACCACGTTCCAGATCGGGAAGATCGAGATGGTCGCGAACACGGGCACGTACGTGGACGCGCCATTTCACCGCTGGGAGGACGGCGCGGATCTCTCGCAGCTTTCTCTCGACTTCCCTCGCAGGCCGCGACGGCGTTCTCATCGCGGCGCCGCATGCGCAGGGGCTCGCCGTGGATGAGGATTTCTTAGAAGGTGAAGAGGTCCGGGGCAGGGCCGTGCTCTTCTTCACGGGCTGGGCATCGCGTTCTGGGGCACTCCCTCTTACTTTCAACGCTCTTCCCATCTGACTTCCTCGGCGGCTTCTCTCCTCGTCTCCCGCGGCGCCGCGATCGTCGGGATCGACTCTCACAACATCGACGACACGGAGGACAAGACGCGGCCCGTGCACTCGATCCTCCTCCGCGCCGGCATTCCCGATCGTCGAGCACCTCTGCAACCTCGAGGCGCTGCCGCCCTCGGGCTTCCGCTTCTACGCGGTGCCCGTCAAGGTCGCCGGGAATGGGGACGTTCCCCGTGCGGGCGTTCGCGGAAGCCCCGTAGGTGCCCGCGTAAGTCCTTCCGGATGAGCGCTGAACCTGCAGCGCCCCGGATCCGTATCATTGGATAGACTGATTCGCCGTTTTCGTCCCAAGGAGGTTCTCTCATGGGCCTGCTCGACAACATCAAACAGCAGATCGGCTCGCAGTTCATCGAGATCCTCCAGTGGCTCGACGACACGAACGACTCGCTCGTCTACCGCTTCCCCGTCTACAACCAGGAAATCAAGATGAACGCGCAGCTCACGGTTCGCGAGAACCAGGCGGCGCTCTTCATCAACGAGGGGAAGGCGGCCGACCTCTTCGGCCCGGGCCGCTACCAGCTCACGACGCAGAACCTGCCGATCCTCACGACGCTGCGCGGGTGGAAGTACGGCTTCCAGTCGCCGTTCAAGGCCGAGGTCTACTTCTTCAACACGCGCCTCTTCACGGACCTGAAGTGGGGCACGACGAACCCCGTGATGATGCGCGACGCGGAGTTCGGGATGATCCGCCTGCGCGCGTTCGGCACGTACGCGATGAAGATCGCCGACCCGAAGGCGTTCTTCGCGACGATCGTCGGGACGCAGGGCCTCACGACGACCGACGAGATCACGGGCCAGCTCCGCTCGACGATCCTCTCGCGCCTCTCGGACGCGATCGCCGAGTCGAAGATCGCCGCGCTCGACATCGCCTCGAAGTACGACGAGCTGTCCGCGCACGCGCAGGCAGATCCTCGGGCCCGAGTTCGCGGGCTTACGGCCTCGAGCTCTCGAAGTTCTTCATCGAGAACGTCTCGCTGCCCGAGGAGGTCGAGGCCGCGATCGACCAGCGCACGAAGCTGGGCGTCCTCGGCGACCGCATGGGGCAGTACACGCAGCTCCAGGCCGCCGACGCGATGAAGATCGCGGCCGCGAACCCGGGCGGCGCCGCGGGCGCCGGCGTCGGCATCGGCGCGGGCATCGCGATGGGCGGGATGATGGGCGGCGCGCTGGCGATCCGGCATGAGCGGGGCGCCGCCCGCGCCCGGCATGGGGGCGCTCCGCCCCCGCCCGCGGGTCCGGGCTTCGCCGCGCCGCGCTGGTCGCTCACGATCGACGGCAAGACGTACGGCCCGTACACGGACGACGCGCTGAAGGGCATGGTGGCCGCCGGCCAGGTGGCCCCGGGGACGCTCGCGTGGAAGCCCGGCGCCGCCGGCTGGGCGCCGCTCTCGACGTTCGAGGAGTTCGCGGGCTCCTCGGCTCCGGCTCCGCCCACGCCGCCGCCTCCTCCGCCGCCCGCCCGCTGACGCGAAATCCGGAATGGAGGAAGTGCCGCGGCGCCGGCCGCTCCGGCGAAGCTTCGGAAATTCCCGTGCGCCGCGTGCGGGGCGGACGTCGTCTGGAGTCCCGGCGCGGCCGCGCTGACGTGCCCGTACTGCGGCGCGAAGCGGGACGTTCCCGAAGACGCCGGGCGAGGTGACGCGAGCGCCCGATCGAGGAAGCGCTCGCGGGCGCGCGCGACCTCGGCTGGGGCATGGCGCGAAAGGCCGTCACGTGCCGGGGCTGCGGCGCGACGACGACGTTCGACGCCGGGCGTCGCCGCGTCGCGCTGCGCGTTCTGCGGCGCGCCCTCCGTCGTCGAGGCGCCCGCGAACGAGACGATGGTCCGGCCCGAAGGGCTGCTCCCCTTCCGCGTGGACCGGAACGCGCGCGACCGGGAAGTTCCGGCAGTGGCTCTCGTCGCTCTGGTTCCGGCCGAACGACCTCTCGCAGAAGTCCGCGCTCTCGGAGCTCGCAGGGCGTCTACGTCCCGTTCTGGACGTTCGACGCGGCGACGCACTCGGCGTGGACGGCCGAGGCCGGTTACGACTACCAGGTCGCGGTCCAGGTCGAGGAGAACGGGCAGGTGCACACGCGTCACGAGACGCGCACGCGCTGGGAGCCGGCCGAAGGCGTCCTCGAGCACTTCTTCGACGACGTGCCCGGTCGCCGGCCTCGCAGGGCCTGCCGCCCGACCTCGCGCGCGCGATCGAGCCCTTCCCGACGCACGAGCTCGTCCCCTACGAGCCGTCGTATCTCTCGGGCTTCCTCGCCGAGGAGTACGCGCGTCGGCGCCGAAGGAGGCGCTCGCGTCGCGCGCAGGAGCGCATGAGCGCAGGAGCTCTACGCGGCCTGCGGCCGCGAAGTGCCCGGCGACCGCTTCCGGAACCTCGAGGTCGCGCACGGCCTGGTCCGGCCTCGCGTACAAGAACGGCCTCCTGCCCGGTCTGGATCGCGGCCTACCAGTACGCCGGCAAGCCCTACCGCTTCCTCGTCAACGGCGTCACGGGCAAGACGGACGGCCACGCGCCGTGGTCGTTGGTGAAGATCGGCTGCGCCGCGATCGCGATCCTTCTCCTCCTCATCCTCATCGCCGCGCTGAAGCGTTGAAGAACCTCCGGCGGAGACGATGGAGGGCCCTGTCATGACGCCCGCTCCCGTGAAGCCGACGATTCCCTTCTCCGTTCTCGAAGCCCTCGACGTGCGCGTCGGGACGATCACGAAGGTCGAGGACGTCCCGTCCTCCTCGAAGCTCGCGCGCCTCGTCGTCTCCTTCGGCGATCACACGCGGACGATCCTCGCCGGGATCCGAAGGGAGCGCGCGAATCCGAGGGAGCTCGAGGGAAAGCAGGCGCTCTTCGTCGTGAACCTCGAGCCGAGGAAGATGGCGGGCGAGGTGTCGGAAGGGATGCTCTTCGACCTCGGCTACGCCGACGGCCTCGTCCCCGCGCTCGCGGTTCCGGAGCGGCCGGTTCCCGACGGCACGCGCGCTGGCTAGCGTCCGGGAGCCATGACATCGAGGCTCGGGGCCTCGCCGATCTCCTTGAGGATGTTCGTCGCGCCGTCGACCTCGGCCATCGTCCAGAGCATGTAGCGGCTGTCGACGTGGATGGCGCGAGTCTTCTCCGTGTCGAACATGAAATCCGAGGCGACGGTGTCGTACGTGCCGTCGAAGACGAGACCGCACAGCTCGCCCTTCGCGTTGAGCGTGGCCGAGCCCGAGTTGCCGCCCGTGATGTCGACGGTCGAGAGGAAGTTCACCGGCACGTCGCCGAGCTTCGGGTCGGCGTACGGCGTCTTCTTCCCGGCCTTCCTCGCCGCGATCGCTTCGAGCTCCTTCTTCGGTGCGTCGAAGTCGCCCGTGCCGGTCGCCTTTTCGGCGACGCCCGCGAGCGTCGTCTGCGGGCCGTACACGATCCCGTCGCGGGGGGAGACGCCGAGGACGCGCCCGTAGGTCACGCGCAGCGTGGAGTTCGCGTCGGGCGCGGCGAGACCGCTGCTCTTCTCGAGGATGGCCAGGGCGTGGCGCGCGCCGAGCCGCGAAAGAGCGCCCTCGCGGGTCTTCGTCGTGTCGCGGTTCGCTCTGGAAAGGCGGGTCGAGGACCGCTGCGAGCGCGAATCATCGGGTCACTTCGGTCGCGAGGAGCTCGGCTGTGGACTTGTCGAGAAGGGCAAGCCGCGTCACCCTTTCGCCGAGCTTCGTACCCGTGAAAACCCGGTCGAGAAAGGCGTCGAGCTTCTTCCCGGCCTCGGCCTCCGGCATTCCGGGCGTCAAGCCGACTTCTCGGTCGAGCGCCTCGATGCGCTGGTGCGCCGGCAGCATCGACGCCTCGACGAGGAGATAGCGCAGCAGGGCGCGATCGGCCGCGGGGTCGTACGTGCGCTGAAGGCGGTCCTGCGCCTCGCGGATACGGCTCCAGTTTCGCTCCTGGTACTCGGCGTCGCGGTCGAGGTCCTTCTTGGGGCGCTCGAGCGACAGCTCGTAGAGTCCTGTGCGCGGCCGGCAGGAGCGAGCTCCCGTTGACGAGCAGGGCGGTGAGGATGGCGTCGCGCTCGCGGGTCTTCGCCTTCTCGACTTCGAGCGCGTTCAATCCCGGAAGAACGTCGCCGTACCTCTCCCGGCGAGCCGGTTCCGCGTGCGATCCACGAGGTGAGCTCCTTCTCGAGCGACTCCTTCTTCGCGAGGAGATCGCCCTTTCGGAATCCCTCGAGAACGCCTTCGTAGTTCGTGAGCGTGTTGTGGAGGCCGCGCTTCTTCGTCGCCACCCGGATCCCGGTCTCCTTGCCGGTCTTCCCGATCTCGTCGAGCAGCGCGATGAGCTCGCGATTGCGCCTGACGACCCGCGGATACCACCACTCGACTATCTGCTTCGTCTCGGCGAACGGGGCAAAGCGGTCCGTGAAGCCCGGGTAACCCGCGACGAAGACGAGGTCGCCTGGACTCGCGCCTTCGGCCGAGACCTTGAGCCAGTGCTTCGGTTTGAAGGGGACGTTCTCCTTCGCGTAGGGCGCGGACTTGCCTGCGGGCGAGACGTAGGCGCGGTAGAATGACCAGTCGCCGGTGTGGCGCGGCCAGCGCCAGTTGTCGGTTTCGCCGCCGAAGTTCCCGATGCCCTTCGGCGGCGCGTAGACGAGCCGCACGTCCTGGATCTCCATCTGCGCGAGCTCGAAGTACTTCAGGCCTTCGAAGAAACGAGGCGACGCGGCAGCGCAGGCCGTTCCTTTCGCAGACGGCCGTGCGTTCCTTGACGCGCCTATCGATGAGGTCGTACCGGGCACGGTCGCCGAGCTTCGGGTCGATCTTCCCAGTGATCTCGTCGGTGACCTCCCTGACGGAAGTCGTGACGTAGACGCGCGACCCAGGACCCGCCGTCAGCTCCTGGTCCCGCGCCGAGGCGAGGAAGCCGTCCGCCATGAGGTTCCTCTCGGGCGTGGAGTTGAACTGGAGCGCGGCCTGCACGCAATGGTTGTTCGTCACGATGAGACCGTCCGGCGAGACGAAAGACGCGCTGCAGCCGCCGAGGGACACGATCGCTCCCATCGGCTGGCCCGTGAGGTCGGCGAAAGCCTGCGGGTCGCCCCGGAAGCCCATCGCGTTGAGGCGGTCGGCGAGCTGCGGGATCTGCTGGGGCATCCATTTCCCCTCGTCGGCGCGCGCGGCGGCGGCGAGGAGGAGGAGCGCGAGGACGTGCGTGACGCGAGTCTTCACGGTCACCGCCCCGGCGCCGTCACGTCGAGGCTCGGGGCCTCGCCGATCTCCTTGAGGATGTTCGTCGCGCCGTCGACTTCGGACATCGTCCAGAGCATGTAGCGGCTGTCGACGTGGATGGAGCGGGTCTTCTCCGTGTCGTAGAGGTAGTCGGAGGCGACCGTGTCGAACGTGCCGTCGAAAAGCAGGCCGCACAGCTCGCCCTTCGCGTTGAGCGTGGCCGAGCCCGAGTTCCCGCCCGTCGTGTCGACGGTCGAGAGGAAGTTCACGGGCACGCTGCCGAGCTTCGGGTCCAGATAGGGCGTCTTCTTCCCGGCGTTCTGCGCCGCGATGGCGTCGAGCTCCTTCTTCGGGGCGTTGAACTCGCCCGCTCCCGTCGCCTTCTCGAAGACGCCCGCGAGCGTGGTCTGCGGGGAGTAGATGAGCCCGTCCCGGGCCGGCACGCCGAGGATGCGGCCGTACGTGACGCGGAGCGTCGAGTTCGCATCCGGAGCCACGAGCCCGCCGTTCTTCTCGAGAAGCGCCTCGCGCGTAGCGCGGACCGAGGCGCTGCATGGCGCCCTCGCGCGCCTTCATCCCGGTCCAGACGGTCTCGAAAAGCGGCTGGAGCTCCGCCGCCAAAAGCACGAACGTGTCCTTCGTGGCGAGGAGGTCGGTCGAGGACTTGTCGAGGAGCGCGAGGCGGGTCTCCTTCTCGCCCAGCTTCGTGCCGGCGTAGAGCCGGTCGAGGTAGGCGTCGATGGCCTTGCGCTCGCATCGGCATTCCGGCCGAAAGTCCGAGGAGCTTGTCCAGCGTCTCGATTCGCTGGCCGGCCGGGAGCTTCGCCGCCTCCACGAGCACGTAACGCAGGAGCGCCCGGTCCGCCTTCGGATCGATAGTTTCGCTGCAAGCGGTCGAGCGCCTCGCGGATGCGGCCCCAGTTGCGCTCCTGGTACTCGGGCTCGCGCTCCAGGTCCTTCTTCGGCTTCTCGAGGCTGAGGCGGTACGCCAGGCTGGCCGAGCCGAGAAGCGAGTTGACGGACAACATCGGCGCGCCGGGAGCGACACCGAGAAGGTCCCCGAGCGTGGCGTCCCTCTCGCGGGTCTTCTCCTTTCCGGCCTGCAGCCCGTTCAGGGCCGGGAGGACGTCTCCGTAATCCCGCTGCCTCTTCGCCTCCGCGGCGATCCACGCGGCGAGTTCCTTCTCCATGCCTTCCTTCTTCCCGAGAAGGTTCCCCTTCTTGAAGCCGTCCACGACGCCCTTGCGGTTCGTGAGAGTGTTGTTCAGGCCGCGCTTTCGCGTCGCGACGCGGAGCTCCGTCTCCTTGCTCTTCTTCCCGACTTCGTCGAGGATCGCGATCAGATCGGCGTACCGGCGGACGGTGCGCGGGAACGCCCACTCGACCAGCTCTTTCGTCTCCGCGTACGTCGCGAAGCGCAGCGTCTTGCCCGGATACCCGGCCACGAAGACGAGGTCGCCGGGGCCGGCGCCTTCGGGTGAGACCTTGAGCCAGTGCTTCGGCTTGAAGGGGACGTTCTCCTTCGCGTACGGCACGGACTTGCCCGACGGGCGACACCTAGGCCCGGTAGAAGGACCAGTCGCCCGTGTGGCGCGGCCACTGCCAGTTGTCCGTCTCGCCGCCGAAGTTGCCGATGCCCTCCGCCGGGGCGTAGACGAGCCGGACGTCCTTGATCTCCATCTGCGCGAGCTCGAAACACTTCAGGCCGTCGAAGAACGACGCGACGCGGCAGCGCGAGCCGTCCTTCTCGCAGGCGGCCGTGCGCTCCTTCATGCGTCTCTCGACGATCTCGTGCCGCGAGCGGTCATCGAGCTTCGGGTCGATCTTCCCGGCGATCTCGTCGGTGACCTCCCTGACCGACGTCGTGACGTACACGCGCGAGGCCGGGCCCGGCGGACAGCTCCTGCTCCCGCGACGTGGCGAGAAAGCCGTCCTCCATGAGGTTCTTCTGCGGCGTGGAATTGAACTGGAGCGCGCCCTGCACGCAGTGATGGTTCGTGACGATGAGACCGTCCGGCGAGACGAACGACGCGCTGCAGCCGCCGAGGGACACGATCGCTCCCATGGGCTGGCCCGTGAGGTCGGCGAAAGCCTGCGGGTCGCCCCGGAAGCCCATCGCCTTGAGGCGCTCGGCGAGCTGCGGGATCTGCTGCGGCATCCACATGCCTTCGTCCGCGCGGGCGGCGGCGGACAGAAGACAGACAACGAGCGCGAGGTTGAGACGGGTTTTCAAGAGATCCTCCTCGGGAGATGGCTGCGCAAACGCCGGATTATGCCCCGGAACCGGGGATCCGGGCCGTCTCTTGCCCTCGTCAAGTATTCTGGAAGATCAGAGATGAACCTCCCGAGATCCCTCGCCGCCGCCCTCGACGACCTCCTGACGCGCGCGTTCGCCGAGGACGGCGAGGACATCACGTCGCTCGCGGTCTTCGGACCCGGCGCGCGCGTGGCCGCGAAGATGGTCTGCCGCGAGCGCGCCGTCGTCTCGGGAGCCGCGTTCCTGCCCCGTCTCTTCGCCTTCCTCTCCCCGCCCGCGCGCGTGGCGCTCGGCGTTTCGGACGGCGATCTCGTGGAGCCGGGCGCCGTCCTCGCCGAGGTCGAGGGACCGGCCATCACCGTGCTCGCGGCCGAGCGCACGGCTCTCAACCTCGTCCAGCGGCTCTCCGGTATCGCGACGCTGACCCGCGCTTACGCCGACGCTCTGAAGGGCACGAAGGCGGTCCTTCTCGACACGCGGAAGACGACCCCCTCCCTGCGCGCCTTCGAGCGGTACGCCGTGCGCTGCGGCGGCGGCACGAACCACCGCTTCGGCCTCGCCCGGCGGTTTCCTCGTGAAGGACAACCACGCGGACGGCGCCGGCTCGACGTGGGAGGCGACGCGGCGCGCCGGGGACTTTCGCGCGCTGAACCGCCGCCTCCACGGCCTCCTTCTCGAGGCCGAGGCGCGCACCCTCGACGAGGTGCACCAGGCGCTCGACGCGGGCGCCGAGCGGGTGCTCCTCGACAACATGACGACGGCGGCGATCCGGAAGGCCGTCGAGGACGTCCATCTCTTCAACGAGGCGACGGGACGCGACGTCACGACGGAAGCCTCGGGCCGCATGACGCCCGAGACGGCCCGCGCCGCCGCGGAGGCCGGAGTCGACTTCGTGTCGGCCGGCGCGCTGACGCACTCGGCCCGGGCGATCGACATCGCGCTGGAGGTCGACACGAGCAGTCAACGGGCGCGGCGAAACCCGCACCCCGCGCGTAAGCCCCTCACGCGCCTTCTCAGAAATCCGAAATCCCCGGTTCCGAATCCGAAAAAGAGAAAATGAAAGCCTTTCCCGTCGCGCCTCCACACGCCCGTCCTCGTGCTCGGCACGGGCATCGCGGGCCTGACCGCCGCGCTCACGCTCGCGCGGCGCGGCGTCAAGGTCGTCGTCCTCACGAAGGCGAAACAGCCCGAGGACTGCAACACGGCCTGGGCGCAGGGCGGAATCATCTACTTCGGAAAGAAGGACTCGCCGCGCTCTCTCGTGAAGGACATCCTCAGGGCGGGGGCGGGCCTCTGCAACCCGGAGGCCGTCGAGCTCTCTCGCGCGGCGCGGCCCGGTGGTCGTGAAGGACATCCTTCTGGATACGGTCGGCGTGCCTTTCTCGCGCACGATACACGGCGAGCTGGACTTCACGCGCGAGGGCGCGCACTCGGTGGCCCGCATCGTCCACTCGGCCGACGCGACGGGGCGCGCGATCGAGACGGCTCTCCTCGCCCGGCTCGCCTCCGAGAAGAACGTCACGCTCTTCACGGAGGCGACCGCGATCGACCTCATCACGGCGCGCCATCACTCGCGGGACGTCGCCCAGCGGTACGCCCTGCAGGACCCCTGCCTCGGCGCGTACGTCCTCGACGGGACGGGAGGAGTCCACACGGTCCTCGCGGACTTCACCGTCCTCGCGACGGGGGGAGTCGGGCGCCTCTTCCTCCACACGACGAACACGCGCCACGCGATCGGCGGCGGCCTCGCGATGGCCGAGCGCGCGGGCGCGGCCACGCTGAACCTCGAGTACGTGCAGTTCCACCCGACCACGCTCTACCACCCCGACGCCGAGGGCTTCCTCATCTCCGAGGCCCTCCGCGGCGAAGGGGCCGTGCTCGTGAACCGCGCGGGCGAGGCCGTTCATGCGGCGCTACGCTCCGGCGCTCAAGGACCTCGCGCCGCGCGACGTCGTGACGCGCGCGATCGTCGAGGAGATGACGTCGCGCGGCGAGCCCTGCGTCTACCTCGACCTCGCGCACCACTACCGCGTCCACGAGGGACAGAGCATCAGGGAGCGTTTCCCGACGATCGCGAAGACGTGCGAGAAGTTCGACATCGACATCGCGACCGAGCCGATCCCCGTCGTGCCCGCGGCGCACTACCACTGCGGGGGGGTCCTCGCGGACCTCGAAGGAAGGACGACCATCCGGCGCCTCTACGCCGTGGGCGAGGTGTCCTGCACGGGCGTGCACGGGGCGAACCGCCTCGCGTCGACGTCCTTGCTCGAGGGCCTCGTCTGGGGCGAGGCGGCGGGCAGGTCCATCGCGCGCGGACTGAAGGGGGGCGGCGTGAACCGGCGAACGTCTTTCGCGCGATTCCGGACTGGGAGTCGCCCGGCGACGCGCAGAACGAGGACCCCGCGCTCCTGCAGCAGGACTGGGCGACGATCCGCAACACGATGTGGAACTACGTCGGCATCGTGCGCACGACGGCGCGGCTCGCGCGCGCCGTGGCCGACCTGCGCGACCTCGAGAAGCGTATCCTGCGCTTCTATCAGGTGACGCGGATCTCGAAGGAGATCGTCGACCTCTTCCACGGCGTCAGGGCCGCGCACCTGATCGCGACGGCGGCCTTCAAGAACCCGGTCTCACGGGGCTGCCACTACCGAAAGAGCTAGCGCGCGGTCTCCAGGATCGCTTCGGCGTCGAGCGTGATCTCGACCTCGTTTCCCACGGCGATCCCGCCGCGGTCGAGCGGGGCGTTCCAGTTCACGCCGAAGTCGTGCCGGTCGATCGTCGTCTTCGCGAGGAAGCCGGCGCGGAGCTTCGGGCCCTTGTCGACGCCGTCCTCCCACCAGGGAGTCGACCATTGCCCCAGGTAGCGGACTTTCAGCGTCGTCCTCTTCGTTTTCCCGCGGATCGTGAGGTTCCCCGTGACGAGGGCGTCGTGGTCGCCTACGAGCTCGACCTCGTTTCCGGAAAACGTGATCGTGGGGTGGTTCTCCACGTCCAGGAAATCCGCGCTTTTCAGATGGGCGTCACGCTGCGGCTCCCCCGTCCAGATCCCCCGGGCGTCGATCTCGACCTTCAGGGAGGACGCCTTCGGGTTTCCGGGGTCGAACTCCAGGGAGCCGTGGACGTCCTTGAAGTGGCCGCGGACGCAGGTGACCATCATGTGCCGCGCACAGAACTCCGCGGCCGTGTGCCCGGGCTCGAAGGTCCATCTCGCCATGGCGCGCCTCCTCTCTCGGCGGAATATTAGCCGCGCCTACTCGGGCACGACGATGCGCACCCGGCCCGCGGCCGGGCCCATCGCGAACGGAGTCGTGGTGACGGCGTCGCCGTCGACCTGCACGTCCAGCTCGTAGCCCGCGAGGGAGCGCGCGGTGAAGCTCTTCACCGCGAAGCGCGAGCAGCCCTCGAGCGAGAGGTGCGCGGCCTTTCCGCGCGAGAGACGGCCGTACCACCGCATGAGAGTCCCGCGGGAGCGGGACGCGAAGAGAACGAGATCGAGAAGGTCGTCCGTCGGATCGGCGAACGGAGTGAGGATCGCGTCGCCTCCGTAACGGCGTGTGTTCGCGGCGAGGACGAACGTCGCCTCCGCCGAGAAGGACGCGCCTTCGGCGTCCACGCCGGTCGCCTCGATCGGCGGGAACTCGTACTTCAGCCATTCGAGGGTCGCGGTCCAGCTGTAGCCGGTCCGCCCGAGGGCGCGCTTGAGCCAGGGAACGACGTTCTTCATGACGCGCGCGTCGAAGCCCACGCCCGCGCCGATGAGGCTCGTCCGGCCCGCCGCGTGCCACACCGTGATGGGCTTGACGCGAGGAGACGTCAGCGCGCGTTCGCCCTCGTCCACGGTGCGCCCGATGCCGTATTCGCGGGCGACGACGTTCGCCGTTCCCGTCGGCAGGATCGCGATCGGCACGTCGACGCCGAGCAAAGCCTCCGCGACCTCGCCGACCGTCCCGTCGCCGCCGGCCACCGCCACGAGGTCGAGCTCTTCCCCGAGGCGCTCCGCTACGAGCTCGGTCGCGTGGCGGGGGCGCTCGGTCGGCAGGAGGAGCAGCTCGAGACCGCGCCGGGCCGCGCGCGCCACGACGCCGGCGACGTCGGCGCGTCGCCCCGCGCCGCCTGCCTTCGGGTTGTAGACGAGGAGGCCCCGCCGCGGGCCGCCGCTCTCAGCCAAAGAGCGTGCCCGGGCCCGCCATGGGCTTCAGCCCGAGGTGGCGATACGCGAGGGCGGAAGCCACCCGCCCCTTCGGCGTCCGCTGCAGGAATCCGGACTGCAGGAGGAACGGCTCGTACAGGTCCTCGAGCGTGCCTTTGTCCTCGCCGAGCGAATGCGCGAGCGCCGAGAGGCCGACCGGCCCTCCGGAAAACCGCTCGATGACGAGCGTGAGGATGCGGCGGTCGATCTCGTCGAGGCCGTGCTGGTCCACCTCGAGCTTGTCGAGCGCCACCTCGGCGGCGCGCTCGGTGATCGCGCTCTCCCCCGCCACCTCGGCGTAGTCGCGCACGCGGCGCAGGAGGCGGTTCGCGATGCGCGGCGTGCCGCGGCTGCGCCGCGCGATCTCGCGCGCGCCCGCCGCCTCGACCGGACAGGAGAGGATGTCGGCCGAGCGCGTCACGATCGTCGCGAGCGCCTCGGCGTCGTAGAAGTCGAGGCGGTGCGTGATGCCGAAGCGCGCCGTGAAGGGCTGCGAGAGGAGCCCGGCCCGCGTCGTCGCGCCGACGAGCGTGAACGGCGGAAGCCGGAGCTCGACCGTGCGCGCGCCGGGCCCGGTGCCGATGACGAGGTCGAGCTTCCCGTCCTCCATCGCCGGGTAGAGGATCTCCTCGACCGCGGGCGGCATGCGGTGGATCTCGTCCACGAACAGGACGTCCCCCGGCGCGAGGTTCGTGAGGATCGCGGCGAGGTCGCCCGCCTTCTCGAGGACGGGGCCGGACGTGACGCGGATCTGCGCGCCCATCTCGCGGGCGATGATGTGCGCGAGCGTCGTCTTGCCGAGGCCCGGGGGGCCGCAGAGGAGGACGTGGTCCAGCGGCTCCTGCCGCTGCCGCGCGGCCTGCAGGAAGACGCCGAGCGTCTCCTTCAGCTTCGGCTGCCCGATGAACTCCTGGAGCGCGCGCGGGCGGAGCGTGACCTCGGGGTCCGCCTCGGCCGTCTGGAGCACGCCCGAGAGAATGCGTTCGTCCACTGAGGGTCGATTATCGCGCGAGCGACTTCAGCGCGGCCTGGAGAATCTTGTTCAGGTCGTCGACGCCGACGTCCTTCGACGGCCCTCTCCACGGCCTGCTCGGCCTGCGCGAGCTTGTAACCGAGGTTTTCGAGCGCGCCGATCGCGTCCTCGACGGCCGAGGCCTTTCCGCCCGAGGCCGGGATTCCCGCGCCCGCCCCGAAGCTCGCCAGCTTCTCCTTCAGCTCGAGGCCGAGCCGCTCGGCCAGCTTCTTGCCGACCCCTGGGATCGTCGCCAGGACGCGCGCGTTCTGCGTCGCGATCGCGCGGACGAGGTCGGGCAGCGGCAGGCCTGAGAGCACCGTGAGCGCGACTTTCGGCCCGATCCCCGAAACGGAGATGAGGCGCTCGAAGACGTATTTCTCCTGCGTCGTCGCGAACCCGAAGAGGAGAAGCGCGTCCTCGCGCACGTGCGTGTGGACGTGGAGGACCGCCTTCTCGCCCACGGGCGGCAGCGCCGAGAACGTGCCGAGCGGGATCGCGAGGTCGTAGCCGACGCCGTTGACGTCGAGGACGAGCCGGTCCGTGCGCAGATCGAGGACGGTCCCCGAGAGGCGCGCGATCACCGGCCCGCCGTCCTACGCCTTCGCGCCGGCCATCTTCGAAAGGAGCTCGATGTTGGGCTCCACCTTCAGGTCGGAGCGTTTCTTCTGGATGAGCGCCTGCAGGAGGCGGTTCGATTTCTGGCCGCGCAGGCTCTCCTTCAGCGTTTCCTTCTCCTTCTCGAACGCCGCCGCCTCGAACGGCGTCACGCTGTCGACCCGGACGACGACCGCTCCGCGCTCGGCCACCGCGATGGGTCCCTTCAGCTCGCCCGGCTTCGCGGCGAACACGGCGTCGAGAACGGCCTTCGGCGAGCCGAGGCCCGGGATCGGGCCGCCCATGGAAAAAGCGTCCGGTGTCTCGATCTTCAGGTTCAGCTTCTTCGCGATGCCTTCGAGCGTCTCGTCCGCGGTCATCGCCTGCTTGAGCGACGCGAGGGTCGCCTCGTCCTGCCTCTTCTTCTGGATGTCGGCGACGACGCGCGCCTTGACGTCGGCGAACGCCGGGAGGCCGGGCTTCTTGACCTCGACGAGCTTGACGATGGCCTCGCCGCGCGCGGTGGAGACCGGAGTCGCGGCCGTCTCTCCCTCCTTGAGGGAGAACAGTTTCTCGCTGAACTGCGGGTTGAAGCCGATGCCCTGGGGCGCATCCGTCCGCGAGAGAAGCTCCGTCTCGTTGAACGTCACGCCGCTGCCGGCGAGCTTGCGAAGATCGTCGTCGGACGGTTTGCCCATCTTCGCGACCTTGTCGGTGAGGTCCCGGGCGAGGCGCTTGGCTTCGGCGCGCGCGCGGTCCTCCTGCAGGCGCGCGCGAATGCCGGCGGAGACCTCGAAGAGCGGTTGAACCCGTTCGCCCGTCTTCTCGAGCACCTGGATGACGTGATACCCGAACGAGCTTCTCACGGGCCCGATGATGTCCTTCTCCTTCGCGGAGAACGCCGCCTCCTCGAACTCCTTCACCATGCGGCCCCTCGGGAACGAGCCGAGGTCGCCCCCGCTCGCCTTCGAGCCGGGGTCGTCCGATTCGGCCTTCGCGAGCGCCGCGAAGTCCGCGCCGCCCTTGAGCCTGCGCACCGCGGCTTCGGCCTTCGCCTTCTGCGAAGCGTCGTTGGCCGTCTCGGCCTTGTACAGGATGTGCCGCGCGTGCACTTCCTCGCTCTTGCGGTACGTTTCGGCATTGGAGGAGTAGTCGGCCGCGACGTCGGCATCCGACACCTGGATCGACGGCTTGATCTTCGCCGTCTCGACGAGCAGGTACTTGGCCCTGCGCTTCTCGGGCTGAAGGAACGGTGTCGGGTGCGTCTTGAAGTACGCCTCGGCCTCCGCGTCGGAGACGGGCGCCTGCGCGACCGTGACGACGGGCAGGAGTGCCCAGGCGACCTTCGCCTTGACGTTCTTCTTCTCGAACTCGAACTTCACTTCGTCGTCGGACACGACGACCGACTCCGTGAAAAACCGGTTCAGCTTCTCGAGGAGGATCTGCTCGCGCTGCTGCTCCTCGAATCCCTGCGGCACGAGGTGATTCGCCGCGAGGATGCGCCGGTAGGTGGCGTCGCCGACGAAGGCCCCGTCCTTAACGAAGAGCGCCCTGCCGCTCTGCGGGTCCTTGATGTTCAGAATGTGCTGCATGAGCTCGTCGTCCGTCACCTTGAGGTGCAGGCGCTCGGCCTCCCCGCGGAACAGACGGCGGTCGATGAGGGAGTTGAGGACCTGCTCGGGCAGGTTCATCGCGCGCGCGAGCTCGGGGCTGAAATTCTTGCCGTACGCCTGCCGGTAGCGATCCTCGGCGAAGGCGTATTCCCTCTGGAACTCGGCGGTCGTGATCCGGATGTCGCCGGCCTTCGCCGCGAGCGCCGCGTCGCCGGCTCCGCCGCGCTGGGAGCCCATTCCCCAGTCGGCGAAGACGAAGATCACGAAGACGGCGATGACCGCCCAGAGGATCCATTGCAGGTGCTTGAAGTTTTCACGCAGAGCCTTGAGCATCTTTGTTCTCCGAAGAAGGACACGTCCGGGCGCTCGCCCGCCACGGGGCCCGAGAGAATCGAAGACAATACCCCAGAGGCAATCGGCGGTAAAGTCCGGTCTGCCCGGCCGCTCCCGGGAGGCTTGCCGGACCCCCGGCATGCTATAAGAAGCTTTGCTGTAAGGGTTTCCAGAAACGAGCGTTATGCCCAAGAAGTCCCCGAGCAACCTGGAATCCCAGCTCGAGTGGTACTACGTCTCGACCCAGACGCTCGTCCGGATCGTGATCGGCATCGTCCTCGTCGGCGGGGCGGTCGCGGGCGGCATCTTCTTCTTCCTGAATCGCGACGAGACCGCCGTCCGTGCAAAGCAGGCGATCGCCGAGGCCGACGACGCGCTCGTCCGCGCCCGGCAGCAGAAGGACGCGGCGCTGCTCGGCAGGGAGATCGCCTCCGCCGAGGAGATGCTCGCCGAGGCGCGCAGGGACCTCGTGGCGGGCTCGAACGAAAAAGCCGCGCGGACGGCCGTCGAGGTCAAGTCGCGCGCGTTGAAGATCATCGCGGGCGCGGGCGTGAAGAGCAACGCGAACGTCGTCGACACCGCGGGCGACGTCAAGATCCAGAAGGCGAATCGCAATACCTGGGAGAGCCTCAGACCCAACACGGGTGTCGGCGAGGGCGATTTCATCAAGACAGGCCCGAACGGCACCGCCGAGGTGCTCTGGAACGACGGGACGATGTACCGCATCCGGCCCGAGACTCTTTTCGAAGTGCACGGCTCGGGCGGCCCTTCGGGAGCGAACGTGAAGCTCGTCGTCGGCACGACGGACGTGAACACGGGAGACAAGAGCAAGGCCTCCGTGTCGACGGACGCGGCCCTGGCGAACATCGGCGCGAATGCGAGCGTGGGCATGAACACCGACTCGCAGCGGACGGACGTGAGCAGCTTCGCCGGCTCGACGACCCTCACCGACAAAGCCGGCCGCACGGCGGTCCTCGGGCCTCGCGAGCGCGCGGCGGCGTCCCGGGAAGGCGGCATCGGGCCGAAATCGACCCTCCCCGAGTCCCCGACGCTCGACCAGCCGGAGGACAACCTCGAGATCGACTTCAAGAAGCGCGATCCCCTGCGCCTGCGCTGGTCGTCGATCAAGGACGCGACGGCCTACGAGGTCGAGATCGCGCGCAGCCGGTTCTTCGTCAAGGACTCGATCCTCGACATCGGCGCGAGCGAGCGCGTCAAGGCCGAGGTTCTCATCAACATCGCCCAGATCCAGCCGGGCTCGTACTTCTGGCACGTGCGCTCGCTGCGCAGGGGGAATCCGCCCGCGCTTTCGGACTGGTCGGCGCCCCGCCGTTTCAAGGTCTCGTCCGGCGAGCTCTCCCAGGCGAGGCTC
This sequence comes from Thermoanaerobaculia bacterium, assembly GCA_963746875.1. Taxonomy (GTDB): domain Bacteria; phylum Acidobacteriota; class Thermoanaerobaculia; order UBA5066; family UBA5066; genus Fen-183. The sequence continues at coordinate 1,390,411 of CAVVDA010000001.1, forward strand.
GACACACTGCCCCCCGACCTCGTCATCACGCAGCGCCCGAACGTCGTCGGCTCGTCCGTCGTGCTCGTCGGGCGCACGGCTCCCGGCGCCACCGTCACCGTCAACGGCGAGATCGCGGACGTGGGCGGGGACGGCACATTCCGGAAGGTCGTCTCCATGAGCGGCGACGGCTTGCAGACGATCGTCATCAAGGCGCGCACGGCCGGCGGCGAGACGGTAAAAAAGGAATCGGTGCTCATCAGCAGCAATTGACCAAAGGGGGCGGCCGCCCTGGCTGCCGGACCCGTGAAAGGATCCGTCTTGGCATTCCGTTCCTTGTTCTCGATCTTCTCCTCCGATCTCGCGATCGACCTCGGCACCGCGAACACGCTCGTCTTCGCGGAAGGCCGCGGGATCGTCGTGCGCGAACCCTCCATCGTGGCCGTGAACAAGATCACGAACAAGGTGGAAGCCGTGGGCAGCGCCGCCAAGGACATGGTCGGCCGCACGCCCGGCAACATCGTGGCGATCCGTCCCATGAAGGACGGCGTCATCGCCGACTTCGAGGTCACCGAGCGCATGCTCGACTACTTCATCAAGAAGGCCCACGGCCGTTCCCTCTTCGTGAGGCCGAAGATCGTCATCTCCGTGCCTTCCGACATCACGCAGGTCGAGAAGCGCGCCGTGAAGGACTCGGCCCTGCAGGCGGGCGCGAGCGAAGTCTTCATCGTGGAGCAGGCGATGGCGGCCGCGATCGGCGCGGGCCTCCCGATCACCGAGCCCACGGGCAACATGATCGTCGACATCGGCGGCGGCACGACGGACGTCGCGGTGATCTCGCTCGCGGGGATCGTGTACTCGAAGTCCGTGCGCGTGGCCTCGAACGAGATGGACGAGGCGATCATTCAGTACATCAAGAGGAAGTACAACCTCCTCATCGGCGAGCGCACGGCCGAGGCCATCAAGATCGAGATCGGGTCGGCGTACCCCCTCGACGAGCCCGTCTCGATGGAGATCAAGGGCCGGGACCTCGTCGAGGGCGTGCCGAAGAATCTCAACCTGACGGACGCCGAAGTGCGCGAGGCCATCGCCGAGACGGTCGGCATCATCCTCGACGCCGTGCGCGTGGCCCTCGAGAAGACGCCGCCCGAGCTGTCGGCCGACATCATGGACAAGGGCATCGTCCTGACGGGTGGCGGCTCGATGCTCAAGAACCTCGACCGGCGCCTCCGCGAGGAGACGGGCCTCCCGATCACCACGGCCGAAAATCCACTCGACTCCGTCGCGCTGGGCACCGGCGCGATGCTCGCGGACGTCGATCTCCTCCGGAAGATCAGCCTCGACTGACGCCCGTGGCCGCCCCGACCCTCGCCGAACGCCGCCCGGAGATCTTCCTCGCGGTGCTCCTGTCGGTGTGTCTCGTCGCTCTCTCGCTTCAGGTGAGGCGACCCGGCGGGCGGACCGTGGGCGAGAGCTGGCTCCTCGCGGCCGTTTCTCCGTTCGTCGATCTCGTCACGTCCGTGCGTTCGGGCGCCCACGAGGTCGCGACCTGGGCGACGTCGCGGCGCGCCCTCCACGCCGAGAACAACGCGCTGGCCTCCGAAGTCGAGCGGCTCCGAGCGGAGCTCGTTCGGCTGCGCGACGCCGAGCACGACAAGGGGCGCCTTCTCGAGCTCTTCGGCGAGCATCCGTCGCCGCCGCCCGGCACCGTTTCCGCGCGCCTCATCGCGGTCGATTCGAGCGGGCCTTTTCACACGGCGCTCCTCGACCGGGGGGCGTCCGACAATCTCCAGATCGACGGCGTCGTCCTCGCGCCGGGCGGGCTTCTGGGCCGCGTCATCGCCCTCGGCCCGGGGACGGCGCGCGTGCAGCTTCTCTCCGACAAGACGGCGGCCGTGGGCGTCCTTCTCACTCACGCGGCGCAGCCCGGACGCCCGGCCGTGGCGCGAGGCGACGGAGAGGGAAGCGTGTCGATCGAGTACGTGCCGACGATCGAGCCCGTCGAGCCGGAGGACACGCTCGTCTCCTCCGGCACGGACGGGCTCTACCCCGGCGGCCTCCCGGTGGGCCGCGTCGTATCGGTGCGCCGAAACAAGACGCTTTTCTGGGAGATCGGGGTCTCCGCCGCCGTCGATCCCCACCGCGAGTCCAACGTCTTCGTCCTGCCCCCCATGAAGAAATCCGACGCGACGCCGGGCCGCCCCGCGGTCGAACGCCGCTGAGCGCGAGGCGCGTCCGATGAAGCCGCTTCGTGTCGCGATCGGGCTCTCCCTCGCGGTTCTCGCGACGCTCGGGCTGGGCGCGCTCCACGTGCCGGCGCCTCCGGATTTCTTCCTCCTCGTCGTCGCGGACATGGCGCGCGGCGGAGTCGCCATCCCGGCGATGCTGGCCGGCCTTCCCGCGGGGCTTCTCGAGGACGCCCTTCTCGCGCCCGGCCAGCTCCTCGGGCTCCACGCCTTCTCGAAGATCCTCATCGGGTATCTGCTCGCCACGGTGGGCGCGCGCATGGTCGTCGAGAAGCCCGTGGCCGTGGGCGGCCTCCTGGCCGGCGCCGTCCTCGTGGATGCGGCGACCCTCACGTTTCTCCTGTGGGTCCTCAAGGGCGACTACCTTCCGCCCGCGCCGTGGAGGCTCGCCGCCCGCGCTCTTTCCACGGGCGTGCTCGGCGGCCTGTTGTACGCGGCGTCGCGCGTGCCCTGGAAGCAGCGCCGCGAGGCGCGCCGGCGCGTGAGAATGACCTGATGCCGGCCAGCGCCCGCGAGGACCGCCGCCCCGTCCTGTCGCGCATCGACGTCGTCGCGCGCGGAACCTGGGTTCTCATCGGGATCCTCGCCGGCGTCTACTGGGTTCATCAGGTGCTTCGCGGCGAGGAGTACGAGCGCCAGGCCGAGAACAACCGCCTGCGCCGCGTGCCCGTGACGGCGCCGCGGGGGTTCATCCTCGACCGCAACGGCGTCGTCCTCGCGGAGAACGAGCCCTCCTTCACCCTTCTCCTCTACCGCCGCGAGACGAAGGACCTCGATGCCTCGCTTCGGTTCGTCGCCGAGGTCTTCGGCCGGACTTTCGAGGATCTCAAGCACCGCGTCGAGCGCGACCGTTCGTACTACGACTTCGTCCCCGTCGTCCTGCAGGAGAACCTCACGGTCTCCGAGGTGGGTGCCGTCCAGGCGCGCTCGCTCGAGCATCCGGAGCTCGTCGTCCAGAAAACCGAGCGCCGGGTGTACACGCAAGGCACCGCCGCGGCTCACCTCCTGGGCCAGCTCGGCGAGGCCACGGCCGAGCAGGCCGCCGCGCGCGTGAAGGCGCGCCCCCTCGACGCGAATCCTCCCCGCCCCGGCGAAGCCATCGGTCAGCAGGGCGTCGAGGCGACGTATCAGGACCTTCTCGCCGGATTCTCGGGCTCGCGCACCTACGTCATCGATTCGTTCGGGCGCGAGGTCGGCGAATCGGGGCACGAGTCCCCGCTGCCCGGCAACACGCTGGGCCTCACGATCGACCTTTCTCTCCAGAAGATCGCCGAGGACTACTTCGCGGACAAGGTCGGCTCGGCGGTGGCTCTCGACCCGAAGACCGGCGAGATCCTCGCGCTCCTTTCCGCTCCCGCGTACGACCCGAACTTCTTCACCAAGCGCGTGAGCCGGGCGGAATGGGAGAGCATCGTGGAGGACGCCGACCGCCCTCTCAACAACCGCGCACTGCAGAACGTCTACTCGCCCGGCTCCGCGTGGAAGCCGTTCATGGCGTACGGGATCCTCGCGCACGGCATCGACCCCAAAGAGCGCGTCTTCTGTCCGGGCGGCGCCACGTTCTACGGGCGCTTCTTCCGTTGCCACGGCCGCCACGGAAGCGTCGACCTGACCACGGCGCTTCAGGTCTCGTGCGACACGTACTTCTACACGATGGGGAAGCGGCTCGGCATCGAGGCGATCGCCGAGGCCGCCTCGCGCTTCGGCTTCGGGCGGCCGACCGGCATCGACCTCGCGCACGAGAAGAGCGGCATCGTCCCCTCGCCGGAATGGAGCCTCGCGGCGCGCAAGCACCCGTGGTACGCCGGCGAGACGATCTCCGTGTCGATCGGCCAGGGGCCCGTCCTCCTGACCGCGCTGCAGCTCGCCCGCGGCATGGCCGGCATCGCAAACGCCGACGGCTCTCTGCCGATTCCGCATCTCTTCCACATCGGTGAGAACGTGCGCACGGGCGAGCGCTTCGTCTACCGCCCCGAGACCACGGAGTCGATCGCGTATCCGCCGGGGGCGCACGAGGTCCTCGTCGAGGGACTCTGGCGGGTCGTGAACATGCCCGGCGGGACGGCGTACGGCTCGCGCGTGGCCGGCCTCGACCTGTGCGGCAAGACGGGCTCCGTCCAGGTGGTCGGACAGAAGGAAGCGAAGAAGGGGCACCTCCTCCCGGAGGAGCTGCGCGATCACGGCTGGTTCGCGAGCTTCGCGCCGCGCGACGACCCGAAGATCGTCGTGGTCGTGTTCGTCGAGCACGGCGAGCACGGCGCGACGGTCGCGGCGCCCCTCGCGGCGCGCCTCGCGGAATACTGGGTGACGAAGAGCCGCGGCGCGAAGCCCGAAGTGCTCGCCGAGGTCGCCGCGCGCCCGGTGGGCCGCGCAAGAGCGCGGGTGGACTGAGCGATGTCGCGGCTGGCCGAGGTCCTTCCCCGCCGGATCGACCTGCGCCTGCTCTTTCCCGTCATCGCCCTCACGGCGATCGGAATCGCGATGGTCGCCTCGACGACCGCGGGCACGCCGCGCGGGGACCTCACCGGCAAGCAGATCCTCTTCGCGGTCCTCGGCCTCATCGCCGCGAGCGTGTTCCTCGCGATCGACTACCGGATCCTCCTCCAGTACTCGCCGGGCCTCTACGCCTTCACGCTCCTCGTGCTCCTCGCCCTCCCGATCTTCGGCACGCGGATCGCGGGAGCGAAATCGTGGGTCAAGGTGGGCGGCGGGTTCCAGCTCCAGCCCTCCGAGTTCGCGCGCATCTCCATCGCTCTTCTCCTCGCCTGGATCCTCGAGAGCGACGACCGCGCGCTCCTGCGCCCGCGCACGATCGCGGCGGTCGCCGCGGCGGTGGGCGTGCCGGTCGTGCTGGTCCTCCTGCAGCCGGACCTGGGCCTCGCGCTCACGTATCTGCCATTTCTCGCCGTGGCGCTCTTCTTCGGCGGTATCCCGGGGCGCTGGTGGGCCGCTCTCATCGTGGGCGGGGCGCTCGCCATCGGCGGCTCGTGGTTCCTCCTCAAGGATTACCAGAAGGACCGCATCCGCACGTTCCTCGACCCGAACCTCGAGGCGCGCGGCGCGGGCTACCAGCTCCGGCAGGCCCGGATCGCGATCGGCTCAGGCGGGATCTTCGGCAAGGGCTGGAAGCGCGGCACACAGAGCCGGCTCGGTTTCCTTCCGGTGCGGCACACGGACTTCATCTTCGCGGCCCTTGCCGAGGAATGGGGGTTCGCGGGCGTCGCGGTCTTCTTCGCTCTCTACGGCTTCCTCATCGCACGAGGGCTCGCGCTCGCGCGCGACGCGCGAGACCGCGGAGGCGCGATGCTCGTCCTGCTCCTCGTCCTCAACATCGGAGCCCAGGCTCTCGTGAACGTCGCGATGAACGTCGGCGTCCTGCCGACGACCGGCATTACGCTGCCGTTCGTCTCGTACGGCGGGTCATCGCTCGTCGCAACGTGGTGCATGGCGGGACTGATTCTCTCCGTCGCATACCGGCGGTACGTCAACGTCTGAATTCCCCGGAGCTCAGGGGGCCCCGATCCGGGCCATGAGAAGGTCGGCGGCGGCCCGGTGACCCGCGGGATTCAGGTGGAAATCGATCCGGTGGAATCCTCCCGATCCCCGGCGCTCCATCTCGACGAGCCGCGGCCTCAATTCGACGGCGTCGATGTTCAGCGTGCGGCAGAAGCGGATCGCGACCTCGTAGGCGTTGTGGAGCGCGAGCGCGAGCGCCGTCCCCTCGAGTCCCGGCCGAACGTCCGAGTTCGAAGGAACGCACAGGACGATCAGGCGGATTCCGCGCTGGTCGCAGAACTCTCGGATCCGTTTGAGGAGGGCGAACGTGATCTCCTGCGCCGGCGGAGACGCAGGGTCGGCCGGCTTCCGGACGGTCGCCCGCGTAAGCGGCGTCAGGTCGGTGGGCTGGAAAAACCCGACGCGCAACCACTCCTCACCGTACAGGACCGCCCTGAAGAACCAGCTGTGACCGCGCAGGAAGCGCAGGATCGAGTTACTCCGGCGCCTCTCGAGAAAGAGCGTCGGAGGAGCTTTGAGGACGGGCTCTCCGGCGCTGACGGCAAAGACCGGCCTGTGGCCGGGGAAGTCGCTCCCTTCGTTGTCCCAGAAGTCGTTGACGAAGAACCCGAGAATCACGACGTCCGGCGAATAGCGCTGCCCCTCTCTCTCGAGCCACAGCCACTCCTGGGCCGTTCCCCAGCCGAGGACGCCCGCGTTGATGACCTCGGTCCCGGAGAGACCGTGCTCCAGGAGGGAGGGAAACGCGTCACGGCTTTCGACGCCGAGCCCCCACGTGAAGGAATCACCGACACACAGGATCCGTCTTCGCGCATCACGGGCGTACGGCGTCTCCCGGTTTCGAAGCCCTCGCGAATTCAGGGAGACCTCGTGGCGGAAGTCGGGGTCGAAACGCACCTCGGACCGGAAATTCGGTCTTCCGACCCAGCCGATGACGGCATCCGGAACGACAAACGGTTCCCCGTCCTCGGGTCCGGGCCGCAACGCCATCGGGTGGGCCGTCCGAAGGACGATCTCGCACAGCAGGAGCCCGACCGCCACCCCGATCCCGACAGCCACTAACCGCGAAGTCACGGTGAGGCGTCCGATCTGCCGAGCCAACCCGGGAATTCTAGCCCCGGCTCGTCCGGAGCCCGCCGCGAACGCGGGGCGCCTCCGCGTACACTCCCGCCGTGCCGAAAGAGCTTCTCGTTTCCTCGTCCGAACGCGAGACCCGCATTGCCGTCCTCGAGGAAGGGCGTGTGGCCGAGGTCCAGGTCGAGAGGCGCAAGCAGCGCGGCACGGTCGGAAACATCTACAAGGGGCGCGTGACGCGTGTCCTGCCGGGGATGCAGTCGGCCTTCGTGGACATCGGCCTCGAGAAGGACGCCTTTCTCTACGTGGCCGACGTCGGCGAGGAAGTGGACGACTTCGACGCCTTCGGGAGCGGCGGCGCCGCGGCGACGCTCGTCGCTCTTCCCCCGCCTGCCGAGAGCGCGCCGGGAGCGGCCGACGGCGAGGTGCCGTCGAGGCCGATCCTCCCGTCGATCGACGAGCTCCTTCGGGAGGGTCAGGAGCTGGTCGTGCAGGTCACGAAGGACCAGATCGCGCACAAGGGCGTGCGCGTCTCGACTCACGTCACGCTCCCGGGCCGCACCCTCGTCTACATGCCCACGATCGACCACGTCGGCGTCTCCCGGCGCATCGAGAACGAGGACGAGAGAAACCGCCTCAAGGACATCCTCACGAACCTCAAGAAGGGCCCCGGCGGGTACATCGTGCGCACGGCGGGCGAAGGGCGCGCGCCGGAGGAGTTCGCGGCCGACCGCCGCTATCTCACGAAGCTCTGGGAACAGATCCGCAAGAAAGGCGAGCGCGCGGGGGCGCCGACGCTTCTCCACCGCGACCTCGACCTCACGCTCCGCGCCGCGCGGGACGTCTTCGGCTCGGACTTCGCGACGCTCTGGGTGGACGACGACGAGGAGTACCAGCGCATCGTCGAGTTCCTCGACCAGGTGCAGCCCGTGCTCGTCTCGAAGGTCAAGCTCTTCCGCAAGTCCGCGCCGCTCTTCGAGGAGTACGGAGTCGAGGCCGAGATCGAGAACGCTCTCAAGTCGAAGGTCTGGTTGAAGTCCGGCGGCTACATCGTCATCAACCAGACCGAAGCGCTCGTCGCGATCGACGTGAACACGGGCAAGTTCGTCGGAAAAAAGCGCCTCGAGGACACGGTCGTGAAGACGAACCTCGAAGCGGTGCAGGAGATCGTCCGGCAGATCCGGCTGCGCGACCTCGGCGGCCTTCTCGTCGTGGACTTCATCGACATGGAGGAGGAGGAGCACCGCAAGGAGCTCGTCACCGCGCTCGAGGCCGAGCTGAAGAACGACCGCTCGAAGAACCGGATGCTGCCCGTGTCGGAGTTCGGCCTCGTCGAGATCACGCGGAAGAGGCAGCGTCAGAGCCTCGAACGGGCGCTCACGATGCCGTGCCCCTATTGCGCGGGCTCGGGCCGCACGAAGAGCGTTCCGACGATCGTCCTCGAGATCCGCCGCGAGGTGCTGAAGCGCGTCGAGGTCGGGGAGGCGCACTCGCTCGTCCTCCGCGTCCACCCCGAGGTCTACCGCTCGCTCGTGGGCGAGGAGCGCCGCCTCGTGGAAGAGCTCGAGGAGCACATCGGCATGCCCATCCACGTCCAGAGCGACGAGCACCTGCACCACGAGCGGTTCGACATCGTTCTCGAGGCCTAGGCGGACTGGGGCGCCTTTTCGGCGCGGCGAGGCTGGCATGCGCCATGCGAGGCGCAACGCAGCGCACTCTCCTCCTCCGGCCGCCCGCGGGGCGGCCCCTTTTTTCGAGCCGCCTAGACTCCGGCCGTGAACGGAAGCGAACGCCTCTTCTCCCGCCCGTTCTTCCTCATGTGCGCGTTCACGTTCTCGGTCTTCCTGTCGCTGTTCCAGCTCCTTCCGACCGCTCCGTTCCGCATCCTCGAGCTGGGCGGAAGCACGCTCGCCGCCGGCCTCTTTCTCGGCCTTCTCACGTACGCCTCGGCGCTGTCGGCGCCGTTCACCGGCGCGCTCGCGGACCGGTTCGGCCGGCGCCGGATGCTCCTCGTCTCGAGTCTCGTGATTGCGGGTTTTTCGACCGCCTACGCGCTCTCGAACAGCTGGCAGCTTCTGGTCGGTCTCGTCTTCTTTCACGGCTTCTTCTGGTCGGGTCTTCTCTCCTCTTCGGCGGCCTACATCACCGGCCTCATCCCGCCGGGCCGCCGCGCGGAGGGCCTCGGGTACTGGGGCATGGCGACGGTGCTCGCCACGGCTTTCGCGCCCGCGCTCGGCCTCGAAATCTACAAGCACGGCTGGGGCGCGCTCTGCGCGTCCGTCGGGACGCTCAACCTCGCGATGGCGGCGATCGCGTGGCGCCTGCCGGAATCCGAGGGGCCCGTCCGGGCAGTCGGCGCGCCGTTCTTCACGCGGGATTTCATCGAGTGGCCGGTTCTCGCCGTGTCGCTGTGCCTCTTTCTGTGCAGCTTCGGCTACGGCGGCGTGACGAGCTTCGTGGCGATGTGGACGCAGGCGAGCGGTCTCAGGCCCAAGGGACTCTTCTTCACGGTCTTCTCGCTCACGGTCCTCTGCCTGCGCCCCTTCATCGGGCGGTTCGCGGATCGCGTGGGCCCGCGCCGCGTCATCCTGCCGCTCCTCGGCCTCGTCTCCGTTTCTTTCGCGGTCCTCTCCCTCGCCACGACGTGGGCTCTGCTCGCTCTCTCGGCCGTTCTCTTCGGCGTGAGCTTCGGCAACGTCTACCCCGTCTACGTCGCCCACGTCACGCGGCACGTCGATCCGGCGCGCCGCGGCGCGGCTTTCGGCGCGATCCTCGCGGCCTTCGACACGGGCATCGGGACGGGCTCCGTCGTTCTGGGCGCGGTGATCGGGCGCGCCGGCTTTCCCGCCGCCTACGCGCTGGCAGCCGCCGTCGCGGCGTTTTCGATCCCGGCCTTCGTGCTCCTCGAGAAGCGCTTCCTCGGCCCGCGCGTGCCGTGAAGGGGCGGATCGAGCGCGTTCGTGCCGGCCGGCTCAGTTCGACACGGCGCCCGCCTCGGGCACCTGCCCGTCCCCGTGCAGGAGAAGGAGCCCCCCCGCGAGCTTCGCCCCGCGCAGCGTGACGGCGAGCGCGGCGCCGAGATCGTCGACCGGGTGCACGTCGAGCAGCACGCGCACCTCTTTCGGCAGGTCGGCGAGATCCGGTTCGTTGTCTTTCGGCAGGACGACCGTGCGGATCCCCGCGCGAACGGCGCCGAGGACCTTTTCCTTGAGGCCGCCGATCGGAAGGACGCGGCCCGAAAGCGTGATCTCGCCGGTCATCGCGAGATCGTGGCGCGCCGGAACTCCCGAGAGAGCCGACACGATGGCGGTCGCCATCGCGATGCCCGCCGAGGGGCCGTCCTTCGGGATCGCGCCGGCGGGCACGTGGACATGCAGGTCGCGCTCGAACGCGTTGTCGGGAATGCCGAGCGCCGAGGCATGCGAGCGGGCGTACGTCCAGGCGGCTCGCGCCGACTCCTTCATGACGTCGCCGAGCTGCCCCGTCAGGACGACTTCGCCCTTGCCCCGCATGAGCATCGCCTCGACGAACATGATGTCGCCGCCGGCGGGCGTGTAGTACATGCCCGTCGCCAGGCCGACCTGGTCGGCCACGATCTTCTTCTCCGGGTGAACCCGTTTCTTGCCCAGAATCGGGAAGACATCCGCCGCGTCCACGGCGAGGCTCGCGATCTCGCCGGCCGCGATCCGGCGCGCGACCTTCCGCGACAGCTTACCGAGCTCGCGCTCGAGCTGCCGGACGCCCGCCTCCCGCGTGTAGCTCGTGATGACCTCGGCGATCGCGCCGTCGGTCAGCTCGAGCTGGCCCACCGCGAGGCCGTTCTCGGAAAGCTGGCGCGGGACGAGGTACTGCCGCGCGATCGCGAGCTTCTCGCGCTCGGTGTAGCCGGCGAATTCGACGACTTCGAGCCGGTCGAGGAGCGGCGCCGGAATGCCCGCGAGCAGGTTCGCGGTCGCGATGAAGAGGACCTCGGAAAGATCGAACGGAAGGCCGAGGTAGTGGTCCGTGAACGAGTCGTTCTGCGCGGGATCGAGCACCTCGAGGAGGGCGCTCGCGGGGTCGCCCTGGAAGGACACTCCCAGCTTGTCGACCTCGTCGAGGAGGAAGACGGGGTTCTTCGTGCCGGCCTGCTTCAGGCCCTGGACGATGCGGCCGGGCATCGCGCCGACGTACGTGCGCCGGTGGCCGCGGATGTCGGCTTCGTCGCGCGCGCCGCCGAGCGAGATGCGGACGTACTTGCGGCCCATCGCGCGGGCGATGGACTTCGCGATCGAGGTCTTGCCGACGCCGGGCGGGCCGACGAAGAGCAGGATGCGCCCCTTCGTACCGGTGACCTCCTTTCGCGCGGCGGGCTCCGCGGCCTCGCCCATCGGCACCGTCGGCTCGAGGCCCGCGGTCGAGGCGGCCTGCTCCGGCGAGCTTGCTTCCGCCCGTGCGCGCATCTGGCGCACCGCGAGGAACTCGAGGATTCGGTCCTTCACGTCGGAGAGCCCGTAGTGGTCCTCGTCGAGAACGCGCGCGGCCTCGACGACGTCCAGCTTCTCCTCGCTGCGCACGCCCCAGGGGAGCTCGGCCACGGTCTCGAGGAACGTCCGGATCACCTGCGATTCCATCGACTCGCGCCCGATGCGCTCGAGGCGCGACAGCTCGCGGTCGACTTCCTTCCGCACGTCCTCGGTCAGAGGGTGCGCCGCGAGCTTCTTCTTCAGCTCCTCGAGGTCCGCGGCGTCCTTGCCTTCGCCTTCTCCGAGCTCCTTCTGGATCGCCCGAAGCTGCTCGCGCAGCAGCATCTCGCGCTGGCGGTCGCCGATCTGCTCCTTCACCTTCGACTGGATGTCCTCCTGCGCCGAGAGGACGCTGATCTGCCGCTGGATGTGCACGAGCACGCGGCGGAGGCGGTCTTCGACGGAAAGCGTCTCGAGGAGCTGCTGCCTTTCGGGGGTCGGGATGTCGATGTAGCCCGCGACGAGGTCCGCGAGGCGGCCGGGCTCGTCGACCTGCGCGAGGAACTGCTCCACGGCCTCGTCGGGCAGCCCCATCTTCGCGCCCAGCTCGGCGGCGCGCTCACGCGCTTCCTTGTGGAGGGCGGTGAAGAGGGGGTCCTTCGGGTCCGCGGGCGCCAGCTCGTGGGCATCCAGGACGACGGCCTCGAGCATGCCGTTCTTCTTTTCGAGGACCCGCATCGCGATCCCGCGCCTCTTTCCCTCGAGCAGGAGGCGCATGCCGCCGGGTCCGCGCTGGACGGAGCTCACGCTCGCGACCGTGCCGATCGTGAAGAGCCCCTCCGGCGCGACGCGCTCGACGTCCGAGCGCTGAGCCACGGCGAAGATGAGGGCGTCGGGCTGCCGCGCGGCCTGCTCGATGGCGCGCAGCGTTCCGGCGCGCCCCGCGGCGATCGGGAAGCTGACGCCGGGAAAAAGGACGGCGTTGCGAAGAGGGAGAACGGGGAGAGTCAGAGTTTCCGACATGCCCCGATAACGCGAGCAGCGCGTACCCTATTCCCGGATATGAGTGAGCACAACGCAGATCGTCGGAAAGTGATTTTCTAGAAGAGTTTAGAGGTATTCCATCCCAGGCTCAGCGCCCGAGCCTTTTCGCGAGTATGTCTACGCCCCTGAGCGCCGTCTCCGGCGGAACCGCCGTAAAGCAGACCCTGACGTGCGTGGGGAAAGGCCCGAAGCTCGGGCCGGGCGCGAGGAAGAGGCCCTCGTCCGCACAGTCCTCGAGAAGCCCGAGAAGGCCGCGGGCGTCGAGGGCGTGAGCGGCGTCGACGAAGAGGAATGAGCCTCCTTCGGGCTCCGGGACGCCGAGCCGGCGCGCGGCTTCCGTCCCGGTTGCCCGGTACTCGGCGCGGGCCTCGGCGACCCAGGCGTCGCCCGCGCCGGCGAGGATCCGGAGCGCCGCGTGCTGCGAGGCCGTCGGCGCGCTGTAGATGGTGTGCGCGCCGAGCTTCACGATCTCCTCGAGCGCGCCTTCGGGCCCGGCGAGCCAGCCGCAGCGCGCGCCCGCGAGGCCGTAGGCTTTCGACAGGGAGTGCGCGGCCACCGTCCGCCCGGGCGCGAGGGCGAACGTCGAGGCGTGCTCTCCCGCGTACGCATAGTCCTCGTAGACCTCGTCCGCGAAGATCCACACGTCGCGCCGCGCGGCCCAGTCCACGAGCGCGGCGAGCGTCGCGCGTGGAATCAGGCGGCCCGTGGGGTTGTTGGGCGTGTTGACGTAGAGCGCAACCGTCTTCTCCGTGGCCTGCGCTTCGACGGCCGCGACGGCAGCCGCGGGAGAAAGCTCGCCGAGAAGAAGCGGCACCTCGACCGGCGTCGCGCCCGCCATTCTCACGTGCCCTTCGATGAGCGGCCAGTGCGGCGAAAGGAGGAGCACCTCCTCGCCGGGCGACACGAGCGCGCCGACCGCCGCCATGAGACCCGCGGTCGCCCCTCCCGTCACGAGCACGTTCCCGCGCGCGAGGCTCGCGCCCGTCCGCGCCCGCATGCGCTCCGCGATCGCGTCGCGCAACTCCGGCAGGCCATGGACGTCGGTGTATCGGTTGATCCCGGAGATGCCGCGCGGCAGCTCCTCGGGCCGCCCGCCCTCGGGCGCCTGTCTCCAGGTATCGCCCACGTGCAGGGGAAACGTCTCGCCGCGATGAGTCGCCATCCTCGCGAGCAGGCTCGAGTACGGCGAGCCGAGCAGGGCGTCGGCGGTCAGAGAGCGGCCGGGCGGGCGGGGCATTCCACGAATGCTAGCGCCCGAAAAGGCCCTCTTCCATTCAACCCTTCACGACGAACGGCCGGCGCTCACCCGTCCAGCGCCCTCCGTCACCGGAAGGCAGGACCAGAATCCTTCGCCAGTTCCGCCAGAATGCTGGCGAGACGCGGAAGGTCCGTCGTCTTGCTGAGGTAGAACTCGGCGCCGGCGTCCAGGCATGGCTTTCGGTAGCGCTCGTCCAGATGCGCGGTCAGGACGAACACCCGGGTGGAGGGCGCTTTCGCCTTGATTTCCCGCAGCAGGCCGAGAGACGTTCCGTCCCTGAGCTGCAGGTCGAGCAGAACGACCTCTGGACGCTCGGAGTGGAACGCCTCTTCCGCGTTCTTCGCGCTGAACACCTGCGGCAGGAACTCGAGGCCTTCCACCCGACGGAGCAGCGCGACCAGGCGCGCACCGACCGGTTCCGAGTCGTCCACGATCAGAATCCTCATTCCCCAGACCTCCAGGCCGGGGAGAGAGTAGGGAGAGCTGCCTGCCTCCGGAATCGGAGGCGCGACGGATTTCGCGTCGTGTATCGACCGGAAAAGACGTCGTACGGAGTACGACGCGGGTCTTCGGTCAGCCGATCAGGCCGTGATCGAGCGCGTACTGCGTGAGGTCGGCGTTCGTCTCGAGGTGCAGTTTTTCCATGATCCGCCTGCGATACGTGCTGACGGTCTGGACGCTGATGGCGAGCTCCGCGGCGATCGCCTTCACCGTCGTGCCTCCCGAAAGGAGCCGGAACACGTGGAACTCCCGATCCGAGAGAAGCTCGTGCGGCAGCTTCTCCGCGGGGAGAGAGACCTCGGCGGCGAGCCGTTGGGCGACCTCCTGCGTCACCCAGCGCCCTCCTCCGACGACGCGCCTCACGGCGTTCAGGAGCTCTTCGGAGACGACCTTCTTCGTCACGTAGCCGGCCGCGCCCGCCTTGAGCGCGCGCACGGCGAACTGCTTTTCCGGGTGCATGCTCAGGATCAGGACCGGCAGCTTCGGGCGCACGCGCCTGATCTCCTTCAGGACATCGAGGCCGCTTCGGCCGGCAAAGGAAATGTCGAGGATGACGACGTCCCAGGTCTCCTCCCTCACGAGCTGGAGCGCCGCGGCGGTGTCACCCGCATGGCCGAATGCCGCGCCCTTGAAGCCTTCGGCCAGCACCCGCTCGAGCCCCTGGCGAAACAGCGCGTGGTCGTCGGCCAGCAGGATGCGCGTCATAGCGGAATCGAGACGCTGACGAGGGTGCCGTGTCCCGGCTCACCCTCGATGGCGACGCTCCCGCCGACGTTCGACACGCGCTCGCGGATGCCGAGCAGGCCGAGCGACCGCGGCGCGTAGACGCGATCCGATGGGATCCCGCAGCCGTCGTCCCTGACCTCGAGGGCGAGGCGGCCGTTTCCGGCCGAAAGGCGAACGTGGACGGCGCTCGCGCGCGCGTGCCGCACGACGTTCGTCAGGAGCTCCTGGAGCACCCGGAAGAGAGCCGTCGAGACCGCCCTGTCGATCGACCCACCGACGAACCCGCTCTCGAAACGACAGGCGATCCCTGTGCGCTTGCGGAACTCCTCCAGCTGCCACTCGACGGCCTCTTCAACGCCGAGCTCGTCGAGCACGCCCGGGCGCAGCTCCGTGGAGATGCGGTGGACGACGTCCATCGTGTCGTCGAGCAGGCGAAGCATGGCGGAAAGGGCAGACGTCACCTCCTCCGGCGCGCCGCCCGCTGCAGCCAGGCCGCGCTCGACTTCGGCGACATCCATCTTGAGCGCGGTCAGGGCCTGTCCCACTTCGTCGTGGACCTCTCGCGCGATGCGGGTCGACTCCTCTTCGCGCACGGACTCGAACCGCGCCGACAGCGCGCGCAGCTCGTCGTACGAGCGCCGGAGCCCTTCTTCCGCCGCGAGGCGCTCCGTCACGTCGTTCGCGAGCGCGACGCGCGCGGGCCGTTCCGCAAACGGCATGTCGTGCGACAGGATCTCGACGTTGATGATCGACCCGTCTTTCCTCCTGAGCTTCCAGCGGCCGCTGAACCGGTAGCCCTCGATGTCCCGGACCTCGGCCCTGAGCCGCGGCCACTCTTCCTCGGGCCGGATGTCCAGCAAGGTCATGGCCTGGAAGTCGTCGCGCGAATAGCCGTAGTGACGCACGGCTGCCTCGTTGACGGCCAGAAACCGCAGGGTCTCGAGGTCGTAGACCCACATGGGGAACGGATTGCGCTCGAAGAGGAACCGGTAGCGCTCCTCGGACGCGACGAGATGGTCCGCCATGCTCGGCGATTCGGTCGTCGTGACACGCCGACGCGCCGTCGCGCCCTTGGCGCGTGGTTTCACTCGGCGTTTGCGTCCAGGAGCCATTTCCATGCTTCCGACTCGTCCGTGAAGGCCTTCGAGAACAATCCCCGGTTTCTCGCGACGGTGATCCCGAATTGCGCCGGGTCGAGCAACTCCGGTCTCACGACCATCGCGATCTTGACGGCCGCCATCGCGGCTCGCGCAAGCCGTTCTCCGATGGCGAATCGCTCGGCAGTCCCGATGGGCCCGAACCCGGTCAGCTTCGTCGTGTCGATGAGGAGCCTTCGGATCGCGTTCTCGCGACAATAAACGACCGCCTGGCTCAACAGTTCGCCTGCCTCGTGGAACGAGACGTTTCTTTCCGGACGATGGACGGCATGGCCCTCGCCGGTCTCGAAGCATTCGGGCTGAACGGTTCTTCCGCTCACGATGCAACGCCAGTCTAGGCCCGAAGCGGCTCGCGGGGCCGAACGAATCAGTTCTTGAAGGGCACCTGGAGCGCGATCCAAGTCTTGACCTTGTGTCCGTCCTTCGTGGCTGGTCTCCAGCGCCACTGCTCGAGGGCGGCCTTGCTCGCGTCGCCGAGACCCACCTTCGGCGCCGTATCCCGCAGGATGTCCACCTTTTCGGCCGCGCCGTTGGCATCGACGAGAACGCGCAGAAGGACGGTCCCCGAGACATGGCCCTGAATCGCGATGCGCGTCGCCTGCGGGGCCACCTGTTTCAGGACCACCGGCGGGGTATCGATCAGCTCCGCGTCCACGAAGTCGCCGTCCTTCGTGTCGGACGCATGCGCCGCAGCCGAGGAGGCGGTGGCCGTTACCACACCGGGCTTCGCAGCCGCTGTCTTTTCCGAGTCCGGAGCCGCCTCGCATGCAAGAGCGACGGCGAAGAGCACCGCGAGAACGCGCGAGATGCGGCGCCCGGCGAGAAGGACGAAGGCGTCATTGTCGAACTTTCGGAGTCCCTGCTTGGCTTTCTTCATGAGACTTGCTCCTTGAGATGGACGTCAGGACCGCTGGTCGGCCCGGGCGGCTTTCACGATCGCCGCGGGAATGAGCCCGAGGGAAGGACGTCGTCCGCGGCTCCGCGCGCGATCGCTTCCTTCGGCATGCCGAAGACGACGCACGTGGCTTCGTCCTGGGCGAGAGTCCGCGCGCCCGCGCGTTTCATTTCGAGGAGACCTTCGGCGCCGTCGTCTCCCATCCCCGTCAGGATGACGCCGACGGCATTGACGCCCGCCGCCTGGGCTGCCGACCGGAAGAGCACGTCGACGCTCGGCCGGTGCCGTGAGACGAGCGGGCCGTCCACGACTTCGACGACATAGCGCGATCCCGAGCGCCGGAGCAGCGTGTGGCGGTTGCCGGGTGCGATCAGGGCGCGCCCTTCGGCCACGTGGTCTCCGTCCGCGGCTTCCCGGACCTCGATCCGGCAGGCCTCGTTCAGGCGTCGCGCGAAAGCGGCCGTGAACACCTCGGGCATGTGCTGGACGATCACGAGGCCTGGGCTGTCCGGCGGAAGATCCTGAAGGAGCCGTCGCAGGGCCTCCGTGCCGCCGGTCGACGCCCCGATCACGACGACGCGGTCCGTCGTCACGGCGAGCGGCCCGACGCGCCGGGGGAGCATCACGTCCGCGGAGAGCCTGGGCTGGGCGGCACGAGCGAGCGGGACGCGGAGCCGCGCCCGCGCGGCTCCCAGGATGGCGTCCACGATCTGCGCCGCCGAGTCCACGAGAAACCCGTGGACCCCCATGCAGGGCTTCGTGATGATCTCGACCGCGCCTTCCTCGAGGGCCCTCATCGCCGCCTCGGTCCCCGAGCCCGTCAGTCCGGAGCAGACCACGACCGGAATCGGGTTCTCGCTCATCAGCTTGCGAAGGAAGGTGAGTCCGTCCATCCTGGGCATCTCGAGATCGAGAACGATCACGTCGGGCTTCGACTTCTTCATCTTCTCGAGCGCGATCAGGGGATCGGCCGCGACTTCGACCGTGAAACCGCTCTTCGTCAGAATGGCGGTCATCGCCTGGCGGACCACGGCCGAGTCGTCGACGACGAGAATCCGCGAGGGGCGCTTGTACGTGTCGCCGGAAACCGCCAGGAGTGAAGATCCCGATGTCATGACGCCACCGGCTTTTCAGCCCGGGAGGGCACGACTGCGCCTGTGCGCCGGGGCGGACCCCGCGGTGTAAACCGACGGCATGACCGCGCGGACGCGGTCCGTGATCCCGTTCAGGCTCTCGGCGTGTCCGACGAGAAGGTACCCGGTCGGCGTGAGGTGAGAAAGGAGCCTCTCGATCACGCGACGCTTTCCCTCGGGATCGAAGTAGATGAGAACGTTCCGGCAGAGGATCAGGTCGAAGGGACCCGGGACCTGGTAGCTCGCGTCGTTCAAGTTCAGGCGTTCAAACCGCACGAGCGCGCGGACCTCCGGGCCGGCCTTCATCTTTCCGTCCTCTGGCCCCGTCCCGCGCAGCATGAAGGTCCTGAGAAACGCGGGTGGAATCTCCTGAGATCTCGACAGCGGCCAGACGGCGGTCCGGGCCCGCTCCAGAACGCGCGTCGAAAGATCGGTCGCGAGGATCTCCATGTCCCAGTCTCTCCGGAAGTGCGAGAGAAAGAGCATGGCGAGCGAGTACGGCTCTTCGCCCGTGGAGCAGCCCGCGCTCCACGCACGGAGGCGCCGCGGCCGCTTCCCGTCGGCCACCTCCGCGGCCCAACGCGGCAAGACGTCCGAGTCCAGCAGATCGAACTGCTTGCTTTCCCGGAAGAACCGGGTCTCGTTGGTGGTGATCAGGTCGAGCATCCGGACCCGCTCCCGCTCGTCCGCCTCCACCCGCCGCAAGTACTCGCCGAATGACGTCAGGCCGAGCTCGCGCAGCCTGCGGCTGAGGCGCCCCGTGAGGAGCGCCTTCTTCACGTCGGAGAGCCGAATGCCCGATTCGCCCTGGATGAGGATCTGAAACCGATGGAAGACACGCGGCTCGATCGGCTCGATCGGCTCGATCGGTGAGCCCCAGGGCGACGCCGCGGAGGAGCTCTCCTGGGTGGAGGCAATCCGGGTCCGCACGGCAGGTTCTCCCCCGAGGTCCTTCAGGTGACGCTTCCGGTCACCGGCCTCGGCTCCCCGAGCCGCGACGCGGCTGCGTGAATCCCCGACAGGCGCTTTCTTTCCCGTGTCCCTGGAATTGGCCGCGAACCGAGGGTCGGGATCGGAGCCCCCTCGCCGAACCGCGACGCGTCGATGTGGAAGAACGCCATCGTCTGCTTCAGCGCTTCCGCCTGGGACGAAACCTCCTCCGCGGTCGCCGCCAGCTCCTCGGAAGCCGACGCGTTCCGCTGGGTCACCTGCTCGACCTGGGCCATCGCCCTGCTGATCTGCGCGACGCCCGACGCCTGCTCGCCGGAGGCGGCTGCCACCTCCTGAACGAGGTCGGCCGTCTTCCGGATGGCGGGCGTGAGCTGGCTCAGAAGCGAACCGGCCGTTGCCGCGACCTTGACGCTCGACGACGCGAGTGCGCTGATCTCCTTCGCGGCCGCCTGGCTCCTCTCGGCCAGCTTCCGAACTTCGCTCGCCACGACCGCGAACCCCTTGCCGTGCTCCCCCGCCCGGGCCGCCTCGATGGCCGCGTTGAGGGCGAGTAGGTTCGTCTGATACGCGATCTCCTCGATGATCGAGACCTTCCCGGCGATGTCGTTCATCGCGGCGGCCGTTTCCTTCACGGCCCGCTCGCTCGCTTCGGCGTCGCGCGCCCCCTTGACGGCCATCTGCTCCGTCTGGCGGCTGTTCTCGGCGTTCTGTGTGATCGACGCGGTCATCTGTTCGAGACTTGCCGTCGTCTCCTGAACGCTCGAGGCCTGCTCGCTCGTGCCCAGCGAGACGGCCTGCGACGTGGCCGAGAGCTGCGCGGAGGCCGACGTCAGCGCATCGGCTCCGGCACGCACCTCGGAGATGATCTGCGAGAGGCTCCGGGACATTTCCTGCATGCCGAGAAGCATTTGACCGACCTCGTCCCGCCCATGTGCCTGGATCGCCGTGCGAAAATCCCCTTGCGTGATTTCGCCGATGGCGGCGGCGGCGGTCTTCAGAGGCACCGTGATGGCCCGGGTGAACAGGAATGAGATGCTCACGCCGAGTACGACCGCGACGATCACCATGATCAGGACGCCGGCGACCACGCGGCTCACATCGGCGCTCACTTCCCTTTCGAGGCCGGCGAGCTCATCGGTGTAAAGGTGAGCGAGGTCGGCGGCCGTCATCTCGAGCCGGTCGGCGTCGTCCTTGAACGGCGCGACAGCGGAATTTCCCTCCTGGGACGACTGGAGCGGTCTCTCCTTGATCCCGGCGAGGACTCCGCTGATCCCCGCTTCATAGGCCGCCGCGCCCGCCCGCATTCCCTTCAACATGTCCTTGTCGCGCTCGACGTTGATGCTCTTCTGGATCGCGAGGGCCTTCTCGAGCTCGTCCAGGCGCGCCCCCAGCTGCCGCGCCCGCTCATTCCATTTCTTGGCATAGTCAGCGGATCTACTCGGGGAGGCGAAGTTCAGGATCAGGTCCTTTTCGAACCGCCTGAGCTCGAGCGCCGAGACCTGGATTCGCTGGGAAAGGTCGATGACGGGACTGACTGTCGGGACGATGCGCGTCAGGTCGGCAACGCGTTTCACGCCGCGGTATCCCATGACTCCGACGACGGCCGTCAAGGCCAGGACGAGGCCGAAAGCGAGCCCGAGGCGCTGGCTGATCTTCAGGTTCTTGAGCATTGGCAACTCCCGTTTGGGCATTTGGCTCAGACCCTGCCGGCGTGCACCGGAGCGATCGACTCGCCCGCCGGCCCGGCTTCCTGGGACTCGAGGGAAGCCGCTTTCAGGAGCTCGGCGGCCGACAGGACCCGGTCGATGTCGAGCAGAAGGACGAACCGGTCGCCGAACTTGCCGAGGCCGAGCAGGTAGTCGACCCGGACCGACGTTCCGAAGGCCGGGGGCGGCTCGATGTCGGCCGGCGAGAGCTCGAGGACCTGGCTGACCGCGTCGACCACGATGCCCATCACGGCCGGCTCGCCGTCCAGCGCCACCTCCGCGATGACGATGCAGGTCCGGTTCGTGACGGGACTCTCGGGAAGGCCGAATTTCACCGTGAGGTCGATGACGGGCACGACCGAGCCGCGGAGGTTCATCACGCCGCGAACCCAGGGCGGCATGGCCGGAACCTTCGTCACCGTGTCGTACTCGATGATCTCCCGGACCCTCAGGATGCCGATCGCGCACTCCTCGCCCGCAAGGCGGAAGCAAAGGTACTGAGCCGATGTCGCCTCTTTTTCGTGCACGTGTGCCATCGAATCTTCTCCTTCAGAACCGCCGGAAGTTCGGGTCGGCCTCGACGGCCGATCGCGCGGCCGCCCGGGATGCGATGACGAGGCCGGGATGGATTCCGGCCGGGCGCGGGAGCGCGCGGCGGACGACGGTCTCGGCGGAGGGACCGGGCGCTGCCGCCTGGCGCGCGGGGGCGCTGCCCGGCTCGCCCGATCGGAAGAAAGCCACGAGCTGCTGGAGGTTCTCCGCCTGCGTCGCCATCTCCTCCGCGGTCGAGGCGAACTCCTCCGCCGCCGCCGCGTTCCGCTGCGTGACCTGGTCGACCTGCGTCATGGCCTTGTTCACCTGGGCGACCCCGCTTGCCTGCTCCAGGGAAGCCGCCGCCACCTCCTGCACGAGCTCGGCGGTCTTGCGGACCGCCGGGACCAGCTCGCCCAGCGACTGGCTCGCCCGCTCGGCCACCTTCACGCTGGAGCCGCTCAAGGAGCTGATGTCCTTCGCGGCCGCCTGGCTCCGCTCGGCGAGCTTGCGCACCTCGGCCGCGACCACGGCAAAGCCTCTTCCGTGCTCGCCGGCCCGCGCCGCCTCGATGGCCGCGTTCAGGGCGAGGAGGTTCGTCTGGTAGGCGATGTCCTCGACGAACGAGATCTTGTCGGCGATCGCCTTCATCGCCTCCAGCGTCTCCTTCACGGCTTTGTCGCTGTCCTCGCCCTCCTGCGCGCCCTTCAGGGCCATCTCCTCCATCTTGCGGCTGTTGTCCGCGTTCTGGGTGATCGAGGCGCTCATCTCTTCCAGCGACGCGGACGTCTCCTCGATGGACGAAGCCTGTTCGCCGGCCCCGCTGGACAGCTGCTCGGAGCCCTGGGCGAGCTGGCGCGAGGCGTCCGCGGTCTGCGTGGTCGATTGCTGGACCTGAATGATGATGTTCTGGAAGCTCTCGAGCATCCGGTTCAAAGAGAGTCCCATCTGGCCGATCTCGTCCCGGTGCTTCACGGCGATCCGAACGCTCAGATCGCCGTCCGCGGCGCGCTCGGCCTGCGAGGCGACGTCCACCAGCGACTTGGCGATGAGGCGGGCGAACAGGAGCCCGAGGGCGATGCCGCAGCCCAGCAGAGCAAGGAGGACGACGATGGTGAGCACGGTCGTCCGGCTCGCCGTCGCCTGGACCTTCCCCGCGAAAGCCTCGGCGTTCTTCTGCCGGACCTCCGCGAGGTTCCCGAGGACGCCCTGCGCCTTCGTGAACTTGTCCTCGCCCGCGCTCAGGGAAAGGTCGATGGCGTCCTTTCGGGCGTCCGCCATGTCCTGAGCGAGAAGCGCCTGAACTTCGAGCGTGATCTTCTCCCAATCGGCGAAGAAGCCCTCGAAGAGAGGCCAGAGCTTCCTCTCCTCCTCGCCCGCCGGAAGGGCCTTGTATTTCGCCCAATTCTCCTTCGCCTGCCGGAGGTTCTCCGCGTGGTCCTTGCGCTTTTGCGCGGCCTCTTCCGAGGCCTGCCGGAGGAACATGAGGCTGCGTTCGGCGACGAGCGCTTCCAGCATGTCGCGGTCGATCCGGTTGACGAACCCGAGGGCGGGAAGGCTTTCCCGGGTCGCCACGTGGAACGCCGAGGCCGCCCAGCGGAAGTTCGACAGGTTCCAGGCGACCGCCGACGCTCCCAGAAGACTGCCGATCACGAAGGCCCCGATGAGCTTCATTCGCAGTGGTCGTGTTCCAGATTCTGTTCATGACTCGAATCTCCCTTCCGAGACGGCTGGCGAAGTGTTCGTGAAGAGCCCTACTTCTTCGTGGCCTTCTCGAGCTTCGTCAAACTGACACCCACCACGAGGACACCCACGGTCTTACCCCCGCTCACGACGGGCACCGAAACCTGGATTTGATGGGTCTGGCTGCTCTCGTCGAACTCCGGCTGCCCCTGCCACGACTTCCCGGACGTGAAGGGCACGTCGAACTTCGGGTTTCCCTTGTGCAGGTAACTCGTCGTCTTCTCGAAGAACGCGATCTTCTCGCCCTGCGCGCCATTGAGAAACGCCTCGGCGTAAGTTCCGTTGGAATTCACGATCTTCTGCTTGAGATACTGGCCCGCCGGGTTGCTCTTGAAACTCCTTCACGAGACTGTCGTTGCGGCGCACGGTCTTCCACTTCGGGTTGTCCATGCCGGCGATCGGCCCCTTCTCGTTCTGGGCGATCACGGCTTTGACGATCACCGGGTCCGCCGCCCAGGTCTTGACCTGCTCGACGTGCTTGTCGAGCTCCTTCTGGACGGCCGGTGTGATCTCGAACGCGGCCCAGGTCGCGTTCGCGAGCAGCCCCGCGAGGGCGATGACCAATGATGCTCTGAAAAGTCTCATGTGATCCTCCTTCAGGATTGGGTATCAGCTTTCTCGGCGACGAGGCAGGCATCCCGCGCTTCGCCCGCGTGTTCGGTCCCGGTCGGCGCGATGAAAGACCGGGACACCCCCCGGCTGAGCGCGGTTCTCACCAGCTTGGGCACGTCGAGGATCAAGGCGACTCGCCCGTCCCCCAGGATCGCCGACCCCGCAACCGCGGGAAGCCCGCGGAAGAGCCGGCCGAGCGGCTTGATCACGACCTGACTCCCGCCGAGAAGGGCGTCGACGACGAAGCCCGCCTGAGCGGCCTCGTTCCGGACCACCACGACGTTCTCGCGCGGCGCGGTTTCGCCCGGCAACCCGAACAGCTCGCGCAGGCGAAGATAGGGAAGCGGAGATCCGCGGAGATTGATCAGGCCCGAAAGGCCGGTCCCGCGCTCTTCCGCCGGGAAGGTCGATGCACTCGATCACGGCTTCCACGGGGATGACGTACGACTCCTCCGACGCCTTCACCACGAAGCCGTCGATGATCGCGATCGTGAGGGGGAGCCGGAGCGTGATCGTCGTGCCGCGCCCGGTCTCGGTCTCGACCTCGATCGAGCCTCTCAGCGCTTCGACTTCGCGGCGCACGACGTCCAGGCCGACCCCGCGTCCCGAAAGCTCGGTGACCACGCCGGACGTCGAGACGCCGGGCTCGAAGATGAGCTGGTCGAGCGCGACGTCGCCGAGCTCTTCCGTCGATCCGACGAGCCCCATGGCGCGGGCCCGTTCCAGGAGACACGTCCGGTCGAGACCGGACCCGTCGTCGACGATCTGGATCACGATCGAGCCGGTGTCGTGGAAGGCGCGGAGGCGAATGCATCCGCAAGGATCCTTTCCGAGAGACGCCCGGACCTCGGGCGCTTCGATGCCGTGATCCACGGCGTTGCGGATCATGTGGGTGAGGGGGTCGCGGATCCGCTCGATGACGGTCATGTCGACTTCGACGTCTTCGCCTTCGGTGACGAGCCGCACCTGCTTCTTCAGGTTCCGCGCGAGGTCCCGGATCGTCCGCGCGAAGTGGTGAAAGGTCGGGCCCACGGGGATCATCCGGATCTTCATCACGAGCTCCTGAAGATCCATGTCGAGGCGATCGGTTTCCTCGTGGACCTCCAGGGCTTCTCCGAGGTCCGCCGTGCGCCTCTGCTCCAGGAGCTGCCGCAGGCGGCCGCGGGAAACCGCGATCTCGCCCACCAGGGCCAGCATCTGGTCCAGCCGGTCGAGATCGACTCGGAGCGTTCTCGTCATCAGGTTGAGCCCGGGAATTTCCACGCTCTTTTCGGCGCCGCTCTCTGCAAGGCCTTCCCCCGGAGCTCGGTCGGCACGGCTCCCTTCCGGCGGCGCGGCCTTTTCGGTCGCGGTTCCCAGGGCGCTCGAGAGCCGCCCGAGGAAGGAGCGCTGCGAGGGGCTCATCCCGTCGAGGCCTTTCGCCGCGTCCGAAAGGAGCTGCCTCAGGATGTCCACCGAGGCCAGGAGCAGGGACACCAGGTCCCCCGTCACGGGGAGGGTCCGGCTTCTCACGCGTTCGAGAAGGTCCTCCAGAACGTGGGTGAACTCGGTGAGCGCGCCGAAGCCGAGCGTCGCCGAGTTTCCCTTCAGGGTATGCGCGGCCCGAAAGATGGCCTGGAGGAGCTCTTCGTCCGAGGGATGATCCTCGAGAAGAACGAGGCCGCCCTCCATCTGTGAAAGCCGCTCCTCGCCCTCGGCGAGGAAGACCCCCATCAGGGCGTCCCGATCGAAGTCCATCTCGAGGTCCTCGGGCGCGGTCACAGCGTCCTCACGAAGACGTCGCCCGTTTCCGTGTGGAAAACGAGCTTGCGTCCCCGCGACCCTCCGGTTTCCTGGACGAGGACCGGGATCCCCTCGTCTTCGAGGAAGCGAGTCGCCACCTGAACGTTCTGCTGTCCGATCGAGATACGGTCCCGCGCTCCCTCGAACTGCGAGGCTCCGCCGAACATCCGGGCCGTCAGATTCCTCTTCTGGCAGCCGAGAGAAAGCATGCGGGTGACGAGCATTTCCATCGCGGTTCCCCCGAACCGGCAGGAAGAGCCATCTCCCCTCGTGAGATGCGGAAGGAGAAAGTGGTTCGCGCCGCCGCTTCTCGTCACCGGATCCAGGAGACAGACGGAGACGCACGATCCGAGAACCGTCGAGATCACCGAAGGGTCCGACGTGGCGATGAGCTCGCCCGGATAGAGATAGACGCTCGGCACCAGTCGGCTGCCCGCCGCCAATTTGGGGACATTCCCGTTTCTCGGGGCGGTCACGGGCATGGAGCCCGGGACGGTGGGAGCGTTGGCCATCAACCCTCCGCGCTCTGCACCATGAGGGAATCCGGCTGCGACAGGAGCGAGGCGGCCACGAGAGCCGTTCCGGCTTCGGCCGCGAGGAGGTTGAGAAGATCGTGGTCGACCGGCTCGAGCCTCCCGGACTTCTGCGGGAGGAGACGGAAGAGCGTGATGACGTGGTGGACCGAGTCCCGGAACTTCACGGGGATGCAGGCCGTCAGCCCGTCTTCGTCGCCGCTTCCTTCGACCGCCAGGTAAGGCTGACCCGTGAGGGCCGTCCGTCCGATCGTCCCCTCGCCCAACGTGATCTCCGCGTAACGGCTCTCGTCCAACCCCTTCGAAGCGACGAGCCGCAGCTTCCCGCCCTTCGCCTCGAAGACGCCGATCTGCTCGCAGCCCACGAGGAACTCGATGATGTCGATGATCACCGCGAGCACCTCGTTCTCGTCGAGCGTGGAGTGGAGCCGCACGCTCGCCACGTACAGGTTCGCCAGGTTGGAGTTCTGCTGCTCGACGAGCACGTACTCGTCCGAGAAACGCCGGTTCTCCGCGGCGATCTCCGCCAGCCGTCGCTCGAGCTTCAGCTCCTCGAGCTTGTGCCGGTCCAGCTTCTCGTGCGTCGTGAAGATCTCTTCCTGGAGGCGCGCTTTCTCGCTCTGCAGGGTCGCGGCGGCGACCCTCAGCTTCTCGTTTTCGCCCAGGAGGTCGTGGACGTAGCGGTGGGTGTCCGCCTGGACCCTGCGGACGTAGGACTCGAGGGGATCGCTCTCGGCCGCCACGTCAGTCTCCGAGGATGTTCCGGACTTTCGTCAGGAGCTCCAGTCCGTTCACGGGCTTCGTGATGTAGTCGGTGGCCCCCGCCGCAAAGCCGGTCTCGACGCTCGATCCCTCGCCGCGGGTCGTCACCATGATGATCGGGGTCTTTTCGGTCTCGTGCCGCGCCCTCATCGCCGTGCACGCCTCGAAGCCGTTCATCTTCGGCATGACCACGTCGAGCAGGACCAGGTCCGGACGCTCGGCAACGGCTCTATCGACCCCGTCCGCTCCGTTCTTCGCGATGACGATGTCGTAGTTCGCCTTGCTGAGGATCATCCGCGACATCAGCAGGCTCGTTTCGGAGTCGTCGACGAGCAGGATCTTCTTTCTCACCATCTGCCAGCCTCCTCGAGAAATCGGTCTTCGGCGCCCTTCAGCGCACACCCCGTGCCAGGCGAGGGGAAGATCCCCTGCGCCGGGACAGGTTCTCTGGAATCAAGGAATTGGCCGCTTTTCGCGCGAGGCCGGCGCGCGCCAGGAGCCTCCCCCCGGCGCTAATGCGCTGTCGGAAAAACCACCTGTCGGGGAATCAGACAGGAGGGCTCTAACTCTTGAGGAGGTCGAGGAACCCCTGGACTGTCTTCAGCTTTCGGTCGACCGATACGAAACACTGGGACGAGACGATCGCGAGCGCCGCCTGGTCTCCGAGGAGATCGAAGAGCTCGCGATCGAGAGAGGAGAAGCTCTTCTTGTGCGAGAGGAGCGCGTAAACCGTGAGGACACCCACGAGCCGATCCCGGAAGACGAGCGGCGTGCAGCAGATCGGAAGTTTCTCCGCGCCCGTCGCGTGGGGGTCCGGTTCCGCGAAGACGGTCCTGCGCTCCCCGACGGCCTCCCTTTCGAGCGCGTGCGTCAGGGCCGGGAGCCGCGGGGCGTTCGGGGAGAGATCGCCCTCCCGTGCGGCGGTGATGAAGTCGCCCTTGGCGTCGTCGGCGAGGTAGAGGATGAAGTCGGCCGCGCCGATGAGATTGATCGCGATTTCGGTGATCGTCTTCACCACCTCGGCCGGGTCGAGCGTCGCGTGGAGCTGGAACGTCGCGGCGTAGAGGTTCGCGAGGCCGGTCGCGTGCTCCTCCAGCTCGACGTACCGCCGCGCGAAGTCCTGGTTCTCCTCCGCGAGCTTGCCGGCCTCCCGGCTCAGACGGTCCTGCTCGCCGCGCGCGCCCTCGAACTCCCGGACCAGGATCCCTTCGGCCGTCCCGAGGTCGGTTTCCAGAAGCTGAACGCGGCCCCGGAGCCGCTCGTTTTCACGGATCAGGTCGTCCCTCAGCTCCCGGCTTCGTTCCGCGAGGTTGCGAAACATGCTCCGGAGCGACTCGACCTTATTGGCGGCCGTCATGCGGGCCTTCCTCGGGAACGGCGCGCGCCGCCTGTCGGTCGTGGGCACGGCGCGATCACGCGGCGATCTTAGACCATGGCGACGGGCGAGGCCGTGCGCTTCGCGGCTTCGCGCAGCGCCGCGTTCTCGAGGGTGATCGACACCTGGCGCGCCAGCGCGATGAGCGCTCGGGCATCCGGCGCGCTGGCCACCGCCGTCCGGCAGAGGAGAATCAGCGAGACGTCTCCGAGGACGATCAGCGGGACCGCGAGCGCCACGCGGGCGCCCGGAGTCTGCGGGGACACGGGTGCGAGACCGCCTGTCCCCGTCATGGCGACGAAGCCCGCGTACGGCCGCCTCTCGACGGCGATCGTATCGAAGAGCGGGCTCTCACCACTCGCGAAGAATGTCTTCGGCTCTCGGACCTCGCCCCACGAAAACGCGTTTCCAAACTGGCCCAGCACCTGGAACCCTTCTCTCGTCCGCATGACGAGGCCGCCGTCGGAGTAGAGCTCGCTCGCATACCGCAGGAAGAGGAGCCCGATCTCGCCCCTTCCCGTGGCGACGAAGAGCTCCTCGCTGATCGAGAGGTAAGAGGCGGCGGTTTGCGCTCCGGAGAGATCCTCGAGATCGGAGGGCCTCTCCGGCGCCCCCTCGTTGAACCAGCGGAGGATCTTCTCGGACTCCTCGTCCGGGGCTTCCGTCTTCGGCACCGGAATCTCATCCCCCGACGCCCCGGGGTGGTGCTCCCGGTTCCGCCGGTCCTTGAGGAGGCTGGCCTCGAGCAGCAAACGCCGGGGCTCGACGCCTTTTTCATGAAGGAGATCGAGGGCGAGAGTGGGCAGGCCCCGCGGGAGAGCGACGAATCCGACCTGGAACTCGAACCCGGTGTCCGTCCAGCTCATGAGCCGCTCGATCGTCTCGGCCATCTGCGCCGCCACCTCTTCCTCGATCCTCGCGCGGCTGACGCAGCCGAGCTCGACGAGGGCGTCGCCGACTCGCATGCCGGGAAAGCGGGTCATGTAGCCGAGGGCTTCCTGGAGTTCGCCCCGTTTGATGGCCGCGCTGGCGATGAGCCGGTCCCCGAGCGACTGGTAGGACTCGGTGCTCATGGCCTGAATGACGGCTCCGCCCCGGAAGGCGAGCACCGCCGTCTGCCCGTCGCCGCGACGAAGGACGAGAGCCCCGCTCTTGGCGCCGACCTGGAGCACCTGGACGATGTCGGCCAGGGGCACGTCCTCGAGGGTTCCCTCGAGAACGCTGTTCTGCGCTCGCGGAGTCGGCTTCATCTCTCCCCCCGGACGGGGCTCGCCGCCGAGGTCTCGAAAGCGCGCTCGAGGACCTCGCGTTCCCGGTTCCGCCGGTCCTGAAGGGCGCTCGCCTCGAGGAGGAGGTGAAGGGGCGAGACGCCTTTCTCGTGGATTAGGTCGACGGCGAGGCCGCGCGCCCCAGAAGAGGATCCGACCCGGAACTCGAACTCGGTATCGGTCCAGCCGATGAGCTTTTCGATGGTCTCGGTCATCTGCGCCTTGACTTCGTCCTCGATCCGTACCCTTGTGATGCTTCCGAGCTCGACCAGGGCGTCACCCACCCGCATGCCCGGAAAGCGGGTCATGTGCGTGAGGGCCTCCTGGAGGTCGTTTCGATCGATGGCCTCGCCGCCGACGAGCCGGTCCCCGAG
This sequence comes from Thermoanaerobaculia bacterium, assembly GCA_963746875.1. GTDB lineage: Bacteria > Acidobacteriota > Thermoanaerobaculia > UBA5066 > UBA5066 > Fen-183. The sequence goes on from CAVVDA010000001.1 coordinate 1,420,022, forward strand.
AGTCTGGTAGGACTCGCAGTGGACCGCCTGAATGACGGCGCCGTCGCGGAAGGCGATGACGGCGCTCTGCCCGTCGTCGCGCCTGAGAAAAAGGACGCCGGTCTTCGCTCTGGCCTGGAGCGTCTGGATGATGTCGGCAAGAGGAATGTACTCGAGTGTCCCTTCGAAAACCCTCCTCGTGGCGCCGTCGGGCTGTGTCATCTTCAGTCCAATGGGCACACCGCGTGCCAGGGGAAGAGGGGCCGGCCGGCCGGCGCGGAAGGACACGTGGATTCAAGGAATTGAGGGCTTTTCGATAAGCACAGGCGACGACCGGAAGGCAAGGCGCCGAGGCCCTGAAGGCTGTCGGAAAATCCGCCTGCCGGAGAATCAGACAGCGAGCTGGGCCGAGGTGCTGTGCCCCACCAGGTTCACGCCAGCACTCATGGCCGCCGCCAGTTCTCGCACGCCAGCCGCGGGACCCGCGCGAACTCGCGCAGGTTGTCCGTCACGAGGATCAGACCGGTCGCCAGCGCGTGGGCCGCGATCAACATATCGTGTGCGCCGATGGGACGGCCGCGGCGCTCCAGCGCGGCGCGAAGCGAACCATAGGAGCGGGCGGCCGCGAGGTCGAAGTCCAGACATCGAAGGTCCCCGAGCAGGACGTCCAGGCGCGTGTGGTTTCGGGCGGAGTGCTGGCTCTTGTCGGCACCGTATCGCAGCTCGGCCGCAACGATGGAGCTCACGGCGAGCTCCTCGGGCGAGGCGTCCTGAATGCGCTCGATCACCTGGGGGAACCGTCCGGTCAGGTAGTCGACGCAGACGTTCGTATCGAGGAGGAACTTCAACCCAGATCCGGACCTGGCTCGGCTTTCCGTCTCCGGGTCCGGTACGGAAAGTCAGGGGAAGCGCCCGCCAGGGCGAGAAATTCGGGGCTCCATCCGGCCCGGCGTCCTTCCAGGACGACCTTGCCGGCCTGCCGGTAGATCAGGACTTCCTTCTGCCCCTCGAATCGATAGAGCCTGGGCAGCCTCACCGCCTGGCTCCCTCCGCTCTTGAACAGCTTCGCGCGCATGACGATGATCCTCCCTGTGGGATCGAGAGTATATACTAAAAGTATCTACAGAATGGAACGGCGCCGCTCATCTCACAGCGTCAGCCCTCGAGCCCGTACTTCGCGATCTTCTGCAGGAGCGTCGAGCGGTGGATCCCGAGGAGCCTCGCCGCCTGCGAGCGGCTGCCTTCGCAGAGCTTCAGGACCTTCCGAATGTGGTCGCTCTCGACGAAGTCCATCGAGAGGTTCTCCCCTGCCTCGAATCCCACGGCCTTCGGACTTCGGGTCAGGCTGTCCGGGAGATGCTCGACGCCGATGGCGTCTCCCTCGCACAACAGCGCCGCGCGCTCCATCACGTTCCGGAGCTCGCGGATGTTCCCCGGCCAGCCGTACGTCTGAAGGGCGTTCTCGGCTTCAGGCGTGAAGCCGCGGGCCGTCTTGCGGGCGTGCGCGGAGACGAACTCTTCGAGGAAGTCCTTCGCGAGAGGCAGGATCTCCTCCCGCCTCTGCCGGAGCGGCGGAAGGACGATCGGCATGACGTTCAGGCGGTAGAAGAGATCCTTCCGAAACGCGCCGGCCTTCACGGAGCGCTCGAGATCGGCGTTCGTGGCGGCGATCAGGCGCGCGTCCACCTGGATGCTCGTGGTCGCGCCGAGCCTCCGGAATCTCTTCTCCTCGAGCACGTGGAGGAGCTTGGCCTGCACGGAAGGCGCCAGCTCTCCGATCTCGTCCAGAAAGAGGCTGCCCCCGTGCGCGAGCTCGAGCATGCCCCGCTTGAATTCTTTCGCGTCCGTGAAGGCCCCCTTCTCGTGGCCGAACAGCTCCGACTCCAGGAATTCGGCGGTCAGTGTCGCGCAATTGATGTCCACGAAGGATTTCGTCGAGCGCTCGCTCAGCTCGTGGATCAGACGCGCCGCGACTCCCTTGCCCGTTCCCGTCTCGCCCTGTATGAGGACGCTCGTCGTCGGGCTCGACGCCAGAGCGTTGATCGTCTCGGACACCCGGGCGGGGAAGCGCGGCTTCAAAGGACCCGCGAAACCCGACAGGCGCGAGACCTTCTCCTTCAGGTAGAGAATCTCGGTCCGGTCCCGGGAGGTCTCGAGAAGCTTGTTCACGAGCACCTCGACTGCCTTCAGGTCGACGGGCTTCTGGAGGAAATTGTCCGCCTTCATCTGCATGGCCCTGACGGCCGTATCCACGTCACCGTGCGCCGTGATGAGAATGACGCCCGTCTGCGGGGAGATCGCCTTGATCTGACCGAGCACGGCAAGCCCGTCCAGGTCCGGGAGCCGGAGGTCCAGGAGGACGACGTCCACCATGGACGAGCCGCAGATCCCGACCGCCTCGCCGCCGGTCGAGGCGGTGAACACGTCCATGGACTTGCGGCTGAAGTAGCGCTTCAGGTTCGCGCGAATGGACTCTTCGTCGTCCACGATCAGGAGCGTGCCGTTCACGCCGGCGCCTCCACGGGAAGCTCGAGGACGAACATCGCGCCGCCCTGCGGGTGATCCTCCCCCTTCAGGGAGCCGCCGTGGTCGAGCGCGATCCGCCTGGAGACGGCGAGCCCCATGCCCGCGCTCGACGTCTTCGTGGTGAAGAACGGCTCGAAGATCCTCTCCACGAGATCGGCCGGAATCCCCGGCCCCTCGTCCCTGACCTTGATGATCACGCTCGCACGATCCGGTCCCGCCTCGGCCGCCGCCTCGATGCGGCCGCCTCGAGGCGACACCGAAATCGCGTTCTGGATGAGGTTGAAGAGGACCTGGAGAAACTGGTCCCGGTCCACGACGAGGTCGGGCAGGTCCGGCGGGACGGAAGCCGCCATCTTGAGAGTCTTTTCGGCGAGGAGCCCTCTGTTGAGCGTGATCGCCGCCTGGATCAGATCCGCCACTCTCTGAACGGATCTGTTGAGGCGCGGCCGCGCGCTCAGGAGCTGGAGCTGGCGGACGAGGCGGTCCATGCGCATCACGTCCCGATAGATGATCTCGAAGGTCATGCGCTGCTCGTCGTCGAGCGCGAGCTCTTCCTGGAGGAGCTGAATGCCGCTCGAGATGGCGAAGAGGGGATTCTTGATCTCGTGCGCGATGCCCGCCGCGATGCCCCCGATGGCCGCGAGCTTCTCCTGCTCCTGGAGCCTCCGGCGCACGGCGAGCTGTTCGGTCACGTCCTCCTCGAGGCCCACGAAGCTCGTGACGCTCCCCAGGCGGTCCCTCACCGGCGTGATCGTGGCCTCGACCTCGTACCGGCTTCCGTCCTTCCTGCGGTTCGTGAAGCGGCCCTTCCACGTCTGTCCCGCAACGATGGTCTTCCAGAGGCGCTCGTAATGCGCCGGATCGTGGAGGCCGCTCTTGAGGATGGACGGAGTCCGGTCGAAGACCTCCTCCCGCGTGTAGCCCGTCGTCGCGGTGAAGGCGGCATTGACGTATTGGATGATGCCTTTCGTGTCGGTGATGATCACCGACTGGGCCACCTGCTCCACGGCGGCGGCGAGGCGGCGGATCTGGGACTCCGCGCGCCTGCGGGGAGTGATGTCGACGAACGACCCCATGATGCCGATCGTTCTGCCGCCGTCGTCGATGGCGAGACTCGCCACGGCCTCCACGTCGAAGCGCGTGTCGTCCTTTCGCCGGCCCCTCAGCTCGCCAGTCCAGCCTCCCTGATCCTGGAGGGTCTGGATGAGGTCCCCCATCTTCTCCTCGGGATCCCAGAACTCCTTCACGTCCCGATTCAGAACCTCCGCCTCCCCTCCGAAACCCCAGAGATCGAGGAAAGCCCTGTTGACGTACGTCACCACGCCCGAGGAATTCGCCAGCAGGATCGCGCTGTTCGAGGACGCGAGCGCGGTGTCCCGGATGCGAATGGCCTCGTTGGTGCGCTTGGTTTCGGTGATGTCCACGCAGGTTCCCGCCATCCGGAAGGGCTTCCCCTCGCCGTCGCGCTCGGCGTAGCCCACGTCGTGCCACCAGACGTACTCTCCGTCGGCGCGCCGGATGCGGTACACGACCTCGTAGGGCGCCTTGTCCCTCAGGTGGCGGTCGAGAGCGTCGATCACGGCGGGCAGGTCCTCCCGATGGATGCAGGATCCCCACGCCTGAACGCTCCTGGGAAGCCCGCCCGGCGGAAAGCCGAGCATGGAGTCCACGACACTCGTCCACTCCACCGTCCCCGTGGAGAGATCCCACTCCCAGAGCGCGACCCGGCCCGCGATCGACGCCCTGTTCAGCCTCTCTTTCTCGCGGCGCAGAACGTCGAGGAGGTCCAGCAGCTCGCGATCGCTCGCCCGGCGGGATCCCGCCGTCCGCCTCGTCTGGGCGCTTTGCTTCATCTGTCTTCAGTCTACCCGGAGGGCCGGACGCCGCCGGAATCGGCGGCCCGGCCGGTTCACAGCGGCGCGTGCCCGTCGACGGTCCGGAAGCGGCACGCGGACGCGTACTCGAAGGTCTTGGTGCGCGACGCGAGATTCGTCTGCATCTCGCTGCACGAATAGGCCAGTCCCATCCATGGGTCGCACACCACCGCATCGGGCCCCCAGGTCTGCGCGCTGTACTTTCTGACGTCGCTGCCTTCGCGCCGGCCGATCACGACGAAGACGTGGTCGTCGCCTTCCCCCGCGCAAAACATGTAGTCGATCGGCTCGACCCTCTTGTCGACCAGCATCATGAAAGCGATCGCCGCCTGCTCGCCGCAATTGCCGCAGCCCTTGCTCAGCGCGCTGTTGGCAACGGTTCTGATGTCGGTGACGAGCTTGTAGAACGCGCCCGCCGCCATGAGCTGCTTGACGGTGACCGAGCGCATGCGCTGAACGCATTCGATCGCGACCTGCGACGACTTCGGCTTGTTCGCGGCGCCCTTGGGCAGCTTGGCCTCCACCTGGGAGACGATGTTGGCGGCCACGGTCCTGGCGTCCACGAGCTTGGGGATACGGGAATTGATGAGCGCTGCATCCGGTCCGGCCATGACGATTGACCTCCGTCTCAGACTCCCCGATGGTAGTGCTCCCGAACTTCTCGAATCGATGGTGCGCCCGTCCGGATTCGAACCGGAGGCCTTCAGTACCTGCGTCTGACGGTCTTTCGAGGTATTCGAGCGTCAGACTCCTCGATGCAGTAGCGCACCCAAACGTCTCGAATCAATGGTGCGCCCGTCCGGATTCGAACCGGAGGCCTTCAGATCCGGAGTCTGACGCTCTATCCAGCTGAGCTACGGGCGCGACGATTCGAAGGAATGACTGGGGTGAGAGACGGGGATCGAACCCGCGACATTCGGAACCACAATCCGACGCTCTACCGACTGAGCTACTCCCACCGCACTCGATCGGACCGGCGAGGATAGCAGAATCGCCCGCGTCAGCGCCCCGTCACCGCCTCGATCGTGCGCTCGATCTGGGCGAAATGACGGCGCTCGTGATGCCCGACGAAGAGGAGCCACTGGTACATGTCGATCGCCCCGAGGCGGGGATGCTCCGCGACGACGGCCTCGAGAGCCCAGCCGTCGGCCTCCGCCATCGCGTGCCGGAGGCTCTCGCGCGAGAGCGCGAGCGCCGCGAGCGCCTCGGGCAGCGGCAGCGCGGTCTTCGGGTCCACGAATTCCGGCGCGACCTGCTTCTCGTTCAGCTTTTCGAGGCCCGCGCCGTCGAGCGAGCCGAGGACCGACGAGTCGGACGTCTCGCGCCCGAGCCCCTCGCCCTTCGCCCGCCCGACGCTCTTGGCGACTCTCTTCGCGACTCCGGGCTCGACGAGCGACAGATGCGTCAGGATCTCGGCGACGCTCCAGGCTTCGGGCGACGGCCGACGCGCCGCTTCTTCCGGCGAAAGGGGCGTGACGGCCCGCACGATCGCGGCGCGCGTCTCGTCCAGATAGGCGGCGATCTGGGCCATGCGGGGATGCATCGCGACATCTTAATGCCGCGAGGAGCCGCGCGGAGCGGCGCCCGAGGACGCTCCGCGCGGGCCTTTTCGTGGGGTCCCGGTCAGATGGCGATGATGCCGGTGCGCAGCAGGTACGCGAAAGCTTTTCGCTGCTCGTCGTCGAGCATCGCGTGGACGCGTTGGAGCGCCTTCGCCTGCGCGTCCGCGAGGCGCGTGGCGCTCGTCACGCGCGCGGTCCCGGCCTGGGCGACCTTCGCGGCGTCGAACGCCGCGGCCGCGAAGAGGTCGGCCACCGCGGACGTCATCCGCCGATGGTCGACCGCGGCCTGGGCGCGCTCGGTCTTCAGGTCGTCGAGGATGGCCGCGAGCTCGGCCGTCTGCGAGTCGTCGAGGCCGAGCTTGAAGGCGAGAAAGCGGAGCGGGCGCCGGACGCCGAACGGGCCGCCGCCGAAGCCGCCCGGCTCGTCGCCGTGCGAACCGGAGCGGCTTTCGCCGTCGTAAAAGCGGGCGCGGCCGGGGCCGCAGCCGGCGGCGGCGTACTCGTAGCGGGACGGGCCGTGGTGCCTCGCCCACCAGGACATGAATCCAGGATGCATGGGAACTCTCCTTTCGCCGGGGCTCTTTCGCTCCCGGCGGGTCTGATGTCGCGGGCCTCGGGCCTCGCGCACCCCGAAGAGTGATCCCGAAAGCGGACCGGGGTCAAGTCCCGACCGGGACTTCTTCACGACGCCCTGCTATCCCGCCGTTCCCAGGAGCTCTTCGAGCCGCTCGCGGTAGCTGCGGCTCCAGCGCAGCGTGCGGCCGTCCGAGAGGACGATCGTGACCTCTCCGTGACTCTCCGTCTGGAGCTCCCGCACGCGGTCGAGGTTCACGATTGCCGAGCGGTGAACGCGCGCGAAGACGGTCTGGTCGAGCTTCGCCTCGAGCTCGTTCATCGTCTCGCGCACGAGGTGCTGCTCCTTGCCCACGTGCAGCGTGACGTAGCGGCCCGCGGCCTCGATGAAGTCCACGTCCGAGAGGCGGACGAGCTTGATGACGCCTTCCGTCTTCACGGCCACGCGGTCGAGCCCGCGCGCTCTCGCGCCGCGAGACTCGAGGAGGTCGACGAGCCGCATTGCCGCGGCCTCCCCGCCGCGGGGTGCACACCGCTCGCGGGCGCGCTCCATCGCCATCCGGAACCGATCCCTTTCGAACGGCTTCAGGAGGTAGTCGAGCGCGTGGACCTCGAAGGCTTTCAGGGCGTGGGCGTCGTAGGCCGTCACGAAGACGACGACGGGCAGCGTCCCGGGCTCGAGGGCGCGCAGCACGTCGAAGCCGTCGAGCTCCGGCATCTGGACATCCAGGAAGAGGAGGTCCGGCCTCGTTTCCTGGAGCTTCGCGATCGCCTCGCGTCCGTCCCGGGCCTCGCCGGCGAGCGCGACACCCGGCTCCTCCGAGAGCAGCTTGCGGAGCCATTCGCGCGCGAGCGGCTCGTCGTCGACGATGAAGGCCCTGATCGGTTTCATGTTCCCCCCGCCGGCGCCGGCAGCGGCGCCTCGCGCCATGGCATCTCCAGGATCGCCTCGAGGCCGCCCCCCACCGCGTTCGCGAGCGTCAGGCGCGAGCGGTCGCCGTAGAGCTGCCGCAGCCGGCCGCGCGTGTTCGCGAGGCCCACGCCGCTCTTGACGCGCCCCTCGCCCTCCGAAAGGCCCTTCCCGTTGTCGCGCACGCGGATCGTGAGCGCGTCGGCGGTGCGCGAGGCCGCGATCTCGATCACGCCCGGGCGCGCGTGGGGCGCGACGCCGTGCTCCAGCGCGTTCTCGACGAGCGGCTGCATGACATGCGTCGGGACGAGGCCGCGCATCGCTCCCGGCTCGAGCGCGTAGCGCACGGTGAGGCGATCCCCGAAGCGCGCCTTCTGGATCGCGAGGTACTTCTCCACGAACGCGAGCTCGACCTCCAGCGGCAGCTCCGGCTCGGCGGCCGTGTCGAGCGAGAGGCGCAGCAGCTCGGCCAGGCGCGTGAGCATGACGTGCGCGGCTCTCGGGTCGCTGTGGATGAGGACGCCGATCGCGTGCAGCGTGTTGAAGAGGAAGTGCGGCTGGAGCTGCATGCGCAGGGCTTTCAGCTCGGCGAGCGCGAGCTGGCCCTCGAGCGCGACTCGCTCGCGGTCCTTCCTCACGTACTCGAGAAGGACGAGCCCTCCGACGATGAGCGCATACGTGCCGGCGCCCCGGAAGAAATACCAGCGAAACGCCTGCTTCACCGGGCCGAGGGGCGGCGGCGGCGGTCCGATGGAGAGGCGGTGGACGGACAGCGGTGGAGCGAGATGGAGAGCGCGGCTGCCCAGGCTGAAGAGGCCGAACTGCGCGGCGAAGAGCACCATGCTCGCGACGAGGTGGACGAGGACGCTCGTTTTCCAGCGCCCCTTCGTGAAGGGAAACCGCCTCACGAGAACCGCGATGACCGGCGTCAGCACCGCCCACGCGTACCAGGTCAGAGCGTTCGCGCCGGTGGAGCGCCCCACCGGGAAATCCCGGCCGAGGACCGCGCCGAGGATCGCCGACTGCAGCGCGTTCGCCGCGATGAGGGCCGTGAAGACGCCGAACACGCCGAGGGCGAAGCGCGCGCGGTCGGAGACACCGAGGGGCGGGGCGGCCTCCACGCGGGAATATAGCGCGGCCGCAGACCGCTACCGGTCGCCGGGGTTCGGCGGAGCATCTGCGAGCGCTGAGGCGCCGCACGCCCTCCCGCTAAGATGATCGGTTTCGATGGACGACCTCGAAACCCTGCGAGAGCGAATCGACGAGACCGATCGCCGCCTTCTCGAGACGCTCGCCGCGCGTCTCGCGCAGGTCGCCGAGGTCGGACGCCTCAAGGCGAGGGAAAAGCCGTTCCTCAGGGACCTCGACCGCGAAACACGGCTCCTCGGGCGCGTCGAGGCGATCTCCCGCGAGCTCGGCCTCGACCCCTTCCGCGCCACGGAAATCTTCCGCGAGATCATCGCGATGTCCGTCAAGGTGCAGGAGGAAGCGCTCCTGGACCGGAAGGTCAAGGAGCGCGCGCTCGACAACGCGCGCCGCGTGGCCTTTCAGGGCGCCGAGGGCGCGTACAGCCACCTCGCCGCGCGGAAGTACTTCGGCGACCGCGAAGGCGCGATGGAGTTCTGCGGCTTCCCGACGTTCTTCCGCGCGCTCAACGAGGCGGAGTCCGGCGCGGCGGGATACGCCCTCCTGCCGATCGAGAACACGACGGCGGGCTCGATCAACGAGACGTACGACCTCCTCCGGCACACGGATCTGAAGATCGTGGGCGAGGAGATCCTCGAGGTGCGCCACTGCCTCCTCGCTCTTCCCGGAGCCTCGCTCCCCGGGATCACCCGGATCGTCTCGCATCCGCAGGCCCTCGCGCAGTGCAGCCGCTTCCTCGCCGAGCTTCGGGGCGTCGCGGCCGTGCCGTTCATCGACACCGCCGAGGCCGCCCGCCACGTCGAGGAGACGGGGGATCCCGCGCTCGCCGCGATCGCCTCCGAAGAGGCCGGGCAGCATCACGGCCTCGAGGTCCTCAAGCGCGACGTCGCCGACCAGGAGGAGAACTGGACGCGGTTCGTCGTCGTCTCCACCGTCGCGATCACGCCGGACCCGCGCATACCCACGAAGACGTCGCTCGTCTTCTCGACGCCGCACCGCCACGGCGCCCTCGCGCACTGCCTCAATCTGCTCGACGCGCACGGCCTCAACCTCACGAAGCTCGAGTCGCGTCCCGTCCCGCGCCATCCGTGGGAATACCTCTTCTACGTCGACTTCGAAGGCGCCGAGACCGAGGACGCCGCGGCGCGGGCGATCGCCGCGCTCTCGGCGGAGTGTCCGTACCTCAAGGTGCTCGGCTCCTATCCGGCCCGCACCACGAAGAAGGGGCGCGTCGACCGCCTGCCCCAGGGCGAGCCGTGATCGTCCTCCTCGACCCCGCCCTCGCGGCGAATGCCGCCAGGGAACGCGAGCTCCTCGACACGCTGCGGGCCCTGCCCGACATCCAGGTCAAGGTCCACCGGGTGAAGGGCGCTTTGAAGACGGTCACCGAGGTCTACCTCATCGGCGACACGCATCGCCTCTCCCTCGAGGACATCCGGACCCTGCCCGGCGTCGAGCGCGTCGTGCGCGTCTCGGAGGAATATCGCGTCCTCGGGCGCCACAAGGACGACCGGCGCGCGAGCGGCTTCACGTACAACGGCGTCGAGTTCTCGCAGGACAACCTGCACGTCTTCGCGGGCCTCTGCGCCGTGGACACGAACGAGAGCGTCGAGGAGATGTTCAAAGAGCTCGAGAGATTCAACCAGACGACGACGCGGATGGGCGCGTACAAGCCGCGCACGAACCCCTATTCCTTCCAGGGGCACGGCAAGAGCTGCCTCCCGGAGGTCTTCACGCGCGCGGGCAGGCACGGCATCCGCGTCATCGCGATGGAGGTGACGCACGAGAGCCACGTGGACGAGATCGCCGAGTGCCTCGAGAAGACGGGGAAGCCCACGGGCGTCATGCTCCAGATCGGCACGCGCAACATCCAGAACTTCGAGCTGCTGAAGGCCGTCGGCCGGCAGCCGGAGTTTCCCGTCCTCGTCAAGCGGGGCTTCGGCATCACGCTGAACGAGTCGCTCAACGCCGCCGAGTACCTCGCGAGCGAAGGCAAGTCGCAGATCGTGTTCGCCCTGCGCGGCGTCAAGACGAACCTCGGCGACCCGCACCGAAATCTCGTGGACTTTTCGCACGTGCCGGTCGTCAAGCGCCTCACGCGCCTCCCCGTCTGCATCGACCCGTCGCACTCGGTCGGCTCGCGCGACCGCGCGCCGGACGGCATCCTCGACCTCATGCACGTCACGGCGCAGGGCGTCGTCGCGGGGGCGAACATGGTTCTCGTGGACTTTCACCCGAACCCCGCGAAGGCGCTCGTGGACGGCCCGCAGGCGCTGCTCCTCTCGGAGCTCGGCTGGTTCCTCGAGGACGTCGCCCTCGCGCGGGAGACGTGGGAGAAGCGCCGCGCGCTCGCGCAAAAGCACGCGGCCGGCGCTTAGTCCACCCGCCTCATGACCCACGTGGTCATGCAGCGGCGATCCTGGACGACGGTCGTCTTCAGCGGATCGATCAGCTCCCCTGAGAGCTCGCCGGCGAGCGCCGTCAGGGTCTCTTCGTCGACGAGGTAGCGTTCGCTGCCGTCGGGAAGGCGGAAGCGTCCGTCCCCGAGCGGCGTGAAGCGACCTTCCATTCCGATCGTCGAGGCGAGGCGGCAGAAGAAGATGCCGCCGTTCCTGACGAGGCGCCATGTGCCGTCGAGCATCGCCCGAAAGTGCGATGCGTTCCTCGCGAAATGCAGGACGGCGCTCGAGATCACGAAGTCCGCGGTGGAATCCGGAAAGCTGTTCTTTTCCACCGGCTCGGCCCGGAAATTCGAGACGTCGAGGCGCGGCGCAAGAGATCCGGGCGAGCTCGCGCACCGCGGCGATCGCGTTGCCGTCGGGATCCACCGCGCGCACGTCGTAGCCCTCGCGCAGGAAGAAGACGAGGTTTCTTCCCGGGCCGCAGCCCGCGTCGAAGACGTCGCTTCCCGAAGGGACTCGCCCGCGCAGGATCTGGTCGAAGAGATAGATGTCGATCGAACCGAGGAGCGACGCCAGGTCCGTCACGGCGCCTTCGGAGGAGCCCACCGGCTCAGTCTACAGGCTGGCGGCGGGCGCCTGGAGCCCGCGACCTGAATGTAGGATCGCGGAGGCCGGAGGAAAGCCCCGACCACGAGGAGGACTCCACTATGACCTCTCCCATCCCCGCCTGGGCCGCGCCCTCCGCGAAGGCGCCGCTCGTTCCGCACCCGATCACGCGCCGCGAGCCGGGGCCGCGCGACGTCCAGATCGAGATTCTCTACTGCGGCGTCTGCCACTCCGATATCCACCAGGTCCGCAACGAGTGGGCCGACTCCATGCCCTCCGTCTTCCCGATGGTGCCGGGTCACGAGATCGTCGGCCAGGTGACGAAGGTCGGCGCCGGCGTCTCGAAGTTCGCCGTCGGAGACCTGGCCGGCGTCGGGTGCTTCGTCGACTCCTGCCGCGCCTGCGATGCGTGCCTGCGCCACCTCGAGCAGTTCTGCCTGAAAGGAGCGGCCTTCACATACAACTCGACCGAGATGGACCGCAAGACGCCGACATACGGCGGCTACTCGACGCAAATCGTCGTCGCGGAAAGATACACGCTGAAGGTCCCGCCCGGCCTCGAGCTCTCGACAGCGGCACCGCTCCTCTGCGCCGGGATCACCACCTATTCGCCCCTCAAGCACTGGAAATGCGCGCCCGACAGCCGGGTGGGCGTCGTGGGGCTCGGCGGCCTGGGTCACATGGCCGTGAAGCTGGCCGCGTCGATGGGGGCCGAGGTCACGATGTTCAGCACCTCGCGCGCCAAGGAGGCGGACGCCGGCAGGCTGGGCGCCCACGCCTTCGAGCTCACGAGCGAGCCGCAGAGCCTCAAGAAGCTGGCCGGGCGCTTCGACATCCTGATCGACACCATATCCGCCGAGCACGACCTCAACCTGTACCTCGGTCTTCTCAAGCCGGAAGGGGCGATGGTCTGCCTGGGCGCCCCGCCGAAGCCCGCCTCGGTCGGGATCATGTCGCTCATCTACGGAAACAAGACGCTGGCCGGATCCATGATCGGCGGCATCGCCGAGACCCAGGAGATGCTGGATTACTGCGCGTCGAAGAAGATCGCCGCGGACATCGAGATGATCCCGATCCAGAAGATCAACGAGGCGTACGAGAGGATGCTCAGGAGCGACGTCCGCTACCGCTTCGTGATCGACATCGCGAGCTTGAAGGGAAGCTGAAGGTTCAGGCGGCGCCGTCGAGCACCTCGCGCACCTTGCACAGGCCTACGGCGCCGCGAGCGTCTTCAGGATGTTGACGACCATCACCGGGAGGCGCCCCGGATTGCTCTCGACGGAGGCGAGAACGTCCCCGATCGTCGTGGCGCCGTCGAGCTCGGCCCATTTCGCGACATCCTCGGCACTCGGGCTGTGGTAGGCCATCGACCACGCACCGAAGGCGCGCTCGCCGACTTCCTGCTCGTAGAACACCTTGATGCCGTGATGCCTCGGGTCGACCTCGATCCGGGCCATCAGGTTGCGGACGTCGGCCTTCTCGCCTTCGAGGATCTGCAGAAACACGCCCTCGACGAAGAGGAGCACTCCCGTGATCCCGTGCGCCTGGTTGCGGATCCGCGACTCCGCGAGCATCTCCCCGAGCTGGGTTGGGGCGAGGCCCGGCGCCGCCTCGGAAGAGTAGATCAGGCGAAAGAGCATGAACGGTTTCCTGTTGGCCCGAGTCTATGACGATCGCGCGAAGTCGCAGCCCTTCACGAGCGGGCAGACGTCGCACCGTGGCTCCGACGGCCGGCGGTAAGCTTCCCCCGTGGGCGTCTACGAGCAGGGCGGCGGGCAGTAACAGGGATGACGGTCCTCGATCGCGTCCGCCGCGTTTGTCTCGCTCACCCCGGCGCTTACGAGAAGGTCGCCTGGTCAGCGCCGACCTTTCGCGTGGGCGAGCGGCAGTTCGCGATGTTCGCGGACGACCACCACGGCGTCGGCTTCACCGGCCTGTGGCTCAAGGCTCCTGAGGGCGCGCAGGAAGAGCTCGTCGCTTCGGATCCCCGGCGCTTCTTCGTTCCGCCCTATGTCGGAACGGCGGGCTGGGTGGGCGTGCGCCTCGACGCGAAGACGGACTGGAAGCTCCTCGGGGGCCTCGTCGCGGAGGCGTACCGCGGCGCCGCCGCGAGCCAGAGCGCGGCGCGCATCGCGCGCGGGCCGGCCGCACCCAAGGCGAGCGCGCGGCCTCGCCGTTCCCGCCGGACGCGGCGATAGTCGGTGATCTCCCGGAGCCTCTTCAATTCACCGTCTCGTCCGTCGGCTGCTCGGCTTCGTCGCCGGCCGGGAGCACGTCCGCCTCTTCCTCCAGCTCCAGCCTTCTCCGTCTCTTTCGAATTCCCGCGACGATCGCGAGGAGCGAGATCCCGAACCACAGCACCGCGGTACTCGTGAGGATCGGGATCCAGCGCTTCAGGGACGCCTGCCTCTCGTAAAACGCATCGCCGATTTCGAGGAGCGTCGCGCCCGTCGCTCCGCGCATCGCCTCGTCGAAGGTGCCTCCCCGCGCGAGGCGCGCGAGCACGATGCGCGGCACTGCCGGGCCGTAGCGCTCGAGAAGGTCCTGCACCAGCGTGCCCGACAGCGCGTAACCGCGCTCCACCTGCCACCGGTCCCCCTGGAACTGGTCGTCCAGCTTCCAGAGAGGCACCCGCGGGCCCGACAGCAGCCCCAGCGCCAGCTCGGTCTGGTCGCGCAGCCGCCACGAGCGCGCCGCGAGCATCGCGAGCCCCTCGTCGAACCACCGAGGCACGCGCCGCCCGCCGCTCGCCCGGTGGATGAGGACGTGCGCGACCTCGTGAGCGAGGACCTCCTCGAGGCCGCCGTCCGGGTACGACGGCGTGCGCTCGGCCAGAAGCACGACGACGCTCCCGACATCAGAGGTCATGCCGTCCGTGTAACCCGACACCCAGGCCGGCACGCCGCGCGCGAGCGGCGACGATTCCGGCGCGAGGACGACGCGGATGTCCGGCCCCGGCGCCTCGAGACCCACCAGCTCCATCACGCTCGGGATCCATCGATGGGGCCCGGCGGCGAGGCGGTTCGCGGACGGCGGGAGTCCAGGCTGCGGCTCGATGACGAGACGCGTAGGCTCAGCCGCCGCGAGCGGAGAAACGGCGAGGAGACAGGCCGGGATCAGGAACTTCCAGATGACGACTAGGGTACTGCGCTGTCTTTCATCGGCTCCGGACGTCAGTTCTTCGCGCCTCCCACCCACAGGCTCTTCGGCAGCAGGCAGTGGACGGTTTTTTTCGCGTCGGACATGTCGCCGAGGCGGCAGTCCATCGCGAGGCTCGCGAGGCCGTAGGCGTCGAGGCGCGAGAGGCCCTTCTTCTCCTGCAGGAGGCCGATCATCGCCATCGAGGCCGCGTCCATCGCCTTGTTGAGGTCGGGGTCGGTTCCGGTCGTCACGAGCTCGGCCGGCGTCTCGACAGTGGGGCGCGGCGGGAGGTTCTTGAGCTTGCCCGGGTCCGCCACCATGCAGTAGACGCCCTTGGAGATGTTGACGACCTCCGCGACGCGGCAGTCGGCGAGCGTCGCCATCGCGCCGGACGCCTTGTCGGGCGTCGCGCGTTTCTCCTCGACGAGGAGCTTCGCGGTCTCGGTCTTGAGGATCTCGAGCGCCCTGTTGAGGTCCTTGTCGTAGCCCATCGTGATCCACGCCTCCTTCATGCGGATGCGCGGCCACTCCAGCGGCTTGCCCTTCACGAGGTCGACCGTGATGTTGAACTCCTTGAACGCGGTCTCGAGCGCCGTGAGGTTCACCTCGCCGTTTCCCTGCGCCGCGTGCGAGTCGCCCGACCAGAGGAGCGCCCCCGGGACGAAGACGGGCACGTAGAGCGTCGTGCCCTCGGTCAGCTCGCGGATGTCCATGTTCCCCGCGAACGGGCCGGGCGGCACGGTGCTGTACTTCCCCGGCTCCGCGCGCGCCACGCCGATCGTGCCCGGGAAGGGGCGCAGCGGGATCTCGATGCCCGGCGCGAACTCGGCGACCCTGCGGTCCCAGTCGAGATAGAAGTACTTGACCTGTCCGTCCGCGAAGTCCTTCGGAAACTCGCCGAACATCCCCGGGATGTTGAAGTTCGTGCCGTACGAGCGCGGCACGATCTTGTTGATCTTCACGGACAGGACGTCGCCGGGCGCTGCGCCCTCGATCCAGATCGGCCCCGTCACGGTGTGCGGCCCCCGGCCCGGGTTGTCGGTCCTCAGCTTCTTGATCTCGTCGATCGTCGTGCCGGGCACGATCTGGTTGTGCGAGTGCATCAGCGTTTCCATGACGACGGTGTCGCCGGGGCTGACGCGGAGAACCGGAGGCTGCGCGTTGTCGAACCAGCCCCATTGCGTGGTCTCCAGCGTCGCCGGCAGCAGGTGGACCTTCCCCGGCAGGCGCGTGGCCGGCACGATGCGGAGCTGCTCCTGGGGCGTGAGCTGGAGGGCGGCGGAGACCGCGAGCGCGAGGCCGGCGGCCGCGGCGACGAAGAAAACCTGGCGCACCACGGGAGTACGCTTCATCGGAGCCTCCTTTCGCGGCGGGAGCCTACAACAGGGCCGAGCGTCCGCGTCCCGGGAGCCGTGTAGCATTCCCTGATGGCCAAGGCGCCGAAATCCTCGTTCGAGCTCGCCATGGAACGGCTCCGCGCCTCCGACCCCGCCGGCGCCGGCGAAAAGCCGCTGAGCGCCGCGCAGAAGGAAGAGATCGCCGAGGCACGCCGCACTGCCGCCGCGCGCCTCGCGGAGCGCGAAATACTGTTCAAGGACGCCCTGAAGAGGATCCTGGAGCCTGCCGAGCGGGAGAAGGCCGAGGGCGAGTACCAGATCGACCGACAGCGGATCAACGACGACTGCGACCGGGCGCTCGAAGCGATCCGCAGCCGCCGCAAGTAGTGCGTCCCGCCGCCTCCTGGAGAGATCGCGCCACCCTGACTCAGCGCCCTACGGGGCGCGTGGCGACGGGCTTGAAGCGGTCGTTGTCGGGCCCGAAGTGCTTCGCGAGATAGGCGATCAGCTCGTCGCGTTTGGCGTCGGGGACGACCGCGCCCCAGCCGACCATCTTCGTGACGCTCGCGGCCCACTGCTTCTCGTTGAGGCGCTGCTGCCGAAGGATGTCCGCCGAGTGGCACTTGAGGCAGCCGGCGTCGGCAGTGGCCTTTCCCGTGCCGGCCGGCAGCTCCGCGAGCTGTGTCCCGAGGAGCGGCAGCGACTCGTCGAAGGCGGGCGGCGGCGCGGCCTTTGTCGCCGCTTTCTGTTTGCTTCCCTCCGCGGCGAGGAGGCTCGCGCCTGCCGAGAGGATCGCGGCCGCGAGGAGGGCGCGCCTCACGCCTCCACCTCGATCTCCACGGCCTGCCACGCGTTGTGGAAGTAACCGCTCTGGTTCCAGACGGCTTCGCGCGGCTGGACACCGCCCCGCGAGTCCGTCGCTCTCGCGACGAGGCGCATCTTCCCCGGCGCACGCGGCGTGAACGTGTGCGACCAGAGCCTCCACGCGAAACGGTCGTGGTCCTTGCCGAGGGCGGCGGCCTTCCAGGTGGCGCCGTCGTCGTCGCTGAGGTCCACCGTCGAGATCTCGCCCGCGCCCGAGAACGCGAAGCCGGCGACGACGGCGGGGGCGCCGGCTTTCGCCCTCTCGGGGAAGGTCGTGATGCTCGACTTGACCGGCAGCGTGGTCACCGGCGACATCTCCTCGGGCTTGAACGCGACGCCGGGCTCGCCGGGCTTATTCGGGAAGCGGTACGCGACGTCCATGTAGAAACCCTTCTGCGCTTCCGGCGAAGGAGAGAGGCGCAAGAGCCATTTCATCCAGTGGTCGCCCGCCCAGCCGGGCACGATGAGGCGCGCCGGCGCGCCGTGCAGGTCGGGCAGCGGCTCGCCGTTCATCTCGTACGCAATCACGCCGTCCTCGAGGACCTTCTCGAGCTCGACGCTCCGGTGGAACGGCGGCACTTTCTCGGGCGGCTTATCGCTGCCGAACGTGTGGAGGTGCTTCGCGCCGGCCTTGAGGCCGGCCTTCGCGAGGACGTCCTTGACACGTGCGCCGGTCCAGCGCGCGTTGCCGACCGCGCCGTACTGCCACTGCACGCCGGCGATGTAGGGCTTGAAGAGGCCGCGCCCGTTCCCCGCGCACTGGAGAACGCTCGTCACGCTCGCCCTCGGCAGCTTCTTCAGGTCGGCGAGCGTCAGCTCCAGCGGCTTCGAAACTTCGCCGTCGATCGTCAGCCTCCAAGCGGATTTGTCCGGAAGCTGCGGGATCCAGTGATGGCGCACGAAGAAGAGATCGTTCGGGGTGAGATACGAGGTCATCAAGTCGAGCGGGGTCTCGGCGTCGACGGCGTAGCCGTTCACCTGAAGGAGCCGGCGGCGCGAACCGGGGATTCCCGCACCGACGAGTCGCGCGAGGGGAGCGAGGAACGCCGCCCCGGAAGCCGCGGCCGCGCCCGCGAGGAGCGTGCGGCGATTCATGGGCGGGAATCCGCCGCGCTCTTCTCGACCGGGAGCTCGGGCTGCCGGCTCCACTCGTCCCACGACCCGTCGTAGAGGAGCGCCCTGTAGCCGAGGCGCTTGGCGGCGAAGTAGATGACGGTGGCCTGCTGGCCGATGTGGCAGTAGCTCACGACGGTGTCGCCGGGTCTGACGCCCGCGGCTTCGAGGAGCTTCGCCGTCTCGGCACGGTCCTTCATCCGGTCGTCGTCGGTGACGAGGGTGTCGAAGGGCAGGCTGCGCGCGCCGGGGATGTGGCCGGCGCGCGGCATCGCGCCCGGTTCGACGCCGTCGAAGAACTTCGTGTTGCGCGCGTCGACGATCGCCACGCCCGCCGTGCCGAGGTTCGCCTTCACGAAGTCGAGATCCACGACGAGCTCGGGGCGCGGCTTCACCGTGATCTTTCCGGGCTTCCGCTGGACGGCGGACGCGGGGTCGTTCGCCGATGCGACGACCGTTCCGCCTTCCGCCTTCCACGCCGGCATGCCGCCGTCGAGGATCGAGGTCCTGTCGCCGAGGCCTGCCGCGTCGAGGCTGAAATAGACGCGGGTCGTGGGCGAGACCCAGTCCCTGGCGAAGTAGACGACGACGCGCGAATCGTCGCCGATGCCGTAGCCCTCGAGCTTCGCGTGGAGCTGGTCGGGCGGGAGAAGCTGGAGGACGAGAGCGCCCTCGGCCCGTGGGATCGCGAGATCCTGCGGGTTCACGAGGATCGCGCCGGGGATGTGCTCCTTCTCGAAATCGGCCGGCACGCCCACGTGCAGGAGGACGAGGTTCCTTTCGCCCCGGTGCTCGGCGAGCCAGTCGGGCGTCACGAGGAGGCCCGACGAGGCGGCCGAAGGCTTGCCTTTCGCTTCCTCCTTGAAGACGTACTCGTGCTGCGCGTCGCGCGTGACGAGTGCGCGCTTGCCGTCCTTGTCGGCGACGACGAACTCGAAGCCGGAGAGGGTCGGATCGATCGTGATGAAGGAGATCGTCCCGTCGTCGTTCTTGCGCGAGGCCACCGTGCTGTGCCACTCGCCGACGTCGAAGACGACCGACTTGCCCTGCTTTTTCACCTCGATCGCGCCGAGCGCGGTACTGAGGTACCGCGGCGCCAGCTTGCCGGCCTCGACCGCGTCCGCCGGGACGACGAGGCGCTCGCGCTCCTTCGCGATCGCGGCCTTTCGCTGCGCGGCGCCGACGCGAATCTGCGTCCGCCGCCTCGGGCTTTCCGTCGAAGAGCAGCTCGAGCGAGCCGCCGCAGGAACGGCCCGCGGAGGCTGACGCCGGAATCCGAGTTCGCCAGGATGACGGCTCCGACGCCGTGGTCGGGCAGCCACATCATGTCGCTGTGGTAGCCGAAGAGGTCTCCGCCGTGGTGGACGACCGGAATCCCCCACTTGCGGTCGACGAACAGGCCCATGCCGTACGTGACGTCCTCGCTCACGAGGACCTGCGGCGCGCGCCGCGCGAGGAGGTTCTCCTCGGAGACGAGCCGCTTGCCGTCCGGGAGCATTCCCTTCGCGAGCTCCATCTGCGACGTACTTCGAGAGGTCGTGCGCGCTCGTGAAGGCGCCGCCCGCGGGCCGGAACGGCACGATCGAGCTCGTTCGGGTCCATGCGCGCGCGAGCCGGCTTGCCGTCCACGTCTTCGCCGTGCGGCTGCGCGAGGTCGCCCTTCAGCGCCCGCGCGAAGTCGAACGTCGTGTGCGTCATCCCGAGCGGGACGAAGACCTTCGTCCGCATCGCCTCGTCGTACGCGGCGCCCAGCTCCTTGCCCGGGTACGCGAGCGAGCCGCCGATGAACCCGGCCGCCGCGGCCATCAGGTTGCTGTACTGGAAGACCTCGCCGAACTTGCTCGTCGGCTGCATCGTGCCGAGGAGCCGCATCGCCGAGAGCGGGCGTCGCGCTCGCGTACTCGAAGATCCACTCGAGATCCTGGCGCGGCATGCCCGTGCACGCGCAGATGAGGTGCTTCACGAGGACCTGCTTCGTCGTCGCCGCGTCGCCGAGCTTGAAGGCCGGGTAGACTTCGGTGACGGGCTGGTCCCAGCGCAGCTTCTTCTCGTCGACGAGCTCGGCGAGGAGGAGCGTCGTCATCGCCTTCGTGTTCGACGCGGCCATGAAGAGCGTGTTCGCGTCGATCGGGGCCGACTTGCCGAGCTCCTTGACGCCGAGCCCGCCCTCGTAGACGACCTTCCCGCCGTCGATCAGGCTGAAGCGCGACGCCCGGCGACGTCGAACTGCTTCATCCCGTCCGCGAGGAACTCCTTCAACGTCGCGATCATCTTCGCGTCGATCGGGTGCGCCTTCTTTCCCGCGAACGTCTCGCGCTGGTAGCCCTTCGGGCGCAGGCTGGCGAAGACGAGCGAGAACGGGCCGCCGCGCTTCTCGAACGTCGGATCCGAGGCATCGACGAGCGTCACCGTCCACGCCGTTCCCGCGCGCCAGGCGAACGCGAAGACCGTCGCCTTCTCGTTCGGCGAGGTCTCGTACTCGAAGTAGCGCCGCTCGTCCCAGCCCTCGCGCGCCGTCTGCGGCTGCGCGATCCTCAGGGGCCGCTTGAAGTCGGGCTTGAAGGCGGCCCAGGCCGCCGCGACCGCGGCGTCGGCGTCCTTCGCCTCGACGTCGACGATCGCGAGGTGCGAGTCCGTCTCCGGAGGCTCGAGGATGGTCATCGAGCCCCGCGTCGTGATCGTCCAGCCCGCGGGCACCTTGAAGGTCGCGCCGGCGGGCGTCGCCCTCGGCGTGTCGGCAGCGACGCGCTCGGCCGCGGGAGCCGGTTGCGCGGCCGGCTCCTCCCCCCGCGCGGCAGCCGTGGAGGCAAGAGGAATGACGAGCGTGAGCGCGAGGAGCCGGCGGTGGGCCATGAGGGTCTCTCCGGCTGCGAAGTCTATGCCGGTCGCAATCAAGAGTGGATCAAGGAGTGCCCTGCAGCCTCACCAGGTCCGCTTCAGGGGATGGGCCTCGGTGTTGAAGACGACCTTGTCGAGGTCGATCGTCTCCTCGGGGGCGAAGAGGAGATAGAGGTACTTGAGTGTCTCGGCGAGGAAGTAGCTGGGCATGAGGTCGCCTTTCTCCTTCGTGACGACGCTCTTCAGGGTCGTGTAGCCACGCGGGGTGCGGCAGTACCTCACGAGGCTGGCGAAGAACGTGCGGCCCATCTCGAGATACCGCGGGTCCTTCGTGATCCGGTAGAGCGTGTACGCGGATTCGACGATCTCGGGCCGGAGCTGGTAGCCCGCTTGGAGGATCTTCATCGTGCTGTAGTCGAGTACTTCCGGCTCGATGCCGCTCGAGGTCCACATCCGAAAGCACGAGTCTTCGAGGCGCCGGGCCCTCCCGAGATCGCCCGAGAGCGCGAGGACGGCCGGGAGGAACGCGTGGAGCGCCCCGAACTCGGTCGCCGTCCGTCGGCCGGTTTCCATGTCGACCTGCCCGTACCACAGGCCCTTCGGGGTGTCGTCGGCGAGATGGGCGTTCAGGGCGCGGAGGCTCTCCTTCCACATCCTTTCGCAGTCCGGGTCGCCGAAGAGACGCGCGCTCTTGAAGAGGTACTCGTAGTACGAGTCGATGCCGCCGCCCACGTGGCTCGCGCGGCTTTTCCATTCGCCCGTCACGACGTCGATCTCCTCGCCGACGAGGCCGAGCTTCGAGCGCCGTTCGTAGAGCTTCGCGAGCGCCTCCTTCGCCCTGTCGTAATAGACGGGCTTTCCCGTGAGCTTCGAGAGCGTGCCGAGCTCGAGGAGGAGCGTCCCGATCTCGGCCGGGTTGGACGTTCGGCCGCTCGTCTTTCCCGTTCTGAGGTTCACGTTCACGTACGGCATGCCCGTCGGCGAGTCGAACGCGGGAAGGAGGCGCTTGCCGAGGTCGTCGGCGAGCGCGAGGAGCCGGGCGTCGCCCGTGAGCTGGTAGCTCGAGAGGAGGCCCCCGAGGAGGCGGATCGTGATCTCGAAGTTCTTGACGGAAACGTCGCGGTCGAAGACGAGCTGCGAGACGACCAGGGCCTTCGCCTTGCCGGCCTCTTCGGTGAGGCCCATGAGGAGAAGCGTGTCGAGCGCGTCTACCGGGGTCATGAGGAGAGACGCCCCGTACCAGTCGCGCGCCGTGCCGCTGACGGGTCTCAGCTCGTCATGGCCCCAGGCGTACTTCTCGTAGGCCTTCCACGCGTGGAGCATCTCGGCGCGGACCTTCCGCGCCATCTCGGATCTCTCGACGGGCGCGGGCGCCGGGGAAGGCGCCGAGCCGGTTCCGGCGGCAACCGAAAGGACGAGGGCGAACGCTCCCGCCTTCATGCTCGCGGAAGATTACATTCTTGGTCGGCACAAAGCGCACGGGCTCGCGGGGCCATCGTGTAACGTGAGCGTCGTCTCATGCCCGAGACGAGTGTCACCCCGAAGAGCCCCTGGGCCGATCTCTGGCTTCTCGACCCGGCCGTCGCCTACCTGAACCACGGCTCGTTCGGGGCGTGCCCGAAGGCGATCCTCGCGAAACAGTCGGAGCTGCGGCTCGAGCTCGAGAAGGAGCCCGTGGATTTCTACATCCGCGCGCTGCCGGACCTCGTCGCCGGCGCGCGCGCGGCTCTGGCGGCGTTCGTCGGGGCGGACGGCGACGACCTCGCGTTCGTCCCGAACGCGACGGCGGGCGTGAACGCGGTCGTCCGCTCGCTCGCGTTCTCCCCCGGCGACGAATTCCTCACGACGGACCACGCGTACGCCGCGTGCAAGAAGGCTCTCGACTACGTGGCGGCCCGCACCGGCGCGCGAGTCGTCGTGGCGGAAATTCCTTTTCCGCTGCGTTCCGAAGAGGAAGTCGTTTCCGGCGTTCTCTCGCGCGTTTCGTCTCACACGCGCCTCGCGGTCCTGGATCACGTCACGAGCCCGACGGCGCTCGTCTTCCCGATCGAGCGTCTCGTCGCCGAGCTTTCGACGCGCGGCGTGGACACGCTGGTGGACGGCGCGCACGCCCTCGGGATGATCCCGCTCGACCTCGCGCGCCTCGGCGCGGCCTATTACACGGCGAACGCCCACAAGTGGCTCTGCGCGCCGAAGGGCGCCGCGTTCCTGCACGTGAGGAAGGACCGGCAGAAGGGCCTGCATCCCGTCTCGATCAGCCACGGCTACGCCGGGGGCGAGACGCGCTTCAAGGACGAGTTCGACTGGACGGGGACGGCCGACCCGACGGCTTCGCTCTGCATCCCCGACTGCATCGCCTATCTCGGCGGCCTCCTGCCGGGCGGCTGGCCGGAGCTGATGGCGGCGAACCATGCGCTCGCGCTGAAGGGGCGCGCGGCGATCTGCGAGACCCTTCGCATTCCGGCTCCCGCGCCCGAATCGATGCTCGGCTCGATGGCGTCGGTGCCGCTGCCCGTCTCCGGGCCGACCACCCCCGCCCGGAGCCTCGGGCGCGAGGCGCTCGCGGACTGGATGCGCGGGCGCGGCGCGGAGCCGTGGTTCTACGACTGGCCGGCCGGCCGGCGGAAAGCTCGTGCGCGTCTCGGCGCAGCTCTACAACACCGAGGAGCAGTACGTCAGGCTCGCGGGCCTCCTGGTCGAGGCCCTGAAGTGAAGGCTGACTCCGGGCGAATCGACGCGCGGCTCGGGACGTTCGACACGGCGATGGTCGTCGTGAGCCTCGTCGTCGGCATCGGAATCTTCCGGACGCCGGCGATCGTGGCGCGCGAAACGGGGACGCCTGGCCTCTTTCTCGTCGCCTGGGGGATCGGCGGCCTCGTGAGCCTCGTCGGCGCGCTCGTGTTCGCGGAGATCGGCTCCGTCCACCCGCGCGCGGGCGGGTACTACCGCGTCGTGGCCGACTGCTACCACCCCGCGCTCGCGTTCAGCCTGAACTGGGCGCAGACGCTGATGCAGGGCGCCGGCGCGGCGGGCGTCGCGTTCATCGGGGCCGAATACCTCGTCGGGCTGCTCCTTCCGCCCGGAGCAGCGCGGAGGGAACAGCGTCCTTTTCGTCGCGCTCGTCCTGATGCTCGTCCTGCTCGTCCTCAACGGCCTCGGGATCCGCGTCGGCGCGGGGACGCAGAACGTCCTCTCGATGCTGAAGATCGTGATGATCGTGGGCCTCGCCGCCGCCGCGCTCGCCCTCGCGCCGAAGGCGGCGGCAGCCGCGGCCGCCGCGCGCGCTCCCGTCGTCCCCGCGGCGGGCCTCGCGGGCCTTTCCGCCGCGCTGATCCCGGTCTTCTACGCGTACGGCGGCTACCACATGACGATGAACCTCGGCGCGGACGTCAAGGACGCGCGGAGGCGCTTTCCCCTCGCTGTCACGGCGGGCATGCTGACCGTGGTCGGCCTCTACCTCTCCCTGAACTTCGCGTACGTGAGGACGCTCGGGGCCGGCGGCGTCGCGGAGTCGAAGCTGGTGGCGGCCGCGCTCGCGCGCGCGAGCCTCGGCGCGGCCGGGGAGGCGGTCGTGTCGGCGCTGATCTTCCTGTCGGCGGCCGGGTTCGTGAACGCGACCGTCCTGCAGATGCCGCGCAGCTATCTCGCCATGGCGGAAGACGGCGTCCTGCCGGCGGTCTTCCGGCGCGTCCGGCCGCGGACGCAGGTGTCGACGGCCGGGCTCCTCCTCTTCGGCGCGACGATGCTCGTGCCCGCGTTCCTCCTCGGCTCGTTCGAGAAGCTCCTCAACTACGTGATCTTCACGGACATGCTGACGCTCGTCGTCGTCTCCTCGACGCTGTTCGTCCTGAGAAAGCGCGGCGACGGCGGAGAGGGCGAAGCCGGTGGAACGGGCGCGTTCCGGATCCCGGGCCCGCCCGTCCTCCCCGCGCTCTACGTCCTCGCGCTTTCTGCCGTCGCGGCGCACGTGGCTTTCAGCGAACCGCGACTCGCCCTGGCGGGCACGGCGATCCTCCTCACGGGTTGGCCGCTGTTTCTCGTCGGACGAAGGTTGAGCCGCGAATCGGCCGGGTGAAGATCAAGGGCACCCTCATTTCCCGGCCAGCTCGTCGACGGCGGCGACGACCTGCGCCGTCGGCGCGTCGTCGGAGCTCTCGAGGATTCCGTAGAGGTGCAGGAGCTTCTCTTCCAGCGAGGCGCGGCGGCCCCGCCGCGCCTCGTCCGATCTCGCCGGCTCCGCCGCGCTCCGCTCGATCGCCGCGGCCAGCCGCTTGAGGAGGGCGAGCTGTTGGGCGAGTTCGGCCGGGGACATCCGGACGCGCGGGTCCAGCTTCACGGTCAGGGCCCGCGTGAACGCCTTTCCGTCCACGGTCAGCTTCACGGTATATGCGCCCGGCAGGACGAACGGGCCGAGAGGCTCGCGCGGTGTGTCCCCCGGGATCGCCGAGATCGGATATTCGTACAGCCTCGCACGAGGAGGCGGAAAGCGGAGGTCCCAGACGAAGCGGTGCATGCCGGGCGTCGCCGGGAGGATTCTCGGCGGCCGCACCCAGTACGGGGCGACGACGAGGGGATCGACGAGCGGCTCCGGCGGGTCGTCGCTCGAAAAGCGCCGGATGAGCATTCCCTTGTCGTCCAGAATCTCGAGCGCCACGGGCGCCGCCGGCTGCGCGGCGAGGGCGTAGTCGAGGATCGCGCCGTCCGGGGGATTCTGGCCCGCGGGCTCTTCGGGCGGGAGCGGCGTGTCGGTGTAGCGGCTCCGGCGCACGCGGAAGGCGGTCTGGGGCGCGTAAAGGAACGGTGCGCCGGTCGCCGTCCTCGCGTCGAGCTGCCGGAGCGGCGTCAGGTCGTCGAGAATCCAGAAGCCGCGGCCGTGCGTGCCGGCCACGAGGTCGTCGCCGTGGACGACGAGATCGCGGACGGACGTGGCCGGCATGTTGAGGCGCAGCGGCTGCCAGGTCTCGCCGTCGTCGAACGAGACGTGAACCGTGCGCTCCGTGCCCGCGTACAGGAGCCCTTTCCGGACGGGGTCCTCTCGGACGGCGTTGACGGGATCGTCGGGGAGGCCCTTCACGATCTCCTTCCAGGTCTTTCCGCCGTCGTGCGTGCGGAAAACGTGCGGCTTGAGGTCGTCGAGCCGGAAGCGGTTGACGGCCGCGTAGGCCGTGAGGTCGTCGAAGGGCGATGCGTCGATCAGCGACACCTTGCTCCAGGCCGTAAGGCCGGGCGGCGTGACGTTCGCCCACGTCTTCCCGCCGTCGGCGGTGCGGTGGATGAGGCCGTCGTCGGTGCCCGCCCAGATCACGTTCACGTCTTTCGTCGCGGGCGCGACGGTGTAAATGACGCCGCGGCGCGGCTGCTTCGCCATCTCGGGCTTGCGGTAGACGCCGATCGACTCAGGAACGTCCGGAGACTCGCGGGAGAGGTCCGGGCTGACGACGTCCCAGGTCTTCCCGCCGTCCCTGGTCTTGAAAAGCACGTTGCCCGCATAGAAAAGGACGTGCGGGTCGGCGGGCGAAAAGAGGACGGGCGCCGTGCGCAGGAACCGGTACTTCCCGCGGACGAGCGAGGGCGATACGTCCTGCACCTGGCCCGTGGAATGGCGGAAGCGCGTGAGCTTCCCTCCGTAGACGACGTCGGGGTCGAGCGGATCCGGCGCGACGTACCCGTACTCCTCCGCACCGACGGGGTGCCAGTCGCGGAAGGTGATCGCGCCCGAGTCGCCCCGGCTCGCGATGCCCACCGAGCCGCTCTCCTGCTGCCCGCCGTAGACCCAGTACGGAAAGCGGTCGTCGGTGGAGACGTGGTAGAGCTGTGCGGTCGGCTGGTTGTACCAGCTGCTCCACGTCGCGCCCGCGTTCACGGAGATCGTCGCGCCCTGGTCGGCCGCGAGGAGGATGACGTCGGGGTTCTCCGGGTGGATGAAAATCGTGTGGTAGTCGTCGCCGCCGGGCGCGCCCTTCACGGGCGTGAACGTCTTTCCGCCGTCGGTCGAGCGGTACGTCGCGATGTTCGCGGCCCAGACCTCGTCGCGGTTCTTCGGATGCGCGCGCAGCTCGGCGAAGTCGCCGCCGCGCCCCCAGACGCGCGCCTCGCCGTTTACGCGCGTGAAGCTCTCTCCGGCGTCGTCGGACACGTAGATGCCCGCCTTCTCGGGCGACGCGTCCACGGTGGCGTAGAGGCGCCGCGAGTCGACCGGAGAGACCGCGACGCCGATGCGTCCGAGGCCTTCGGCGAACGTGGGCAGGCCATTCGCGAGCTTTCTCCACGAGGTCCCGCCGTCCGCGCTCTTGAAGAGGCCGCTCTCGGGTCCCTGCCATTCGCCGTTCTCCCAGGGGCCCTGCCGGGCGGCCCACAGAACGGCATAGACGATGTCCGGGTTCGACGGGTCGAGCGCCACGGCCGAGGCGCCCGTGTTCTCGTCCTTGTACAGGACCTTCGCCCACGTCCGCCCGCCGTCCTGGGATCGAAAGACGCCGCGCTCGGCGTTCGGGCCGTAGGGATGCCCGAGGACCGCTGCGTAAACGCGCTCCGGGTCGCGCGGGTGGACGGCGAGCGCCGCGATCTGCTGCGCGTCGCGGAGGCCGAGATGAACCCAGGTCTTCCCCGCGTCCGTGGACTTGTAGACGCCGTCGCCGACGGAGAGGTCGGGCCGCTGAAGGCCCTCGCCGCTCCCGACGTAGAGCGTGTCGGGGCGCGACGGGGAGACGGCGAGGGCGCCGATCGAGCCCGTGGGCTGGTCGTCGAAGATCGGCGTCCATACGCGTCCCGCGTCCGTCGTCTTCCAGACCCCGCCGTTGTTCGCGGCGGCGTAGAAGACGTTCGTGTTCCCGGGGATGCCGCTCGCGGCGACGGTGCGCCCGCCGCGAAAGGGGCCGATCATCCGCCAGCGCATCTCCGAGAACAGCGACTCGGAAAACGGCTGGGCGGCCGCGGGGCCGCCCGAAAGAAGGAGCGAGGCAAGCGAGAGGAGCAGGGGTCGGCGCCGTCGAAGCGGATTCACGGACACCTCCGTCGAAGCCGGAGTGTAATCGGCCCGACCCCTTCCCCTCGTCAGGGCACGAACTCGACGACGAGGCCCGCGTGGTCGGACGGCCACATGCGCGCGGTCGCGCGATCGAGAAGCGTGTTCCCGATGACGTCGGCGTCCGTGATGCGGAGCCGCCCCGAGAACAGCACGAGGTCGAGCCTCTGGGTGAATTTCGGGAAGATGTTCAGGAGATCGGGCGACTGGCCCCAGGTCAGGCCGGGCGCGCGGCCTTTCACGGCCGTCCAGGCGTCGGTCAGGCCCAGGTCCTGGGTCAGCAGCTTGTACGTGGGCCACTTGCGGAAGCCGTCCGTGTTGAAGTCGCCCGTGAAGACGACGGGCAGGCCCGACGCGACGTGGATGTTCACGAGCTCGAAGGCCTGCGCCTCCTGGAGCGGCGTGAGGGCCGCGGGATCCGCCGATGCGTCCTCGAGGTGCGTCGTGACGAAGCGGAAGCGGTGCCCCGAGGCCGCGACGTCCACGGACGCCCAGCCCTGCGCGAGGGGGAACGGGAAGTCCGGCGGCCCGAGGATGTACTGGAACGTGCCGTGCTGCGGATTCGAGACCGCGACCTTCTCGTGATTCGCTCGGGCGAGGATCGCGTTCCGGTCCTGGAGCGTCACCAATGCGACGTTTCCGTCCGCGTCGAGCACCGGGAGCTCGACGGCCATGGTGTCCACGGTCGAGACGACTTCGTACGGCAGCCCCATCTCGTGCAGCGCCGCGACGAGGATCTCGAGGTGGTCGAGCGTCTCCACGATCGTGCCCGTCGAGCTGATTTCGGTGTACCGCACGGCCTCCTGGACGCCGATGAGGTCGGGGCCTTCTAGACGGATCCGGAGCGCGATGTCCCGGACGCGGCGGTGGAAATCGGTGGCATGGACCTGCCGCCAGGCCTCGGTCGCGGCCTCGACGACGAGCGCCGGGTCGCCCGACATCGCCGCGGCGACGACCGGCCCGTCGTCGAAGCCGACGAACAGGTTCCAGGTCATCACCGTGACGGGTCTCGAGTCTCTGAGGTCCCCGCCGTTGGCCCGGGCGGGGGCCGCCGACAGCAGGAGTATCCCGGCGAGGGCCGGGAGGAAGGACGCAAGGGCACGTTTCAGGAGTCGCATGAAGTTTCCTTTCCGTCCGGCGGAGCGGACATCCTCAACGTGGATCCGCCGCGACGGAAAAGTCATCAGGGTTTTTCAGGGATATTCTGGAAGCCCTCCTTCGACGCTGCTCGTACACTCGCACGGGCCCAGTCGAAACCCGCTGCTATCCTCGCCCGCGGTGGAATTCCGCACGATCATCGAGCCCTTCCGGATCAAGTCCGTCGAGACGATCAAGTCGACGACCCTGGAAGAGCGGCGCAAAGCCATCGCCGAGGCCGGATACAACGTCTTCCTCCTCCACGCCGAGGACGTCCTCATCGACCTCCTGACGGATTCCGGCACGGGCGCGATGTCGGCCGCGCAGTGGGGCGCCCTCATGCAGGGCGACGAGTCGTACGCGGGCAGCCGCTCGTTCTACCGCTTCCGCGACGCCGTGCAGGAGCTGACGGGTTTCAAGCACATCATCCCGACGCACCAGGGGCGCGCCGCCGAGCGCATCCTCTTCCACACGATCCTCCGACGAGGGCGACGTCGTCCCGAACAACAACCACTTCGACACGACGCGCGCGAACGTGGAGGTCGAGGGCGCCGAGGCGCGCGACCTCGTCATCCCGGAAGGGCGCGTCCCGGGCCTCCTCCACCCGTTCAAGGGCAACATGGATCTTCCGGCCCTCGAAGAGGCGCTCGAGAAGGACGGCGACCGCATTCCCCTCGTCATGGTCACCGTCACGAACAACTCCGGCGGCGGGCAGCCCGTCTCGCTCGAGAACCTCCGCGGCGTGCGCGCCCTCTGCGACCGGTATCGAGAAGCCTTTCTTCCTCGACGCCTGCCGCTTCGCCGAGAACGCGTACCTCGTCAAGCGGCGCGAGAAGGGGCAGGAGGCCCGCGCCCCGAAGGAGATCGCGCAGGAGATGTTCTCCCTCGCCGACGGCTGCACGATGTCGGCGAAGAAGGACGGGCTCGCGAACATCGGCGGCTTCCTCGCGATGAACGACGACGCCTGGGCGGAGAACGCGCGCAACCTCCTCATCCTCACGGAGGGGTTCCCCACGTACGGCGGCCTCGCCGGGTACGACCTCGAAGCGATCGCGCGCGGCCTCGAGGAGGTCGTCGAGGAGCCGTACCTGCACTACCGCATCCGCTCGATCGAGTATCTCGCCGAGAAGCTGGAATCGGCGAGGCGTCCCGATGATCCGGCCGCCGGGCGGGCATGCCGTGTACCTGGACGCGCGCGCGACTGCTCCCGCACATCCCGCCGCTCCAGTACCCGGGCATCGCTCTCGTGAACGCCCTCTACGAGGTCGCGGGGGTGCGCGGCGTCGAGATCGGGACCGTGATGTTCGGGCTGAAGCCCGACGGCACCGAGCAGCCCGGCGCGATGGACCTCGTGCGCCTCGCCTTCCCGCGCCGCGTCTACACGCAGTCGCACGTGGACTACGTGGCGGAAGCCGTCCTCGAGGTCGCGAAGAACGCGTCGAAGCTCGCGGGCTACCGCATCACCGAGGCCCCGCGCGCCCTCCGCCATTTCACGGCGCGCTTCGCGCCGCTCGCGTCCTGACGCCCGGACAAAAAAGCCCCCGGACCGTGGTCCGGGGGCGCGACGGCCGCCGTGCGGCCGCGGGGAAACGAGCGCTCAGCTCTTCGGGGCTTCGGGGACCTTGACCTTCGACCAGTCGACCTTCTTGTCCTTGCCCTGGGCGGCCTTGACGGTCTTGCCGAAGTCGTTGAGCTCGGCAGATTCCTTCTTCGGCGTCTTCGCGACGTGGCAGGAGGCACAGTTGGCCTTCGCGTCCTTGGCCTTGTACTCCTTCTGGATGTCCATGGTCGCGAGGGCGGCGCTGCTGAGGGCGAGCGCGGCGAGAGTCGCGACGACGGCGGTGGTGGTTTTCTTCATTTTTCCTCCTGCCCTGCTCGGGCCTTCGGGCATTTCCGTTCAATCGAGGTGCCACGGCGGGAAAGACCCGATCGCATTGGCCTGCAACACGATGGCGCGTCGGGGCGCCCCGGCCTCCGCCCGTTCGAGCCCACATGGGGTATGCCGGCACACGAAACCGTGCACGCGGCGCGTCCTCAGTCCGGCAGCATGACGACGAGGTACTTGCTGCCCTTCCAGAACCGCGCCGGGTCGGTCACGGTCAGCGTGCTCGCCTTCGGGCCCGCGACCGCGAGCGTGTAGCTGTCCTTCGGGTGATCCGAGAGGACTCGCGCCTTGTTGGCGGCGGCGCCCACGGCGAACTCCGTTTCCTTGCGCGTGTCGATCTGCTTGAAGAGCGTTTCGTCGAACTGGCCCGTCCGCTGCCAGTTGCCTCCGAGGCCCAGCACGGAGCCCTTCTTCTCGACGAGGCCGGCCTTCTTCAGCGCGCCCTGCGTCGCGATGAGGACGTAGGCGGTCGACATCTGCGCCTCGCGGTCGGCGATGACGGCCTCCTTCTCCTTCACCGTCTCCTCTTTCTCCTTGACGGTGCTCCGCAGCTCTTCCGCCGTCTTCGCCAGCTCCTGCGTCTTCCCCTCCAGGGCGGCGATCGTGGCTTCCTTTTCCTCGAGGGAGCGGCGCAGCTCGCCGACGAGGCGCTCGAGCGTCGTCGCCTTCTCGTCCGAGGCGCGCTTCTGCTTCTGCAGGGCCGAGAGCTTCGCGAGGTTCGCCTTGACGACGTTGCGGATCTCTTCGATCTCCGCTTTCAGCTCGTCGCGCTTCTGCTGGGTGGCGGTCTTGCCCTCCTGGGCGACGGCGATCGAGGTCTTGACGGCCTTGAGCTCCTTGACGCGCAGGTCCTCGAGGCTCTTCTGCACCTCGTCGAGCGTGGCCTGCATCTCGGCGGTCGCGGCGCCGGCCGCGCCCAGCTCCCTCTGGGAGCGCTGCTTTTCCTCGGTGAGTGTCTTGTTCTCGGCCTTGACCTGGTCGAGGTCTTTCTTCCACGCGCAGCTCGCGAGCGAGAGCGCGGCCAGGGTCACGGCGGAAATACGAGTGAGCCGGAGAGCTTTCTTCACGATTGATCCTCCTCCGCTTTTCCCAATCCTAGCGCGGGCGGGATCAGACCGCCCCGGCGACCGCCTTGCCGACTTCCTCGGTGCTCGCGCGGCCGCCCATGTCCGGTGTCCGCGGGCCGTCCCTCAGAACCCTCTCGATCGCGTGGACGACGGCGTCCGCGGCCTCGCGGTGCCCGAGATGCTCCAGCATCATCGCGCCGGACCAGATCTGGCCGATCGGATTCGCGATTTTCCTGCCCGCGATGTCGGGAGCCGAGCCGTGAACCGGCTCGAACAGCGACGGGTGCTCTCGCTCCGGGTTCAGGTTCGCCGACGGCGCGATGGCGATCGTGCCCGTGCACGCCGGCCCGAGGTCCGAGAGGATGTCGCCGAAGAGGTTCGAGCCGACGACGACGTCGAACCAGTCCGGGTTCCTGACGAAATGCGCCGTCAGGACGTCGATGTGGTACTTGTCGGCCTTCACGTCGGGGAAATCCCTCGCGACGATCTCGGCCCGCTCGTCCCAGAAGGGCATCGAGTGGAAGATGCCGTTCGACTTCGTCGCCCAGGTCAGGTGCTTCTTCGGCCTCCGGCGGGCGAGCTCGAACGCGTAGCGCACGATCCGGTCGATGCCGTGCCGGCTGAACACGCTTTCCTGCACGACCATCTCGGCGTCCGTGCCCTCGAAGCACCGTCCCCCGAGCGTCGAGTACTCGCCCTCGCTGTTCTCCCTCACGACCACGAAATCGATGTCCCCCGCCTCGCGCCCGCGCAAGGGACACGTGACGCCCGGCATGAGCCGCACGGGCCGGACGTTCGCGTACTGGTCGAAGCCGCGGCGGATCTTGATCAGGAGCCCCCAGAGCGAGACGTGGTCGGGGACGCCGGGGAAGCCGACCGCGCCGAGGAAGATCGCGTCGTGATGGCGGATCTGGTCGAGCCCGTCCTCCGGCATCATCCTTCCCGTCTTCGCGTAGTACGCGCAGCTCCATGGCAGCTCGTCCCACTGGAACGCGAGCGAGAACTTCGCGCCCGCCGCTTCGAGCACGCGAATCCCCTCCGGCACGACCTCCTGGCCGATTCCGTCTCCCGGCGATCACGGCGATGCGGTGCTTTTCCACGTCACCCGCCCTTCGTCACGCGCTTGATCTCCGGCAACCGGAGCGTGGGCCCTCCGCGCGGCGAGAGCTCCGGGCCCGGCATTCCCAGCGCGTAACCCTGGCCGTACTCGACGCCGAGCTCCACGAGAGTCCTCACGGAATCCAGGCTCTCCACGCATTCGGCGATGGTCTCTTTTCCCAGGGTGTGGGCCACCGTGTCGATCGCCCTCACGAGGGCCCGGGCCGCCGGCTCGGTCTCCACTCCCCGGATGAAGGAGCCGTCGATCTTCACGTAATCGGCCGGCAGGCTCTGAAGGTATGAGAAGGAAGAGAACCCGATCCCGAAGTCGTCGAGCGCGAACCGGCACCCCCGGTCCTTCAGGCGGCGCATCCACTCGCGAGCGACGACGATGTCCCTCACCGCCGCCGTCTCGGTGATCTCGAAGGCCAGGCGTCCGGCCGGGAGCCCCGTCGAGGTCACGCGCTCCTCGATGTGAGAGAGGAGAGAGTCGTCCCCCAGGCTCGTGCCCGAGAGGTTGACGAAGACCTCCAGGTCGGGACGCTTCATCAGGACCTCGATGACGTGGTCCACGACCCAGCCATCGATGGTGGGCATCAAGCCGAACCTCTCCGCCGCGGGAAGAAAGACTCCCGGCGCGATCAGGTCGTCCGGCCCTTCCCGCAAACGGAGCAGGGCCTCGAAGTGGGCCGCCCGACCCGACTTGAAGTGGAAGATCGGCTGGTAGTGGAGGACGAAACGGTCTTCTCGCAGGGCTTCCTTGATCCGCGACGCCCAGCGGCTCGCCTCGGAGAGCGGAGAGACGCCGCTCGCCGCGGTCTCGACGACCATCACCCTGTTGCGGCCCTTCTCCTTGGCCGAGTAGAGCGCCGTGTCGGCCACGGCCATCAACGACGATGCGTCCGCCGTGCCGTCCACCGGGACCACGCCGACGCTGACCCCGAGGTCGAACGCGCGGTCGCCGACGTAGAACCGGTGCTCGTCGACGGCCTGCCGCAGCCGCTCCGCCGTGATCCGGGCTCCGTCCAGCGGCACCCCTTCGAGCAGGACGGCGAACTCGTCGCCGCCGAATCGGGCGACCTCGTCGCCGGGACGCACGAGCGTCACGATGAGGCGGGCCAGCTCGATCAGGACCCGGTCGCCGGCGGGGTGCCCGAGCGCGTCGTTGACGATCTTGAAGTTGTCGAGGTCGAGAAAGAGAAGAGTCGAGGGCGATCCGCGGCGCGCCCGCGACACCGTCCGCGCCAGCGACTCCTCGAACGCGTGACGGTTGGACAGGTCCGTGAGCGGGTCGTGCAGGGCGAGGTGCCGGATCTTCTCTTCGTTCTGCCGGCGGATCGTGACGTCCTGCTTGATCGAGATGAAGTGCCCGATCTCCCCGTCCGCCGACCGGACCGGGGTGATGGTCTGCTCCTCGACGTAGACCGAGCCGTCCTTGCGGCTGTTGTGAAGCTCTCCCCGCCAGACATTCCCCGCCACGATCGTCTCCCAGAGCTTCTCGTAGTAGTAGGGGGCCTGCCTGTCCGACTTCAGGATTCGCGGCGTCTTCCCGATGACCTCGTCTCTCTGCCACCCGGTGAGCTCGGTGAAGGCGGGGTTGACCCACTCGATCCGGCCCTCGCGGTCCGTGATGAGGACCGCGTTGGCCGCCGCCTCGAGCGCCGCTCTCTGGAGCTCGATCCGCTCGTGCTGCCCCGCCTCGATGAGCGCGAGGGCCGCCTGGTCGGCGAAGCGCGTGAGCAGGTGGACCGTCTCGTGGCCGTAGACGTTCGGGCGGTCCGAGTAGCTCGAGAGGACGCCGAGCACGGACTCCCCGACGACGAGCGGGATCGAAAGGCCCGAGCCGAGCCGGAACTTCTCGACGCCGTCCTTCCATGGCCGCGACCCTCTCGTCGGCCTTCGTCGTGATGACCGCCGGCCGGCCCGTGCGGATGGCCTCCCCGCTCGGACCCCGCCCTTCGGGCGCGCCGTCCCACCGGAAGCGGCTCTCTTTCACGAAGCCCGCGGCCGGACCCGCGACGGCCCGCTGGCTGATGGCCCCGTCGGGCTCCTTCATGCCGATCCACACGACGGCGAACTCGAACTGGCCCGCCACCTCGTCACAGATGAACTTCAGGATCCGTTCGACCGGCTCGTGGCGGAGGATCTTTCTCTCGGTCTCGTGCAGGACTCCGAGGACCGCCTCGGCCCTCTTGCGGGCGGTCACGTCGCGCGACCCGAGGACGAAGGCCTGCGGCCTTCCGTCGGGACCGCGCAGGACGTTCGAAACGGTCTCGACCCAGATGTACCTGCCGTCCCGGACCCGGTACCGGTACTCCGCCACTCCGGATTTGCCGGTCGCCGCTCCGCGCGCCAGCTTGGCGCGGATCAGCTCGCGGTCGTCGGCGTGGACGAGGTCGAGGGCGTTCGCGCCGAGGAGCTCCGCCGGCGTCCAGCCCGTGACGAGCTCGTGCGAGGCGCTGACGAACTGGAACCGGCCCGCGAGGTCGACCTGGCTGATCACGTCGACCATGTTGTCGGTCAACCGCTTCAGATCCGCCTGGGCCGAATAGAGGGCCTCCGCCGCCCGTGTTCCTTCCGTCACGTCCCTCACGACGGTCATCACGGCTTCCGCCCCGTAGGGAACCATTCGGGCTTCGAAGACGCGCGGGCCTGCCAGCACGTCGAGCGGGTACTCGAGCGTCTGCGGCGCACCCGTGCGAAGGCAGGCCTCGATCTTCTCCATCCAGAGCGCCGCCGCGGGGGCCGGCAGGAACTCCGGGATGGTGCGGCCGAGGAGGGACTCCCGCGGCAGGATCAGGTTCTCCGCACGGGTCGCGTAGATCTCGAGATAGCGGCCTTCCCGATCGAGGACCATGACGAGGTCGGGAAGAGCCGCCACGATCGCCCGCAATCTCAGCTCGCTCTCGCGCAGGGCCTCGTCGGAGCGCTTCGCCTCGATGGCTTGCGCGATCTGGGAGGAGACGTACACGAGGAGGTCGCGATCCTCCTCGGTGTAGCGGACCTTGCCCGAATAGCTCTGGACCGCCAGGACGCCGATGGTCCGGTCGCGGCCGCGCAGCGGGACGCCCAGCCAGTCGACGGAAGCGCTGCCGATGGACTCGACCTCGCCGGAGGCGACGAGCTCCTCGAAGACGGAAGGAGAGGCGAGAAGAGGCCGGCCCGTCCTCAGAACGTACTCCGTCAGGCCCTTGCCGAGAGGCTTCGGCGGAAACGGCGCGTCCACCTCGTCGACGAAGTACGGGAAGGTGAGGACATCCTGGTCCCGGTCGTGGAGGGCGATGTAGAAGTTCGCGGCCTCCATCAGCCCGCCCACGATGGAGTGGATCCTCGAGAACAGCTCCTTCAGGCTCTCGGTCGCGGTGACGGCCTCGGCGATCCTGAAGGCCGCCGCCTGAACCAGTTCCGCCCGTTCCCGGCCCCGTTTCCCGACGCTCGGGGATTCCATGTACCGCTCAGGATGACACGCGCGGGGCGAACCCTCAAAAAGCGACTGGGTTAGGCTTCACCTGCCTGTGGCAGGAGGCCGTCGTGGGAAAAGGATTCGTCCTCGGTTTTGTCGCGGCCATTGCCGCGTCGATTGTCGGCGGCTACTTCTTCGTGACGAGCGGCGCCCTGCGAGCCGGTCAGGACTCGACGCCGGGCGGGCTGGAGAAATGGGCCGCGAAGAGCTCCCTTCACGCGACGATGCGCCGGGAGGCTCAGGGCCTGAAGCCCCCCCTTCAACCCACGGACGAAAATCTAACGGCAGGCATCGCGCTCTACCGCGCCCATTGTCAGGTGTGCCACGGAGGCTCCGATGGCGCGGCTTCGTCGGTCGCGAAAGGGCTGACGCCGAACCCGCCGCAGCTCGCGAAACACGGGGTCGAGGACGATCCCGAGGGAGAGATCTACTGGAAGATCGCCCACGGAATTCGCTTTACCGGCATGCCTGCCTTCCGCCAGACCCTGTCCGACAGCGAGATGTGGCAGATCGCGCTTCTTGCGAAGCACCTGGACTCGTTGCCGCCCGGACCTCGCACCGCCTGGCTGGCGGGGAAGACGGCGCCCTGACAGGTTCGCCCGCCAGGCCGCCCGCATCTCGGTCAGGAGTACTCCTATGGCCCGATCCTGTCCGAAGACGGAAAGACGGCTGTCTTCACAGAGGCGGGTGAAGCGGGAGGTCCGGGCTATTCCGTGTACCTGCGCAAGATGGACGACTCGGCGCCAGTGCGCCTGGGCGAGGGATATGCCCTGGCGCTTTCCCCGGACGGACGATGGGTGCTGACCTGCCTCATCCGCTCGACGCCCACGCAGATCGTGCTGCAACCGACCGGAGCCGGAGAGCCGAAGACGTTCCCGAAGGACGAGATCGAGCATGCCAGCGGGCGATTCGGGACCTTCCTTCCGGACGGCAAGCGCATCCTGTTCGTCGGCCACGAGCCGGGGCGACCGTCGCGTGTCTTCGTTCAGGACCTTGCAGGAGGGGCGGCAAAGCCCGTCACCCCGGAGGGAGTCGTGGCCAGGCTCCTCTCAGCGGATGGCAAGTCGTTCGTGACCGGCGACGCCGGAGGGGCTGGCCCTCACTCCCTTGGAAGGCGGTTCGCCGCCCGATTCGCCCGCCAGGCCGCCGCCTCAGAGGACCATCGTCTCGTGGATCGCCTCGCCGCGCGCGAAGCGCTCGATCGACAGCGGGCCGACGTCCAGGCTCTCGCTCCGTCCCTTCACGATCATCTCGGCGATCGCTCGCCCTGCCGCCGGCGCATGCATGATGCCGTGGCCTGAGAAACCGGCGACGACGAAGAAGCCGGGCACGGAGAGCACGGGGCCGATGACCGCGTGGTGGTCGGGCGTCACCTCGTAGAGCCCGGCCCAGCTCCGCCTGATATCCAGGCCCGCCGCACCGACTGCCGGAAAACGCGCCTCCAGCGCCTCGGCGATGCGGAGCGGGAAGTCCGGATCGAAGGCGGTGTTGAAACCGGGCGGCTCGTCCGGGTTCGAGTACGCGATCAGGACCCGGCTTCCCTCGCGGCGGATCAGGATGCCGCTGTCCGCGTCGATCGTCATGGGAATCGTCTGCGGAAGGGAGGGGCACGGCCCGCTGATGAGGATGTGCCGGCGGACGGGCACGACGGGAAGGTCCACTCCGAGAAGCGCCGCGACGCGGCCCGAGAAGGGCCCCGCTGCGTCGACGACGAACGACGCCCCGATCTCGCCGGCCCCCGTGCGCAGGCGGAACTCCCCGGAGGGGTCCCTCTCGACGGCCGTCACCCCGGCGCCGTAATGCGTTCTCACGCCGGCCCGCGTCGCCTCGCGGAGAAAGAAGTTCGTCAGGCCGCCCGGATCGATGAATCCGTCGCGCGGCCCGAAGGTACCGCCCACGATCGGCCCGGCCGCGTACGGCGCCTTCGCGTGGACCCCCGGCGCGTCGAGCACCTCGACGCTGACGCCGCGCGCCTTCTGGAACGCGGCGGCCGCCGTCATCGCGGAAAGCCGCGCCGGGTCGCCCGTGAGAAAGAGGTAGCCGGCCTTCCGGTACAGGGGCGGCTCGCCGATCTCGTCCGCGAGGGCGTCGAGGATGGCCATCGAGGCGAGGGACATCGCGACGTTGATGTCGGTCGTGAACTGCGCCCGGATGCCGCCGTTCGCCTTCGAGGTCGAGCCTGAGCCGGGCAGCGGCTCTTTCTCGATCAGGACGACGCCGGGCCGGCCGAGGCGCGCGAGCTGGAAAGCGACGCTGCAGCCGATGACTCCCGCCCCGATGATCGCGACGTCCGCGTGATCCACTGTCCCTTCCTTCCTCCGCGCCGCGGGAGATCGTAAGCCGGACTGATGAGGGATCTAGCGGGCCTTGAAGGCTTCCACCAGCGCGTCCATCCTCTCGCCCGCCTGAATCAGGCGCACGCGTTCGAAGCCCGACTGCGTCAGCCCGCCCGCGATCTCGTCGAGCGTGTACGTCCCCCCGCCGGCCGTCCCGACGAGCATGTTGATCGCGAAAAGCGCGCCGGCACGGGGGCGGGTGCGATCGGGTTGCATCACGTGGTCGCGGATGACGAGGCGACCGCCCGGGACGAGCGCCTCGCGGATCTTCCTGTAGAGCGCGAGGTTCTCGGTGGGCGAGCTCTGGTGAATGATCGCGGAGACGAACGCGAGGTCGTGGCCCGGAGGCAGGGGGGCGGTTGTGAAATCGCCGCCCGCAAGCGTCACGCGCGGCAGGACTCCGGCTGCGCCGAGGCGTCTTCGCGCCATCTCCACGACGGCCGGCAGGTCGAAAAGGGTGGCCGTCATGCCGGGATGCGCGCGGAGAAATGCGAGCGTGTACGTGCCCGAGGCGCCGCCCACGTCGAGAAGGCGTCGCGCCTCGCCCGCCCCGACGGCAGCCACGATCAGGTCGGCCTGCGGCGCGGCGACGACGTGCATCGCGCCGATGAATGCCTCCAGGGAATCCGGGCCGGCCGCACCGCCGCCTCCCGGAACGACTTTCCTCTTGAGCTCCGACCACCTGTTCCAGAGGTTTGCCGCGTGGAGAACCATCGGGAGAACCGAGTCCCCGCCTCCCTGCACAAGGAAGGGCTCGACGGACGGCTCGGTCCGCCACGTTCGGCCCTCCTTCACGAGCAGCCCCTGCGCCGCGAGCGCGTCGAGCAGCATCTCGAGAGCGCGTGGGTCGGCGCCGATCTTCGCCGCGATCTCGTCACGTGCGAGCGGCGCGGGCGCGAGAAGCGTGAACAGGTCCAGCTCGGCGCCCGTCAGGAAGACCCTGCTCTCCATGAAGTTCCGGGCGAGAGCGAGAAGCGAGTCCGGCGCGTGCGGGGTCATTTCCGGGGCACGCGGAAAGTGTACCGCGGGGGTGCCTCTTCATTCCCGCCATGTAAGGGAGCTACGGGCCCATCTCCGGGGCGGACACGAGCGGCAGGTCCCAGTGCGCGAGGAGGATCTCGAAGCGTCTCTGCTCCTCGCGGCGGTAGGTCTCCTGGTCCGGGAAGAGCTGCTTCTTGATCTCCTCCTCGCCGGAGCTGTCGGCCGCGACCGCGGCGCTCTTGAACACGATCGTGACGCGGTAGTCCCAGCGCCCGTCCTCTGTCGCGTGATACCGGGGCTTCTCGGCCCTCACAACGAGGAATCTCCCCGACTCGATCTGCTTCTTCAGCACGGGGAGGTGGTTCTTCTTGAAGAGCCGCGCGAACTCGTCGGCGAGGCCCCACTTCGCCTTGTAGTAGTACTCGACGACGAAGGGTGTGTCGCTACTTGCGGCCGGCCGGCTCGGAGGAGGTCCCGGCTGCGCCGCCGCCGACACCGGGATCGCGGCGAGGGCCGCGAGAAGAGCCGCGCTGAAGAGGATTGGAGATCGAAACGGGAGCTTGCTCGGGGTGCGAATCATGAATCCTCCGTGGCTGGCGTTTGACGTTCCTTCCCGATCATGCCAGCCCAAGGGGGGACATCTTCACCATGAGCAACAAGGGAATGGTCTTCACGTACCTGAGGTGAATGAAGAGCCCCTCGCGAGGTCGAAGAGTAACGGCCACCTCGCAGGCGGCCGTAACGACCTCTCCTTGCCCCCGTCGGTTTCCGATCAGGCGGGATTCTGGAGCATGATCTCCGTCGCGGTCAGCGTGGCATCCGCGTTCGTGGTCGTCTTCACATGCACGCGGTCGCCTACTTTCAGGTCGGCGGGCGTGAGTGTTCTATTGCCCTTGCGGATCACCGTCGTCGGCGTGATCGCCGCGGTCTCCGGCCTGGCAGTGCTCGCGTTCATCACGGTGATCGACGTATCCGAGACCGCGGTGATGAGACCTTCGAGCTCCTTCGTCTGACCCCCGGTCGTATCGCCGTTCTGGAGCATGATCTCCGTCGCGGTCAGCGTGCCGTCGGCGTTCGTGATCGTCTTCACGTGCACGCGGTCGCCGACTTTCAGGTCGGCGGGCGTGAGTGTCGTATTGCCTTTGCGGATCGCCGTCGTCGGCGTGATCACCGCGGTCTCCGGCCTGGCGGTGCTCGCGTTCATCACGGTGATCGACGCGTCCGAGACCGCGGTGATGAGACCTTCGAGCTCCTTCGTCTGACCGCCCTCGTGAATCGTCGCCTGCTTCTTCTCCAGGGCGACGACGACCGTCGCCACGGAAGCAGTTACGAGCAAGTGGGCGTTGATTCCGTCTCCGCGCGAGAACGCGAGCTGTACATTCCCGTTGGAGAGTCCCGTCAACGCGAACCGGCCCGCGGCGTCCGTGACCACCGACTTGTCGACGAGCGCCGACCGGCCCGCCGTGCCCGTCACCGCCAGCTGTCCGGCCGCCGTCACGCTGATCCCCGCAGGCGATGCGCCGGCAAGGTCGCCGACCGGCATGACCTGACCGCTGAGAGCACGTTCTCCCGTCGAGGGCCCGGTCACCGAGTTCTCCCCGCGTGAGCATCCGCCGAGGAGCGGGACCAGAATCAACAAGGCTGCGGGAACAAGAAAGAAACGAAGTGCTCTTTTCACGGCCGCCTCCTTCCTATGTAGTGCGCGAGGGCAACGCGTTGTCTTCAATTGACTGAAGAGGCCGGACTTAACGCAGTCGCGAACTGGTGCCCCAATCGGCAGTGCTCTGCTGGCAGTCCCGCCTCCCTGGGCTGCGACGCTTCGACTTACGCCTGGCGAAGATTTGCACCGGGAACACGCCGCGATAGCCACAGAACATACGAGCCGATAACGGCATCAACCGCAAAACACCAGGCGGGATACCAACCGGGGACGCCAGTGTTTGTGATGAGCTGACTATGCACCAGGTCGTACAGCCCGTGCAGTAGCCAAAACACACCGACCACTACTGCTGACTGGCGGACGCTAACAAACGCGAAAACAAGGCCGGCGACGACGTACGGAACACCATAGATCAATTCCTTGGCGGCCACAGCCTGCTCGCCTGCTTGAAGAGCGAAGAACGCGTAGAGGCCGGGCAGAGTGAGCAGGCCCAACGAATACAACCAACGTTCGCCACGAATGAAGCGCGCGAACCAAATGGTAAGAACGCCGACCGCCGCACCAATGAGGGCCTCAATCACAATTCTCTCCTCTCTTAAGACTCATAAGCCCTGGCGCTTCCCGTGAGGGGCCACCTCGGCTAACTGCTGAAATAAATGGCCTGCCCGGGGAGATTCGAACTCCCGACCCTCGGCTTAGAAGGCCGATGCTCTGGTCCAGCTGAGCTACGGGCAGACGCGGTGCGGCCGCGCGCAGTTTAGCGCCGCGGCGGCGCGGCATAGACTGGCCGCTTGCTGGCGCCGGAAGCGGTCGCGTCGCCGAATCTCGGATTCCCGAAGGGATTCCTCTGGGGAGCCGCGACTTCCGCCTACCAGATCGAGGGCTCTCCGCTCGCCGACGGGGCCGGGCCGAGCAACTGGCACCGCTTCACGCACACGCCGGGTCGCGTGACGGGCGGCGACAACGGCGACGTCGCGTGCGACCACTACAACCGGTACCTCGACGACGTCGCCCTCATGCGAAGCCTCTCTCTCGACGCGTATCGCTTCAGCATTTCCTGGAGCCGCGTCCTGCCCGAGGGCTTCGGGCGCGTCAACGAGAAGGGGCTGGATTTCTACCGGCGCCTCGTCGACGCACTCCTTCACGCGGGGATCGAGCCCTTCGCGACGCTGTTTCACTGGGACCTGCCGGCGGCGCTCGAGGACCGGGGCGGCTTTCTGAACCGCGACATCGCCGGCCGGTTCGCGGACTACGCGAGCGTCGTTTCGCGCGCGCTCCCGGGCGTCGGCGCGTGGGCGACCTTGAACGAGCCCTGGGTCGTGATGGACGGCGGCTACGTGAACGGCATTCACCCGCCGGGACACCGCAGCCTTTTCGAGGCGCCGATCGCCGCGCGTAATCTCCTCCTCGCGCACGCGGCGGGCGCCTCCGCCTGTCGCGCCGAGGGCGGCCGGCGCGTGGGCCTCGTCGTCAACCTCGAGCCCAAGTTCCCGGCCTCCGGTTCCGCCGCCGACGCCGCGGCGGCCGCGCGTGCCGACGCCTACATGAACCGGCAGTTCCTCGATCCGGTGTTCTTCGGCCGCACCCCCGACGAGCTGCCCGGGATCTTCGAGGAGGCGTGGCCGCAGCTCCCCGCCGCCGACCTCGACTTCATTCGGACCCAGATCGACTTTCTCGGCGTCAACTACTACACGCGCGGCGTCGTGAAGGAAGATCCCGGAGCATTCACGGGGTCTTCCCGCGTGAGGCAGGACGACGCCCTCCACACGGAGATGGACTGGGAGGTCTACGCGCCCGGCCTCCTCGACACCCTGACCTGGGTCAAATCGCGGTACGGAGACGTCCCCCTCTACGTCACCGAAAACGGTGCGGCCTTCCCCGATCCGCCCGAAGCGGGGCCGGACGGCGTGGCGGATCCCC
Organism: Thermoanaerobaculia bacterium; assembly: GCA_963746875.1. GTDB lineage: Bacteria > Acidobacteriota > Thermoanaerobaculia > UBA5066 > UBA5066 > Fen-183. The sequence goes on from CAVVDA010000001.1 coordinate 1,463,464, forward strand.
TGCGGGTGGCGTACCTCGGGGACCATCTCCGCGCGACGCGCGAGGCTATCGCGCGCGGTGTCGACGTCCGCGGCTACTTCGCCTGGTCGCTCTTCGACAACTTCGAGTGGTCCCACGGCTTCTCGAAGCGCTTCGGGATCGTGCACGTCGACTTCACCACGCAGCGGCGCACCCCGAAGGCGAGCGCGCGCTTCTTCGCGGATGTGATCCGGAGCGCCGGCGCGGCTCTCGACGGCACTCCTGCCGTCTGAGCCTATCGAACCGTCACCGCGACGCGGACGGCGGAACCAGAGGGACCGTCAGGGCGAGTCCGCGGAGGCAGGACGTTCGTCGCAAGCGCGACGCCGTCGACCGCGACCGAAACGTCGCCGCCGCCTGCAGGCTCGCCCCTCGCGATCTCGATCTCCAGCGAGACCCCGCGCCAGGGCCGGACCATTTTCGCGCTTCTCCAGGAGGGTGGGAGGCACGGGTCGATCGTCAGGCCGTCCCATCCGGGACGCACCCCGAAGACCCACTCCGCCACGACGCGGTGCAGCCACGCAGCCGAGCCGGTGTACCAGGTCCAACCGGCGCGCCCGTGGTGAGGCGAGGCGGGCCCGTCGACGTTGCCCGGAAGCACGTAGGGCTCGGCCGCGTAACGCTCGGGATCCTTGTTCGCGGGGTGGATCGCGACGAGGAGCTTCTCGACGAGAGCGGCGTCCTTCGCCTTCGCCGCCGCGGCGATCGCCCACGTCGCGGCGTGCGTGTAGACGCCCCCGTTCTCGCGGAGGCCGGGCCCGTAGCGCGTGATGTAGCCGATCTCGGGGACGGGGCGGTCGAACGCGGGGGCGAGTAGGAGCGCCCCCGCCTCCGTCACGAGGTGCTCCTTCACGGCCGCCAGGCACGCCGCCGCGCGGTCCTTCGGCGCCACGTCGTTCAGGATCGCCCACGTCTGCGCGTTCAGGAAGATCCTTCCGACGCGGTTCCGTGCGCTGCCGAGGACCGACCCGTCGTCGAGCGTCCCGCGGCGATACCAGCTTCCGTCCCAGGCGTGCGTGTTGAGCGCGGCGACGAGCGCGGCGCGCCGCTCCGCGAAGTCCTCCGCGAGAGCGGGCGCGCCGGTGCGCCGGGAGATCTCGCTCCAGTCGGCGAGGAGGCCGGCGAGAAACTCGCCGAGCCAGACCGACTCGCCTTTATCGAGAAGCCCCATCGCCGAGAGCCCGTCGTTCCAGTCGCCCGCGCCGATGAGCGGGATTCCGCGCGGACTCATCCGCGAGAAGACCCGCCGGAACGCGCGTTCGACGTGCTCCTTCAGCGAGAACGCGCCCTCTTCGTCGAGGAACGGCGCCTCGTCTTTCAGGATCGAGAAGTCGCCCGTCTCCTTCATGAAGCTCGCAGACACGAAGGCGAGCCAGAGAAGGTCGTCCGTCATCTTCGTTGCGAGGCCCTGCTCGGTGAGCGGGTGCCACCAGTGAACGACCGAGCCGTCGCGAAACTGGTGGCCCGCGTGAAGCCGGATCTGCTCGCGGCACCGCCCGGGATCGATCGTCAAGAAGACCTGTGAGTCCTGGAGCTGGTCGCGGAAGCCGAAGGCGCCGCTCTGCTGGTAATAGCCGCAGCGCGCCCACAGCCGCGCCGCGATCGCCTGGTAGCGCGCCCAGTCGTTGACGACCGCGTCGAATATCGGGTCCGGCGACTCCATTCGGTGCGCGGCGAGGCGCGTCCGCCAGCTCGCCGTCACCTCCTCGAGCGCCCGGCGGCTTTCCTCGTCCCTGACGAAGCGGGACCCGAGCTCGGCCGCGGCTTCCTCGGACTCCGACGTCGCCAGGGCGAAGCCGATCGTCCGCGACTCGCCCGGCGCGAGCACGACCTCGACCACGAGGGCCGCGACCGGGTCTTCGTGCCGCCCGAACGCCGGCGGGCCTCCTTTCCCGAGGAGCGCGGCCGGCGCTCGCAGGCTGCCGTAGCGGCCCTGAAACGCCGCCTTGTCTCCCTGCGCCGAGACGACCTCTTCGGACGTCGAGAAAGCGCTCACGAAGGGAAAGCTCGTGTTCCAGTGCCCGAACCGCTCGGACGGCACGTCCCACATGTGGTTCCGCGCGACGATCGCCCGGCGGTCCCCGTCGAACTTCGTCTCGAGAAAGAGCTTTCCGAACTCGCGTCGCGGGGAGGGCGCGACGCCGCAGCACCATTCGAGGACGCCGCAAAGCAGGAGTCTCCGGGGCCGGCCGGACGCGTTTCGAAGGGACACGCGCCAGATCTCGGCCGGCTCGTTCGCGTGACAGAAGAGCGTCCAGGTCCCGTCGATCCCCGAGCGCGACGTCTCGAACGCCGTGTAGCCGAAGCCGTGGCGGCACGCGAAGGAATCGAAGGGCGCCCACGCGGGCGCGGGCGACAGGGACCAGAGGTCCCCGCTGTCCGCATCCTTCACGTAGAGAAACTTCCCCGACAGGTCCTCGACGAGATCCTGCCGCCAGCGCGTCACGGCGGCGAGCTGCGAGTTCTCAATGAAGGAAAAGCCGCTCCCCGTCTGGCTCACGACGAACCCGGCGCGGGGATTCGCGACGACGTTGACCCACGGCCGGGGCGGTCTCGGGTCCGTGATCACGTATTCCCGGCCGTCCTCCGAGAAGTGGCCGTACGCGCCGGCGCCGGGACGAGGGTCCTTCGTCACGGGAGGGCGACGACCTCGGCGGGGACTTCGCGAACGAGGATCTCCCCGCCCCTGATCTCGGCCGGCTTTCCGTTCACGGTGGCCACGCGCGGGGCGCCGGCGAGCGGCCATGCGAGCGCGAGGCCGCCGGGCGGAACGCTCACGCCCGAGATCCGCGCGCGCACCTCGCCGCCCGACGCCGACACGGAGAGGTCGAGCTGTCCATAGATCGTCCGAAGCCCTTCCACTCCGGCGCCTCCCGGCGCTCGCAGCCAGTCCTCCGGAAGTCCCGCGCCGAGCAGGAGCGATCCCTCTCTGTCGCCGTGGCCCTCGCGCTCGAGCGCGAAGAAATCGAGGAACGAGCGGATGAAGTCGCTCCCGACCCAGGTGTGAGGCATGTCCCCCAGGAAGCGGGGCGCACGCGGATCGCGGCCGACGACCTCTGCCCACTCATTCCAGGCGGCGGGCCGGCGGTCCTTCATGAAGAAGGCGAGCATCTCGTGCGCTTCGGCCTTCCGGCCGAGCCTCACGAGCGCGCCCACCGCTCGCAGCTCGTACGGCGTGTAGGCGTCGTGCTCCTGTTTCCCGTCGCTCGTCCCATCGCGCCGTTCCCGCGCCTCTCTGACGTAGCGGTCGAACGTGCGCGCGAGCTCCGCCTGCGGCAGCTTTCCCTGGAGACCGCACGGCGAGAGAGCCGCCGTGGTGGAGGTCGGGTCGAAGTCGTGCTTTTCGACCGAGGCCGGGATGTAATCGAGACGATTCAGCGCGATCGTGCGCGCGATCGAGGCGAGAAGATCCGCCTCGAACTCGTCGCGGATCTCGGCGAAAAGGCGGGCGTCGTGAGGGTGTCCGAGATGGAGCGCCAGCTCCACCGCGTCCGCCAGGCCTTTCCGCGCGAAGGCGTCGTCCCAGTACGAGTGGACCGGCTTGTCGGAGTACCCCTCGTGACTGATCGACTCGGGCAGCAGCCCGCGGAAAGCGCGCTTTTCGGGCGTCTCGTATTCGGGCGTCCGGCGCTGCCGCCTGAGCGCGTCGATCGCGGCCACGGTCCTCGCGATCCGCGGCCAGAGTGCGCGAAGCGTCGCCGTGTCCCGTGTGAAGCGGAAGTACTCGGCGGCGAGGAAGAGGAACTCGCCGTGGCTGTCGTGCTCCGGCACGGGATCGGCGCCGCGGGCATCGACACAGCACGGGATCCTCCCGTCGGCGAACTGTTTCTCGGAATACGCGAGGAGGAAGTCGCGGACTTCCGCGGAGTGGCCGAGCCTGAGCAGCGCCGACGACGTCAGCGCGCCGTCCCGGATCCACGAGCGCTCGTAGGCACGTGAGCCGGGCTGGATCCACGGCCCGTCGCGATTCACGAGCACGTAGGCGAGGTTCGACTTCAAGGTCGCTACGAGAGATTCCGCGAAAGGGGGAACCCGGAAGCGGACGCGGTCGACGGCCCCTCTCCAAGCCGCTGACGTCCGGTCCATGCGAACGGCGAAATCTTCCTTAGAAAGGGTCGGATCAGGGGCCGTGCCCGCATGCAAGGGCGTGTCGAGAATGACGTCAGAGGCGCCGCGTGCGGGAATCTCGAGGTCCCACACGAACGCGCCCGACGCGAGGCCCGTCTCGTCGAGGATTTCGCGCACCACCGGCAAATCCCCTTTCAGAAGAAAATCCGAAATCGGCCCGGCGTCGAACGCAGAGGCCCAGAAAGAGGAAGGCGCCGGTAGGGCGCGGATCAGCTTCGTTTCGTTCACCGTCGCCGTCCCGCCGCGAAAGGCGAGCGAATCGATCCTCGCAACGCCGTGCGGCGCGTTCAGGAACTGAGTCGGCGGGTTCACGAGGAACGGGCGGACCGCGACGGAAAGCCGGACGCGTGCTGCCGAAGGGCCGGAATTCCGGACGCGATATCGCGCACGGAGGACGGACGACCCGGGCGACCCGTCCACGAGCGCCCTCACCTCGAGCGAGAGGTCCCCGGCCTTCCACGTCACCGTTGGAATCGGGAGATCGCCTCTTTCGAGCGAGTGTGTGATCGCGGCGGTCGCCCATGTCATGAGCTTCTTGTCGGCGAAGAGGAACGGCTCGAGCGAGAAGGAGCCCTTTCCCGGCTCCAGCGCGCCGTCCTCGCCGACGAGGACCTCTTCCGTGTCGGCGTCGACTCCGGCCACCGTCCAGTACGTCTGCTCGCCCAGAAATGCGCGCGGGAAGAACCCTCGCGGCTCCGATTTCGCAATCGCCGCGACGAAGTCGTTCAGAGGTCGGCGCCCAGGCCACGGGCTTCACGTCGACTCCGCGGCAGTCCGTAGTCGCCCGCCGGCAGTACGAGCCGGACGAAGCGCGCTTCGGTCTCGGGAAGATGAAGCCATGCGCGTCGCGCGCCACCGTGGTCAACGCGGCGGACCGTGTCGAAGGTACGGCCGTCGGACGAGATCTCGACGGTGAAGGCAGTCGGCACGGCGACGGGCCAGTCCACGACGAGAGCGGAGAGTTCGCGCGGGCCGCCGAAATCGATGCAGGATTTCTGAGAAGGTTTGCGTGACGATCGGCTCCGGCAGAGGCCCGGGCGCCGCCCTCGCGGCGAGCACGGGCTCTTCCACTTCTAAGAATCCCCTTCCCCCGGTCCCCGCCGACAGCACGATCTCGAGCGCCGCAGGCGTGCCGGAGGTCTCCCCCGCCCGCCGGACCCCACGCGAAGCTCACCTGCCTCTTCCGGACGCGGATCTCCTGCCACTCCTCGGACGGCGCGAAGCGCTCCCGCCGCGTCCACCAGACGTTCTCGCCGGTCGCGTCGAGGAACTTGATTTCGAGCGTGTTGGGCGTCCCCGAGCCGCGCACGCGAAAGGAGAGCGTCCAGTCGTCCGGAAAATCGAGCGCGACCATGCGGCGGACGCCGGCCCAGCCCGAGCCGCCGTGAAAGTCGTATGCGATCCGGACGGAAGATTCTTCGAAAGGTGCGAGAGAGACACTCACGCCCTGAGCGGCAACCGGCTTCCATGGGGCGGCCCTGACCGCGGCGCCGTCGGCATTTCGAAGAAACGATCCGCCGCCGAGGAGGAGCACCCCGCAGAGAGCCCACGCGCCGCGTGTCATTCCTTCAGCCCGCCGGCCGTGATGCCCTCGATGTACGCCCGCTGCAGCCCGAGAAACAGAAGGAGGACGGGCAGGACCGTCAGCACCGAGCCCGCCATCATGAGCTCCGTGTCCTGGGCATGCTCGCCCACGAGGTTCGCGAGGGCGACCGGGAGCGTGTACTTCGTGTCGTCGGTCAGAACGACGAGCGGCCAGAGGAAGTCGTTCCACGTCCCGAGGAACATGAAGACCCCGAGCGTCACGAGGACCGGCTTGAGGAGCGGCAGGACGAGGCGCCGGTAGATGATCCATTCGCTCGCGCCGTCGACTCTCGCCGCGTCGAGGAGCTCGTCGGGGATGGAGCGGGCGAACTGCCGGACGAGGAAGATCCCGAAGATGCCGGCGGCCGTCGGAAGGACGACCCCGAGGTACGTGTTCACGAGGCCGAGGGACCGCATCATCAGGAAGAGCGGGAGCATCGCGATCTGGACGGGAATGACCATGCCGACGAGAAGGAGCCGGAACACGCGGTCGCGCCCGGGGAACCGCAGCTTCGCGAACGCGTAGCCCGCCATCGAGTTCAGGATCACCGAGCAGAACGTGACCGAGGACGCGAGGAGCAGGCTGCTTCCGAAAGCCCGGCCGAGCGAGAGCCGCTGGAAGAGATCGCGGTAATGCTCGAACGTGATCCGGCTCGGGATGAAACCCGGCGGGAAGGAGCTGGCCTCGCCCGTGGGCATGACCGACGCCGAGACCATCCAGACGAGCGGCGCCAGCGTCAGGGCCGCCCCGAGGACGAGGAGCGCGTTCACGGCGAAAGGCGCGGCGAGCCGCCTCACGTCTCCCCTCCCTTTTGCAGGCGGAACTGGACGAGCGTCGCGACGAGGATCACGCCGAAGAGCACGAACGCGATCGCGGCGCCGCGCCCCATGTTCCAGAACCGGAAGCCCTCCTTGTACATGAGAAGCGCCATCGTGAGCGTCGCGTTGAGCGGTCCGCCCGAGGTCATGACGTAGGGCTCGGCGAAGAGCTGGAAATAGTCGATCGTGCGCGTGAGGCCGACGAGGAGCATCGTGGGCGCCAGCAGCGGCAGCGTGATGCGCCGGAACTGCTGCCAGCGGCCGGCCCCGTCCAGGCGCGCCGCCTCGTAGAGGGATTCGGGGATGCCCTGCAGCCCCGCGACGAAGAGGATCGTCGAGAACCCGAAGTTCTTCCAGATCGCGAGCAGGACGATCGCGAAGAGCGCGAAGCGCGGGTCGCCGAGCCAGTCCACCGCCGGGAGGCCGATCAGAGTGAGCCCCCGGTTCAGGAGGCCGAAGCGCGGGTGGTAGACGTACCTGAAGACGACCGCGACGGCGACGAGCGTCGTGACGACCGGCGCGAAGAACGTCGTCCGGAAGAAGCCCTTCGCCCGCGCGAGGCGCGCGTTCACGAGGAGGGCGGCCGCGAGCGCGACGACGACCGTGAGCGGGCTCGCGAGAAGGACGAAGACGAGCGTGTTCCGGAGCGCGGTCAGGAAGACGGGATCGAAGAAGAGCGCCCGGTAGTTCGCGACGCCCGTGACGCGCGCGTTCGAGAGGTCCGCGAGGGCGTAGAGGTCGAAGTCCGTCGCCGAGAGGAGGAACGAGGCGGCGATCGGCAGGAAGAAGAAGAAGACGATCACGGTGAGGCCGGGCGCGAGGAAGAAGAGCGCCGCGCGCACCTCCGCCGGCGTTCCGCGGCGGGTCTCAACGCGCATGGGCCGCCTTCCGGGCGAGCACCCAGCGGCGCTTCGCGAGGAGCGCCGACACGTCCTTGTCGAGAGCCTCGAGCGCCGCGTCCACGCTCGCGACTCCCCGGATCGCGGGCTCGAGGTGCTCGGCGACTTTCTGGGCGATCTGCTCCCATTCGGGGATGCGCGGCGTCGCGGCCACGTGGCCGAGCTGCTCCTCGAACGCGCGGGCGGCCGCGTCCTGCGAAAGCAGCGGGTCCGACCACGCGTCGCGGCGGGCCGGAAGATCCCCCGCCAGGGCGTAGAAGCGCACCTGCTGGGCGGGCTCGGACAGGAATTCGATCAGCTTCCACGCGTCGTCGCTCCTCTTCGACGTGCGAAAAAGGACGAGACTCGATCCGCCCGCGAGAGAAACGCCCGGCCCGCCGGGCGCGCCCTCCGCGTCGAGACCCGCGGAGGGCAGCGGTGCCGTCGCCCAGGCGTCCTTCAGGGATGCGGGAAGGCGGTACCGGAACTCGCCGAGGTTCCACGGCCCGGTGATGTACATCGCGAAATTGCCCGCGGCGAACTCCTGATAGACGTTCGAGATTTGCGTGTTCGCGAGCGCCGGCGCGAGCCCTTCGCGAAAGAGGCTCACGTAGAAGGTCGCCGCCTCGCGGAACTCCGGCGTCCGGAACGCGGCGTCGCCGCCGTCCGCGGTGAGGAGCGAGGCTCCCCTCTGGAGGCCGAAGATGACCGGCTGCGCCCACTCGTCCGTGGGGAGGAGGATCGCCCAGCGCCCCGCTCCCGCCCGCGCCTTCAACCGGCGTAAGACGTCGTGAAACTCGGGCCACGTCCGGGGCGGCGCCGTGACGCCCGCTGCCTGGAGCAGGTCCTTGCGGTAGAAGAGGACGCGCGTATCGACGTACCAGGGCACCCCGCACAGGACGCCTTCGACGAGGTTCGTGTCCCAGATCCCGGGAAAGTAGCTCCCCGCCGCGATGACGGAGGAGCGGCCGACGCGCGGCCCGAGGTCCTCGAGGGCGCCGAGCGTCCGGAACTCCGGAAGCCAGGTGTTGCCGATCTGCGCCACGTCCGGCAGCGATTCGCCGACGTAGGCCGTCAGGAGCTTCTCGTGAGCGGCCGTCCAGGGGATCTGCTGGACTTCCACGCGGACGTCGGGGTACCGCTCGCGGAACGCGGGAAGCAGCTCCTTCACGACTTCGCCTTCGCGCCCCAGACCCCAGAAGCGGACGGCGCCTCGCCCCGGTCCGCCGCGCGAGCAGGCCGCGACCGCAAGGAGGGCCGCGAGCGCGCCGGCGGAGACCGCGCGCGTCAGGGTGCCGCGCCCGCGAGCCATCCGCCCGTGAACCCGGCGCGGACGAGGCCGCGCACGATCGCGGGGTTCTTCCGCATCGTTCTCCACACGAGACCGCTGCGCTGATTCTCGAGCATCGCGAGGATCGGGCCCTGGTCGATCCCGAGGGCGTCGACGTCGAACCAGCCCTTTCCCGCCACGACGCGGCCGTGCTTGAGCGCCGCGGAGAACGTGAACGTGGGGTTGAACGCGTCGCGGAACCCGTACGGGCCGAAGAGGTCGCCGCCCCAGCGCGACGCCATCGTCCGGAGCGCCTTCACGGACAGCTCCGGCGTGAACGGCAGCGAGCCCGCGGCCGCCGCCGGCGCGAGCGTGCCGTCGTCGCGCACGTCTCCGGCTCCCGCGCCGCGCGCCGCGTAGCTGAAGAAGCGCACGCGGCGCCCCCTCACGTCCAGCGTCACGTCCGCTGGGCCGTCGCACGCCGTGAGGCCCCACACGTCCTCGCCGTAGCCTGCGAAGCCTCCGGGGTTCGCGATCGCGTAGGAGCGCTGGGCAAGCGTCGCGCGCCGGGAGTTCTCGAAATAGTCGATCCCCTTTTCTCGCATGTACGCGTCGCGGATGCCTTCGAGGTCGAGGAAGACGTGCGAATACTGGTGGCCGAAGAGAGGCGCGAAATTGACGAACGTCTGACCCTGGAACGTCGCCCAGCGGTACGTCGAGGTGTAGGCCGTCCACGCCTCCACTCCGACGGGATGCGTCGGCGATCCGAGAGCGAGGATGTGGACGATCATCGCCTCGTTGTAGCCGTGCCAGTCGTAGTCGAGAAACCCTTTCTCCGGCGCCCAGCCCATCGAGATGCGCGGCGGGCGCGCGGACGCGGCCCACGCCCAGTCCGCGCGGCGAAAGAGCTCCTCCGCGAGAGCGCGCACCTCCTCCTCCGCGGGCTCCTGGCCGTCGAAATAGGACTCGCAGAAGAGCGCGCCCGCGAGGCACAGCGCCGTGTCGACCGTCGAGAGCTCGATCGTCTCGAAGCGCCGGCCGGTCTCCATGTCGAGGAAGTGGTAGAGGAAGCCGCGATGGCCCGTGACGTCGGCCGCGGCGGGACCTGTTGGGGAGTCTCGGAGGAAGCGCAGCGTCGCCAGCGTCCTCTCCAACGCCGCCTCGCGCGTGACCCAGCCGCGCTCGGCGCCGATCGGATAAGCCGTCAGGCCGAAGCCCACGGCGGCCACGCTCGAGAAAGAGGGGGTCGGCTCGCGGTCGGGGACGAGGCCGTTCACCGGATTCGTCTTGTCCCAGAACCAGCGGAACGTGCGCCGCTCGAGGTCGTCGAGGAAGGCGACGTCTCCGGCGCCGAGAGCCGGTTTGGCCGGCGTGACGGCGGCGGACCGGACCTCGGCCGGTGGCGCGAGCGGGCGCGCGCACGCGACGGCGAGCAACGCCGCGGAGAGCGCAGAAAGAACGGGGCGGGCGATCGAAGCTCGCCCCGTTCGCCCGGCGATGAGCGTAGGTCCGCCCGTGAAGGTCACACCGTCAGAACGAGAAGTGCGCGCCGAACTGCACACGGCGTGGGTTGTACGCCTGATCGGTCCGGCCGAAATGCGCATTGATCTCGGGCAGCGCCGGCTTGAACCCGTCGTAGAACTGCTCGTTGGTGTAGTTGAAAGCGTTGATGATCTCGGCGATCAGCCCGACGCTGAACGACGAGCCGAACGTGAAGTTCTTTTCGAGCCGGAAGTCGATGCTCTGGGTCCACTTCGGGGGATCTCCCCCGCCCACGTGGTCCACGCACTTATCGAAGCCCAGAGAGCAATCCGTGGAGAAGAACGGATAGCCCGAGCCGAGGCTGACGACAGAGCTGAACCGGAACTCCAGCGGCAGCGCGACGGTACCCGTCAGGAGGATCGTGTGCTCCTGCACGATGTTGCTCCTCTGTTTCGTGCCGTAGATCGGATCGAGGAGGTTGAAGCTGAAGAGGTCGTTGCCCGTCTGTTTCGCGTCCGCCCACACGTACGAGAGATACGCGCCCCACTTCGACGAGGCCGTGAACGGCTTGTCGACCGCGAACTGCACCGAGTTGAACCACCCTTCCTTCCCCCGGGAGATCAGCGAGAAGCCGAGGCCGGGCGCAGGACGAGCTCCGAAGTCGCAGCCGCCCGTGGAGTTCTTGACGCCGCACGTCCAGGTGAGCTGGTTCTTGCTGTAGACGCCGGCGTAGCCCAGGGAAGCGGTGAACATGCCGAAGTTGTGGCGCGCGCCCACGCTCCACTGCTCCGAGGACGGGGGCTGCGTGTTGTTGTCGAGAAGGTAGACCTCCGGAGGATCGGTCGTGCCGGTCGCGATGAGACCCTGCAGGCCGGCGAGGCTGAGGTAGGCGGGGTCCCACTTGGTGGCCGGGCGCCCGTCCTGGGGGCTCCCGTCCGCCGAGAACCAGATCGTCGAGACCCTGTACTGGAGGCGGAACTTTTCGTCGAGGATGTCGTTGTAGAGGGTCCGGTCGTAGTACTTCCCGTATCCGCCGTGTACGATCGTCTTGCCGTCTCCGGTCACGTCGTACGATAGCCCGATCCGCGGCTGGACGGCGCCGTAGTACGTGTCGCGCTGCGTGCCGTCCGTGAAGTAGTTGGACGGATAGACCGACGCGAATCCGGTTCGCACGTTCGCGGGCGTCACATAGCTGTTGTTCAGCATGTCGGTCTCGAAGTCCCAGCGGAGACCCACGTTCGCGGTGAAGCGCGAGTTGATCCGCCAGTCGTCCTGTACGTAGACGCCGAACTGCCTGTTGTTCGTCGAGAGATCCGGATCGCCGGAGCCGATCGTCGCGCGATAGGGCATGTCACCCTGCGCGCTGATGAACGTCGAGGGCCGGAAGAAGAAGACCGGATTGCCGTTCTGCGTCTTGACGACGTGGTACTTCAGATAGTCGAACGTGATCCCACCCTTGAGCACGTGGTCGCCGGCCGCCTGGAAGCTCGTCAAAGTCAGATCGTCGCGGACGGCGAAGCGGTCCTGGGTGAAGTTCTGGGTCGTGCTGTTGTTCCCGATCCTCATCAGGCCGTCGAAGTCCTGGCCGATGATCGAGTTGTCCCGCGGAGCAGGGTTCCACTTGTACTTCTGGAAGCTGAGCGTCGCCTCGTTCAGAAGACTGCCGAAGAACGCCGTGTGTTTGGCGCGGGCCGTGCCGACGTCCTGAGTCAGGTCGCTCGCGGCCTGGTAGCTCGTCTGAGAGCCAAAATCGCGGATCTCGGTCTCGTGCCGATAGTCCCCCGATACGTCGAGCGTCGAGCCCGCCCCCAGCAGGAACGAGACCTTGCCGAAGGCGAGCGTCGCGCGGAACGGGCTCTTGAAGAGGCCGGTGTACGGCTCGAACTGGCTGCGGAAGGACGGCGACCAGGACGTGTTCGAGCCGAGGAAGACCTCGTTCTCGCGGTCCTGGTAGTTCCCCTCGTACGAGCCGAAGAAGAAGACCTTGTCCTTCGCGATCGGGCCGCCGAGCGACAGGCCGGGCTGCCAGCGCGTGTACTCGGGCTTCGGGGTTCCGCGCCGCTCGGTGTACACGTCCTGGCTCACGAGGTTCTTGTTCTGGTAGTAGACGAAGGCGTCGCCGTGGAAGTCATTCGTGCCCGATTTCGTGACCGCGGAGATGACGACGCTCGAGGCCTTCTGATATTCGGCCTTGTAGTTCTGCGTGATGACGCGGAACTCCTGGACGGCGTTCTGGGGGAAGGGGTTCCCGCGGCTAGAGTCCTGGCCGACGGCGCCTCCGAGGAGGACGTCGTTCTTGTAGGAGGTACCGTCGATGAAGACGTTCGTATTCGTGGCGCCCTGGGCGCCGTAGCTGATCTCCTGACGCAGCTCGTCGTGCGAGAGCCTCACGCCGGGCGCGAGAGCGGCGAAGTTCAGGAAGTTCCGCGTCGCCTGCGGGAGGTTGTTGATCTGATCCAGCGAGACGTTCGTCGCGACCTCCGACGACCGGAGCTCGACTTCGGGCGCTGCCTCGACGGACACGGAGACCGCCGCGGACATCTTCCCGGGCTTCATGTCGAAGTTCTCCTCGATCACCTGGCCGACCTGGAGTCGAAGCGTCGTTTTCTGCTCCTCGAAGGCTGTCGTTCCGCCGGCCGTCACCGTGTACGTACCGGGGGGGACGACGAGGACGTAGGACCCGTCCGTGCCCGTGACCGCCGAGCGCGAGAGACCGCTTTCGGTGTTGACGGCCGTCACGGTGATGCCCGGGAGCGGCCCCTGGGCGTCGCGAACAGCGCCCTGGAGGCGCGCCGTCGTGTTCTGCGCCAGTGCGGGCAGGCACGCCAAGAGCGCGCCCAGGAAAAGAAGACGTTGCCAACGATGTCTCATGGTTCCTTCCTCCTTGTACGAGAGTGACGAGACGATGTCGGTGGTTTCGAACGGCTGCCGGAAGAGCGCCGCGCGACGAGGCGGGTCGGCAGGGTTTCGTGGCGCGGGACGTGGCGGCTCCCGTCGATGAGGGCCCCGAGGAGGCGCTCCATGGCGCGCGCGCCGAGGTCCGCGATCGAGACGGCGACGGAGGACAGCGGCGGCGTCATGAAGCGCGCGATCGGAATGTCGTCGAACCTGCTGACCGCGATGTCGCCCGGGACCCTGACTCCGATCTCCGGGAAGGCGCTCAGGCGGCCGATCGCCATGGAGTCGTTCGCGGCGAAGATCGCCGTCGGCCGCGCGCTTCATCCCGAGCACGAGGCGCGCCGCGCGGTAGCCGCGATTCCTCGGGGAAGTCGCCCGGCACCTCGAGCTTGGTGCGCGTCCTCCACGCCTCCGGTTCGGACGGCGCGCCGGTAGCCGCGCAGGCGCTCTCGGGCGTCCCAGTTGTCCTCCGGATCGTCACGTGGGCGATGCGGCGATGGCCGAGCCCGGCGAGATGTTTCACCATCGCGGCGGCGCCGCCCTCGTTGTCGACTTGATCGAGTCGAACGCCGCCCGTTCACGGCGCAGTTCAGGAGCATGACGGGCCAGCCCTCGGGGAGATTCGCGCTCAGCGTCGGCCCGTCGACGCCCGGGGACATGACGACGAGCCCGTCCACGCGCCCGCGCATCGCGCGGATCGCCGTTCCGCCTCGGCGCGGTCGCCGCGCGAGCCCGACACGAGAAGCTGGTACCCGGCCGCGCGCCGCGCGATCGATGCCGCGGATTGCTTCGGAGAAGAACTCGCCGAAGAGATCCGGCAGCAGAACGCCGATCGCGTGCGTGCCGCCGCGTGATGAGGCTCCGGGCGCCCCCGTGAGGCACGTAGCGCAACCGATCGCGGCCGCGCGGACGCGGCGGCGCGTGACCTCGCGACACCGGCCCCTTGTCGTTGAGAGCGCGCGAGACCGTCGCCACCGAAACGCCGGCGGCGCGTGTGATCCCTCGCGAATCGTCGCGCTCGCGACACCCGCTTTCCGACGGCCCCTGCGGGGTCGTGGGCGCCGGGTCCCGGGGGAGTCTGCGAGTCTCGCATGCGCCGATGTAAACGTTTACATTCTGTAAGAGCCGCGATCGCGTGTCAAGGGAGATCCTGGGGCCCCGCCGGGGCCTGCGGCCGCGGCGGGCATGGGCCTGAACATCGAGGGAAAAGGAGGGCGGGGTGGCCGGAGTCGGTCTCGAGAAAGTCGGCAAGGCAAACGGAGAGACGCGCGTTCTCTTCGGGGCTGACTTCGACGAATTGACTGGCGAATTCCTCGTTCCTCGTGGGGCCTTCGGGCTGCGGAAAGTCGACCGCCCTGCGCCTCATCGCGGGCCTCGACGAGCCCACGGAGGGCACGATCTCGATCGGCGGCCGGGTCTGTGAGTCGGCGTCCCCCGCGGGAGCGGGACATCGCGATGGTCTTTCAGAGCTACGCGCTCTATCCCCACATGACGGGTCCGCGAGAACCTTTGTTCGGCCTCGACGCGCAAGGTGCCGCGTCAGGAGGCCGACGTGCGGCTTCGCGACGCGGCGGAGTACCTCGGCCTGACGCCGTATCTCGATCGCACGCCGCGCCAGCTCTCCGGCGGACAGCGCCAGCGCGTCGCTTCGGCCGCGCGCTCGTGCGGCGGCCCGCGCTCTTCCTTTTCGACGAGCCGCTCTGAACCTCTACGCCCTGCGCCCCGCGGTATTCAGATGCGGCCGAGCTCGCGAGGCTCCAGGAGCGCTACGCGACCAGACGTCGATCTACGTCACCCACGACCAGGTCGAAGCGACGACCCTCGGCCACCGGATCGCGATTCTCAGGGACGGGGTTCTGCAGCAGGTCGGCGCGCTGCTCGGCGTCTACCGTACCCCGAGGTACCTCTTCGCGGCGGGCTTCCTCGGCACGCCCCCGATCAACCGGCTGAAAGCCTGCGTGGCGCAGGGAGGGACGGCCCTTTCCGGCGACGGGTTCGTCCTGCCGATCCCGGCCGGCCTGCGCGCGAGCACGGCAGGACGCGACGGTCTTTCGGTGGTGGTGGGCATCCGGCCCGAGAACCTGCACGAGGAGCCGGTCCCGGGCGCGCGCCGCTCGACGTCGTCGTCGCCATGGTCGAGCTGCTCGGCCACGAGGTCATCGTCCACGGACTCGTGGGCGGTCCCCCGGCGCCGCCCTCAGGCCCGCGTCGCGCCGGCGCGTCCGCCCGAGTCGGCGCGCCCCTCGCGCTTCACGCGGACGTCGCGGCATTTCAGCTCTTCGACGCTGATACCGGCCGCCGCCTCCGCCGCCTGACGGCCCGGCGAGCGCCCTTCAGCTCGTGATCGAGACCGACGTCCTGCTCCAGACGTCCAGGGACCGCTCCCGAGATCGCGGCCGCCGCGGGGGACACCAGGAAAAGGGCGGCCTCCGCGACGTCGCTCGCGTCGAGCTTCTCCTTGAGCGGCGCCGCGCGCTGCCGGCCGGTCCGCTCGAGGCTCGTGTTGTCCGTGGAGCCGGGGCAGAGCGCGTTCACGGTCACGCCCGCGCCGCGCAGCTCGGCCGCGAGGCGCCTTCGTGAAGTCGACGAGCCCGAACTTCGCGGCGCAGTGCGCCACGCGTTCGCCTCTCCCACGGTGCCGTGAATGGACGCGACGTTGATGATCGGCCGCGGCCGCAGGCGATGAGAGAAGGCAGGGCGGCGAACAGCAGGTAGCTCGCCTTGAGGTTCGGTCGAGGATGCGGTCCCACTCGCTCTCCTCGGATTCGCGAGCTCCTTCCACATCGAAGACACCCGCGTTGTTCACGCCGATGTCAGTCGTCCCGTGGCTTCCCGCGTCCTTGCGACCAGCGCCTCGACCCCGGCCTTCGACGTCACATCCGTCGTGATCGCGAGCGCCTTTCCGCCCGCCTCTTCGATCTCGGCCTTCGTTCGCCCGATCTCGTCCGCCGACCGCGACGCGACGGCGACGGTGGCCCCGGCCCGTGCCAGAACGAGGGCGATCGCGCGGCCGAGGCCGCGCCCCGCGCCCGTCACGATAGCGGTCTCGCCCTCGAGTATCCGCGCGCGCGCGCCTTCCTTCCCGGGCATTCCGTCAAGGTTAGCAGGCGCGCTCTAGAATGACCTCTTCGACTCGCCCCTGCGCCCGGCGCCGCCGCTCTCCTCGCCGCCCTCGCGTGCTTTCCCGCGCGCGCGTCGGCCGGGCGCCGCGACGAAATGGTGGCGGCGGCCTCGCTTCCGGCGCCCGTCCGCGTCCTCGTGATGACGCCGCCTTCTTACGAGGCCTCTCCCGGGCGGCGCTTCCCGGTTCTGTATTTTCTCCACGACGGACGCGGAGACGAGGCGGCGTTCTTTCGGCGAGGGGCTCGCCGACGCGCTCGACGCGGAAATGCGCGCCGGCCGCCTGCCCGAGATGCTCGTCGTCTCGCCGCGCGGCGTGGGCACCTGGTTCATCGACGCGCAGGGCGGCGTCTCGCGCTACGCGACGTTCCTCTCCCAAACGCTCGTGCCGTTCGTGGACGCGCGATACCGCACCGTCGCCGCGCGCGGCTCTCGTCTCGTTGCCGGCATCTCGATGGGCGGCTACGGAGCTCTGCGCTGGGCGCTCGCGAAACCCGACTCCTTCTGCGCGGCCGGCGGGCTGTCGCCCGCGGTCGAGCAGATGTGCTGGCCGGCGGTGCAGGCCATGCCTTTCTTCATCCGTCCCTCGCTCACGCGCGCTTTCGGTGACGACCCCGTGAAGAACG
>CAVVDA010000002.1:0-680036 GCA_963746875.1 Thermoanaerobaculia bacterium
GCTGGGTCGTCACGAGCGCGGTGCTCACGGGAGGAGCACCCCGGGGCGGCGCGCCCGGCTTCGCATCCTAGAATCGGCCCGTGGCGAAGCCCGGCCAGAAGGTCAAGGTTCCCGCGGCCCGCGCATCGGAGCTTCGCGACGAGGTCCGCCGGCACGACCGCCTCTACCACACGGACGCCCGGCCCGAGATCACGGACGCCGAGTACGACGCCCTCGTGCGCGAGCTGAAGACGCTGGAGGCCGAGCATCCCGAGCTCGTCACGCCGGACTCGCCGACACAGCGCGTGGCGGAGCGCCGTCTCCGACCTGCCGAACGTGCGGCACGAGATCCCGTTGCTCTCGCTCGACAACGCCTACAACCGCGAGGAGCTCGAGGCGTGGTTGAAGCGCGTGAGAGAGCGCTCGGCGACGCCGGCTTCGTGTGCGAGCTGAAGATCGACGGGCTTCAGTCTCGCTCGTGTACGAGGAGGGGATACTGTTCGGCGGCCCACAAGGGGCGATGGAAACACGGGCGAGGACGTGACGCGGCAAACGTAAGAACGATTCATGCCGTGCCGACTGGTTTTGAGAGCTTCGAAGGTACATGGGCCGGCAGACGCTGCTCGTGCGGCAGCAGCTGGGGCGAAGGCGGACTCATTACGCATTCGAAGAAAAGCGCCGTGGCGGTGCGCGAGAAGTCCGAGGGCTTATCGAGGTCCGCGGCGAGGTCTATTTCCGAAGAAATCCTTCGCGGCGCTGAACGCGACGCGCGAGGAAGCGGGGTTGCCGCTGTCGCAAACCCTCGCAATGCCGCTGCAGGCACCCTGCGGTTTCTCGATCCCCGGATCACCGCACAACGGAAGCTCTCGGCTTTCCTCTATTCGATAGCGCGATGGAGGGAGCGGGCGAGCCGGAGACGCAAGCCGACGCCCTTCCACCTCGAAGAATTCTCTGCCGTCAAGCCCCATCGCGCCGTTCTCCGACGTGGAGGGGATCCTCGCATCCTCGACGAATGGCGGACGAAGCGCCACGACCTTCCCTCGAGACGGACGGCGTCGATCCTGAAGGTGGACGCCGTGGCCGTGACGAGAGGCGCCTGGGCCGAGACCGCGAAGGCCCGCGCCTGGGCGCTCGCGTACAAGTTCCGCCGAGGAGGCCACGACGGTCGTGACGAACATCCGCGTGCAGGTGGCCGCACGGCGTCCTGACGCCCGTCGCCGAGTTCACGCCCGTGCTCCTCGCGGGGACGGTCGTCAAGCGGCGACGCTCCACAACCTATTCGAGGACCTCGCCCGCAAGGACGTGCGTGTGGGCGACACCGTGGCCGTCGAGAAGGCCGGAGACGTCACCCCGAAGGTAACCGCGTCCTCCTCGACAAGCGGCCGAAGGGCGCGCCGCCTTCGATGCCGGGGCGCTGCCCCGCCTGCGGCGAGAAGGTCGGTCGGCAGGAGGGCGAGGTCGCCGTGCGCTGCGTGGCCCGTCCTGTCCCGCTCAGGCGGCCGAGCGGATCCGCCACTTCGTCTCGCGCCGCGCGATGGACGTGGAGGGCCTGGGAGACGAGCGTATCGACCAGCTCCTCGGGGCGGATACTCCTGAGGATGTCGCCCCTCTCGCTACGCGCTCACGAAAGAGCAGCTCGCTCGCTCGAGCGCTGGGGCGAGAAGTCGGCCGCGAACGTGATCGCCGAGATCGAAAGGTCGAAGGACGCCGGGCTCGCGCGTCTCTCCACGCCTCGGGATCCGGCAGGTCGGCGAGAAGACGGCGAAGCTGATCGCCCGGCGCTTCCTCTCGATGGAAGCCCTCGAAGGAGCGGATGAGGACGCTCTGACGTCCGTCTCCGAGATCGGTCCCGAGACGGCGCGAGGCATCCTGGACTGGTTCGTGCACCCCCCGAATCGCGCCCTCCTCTTGAAACTTCGGGCCGCGGGAATCCGTATGACCGAGAGCCCGGCCTCGTCCGCGGCCGGTGGACCCCTGTCCGGAGGAGTCTTCGTCCTCACGGGGACGCTGCCGAGGCGATCCGTGCGGAGGCAGCCGCGGCCGCGATCGAATCGGCCGGAGGAAAGGTGAGTGGAAGCGTGTCGAAGAAGACGACGGCGGTCATCGCCGGCGAGGAACCGGGAACAAGCTCGACAAGGCCGGGGCGCTGGGCGTCGCCGTCTGGACCGAGGACGACCTCGACCGCGCGCTCGGAGCGCCCGCTTGAGCGCGACGGCGCCGCTCATCCTCGTCGTCGACGACGACGCGGGCAGCCGGAAGGCCATGGCGCTGACGCTCCAGACGGACGGGCGAAGGGTGGAGGAGTTCATGGACGCCGACGCCGCGCTCGAGAGGGCGATCGAGGATCCCTCCGTCGCGCTCGTCGTGACGGATCTCAAGATGCCGGGCAAGAGCGGGCTCGACCTCGCGGCCGACCTCGCCACCGCCCGGCCGGACGTCTCGGTCCTCCTCGTGACGGCGCACGGCGACGTCGAGACCCTGCTCTCGGCGCGCACCCTCGGCACCGTCGACTACGTCGCCAAGCCCCTCGCGAAGGACGACCTGCGCCTGAGGGCGGAGGCCGCGCTCAGCCGCTCGCGGCAGGCGGTCGAGATCCGCGCCCTGCGGGAGCGCCTCGACAAGCGCTTCGGCTTCGAGGCCATTCTCGGCCGGAGCGAGCCGATGGAGCGTCTCTTCGACCGGTTGCGCGTCGTCGCGCCGGCGAAGACGACCGTCCTCATCGTCGGCGAGTCGGGAACGGGCAAGGAGCTCGTCGCGAACGCGCTCCACCACAATTCGCCGCGCCGCGGGCGCGCGTTCGTGGCGCTGAACTGCGGGGCGATTCCTCGCGAGATCATCGAATCCGAGCTGTTCGGGCACGAGCGCGGCGCCTTCACGGGCGCGCTCGTGAAGCGCATCGGGCGCATCGAGCAGGCGCACGGAGGCACGCTCTTCCTCGACGAGGTCTCCGAGATGCCGCCCGACCTGCAGGTGAAGTTCCTGCGCGTCCTGGACGAGAAGCGCGTGACGCCGGTCGGAGGCAACGAGAGCAAGGACGTGGATTTCCGCCTCGTCGCCGCGACGAACCGCAACCTCGTGGCCGAGATCGAGTCCGGGCGCTTCCGGCAGGACCTCTACTACCGCCTGTCCGTCGTGCCCATCGAGATCCCTCCGCTCCGCGAGCGCGGCGACGACGTCGACATCCTCGCCGAACGATTCTGCGCCCTCTTCGCCGAAGAGCACGGCAAGGCCGTGGAGAGCGTCACGCCGGCGGCGCGCGCCGCGCTCGCGTCGTACGACTGGCCGGGCAACGTGCGCGAGCTGAAAAACGTCATCGAGAGCGCCGTTCTCTTCGCGGCCGGCCCGCGGATCGACCTCGCCGACCTGCCTCCCGCGATCCGCGTCCGCGCCCCGGGCCGGCCCCCCTCGGGCGATTGGGCTGCGGTCAGGCCGTCCACGCCGCTGCCGGCCGCCGGGGCCGAGACGTCGGCGGGAGCGGCCCCTTCGGCGCCCGCTGGCGTCGCGGCGGAAGCCGCGTTCGCGGGCACTCTCGTAGGCAAGACGATGGCCGAGATCGAGCGCGAGGCGATCCTCACGGCGCTTCAGGTGTCGGGAGGAAACCGGCGCCGGGCCGCGGAGGCCCTGGGGATCGGCCTCAGAACGCTCCAGCGCAAGCTGAAGGAGTACCGGGGCGAGCCGCCGGGCGAGGACGACGGCGACGAGGAAAGCGACGAAGCGGGCGACTGAGAGCGCCTCACGTGCTCCTGACCGCGGAGTTATCCTTCTCGGAACAGGAGGCCCGATGGACATTCCGATGAAGGTCTACGTGACCTGCCCGATGGCGGAGCTCAAACAGGTGCCCGGAACGCTCATCTCCGTCTCGCCGCACGGCTTCTACGAGATCAACCTGAACTACGGCTCGAACACGCACCTCGTCCTGGTACCCGTCGAGGGGACCGCGCTGACCGCGCAGGAGCCCGTCCTGAGCCCGGCGCCGAGCTTCGAGGTCGAGCGCTAGACGGAAGCTGCTCGTCTTCCCGCGTGGGTCCGCCGGGTGAAGTGGGTGCTCGCCGCCGCGGTTCTCGTCTTCGTCGGTTCGTTCCTTCTCCTCCGCGTCCTCGCCCGCTCGATCGCCTTTCCAAGTCCGCACGTCCCGATGCCCGAAGAGAGCGAGCTCGCGAGGCACGTTCCGAACGCCCGTCTCGTTGCGTACGTGACCGCCGGGGGGATTTCTTCGAAGGGGATTGTGGTCAGGGCCAGTCCCGGTGCGGAGGCCCGGGTGCTCTACTTTCACGGAAATGCGGAATCTGCCGTTCAGAACCTGCCGCTCGCGGAGGAGCTTGCGCGTCACGGCATCGACACCTTCCTGGCGGAGTACCGCGGCTATTCGGGTCTTCCCGGCCGGCCGACCGAGACCGGGCTATACCAGGATGCCGAGGCCGCCCTCAGAGCGTTCGGCGAAGGGCCTGATTTGCCCGGTCTCGTCTTCGTGGGGCGTTCGCTCGGCTCGGGCGTCGCCGTCGAGCTGGCGTCCCGCCGGCGGCCGCGGCTCCTGATTCTCGTCTCGCCGTACACGTCGCTCGCGGACATGGGACGCGCCCTCGTCGGCCCGCTGGCTCGCGTTCTCGTCCCGGCCCGGTTCGACAATCTCTCGAAGATCGCCGGCCTGGAATGCCCGATCGTCATCCTGCATGGAACGCGGGACGAGGTCGTGCCGTTCGAGATGGGCCGGCGACTCGCCGCGGCCGGACGGAACGTGCGTTTCATCTCGCTCGAAGGGCGCACTCACAACGATCTGCCGGAGCTCTCGCAGCTGATCGCGCAGGAGATCCGCCGCGCCCTGCGACCGGGCTGAGCGCGCTACTCGGCCGGGACGGTTTCTTCGGCCTTCTCGAACGCGTCGGCGCCTCGCCTCTCGAAAGCTTCGACCGCCTTGAGCACCCGGCGCCGCGCGTCTTCGACGAAAGCGGCCTGCGAGTCGACGTGCGTCTCGCCCGCCGCGGGCTTGAGGCGCTCGTAGCGTTCCGTCCTGGTTCAGGCGCCGCGCGCGCACGTTGTCCTTCAGCATCGTGTCGAGAGCGTCGACGACCTGCTGCGCGAGCGCGGGCTCCTCCACGGGGAAAGCCGTCTCGACCCGGCGGAAGAAGTTGCGCGGCATCCAGTCGGCCGAGGAGAGCCAGACCTTGCGGTCTCCGCCGTTCTCGAAGGCGAACGCGCGGCTGTGCTCGAGGAAGCGGCCCACGATGGAAAGCACGCGAATCCTCTCCGAGACGCCCGGAACGCCGGGCTTCAGGCAGCAGATGCCCCGGACGAGGAGATCGACGCTCACACCCGCCTGCGAGGCCTCGTAGAGCGCCGCGATGACGGGCGGATCGACGAGCGCGTTCATCTTCGCCCGGATGCCCGACGGGCGGCCGGCGCGGGCATGCGCCGTCTCCGTCGCGATCCACTCGAGGACGGCGCGGTGCAGGTCCTTCGGCGCCGTCACGAGGCGCGCGTAGCTCGTCCTGCCCGCGAAGCCGGTCAGCGCGTTGAAGAGGCGCGTCGCGTCCTCTCCGAACCCGGGACGGCAGGTCATGAGACCGAAGTCCGTGTAGATCCGCGCCGTCGTCTCGTTGTAGTTGCCCGTCCCGAGGTGCACGTAGCGGCGGATCTCGTCCTTCTCGCGCCTGACGACGAGCGCGATCTTGCAATGCGTCTTGAGGCCGACGACGCCGTAGACCACGTGGACGCCCGCCTGCTCGAGCGACTTCGCCCACTCGATGTTCTTCTCCTCGTCGAAGCGCGCCTTCAGCTCCACGAGGACGGCGACCTGCTTGCCGTTCTCGGCCGCGCGGATGAGCGCGGGGAGGATCGCCGAATCCGCGTTCGTGCGGTAAAGGGTCATCTTGATCGCGACGGTCTTCGAGTCGGTGGAGGCGCGCTCGATCATCTCCACGACGGGCGAGAACGAGTCGTAGGGGTGGTGGAGGAGGATGTCGCCCGCGCGGATCGCCGCGAAGACGGACGTGTCGGACAGGTTGAAAACGGCGGGCACGGAGGGCGAGAAGGGGGGATCCTTCAGCTCGCGCCGGTCGAGGCGTGTGAGCGACATGAGGTCGCCCGCGCCGAGAGGCCCGTCCACCTCGTAGACCTCGTTCTCGGTGATCTCGAGCTGCTTCTGGAGGATCTTCCGCACGCGCTTGGGAGTCTTCGGGGCGACCTCGAGGCGCACGACCGCGCCGAAGCGGCGGCGCCTCACCTCCTGCTCGATCGTGGCGAGGAGGTCGGAGGCTTCGTCCTCCTGGATCTCGATGTCGGCATCGCGCGTCACGCGAAACAGGTGCGAGGAGACGATTTCGAGGCCGGGGAAAAGCTCTGCGAGATTCGCCTGGATCAGCGACTCGAGAAAGAGGTACTCGGCCTTCTCGGGCTTGACCTTTTTCTTGCCTTCGACGAGCTCGCGAATCGGCAGGAGGCGCGGCATGGCCTGCGGCACCTTGACGCGCGCGAATTTCGTCTCGCCCGTCTCGGTGTTCCTCACCTCGACCGCGAGGTTCAGGGAGAGATTCGAGAGGAACGGGAACGGATGCCCGGGGTCCACGGCCAGCGGCGTGAGGACCGGCAGGACGTTGCGCCCGAAGTGCGCGCTCGCCGCCTCGCGCTGCACGTCGGAGAGGTCCGTCCACGTGAGGACCGAGATGCCGGCCGCCGCGAGCTTCGGCAGGAGATCGTTCACGAGGCAGGAAATCTGCCTCCCTTGCATTCCCAGGACCGCGGCGCGCACGCGCGAGAGGGCATCGGCCGTCGGCAGGCCGTCGTCCGTGGGCTCGACGATCTCCGAGGAGAGCTGGTCGAGCAGGCCCGAGACGCGAATCATGAAGAATTCGTCGAGGTTCGTCTGGCTGATCGCGAGGAACTTCAGGCGTTCCAGGAGCGGCCAGCGCTCGTCGTAGGCCTCCTCGATCACGCGCTCGTTGAAGGCGAGCCAGGAGAGCTCCCGATTCAGAAGCGGAAGCGCGGGCGAGAGCTCGGCGCCCGGCGCGGATCCCGGCGCGATCGGCTCCTCCTGAACGAGCCTCAGCGGGCGCTTTTTCCTCGGTCTCAGCTCGTTGCGGCGAAACATGGGTTTTCCGGGGGGAAGAAGGATACCGCGACTTCGCGGCTCCGGCGTGAAGGCCCGGCCCTTTGCTCTCGCTATGTTATTGATATGAAATAAGTTATTAGACTTTATCGACGCGGCTGGTGCTCCGGGCGCAGGAGGTCGAGCGCCGTCTTGACCGGGGCGAAGGTCTCCTTCGGCACCTCGACGAAGACCGACTCCCAGAGCGCCATCGCGCCGTTCCACAGGCCCGGCCGCTCGAGAGCAAGCAGCTTCCGCCCTTCGTGCGTCTTCTTCGCGATGAAGACGGCCCGCTCGTCCACGAAACGCGGGAGATCGAAGGGCCGTCCCGACGCATCGCGCAGGGAGCAGGCGAGGTCCACGGGGTTGAAGTGCGTCGCGGCCTTCCAGATCGCCGCCTGCGGGGGATCTTCCAGATCCACCTCCGCCGACTCCACGATCCGGCGCGTCTCCCCGCCGGGCCCTCCGACCCAGAACGGTCCGCCGCCCGGCTCGCCCTCGTTGCGCACGACGCCGCAGGCGCGGAGCGGCCGCTCGCGCGCCGAAGAGCGCTCGAGGCGCACGAGGACTCCGGCGAGCAGACGCTTCCAGAGGAGCGTCGGCGCGCGGAGGGCGTCGGGCACGACGTTGTCGATGTTCTTCACGAAGACGACGTCGCCTCCGGTCCCGGCGAGGTTCTGCAGGAGAGCGCCGTGCCCCCCCGGGCGGAAGAGAAGACGCCCCTCCGAATCCCGGAAGAGACGGCCCTCTTCGTCGATCGCGACCGTGTCGGTGGAGGACGCCTGCTCCGAGAAACGGACCTCGAACCGAGCGCCGGTTTCCCGCTCGAGGCGGGGCCGCGCCCGCTCGAGGACTTCCTCGAACGCGGCGCGCTGCCCGGGTGGGACGGTGACGTGGACGCGGCAGACGCCCGCGGCGTCGCGCACCGTCGCCGCCGCTTCGACGAGATGCTCCTCGAAAGGCGTCCGGACCGCGCCGGGATACCGGTGGAACGGGAGGAGGCCCTTCGGAAGCGCCATGAGCGCCTGGAGGTCGCCGGCCTCGAACGCGAAGGACGCTGCGCTCTCGCGAAAGCGGCGTGCGTCCGCATGATCGGGATCGCGGCTGAGGAAATCGAACATACGGCTCGCGGCCCCCGACGCGGGCACGAACTTCGAGAGCCGGCCCGCGCGCGCCGCCTCGTCCGCGAGGGCAAGCAGTTCCGCGCGCTCGCCTTCGTCGATCCGCATGATTCCGTCTCCGGCCGTGCAGGGGCGCAGCAGCTTCGCCGGGGGCGGCGGGTTCCGAAGGAGCGCCGCCTGCCGCTCCACCTCTTCCATCGTCAAGCCCTGCGCCGCGATCCGGGCGCGGTCCTCGGAGGAGAACGTGTCCGTCTTCATTCGCGCGCGACTATAAGACCGCTTCTGAGTACTCCTCGCCAAAGAACAGCCTTTCTCGAGCGGTGAAGGGGGCACGGGGGAAACACGACCGTGTTTCCCCCCTTACTCGCGGATGCTGGCGCGCCTCTCCGGTTGCGGGCGAAGCCCGCGGCGCGCCAGATCAGCCCTGGGCCGCCTTCCACGAAGAGTAGTAAGTCTCGACCTCGTCCTCGAAGCCGCCGTGCGTCGGCTGCCAGCCGAGGCGGGCGACGGCTTTCCGCGAGTCCACGTGCTGGTCGAGCGCGAGAGCGTCGGCGAAGGGGCCCATTTTCTTGCGGGCGTCCTCGACCGGTATCCAGCGGATTTCGCCCTTGAACGCGGAGGCGCGCGCGGCCGCGGTCACGAGGCGGCGGACGGGCGCGCGGGAGCGGTCGGTCGCGTTGAAGACCTCCCCCGAGAGCCCGCTCGAAGCCGCGCGGACGTACGCGTCCGCGCAGTCGTCCGCGTGCACGGTCGCCCAGCGGTTGTGGCCGTCGCCCACGGCCTCGAGCGCGCCGGCGGCGGCTCCGGCGAACCACATCCCGGTGAGGCCCCCGCCGTAACCGTACACGCAGCCGGGGCGCATGACGATTCCCTTGATGCCCGCTGCCGAGAGGACGCGTTTCTCGGTCTCGACGCGCGGCAGGCTCATCGGGAGCGGCGCGAGAGGTGTCGTCTCGTCGGCGACGCCTTCGCCCGTCGATCCGTATACCCAGACGCCGCTCGTGTAGAGCAGCGTCTTCGGAGCGGCGCCCCGATTCGCGAGCGCGAGAAGGGCCTCGGCGGCGGCGCGGTCCACGGCCCACGAGTCGCCCTTGTAATCGAACGCCGCGTGGACGAGGACGGCCGCGCTCTCGGCGCCCTTCCACGAGCCGGGCTCCTGCAGCGATCCGACGACGGGGCGGATCTCGTGGCGGTCGAGGCGCGTGGCGCCCTTTTCCGAGCGTGTCAGGCCGGAGACGTGATGTCCGGCGCGGCGGAAGGCGAGCGCGATGTGAAATCCGACGTGGCCCGTGGCTCCGGTGACGAAGATCTTCATGGCGGCAGATTATCCTTCAGGCCGGGAGAACCGCGTGGACGGCAGCAGAACGGACGACTCGAAAGCCGGACTCGCGGAGATCGCGAGAGGCATCGGAGTCCCCGAGGCGCGGCGGCACATCTTCCTGTGCTGCGACCAGTCGAAGCCGAGGTGCTCCGAGCGGGATCGCTCGAACGCCGCGTGGGCCTACCTGAAGATGCGCCTGAAAGAGCTCGGCCTCTCGACGAGCGGCCGCGTGCTGCGGAACAAGGCGAATTGCCTGCGGATCTGCGCCGGCGGCCCCATCGCCGTCGTCTATCCCGAGGGCGTGTGGTACCGCGCGTGCGACCCGCCGGTCCTCGAGCGGATCATCCAGGAGCATCTCCTCGGCGGGCGGCCCGTCGAGGAGTACGCGTTCGTCACGCACGCGCTCCCGAGTGGGGACGACAAATAATTCAATGTCATAGAGATGATTTTTTCTGATATGCGGCGGCCGCTGTTGCGGCCGCCGATAGATGAAAATCTGTCTCCCGCGTCGCGTGTCAAGGGCGCGCTGCGCGCCGCGCAGCGGTCGGAGATCCTTGACACGCGATCGCTCGAAGATCCGTTCGTTACTGCCCGCCTCCCGACTCGTTCCGGTTCGGATGGCCCTGACCCGTCTCGATCAGGCTCCGCAGGCTGCGCTCGATGTAGAAGCTCCAGGCATTCGAGCAGGCCTCGAAGCACTCGTGGTCGCGCACGAGGCCCTGGTGGGTGAACCGCACTTCCGTCTTGCCTCCTTTGTCGGACACCTCGAAGACGATCTTCGTGCCGTTCCACTCGCTCTTGTCCTCGACGAAGTTCAAGTGGGCATCCAGGACGAACCAGACGACTTTCCTGCCAGGAACGACCTCGATCAGTTTCTGTTTGCTGCGATGGACGTCCTTGTACCGATACGTGAACTCGTCGCCGAGCTTTTCGGTGCCGCCTTCGATCTCTCCGGACCACCACCCGCGGACGTTGGTGATGGCCGCGAAGGCTTCCTTCGGGGTCTGGTCGACCAAGAACATCGTGGTGAAGCTGTGATCGTTCATCGGATCGCTCCTGCCAGGAGAGCCGCGTTCTGCCTTTCGAGCGCCTTGACGACGCCGTTGCGCCACCCTTCTCTTAGGCGCCGGGACGCGGGATCCGGGAAGATGTCCTCTTCACCGTTCTCGAACCCGTCGAAGATCCCGCGCGCCGCCGCCTCGGGCGAGATCTTCGGTATTTCGAAGCCCCGGGTCATGTCGGTGTCGACGGGACCCAGGAAGACGCCGTGGACCGTCACGCCCTCGCCCGCCAGGTACGCTCTGAACGACTGCGTCATGGACAGCGCAGCCGCCTTCGAAATGGAGTAGGAGGGGATGACGGGAACGGGCGCGAGCGCCGCCATCGAGAGGACGTTGACGAGGGCTCCTTTGGAGCGCTTCAGCAGAGGGAGGAACGCGCGGGTTACTTTGAACGGCCCGAGGAAGTTGACATCCAGGTGCAGCCGGATGACGTCGGAATCAGTCAGATCGTCGTAACCGGCGACGCCGGCGCAGTTGACGAGGACGTCCAGGGCGGGGATCTCCTGGGCCGCTTTCCGGATCTGCGAGTCGTTGGTCACGTCCAGCGTCAGAGCGCTCACGCGTTCGTCCGCAGGCCGCAGCGGCGTGCGCGTTCCCGCGTAGACCCTCTTCGCCCCACGCTCGAGCGCCTCGTCGACGAGCGCGCGACCGACGCCGCGGTTCGCGCCGGTGATCAGGATCGTCTTCTGTTCGATGTTCATGTCATTTCTCCTTTCGCGCCCGCCAGTAGGCGCTTGCATCATGCAAGTAAATCTAGGTGCTTGCGTGATGAAAGTCAAGGGGGTACTCTCGACGGGTGCTGGGACGCCTCTACGAGAATCAGGACTGCTCAGCAGCCCGGGCGCTGGAGCTCGTCGGCGAACGCTGGAGCCTGCTGATCCTGCGCGACGCGATGTTCCGCGGCTACACGCGGTTCTCGCAGTTCCAGAAGAGCCTGGGAGTCGCCACGAACATCCTCGCGAAGCGTCTGGAGGGTCTCGTGGCGGCCGGGCTCATGGAGCGTCGGCTGCCCGGAGTCTCCGGCGATCAGGCGGAATACCGGCTCACACGGAAGGGACTCGAGCTGAAACCGGCCATCATCGCGCTGACCGAGTGGGGCGACAAATGGGTGGGGCCCGGACCGGTCGTGTTCCAGAGCGAATCCGACGGCCAGCCGGTCGCTCTTCAACTGCGGCGCGTCGGCGACGGCGCTCAGGTCCAGGTCGCCGACGTCGTCGCGCGGCTGCGTTCGAGCCGTCGCTCCCCGGGCCATCGACGGCAGAGGAAGGCGCGCTGAGAGAAGGGGCGCGCGGCGGGCCCTACTTCGCCGGGACGAACTTCATGGCGCTGTTTTTCGCGCCGTCGCATGAGTCATTTCGCCGGGACAAACTTCATGGCAGTCCCGTTCATGCAGTAGCGCAGGCCCGTGGGCTTCGGGCCGTCGTCGAAGACGTGGCCGAGGTGGGCGTCGCAGCGCCGGCACATCACCTCCGTGCGCACGGAGAAGAAGCTGCGGTCCTCCGCCGTCTTCACGGAATTCGGCGCCAGCGGCTGCCAGAAGCTCGGCCAGCCGGTACCCGAGTCGAACTTCGTGTCCGAGGAGAAGAGGGGCAGGTCGCAGCACACGCACGCGTACGTGCCCTTCGCGTGGTTGTCCCAGTTCGGGCCCGTGAACGCGCGCTCGGTGCCCTTCTTCCGCGTGACGTGGTACTGCTCGGGCGTGAGGAGCTTTTTCCACTCGGCATCCGTCTTCACGATGTGGTCGGGGAGGCGATCGGCGGCGGCATCGGCGCTGGGCATCGGGGATCCTTTCTGGGCGGAGCTCTTCTCGGAGCCGTGGAGGCCGACGGCGGCGAGAAGGCCCGCGCCCGCGAGGGCCGGGAGGGTCAGGGCGAGGAATTCACGTCGTCTCATGGTTCACCTTGGCGCCTCAGGAAATGCGCTTTTCGCCCGGATTATTCCCTCCGACCTCGCGCGCGGCCGAGCGGAGATCCTCCAGCGCCATCCCGACGCGGGCCGCGTGCGTCCGGAAGTTGAGGATGCACATTCGGAGCGCGAATTCGTCGCCAAGAAGAGTGCCCGTCAGGAGCACCCTCTTCCGGGCGTTCACCCGCGCCATCAGCTCGCGGTTCACGCGATTCGCTTGCTCCACGGACGCGCCAGGAGGCGCGAGGCGGAACGCGAAGAGCGAGAGCTCCGGCTCGGCGACGATCGTCATGTCCGGGATCGCGCGCACCGCGTCGGCCGCCTGCCGGGCGAGGTCCAGCTTTTCGTCGAGGGCTTTCCGGAAAGCCGCGAGGCCGCAGAGCTGGACGGCGAGCCAGACCTCGAGCCCCCGGAAGTTGCGCGACAGCTCGGGGGAGATCTCGCAGAAGTCCACGGAGTCCGGATCGTCCTGCATGCCGGGCATGTAGTGCGCCTGGACGCTGTGCGACCGCCGGAGGGTCCCGGGGTCCTTCACGAGGAGGCTTCCCGTGCCGTACGGCATGAAGAGACCCTTGTGCGGGTCCAGGACGATCGAGTCGGCGCGTTGGAGTCCCTTCATGGCCGCGCGGCCGCGCTCGGTCAGCGCGAAGAACCCGCCGTAGGCCGCGTCCGTGTGCAGCCAGAGATCCTCCCGCCCGGCGAAATCGGCGAGCGCGTCGAGGTCGTCGACGGCGCCCGTGTTCGTCGTGCCCGCGCTCGCGGCGACGAGGAAGGGCGCGAAGCCCCGGGCGCGGTCCCCGGCGACCCGGTCCGCGAGAGCGTCGAGGCGGATGCGAAATGCGGAGTCCGAGGGGACCTCGCGCACGTTCGTGGCGGGGAAGCCCGCGAGGAGGGCGGCCTTGCGGATGCAGTGGTGGCCCTGGTCGGAGACGTAGAGCGTGCCTTTGAGGAAATCCTCGGGCAGCTTTTCGCGCCGGGCGGCCACGATCGCGGAGAAGTTCGCGAGAGACCCGCCCGTCGTCAGGAAGCCCCCGGCGCTCACCGGGTAGCCGACGGCTCGCGCGAACCAACGGACCACGTTCGTCTCGAGCTGGACGAGCGCGGGCGCCGGGGCGAAGACACCCACGTACCGGTTCACGGCGGCCGAGATCAGGTCCGCCACGGCCGCGTACGGCTGTCCCCCTCCGGGGATGTACGCGAGAAAACCGGGACCCGCGTTGTTGAAGCTCGCCGGAATCGCCTTGTCGAAAAGCAGGTCCAGGAGCGGCCCCGCCGGACTGCCTTCTTCGGGCGCCTCCCTTTCGATCAGCGTGCGCGCGAGCGCCGCGGCTCCCGCGGATCCGTCGGCGGGCTGGTCGGAGAGCGAGCCGACGTGCGCGACGACGCGCCGGACGGCCTCGTCGAGCAGGCGGCGCAGCTCCGCTTCCGAGGGCTCGAGAGGGAGGCCCGCGTTCACGAACCGAGACTCTCGCGAAGGGCGTCGGCGAGGTCCCCCGCCACCGAGTCGACGAGAGCCGCGTCCGCGCCTTCCACCATGACGCGGGCGAGCGCCTCGGTGCCGGAGTAACGGAGGAGAAGCCGGCCGTTGCCGGCGAGGCGCTTCTCGGCCACGCGGCGCCGCGCCGCGAATCCGGGGATCGCCTCGAACGGCATCTTCTCGCGCACTCTCACGTTCCTGAGGACCTGCGGCGTGTGCGCGAAGCGCGGCTGCGCCGAAAGCGGCCGGCCCGACGCCGCGACGAGCGCCGCGATGTGAAGGCCGGTGAGCGTGCCGTCACCCGTCGTGGTGAGGTCCGCGCGGATGAGATGGCCGGAAGGCTCGCCTCCGAGGAGCGCGCCCGACTTCTCCATCTCCTCGACGACGTACCGGTCGCCGACGGGGGCCCGGACGAGACGGACGCCCCTCTCCTCGAGGGCCCGCTCCAGTCCCCAGTTGGACATGACCGTTCCAACGACGGCTTCCGGCTTCCGGCCCTCGCGCTCCAGCTCGAGCGTCCAGAGATAGAGGACGTCGTCCCCGTCGAGAAGCGTTCCCGTGTCGTCGGCGACGATGATCCGGTCCGCGTCGCCGTCGAGCGCGATGCCGAGCGACGCCCCGGTCTCGATCACGGCGCGGGCCATGCCCTCGGGATGCAGCGCGCCGCAACTCTCGTTGATGTTCCGGCCGTCCGGCGCGACGTTTCGCGCGCGGACGTCGGCCCCGGCGACCGCGAACGCTCGCGGCGCCACCTCGAACGCGGCGCCGTGGGCGGCATCGATCACGACCTTCAGGCCGTCGAGCCGGTGGGGAAGCGTCCCGGCGAGGTGCTCGACGTAGGCGCTCGCGAGGCCGGGCTCGACGACGGCGGCCGCCGGCGCGGCCGGCGCGGCTTCGTCGATGTGCCGCTCGATCGTGAGCTCGACGCCGTCGGGAAGCTTCCGCCCGTCCGCGGAGAAGATCTTGACCCCGTTGTCGTTCCAGGGATTGTGCGAGGCCGAGACGACGACGCCGGCGTCCGCCTCGAGCTCGCGGGTCAACCAGGCCACGGCCGGCGTCGGGACTACTCCGGCAAAGCGCACGGAGCCGCCTGCCGTCGCGAGCCCGCCCGAGAGCGACCGGACGATGCCCTCCGACGACTCCCGCGTGTCGCAACCGACGACGATGGACGGGCGCGGCTTGCCGAGAGAGGCCGCGAGAGCGGCGCCGACGCGCGAGACGGTGTCGGCGTCGAGAGGGGGCACGCCGGCCTCGCCGCGGATGCCGTCCGTCCCGAAGAGAGCCCGCATGAGGCTCCGATGTTACGTGACGCGCCGGGGAGCGTCGCCGCTCGCCCTCGCGAGCACCCCGAGGAGGCGAAGGGTCTCCGCGACGTCGTGGACGCGGACGAGGACGGGGCGGGCCGCCGCGGCGCCCGCCGCGAGCGCGACCGCGGCGAGCGACTCGGGCAGGCGGTCGTTCGCGGGCCCACCCGCGATCGCGCCGAGGAACGCCTTTCGCGACGCCCCGACGACGAGCGGGACGCCGGGCGGCGCGAGGCGATCCAGCGCGCCGAGGAGGGCGAAGTTCTGGTCGGGCGTCTTGCCGAATCCGAACCCGGGGTCGAGAAGGATTTTTTGCTCGGAAATTCCGGAGGAGATCGCGCGCTCACGGGCTCTCTCCAGGTCCGTTGCCACTTCTTGGGCGACGTTCGGAAAGAAGATTCTTCGAAGGTGGTAGAGGGCGTGCCGCGGCAGTGGTTGAGCACGACGGCGGCGCCGCGGTTCGCGACGAGCTCGAGGAGCATCCGTCCGGGACGCTCGAGACCCGTCACGACGTTCACGACGTCGGCGCCCGCGTCGAGCGCCGCGCGGGCGACTTCGGCGCGCCGCGTGTCGATGGAGAGAGGAAGAGAAGGGAGTTTTCTTCGAAGGGAAGAGAGGACGGGAATGACGCGGGCGATCTCCTCATTCGAAGAAATCTCCCGGGCTCCCTCTCCGTATGTTCTTCCCTTGGGCCGCGTGCTCTCGCCGCCGATGTCCACGATCGCCGCCCCGAGATCCGCATAGCGCGCGCCCTCGTCCGCCGCGGCTTCCGCGCTCGCGAAGCGCCCGCCGTCGCTGAAGGAGTCGGGCGTGACGTTCAGGATCGCCATGACGCCCGGGAGAGGACCGAGGCTCAGGATCCTCCCCTGAGTCAGAGAGATTGTTCGGTGCACCAAGAGATTATGTCCGGCGACTCGTGGAATACACTCGCGGCATGCGGATCGCGGTCCTCGGAGCGGGCGGGGTCGGGGGCTACTACGGCGGCATTCTCGCCCGCGCCGGCCACGCCGTCGCGCTCCTCGCTCGAGGCGCCCATCTGGACGCGCTGAAGGCCCGCGGCCTCGAGGTCAGGGCTCCGGAGGAGCGATTCACCGTCGCAGTTCAGGCCTCCGACGACCCGAAGACGTTCGGAGCCCGCGACCTCGCGATCGTGGCCGTGAAGACCTACTCGCTCGCGGAGATCGCGCCGGCGGCACGCCTTCTCGCCGCTTCGGGTGCCGCGGTCCTGCCGTTCCTCAACGGCGTCGAAGCGATGGACCGGCTCATCGGAAGCGGCGTGCCCGAGGGCCAGGTCCTGGGCGGGCTGACGCAGGTCAGCGTCCTCAAGGTCGGGCCCGGGGTCGTCGAGCGGAAGAGCCCGTTCCAGAAAGTGGCCGTCGGAGAACGAACGGGGAAGTCGTCCGAGCGGGTTCGACGGATCGCAGAGGCCTTTCAGCAGGCCGGCGCCGAGGCGCGAGTCTCCGAGGAAATCCTGGCCGACCTCTGGCGGAAGTTCGCGTTCATCGCCTCCATGGCGGCGGCCTGCGGTCTCGCGCGGGGACCGATCGGGCCCGTCCGCGACGCTCCCTACGGCAGGCTGCTCCTCGGCCGCGCGGTCCGCGAGGTGCTCGCGGTGGCGCGCGCTCGCGGCCTCTCGCTGGCCGACGACGAGGACGCGAAGATCCTCGCCTTCATCGACTCCCTCGGCGGCGGCATGAAGCCGAGCTTCCTCGTCGACCTCGAGGCCGGCGGCCCGAACGAGCTGGAAGACCTCAGCGGAGCCGTTTCCCGGCTCGGGCGCGAGGCCGGCGTGGAAACGCCCGTGCACGACACCGCCACGGCGGCCCTTTCGGCTGCCGCGAAGGGCCGGTGAGCCCGGTTCTGCGTCAGAACCGCGCGATCACGTTCACGGTCAGCGATCGGCCGGGCTCCGCGACGTAGACCCCGGCGTGGAAGGGGTCCCGGGTGCAGGAAAGGTGCTCCTGGTACTGGCGATCGAACACGTTGTTCAGCGCCCCCTGGACCCGGAAGCCCGCAACCTCGCCGCCCAGCTTGAGGTTGAGGATCCCCCAGCCGGCGGTCCGCTCCTCCTGGAGATCCGTGTCGATGTGATCCTGGGCGGCGGCGAACACCCCTTCGGCCGCGGCGTAGAGCTTGCCGGTGTCCCAGCGGAGCGAGACCCGCGAGCCGAGGGGCGGGATCTCCGCCATTTCCGGGGAGTAGATCAGGCGGGCGGGGTCGGTGTCCTTCCGCCCGCGGGTCCAGCTCACGCTTCCGGCGAAAAAGAGCCGGTCGCCCAGCGCATGGGTCAGCTCCAGCTCGGCGCCCCAGAGGGTGGCGTCGAGGTTGGTATAGGAGCGGGCGGCCGTGTTCATCACCCCGGGCGCGACATTCACGCGGGCCTGATCGTGCACCGCGATCCAGTCCGCCAGCGACTCGTAGAAGCCGATGGCCGTGATGGCTCCGCGGCCATGCCGCCACGTCGCCTGGAGATCCGCCCCGGTGTTCCGGACGGGGGCCACTTCCGGGTTGCCGACCCAGTCGGCGCCGGAGCGCTTGAGGGCGTAGTAGCGCTCAGCAGGATCCGGGACCCGAACCGTGTGGCCGACCCCGAGCCCGAGGGTGAGGTCCGAGACGGCCTGCCAGGTGAGACGCGCGCTGGCCGAAGGAAGGGTGTCGCTGCGAGAGGTTTCGCGTGTCGAGTTGTAGGCGTAATAGAGATTCGTGTTGGCGAGGGCCGGGTCGGCGGCCGTCCGCGAGTAGTCGAGGCGGAGTCCGAGGTCGAGGCCGAGGCCCGCGGCCAGGGTCGAATGGTTCGTGGCGAAGAGACCGGCGCCGGTCGTCACGACGTCCGGGATGGAGGCCTGAGACGCATACCCCATCTTGGACATCTGGGTGGTGATGTCCCAGCCTCGCCTCAACACCTCGAAGCCGACGCGGAAGCTGCCGAGATCGGCATCGGCCTTCGCGCCGATCGCGGAGGTGTCGGCCATCGACCCCATGCTCCAGCCGAGGGGCGTCCCGAGGCCGGTGGTTCTCAGCTCGTCGCTCATCCAGTGGCGGACCCGCGAGCCGTAGGCGCGGAACCGGACCCGCGAGAGGGTCGACGAGTCGTCCGTCCTCTGCCATCCGAGCTCGAGCCGGTCCGTGTTGTCCCAGCCGGCATCCATCTGCAGCGTCGGGTACTGGACGTGGTCGGCTTCCTGGCGGGTATACGACAGCTCGACCGTCTGGGCCGCCGAGGGCTTCGCGTAGAGCTTGGCCCACGCGGTGTTGACGCGGAAAGCCACGGTGTCGGCCTGCCCGGGGGCGTAGTTCGCAACCTCGGTGAAGATCTGGCCGTTGCCGTCCCGGTAGGGATCCGCGCTCCGGTGCGAGTAGCCGGCCAGCGCGGAAAAATTGCTGCCGCCCCACGAGGCGTTCACGGACGGGTTGAGGAAACCGTTCGACCCGGCCGCCAGGACGGCGTTGCCGTGGAAGCCAGTTTCGGGCTTCCGCGTGATGATGTTGACGACTCCCCCGAGACTCCCCTGGTTCTCGATGTCGTAGGGACCCTTGGTGACCTCGACGTGGTCGATCTCCGAGAAATCGACGTGGAAGGCCGGCGAGTCCATGCGGTTCGGGCAAGCCCCGTAGATGCGCCCCCCGTCGATCAGGACGTTGATGTTGTCCCGCTGCAGACCCCGAACGACGATGTCGTTGGCGATGCCTCCCTTTCGGGACTTGGCGATTCCCGGGGTTTCGACCATGGCCTCGCCCACGTCCCGGGCCGCGCTCTCGCGGAGCTGCGTCGTCGTCACGTCGTCGTGCCGGGCGGTCACCTCGACCATCTCCCGGAGCATGGGCTTCGAGAAGACGAACCGGAGCTTCGCGGCCTCTCCGGCGCGCACGGTGACCGTCTGAGGCTCGGGTGCCTCGAGTCCCGGAAACCGGACGCGGACGACCCAGGTTCCCGCGCGCACGGACGAAACGCGGAAGACGCCGCCGGGTGCGGTGACCACGTCCAGATCGGGAGCGCCCTGAATCGAGAGGGTGACGGCGGCGCCCGGAAGCCCCGCACCTTCGTGATCGACGACGATTCCTGTAACGGGCCCGCCGTTCCCCTGTCCCAGAAGCGGCATGGAAACGAGCAAGAGGACGCCCAGTGTGATGCGCACAATTCGAGACATGGCAGGCTCCTTCGCGATCAAATATGGTCCCCTCACCTGATCGATTCCAGTGTGGGAAACACCGGATGTGTTCGACCGAAAACTCCGTACTAGACACGCGTGATGTGGTGCATAACCGTAGGAACTACGGTGTCGCCCTATTTCCGTAGACTCTGCACCCCTGGTCTGAATGCGACGTAACGTTGCGCCGCCGAGGTTGCCGCCGGAGCGTTAGGCCCGCGCGGGGGTCACAGGCTCTTTCGCTTCCCCGCCTTTATTGCAGCCGCCTTTGCGACGTTCTGCTTCACCCGCATCTTCACGCTTCTTCCGATCAACCCGGGTGGAGGGGGATCCCTTTTACTTCGACGGCCTGCGCCTCGGCCGCTGCTTGGCCGATACCGAACGAATAATCAGCTTGCCGGGCCCGCTGGGTCGCGGCGGCGTCCTTTGCAAGAGACACTGCAGCGGCGACGAGCGCCTTGACGGCCGGGCGTTCCAGGACGTCCGCAGATTCGACGCGAATGAAGCGAGTCTGGTTTCCCGAGCCGAGCAGGATCTTGTCGGGATCCCGAAGTCTCGCGCCGTGGATGAAGCACAGGCCTACGCCGTTTGCTCCCGCAGCCATCGATACGATGCAGTCGGACGGCCGTTCCGTCGGCCCGTAGCCGAGCACGAAGAAGTTGTAGTTGTCATACGCGAGTTCGTAGGCGGCCGGGAACCGCTTGTGCAAGGCCTTGCGCACGGCTCGAATGAGCGTCTGGTGCTTCGGCTCGAACTTGGCGATGAATCCTCTGAGCTGCTTCTCTGCGCTCGCAGCGGACTGGGCAACGCTCGTGGCTCGTGTCATGGCGCCGGCGCTCCCTCCACGATGCGGATCTCGCGTTCGACGGCGCCCTTCAGTACGGCGACCGCAGCCTGATAGGCCGGGCTCTCGTATGTCGCGATCGCCTGCTCGACGCTGTCGAACTCGATCACGACCGTCCGTTGATTCGTGCCGCCCTCGTACGTCCGGGCTGCGATTCCCCGCGCGAGGAAACGGCCGCCTCCCGCCTCGATGGCGGGGAGG
The DNA here is from genome assembly GCA_963746875.1 of Thermoanaerobaculia bacterium. Lineage (GTDB taxonomy): Bacteria > Acidobacteriota > Thermoanaerobaculia > UBA5066 > UBA5066 > Fen-183. The sequence continues at coordinate 20,443 of CAVVDA010000002.1, forward strand.
CCGAGCTTGGCGTACAGGTCGAGACGGGTGGGGTCGGCGACGGAGCGGTACGACGCGATCCAGTATCCCTTCTCCATCAGGCCTCCTTTCTCCATTCGCGGGTTCACCGCGATGGCGCAATTCCGCGGTCACTTGAGTGGCGGCCCAACCACTTCCATCTTGTACGCCTTCATGAGCGCCCGATTAGTCTCCGCATCAACGCCCTGCCTCTCCCCGAAGATCCTCTCAAACCCGCCCGGCGTCACGCCCACCAACAACACACCCGGCTCCGTGCCGACGTTGAGGAAGGCGTGAGCGGTTCCGCGAGGGACAAACATGACGGAGCGGGGGCTTTCACCATGCGTTCGCCCAGTTTGACCTTGAACTCGCCACTCACCACGTAGAAGAACTCGTCCTCTGCCCGGTGAATATGCCAGGAGGCCCACTTCCTGGCGCGATGGTCTGACGAAGGAGGCCAAGAGACCCGTCCGTCTGGTCGCGCGTCACCAGGACTTCCGTGATGTCCGCCTCTCGCCCTTGAGGTCCGGAGAATCGGGCCGCGCCTTCAGGCAGAACGACAAGACCCGTTGAGGCGAAGAGCAACACCGCGCCCACGGCGGCAGGACCCGAGAGCAGGGCGCCCGGCGATCCATGCGACAACGAGCCACGCCGGAGAGCCGGGATGTGACTTCATGGCGTACGTCTCCAAGGCGAATGCGTTTCGACTAGACGTCTAACGATATCGCGTTCAGCGGCGAGCGCAGCGAGCCCGCTGCAAGGATGAAGTGGACTCCTCCTTTATGACGTAAGACGGCATCGAGTGCCAACGTCATCGAGTCGGAGCTGAACCGAAAAGGAGGAGTCCATGGAGAATCCTACGACGATCGCCATTGACCTGTCCAAGAACGTCCTCGAGATCGCGGTCGAGCGCGAGGGGCGGATCTACAGAGGAGAAGGTGTTAGACGCAGCCCAGAGCGAGGATCATGGCACCGGCTGCGCAAGAATGGCCTCCGCCAGCGCCCGAGCGAATGCGCGAGCCAGATCCCGTGCTGAGCCGCCACCCGTGTTGGACCACTCGGCCGCGGCAAAGATCTCCGATTCCCTACGCGCCTGAACGCGGCCGAAGGCAAAGCGACGACCGGCGCTACTGGGTGGACAGGAGGTGCAGGCTGAGGTGCTGCTGGTGAACTGGACCGCGATGTGGCGCTCGAGAGCGAGACACGGCTGGATGACGCCCAGACGCGCTTGGAGTTCACTCTGCAGGACAGCCGAGAGGTCCTCGGATGAGGTAGGGTCTGACGCGGTAATGCAGAAGCGCCGCATGCCGCCAAAGGCCGAGGGTGTACCTTTCGTTACTTTGACGACGACGCCCGGCTGAGTCATGACTTCAGGCGCGGATGCGCAGCCGGTGACGAAGGCGACAAGGACGAACGGCACGTGCTGACGTTTCACTTCGAGTTGCTGCGTCTGAATCTGTATCAGGTGTCAGGCGGCTAACTGGTATTAGACGTCAGGCTGGTTTGACCGGAAGTTCCCATCTGCAGAAGCATTCTAGGCTCCCGAGGCCGTTGGCTTCTGCTAATGGAAGCGTCTGGGTTTCTATTAGCGGAAGCTTCTTCCGCGTCCCGGACTCGATCGGAAGTCTCTACGCGAACATCGCGTCGCCGAGGCGCTTGAGCATCGGGACGCCGCGGATCTCCGTCTCGTAGAGCGGCACGATGGCGCGGACGCTGCCGTCGAACTTCTGCCAGACGGTCTTCATGTGCTCGTCCTGCATCGCGACGCGGTTCTTCACGAAGTCGGCCGCGTCGGCGCCGACGGAGGCCTTGTCGATCAGCATGTTGACGAGGACGCCGCCCACGGGGATGCCGAAGTCGTGGAACCACTGGATGAAGCGCGTGATGACGGCGATGGGCAGGGCCTCGGGCAGGGTGACGAAGAAGAACGACGTCTTCTGGGGGTCCGTGAGGAGCACGCGGCCGTGCTCCATCCGGTCGCGGAAGGAGAGGAGGTACGCCATGAGCGGGTCCTCCTCCTTCTTCTTCGTGAAGGAGAGCAGCTCGCGGAGGGTCTTCGCCTCCTCGCGGCTCTTGAGCATCTTGTTGACCCAGAGCGAGTAGACCTTGGACATGCCGAGCAGGCGCCGCGCGTTCGCGGTGGGCGCGGTGTCGAAGACGTAGACGTCGTACTCGTCCTTGAACATGAGGTCGATCATGTTCTCGAACATGGCCGACTCCTCGAAGGCGGGGTTCATGGTCGCCGACTCCACGAAGTCCTCGGCCTTCGTCGAGATGTCGGCGAACTTGAGGAACCACTTGATCTTCTCGCGGATCTCGACCTTCGACCGCTCGATCGTCTCCTTCGTCTCGATCTCGTACGCCCAGAGGTTCGGAGCGCCGTCGACCGGCGTGTGCTTCCCGAGCACGTTCTGGCCGAGCAGGCGTCGAGAGGCTGTGGACCGGGTTCGTCGAGGCCAGCATCGTCCGGCGCCCGAGCTGGGCGTTGTGGAGCGCGGTGGCGGCCGCGAAGACCGTCTTTCCGACGCCCCCCTTGCCGCCGAAGAAGATGTACTTCAGGCCGGCGTGCTCCTTGATGTAGTCGCTCATGGAGGTCTGGATTTCAGGCATGGCCGTTTTCTCCACGTCCCGGCCTCAGCCGAGCTTTCCGTCGCCGTACATGATCTCGGCGAGCTTCTCGATCATCGGAAGGCCCGTCACGTCGCGCTCGAGCTCCGGGACGTAGGCGAGGACGTCTTTTCCGAACGTCGTCCTGATGTTCCCGAGGTACTTGTCCTGCATCTGGATCCGGTTGCGCAGGTAGTCGGGGATGTTCTGGTCGATCAGCTCGTGGGGGATGACGCGGTTGACGACGTAGCCGCCGATCGGGACGTCGAACTGGGCGAAGAGCTTCGCGGCCTTCTCCGTGTCGACGATGATCATGTCCTCGGGCGTGACGACGAAGAAGAACGCCGTCTTCTCCTTGTCGGTGAGGATCTTCGAGGACGCGTTGATCCGCCCCTTGATGTAGACGAGCTCGTTCAGGATCGCGTCCTGCTCCGTCTCCTTCTCGCGCTTGAGGCGGCTGACCATCTCCTCGTACTCGCGCATGTCCTCGCGCAGCTTCGTGACCTTGTTGATCCACTCGTCGTAGACCTTCGCCATCGAGAGGTAGTAGAGCGCGTGGCCGAGCGGGACGAGGTCGTAGATGTAGTAGTCGTAGTTCTCCTGGACGACGACGTCCACCACGGCGTCGAAGATCGCGCTCTCCTCCATGGCCGGCTCGGCGCTCGCCGCCTGGATGTAGCTCTCGATCTCCTCGGGCACCTTCTCGAGGCCGTACATGTCGCGGATCTTCTTGCGGATCTCGTCCTGGTACGCCTTGATGTGGCTGTCGGCGTCGATCTCCTGCGCCCAGAGGTTCTCCATGATCTTGACCGGGCCCTTGCCGAAGATGTCCTTCTGGAAGATGTCGGTGAGCGAGGCCTGGGGATCGACGGAGAAGACGAGGACCTTCTTGCCCTGCTTCGCGAGCCAGTAGGCCGTCGCGGCGGAGAACGTCGTCTTGCCCAGACCGCCCTTGCCGCCGAACATGATGTACCGGCGATCCGGGTTCTGCTCGAAGACCTCTTTCATCCCCATGATGCCCTCTCCTCCTCGACGACTCTTCTTGTTGCCCGGACCTCAGAACATGGCGTCGGAAACGTCCTTCTCCCGGAGCATCCGGCGCTTCCACGTCGCGATCTGCGGGACGACGTGCGGAAGGAGGCGGAGGCTGTAGTACGGCGGGAGGATGGGGATCCCGAGCAGGTCGCCCATCGTGATGAGGATGAACAGGTGCTCCATGGAGGCCCGCGTCCTGAGCGCCGCGCGGCTCATGTCGTGCGCGGACATGCCGTAGATCGTTTCCTTGAAACCGTACCAGAGCCCCTTGAAGCCGCCTGGTCTGGCGCCTTTTTTCTTGTCGGACACCGTCTCCTCCTCTCGCCCACCGGGCAAGATTCCCGGTCCATCTAAGGTTATAGAACCCCCCGCTCTTCTGGGCGCGATGCAGATGCATTAATGAAAACGGCCCGAAGACGGCAACGCCGGCGAGGTCGCGTGACCCGCCGGCGCGTTCTTTCGGTTCGGCTCGAAGCGGATTTCAGCGGTTCTCTTACTTCTCCTTCACCTTGACCTTTTCCTTCACGATGACTCTCTTTCCGTTCTCGTACGTGATCACCCTCTGTGTGGTCCAGTGCCCGGGGACGTACTCGACGCCGCGCCCGCCGCGCGTGTACTCGGGCGCGATCCAGCGGACTTCCGCGGCCGGCGGCACGTACCAGCGCCCCGTGACCCAGACCCAGCCGGTGGGGCGATAGTCCCAGTAGCCCGCGACCCACGTGTGGTTCGGAGTAGGACGCGTGCTCTCGACGACCGCTTCCTCTACGGGCGGCGGCGGCTCCTCCCTGACGATGGTGACGGTCACTTCGTCCGGCATCGGGGGCGGCGGTGGCGGCGGAATCTGGGCCGTCGCGATCGCGGCGCCCAGCATCAGAGCGAGGCCGAGGCTCGAACCGAGTACCTTCTTGCGACACATCATGTCCTCCTTGGGGGCGGTACCGACCCCTCGGGAGAGTCGCAATCACGGTGCCATCGCCGTTGGCTTTTCTTCAAAAAGGCCTGTCCGAATGAGAAATGCGCCGACCCACGACGACGAAACTGGCGCTCAGACCCCGTGCAGATGGTGTTCGTGGCTGTCGCCGAATTCCTTCTCGCGGAGCGTGCGCCTCTTCCAGGTCTGAAGGCTGCCGGTGACGTACGGCAGAAGGCGCAGGGCGTAGTACGGCGGCATCACCGGCACGCCGAGCATGTCGCCGAACGTGATGAGCATGAAGAGCGATTCCATGGAGGCGCGGATCTCGAGCGCCTGCTGCGCGTGCTCGTAGCCGAACATCCCGAAGAGGAATTCCCGGATCGCCTTTCCCCGGCCGCCGCGCGTTTCCACCACGCGAAGGGACGCTAGCACGTTCGAGACGCTCTGCTATCGTCTCGGCCCGGCGAGGCGATCGCCGGGAGGTCCCACCTGTCCACGTCGCTCATGTTCCTGGTCGCGCGTCGTCATGGTGTGGTTCGCGGCCGGCAGCATCTGGAACGTGCGGAAGGGAAAGGCCACGCTCCGCTGGATGCAGGGAGGCCTTCATCACCTCTGCGAACGGACGACGGTCCGCTGGCTCGGGACGACGGCGGTCGAGCTCGTCCTCGTGAAGCCCAAAGCCTCCGTTCGAGGAGGTGACGCTCGTGATCTTCCTCGAGCCGCGGGACGTCCCGTGGCTCTGGGGGTTTTCGAGGAGCCGGGGGCGCCGGGACGCGCTCATCCTGCGCGCGAAACTCCGCCGCGCGCCGCACGGCGATCTGGAGGCGCTGGACCGCTCCAGCTTCGCGGGGCGCGATGCCCTGCGCCGCATCGCCTCGGAGCGCTGGTCCGTCCGCGAGGGCGCGGCCGAAGGCGCGCGGCCCGTCTACTACAAGGTGGAGGGCACGCTTCCTCTCGCCGACGATCTCCTCGAGCTCGCCCGCGCCGCAGGCCTGACGGTCCGGCGCCTCTCGGTGCGCCGGACCGAGCCCCATCTGCAGCTCCACATCGACCTGCCCGCCGAGTCCGCGCCCGCCGCGGAGTTGTTCGCGGCGGTGCGGACGATCGGCGAGCGCGCGCTCCGTGCCTAGGCGGTCACCGGAGCCGGCTTCACGGCCACCGGCGTCGCGCTGTACTTCCTGGTAGGCCTTCAGGCCGTCCCAACCGATGAAGAGCGCCGCGACGATCAGAAGCGCCCGCGAGCGACGATCATCGCCCAGGCGCCGGCCACGGGCAGCCCGCTCATCGCGGGGTTCGACGCGATCGTCACGTAGAGGTTGCGCGCCGTGACGGCCGTCGCGAAGAGCGTCGTGATGTACATGAAGAGCATCGGGTAGAGGGCGTAGCTCGGGTTCCGTCTTCTCCGACTTGAGCCAGACCGTCACGACGAGAAGGCTCAGCGCGGCCATGAGCTGGTTCGACGCGCCGAACATCTGCCACAGGTAGACCCACGTGCCCGTCATGACGAGCGCGAGGGTCAGCAGCATGGAGATGATGCTCGAGACGTGCATGTTGCGCACGAGCGGAATCGCCTCGCCCGCCCACTCGGTGAGCGTGACGCGCATGACGCGGAAGACGAGCTGCGTCACCGTCAGGACGATGACGACGAAGGCGCCGAACCCGAGCGCCGTGCCGAAGACCTCGGGAATCGCCTTGAAGGTGCCGGCGTAGATGAGCTTGCCGACGCCCGCCGCGAACCTTCCGCCGCCGCCCCCGACGCCCGCGATGGAGACCGCCACGAGCGAGAGGAGGGCGAGCGTGTACTCGCCGAACATCGAGCCGCCGCCGACCGGGAGGCCGTCGGTCTCGTACTCGAGCTGCCGCGCCGTCCCGACCGAGCCGACGAGCGCGTGCCAGCCGGAGATCGCGCCGCAGGCGATCGTCACGAAGAGCATCGGCCAGAGCGGCTGCCACGCCGTGAACGGCTTGATCGGAGCCGCGAAGCCGAGATCCTTCACGGCCGTGAGCGCGAAGGCCCCGATGGCCTTGCCGCCGGCGTCCAGAACGCCCGTCAGGGGCGCGACGAGCGCGCCGATCGCCGAGAGGACGATCGTGATGAGCATGACCCAGAAGCCGATGTAGTTGACCGGCTGGGCGAACCGCCAGATGGGCATGTTCGCGCCGCAGTAGGAGAAGGCGAAGAGGAAGACCATCCAGAGGAGGTAGTTCGGAAGCGTCCGGATCTGCTTCGTGGCCGAGTCGTAGGCCGCGGTGGTCGGCCGCTTGCCGTCGGCGCCCGGAGCCGGGATGCGCGGGTCGGCGTTCGTGGGATCCTCGAGGGAGAGGATCGGCTGCTTCGCGTTGAGGTTGTCGACGGACGCGTTCAGCGAGACGACCGCCGCGCCGACCGGCCCCTGCACGAGCGCTCCCTTTTCGTTCCTCGTCTGGCCCCACGGTCCGAGCGCCATGGCCCCGAGCGTGACGGCCACGACGATCGCGGTCACGAGGATCAGGTTCATCTTCCAGCGGTACATCATCTGGCCCGCGAGAAGGCCCATGAGCGCCAGCATGATGATGCCGAACGGCACGTCGGGGCGGGCGGAGAGGATCGCCGCGAGGATTCCGACGAACGCCCCGGCGAGGAGCATCAGGTAGAAGAAGATGAAGATGAAGAGGATCGTCCGCGTGCGCGGAGCGATGAGCTTGTGCGAGATCGCGCTCAGGCTGTTCCCGTCGTTCCGCACCGAGACCATGATCGCGGAGTAGTCGCTGACCCATCCGATGAAGCTGACTCCGATGACGAGCCACAGGAGGGACGGGAACCAGCCCCACAGGTTCGCGGCCGTGATGGGGCCGACGATCGGACCCGCCGCGGCGATCGACTTGAAGTGATAGCCGTACAGGACGTTCTTGCTCGTGGGCATGAAGTCCACGCCATCCATGTACATCGTGGCCGGCGTCGCCTTCTTCGCGTCGGACTTGATGACGTCCCGGTCGATCCGCCGCGCGTAGAAGTTGTAGGCCAGATAGATGACGACCGTCGCGATCACGACGATCCACAGCGTGTTCATCAAAGGCTCCTTTCACGGGCGACGGGTCCCGTTGGCGCCGCGGACCTGCCCACAGTGAGAAGAATAGGGCGGAGCAAGGCCCTCGCCGTCGATGCAAATGCATCATCGGCTTCGCGCCCGACGGGAATTTCTTCGAAAGGGTAGGACGAGCTCGGGTGCCGTCGAAGCAACGGCCGGTGGCCCAGCCCTATTACCATTCGCAGAGATTCATCAGGGCCACCGTCGCGCGCGTGACGCTCAGACCGGGATCGGAACCAGGCCGCCGGGCGCCGGCGCGGCGCCTTCGTCCTTCTTCGTGACGGTGGCGGGCGCGGTGGGCTTCGGGGGCTCGGGCTTGACGGGCGGGCGCTTGGCGACCTCGTGCCCGGTGACGCGCTTGATGATCGCGTAGATCTCCTCGCCGTCGAGGGACTCCTTCTCGAGGAGCACGCTCGCGATCTCCTCGAGCGCGGCCCGGTGCTCGACGATGATCTTCCTCCCGCGCGCGTACGAGGAGGTCACGATGCGGTTCACCTCCGCGTCGATCTTCCGCGCCGTGTCCTCGGAGTAGTCGGGCTGCCGCGCGAAGTCGCGGCCGAGGAAGACCTCGCCCTCGGGCCGGCCGAAGGAGAGCGGTCCGAGCTCGCTCATGCCCCACTCGCACACCATGCGGTGCGCCATCTCCGTGGCTTTCTCGAAGTCGTTCGAGGCGCCGGTCGTGATGCGCCCGATGCAGACTTCCTCGGCGAGGCGCCCGCCCATCATGACGGTGAGCTCGGCCTCGATGTATTCCTTCGAGTACGTGTACTTGTCCTCGAGGGGGAGCTGCTGCGTGAGGCCCAGCGCGCGCCCGCGCGGGATGATCGTGACCTTGTGGAGCGGGTCCGTGTGCTCCTCGAAGGAGGCGATGAGCGCGTGCCCTCCTTCGTGATACGCCGTGACGCGCTTTTCCTCGTCCGACATGACCATCGACTTCCGCTCGGCGCCCATCAGGACCTTGTCCTTGGCGTAATTGAAGTCGGCCATGTCGACTTTCTTCTTGTCGACGCGCGCTGCCGCGAGCGCGGCCTCGTTCACGAGGTTCGCGAGGTCCGCGCCGGCGAAGCCCGGCGTGCCACGGGCGACGACCGAGAGGTCGACGTCGTCGGACATCGGAATGTTGCGCGAATGCACCTTGAGGATGCCCTCGCGGCCTTTCACGTCCGGGCGGTCGACGACGACGCGGCGGTCGAAGCGGCCGGGCCGCAGCAGCGCGGGGTCGAGGACGTCGGGCCTGTTCGTGGCGGCCACGAGGATCACGCCGTCGTTCCCCTCGAAGCCGTCCATCTCGACGAGGAGCGCGTTCAGCGTCTGCTCCCTCTCGTCGTGCCCGCCGCCGAGGCCGGCGCCGCGGTGGCGGCCGACGGCGTCGATCTCGTCGATGAAGATGATGCACGGGGCGTTTTTCTTGCCCTGCTCGAAGAGGTCGCGCACGCGCGAGGCGCCGACGCCCACGAACATCTCGACGAAGTCGGAGCCGGAGATCGAGAAGAACGGCACGTTCGCCTCGCCCGCGACCGCGCGCGCGAGGAGCGTCTTGCCCGTGCCCGGGGGGCCCATCATGATGACGCCCTTCGGGATCTTGCCGCCCAGCTTCTGGAACTTCGCCGGCTCCTTGAGGAAGTCGATGATCTCGGAGAGCTCTTCCTTGGCCTCCTCGCAGCCGGCGACGTCCTTGAACGTGACCTTCTTCTGGTTCGGCGTCAGCATCTTCGCGCGCGACTTGCCGAAAGCCATCGCGCGATTCCCGCCCGTCTGCATCTGCCGCATGATGAAGATCCACAGGCCGATGAGGAACAGGATGGGCGCCCACTGCAGGAGGATGACGAGGAACGAGCCCTGGCCCGGCTCCTCGGCCGTGATCTTCACGTTCGCCTTCATGAGGTCGGACGTCAGGTCGTTGTAGACGGGCGCGTACGTGCGGACGCCCGGCTCGCGCCCCTCGGGAGAGCCCTTCTTGAAGCCCCGGATCTCCTGGCCGCGGATCGTGACGCGGTCGAGGTCACCCTTCTTCACCATCTCCAGGAATTCCGTGAAGCTGACGGTGGAGGTCCCGGTGCGGCCCACGTCCACGACCCGGAAGAGCAGGAGGATCACCACGAGGATGACCATCCAGAGGAGGATGTTCTTGACGGTAGTGTTCACCTTGTGCCCTCGACTCTCATTCGCCGGTTCTCGGGGTGCGGTTCATCGAGCACGGGCGCGGCGTCCGCGGTGGACTCGAACGGCGCCTCCCCTTCGGTTCTGACCTGCGCGACGAACGGAAAGTTCCCGCCCTCGCCCGTGTATTCCATGCCATAGCCCACGAGGACGCCTTCCTCGGCCGGGAACAGGACGTAATCCGCGCGCAGCGCGCTCTTCCTCTCCTGGGGATGATCCACCACGCAGGCGAAACGGATGGAACGGGGCTTTTCTTCCCGCAGCTGATTCTGCAGCCAGGTTTCCACGACTCCGCTCCGGATCACGTCCTTGAGCACGACGAGGTGGGCGTCCGCGACGTCGAAGGGCGCGAGGAAGTGATAGTTGACGACCTTCTCGCTCTCTCCCTCGCGGAGCACGTCGATGTACTCGCAGCGCACGGGCCGCGACACGGCGCGGGCGAGGTCGGCGACGAAGAACCCCGCGCCCTTCAGGACCGCGATGAGGACGATGTCGCCCTCCGGGTAGTCGTGACTGATCCTCCGGCCGACGTCCGCGACGCGCCGGGCGATGTCTTCCGGGCCGTACAGCTCGTCGGTGACAAGAGCCACAGACGCATGAGTCTAGCAGGGGGCCCCCGAGGCGAAGGGAGGGTCAGGGGCGGGAGTATTCGTCGATCACGCGTCCGATCGCCCGCCGGCAGACCGGACAGAAGCCACCGGGGTCGCGCGTGAACATGATGCAGTCCGCCGAGGGCCGGTAGAGGCCTTTCGCCTCGTACGCGGCGCCCTCGAAGGCCCCGACCTTGCCGGACCACGCCATCGCGGACAGGAGCTTCGAATCCGCGGCCATCTGCCGGCGGAAGAGGTCGTCGAGCGCGGAGGGCGGAGCGCCGGAAGCGATGAGCTTCCTGCGCTCGGCCTGGATGTCGCGGGTCTGCTTTTCGAAGGCGTCCTTCTCCCACGGGCTCGGCAGGGGCGTCCCTTTCTCGACGAGGTCCGCCCATTTCAGCGCCTTCGGGTCCCGGAGCGCGGTCACGTTCGGCTCCCAGGGCTCCGGCCTGGCGCCGCCGGTCTCGTAGGCCACGTCCGACCCGTAGTACTCGTCGGCGAGGCCCGCGAAGTGGTGGCCGAACTCGTGCACGAAGACGTACTCGGCAAAGCCCGTGTCCACTGACGCGGTCGCCTGGAAGTTGTAGATTCCCCCGCCGCCGTAACGCGCGTCGTTCACGAGGATCTCGAGGAAGTCGTACGGGGCGGCGGAGGCGGCCTCGCGGAGCGCGCGATCGTCGTACGTGAGCATGTAGCGCTCCGAGCCGAAGATGCCGTACTGGACGGACAGCGGCGTCCGCCTGAAGATCTTCGAGTCGGGCCGGAGCACGCCGCTCTCGGCGCCCGGCAGGTCGAGGGCGCGCACGTTGAAGTCGGCCTTGCGGCTCTTGAACGGCTCGTACGTGAAGAGAATGTCCACGAGGCGTTTCACGTCGGCGTGGAACTTCGGAAGGTCCTTTTCGGCATAGCCTTCGCCGAGAACGAGAAGGTCCAGCTTCGCCGCGGCCGGTCCGTTCTCGAAGACGGTCCACACTTTCCCCAGAGACGCCCGCGGCGCCGGGTTGGACTCGGGCCCCGCGGGATCGAGGACCGTCGAGAAAACCTCGTGAAAGACGTTTTCCTTGTCGCGGCGTTCGAGGACGACCCGGACCTTCTCCCGCGGCCAGGGGAGGCGCAGCGACTCGGGGAACGTCCGGGCGGCCCGCCTCGCCTCTTCCGTCTGCTCCCATTCGCTGAATATCGACGAATAGCCGCGCGAGAAGAGGACGCGGTTCGTCTTCGGGTCCCGAACCTCGAAGAGATTGCTGCCGAGGTTCGTCTCGTCGAGGAGGCGGGTCCGGCTGCCCGGCCAGGGGCCGTCGTCGACGCAACGGTCGAGCGCCACGACCTCGCCCTTCGGTCCGCCCGTGTGGAAGAGGTCCACGCGCATCGTGCGGCCGGTGAACGACGCGTCGAAGGGGGCAGCCGATGCCGGAGGCGGCGGAGCGGGGGAGGCGGAGAAAGAGGATCTTTCTTCGAATAGGAAGAGGGCGGCGGCGGCGCAGGCCGCCAGAAGAGCGCTTCTGCGAATGCTCATGTCCCTATCCTAATCACCTTCTAAGAAATTCTCCGGCGCGCGAAGCGCGCGACCCAAATCCTCCGGCGCGCGAAGCGCGCTGAAATCTACCGTCGCGGGACGAAGCGCACGGTGCGTGGATCGACCTCGATGCGGCCGCCCGCGAACTCCTCGCCGAACGTCTTGTCCCCTTTTTCGATGCGGCTCAGGACCTTCTTCACCTGGGCCTTTCCGGGCACGCGGCCCCCGGCCCCGGCCGCCCTCACGAGCAACCGGCCGGCCTCCTCGTGCGACAGCCGTGCGAGGAAGACACGAGGCCAAATGCCCTTCGAAGAAATCTTCTCTTTCGCCAAAGCCTCCGTGAGCCGTTTGTCGAGCGCGTCGAGGTGGCGCGAGGCCGCCTCTCCCGCCCGCGCGAGCCGCGCGGTCCTGCCGGGATCCCTCCGCTCCATTTCCGGCAGGACGATTCGGCGGATCCGATTCCGCGCGAAGCCCTCGTTCTCGTTCGTCTCGTCCTCGCGGAAGGGAACGCCTCTTTCCGCGAGGAACTCCCGGAGCTCGCCGCGCGTAAAGGGGAGAAGCGGACGGACGACGCCGTCCCCCCGGCGCGGGCGAATCCCTCCGCGGGCGCGGCCGAGTCTCCGCTCGAGGTGGAGCAGCACGGTCTCGGCCTGGTCGTCGCGCGTGTGCCCGGTGAGGACCGGGGCGCCGCCCATGCTGCCGGACAGGGCGAGGAGCGCCGCGTACCGCAGGCGGCGGGCCGCGGCTTCGGTGCTCTCGCCTTTCCTCCGCCCGGACGGCACGTCCACGGAATGAAGCGTGAACGGCACCGAGAGAGCCGCTGCGAGGTGTTCACAGAACCGCGCGTCCGCGTCGCCCGCCGCGCCCCTGAGGCCGTGCGCGACGTGCGCCGATGCCACGGCGACCGCGCGTGTAGACGCCCATCCGGCGGTGAGAAGGAGCAGCGCCGTGGAGTCGCTTCCGCCCGAGTGCGCCACGACGAGCGTCCCGGCGCCCGCGAAAAGGCGGTCCTCCTCGACGTGTCGGGCGAAACGGTCCTCGAGCGGCTCCGTCATCGTGCGATATCATCCGCCCTCCACCCGGGTCCCCGGGCGCGCCTTTTTCGGGGCGGCGTAGCTCAGATGGCCAGAGCAGGGGTCTCATAAGCCCTTTGTCGGCGGTTCGATTCCGCCCGCCGCCACCATTTCGACTGTCGCAGTTTAGGTGCGGAATCGGACCGCCGACCCGGGGTTCGGGGGCGGAGCCCCCGACTTCAAATCAGACGTTTACCAGCGCCGGACAGCCGGACGCCGCCGGAACCGGGAGGCTTCGCGCTGGTTCGATTCCGCCCGCCGCCACCAGCCTTTCCTGTCGCCATATGATTCCGCCATGCGGCGGCGAGAGGGAGAGGAAGACGACGCGGCCTACCTCTTCTGCGAGCAGTGCGACCAGATGTTCGAGCGAGTGTTCATCCAGGAGTGCTCGTTCTGCTCCAAGCGCTTCTGCCGTAACTGCGCGATCCGCTCGGGAAACGCGGCGTTCTGCAGCAAGGTCTGCGCGAAGGCGTGGTTCTTCGCCGATTCCGACGAAGACGAGGCGGAAGAAGATAAGGAGACGACGTAGATCCGCGCCTTTCTCGCGATCTCCGTTGCCGATCCCGCGCTGGACGCGGCTCTCGCCTCGCTGGGTGTCCGTTTTCCGGAGGGCGAGCTCAGGTGGGTGCCCGCCCCCCAGCGGCACCTGACGCTGCGCTTTTTCGACGAGCTTCCCGGCGACCGCGTGGACGACGTCCGCGCCGCCGCGGGCACGGCGGTTTCGGGCGTACCGCGCTTCCACCTCGAGCTGGAGGGCGTCGGGTGCTTTCCGCCGCGGGGTCCGGCGAAGGTCGTCTGGGTCGGTTGCGCCGCGGGGCGTGAGGCGCTCCTCGCTCTCTCGGGGGCGCTGAATCGCGCGCTGGAAAGCCGGGGATTCCCTGCCGACGCGCGCCCGTTCTCGCCGCATCTCACGCTGGCGCGCGCGCGGGACCGGCACGGCTCGCCGGCGATCGCCGCGGTCGTGCGCAGCGGTGTCGCCGGCACCGGGCCGCTCGGCGGCGTTCTGGTCGATCGCCTTCTCCTCAATCAGTCGACGCTCGGCTCGGGGCCGCCCCGTCATGACGTCCTCGCGACGTACCCTCTCGCAGGGTAGGCGTTCGGAGTTGCGCGAAGGCTCGCGTGGAGATAAACCACGCGGGCATGGACCTCCGCGCGCACCTCCTTTCGACCCTCGATCGCGCCTACGACGTCTCGTCGTGGCACGGCCCGAACCTGAAAGGCTCGCTCCGCGGCCTCTCGCCGGCCGTCGCCTTTTTCCGGCCCGGACCGAAGCGGCATTCGGTCTACGATCTCATCCTGCATACCGCCTACTGGAAGTACACGGTCCGGCGCCGGCTCACCGGCGAGAAGCGCGGGTCCTTCCCGCTCGAGGGCTCGAACTTCTTTCCGGGGCCGGTCCGGCCGACGGGCCCCACGCTCGCCGATGCGAAATCGATTCTCGAAAGCGAGCACCGGAAGCTGCGCGCGGTCGTGGAGAGCCTTCCGGAGGCCGCCTTCGGGGCGCGCCTCGGGCGCCGGACGGCGGAAGCTACGATCTCCGGCGTGGCCGCACACGACATCTACCACGCCGGCCAGATCCAGCTCCTGAAGAAGCTTCACGGGAAAGGACGGAAAGGATGAGCGACCTCGCCTATCCGATCGGGAAGTTCACCTGGAGCGGTCCGGGTTCCGGCGAGGGCCGCGCGCGCCGCATCGCCGAGATCGCGGCTGCCCCCGCGGCGCTGCGGGACGCGGTCGCGGGCCTCACCGACGCGCAACTCGAGACGCCGTACCGCCCGGGCGGCTGGACGGTCCGGCAGGTCGCGCACCACGTGCCCGACAGCCATCTCAACGCGTACGTGAGGTTCAAGCTCGCGGTCACCGAGGACGCGCCGACGATCAAGCCCTACGACGAGGCGGCGTGGGCCGAGCTCGCCGACGTGAAGACCGTCCCCGTCGCGACGTCGCTCGCTCTCCTCGAGGCGCTCCACGCGCGGTGGGTCGCGCTTCTGAGGTCCTTCCGCGAGGCCGACTGGGCCCGCACGTTCCAGCATCCGGAGCTCGGTGTCGTACCCCTCGAGAAGAACCTCGCGCTCTACGCCTGGCACGGCCGGCACCATGTCGCGCACGTGACGGCGCTTCGGGAAAGGATGGGCTGGGGCTGACGGAACGTCGCTGCTAGAGTCCCGGCAACGTGTCCGCGCCGCCGCGCTCTTTTCCTTTCGAAGAAACTTCTCTCCCCGAGTTCACCGCGAAGGCCGTGGTCACGGGCGTCGCGCTCGGCCTCGTCTTCGGCGCGGCGAACGCCTATCTCGGCCTGAGGGTCGGGCTCACGGTTTCGGCCTCGATTCCCGCCGCGGTCCTGACCGTGGCCGTCTTCCGGCTTCTCGGCCGGAGGGGCACGATCCTCGAGGCGAACCTCTCGCAGACGATCGGCTCGGCGTCCACGGCGCTCGCAACGGGCACGATCTTCACGATTCCCGCGCTGTTCCTGTGGGGCGCGGTGCCGCCGTACCTGCAGGTCGTCGCGCTCTGTTTCCTCGGCGCGCTGCTCGGCCTCTCCGCGATGATTCCGCTGCGCCGCCTCCTGATCGTCGACGCGCACGCCGAGCTGCCGTACCCCGAGGGCACCGCCTGCGCCGAGGTGCTGCGCGCGACCGCGGCGGATTCGAGCGGCAGCGTGTGGATTTTCCGCGGCATGGCGGCGGGCGCTCTCGTGAAGATCGTCGTGTCCCTCCTCTTCGTCATGCCTTCCGAGGTCGGCACGGCGCTGCCTTTCCTGCCGAAGGCAGAGCTTGCCGTCGAGCTCGCTCCCGCGCTCCTCGCCGTGGGCTACATCCTCGGCTTCCGGCAGTCGGGCGTGCTGGTGGCGGGCTCGATCGTGTCGTCCCTCGTCCTGATCCCGGTCATCGCCATCGTCGGGCAGGGGCTGACGGCGCCGCTCGCGCCCGAGGCCGTCAAGCTCGTCTCGGCGATGTCGGCGGGGGAAATCTGGTCGCGCTACGTGCGCTACATCGGCGCGGGCGCCGTCGCGACGGCGGGCATCCTCACGGTCCTGAAGAACTTCCCCACGATGGCAGGCGCGTTCCTCGCCGTCGTGAGAGGGGTGCGAGGCGGCCGCGCCGGAGCGACGGAAAATTCCACCGGCCCGGTCGCGCGGACGGATCGGGACCTGCCGGGCAGTTTCGTGTTCTCGGGCATCGCGCTCGTCGTGCTCGCGGCAGCGCTCGTGCCCGGGATCTTCGCGGGCCATATGGGCCAGCTTCCGAGAGCCGTTTGCGCGGCCGGCGTGGGCGTCTTCGGCGTTCTCTTCGTCGCCGTTGCGGCCCGCATCGTGGGAATCGTGGGCGTTTCCTCGCAGCCGACGTCTGGCATCACGCTCGTGACGCTCATCGCCGTCGCCTCGCTCTTCGCGGCGGCCGGCTGGACGGACGGCGACGCGCGGGCGGCCGTGCTGACCGTGGGGACCATCGTCGCGATCGCGGCGTCGAAGGCAGGCGACATCTCGCAGGACCTCAAGACGGGCTGGCTCGTGGGCGCGACGCCGGCGCGGCAGCAGCTCGGGCAGCTGATCGGCGCCTCGTTCGCGTGCTGGGGCGTCGCGGCGACGGTGCTGCTCCTCGGCAGCGCCTACACGTTCGGGACGAAGGAGATTCCCGCGCCGCAGGCGATGCTCATGAAGACGATCATCGAAGGCGTTCTCTCCGGCGCGCTGCCCTGGGGGCTCGTCCTGACGGGCGCCGGGCTCTCCTTCGCGGTGATCCTCTGCGGGATCTCCGGCCTCGCGTTCGCAATCGGCGTCTACCTGCCGCTCGCGTCCATGGCGCCCATCTTCGCGGGAGGCTGCGCGCGCGGCCTCGTGGAGCGGTCGCGCCGCGGCGTGGCGCCGGAAGGCGGCGACGCCGGCGTCCTCGCGGCGTCCGGCCTCGTCGCAGGCGAGGGCCTCGCGGGCGTCTTCGTCGCGGCGCTCGTCGCGTTCGGCGTCGCGCCGAAGGGCCGTCCTCCGTTCGTCGCAGGCCTCTCGGGCGAGGCGCTGACCGCCCTCGTGATTCTCGCCGTCTGCGCGTTTCTGTATCGCGCGGGCGCGAAGCGCGGTGTCTGAAAGACGGAAATCCGGGTCCTCCACGAGGCGAAAAGAGATCGGGGCCGGCCCGAAGGCCGACCCCGATGAGGTTACGGACCGAATCGCCTGAAAGAGTCGTCAGGGAATCGGGGCCCCGGCCGCGCAGCTCTGGATGGCGCCCTTCTGATTGCCGCTGATGACGCCGGCCTTCTTCAGGTCGTTCGTGAGATGCGCCACGCAGCTCACGAAGCCCCCGTGGTTGCCGGCGCCGGCGGCGCACTTGTCGATCAGGTCGGAGATCGTGCAACCGGTCGTGAAGAACGTGTTGGGCACGCCCGAGTCGCAACTGCCGATGACGACCGTGGGCGCGAAATTCGAATTGGGATCGCAGTCGACGTCGTCGGGCACTCCGTCGAGGTCTGCGTCCGGGAACCAGCCGATGTCGCGGAAGAGCGGCAGCGTCAGGTCCTGCGGGGGACTCACCGAGTGCGTCAGGTCACCGTTGATGGCGGGCTCCATGAGCTGGTTCGGGAAATCGATCGTGTCCCAGTGCGAGATCGTGGAGCCGGGCTGAACGGGGTTGGGCGTGTAGAGGAGCGCGCGTCCGCCCACCGGGTCCGCGCCCGCCCGCGCCGTAAGGTCGAGCAGGAGCGTCGCGTTGACCCCCGTGGCGAGGTTGGCCTTGAGGGTGTTGCCGTCGGCCAGGGTGATCCGCACGGAAGGGATCGTGATCGTCGGGTCCGCCCCTCCGAGACCGGCCGGCGGGCCGCCCGCGACGTTGTCCGCCACGATCACGGCGATGGCGCCGGCGTTCTGCGCGTTCTTGACCTTGACGACGAAGCCGCATGTCCCGCGGTCCACGAGCGCGATGTTACCGGCGACGGCCGCCGCGTTCGTCAGCGGCGAGCAGGCGTCGAACGTCGTGGGTCCGGCGCCGTCGGCCGGGTCGAGAGCCTGGACGACGTTGCCCGTGACGCCGCCTCCGGTCAGGGCCGATCCAAAGCTGGCCGTCCCTACGTCATAGAAGCCCGCAATTCCGGCCGGCGAGTTGACGCGCATGAGCGGTACGCCCAGGGCAAGCACGCCCGGTACGGCCGCGGTGACATTCGCGCCGTTGAAGACGACCTTCCGCGAGTTGACCGCGGAAGCGACGCGTTCGGCGTTGGTCATCACGTCCCAGGTCTTTCCGGTCGTGAGGTCGAGGATTCTCTTCCCGAAGACGTCGGTCAGGCCGTTGATCTCGGCCCCGCTGGTGACGCTGGCAAACTGCTGGAAGTTGAGACCGTGGGCGAACTCGTGAAGGAGCACCGTCACGAGGTCGATGTCGGTCCCGTGGTTGAGGTCGAATCCGTAGTACCAATTGACGCCCGTCAGGCACCCCGCCGTCCCGATGTTGCTGTTGAACCGGGCGCGGATGTCGTCGGCAAGGGCCTCCTGACCGGGGACGTCGGCGGGTGTGACGGCGTCGAAGCCGAGGCGCTTGTTGGCCAGGGCGGTTCCATAAAAGGTGTTCGCCTCGAGGCCCGGGAACGGCGGGATACCTCCACCGCCGGGCGTGGGGACGAAGACGATCAGGATCGATCCGGCCGAGCCGAGCACGGCGGAGCCAGCGGTGCAGGTCAGCGGATCGAAGCTCGCCTGGATGAAGATCTCGACGCTGCTGTCGAGCGTCGAGCCCCAGATGCCGGCCGCGAACTTGAACGCCTCGAGACGCTGCTGGCCGAGGGTCGTGCCCGGATTGCCGCCGACGGGAGCCCGCGGGGCCGGGTCGTTGAAGCCCTCGCCCGCCCCGTCAACGTTGACGATCGTGATCGTCGCGGCCGCGGAGGCGGTTGACGCGGGAATGATCACGAGACATGCGAGGGCGAGAAAGGCGAGGGAGAGGCCGATCCTCGAGGTCTTCATGGCCTACTTCTCCTCTTTCGCCGCTTCGCTCTTTTTCGGAGCGAGCGGGCGCGTAAGCGCCTTCGGCGTCTCGGAACGCGGTGTGCAGAGGAAGACCGGCTTTCCGTCGGCGTCGATGCGCACGACGGCGTCCACCATCCCTTCCTCGCCGAGCTCGTAGTACTGGATGCCGTTGGGTTGGACCATGACCTGCCTTGCCGCCTGAGCACGGCGCTCAGCCCTTGGCCCGATCGCGCGGGCCAGTGCCGCTGCCTCTTCCGGAGTGGGCGCGCGCAACTCGCCCGTGGCCGGGTCGATGAAGGCCTTCATGGCGTTCGTGCTTTCGTTGTCGTCCGCGGGACATTCCTGGAGCGGGATGGAAACAACCCGCACTTCCGCGGCCGCTTTCTTCGTCGGCCGTTTCGCCGGAACGAACCGGGCGTCCTCGGCCGCCATCGATGGAGATCCTCCGGACATAATAGCCACGACCGCGAGCGGGCCGGCCGACATCCAGAGGAAACGCTTCACGAGGGATGGTTTGAGCCGCATGAGTACCTCCTGTTGCCTGAGACAGGCTCTCAGAATCTGTACCCGGAGGCGCCCGCGCGGCAAGAAGAAAAATTGACTCCGGCGTCGATTTCCTGCCGCTATCGAGGCAGCAAGAGCGCCTTCCCGACCGCCTCGGGCAGCGTGACGCCGAGCCACCGGCCCACGGTCGGCGCGAGATCGTACGGGGTGGACGGGGCATCCGAAGCGCCGGGCTTCACGCCCGCGCCCCAGAAGATGAGCGGGACGTGGATGTCGTATTCGTGATGAGTCCCGTGCATCGAGCCGCGCCCCGGGTTGTAGGACATCTGCACGCCCCAGCGGGGGACGAGGATGGCGTCCCCCGAGCGCTGCGGGTCGAAGTCGTTCTTCACGAAGGAGAGGGCCGGCGTCTCGCGCCACGATGCCGCCTGTGAAGTGAGGAGGACGTCCTCGATTTCCGCGCCCCAGACGAGCTTCACGAGGCCGGGCAGGACGCGGTCGACGTCGGCCGTGGTCACGGGAGCCCCCGCGGCTCCGCAGGCGCCCGCGACGCTCTTCGCCGGGAGCGCCGCCCGGTCGTAGAAGAGGTCCCAGCCGTCCATGCCGAAGACCGGCCGTACGCGGGCGTCGAGGCAGAGCGTCTCGTCGAGCATCCGGTTCAGCCGCTCCCTGAAGTTGCCGAGAGTTTCCCTGCCGACGTCGATCCGGCCGCCCGAGATGGTCTTGTCGATCGCCTTCGCGACCTCGGGCATGACCGGGAAGCCGTGATCCGCCGAGAGAGCGACCAGAAAGGTGCCCTTCGGATAGCTCGACTCCAGAGCGTCGAGGAGGCGGCCGAGCTGCACGTCGAGGCGTCGCAACGTGTCGAGCTCTTCCTCGGACTCGTTCCCGTAGTCGTGCGACACGGGATCGTGGCCCGAAAAGGAAAGGCACAGGAGGTCGGGCGCGTCGCCGTGGCCGAGCTCGAGCCCGGGGTCGTTCAGGAGGGCGAGCGCGAGGTCGGCCGTGAGCTCGTCCACGAGCGGACTCCGATAGATGCCTCCGAAGTAGCCGGGCGTGTCTCCAGTCGGCAGCATCCCGAATCGTGAGAGGTCGTGATCGAACCCAAGTCCGTGCACGGGGTACTGGTAGCGCTGGACGATCGAAGAGGGTACGGGCGTCGGAAGCGGCTTCGTCGCGGGAGTCGGCGCCGGGCCGTCCCACCTCTTCCAGACCAGCCCGAAACGGCCTGGGAGCATGGTGCCGGCTTTCGTTTCGTTGAACTTCCTGACCGTGAGGCGGATGGCGGACGGCGGGTCGTACGCCGCGGACGACACGAAGCGGCCCGTTTCCTTGTCGTACCAGTAGACCGAGTGGGCTCGCTCCCGTCCCGCGAGGAAGATGGCGCCGCGATCCTTCGCCGAGAGCGAGACGACGCGGGCGCCTTTCCTGGTCTCGACGAGCCGATCGCCGAGCGTCGGAACGCGCAGGTTGCCCGGGCCGGGGACGACCCGCGCCGTTCCGTCCGGAGCGGCCGGATCGCGCTGGTCCGTGCAATAGACCGTGCGGAGCGAGCCGTCCTCGCCGGCCTCGAACCAGCTGTTCGTGACGATCCCCGTGACCCGCGGCGGCGCGCCCGTTCCGAGCGCGGCGTGCCCCGGCCCGGTCTCGGTGTTCAGGTGCTGGTAGCGTGCGGCGCGCTCGACGTGGCCCTCGTCGAGAAGCCTCTTCAGGCCCGCGGTGAACCACGGCCGGTATTCCTCGAGTCGGGAGAACCCGAGACCGTCCACCGAGATCACGACGGCGAGCTTCGGCGGGGGGGCCGGCGCCGGAACCGCGGCGAGCGCGAAAACCGGAAACAGGATGGCGAGGGCCTGCAGGGCGCGCGGGCGTCGGATCATGTCCGTATCCTGCCACGCTCGGTTGCTCTGATACTCTTCCGCGCCGTGATCAAGCTGTTTCCGCGCGAGGAGAGCTTTCTCCCGCAATTCGCGCGCGCCGCCGAGATCATCCTCGAGGCCGCGAACGCCCTCGACGAGCTCGCCGCGGACTTCACCGACGTGGAGGTGAAGGTGGCGCGGATCAAGCACCTCGAGCACGAAGGCGACCAGGTCGCGCACCAGACGTTCGGGCTTCTCTCGCGCACGTGGATCACGCCCATCGACCGGGAGGACATCTACGCTCTCGTCAAGGCCCTCGACGACGTGCTCGATTTTCTCGACGCCGCGGCCGCGCGCCTCGTCCTCTACAAGATCCCCGCCCCGACGCCGGCGTTGAAGTCGGGTACGGCCATTCTCGTGCAATCGGCCGAGGCGATCTGCCGCGCGGCGGGTCTCCTCGGTGACCTCAAGAACTCCCCGAAGATCCTGGAGATCTGCGTGGAGATCAACCGCCTCGAGAACGAGGCCGACGCTCTGAACCGCATCTCGATCGGGAAGCTCTTCGAGACGGAAAAAGATCCGATCGCGCTCATGAAATGGAAGGAGATCTACGAGGTTCTCGAAGAGGCCACGGACCGCTGCGAGGACGTCGCGAACGTTTTCGAGCAGATCGTCCTGAAGTCCTCGTGAGCCTCGCGCCCCGCCGATGAGCTTCGTTCTGTTCGTCGTGTTCGTGGCGCTCGCGTTCGACTTCATCAACGGCTTTCACGACGCGGCGAACTCCATCGCGACCGTCGTCGGGACCCGGGTCCTGACGCCGAAAAAGGCCGTCGCGTGGGCCGCTTTTTTCAACTTCGTGGCGGCGTTCTCCCTCGAGACGCGCGTCGCCAAGACGATCGGCAAGGACATCGTGAATCCGGCGGTCGTGGATCCCCTTCTCATATTCGCGGCTCTCGTGGGCGCGATCGTGTGGAACCTCGCGACGTGGTGGTGGGCCCTTCCGTCCTCCTCCTCCCACGCCCTCATCGGGGGTTTCGCCGGCGCGGCGCTCGTGAAGGCCGGGCCGGCTTCCCTCGTGCCGAAAGGCCTCGAGAAGACGATCGTTTTCATCGTGCTCTCGCCGCTCCTCGGGTTCGTTCTCGGTTTCATTTTCTTTCTCGCCGCCGCATGGATCTTCCGCCACGCGCGACCAGAGCCCCTCGATCGCGGCTTTCGGAAGGTCCAGCTCGTCTCGGCGGCGGCGTTCTCGTTCGGCCACGGGATGAACGACGCCCAGAAGACGATGGGCATCATCGCCGTGCTTCTCTACTCCACGGGCACTCTCAAGACGCTGGACATTCCGTTCTGGATCGTCCTCATCTGCCACGCGGCGATCGGCCTCGGGACTCTTTCGGGGGGATGGCGCATCGTGCGCACGATGGGAATGCGCATCACGGCTCTGAAGCCGATCGGAGGCTCGTGCGCCGAGTTCGCGGGAGCGGCGACGCTCATCGGCGCGTCGCTCGGGGGCGTCCCCGTGTCGACGACGCACACGATCACGGGCGCGATCATGGGGATGGGCTCCGTCAGGCGGTTCTCGGCCGTGCGCTGGGGCGTCGCGCGCACGATCGTGATCGCCTGGATCCTGACGATCCCCGCGGCGGCCGCCGTGTCGGCGGCGGCGTGGCTCGGGTTGTCCTATTTCCGCCGCTGACGTCAGCGCTTCGGCCGTCTCCGCAGCATCTTCCCGAGCGTCTCGTTGACCTTGCTGTCGCGGGAAAGGAACGGCAGCGGCGGAGTTCCGCGCACGCCGATCTCCTCCCAGAGAGCCTTGAGAATCGCGCTTTTCGGAAGCTCCGCGGTGCCGCGTTCCAGCGCCTGGACCGCTTTCAGGCGCTGGCGGCCCGCCTGCCAGATGCGCACGAGGTTGACGTGGTGCTCGACGCGCAAGGACTCCTTCTGGATCGCGAGCTCGCAGAAGCTCGCGGCCTCGGCCGCGCGCGTCGGAGCCGTGCGTGCGAGGCAGAGCCCGTAATACGAGAACATGATGCCCGGCGCGCGTCGACGCGTCTCCGGCCCCACGTCTCCCAGAGTTTCACGCACGGCTTCGCTCTTCACGTCGCGCTCACCGGCGAAGATGCGGTAGGCCTCCGTGAGGAGGATGAGGCCCCGCTCGAAGCGCTCGTCTCTCGCGGCGTCGACACCGATCCGCGTGAGCTCCATCGGATCCTTCGTGCCCGCCTCGGCGAGAACGTGGGAGGGAATCAGGTTTCGTTCGCGCACCTGTGAGGCAGTCTCGGCCTCGCGGCCGGATGCGTCAAGCGGGGCGTGGCGGGCCCTCGGGTATCGTCCGGACGTGCGGACGCTCCATCTCCTCAATGGCCGCGACGCCGCGACGCGAAGGCGCCATCCGTGGCTCTTCTCGGGCGCGGTCGCGCGGCAGGAGGGCATCTCGGCGGACGGAGCCGTCGAGGCGCTCGATTCTTCGGGAGCGTTCCTGGCGCGCGGGTTCGCGTCGCCGGCAGCATCGATCGTGGCCCGCTTCTGGACGTTCGAGGACAGGCCGCTCGACGCGGACTTCGTCTCGAGGCGCGTCCGGGAGGCGGTGGCGCTGAGGGACCTCGTCGTGCCGCCCGAAACGGACGGCTACCGCGTCGTGAACGCGGAAGGCGATTTCCTGCCCGGCCTCGTCGCGGACCGGTACGGCTCGGCCCTCGTCGTCCAGGCCACGACCGAAGGCACCGCGCGCGCGCGCCCGCTCTGGCTGCCGCCGCTCCTCGCGGCGTTCCCCGAGGCGACCGTCCTCCAGAAGAACGACCTGCCGTCGCGGCAGGGAGAAGGGCTCCCGCAGGGCGACGAGCTTCTCGCGGGAGACGCCAGCCCCCGGCGGGCGGCGTTCCGCGAGCGGGGCCTCGCCTTCGTGGCCGAGATCGCCGCCGGGCAGAAGACGGGCTTCTTCCTCGACCAGCGCGAGAACCGCTTCCTCGTGCGGTCCCTCGCGGCGGGCAGGAGCTTCCTCGACCTGTTCTCGTATTCGGGCGCGTTCGGCGTCGCCGCGCTCGCCGGCGGCGCGACGCGAGTCGTCCACGTCGACGCGTCCGGTGCCGCGCTCGGGCTCGCGCGCGAGAACCACGTTCTGAACGGGCAGGCCGTCGAGGGGTCCGGGGCGCGCGTCGAGACGCGGGAGGCGGACGTCTTCGAGGACCTCAGGGTCCGGGTCGCCGCCGGCGAGCGCTGGGACTTCATCGTGACGGACCCTCCCGCCTTCGCGAAGCGGAAGGCGGACGTCGAAAAGGCGTGCCGCGGCTACAAGGACATCAACCGGCTCGCGTTTCAGCTTCTCGCGCCGGGCGGCCTTCTCCTCGCGTGCTCGTGCTCGGGCCGCATTTCGCCCGACCTCTTCCAGAAGGTGATCTTCGCGGCCGCGCTCGATGCCCGCCGCCCGGCCCGGCTCCTCGAGCGGCGGGGCGCCGGCGCGGACCATCCGGTCTCGATCGACTGCCCCGAAGGGGAATACCTCAAGGCGTTCCTCTTGTCCGCATGACCTCGCCGGTCGTCGCCCTCGTCGGGCCTCTTCCTCCCTGGCGCGGCGGAATCGCGGACCAGGACGCGCGCCTTCTCGCCGCGATGCGGCGGCTGGGGGTCGAGCCTCTCGTTGTCGGCTTCTCGCGCATGTACCCGAAGTTTCTGTACCCCGGAACCTCGGATCATTCGGAGGAGGAGAAGAGGGATTTCGAAATCTCTTCGTCTTCGTCTCCCTCTCCCTGGGCGTCGCTCCTCGATGGATTGAATCCGTTCTCGTTCGTGCGGGCCGCCCGCTATCTTTCCTTCAAAGAAATCTCTCTCGTGATTCTTCCCTGGTGGACGTCCTACTTCGCGCCGCACGTGATTCTCTTTCTGTCCGCCCTCGGCGCCGAGCGGCCCTCCGCCGTGCGACTGCTCCTCTGCCACAACGTCTTCGACCACGAGCGGAACCCGTTGAAGAGCGCGCTGACGCGCGCGGTCCTGAAGCGGGCCGATCGATTCGTCGTTCAGAGCGCGTCGAGCGCGGGAGAGATCCTCTCGGAGCGCCCCGATGCGCGTGTCGACGTGGTCCCGCACCCCTCGGAGCCGCGCGCGGTGATCCCGGACCGCGCGGACGCACGCGCGCGGCTCGGCGTGCCGGCCGACGTGCCGCTCTTTCTCTTCAGCGGGATCCTCCGGCCATACAAGGGCTGGGACGTCCTCCTCGAAGCGTTCGCCGCCGCGCGACGGGAGCTGCCCGAAGCTCGGCTGGTTCTCGCCGGCGAGGCGTGGGGGGCGGCGCGCGACGTGCCGGCCCGGGCGCCGGCCGGCGTGCGACTCGAGCTGCGTTATCTCTCAGAGGACGAGCGCGCCCTCTGGTTCGCCGCGTGCGACGCGGTCGTCTGCCCGTATCGCCACGCCACGGGCTCCGGGATCGCCGCCGACGCTCTCGCGTTCTCGCGCCCCGTGATCGGCTCGGCGGTGGACGGGCTGGCAGAAGTCGTCGAGGATGGCCGGAGCGGCCTTCTCGTGCCTCCCGGCGACGCGGGCGCTCTCGCCGCGGCCCTGGTCCGGTTCGTCCGGGACGGGCTCGGGCCCCGGCTTTCGGCCGGCGCCGCATATCGCCGCGCGCTCTTCACGCCCGACGCGCACGCCCGGCGGGTTCTTGCGGCCGGCGGAATGGACGTATGAGATCCTTCGCGCGATGGGCTCCGTCCGCATGTTTCGCGACCGCGTCGTCTCGATGGAGCAGACGCAGGAGATCGGCGAAAGGCACATCGACCTTCTGAGCGCGATCGCCGTCGAGGCGCTGCCGGGCTACGCGCTCGCCGCGCACGGCCTCGACCACGAGAGCGACCACTACTGGCTGTCTCTGACGAACGACGCGACCGGCCAGGTGCGCCGGCTCCTCTTCACGCGCATGTTCCTTTCGGACGCGAGCCGGCTCCCGGCTGTCGTCGCCGACGCGAGCACGCCCATGAGGGCGCAGATCGTCGCGCGCATTCGCGAACAGGCGGCGCGCGCGGAAATCGTCGTCACGGTCGCGGGACTCCTCACGGAGGACGAGCGCATCGAGCGCGACGAGATCGAGGCCGAATGGCGAAAGAAGCACGAGGCCGAGCAGGCCGCCCGGCGAGCCGAGGAAGAGCGCCGCGCGCGCGAGCGCCAGCGCCAGAAGCAGCAGGAGGAGGCACGCCGCCAGGCTCAGCGGGAGCGCGAGCGCGCTGAACGCGCCGCGGCAGGACAAAAGCAGCAGCAGCCCCGGCGAGGGCGGCGGGCGGCGCCGCCGGCGCCGCGGGCGTGGCGGAGCGGGAGGCGACGGGGGCCGTCCGCAGCAGGATCAGCCGGCGAGCGCGGCAAAAGCGCCGCATCTTCCTCAGCCCGCTCAGCCCGCGATCACGACCCCTCCCGAGGCGCCACGCGCCGAGGTCCGAGGCGCCCGGCGAAGGAGACACCGCGGCCGGGGCCGCGGGCCGGGAGCGCCGAAGCCTCCTTCAGGCAATTCTCTCTAGCGCGCAGCGTCTAGAGGACGTCGCCGCAGTGCGGGCAGAAGACGAAGCCCTGGGTGTTCTCGTGCGCGCACGTGACG
This sequence comes from Thermoanaerobaculia bacterium, assembly GCA_963746875.1. Lineage (GTDB taxonomy): Bacteria > Acidobacteriota > Thermoanaerobaculia > UBA5066 > UBA5066 > Fen-183. Next base: position 47,287 of record CAVVDA010000002.1, read on the forward strand.
TCCTCCTTCGGGCGCGCGGCGCTCGCGGCCTCCTCGAAGGGATGCAGCCGGACGCGGACGCCGTGCGTGTCGACCGCGAGCAGCTCGAGGCGGCGCCTGAGCTTGCCTTCGGGGCCTTTCACCTCGACGACGAATCCCTCGGGCCGCCGGCAGCGTTCCTGAAACCACACGGTCAGCGGGCTGAGAAGGGCGGCCGAGAGACGTCGCGTGACGGCGGGGTGCTCGGCGTCGAACGTGCGCAGGAACGCGCCGTGCGTGTTGGCTCCGAGCTCGAGCTCCGTCGCGCCGAAGCGCAGCGCCTCGGCGAGAAGCGCCCGCCCCAGGCGGCCGATGGAATCGTCGGGCGCCGCCGGGGCCGCCGGCACGGCCGGCGACGCCGGATGAACGCCCGACACGGGCGAGGGCGCCGTTCCCGCCGCCCGGCCCTCGAAGCTCTCGATGAGGTCCTCGAGAACGGGATCCGGCGTGACGTGGAGCTCCACCTCGAAGCCCGTCGCGTCGGCGAGGTTCCTCAGCAGCACGAGATTGCGCGGATCGCTAGGTCGCGATCCTGAGGCGCTTGCCGGAGAGCGCGAACGGAAACGCGCGAAAGCGACGCCTCTCCTTCGCGGGAAGGCAATCGACGATGTCCGGGTCCGAGGCGACGAGCGTCGCGCGCGAGACGCCCGGGAGACCGTAGGCCTGCGAAAGGGCGGCGATCAGGACCTCCTCGGTGACGGCGCCCGTGGAGAGGAGCGCCCTCTCGATCGTCCCGCCGTACGTCTTCTGCCACGTCGAGGCGCGGCTCAGCCGGCGCACCGTCAGGTCGCCGGCTTCCGCCAGGACGTCTCCGACTCCGAGGGGTACGGCCATCGTTGTCCCGGGGCCTTGCAGGAACCGGGCCGGCGTCCGAGGCCGCCGGAGCCCTGAAAAGCGACTTCCGGTGGCGGTTCCAGCCGGCGGCAGGTGACGAAAACTGTCGGTCAGGGGCGCGGGAAGTACTCGCGCCAGCGCCGGTCGACGAGATGCGGCGGTGCCGGGATCCACCTCCACGAGTTTCGGCATCCAGGGCTTCGTCCGGGCGTCGAGGACGATCGGCGGCGTGAAGGCGACGTGGTTCCGGACCACGTCGTGGCGGCCGTGCACGTCCGCGGCGGGCTCGAATCGCGTGAACACGTGCCAGAGGAACGAGCGTTCGTCCTTCGCCGCTGTCCGCCGCGTCGTCGGCGAGGACGACGAGCGGCCAGCCGGCGACCGCCGGGTCCCCGGCGAGGCGCTCCGCGAAGGAGCGGTCGGACGCCGAAGGACGGCCCGTCCACGACGAGCGCGCCGGGACAGAAGACGGCGGCCGTGCGCGCGCCCTGGGGCAGCGCTGCCGCGGAATTCGCGCGGGAGGTCGCGGATCGCATCCCCGAGGCCGAGGAGGACGCCCTTGCTGCCTTCGTTCACCTTCGGGCCCGTGTAGTCGAGCGTGTCCATCGCGAGGTTGCGAAAACACGAAGAGGTCCGTCTCGAACCGGCAGCGCGCGAGGACGTGCGCGAGGAGGCCGCGGAAGTCACGCAGGTCGCGCTTCGCGTCGGTGACGAGGAGGAACTTCGTGAGGGCGAGCTGTCCCTCGCCGAGGATGCGGAAGGCCGAGGTCATCGCCTCGCGGCCGTACCGGTCCTTCACGACCGCCGCCGCGAGCGAGTGGAAACCCGTGTCCCCGTAGCTCCAGAGGTCGACGACGGACGGCATCACGAGCGGAAACAGCGGGGACAGCAGCTCCTGCAGCAAGTCGCCGATGTAGAAGTCCTCCTGCCGGGGCTTGCCGACGACCGTCGCCGGAAAGATCGCGTTCCGCCGCCGGTAGATCCGGGCGACCTCGAAGACGGGATAGTCGTGCTTCAGCGAGTAATAGCCGTAGTGGTCTCCGAACGGGCCCTCCGGCTTCCGGACCTTCGGCGGCACCGATCCGGTGAGCGCGAACTCCGCGTCGGCGACGAGGCGGTGCGGGTGAGACGGCACCGTCGTCATGGGGAGCTTCTTCCCGAGGAGGAGCGAGGCGACGAGAAGCTCGGGACAGCCCTTCGGGCAGCGGCGCGACCGCCGCGAGGATGAGCGCGGGAGGGCCGCCGAGGAAGACCGTGAGCGGCAGCGCCGAGCCCCGCGCCTCGGCCTCGTGATAGTGGAACCCGCCGCCCTTCGCGATCTGCCAGTGGACGCCCGCCGTCTCGGGCCGTGGATCTGCATGCGGTACACGCCGAGATTCGACTGCCGTGCGCGAGAGCGCCCTGCCGGGCCGTCCGAAGGAAGCTCCGAATAGACGAGGGGCAGCGTCAGGAACGCTCCGGCGTCCTCCGGCCATTGCGTGAGGGCGGGCAGGCGCGCGAGGTCGGGCGGGTCCTCCACGACGTCCAGGACGGGGGCGCGAGACGCGCGCGTCGTTCCCACGCGCAGGGCGGCGCCGAAGAACGACCGGAACGCCCAGAGCTTCTCTCCCGTCGGCGGGAGGAGCTCGGTGGCGGCGCGCGCCGCCGTCTCGACGAACTCCAGCGGCTTTCTTCCGAACGCGAGGTCGAGGCGCTTCGGCGTGCCGAAGAGGTTCGTCACGACGGGAAAGTCGGCGCCCTTCGGGCGCTTGAAGAGGAGCGCCGGGCCGCCCGCCTCGATCACGCGGCGGTGGATCTCGGGGATCTCGAGCCGCGGGTCGGCCTCGGCCTCGATGGTCGCGAGCTCGTTCTCGCGGCGAAGGGCGTCGAGGAACGCGCGGAGATCTTTCACGGGTCGAGATCCGCGTCTGCCGGCCCCGTCGAGATCCGAGAGCCGGGTGCGCTTCAGGCGCTCGAGGAAATCTCTTCGCGTGGACGCGAGGAGGGCGCCCACCGGCCCCGCGACGGGTGGAAAGGCGCGTTCGAGATCGTCGCGCCTCTCGAGCGCGAGGGCGACGTCGGCGAGCGTGATGTCCGAGGCGGGCCGGCCGAGGACGAACCCGCCGCCCCGCCCGCGCTTGCTCCTCAGGAGGCCGCGGTCCACGAGCCGTCCGAGCACCTTGGAGAGAAACGGCGCCGGCACGCCGGCCGCCTGCGCGATCGCGATCACGCCGCGTCCCTTCCCCAGCGGGCCGCGCGGGTCGAGGAGCGGCAGCGCGGCGAGGGCGATCTCCTGGGCGCGCGTGAAGAACACCGCGCGTCAGGCGCCGGCGAGGTAGCGGTACTGGGCGAGCGTGAGCGGCACGACCGAGAGCCGTCCCATCTTCACGAGCGGCGAGTGCGCGAAGAGCTTCTCGGACTTGATCGCGGCGAGCGTGACCGCGGAGGCGAGCGGCTTTCCCGCGGCGATCACGACGTGCGGGTCCGTCGGGCTCTTCGGGTCGGTGTCGGCGGAGACGACCGTGGCCAGGCCCACCGCCGCCTTCACGTCGCCCGTGTGGTAGATCACGAGCCGGTCGCCCTTCTTCGTGGAGAGCAGGTGTCGGATCGCCAGCGGGTTCTTCACGCCCGTCCAGACGGTCTGTTTCTCCTTCACGAGATCGTCGAAGGAGTAGTCCGAGGGTTCGGTCTTGAGCAGGAAGTCGGCCATCGCCCGCCCCCTAGCCTACCTGCCTCAGGGCATTCGTGATTCTCGTGAACGCCGCGCGTCCGGCGGGGAAGAGGCCGCCGAAGAATCCCATGACGAGCGAGAAGACGATCCCCGTCACGAGGAGCGCCGGCGTGAGGCGGAAGGCGAACACGACCTCCGAGAACGTCGCGAAGTTCGTCGTGCCGGTGACGCCCGAGAGCGCGAGCTTCACGGCGAGCAGGCCGAGGGCGCACCCGAGGGCTCCGCCGAGGAGCGCGAGGCACAGCGACTCGAAGACGAACGACAGCAGCACCGAGATGCGCGAGAACCCGAGCGCGCGCAGCGTCGCGATCTCGCGCGTGCGCGCGGCCACGGCGGCGTACATCGTGTTCATCGCCCCGAAGCAGGCGCCGATCGCCATGACGATTCCCACGAAGAAGCCGAGGAACTTGATCGGCGCCGCCGTGCTGGTCTGGTCGTCGTAGTACTTGCGCTCGACCTTGCCCTCGAGCGCGAGGCGCGGGTCGCCCGCGAGGCCCGCCTGGAACTGGTCGCGCGCCGCCCGGCCCGCGGTCCGCGCGAGAACGGAGGAATAGCCGTTGCGCTTGAAGTCCGTGATCATGCCCTCGACGTCCGTCCAGATCTCGCTGTCGGGGGCGGTGCCGCCGGCGTCGAAGAGGCCCACGACCGTCCAGCGATACGCGCCGAACCTGATCGTCTGGCCCGTGGCGCAGTCCTTGAACCGGCTCGAGACGCCCTTCGAGACGATGACCTCGGACTTGCCCGGCGCGAACATGCGGCCCTCGACGAGCGTGAGGCCGGGACGGAGCTTCATGCCTTTTTCGCCGATCCCGCGGATCGTGACGTTCGAGGAGCCGCCGTCCCGCTTCTCGAGGTTCAGGACGATGACGAGCTCGGGAGACGCCAGCGGCTTTCCGTCCGCGTCGGGCGAGATGCCGGGCAGCGTCTCGATGAGCGGTATCTGGTCGCGCGAGATGCCGGACTGAAGCTCCGATTGCGCGTTCTGCCTCAGCACGAGGACGTTGTTCTCGGAGCCCGAGGCCGTGAAGACGCGCGTCAGACCCTCGCCGAGCGACATGACGCACAGGAAGACCGCCACGACGAGGCCGATCCCGAGCACGGTGAGAGAGGTCGTGACCCTTCTCACGAAGAGGTTCCGGACGTTGTACTTCAGCGGAATGCCGAGCATCAGGGTCCTTTCAGCCGACCTGCCTCAGGCCGTCGGGGATGGAGCGCTGGGCGGACCGGATCGCCGGCACGAGCCCGGCGAGGAGACCGACGAGAACGGAGACGAAGAAGCCCGTGGCGACGACCTCGGGGAAGAGCTTCATCCCTCCCGCGAAGCCGCCCATCGGCGAATAGAGCAGCCCTTGACGGAAGCCGGGGAAGGCGACGACGAAGAGCCCCACGCCGAGGAAACCGCCGATGAGAGAGAGCAGGACGCTCTCGCCGAGGATCAGCCCGAGGATCGTCCCCTTCGGGAATCCGAGCGTTCTCAGGACGGCGATCTCCGTGACCCGCTCGCGGGCCGTCATCGCCATCGTGTTCGCCGCGATGAGGAGGATGACGCACACGATGATGGTGCCGATGGAGGTCACGAGCAGCTTGACGTTGCCGAGCATGGAGACGAAGCCGTTCTGCATCTCCTTCTCGGTCTCGGTGCGCGTGGGGCGGTCGCTGTTCTCGAACATCGCGTCGATCTCTTTCGGCAGCCGCTCGACGGCTTCGAGGGACGCGGCCTTGATCCAGTACCAGCCCACGAAGCCCTTCACGCGCGGGAGCGCCTCCTCGATCGCCTGGTGGTGGAAGTAGACCCCGGTCTCGTCCGGAGCCTTGAAGGTCGCGCGGATCGTGAGGTCGAGGTTGACCGGGTAGATGTCCCCCTTGAGCGTGATCTTCTGGCCGAGCTTCCAGCCGTACTTCTTCATGAGCAGCTCGCCCGCGAGAAGGCCGCTCCGGTCGGAGAACCAGTCCTGGGCGCTGCCCCGGACGATGGATGCCTCGTCGAAGACGCGCGAGGAGCTTCTCGGGATCCGACGTCGAGAAGCGCGCGAACATGTTCTCGGGGCGGTGGTCGATGTAGGAGCCGCCGAACCAGTTCATGCGCACGACGTCCGTCACGCCCGGGAGCTGCTGGATCTTCGGCATGTCGGCCTCGAGCACCCAGTTCGTGAGCGAGACCTTGTGCCGCACGATGAGGCGGAACATCCCCTTGCCCCCCGTGGGATCGTGCTCGAGCGTGCGCAGGAGCGTTCCCAGAATGCAGATGACGAGGAGAGGCAGGAGGATGGACGCGATCGTGAGAAGCGAGCGCGTCTTCTTGCGGAGGAGGTTCTTGAAGACGAACGGGAGGAACTTCATCAGGCCACCTGCCTCAGCCCGTCCACGATGGAGCGGCTCGCCGACCGGAGGGCGGGGACGAGGCCGGCGAGAACGCCGATTCCGACGGCCAGCGCGAACGCCAGGGTGAGGACTTCCGGGTAGAGGTGAAACGTCGCCGCGAGGCTCGACATCGGGGACGACAGGAGGAGACGCCTCAGAGGTGGCTGGGCGGCCACGAAGAGGAGGATGCCGAAGACCCCGCCGGCGAGCGCGATGAGCACGCTCTCGCCGAGGACGAGCGCCAGGATCGTCGATTTCTGGAAGCCGAGCGTGCGGAAGACGGCGATCTCCGTGATCCTCTCGCGTGCCGCCATCGCCATCGTGTTCGCCGCGATCAGGAGGATGACGAGGACGATGACGATGCCGATGGACGTCATGAGGAGCTTCACGTTCCCGAGCATCGACATCATGCCGTTCCGGAACGCGTTCTCGGTCTCCGTCTTCGTCGGGAAAGGGGAGTTCTCGAACAGGGCGTCGATCATGGGTCCGAGGCGCTCCGAGGCGGCGGCGTCCTTCGCCTTGATCCAGATCGTGGAGGCCGAACCTTTGAAAGACGGGAACCGCTCGTCGAGGATCCGGCGGTCGAAGAAGAGGGTCGCCGAGGTGCCGTTCTCGAGGTAGTAGACGCCTCGAATCGTGAGCTCGAGCGTCGTCGGGAAGACGTCGCCGACGAGCACGACCCGGTCTCCCACCTTCCAGCCGTACTTCGCGGCGAGGTTCTTCCCGACGATGCAGCCGGTCCGGTCCTCGCGCCAGTCGCGGGCGGAGCCCTCGACGATCTCGGCGTCGTCGAAGACCTTCAGCAGAGTCTCGGAATCGACGGCGGCCCGCGCGAAGAAGTTTCGCGCGCTCTTGTCGCGATACTGGCCGCCGAAAAGAAACTGAAGTCGGAGACGGCCTCGACTCCCGGGAGCTGCCGGACCTTCTCCTCGAAGGCCGTGGGCAGGGTGCTCATGATGGAGACCCGGTGCCGGACGACGAGCCGGAACGACCCGCGCGTCGTCGCTCGGGTCCGGCGCCTCCAGCGCCTTCAGGAACGTCCCCATGAGGCAGATGACGAGGAGCGGCAGGACGATCGAGCCGATCGTCAGCAGGGTCCGCGTCTTCTTGCGGAACGCGTTCTTGAAGATGAGGGGGAGAAACTTCATCAGGGCTTCCGATGCCTCAGGTCGAGGAGGCCGAGATCGCCGCCGCCATGCCGACGGCCTTTCCGCGCTCGGCGTGCACGTCTTCCTTCAGCACGCCCTTGTCGAGGTGGACGAGGCGGTGCGCCCGGGACGCGGCCTTCGGATCGTGGGTCACCATGACGATCGTCTTCTTGAACTCCGAGTTGAGACGCTCCATGAGGACGAGGATCTCCTCGCCGCTCTTCGCGTCGAGGTCGCCGGTCGGCTCGTCGGCCACGAGCACCTTCGGGTCGGTCGCGATCGCGCGCGCGATGGCGACGCGCTGCTCCTGCCCGCCCGAGAGCTGCCGCGGGTAGTGGTCCATGCGATCCGAGAGGTTCACGACCGAGAGCGCGAGCTCGACCTGCTTTTTCCGGCGCGCCCGGTTCATGCTCGTGAGGAGAAGGGGAAGCTCGACGTTCTCGAACGCCGTGAGCACGGGCACGAGGTTGTAGAGCTGGAAGATGAAGCCGACGTTCGCGCTTCGCCATTTCGCGAGCGCGCCCTCGCTCATCGTCGAGACCTCCTTGTCGCCGACGACGATCCGGCCCGAGGTCGGGCGGTCGATGCCCGCGATGAGGTTGAGGAGCGTGGTCTTGCCCGAGCCCGAGGGACCCATGAGCGCGATGAAATCGCCCTCGTCGACCGTGAGCGACAGGTTGTCGAGCACGGTGAGGACCTGCGTGTCGCGCGTGTACTGTTTCACGAGCGAGTCGATGCGGATGAGGGGGACGGCTGCGCTCAATCGGCTCTCCTTTTCTCTCGTCTTCAGTCCTTCTTGACGCGGATCTTCTGCTCCTGCGCGCCAGGCGTGCCCGGCGGCGGCGGCGTCGGCGACGATTTCTTCGCCGCCCGAAAGGCCCGACGTCGCTTCCACCTGCGCTCCCGCCGCGGGGCCGAGCGCGAGCGGCTTGAACGTGGCCTTGCCGTTCGCGACGAGGAGGACGCCCTTCTCGCCGCCCACCTCGACGACGGAGGCCGACGGCACCATCACCTTCGGCTTCGCCTTCTCGTCGATCTTCGCCTGCGGGTTCAGGAACACGACCCGGCAGGACATCTCGGGGAGGACCCTCGCGTCCTTGTCGAGGAGCTCGATCTTCACCTTGACCGAGCCCTTCTGGCGGTCGGCCGTCGGGACGATCTGCCTGAGGCGCCCTTTGTAGGGCTTGTCCGGATACGCGTCGAGCGCGACCTCGGCCGGCTGCCCGAGGACGAGCTTGGCGACGTTCTGCTCGTTGATGTCGGCCTCCATCTCGAGCGAGGAGAGGTCCACGATGATCGCGAACGTCGCGCCCGCCGAGCCCGCCCCGCCGAAGCCCTGCGGCGCGACGGTTTCTCCGAGGAACGCCTTCTTCACGGTCACGACGCCGTCGATCGGCGCGTAGATCTCGGCGTTCTTGATCTGCTCCTCGTAATAGCGGGCCTGGGCTTCGTACGACCGAGACCTGGGCCTCGAGCGCCTTCACCTGGGAATCCGCCGTGTCGAAGGCCTGCTGCGTCCCGATCTTCTCCTCGAGGAGCTGGCGGGCGCGCGTGCGGTCGAGGCGCGCGTTCGCGAGCTGGGCGAGGGTCTGGTCGCGCTGGGCCAGCGCGGATCTCTTCTGCGCGTCGAGCTCCTGCGCCTCGAGGCGGGCGACGAGCTCGCCCTTCTTCACGCGCTGGCCCTCTTCGAGGTTGATCCAGGCGATGCGGCCGACGGTCTTCGGCGAGATCTCGGCCTTCGAGCGGGCCACGATGTAGCCCGAAGCCGTGAGGATCGTCGAGGCCTGCGTCGGCGTCACGAGCGCCGCGCGCGTGGTCGTGACCTCGGGCGGCCGGAACGCCACGCCGCCGCGCGAGCGCGTGAAGAGAAAGACCCCGACGAGAACGACGCCAAGCGTCGCCACGGCGGGGTAGAGAAAGCGGCGAGCGCCGGGGCCGCCCTGACGATCGATGCGCAGGGCCGACAGGTCGGCGGACTTGTTCAGGGGCTCCATGAGAGGCGACACTTTACCCAATCTCCCTACGAAGGGAGTGAAGTCAGGGTTTTCGGGGGGACTCTTCGGCCACGGCGTCCCGGAACACCTGCAGGAACGTCTGGAGATGGCGGCGCTCGGTGCGGACGCTGCCGATCGCGACGCGGAGCGTGTACCGGCCCCCGACGAGGGCGTGCGAGATGAAGGTGCGGCCGTCCGCGTTGATCCGGGCGAGGATCCGGGCGTTCGCCAGCGTCGGCGTCCTCGGGCGAGAGATCCGGGGACGTCCACCGGAAGGCCACGACCGAGAAGGGCGAGGGCGCCGCGATCTCGACCCCTTTCTCGCGCTCGAGCACGCCGCGGAGGGCGCGCGCGAGAACGAGGTGACCGCGGAGGCGGGCCCTCACGCCGGACGCTCCGAAGGCGCGCAGCGTCATCCACATCTTGAGGGCGCGGAACCGGCGGCCGAGCTGCACGCCGTAGTCCATGTACTCGCGCACCGTCTGCCCTTCGGGCGTCTCGAGATAGTCCGGCACCACGGAGAAGGCGCGCCGCACGCGCTCCATGCGGCGGAAGAAGAGCGCGGTGCACTCGATCGGCACGAACATCCACTTGTGCGGGTTGAAGACGACGGAGTCCGCGCGCTCCCAGCCCGCGAAGAGAGGGCGCATCTCCGGCAGCGCCGCCGCCGAGCCCGCGTACGCCGCGTCCACGTGGAGCCAGATGCCCTCGCGCAGGCAGACGTCGGCGAGCGCGGGCAGCGGGTCGACGGACGTCACGGCCGTCGTCCCGGCGGTCGCGACGACGGCGACGGGGACCCGGCCCGCGGCCCGGTCTTTCGCGATCTCCGACTCGAGGGCGTTCGCGTCCATCCGGAACTCCCGTCGACCGGGATCTTCCGCAGCCCTTCGGTGCCGAGCCCGAGGACGACGCACGCCTTGTCGATCGAGGAGTGCGCGAGCTCCGAGCAGTAGACGATGCCGCGCGGCCGGCCCGCGAGGCCCGTCTGGCGGACGTCGGGAAAAGCCTGCTCGCGCGCGGCCGCGAGCGCGATGAGCGAAGCCGTCGAGGCCGTGTCGGCGAGCTGGCCGTCGAAGCCGCCCGGCCCCCAGGGAAGGCCCACGAGGTCGAGCAGCCACCGCACGACGCCCTGCTCGAGCTCCGTCAGGACCGGCGACGTGCGCCAGAGGATGCCGACCTGGTTGTAGCCCGCCGCGAGGAAATCCCCCACGATCCCGGGGGCCGAGCCCGTGACCGCGAAGTACGCGAAGTACCCGGGATGCTGCCAGTGCGTGAGGTTGGGCTCCACGAGGCGGTCGAGGTCGCGCTCGATCGCCTCCCACGGCTCGGGGTCTTCCGGCGCGTGGCGCGGCAGCTGCGCGAAGACCTCGCCGGGCTTCGTCCGCGCGAGGACGGGGCGCGTCTCGAGCGTCTCGAAATAGCGCGCGAGGCGCTCCACCGCCGCGTGTCCCATCTCGCGGAACGCGTCGGGCGGAAAATCGCCGAGCGGCTGGTCCATGGTCGAAGTCTAAGGGATCAACGGGAGGCCTCGACGCGGACCGTCTGCTGGCCGAAGGCGTCGCCGAGCGCGTCGTGCACGGAGACTCTCAGCTCCCAGCGCCCCGGCGGGAGCTGCAGCGTGACGGTCCGGACGGCCTCGCGGTCTCGCGCCTCCTTGTACTCGGGTCCCGTGTACGAGAGGAGCCAGTCGTCGGTGAAGGAGTCGCGCAGCGGCCCGTCGAGGGCGCTTGCCTCCACCGCGATCTGGACGCTCGCGAGCATGGCGTCTTCTTCCGGGCGGAACGCGAGCGCTTCGTGCGGGATCTTCACGTCGAGCTTCCAGAATGACTTCGCGGGATCGTTCGAAGAAAGCGTCGACTTGCCCTTCCACTCGAGGACGACGGGCAGCGGCTTTCTCGCGAGGCGTGCGACTCCGGGGCGTCCTTCGTCGACTCTCGCCGTGAGGACCGCACGGTTCGCGTCGGCCACGAGGTTGGTCGGCGCTTGTGTCGTCCTCGCCACAGGCTGAAAGGCCGAGCGCGCCAGCATGCTCACTCCGGCCTTTCGCGTCGAGACTTTGACGCTGTACGTCTTCTTGGGGTCCACGCCCTGGAGGCGGACGCCGATGCGGTACGTCGCGGTCGTCGCGTCGAGAAGGTCCGTGAGAGCTTTGCCTACGTCGTTGGTCGTGACGCGCGCGAGGCCACCCGTGTCCGAGGCGTAGCGCAGCGGCGTCTCCTGCAGGTTCTTCGCGTCGTCCTGCCGGAGCGTGGAGCTGAACGCGTATTTGTCCTTGGCGGTCGGGAGCCCGCGCCCGAGCGAGCCGGGATCGATGAAGTGGACGATGACACCCGAGGCCGCGAGCCAGCGATCCAGGTCGTCCGCCTCGAAAAGCGGCACCGAGTCAAACGCGAAGCGGTTCGCCCCGAGATCTCGCGCCGATCCGGGCGCGCCGGGAATCACGGGAATTCCGCCGCCGGCCCGGCCACCTGCGGCCGCCGAGGACGTGGACCCGCGGCTCGCCGCCTCTTCGGCCTGCAGCCGTGCGAGGAAGTTGAAACCGGGCACGCGCTCGAAACCCTCCGAGATGAAGAACAGATGGCGCGGACCTTCGGAAGAGGAAAAGCGTTCAGCGGTCTCTCGGAGGTCCTGGAGAGCCGTCTTCGTGCGCCGCCGCTCGAAGGTGAGAAAGGCGGAGATGGCCTGGACGGCATGCTCGGCGATAAGCTGCTCCTCGAAGAGCTTGCGTGACTCGTATTGCAGCAGCGGGTCCGCCCCGCGCGCAGACGCAATCCCCGAAGAGCCCGGGACCCAGTTTTCCGTGACCTCGGCGCCCATCCGGTCCGCTTCCAGGAGCAGTGCGTCGATGGAGTCCTCATCCCAGATACGCGCGGACGTCCTCCCGAAGTGCGTGGCGAAGCTGTAGCGGCCCGAAGGCGCGTGCTCGAAGGTCTTGTGAAGTGCCTCGGCCGTGTCGAGGATCGACTGGCGCGGGAGCTGCTCGAGGTCGACCCACACGAGGACGTGGCGCACGGCGCGGCCTTCGGGCGCGAACGCCGTCGTCGTGCCGGCGATCCGCTCCTCCGAGTCGGACCGGCCCTCTTTGGGCGAGCCCGTAGCCCGCGTGGCCACCTCGCGAGGGGGCTCGAAGAACTCGATCGCCTGGACCTTCCCGGCGACTCTGACCTCGAAATCGGCCGCCACGAGCCCGAACACGGGCCGGTCCTTCTTGTCCAGGGCGAGCACGTCCAGCGTCAGGACCTGGACCTCTTCAGTCGTGACGACGCCGCCCGCTCTCCGCGGCGTCTCCGGCGGCTTGTCCTGCCCGGCGACCGGCGCCGTAGACAGCAGCAAAGCGGCGCCTGCCGCGAGCGCGCGACGGCCCTTCGAAGGGACGGTGCCGGGCATCGCGGCCTCCCGCAGCAGGGAACGTGCCGGGCGCATCCCAACCTCAGTTTTTCGGCGCGCGGATGTCCTTGGGAATCTGAAGAGGCCCGGTCTCGCTCAGGTCCTGTTTGATGATGAGGTCGAGGAACATCTCGCGCACGCCGTCCTTCCCGCGCTCGTTGAAGACCGTGCGCACCTGGCGCGGTTTGAGCTCGACACCCGTCATCGCCTTGAGGTACTGGCAGAACACGGTGGCCCGGGACCGGAAAGAGATGAGGAGGATGAGAAAGAGGACTCCCGCGAACGAGAGCAGGACCAGTCCCGTGAGCCCCCGCACGTCGAAAAGGGCCGACGGGCTCATACGCCTTCTCGCCCGGGCCCGTTGGCAGGACGCATCGCAGACTCCTTAGCGGTTCACATCCATGATACCGCGGAGGTGCGGCGTCTACTTCCCGAACGAGATCCGGTAGATCGCTCCGGCCTGATCGTCCGACACGAGCAGCGAGCCGTCGGGCCGAACGAGGACGTCCACGGGCCGCCCCCACGCCTTCTCGCCCTGCAGCCAACCCTCCGCGAAGGCTTCCTCGGAAACGGGCTTTCCGTCCCTCAGGCGCACGAGCGCGATTCGGTATCCGACCTTCTTCTTCCGGTTCCACGAGCCGTGCTCGGCGATGAAGATCTGACCCTTGTATTCGGCCGGGAACAGCTCCCCCTTGTAAAAGCGCATGCCGAGGGCTGCGACGTGGGCGCCGAGCTTCAACGCGGGCGGAACGAAGTCGCGGCAGGGGAGCTCCTTGCCGAACTCCGGATCCGCCACGTCGCCGCCGTGACAGTACGGGAACCCGAAGTTGAGACCCTTGCGCGGCGCGTGGTTCAGCTCGTCGGCCGGCTTGTCGTCGCCGAGCCAGTCGCGCCCGTTGTCGGTGAACCACAGCTCCTTCGTTTCCGGATGCCAGTCGAAACCGACCGTGTTCCTGACGCCGCGCGCGACGATCTCGAAGCCGGACCCGTCGGCCTTGAGCCGCGTGATCGACGCGTAGGGATCGCTGCGCCGGCAGATGTTGCACGGGGCTCCGATCGGCACGTAGAGAAGCCCGTCCGGCCCGAACGCGATGAACTTCCAGCCGTGGTGAGTGTCCTTCGGGAAGGTCTGCGTGACGACGGCGGCCGGCGGAGGATTCCGCAGCCGCGCCTCGATGCCATCGAAGCGCAGGAGGCGCGAGATCTCCATGACGTAGAGCGCGCCGTCCTTCACGGCCACACCGTTCGGCTCGTTCAGGTTCTTCGCGAGCGTGAGGACTTCGGCGGCATGCGTCCCGTCGCCGGCGTCCACGAGCGCGTAGACGTTCCCCGCGTCGCGGGACCCGACGAAAAGAGTCCCGTCGGGACTCATCGTCATCGAGCGCGCGCCGGGAACCGCGTCGCTGTAGACGGAGATCCTGAAGCCCGGTGGGAGCTTGATCGTGTCGAGGCGGATCTCACCCGGAGCGTCGAAAGGGAGAATCGCGAGGAGGATCAGCCCACTCCATCTCGTTGCGCGCACGTGTGCCGGCCTCCTCTTACGCCACCCTCAGCTCCCGCCCCGTCGCCGGGGCGATCTTCTCCTCGGGCGTGAGGATGCCCTGGAAGTTCAGGGGATCGGCCGCCGAGACGAGGACGGGCGGAAGGTCGCCGGGCTGATTCATGCGTTTCCTGACGGCGCGCAGCAGCGCGACGGCCTCGGGCAGCGCGTACTGCTCACCGTCGAAGCCGGCGACGAAGCGTCCGCCGCGCACTTCGCCGCGCGCTTCCAGCGTGCGCAGCGCGCGCGCGACGTCGCGGAAGGGGAGCGGCTGCTTCTCTCGAGCGAGAGTCTTGCGGAAGACGACGCCCGTGCGCAGAAGGAGCCGGCGGGCCACGAACTCGGCCGACGGGGGAGTCGACGCCTCGCGCGACAGGAGGCTCCAGCGTCCGGTCGAAAGAACGGCCGTCTTGCGTTTCGACGCGGGGACGATCAGCCAGCGGAGGCCGCTGAACGAGTCGCACGTGACGCGCCCGAGCGCGATCAGCTCGCTCAGGCCTTCCTCGACGAACGTCGGCGGCAGTTTTGTCGTGCGCGCGAGCTCCTGGAAGAACATCGCGCCCTTCGCGAGGAGCCCTTCCTGGACCTCGAGCGCCTTTCCGGACGGCTCTCGTGAGGGAACCTGGGCGGAGAGCGCGGACCATTCGTCCAGGTCGCGGCGCTCGACGAGGCAGATCGGCGTGCGACGCGTCGGCCCTTGAGCGGCGCCCCAGAGCCGGCCCCAGACGATCTCTCCGGAGAGCGTGAGCTGGTCGAGCCATTCGCGCTTGTACCCGCGCACGCGCGCCGGAAGAATGCTGCCCTCCCACGCGGCGGCGGGGATCTCGAAGCCGGCGAGCTGCGCGACGACCTGCGCGACGCCGCGCGGCCCGTCCAGGCGGTGCTCGGCGTCCGCATGCTGCCAGCACGCGAGGAAGCGCAGGAACTGCGAGGCGGTGACGGGCTCGATCTCCTTGCGCAGGCGGTCGAGCGTGTAGCGGTGGATGCGCGCGAGGAGCCGCCGGTTGCACCACGCTTCGCGCCCGGCGATGCGCGTGCGGAGCACCGTGCCCTCGGCTTCGAGCGCGCGGAGGAGGGCCTCGTCGGGTCCGCCGGCGACGACGGGTCCGAGAGCCTCCATGCGTCCCCTCAGCACCGCCTTCGGCTCGCGGGGCGCCTCCGCCGCGAACCAGCGGTCTCCTTCGAGCGTGACGCGGCCGGCGGCGGCGAGCTCGTCCAGCCATGGCTGCCAGGGGCCGCCTTCCTCCGCGGTCACGTATCCCATCCAGAGGAGCGCCTCGTGCACCTCTTCCGCGTTGGAAGGCTGCGGCCACGCCTCTTCCTTCACACGCGAGATCGCTTCGGGATCGAGGATGCCGATCTCGTCCGCCGAGCGCGTGTCGAGGACGCGCCGCGAGAAGACGGCCTGCGTGCGCCGCTCCTCCAGAGGCGCGTCGTCGAGGAAGGTGTAGGGCTGGGAGGAGAGAATGCCGCGGGCAAATGCGGACGGCTCGACCGTGTCCACCGCGCGCCGCTCGATCGCTCCGTCCTTCAGGCCGCGCAGCACCTCCAGGAAGCCGTCGACGTCCATCGCTTCCGTCAGACAGTCTTCGATCGTCTGCGCGACGATCGGATGGTCCATCGGAACCTCGACGGGGCCGCCGGGCAGCGTCTCGGGGCAGGCGATGACCTGCGGGAACGCCGTGACGAGAAGGTCGTTCGCGCGCATCCGCTGCAGGTTCGCGGGCACTCTCTTGCCGTTCCGCGTCCGGTCGAGGAGAAGCGAGCGCTGCGCGTTCCACCGCCAGCGCGTCTCGAAGAGGGGGGACTGGAGGACGGCCTGGATGAGGACGTCGCGCGCCGTGGCGGGACTCAGGTAGTCGAAGACCTCCGGCAGCTCGAAGCTGTGCTGCGGGCCGAGCGAAAGGACGATCGCCTCCTCGTTCGCGGCCGCCTGGAGCTCGAAGCCGAAGCCGACGCAGAAGCGCTTCCTGAGCGCGAGCCCCCACGCCTTGTTGATCTTCGATCCGAACGGGGCGTGCACGACGAGCTGCATGCCGCCGCTCTCGTCGAAGAAGCGTTCCAGGATGACGCGTTTCTGCGTCGGGACGGCTCCCAGAGCGCTGCGCCCGGCCTCGACGTACTCGGCGATCTGGACGGCGGCGCCTTCGGGCAGGGCCTCGCCGCATTCGGATCGGAGACGAGAGGATTGCTGAGAAAGAGCAGGATTCTGAGAAAGAGGAGAAAGAGAAGAATTCTTAGAAGGTGAAGAGGGAGAAGGGGAGCGCGCGGTGCGCGCCACCCCTGGTTCCGCGTTCCCCTCTTCCCTTTCTAAGAAGTCTCTTTCTCTTCCTCTTAGGTCTTCGAGCTCGTCCTCCTGGGCGATCAGCTCCCGGATCCGCCCGATCTCCGCGGCGAGCTCACGCGTCCGGCCCGGCGCCTCCCCCAGCCAGAAGGGAAGCGTCGGCGGCTGGCCCTTCGCGTCCGCGACGCGGACGATGCCGGGCTCGATCCGGAGGACGCGCCACGAGGCGTTGCCGAGCTGGAAGATGTCGCCGCCGTTGGATTCGACGGCCCAGTCCTCGTTGACGGTCCCGACGAGCGTGCCTTCCGGCTCGAGCCGGACCTGGTAATCCGCAGCGTCCGGAATCGCGCCTCCGGACATGAGCGCCGTCAGCCGGGAGCGCTTCGTCCCCATGAGGCGGCCGTTCACGCCGTCGCGGTGCAGCAGCGCCCGCCGGCCTTCCGTGTGGAGCGCGACGACGCGGTCGAACTCCTGGCGCGAAAGCTCGCGATACGGCCAGGCTTTTCTCACGACGTCGAAGAGGGTCCCCTCGTCCCAGGCCTCGCCGGCGCAGGCCGCGACGATCTGCTGCGCGAGGATGTCCAGCGGGCGCGGCGGCATCGGCGTGCGGTCGAGGACGGAACGGCGGATCGATGCCAGAAGGGCCGCCCCTTCGACGAGCTCGTCGAGCGTGAGAGGGAAGAGCCGTCCCTTCGGGATCTTCCGGAGCACGTGGCCGGCGCGGCCGACGCGCTGGAGGAACGTCGCGATCGAGCGCGTCGCGCCGACCTGGATCGCGAGGTCCACGTCGCCGACGTCGATCCCGAGCTCCAGCGATGCCGTCGCGACGAGCGCGCGGAGCGTGCCGGCCTTCAGGCGCTGCTCGGCGTCGAGGCGACGCGCCTTCGAGAGGCTGCCGTGATGGCTCGTCACGGCGTCCTCGCCGAGGAGCCGCGTGAGCTGAGCCGAGATGCGCTCGGCCATCTTGCGCGTGTTCACGAAGACGAGGGTCGTCCGATGCTCGCGGACCAGCTCCCCGATGCGCGCGTAGATCTCCTCCCACTGCTCGTGCGAGCAGACGGCCGCGAGCGGCGACGGCGGAACCTCGATCCCGAGGTCGAGCGCGCGGAAGGTCCCGGCGTCGACGAGCGCTGCAGGCGCGCCCTTCGCCGACCAGGAAGCGGCCGACCTCGTCGAGCGGCTTCTGCGTGGCGGAGAGGCCCACGCGCTGGATCGGCCGACCGGCGAGGTGCTCGAGCCGCTCGAGGGAAAGGGCGAGATGGCTGCCGCGCTTGTCGCGGACGAGGGCGTGGATCTCGTCGACGATGACCGTCGAGACCGTGCGAAGCATCTTCCGGCCGCCCTCGCTCGTCAGGAGGAGGTAAAGCGACTCGGGCGTCGTCACGAGGATGTGCGGCGGCCGCCGCGTCATCGCCGTGCGCTCTCCCGACGGCGTGTCGCCCGTGCGCACGAGAACGCGCACCTCGGGGACGGCCGGATCGAGGGCGCGGATCTCGGCGAGCGGCCCCTGGAGGTTCTTCTGGACGTCGTTCGAGAGGGCCCGCAACGGCGAGACGTAGAGGACCTGCGTCTCGTCTTTCAAATCGGACCCCTGGCGGATCAGGGCGTCGATCGCAGAAAGAAACGCCGCGAGCGTCTTGCCCGATCCGGTCGGGGCCGCGATGAGCGTGCTCAGCCCCTCCCGGATCGGCGGCCAGCCCTCGCGCTGTGGGGGCGTGGGCTCGCCGAGCCGGTCCCGGAACCAGGTCTGGACGGCGGGGTGGAAGGGGGCCAGGAGAGACATGAGACGGGATCTTAACGAGAGTTTCGGCCGTCGCATTCCCCGGGGGCAAGACCGGCTTTGGAACTCACCGCCTCATGGATCTGCTCCTTCTAGTTCCTCTTCGTCTCCTTCGTGGTCGTGATCGTGACCGTCTTGACGACAGGAGCGCCCGAGCCGTTCGTCGTGCGGATCGTTACGGTCTTGCCGATCTCGACCGTCTTCGGGATGTCCGACGATTCGTTGATGGCGTAGGTGACCTGTTCCCCGCTGGCGGTCGTGATGGTGATGGAATGGCCCGCTTCGTACGCTTGGACCGTTCCTTCCGTCGTCACGACCTTCATGTCCCCGGACTCGTTCATCGTGACCTGCTGCTGGGAAGGCTGCTGCCAGGGCTGCTGGGAAGCCTGCTGCCAGGGCGGCGGCTGCCGGGACGGCTGTTGCTGGGCAGAGGCTGCAAGTGGCAGCGCCGCGACGGCACCGGCCAGGAGAATCGTTTTGATCTTCATGACGCTTTTTTCTCCTTCCAGGTTTTACAAGAATGGGACGTGCCCGCTCTTTCAAACCTTCTCGAGGAGGTGCAATCGTCGTGCCCCCTATCGCGTTCGTGGTCCAGAATCTGTCGCGCATGCTGACCGACGACGCCCCGCCCGCCCGGCTCCCGCGCCCGCTCGACCCGGTGGAGATCCGCGTTCTCGGCGCGCTCCTCGAGAAACAGCAGGCGACGCCGGAGTACTACCCGCTCACCCGCAACGCTCTCGTCGCGGCGTGCAACCAGAAGTCGAACCGCGATCCGGTCACGGACCTCTCGGCGGGTGAAGTCGAGGCCGCGCTCGAACGGCTCCGCGAACACGTTCTCGTCTGGAAGGTGGGCGGCTCCCGCGCCGAGAGGTGGGAGCAGAACGTCGAGCGGCGCTGGGCGCTCGACGGCGCGACGAAAGCCGTCATGACGCTTCTCCTCCTGCGCGGGCCGCAGACGCCGGGCGACCTTCGGGCGCGGAGCGAACGGCTGCACGCGTTCGCGACGCTCGACGAGGTCGAGATCGCTCTCGCGAAGCTCGCGGAGGGCCTGGAGCCGCTCGTCGCCGGGCTGCCGCGCGCGCCGGGCCAGAAGGAAGCGCGCTGGGCGCACCTGGTCGCCGGCCCCGTGGAAGGCGTCGCGACGGCCGCTCCTTCGGGTCCTCCCGCCGGCAGGCCCGACTCCCTGGAGTCCCGTGTCGGCTCGCTCGAAGAGCGGATGGCGGCGCTCTCGCGCGAGATCTCGGATCTCAAGAAGAAGCTCGGAGAAGAGTGATGCCCACCGAACATCGGGTCAAAGGGCGGCTCCTCACCGCGCTCGCGCGCGCGGCAATTGCCTCCGAGTTCGGCGCGCCCTGGCCTGCCCTGCCCCGTCCGGTCTGGCTCGATGAACCGGTATCGACCTTCGTCACCCTGACCCTTCATGGGCAGCTGCACGGCTGCATCGGCTCGCTCGAGGCTCGTCGCTCTCTTTACGACGACTTGACATCCAACGCGCGCGCTGCGGCTTTCGACGACCCGCGCTTTCCACCTCTTGCGGCCGACGAATTGCCCTCCGTGTGCATCGAGGTTTCCGTGCTTACCGTCCCGCAACCGCTCCAGTTCGGCAGCGAAGCCGAAGCCCTGGAGCGCCTTCGTCCCGGCGTCGACGGCGTCATCTTCGAATGCGCCGGCCGGCGCGCCACCCTGCTGCCGCAGGTCTGGGAGCAGATCCCGGCGCCGCGCGAGTTCCTGGCGCATCTCAAGAGAAAAGCCGGGCTACCCGCCGGCCTCCCGGCCGATGGAATGCAACTGGCGGTCTACCAGGTCGAGAGCTTTCGGACGGACGAAGGAACGTGACCGCTACGCGTTCTTTACGGGTTTGATCTCCCCGGTCGACATGTCGTAGACCCAGCCGTGGAGCTCCAGCTTCTTGTCCCTGGTGGCCCTCTTGACGAAGGGAAACTCGCGGAGGTGCTCGAGCTGGAGCCGGACGTTCTCCTCCACGATCAGCCGCATCCGCTGCTCTTTCGGCATCTCGATGTGGAGCGACCTGATCTTCTCGTCGATCCGCTCGCGCGCCTTGACGGCGTTCATCAGCCAGATCGGAACGTACTTGTACTCGCTCTCGTCGTCGTCGAGCGCCTCGATCCCGCCGCAGCCGTAGTGGCCGCAGATGACGATGTCCGGGATCTTCAGGTGGCTGAGGGAGAACTCCAGGACGGCGGCCAGGTTCCAGTCGTTCGTCGCGACGACGTTTCCGATGTTCCGGTGGACGAAAACCTGACCGGGCCGGGTAGACGTGATGCTGTTGACCGGCGCGCGCGAGTCGGAGCAGCTGATCCAGAGAACCGTCGGCTGCTGCCCTTTCGAAAGGGACTGAAAGAACTCCTTCTCCTTCTCGAATGTCTCCGCCACGAACCGGCGATTCCCTTCCAGGAGTGCCGAAATCATCTGGTACCTCGACGCCGATCTTATCGTCAGGCCGGTGGTTCCGCTCCGCGGACGCGTTCCTCGACCCTCGTGCGCGCGGCGCCGAGCGCTTTCGCGAGCGCCTGCACGGCGTCGCGCGCGCGGGGCGCGTCGCCGCACGTGAAGAGGTCCACCGCCGCCTCGCCGCGCTCGGGCCAGGTGTGGATCGTGAGGTGCGACTCGGAGATGACGACGACGCCGCTGACGCCCTGCGGGCTGAGGCGGTGGATGTGGATGCCGAGCACCTTCGCGCCCATCGCCCGGACGGCGTCGACGAGCAGCGTCTCGACGAGGACGGGATCGTCGAGCGTCGCGAACGGCGCGCCCGCGACGTCGAGGAGGACGTGAAGGCCGAGGCTCATCGGATTCCCAGCGCTTCGACTGTACCGCGGTTCTCGGGGCGCACCTTCCAGAGGAACGCGTCCCACACGTAATGCGTGGCCTGGGGGAGAGCGAGGAGCGGCACGATGAGCGCCAGCAGCGATCGCGCCGGGCTCGAGCGCAGGCCCCGGAAAGAGCACGGCGTGGTCGTGCCAGACGAGGCGGTCCCAGCCCCATTCCTCGGCGAACGCGACGAGGAGAAGAGGCGCGAGGAAGAGGACGAGCTTCGGCGCCATCCGGTCCGCGAAGGACGGGGCGCTCGCCCGCGTCGCGGCGCGCCCCGGCGCGCGATCTCGACGTGAACCACACGAGGCCCATGTACGGAATGCCGTGGACGAAGACGTTCGTCACCGTGAACGCGTAGTCGGAGTCGAAGACGACGATGCCCAGGAACCACGTCGCCGCCGTCGAGAGGACGATCAGGACCTTCCCCCACGACACGGGCCGGCCGGCGCGCGCACGCGCGACCTCCTTCACGATCCACGCGGCGAAGATCCCGGCATAGAGGACGAACGCGGCCGTGCTGACGCCCTCGGGCAGGCCGTTCACGAAGTCTCCCTCGCAGGAACCACTGGAACCGCCGCGGGAGGTGCGCGTGCCAGAAGAGGAGCGGCGTGAGCGTCGCGCCGTAGATGGCCGCGGCGTCGAGGAGGCGTCCGTCCTTCCCCTCTCCGTTCTTCCGGCGGTAGAGCGCGACCCAGCCGTACTGCTGCCGTACGAAGTGGAAGACCGCGAGATACGCGAGGATCCGCCAGAAGATGAGAGCCGAGACGGAATACGCCGCGACGCCCGACGGCCCACGCGGCGAGCGGGACGCCGAGGTAGAGCGCGAGGCGCGCGCGCGCGGCGCTTCCGTCCGCGAGGACGCGCCATCCCGTCGCCCACACGTGCGCCACGTCGACGCCCACGACCGCGACGAGGAACAGCCAGGGCGGGGCATCGCCGTCGAGGAGGCCGGTTGCGTGGCCGATGCCGAGGAAGAGGAGCGCGAGGGCCGTCGAGCCTCCGAAGAGGAGCAGGTCTGCGCGCCGGCTGAAGAGCCACGGGGAGATCACGGGAGCGCTCCATGTTAGCCCGCGGCCAGCGTCGCGAACCGCTCGCCGCGAGAGGAGAGGATCGCCTCGGCGGCGCGCACGCCGGCGTCCTGCGCCTCCTCGAAGAGTGGCAGGCCTGCGGAGTCCGCGTGTGCGAAATGGACGCCGCCCACGGGCGCGAGATGCCGGACCGGGCTCGAGAGAAATCCCGGCGTCGGTCGCGCCATCGCGTGGCCCCAGCGGATCACGTCGAGGCGCTCGACGAGGTCCGGGAGGTCGCGGTGCGCCTTCGAAAGATCCGCGAGAACGGCCGACGCGAGGTCGTCCCACGATGCGGCGAGAAGCTTCGCGCGCGCGGCGGCCGGGGCCTCGTCCGTGAAGGGCAGGTAGTACGTGAAGACGGTCGGCCCGTGCTCCGGTCCGGTCTGGTGCGTCGCGACGACGTAGCCGAGCGAACGCGAATCGTGAAGGACGTTGTCCCACGCGAGCGGAAAGCCCGTCTCCTTCGGCCGCGCGCGGAGCGTGAGGTTCGCGACGAGCCACGGCGCCCACGACGTCTCCTCGAGAAAGGCCGGAGGGGCCGCGCGCCACGGCGCGAACACCCGCGCGGCCACGAACTTCGGCAGCGCGAGGATCGCGTGCGCGGCCTCGACGGCCACGACCTCGTTCCTGGCGGCGTCCAGGACGCGCAGCCTGACGGACGCGCCTCTCTTCGGCGCCGGCACGACGTCGAACACGAGGGACGAGGGCGCGAGGCGTCCCGCGGCGCTCTTCGCGAGGAGGGCGACGAGCCGGCCGTTGCCTTCCGGCCACGTGAGGAAGTCCGACGGGTCCTCGTCGTCGTCCTCTCCGGGCAGGCGCGCGGCGTTGTAGTGGATACCCGCCCACGCGGACGTGCTCGGCGAGGTTCGTGCCGAAGTCGTCGCGGCACCCGTACTCCGCGAGCCAGAGAAGACGCGGCGACGTGTAGCCGCGCGCGCGCATCCACTCGGCCATCGTGAGGCGGTCCAGGCCGGTGAGACTCGGGGTCCTCCGACGAGAGGCGCGTCGGGATCGCGAACGCGCGCCGGCCTTTCGAGTCCTTTCGCGCCGCGAAGGCGTCCATCTCGCGGCGGAAGCGCGCGAGCTGCGCGAGGTCCTCCGGCGAGGCGCCGTCGCGCGGATAGAGGCCCGGGCGCCAGGCGTATCCGAAGAAGAGCCGCTCCTCGGGCTCGCGGCACAGCATCTCCTCGGCCCACTCGGGAGCGCCGTCCGCGTCGCGGGAGACGAGCGCGCCGGCCTCCTCGAGGACGGCCTCGAGCGCGCGGTTCGGCGACGCGGGCACGGGCACGTAGTGCGCGCCCCACGGGAACGCGGACACGTCGTTCGCGCCCGAGATGGCGGTGCCCCCGGCCGCGTCCTCGAGGTCGAACACGCGGAAGTCCGTGTCGCCGGCGCGCGCGAGGCGCCACGCCGCGGAGAGGCCCGACACGCCCGCGCCCACGATCGCGGTGCCGACGCGCTCCGTGCGGACGGCGGGGCGGGACAGGAGGTCCCCCGCGCGAAGGAGATGCCCCCGCGCGGCGTCCGTGCCCACGATCCTCCCGCCGAAGGGAAGGCCGCGGACGTCCTTCTTGCCGCACGCCGGCAAGGGCGGCGGCGAGAGCCGAGAGCGCCGGCAGCCCGACGAGCGACGCGATCGCGTCGCGCCGGCTCAGTCGAAGCGCTTCCACTCTCCCTCGTAGGTCCTGACGAGGACCTGGTCGTTGAGCCGGTTCACGGGGACGTCGTCGATGCGCGCCACGTCGGGGCCGAAGACGAAGAGCGACGGGAGGAGCTCTTTCGACAGCGCGCGCAGGCCTTCGGGCAGACGCGTGCCGAAACGTTCACGGCGCGCACCGGACGCGAGGACGAAGCCCCAGTCGCCGAACGACGGCACGGCGATGTGGTACGGGCGCGTCGAGAAGCCGGCGGCCCGGAGAGTCGCGTCCACGATCCAGAAGCTGCGGCGCGCGAAGAGGGGAGACGTGGACTGCACGGCGACGACGCCCTCGGGATCGAGCTTCTTCTTCACGAGCGAATAGAAGCGCGACGTGTAGAGCTTGCCCACGGCGTAGCTGTTCGGGTCGGGAAAATCGACGACGACGACGTCGAAGAGATCGGGCTCCTTCTCGATCCAGATCATCGCGTCTTCGTTCACGACCTTGACCTTCGGCGATCTCAGCGAGCCGCCGTTCAGCGCGAGAAAGAGGGGATGCGTCGTCGCGAGGCGCGTCATCGCGGGGTCGAGGTCCACGAGCGTGACGCTCTCGACCTCGGGGTGCTTCAGGATCTCGCGCACGGCGAGGCCGTCGCCGCCGCCGAGCACGGCGACGCGCCGCGCGCGCGGCGCGGCCGCGAACGCGGGGTGCACGAGCGCCTCGTGGTACCGGTACTCGTCCACGGACGAGAACTGGAGGTGCCCGTTCAGGAAGAGCTGGAAGCCCGCGCGGTTTCGCGTCACGACGATGCGCTGGTACGGCGTCGTCTCGGCCACGACGACCTCGTCGGCGTACTGGTTCTCCTCGGCGACGGCCGTGAGGCGATCCGCGACGACGAAGGCCGCGAGGAGGATCGCCGTGACGAGGGAGGCCCGCGCGTAGAGGCCGCCCGGCGGCCCGATCCGGTCCCGGAAGAGGCGGATCGACCAGAACGCCACGGCCGCGTTCAGAAGTCCGAAGAGAACCGACGTGCGCGTGAGCCCGAGGCGGGGGAGGAAGACGAGCGGAAAGAGGATCGAGGCCGCGAGCGCGCCGAGGTAGTCGAACGTGAGGACCTGCGCCACGAGGTCGCGGAAGACGACCGTGTCCTTGAGAAGGCGCATGAGGAGCGGGAATCTCGAGGCCGACGAGCGTCCCGATCGCGACGACGACGCCGTAGAAGACGGGCGGGAACCAGCGCGGCGAGGAGAAGGCGAAGAACAGCATCGGCGCGGAGAGCCCGCCCAGGAGCGCGACGCCGATCTCCGCTTCCACGAATCGCCGCGCGACGCCGCGCACGACGAACCGGGAGAGAAACGCGCCGAGGCCGAGAGCCGTGAGGTAGACCCCGATGACGAGGGAGAACTGCGTGACCGAGTCGCCGAGGAGATAGCTCGCGAGGGCGCCGGCGACGAGCTCGTAGACGAGGCCGCACGAGGCGATGCGCGAGAACCGTGAGGTAGACAGGCCCCGGCCGGAGGGCGGGCGCCGCCTGGAGGCCGGCGCTTCCCTCGCGGTCGCCCATGCGTTCAGCCTCCCGTGACGGAAGCCGCGATGATGATCGCAATCGCGATCACGATCGACCCGAGCACGATGCCGAGCGCCACGTTCTGGTCCTCTTCCATCTCCTTCTTCAGCGAAAAGGGAAGGACCTTCGGCAGGATCGCGAAGAAGATGCCGAACAGGACCATCCCCAGGACCGAGAACACGACAGTCGACGTCGACCTGATGCCCGTGTTGCGCCCACCAGTCCATCACTTGCCTCCGCTCCAGAAGTGCCACGTCCGGTAGCCGCCCGCGTTGCGGGCGCCCGGAGGCAGCATGTTGCGTTTCGTGTCTTCCCGCCATCTCCCATCCCGAGAATGCGGCGAGAGCGTACGTGAGGAGAAGCGTGCCGCCGAAGACCTGGAAGATGCGTCTCATCGGGCCTCCTTCATTGTCGTCCGAGTCGTCCGACTCGCGTTCCCCGCCGGCGCTCGTGAAGTCGCTCCCGGCCCAGCGCCGGCCCTCGAACGTGATCCTCCGGAACGCGAGGAGCGTCGGAACCAGGAGCAGGAAGACGATCACGAGGACGAGATGCGAGACGTGCGGCACGCCGCTCGTGAGCCTCACCTGGAACCAGGGCGGCGCCTGCCCGGCCTCGGACTCGGGCTCGAGGCGCAGGATCCAGCGCCCGGCGGGAAGGCGCGGCACGTAGATGCGGCGGTTCTGGCTGCCTTCGCTCCAGCTCTCGCCGCCGTCGACGCCCGAATAGCGGTCCGAGATCAGGTCGAAGGAACGGACCTCGCCGGTGGCCTCGGAGATGAGGTCGAACCCCACCTGGACCCAGGTGTTGTTCGTGGGCGCCCGGAGATCCACGGCGAGATTCGCGCCGCGTTTCGTCTCGAACGGCTCCGAAAGGAGGACGCGCGCCGCCGATTGAGCGGCCTCGGCGGCCTCCCGCGCCGCGGTGGGGTTCGCCTGGGCCCGGGGCCTCGCCCGCGTCGCCCTGCGTCCAGTCGACCGAGGTCGAAGTCGCGCCGCCGCGCGCGGCGTAGATCACGCGCCGCGGGTCCGTGAGATCGAACGTCCGGTCGTAGACGACGGCGTGCGGCGTGAGCAGCTTCGCGAGGAAGAAGACGACGATCGAGGCGAGCGACAGCAGCCATGCCGTCTTCCACCAGAGATGGCTCGTCTCGGCGTGCGGCCACGGCTGGCAGGCGCCGACGCCTTCCGGCGGCGGGAGCGGCTCCTTCAGGCGAAGGCGGCGGCGATCTCCCCGGGAGGGACGTACGACGCCTTCGGTCCATGCGATCTCTTTCTTCGCTTTCTCCTTCGAGAGCATGCGCGGCGGCCTGATGTAGTCCGTGGCCTCGGTGGTCTCGCCGCGCTTGACCGCCCAGTAGAACTCGCCGAGGACGCCCGCGACGCGCGCCTGACTGCGCGAGAAGATGCGGTAGGAGTTGCCGCGGAAGACGGCGACGCGCGTTCCGTCCTTGACCTCGCCCGCGGGCACGGGCTCGAGGAGCGTGTAGTGGCCGTTCGATTCCGCGAGCCAGTGGTAGCCTTCGGACTTTTCCTCCTTCAGCAGGTACTCCGTCCAGAAGTAGTCCTCGCCGCCCGAGGAGCGACGTCTTTCGGACGGCGCCGAGGATCGCGTACTTGTGGCCGCGGAGCGTGCCTTCGGACCCGACCCGGAGCGCCGGCTTGAAGGGGACGGCCGCGAGCTTCTCGAGGACGGCGAACTTGGACGGAGGGCCCTGCTCCTCGCCGCCGGCCGCGCCGAGCAGCGAGCCGCAGAACGGGCAGGCGATGCGCACGGTGTTCGCCGGGTCCTTGAGCTGAAGGGCGCCGCCGCAGTTCGGGCAGTTGAGCGCGAGCGCCTTGACGGAGACCGTGCGGTCGGACCACGCGACGAGCCCGGCGATGCCGAGGCTCGCGAGCGCGACCGGCTTGCCCACGTAGAAACCGTCGAGGCCGGGACCGTCGCCGTAGTCGAGCGTCGCGAGGCTGCCGTCGGCGCCGGAGAGGTCGGCGTAGCGGAAGACCGATCCCGGCGGCGCCGCGAACGGCAGCTCGCCCTGGGCGGAAGCGTACGTGGCTTCCCGGACCTCGACGATGGCGAAGCTCCCGTACGCGCCCAGATCGAGCGTCTCGCCGGGTTGGAGCGAGCTCGTACGCCGGCACCCTGTGGCGCCGTCACGGGCGTCATGAGCCAGAACCCGCCCTGCGCCTCCGCGAGCCATCCCCAGGTCCCGTCGGTGAATCCGACGTACCACTCGTCCCACGTCCCCTCGCCGGTCGAGAGCTGGAGGCGCCCGGCGATGTGGAACGGGCGGGTGCCCTTCTGCGGGCGCGCGTCCATCCCCAGCTTGAACGGGGAGGACGTCGGGACGAGCTCGGCGACGGTCCCGATCGCCTCGAGGTCCGCGCCCTTGCGCGCGACGGCGGACTTGCACTGCGGGCAGATCGAAACGAGCGAGGCCCCGGTCCGGAAGAGAATCGCACCCCCGCAGTTCGGGCATTGCGCCGCGCGCGCGCTCAAGGTGGCCGGATATTAACCGCTGCTTGCAGCCGGGCTCTCGGGGTAGAGCCGCTCGAACTCGGGGTCGCCGTGCAGGAAGGCGAGGTCCGGGTCGCGGCGGGCCCAGTCCGAGTCCTTGAATCCAGCGTTCCAGCACTTCCTCAGCGCCTCCAGCGCCTGCGCCTTGTCCTTGATGCCGCAGAACACGCACGCGGCGTTGTAGAGGACCGTGGCCTCGTTCGGGCGCAGGGCGACCGCGAGGTTCGCCTCGCGGACCGCGTCCTCCGGCCGCCCCGACTCCGCGTAGTTGCTCGCGAGGAGGACGCGGGCGCGCGCGTCCTCGGGAACCGATCGGAGGTGGTTCTCGAGCGCCTGGATGAAGCGCTGGCGGATGTTCTTCAGCGGCCTCGCTCTTGCCGAGCGCGCCGAGCGCGTTCTGGATCGGGACGAAGATGTTGTAGTCCTGCCCGCCCGCCTCCATGGCCTTCTCGGCCACGTCCGCGATCTCCTGGTAGCGCCCCGACGCGAAGAGCGCGCGACCCGAGGATGTAGTACGCGCCCTCGCAGTCGCTCTTGCGTTCGATGGCCTGCCGCACGCTGAACGCGGCGTCGTCGTACCGGCCGTCCGCGTAGAGGATCCAGGCGTGGGCGACGAGCGGCTCGGGCAGCTCCGGGCGGAGGGCGACGGCCCGGCGCGAGGCCGCCCGGGCGCGCTCGAGCCAGACGGGGTCGCGCCCGTAGCTGTAGTGCGTCTGGGCGCAGACGTTCGCGATGGCGGCGTGCGCGAGAGCGAAGTCCGGGTCCAGCGCGACGGCGTTCTCGAACATCTGGAGGGCGAACTCGAAGTCCTGCCGCGTGAGGCGCCGCGCGTAGCTCTTGCCGCGGAGGTACAGGTCGTACGCCTGGAGGTTCTCGGTCGGCTTGGCTGCGAGGGCGGCCTCCTCCTGCGGCGAGAGCGTGATGCGGAGGGCCTCGGCGATCTTGCGCGCGATCTCGTCCTGCACCTCGAAGACGTCCTCCATCTGGCGGTCGTACCGCTCCGACCAGAGAGGAAAGTCGGTGTGCGTGTCGACGAGCTGCGCGTTGATCCGCAGCCTGTTTCCGGACCGGCGGAGGCTTCCCGCGAGGACGTACGCCGCGTTGAGCTGCTGCCCGATCTGGGCGGGCGTCACCTGCTTGTCGCGGTAGGCGAGGACCGTGGGGCGCGAGAAGATGTTGAGCCCCTTGATCTTCGAGAGCTCCGTGATGATGTCCTCGGTGATGCCGTCGCGGAAGTACTCGTCCTCCTTCACGCCGGAGAGGTTCTCGAAGTAGAGGACGGCGATGGACTTCTCGGCCTGCCGGGTGCCGCCGCCGCGCGAGTCGCTCTTCTCGGCCGCGCGCTTCTTGCCCGACTCCATGTCGCGCTTCAGGCGCGTGAGATCGGTCTTCAGGTCCGTGGCCGTCTGATAGCGCAGATTGCGGTCCTTCTCGAGCGCCTTGTCGAGGATGCGCCCGAGCTCCGGCGGGAGCGTGGAGTTCAGCTGCGCGACCGGAAGCGGATCCCGGTTGAGAATCGCGTCGAAGATGACCGCGGACGTCTCGCCCGGGAAGGGCAGCGTGCTCGTCGCCATCTGGTAGAGGACCGTTCCGAGCGAGAACAGGTCCGTGCGGGCGTCCACGAGCTGCCCGCGTGCCTGCTCGGGCGACATGTACGACACGGTGCCCATCGACGTGCCGGGCGTCGTGAGCTCGTGCTGGGCCCCGACGGTCTCGAGCAGGGAGACGCCCCCTTCGGCCCCCCGGCGCGCCCCCTCGATCCGGGCGAGGCCGAAGTCCAGGATCTTCACCTGCCCGCGCGCGTTCACGAAGATGTTCGCCGGCTTGATGTCGCGGTGCACGATGCCCCGGGCATGCGCCGACTCGAGGGCGTCGGCGATCTGGATGCCCACGGCGAGCAGGTTCTCCAGGTCGAAAGGCGGGCGTCCCGTCATCATCTGTGCGAGCGTCTGTCCTTCGAGGAGCTCCATGACGATGAAGTGCTGCCGCTCGTGCTCTTCGATCGCGTAAACCGTGCAGATGCCCGGGTGGTTCAGCGCCGAGGCGGCACGCGCTTCGCGCTGGAAGCGCTCGAGCGACGGAGTGTCCTGGGCGAGCTCCGGGGGCAGGAACTTGAGCGCGACGCGGCGGCCGAGGCGCGAGTCCTCCGCTTCGTACACGACGCCCATCCCGCCGCTTCCGAGTCGGCGCACGACCGTGTAGTGGGAAACGCCTTTCCCGATCAGGGGATCCGCTGGACTGGACACGTTGCGGCGGAGATTACCTCAGGCAAACGAGGCGCGCTGCTATCGTTCCCCTTGAATGCTCGAGATGGACGCCGCACGCGCCGTCGAGCGTGGACTTATGCTGGGCAGTCGTTGGAGGAAGCATGCCGACTGAATCGCCGCAGACTCGAACCCTCATCACCCGCGCATTCGCGGCCGTAGAGGATCTCGTCTACATCGGTCTCGGCGTGCTCCTCGGCGCGAGCGCCATCGCCCTTCTTGCGGCCACGACTGTCCGCTTCGGGAGCAGTGTCTTTTCCGGAGACTTCACCTCACAGATCATTCCTCTTCTGGACCGGATTCTGCTGATCCTTCTCATCGTCGAGCTCCTGTACACGGTCCAGGTGTCATTTCGTGAGCATGCGGTCATGCCGGAGCCGTTCCTTCTCGTCGGGCTCATCGCGGCGATCAGGCGCGTGCTGATCCTGACGGCGGAGTTCGGCCTCGCAGCCGGACAGGCGCCTCCCCAACAACTCGTGCCTGAGCTCGCGGTTCTCTCGGCGTTGCTCGTGGCAATCGCACTGTCGCTGTTCGTGCTGCGCCGAAAGGACACGACCGACAAGGTGGCAAAGGGATAAGGCCCCTCAGGCCGCGGCGAGCTGCCTCAGCACGTACGTCAGGATGCCGCCGTGGCGGTAGTAGTCGACTTCGTTCGGCGTGTCGAGGCGCACCGTGACCGTGAACGTCTTCTTCTTCCCGTCCTCGGAGGTCGCGGTGACCGTGGCCTTCTTGCGGGGCTTGAGGCCCTCGGCGATGCCCGTGACGTCGAACGTCTCGCGGCCGGTGAGGCCGAGGGTCTTCACGTCCTCGCCCGCGTCGAACTGCAGCGGGAGCACGCCCATGCCCGCGAGGTTCGCGCGGTGGATGCGCTCGAAGCTCTTCGCGACGACGGCCTTG
Organism: Thermoanaerobaculia bacterium; assembly: GCA_963746875.1. GTDB lineage: Bacteria > Acidobacteriota > Thermoanaerobaculia > UBA5066 > UBA5066 > Fen-183. Next base: position 78,127 of record CAVVDA010000002.1, read on the forward strand.
ACGCCGAGGAGCATCGTGCCCTTCGCGGCCCAGTCGCGCGAGGAGCCCGTGCCGTACTCGGCGCCCGCGAGGACGACGAGCGGGGTCTTTTCGGCCTGGTATTTCATCGAAGCGTCGTAGATCGACATCTGCTGACCGCTGTCGAGATGCAGCGTGACGTTCCCTTCGCTTCCGGGGACGAGCTGGTTCCGGAGCCGGATGTTCCCGAACGTGCCCCGCATCATCACTTCGTGATTCCCGCGGCGGGCGCCGTAGGAGTTGAAGTCCTTCGGATCGACCTTGTGGTCCGTGAGGTACTTCGCGGCGGGCGAGGCTTTCGCGATCGACCCGGCCGGAGAGATGTGATCCGTCGTGACGGAGTCGCCGAGCACGGCGAGTGAGCGCGCGCCCCGGATGTCCTGGAGCGCGCCCGGGGCCTTCGGAATCGCCTCGAAGAACGGGGGTTTCCTCACGTAGGTCGAGGCCGCGTCCCATCGATACGTCTGGCCCTTGGGCACCGCGAGGCCGTGCCAGCGCGCGTCTCCGTCGAAGACCTCGCCGTACGCCTTCTTGAACTGCTCGGGCCTCACGGCCTTCGCCATCGTGGCCCGGACTTCCTCGGGCGACGGCCAGACGTCCTGACAGGAAGACGGGCTTGCCGTCCCTGCCGGTGCCGAGCGGCTCCTTCGTGAGGTCGATGTCCATCCTGCCCGCGAGCGCGTACGCCACGACGAGGGGCGGCGACGCGAGGTAGTTCATCTTGACCTGCGGGTTGATGCGCCCCTCGAAGTTGCGGTTCCCCGAAAGCACGGCCGCCGCGACGAGGTCGCCGGCGCGCACCGCCTCCGAGACCGCTTCCAGGAGCGGGCCCGAGTTGCCGATGCACGTCGTGCAGCCGTACCCGACGAGGTGAAAGCCCAATGCGTCGAGTGCGGGGGTCAGTCCGGCCTCTTTCAGGTACTCCGTGACGACCTTCGAGCCGGGCGCGAGAGAAGTCTTCACCCACGGCTTCACGCGCGAGCCCCTTCGCGACGGCCTTCTGCGCCAGAAGGCCCGCGCCGAGCATGACCGACGGGTTCGACGTGTTCGTGCAGGACGTGATCGCCGCGATGACGACGGCGCCGTGGGGCAAGTCGTAGTCGTCCCGCGGCGTGCTTCACAGGCGAGGTTCTGGAAAGAGCACCAAGAGAAATTTGCTTAGAAAGGGAAGAGGGGGAGGCCGAGGCTGCGGGCGCCGCAGGAGCGGTACCGCCGGCCGGTGCGGTCATGCCTCCGTCGCCGCCTTCCTCGAGCCACTCCGCGATCACCTTTGGGTCGACGTCCGCACATTCCTTTTCCAGGAAAATCTTCAAGTTCTCTCTGAAGATTCTCTTCGAGTTCTTGAGCGGCACCCGGTCCTGCGGCCGCCGCGGGCCCGCGAGCGAGGGCTCGATCGTGGCGAGGTCGAGCTCGATCGTGCTCGTGAACTCCGGCTCGGGAGTCGCGTCCGTGCGGAAGAGGCCCTGCTCCTTCGCAGTAGGCCTCGACGAGGGCGACGAGGTCGGCCGGCCGGCCCGTGAAGCGCAGGTACGAGATCGTCTCTTCGTCCACGGGGAAGAAGCCCATCGTCGCGCCGTACTCCGGCGCCATGTTCGCGATCGTCGCGCGGTCGGTCAGCGCGAGCGCGGAGATGCCGGGGCCGTAGAACTCCACGAACTTCCCGACGACGCCTTTCTTGCGGAGCATCTGCGTGACGGTCAGGACGAGGTCGGTCGCGGTCGCGCCCGCGGGGAGCTGGCCGTGGAGGCGGAAGCCGACGACGTCCGGGATGAGCATCGACTGCGGCTGGCCGAGCAGCGCGGCCTCGGCCTCGATGCCGCCCACGCCCCAGCCGAGGACTCCGAGACCGTTGATCATCGTCGTGTGGCTGTCGGTCCCGACGAGCGTGTCGGGGTAGGCGAGTCCGCTCTCGGAGCGGAAGACGACGCTCGCGAGGTACTCGAGGTTCACCTGGTGGCAGATGCCGGTGTCGGGCGGCACGACGCGGAAGTTGCGGAACGCGCCCTGGCCCCAGCGAAGGAACGCGTAACGCTCCTCGTTGCGCTGGAACTCCAGCCCCGCGTTCGTCGCGAACGCGCCGGGGCTCGCGAACTCGTCCACCTGCACGGAGTGGTCGATGACGAGGTCGGCAGGGGCCAGCGGGTTGATCTTGTCCGGGTTTCCGCCGAGCGAGGCGAGCGCTTCGCGCATCGCGGCGAGATCCACGACGGCCGGGCACGCCCGTGAAGTCCTGCAGGAGCACCCGCGCGGGAGTGAAGGCGATCTCCTTCTCGGACGTGACCTTCGCGTCGCGGTTCGCGAGCGCCGCACGTCTTCCTTCGTGACGGTGCGGCCGTCCTCGTTCCGGAGCAGGTTCTCGAGGAGGATCCTGAGGGAGAAGGGGAGGCTGCCCGACCTGCGGGGCCGTCTTCTCGAAGGCTTTCAGGCTGAAAGATGTGTACGTCTTCCCGGCCCGACTGTCAGGCTGGTTCTGGTCTTGAAGCTGTCGGTCATAGGCCCTCCGAAAGGCAGCCTGTGATTGTAGACGGCCCCGGAGGCCTCGCGACGGTGCGGATGCTTCATTCCGAAGCCCTCTTCGGGTTGATTCGGAGCGCCGCTCCTCACGCGTCGCCGCGAGGAACGCGGACCTCGCCGCCGAGGCCGACGGGACGCGGTGGCCCCCGTCGTAGAGGCTGTGCGTGGCGCTCCGGAAGCGCGCCGCGAGGCGTTCGCGGTAGGGAGCGATCTTGTCGAGAGAGTAGATCTCGTCCTCGCGCGTCGAGACGTGGAGGACGTCCGTCTCGCGCGAGGCGGCGGTGCCGGGCTCGTTCGACCTCCACTCGCCGGGAATGCCGCCGCAGATCGCCGCGATCGCGCGGAACGGAAAGCCGTGCGGCGGGGCGAGCGCGAGGCGGTAGTTGAAGGAGCACGGCTGGCTGAAGCCGAAGAGAAGGACGCGCTTCGGGTCGCCGCCGTGCGCGCCCGCCCACGAGATCGCCGCGGCGACGCAGGCGCGGTGGACGGCGCGATTGTCGTCCGGGCGCGTCGAGACGCCCCAGTGGAATCCGCGCCGCGGAGCGGGATTGCTCGTGCCCTCGAGGTAGGCCGATTCGGGGCCTTCCAGCGAGAGGACGAGAGATCCCGGCGGCGCGACCTGGAGGAGGACCGGGAGGAGCGAATCGGCGTCCTGTCCGTAGCCGTGCATGCCGATCAGGATCGGCGACGGCCCCGGCCCTTCCGTCGCTCCGGCCGCGAGGAGGCGCAGAGGGACCTCGACGGAGAGGATCGCCTCGATCTCGTCCGCCACGCCGATCGCTCCCGGGCCGTCCGGCCTAGACCGCGTCGCTCTTGGACGTGAACTTGAAGTCGCGCGCCCGGATCGCCGGCGCGACCATCGTCCCGGCGGGCTCGGACGCGCTCATCGCCTCGACGTTCTTCAGGAGGTTCACGGGGCTGTCGTTGAACCGGAAGTTCTGGACCGGCCCGACGACCTTGCCCTTCTCGACGAGCCACAGGCCGTCGCGCGTGAGACCCGTGAGCTGGACGGTCTGCGGGTTCACGGAGCGGATGTAGAAGAAGTGCGTCACGAGCAGGCCGCGCTCCGTTCCCGCGACGAGCTCGTCGAGCGTGCCCGATCCGCCCTCGAGGACGACGCTGCCGGAGAACGGCAGCGCTTCGAGCTTGCTCTTCGCGGCCCAGTAGCGGTCGACGGGGACGGCCTTGACGACTCCCTTCTCGACCCACGTCGTCTTGCGCGCCGGAAGGCCCGCGGCGCCGCGCCCCGCCGAACCCGCCGAAGCCGAGGAAGCCGCCGCCGCCTCCGCCCGGACCTCCGCCTCCCGACCAGGGCCGGCCGGACGAGCCGCGGGTCGAACGGGTCCGAGCGCAGCGTGACGCTCGGCGCGAAGACCTGCTCGCCGATGCGGTTGCCGCCGCCCGGCTTCGGACAGGAAGCTCCGCCCCTCGTCGACGGAGCGCCGCGTGAGCGAGAAGAAGAGGTTGCCGAGGAGGTCCGCGACGGCGCGCGGCTCGAGGATGACCGTGTACGCGCCGGGCGGCAGCTCCTTCGGCGAGGCGCTGGCCTGCGCCTTCTTCGCGGCGCGCGCCGCGAGCTCCGCGGCCTTGACGTCCCCGAAGCGCGGGCGACTCGAACCCGGCCCAGCCCGAGCCCGTGCCGTCCGCCGTGCGCATCGTCGTCGAGTACGTCGCCGTGCGTCCCGACGTGGAAGCCGAAGTTGCCCTTCTTGTTCGCGATCGCGGAAGTCGTGACGACCGTCTCGGAGAAGCCCGACGCGGTCAGCTTGCGCGCGCGCGCCTCGTCGAGCGCGGCCTTCACGCCGGGGCGGTGCTCGACCGCGCCCGCGCGCGCCGTGTCCTCGTGGAACGAGCGGATCTCCGGGTACGTCTGCGGCCCGAGGCCGTCGACGGACTCCGGGTCCGGCGTCGCGGCGCGCATGAGCTCCTCGCTCAGGGCCACGGCCTTGCGGAGCGCGTCCGGGTCCAGGTCGTTGACGCGGACGCGTCCCGCTCTTTCCCTCGCCGCGGCTCGTGATCGAGATCGAAAGGTCGCGCGCCGCGCCCGAGGTCGTGATCTCGTTCGCGGCGAAGCGCGTGTGCGTCGAGCGACGTCTCGGCGAGGGCGACCTCGCACTCGGGCGCCTTCGAGAACGAGAGGATCTGGTCGGAGAGCTTCTTCGCGTCCTGCTTCGTCCAGCTCATCGCGCTACTCCGTCCTCAGGACGTTGATCCCGCGGAACCGCGACGGCGAGCAGCCGTGGCTCATCGCGTTGATCTGCGGGGCTCGCCCTTGCCGTCCGCGTTCAGGCCCGACGTTCTCCCAGAGGGCCTCGCCCGCGATGCGGTCGCACGCCTGCCAGAAGTCCGGCGTCCGGCTCTGGTAGGCGACGTCCGCGATCATCGCGCCGACCTTGCCGCCCTTGATCTCCCAGAACGCGTCGCCGCCGAACTGGAAGTTGTAGCGCTGGTGGTCGATCGAGTACGAGCCGCGCCCGTCGATCAGGATGCCGTCGTCCACGCCCGAGACGAGGTCCTGGAGCGTCGCGCCGTCCGTCGCCCGGCTCGAGCCAGACGTTCGGCATGCGCTGGAACGGGACCGAGGCGTAGGAGTCCGCGTAGCAGCAGCCCATCGACTCCTTCTGGCCGATCCGGTGGGCCTGGTCGCGGATCGTCTGGTAGCCGACGAAGATGCCGTTCTTGATGATCGGGAACTGGCGCGTCTTGACGCCGTCGTCGTCGTAGCCGCAGGTCGAGAGGCTCTCCTTGCGGATCCGGTCGCCGTTGAAGCTCACGAGGTCCGCGCCGACGCGGAACTTCCCGAGCTTGTCCGTCGTGAGGAACGACGTGCCCGCGAAGTTCGCCTCGAAGCCGAGCGCGCGGTCGAGCTCGGTCGAGTGCCCGATCGACTCGTGGATCGTGAGGCGCGAGGTGCGTCGGGAGGAGGACGAGGTCCTTCTTCCCCGGCGCCGACGGACGGCGCCTTGAGGTGGTTCACGACCTCCTCGCCGACGCGCCGCGCGTTGCCGGCGAGGTCGGCGCGCGTCGACGACTTCGTAGCCGGCCGTCGAGGCGTTCGGCCGGTACGTGCGCGTCTTCGTGCTTGCGCCCGCGCTCGACGGCGGTCGCCGAGAACTCGGGAGCGATCTGGAAGACCGTCTGCGTGATGACGCTCCCCTCGGTCGAGGCGAAGAAGCGGTGCTCGACGCGCTGCGCGATGAAGCCGCTCGTCGAGAAGACGCCCGGCGACCTTCTTCGCCTCCTCGCTCGCGCGGCGCAGGAGGTCGAGCTTCTCGGCGACCGGGACGGCGAACGGGTCCTGTCGCGATCGGGGTCGCGTACGTGTCCGTGAACGCCGGGACCGGCGCGAGGCGGACGGGCTCCCGGAGGAGCGGCGCGTTCGCCTTCGCGATCCCGACGGCCTCCTTCGCGGCGCGCGCGATCTCGTCCTTCGTGACGGCGTGCGAGGCCGAGAAGCCCCAGGCGCCGCCCGCGAGGACGCGGATCCCGAAGCCGAACGTCTCGGAGTCGGAGACGGCCGGGACGTGGTTGAGCTTCCCGGTCGCGAGGTCCGTCTGCGAGCGCAGCGTCACGACCTGGCTCCGGTAGCGGTTGATCCGCACGTCCGCGTACGTCGCGCCGTCCTTCTTCGCGCGCTCGAGGGCGAACGCCGCGAGCTCCCGCAGCTTCTCGGGCGGCAGCGCTGCCGCCTCCAGCCGGGAGACGAGGAACTCGCCGGGGACGAGGCCGAGCGTCGCCCACGCGGCCGCGCCCGAAGCGCAGCTCTTCAGGAACTCACGCCGGGATGGAGTCATGCGTCCTCCGAGGGAAACGATGCTAGCACCGGGATCCGGGCGCGCCGGGCCGCTTCCGGGAACTCCCGGGGCGCGTTTCCGTATCAAAGGGCGTGGGGACGACCATGAGCGCCGCGATCGAGGTCCGGGGGCTTCGGAAGGACTACCGCGCGGGCCTGGGCGGCCGCGAGGTGAAAGCGCTCTCGGGCATCGACTTCGCGGTCCAGCCGGGAGAGCTGTTCGGCCTCCTCGGCCCGAACGGCGCCGGCAAGACGACGACCGTGAAGATCCTGCTCGGCCTGACGCACGCCACGGCCGGCGAGCGCGTCGCTCCTCGGGAAGCCCGTCGCCGATCCGGAGAGCCGCCGCCGCGTGGGCTACCTGCCCGAGGGCCACCGCTTTCCCGGCTACCTCACGGCGCGCCAGACGCTGTCCATCTTCGGGCGCATGTCGGGCGTCGCGCCGCGCGCGCTCGCGCCGCGGATCGCGGACCTGCTCTCGCGCGTGAAGCTCTCGGACTGGATCGACGTGAAGGTGAAGAAGTTCTCCAAGGGCATGACGCAGCGCCTCGGCCTCGCGGCCGCGCTCGTCCACGAGCCCGAGGTCCTTCTCCTCGACGAGCCGACGGACGGCGTCGATCCCGTGGGCCGGCGCGAGATCCGCGATCTGCTGAAGGCCGAGGCCTCGAAGGGGCGCGCGATTCTCCTGAACTCGCACCTCCTCTCCGAGATCGAGCTCACGTGCGACCGCGTCGCGGTGCTGCGCAACGGCAAGGTCGCGGCGATGGGGACGATCGAGGAGCTGACGAAGAGAAACGAAGAGAAGAGTTCTTCGAATGGCTATCGGTTTGTAGCGTCTCCGCTTTCCGAGGAGCTCATCGCGGACTTCCGGGCGTTGGGTGCCGGAGCCGAGCGCGTCAACGGCCACGTCCGTCTCACGGCGCGCGATGCGGCGCATCTCAATCAACTCATCGACGCCACCCGCGCCCGCGGCGCGCTGCTGACGGAGCTGACGCCGGAGAAATCCACCCTCGAAGACGTGTTCGTCGATCTCGTGAAGGCGATCCCCGATGCCTAGCGCCCATTCACCTTCTAAGAAAATCTTCGAACCAGAGCCTCCCACGCCGAGAAGCTGGAGGCTAAGCGACATGCGCGCCCTCGCCGCGAACATCGAAGAAGTCTTCCGCGAAGCCGCGGCGCGGTGGACGCTCGTCGCGTATTTCGCGCTGTCGTCTCTCTTCATCCTGCTCTTCGCCGTCGCCGTGAACCTCGACGTCGTGAACGGCGCGCTCGCGGGCGCGAAGATCTTCGGCCAGAACGTCCACATGGGCCGGCAGAGCGTGGACCTCGACAAGCTCGTCCTCGGCTTCGAGTCGGGCTTCGCGGGCTTCCTCTACGTCGTCGGGACGTTTCTCGCGATCTTCGCGACGGCGCATCTCGTGCCGCGCCTCATGGAGAAGGGCACGGTGGACCTCTACCTCTCGCGTCCTGTGGGCCGCGTGCCGCTCCTCCTCTCGCGCTACGCCGGGGGAATGCTGCTTTCGGCCTCGAACGTCGTCTACCTCCTCGGGGCGATGTGGCTCCTCGTCATCTGGAAGACGCATCTCGTGCACCCGCGCTTCTTCTTCGCGGCGGGAATCATCCTGTTCGGGATCGCGGCGCTCATGGCGTTCGCGTTCCTCGTCGGGACGCTGACGTCCTCGACGGCCGTCTCGATCATGGCGACGTTCGCGGTGTTCTTCCTCTCCGCGATCCTCTCGAATCACGACCACATCGCCGCCGCGCTGTCCGCCGAGTGGGCGGCCGCGCTCGTCCAGGGTCTCTACTGGGTCTTCCCGAAGACGGCGCAGCTCGGCGCCGCCGTCGTCGCCCTCGTCATGGGCGACGAGGGGCCGCGCCGCATGCGCGACGCCCTCACGCTCCAGCCTTTCGTCACGACGGGCCTCTTCGGCGCCGTCTGCCTCGCCCTCGCGTGCCTGAGATTCCGGAGAAAGGACTTCTGACCATGAAGCGACTCGCCGTTCTTCCGTCCGCCCTCGCATTCGCCGCCCTCCTCGCGCTCCCGGCCGCCGCCAGGGGCGCCGACGACGCGCTCGCTCTCGTCCCGGCCGACGCGGCGTCCGTGGGCGTCATCCACGTCGCGGACCTCAGGACGAGCCCGCTCGCCGCGCGCCTCTTCTCGGACACGGACCACGTCTGCGTCGGCGGCGACGCCCAGCACTTCCTCGACGAGGCGCGCCTCAACCCGAAGGAGGACGTGGACACTCGTCGTCGCGGCCGGCTCGCCGAAGGGGGCGGGCGGGAGCGACGGCTGGGGACTCGTGCTGTTCGAAGGGCGGTTCGACCCGGCGCGCCTCTCGGCGGCCCTCGTCGACAAGGGGAGCCACGAAGAAGTCCACGCCCGCGGGCGACTACTTCCTCCTGCCCGACAAGAGCTCGAGCTCCTCCCGTCACGAGCAGGGGGCGATCGCGTTCGCGAGCGCGCACCTCGTGATCGCGGGTACCGAGGCCGCCGTCGTCACGGCGCTCGCGCAGCGCAGCGCCGGAGGCACCGGCTTCGCCTCGGGCGCGGGCCTCGGCCGTCACCTCTCGCGCATCGACTCGGGCGCCTCGGCCTGGGCGCTCGTGGACGTCTCGCGCCTGCCGGTGGGCAACCGGTCGCGGCGCGTCCACGCGTCCGGGACGATCAACGGCGAGGAGTTCGACGTGAACGCGCGCTCCGGGCACGACGACGCGGCCATGACGCTCGTGTCGTCCATGAAGTCCGTCTCGCTCCTCGCGCTCCAGGCGACAGCGAAGGGCGACGCGCTGAAGCTGAACGCGACGGGCCTCGTGAGCGACGACGAGACGGCCGGCCTCATGGAGGACGCGCTCCGCGGCGTCCTCGCGGCCTGGCGCCTCGCGGCGCAGGAGAAGTCGCCGGAAACCGTGTCGATGCTCCGCAAGTTCGCGGTCACGCGCGACAAGTCGAGCGTCTCGATCAGCGGCACGCTTCCCGGCGCGGCCGTCCGCGCGCTCGCCGAGAAGAAGCACGCGCACGTCGACTGATCAGCCCGGACCCCCGGCTTAATTAGAAGGCTTCGCCGACGCCGAGGTAGACGGCTCCGCCTCCACTGCCCCAGGCGTACTCGAGGCGAAGGTTGATCGGGTCCTGCTTCGTGACGCGGTATCGAACGCCGACGCCGCCCCCGAAGAGGACGTCGCTCGAGTTCAGATGCCCGAGACCCGGCGCAACCTCTCCGAGGCCGAAGAACGCCGAGGCCCCGAACCGCTTCGGCAGGATCACCCGGAGCTCCGCCTGCGTGGCGACCATCGCTCGGTCGCGGTACTGGCCGCTCTTGTAGCCGCGGATGTCCCCGTCGGACCCGAAGAGACAGAGCGCGTAGTGGGGCGCGTCCCCGCCCACGCCGCAGACGGACACACGCGCGGCGAGGATCAAGTTCTCCTTCACCGTCCAGTAGGCGTTCACGCCGAGGAGGTATTTCTGGTGCCTGAGGTCGCCGCCGAGGCCCGGCGCGAAGAACGTGGCCGTGACGTCGCCGAACGCGCCCATCGTCGGAAAGAAGTTGTTGTCGCGCGAGTCGAATTGCGCCCTCAGTCCCAGTCCCGCCGACGCCGACGAGAACGAGGACCCGGGAAGTGTCGCCGCGATTTCCGGCGGCACGTCGTCAGGCGCCGTCGTGTCGATGTCGATGCGCTGGTAGCGGAGGCCCGCGTAGAGCTCCGGGACAAAGACGCGCCGGAGCCCCTCGACGAGGAGGTAGCTCCCTTGCTGCCTGAGGACGACCGAGGCGCCCGCCTCGCCTGCGTCCGTCCCGATGCCGAAGTAGTCGGTCTTGACGTCGCCGTAGCTGAAGACTCCGAGGAGCCGCCAGCGGTCCTCCGCGAGGTACGTCTTGAAGACGCCCAGCGAGGGCCCACGTGCCGCTCGACGTGTAGAGGCCTCCGAGGGCCGCGAGCGTGGGCGGCGAGACGCGGTCCGAGCGGTCGATCGCGAAGAGGTACGCGCCCGCGACGGCGAGCCCCGTCCCGACGGCCGGGTTCGAGATCGGGACGGGCGCCCAGAGCAGCTCGCCGCGCCGGCCCTCAGGGAGAGAGGGAGGACGGCTCGCCGGACTGAGCGACTGGATGTCCGCCGCCTCGGGGAGGGGAGCCGGGACCATGCCGGGGATCGGGGGCACGAGGCGCGCGCGCACGCCCGAAGGCACCGGCGTGGGTGTTGGTGTCGGCGTCGGGGAAGCCGGAGGAGGTTCTTCAGCGAAGGCGAAAGTTGCCGAGAGAATGAGGGCGGCGAGGGCGGAGCGGTGCACGCCGTGCAAGATTACCCGGTTGCGATGCGCATTAATCACAGCACCGGGGGCGGCGCGCGGCGGCCCCTCCTTACCTTCTAAGAAAATCCTCTCTTCTCTTCGGGCCGGCTAGTCCTCCGCGACCCTCTTCCAGGTCTTGTCCGGGTTGAAGCGCTCCATGGTCTTGAACGCGTCGAGCGTCTTCTCTCCGAGGTCCTTCTCGTAGACGACGCCGTTGTGGCTGACGATGAACGTCTTCACGCCGGTGACCTTGTACTCCGCCGGCGCCGCGACGAGCGCGAAGCCGCCGATCATCACGCCCTTCACGACGAAGTCCATCTCGCCCATCGGCGCCGCCGGGCCCTGGCCCTTCAGGATCTTGAAGAAGTAGCCGTGGTACGGCTTCGATCTTGTCGGAGTAGCCCTCGGCGATCGCCTGTGCGATGTTCTCGCCGATCGGGCCCTCCCACTTCCCGTCCGCGGTGCGCCAGGCGAGACCGTCCTGCTTGCCCGGCGTCGCGATGATCGCGCTGGGCGTACTGGTTCACGCGCGATCCCGTCGTGCTTCTTCGAGGCGTACTCGTGCTGCGCCTCGACGTAACCGTGGCAGATCTGGATCGCGTCCAGCTCGTTGCCTCCGATGCGGCGGTAGAGAAGCTCCTGGCGGCCCGCCTTCGCGTCGAACCGCCAGCCTTTCGCCGCCCGGACGATCGGGATCGCCGTGGGGTAGTCCTCGTCGCCGATCGTCAGAATCATGCGGCCCGCGTTCTTCGGGTCGGGCGCCACGGAGCGCTTCTCGAGGCCCTTTCGCGCGAAATCGCCCGCGATGTTCCGGGACTGGACGACGTCCTCCGAGATGACGAGGTCGATGCCGTCCGGCCCGAGGATCTCGGTGAGAGCCGGAACGTCGAACTTGCGCGGCCGCGGAGATCAGCGCCTCGGCTGCCGCATTCGGAGAGGAGAAGGTCTTCTGCGAAGAGGAAGAGGAAGAAGGAAGAAGATTTCTTAGAAGGTGAAGAGGACGCTTGCGTCGCCGGAGCCTTGCCGGCTTGCTCCGGCGCACCCGCCGCGAGGGTTCCTTCGAAGGAAAAAAGCAGCGGGACAGCGAGGAGCAAGCGCACGGGACGCCGCGCGCCGCGCCTCTGAACCATTCGAAGAAAATCTCGATGTTCATCTTCGTCTTCATCTCCTCACCTCCGCCCGCCGCCGCCGCGCCCGCCGCCCCCGCCGCCGCGCCCGCCGCCTCCGCCGCCGCGCGAGCCCATGCTCGACGAGCCTCGGGAGCTGCTGGATCGCGCGCTGCTTCCGCTGTAGCCGCCGGAGCCGCCGCCGAAGCCGCTGCTGCCTCCGCGCGATCCGCCGCCTCCGCCCACGTCGCGGCTTCCGATCGAGTCGCCGCCGCGGCTTCCGCCGCCGGCGGACCGATCGCTCGCGGCCGCGCCTCCGACTGCCGCGGCTTCCGCCGCCGGCGGACCGGTCGCGGTCCCGCGCTCGGGCCCCGCGCCACCCGCGCCGCCGCCGCCGCCCGCGCCGCCCGCGGCGCGGTTGCTCGCGCTGGCGATCCGCCCCGGCCGCCCTGCTGGCCGCGCGACGTACCGCCGTACTTGTTCGCTGTCGCCTTGTTGCCGTACGGCGTGCCGCCGCGGTGCGAGGCGTTGTGGTTCCAGTTGCCGCCGCCCTGGCCGCGGTTCCCGCCGCTGACGTTCGTGTTCCGGTTGAAGTTGTTGTTGACGTTGACGTTCACGTTGCCGCCGCCCCAGCCGCATCCGCAGCACGAGCCGCCCCAGATGGCCGCGCCCATCATCATCCCGACGCCGAACGACACGAACGCGGCGCCCGCCGTGTACGGCGGGTAGTAGACGGGCGGGTAGGGATAGACCGGCGGCGGATAGACGTACGTCGGGTTGTACGAGGGTACGTAGATGACCTCGGGGTTCGCGGACTCGACGACGATCACCTGCTTCTGCTCGACGACCTTCGTCTCGACCTTCTGCTGCTCGTTCGTCTTGAGGGCGCCCTTGTCCTGCGCCTTCTTCCGCATCCGCTGGCAGGCCTCCATGACTTCCTTCTGCTGCTCGAGGAATGCGTTTCCGAGGTCCGTCGTCCACTGAACATCGTCCACGAGGCGCTTGAGGGCCTCCGGGACGGCGGCCATCGACTGGACGCTCGGGTCCCACGGCTGTTTTCCGACGGCGTCTGCGAGGGCTTTGTCCTTGAGCTTCGAGTTCTTCGCCATCCACTGCTGGAGTTGGACGAGCTCGAGCGGGTACGTGGAGGCGGCGAGCACCTGCGCGAGGAGCGTCGTCGGGATAGAGCGCGATCGGCGCGACGAGCGAGTCGAGCTGGTCCGCGGTGAGCGGCGGATCGTCCGCTTCCGCCGCTGCGGGAGACGCCGCAGGGGCGGGCGTCGCCTGGGCGAGAAGCGCGCTCTCGCCGGGCACGAGAAGGAGCGCGCAGACGATCGCGACGAGGCTCCGGCCGGCAACGCGCGGGCCATGGTCTGGATTCGTTTCTCGTGTCATGGTGCGCCCACTCCTTTTCCGGGAGATTTTTTGGGAATCATACTCGCGGAAGGGCCTTCCCGCGCAGTGGTGACATCTCGCCACGGATGGCGAGGAGCGGCCAGGAACAGGCCTCGCGCGTCAAAATCCGGCTCGTTCCATTCCAGTCAACTTCATGCAGTCCATGATCTTGGCCAGCGCGTTTGCACCTCCCGGAAGATGGCACTAAGTTCGCTCTCAACGAGCGTCAACACGACCCAGTGAGGCTCCGGGTCCGTCGGCCCGCGGCCACCCGAAATCGGCCAACAGGAGGCCCACAAATGCCGAAACCCGCCTTCCGTCCCGAGCACGACCTGCTCGGCGATCTCAACGTTCCCGCCGACGCCTACTATGGCGTCCAGACCGCGCGGGCCCTCAGCAACTTCCACATCTCCGGCGTGGAGCTGCGCCTGTACCCCGACTTCATCAAGGCGCTCGCGATGGTCAAGCTCGCGGCCGCCCGCGCGAACGTGGACTGCGGCCAGTTCAGCAAGGAGATCCTGAAGGGCATCGAGGGCGCCTGCGAGGAGATCATCGCGGGCAAGCTCCACGACGAGTTCCGCCTCGACGTCTTCCAGGGCGGCGCGGGCACCTCCACGAACATGAACGCGAACGAGGTGATCGCGAACCGCGCCCTCGAGCTCATGGGGAAGAAGAAGGGCGACTACAAGGCCTGCGACCCACACGACCACGTGAACTGCTCGCAGTCCACGAACGACGCCTACCCGACCGCCCTCCACGTCGGGATGGCTCTCGGCAACGTCCGGCTCGTCGCCGCGATGAAGGAGCTCATCGCCGCCTTCCGAAAGAAGGGCAAGGAGTTCTCGTCGATCCTCAAGATGGGCCGGACCCAGCTCCAGGACGCCGTGCCCATGACGCTCGGCCAGGAGTTCAACGCCTTCGCCGAGACGCTCGCCGGCGAGGTCCTCGCGCTCGAGCGGATCCAGAACGTCCTCTGCGAGACGAACATGGGCGCGACGGCGATCGGCACGGGCCTGAACGCGCCCGAGGGCTACGCCGAGAAGTGCACGAAGCACCTCGCGAAGGTCACGGGGTTCCCGATCACGCTCGCCCCGGACCTCATCGAGGCGACGCAGGACACGCAGTCGTACGTCCTGTACTCGTCCTGCATGAAGAGCCTCGCGATCAAGCTCTCCAAGGTCTGCAACGACCTGAGACTCCTCTCCTCGGGCCCGCGCTGCGGCCTGCGCGAGATCAACCTCCCGGCCAAGCAGCCCGGCTCCTCGATCATGCCGGGAAAGGTCAATCCGGTCATCCCCGAGGTCGTGAACATGGTCTGCTTCCGCGTGATCGGCAGCGACCTCACGGTCTCCATGGCGGCCGAGGCCGGCCAGCTCCAGCTGAACGTCTTCGAGCCCGTCATCGCCGCGTGCATCTTCGAGGCGCAGACGATGTTCATGAACGCGGCGAAGACGCTGCGCATCCATTGCGTGGACGGGATCACGGCGAACGCGGACGTCATGAAGCACTACGTCGAGTACTCGATCGGCACCGTCACGGCGCTGAATCCCGTGATCGGCTACGACAAGTCGACGGAGCTCGCGGCCGAGGCCATGAAGACGGGGAAAGGAATCCTCGAGATCATCCGCGAGAAGAAGATCCTCACGGAAAAGCAGATCGCGGAGGTTCTCGACCCGGCGGCCATGACGGGTCAAAAGCACGTCGTCAAGGCATGAGACTCCGGCGGGCCGCCCTCCTCGCCGCCACGGGCGTGGCGGCCTACCTCCTGGCCTCGGCCGCGGCGGCCGAGGAGTGGCGGCCCTTTTCGGCCACGTGGGCGCTCACGGGAAAACGGACGTCGCTTCCGACCGAGGGCGCGCGAGGCGCGGCGATCGTCCATGCCACCGGATCGCTCGTCATCACGAAGGGCGAGACGCTGGGCAGGGGATTTCTGGGAGAGCTGATCGGATTCGACGACGGGGGGACTCTGCTCGTCGGGAGGGCCGTATTCACCGATGAAAGGGGTGAGAAGGTCTTTGCCACGTGAAGGCCCAGCCCCTTGGCACCGGCCACACGGCCACCGGGACGATCACGGGCGGGACAGGGCGGTGGACCGGCTTCGAGGGCGATTTCACGTTCTCGTGGAAATCCGTCGTCGAATCCGAAGAAGACCAGATCCAGGCGTTCACGGTGAACGTCGAGGGCCGGGCCCGGAAGGCGACGCCCGCGCCGCCGAAGGCGCCCGAACCCGCGCCCTCTGAGGCGCCGAAATGAGTCCCGCCGCGAAGGCGTGGGCCGCGCGGGGCGCCACGGTCGCCCTCGGCGTCGCGATCTGGCTCTGGCGCGTGCCGGAGGGCCTCACGGCGCAGGCATGGCACCTCTTCGCGATCTTCGCCGCGACGATCTTCTCCGTGATCGTCGGCGCGTTCCCGATCCTGACGGCGTCCGTCCTCGCGGCCGCCATCTGCGTGCTCTCCGGCGTCCTGTCGCCCGCGAAGGCCTATGCCGGCTTCGCGAACGGGACGATCCTCCTCATCGTCGTCGCCTTCCTCGTCGCGCGCGCCATCGTGAAGTGCGGCCTCGGGCAGCGCCTCGGCCACCTCGTCGTGGCGCTCTTCGGGAGATCGACGCTCGGCCTCGGCTACAGCATCTTCTTCCTCGACGCCGTCATCGCGCCGGCGTTCCCGAGCGACACGGCGCGCTCGGGCGTCCTGTATCCGCTCGTCCTCTCCCTCGCGGAGGGCTCCGGATCGAAGCCGGACGAGGCGACGCGCAAGAAGACGGGCGCCTACCTCATGTTCTGCGGACTCTCGACGCTCAGCCTCTCGTCGGCCCTCTGGCTGACGGCGATGGCGGGCAATCCTCTCGGCGCCGAGATCGGCAAGTCGCTCGGACTCAACGTGTCGTTCGGCTCGTGGCTCGCGGCCTCGGCGGTCCCGACGCTCGTCTGCCTCGCGATCCTCCCGTACCTCGTCTACAAGGTCTTCCCGCCCGAGCTGAAGGCGACGCCCGAGGCTCCCGCGGCGGCGAAGAAGGCGCTGGCCGCGATGGGGCCGCTGAGCCTGCACGAGAGGATCGTCGCGGTGACGTTCGTCGGCATGGTCACGCTGTGGGCGCTCGCCGGAACGCTCAAGGTCGACCTCACCGCCGTGGCGTTCCTCGGCCTCGGCATCTTCCTCGCGGCGGGCGTCCTGACGCTAAAGGACATCGGCCAGCAGGGCGACGTCCTCGCGACGTTCATCTGGTTCGCGGTCCTCTTCGCGATCAGCGGCCAGCTCAATACGCTCGGCTTCATGGGTTGGATCGGGCAGCGGCTCGCGGGAGCGCTCGGCGGTTTGCCGTGGCTCGCCGTCTACGTCCTCCTCGTCCTCGCCTACGTCCTCATCCACTACCTCTTCGTGAGCCAGACGGCCCACGTCCTCGCGCTCTTCGGCGTCTTCCTCGGCGTCGGGGTCCAGCTCGGCGTGCCGGTCGCCCCGCTCGGCTTCGCCCTCCTGATCTCGACGAGCTACCTCTCGACGATCACGCCGCAGGCCTCGAGCGCGAACCTCCTCGTCGTGGGCAGCGGCTACCTGACGCAGGGAGAGCTCTACAAGCTCGGCACCATCACGACGGTTTTCAACATCCTCGTCCTTCTCCTCGTGGGAACTCCCTGGCTGCTGTTCGTGACACGTTGAGGTAGAGCGCCCGCATGCACACCATCGCCGAGTCCCTCCGCCAGAACCCGGAGCTGGCCGTCTTCCTGACGCTCGCCCTCGGCTTTCTGGTCGGGCGTCTCAAGGTCGGGACGTTCAAGCTCGGCAACGTCGTCGGGACGCTCCTCGCGGGCGTCGTCGTCGGCCAGATCGGCGTCAAGGTGGACCCCGTCGTCAAGCTCGTGTTCTTCGACCTCTTTCTCTTCGCGACGGGCTACAAGGTCGGCCCGCAGTTCTTCCGGGGCCTCAAGAAGAACGCGCTGACGCAGGTCTCGCTGACGCTCGTCCTGTGCGTCACGAGCCTCGTGACGACGGTCGCGGCCGCGAAGGTCTTCAAGTACGAGTGCGGGACGGCCGCGGGCCTCATGGCCGGGGCGTTCACGGAGTCGACGGTCATCGGCACGGCCGGGGAGACGATCAACCGCCTCCCGGTCTCCGACGCCGAGAAGAAGCGCCTCCTCGACCAGATCCCGGTGGCGTACGCGGTGAGCTATCTCGTCGGCACGGGCTTCGTCGTGTGGTTCCTGTCCGGCCTCGCGCCGAAGCTCCTGAGAGTGAATCTCAAAGAGGAGGCGAAGAAGCTCGGGGCGACGCTCTCGGGCGGGAAGAGCGGCGAGCGCGAGGAGGGTGTCCAGTCGGCCTATCGCGAGTGGGACGTCCGGGCCTACGAGCTGCCGGAAAGCGCGGTCGGCAAGACCATAGGAGAGTTCGAGAAATCCTTCGCGCCCGATCGGGTTTTCGTCAGGCGGATCCGGAGAGGGAAAGAGGAAGAGGGGAAGAAGAATTTCTTAGAAGGTGAAGAGGGGACCGCCCTCGCATCGGGCGATGTCCTGGCCATTGCGGCACGCCGCCATATTCACCTTTCAAAGAAATCTTCATTCGGCGTTGAGGTTGAGAACCGCGAGCTTCTGGACTTCCCGGTCACCGTCGTCGATGCCGTCGTCACGAACAGGCAGCTCGAGGACAAGACCCTCGAGGAACTCGCAGCGTCGCATGGTCGGGGCCTCGCGCTCGTTCGCATGATGCGCGGTGGCGAGGACGTTCCCATCTCGCCCCGGACCACCGTCGACCGGGGTGACCTCCTGCGCATCGCGGGCGCGCCCGCGGACGTCGAGCGCGCCGGCAAGGCCATCGGTTACGTCGAGCGGCCCTCGAGTGAAACCGACGTGGTTTTCGTCGGGCTCGGGATCGTCCTCGGCGGGTTCGTCGGACTCCTCTCCGTCACCGTCGCCGGCCTCCCGCTCAGCCTCACCGCCTCGGGCGGCGCGCTCATCATGGGTCTCGTCTTCGGGTGGCTCAGGTCCGTCCGCCCCACGTTCGGGCGGATCCCGGAGCCGGCACTCTGGATCTTCGACACGATCGGGCTCGCCGTCTTCATCGGCATCGTCGGACTCTCGGCGGGGCCGAGCTTCGTCTCGGGCCTGAAGGAGACGGGCCCGAGCCTGCTCCTCGTCGGTCTCGTCGTCGCGGTCACGCCGCATATCGCGGCGCTCTTCTTCGGGCGGTACGTCCTCAAGATGAACCCCGTTCTCCTCTTCGGCGCCTGCGCCGGGGCCGGCACGGTCACGGCCGCCCTGCGCGGGATCCAGGACGAGGCGGGCAGCAAGCTCCCCGTCCTCGGCTACACCGTCCCCTACGCGATCGGGAACATCCTCCTGACCGCGTGGGGACCCGTCATCGTCATCCTCACGAAATAGGAGTCTCACGATGTCTCTCAAGAGAAGCGTCTCCTTCGCCCTCGTTCTCACCGTCGCCGCCCTCATGGCGCCCGCCGCGCTCGCGCAGACGGCAGCGGCTCCCGCCGCCAAGCCCGCGCTCGCGCACGTCGTGATCCTCGCGACCGGCGGCACGATCGCCGGCGTCCAGCCGAAGGAAGGCGAGCCCGGCTACAAGTCCGGCAGCCTCTCGATCGACGCTCTCATCAAGGGCGCCCCCGGCATCGAGAAGCTCGCGCGCCTCGACGGCGAGCAGATTGCGTCCATCGGCAGCCAGGACATGAACGACGTCGTGTGGGGCAAGCTCGCCAAGCGCGCGAACGAGCTCCTCGCGCAGAGCGACGTGGACGGCATCGTCGTGACGCACGGCACCGACACGCTGGAGGAAACGGGGTTCTTCCTCGGCCTCGTCCTCAGGAGCAACAAGCCCGTCGTCCTCGTCGGCTCGATGCGCCCCGCGACCTCGCAGAGCGCGGACGGCCCGCTCAACCTCTACAACGGCGTGGCCGTCGCCGCCGACCCGGCCTCGCAGGGACGCGGCGTCATGGCCGTCGTGAACGACGAGGTGCACACGGGCCGCGACGTCCACAAGACGCACACGACGGCCGTCAACACGTTCGTCTCGACGACGCGCGGCACGATCGCCAAGGTCTACTACGGCAAGGTCCGCTACGGGTACGTTCCGACGTACAAGGCCACCGTCACGAGCGAGTTCGCGACGGCTCCGCGCTCGATCTTCCCGCCGCGCGTCGACATCGTCTTCGCGCACGAGGGCTGCGACGGGACGATGGTGAAGGCCGCGGTCGCGGCGGGCGCCAAGGGGATCGTCCTCGCGGGCGTCGGCGACGGGAACGCGACGGCGGACATGATCAACGCCCTCTCCGAGGCCGCGAAGTCGGGCATCGTCGTCGTCCGCACGTCGCACGTCGGCTTCGGGATGGTGCGCCGCAACGTCGAGCTCGACGACGACAAGCTCGGGTTCGTGGCCGGGATGGACCTCAACCCGCAGAAGGCACGCGTCCTCCTGCGCGTCGCGCTCACGCAGACGAACGACGTCAAGCAGATCCAGAAGTACTTCGAGGAGTACTGAAGGCCGAGAGATCGAGGCCGGGCTGCGTCACCCCTTCTTCTTCGGGGTGTACTTGAACTTCTGGCCGCCGATGGAGGCCTCGTACATGAGGCCGCCCTTGGCGACCGTGAAGATGGCCATGCCCTTCTTGTAGCCGCCGACGGTGGAGGCGTCGCTCTTGCCGCCGCTCGCGCCGGCCGTCGCCCCGCCTCCGGTCCCGGCCGAGGCGGACGCTCCCGCCGTGATCGCCACGGCCGACACGCCGGCGGCGAACTCGAAGTTGCCGCTCGTGAACTCGTCGAACGCGCGCTTGTCCTCGAAGAAGATGATCTCGCTGTAGGACTGCCCGCCGAGCTGCAGCCCGACCGTCACCTGGGTCATCTTGACGTCGCCGACGACCTTGCCCTGCTCGTAGACGCGGCCGGTGCCGTGGGCGCCGCCGACGCCGATGCCGCCCTTGCCGATGTTGGGAAGGACGGCGTACCCGTAACACTTCGCGAAGTACTGGCCGCTCTGGCCGGCGTCGCGGAAGACCTTGATCGTTTCCGCGTCGGTCGCCGCGAGGGCGGCTGCAGGCAGGAAAGCTGCGAGCGCGAGCAGGCAGGCAGCGGCGAGGACGGTCCGGAATCTGGGGTTCATGGAATCTCCTCTCTCCTCTCGTGGCTACTTCCGGTCGGACTTCCGGGACACGAAGTAAATGATCAGGATGAGCACGATCAGCAGGAGAAGCCACAGCCACCAGTTGATGCCGCCCTCCGGCGCGGGGGCCGCAGGCGGGGCGGCGGTCGGGGTCGCAGGCGCCGGGGCCGTGGCGGTTGGCGTCTCGGGCGCGGGGGCCGCAGCGGCCGGTGTCGCAGGCGCAGGGACCTTGGCGGCCGCTGTCGGAGGCGCCGGCGGCTCGGTCGCCTTCGCAGTCGGGCCGGCCACCGGCGCGAACGCGTAGTGGACAACGTAGAAGTTGTCCATCCTCGAGGCGAACCGCTGGAAGAGCGTCAGGAGATCGGCGCCCGTCCCGGCTTTCCGGGCCTGACCGTGGTTCTGGCCGGCGAAGCCCGCCAGAAAGGCGTCGATCTTCGGCCCCTCCATGTAGTCGATCACGAACACGCGAAGGTTCGGGACTCCCTGCGCCACCTGGCTGACGACGTCGCTCTTGAAGGCGCTGTTGATGTCCTCGCCGTCGGTGAAGACGATGAGGAACCGCGGGTCGTCGACCGGCATGCTCTTGATGAGCTCGAGGCCGGCGACCATGGCCTCGTAGAGGACGGTGGTCTCGGTCGTCTTGCCCTTCTGGTAGGCCTTGGCGACGAACGCCTCCAGCTCGGCCGGCTTGTTCGACTGAAAGGTCTCCACGTGCAGGTCGCGGCTTCCTACCTTCATTGTCTTGGCGCCAAAGACGACGATGTGCGCGTCGTCGACCGGCCGGATGTGCTTCAGCAGCGCGCCGACTCCCTCGAGGAGCTTCGGGATCGCCTTGCGCTGCTCCATCGAGTACGAGTTGTCGAGCACCAGCACGACGTGGCGCGGGACCTCGACGCTCTTGGCGATCGGCTCTACCGAAGTGACCTTCGCGGCCGCGTCGGCGCGCGCCACCGCGAAGTCCCTGGCGGTCATCCCGAATACCGGCTCCTGCTTGGCGTCGACGACGCTCACGAGAGCCTTGCCGTCCGCCAGGCTCCGCTCGAGTGTCGCGGTGGCGTCGGGCCGGGTCGTCCGAACCAGAATGCCGGGAGACTCGGCGGCGATGGCCGTCCCGGCCGCTGCCAGGACAGCCAGTAGAATGAGGACGCGTTTCGTCAACATTATGTCTTTTTTCCCTTTCCGGGATGGGCCGAAGCAGATCCCCGATTTCCTTTCCTCGATTGCTTGTCTAAGGTATAGGAACTTTTCGCTGCCTTGGCAAGGGGGAAAGCAATTTATGCTCTCGACGCCGTTCCCGAGTCGGCGAGTGCAAGAAGATCCCGAGGAACAGAGAGCCGGGCACGGCCAGGAGACGGTCGGAAACAGGGGGGTCCGCAAGGGTCAAGAGACAGATCGGAGTGAAATGACATGAGCAGGAAACTCGCCGCCGAATTCATCGGTACCTTGTGGCTCGTTCTCGGAGGTTGCGGGAGCGCCGTTCTCGCTGCCGCCTTCCCGAACGTGGGGATCGGGCTGTTAGGCGTGTCGTTCGCGTTCGGCCTCACCGTCCTGACGATGGCCTACGCGATCGGCCACATCTCGGGCTGCCATCTGAACCCGGCCGTTTCGGTCGGCCTCTGGGCCGGCGGTCGCTTCCCGGCCTCCGACCTCGTCCCCTACGTCGTTTCGCAGGTCGCGGGCGCGGTCGCGGGTGCCGGAGTCCTGTACCTCATCGCCAGCGGCAAGAGCGGATTCGATCTGGCGGGTGGGTTCGCCTCCAACGGCTATGCGGCCCACTCGCCGGGCCAGTACGGCCTTCTCGCCTGCCTCGTTGCCGAGGTCGTCATGACCTTCATGTTCCTCATCGTCATCCTCGGGTCGACCGACCGCCGCGCCCCGGCCGGGATGGCGCCGATCGCGATCGGCCTCGGCCTCACGCTGATCCACCTGATCTCGATCCCCGTCACGAACACCTCGGTCAACCCGGCCCGCTCCACGGGCCCCGCCCTCTTCGTCGGAGGCTGGGCGCTCGAGCAGCTCTGGCTCTTCTGGGTCGCGCCGATCGTCGGCGCGGCGCTCGCGGGTCTCTGCTACAAATCCCTCTTCGAAAGGGACTGACGACCGGACGGCTCCGGGAGGCGCCGCTCGCCGTGTGGGCGGCGGGAAGGAAACGATCCGTGAAACAAGCCCTGTCGTTCGCCGCGAGGGAGCGGCTCGAGAAGTCGTTCTTCGAGAGGATTCCGGGCGATGCGCTGATCCGGAGCCTTGGCGAATGAAGCGTCCGAGCGCCCGGCTCGTCATCGGAGCGCTGACGGTTTGCGTGCTCGCGGTGTCTGTGCCGGGTTCGCTCCGCGAGGCCCGCGACCACGGAGCCTTCTATCTCTTCTCAGCCCGGTTCTTCGAGGACCTGCCGAAGAGGCTTGCGGGGCCGGGCCGGATGCGCTTTTTGTTTCAGCCCGCCGTGGCGATCTTCCTCGGGTGGCGGGCCGGTCGCGCGGACGCACGCGACGCCCGCCGGTCCTTCCTTCATGGGCTCTTCGTCCGCGGGAGCGATCGTGCGGCTCTCTTGAGGGAAGCAGCCGGAGACATCGCCGTCCTCCTTCTCATGGGCATCCTCCTCGACTCCGTCTTCCAGTGGGTGCTCCTCGGCGCCTCCTACCCGGGCGCGGCGCTCGTCGTCGGGCCCGTCCTCATCACCATTCCGTACGCGGCCGCTCGCGCCTTGGCCGGGGCGGTCGCGGGGCGGAGATCTCCGCAATAGGATCGTCCGCTCCCAGGGAGGTTCCGACTTCGAGCAGTTGGGATAGAGTGGGGCTCGCAACGCAAGCCAGAGAAGCGCAAACGGCGCGGTGGGGAAGGTCACCCTGCACGTGCTCTCTTATGTGAAATGTGAAAGGAGAAGTGTGGTGAAACCAGCACGAATCGTCATCCTCGTCGCTCTCGCCGTGGCCTTGTGCCTCGCGGGAGCCGCCGTCGCGCAGACGGTCGTCGACACGAAGGTCAAGTCGGGCCTCGTGATCGGCAAGACCAGCCACTCCGTCATCCTGAAGATGGACGATGGAGTCGTCCGGGAGCTGGAGGTGCCGCCCGGCAGGACCGCCATGGTCGACGGCAAGGAAGTCGGCCTCGCCGACCTCAAGATCGGCACGACGCTCTCGGCGACGTTCCACACAATCGCGAAGCCCGTCGTGGTCAAGACCGTGACGATCAAGGACGGCGAGGTCGTCAAGGCGTCGGGCGCCACTCTCACGACGAGGGAGAAGGACGGCTTCCACAACTACCTCATCCCGGCCGGCTTCAAGTTCCTCGTCGACGGCAGGGAAGTCGGCATCGAGAGCCTCACGACCGGGATGAAGCTCAACGCGACGATCGTCACGACGTCGAAGGAGATGACGACCGAGACGCAGCGGGCGAGCGGCGTGACCGGCAAGGCGCCGGCCGAGCCCGCTCCCGCCCCGGTCGCAGCCGCGGCTCCCGCGGCGCCGGCCCCCCTGACGCCGACGGCCGCTGCGCCGGAGAAGCCGGCGCCCGCGAAGGCCGAGGCGCCCGCGCCCGCCCCCGAGACCGCGGCGCCCGCCCCGGCGACGACGGTGGCTGCCGCGCCCGCGACGCCTACGCAGGCTCCGGCACCCGAACCGGCCCCTGCCTCCTCGCGCTCGACGACGATCGTCATCGGCCTCATCGTGCTGGTGGTTCTCGTGGTCCTCATCTATCTCGGAACCAGGAAAAAGACCTAGGCGCGCGCCAGGTACAGACCGGACGAGCAGCTCCGCCCGCACCGCGTCCCGTTCGCGAGACGCGGTGCGGTTGCCACGCCCGTAACCCCGCGTCGGAGGAGGTCTTCGAGCGATGGACTACCGCCAGTCCAGGTTCGAGAAGCAGCCTGAAGGGCGGTCGCCCCGGATCAGAAATTGAGGGACGCCGAGACCTGAAACGAATATCCCTGAAACGAAGATTTGTTCGAGAATTCTTTCAGATACTTCGCGCCGAGGCTCACCTTGCGCGCGGGCAACAGCACGTTTGCGGCCAGGCCGAGCGCGTTGATCTGATAGCGGGCCTCCTCCTCGGCGGGCGTTACCTGGGGTCCGGTCTTCTTCGTCGTCTGCCACTGCTCGTATCCGGCCACTCCAACCTGGAGGCGAAGGTCCGACGCGAGCGGGAACGTCTGCGTCACCGAATAATCGAGGCTGAGGGTCTGGCCGGGATGAACGCCGGTGCCCTCCTGGGGTCCGTGAAATTCGTAGATCTCGAAAGCGGAGATCGTGGCCGCCCGGTTCTCGGTCAAATAGAGCGTTTCGCCCACCGAGAGAATGTGCGTCCAATAACCGGATCCGACGTTGTTGCTGCCTCCGGCCGCGAATTGTCCCGTCGGCGCCAGGAAACCGTAGGCGAACCGAAGGTCGGCATGTTTCGTCGTCCAGCCGAGAATGAGAGGCTGGAAAAAGGTGTCCGCGAGGCCGCCGCCGCCACTGATGGATCCGGCAACGTCCGACGCGAGAGAGTTGTTCGCGATGGGGATCGTCGCGGCCAGCGAGAGCTTCGCACCACCCAGGGACTCGAGGGGTTCACACACCCATGCGAACGTGTTCATGTCCATCAGGACGGAGTTCGAGCCCGTCGCGAGGGTCTCGCCGCTCGGTCCCCTCGACGTATCGCGCGAGTAGAAAATGAACACGTTTGCGTACGTGAGTCCGGGTACGGGGACGACTCCCGAATTCGTCGCGCTCATGCCGAGCGGATAGACCCCTCTGTTCTGCGCTTGCGCTCTCGCCGAGAGAAAAGAGAGGAGGGCGGCAACCCCGAGCACTCCGGCCCGGCGGGTCGGAGCCACCCTGGTGCCATACCCGGACCTAGCCACGCCGAGAGAGCGCCCGCGACCCCGGCATGAGGATCAGTAATCCGACGATCGCCACCACGACGACCATGAGCACGACCTCCGGATCGCTGAAATTCTGGCCTGCCACCACGAGCGCCGCGGCGATGTTGCGCTGCGCGGTCCCAAGACCCAGCACGCGCCTGGTATCCAGGGCCGGCCCGCCGAGCAGGTGGCCGACGGCGTAGCCCAGGAGGACGAAGATGATGGCGGCGAGAATGCCGCGCGTACCGAAAACGTCCCGCATCTTGTCGAAGTTCACCACCACGAGAAGCGCAATCAGCAAGATGAGACTGAGGTTCGACGTCTTGTCGAGCCCGGGCTTGACCCGGGCAGCGGCCGCCGAAAGCCAGGCCTTGGCCGCGAGTCCGACCCCGAGCGGCAGGAGCATGAGGAGGACGAGCGAGCGCGCGATCTTCGCGGCGTCGACCGTGACTCCTTCGAGCAGCATCGGCAGGACGAGCGGCATGTAACCGACGGTCAGCACCATGAGCAGAACCATGAGGCCGACGGAGAACGCCATGTTCCCTTTGGCGAGCGCGGCGAGCTTGGGAAGGAACGGCGCGCCGGCCGCCGCCCCGAGGACGAGCAATCCGGCGGTCAGGGGTTCTTTCAGATGAAGCAGCCTCGCGATCCCGAAGGCCCCGAGCGGCATCAGGACGAAATTCGCGAGCAGGGCCAGCAGGACGAGCCGCGCGTTGCGCAGCGGCGCGGCGATTTCGCGGACGGTGAGGCTCAGGCCCATCGCGAGCATGCTCGAGATCACGAAGGCGAGCATCACGACCGGGACGATCTTGCTGAGAGCGTCGATCATTTCATTACGGCCAGGTTCCGCCAGAAGTTCGAGAGGCTGTCGGTGCCGCCGAAGAGGGTCGTGAAGTGCGTGGAGTCGACCATGAGAATGTCCCCGGCCCGCTTGCCTTTCGGCGGCATCCAGAGGAGAACGTTGAGCTCCTTGTTTCCCGCGGCCGTAAACGGGTGAGGACGATCGGGGTCGATCGGCTGCCGTCCCAGGACCTGCACGGCCTTGGTGTCTTTCTCGGTCAGCTCGTAATGCGGCAGGTGGGGATGGAAGTTGAAGGTCGTGACCTTCTTCAACAGTCCCGGGCTGTCGAGGTCGCGAAAGGCGGTGAGGGGCGCGATGTTCCTCGTGCCTTTGACGACCGCGGGCCGGAGCCCCCATTTATTGATGACCGGGACGTCGAGCGCCTTCATCAGGGAACGGGTGTACTGGCCGAAGCGCTGCTGGCGGGGGACGAGGGTGTCGCCGTGATGGAGGTATTCCATCTGACGCTGCTTCAAGTCGCTGGTGAAGCCCACGTCGTGGTGCGGCGCAAGCAGGAGACACGTGCCTTCCCGCTTCAGCCACTCGCGGATCGCCTCTATCTCTTCCGTCTCCGCCTTCTGATCGGAGGGAAGGTGGTCGAGGCCGAAGACCATCAGGGTGTCCGTATCGGCGAGGATCCGCTCGTCGATGGGCAGCCGGTAGCCGGCCTGATCGATGCGCTGGAAGACGGCGACCGGAAAGCCGGTCGCTTCGCCGGCGATCCCCTGGAAGAGGAGCGTCGAGCGGTGGAAGAGCTCCAGCGTTCCGGCGATTCCCTGGAGAAACTGTGCGGCACCGTATTCCGGCGTCTCGTACGCCGGCCAGAGAACGTTGCGAACCTCGGTGATCGTGGAGAAGCGGTTCTCCATCTCCGCGCGATCGCGGCCGGCCTCCCAGGGATAGCTCCAGGTCCAGTAGATGCTCAGCCGCCGCTTGCCCGCCTTGCGCGGCCGCGCGACATGGGTCTGGTTATAGGTTCGAGCGGGCTGCTTCGATGAGCTCATTTGTTCCTCCCGCTTCATTTGATTGGCGGCTCGTCTCCCGGTTGATCTGGCGCGCCGCGCTGGCGGCCGCGCGACCGAGAATCCCTCCGTACGTCGGAAACGACAAGGGAACGTGGGCGAGATCGGTCACACGCATGCCGGCTGCGATCACAACTGCCGCCAGTTGAACGATCTCGACGGCCCGCTCGCCGACGACGTGGCAGCCGAGGACCTTCGCGCTCGTTCGATCGACGATGAGCTTGCAGAAGCCCAGGGTCCGCCCGTCGATGATGGTCCGCGTCGCGGAGTCGAATTCCACGACCGCCGTCAAGACGTCGTGTGACGCGCGCGCTCGAGCTTCGGTGAGTCCCACCTGCGCGTATTCCGGGTCCGTAAAGCTGCCCGTGGGATTGACCGTATCCCCGATCGTTGCCGCCGCTCCGCGCACGGCGTTCGTCGCCGCTACGAAACCCTCCTGCAGCGCGGGCGGAACCAGCAGCACGTGGCCCGTGATATCGCCCGCGGCGAAGATGTGAGGCGCGGACGTGCACAGGTACGGATCGACCCTCACGAACCCGCGGGCATCGGTCTCGACGCCTGCCGCGGAGAGGTTCATCTCTTCGGTGTTGGCAACCCAGCCCACCGCGACGACCGCGAGAGCCGCCTCGGCACTTTCCCGGTTCGGACCGCGAGAGAAGAACATCCGCACTCCCGTCGGCGTCCTTTCGAAAGACTGGATGGCGCTCACGTTCTCGTGCACGACGACGCCCGAGTCGCGAAAGGCCGCCGCTACGGCCGCTGAAACGTCTTCGTCCTCGCCCGGCAGGATGCGCGGACCCGTCTGAAAGAGCTGAACTCTCGTGCCGAAGGCGGCGAAGATGGAGGCCACCTGCACTCCGGTGGCGCCGGCGCCGATCACGAGCATCGAAGGTGGAACGGATGTCAACGAGAAGGCATCCCGATGTGTGTTTGTCCACTCCGAGCCGGGGACCGCCATGCGTCGGCTCACCCCGCCGGTGCACACGATGATTCTGTCCGCCGCGAGCTTCAGCCCGCTCTCAGTTTCTAGGTGGTGAGGGTCTTTGAAGAACGCCGCCCCGGCGTTTTCGCGAACGATCACGCCCAGAGAATCAATCTGCTCGCGGAAAGCGGAGTGCGCCCGCGCCTCGCCGACCACTTCTTCCGCGCGCGCGACGAGCCTCGGGTAATCGAGAACCGGGTCGCTCACCGTGATGCCGTAGCGGCCGAACTGCCGCGCTTCGCGCAGGAGCCGGGCGGCATGCGCGAGGGTCCTGACGGGAATGGGTCCGTCGGCGGCCGCCATTCCTCCGAACTCTCCGCGAGTCACCAGCGTCGTCCGTGCGCCGAGATCCGCCGCGCGCAGAGCGGCGGCGACTCCTGCCGGACCGGCGCCGATGACGAGGACGTCCATCAAGGTCCCGTCGTCGAAGGATCGAGCGGGCCTGGCCCGGGCATTTCAGCGGCTCTCATTTCTCGAGGCGAGGTATCGAAGCGCTTTGAGCCCCGGAAGAAAGAAGTAGGCGCCGCCTCTCACGGTCGTGAAAGCCGGGAGGCCCTTGATCGTCTTTCGGATCGGGCGCTTCGGGATCTTGAACTCCAGCGTGCCGTCATGGCTGCCGATGATCGGGTCGCGCTCGTTGCCGAGCTCGTGGAAATTCTTGAAGTTCGCCCACACGTTTTGCGCAAACTCGAACTGGCGGACCAGGCTCCCGCAGATCACGAAGGCGGCGATGCCGCGCTCGACGCCATCCTCCGGACTGCCCTCGGGCAAGTGCGGGCCGTAGGTCGCCCCGCGGCGGATCATCCGGCGCCGGTTCATGTTGTGCGCCGTGTCGCGGGGGTTCATGCGGCGGATGTGCGAGCCCAGCGGCACCGCGTAGCCATGCGGGTCCGTCTGCTTGTAGTTGAAGTCGTTGTTCCGCTGCGGATCGGCGCCCAGCGCCGGGTCGTCCTTGTCGCGCGCGTGGACGAGGGGAGCGCCGCTCCTCCAGCGGCCCATGAGCTTCGCGGCCAGCAGCTCCTGTTCCTCGGGCGTCTGACCGTGTTCCTTCAGGAAGTCGCGAAACGCGCCGACGTGCTCCTCCATGCGGCGATAAGCCATGAAGCTCCCGTTCCGCGAGAGAACCTCCGGCTGGGGGAGATTGGCGGGAGGGCCGTCTTCGTCCGGGTAGCCGAGGATGAACTCGCCCGCCTTCAGCGGGGCGCCGGAGCCCGGTGTCGGCTCGTCCCCCGAGCCTTCGATGACCGGCTGGGAGAGCCGGTCGCGGTAGCCGAAGTGATCGTGCGCGTAGTCGAAAGGCGGCGTGGCCTCCAGGTCGAGCGACGAAAGCACCTCCACTCCCTCGCACCGAGCGACGAGCTTCGCGTGCTCGGCCGTGCTCCGTTCGCGTTCCGCTCCGTCGCGAGCGAAAAGAATGGCGATGGCGTGCAGGTCGGGACTGGCGAGGCCGCCCATCCACTTGTCCGGATGATTCGCGCCGTCGTCGCCAAGGACCTCCGCCCGGGCCACCATGCCTTGTTTGAACTCCTCCGGAAACGTGGAGAGGGAGGTCTCGTCGACACCCAGCGCCCGCAGCCCGTTCCAGGTAAAGGCGACGGTCACCCAGCGTTTTTCCTTTTCGACCGATGTTCGCGCCTCCGCCGCCGACTGCACCTTCTCGAGGATCGCGGACAGCCACGCCCGTCCGCCCGCGGGCTTCCGAAACGACAGGAACTCGTATCGTCCGTTCAGCGCGGGCGCGCGCGTCAGCAGGATGTGCTGGATGTCGTCGAACTCGAGCATTTCATCTCGCACGAAGCGTCACGGCTCAGGACCTTCGTGGTCATGACACGGTTCCCCGGAGTCACTGCATCTGATCGAGTGCTTCGGAAAACGCCGCTTTGAGCTTGAGGGCCTTCCTGATCTCGTCGGCGCTCACATAGGGATATTCGCCGTATTCCAGAAAGGGCGGACGATGGTGGTCCCGCACGAATTTGATGAACGCCGCGGGATTCGTCTTCCAATCCTTCGGAAACCCTTCCAGATTCTCGAAGACCGTGCGCAGGCCCGTCGCGGCGAAAATGGCCACCGCGTCCTCGGTGTATTTGTCGAAATCGGTGTCGAAGATGCCCATGTACTGGAAATAGGTGTCGCCTTTGATCTCGAAGAGGTTCCAGCGCAGGTAATGGAGCTTGAGCACGGCGAGAACGTCCGGTTGGCCTGTCACAGCCTTCTCGATGTTTCTCGCATACTCGTAAAACTTGTCCTCGGTGCCCGGAACGATCTTCGCGATGATGGAGAAGCCGTAACACGCCGGGGTCTTGGGGAACACCGGGCCGTATCTGCCCTGCTTTTCCTTGTCTTTCGGGACCCCACCCTTGGGGATCGCCATCGCGGCAGGTTTCGTCCAGTCATTCTGCTTTGGCGTATCTGACATGCTCGTTCACCGTTTCTCTTGTCGCTGTCTTGCCTCTAACCGGTTTCGGTTATCGAAGCAAGAGATGATACGCGGCCGAAGCCGAGAACCGGGCCTCACCTCAGAACGGCACGCCGATCAGGAAATAGAAGGCCGAGTTTCCCCTCTCCGCCAGCCCGTACGCGAGGTAGACCGGCCCCAGGGGAGTCTCTCCTCCCAGGAACACGGAGCCGGCGACACGCAGATCGGAAAGGCTGACGTCGGCGCCCCGGGTCCAGGTGTTTCCCGCCTCGAAGGTTCCGCCGAGATAGATGCCCCCGCCGAGGATCGAAGGGAGGCGGCCGATCTCCCGCCGGAACCCGAGCGACCCGAAGGCCATGTAAGGACCCGTAAACGCGTTGGTTCGATAACCCGAGAGCCTCCGGAAGCCGCCCAGCTGGAACTGGTCGTAGTAGCCGAGATCGGTGCCCACCGGGCTCCCCGCGCTCGCGGTGAGCTGGATCGTGTTCTTCCCGAAGCCGAACGCGGCGAGGCCGACGGCGAGAAAACGCCGGCCGCTCACCGCGGCTCCGAGGGTCGGCGTCTGCCACGACATCTCGGAGTGGAGGTAGGCGCCCGAGCCGGGGAACGAGACGCTGTCCCGGCTGTCGATGTCGAGGCGCGCTTCCACCGACCCGCGGTCCTCGCGCACGGCGGGAAGCGGACTGCCGCCGGTCGAGTCCGCCTGGAGGTAGCCCCGGCGAACTCCGAGCCGAAGCTCGCCGAATCTCCGGTCGGTGAGACCCGCATCGGCCTCGGCGAAGACCTCTCTCCGGGTGATGTCGTTGATCGACCCGTCCTCGGCCGGGACGAACTCGTCCACCCGGTTCCACTCGGCGAGCGGGGCCACGAACAGAAGGCCCGACGTCGTCACGGGCTGGTAGAGCTCGCCATGCACGACCTGAAGACCGCCGACCCCTGCTGCCAGCTTCCACTCGCCTCCCAGCCGGTTGAGGCTCGTCCGCGTCACGGTGGTGGCGAGCTCGAAGGACGTGTCGCCCTTGAAGTCCGTCGTGAGGTTGGTGCCGAACCGGACGGACGTGCGCCCCCACGACCGGTCCTGGATGACGATCTTCAGGACGTTTCCGGTCGTCTCCGGGACGATCCGGTAGTCGACGAGGTCGAACTCGCCCGTCGCGTGGAGCCGCGAGAGGTCCGCCCCGAGCGTGTCGAGGTCGAGCGGACCCGGTTTCGAGCGGATCCTCTCGCGCAGGCTCTCGTCGGAGAGGGGCGAGGAGTTCACGAGCTCGATCGCGGCGATCGTCAGGGCAGGCTGGGGCTTCCTCCTCGCGCGCGCGAGCCAGGCCCGGTACTCCTCCTCCGGGACCGAGAGGGCGCGCAGCCGGTCCGCCACCGCGCGGGCCGCCTTCTCTCCGAGGGCGACCGCCTCGTGAAGGCGCGTGAAGGCGAGCAGTCCGAAGCCCTTCATCTCCGGCTTGATGGAGACGTCCTCCGGCCGGATCGCGGCGCGGGACGCGGCCACGTTCTGCACCGTCGCGGCGCTCGTCACCTGACTCAGGACTCCCGCGATGTTCCCCAGCTTCTCGCGGCTGACCGGTGGCGCCGTGATGTCGACGGCGACGAGCACCGTCGCTCCCTCGCGGCGAGCCGTCTCGACCGGGAAATTCACGGCGACCCCGCCGTCCACGAAGAGCCGGCCGTCGATCTCGACGGGCGTCAGGACCCCGGGGAACGACATGCTCGCCCGGATGGCCGTGGCGAGGTCACCCCCCCGGAGGACGACGCCTTCTCCGTTCGTCACGTCGGTGGCCTGGCACCGGAACGGGATCGGGAGCCGGTCGAAGTCCGTGACGAGCGCGGTCGGGAGGAGGATCTTCCGGAGAATGAAGGCGAGCTTCTGCCCCTCGACGAGGCCCGACGGAAGAGCGAGCTTCCCCTTGTCGATCCCGACGACGAGCTTCGTCAGGTACTGCGCGTCGTCGAGCTTCCTCCGGAAGGGGCGGTCGACGCGCGGCACCCTGTCGACGAACGCGTCGTCCCAGTCCATCGCCGCGAGCGTGTCCTCCATCTCCTGCGGGGACATTCCGGACGCGTAGAGGCCGCCGACGACCGACCCGATGCTGGACCCGACGACGAGGTCCACCGGTACGTGGAGCTCCTCCAGCACCTTCAGGACGCCGATCTCGGCCCAGCCGCGGGCCCCGCCGCCCGAGAGGACGAGCCCGATCTTCGGCCGAGCCGGCTCCGCCGCTCGGGACGCCGACGGCGGGACGAGGAGGATCGAGAGAAGTGGAATCGCCAAGAGGCTCCGGATCACGTCGAGATTCCTCCTGTTGCGGCGCGAGCGGCCTATTTCACCAGATCCGGGCTAGAGTTCCGGCGAAAAGCTGACGGGAGGTACGACCCATGACCCGTTCGAAGAGCTCAGCCGACCTGACGGAGTGCACCGAGCAGAAGCGCCTGAACGACGCGCGCGAGGAAGGGATCACGTGGAAGAAGTGGGGGCCCTACCTCTCCGAGCGGCAGTGGGGAACGGTCCGCGAGGACTACAGCGCGGACGGCAACGCCTGGGACTACTTCACGCACGACCAGTCGCGCTCGCGGGCCTACCGCTGGGGCGAGGACGGGATCGGCGGGATTTCGGACGACCAGCAGCGCCTCTGTTTCGCGCTCGCCCTCTGGAACGGGCAGGACCCGATCCTCAAGGAGCGCCTCTTCGGCCTCACGAACAGCGAGGGGAACCACGGAGAGGACGTCAAGGAGTACTACTTCTACGTCGACTCGACGCCGACGCACTCGTACATGAAGTACCTCTACAAGTACCCTCAGCGGGAGTTCCCGTACCGGGACCTCCTCGAGACGAACCGCCGCCGGTCGCGCGAGGAGATGGAGTACGAGCTGCTCGACACCGGCGCGTTCCACGAAGACCGGTACTTCGACGTCTTCATGGAGGTCGCCAAGGAAGGCCCGGAAGACCTGCTGATCCGCGTCTCCGTCCACAACCGGGGCCCGGAAGCCGCGCGAGTGCACCTCCTCCCGACGCTCTGGTTCCGGAACACGTGGTCGTGGGGAGGGGGTGGGACGAAGCCGCTCCTCGAGGAAGCGGGTCCGGGGAGGATCCGCGCGGCGCATCCCGAGCTGGGCACGTACACGCTGGCGTGCGACGGGAGTCCGGAGCTCCTCTTCACGGAAAACGAGTCCAACGCCGAGCGCCTCTGGGGCCAGCCGAACCCGTCCCCGTACGTGAAGGACGCGTTTCACCGGTACGTCGTCGGCGGCGAAGCGGGCGCGTGAATCCCGCGAAGACCGGCACGAAGGCCGCGGCCCGGTACGTTCTGGACGTGCCGGCGGGGGGATGCGAGGTGGTCCGGCTCCGCCTCGCCGCCGCGCCGCCGACCCCGGCGTTCGGCAGGGGATTCGACGCAACCGTCGCGGCCCGTCTCGCCGACGCCGACGATTTCTACGACAAGATCACCCCCCGCTCGCTCGGCGAAGACGAACGCCGGGTCCACCGGCAGGCGCTCGCGGGAATGCTCTGGTCGAAGCAGTTCTACCTCTTCGACGTGGACAAGTGGCTCAGCGAGCACGACGCGCACCCGCTCCTGGGGAGCCGGGCGGCTCCCCGGAACGCCGAGTGGTTCCACATGTTCAACGGCGACGTGATCTCGATGCCCGACAAGTGGGAGTACCCGTGGTACGCGGCGTGGGACCTCGCGTTCCACACGATCGCTCTCTCGCTCGTCGACTTCGACTTCGCCAAGCAGCAGCTGCTCCTGATGCTCCAGAGCCTCTACGCCCACCCGAACGGGCAGATCCCCGCGTACGAGTGGAACTTCAGCGACGTGAACCCTCCCGTCCACGCCTGGGCGACGCTCTACCTCTACCAGGTCGAGCGCGAGCTCGGCCGGGAGGACACCAAGTTCCTCGAGCGCTCCTTCCAGGGGCTGCTCCTCAACTTCAACTGGTGGGTGAACCGGAAAGACCCCGCCGGGCGGAACGTCTTCGCGGGCGGCTTCCTCGGCCTCGACAACATCGGCGTCTTCGACCGGAGCGCGACGCTTCCGACCGGAGGCTCCCTCGAGCAGGCGGACGGGACGGCCTGGATGGCCTTCTACTGCCAGAACATGCTCGAGATCGCGCTCATCCTCGCCGAGCACGACCCTGTGTACGAGGAGCACGCCTACCGGTTCCTCCAGCACTTCATCTGGATCTCGTACGCGATGGACCGTCTCGGCGAGCACCACGACGAGATGTGGGACGAGGCGGACGGGTTCTTCTACGACCTCCTGAGGCTCCCCGACGGCACCGGCATGCGGCTCAAGGTCCGGTCGATGGTCGGGCTCCTGCCCCTGTGCGCCGCCACGGTTCTCGAGGGCGACCTCCTCGAGCGGTTCCCGAGGCTGCGCGAGCTGATCGCGCTCTTCCGGAGCCGCCACCCCGAGGTCGTCGCGCACGTCGCGCCGACGGAGGAAGGGTACGTCGGTTACGCGAACCGCCGTCTCCTGTCGGTCCTCAACAAGAAGAAGCTCGAGCGCGTCCTCGGGTACCTCCTCGACGAGAACGAGTTCCTCGGTCCCTACGGAATCCGGTCGCTCTCGCGGTATCACAGGGACCATCCGTTCGTGTTCCACCTCGAGGGCCGCGCCTACGACGTGTCGTACCTGCCGGCGGAGTCGAACACGGGGATGTTCGGGGGGAACTCGAACTGGCGGGGCCCGGTCTGGATGCCGGTGAACGGCCTCATCATCCGCGGCCTCCTGAACCTCTACCTCTTCTACGGTGACGATTTCAAGGTCGAGTGCCCGACGGGCTCCGGGAACCGGATGACGCTCTTCGAGGTCGCGAAGGAAATCTCGCGGCGCCTCGCGGCGATGTTCCTCCGCGACGCGAGCGGCCGCCGGCCGGTGTACGGCGGGACGGAGAAGTTCCAGACGGACCCGCACTGGCGGGATCTGATTCTCTTCTACGAGTTCTTCCACGGCGACAACGGCGCCGGCCTCGGCGCCAGCCACCAGACCGGGTGGACCGGCCTCATCGCCCGTCTCCTCGACCTCTTCGGACGCGTCGACCCCGAGGTCGCTCTGAAGACGTCGAAGAGACAGCTCGTCTCCCGGCTGACCCGCGAGGCGGTGGGCGGGCAGCGGTGATGTCGCAGGTCCGGTATCCGTCGCTTTTCCAGGTCAACACGCGTGTGAGGCTCTCCGAGCTCGCGAACGGGCTGGGCCGGCCGGCGACGCTGGACGACGTGCCGGACGCGGAGCTGGACGGACTCGCCTCGGACGGCTTCGACTTCGTCTGGTTTCTCGGCGTCTGGCAGACGGGCGAGGCCGCTCGGCAGCATTTCGCAGAACGAAGCCCGACCTGGTGGAGGAGTACCGGCGCACGCTGCCGGATTACGAGGAGTCCGACGTCGCGGGATCGCCCTTCGCGGTGCGCGACGTACCGGGTCCACGAGGACTTCGGCGGCGACGAGGCGCTCGCGCGCCTGCGCGAGAGGCTGGCGGCGGCGCGGCCTGCGCTTGATCCTCGACTTCGTCCCGAACCACATGGCGCCGGATCACCCGTGGGTCGCGGAGCACCCCGAGTACTTCGTCCACGGGACCGAGGAGCAACTCGCGGCGGCGCCGCGGAACTGGGTTCGCACCCCGCACGGCATTCTCGCGTACGGCCGCGACCCGTACTTCGACGGCTGGTCGGACACGCTCCAGCTCGAACTACGGGAACCCGCAATTGCAGCGTGCGATGCTCGCCGAGCTGGACAAGATCTCCGGGCAGTGCGACGGCGTGCGCTGTGACATGGCGATGCTGATACTGCCCGATGTGTTCGAACGCACCTGGGGTACGAGGGCCGACCTCTTCTGGCCGACAGCGATCGGGTCTATTCGTCGAAGAAATCCGGATTTCCTGTTTATGGCCGAGGTCTACTGGGACCTCGAGTGGACGCTCCAGCAGCAGGGCTTCGACTACACGTACGACAAGAGGCTCTACGACCGCCTCGAGCACGGAGAGGCCCGGCCGGTCCGCGAGCACTTCCTCGCCGGCCTCGACTACCAGGACCGGCTCGCGCGCTTCCTCGAGAACCACGACGAGCCGCGGGCCGCCGCGACGTTCCCGCCCGACGTGCACCGGGCGGCGGCGATCCTCACGTTCTTCGCGCCAGGGCTTCGCTTCTTCCACCAGGGGCAGCGCGAGGGGAAAAGGGTCCGGATCCCGGTGCACCTTCGTCGCGGGCCGTCGGAGCCGGCGGACGAGGCGATCCGCTCCTTCTACGGCCGCGTGCTCGTGAGCCTCAAGGACCCGGCGTTCCGGGACGGGATCTGGCAGCTGCTCGCGTGCCGCACGGCCTGGGAGAGGAACGCCTCCTCGGACGACTTCATCGCGTTCGCGTGGACCGGGCCGGGCGAGCGCCGCCGCCTCGTCGCCGTGAATTACGCGGCCCGTCGGAGCCAGTGCTTCGTCGGGATGCCGTGGAGCGACCTCCGGGGCCGCACGTGGCGGCTGACGGACCGGATGGGCGAAGACGCCTACGACCGGCCGGGAGACGACCTCGCGGAACGCGGTCTCTACCTCGACGTGCCGGCGTGGGGTTTTCACGTATTCGACGTGGAGCCGACGGGAGTGACCGGATGAACGACCTCTATCGGACCGAGACGGTCCTCCGGCGCGAGCTGCGCGTGCGCTATCCGCTCACCGAGGGCCGCATCGTCCTGAGGACCGACCTCGACTGGGACCACGACCTCGAGGCGGCGTCCGTCTCGGACGACGGGACGACGTTCACGTTCCGGCTCGAGGCGAAGCGGCCGTTCCTCTACTTCAAGCCGTGCTGGCGCGTCGGCGACGAGACGCGCTGGGCGGTCGGCGCGAACGGCCTCGTCCTCATGACGGCGCAGGGCGCGCGCGACGTCTATCCCTTCTTCTCCGGGTCCGAGAGCGGGAGGTTCTCGCCCGTCATCGAGCTCGACTCGACCATCCTCGGCCGCAGGCACCGCGTGAGGGCCTACGTCCCGCCGGGCTATTCCGAGAACACGCTGAAGAAGTACCCCGTCCTCTTCATGCAGGACGGCAAGAACCTCTTCTTCCCCGACGAGGCGTTCGGCGGCCGTGACTGGAGCGTGGACGACTCGCTTCAGCTGCTCGACGGCATGAACGCCGTCGACAAGGTCGTCGTCGTGGGCATCCACTCCGGAGACCGCATGGCGGAGTACACGAAGCCGGGATACGAGGCCTACGGCCGTTCGGTCGTCGAGGAGATCGTCCCCGAGGCGAAGCGGCGGCTCCGGCTCATCGGCGGGCGGGGGGAGACGGCCGTCATGGGCTCCTCGCTCGGCGGCGTCGTGTCGTTCTACATGGCGTTCCAGTATCCGGGGACGTTCACGGCCGCCGCGTGCCTGTCGAGCACGTTCTCGCACAAGGACGACCTCGTCGAGCGCGTCCTCAACGAGCCGAAGAGCGAGGCGAAGTTCTACATCGACAGCGGCTGGCCCGGCGACAACTTCGAGACGACGCTCGCGATGGCGATCGCGCTCCAGAGCCGCGGCTACGTCTACGGGCGCGACTTCATCCACTTCGTGTTCCCGCTCCAGGCGCACGAGGAGGCGGCGTGGGGGAGCCGGCTGCACTTGCCGCTCCAGCTCTTCTGGGGCAAGGTCTCGACGGCCCAGCGCGGGAGGAACGAGTGAGCGAAACGTCCATGAACGACCGACGGCCCGACCTCACGCAGCTCGTCTTCGCGATCCTGATCATCTGCGGGCTGCTCGCGCTCTCGCTGTGGATCGTCTCCCCGTTCGCGGCGGCGCTCGTGTGGGCGACGACGATCGTCGTCGCGACGTGGCCCGTGCTCCTGAAGCTCCAGAAGCTCTTCGGCGGCCGCCGCGGCCCGGCGGCGGCCGTCCTGACGATCGCGCTCCTCCTCGTCGTCGTGGTGCCGTTCCTCGCGGGCCTCGGGACGCTCCTCGGGCACCGGGACGCAATCGCCGCCAAGGTCGACCAGCTTCGAAGCGGCGGATATTCCGCCCCCGCCGGCATGGGTCGCCAAGGTCCCGCTCGTCGGTGCGAAGGCAGCCGCCGCGTGGCAGGGCTTCGCGGGCGAGGGGATGCGGGATCTCGCGGCGCAGGCCGCGCCGTACGCGCGTCAGGCCCTGAACTGGCTTCTCGCCACGCTCGGCAGCGTCGGGGCGCTCTTCGCGCAGCTCCTGATGACGGTGATCGTGGCCGCCGTCCTCTACAACCTCGGCGACGCCGCCGCCGACCGGCTGCGCCGCTTCGCGCGCCGCGTGGGCGGGGACCGCGGCGCCGCGGCGGTCGTGCTCGCGGGCCAGGCGATCCGCGGCGTGGCGCTCGGAGTGGTCGTCACCGCGGTCGGCCAGTCGGCGATCGCCGGGATCGGGACTCGCGATCGCCGGCGTCCCGTTCGCCGGCGTTCTCACGGTTCTCGCGCTCGTCCTGTGCATCGCGCAGGTGGGTCCCATCCTCGTCCTCGTGCCCGGCGATCATCTGGCTCTACGGCAGCGGACAGGCGGGATGGGGGACGTTCCTTCTCGTCTGGACGATTCCCGTCGTGACGCTCGACAACGTCGTCCGGCCGATCCTCATCAAGAAGGGAGCGGACCTTCCGCTTCTCCTGATCTTCGCGGGCGTGATCGGCGGCCTCGTGTCGTTCGGGCTGATCGGGATCTTCGTCGGGCCCGTCGTCCTCGCCGTGAGCCACACGCTCCTCGAGGCGTGGATCGACTCCGGGGACTCACCGGCGGCCGAACGCGACGCGCCGCAGGGTGATTTGCGTCAACGCTGCAAGCAGACGATTCTCCGAACAGCCACGGCAGGGAGGCACACGATGAGCGAACCTTCGGATTCTCCAGACACGAAGGCGGGCGCTGGATCTGAGCGCCACCCCGCGTCGGTCAACCGCAGGGACCTGCTGCGGCTCACCCTGCTCGGCGGCGCCGGGCTCGACGCTCGACGGGCTCCTCGACGTCCGCGAGGTTCGAGCGGCGACGAAGCAGCTGAAGCTCGCGGGGGTGCAGGAGTTCACGACGTCGTGCAACTTCTGTTCGTGCGGCTGCGGGATGATCGCCGCCGTCCGCGACGGGAAGCTCCTCACGATGGAAGGCGACTACGACCACATCGTGAACCGCGGGTCGCTGTGCGTGAAGGGCATCTCGATGTTCGCGACGCACACCTCGCCGCGGCGGAACCAGAAACCCCTCTACCGGGCGCCGGGCAGCGACCACTGGGAGGAGCTCTCCTGGGAAGAGGCCGTCAACCGCATCGCGAAGAAGATCAAGAAGACGCGCGAGGAGACGTGGGTCTCGACCGAGAAGGTCGGCGACAAGGACGTCACCGTCAACCGGACGGACGGGATCGCGTTCCTCGGCGGCGCCCAGAACACGAACGAGGAGTGCTACCTCTTCCAGAAGGCGGCCCGGCTGCTCGGCCTCGCGTACGTCGAGCACCAGGCACGACTTTGACATAGCCCCACGGTCCCCGGTCTGGGGGCCACGTTCGGGCGCGGCGCGATGACGAACCACTGGATCGACCTGCAGAACTGCAAGACGATCCTCGTGGAAGGCAGCAACGTCGCCGAGAACCACCCGATGGCGTTCAAGTGGATCCGGAAGGCGCAGGAGAACGGCGCGAAGATCATCCACGTCGACCCGCGCTTCACGCGGACCTCCGCTACCGCCGACATGTACGCGCGCATCCGGCCGGGCACCGACGCCGCGCTCCAGAACACGATGATCAATTACATCCTCGTCAACAAGCTGTACGACGAGGATTACGTCGTGACGCACACGAACGCGCTCATGCTCGTGCACCCCCAGTTCGACTTCAAGGACGGCGTCTTCAGCGGCTACGACGCGGAGGCGCACAAGTACGACACGACGACCTGGGGCTACCAGCTCGACGCGAAGGGCAAGCCCCGCCTCGCGAAGAGCCTGGACGACCCGCACTGCGTCTTCACGCGCCTCAAGGAGTTCGTCTCGCGCTACACGCTCGAGATGGGCGAGACGATCACGGGCATCCCGGCCGCGCAGATCAAGACGATCGCCGACACGATGGCGAAGAACCGGCCGGGCTCGATCCTCTACGCGCTCGGGATGACGCAGCACACGACGGGCGTGCAGGGCATCCGCTCGTTCACGATCCTGCAGCTCCTTCTCGGCAACATCGGCAAGCCCGGCGGCGGCGTGAACGCGCTGCGCGGCGAGCCGAACGTGCAGGGCGCGTGCGACATGGCCGTCCTCGCGAACTACATGCCGGGCTACCTGAACCACCCGACGACGGCGGACGCGACGGCCCAGGACTACGGGCGGAACAACGGGCTCGCGGACACGAAGTACCTCATCAACACGCTCAAGGCCTTCTACGGCGACGCCGCGACGAAGGAGAACGAGTACGGCTACGCGTGGCTCCCGAAGCGGAGCGCGAAGGTGGACTACGGCACGCTCTCGATCTTCGAGGCGGCGCTCGCGGGCACCATGAAGATGATGTGGATCGTCGGCCAGAACCCGGCGGTCACGACGCCGAACCTGAAGCTGACGTTCGACGGGATGGACAAGCTCGAGACGCTCGTCGTCCAGGAGATCTGGGAGACGGAGACGGCGATCTTCTGGAAGCGGCCCGGAGCGGACCCGAAGAAGATCCAGACGGAGGTCTTCCTCCTGCCGGCCTCCTTCTTCATGGAGAAGAACGGCTCGATCTCGAACTCGGGGGGCATGGTCCAGTGGCGCCACGCCTCCGTGAAGCCGCCGGGCCAGGCGAAGCCCGACGGCGAGATCGTCGACATGATCTTCCGGCGCGTGCGCGACCTCGTCCACGACTCGAAGGAGCCGCGCGACGAGCCCCTCAACAAGGCGTTCTGGACGTACCTCTCGGCCGAGGACGTCCTGAAGGAGATCAACGGCCGCGCCGTCAAGGACATCCCCGCGATCGGCCTCAAGGCCGGCGACCTCGTGCGGAAGGTGGGTGACCTGCAGTCGGACGGCTCCACGTACTCCGGGGCATGGATCTACGCGGGCGTCTTCGCGGGCGGCGTGAACCTCTCGAAGCGCCGCGACTCCAAGACCGACCCGGGCGGGCTCGGCCTTTATCCGGGCTTCGGGTGGACGTGGCCGAACAACATGCGCATCCTCTACAACCGCGCCTCCTGCGACCGGCACGGCAAGCCGTATCCGGGCTCCAAGCCGATCGTCTGGTGGGACGAGAAGGAGAAGCGCTGGACGGGCTACGACGTGCCCGACGTCCCCGTCGCTGACCGACGGCCCGGACACTCCCAACGGGCAGCGGGCATTCCATCTGGGCGCGGAAGGCGTCGGGCGCCTCTTCGCGGCCGTCTACAAGGACCCCGACGAGAAGTACACCCAGTATCGGCGCGACGTGGCGTACGTCCCGAAGGACGGGCCGCTCCCGGAGATGTACGAGCCCGTCGAGACCCCCGTGGAGAACATCCTCCACCCGAAGATGTCCCACAACCCGATGCTGAAGTACCCGCGCGTGAAGTCCCACCAGCCGATCGGCATGGTCGCGGACTTCCCGTACGTCCTCATGACGTCCACCGTCGCGGAGCACTGGTGCGCGGGCTCGACGACGCGGAACATCCCGTGGCTCAACGAGCTCATGCCCGAGCCCACGATCGAGATCCCGAAGTCGCTCGGCGAGAAGCTCGGCGTGAAATCGGGCGACCTCGTGCAGGTCTCGTCCGCGCGCGGCGCGCTCACGGTGAAGGCGGTCGTGACGCCGCGGATGAAGCCTCTGAAGGCGAACGGACGCGAGGTCACGATCGTCTGGATGCCCTACAACTGGGGCTTCCAGGGGCTCTCGACCGGCGTGAGCGTCAACCACCTCACGATCGACGCCTCGGATCCCGGGGCGGGCACGCAGGAGACGAAGGCCTGCCTCGTGAACGTCGTCAAGGCGCCACCGGGCGCGGCCTCGAAGGGGAGGAAAGCATGAGCACG
The DNA here is from genome assembly GCA_963746875.1 of Thermoanaerobaculia bacterium. Lineage (GTDB taxonomy): Bacteria > Acidobacteriota > Thermoanaerobaculia > UBA5066 > UBA5066 > Fen-183. Next base: position 120,373 of record CAVVDA010000002.1, read on the forward strand.
GCCGCCGTCCTCCCCGCCATCAAGACGACGCTCATCGACGTCACGAAGTGCATCGGCTGCCGCGCCTGCCAGGTCGCCTGCAAGCAGTGGAACGAGAAGGACGGCGAGGAGACCGAGCTCCTGGGTCAGCTCGGCTTCCAGAACCCGGCGACGCTGAGCGCGAAGACGCTGACGCTCATCACGGCGCACGAGATCGAAGGCGAGGGTCATGGCGAGGCGTCCGAGGACTTCGCGTGGGTCTTCACGATGCGCCGGTGCTTCCACTGCCTCGAGCCGGCCTGCGAGTCGGCCTGCCCGACGACGGCGCTCGAGCGGCAGCCGGACGGCCCGACGACGTACGACGCGGACAAGTGCATCGGCTGCCGGTACTGCGTGTGGGCGTGCCCGTGGGGCGTTCCGACGGCCGAGTGGGACAAGCGGGCGCCGAAGATCGAGAAGTGCACGCACTGCGCGGACCGGACGAGCCAGCCGGCGCCGCTCCAGCGGAACGGAACGGCGCTCACGAAGGACGAGACGAGCGCGTGGATGGAGTCGATCATGACGCCGGCGTGCGTCAAGGCGTGCCCGGCGGACTGCCTGAGGTTCGGGACGCGCGACGATCTCCTCGCCGAGGCGCACAAGCGCATCGCGGACAACCCGACGAAGTACGTGGACCACGTCTACGGCGAGCACGAGGCGGGCGGCACGAGCGTCATCTACCTCTCGGCCGTGCCGTTCGAGCGGCTCGGCTTCCCGAACGTCGGGATGAAGTCGTACCCGGCGTTCACGAAGACGGCGCTCCACGGGGTGCCGCCGGCCGTCATGGCGGTCGGCGCGTTCCTCGGCATGGCGTACTCGGTGTTTCGCAAGCGCGTCGCGGCCGTCGCCGCGCACGGCGGCGGCGCCACGGAGGCACGCGGCGCACGACCACCACCCCGAGTTCGAGAGCTACAAGGGGGAGCTCTGGACCCCGTTCAACAAGCTCCTCGCCGCTTCTCATGGCGATCGGCGCCCTGTCGTTCGTCTGGCGTTTCGTCGCGGGACTCGGCGGGTCGACGCATCTCTCCGACACGTTCCCGTGGGGGCTCTGGATCGTCTTCGACCTCGTCTGGATCGCCGTGGCCGCCGGCGCGTTCGCGATGGCCGGCCTCATCTACGTCTTCCAGAGGCAAGACCTGTACGCGCTCGGCCGACGGGCCGTGCTCATGGGTCTCCTCTCGTATTCGTTCGTGACGGTGACGCTCGTCGCCGACCTCGGCCTGCCGTGGCACTTCTACGCGCTCGGCCTGTATGCGCCGGAGCAGTCCGCGATGTTCGAGGTCTCGTGGTGCGTCGGCCTCTACGTGACCGTCCTCCTCTTCGAGTTCCTCCCGATTCCGCTCGAGCGCTGGGGCCTCACGAAGGCGATGGAAGCGTGGAAGAAGTGGTCGGGTCTCTACGTCGCGTTCGCCGTCACGCTCTTCGTCTTCATGCTCTCGCGCAGCGTCCTCTACGCGGCGGGCGCCGCGGTCGTCTTCGGGACGATGGCGTTCCTCTTCCGCGCGGCCGGCCAGCGGGGCGAGCCGATCATGCTCGCGATCGCGGCCGTCACGCTCTCGACGATGCACCAGAGCTCGCTCGGCTCGCTCTTCCTCCTCATGCCGGGCCAGCTCGCGAAGCAGTGGTGGTCGCCGGCCCTGCCCGTCGCGTTCTTCCTGTCCTCGATCGCGGCCGGGACGGCCCTCATCGTCCTCATGGAGATGTGGATCGCGAAGGGGTGGAAGCGGCCGCTGCCCATTTCGCAGCTCGCCGCGGTCGGCGAGGTGACGTTCTGGTCGCTCCTCGTCTACTTCGCCTTCCGCATGGGCGACCTCCTCCTCAGGGGCCAGATCGGGACGGGGTTCACCGCGAGGTTCAGCCCGCTCTTCATCGCGGAGATCGTCCTCGGCTGCGTCGTGCCGCTCTTCCTCCTCTCGAGCAAGGCGCAACGCTCGCGGCCGAACACCCTCTTCTGGGGGACGCTCCTCACGATGCTCGGCATCGTCCTGAACCGGATGAACGTCGTCCTCTTCGGGCAGACGCTGACGGGGCCGCCGCCGTGGGTGCGGCCGGTCTCCTACTTCCCGTCCGTCGCCGAGTGGGGCGTCTCGATCGGCCTCATCGCGGCGACGATCTTCCTGTTCGGCCTCGCGGCGCGACACATGCCGATGCTCACGAAGAACGAGGGCAGCGAAGCGCATTGAAGCCGATCACCCTCGACGCCTGGCTGGCCGCTCATCCGTACCTTCAGCCCGTCGGGCGCTTCTGCCGCGAGGTCGAAGCCGCGGCCGGCGGGATGACCGCGCGCGCGAGCGCGCCCGACTGGGAGGACTACGCGCCGGACTTTTTGGCCGGCGTGCCGCTCCTCAAGAGCGTCGACGCGGAGATGGACCTCGACGCCGCCGGGCGCGCGGTGGCCGACCTCGTGCGGCGCGTCGCGCCGCGCACCCCGGGCGGCGCCGCCGCGCTCGCGGACCTGCCCGAAAACGGCGCCGCCTCCCGCGTCGTGGACTGGCTCCTCGGCGAGGAGACGCTCGCGCCCGCGGCTCCCGGCCTCCTCAGGTACCTCGGGTGGACCGCGATGACCGCGTACCTCTCCCCGGTCGTCGGCCCGTTCGCCGCCTGGCGCGACGAGGAGAAATGGCAGCGACGCCACTGCCCGACGTGCGGGTCGCTGCCGGCCATGGCGCAGCTCGCCGGCACGGACCCGGGGCGCATGCGTTTCCTCGTGTGCGGCTGCTGCGGGACGCGCTGGCGCTACAGCCGGACCGGCTGCCCGTTCTGCGAAGCGGACGCGCGCCGCCTCACGACGCTCGCCGTCGACGGAGAGGGCGGCCTGAGGATCGACTCCTGCGACCTGTGCCAGGCGTACCTGAAGACGTACGACGGCGAGGGCAACGAGGCGGTGCTCCTCGCGGACTGGACGTCGCTCCACCTCGACGTCCTCGCTCACGATCGCGGGCTGAAACGTCTCGCCGCGTCCCTGTACGAGCTCGGCTCTTTGCTGCGTTCGTAAGGCGTCGAGGTCGAAGTCTCGCTCGTCCTGGCGCTACGGCTTCCGGAGGGCCAGGATCCTCGCCTCGAGCCCCAGGGTCTTCGAGCACTTCCGGAGAGCTCTCCTCCGTGGCCACCGCTTCGTGGCATACGCCGCAGTCCTGGGTGATGGTCTTTCCGTCGGCGGCCTTGTGCTCTTCGTCGTGGCAGCGGAAGCAGCCGGGAAACGCCTCGTGGCCCAGGTTGTTCGGATAAAGCCCCCAGCCGACTTTCAGGTCCGGGAATACGTTCGTGTTGTAGATGCGGACGAGCATCTTCCCGGCCGCCTCCACGTCTCCCTTTCGTTCGGAGGCGACCTTCGGATAGGCCTGCCGGTAATAGGCCGTGAGTGCCGCGGGGATGCGCCGCTCCGCCTCGTCGTTGCTCGGGTAGTCGGCCTTCAGCAGCTCCACGCTCTTCTTCTTGAGGAACGGAAGCGTGGCGGGCAGCAGGCCGACCGTCATCGCCTTGTCCACGGCCCGGTCCGGCAGCTCGAAGGCGTGGGTGGGTCGATTGTGGCAATCCACGCACTGCATCGTGTAGCGCGGGAGACCTTTCTCCGCTCCCGCGGTCGCGTCCGCCGCAAGGTAGGAGCGCGTCTCCCCCTTCTTGGTGTTGCGGTATTCCACCCACGGGATCTTCTGCCGCTTCTTGTCGACGGCGGCATAGCGGATCTCGACGCCCGGGCCGAAGTGTGAGCCGTGGATGCCGGGCATCAGGCTGCCCCCGACCATCATCATGAGAACGGTCTGGCTGGCCGTGTTGGCTTCGTCCTCGGCGAACTTGGGAATCACCTTGAGCCGCGCCGAGACGAACTTCTCCGGCCAGTGACACTTCTCGCAGGTCTCGCGCGAGGGCACCAGCTTGTCGGTTTCGAGGGCCGAGGGGATCGGCCGGGGGTAGGAGTTGAAGATCACCTCGACCAGTTGCCGCGTGCCCGAGATCTTGCTCTCGACCCAGCCGCGCGCCCCCTCTCCGACGTGGCACTCGACGCACTGCACGCGCGCGTGCGGCGAAACCGCATGGGCGCGGAACTCGGGCGTCATGACATGGCAAGTCTGGCCGCAGAACTGCACCGACTCCATGTGCTCGACAGCCCGGTAGGTGCCTTGGGTCCCGACGACGACGTTGATGAGCGTGACGATGCCGAGGAACCAGGCCATTCGCCGGATGGCGGCCTTTCGGTCCACGATCTCCACCGTCGAGGCGCTGTCTGGCGCGCTTGCGGGCGAGAAAGACACCCAACGGCACCATCCCCAGGCCGATGAACAAGACGATGGGGATGACCATGAAGACCAGGATGCCGATGTACGGGTTGTCGGCGTGCCCGCGCACGTGCAGCGGCAGCACGAACAACCAGGAGATGAGAGCGGACCCGACGAGCCCCATCCCCAGAAGGCTGAGCCAGTGGCTCGTCATCAGGACCCACACCGGATGATCGCGCGGCGGGCCGGCGGGTGCTTCAGGCATGGGGGACTCCTTCAGGGCCCACTATATCGAGAGAACCTCCGGTAGCCGCAGGTCGACTGACCGAGCCGTGGTGAAACGTTCCGAACGGTGCTACGCTGATTTGAGAGGAGAACGAACATGAGCCTACGAGTCGCTTTCGTGGCGGTCCTCGTCTCCTTCGCCTCTGCCCTGCAAGGGCAGGAGCCCGCGGCGCCGAGCTCCGCGAGCGCGGCTCCGGTCGGCCCGCCGCCGATCATCATCTACCGGATCGACCTCCTCCCGACCGGCACGATGTTCGCGATGAACGAGCCCGTGCTCGAGGGCGACACGTACACCTTCCGCGCGCTCCCGGAGCGGACGGTGATGCGGCTCAAGAAGGCGAGGGTGAAATCGGTCGCGCGGTGGTCGGGCGACTACTCGAAGGAGGTCGTATGGCGGGTCGAGCTCGCGGGGTCGTCCGGCATGTACCTCGTCCGGAACGAGCCGGTGAAGAAGGGAAAGAACTACGTCGCCTACATCTTCAAGAACGGGACACTCGTGAGCGTGCCGCAGGCGGATGTCGTGAAGATCACGCGCCTCACCGGCCGAGAGGCGTTCAAGGCCGAGATGATCGCCCTCGGGGTCGTCGTCCTCGAGGGCGAGTCCATGGAGCCCGGTTTCAAGGGGGGTAACGCCGCGGTGAACACAGCGCCGGCGTCCGGCGCACCGGCGACGGCGGGCAACCCGACGGGGCCCGGCGGTAACTGGGTTTACGAGGGCCAGCCCGGCGCGACCGATGCCTACGCGCCCGCCGGCGGGACGGTCGCCAAGCCGGGCGACACGCCGATGGCCCCGACCCCGCGCTGACGGCATTTCGCACGCCGCGGCGAGGAGCAAGAGGCCTTCACGCCCGAGGGCGTTCGATCGCGAGCTTCTCCATGCGCGAGCGGAGCGTGCTGCGGTTCATCCCGAGCCGCTCGGCGGCGTTCCCGCGGCCGGAGATCCTCCAATCGCAGTCGCCGAGGACCTTCAGGATGTGCGCGCGCTCGACATCCTCGAGCCGCCACGTGCCGGACTCCGGGCGCGCCCGGGCCGCGATCGAGAACGTGCGCTCGTCGACGACGAGCGTGTCGCCCGGGCTCAGGATGAGCGCCCGCTCGATCACGTTCTCGAGCTCGCGGACGTTGCCGGGCCAGTCGTAGCGCTCGAGCGCCGTCATCGTGCGGTCCGGGATGCGCGTCACGGCCCGGCCGAGCGTGGCTCTCTTGCGGGTCACGAAGTACCACACGAGAAGCGGGATGTCCCCTCGGCGCTCGCGGAGCGGCGGGACCTCGATCGGGAACACCTTCAGACGGTAGTAGAGGTCGGCGCGCCAGCGGCCCTCGGCGACGGCGGCCTCGAGGTCGCGGTTCGTGGCCGCGATGACGCGCACGTCCGTCCGGATCGTGTGCGACGAGCCGAGGCGCTCGAACGTCCCCTCCTGCAGGACGCGCAGGAGCCGCCCCTGGATGTCGCCCGGGATGTCGCCGATCTCGTCGAGGAAGATCGTGCCGCCGCTCGCGACCTCGAAGCGCCCGAGCCGGCGCTGCAGCGCGCCCGTGAAGGCGCCGCGCTCGTAGCCGAAGAGCTCGCTCTCGATGAGGGGGCCGGGCAGCGCCGCGCAGTTCACGGCGACGAACGGGCGCTGCTCGCGGGCGCTGCGCCGGTGGATCGCACGCGCGACGAGCTCCTTGCCCGTGCCCGTCTCGCCGGTCAGGAGGACGGCGGCGCCGGTCGGGGCGACCTGCTCCACCAGATGGAGAACGTGACGGAGGGCGGGGCTCCGCCCGACGATCTCGTCGAACCCCTGCGCCTCGTCGGACCTCCTCCCTCAGGGCGACGCACTCGGTCTCGGCACGCTCCTTGAGGTGCGAGATCTCGGCGAGGCTTTCCTGGAGCTTTCGCTCCGTGAGGGAACGGACGATCGCGCTCGCGAGGATCTCGCCGAAGAGCCGGAAGCGGACCACCAGCGCATCGTCCCAATCGCGCACCGACGTCAGGGTCGAGAAGGTAAGGAGGCCGATCGGCTTGTCCCCGACCCGCAGCGGCAACATGAGGTTCGACTTGACTCCGTTGCGCGCGCACGAACTCGCGTTCCGCCGTCCAGGCCTCCGGGAGCTCGTCCGGCTGTCGCATCGCGAACCCGTGCCCTTGAAGGGCGAGCTGCGCCCAGTTGGGAAGCAGGAAGGTCGGCCCCTTCCGGAGGGACGGGACGCCTTCGCGAGAGAAGGAAGCGACGATGTTCGGGGCGTCGTCGGGCCCGAAGAGCAGGACGCTCCCGCGGTCGGCGTCGAAGCAGAGGACGAGGCGTTCGATCGCCCTGTCCAGCGCCGTCTCGAAGGTCTCCACCGGCTCCGCGAGGAGGTCCGCCGAAACCTCCGCAAACATGACGTCGACGTCACTCTGAGTCTCCAGCGTGGCCTGGGTGTCCATTGCCGACATTTCACGACAGGTGGCGGCATTTCGCCCTGATGCAGTCGAATCAAGTTCTTCTGAGGTCGCAAAGAGCTGTAAACAAACGACAACAAAGGCCTGTCGCGTAGGCCTTCGCGGGCACGCGCCTCGCAAGGGACATGTGACTCCGATGCTCTTGAGGATTGAGCAGGAACGCCTTGGGGAAACCACCGTCATGCACGTTGCAGGCCGGCTGGTCGGTGCGGGCGTCGAGGAATTGGGGCGAGTCTGCAGGGCGTCGCCCCGTCCGCTCCGGATCGACCTCGCTGAATTGCTCCAGGCGGACGAAATGGGCCTCTCGCTCCTGCGCTCGCTTCGCGACACCGGCGCGGAGTTGATGGCCGTCTCTCCGTTCATCGGCTTGCTGCTCGACTCGAGGAGGGAATATGCCGCGAAATGACGGATGGTGGGCGAGACGTCTCGGGCTCGCGGTGGGCGGGGGAAACCTCAGCTACGTCTTCAACGACGTGATCGGGAGAAGGCAAACGTCAAGTCAGCAGCGGGCGAGGGCCCGCAGGAGGTACTGGAGATGAGACGATTCCTCAGAGCAGCGACCTGCGCGGCCGCGGCCGCGGTCCTCGCGCTCGGCGCGTGGGGCGCGCGGGCGCAGACCACGACGACGACCGTCAAGCCGGACGGAAGCGTCGAGACGAAGACGGTCACGATCGAGGCCACCGGCGGGCCGCGGCTGGAGATCTACGGGTTCGCCCAGCTGGACTTCGGCTACGACTTCAAGCAGGTCAACCCGGACTGGTTCGACGTCCTGCGCGTCACGAAGCTGCCGTCCTTCGAGAACCAGTTCGGCGAGGACGGCAAGACGTACGCGGGCGTGAGGCAGAGCCGGCTCGGCGTGAAGGGCTGGTTCCCGTCGGCGATGGGCGAGATCAAGACGATCTTCGAGTTCGAGCTCTTCGGCGTCGGCGTCGACGCCGGCCAGACGACGTTCCGCCTCCGGCACGCGTGGGGCGAGCTCGGGCAGGTCGGCGCGGGCCAGACGTGGAGCCCGTTCATGGACCCGGACGTCTTCCCGAACTCGCTCGAATACTGGGGCCCGTCCGGCATGGTCCTCTTCCGGAACGTCCAGGTGCGCTGGATGCCGATGCAGGGCGAAAACGAGCTCTTCATCGCCCTCGAGCGGCCCGGGGCGAGCGCCGACGGCGGCGTCTACGCCGACCGCGTCGCGCTGCAGGGCGTGAAGATCCGGACCCAGTACCCGGACATCTCGGCCCACTACAAGACGAAGGGCAAGTGGGGGCACGTCCAGCTCGCCGGGATCGTGCGCTTCATCAAGTGGGACGACACGAACGCCGACGCGTTCGACCTCTCCGGCAGCGCGACGGGCTGGGGCCTCAATCTCTCGACGAACCTGAACGTCGGCGACAGCAGCGTGATCCGCGCCTCGGCCGTCTACGGCGAGGGCATCCAGAACTACATGAACGACGCCCCGATCGACATCGGCATCCAGAACAACTTCGGCGACCCGAGAAAGCCGGTCGTCGGCAAGCCGCTCCCGGTCCTCGGGCCTCGTCGCGTTCCTCGACCACAACTGGAACAAGCAGTTCTCGACCTCGATCGGGTACTCGTATCTCGACATCGACAACACGGACGGCCAGCCCGCGAGCGACTTCCACCAGGGCCACTACGGACTCGTGAACCTGCTCTACTACCCGGTCCCGGGCGTCATGGCGGGAGGCGAGTTCCAGTACGGCAAGCGGAAGAACTTCACGGACGGCTTCTCCGTGGACGACTACCGGATCCAGTTCGCGCTTCAAGTACAACTTCTCGTTCAAGCTGGGAGGAAAGTCATGACCCTGACCAGGCGCGTCGCGGGGAGCCGGGCGAGAACCCGACCCGTCTCCAAACGTATACGTCCCGAAGGGAGGACATCGAAGGATGAAACCAGGCATTCTCATTGTCGCTCTCGATCTCGCGAAGAATGTGAAGAAATAAAGGAGACGGCCCCATGAAACTCACCCGAATCCTCACCGCCCTCGTCGTCGTTCTCGCCGCCGGAGCCACGCCCCGTCTCGAGGCCCAGCAGGGCCGTTTCGAGCTCACCCCGATGGTCGGCTGGCGCCTGAACTCGAACATCAGCGAGACCGACCTCGCCCGGTACTCCGAGCTCCAGTTCGACGACGCCGCGACGTTCGGCCTCGCGATGAGCTGGAACACGAGCCGCTCGACGTCCGTCGAGCTCGAGTACACCTACGCCTCGTACGACGCCACGGCTGTGCCGCGCGCCGCCGTGGACCCCGAGCGTACGGTCAACGTCAAGCAGCACGACATCCTCTTCAACGGCCTCTACCTTTTCAACACGGGGAGCGACAAGTTCCGGCCGTTCTTCCTGGGCGGGGTCGGGGCGTCGATCCTCGCGCCGGGCGGAAACCTCTCATCGGTCACGAACTTCGCGTTCACGCTCGGCGGGGGCTTCAAGTACTACGCGAGCGACCGCTTCGGAATCCGCGGGGACGTGCGCTGGATGCCCCAGTACCTGTATTCCACGGAAGGCGGCACGTGGTGCGACCCCTTCTACGGCTGCTACTACTATCCCAACGACCACATTGTCAGCCAGTGGGACTTCAAGCTCGGAGCGATCGTCCGGTTCTGACGATTCCAGAGTCTCTGCCGATCTTGTGTTCTGATCGAGCGCCGTGAATTCCGGGAGAGGCTCAGAAGGACGAGAGAATCGGAGAGATTTCTATGAATATGAGTAACGGGCCGCGGGCGCTTCGCTCGTCGAGGGTCGTCGGTGTCGGGTGCGCGCTTGGATGCGCCGCGCTGGCCGCGCTGGCGCAAACGCCTTCTCCCGCTCCCTCTTCCCCTTCTAAGAATTCCCCCGGGGCGCCGGCGACTGCCGGCGCCTCGCCTTCGGCGAAGACCGGCTCGAACCCGGCCTCCTCGAAGACCGCCCGCGGCGCCGCGCGACCTCGGGTGGCCGCGCCTCTACACGGCGAACGGGGCCGAGATCCTCGTCCAGCAGCCGCAGGTCGACTCCTGGGAGGGCTACACGAAGCTCTCGATGCGCGTGGCCGTCTCGGTGAGGACGTCCGGGAGCGCCGCCCCCGAGTACGGCGTCGTGGACCTCGAGGCGCGGACCGTGACGGATCACGCGGCCCGCCTCGTCACGACGTACAAGCCCGAGGTCAAAGGCGTGCGCTTTCCGCAGACGGCGCCGGAGAAGGCGGCCGCGTGCGAAGCGGCCGTCCGGGCGATCAAGCCCGTGCGCGAGAGCGCCGTGATCGCCCTCGACCGCGTGCTCGCGTACGTGAACGCTCCCGAGAAGGACAAGAAGGGCGTCGCGGTCAACCTCGAGCCGCCGCCGATCTTCTACGCCGACTCCGACGCGATCCTCCTCGCCTTCCTCGGCGAGCCGCGCTTCGTGAAGATCGACGGCTCGTCGCTCGAGTTCGGGATGAACACGAGCTGGGACCTCATCCGCGATCCGGCGGACGGAATCCACTACCTCCTCTACCGCGACGGATGGATCCAGGCGCCGGACCTGAAGAACGGCCCGTGGACCGCGACGAAGAAGCTCCCGAAGGGCCTCAAGAAGCTGCCGAAGGGCGGCGCGTGGGACCGGGTGACGAAGAACGTGCCGGGCAAGACGATCGAGGCGGTCCCGAAGGTCTTCGTCTCCGAGACGCCGGCCGAGCTCGTCCTCACGAAGGGCCGGCCCGACCTTCGAGGAGATCCCCGGGACGCAGCTCGCGTGGGTCACGAACTCGCAGAACACGCTCTTCTTCCACAAGGCCGAGAGCCGCTTCTACTTCCTCGCGGCCGGCCGCTGGTTCTCGGCGTCCGAGCTCGCGGGACCCTGGAAGGCCGCCACGACGAGCCTCCCGCCGGACTTCGCGAAGATCCCGAAGACGCACAAGAAGGCCTCCGTCCTCGCGTCCGTCCCGGGCACGCGCGAGGCGGAGGACGCGATCCTCATCGCCTCGATCCCGCGCGTCGGGGTCGTGGACCGCGCGATGGCGCAGCCGGAGATCTCCTACGACGGCGAGCCGAAGTTCGAGCCGATCGAAGGGACCACGATCTCGGCGGCGACCAACACGCCGAACGACGTCTTCAAGGTCGGGACGGACTACTACGCCTGCTACAAGGGCGTCTGGTTCCAGGCGACCGGCGGGACCTTCACTCCTCCGAGCCCGAACGGACCCTGGAAGGTCGCGGACTCCGTTCCGGCGGAGATCTACACGATTCCGCCCGACGTCGCCGAAGTACAACGTCACGTACGTCACCGTCGTCGAGTCCACGCCCGAGACCGTGACGGACGCGTACACGTCCGGATACGAGGGCGAGGTCGTGTCGTCGGGCGTCGTCATGTACGGCGTCGGTTACGCGTACGGCTACGGCTGGGGCTATCCCTGGTATTACTCCCCGTACTACTGGGGCTGGGGCATGTACCCGCCGTATTACGGGGGGATCACGTTCTGGGCGGGCGCGTACGGCTACGGCTGGAGCGCGTACGGCCCGTACGGCGGCGCCGGCTACGGCGCGCGGTACAACCCCGCGACCGGCGTCTACTCGCGCGGCGGGTACGCCTACGGACCCGGAGGCGCGGCCGCGTGGCGCGCGGGCTACAACCCGTCGACCGGCGTCGCGGGCGCGCAGCGCGGCGGCGCCAACGCGTACGGCTCGTGGAAGCAGGGGATGGTCACGAACGGCTCGGACTGGGTGCGCGGCGGAAGCGTCTCGAACTCGCAGGGCACGCTCCGCGGCTTCCAGACGTCGGGAGGCGCGGCCGGGAATCGGCGGCTCGGGAAGCCAGGGCTCCGGGCTTCGTCGTCAAGGACGGCCAGGGGAACGTCTACGCGGGGCACGACGGGAACGTGTACAAGAGGGATCAGAACGGGAACTGGACGAGTCCCACGGGGGGCGCCACGCCGAAGGACGGCGCGTCGGCTCGACGATGGATCGCCGTCTCGGGAAGGACGCGGGAACGCGCGACAGCCTGAACCGCGACACCAGCAGCCGGCAGTCCGGCAGCGCCCGCGCGTCCTCCTACTCCTCGGGCCGCTCCTACGGCGGCGGCGGCCGTTCGATCGGCGGGGGCGGGCGCAGGCGATAGGGCGAATCAGGGCGTCTCGACGGGCCCCCACGTCTTGTCCGGGTTGAAGCGCTCCATCGCGCCGAAGACCTCGAGCGTCTTCGGGCCGAGGTCCTTCTCGTAGACGACGCCGTCGTGGCTCACGATGAAGGTCTTCACGCCCGTCACCCGGTACTCGGCCGGCGCCGCGGCGAGGGCGAAGCCGCCGATCATGGCGCCCTCGATGACGAAGTCGATCTTGCCGAGCGGCGCCGCCGCGCCCTGGCCCTTCAGCACCTTGAAGACGTAGCCGTGGAACGGCTCGGGCTTCTCGGTCTTCTTCGTGTATCCCTCGGCGATCGCGCGGGCGACCGTGTCTCCCAGGGGCCCGCCTTCGGTCCCGTCGGCGTTCTTCCACGCGAGGCCGTCCTGCTTGCCGGGGGTGCTGACGAGCTTCTGCGCGTACTGGTTCACGCGGGAGTCGTCGTGCTTCTCGAGCGCGTACGTGTGCTGCGCCTCGACGAACTCGTGGCAGATCTCGATGGCGTCGAGCTCGTTCCGGCCGATGCGGCGGTAGAGAACCTCGCGCGCGCCCGCCTTCGTGTCGAAGAGCCATTTCCCGTTCTTCCTCACGATCGGGATCGGAACCGGCCAGTCCAGCTCCCCGACCGTCAGCGTGGCGCGGTCCGGGTTCTTCTCGTCGAGCTCGATCGCGTTCTTCTCGCGGGCCCTCGCCGCAAACGACTCGGCCTGGAGCCTGTCGAGCACGGCGTCCTTCGTCACGACGAGCCTGGCGCCGTCGGGGCCGAGGATCGCCTTCAGCGCCGCGACGTCGAAGGGATCGGTCGCCGCGATGAGCGCGTCGGCGGCCTCTTTCGGAGAGGAGAAGACTCTCTGCGAAGAGGAAGAGGAAGAGGAGATTTTCTTAGAAGGTGAAGAGGGCGCCGGCGCCGTCGGAGCCTTGCCGGTCTGCTCGGGCGCGGCCGAGAATTCCTTCGAGAGGCGTGAGCGAAGGCGGCCGCGGCGAACGACGAGCGCGCCGGCGATCCGGCCATTCGAAGAAATCTTCCGATTCTTCGTCTCTCATTTGGCGCTCACCTCCGCCCCCCGCCGCTTCTCCCGCCGCCGCCGCCGCGCGAGCGGAGCTCATGCTCGAGGCGCCGCGGGAGCTGCTCGATTTCGCGCTGCTGCCGCTGTAGCCGCCGGAGCCGCCGCCGAGCGCGCCGCCGCTCTTCGAGCTGCTGGCGCTGGGGCTCGCTCCGCCGCCGCCGCCGCCGCGGTTCGCGCTGCTGGCGCTCGGGCTCGCTCCGCCGGCGCCGCCGCCACTGCGGTTCGCGCTGTTCGCGCTCGGGCTCGCGCCGCCTGCGCCGCGGTTCGCGCTGTTCGCGCTCGGGCTCGCGCCGGCAGCCGACTGCCGGCCGGCCGCGCCGCCCTGCGTCGATCCGCCGTACTTGCTCGCCGTCGCCTGGCTCGAATAGGGCGCGCCGCCGCGGTGCGCGGAGTTGTGCTGCACGTTGCCGGCCTTGACGTTCGTGTTCTTGTTGTAGGTGTTGTTCACGTTGACGTTGACGGTGTTGTTGGAGCCCCAGCCGCAGCCGCAGCACGAGCCGCCCCAGACGGCCGCGCCGATCATGACGCCGGCCGTGAACGTCATGAACGCCGCGCCCGGAGGCGGCGGCGGCGGGTAGTAGATCGGCGGGTAGGGGTAGACCGGCGGCGGGTAGACGACCGTCGGGCTGTAGACCGGGACGTAGATGACCTCGGGGTTCGAGGGCTGGACGACGATGACCGTCTGCGTCTCGACGACCTTGGTCTCGACCTTCTGCTGCTCGTTCGACTTCAGCGCGCCCTTGTCCTGGGCCTTCTTGCGCATCCGCTGGACGGCGTCCATGACGTCCTTCTGCTGGTCGAGGAAGGCGTTCCCGAGGTCCGTCGTCCACTGGATGTCGTCGCAGAGCCGCTTGACGACGTCGGGAATCGGCGCCATCGACTGGATCGCCGGGTCCCAGGGCTGCTTGGCGACCGCGTCGGCCAGCGCCTTGTCCTTCAGGTTCTTGTTCTTCCCGAGCCACTGCTGGAGCTGCATGAGCTCGAGCGGGTAGGTGGCCGCGACGAGCGTCTGGGCCAGGAGCGGGTCGGGGTAGAGGGCGACCGGAGCCACCAGCGAATCGAGCTTGTCCGGCGGCGAGCTTCGCCGGAGCCGGGCGCGGCCGATCCGGCCGGTGCCGCGGGCGTCGCCGGTTGCGCCGCCTGCGCGAGGAGCGCGCCCTCGCCGGGGACGAGGAGCGCGGCGCAGAGAAGAGCGAGGAGCGCGCGGGAGGGTTGACGAACGCTGGAGTCGCGATGAAGTCTGAGCCATGGCCTCTCCGATTTCCCGAGATGCGGGTTGTCATCCGCGAACTCCCGCAAACTAATACTTTTCCGGCGCCGTGGGCACCTTCATTGGACCGAAGTCCAATGCTCTCCGGGAACGCGGCTCTGTGACACTCTCGCGGCAGCCGTCCATGAAATCCTTCCTCCGCCGCCACCCGATCGCGGCGCTCGCCGCCGTCCTCGTCCTTCTCGCCGCCGCCGGCGTGGCGCTCGCGCCGTGGTGGGTCGACCTCGGCCCGGTGCGCGCGAAGATCGAGCGCGCCGCGTCCTCGGCCGCTCGCCGGCACGATCACGTACGAGCGGATGGATCTCTCGTGGTTTCCGCGCGCGGAGGTCGTCGTCCGCTCCGCTGAAGGTCTCCGTGCCCGGAACGGTGCAGGGCACCGCCCGGACGGTGCGCGTGTCGCCCGCGCTCCTCCCGCTCCTGCGCGGCAGGGTCGTGCTGACGAAGATCGCCGTGGACGGACTGGATCTGGGCTTGACTCTGAACGCCCCGGAGGATGCGGAGCGAAGCGCGGCGCCGCCGGGATCCGACTGGACACAGACGCTCCGCGCGCTGGGCTCGCAGACGCTGGATGTCGAGCTGCGCCGAAGCCGCGTCGTGCTGTCGCGGCCGATGGGGAAGAGCCTCACCTTCGAAGGGATCCGGCTCGAGGCTACGCTCCGTATCGCAGAAGGGAAGCTCGACGTCACCCTCTCGCGCCTTTCAGTGGAGTCTCCGAAGATCGTCCTCGCGGGCTCGCTGCGCGCGGATGCGGCCGGCCCGAGCGTCGAGCTGGCCGCGCGCGGAAGCGCGCTGGACGTGACGGACGTCCGCGGGAAGCTCCTCTCTTTCCTGGGGGACGATCCGACGGTCGCGGACATATTCGGGATCGTCCGGAGCGGGACACTGACGTCGTTCACCTTTGCCTCGTCCGGGAAGGCGCCCGGCGATCTCGGGACGCTCGAGCGGATGTCGATCCGCGCGGCCGTGAAGGACGCGAAGGTCCGCATCCCGGGCCCGGAGCCTCGATCTCGCCGACGTGAGCGCGGACGTCGCGCTCGAAGGCGGAGTCCTCTCCGCGGAGAACGCCGCGGCGCGCGTCGGGAAGTCGCGCGCCGTCGGACGGGAAGCGTCCTCGTCGGCCTCGCGCAAGGGCGACGACCGCCTGCGCGTGGAAGCGCAGGTGAGGGCCGACCTTGCCGAGGTCCCCGCGATCCTCGCGCGCGTGATCCCCGGCCGGTCCTTCCGCGAGGAGCTCGCGCTCGTGGAGGGCCTCGAGGGGAGCGCCGACGGGCCGGATCACGATCGGAGACGGCAAGAGCGCGCCGAAGACGAGCGTGTCCGTGTCGGAGATGCGGTTCTCCGCGAACTACCGGCGGCTCCCGTGGCCGGTCGAGGTGCGCGGTGGGCGACTTCTCCTTCGACGGGAACGCGCGTCGGCGTGAGCCGGCTTTCGGGAAGCCTCGGCCGCTCGACGTTCTCCGGCCTCGCGGCGCGCGTGCGGCTCGGGAAAGTTCCCGTTCTCGAAGCGGCGTCCGGCGCGATCAGTCGTGTCGCTGGAAGATTTCTTGGAAGGTGTTCGAACCAGACCGGGGGCGGAAGCTCTCGCGAGAAGCATCAGGCGTCTTTCGGGGTCGCTCCACGTCGGCGTGCGGCGGGTCAGCGGGCCGCTCGCCCGTCTCGACGAGGCCTCGGTCGATGCCTCAGGCACCTTCGAAGAAATCCTCTTCGACTCCTCCTCTTCTCTTCCGCCTCTCTCGATCTCGTCGGGCGGCTTTACCGTTGAACTCCGACGTCGTCCGTGTGACGGACGTCGAGGCACGGACGATGGACGCGTCCCTCCGGATCTCCGGCGCCCTGAAGCGACTACCGGCAGGACGCCCGGACGATCGAGGCGACCGCGGAGGGCGAGGTCGGGGCCGAGGCGATCCGGTGGGGATGGGAGCGGGCGTCGCTCCCGGCGGAATTCCGGCCGGCGGCGCCGATCGCGGTCCACGGTGTCCGCTTCTCTCTCGCTGGCGACGGCGCTCTCTCTCTGGCCGGAGAGCTTCGTCGTCGCGAACGGGCCTCGCCTGACTCTCGACCTCGCGGCCGAGCCGGGAAAGATGGACGTCCGCGACCTGACGATCGCGGACGGCGACGCGCGCGCGTCCCTGGCGTTGCGCCGGCAGGAGGGAGATGCTCGACCTGCGCGTTCAAGGGGCGCCTCGACGCGGCGACCCTCGCGAAGATCTTCCGCGAGCGCTCGTGGCGCGGCGGATCGATCGAGGGCGATTTCTCGGGCGCTCGTCCCGCTGAGAAGCTCCCGGCCGGCTGACGGCGGAGGGCACGCTCACGGCGACGGATTTCGACGTTCCGACGCCCGCCGGACCAGTCACGATCGAGCGCCTCGATGTGCGTGCGACGACAGAACCGGTTCGACGTGGCCTCGTCCTCCCTCGTCCTCGACGAACAGCGGTTCTCGGTCGCGGGCAGCGCGACGTTCCGGGACGACGCGGTCGTCCTCGACATGGACGTCGCCACCGGCGACCTCTCGTGGGCGCAGGTCGAGAAGGTCCTCGGCCGGCTCGAGGACGCGAAGACGAAGGCGGCCGCTGCGGTGACGGCGGTCGAAACGAAGGCGGTGGAAACCTCCCCGAAGACGGCCGCCCCCGCGTCTCTCGCGATCGGCGGTGACGTTCGCGTTTCGCTCGGCTCCTTCTCTTACGGGGACTTCGTCTGGAAGCCGGTTCTCGCCGACGTCCGGTTCGAGAAGGACGCCGTCACGGCCGCGGTCCGGATGGCCGAGGTCTGCGGAATCTCGACGACCGGAGAAGCGCGCGTCCTCCCCGGCGGCGCCGTGGCGCTCGAGGCGCGGGTGGACGCCGCGGGCCCCGACATCAACGTCCCGCTGACCTGTCTCGGGCTCGAGAACGTCGGGATGACCGGAAGCTACGAGGCGAGCGTCGCAGGTCAAGGGAGAGGGGGCGGTCTCCGAGCTTCCGCGCGCGGTCCGGGGCCCGCTGACGTTCAAGGCCGTGAAGGGCCGGATCGGGAAGGCCACCCTGCTGACGCGGATCCTCGGGGTCGTCAACGCGACGGACGTCTTCGCCGGAAAGTCCGGGACCCGCGTGGGCGAGGCGATGCCCTACGACGTCGATCACCCTCGACGGAGAGCTGGCGGAAGGCAAGGTCTCGATTCGGGAGGCGGCGCTGAAGTGCGCCGTCGATCACGATGGCGGCGACCGGAACGGTCGGCTTCCTGGACCAGTCCCTGGATCTGATGGTCCTCTCGCACCCCCTGTCGACGGTCGACAAGGTCGTCCAGGCCGTGCCCGTCGTCCGCCACATCCTCGGGCGCGACTTCCTCGCCGTGGCGGTGAAGGTGACGGGGACGCATCGGCGACCCGAAGGCCACGCGTCACGCCCGGCGAGGGACGTCGGGAAGGGGCTGATCGGCATCCTCGAGAGGACGGTGACGCTGCCCGTGAAGGTCTTCGACCCGCCTCCGCCGGAGCGCCAGTAGACTGCCGGCCCGGAGAGTGCGCGTGAGGGAGTTCGTCCGCCGCCATCCGATCCTGCCGGTGCGCCGTCGCGACGTCCGTCGCCGTCGGCCTGTCTCCTGTGGGTCGTCTTCGTCGTCGGCCGGCCGCTCCCGCCGCGACACGTCGTCATGACGACCGGCCCGGACGGCGGAGCCTTCCGCGAGTACGGCGAGAAGTACCGCGCGGCGCTCGCGAAGGACGGCGTCGACCTGAAGCTCGTGCCCTCGCTCGGCAACGTCGAGAACCTGAACCGCCTCAAGGACCCGGCCTCGGGCGTGAGCGCCGGCTTCGTCTCGGGGGGCCTCACGACCGCGAAGGACTCGCCGGGCGCTCCTCTCCCTCGGGACGATCTCGTACGACCCGCTCTGGATCTTCTGCCGGGGCCTTCCCGAGCCGGTCCAGCTCAAGGACCTGCGCGGCAAGCGCGTGTCGATCGGGCCCGAGGGCGGCGGCACGCGCCCCATCGTGCTCGAGCTGCTGCGCGCGAACGACGCTCGTGGACGCGTTCACGGCGCTGCCGCTCACGCCGGGCGGCGGGGGAGAGGCGCTGCTCAGCGGCGAGATCGACTGCGCCTGCATGCTGACGGGCGCCGACGCGCCGATCGTCAAGAAACTGCTCGCCGACGAGCGCGTCGCCCTCGTGACGTTCCCGCGGGCGGACGCGTACGTCGCGCTCTATCCGCACCTGAGGAAGCTGACGGTGCCGCGGGGCGTCGGCAGACCTCGCGAAGGACCTCCCGAAGGAGGACGTCACGCGTCCTCGCGTCCATGACGAGCCTCGTCGTGCGGGAGGACCTGCACCCCGCGATCCAGTTCCTGCTCCTCCAGGCCGCGTCGGACATTCACTCGGGGCCGGGCATCCTCCGACAGGTCCGGCCAGTTCCCGGCCGCCGAGCCCGTCGACGTGCCGCTCTCGAGGGACGCGCACGTCGTTCTACAAGTCGGGCGGCTCCTTCCTCCAGCGGCACCTGCCGTTCTGGCTCGGCCGTCCTCGCGCGAGCGGCTCCTCCTCGTCCTCGTCCCGCTCGCGGGCGTCCTCTATCCCGCTCCTGCGGGTGATCCCGATCCTCCGCGGCTGGGCCGTCCAGCAGAGGCTGTGGCGGCTCTACACGCGAGCTGCGCGAGGTCGAGGCGGCCATCACGTCCGGCGCCGCCGGCGGAGCGGAGGCGCTCGACGGCGCTCGAGAGGAAGGTGAGCCTCGTCCGGGTCCCGCGGACGTACGCCCGGACGCTCTACACGCTGAAGCAGCACGTGGCGCTCGTCCGCGAAAGACTCGGGAAGGCGCGGCCTGATGAGCGTGCATCATGAAGGAAACACCGCCGACGGTCCTAGGATCCTCGGAACGCCCCGGCACGACTCCGTGAGCGCCCGCCGCGACCTGCGGCGGCGCCCGCAAACGCAGACTTGGAGGTCGACATGAAGCTCTCGTTCAAACCGTTGCTTCTCGCGACGGCCATCGCCGCGGCCGCGGCCGCCGCCCTCGCCGGCTACGCCGCCTCTTCCATCACGGTCAGCACGAAGTTCGACCCGGACGCGGACTTCTCCCGGTATCGGTCGTACTCGTGCACCGACATCCGGGAGGTCCGGGATCCGAACGTCAAGAAGCGTCTCGCCGATTCGGTCGACCGGCAGCTCCAGGCCAAGGGCCTCGAGCGCAAGGACGAAGGCGCCGACCTGAAGGTCACGATGCACCCGCGCCTCTCGAAGGAGTACACGGTCGACCCTTACGACACGGGCTGGGATTACGGCTGGGGGACCTGGAACACGTCGATCGGCGACCTCAGCACCGGCACGGACGCGGCGAAGGCCGTTTCGGTCGGCACCATCATCGTCGACCTCGTCGACCCGTCGACGAAGCAGCTCGTCTGGCGCGGGACCGCGACGAGCCCGTTCGACTCGGAGGCCTCGATCGAGAAAAGGCAGAAGGTGCTCGACGACGTCATGAAGAAGCTCTTCGCCGAATTCCCGCCGAAGAAGAAATAGTCTCCGCGAGTTTCATGAGGATCGACGACCTCGGCTGCTCGTCCCATTCCGGCAGATACCGCGGAGGCGTCGACTACTGAAACGCCGGAGCTGTAGATCGAGAAGGGGAGCGCGAGGACGAAGCGTGGTCGTCCGAAGAGAATCGCCCTCGTCACGCTCGCGGCGGCGCTGGTCCTCGCGCCGCCCGCGTCCGCGTTCGACAGCAAGGGCCACGTCGTGGTCGAAGCGCTCGCCTACCGGACGCTCGTCGAGGGCCATGACGGCCAGCCGCCGCGGCCCGAGGTCCTCCGCGACCTGATCAACGACGGCGCCCTCGACCTGCCGTTCTGCTTCGGACGCGGCGACGCGCCGCCCAAGGAGTGCGCGGACGCGCCCGCGTCGAACCCGCTCCTCGCCTGGCCGCAGCCCCTGACGGACCGGCCGGACGCGGCGTTCCGGCGCCAGTTCAGCGACGCGGGCCAGTGCTTCCACTACATGGCGACGCTCGACGACGCCCAGTCGGACGCGCTGCCCGGGACCGCGGTGCCGCGGGCCCTCGCGACGAGCGCCGTCGTCCGCTGCAACGACCTCCTCGACGGCCTCCTCCGGCAGGTCGTCGTGATCGGAGGCCCCGCGACGCGCCGGAGCTCGCACGGCCTGTACGAGTTCATGCACGCCGTGGGCGACTCGTTCTCCGGGCTCGCACACCGAGAGGACGGCCGACGGAAAGGTCGGGTACCTGCGGGTCTGGCAGCCGATCGAGCGGCTCGTGAAGCTGCCCCTGGAGCGCTCGGCGCGCATCCCCGTGACCGCGTACCACAAGTGGGACGACCACCGGGACAAGACGTACGTCGTGGAGGGGGGCGACGCCGCCTGCGAGAAGCGGACGGACCATCCCTACGACGTCCCCTACGAGTGCCTGTCTCCCGAGGGCGACGCGGCGCGGCGCGCGCTCACGGATCTCCTCGTCCTCGCGCGCGACCTTCGCGCCGCGCAGCTCGCGGCGCCGCAGGGGACGGACACGGCGCCGGAGCGCTCGGACGCGTGGCGCGCGTACAAGGCGAAGTGGTTCGCGCCCGCCCATCCCTGCGAGGGCGCGGAGTGCGCCGAGCGCGAGAAGCCGGACCCGCCGCCCGGCCGCTACGCCTCGCTCGGCCTCGACGCCTCCTGGAACCCGACGCGCGACTTCGTCGACATCGCGGCGCGCGGCATGCTCGTGAAGTACTCGGAGGACCTGAATCCGTTCCTCTACGCGCTGAGCGCGAGCGTCGGCTACCGCCAGTACACGGACGGAGGCGGCGGGGCGGGCCTCGTCGGGCTCGGGTTCGACTTCGTGCTGCCCGTCGGGCTGCGCTCCACGCTCGGCTTCATGCCCATGGGCCTTCGCGTGACGTACGGCGGCGAGAGGGCCGGGCCGGAGCTCGTGTCGCGGCTCCTGCGCTTCACGTACAAGCTGAAGGACGGGCTCTTCCTCTCGGTCGACGCGCCGATGGAGGTGAACTGGCTGAAGCCCCGCGTGGAGTGGACGATCGGCGCCGGCCTCGTCTACGCCCCCGCGTCCAGCCGGCTCTCGAAGGACCGCGGGCTCCTCCTGCAGAAGGAGACGCTCGCCACCCGGCAGGACGACGCGTGGGTCCCGCCGCCCGCGCCCTACGGGCACATCCACGGCCGCAAGCGCTCGTGGTACGTGGTCTCCGGGCGTGACGGTCGCGGAGCGGCCCGAAAACGCCGTCGAGGGGCGCCACTACGGGCTCGGCCTCCTGGGCGGCGAGGTCGCGTGGGACCGCAACCGCTGGGAAGGCCGGTACGAGTGGGTCCCGGCCGTGTCGCTCGCCGTCGGCCACCGCGTGACGTCCGGCGAGTCCAAGTACCTCACCGGCACGCTCGCCGCCGGCCTCCGCTGGTACGCGCTCAAGGTCCTCGGCCTCTCGCTCACGGCGGTGAGGGTCGAGTACGGGCCGAAGGTGCGGGGGGAGTCCGAGGTGGACCCGTCGCCGGGCGTCCACGGGTCGCCCGGCAGCCAGTACTACTTCAGGGCCGGCACGCGCCTCGGCGCCGTTCTCAACGCGGGGATCTTCGACATCCTCCTCGAGGGCCCGACGCTCGCGTGGGACTCGTCTCCCTTCTCGGCGAACGAGATCCTCAGCATCCGGCTCGGGATTCGCGTGGACTGACGGGAGCCTTCGAGGGAGGATGCCCCGCATGAGCGAGCCCCTGAGCGGCGCGACCGTGGGCGAGCCGGGCGCCGCCGCGCTCCGGTTCGACGTGGTCGCCGGACTCACGGCCGCGGCGGTCGTCCTCCCGAAGGCGATGGCCTACGCGTCGGTCGCCGGGCTGCCCGTCGCCGTGGGCCTCTACACCGCGTTCGTCCCGATGGTCGTCTACGCGCTGCTCGGGTCCTCGCGCGTCCTCAGCGTGAGCAGCACGACGACGCTCGGGATCCTCACCGGCACGCAGCTCGGCCTCGCCGTTCCGGACGGCGATCCGGCGAAGCTCGTGACGGCGACGGCCACGCTCGTGGCGCTCGTCGGCGGGATGCTGATCGTGGCGCGGCTCATGAAGCTGGGATTCGTCGCCAACTTCATCTCCACGCCGGTGCTCACGGGCTTCAAGGCCGGCATCGGTCTCGTGATCGTGCTGGACCAGGTGCCGAAGCTCCTCGGAATCCACATCACCAAGCAGGGGTTCTTCCGCGACGTCCTCGGCGTCGCGCGCCACGTTCCCGAGACCTCGTGGCTCACGCTCGCCGTGGCCGGGGCGACGCTCCTCGTGCTGATCGGTATGGAGCGCCTCTGGCCCCATTCCCCCGCGCCGCTCGTCGCCGTCGGCGGCGGCATCGCCGCATCGTGGTTCCTCGGCCTCGAGGCTCTCGGAGTCTCCACGGTCGGCCTCATCCCGCGGGGATTCCCGTCGCTCACGCTCCCGGATCCCGCGCTGATCGCGGAACTGGCGCCGGGAGCGCTCGGGATCGCGCTCATGAGCTTCACCGAGACGATCGCGGCAGGCCGCGCCTTCGCCGCGCCGGGAGATCCGCCGATCGACGCGAATCGCGAGCTGGTCGCGACGGGGGCGGCCAATCTCGGAGGCGCTCTCCTCGGCGCGATGCCGGCCGGCGGCGGCACGTCGCAGACCGCGGTCGTGCGCGCCGCGGGCGGGCGGTCGCAGAAGGCGTCGCTCGTCACGGCGGGCACGGCCCTGGCGACCATGCTGCTCCTCGCGCCCGTGCTCGGCCTCCTCCCGAACGCCACGCTCGCGGCGGTCGTCATCGTCTACTCGGTCGGGCTGATCCAGCCCGTGGACTTCCGGGCCATCCGGAAGGTTCGCACGATGGAGTTCCGCTGGGCGGTCGCCGCCCTGCTCGGCGTCCTCGTCTTCGGCACGCTCAAGGGCATCGTCGTGGCCGTCATCCTGTCTCTCGTCGGCCTCGCGAGCCAGACCGCCCGGCCGCGCGTGTCGGTCATCGTCAGGAAGCGCGGGGCCGACGTCCTCAGGCCGCTCTCGCCCGAGCACCCCGACGACGAGACGTTCGAGGGCCTCCTGATCCTGCGGCCCGGAGGGCCGCATCTACTTCGCGAACGCGCAGAACGTGGGCGACCAGATCAACGCGCTCGTGAAGCAGCACCAGCCACGCGTGCTGGCGCTGGACATGAGCCGGGTGCCCGACATCGAATACTCCGCGCTGCGCATGCTGATGGAGGGTGAGAGACGCGTGACGGAGCGCGGCGTCGTCGTCTGGCTGGTCGCGTTGAACCCGGGCGTTCTCGAGGTCGTCCGCAAGGCCGGGCTGGAGGAGCGGCTCGGCCGGGAGCGCATGCTGTTCAACGCCCGCGTGGCGATCGAGCGCTACCAGACTCTGAGGGCGACGGCGGGCAGTCCCGCGCCGCCTGCGGCGCCCTGATCGGGATCCGGCGTGAGGGCGCAGAGCGTCGTCGCTGGCCGGAGTCGTCGCGCGCACTTCTCCGCCGGCATGGAGACGCTCGGCTACGGCGCCGGGGATCAGGCTTCTTGAGGCCGGCGCCCCCCATGGAGGAAGCACTTCTGCCGCATGCAATGATGACCGGGCAATCGGTCCCGAATCGATGAAGCTTCTGCTCAGGGAGATCCGTCACAACCCGCTGCTCTGGCTGCTGGCCTTCGTGCCGGCGGTGTTCGGCGCCCAGCAGCTCAGGCCCGAAGCGCACACGCTGCTCTTCGTCCTGTCCGTGCTCGCCATCGTGCCGCTCGCGACGCTCCTGAGCCACGCCACGGAATCGGTGGCGGCCAAGACGGGGGACGCGGTGGGCGGCCTGCTCAACGCGACGCTCGGGAACCTGACCGAGCTCGTGATCGCGCTGGCGGCCCTGCGCGCCGGGCAATACACGCTCGTGAAGGCGTCCATCGCCGGCGCGATCGTCACGAACACCCTGTTCATGCTGGGCGCGTCCTTTCTCCTCGGCGGAGTCAAGCATCACGTGCAGGAGTACAACAAGGCCAGCGCCCGCGTGCAGGCGGGCCTGCTCTTCCTCGCCACCGTCGCGCTCATAATTCCTTCGGCGGTCGCCGACGTCGACTCCGCGGCGAAGGCGGCGTTCACCCAGAAGCTGAGCGTGGGGCTGGCGGTGCTCCTCATCGTCGCGTACGGACTCGGCATGCTGTTCTCGCTCAAGACCCACAAGGAGCTGTTCACGAGCGCGGCACACGGCGAGGAGGACGAAGCGCCCTGGCCGATGGCCCTCGCCCTCTCCACGCTGGCCGGCGTCACGGTGCTGGTCGCCCTCGTGAGCGAGGTGTTCGTCGAGTCGGTGCAGAAGGCGGCAGAGTCGTTCGGGATGACCCCCGCGTTCGTCGGATTCATCGTCGTGGCGCTCGTCGGAGCCGCGGCGGAAATGGCCTCGGCGTTTTCGGGCGCGCGCAAGAACCGGCTGGACATGAGCGTGGGCATCGCGCTCGGGAGCGCGTCCCAGATCGCTCTCTTCGTCGCCCCGGTGCTCGTGCTCCTGAGCTACGTCCTCGGGCCGACCCCGATGGACCTGCGCTTCTGGCCGGGCGCCGTCGTGATGATCCTCATCGCGACCCTGACGGCGTCCCTCGTCACGAACAGCGGCCGGTCGGCGTGGTTCGTCGGCGTGCTCCTGCTGATGGTCTACCTGATCTTCGCCCTGACGCTTTATCTGTTGCCGCCCCGAGTGGCATGACGGAAGGAGGATCCCGTGGCCGACGACCCCTTCGGATCTTCCAGGCGCCTGCTGGACCCGGTCGACCGCGCGTCCGAGATCCTCTTCGGCCTCATCATGGTCCTGTCGATCACGGGCTCCCTCAGCGTCGTCGATGCGGGCCGGGCCGACGTCCGCACCATGCTCCTCGCCGCCCTCGGGTGCAATCTCGCCTGGGGAATCATCGACGGCGTGTTCTACCTGATGGGGTGCCTCGCGGAGGCGGCACGCAAGATCATGGTCTGGGACGCCGTGCGCAACGGCGCCGATCCGGAGGCGGCCCGGCGGGCGCTCGCCGGAGCGCTGCCGCCGCCGGTCGCCTCGGCCTTTCAGCCCGGTGAGCTGGAGGCGATGCGCCTCCGCCTCGTGGCGCTTCCGGAACCGGCCGATCGCGCGCTGCTGCGCCGGCACGACTGGCTGGGCGCGATGGGCGTGTTCCTCCTCGTGTTCCTCTCCACGTTCCCGGTGGTCCTTCCGTTCATCTTCATGAAGGACGTCACGCTGGCCCTCCGCGTCTCCAACGCCATTGCCATCGTGCTCTTGTTCCTGACCGGTCATGCGCTCGGACGCCACATCGGACGTCGCCCGATCTGGACGGGGATCGCGATGGTCGCTCTCGGGGCCGTCCTCGTGAGCCTCACGATCGCGCTGGGAGGATGAGGGCTCTGCTCGGTCGCGCCTGTGTCGCGGCGGCCGTCTTCGCCCTGGCGGGGCCCGGCGCGCGCGCGCAGGAGACCACGAAGCCGCCCGTCTCCCCGGAAACGGACGCGACACTCGTCCCGGACGCGGAAGCGGCCGCGAAGGCATGGGCGTTCGACGCCTCCGCGTACACGTACTTCGTGCCGGACGCGAACGACTTCATATCGCCCGTCGTCAAGGCGGATCGCGGCTGGCTGCATCTCGAAGCCCGGTACAACTACGAGGGCTTCCGGACGGGCTCGGTCTGGTTCGGGTACAACTTCAGCGCCGGCGAGACGCTCGTTCTCGATGCCACGGTCATGGTGGCCGCCGTCCTGGGCGACACCGCGGGCGTCGCCCCGGGCTACAGGTTCACGCTCGGATACGGAAAGTTCGAGCTCTCGAGCGAAGGCGAGTACGTCTTCGACAGCCGCGATTCGGCGAACAGCTTCTTCTACAACTGGTCGGAGCTGAGCTTCGCGCCGGCGGAGTGGATGCGGGCCGGCGTCGTCGTGCAGAGGACGAGGCTCTACGGAGAGGATCGCGACGTGCAGCGCGGCATCCTCGTCGGGTTTTCCTACAGGAAGGCCTGGGCCGCCGCGTACCTCTTCAACCCGGACGTGAACAAGCCCACGTTCGTGTTCGCGCTCGGCCTGGGCTTCTGACCTCGGCACCCCCCCGCGCCGAGTCGAGTTGAGTCTCTCAGTCGAACTCGCGATTCGGCGCGGCCTGATCCACTCCCACGCGTCCGATCTCGATGTCCGAGCGGAAGTAGCTCTCGCCGCGCACCGGAGAGCCCGCGAGGCGCCGGAGCATTCCGATCTGGCCCGTGTGCGTGAGGGCGTCCGCCACGGGGCCCTGGAAGAGCTTGTCTTCCGTGAAGCCCTCGGGCAGCGGCGCGCCGGACGCGAGGTGCCGGTCGAACGCCTCGAGCGCGGCGAAGAACCGCGCGACTTCCCGGTCCCAGGGAAGCGGCGTCGAGTCGTTGAAGACCGAGGCGCCCTTCGCGAGCTGGAGCGCCCAGTCGAAGAGATCGCCCATGTGCGCGAGGATCTGCCCGGGCGTGCGCGATCCGGGCGCGACCGAGAAGGTCTCGAAGCCCGCGGGCGCGCCGCGCAGCGCCTTGCCCGCGCGGTAGGCGAGCGTCGCGAGAGCGTGGCGGAGGAGGTCGCGGGCGGAGGCGGGCGCCGTCATGAGGGCGGAGTATGCCAAACGGATTTCATCGCGCCACGGGCTCGGTGCGTTCCGCTCTCGCGGCGATCGCGCCCAGCCACGTGACGCGGAGGAGGGAGCTGCCCGGCAGGATGAACCGCCAGTACGTCGCGAAGCGGCGGGCGGACGCGGGGTCGGTCGCGAAAATACGCGTCTCGGTCGTCAAGCGGCAAGAACCGTCGGGACGGGGCTCGATGCGGAAGTTCATGACGGCTTTCGCGTAGCCTGGTAGGGAAAGCTCCGTGAAACGGCGGGCGGTTCCGGCGGGATCGCCCGGGACCGCGAGCTGTGCACGTGGCGGGCGGATCACGAGCGTGCCCAACACGATCTCGCGACCCGGTTCGTCGGACAGAATCACGAAGCCCGACCGCGTCGCGACGTCGAGGATCGGCACCTTCGAGGGGGGATTCAAGATGCTCTCGTGTGAGCTGCTCCATGGGCGGCGCGGGTTCCGGATCCACGTAAGTGGGCGAAAGAGCCTGATCTCCCCGGCGGGAACGGTCCGGATCGCGCGGTCGATGCGCTCCGCCGTCGCGCGGACGAGGCGCTCGTGGAATTCTGCGAACTGAAATTCGGGGAGGAAGGCGTCGAGACGGGCCGCGCCGCGTGCGCTGGTGCGCGCGGACGGCGGCGGCAGAAACAGTGCGACGGCCGCCGCGGCGAGGCCGGTGCCGAAGACGACGAGCGCGGAGAAACGATTCGCGATCCCGAGGAAGCTCGGGGGCCGCACGAGCGAAACGCTCCCGAGCGCGAGGAGCGCGAGGCCCGAATAGAGAAGGATGGAGATGGTCACTCGGGCGCGCGGAAGCCGTTGTTGATCACGTAGGAGGGGTTCAGGAAGAAGACGAGCGCCTTCTGCCCAAGGTTGAGATTCCCCTTCCTCACGATCGCAAGGGACCAGTGGTGGAAGAGCTCGCCGATCAGGGAGCCCACGACCGGCGTCACGACGAGATCCTGGATGCTCGGCTGCTCGGCGACCGCCTCGATCACGTACTCCCACATCACGGTCTGAAACAGGGTGAACCCGACGGACTGCAACGGCGTCCCGCCCTGCGACCGCATCATGTTGTAGTACAGGGCGCCCGCGTAGGGATGGCCCATCCAGTTGTGGAAGAAGACGTCGTGGTCCCACACCGGAGGTTCGGTCCACGCCCTCTTCAGGTTGGCGGAGCCCCTCTGGAGTGCGGTGTCGTCCCACTTCGTGTACTTGCTGGGCAGGAGCGCCAGGACGACGCCGCTCGCGACCTCCGTCCCCGTGATGATGAGAGTCCCCCGGAGGAATCTCTTCCCGTAGGGCGAGTCCCAGTTCCGGACGCCCCGCAGCACGTCGCCCGGAGGCGGCTGAGGCCACTGAGGCTGCACGGCGATTCCGGCCGTCCAGCCGGGGGGCTGCTGCCGCAGGAGCGGCTGGACCTCCTCGAGAGCGAGGCCGAATTCCCGCGCCAACGGGTTCGCGGAGGCCTCCGCGAGCGTGCACCCGAGGTCCCTGAAAACCGTGTCGGGCAGCCCGAACGAGTCGATGTTCGTGGCCCCGGAGAGGGCGGAGTCGTAAGGGGCCGGGGCGACGGCCGGCACAGCCATGTCGGCGCTCGCGAATCGCCCGGAGAAACTCAACGTCAAGACGACCGCCCCGGCGGCCAGTCGAGAGTTGCGCATACACTCCAAATATGGAGCCGAGGAGGCCCCGCCGCCTCCGAAGATAAGGAAACGCAGGGGATCCGTCGTTGATGCACCTGCGCCCCCCGCAGTGAGGCGATCGCCGCCGGACGGCGACCCTGCCTCTTCAGTACGCCAGCGTTTTCTTCGCCGCCTCGAGCACCCTCTCCGTGTTCGGCAGGATCGCCCGCTCGAGGATGCGGTTGAAGCCGACGGGCGTGAACGTCGAGCCGACGCGGTCGACCGGAGCGTCGAGATACGGGAAGAGCTCGGACGCGATGCGCGCGACGAGCTCGCCCCCGAAACCGCCGTGCACTTTGTCCTCGTGGACGACGAGGACGCGGGACGTTTTCTTCACCGAGGCCGCGATGGCGTCGAAGTCGAGCGGCACGAGCGAGCGCAGGTCGAGCACCTCGACGCTCTTTCCTTCCCTTCGGAGCGTCTCGGCCGCTTCCAGCGCGAAATGCACCGGCGTGCCGTACGCGACGACCGTGAGATCGCTGCCGTAGCGGCGGCGCCGGGCCTTCCCGAACGGCACGGCGAACTCCGACGGCACGCGCGCCTTGGCCTGAGCGGAGTTGTAGAGGAACTTGGGCTCGAGGTAGAGCGTGATCCCGCGCGAGCGCATCGCCGTCCTGAGCAGCCCCGCGGCGTCGTCCGCGAACGCGGGCACCACGATGCGGATGCCGGGCAGCGTCGCGAGCCAGCCCTCGATGTTCTGGGAATGGTAGAGGCCGCCGCCGATGTACCCGCCCGAGGCGATGCGCACCGTGACGTTCGGGACGAACTTTCCGTTCGTGCGCCAGAGCTCGTGCGACATCTCGACCATCTGCTCGGCCGCGGGCCAGAAGTAGTCCGCGAACTCGGCGCCTTCGACGACGACGCGGATCCTGTCGTTGAGGCGCGAGAAACCGTCCGCCGTGCCGAGGATGAAGTCCTCGGCGAGGGGGCCGTTGAAGATCCGCTTCGGCCCGAACTCCTGCTGCATGCCTTTCGTGACGTTGAAGATGCCGCCCTTCTCCTTGTAGGCGACGTCCTGCCCCCAGAGATAGGTGTCCGGGTTCTCGCGGAACATCTCCTTGAGCGTGCCGTTCAAAGCCTGAATGAGCGACATCTCGGTCGTCGGATTCCCGTCGACCGTTTCCGGCGTGAGAGGCGTCGCCGCGAGGCCGTCGCCCTCGGGCACCCACGGCTCGGGCAGGACGTGCTCGAAGATGGACGCGGGGTCGGGGTCCGGCGCGCGGCGGGCGCGGTCGGCCGACTCCTCGTAGGTTTTCCGGTTCGCGTCCTCGATCGCGGCGATCTCCTCCTCGGAGAACGCGCCGCCCTCGACGAGGATCCGGCGCAGGCGCGGAAGCGGATCCTGCGCCCTCGCGGCGGCGAGCTCCTCGGGCGAGCGGTACAGCTCGTGCCGGTCGGAGTTGGAGTGCGAGTGGATGCGCACGCACTCGGCGTGGACCAGGGCGCAGCCCGCGCCCGACTTCGCGAACGCCACGGCCTCGCGCATGGCGCGCAGCGAGTCGAAGAGATCCTTGCCGTCGCAGTGGACGATCCTGACGTTCAGGAATCCCGAGAAGTTGTCCGACGCGAAGCGGTTCGCGGTCTGGTCGCTCTTCGGAACGGCGATGCCGTAGCCGTTGTCCTGCACCACGAAGACCACGGACAGCTTCTCGCGCGAGGCGCCGTTGACGGCCTCGTAGAAGTAGCCCTCGGACGTGGACGACTCGCCCATGGAGCAGAAGACGATCGCGTCCGACCCGTAGGTCCTGAGCGCGCGGCCGAGGCCCGCGGCGTGCTGCGCGTGGTTCGACACGCAGGACGAGACGTTCTGGATGTGGATCTCGGGTTTCGCGAAGTGGTTCGACATGTGCCGGCCGCCGGAGGCGACGTCGTCGCGCTTGGACATCCCGTTCAGCAGGATCTCCTCGGCCGTGAGGCCGGCGGCGAGGCAGGTCGTGAGGTCGCGGTAGTAAGGGAAGAGGTAGTCGTGGCCGGGGCGGAACGTGACCCCGAGCGCGACCTGGATTCCGTCGTGCCCCGCGCACGGCGCGTGATACGACCAGCCGAGGCCCTGCTTGAGGTAGTTCGGGGCCTTGTCGTCGAGCAGCCGGCCGAGATGCATCAGGGCGTACCAGCGCCTCAGCTCGTCGCGGCTCGGGGCGAGTCGCGCGATCGTCGCGGCGGCCTCGGACGGCGAAGCGCCCGCGGCTGTCAGGACACCCGATTCGGCCATTCCACCACTCCTCCAGGACGGGGTTTCTCCGGGGCTCGGGGGGCGCCTGCCGGAGACGAAGTCTCATCTTACCGCTTCGGATAGAATCCGCCTTCCCGCAGCCCTGGACGCTTTTCTCCGGGGGAATCTCGCTCGGCGGGCCAGGAGAACGATCCGTGTCCCAGACTCTCATCGCCCGCCCCGTCGAATCCGCCGAATCCGCCGACCGCAAGACCTTCGAGGCCGCCCTCGCTGCCGATGCGGCCGCCCCGAGGAAGAAGCTCGTGGAGGGGCAGGTCGTGAACGGCGTCATCGCCGGCATCACGCCCGACATCGTGCTCGTCTCGATCGGCGGCAAGTCCGAAGCGCTCATGGACCTCAAGGAGCTCGAGGGCGAGAAGGTGGGCGACCGGATCGAAGCCGTGGTCGTGAAGGCCGGCCCGGACGTGCGCCTCTCGCGCAAGCTCGCGGTGGGACATCGCACGAAGGCCGAGCTGCGCGCCGCCTCCGAGGCGAAGATTCCCGTCGCGGGAAAGGTCATGGCGCGGAACAAGGGCGGCTTCGAGGTGATGATCGGAGGCGCCCACGGCCTCCGTGCCTTCTGCCCGGTCTCGCAGATCGACCTCGGCCGTCACGAGGAGCCCGCGCTCGCGGCCTACGTGGGGCAGACGTTCGACTTCCGCGTCCTCGAGTACTCCGAGGACGGGCGCCGCGTGGTCGTCTCGCGCGTGGCGCTCCTCAAGGTCGAGCAGGACGAGAAGGCCGCGGTCACGCGCGAGAAGATCACGGTCGGCGCGGTCCTGCCCGGCCGTGTCCGCTCCCTCACCGATTTCGGGGCGTTCGTCGACCTCGGCGGCGTGGACGGGCTCGTCCACGTCACGGAGATCTCGCGGCGACGGATCGCGCACCCGAAGGACGTCCTCACCGTCGGCCAGGAGGTCACGGTCAAGGTCACGAAGCTGGCCGGCGAGGGCAAGCGCATCTCGCTTTCCATGAAGGAGCTCGAGGCCGATCCGTGGCAGACGCTGCCGGAGCGCTTCGCTCCCGGCGCATCGTTCACGGGCACGGTCGCCCGCCACGCGGACTTCGGCCTCTTCGTCGAGGTCGAGCCGGGCGTGGACGGCCTCGTGCACGTCTCGGCGCTGCCGCCCGGCGTCACGCTCAAGGATCCGTCCGTCGCCGACGGCCAGACGGTGCAGGGCTGGGTGAAGGAAGTCGACCCGAAGCAGCGCCGGCTGTCGCTCTCGCTGCGCGAGGTCGCGACGTCGAATCCGTGGGAGGGCATCCACGAGCGCCATCCCGAAGGCTCCGTCGCCTCGGGCGAGGTGGAGAGCGTCGCGCTGTTCGGCGTCTTCGTGCGCCTCGAGCCCGGGTCTCACGGGCCTGATCCCGAACTCCGAGTCCGGCGTGCCGCCCGGCACGGTCAGCCGCCACTTCGCTCCCGGCCAGAAGGTCGAGGTGAAGGTCATCGGCGTCGACCCGGCCAAGAAGCGCATCTCGCTCTCGGCGTCGGGCGCGAAGGCGGAGGCGGACCGCGGCGAGCTGAAGAGTTACCGCGAGGAAACCGCGAAGCGCGAGAAGGCCGCGGCGCCGTCCGTCTCCGGCTTCGGCACCTCTCTTCTTCAGGCGCTCAACAACCCGAAGAGCAAGCAGAAGAAGGGCTGATCGGTCTTCGAGACCGGCCGCGCCGGGCGTAGACTCGAAGGCCGGCGGAACGTGACCTCCCCCCGCAAATTCGTTCGGTGGGCCGTCGCCCATTCGCAGGCCCTGGGCCTGTCTTTCCTGCTCGCCGTCGCCGCCGCCGCCGCCCTCTGGTTCTTCGCGTTCTTCGTTCCGGGAAAGCGGCAGACGGCGATCGGCGAATGGCGGCGCGATCTTTCCCTCGTCGCGGAAACGCGTCGCAACCTCCTCGAAAGGCGGATCTCGGAAGAGCTCGCGGAGGCATCGTACGTCGCGACGTTCCCCTCGGCCTTGACTCTCTTCTCGCCCGACCGCATCGGGACTTCGGGCGAAGGGTCTGTTCCCCACCTCGAAGCGGTCCTCTCCAACTTCCGGAGGGTCGGAGAGGATCGCTCCGTTTCGATCCGGAACGCCGAGGGAGTCGCCCTGGCGTCGAGCGACGGCCCGGCGCCGGGACCCGACGCCGTCGCCCTGGCGCGCGAGGCCGCCCGCGTCGGAGAGCCCCGGGTCGACCTCGTCCGCGAGCCGGACGGATTCACCGGGCTCGTGGTCGCCGTCCCGATTCGCGAAAGCTCCCGGGAAACGGGGGCCGGCGCAAGAGGGGCCGCTCTGATCGTGGGCAACGCCCGCCAGATGTTCGATCTCCTCGCGCCGCCGGTGCGCACCGCGCATTCCGGCGAGGCGCTCCTCGTTCGAAAGGACGGAGATCAGATTCTTTTCCTTTCGCCTCTCCTCTTCCGGAAGGACCCGCCGCTCACGTTCCGGGTGCCGTTCGAGACGCCCGGCCTCGCCGCGCGGGCCGCTCTCGCCGGAGAAAACTCGTTCTCGTCTTACGTGGACTATCGCAAGGCGCGAGTTCTCGCCGCCGGGCTCCGCCTCGAGGGCGCGCCGTGGGGCCTCGTGATCAAGATCGACGAGGACGAGGCGCTCGCCCCGTTCCACCGGGACGTTCTCCGCAACGGGCTCACGTGGAGCGCGCTCCTGCTGGCGCTGGTCGCCGCGGCCTTCGGCCTCTGGCGGGCGCTGGTCGCGTCCCAGGAGGCGACGCTTGCCCGCAGCGAGGCGCGCCTCGGAGCGCTCCTCGAGCAGGGGACCGACGCGATCCTCCTCATCGGGAGCGACGGCCGCGTTCTCGAGGCGAACCGCGCGGCCGAGAAGATGTACGGGAGGGCATCGGACGAGCTTCTCACTCTGCACCTGAAAGACCTGCGCGCGACCGGCACGCTCGACGCCCTCGGCCACGACATGGAGATGGCCATCGCGCAAGGAGGCCTCCTCCTCGAGACGCGCCACAGGCGAGCGGACGGGAGCGAGTTCCCGGTCGAGGTCAACATCGGCATCGTGAAGGAGGGGGACGAGACGCTCTTCCTGTCGACCGTGCGCGACATCAGCCGAGCGCAAAGCGGCGGAGGAGCGCATTCGCAGCCTCAACCGCCTGCTCAGGACGATCACCGAAGTGGATCAGCTTCTCATCAAGGTGGCGGACGAAAAGGCGCTCCTCGACGAAGTCTGCCGGGTCCTCGTCGCGTCCGGCGGCTATCTGCTCACGTGGGTCGGGACGGCGGACACGGCGACGATGCGGGCCGTGCCCGTGGCGCGCGCCGGCGTCGAGGCGCACCTTCTGGATTCCATCGTCGTGCGCTGGGACGACTCGCCCGAGGGGCACGGCCCGTTCGGCACCGCCATCCGCACGGGCCGGCACGTCGTCGTGCAGCACGCGGAGACCGACTCCTCCATCTCCCCATGGAGCGCGTTCCGCTCCCGGCTCGGCATCCGATCGATGGCGGTGCTGCCCCTCCGCCGGGGCGGCGCCGTGACCGCCGCGCTCGTCGCGTACGCCGCCGTTCCCTCCTTCATCGACGAGGAGGAGATCGCGCTGCTCGACGAGCTCGCGGCGGACATCTCCTTCGCCCTCGACGTGCTCGACGACCGCGAGCGGGCGCGCAAGGTCGAGCGGGAGCTGCGCAGGCTGTCGCGGGCCGTCGAGCAGACTCCCGCGTCGATCGTCATGACGGACCTCACGGGGCGGATCGAGTACGTCAATCCGGGCTTCACGAACGTGACCGGCTACACGGCCGAGGAGGTGCGGGAACGGAATCCCCGCCTCCTGAAATCCGACCGCACGCCGCCCGAGGTGATCCGGCAGCTCTGGGAGACGATCACGGCGGGCCACGACTGGTACGGCGAGCTGTGCAATCGGCGCAAGGACGGAACGTATTACTGGGAGCAGGCCTCGGTCTCCCCGGTGCGGGACGACAAGGGGACGATCACGAACTACGTCTCCGTCGGGGAAGACGTCACGGCGCGAAAGAGCGCGGAAGCGGAGCTGGCGCGAACGCAGGAGCAGCTCGTGCAGGCGCAGAAGATGGAGGCCGTGGGACGCCTCGCGGGCGGGGTCGCCCACGACTTCAACAACCTTCTGACGGTCATTCAGGGCTACGGCGAAATGGTGCGCGACTCGCTGGCCGGTGACCAGCGGCTCGAGAGCATGGAAGAGCTTCTGAAGGCCGCGGGACGCGCGGCGTCTCTCACGCGCCAGCTCCTCGCGTTCAGCCGAAAGCAGGTCCTCGAGCCGAAGATCGTGCGCCTCGACACGATCGTGCGCGATACGGGACGCATGCTCGAACGGCTCATCGGCGAGGACATCACCCTTTCGATCGTGCGCGCCCGAGGAGCTCCCGACCGTGAAAGCCGATCCCGGCCAGGTCGAGCAGGTTCTTCTCAATCTCGCCGTCAACGCCCGGGACGCGATGCCCGTCGGGGGCCGCCTGACGATTTCGGTCGACGCCGTGGACGAGTCCGCTCCGATCGAGGGGGTGCCCGAGATTCTCCCGCCAGGACGCTGGATGCGCCTGACCGTGGAGGATACCGGGTGCGGAATGGACGCGGAGACGCTCTCACACGCGTTCGAGCCGTTCTTCACGACGAAAGAGCGCGGCAAGGGCACGGGGCTCGGGCTGTCCATGGTTTACGGGATCGTGCGGCAGAGCGACGGCCACCTGCAGGTCACGAGCGTTCCGGGCAAAGGGACGGCCTTCCGGGTCTACCTTCCGCGCACCGACGAGAAGAGGACGTCCGGAGTTCGTCCGAGCGTCCTCTCCCGCCGCGGGACGGAGACCGTGCTCGTCGTCGAGGACGAGCCTTCGGTCCGGAATCTCGTTCAGGCCGTTCTTCAGGCAAAGGGCTACGCCGTGCTGATCGCGAACGACGGGGCCGGGGCGCTCGACGTCGTGGAGGAGCACCCGGACGCCATTCACGTTCTCCTGACCGACATGGTGATGCCCGGGATGAACGGACGCGAGCTCGCCGCCCTCGTGAGCACGCGCCACCCGTCGATCAAGGTGATCCTCATGTCGGGTTACACCTCCGACGTACCGGCGGACCTCGGCGCGGAAGGCGGGCCCGTGTTCCTCTCGAAGCCGTTCACCGAGCAAACCCTCACGGCGAAGCTCCGCGAGGTGCTCGACACGCCGCGGGGCTGAGATCCGCTCGCAAGCCGCGCGCTTCGCGTGGTAACGTTCACGCGGTTCTTTTCATCGTCCTCGAGTCCCCTGAATGTCTGCGACCTCCGGGGGGCGAGCGTGAGGCGCCCGTGCGCGCACCACGCGAAGAGGGAAGCGGGTGAGATTCCCGCGCGGCCCCCGCCACTGTGACCGGGGACGCGCCCGGCGAGATCCACTGGCGGCGAAAGATCGGTCCCGAGAGGCCGGTCGCGCCGCCGGGAAGGGGCCGGGCGCGGACGATCCGGGAGCCAGGAGACCTGCTCGAGGAACATCGTTTTCGCGACGCCTTCTCCGGGGCTCGGGAAGTCGCGGCCGTTCCGGCGTCCCGCCGAAACGCCGCCGCCTTCCCGATGGGAAGGCGGAGCCAGCGGAACGGAGGTGTTCCATGGTGTCCCGTCGTTTTCTTCCGCGGTCGTCGTGCGCCCTGCTCCCTCTTCTTCGCGCCCGCTCTCCTCGCTCAGCCCGCGCCACCGTCGGGCCCCGCGAAGATCGCGGCCGACGTCGTCGTCTCGGCCGAGGCGGAGCCCGAATCCGCCGCGTCCCTCGGCGTCGCCGCGACGGTGATCGATGCCGCCGAGATTGCGGCGTCGAAGGCGACGACGGTCCTCGATCTCCTCCGCACGGTGCCGGGCCTCGACATCGTGCAGTCCGGCGGCCCCGGCACGGTGACGTCCCTCTTCCTGCGCGGAACGAGCTCCACGCAGTCGCTCGTCCTCGTGGACGGCGTCCCGCTGAACAGCCCCTATTTCGGCGGCGACCGACCTCTCCGCGCTTTCCGTCGCGAACGTGGAGCGCGTGGAGGTCGTGCGCGGGCCCTTCTCGGCGCTCTACGGCTCGGAGGCGATCGGCGGCGTCGTGCGGGTCTTCAGCGAAGAGGTCCGCGGACGCGGGAGTTCAGCGGGAACGCCCAATTCGCTCTGGGGAATGCCGGCGCGAAGGAAGGCCTCGGAGAAATCCGTTTCTTCGAAGGTGGTTTCTCGGGGACGTTCGGCTTTCGAAGGACTCTTTCCTGCGGCGACCAATTCAATGAATTCTTCTCCGGAACGACCCTCTCCGGTGCGCTGACGGCGGCGCTCGGCGAGAGAGCGTCGCTCGGCGTCTCGGTCCGCCGTGAGACCGGCCGCACCGGCGTCCCCACGGACGGCGCCACGCCCACGCCGCAGCGCTGGACGAAGAACGACACGATGACCGTCGAGGTCCCTCTCGCTCTTCCACTTTCAAAGAATCTCTCTCTCGAGGCCTCGGTGCGCTACGCGCGCGACCGGCCCGGCTACGCGGATCCCGACGACCCGTTCTTCACGTCGTCCGCCACGGACGCGCGCCGCGCCGGCGCGCGCGTCGCGGCGACCGGCACCTTCGGCGCGCACCGGATCGCCGCCGGCGCCGACTACGAGCGCACGCAGGTCTTCAGCGAGAGCTACGTTCGGCGTCGCTCTCGACGGGGAGTCGACGCGCACGTTCGCGCTCTTCGCCGAGGATCGCATCGCCGCTCGCGGGCGGGCGGCTCGTCCTGACGGCGGGCGTCCGCTGGGACGACCACAGCGCGTTCGGCAGCGCCGTGAGCCCGCGCGTGACGGTCGCGTGGCGCGTGGCCCCGTCGCTGAAGCTGCGCGCCGCGGCCGGATCCGCGTTTCGCGCGCCCTCGACGGGCGAGCTGTATTACCCGTTCTCCGGCAACCCGTCGCTCCGCCCCGAGAAGTCGAACGGCTACGAGCTCGGACTGGAGAAGACGCTCGGGGGAGGCCTCGTCGCGGAGATCTCGGGCTTCTGGAACGACCTGAGGGATCTCATCGACGTACGACGCCGCGACGTTCACGAACCAGAACATCGGGAACGCGCGGACGCGAGGCGTCGAAGTCGTTCTTCGGGCGCCCGTCGGGCGTCGCTCCTTCGTGCGCGCGTCGTACACGTACCTCGACGCGAAGGACCTCGACACGGACACGTTTCTCCTCAGGCGCCCGCGGCATCGCGCCTCGGTGACCTGCGGGAACGACGTTCGTCTCGGGAGGCTCCGTCAGCCTGACGGCGATGTGGGTGGGCGCGCGCCCCGACCGGGATGCGGCGGACTTCACGCTGCTCGTCGAGGACCCGTCGTACCTGCGAGTCGACACGGCGCTCACGCTGCCCCCGCTCGTGCTCTCGCTCGCGCCGTTCATCCGCGTCACGAATCTCCTCGGGCGCGACTACGTCGAGGCGAGCGGATTTCCGGCACCCGGACGCCGCTTCCTGGCGGGGCTCGAAGCGGCGTTCTGAGCTGGCGCGCCGCGTGCTTCGCAAGCGCGTGGGAAGGGCGCGCCAGCAGCTGCGAGTAATGGGGGAACACGGTCGTGTTTCCCCCGACCCCCTTCACCGCTCGAGAAACGTCAAACACGTCGGCGAGATCAGGGTTTCGGCGGGAACCCTTCGAACAGCTTGTCGATGGACTCCTGAACCTTCTCCTCCCGCGTCTGGGGCGATTCGTCCGGGTCCACGACGCGCGAGGCGCTGCCGCGCCAGACGAGCTCTTTGGCCTTCGTGTCGACGAGGTCGACCATGAGCGTGCCGACCGGGATGTGCTCGACGCGCGCCGACGTCCAGTACGGGCCTCGCCAGTGCCAGCCCCAGCCCCAGCCGGTGCTCCAGGTCGTGACCTGCGTCTGACTGTGCGTGCGCGTGTGCAGGACGACCCACAGGTCGGGCGTCCCGCCTGGAGACCTCGGAGTATCCGCGGGGAGTCAGGGCCCTCACGATGGCCGCCCGGACCCTTCTCATCCCGATCGGACTCTGGGTCTCCCGAACGTCCTTGAAAGCGAACGTGTGGTAGGAGGAGAAGTTCGCGCCGCGGTCGTAATCGACGTGTGTCTCGACGCTCGAGCACCCGGCGAGGAGCAACACGGCGAGAAGGGGGAGAAGAACGGGTGTCTTCTTCACGGGCCACCTCCACACCCGAGAGCGTGCAAGAGCCTTGCCGGGTTTACGCGCTTCAAACGGGGGACGGCGTCAGCGCGCCGCCCGGGCGAAGGTGTCGCAGGCACCGACCTGACCCGTCTGGAATCCCCGCGTGAACCACTCCGTGCGCTCCTTCGACGAGCCGTGCGTCCACGTCTCGGGGTTTACACGCCCGGTCGCGGCTTTCTGGAGCCGGTCGTCGCCCACGGCCGCTGCGGCCGCGAGGCCCGACTCGACGTCGCCCTTCTCGAGGATGTTCCGCTCGCCTGTCGAGTGTCCCCAGACGCCGGCGAGGCAGTCGGCCTGGAGCTCCATCCGCACGGAGAGCTCGTTCCTCATCGACGGGCGCTCGGCCTGGGCGCGGCGGACCTTCTCGTCGATTCCGAGCAGCGTCTGCACGTGGTGGCCGAACTCGTGCGCGATGACGTAGGCCTCGGCGAACTCTCCCGGGGCACCGAATCGCGAGCGCAGCTCGTCGAAGAAGCCGAGGTCGAGATACACCTTCTGATCGGCCGGACAGTAGAACGGGCCCATCGCCGACTCGGCGAAGCCGCAGCCCGAGCGCGTCGCGTCACGGAAGAGAACGAGCTTCGCGTGCTGATAGGTCCCGCCGAGCTTCGGGAATTCCCTTTCCCAGGTGCGTTGGACGTCGTCGATGACGAACGAGACGAACTTCACGCGCTGCTGGTCTTCGGCCGACTGCGAGACGGGCGGGCCGGAGCGCGTGACGTCGACGGCGGGCGGTCCGCCGGAGCTGGTGTCGAGAAGCGCGAAGAAGTTCTTCCTGAAGACGAGGCTGAGGATGCGCGAGGAGGATGATGCCGCCGCACCCGAGGCGGAAGCCTCCGCCGCCGAAACCGAATCCTCCGCCCCCGCTCTCGCCGCGGCGGTCCTCGATGTCGGGACTGACTCCTTCGTCGCGGTTCCAGCGCATCGGCGTCTCCTCGGCGGCGATCCTACCTCGGTCGGGCCGCTGCTCGTTTGACCGGCGACCGCGGGGCCCGGTGCTACCGTTTCGCTCTCTCCGGACCTACGCGTGGGGCTGTAGCTCAGTTGGGAGAGCGCTTGAATGGCATTCAAGAGGTCGACGGTTCGATCCCGTTCAGCTCCACCACTACATTTCACTCCGCTTGACGCTCCAGCGCCCCTTCGCTGAGTGTCCCTCCGGCTGAACGGGATACGAACCGTCGACCCAGGGGGGCGCGGGGGCCGCGCCCCCGCTTCAGATCCGATCGCAGCCCGACCCAGCTTAGCGTGTCTTCGCGCTCGGTACGAGCGCGGGTCGGGCGCGTTCGATCTCGTTCAGCTCCACCATTTTTGACGGATCCGAGCAGCCCGCCTCAGCGCGAGGCGCGTGCGGCGCGCCCGAAGGGCGCGAGGCGACGTGTTCGATCCCGTTCAGCTCCACCACTTTAGACGGCTCCTTCGGCACGACGTCTCAAAGGAGAACTCCTTCTTCCGGAATATGGCTGATGCGCCTGAATTAGCCCGTTCGCGCTACGCGCGTGAAACGATTGTCATGAGGCGCCACTCGAGTGACCGAGCCTGGAACGAGTCTCAAACGATCGGGTTACTCGAGCGCTTCTGCCGCGGTGCTCACAGTCATTGTGTTCGCATTGGCGTGCACCGCGCGCGCAACGTGGCGCCGCCTCGACCCTGGCTTCATCCCGGAGTCCGTCGTTTCGGCCCCGACGAATCCGCAGAGACTGATCGCCACGACGAGTTGGGGCGCGACGGCGACTTCGCTGGACGGGGGTCACACATGGCTCGCCGGCCTGCCCGTCCTCGCGGGCTCCGGCAGCGTCGTGTTTGACGGTGTCGATGAAAACACGCTGTACCGAACTGACTGGGCCGGCGTTTGGCGGAGTGTCGACGGTGGCGCCACATGGGAGCTCCGCTGCGGCCCCATCCTCTCGTTCTTTATGGCGAGCCTCCACAACGATTCCGCCGCTCCCTCCGAGCTTTTCCTGACGGTCGACGGGGACGCGAATTACCGGTCGGCCGACGGCGGTGCGACCTGGGCACGCGTCTCCGCGTTCGCCGGATGGGTCTTCACGGTTCCCGGCTGCGCGTCCCTGTTCACGTCGTCGATCGACAACACGCTTCGCGAATCGATCGACGGCGGCCGGACTTGGACGGTCATCTCCTCAGGGTTGCCGAGATGGAACAACTTCGTCGGGCTTGCGGTCGATCCCGTCAATCCGGCGCGGCGCTGGACGGCGTTCGCAGACAGCTTCTTCCCGGGCGGCATCTTCGAGACGACCGACGGTGGTGCCACGTGGACGCCCCTGGCGAACGACCTTCCCTCTGGTTCCAACCTGGGCGGACTCGTACTCGACGCATCGAGGGCGAACGTCCTCTTCGTTACGACGTGGTCGCCGGTGGTGACCTCCGTGTACCGCAGCAGTGACGGCGGGACGACGTGGCGGCCCGATTTGCGGGGGATTCCAGGCACCGATCAAGGTCCGGCAGGGTTCTACCGACCTCAGACGGCGCCCCTTCCTTACCTCAGGACCTCGACGGGCGCCTGGGCGGTGGTGCGAGAAACGCGCTTCTACCCTCTGTTCCCTTGTCGCCTTGTCGACACACGCACAGGGGGCACTCCTCTCTCTCCGAGCGCCCCACGCCGGATCCCCGTGACGGGAGTTTGCGGGATACCGCATGACGCCGTGAGTGTCGCGGCAAACCTGACGATCGTTGACGCGACGGCCGCCGGCGGACTGGCCGTGTCGGGTGAGGACCCGCTCCCGAACAAGGCGGGAACGGTTGGAATGCCGTTTCGGGCGGCTCGCGTTCGGGCAACCGGGATCGTCCCGGAGCTCGGCCCGGAGGGCGATCTCTGGCTGGCCACGATCGAGCCCTTCTCCGGGTCGGTTCATGTCGTCGTGGACGTTTCGGGCTACTTTCGCTAGAGGGACGCGGAGAACCCGCCTCGAGAACCTTGGTGCGCGACCGCGAAGCCGGAGGGTGGCGGACCCACCCCAATGTGGCTTCCAGGGCCGGGACGGGGAGCACCGCAGTTCGATATCGAGCGGGACGCTCCACCACGTCATTCCACGTCGAAGGTTTCTCAGGAGCTGTTCCGTCGAGTGTTCCTCTAGCTCCGCTCAGTCGGTGCGCGTCTGGTCTCGGTCGAGCACCTCGCGCACCTTCTGGGTGAGGGTGACTTTCGTAAACGGCTTCTGAAGGAAGTCGGCCGCCGCGAGCGCGCTGCTGTCCGCGAAGGTCGTGTCCGTGTACCCGGACATGTAGAGCACGCGGATGAGGGGGCGCGCCTCACACGCTCTATCGGCCAGTTCGCGTCCGGTCATGCGCGGCATGACGAAGTCGGTGAGGAGGAGATGGACGGGGTCGGTCGTCTTCGAGAGCAACGAAAGGGCCTCGTGCCCCGAGCCGGCCTCCCTGACCGTGTACCCGCTGGAGCGCAGGACGGTGGCCGCCAGCCGGCGGACGGCAGCTTCGTCCTCCACCAGGAGAATGGTCTCGTCGCCGCGCGGCGCGAAGCTCCCCGCCACAGGCAGATTGGCGCCCGAGCGCTCGGTCACGGGGGGAAGGTAGATCTTGAATGTCGTTCCCTGACCCAACTCGGAGTACACCCAGATCCTGCCGCCGCTCTGCTGCACGATGCCGTGCACGACCGCGAGGCCCAGGCCCGTTCCCTTGCCCGCCTCTTTCGTCGTGAAGAACGGATCGAAGATCCGGGACTTCGTTTCCGAGTCCATGCCGGCGCCGTTGTCGCTGACAGCCAGCATCACGTGGCGTCCGGGCGCGACACCCGCGTGCTGCGAAGAGTACCCCTCGTCCAAACGGACCTCCGCCGTTTCGATCGTCAAGCGGCCGCCACGCGGCATCGCGTCGCGGGCGTTCACGCTCAGGTTCAGGATCACCTGTTCCATCTGCCCCGGATCGACCCTCACGGCGGGCAGGGTCCGGGACAGGACCGTGACGACCTCGATGTCCTCGCCGATGAGCCGCCTCAGGATTTTCTCGACGCCCTCGACGACCTCGCTGAGGTCGACGACCCGCGGCTGGAGAACCTGTTTACGGCTGAAGACCAGGAGCTGATTCGTGAGGGCGGCGGCGCGCTCGGCCGCCGCCTGGATCTCCTCCAGGTCGGCGCGCAGGCTGCGTTCGGACGAAACGACCCCGAGGGCGAGGTTCACTCGCCCCAGGATCACGGTCAGGAGGTTGTTGAAGTCGTGGGCGATCCCGCCAGCCAGCCGGCCCACCGCCTCCATCTTCTGTGCCTCCTCGAGCTGACGGTGCAGCACGACCTCCGCTTCCTTGGCCCGCTTCCCCTCCGAGACATCCCGGACGATCTCGATGACCGCCGTCACCTCTCCGGAGGAGGCCTTGATCGGATAGCTGCGAACCTCCGCTTCGATCGTCTCGCCTCCCCGCGAGACCCGAGAATGGCTGGCCGTCGCCGGAGCGCCAGTCGTGAATGTCTCGCGGACCGGGCACCGGCAGGCCGGATCGTCGCAGGGACTCTGCCCGCAGTAAGTCGCCTCGAAACAGGTCAGGCCCGGCAGCGCCGTCGCGTCGACGCCGGCGAGGGTTCCGTATGCGCTGTTCGCGAGGCGGATCCGGTAATCCGGCCCGATCACAGCGAGCCCCTCCCCCATGCTCTGAAAGATCTCCTGCAGGAGCTTTTGCGCGGCGTCCAGGTCCGCGAGCTTCTTTTCCAGCTTCGCGGTCACCCGCAGGTCGTGCTCGCGGTGGAAATTCGGGTCCTGGACGACCGCCGGTTCGGGGACCTGGAGGTGGCCTCGCTCGGCCTCGGCCAGCACTTCGAGGATGATCCGGATGAACTCCTCCGGCTCAGTCGGTTTGACGATGAAGCGGCTCGCGCCGAGGCCGAGCGCGAAATCCCGGTCCGCATCCGACGTGTAGGTGGCCGTATAGAAGACCACCGGGATCGAGGCGAGCTTCGCGTCGATCTTCAGCGAGCGGCAGAGCTGAAAGCCGTCCATGACCGGCATCAGGATGTCCGAGATCACGAGGTCCGCCCCGGAGCTCCGCAGCTGGGCCAGGGCTTCCTGCCCGTTGCGAACCGACGTGACCTCGAAGCCGTGGCCCCGGAGCAGCGCCTCGAGAAAGTAGCGGTTCTCGGCGATGTCGTCGGCGACCACGATTCTCATGACGGCCGCCGGAGAAATCCCGCGATCTGGGCCATGATCGTGTCGGGATCGATGGGCTTCTCGATGTAGCCGTTGCATCCGGCGGCGAGGAGCCGCTCGCGGTCGCCCGTCATGGCGAAGGAAGTGACCGCGACGATGGGGATTCCCCCGGCGGCCGCCGAAGCCCGGATCCGCTTCGTGGCCTCGAAGCCGTCGATCCCGGGCAGCTGGATGTCCATCAGGATCAGGTCGGGGCGTTCCCGCTGTGCCGTTTCCACGCCCTCCTCCCCGGTGACCGCCCGCAGCACCAGGTGACCCGCCTTCTCGAGGATGAAAGCGATCAGGTACATGTTCTTCTCGTTGTCCTCGATCACCAGAATCCTGCTCACATGGACTCCTTTGGAGCCTCGACAGGGAGTCTGAACGCGAACTCGCTCCCGCTGCCGACCACACTCCGAGCGTCGATTTCCCCGCCGAGGAGAGAGACGAGCTTCCGCGACAGGTACAGCCCGAGACCGGTGCCCTCGCGTACGGGCTGGTGTGGGTCCG
This sequence comes from Thermoanaerobaculia bacterium, assembly GCA_963746875.1. GTDB lineage: Bacteria > Acidobacteriota > Thermoanaerobaculia > UBA5066 > UBA5066 > Fen-183. The sequence continues at coordinate 164,926 of CAVVDA010000002.1, forward strand.
TCACCCGGCTGAAGAACTGGAAGAGTCGTGTCATGTCCTCGGCCCGGATCCCCGGCCCGGTGTCCCGCACGGCGATGCGGGCCGAATCGCCGTCCTGCCGGAGAGCGACGGTGATCGTCCCCCGCTCGGTGAACTTGACGGCATTTCCGACGAGATTGACCAGCACCTGGCGGATGCGACTCCGGTCGCTGACGACGGGAAGGATTTCGGGCGCCTCGAGCGCGAAGGCGAGCTCGGCGCGCGTCGCGGCGGGCTCGAAGGAGGCGATGACCTCCCGCGCGAGGCACACGAGATCGACTTTCTCCATGGCCAGGCTGATTTTCCCCGCCTCGATCTTGCTCAGGTCGATGATGTCGGTGATGAGCGCGAGCAGGTGCTGCGAGCTGCTCTTGACCATGCCGAGCTGTTTGGCCTGCTCGTCGTTCAGCGGGCCCGCCAGACCCTGGAGCAGGAGCCCCGTGAACCCGATGATCGAGTTCAGCGGCGTGCGCAGCTCGTGGCTCATCGAGGCGATGAAGAGCGACTTGAGCCGGTCGATCTCCTGAAGCCTGGTGTTGGCGGCCTCCAGCTCCGCCGTGCGGGCCGCGACGAGCTCCTCCAGGTGCAGGCTGTGCCGCTCCAGCTCGGCCTCGGCCCGCTTGCGCTCGGTCACGTCGTGCACGATTCCGAACAGGTTCGTGCAGTTTCCGTCGGCGTCGAAGATCGGCGTGACCGACACCTCGCCGTACTTCGTCCCGGCGGGGTAGACCGACGTCTCGTCCCAGGTGATCGTCCTGCGGGCCGCGACGGCAGCGGCGTACTTCTCGAGCACGGCCGTGCGCGCCGGCTCGGGGATCACGTCCCCGGCCGAACGCCCCACCACGTCGCTCTCCTTCAGGCCGGTCGCCTTCACGAAGGCCGGATTCACGGACAGGAAGCGATAGCCTCCGTCGGCCTCGACGCCGAGGTAGAAGAGGACGTCGGAGACCGCGCTCGTCATCAGAGCTCTCAGCCGTTCACTCGACCGGACCGCCTCTTCCGCCTGACGTCGCTTCCCCTCCTCCTTGACGATCATCCAGGCCTTGAGGGCGACGAACGAAAGGAGCATCCCGCCGACGTAGACCAGGACGACGACGAGCCCCAGCCGGTTGCGGAAAGAGTTCAGACCGGCCAGCAGCTCCTGCTCGCTGGAGGCCACGGCGATCGACCAGAAAGTGCCGCCAAGCCGGATCGGCGCATATACCGCGTAGTTCCGGGCCGGGGCGACGGTCCGGTCGCGAATCCAGCTCGAGGTGTAGGTCGCGACCCCCTCCCGGCCCTGGAGCATGTCGGTGAGCATGGCGATCACCGAGGGGAACGCTTCGAAGCTCTTCAACGCCGAAGTCCCCGTGAACCCCGGGATCGGGGTGTAGAGCAGCGTCCCGTCACGGCTGACGACCCAGGCATGACCGCTCTCGCCGATTCGGATCACGTCGAGGTAGCGTCTGGCGAGGCTCTCGAAGTTGACGACGACGGCGATCGAGCCCTTGAACACGGCTCCCTCGAAGACCGGCACGTGGAGCGCGATGGCATCGAACCCCTGGACGGCCCGAAAGACGTCACTGACGACGGGCCGATGATCGCGCAGGATCTCGCGCACGTGCTTCTGGTTCGAGATGTCGGCGCCCTCCGATTGGCTGGCCGGGTACGAGAGGAGGATCACGCCGCGGCCGTCCATCCGGCTGATCGATCGGAGCTCTTCGCGGTGGGCTTCGTAGAAAAGCCGGATCAGATGCCCGCCGGCGGTGTCGCCCGCCAGAATCTCGGGCATCCTGGAGAGAGCGGTGAGGGAGCTCTCCCAGGTCGCGAAGAAATTCCCGATGCCCCGCGCCGCCTGCTTCGCGTGAATCCGCTGCTCTTCGTGGAGACCGGCGACGGCGGCGTTCCTGGCGTCCCGGTAGAACGCGAAAAAGAGCAGGGCCGCGCCGACACCGAAGGCGATCATCATGGCGGCGAAACCGACTCTTCTCACGGCCCGACACCCCGAGGCCCCACTCTCATCGGCTCACCCGAGCGGCTGGGATGCGCCCATAGAGATTGCTCCCCCTTTCACTATATCGGAGGAGTGCAGCGTGACGTGGCGCCGCAGTCCTCGTCGTGCATCGAGTTGACAAACGCCGGGACCCGCCTTATTAAGAGAGCAACAAAACGGTTCCATCCACCCGAGTTCGTGTAAACGACTGACGGAGGAGGCCCACATGTTCAAGCCACGGATCGCAATCCTGCTGCTCGGCACAATGCTCACAGCGCTCGGGGAGGCGCCGGTCTCCGCCCAGCCTGCGGCGGGTACGATCGCCGGCACCGTCAAAACCTCGGCCGGCAGCGCCGTCGCCGGCGCGCCCATCGCAGTGACCGACCAGGCGAGCCACGCCACGAGGGTCGTCAGGACCAACGCCTCGGGCGTCTTCGAAGCCGCGGGCCTCGCGCCGGGTGTCTACCAGGTCACCGCCGACACGCAGGGCTTCCGCCTCGCGGTCCGGAAGGACGTCGCGGTCGCGTCCGGAGACCGGGTCGTCGTGGACTTCACGCTCGAGTTCCGCTTCGCCGCGGAGACGAAAGTCACGGCGATGAAGCGCGAGGATACGGTCGAGTCGACGCCCGTCTCGGTCGCGGCACCGACGGAAGACAACCTGCGCGACCGGGGCGCCGAGACGATCGAGGACGTGGCCGCCAACGTCGCCGGGTTCAGCGTCCAGAACCTCGGGCCGGGCCAGAGCCAGGTCGCGATGCGCGGCGTCTCCTCGGGTCAGATCGCGCGCGACCAGCCGGGCGTCAAGGAGCAGGTGGGCGCCTACCTGGACGAGTCGGTCATCTCGATGTCCCTGTTCACGCCCGACCTCGACTTCGTCGACACGTCCCGCGTCGAGGTGCTTCGCGGGCCGCAGGGAACCCTGTTCGGCTCGGGCTCCCTCTCGGGCACGGTCCGCTACATCACGAACCAGCCCGAGCTCGGCCTGACGAAGGCCTTCGCCGAGCTCAGCGGCGCGACGACGACGCACGGGAGCCAGAGCGGCAGCGCGAAGGCGGGCTTCAACGTCCCGCTCGGCGACCAGGCCGCGCTGCGCACGGCCGTGTACTACGACCACAGCCCGGGGTACATGAACGCCGTCCAGCCCGACCTCAAGCGTCAAGAACGTCGGTCAACGGAGGCGATCGCATGGGCCTGCGCGCGGCCGTCGAGTTCGCCCCGAGCGACGACGTCACGATCATCCCCCGCGTCGTCTACCAGAAGGCCACGACGGACGGCTGGAACCGCATCGACGTCTTCAACATCCTCGGCAACCCGTACACGACGACGCGGCCGAAGGTGTTCCTCGACGACCGCGAGCAGTTCACTCAGATCGAGGAGCCCTACACGGACAAGTTCCTTCTCGCCGACCTGACGATGAAGTTCAAGCTGCGGCTCCGTCCTCCTGACGTCCGTCACGTCGTACACGCACCGCGACATCCTCGTCGTGCGCGACGCGGGCGCGCTCACGTCGAGCATCACCGGAGGCAGCTTCGGCCTGCCCGAGAGCGTCTACACGCTCGACTCGCCGCTCAACGACACGACGAAGTCGCACGGGCTGGACGCAGGAGCTCCGCGCCTCCGGGAGCGCGGGCCGCCTGCAGTGGGTGGTCGGCGGCTTCTACGTCGACAACGACCCGCCACTACGACCAGATCCTGCACGTGGGGGGCTACGAGGCCCTCGTGCCGACCGGGGGGCTGGCCAACACGCGGACCGTGGCGCCCAAGGACGTCCTGTTCTTTCGAACCTGGACTACAAGCTGAAGCAGTTCGCTCTCTTCGGCGAAGGGACATTCGCGATCACGGACCGCTTCAGCGTGACGGCCGGCCTGCGCTACTACCACTTCGACGAGGACAAGGCGCAGATCTTCGACGGTCTCTTCGGCGCGGGCGGCGACGGGAAGCCCGTGTCGCAGCCCGGCACGACGACGGCCGACGGCGTCGCGCCGCGCTTCATCCTGAGCTACAAGCTCAGCGACTCGACGACGCTGAACGCGCAGGCCGTCCGAAGGGCTTCCGCCTCGGCGGCGTCAATGACCCGACGAACTACAACTCTGTGCACTCCGCAGGACCGCGTGACGTTCAGCGGCCACGAGACCTGGACGGACGAGACGGCCTGGAACTACGAGGTCGGGGCGAAGACGAGGCTCCTCGGCGGGCAAGGGGTCGCTCAACGTCTCGGGCTTCTACACGGACATCAACGACCTCCAGGTCACCGTGACCGCCGGCTCCTGCTCGTCCCGCCTCATCTTCAACGTGCCGAAGGCCCGCAGCATCGGCGGCGAGTTCGAGTTCGGCCATGACGCCGAACGACCACTTCGACTTCTCGCTCTCGGCGGGCTACGCCGACTCGGAGATCCGCTCGACGATCACCGGGACGCCCGACCTCGTGGCGTCGACGGGCATCCGCGAGGGCAACCGCCTGCCGAGCGTGCCGAAGTTCCAGGCGGCGCTTCCGGCACGTACCAGCAGGACGTCGCGCACGGGATTCCAGGGCTACGTCACCGCGACGTACAACCACGTGGGCTCGCGCTACACGCAGCTCGCCGACCAGGAGGCGGGCGTCGGGACGCGTGAACCTGAACTCGTTCGGCGCGAACACGATCGGCGGCCCGCTGACGCAGTCGACGTTCACGTTCGACCCGCTGATGCCGGCCTACGACCTCGTCAACCTGCGGCTCGGGGTGCGGCACGGCTTCTGGGACATCGCCCTCTACGTCAACAACCTCACCGACGAGAGCGCGTACCTTGCCCTCGACCGCGAGCGCGGGCTGCGCGCCCGCGTCGGCTTCCTGACGAACCAGCCGCGGACGTTCGGCCTCACGAGCCGATTCGACTTCTGATGGCGGGTCTGAGGGCACGAGGGCGCCTCGGGAAGTTCGGGGCGCCCTCGATCAGGACACCGCCCTCTTCCGCACCTACGCCGAGCGCCCCGCGGTTCCCCCACGACTTCGCGAGGCCTTCATCGCGCCGCTCGATCTGATGCACCTTGCTCACGGGACGACGGGTCGGATGCCCCATGCTCTCCGGGGAGGGGTGCATGCCTCAATACCGGATCGCGTGGCTTCCCGGCGACGGCGTCGGGCGGGAAGTCATGGACGCGACGCGCCTGGTCCTCGATGCCGTCCATCTCGACGCCGTCTACCAGCCGGGCGACATCGGCTGGGAGTTCTGGCGCCGCGAGGGGGACGCGTTCCCGGCGCGGACGATCGACCTGCTGAAGCACGTCGACGCGGCTCTCTTCGGCGCGGTCACGTCGAAGCCGACGGCGGCCGCGGAAGCGGAGCTCGTCCCGGAGCTGAAAGGCCGGGGTCTGTCGTACCGCTCGCCGGTCGTGCGGATGCGGCAGCTCTTCGACCTGTACGTCTGCCTGAGGCCCTGCAAGGCGTATCCGGGAAACCCGCTCAACTTCAGGGAAGGGCTCGACCTCGTCGTCTTCCGGGAGAACACGGAGGATCTCTACGCGGGCGTCGAGTTCTCGCCGGTTCCGGCGGCGCTCTCCGCGACTCCTCGCGAAGCTCAGCCCCGCATTCTCTCCGTTCCAGTTGCTGCCCGCGGACGCCTACGCCGTCTCCTGCAAGATCAACACGCGCAAGGGATCCGCGCGGATCGCCCGCGCGGCGTTCGAGTTCGCGAAGACGAACGGGCGGAAGAAGGTGACGATCGTCCACAAGGCGAACGTCGTTCGCGCGTCCGACGGGCTCTTCCTCGAAGAGGCGCGCAAGGTCGCGGCGGACTACCCGGGCATCTCAGACGGATGAGGCGAACGTCGACGCCATCTGCATGTGGCTGCTGAAGAATCCCGCCAGCTACGACGTCCTCGTGGCGCCGAACCTCTACGGCGACATCATCTCCGACCTCTGCGCCCAGATGGTCGGAGGTCTCGGCTTCGCCGCCTCCGGGAACATCGGCGAGAAGCTCGCGGTCTTCGAGCCGTCGCACGGCTCGGCTCCGAAGTACGCCGGCCAGAACAAGGTCAACCCCATCGCGACGATCCTCGCCGCGAAGATGATGCTCGACTGGCTCGGCGAGACGGCGAAGGGGCGCGCCGTGGAGGCCGCCGTCGCGACGGTGCTGCGCGAGGGCCGGGTCCGGACGTACGACATGGGAGGCGCGTCGACGACGCTCGAGATGGGCGAGGCCGTCGCGCGCGCGCTTCCCCGCGACGGAAAGGACATGCGATGAAGAAGACGGCCGTCGAGAAGATCCTCGCGCGCGCCGCGGGCCGCGCCTCGGTCCGCGCGGGCGACGTCGTCGAGCCGCGGGTCGACCTCGCGATGTCGCACGAGAACGCGGCCCTCGTGATCAACCAGTTCCGCGAGATCCACGAGGGGACGGGCCTTCCGGCCCGGCCGTGGGACCCCTCGAAGATCGCGATCATCTTCGACCACCGCGTTCCGGCGGAGTCCGCGAAGACCGCCACGAACCAGAAGCGCGTGCGCGCCTTCGTCGCCGAGCACGGCATCGCGAAGTTCCACGACATCCGCGGCGACACGGGCGGCATCTGCCACCAGATCCTCCCCGAGCGCGGTTACGTGAGGCCGGGGATGGTCGTCGTCGGCACCGATTCCCACACGACGAGCCACGGCGCGCTCGGCGCGTTCGCGTTCGGGATCGGCGCCACGGAGATGGCGAGCGTGTGGGCCCTCGGGACCGCCGTCAACGTCGAGGTGCCGTCCACGATCCGGGTCGAGGTCGAGGGGAGCTTCCCCGACCTCGTCGGGCCGAAGGACCTGATCCTCCACCTCGTCGGCCTTCTCACGGCGCAGGGCGCGAACTTCCGCGTCCTCGAGTTCTCGGGCGGGACGATCGAGCGGCTCTCGACCTCGGGACGCCTCGTCCTGTGCAACATGTCGGTCGAGGCCGGCGCCACGTCGGGCATCGTGCCGGGCGACGCGGAGACGGTTCGCTACCTGCGCGAGGAGGCGCACGTCGCCGAGCCGCTCGACCTCGTGGCGAGCGACCGCGACGCGGAGTACGAGAGGGTCGTCGCGATCGACGTCTCGAAGCTGCCGCCGCTCGTCGCCTGCCCGCACACGGTCGACAACGTCAAGCCCGTGACGGCGGTCGCGGGGACGCCCGTCCAGCAGGTCGTCATCGGCTCGTGCACGAACGGGCGGCTGGACGACCTCGCCCAGGCGGCGCGCATCGTGCGCGGGCGCCACGTGGCGCGACGGGACGCGGATGCTCGTCTTCCCGGCCTCGGCGCGCATCTACGCGGAGGCGCTTCGGCTGGGTTACCTCGGCGACTTCATGGCGGCCGGCGCCGTCGTGATGAACCCGGGCTGCGGCCCGTGCCTCGGCATCCACGAGGGGGCGCTCGGAGACGGCGAGACGGCGATCTCGACGACGAACCGGAACTTCAAGGGGCGGATGGGGAACCCGGCCGCCGAGGTCTACCTCTCGTCGCCGGCGGTGGCGGCCGCGTCGGCCCTGACCGGCGTCATCACCGACCCGAGAAAGGAGCGCTGAGATGCCGCGCGTCATCCTGAAGCTCGGCGACGACGTCTCGACCGACGTCATCTACCCCGGGCGCTACATGGCCACGGTGCTTCCGAGCGAGACGCCCGCGCACGCCTTCGCCGACCACCCGTCCTTCCGGGCGGCGCTGAACGCCGGTGCCATTCCGCCCGGATCGGTCATCGCGGCCGGACAGAACTTCGGCTGCGGCTCCTCGCGCGAGCAGGCGGCCTCGTGTCTCAAGGGACACGAAGCTCGCGGTCGTGGCGCGGAGCTTCGCGCGCATCTTCCTGCAGAACGCGATCAACCTCGGGCTCAAGGTCGTCCTGGCCCCCTCGTTCGAGGCGAACGAAGGAGACGAGGTCGTCTTCGAGGACGGGCGCATCCTCGACCTCACCTCGGGCCGCGCGTTCGAGATCGATCCGCTGCCGAAGGCGCGGCAGGCGATCATCGACGCGGGCGGCCTCGTGCCGTATACGCGCGCGCGCCTGCGTCAGGATGCCGGCTTGCGAAGCGCCGGGAACGTGCGGAGATAGAGGACGAGCTCGTCGATCTGCCGGGCGGAAAGGGTGCGACCCCACGGCGGCATGAGCGCCGAAAGGCCTACGCCCGCGCCGCCCCGCCGGATCGCGTCGGTGAGCTCGGCATCGCTCTTTTTCTTCTGGAAATCCGGGTCGGACAAATCGCGCGGGTGCGGATCCAGGTTGAAGGCATTGAAGCCGTCGCCCGCGCCCGACTCCCCGTGACACGTCTGGCAGTAGTGCGCGAAGGTGATCTTGCCGAGACGCACCTCGTACGGGAGCAGAGCCGGCGGGACGGGTGCAGGCGCTTCGGGAGCCGGCGCAACGGATGCTTGCGCGGCCGATGCTGGAGCGGCGGACGCCGGCACGGCGGACGCTGGCGCGGCGGGCGTTTTCGCCGCCGCGGGCGCCGGCTTCCGGACGCAGGCAGCCGGCAGGAGCGAGAGTGCGAGCAGGGCGACCGATGTCGTCCGGACTCTCATTTGGCACCTCGCGCCACGCTTGCGGCCTTCGCGGCGGGCGCGGCCGCCTGGAGCGTCTCCAGGTAGGCCGTCAGGCGGAGCGCGTCCGTGTCGGACAGGCCGTAGTCGGGGCAGCGGACGTCCGCCCTCCAGCGCTGCGGCCCCTTGAGCCACGCGTACGTCCAGCCGGGCTTCAACCTCTTGCCGGCCTCGGTCAACGGGGGCCCGTAATAGCCTCCCGACGATCCGAGGATGTGACAGCCCCGGCATCCGAGGCCGACGTAGAGCCGCTGACCCTCGACGGGATCGGCGTCCGACGCGGGATGGCCGACGAACGGGTCCTCGGGGATCGCCGGATCGAGGTAGAAGTTGAGGAGCGCATCGGCGAGCTGCGTCGCGTCCTCCCGCGGCATTTTCAGGACGGGCATCCGCTCCTCGAGGATCGGCCGAAGCGTGTAGGAGAGCATCAGGTAATCGACGAGCCAGTCGCGCTTGACCTTGCTCCCCTCGTAGGTGAGCGGGGCGGTCGAGACGTCGGCGCCCCGGTCGCCGATCTGGTGGCAGGAGAGGCAGCGATAGCTCTGGATGAGGCTGCCGACCGGTCCCCCGGGCAGGAGCGCCGGCTTCTGCGGCGGCGTGTACGCGTACCGTTCCGGTACGGCCTGGTGCCGAGAGCGAGAAGAGCCGTGATGACGGCGCGTGAATCGTCGGCGCTGAAGCCGTAGGAGGGCATCTTCAGCCCGTCGGCGAACGAGCGCGGCGACTCGAGCTTCGCGGCCAGCCACGCCGGCAGCGTGCGGGCGAGGTCGGTGCGGCGCCCGAAGTCGAGCGACTGGGCCCTCTTGTCGCCGATGCCGTCCAGCTCCGGCCCGAACTTCTCCGACGCCGATCCGGCCGGGTCGTGACAGGAGAAGCAGCCGTAGAGCCGGAAGAGCTTGCGGCCGTTCTCGGCGAGACTCTGGTTCACGCGAAGAGGCTCGAGGATCTCCTTCGGGGCGTCGAAGTCGCGGAACTCCTCCTCGAGAAAGGCGACGACGTCGCGCGACTCGGTCTCGCTGAAGTGATAGCGAGGCATCGCGCGTGCGCGGGTTGAAGGCCTGCGGCTCGCGCAGGAAGGCGAGCAGCCAGCCGCGCGACGCTGTGGACGCGATCTTGGAGAGCTCGGGCGCCGAGCCCTTTCCCTTTCCTTCGACGTGTGGCAGGTGATGCAGCGCGACTCCGACACGAGCTTCTTGCCGTTGGCGGGGCTGCCGGGCGGCTCTGCCGCCGCGGCTTCGATCCGGCCCGCGAGCTCCTTCGGCACCTGGGCGGCGAAAAGGTAATGCGAAAGCTCGTCGATCGCCTGATCCGTGAGGTGAAAGTTGGGCATCGTGGCGTTCGGGTCGATCGACTTCGGGTCCTTCAGCCAGCGCTTCAGCCACTCGCCGCCGGTCTTGAGCGGAAGGGTCGCGAGCGGCGGGGCCTCCGAGCGGAACGCGTCCTGCCCGCGCACGGCGTGGCAGGCGTAGCAGCCGGCGCGCGCGATCAGGGCGCGCCCGCGCGACAGGACCGGCGCGCCGGGCACGCTCTCGGAGAGATGGCAGCGGCCGCAGCCCGCTTCGATGAAGGCGGGAGGCGTCATCGGGGGTCCCGCGTCGGCCGAGCTGCCGTGGGCATCGGCCTCTGTCGTCGCGAGACCCTGTCCCCCGTGGCAGGACGTGCAGCCGAAACGGTCGAAGGCCTCGGGCGTGTGGGGCGTGCCGGGATGCAGGCCGAAAGGCCGCGGCGCGCCGGCCATCAGGGGATCGGCGACGCCGAGGTGGCACGTCGTGCACCGGTCGACGCGATTCTCGAAATCGCGGAGCCAGATCTGCTGGATCGCCACCGGCCGCGCCGAGTAGACCTGCGCCGCCTTCAGGCTGCGCGCGCGGGAGGAGCCGAGCTTGCGGTACTGCCGCTGGAGCGAGCGGTAGGAGCGAAGCGCGTTCTTCGCGGGCGAGATCGCGAGGACGAGGAGGAAGAGGACGCTCGAGGCGGCGAAGAGGCGGCGCAGCGGCACTGTCGTGGCCCTCAGATCGGCCCGACCCACGGCCAGACGAACGTCCAGCCCGGGCCGCGGAAGAAGGTGCCGATGACGGTGAGAAGCGTCGCGACGACGACGAACCAGGTCATGATCCACTCGGGAAGAGTCACGCTCGCGAGGGCGTGCCGCAGCGCGACCGCCCTCGCCGCCTCCGCGGGCCGCGAACATCGCCCCGGCCGTCAGGAGCGTCGGAAGCGGCGATCGCCCAGCAGCCGAAGGCGCCGAAGAGGATGCACAGGGCGGCCGTGACGGCGGCGAGGGCGAGAGCGGTGCGCCTGCCGCCCGACGACCAGAGCGGCCGGGCGGTGAGGTTGATCCGCGCGTACGGAATCACGGCGAGCGAGAGGACGACGAGGCCGGGCAGGAGGACGCCGGCGACGATCGGCGGGAAGTAGTGCAGCAGCTCCTGCAGGCCCAGGAAGTACCACGGGGCCTTCGCGGGATTGGGCGTCTCGATCGGGTTCGCGATGCCCTCGAGGGGCGCGTCGAAGAAGACCGCCGACGAGGGAGAGCGCGATGACGACGACCTGGAACAGGATGACCTCGCGGACGATCAGATGGGGGAAGGTCATCACGTACCGCTCGTCGATGCGGCGCACAGCCGGCCGGGTGTCGGGCCGGACGAGCGCCACCCGGCGCGGCACGGTGAGCGGATCGGTCGATTCGACGGCGTGGAGCTCCGGGACGCCGCTCATGGGGCCTCCTCGTGGCGCAGGTCGTCCGCGTCGGAGGGCGGCCCCTGGACGCCGCCGTCCTTGCGGATGCGCCAGATGTGAACGGAGAGGAAGAGCAGGAGCGCCACCGGGAGGACGACGCAGTGGAGCACGTAGAAGCGGAGGAGCGCGTTCTCGGAGACGACGTTGCCCGCCGAGGAGCAGGAAGCGGATCTTCTCGCCGACGAGGGGAGCTTCCTTCGCCATGTTCGTGCCCACCGAGACACCCCAGAACGCGAGCTGGTCCCAGGGGAGCAGGTAGCCCGTGTACGAGAGGAGCAGCGTCACGATGAGGAGGACGACCCCGACGACCCAGTTGAACTGGCGGGGCGGGCGGTAGGCGCGGTGGTAGAAGACCCGGAGCATGTGGAGAAACGCCGCCGAACACCATGAGGTGGGCCGCCCAGCGGTGCAGGTTGCGCAGGAACAGCCCGTTGTCGACGACGTAGTTCAGCTCCTTCATGTCGCGGTAGGCCTGCGGGACCGACGGGTGGTAATAGAACATCAGGAGAATCCCGGTCGCGATCAGGACGATCGAGCTCACGAGCGTGACGCCGCCGAGCCAGTACGTGTGCGAGAAGCGGAGGGTCTTCTCCCGGACCTTCACCGGATGCACGTGCAGGAAGAGATTCTCGAAGATCACGAGCGAGCGGTTGCGGTTCGTGTCGGCCGTCCCGTGCCGGACGATCGACCGCCAGACCGCCGAGTCCGCGGACCCAGTCCGCGAGCGAAGCTCGGGTCGCGCTCATGCCCGGACCACCTTTCCGTGCGGGATGACGATGCTCGTGTCCACGACGAGGTTGCCGGCGGCGTCCGCCGTGACCTCCAGCCAGGGGAGCGGGCGGGGGGCCGGCCCGTGGACGACGTTGCCCTCGAGGTCGAAGCGGCTTCCGTGGCAGGGGCACGCGATGGCCTTCTCGTCGGAGAGGTAGCGCGTGATGCACCCGAGGTGGGTGCAGACCGCCGAGAGGGCGAACACGCCGCCGCCGCCGCCGATCACGTAGGCGCGCTGCTCCCGGTTGAAGCGCACCGTCCCCTCCGGGATAGTCGACCGCGCTGCCCGCGCGGAAGATGGTGGGAGGCTCGAAGAGCACCTTCGGCTTCAGGAAGTCGAGGGTGACGACGAGCGAGCCCAGCGCCGCCGCGGCGCAGGCCCCACCGCCGACCCGGGTCAGGAAGTCGCGCCGGCTGGTTCCGGCCGGACCGCGGGCTCTCTCTCCGTCTCGGATTCTTCAGACATGGGCGCCCTCCGGCGTCTGGAAGCTCTGCATGGTGATGGTGCCGACGGGGCAGCGCGCGGCGCAGAGGCCGCAGCGGATGCACGTCTCTTCGTCCTTGATGAGGATCGGATCCTTCGCGCACGCCGTCCGACGAGAAGGGGAGCCAGCTCGCGCGCGGCCGCCGGAAGCGCGCGTCACGCGCTCCGAGAGGAGGATCTCGATGCAGTCCTCCGGGCAGATGTCCTGGCAGCCGCCGCAGAGAATGCACTCGGTGCCCTCGGCCGGGCTCTCCTCGAAGATCGTGTTCGTCCAGCAATGGAGGCAGCGCGTTCCCTCGAGCCGCGCCTCGCGCTCCGGGAAGCACTCCTCGACCTCGGCGATGCCGATGCGGCGCGAGATCGGCCGCGTCGGCGGCTGCCTGGCGCGGGATCCCCTCGTAATCGAGCGTCGCTTTCGTAGCGGTCGTGCACGTCGATCTCGACCGCCACCTCGGGCGACGGGCGAGGCCTGCCACGGAAGAGCTCGTCGATCGAAAGGGCGCCGCGCTTGCCGTCGGCGACGGCATTGATCGCGATGCGAGGGCCGAACGCGGCGTCGCCTCCCGCGTAGACGCCCGGGGCGCGTCGTCGCGAGCGTCTCCGGATCGATCGTGATCCGCCCGCCGCGCGTCTCGATCCCGTCCTCCGGTCGGAGGAAGGAAAAGTCCCCGGTCTGTCCGATCGCGACGAGGACGGTGTCGGCTCGGAAGGACGCTCTCCGAGCCCTCCACGAACCGGGGCGAGAAGCGCCCCGTCTCGTCGAAGACGCGCGAGACGTCGAGAAACTCGACGCCGGTCACGACGCCGTCCTTCCCGACGAGGCGCTTCGGTCCGAGCCGGTAGCGGAAGCGGATGCCTTCGCGGCTCGGCTTCGTCGACCTCCTCCTTCGCGGCGGGCATCTCGCTCTCCGACTCGAGGCAGCAGACGATCACCTCGCGGGCGCCGAAGCGGACGGCGCTGCGCGCGACGTCGAGGGCCTGGACGACGGAGAGGTTTCGCTCGCAGGTTCTCCTCGACACCGCTGCGCGCCGCGGTCCGCGCGACGTCGAGCGCCACGTTGCCGCCGCCGATCACGACGACGCGCGCTGCCCATCTCCACCTTGTAGCCGAGGTTCACGTTCAGGAGGTAGTCGATCGCCCTTCAGGACGCCGTCCAGCTCCATCCCGGGGATCGAGAGGTCGCGGCTCTGCATGGCGCCGACCCCGAGGAAGATCGGCGGAGAAGCCCTGCGCCCTGAGGTCGGACAAGCGTGAAGTCCTGGCCGAGACGCACGCCCGTCTTCAGCTCCACGCCGAGCGAGAGGATCGCGTTGACCTCGAGCTGGATGAGGGCGCGCGGGCAGCCGGTACTCCGGGACCCCCAGCCGCAGCATCCCCCCGGCGACGGGCGCGGCCTCGAAGATCGTGACGGGGTAGCCCATGAGGGCGAGGTCGTGCGCGCAGGCGAGCCCGGCCGGACCCGAGCCGACGACGGCGACCCGCTCCGGGTAACGGTCCGTGCGGTGGCCGTAGATCGCGGTGAGGACCGAGAAGTCCATCATGCTCTCGACGCCGAAGCGCTCGGTGACGAAACGCTTCAGGGCCCGGATGGCGATGGGGGCGTCCAGCTCGCCGCGCCGGCACACCGTCTCGCAGGGGGCCGCGCAGATCCGGCCGCAGATCGAGGCGAGCGGGTTCGGCCGGCGCGCCACGGCGTAGGCCTCGCGGTACTTCCCCTGTGAGATGAGCGTGACGTACTTGCCGGCCTCGGTGTGGACCGGGCACGCCATCTTGCAGGGGAAGTTCCGCTCGAGCCAGTCGTGGCTGACGTCGGCCACGGACGCTACCTGGCGATCTCGAAATCAGCCGCCGAGGAGCCCGCGACGGTCACCGGCTTCTGCGCCGCCTTCAGCTTCGGATGCCACACCTTCACCGTGTAGGCGCCGTCCGGCACGTCGGCGATCCGGAAGGAGCCGTCCGGCTTCGTGACCGCGAAATAGGGCGTCGGCACCGCCACGACGAACGCCTCCATCTCGGGATGCACCTTGCACAGGAGCGTGGCGGCGACGCACTCCTTCTTGAACGTGTAGGACTTGATCTGACCCTTCGGCCAGGTGCCGAGGTTGAACTTGTCGGCGCAGACGTCCGGCGAGAAGACGTTGTGCAGGACCGCGTCCGAGTTCAGGAAGTCGACCGTCGTCCCGACGAGGACCGGAAGGACGTGGGGCGCGAAGACGAGGTTCAGCTGGTCGATCTTCGCGTGCTCCTTCGGGGCGGGGAACGTCTTTCCGGGGATGGCCGCCACGTACACGACGGCGTCGCCGCTGTCGCGGACGCCCTTGCACGTGACCTTGCCGTGGAGCTCGCCGGCCTCGAGCGGCAGAGTCGCGAACGGTGGCGAGAACGAGGGCGAGAACGAGGGGTCGATTCATGTCATGTCTCCTTTAGAAAGCCGCCCGGAGGACGGTCGCGAGCTGGTAGTTCTGCGAGTCGTGCAGGTCCCGTCGGTACTCGAGCATCAGCTTGATGTTGGCCCGCACGAGGAAGCTGAAATTCACGTTGAGCGCCTGGACGGTGTCCACCGACGGGTCGGCCGGCCGGAGATTCTCGTAGCGGAGCGGAAACCTGGAACGGCGGCGTGATGACGTAGTCGGCCTGGGCGAACCAGGCGTCCCACGTGTGCGTCGTGAGGGAGATCTCGGCGTCCGTGTCGTCGTCGCGCAGCGAGAGGTCGTCGCTCCCGTGCACGCCGACGCCGATCAGGTTCAGGTCGCCGAACATGAGCGAGCCGTACACCCCGACGCGGCTGAACCGGCCCTGCTGCATCTTGAACGGGTTGCCTTCCGGGTCGCGTGACGTCGAAGTCGACGTCGCCTGCCGTTGCCCCAGTATCCGAACGCGCCGAGGCGGAACGACGTCTCACGCCAGTTCTCCGGCGGCAGCTTCACTCCGGTCGAGTCCCCGTCGAGCCCGAGGCCCCCGAACTTGTAGTCGACGCGCGCGTAGAAGTCCTTGCTGCTGCCGTTGTTGAACTGGCCGTTCGGCCCTCCCGGCCCGATCGGAGATGAAACGCCCGACCGTGTAGAAGAGACGGTGTGCCGCCACGCCGTACATCTCGATGGCCCGCGTTCGCGCGGGCAGGCCGACTCCGGCGCCCTCTTCCCCGAGACCGGTTCCGCCCGTTGAAGCCGATCGGGTTGTAGGTGAAGAGCGTGTCGACGCCGTTGTCGGTCATGAGCCACATTTCCTGGAACCCGTCGTAGAGGTTCGGAGCCAGCTTCCCGATGCGGAAGTTGAAGAGGTGCTCGGGTCCGAACGCCGAGACGAGGTCGAGGCGGACGTGCTCGAGCTCGACCGCGCCGCTCCCGTCGGGGTTCTCCTCGTACGTCACTTCGCTGAAGAAGCTGAAGGAATTCCCGAGGGTGCCCGCGGCGAAGAGGTTCGCCTCCTGCGGGAACTGGAAGTCGTTGTGGACGATCGTCTTTCCGGCCTCGTCGTGGCTCGAGGCGTAGAGGTCCGCCATCTTCACGTTCAGGGCGAAGGGGGCGTTGCCGGGGAGAGAGCTCGGATAGACCATCTCCGGGCCACATCCGCGCGTAGGCGTCCGCTCCGAGCGAGACGGGCTTCTGCTTCACCTGCTCCTCGGTCTCGCCCGGGAGGTGGTACCCGTTCAGGCGAAAAGCCGTGCCGAACGGGTTGAGCTTCGGGAAGATCGAGTGGCAGGTCTGGCAGGATGTCTGGTACTTGCGGGAAAACGCGGGAACGGCGTTTGCGCGGGTCGAGAACAGGCACGAGACGGCCATTCCCACCGCCAGGAAGAGCATGACCCGGGGTCCGCGTGTCGATCGGCTCATGGCAATCTCCTTGTTGCCGATCAAAGTGCGACCGCGGCGGCCGCATCACCATCCCGCAAGCTCACCAATTCGTCTGGTGCGCGGGCCTCCAGCGGGCGCTCCGCCCGGTATCGGCGCCTCAGGGGAGGTTCGTCAGACCAGCTTCAGCCGCTTCTGGAAAGCGAAGGCGACGGCCTCGCTCTTGGAGTGGACCTCGAGCTTGTACAGGATGTTCTGGATGTGGTTCCGGGCCGTGAGGTTCGAGATGTGGAGCGCGATCGGCGATCTCGGGGGTCGAGCGGCCGGCCGCGAGCATCCCGAGCACCTCGACCTCGCGCGCGGAGAGCCTGCGCGCGCGGATGTCCGGCGACTCGCGCGAGCTCGCGAACGGGGACGGCGGCGGAGCCGGAAGGTCCGATTCCTGAAACGAGGGAAGCTCGATTCGCTCCGTCCGGAGGATGTGCGCGAGAAAGAAGTCGCCCGGCGTGCGCGACCCGAGATTCAGGATGGTGACGTCCACGGTGACGACATTCCCGTCGCGGCCCTTGAGCCGGAGACCGAAGTGGTTCACGGTCTCCCCCCGAGCACCCATTGCGGTGACCGGGCAACTCTCCGAGCAGTAGCGGTTCCCGAAGGCGTCGCAGCCCTCGAGACGCGCGGCGCACGGCTTCCCGACGACCTCCGCGGCCGAGAACCCGAGGATCCGCTCGGCGCTCTGATTCCAGAAGACGATCCGGTTGTGGCGGTCGGTGACGAAGACGGGGTCGGGAGACAGCGCCAGCGATCCGAAGACGGCGGCCATCTCCCCGTGGACGCTAGGCCACATTCCGAGACCCTTTATACACTCCTGCCGCGAACGCGTTCATGCTCTCGCGCACGTGCGTCCATGCGGCTCCGGTGCCTCACCAGACGCGAACGCGGTCCTTCGGCGCGAGATAGAGCGCCTGGCCCGGCTTCACGGCGAACGCGTCGTACCAGGCGTCGAGGTTGCGGACGGTGTCGGCGCGGTACTCGGCCGGCGCGTGGCTGTCGATCACGATGCGCTGGCGAAGCGCCGGCTCGCGAAACTTCGTCCGCCAGCTCTGGGCGAAGCTGAGGAAGAACTGCTGATCGCCCGTGAGCCCCTGGACGGTCGGGCGCCTCCTTGCCCGCCGAGCGAGAGCCGGTAGGCGTCGTAGGCCGCGGCGAGCCCGGCGACGTCGGCGATGTTCTCGCTCACCGTGAGCTTGCCGTTCACGGCGAGGTCGGGGAACGGGTGGTAGCCGTCGTACTGCCTGACGAGCGCCTCCGCCGACGCGTTGAAATGGGCGAAGTCCTCCTTCGTCCACCAGTTCTCGAGCCGCCCGCTCGCGTCGAACAGGGCCCCCTGGTCGTCGAAGCTGTGGCTGATCTCGTGGCCGATGACGGCGCCGATGGCGCCGTAGTCCATGACCTCCGGCCGCGCCGGATCGAAGTTGGGCGGCTGCAGGATCGCCGCCGGGAAGTTGAGCGCGTTCATCGCCGGCAGGTTGACCGCGTTGACGAGCTGCGGGTTCATCACCCACTCGCCGCGGTCGACCGGCTGGCCGAGCTTCTTCAGGTTCCAGCGGTACTGGAACAGCGAGGCGCGCTGGGCGTTGCCGAGCGCGTCGCCCCGGACGACCTCGAGGGCCGAGTAGTCGCGCCATTTGTCCGGATAGCCGACGCCGACCTTCAGGGCCGCGAGCTTCGCCTTCGCCTTGAGCTTCGTCTCCGGGGCCATCCAGTCGAGGCGCGTCGATGCGCCGGCCGAACGCGGCGACCTCGTTGCGCACCATCTCCTCCGCGCGCGCCTTCTCGGCGGGCGGGAAGTAGCGCGCCACGTAGAGCTTGCCGACGACCTCGCCGAGCGCGGCGTCCGTGACGTCCACGCCGCGCTTCCAGCGGTCGCGCAGCTTCGGCGTGCCGGTGAGCACCTTGCCGTAGAACGCGAACTGCTCGTCGACGAAGGCCTTCGGCAGGAAGGTGGAGGCGCGCTCGAGGGCGCGAAAGGCCAGGTAGTCCTTCCAGGTCGCGAGCGGCTGATCGCGCACGAGCGCGGCGATGCCCGTGACCGCGCCCGGCTGCCAGACGACGAACTCGTCCTGCTTCTCCAGCCCCGCGGCCGAGAAGAAGGCCTGCCAGTCGAGGCCCGGCGCGCGGTCGTCGAAATCCTGGCGCGTCCAGTGGTTGTTGCCCTTCAGGACGTCCTCCGAGTCCACGCGGCTCGCGTGCGCCTCGGCGATGCGGCGCTCCAGCTCGAAGATCCGCGCGGCCTTCGCCTCGCGCGTCGGCGACGCCGGCGAGCTTCAGGACGGCGCCGATGTGCGCCTGATAGCGCGTCCGGATCTCCGCCATGCGCGGCGACGCGTCGAGGTAGTAGTCGCGGTCGGGCATCCCGAGGCCGCCCTGCAGCAGGAAGGGCGAGTAGCGGCCGGGATCGTTGAGGTCCTGCGCGACCCAGAGGCCGAACAGGTTGGCGGTGTAGAAGTTCGTGTTGTTCAGGACGTCGACGTCGGCGCGCAGCGTGCCGCCGAGCGCGCGCGCGAGCGCCGCGGCATCCGGAGATCGCCGCGAGGCTCGTCGAGCGCGGGCTGGAGCGGCTGCGAGGCCCTTCGCCTCGATGGCCGCCTCGTCCATGAAGGTCGCGTAGGTGTCGCCGATCTTCCGCGCGTCCGAGCCGGCGGGCGCCGTCCGCCTTCGCCGCCTCGGCGATGAGGTCGGCCGTTCGCCGGGCCGTCAGCTCGGCGAGCGTCGCCGCCGACGCCCCAGGCGCTCCGGTCGGCCGGGATCTCGGTGGTCTTCAGCCACGTCCCGTTCGCGTAGCGGAAGAAGTCGTCTCCCGGCGCGACCGACGGGTCGATCCCGGCGAGATCGATGCCGTGGGCCGCGGGAACCGCCGCGGCGGCGCCGGCTCCGGTCGTCCGGGCGGCGGGGGCGCACGCGGGTTCCGAGACGGCCGCGAGCACGGCGAACGAGCACAGCGCGAGCAGGCAGGCTTCTGGTTTTCATGGGCGTGACGATAGGAAGTTCGGCTCCTTGCCCGCAAGGATGCGGAGACGAGCTCATTTCTTCGACTTCGAGGCGTGGCGGCGGGCCGGCTTCGTCGATGGAATGAGACGTGGTGAGGGACTCCTCTCGCTTCGTGAGCTCCGCGAGCTGGCGATAGTGCCTGTGCAGGATCGTCGAGCTCGGCTTCGGTCAGCCCCTCGGCGTCGATCAGGCGGTTGCTCGCGCCCTTGAGAGCCGCGACGAGCTCGTTCAGCTTCAGGTGCATCGGCGCGCGAGTCCTTGTTCTGGCTGCGCTGAATGAGGAAGACCATGAGAAA
Organism: Thermoanaerobaculia bacterium; assembly: GCA_963746875.1. Taxonomy (GTDB): domain Bacteria; phylum Acidobacteriota; class Thermoanaerobaculia; order UBA5066; family UBA5066; genus Fen-183. The sequence goes on from CAVVDA010000002.1 coordinate 184,566, forward strand.
CGTGACGATCGTGGTCCCCGTGTTGATGACGAGCTGCCAGGTGTTCGAATAGTGGAAGAGCGGGCCGGTCGCGCCCCACACCACGATGACGAGAACGGCGAGCCCGAACGCCGCCGAGCTTCCGGTCGCCTCGGTCGCGACGTGCGAGAAGCGCTCGAGGACGTTTGCTTTCATTCTCCCCGCGGGGACACCTGCGCTTTTCTTCATCGAGATCGCCCGGAATCAGGCAGGTCTGGGCATGGGTGTTTCTCCTTTCGATCTTCGGCACTATAATCACGCGCGTGGACGCGTCCTCTTCTCCGCGCGTCGTGGCCCGAGCCTGGGCGATCCGGTCGCTCCGCGAGTTTCTGCTCACGCTGACGGACGAAGACCACTCGATGTGCCGGGTCGCGAGCGACCGCGGCATCTTCTGCCAGGGCTTCCGCAAGCTCAACGATGCCGAGCTTCGCGAGCACCTCGCGGGCATCGTGAAACGGCGGCCGGGAGCGAACCGCTGGCAGCTCGAGGCTCTCGGGAACCAGTGGGAGCTGGCGCGCCAGACCGTGAACCGCTTCCTCTCGCCTGCGACGTTCAGCAGAAAGAGCACGAGACCTGCGGCGGATGGGACGATTTCAGCGAACGAGGATCTGGCGCGTTACTGCGCCGAGCTGCTCGGGCTGGACGTCGTCGTGACGCCGCAGGGCACGCTCACGCCGCCCGCTTCCGCCGGCTGAACCGCCATAATCGGCGCGTGGGCGAGCGCCCCGTCCCCGCTCCCGGCGTCCTGACTGCGAGCTTCTTCGCCTCGCTGCCGCGGTACGAGTACCTGGGCGAGCTCGGCAAGGGCGGAATGGGCATCGTCTTCAAGGCTGTCGATCGCGAGCTGAACATGGTGATCGCGATCAAGGTCCTGATGCGAGCCGCCGGGGAAGGACGGGAGACGGTCCTCAGGCGGTTCAAGGGCGAAGTGAGCCTGAACCGAAAGATCAGCCACCCCAACGTCTGCCGCCTCTACGACTACGGTGTCGCGGGTGATCTGCCGTACCTGACGATGGAGTTCGTCGAGGGACGCGACCTCGGAACGATCATCGATCTGGAGGGTCCGGTTCCCGCGAAAAGGGCGCTCCGGATCCTCTCGCAGCTCACGCGAGCCGTGGCGACCGCGCACGCCGCGGGTATCGTCCACCGCGACCTGAAGCCCGCGAACGTGATCGTGCGGCCCTCGGGCGAGATCTCCGTTCTCGACTTCGGGCTCGCCCACGACACGACCCGCACCGATCCGCGGATCACGCGCGCGGGAGCGACGGTCGGAACGCCGCAGTACATGTCTCCCGAGCAGGTCCAGGGCCGCCTCGTGGACGAACGGAGCGACATTTACGCCATCGGCGCCATCGCGTTCGAGCTCCTGAGCGGCCGCCGGATGTTCACGGGGCGCACGTTCCTTTCGATCGCGAGAAAACATCTCGAGACGACGCGTGTCGCGCGACGCACTCGAGGGGCGCGGCGTGCCGCGCGAGCTGGCGGCCACCGTTCTGAGGTGCCTCGAGAAGAAGCCCGAGGATCGCTTTCCCTCCGCCCGGGCTCTGGCGGAGTCGTTCGAAGCGCTCGAACGGATGCAGGAGGTGCGGGGACCAGCCGTCGCGCCGGCGGTGCCGCCCGCGGCCCGCGTGAAGACGGCCGTCCACCTGCGGAGCTCCATCCTGCCCCCGGGAACGCCCACTCGCCAGCCCGTCGTGCTCGTCGTGGACGACGAGGAGCAGGTGAGGAACCTCGTCTGCACGTACCTGCGCCGTGGCGGGTTCGAGGCCGTGCCGTCCTCGTCGGGAGAAGACGCGCTGACGCTTCTCGAGACGCGCACGGTCGACCTCATTCTCATCGACGTGCTGATGCCGGGCTTCGACGGCTTCGATACCGTGCGGGTCCTGAAGTCACGGCCGGAGCATGCCCAAATCCCCGTCCTGTTCATGTCGGGTTTTCCGGAGAAGAACCGGGTGCTCTTCGCCGGCCAGACGGGCGCCGTCGATTTCCTCCCGAAGCCCCTCGACCTCAAATCCATGCTCGCGAAGGTGGCCGCGATCCTCGGGAAGCCCTCGTGACGCGCTCTCAAACGTCGGTCGGGACGCGTGCGACGTCCTCGGGAATGCCCTCGAGCACGCCCCGGAATACGTCGAGAAGCCCGAGGTCCCACCATCCGCGGCGCGCCTCTTCTCCCATGATCGCGAGGGCCTCGGCGCGCGTGAGCGCCGCCCGGTAGACGCGCGCCGTCGTCAGCGCGTCGTAAATGTCGGCGATCGTCGTGACGCGGGCGGTGAGGGGGATGGACTCGCCCGCGACGCCCTCCGGGTAGCCGGAGCCGTCGAGCCGCTCGTGGTGCCCGTAGACGACGTCGAGCGCGAACGCGAGCGTCTTCATGCCCGACAGAAGCTCGCGACCCACGACCGGATGCCGGTGGATCTCGGCGAACTCCTCGGGGGTGAGGCGGCCGGGCTTGAGGAGCACGGCGTCCCTGATCGCGACCTTCCCGATGTCGTGGAACAACCCGCCGCGTCTCACCGCCTCCAGGTCGAGGCCCGTGAGGCCGATCACCGCGCCGAGGCGGCCGGCGTACGTCGAGACTCGTTCGCTGTGCCGCGCCGTGTACGGATCGCGCGCGTCGATCGTGCGCGCGAGAGCGACGATCACGTTCTCGGCGTGCTCGAGCGCGTCCGTGAAGCGCTTCATCCGCACGAGGGACTTCAGTCTCGCGAGGAGCTCCTGCGCGGCGAACGGCTTGGCCACGAAGTCCGTGACGCCTTCCGCGATGGCGCGCAGCCGGTCCTCGCCCGTGGCGCCGCCCGTGATCATGATGATGGGCAGAAGCCTGGTGACGGGGTCGGCGCGCAGGTGCGCAAGGACCTCCTGTCCGCTTTTTCCGGGCAGGTGCAGGTCGAGAAGAAGGACATCGGGCCTGAGCGTCTTCAGCAGCTCATGGGCCTCTTCGGCCGAAGCGGCCGTCTCGACCTGGTAGCCGCGGGGCTTGAGCAGAGCCACGAGCAAGCCGCGCACCTGTGCATCGTCGTCGACGACCAGCACGGTCCCCGGGAATTCGTCGAATAGAGCCAGATGGTGGATGCCACTCATTGCAGTCGAGACTCAGTCCTCGACGATCCGATCGTATCAGGCGAGCGTTCAGGGGCTGGACGAGGTTGCAAACCATTACGTAATCTTTGCGCGCTTGGTGTTTTTTTGCAGATTCGATATGTCCGATTCCTGGGCATGGCCATTGCTCCTGGGACGGGAAGGAGGTTCAAAACATGAAAGCACTTCGCATCTTTTCGGCCGCCATGGCGATCGGGCTTGTCGGCGCGGCGCTCGGGGATGTCGCGCCGGAAAAGAAGTCCACGCTCACGGTCACGACGCCGCTCGAGGTGCCGGGAACCATCCTCGATCCCGGCACCTACGTGGTGAAGCTCGTCGACACGCAGAACAGCGTCGTGGCGATCACGAGCGTCGACGGGAAGAAGGTCTACGCGACGGCGCTCTGCACGCCGCACGAAGCGGGGGACGATCCGCGCCACACCGAGTTCATGTTCTACGGCGTTCCCGACGGCACCAACAAGGTTCTGCGCACCTGGTACCGGCCGGGCGACCGCTACGGGCAGGACTTCCTGTATCCGCCGGACCGTGCCGCTGCGCTCAGGCAGGTGACGAACACACAGGTTCCCGCGATGACTGCGGAACAGTCGGCTCAGCTCGCGAATCGGCCGGCGGCCGCCGCGGTGATCTCCGATGCCGAGCCGCCTCCGCCCGCCCCTGCGATGGCGGCCGAGCCTGCTCCCGCGCCGGCTCCCGCCGCGATGACGGCGGACGCCTCGGAAACGCTGCCGAAAACGGCGAGCAAGACGCCCCTCGTCCTCGCCGCTGGAATCCTCGCGCTCGGCGTTGCGTCGGGCCTTCGCTTCGCGGGCCGCTCCTGAGGGTCACGCGAGTTCCGGCTTCCGTCCCCGCCCGCGCGCCGGCTCCCTCCGGCGCCGGGCGGGTCGCCCGCGCCCGGAGCCGAGCGCTTTTTCTGGCTGGCCGGACTTCTCTGCGTGGGGGCCGCGGGGGCGGCGATCGTCGAGTCGTACGTCTACCAGACGGTCGAGGGCCGGGCTTTCGACCGGGCGCGGCAGGTCCGAACGTCCCCGCGGACGGTCCCCGGGTCCGAGGGGCCGCTCGGCTTCCCGACTCGCCGCGCGCTCGACGTCCAGCCGGCGCCCGCCGTGATCGGCCGGCTCGAGATTCCCCGTCTCGGCATCCGGGCGATGGTGCGCGAGGGCGTCGATGACGAGACTCTGAAGGTCGCGATCGGACACATTCCGGGCACGGCTCGCCCCGGCGAAAACGGGAACATCGGCCTCGCGGCGCACCGGGACTCCTTCTTCCGCGCTCTGAGGGATGTCCGCAAAGGGGACCTCATGCGCCTGACCACGCTCGACGGATCCGAGACGTATCGCGTCGCGTCCGCGACCGTCGTCGATCCGGCCCAGGTCGGCGTCCTCGCGGGAGTGGACGGGACGAGGGGCCTGACGCTCGTGACGTGCTTTCCCTTCGACTACATCGGAGCCGCGCCGAAGCGATTCGTGGTCGCGGCGCGGGCCGCCGGGGACCCTCAACGCGGGGGAAGGTAGTCCGCGGGGATCTTCACTGTTTCCGACTCCGCCTCCCAGAAGATCGACACGACCCACCAGCGCATCCCGTCGAAGACGAGTTGGAAGCTGTTGATCCCGCGCGCGAAGGGTTCCTTTTCCTTCGCGTCGTGCCGACTCTCGTACGTCGAGAAGACGTGCGCGACGTGCCCGAACTGCTCGACGCGTCGGGCCGCTTCGGTCTCGTAGAAGCCTTCCTTCTCGAAGATCGCCGAGGCTCGCGCGACGTATTCCTCGGGGTCGAGGACGCGCGGGCCCCAGTCTCCCGCGGCGCGAGAGCCGACGGGGATGAGGCGCGCGCCGTCCGCGAAGAGCGAGCGGAAGCGGTCCCAGTCCCGCTTCCGGGCGGCGGGGCCCGAGATCACGTCGTAGACGGCCTTCACGATCGCATCGACGGACGACACGTCGCCGGGCCTTCCCGGGCGCAGGGCGCGCATCGGGATCGCGCCCGTCTTCGAGGCAAACGCGAGGAGGAGGGCGTTCACCTCGGCCGGCTTCTCGATCATGACGAAATGCCCGGAGCCCTCGATCTCGTGGATTTCGGCGGCCGGGTTCAGGGTCCTGACGAACGCGAAGTAGTCGGCGCTCCACGAGGGACTCTTCGCGACGAGGACCTGCAGCGGCGCCCGGATCGGATCGTCGTTCCACCCGGCCGGATCGAACATGTTCTTCATCGCGCTCACGGCGACGGATTGCGTGGCGCCGGCCGTCGTCGCCCGGATCGCGGCCTTCGAGGTCTCGGACGTCGTCGGCACGAACATCGACTCGACGAAGCCGCTCAGCGCCTTTTCGAAGTCCGGGGACGCGAAGCGGGAGACGAAGGCATCGAGCTGCGCCCGTTCCATCTTCGGAAGTCGCAGCGCCCCGTCCACGGCCACGAGGCCGAGCGTCCGCTGTGGGTACCTCCGCGCGAACTGGCGGATGACCGGCGTCCCCATGCTGTGCCCGACGAGGAGCGCGCGCTCGACGCCCGCCTCGCGCATCACGGCCTCCGTCGCGCTCGCGAATCTCTCCGTCGTGTAGTCGAGGACCGGCCGGTCGCTCTTCCCGTGGCCCGGCAGGTCGACGAGCACCATCCGCGCCTTGCCTTCGAAGGCCGGAACCTGCGCGCGCCACGACGTGAGGTCACAGGACCAGCCGTGGACGAAGACGACGGCAGTCTTCGCGGCCGGGTCGCCGAGACTCTTGTAGTGCACCTTCGCTCCGTCGAGCGTCGCGAAACGGGATGGGGCGGCGTCGAGCGAATCTGCAGGAACGGGAGAACCGGGAGAACCGGAAAGATTCTTAGAAAGGAATACGGCCAGGGACGCGGCCGAAATCTGAGAGAGGATTCGTCGCGTGATGCATCATCAAAATTACCTTCTAAGAAATCTTGATCTTCTGCATAGAATCATCCCATGAGAAACAATCTCGTTCTCGCAGCCGCCCTCGCCGCCTGCGCGTCAGTTCCCGCCTTCGCCCAGCAGGACTTCAGCAAGGTCGAGATCAAGACCGAGAAGCTCGCCGACGGCATCTGGATGCTGACGGGCGCGGGCGGCAACATCGGCGTCTCGGCCGGCGCGGACGGCGTCTTCATGATCGACAGCCAGTACGCGCCGCTTTCGGACAAGATCAAGGCCGCCGTCGCGGCGGTCTCGGACAAGCCCATACGCTTCGTCCTGAACACGCACTGGCACGGAGACCACGTGGGCGGCAACGAGAACCTCGGGAAGACCGGCGTCGTCATCGTGGCCCACGACAACGTGAGAAAGCGCATGTCCTCCGAGCAGTTCATCAAGGCCTTCGACTCGAAGGTGCCGCCGTCCCCCGCAGCCGCGCTGCCGCTCGTGACGTTCGTGGATTCCATCTCGTTCCACGTGAACGGCGACGAGGTGGACGCCTTCCACGTGCCGCCCGCGCACACGGACGGCGACGCGATCGTGTACTTCCGGAAGGCGAACGTGCTCCACATGGGAGACACGTTCTTCAACGGCATGTACCCGTTCGTCGACCTCTCGACGGGCGGCTCGATCGCCGGAATGATCGCGGCCTGCGACCGCGGGCTCACGATGGGCGATGCCTCGACGAAGGTCATCCCGGGCCACGGCCCTTCCGGCAACGAAGGCCGACCTGAAGGCTTTCCGGGACATGCTCGCGGCCTCGCGCGACGCGGTCGCGCCGCTCGTGAAGGCGGGAAAGACGCTCGACGACGTGAAGGCCGCGAAGCCCACGGCCGCGCTCGACGGGAAGTGGGGCAACGGTTTCATGAAGCCGGACGTGTGGGTGTCGATCGTCTACGCGGATCTCTCCGGGAACAAATAGAGAGCTCTCAGCGCGCCTCGTTCCCTCCGGCCTCGTACCGCCAGGCGACCTGCTCCTTCGCGCCTTCGGCGAAGCGCGTGTCGACGTACTCCTCGAACTCGATCTTCCGGTCGAGGACGCCCGTCTCGATCATGAGGTCGCGCACGAGGTCGAAGTCCGTCTTCCGCGGCGAGAGCGGCGTGTACATGACGCGGTCGAGCGGGTTCGTCAGGGCCCATCGCAGGATCTTCGGGTTCTGGTTGTAGTAGAAGCGCCCGACGAAGTCCGCGGCATGGTCGCGGTGCGGCTTCCCCTCCTCCAGCCAGAGGCCCGAGCGCGCGATGCCGTCGACGAGCGTCTGGACGGCCTCGGGGCGGGAGGCGATGACGTCTTCGCGGACCACGAGGACGCAGGACATGTAGTCCGGCCAGTGCTCGCGCGCGTGGAAGAGGACGCGGCCGTAGCCGCCGAGCTCGGCCTGGGAGGGAAACGGCTCTCCCATGGAGAACGCGTCGATGGCCCCCGCCGCGAGCGCGCCCGTCACGTCCGGCGGCGCCATTTCGACGATCTTGAGGTCCTCCGGCTTCATGCCGTACTTCTTGAGGACGCGAAAGACGATGAGCCGCTCGTCCGAGTACCGGCTCGGCACCGCGATCGTCCGCCCCTTGAGATCGGGGAACGTCTTCACGGGGCCGTCCTTCCGCACGACGACGGCGCTCCCGTAGCGGTGCCCGAGGTAGACGATGCGGATCCCGACGCCCTGCGCCTTGAGGGCGATCGCCATCGGCGCGACGATGAACGCCGCCTGCATCTTGTTCGCGATGAGCGATTCCTTGATCTCCGGGAATCCCTGGAACATGCGCGGGACGAAGAGCTCGCCCGCCTCGGAGAACTTCGAGATGTAGTCGGTCACGGGGCAGGCGAGGTGGCACGTGACCGGGATGTAGGCGACGTTGAGCTTCCTCTTGTCCGGCGCCAGGAAGTCGTTCGCGAGGACGGCCCAGTTCACGTTGAGGACGGAGTGCAGGACGGTCACGACGAGGAGCCACGCTCCGACGCCGAAGGCGATGCGCTTCGGGGCCGGTCACGCCGTTTCTCCCTGGAAGCCCCAGCGCACCGCCCTCAGCCTTTCGAGCCGCCGGGCGAGCGACGTCGAGGACGAGGCCGATCGCGCCGATGAGGAGCATCCCGGCCACGACGAGATCGTAGCGCTTGCCCGCGTTTCGCGAGTCGATGATGAGGTAGCCGAGGCCCGAGTCGACCGCGATCATCTCGGCGGCCACGACGACGAGCCACGCGATGCCGAGCGCGATGCGCAGGCCCACGAGGATCTGCGGGCAGCGCCGCCGGGAAGACGACGCGCGCGAGGAGCCGCGGCGTCGAGAGCCCGAAGTTCCGGCCGGCCTGCAGGTACATCGCGGGCACGCTCCTCACGCCGTTCGTCGAGGCCACGACGATCGGGAAGAACGCGCCGAGGAAGATGAGGAAGCCCGGCGCCGCCTCGGAGACTCCGAACCACAGGATCGCGAGCGGCATCCACGCGAGCGGGCTGATCGGCCGCGCCATCTGGATGACCGGGTTGAACGCCGAGGCGAGATTCGGGTGCCAGCCGAGCGCGAGGCCCGTGGGGATGCCGAGGACGAGCGCAAGAGAGTAGCCGGACGCGACGCGCCGGAGCGAGTCGCCGACGTAGCGCCAGAGGACGCCGCGTCCCGCGAGCTCCCTCAGGCCGGCCGCGCACCTTCAAGGGCGAGGGAAAGACGGTCGTGTGCGTGAGCCGCACGGCGAGCGACCAGGCGACGATCGCGAGAGCCGCCGTCCCGAGCGGCAGGAGGACGCGCTCGACGTCAGATCTTGTGGGCAAGCCCGATCTCCTCGAAGAGCACGTCGCGGAGCTCGATGTAACGGCGGCGAGCTGAGGTCGCGCGGATGCGGCATGTCGATCTCCACGATCCGGCGGATCGAGGCGGGGCGCGTCGACATGACGACGACGCGGTCGGCGAGCTGGACGGACTCGTCGATGTCGTGCGTCACGAAGAGGATCGTCTTCTTCTCGGCGCGGCGGATGCGGAGGAGCTCGCTCCGCATCACGAGGCGCGTGATCGAGTCCAGCGCGCCGAAGGGCTCGTCGAGGAAGAGGACGTCCGGATTCACGGCGAGCGCGCGCGCCACCTCGAGCCGCTGCTTCATCCCGCCGGACAGCTCCTGCGGGTACGCGTTCTCGAACCCGGAGAGCCCGACGAGCTTCACGTAGTAGGCGATCCGTTCCGCGCGCTCCGTGGCGCCGAGGCGAAACAGGCCGAAGCCCACGTTGCCTTCCACCGTGAGCCAGGGGAAGACGCCCCTCTCCTGGAACACGAAGATGCGGCGCGGATCGGGGCCGGCGACCTCCTGTCCGTCGATGAGAACGGCGCCGCCCGTGGCCTTCAGGAAGCCGCCGACGATGTTCAGGAGCGTGGATTTCCCGCAGCCGGAAGGCCCGAGGATGCAGACGAGCTCGCCGTCCTTCACGTCGAGATCGATCGACGAGAGCACCTCGATGAACGAGCCGTCCGTCGGGAACCGCATCGAGAGGCCGCGGATGCTCACTTTCGGCGCCGGTGTCACGACCCGTACCCCCATCTGAGGGCCTTCATCTTCTCGAGCTGTCGCATTCCCACGTCGAGGACGAGCCCGATCAGTCCGATCATCACCATTCCGGCCACGACGAGGTCGTACCGGTTGCCCGCGTTGCGCGCGTCGACGATGAGAAAGCCGAGGCCCGAGTTGACGGCGATCATCTCGGCGGCCACGACGACGAGCCACGCGACGCCGAGGGAGATCCGGAGCGCGACGATGAGCTGGGGGAGCGCCGCCGGCAGGATCACGTCGACGAGGAGCCGGCGGTTCGAGAGGCCGAAATTGCGCCCGGCGCGGAGAAGCGTCGGCGGCACGTTGCGCACGGCGTTCATCGCGGCCACGGTGAGCGGCAGGAACGAGGCGAGGAAGATCAGGAAGATCGCGGCGACATCCCCGACGCCGAACCAGAGGATGGAGATCGGGATCCACGCGAGCGGGGAGATCGGGCGCAGGAGCTGGAGGAACGGGTTCAGGGCCCTCTCCCCCCGGCGATACCAGCCGAGGAGGAGGCCGAGCGGGATCGCCGTCACGACGGCGAGCGTGTAGCCCCAGGTCACGCGGAAGAGCGACGCCACGACGTATTTCGCGAGGAGGCCGCGCCGCAGAAGCTCGAGGAGGCCGTTCAGGACCTGCAGGGGATCCGGAAAGAGGCCCGAGGTCTGCCGGCGCGCCGCGAGGAACCAGACGACGAGCAGCGCCGCCGTCGCGGAGAAGGGAAGGAGGCGCTTCACGCGCTAGGCGCCGTCTGCCGGGGCAGCTTCTTGCGAGCGGGCTCGCGGCCGCCCGAACCTGCGGCCGCTTCGGCGGCAGGTCGCGGGACCGGCCCGCCGATGGCGGCCGGCTTGACGACATAGGACCAGGCGTTCGCGAACTCCGCCTTCGCCCAGCGCAGGAGGCCGTGCGCGAGCATGACCCAGCTCGCGCCGCGCACGGAGAAGCCGACGAACCCGGGGCGCAGGCCCGCGTTGTGATTTCCGTAGATCCCGAGCGCCCTTCTTCCGCTTCGCGATCGCGACGAGGCGCCGGTTGTAGAAGCGCATCGGGTAGAACGCGATCTCCGAGCCGTCCTGGTAGTACGGCGGGAGGCCGAGGCGCTCGGACGACCACCTGTAGACCGGGATGACGGCGGCGAGGTAGTAGAGCGCCGTGTCCATCAGGAAGGCGATCGTCATGGTGTCGTAGTCGCCCATGACGTAGTACTTGTCGCGGAAGATGGCCTCGTAGAAGAACGTGAAGTAACGGGCGTAGCGCTTGTTGTGAAGCTCGTACTCCTCCGCCATCTCGTCCGCGGGCGCGCCGGAGAGGGCCTTCTGGATGAGGCCGACGCGCGAATAGACCGAGAAGGCCATCTGGTCGAGGCCCGGCGAGTAGAAGGGATCGAGAAAGCCGCCGGCGTCGCCGACGCACGTCCAGCCGGGGCCGATGAAACGGTCGACGTAATAGGGCAGGTGGCCGTACAGCCGGCAGTCGCCCGTCGATCGGCGTCGCCTGCGTGAGGAGCTCTCTCGTGAGCGGGATTCGCGTCGAGGAAGCGCGTGAGCTTCTCGAGCGGCGTCGATCCTTCCGGCTGGACGAGGCGCGTGTCCCAGACGAGGCCTACGCTCGTCTCGCCGCCCTGGAGCGGAATGAACCAGATCCAGTAGCCCCAGCCCGTGAAGTGGTTCGTCGCGAGGCGGCGCGCCGTGAGGACGGCGCGATGGAAGGGATCGGACGAGTCCTTTCCCGAGATCTCCGTCCCGTCCATGTCCTTCACGCCCCGGTACCGCACCCAGATCGCGGACGTGGGGTGCGACTCGATCGGCGTCAGGCCCCCGCGCTTCCTCGCGAGCATCGCCTGGCGGCCCGTCGCGTCCACGACCCACTTGCAGGAGACCGTCGCGCGGGTCCCGTCGGCCTTCTCGATGACGAGCGTGTTTCCGGCGTCGCCGTTCAGCGCGACGTCCACGACCTTCGCGGGCCGCCAGACCTCGGCGCCTTCCTTCGCCGCGAGGGCGAGGACGTGCTCGTCGAGCTTCTGCCGGTCGAGCTGGAACGAAGGCGTGCGGGCGAGCTGCGTGGGCCCGGTCTCCGAGGCCTCCCTCAGGCACGAGACCTTCTCGTTGTGGAACCAGTAGCGGAACGCCTGCTTCGGAAGCTGCTCGCGCGAGAGGTGGTCGTAGATCTTCAGCTCGCGCGTCAGGAAATAGGCCGAGATCTCGACCGTCGACTCGCCGACCTTCCAGTCGAACGCCGCGGCTCTTCTCGACGACGAGGATCTTCACGTCCGGCATCCGGCGGCGAAGCAGGACGGCCGTCGCGGCGCCCGAGATCGCGCCGCCCATCACGACGACGTCGTAGGAGAGAGGCGCCGGAGATGGAGTCTCGTTCACGAGGGGCGAAGTTACCGGAATCCGCGCGCCTCGTCCACGCTCGAGCGTTCGGTCGACCGAGGCGACGGCGCCGAGCTCCTGCACGAAGCCCGACGGCCAGCGGACGACGAGCTTCTCGATCCGCGTCGCCGGACCGAGCCCGAGATGCACGATCGGGCTGCCCGTCGACGAGGTAGCCGCTCGCGTAGCCGCTTTCGCGCACGAGGACGCGCCCCCCGGGAAGCGTGGCCGTGACCGACGCGCCGAGGCCGTCGGTGTTGTCCCTTCCGGGCGTGCCCTTCAGGCGGAGCCTCAGGAAGTGCTCGGCGTCCGGGTTCCTGCGGCTTCCGAGGAAGAGGGCCTCGGGCGCCCGGACGGAGCGGACGTAGAGATCCAGCGCCCCGTCGCCGTTCGCGTCGAACGCCACGACGGCGCGTCCGTTCGTCTGGAGGTCGAGCCCGTCGAGAAAGGCGCGCTCGGTGAAGAGCGGGTCGTTTCCCGGGCCGCGGTTGACGAAGTACGCGTCGCGCTCGATGCCTTGCACGCCCGCGCCCTTCCGGTCGAACGTCTTCTTCATGCCGATGTAGTCGTCCCAGTACGCGAGCGTCTCCCACCAGAACTCCAGCTCGCGGTCGTGCTCCCGCCCGTCCCCCCACATGCCGTTCGTCGCGTAGAGGTCGAGGTTGCCGTCGTTGTCGAGGTCCGCGGCGACGGCGCTCCAGTTCCAGCCCGCGCGGCCCGCGCCCGAGCGGGCGGTCGCGTCCTCGAACGCTCCCCCCGGCGTCTGGAGGAGCAGGGAGTTGCCGCGACACATCTTCTCCATCCACGAGATCGCGACGGGACGGAAGATCCGGCCGGGAAGCGGCATCGGGAGGCCCGGGTACTCGTGCAGGAAGCCCCACTGCGTGTACGTGCCGGTCGTGTAGAGGTCCATCCTGCCGTCGCCGTCGAAGTCGCCCCACGCGGCCGACATCCCGTAGGCGCGGTCCTCGACGCCGAGCTTCTTCGTCACGTCCTCGAAGCGCTTGCCGTCGACGTTGCGGTAGAGGTTCTTCAGGCCGAAGTCGTTCGTCACGATCAGGTCGGGTCGCCCGTCGCCGTCGAAGTCCGCGAAGAGGCACGAGAGCGACCAGCGCGTGGGCTTCGCGACGCCCCACTCGGCGGAGACGTCGCGGAAATGGCCCTTCCCGTCGCCCAGGAAGAGAGTAGTTGCGGCGGCCGTCGTTCGCGTCGAACGGAGGGTCGGGCATCTGACCGTAGTAGTCGCCCGTCCCGCAGACGAAAAGGTCGAGGTTGCCGTCGCCGTTCACGTCCGCGAACGCGAGCGAGCGCGTGGGGCCCTCGGTGACGATGCCGGACGAAGCCGTGATCTCCTCGAACGTGCCGTCGCGCCGGTTCCGGAAGAGGCGCGTCGGGCCGAAGGCGTCCGTCACGGCGAGATCCGGGATAGCCGTCGCCGTCGACGTCGCCCGCGGCGACGCCGGTCGCCGCGATGCCCGAGGAGTCCGAGGCCGCGAGGCCGGCGCGCTCGGTCACGTCCGTGAAATGCCCCTGCCCGTCGTTCTGGTACAGGATCGACCGCACGCCGTCGCCCACGAAGAGGTCCTCGTCGCCGTCCTGGTCGAAGTCCAGGACCGCGACGCCCGAGCCCGGCCAGATGCCGTCGATGAGCCGGTTCGTGAGCGGTCTGGGGCGGATCGCGGCGCGGCGCGCCGAGGCCCGCCGCGAGCGTCGCGTCGTGGAAGCGCGGACGCGGCTCGATTCGGTCTGCTTCGGAGGAGAGAGAGAGACGGAGAAAGAAAGAGAGAAGATTTTCTTTGAAGGGAAGAGGAGAGAGGGAGACCGGCCGCTCGGGCGCGTCCGCGTTCGGAAGCACGAACGAGACCTTCGCGGCGCGTTCGACGCGCGCCCCGTCCGCGCGAAACCCATCCACGACGAAGGTCGCCGTCCCCCTGCAGCTCCCATACTTCTAAGAAATCTTTCTCTTTTTCTTGCTCTTCTCTTTCTCTCTCTCTCGATCTCCGGCTTTCCCTCCACGTCGAACGACACGATCGCGACGCGGTCGAGGTCCTTCCAGGCCCAGGCGCGCAGCGCCGCGATGCCCTCCGGCTTCGCCCGCCGCGCCGGCGTCCCGCCGGCGCAGCGCGGCGCGCGTCGTCTCCAGCGCGTCGCGATAGCGCTCGAGCCGGTGCATCCACGGGATGAACTCGGCCCGCAGCCGCGAGAGCGAGGCGTTCTCGAAGAGCCAGACGCCGAGGGCGACGAGAGCGACGACCGCGACGGCCGCCCAGCGCCTTCGCCGGGACATCTACGCCGTGGCTTTCGCGCGCCCGGGCTGGACGGCCGCGATGAAGCGCAGGTTCGGGTTCTCCCGCTCGGCGCGCTCGAGGTGCCACGGGCTCTGGAAGAGGACGAGCGGCCGGCCCTCGAGGTCCACGAGGCAGGCGACGCTCGGCGGATCGTCGAAGCGCTTGCGGTCGAAGCCTTCTCCCTCCACCCAGCGCGCGAGCGTGAACGGCAGGCGCACGTACGAGATCTCGGCTCCGTACTCCGAGCGAAGGCGGTGCTGGATGACCTCGAACTGCAGGACGCCGACGGCGCCGAGCACGGGATCGCGCTCCATGCGATCCGGGTCGTGGAAGACCTGGACGGCGCCTTCCTCGGAAAGCTGGTCGAGCCCCTTCTTGAGCTGCTTCCTCCTCGCGGGATCGAGCATGACGACCCGGTTGAAGAACTCGGGCGAGAAGCGCGGAATGCCGTCGAACTCGATCCCGGGCGCCTCGGCGAGCGAGTCGCCGATGCGGAGGTTGCCCGCGTCCCAGAGCCCGAGGATGTCGCCGGCCCACGCCTCCTCGATGAGCGTCCTTTCCTGCGCGAGGAACTGGAGCGGCTTCGCGAGCTTCAGCGTGCGGCCGGTGCGCGGATTCAGGACTTCCATGCCGCGCGTGAACTTTCCCGAGACGATGCGCACGAACGCGATCCGGTCCCGGTGCGCGGGATCCATGTTCGCCTGGATCTTGAAGACGAACCCGGAGAACGTCGGCGAAAGCGGGTCCACGTCGCCCGTCGCGGTCTTGCGCGGCAGCGGCGCGGGCGCCAGCTCGAGGAAGCGTTTCAGGAACGGCTCGACGCCGAAATCGTTGATCGCGCTGCCGAAGAAGACCGGCGTGACGCCTCCCGCGAGGAACGTCTCGCGGTCGAAGCGGTTGCCGGCCGTGGCGAGGAGGTCCAGCTCCTCGCGGAGCGTCGCGTGGGCCTTCGCGCCGATCGTCGCGACGAACTCCGGATCGTCGACCGACGCCACCTCGACGGGCACGACGCGCTCGCCGCGGTGGCCGTCCCCGCGCTCGTAGCTCAGGAGCGTCTTCGCCCAGCGGTCGTAGACGCCCTTGAAGTCCGGGCCCGAGCCGATCGGCCACGTCACGGGGTGGCACGGGATGCCGAGGACGCGCTCGATGTCGTCCATGAGGTCGAGCGGGCCCATGCCCGCGCGGTCGAGCTTGTTCATGAACGTGACGATCGGGATCCGCCGCATGCGGCAGACCTCGAAGAGCTTGATCGTCTGGGGCTCGACGCCCTTCGCGCTGTCGATGAGCATCACGGCCGCGTCGGCCGCGGCGAGCGTGCGGTACGTGTCCTCGGAGAAGTCGTTGTGGCCCGGCGTGTCGAGGAGGTTCACGTGGTGGCCCGCGTACGGGAACTGCAGGACGCTCGTCGTGATCGAGATGCCGCGCTGCCGCTCCAGCTCCATCCAGTCGCTCGTGGTGTGGCGGCTCGCGTTCCGGCGCATCTTCACGGAGCCCGCGAGGTGAATCGCGCCGCCGTAGAGGAGCAGCTTCTCCGTGAGCGTCGTCTTGCCCGCGTCCGGGTGCGAGATGATCGCGAAGGTGCGCCGGCGGGCGACCTCGGCGGCGAGGAGGCGTGAGGCGTCGGACATCCTCAGTGCTTCGGCGTCTCCGGGGCCTTCAGGGTCGGCGCCTCCGTCTCGGAGAGCGCGAACGCGTACTCGTCCGCGCGCGCGGCGACCGCGGACTTCACGAGATCCGCGCCGCCGTGCCCCGCGTGCCTCTCGATCCTGAGGAGAACGGGCCCGCCCGTCGACGCCGCCTGCAGCGCGGCCGCGAACTTGCGCGCGTGCATCGGGTCCACGCGGTCGTCGCTGTCGGCCGAGAGGACGAGGACCGACGGGTACTTCGTGCCGGCCTTGACGTGCTGGTACGGCGAGTAGGCGAGGAGCGCCTGAAACTGCGCCGCGTCGTCGGCCGAGCCGTACTCGGAGATCCACGTCTTGCCCGAGCCGAAGAGGTGGTAGCGCACCATGTCGAGGAGCGGCACGGCGCAGAGGGCGGCGCGGAAGAGCTCGGGGTGCTGCGTGATCATCGCGCCGACCAGGAGCCCGCCGTTCGAGCCGCCCCGGAGAACGAGGCGCTCGGACGAGGTCCAGTTCTCCTTCTCGAGGTACGCGGCGGCCGCCGCGAAATCGTCGAAGACGTTCTGCTTCTTGAGCAGCATCCCGGCCTCGTGCCAGCTCCTCGCCGTACTCGCCGCCGCCGCGCAGGTTCGGGACGGCATAGATGCCTCCCTTCTCGAGCCACGGAATGACGCCGGACGTGAAGGCCGGCGTCAGCGAGATCAGGAAGCCGCCGTAGCCTTCGAGCAGGCACCGGGCCGAGCCGTCGCGCACGAGGTCCTTGCGGTGGACGACGAACATCGAGACGCGCGTGCCGTCCTTCGAGGGATAGAACACCTGCGTCACCGTGTAGGGCGTGAGATCGGCGGGCACCTTGACCTGGAAGTAGAGCGACGTCGTGCCCGTCTTCACGGACGTCCTGTAGATCGTCGTGGGCGTCGTGAACGACGTGAACGAGAAGTAGGCGTCGTCCTCGTCGTCGCGGCCCGCGAGGCCGCCGACCGTCCCGATGCCGGGGAGCGGGACGTCGCGCACGAGCGTTCCGTCGGGCTCGTGGATCTCGAGGAGGCTCGCGGCGCTTCTCAGGTAGGCGAGGGCGAGGCGGCCGCCGACGACCCAGTAGCCCTCCAGCGTCGCGTCCTTGCGCTCCGGCACGATCTCCTTCCAGAGGGCGCGGTCCGGCTTCGCCGGATCGACCGCGAAGATGCGGCCCTTCGGCGCCCCGTCGTCCGTCTTGACGAAGATCCGGCCGTCGAGCGCCTCCACGTCGAAGTGCGCCTTGATCCCGACCGCGAGCGGCGTCCACGCCGTGGCCTTCGGGTCCGCGGCGAGGTCGCGGAACCACACGTCCTGGGAC
Organism: Thermoanaerobaculia bacterium; assembly: GCA_963746875.1. Taxonomy (GTDB): domain Bacteria; phylum Acidobacteriota; class Thermoanaerobaculia; order UBA5066; family UBA5066; genus Fen-183. The sequence goes on from CAVVDA010000002.1 coordinate 201,726, forward strand.
GTCCAGCCGTGCGAGACGCACGAGGAACAGGAAGCGCCCGTCGCGCGTCAGCTGCACGCTCTGGAACGTCGTCGGATCGCCCGTCTTCTCCTTCACGACGGCGTCGGTCTTCGGGTCGGTGCCGAGCCGGTGCAGGCGCACCTCCGCGTAGCCCGGCCGGTCGGACGCCGGGATCTTCGGGTCGACGGGCAGCCACGTGTAGTAGAAGGCCTTGCCGTCCGGCGTCCACGACGGCGCGCGCGTACTTGGCGCCCTCGATGACGTCCACGTCGGAGACCGCCCCGGTCGCGACGTCCATCACGTAGAGCGTCGCCTCGTCGGAGTTGTTGATCTTCTTCTGGTAGGCGACGCGCTTCCCGTCCCAGGAGACCTGCCACCCGCCGAGGGAGGCGCTGCCGTCCGCGCTCCAGCGTGTTCGGGTCGAGAAGGACCTTCTCGGCGCCGTCGGCTCCTTCTTTCCAGTAGACGACGCTCTTTTCCTTGTTCGCATGCCGCCGCGTGAAGAAGTACCGCGATCCCCGGTGCATGCGGGGCGCAGACGGCGTCGATGTAGATAGAGCTCCTTCAGCCGCGCGGCGATCGCGTCGCGCCCCGGCAGCGACGCGAGGCGCTGCCGCGTGAGGTCGTCCTGCGCCTTCATCCAGGCCTGCACCTCGGGAGACTTCGCGTCCTCGAGCCAGCGGTACGGGTCGGTCACCGGGACGCCGTGCAGGACGTTCGTGACGTTCACCGTCCGGCTCGGGGGATAGGGCGTGGAGGCCGTTTCGGCCGCGCGGGCCCGGGGCGACCGCGCCAGCAGGAGGGCGAGAAGGGGAAGGAGCAGGGTGAGGCCGTCGGCGGGCTTCTTCATGATGAGAAACGTAGCATGCCCGGCGCCACGGCGTAGACTCGGGCTCGCATGGCCGTCGGATCCCTCCTCCCGCGCGTGTTTCCTCTGCGGCTTTCCGGCGTCGGTGGGCGAGGAGCACGCCCTCTTCGCCTCCTCCGAGCGCGGGTTCTCCGTGGACTGCGAGGAATGCGGCCCATATGCGGTCACGCCCGACGCGATCCACCGGCTCGAGGTGCGCGCGGTCGCGAGGCCGGGCGTGCGGTTCGAGATCTTCCGGCTGCGTTCGAACGGGCAGACGCCCCGGCCGACCGTGGACCTGAAGATGGTCGACCACTTCTGCACGGGCTATACGCCCGATCCGCGGCTGACCCGGCCGCGGGGCGGTGCGCTAAAGTTCCGCCCCATGAGCAAGGAACACCCCGACCACCACGACGCGGAGCTCGCGTTCCGCGCCTACGAGCTGCGCCGCGAGAGCGTCATGCGCGACTCGCGCAACGCGATCAACCGCGACTTCTGGCCGAAGTCGTTCGCCGACGTCCTGGCCGTCACGAAAGGCCGACCACCCGCTCAACGCGGCCTGGCGCCAGACGACGACGTACTGGGAGATGGTCTACGGCACCGTCAAGCACGGCATCGTGAACGCGGACTACTTCATGGAGTCGAACGGCGAGGGAATGTTCCTGTTCGCCCGCGTCGCTCCGTACCTCGAGGAGTTCCGCCGCGAGGTATCCCCGACCGCGTTCCAGAACGCGGAATGGGTCGCGAAGAACACGGCGGTCGGCCAGAAGATGTTCGCCATGTTCTCGGCGCGCGTCCAGAAGGTGCTGGCCGCGAAATAGGGGACGAATCGCCCGGCCGGGCGAAACCCGCGGGCCCACCCCCGCGTATCGCTGAGCATGAAAAAGGCGTTTTCGTCCCTTGACAGGTCCGGGAACGGGCGCTATTTTTCCAGCACGTGCTAGTTTTTTAGCACGTAGGAGCCATCCCGGAGGATAGGAAAGGAGAACCCGGAGATGCCCAAAGCGATCAGCACGCCCGACGCGCTCCACCTCTCCCGGCGCGAGCGGCAGATCATGGACATCCTCTACCGCGAAGGCCGGGCCGCGGCCGGCGAGGTGCTCGAGCGGCTCCCGGACCCTCCGGGCTACTCGGCCGTCCGCGCGATGCTGCGCGTGCTCGAAAACAAGGGCCACCTGACGCACGTGCTCGAGGACGGGCGATACGTCTACCGCCCGATCGTCCCGAGGAACCGGGCGAGCCGCTCGGCGCTCCAGAACCTCCTCCAGACGTTCTTCGACGGCTCGGCGGAAAAGGCCGTCGCCGCGCTGCTCCTCGAATCGAAAAACCCGCTGAGCGAGGACGAGCTCGAGCGGCTCTCCCGCCTCATCGCCGACGCCCGCAAGGAGGGCCGCTGACATGAACGCGTTCCTGGCCGCCTCCCTCGTCAAGGCCACGCTCCTTCTCCTCGCGACGGCCTTCGCCCTCCGGCTTCTCGTGCGCGCCTCGGCGGCGAGCCGCCATCTCGTCGCGCTCCTCGGTCTCGCCCTCGTGCTGGCCGTGCCGGTCCTCGGGCTCGTCCTGCCGCGCTGGGAGATCCCCGTGCTTTCCCCTGCCGAAAGGCCGTTGGCCGGGCCGCGCGCCGCGGTTCCCGACCGGCCCGGCGCGCCGGACTCGCTGGCGGGCTTTTCCGGCCGGGTCGGCGTGCAGGTGCCCCCGTTCGAGGAGCCCGCCGCCGCACCAGCCCGGGCGCGGGTCGGGCCGTCTCTCGATCTCGACGTCGTGCAGGTCGCGACGCTCCTGTGGCTCCTCGGCGGCCTCGTGCCGCTCGCCGCGCTGGCCCTGGGATTCCGCCGGGCCCGGACGATCATCCGGAATGCCCGCCTTGCCTCGGATCCCGACCTCGACGCCCTCGCGGCGGACGTCTCGGCGCAGCTCGGGCTGAAACGCAGGGTCCCCGTCCTCCTCTCCCCGGAGGCCCTGGTGCCGATGACCGCGAATTTCTTCCGTCCCGTGCTCGTGCTGCCGGAGTCGGCGCGCGCGTGGCCGCGCGAGCGGCTTCGCGTCGTCCTCCTGCACGAGCTCGCGCACGTGGCCCGGCGCGACCTCGGCGCGCTGCTCGTCGCCGAGCTCACCACCGCCGCCTACTGGTTCCATCCGCTGGCGCACGTCGTGGCCCGCCACCTGCGCCGCAGCGCGGAGGAAGCGTCGGACGATCTCGTGCTCGGAAACGGCACGCGGGCTTCCGACTATGCCTCGCATCTCGTCGGCATCGTGAGAGGCCTCGGGTCGCCGGAGGAGATGCCCGTTCTCGCGATGGCGCGCCCGTCGGATCTCGAAGAGCGCGTGCGCGCGATCCTCGACCCGCGGCGCCGGCGCCGGGCGCCCTCACGTCTCCTGACGGCCTCGCTCGCGGCCGTGGGAATCGCCGGCGCGCTCTTCCTCGCCGCGGCGGTGCCGGGCGCGGCGCGGCCCGCGATGGCGGCGCTGCCGGCGCAGGACGAGCCGCTCCTTACGCACGACAAGGCCACCTGCCCGGCCTCCCGGGCTGCGGCTCTCCGGGTCGCGACGAGAGAAGCGACGACGACCGTGACGAGGGAGATCACCCGAGCCGTCAACCTGGCCGAAAAGAGCGTCTCGAAGATCGCCCTCGCGGCCAATCGCAAGGAGAGCGGCTCGGCCGCGTACGCGCGCGCCACGGCAGCTCTACAAGGACGACCGCTACCTCGAGGCGGCGGAGGCGTACCGGAAGGCGGTCGACCTCGGCTATCGGGAAGACACCGCCGCGTACAACGCCGCCTGCTCGTATGCGCTGGGCGGGCGGAAGGACGACGCCTTCGTGTGGCTGAAAAAGTCGATGGAGCTCGGCTTCGACGTCGAGTCCTACCTGCGGAGCGACGACGATCTCGACTCCCTCCGGGGGGACCCGCGCTTCGCGGAGCTGAAGAAGGAGGCGCGCGCCGCGAAGGCGGAGGGGAAGTCGGCCGATTCGGTGCGCGCCGTCAAGCGCTTCGAGACCCTCACGGCGAGAGGCTCGAAGAACGGGGCCCGCTGGTACGAGGCCGGCAAGGCCCTCCTCGACGAAGATCAGCTCGACCTCTCGGAGAAGGCGTTCCGCACGGCGGCGTCGCTCGGATATCGCACGGGCGCGTCGACGTACAACGCCGCGTGCGCCCTCGCGCGGGCCGGCAAGGTGCCGCAGGCGCTGGACACGCTCGACGCCGCCCTCGACGCGGGCTTCGACGATCCGGGCCTCCTCGGGCGGGACGACGATCTCGAGGCGCTGCACGGCGAGCCGCGGTTCGCGCAGCTCCGGAAGAAGGCCGACGACCTCACCCTGTCGATGTCGGACATCGAGACGGGCGTCTCGCGCCTGTTCCGGCGCCGCTCGGCCTGGCGCGAAGAGGTGCCGCACTACGCGTCGTACGCGAAGGCGCATCCCGAGAGCGGCCGCGCGCACTACAACCTCGGGTACGCGCAGCTTCTCGGCGAGCGGCCCGAGGCGGCGCTTCCCGCGTTCACGCGCGCGCTCGAGCTCGGCTATCGCAAACCGGCGACGCTCTACAACCTCGCGTGCGCCCACGCGCGCCTCGAGGAGAAGGACAAGGCTTTCGAGCTCCTTTTCCAGGCGATCGAGGCGGGCTACGCCTCGCCCACTCAGATCCGGCACGACGAGGATCTCGACTCGCTGCACGGCGATCCGCGCTTCAAGCAGGCGCTCCAGCGCGCGGCGAAGGACGACGGCGCCGAGGACTGAACGCCGGCGGATACTTTCGGGCGACCTACTCCCACCAACCGTTGACGTCCACGATCAGATGGGCCGAGCCGGACGGCATGTCGTTCGCGAACGCGACGCCGCCGGACCCGTCGCGCGCGAGGAGCAGCAGGGCGTTGTTCGCGCGCGTTCCCGAGGCGCGCAGGCTCAGGGTGTTCGCGAGCGGCGCCTGAGCGAGATCGGCGGGGAACGCGACGAGCGAGCCGGCCGCCGAGGACCCGGTCACGGTGACGTTCGCCGAGACGGACTTCGCGGTCGAGGGGATGCCGCACGTGCCCGTGAGGACGAAGTCGCGCCGGACTCCGGCGGCGAGAGCCGGGCCTCCGAGCGGCCCGCTCGCGTTGCGCGTGTCGAGGAGGCGGCACGGCGTCGCCGTGTGGAACGACGTGCCGGTGGGCGGAGGGGGCGGCGCGGAGGCGAGCGTCGCGACCGCGAGCGTCGCGGACCGGGCGGGGAGGTCGAGCGTGAGCGTTCCGGCCGCCGGCGCCGCGCTTCCGGCGGCGGCCAGGCGTGAGGCCGCCGCGAATCGCCAGAGGGAGGCCGGACCGCGTCAGGCCGCCCGCGACGCTGACCGCGGTCGTCTGCGGCGCCGTGCCCTTGTTGAAGAGGAGGATGTAGAGCGTGTTTCCGCCGGCGCCGCCCCGGACGGCGTACGCGCCGACGGCGTCCACGTTCGCGCTCGTGGCGCGCACGCTGTCGCCTTTCACCTCGGCTCCCGCCCCGTCGTAATTGCGGTAGAGGAGGAACGCGTCCTCGGTCTTCGAGTTCTCGGCGGGCGCGACCCACCGCGTGGCGAGGTCCACGCCCTCGCGTCCGAAGATCGCGAGCGCCTCGGCCTGCGCGAGGGCGCCGCTGATCCCGTCGTCCGAGCCCCAGTTGTACTCGCTGATCGCGAGCTTCGTGCCGGGGTAGTGCGCCGCGATCCACGCCTTCATCCGCGGGATCAGGTACACGGCCTGGCCGACGGCCGTGCCGATCCACGACTCGTCGAGGTACGTCGGGTCGTACAGGCTCTTGAGCGTTCTCAGCCGGAGGGCGGACGTCGCGGCCGACTCGTCGTTCGTGAGGGCGACGCCGGAGGCCTGAGGGTAGTAGTGGACGTCGAGGTAGTCGAGGAGGCGGCTCCCGTGCGCGGTTTCCCACGCCCTCGCCTGGTCGAGGTACCACGGGAGGAAGTCCTCGCCCCCGTGCGCGGCACGATCCGCTCCCGGTGAGCAGCCGTCGGCGCCGGAAAAGAAATACGCGCACCAGCCCCAGTCCGCGGGACCGAGGACCTTCGCGTTCGGGTCTCGCGCCTTGATCGCGGCGCGCGATCGAGGTCGTCTTCGCCCAGAGCTCGTCGTACGAGACCCCGGCCGGATGCACGTCGTGGTGCGTCGAGTTCCAGAGAAACGGCTCGTTGTCGAGCGCCCAGAGCCGGACACCCCCGGCCGCGGCCGTGCCGACTCGCCCGGCGAGGTGCGCCATCCAGCGCGAGACGAAATCCGGTCCGATGGGCTTCGACGTGTCCGCCGGGTCGTTTCCCGTCACGTACGAGCCGTTCGGCTTCACGCCGTTGCCGGCGTCGGGGTTGCACCAGCTCGCGTTCCCCGTGGCCGAGCACTCGGTCTGCTGCTGGGCGCCGTACTTCGCCGACGGAGAATCCCCAGCGCCGCGTGCGGTCGATCGGCGTCCAGCCGATGAGGGGCACGGTGATCAGCGCCTCGCCGCCCGCGGCCCGGATCTCGTCCACGAACGCGTCCGCGGACGACCCGTCGGGAAGCGCCGCCGGATTCGGAACGTCGTTCGCGTAGTTCGTGAAGAACCAGTCGCTCGCGGTGTTGTGGGTGTCGGTCTCCCAGTTGTACCGCGTGACGGAGTTCCCGCCCCAGCGGCGCACGGGCACCTTCAGGCGCGACATCTGGGCCGCGTCGCCGAAGTTCATCCCGTAGATCTGCGGGCTGACGGTGTGCCGGTCGGCGTTGGGATCGATGCTTACGGCGATCGTCGCCGCCTCGGACGGTCCGGCCGCGAGGAGCGTCACAGCGACGACGGGAAGAGCGCGGGTCCTGCACACTTGGTAGTGTCGGAACCCCTCGCGGGCTCAGGCGCGTCCGCGCCGGCCGGCAGAAGACGAGCGACGTGTCGCGCGCGTAGAGCACGGGCACGGCCCAGTCCATGGGCTCGGCGCCCTTCGCGTACGACACCGCGACCCGCGCCTCGCGCGCGGCCGCGCCGAGGCTGTGGCCCTTCGCGAGCGCCCAATAGAGATGGCGGGCGAAGGCCGTCGCGGACGCGTCGAGCACCTTGTACTGGTTCGCGAGGACGGCCGGGATTCCCCCCGCGGCAAGGGCGGGCGCGACGCCGCTCAGAAAGTCCGTGCGTCCTCCGCGGCCCGTCTCGCACGCGTTCAGAACGACGAGCTTCAGCGCGCGTCCCGCGAGGAGGCGCAGGACGCGGTCCGTGTCGACGGCGAGGGAGCGCCCGCGCGCGTCCACGAGGAACAGGATGCCCGTCCTTTCCTTCTCGTCGAAGGCTCCGTGCCCCACGAAGTGCAGGACGTCCACGCGGCCCGCCGAAAGGCGCCGGTGAAGGCCCGCGGGCGACGTGGAGGCGAGGACCTCGAGGCGCACGAGGCCGGCCTTGACGAGCGGCTGGAGGGCGGCGCGAATGGCGGCGGCCTCGCCGCCGCGCGGCCACGGGCGCGGTGTCGCTCGGCTCGGCGAGGGCGACGAGAACGTGCAGCGGCCCGCGGCCCGGCGGGGGCGCGGTCGAGGGCGGCGCCCCGAAGACGCCGCGCACGAGGACGGCGTCGTCCGCGAGGAAGCGCCTGCGGGAGGTGTCCCAGGCGAGCTCCCACGGCTTGTCGGCGATCCAGTCGAGGCCCGGCGTGAAGACGACCTCGAGCGCGCCCTTCGCGGCCGCGCGCGCCTCGTCCCAGAGGCGCCGTACGGCTCCCGGAAAGAGCGTCTCGAACAGGACGGCGCCGTACTCGCGGAGCTCCTTCGCGGCGGGAAGGGGCTCGCTCCCGCCGCCGTCGAGGGCCGCGAGGACGCGCTCGTGCATCGCGATGATGACGCGCATGCGCTCCCCCGCGGCGCCGCCCTTCGTCTCGAAGGGCTCGACGACGCGCGCCCCGGCGAAGCTCGCGAGAAGGTGCGCGGGCGCGCCGCCCCGGCCGCCCACGAGCACGAGCTCGAAGCGGCGCGCGGCGCGCGGCCCGCGCGCGGAAGAAGAAGAGGAAGATTTTGCTGAAGAGGAAGAGGGAGACGCGCTTCGCGCGGGAGATTCTGTAGACGGCGCTGTGCGCGCACGGGAAAGATCTTCTGATATGCGGCGGCTGCTGATGCAGCCGCCGATAGATGCAATTTCTTTCCCGGATGTCCGGTGTCAAGGGTCTTCGACCGCTTCGCGGCGCGCGCAGCGCGCCCTTGACTCCGGACATCCGGGGAATACCGGCTTCTTCTCTCTTCTAAGAAGATCTTCGATCCCCTCTTTCTTTCTAAGAAATTCTTGATCCCCTCCCTCGTCTCTTTCTGAGCAAACAGATTCAGATGGTGAACGACCGCGCCGGTGCCCGCGCCAATGCCGGTGCCCGCGTTGCCGCCGGGGCCGAAGCGAATGACGTTTTCCGCGGGCACCGGAGGGGCCGCGCCGAGGCGCGCGCCGCCCTCGGTGGGAACCACGAGGTCGTTCGGATCCTCGAAGAAGACCCCCGCTGCCGCGTCGAGGAGCCGCCGGGCCGCGCTGCCGCGCGGCTCGTAGCGCGCGACGGCGGCGGCGACTTCGTTCGGCCGCGCCGCGCCCGCGTTCAGCTTCTCCAGGAAACCTCCGGCCGGGTCCATCGCGGCGATTCCCGGCAGCGCGCCGCCGGCGCGGGAGGCCATCCACACGAGCGCCTCTGCCGCGAAGTCGAGCCCGAAGGCGAGCGCGCCGCCTGGGAACATCTCGCCGAGGTTCGCGAGCCACGCGGCCAGCCGGTCCCAGCGCGCGGGCGAGGCGAGCGGAGTGCCTTCGTTCGGCGACGCAACGAGGAACACGCGGTTCACCCGGGGGCCCGCGGCCGAGGCGGAAAGGAGACGCGCGACGAGGCCGCCGCGCGAGTGCGTTACGACGTCGAGAGAGGAGCCAGGAGCAGCGCCGCGAACGGCCTCGAGCAGAGCCGTCACGTTCTCCTCGGGCGAGCGCCCCACCGTCAGGTGGTTGAACGCGAAGACACGCCCTTCATAGAGCTGCGAAAGCGCCTCGAAGGCGCCGTCCCGCGCGAGATCGGAGAACGCCGCGGACGCGTGCGAGAACGTGCCGTGGAGAAAGAGCAGGGCCTTCCCCGGCGCGCGCGGCAGAGAAGATCCCTTCGACGCGCGACGCGACGAGCTCTTCCCCCCGGGACGAGAGGCGCACGAGGCCGAGCGGAACGCGAGCCTCCCGGAAGCGTTTCTTCTCCCAGGCGCGCGCGAGCGGCGGCAGCAGGGCGCCGGCCAGCGCTCCGGCGACCCGGAGGAAGAAGACGCGGAGGACGGTGCCCGGGCCGCGGCGGGCCAGAGGCGGCGGCGCGAGGCGCACCTCGAATCGGTGAGCGCCTCCTTCGATCGCTCCCGGCGCGTGAAACGTCAGCGCGCCCGACGGGTGGCGGGCCACGACGACCCAGCCCTGCGAGGCGGGAGCGTCGACCCGGGCGTCGAGAAAACCGGGGCGGGCAGGGGCGCCGCGGCGCGGACGCGCGACGCGGACTCCCGCGAGCGCGAACCGGCCTCCGCCGAGAACGCGCGTCAGAAACGGGTCCGGCTCGGCCGCCAGGGAACGCGTTCGAGCCGCGGGAGCCAGGACTTCCCAGCCGGGGCTCGCCGTGACGCGGATGCGCGGAGGCGCCATGGCCTTCGAGTCTATCCGCGCGTCACGAGACGATCCGTCTCATCCGAACTCGACCAGGACGGGGCCATGGTCGCTCGTTCCGAACTCGCGGTACACGCGAGCCGCCACCGCCTCCGAGGCGAGCGCTTCGCTCGCGAGCACGTAGTCCAGGCGCCAGCCGATGTTGCGCTCCTTGAGCTGCCGCCACGGCGCCCACCACGTGAAGAGGGAGTCGTTGCCCGGGTCGAGGGCGCGGCCCGTGTCCACGAGCCCCTGCGCGAGGATCTTCTCGACGAGCGCGCGCTCGTCGGGGCGCTGTCCGATGGCGCCCGCCTTCCGCTCCTTCGCGTGGACGTCGCGGTCCGTGAGCGCGACGTTGAGGTCGCCGCAGAGAAGGAGCTTCCGCTTCTCCGCCCGCGCCGCGGCCGCGCGACGTTCGAGGGCCTCGAGGAACGCGAGCTTGGCGGCGAAGTCCTTTCCGCCGTTCGGAACGTAGAGGGACGCGACCGTGAAGTCGGGAAGATGCGCCTCGACGACCCGCGTCTCGTGGTCGAAGTCCGGGTGCGTGAAGGCGACGTCTCCGCCGAAGGTCTCCTTTCTCAGGAGCAGCCCCACGCCCGAGTAACCCTTGTGTCCGTGCCAGTACGTCGTGTAGCCCTCGGGCGCGACGAGGGAGAGCGGAAGCTGCTCGGGCGCGGCCTTCAGCTCCTGGAGGCAGAGGACGTCGGGCTTCTCGCGCTCGAGCCACTCCACGACCTGCAGCTCCCGCGCGCGGATCCCGTTCACGTTCCAGGTGACGACCTTCATCGCGTCAGCCCGCGAATCTCTCCGCGAACCCCCGCGCGAGCTCGGCGGCCGCGCCGTCCTCCTCGTGCTTGAAAAAGACGTAGGTCTCGTTCCACGCCTGTTCGCCCACGCGCGCCGCCCAGGCGTCGAGGTCCGTCCCGGTGTAATCCTCGCGGCGCAGGCGCAGGTATCCCCAGCCCGCCGTGGCCGCGAGCGGCGTCGTGCCCTTTTCGTCGTCCGCGATGCACAGCGCCGCGCCGGCCCCGCGCAGCAGCGTGAAGACCTCCTCGTCGAGCCAGGTCGGGTTGCGGAATTCGAAGGCGGCCTTCACGTCCCGCGGCAGCAGCGCGAGAAAAGCCTCGAGCCGCGGCAGGTCCTTCTTCAGGTTCGGCGGCAGCCCGAAGAGGATCGGCCCGAGGCGGCCGCCGAGGTGCCGGGCCGACCCGACGAGGAAGCGCACCTCCTCGGACGTCTCCTTGAGCCGCTTGATGTGCGTGATGCGCTGCGAGGCCTTGAGCGCGAACCGGAACGTCTCCGGCACCTGCGCCGCCCAGCCCGCGAGGAGCTCGGGCTTCGGCATCCGGTAGAACGTGTTGTTGATCTCGACGGCGGGGAGGCTCGTCGCGTAGAAGCGCAGCCGTTCGTTCGAGGGGAGATCCTCGGGGTAGAACGTGCCCGTCCATCCGTCGTAGCTGAATCCGCTCGTGCCCGCGAGAACGCGCATGCGGGCGAATTCTAGGGCCTGGGGCGGGACCGCCGTTCGGGCGGCGCGCTGCGCACGACGAGCGCGGTGACGTTGTCGGGCGCGCCGGCCGAGTTCGCCGCCTCGACGAGCGCCCGGACGGCGTCGGCGGGCCCGCGCGAAGCGAGGATCGTCTCCATTCCCAGCTCGTCCACGACGCCGTGAAGGCCGTCCGTCGCGAGCAGCAGCGCCGAGCCCGCGGGCCAGGGCCGCCAGAAGAGATCGACTTCGACCTCGTCCTTCGAGCCGAGCGAGCGCGTGATCAGGTGCCGAAAGGGAAGCGCGGCGGCCGCCACCAGATCGGCGGGGAAGAGCCCGCTCCGGACCTCCTCGGCGAGATACGTGTGGTCGCGGCTCACCTGCTCGAAGTGGCCGTCCTGAAACAGGTAGGCGCGGCTGTCGCCCACGTTGCCGAAGAGGACCCAGCGCCCGAGGACGAGCGCCGCCACGAGCGTCGTTCCCATTGGCGGCAGCGTAGCGGCATCGGGATCCGGCCCCCTCCTTCTCCGGCGCCGCGAGGATTCCCGCCCGGCGCACGGCCGTGTTCGCGGTGACCATCGCGCGGCGGAACTTCTCGGCGGGCTCGCCGGGCATGGTGTAGAAGGACGAAAAGAGCACCTCGATCGCGAGCTTGCTCGCGACCTCTCCGCGCGCGTGACCGCCCATCCCGTCGGCGACGGCGAAGAGGGCCCCGCGCGTGCCGAGGTTCGCCCGCGGGCCGGCGAGCGCGGCGAGGGTGTCGGGGTCGCCGGCGTAAGTCCTCGTTGCCCGGCCGGACGCAGCCGCGGTCCGACAGGCAGGCCCACTCGAGGCGATCTTCTTCGGCGGGAACGGGAACCATGTCCCGCCGATGGTAGCCCCGTCCCTGCCCTCCGGGCGTCAGGCCTTCTTCTTCGGCGCCCAGCGCAGGATCTCGACCTTCTCCATCGTCATGAGGACGCCGCAGCCCGCTTCGTCGAGGATCGGCTCGATGCGCTCGAGGAAGGCCCGGATCTTCTCCTCCGTGTCCACGATCTCGACGACGATCGGGAGGTCCTCGGAAAGCTCGACGAGCCGCGCGCGGTGGACGACGCTGGAAGCGCCGAAGGACTCGATGCCGCGCAGCACGGTCGCGCCCGAGAGGCCCGCCGCCCGCGCTTCGCCTCACGAGGACCTCGAAGAGCGGCTGGTGCCGCGCCCGGTCCAGCTCGCCGATGTGGATGCGCAGCAGCTTCGCGGCCGTGACGTCTTTCATGCGCCGATTCTCCCCATCGCGCGGCCCAGAAACGCTCCGAGGAGCCCGCAGAAGACCGATCCGCCCACGTAGAGAGAGGCGCGGAGGAGATCCTTCACGCCGAGAAGGCCGAGCGACTCCCATGCGAAGGACGAGAAGGTCGTGAAGCCTCCGAGGATTCCGACCATGATGAAAGTGCGGGCCTCGGGCGAAAGCGCCGCGCGCTCGAGGCCGAGCGCGCCGACGAGGCCGATGGCGAAGCAACCGAGGAGGTTCACGAAGAACGTGCCGACGGGGAAGGGGCCGGGAAACGTCCTCTGGAGAGCGGTCGCCATCGCGTAACGGCACAGCGAGCCGATGCCGCCGCCGACGAAGACGAGCAGGAGAAGGGAAAGCCGCATCCGCGCGACGTTATACCGGAGTCCCCGACGACGGCGATGGAGGCGAGCAAGGCTGACTCGCCCGCCCTCTGGGAAAATCCATTCGGGCGGCGTTGACATCCCGAACGGCCACGGCACAGAATTCGCGCGGGTCTCGGGGAGAGCTACGTGGACGGCTGGTGGGACTGTGAGGATCTCGAGACCTTCTGTTGCCGCCTCCTCTCGTCGGGCGTGGCAGAAACACGTCGCGTCTGGCGCGATCTCCCGCGCATCGTCCTCGCCAGGCTGACGAACGCGGGGCGCCGGTCGAGGGCCTTCGAGATCGGCGAGCGGCACTACGACCTCGGGAACGACCTCTACGAGACGATGCTCGACCGGCGCATGACGTACAGCTGCGCGTACTGGACGAAGGCCCGCAGTCTGGACGAGGCGCAGGAAGCGAAGCTGGATCTGATCTGCCGAAAGGCGCGCCTGGAGCCGGGGATGCGCGTCCTCGACATCGGCTGCGGCTGGGGCTCCCTCGCGGCCTTCGCGGCCGAGCGCTACGGGGTTTCGGCCGTCGGCATCACCGTTTCCAGGGAGCAGCTCGAGCTCGGACGCCGGAGGACCGCCGGTCTGCCGGTGCAGCTCCTTCTCCAGGACTACCGCGACCTCGACGGAACCTACGACGCGATCGTGTCGGTCGGCATGTTCGAGCACGTCGGCCGCCGGAACTATCGGGCGTTTTTCGACGTGGCGCGCCGGTGTCTCGCCCCGGGCGGCCTCTTCGTTCTCCACACGATCGGGAGCCGGTTCTCCACCGTCTCTTGCGACCACTGGATCGATAAGTACATCTTTCCGAACAGCCTCGTTCCCTCGATGGCTCAGATCTCCGCGGCGCTCGAGAACCGCTTCGTCATCGAGGACTGGCAGAACATCGGGCCCCACTACGAGCCCACGTTGACGGCCTGGTTCTCGAATTTCCGCGCCGGCTGGGACCGGCTCCGGTCGCGCTATTCGGACCGCTTCTTCCGCATGTGGTCGTACTACCTGCGCTCCTGCGCGGGGTCGTTCCGCGCGCGGTACAACGACGTCTGGCAGCTCGTGCTTTCGCGCGAGGGGCTGCAGGGCGGGTACGAAACGGTGCGCTGAAAGGGGCTTACTTTCCCGAGGCGCCGCAGGCGCAGTCGCCCCGGAACGCGTCGTTGCCCGGCGGCCTCTTGTTGACGTTGAAGCAGAAGTCCATGAGCTCTTTCGCGCCGGGTCCCGACGCGAGCGGCGGCGCGTCGGCGCCGACCTCCCGGAAGCGCGCCGCGAGCGTGCCGTCCGCTCCGACCTCCATCCGCAAGTAGCCGTAGCGGATCGTGTCCTGGTACTGCTGCGCGCCCGCGGTCCCGATGATCCAGCCGGGCAGCACCTGTCCGCGATGCTCGGGCGTGTCGTAGATGTTCTCGAGGAAATAATGCGAGTGGCTCGCGAGGACGTACACGTGCTTGCGCTTCTCCGGCGGCCCCGCGAGGTTTTGCGCGCGGAAGAGGAGATCGTAGGCCTGCTGGCCCGAGCACAGCCCGGCGCACGTCGCGTCCATCGCGTGGCCGCGCGACGTGCTGAAGGGAAGCGCGGCGTGCATGCCGGCGACGATCGTCTTCACGGAGTCGTCCGCGGCGTCCGCCGCGAGGACCCGCGCCAGCCAGACGAGCTGCTCCGGCGAGAAGCCGGCCTCGTCGGCGTTGTCCAGGGAGATGAAGTCCACGCCCTTGCGGACGACGTGGTAGTACGTGTTTCCCTCCGTCGAGAGGTTTCCGCGCGAGGAGTCGCGAATGCGCTGCTCGTGAATCGGAGCCTGGAGAAGCCACTTGCGAAACGCCCTCCGGTAATCGTCGCGAGTCCTCCCGAAGAGCTCGTGGTTGCCGATCGAAAGGTAGACGGGCGTTTTCCTGAAGCCTCCGAGCTGCCGCTCGATGAAGTCGTCCCACGCCGTGTCGAGGTATTCGGCCATTTCGAAGAGCTCGAGCTGGTTTCCCGGCCGGGTCTTGCAGTCGTACGAGGGGTGCCGGCGCTTCAGGATGTCGCAATCGATGTCGTACATCCGCCGGAAATCGCCGAGATGCCAGTAAAGCTCCGCGACCGGGCCGGCGTCCTCGCTCTCGATGGACCGGGCGATCTTGGGCACGACGAGGTCGCCGCAATCGCGTGAATCTCCGGAAACGGCGAACGCCCAGACGGGGAAAGGCGCCGGGGGCGTCTCCGCGCCCGCGATGGACGCCGGGAGGGAAGCCAGGACCGAAGCCACCACCCCGCCGACGACGTTGTTCATGGCTCGAGCTTCTCGCCGCAATCCGCCTCCTCGTTCCCTATGTCGTCGGCACCGCGTTCGTGAACTCGGCCGACTGGAACCGATTCGCCGCCCGGCGCACGAGGCGCTTCAGCGCCGGGTTGAAGATCTTCTCCTTCGAGTCGGAGGAGTGGTGTTGCTCCGTCACGGCCAGGCCCTTCCAGAGGACGCGGCCGGTGGCGTCCTGGAGCGTGTACTCGACCGCGATGGTCCCCTGGTACTTGAGATGCGAAAGGGGGCCCGCGAACGCGAATCCCGACCAGTCCATCCAGTAACAGAGGATCTGGGCCGTGAGAGTCACCTTCGCGCCGTCGCTGGTGTCGATGCCGGACCGGCCAAGCGCGTCCTCGGTCGCCGCCCGGACGAGGTTCGGGACGACCTCGGGTCCGGATTCTTTGATGTTGGCTTTGATTCCGACCGTGCTCCGGCGAAAGCCCACGACTCGGGGCTCGCGGCCTCCTTCTCGCGGCGGACGATTGTCGACGACCTTGAGGACCACCGCGCGCGCGGTCCGCGCCGGTGGGGCTGACGCCTGATCGGCGATGCCCGAGGAGGCGAAGCCCGCGATGGAAGCGGCGCCGAGAATGGCCAGAGTGAGGAAGGCCCCGCGCTTCATGGCTTCTTCCTCAACTGCGCGATCGAACCCTCCGCGTCCTCCCGCACGTCCTTGATCGGATCCTTCAGGAGGGGCTCGATCTTCGAGATGACGGAGCGGTCCCCGATCACCGCGAGGGCGCGGCAGGCCTCGCGCCTGACGTGCTCGTCCGAATCCGAAAGGAGCGGCAGGATCGACGTGAGCGTCGAGGGAGCATAGAGCCATCTCAGCGCCTTCAACGCGTCGACGACTTCCTCCTTGTCGCCGGAGGAGAGCATTTTTGTCACGTCGGCGAGGCCCTTTTCATCGAGATCAGCCTGGAGGACGCCGAGGACCCGGACGGCAGTCCGGCGCACCTTCGGCCGCTCGTCCCGGACGAAGGGGAGGATCTTCGCCGCGGCGGTGCGCGAGTCCGGGAACTCGGTTTCGAATTGCTCGAGCGCCTGGACGAGGATGTCCTCCCTCCCGGCCGGGTTCAGGCGCGCCTGCGCCGCCTGCTCGCGCGCGGCCGGCGTCTCCTCCGCCGCCGCGGGGAACCCGAAACCGATGAGGCAGAGAGTGAGGAGCGGAACGCGCCATCTCATTCGATCGTCACTTCGAAAAGTCGGTTTATCACGAAACGAACAGCCCGGCCGCCCCTCGTATCAGCGGGCTGCGATGCCTTCGATCTTCCGAATGCGCGCGTTGATCGAGTCGACGACGTAGAGGCTGCCCTTGCCGTCGAGGCCGAGCCCGGCCGGGAAGTCGAGCCGGGCCTTGACGGCGGGGCCACCGTCCCCCTCGAAGCCGGGAGTGCCGTCTCCCGCCACGGTCGTCAGGATCCGCGTCTTCGCGTCGAGGCGACGGATGGCGTGGTTCTTCGTATCCGCGATGAAGACATTGTCCGCGCCGTCGAGGGCGAGCGACGCCGGCTGGTTGAGCTGCGCGTCCGGGCCCGGCCCCCCGTCTCCACCGTATTTGCCCAGGCCGTTGCCCGCGGCGACGAGGACCTGCCCCGTCTTCGCGTCGAGCATGAGGACGCGGTTGTTTCCGGTCGCGCAGAACCAGAGATTGCCGGCGCGGTCGAACCGCGGCGCGTTCGGCCACGCCATGCCGGTCTCGAGAGCCTTGCCGGAACCTCCGGTGAAGGTCATGTCCCCGCTTCCGGCGAGAGTCTCGATCCGGCCGGACTTGAAATCGAGTCGCCTCAGGCGGGCGTTCATCGTGTCGGCGATGACGAGCCGGCCGTCGCGGTCGAACGTGAGGCCGCCGGGCCGGGCGAGGGCGATCTCCGCCGCGAGCCCGTCTCCCGTGAAGCCGTTCCTTCTGATCCCGGCGATCGTCGTGATGATTCCCGTCTTCGCGTCGACGCGCCTGAGGACGTAGTTCGCGGCGTCCGCGACGTAGAGGTTTCCCTGCCGGTCGAAGGCGATCTCCGACGGCGATTTCAGGGCCGCCGCCGTGGCCGGGCCGCCGTCGCCCGCGAAGCTCGCGCGGCCGCTGCCCGCCACCGTCTCGAGCGTTCCCGTCTTCTTCACGATCCGCCGCACGCGTGCCGCGTTGCCCTCGGAGAAGACGAGATTCCCGTCGGGATCCAGGACGACGTTCGAGACCGAGTCGAGCGCCAGGGCGAGGGAGGACGTGGCCGCGACGCTGCCGTCGGGCGAGAACGCGTGGGTGCCGTTACCGGCGACCGTCGTGATCGTCTGGGCGGAGGCGGGCAACGCGAGGGCGAGAGCGACGGCGAATCCGGCGGCGGGGACCAGGGCGCGCCGGAGGCGTGTCACCGCGCGATTATCACAGGACGGGCGACAGGGCGCGGGCGCAGAAGTCGCCGAGCTTGTGAAGAGTGGTCCGCCGGCCCCACTCGGCCAGCGTGATCTCCCTTGCCCCGGCGAGATCCACGGCAAACTGCCGCTCGAGCGATTCCGCGACGGCACCGTCCAGCACCACGACGTTGCACTCGGAGTTGAAATGGAAGGACCGGAAGTCCATGTTCGTCGAGCCGACCATGGAGGCGAAGCCGTCGACGACGACGCTCTTGGCGTGCAGGACGGACGCTTCGTACTCGAAGATCCTCACGCCCCGCTCGAGCAGAGACCGAAAGAAACCGTGCCCGGCATGTCGCACGAGCGGGACGTCGCTTTTTCCCGGCAGGAGGAGCCGCACGTCCACCCCGCGCGCGGCCGCCCGGGCGAGAATCGGAAGCGCGCCGCGGCGAGGGGCGAAGTACGCGTTCGTGAGCCAGAAGGTCTTCCGCGCGGCCGCGCCCATCGCGGCGAGGACCGAGGCCGTCTCCTCGTGCCCGCGGCCGGGGCTCGAGTCGAGAACGAGAACCGACGCCCCCTGCGGAGCCGGCTCGTCCCTGGGCGGGAGCTCGAGCGGCGGGATCTCGAAGGGCTTCCCGCCGGCGCGGTCCCAGCCTTCCTGGAAGACGACGGCCATCTCCCACGCGACGGGCCCCTCGAGCCGGGCGTGCGTGTCGCGCCACAGCTTCGACCCGCGGCCCTTGAGGGACGAGCCGTACTCGTCGCCGATGTTCATGCCGCCGGTGAAAGCCACGCGGCGGTCCGCCACGAGGATCTTGCGGTGGTCGCGGTACGGCTGATACCAGAGGAAGGGAAACAGCGGGTGATAGAGGTGCACCTCGATGTGCCGTTCCTCCATCTGCCGCCAGAACTCCGTGCGCGTGTCGCTCGAGCCGAACGCGTCGGCGAGGACGCGCACGCCGACGCCGCGCCGCGCGGCGGCCGCGAGGGCCTCGACGAACGTGCGGCCGGTGGCGTCGTCCTTGAGGATGTACGCCTCGAGGAGGACTTCGCGCCCGGCGGCCGCGATCGCGTCGCACATCGACGCGAACGCGGCGGGCCCGTCGAAGAAAACCGTGACGGCGTTGTCCCGGTGAAGAGGCGACGTGTCGATCCGCCGGAGGAGCACCTCGAATTCCGGATCGCTGACCCCGAGGGCCAGGGCCTCCGCGAGACGCCACACGCGCGTGGGCTTGAGGTCGCGGGGCAGCACCCGGAAGGCCATGGGGCGCAGGACGGGCCTCAGGAACCTCGGCGTCCTTCGCCTGTGCTTCTTCCTTGCGCCGCGAGAGAACACGGACATCTTGCTGCGCTAGGATCGCACGGTGTCGCGAGACCGTGCGCGTTCCGTTCTGCACGGCGAGATCCTCGAGCAGCCCGAGGCCGTCGCGCGCCTTCTCTCGCGGGAGCGCAGGAACGCGGCGGCGCTCGCCGCTCGCTGGAGGCGCGCGGACATCCCGTTCGTCCTCGTCGCGGCGCGGGGCACGTCGGACAACGCGGCCCGGTACGTGAAGTACGCGTTCGGGCTTTCCTCGCGCCTCCCCGTCGCGCTCGCGGCGCCGTCCCTCGTCACTCTCTACGGGGTGCCGCCGCGGCTCAAGGGCGCGCTCGTCATCGGCATCTCCCAGTCCGGGCGCTCGCCGGACATCGTGGAGACGGTCGCGGCCGCGCGCCGCCAGGGGTCGCCGACGCTGGCGATCGTGAACGACCCCGAGAGCCCGCTCGCGCGCGCGGCGGGCGACGTGATGCCGCTGCACGCGGGCCCGGAGCGAAGCGTCGCGGCGACGAAGACCTACACGGCCGAGCTCGCGGCCGTCGCCCTGCTCGTCCTGTCGTTCTCGCGCCGGAAAAAGGAGCTCGACGCGCTCGCGGCCGTGCCGGACGCGATGGGGAAGGCCCTCTCTTCCGAGCCCGCATCGCGCCGCGCCGCGGCGACTCTCGCGCGCGCGGAGCGGGCCGTCGTCCTCGCGCGAGGCGTGCACTACGCGACGGCGTTCGAGATCGCGCTGAAGCTCAAGGAGCTCGCGCTCCTCCTCGCCGAGCCCTTCTCGGCAGCCGATTTCCAGCACGGCCCCATCGTGATGGCCGAGAAAGACCTTCCCGTCATCCTCGTGTCGCCGCCCGGTACGCGCCCCGAAGTCGAGATGCGCGCGGTCGCCCGCGATCTCGTGCGCCGCGGGAGCCCGGTGATCCGCATCGGCCCGCGCGGGCCGGCGGCGATTCCCGTGCCCGAGGTTCCCGAGCTTCTCGCGCCCATCGTCTCGGTGATTCCCGGGCAGCTCCTCGCGTACCATGCCGCGCTCATCCGGGGACTCGACCCCGACCGCCCGCGCGGCATCCGGAAAGTGACCGAGACGCGGTGAAACCGCGATCCGCCGTCTCTGCTAGTGTTCTCGCATGCGAAGCACATCTCTCCTGAGGGTCGGCGCCGTTTCGGCCCTCGTCGCGTTCGCGGGCTGCACGTCTTCCCGCGGCTCGACGGGCAGACCGATCGTGGCCGAGGCGACGAACCTGCCGGACCACTTCACGGTCGCCGTGTCCGGCATCGCCCAGAGCGAGGAGCCCAGGGCGGGCGAGGGCTGCCGGAACCCGATGGTGGATCCGCGAAACGGCACGACCCTGAACCTGATGCGCTCGAAGGACGGCATTGGCGACTACCAGGTGCTCGGCGGGGATTTCGAGCTCGCTTCGCATTACGGCGTCGATGAGCGTCATCTCCTCAGGATCGAGTGCGCGTCGGGAAAGGCGCTCGGAATCGTCGACCAGTAGCGCGCGGCCTCTCGGCGGCGGAGCGCCCCCTCACGGGGCCGCAGCTTTCTCGGCCTCGCCGAGAAGACACCGGGCCTCCGTGAGAAGCGAGGCGCTGCGCACGTTCGGCCGCTCGAGGAGGCCTCGCAGGATCTCCGCGGCCTGCGCCGGCCGCCCCGCGTTCAGGTTGAGGATCGCGAGATCGAGCAGCGTTCGCGCGTTGTCCCAGCCCCCGGCCTGGACCTGCCGGCCGATCGTCTCTCCCGCCGCGAGGAGATCCGGCTCGCTGGTTTCGGCGAGGGCCGCGAGGAGCGTCGGGTCCGCCGCCATGAAGGGCTCCCGGCCGGCGAGCGCGGTCCGGAAAGCGGGGGCGGCTCGAGGATCCCGCTTCCACTGGAGCGCGAGCGCGCGGTCGACGGACTCGTCGACCGGGAGGAGGCGCCGGGCCTCCGGAACGAGAGGCACGAAGCGGCGGAGAAACGAGAGGACGAAAGGGGACCGCAGCGGATTGCCGTACGAAAGGCGGAAGGGCGCGGCGAGGCCGGGACCGTCCGCGAGCAGGATCAGCGCGAGGCCGCGGTCGGGCAGGCGGAAGAAGAGCGCCGAGGCCTCGGAGGACTCTCCGAACGTCCAGACCATCCGTTCGCCCGCCGACCACGACACGAACCAACCCAGGCCGTAGGGGAGGAAGCCGTTCGGCGTGAACGTGGGCGACGTCATCCGGCGGAGCGCCTCCGGCGCGAGGAGGCGATCCCCGTTCAGGGCCGCCTCGAGCCGCGCGAGGTCGCTTGCGCTCGAGGCGAGTCCGGTCGCGGCGGAAAGCCAGGCGCCGGCTCGCGTGGAAACGAGGCGCGCCGGGCGAAGCACTTCCTCCTCGAGCAGGTCGGCGAACTTCCTCCCCGAGGCGTTTTCGAGAATCCGGGCCAGCCGGGCGAATTCGCCGCTCTCGTGCTGGAAGGTCGTTCCCGGCGTCTCTTCCGAGGTGTGGGAAAGCAGGTGCCGGACGAGAACGGTCTCGGGCCCCGCGAAGGAAGGATCGAGATCGGCGACGGGCGCGTCGAGGCGGAGCTTCCCGCGGCCTTCCAGGCGCAGCGCCACGACGGCCGTGAAAGCCTCTGTCATGTTTCCGATGGGGAGCGCCGCATCGCGGCTCGCCGCTCCGAGCTCGCGCGACCATTCGAGAGCGTCCGTCGCGGACCACGGCCGCATGAAGACCGCGGATTCCCAGGAAGGTCCTGAGCTCCTCGAGGTCGGCCGCGAGCGCGGAAAGGCGCCCCTCTTCCTCGGAAGAGAGCGGAGGACGAGGCGCACGGGACGTGCTCGCGCACGCACCCGCAAGCACGAGCGACAGGGCCGCCACGGAAAGTTCGACCCGGCGGGAGCGGCGCGACGGCGGCATCGAGGCATCGATCATAAGATCGGGGGCGTGCCGTTCTCCTTCCTGACGCACCTCTCCTGCACGAGGTGCGGAGCGCGCGAGGACGCGGGGAAGCTCCTCAACGTCTGCAAGGCGGCCGGCTGCGGCGGAGCGCTCTTCGCGGAATACGCGGAGGCCGCGCTCTCGAAAGACGACACGGCCGGGCGTTCGCGCACGATCTGGCGCTGGCACGAGCTGATGCCGGCGCGCCGGCCGGAGGAGATCGTGTCGCTGGGCGAGGGCGGGACCCCGCTCCTCCACGCGAAGCGCCTCGGGGCGAAGCATGCGATGCCGAGGCTCTACGTCAAGGAGGAGTCGGGCAACCCGACCGGCTCCTTCAAGGCGCGCGGCCTCGCCGCGGCCGTCACGATGGCGAAGGCGCTCGGAGCCCGGAAGCTCGCGCTCCCGACCGCGGGCAACGCGGGCGGCGCCGCGGCCGCGTACGCGGCGGCCGCGGGTCTCGAGTGTCACGTCTTCATGCCGAGAGATACGCCGAAGGTCTTCCGGATCGAGTGCGAGGCTTATGGCGCGCACGTGACGCTCGTGGACGGCCTCATCGACGAGTGCGGCCGGAGGGTCGCGCAGCAGAAGGACGCGGAGGGCTGGTTCGACGTGTCCACGCTCAAGGAGCCGTACCGCGTCGAGGGCAAGAAGACGATGGGCTACGAGCTGGCCGAGGACTTCGGCTGGACGCTGCCCGACGTCGTCGTCTACCCGACGGGCGGCGGCACCGGCCTCATCGGGATGTGGAAGGCGTTCGACGGAGATGGAGCGCCTGGGTTGGATCGGCTCCGCGACGGCCGCGCATGGTTTCGGTGCAGGCGGAAGGCTGTGCGCCGATCCCGAAGGCGTTCGCGGAAGGGAAGGACGTCTCGGTCCGATTCGAGAACGCGCATACGTACGCGTCGGGCCTGCGCGTCCCGAAGGCCTACGCGGACTACCTGATCCTGAAGATCCTCGGCGCCTCGAAGGGCGAAGCCCTGACCGTCACGGACGACGAGATGCGCCGCGGCGTGAACGAGCTGGCGTCCTCGGAGGGCCTCTTCGCCGCGCCCGAGGGCGGCGCCGCGTGGGAGGCGGTCAAGAAGCTCGTAGTCGAGGGCAAGGTCGACCGCGGCGAGCGCGTCGTCGTCTTCGACACGGGGACGGGCTACAAATACGTGGAGTGAGGCCTTCCCCATGGACATTCTCCACGCCATCGGAAACACATCGATGGTTCGCCTTCGCAAGGTCGTTCCACCCGATTGCGCGGACATCTTCGTGAAGCTCGAGTGGGAGAACCCCACCGGCAGCATCAAGGACCGGATGGCGCAGGCCGTGATTTCGCGGGCGGAGGAGGACGGTCGGCTGAAGCCCGGAGACACCGTCGTCGAGTACACGGGCGGCAGCACGGGGACGTCGCTTGCGTTGGTCTGCGCCGCCAAAGGCTACCGCCTCCGGATCGTCAGCTCCGATGCGTTCAGCCGGGAGAAGCTGGATCACATGGCGGCGCTGGGCGCGGAGCTGACGCTCGTCCGCAGCGAGGGAGGCCTCACCACCAAGAAACTGATCCTGGACATGATCGAGGCCGCCCGCGGGTTGAGCCAGGAGCCACACACCTACTGGACCGACCAGCTCAACAACCACGACAGCATCGCGGGCTACTACTCGCTGGGCGAGGAGATCTGGAGTCAAACGAACGGGGAGATCGACGCCTTCGTCCACTGCGTGGGTACGGCGGCTTCCTCGCGCGGGGTCGCCACCGTGCTGAAGCGATACAAACCGAGCATCAAGATCGTCGCCGTCGAACCCGCGGAATCCTCGGTGTTGCTGGGAGGTCAGGCAGGGCCCCACAAGATCGAAGGAGTCGGGATCGGCTACACTCCTCCGCTCTGGGAGCCGACTCTCGTGGACGAGATCCTGCCGGTCAAGACGGACGACGCGAAGGAGATGGCGAGACGCCTCGCGCGGGAGGAGGCCCTCTTCGCGGGGACGTCTTCCGGAGCCAACGTCGTCGCCGCGATTCAAGTGGCAGAGCGGCTGGGGCCAGAGGCCAAGGTGGTCACGCTGATGGCCGACTCCGGCCTGAAGTACCTGAGCACCGACGTGTACCGGAAAAGGGGAGCCGTGGCGGCCGGACCGACGCCAGGAACTACCTGAGGCCGAACTTCCCGCGGGCGGCGGACAGCCGGTTGTCGATCGCTTCCTGCCTCATCGCTCCGTGGAAACCTCCCGCGCCGAGGGCGGCGTGCGCGCCCTCGGTGAGCGTCGCGCGCATGAGAGTGAGCGCTTCCCGCGCATCCTCCATGCCGGTGCGCTCGGCTTCCGTCGTTCCGCCCCTGCACACCGATTCGGCGCTGGAGATCGCGGAGGTGACGCGGCCTTCGGCTTCGCCCCATTTCGAGGAGTCCACGGGCATCGAGAGGAGGAGCCGCGTGGCTTCGGAGAGCGCGCTGTTCGCGCTTTCGGCCGCCATCAGGCAGCCCGGGCCGGGAGATGTTTCGGATCCGGCGGTCCGGGTTGTCGGAGGCGTGTCCTTCTGGGACTTTCGATAGAACCACACGGCGAGAGCGATCGCGGCGGCGACGATCAGGAACCTGCGCATGCGGCCTCCGACTGCGCGTTCAGCCTAGCACGCGCGCCGGGAGCCGAATCCGACCTTGTAGACTCGGATCGTGGAAGCGCCTTTCGACGCCGACTTCGTGATCGTCGGCTCCGGGTTCGGCGGGAGCGTGAGCGCGCTGCGCCTCGCGGAGAAGGGGTATCGCGTCCTCGTCCTCGAGAAGGGCACGCGCTTCTCCGTCCTCCGACTTCCCGAAGTCGAACTGGAACGTCAAGCGGTGGCTGTGGCTGCCGTCGCTGGGCTGCCGCGGCCTCTTCAAGATGACGTTCCTCCCGCACGTCACGGCGCTCTCGGGGGTCGGCGTCGGCGGCGGCTCGCTCGTCTACGCGAACACGCTTCCCGTGCCGGGCGACGAGTTCTTCTCCGCGCCGTCCTGGGGAGACCTTGCCGACTGGAAAGCCGAGCTCGCGCCCCACTACGCCACGGCGAAGCGGATGCTCGGCGCCACGCGCGTGCCGTTCACGACGCTGCCCGACGAGGTTCTCCGCGAGGTGGGGAAGGACATCGGCCGCGAGAGCGGCTGGTCGCCCACCGACGTCGCCGTGTTCTTCGGGGAGCCCGGCGTGACGGTGCCCGATCCCTACTTCGGCGGCGAAGGGCCGGAGCGCACCGGCTGCACGCGCTGCGGCGGCTGCATGATCGGCTGCCGGCACGACGCCAAGAACACGCTCGACAAGAACTACCTCTGGCTCGCCGAGAAGCGCGGCGCGAAGGTGGAGGCCGACACGGAGGTCACCTGGGTCCGGCCGCTCGAAGGCGGCGGTTATGCGATCACGGCGCGCACCGGCCGGTCGCCGTTTCCGGTCCTCCGAAGGACGCGGACGTTCACGGCCAGGAGCGTCGTCTTCTCGGGCGGCGTCCTCGGCACGGTGGAGCTCCTCCTCAAGCTGAAGGAGAGCCCCGACGGCCTGCCGAAGATCTCGGAGCAGCTCGGCGACTTCGTGCGCACGAACTCCGAGGTCCTCATGGGCGTCGTGACGGAGCGGCGCGACGTGGACCTCTCGGAGGGCATCGCGATCGGCTCGATCCTGCAGACGGACGAGCACTCGCACCTCGAGCCGGTGCGCTATCCCGCGGGCTCGGGCTTCTTCCGCCCGCTCGCGATGCCGCACGCGCCGGGCGACACCGTGGGCACGCGCCTCCTGAACGCCGGCGC
This sequence comes from Thermoanaerobaculia bacterium, assembly GCA_963746875.1. GTDB lineage: Bacteria > Acidobacteriota > Thermoanaerobaculia > UBA5066 > UBA5066 > Fen-183. The sequence continues at coordinate 226,897 of CAVVDA010000002.1, forward strand.
GATGTTCGCGAAGCGGCCGTGGGCCACGCTGAAGGCCGCGTTCGTGCCGGACTGGGCGAAGTACACGATGATCCTCCTCTACATGCGCACGTCCGAGGGGACGCTCCGCATGAAGCTCGGCCGCGGCATCCGGACGCTCTTCCGGCGCGGCCTCACGACGGGGACGGGCAGCGGGCCGCAGGCGAAAGCGTGGGTCCCGGAGGCCACCGAGCTCGCGCGCCGCATCGAGAAGAAGCTCGACGGCTATACCGAGAGCCTCGCGACCGAGACGCTCCTCGGCATCCCGACGACCGCGCACATCCTCGGCGGCTGCTGCATGGGAGCCTCGGCGGCGACCGGCGTCATCGACGACCGCCACCGCGTCTTCGGCTACGACGGCCTCTACGTCGTCGACGGCTCGGCCATCTCGGCGAACCCGGGCGTGAACCCGTCGCTCACGATCACGGCGCTCGCCGAGCGCGCGATGAGCCTGATCCCCGCCGCCGAAAGTGCGAACGCAGCGCCGCGCGCCGCCTGAGCCCGCGCTACGCCGCTTCCTTCCTCTCCTGCCGCCTCAGGCTCCACATGATGAGGAGGAAGCACACGGCCGCGACGTCGAGGAGCTCGAATCCGATCCAGAGCTGCCCGAACACGATCTTGCCGATGCCGAAGAGCGCCGTGTAGACGAGGACGATGCCGAGAATCCAGTTCACGAACGACATCGCGCCGCCGGGGATCGGCTCGCGCCCGAAGCCGAGCCGCCGCGAGACCGTCTCCCAGCCGGGACCGCCGGGGCGCACGCGCCGGTAGAACGCGTCGAGCGTCGCGTCGGGCACGGGCTTCGTCAGGAACGTGACCAGGACCCACACGACGGTCGTGATCGCGACCGTGAGCAGCATGACGATCGCCTGAATGCGGAATTCCTCCGCGCCGTAGCCCGGGTCGGTCCCTGGGGAGCGGGTTCCTGATCAGCATGAGGCTCGTCACGGAGACGACCATCGACGCGAGCATCGCGGAGATCTCGCTCCACGCGTTGATGCGCCACCAGTACCAGCGGAGGATCAGGACGAGGCCCGTGCCGCTTCCGAGCGCGAGGAGGAACCGCCACGCGCCCTCGATCGTCGAGAGGTTCAGCGTCACGACGATGGACAACAGGAAGAGCAGGACGGTGGTCCAGCGCGAGACGGCGACGTAGTGCTTCTCGCTCGCGTCCTTTCTAAGAAATCTCTTATAAACATCACCAACCAGGTACGACGCCCCCCAATTCAAGTGGGTCCCGACCGTCGACATGTACGCGGCCGCGAAGCCCGCGAGCATGAAGCCCTTCCAGCCCGAGGGCAGGAGGTCGACCATGGCCTGCACGTACGCGGCCTCCCTGTCGGGCTGGCCGTTCACCAGAACGCCGTGCGGATAGAGGATCACGGTCGCCAGGCCCGGTGACGATCCAGGGCCACGGGCGGAGCGCGTAGTGGCCGACGTTGAAGAAGAGCGTCGCGAGGATGCCGTCGCGCTCGGTCCGCGCCGAGAAGATGCGCTGGGCCACGTAGCCGCCGCCGCCCGGCTCGGCGCCCGGGTACCACGCGGCCCACCACTGCACGGCGAGAAACGTGAAGAGCGCGATCGCCGGCATCCACACCGAGCCCGCGGGCGGCAGGAAGGAGATCGCGAGCGTCGATCGAGCCGAAGTGCTTCTCGAGCCCGGTCTTCAGAGCCTCGATGCCGCCGACCTTCCGGACGGCGAACCAAGCGAGGAGGATGACGGCCGTCATCTTGATGACGAGCTGCACGAGATCGGTCCAGAGGACGGCCCACATGCCCGCGGCCGCCGAATACCCCACCGTGATGACGAAGCAGAGCCCGACGGCCCAGAGCGGCCGGATGCCGAGCGCGATCTGGAGGATCTTCACCATCGCGAGCGTGACCCAGCCGAGGATGATGAGATTGATCGGGCAGTGCGAGGTAGAGCGCGCGGAAGCCGCGCAGGAACGTGGCCGGCCTCCCGCTGTAGCGGATCTCGGCGAACTCCACGTCGGTCATCACCTTCGCCCGCCTCCAGAGCCGCGCGTAGAGGAAGACCGTCAGCGTGCCGCTCATGACGAAGTTCCACCAGATCCAGTTGCCGGCGACGCCGTGCGCGGCGACGAGGCCGGTCACGACGAGCGGCGTGTCGGCGGCGAACGTCGTCGCGATCATCGCGGCGCCCGCGAGCCACCACGGCACGGCGCGCCCGGCGACGAAGTACTGCTCGAGCGACTCGCCGCCCCTCTTCGTGAAGGCGACCCCGACGCCGATCGAAAGGACGAAATACGCGGCGACGATGCCCCAGTCGAGGACGGTGAGGTTCACCGCGCTTCCTACTTGACGGGCTGGGGCTGCGGGACGGTCACGGGCGGCGGCGTGACGCGCGGCGCGTCCATCGAAACGATTCCGGGCGGGCGGCGCACGGCGGCGACCGCCGGTACGGCGATCGAGCGGCTCCCGTTCTTCCCGACGCTGCGGGCCGCGAAGTAGTGATTGTCGGTCGAAGTCCCGAGGAGGACAGAAGAAAGAGATTCTTCGAACGGTGAAGAGGGCGATGGCGGCGCAACTGGGGCGGGTGCCGCGCCACGGGGTGCTCCTGCAGAAGAAGGTGCGGCGCTCGAGGCAGCGGCCGGTGCGCTCGCCGGCGGCGTCTCGACCGTCTTCGCGACGGACCAGCGGGCCTCGGTGGTCTCCCGCCACAGGATCTCGTACCCCGCGCGCTCTCCGTCCCTATTACCTTCTAAGAAAATCTCCGAATTCGGCGTCACAGCTCCACCAAGCGTTACCTTGCGGGGTGGGGCGGGCGCATTCGCCATTTCTTCCAGCGTCTTCTCCACGGCGACCGCCGTCTCCGCGACGAAGTCGAAGTCCATGAACTTCACGAGGTCGCCGTATTCGACGCCGTTCTCGACGCGCGGGGTCTGGTGCTCGTGGCGGTAATCCTCGAGCGGCTCGGTGAAACGCACGGCCGGAAAGCCCGCCTCGACGAACGGCCGGTGGTCCCCGCCTCGCCCGAAGCGGTCGAGCCGGAAGACGAGGCGCACTTTGTCCTTTCCGGCGACCTCCTCGGCGAGGCGCGCCATCTGCCGGCCCGGCGAGTCGATGCCGTCCGGGCCGCCTTCGGAGAACACGCGCACGCGCCGGTCGGGACTCCCGTTCGTGGCGCCCACGATGTCGCACGTGATCATGCCGCCCACCGTGTAGCCCTGCTTCGTGAGCCACTCGAGGAGGCGCCTGCCGCCGAGGAGGCCCTGCTCCTCGCCCGCGACCGCGGCGAAGACGAGTGTGGCGCGCGCCCTCTTCGGCGCGAGCGCCCGCGCCGCGAGTATCGAGACGGCCGTGCCCGAGGCGTCGTCGTCGGCGCCGGGCGCGTCCGTCGCCGGGTCCATGATGTCCGACGGCATCGAGTCGTAGTGGCCGGAGACGACGAACGCCGTGCGCTCCAGCGCCGGGTCCGTGCCCGGCAGGACCGCGTAGACGTTCTCCATCGGCACGGGGGCGTTCTTCGTGCGCGGCCCGCTCGTCTCGAATTTGTCGACGACGACCCGCATCCGCTTTCCGGACTCGTTTTCGACCGCTTCGAGGTTGCGGACGACCACGTCGCGCCCGCAGCCGATGCCGCGCTTCGTGTCCGTCCAGGAGGACAGGGAATGCCGGGTGCCGCACGCGACGAGCGCCTGGACGATGGCGCGCGCATCCTCGGAAGGCGAGACCGCGCCCGGCGCCGCGGAACCTCCGGCGAGCAGAGCGAAAAAACCCAAGTGCGCGAGGACTCTGTTTCGCATACTCGGGCGCAGATGCTACGACATTCGTCCGGGGCGCTCCCGCGAGCTTTCATATGATGGGCCCCGATGTCGTACGTCGAGAAGAACCTCGCGCCCGGCGAGGAGATCCTGCTTCAGCCGCGGTATCACTGGGTGAGGTTCGTCCCCGGCTCCTCGGTCGCCGTGCTCGGCGCGGCTCTCGCCGCTGGCAGCGCCCTCTTCGTTCCGGCCGGGACGGAAGGCGCGGAGTCCCCGCTCAGGTCGGCGCTCCTCGTCGTCGCCGGATTCCTGTTCCTCGCCGGCGGCCTCGCCGTGGTCTGGCGGGCCCTCGCGGATTCCTTCGACGAGTTCGCCATTACGTCCTTTCGCGTCATCAGGAAGAGCGGGTTCCTCACGCGAAGCGTGCGCCAGATCCCGCTCGAGAAAGTGCAGGACGTGAACGTCCGGTCGACGCTCGGCGGCCGCTGGCTCTCCTATGGCGACGTGGAGCTGCAGACAGCCGGGAGCGACAGCACCGTGATCTTTCCGCGCATCCTCCACCCGGAGAAGTTTCGCAACGTCCTTTTCACGCACACGCGTCCACAGGGTGCAGGGGCGGACGGGCTCGGCGGCCGCGCCGCGGCGGCACCAACCGCTCGCACTTCGGTCGAGGAGCGGCTGAGGGAAGCGGAGCGGCTCTACAAGACGGGGACGATCTCCGAAGCCGAGTACCAGGAAAAGCGGCGGGCGCTGCTGGGCGAGTTGTAGCGCGGGCGGGTAAGATCGCCGCCTGGGAGAAGATGCGGCCGTGACGCGCTACGCCCCCGCTCCGCCGAAGCCGATCGCCGCGGGCGCCGGTGAGCTCGTCCCCCTCGACCCCGACCATCCCGGCTTCCGTGACGCGGTCTACCGCGCGCGCCGCAACGAGATCGCGCGCATGGCGCTCGCCTACCGCGAGGGGGACCCGCTGCCGCGCGTCTCGTACACGCCCGAGGAGGAAGCCGTCTGGCGCGCCGTGTGGGAGAAGCTCGGGCCGCTGCACGAGCGCCTCGCGGCGTCCCCGTGGCGGGAGAGCGCCGACGCGCTTTCCCTCGACCAGGAGCGCGTGCCGCAGCTCGCGGACGTGAGCGAGACGCTGCGGGCGGGCTCCGGCTTCCGGATGATTCCCGTCGCGGGCCTCATCTCGGGCCGCGGGTTCCTCGGCGCGATGGCCGAGAACGTCTTTCTCGCGACGCAGTACGTGAGGCACCACAGCGTGCCCCTCTACACGCCCGAGCCGGACGTCGTCCACGAGCTCGTCGGCCACGCCGCCGGCCTCTTCCATCCGGACATCGTCCGGCTCTCGCGCCTCTTCGGCGAGGCCGCGCGCCGCGCCGGCGAGTCCACGATGAAACGCCTCGAGCTCGCGTACTGGTACACCGTGGAGTTCGGCGTCATCGAGGAGAAGGGGGTGCTCAAGGCGTGGGGCGCGGGGCTCCTGTCCTCGTTCGGCGAGCTGGGCGACCTCCAGAGGCATCCGAATCTCGTCCCGCTGGACCTCGAGGTCGCGTCGCGCACGCCGTACGACCCCACGCAGTACCAGAAGACGCTCTTCGTGTCCCCGTCGTGGGACCGCATGGTCGCCGACGTGTCGGACTGGCTGACGAAGATCTGAAGCAGAGACCGTACGAGGCCCTCCGGCACCGCGATTTCCGCCGCATGGCCGTCTCGATGCTCGTGTCGCTCGTCGGCACGCAGATGCAGAACGCCGCGATCGACTGGCACGTCTGGGTCCTCACGCGCTCGCCGCTCGCGCTCGGCTTCGTGGGCCTCGTGCGCATCGTGCCGATCGTCGTCCTTTCCCTGGTCGGCGGCCTCGTGGCGGACCGGCGCGACCGGCGCCGCGTCCTCCTCGTCACGCAGTCCTCGATGACGCTCGTCGCGCTCGCGCTCGGCGCGGCGACGTCTCTCGGGCGCGACACCGTCGGACTCGTCTATCTCCTGACGGCGCTCACCTCCGCCGCCGGCGCGTTCGACAACCCGTCCCGCCAGGCCCTCATCCCGCGACTCGTGCCCCGGAACGAGCTGCCCGGCGCGCTCTCGATCATGCTTTCGACCTTTCAGCTCGCGTCGATCGGAGGCCCGGCGCTCACGGGCCTCGTCCTCGCCGGAGCCGCGGGAGCCGGATCGGGCCCGGCGTCGCACGCCGCATGCCGGCGGTCTCGCGCTCATCTATTTCCTCAACGCCGCGTCGTTTTTCGGAGTCCTCCTGACGCTCGTCACGTTGAAGACCTCGGGCGAGGTCGTGCGCCTGGAAGGAGCGCCCGAGCAGCCGATCGCCTCCCTCAGGGAAGGTCTGCACTTCGTCTTCACGACGCCGATCCTCGTCTGGACGATGACGCTCGACTTCTTCGCGACCTTTTTCGCGGGCTCGATGTCGCTTCTCCCGATCTTCGCGGACCAGATCCTGAAGGCGGGCCCGGCCGGTTACGGCTGGCTGAGGGCGGCACCGGGAATCGGGGCGCTGCTCGGGTCCGTGTGGAGCTCCGTGCGCGGCCTGCCGCGCCGGCAGGGGCGCGTTTTCCTGTGGTCGGTCGCGGCGTACGGCGCCACGACGATCGTGTTCGGCCTTTCGCGGAGCTTCGCCCTCACGTTCGCCGCGCTCGCCCTCGTCGGGCTTTCCGACACGATCTCCACCGTCGTGCGCCAGACCGTGCGGCAGCTCGTCACGCCCGACGCGCTGCGCGGCCGCATGACGGGCGTGAACATGATCTTCTTCATGGGCGGCCCGCAACTCGGCGAGCTGGAGGCCGGCTTCGTGGCAAGCCTCTTCGCGTCGGCGGCACTCGGGGCTTCGGTCGCCGTCGTCGCGGGCGGCATCGGCACGCTCCTCGTCGTCGCCTTCATCGCGGCGCGCGCGAAGGTCGTGCGCGAATACGACTGGGCCTCCCCGCCCTCGACGCCTTGATATCGTCGAAGAAGAGAAAGAGAGAGAAGAGCGAGAAGAAAGAAGGAGAAAGAGAGAAAGAGAGAAAGAGAGAGAAGAGAAGGATTTCTTAGAAAGGGGAAGAGAGGATGGGGCTCTTGGCGTGTTCGTTCGTCTTTGCTGACGGCTCCGTACGCCGTCGGGCTGTTCGCGCGGCTCGCGCCGCGCGTGCTTCGAAGGGGGTATTGACCGCGGCGGCTGCCCTCGCGATCGCCCTCTGCGCGCAGGCGTCTCCCGAGCCGACGGCGACCCCCAATTCCCCTTCTAAGAAAATTTCCCCGCTTCCCCCTGCTTCTCAGCCAGCAGGCGACGCTGCGGCCCAGCCTAACCAGCCCGATTTTCCTTCTAAGAAAAATCCACCGGTTCCCTCTGCTTCGCAGAAAGCAGGCGCAGCGAAGGCGGTCCCCTCTCCGTCCGAAGCAGAAAAACCCCCGTCCACGCTCTCCGACAAGCTCCAGGGCCTCCAGTTCCGAAACATCGGCCCCTTCCGCGGCGGACGCGTCACGGCCGTCGCCGGCGTTCCGGGCCAGCCGCTCACGTTCTATTTCGGCGGCACGGGCGGCGGCGTGTGGAAGACGACGGACGGAGGCGCGAGCTGGGAGCCCGTGTCGGACAAGTTCTTCAAGACGGGCTCGGTGGGCGCGCTCGCGGTCGCCGACTCCGATCCGAACGTGGTCTACGCGGGGATGGGGGAAGGCTGCGTCCGCGGCAACGTCTCGGCGGGCGACGGCGTCTGGAAGTCCACGGACGCGGGCAAGACGTGGGCTTACGCGGGCCTGAAGGAGACGCAGCAGATTCCGCGAGTGCGCGTGCACCCGAGGAACCCGGATCTCGTCTACGCCGCGGCGCTCGGGCACACGTGGGGAAAGAGCCCCGACCGCGGCATCTTCCGCTCGACGGACGGCGGACAAACCTGGAAGAAAGTTCTCTTCGTCGACGACAGGACCGGAGCCTCCGACCTCGTCATGGATCCCGTGAACCCGCGCGTCCTCTACGCGGGCTTCTGGCAGGTCGGCCGGAAGCCGTGGGCCCTGGAGAGCGGCGGGCCGGGCGGCGGCCTCTGGAAGACGACGGACGGCGGCGACACGTGGAAGAAGCTCGCGGGCGGACTGCCCGAGGGTGTCGTCGGGCGCGTCGGCGTCGCGGTGTCGGCGGCTCGGCCCGAGCGCGTCTGGGCCATCGTCGAGGCCGAGAAGGGCGGCGTCTACCGCACGGACGACGGCGGCGAGACGTGGAAGAAGCTGAACGACGAGAACAAGCTCCGGCAGCGCGCCTGGTACTACTCGCACGTCTACGCGGACCCGAAGAACGCCGACGCCGTCTACGTGCTGAACGTCGGATTCTTCCGGTCCGGCGACGGCGGCAAGACGTTCGATCCCATCCGGACGCCGCACGGCGACAACCACGACCTCTGGATCGACCCGAACGAGCCGAACCGCATGATCGAAGGCAACGACGGCGGCGCGACCGTGACGTTCAACGGCGGGCGGAGCTGGTCGTCGCTCCTGAACCAGCCGACGGCGCAGTTCTACCGCGTCACGACCGACGACCGCTTTCCGTATCGCGTCTTCGGCGCCCAGCAGGACAACACGACGGTCGAGATCCTGAGCCGGACGCGCGGCAGAAGCATCGGCCCGGGCGACTGGCATCCCGTGGGAGGCTGCGAGAGCGGCTGGATCGCGCCGAAGCCGAACGAGCCCGACGTCTCCTTCGCGGGCTGCTACGGCGGCACGATCGACCGTTTCGATTTCCGCACGGGCGAGAGCCGGGACGTCGTCGCCTGGCCCCAGCTCGCGATCGGCCAGGCGCCGAAGGACCTGAAGTACCGCTTCCAGTGGAACGCGCCGATCCTCATCTCGCCCCACGACTCGAAGACGCTCTATCACGCGGCCCAGATCCTCCTGAAGAGCACGGACGACGGCGAGACGTGGCAGGAGATCAGCCCCGACCTCACCCGGAACGAGAAGGACACGCAGGGCTACTCGGGCGGCGCGATCACGTACGACAACACGGGAGTCGAGGTGTACGGCGTGATCTTCGCGCTCGCCGAGTCGCCGCGCGAGGCCGGTACGATCTGGGCGGGCACGGACGACGGCCTCGTCCAGCTCACGCGCGACGGCGGGAAGAACTGGCGGAACGTCACGCCGAAGGGCCTTCCCGAGCGCATCCAGATCAACTCCATCGAGCTCTCGCCGCACGACCCGGCGGCCGCGTACGTGGCGGCCACGATGTACAAGCACGACGACACGCGGCCGTACCTCTACAAGACGGGGGACTACGGCAGGACGTGGACGAAGATCGTGAACGGCATCCCGGCGGGCGCGTTCACGCGCGTCGTGCGCGAGGACCCCGTGCGCCGCGGGCTCCTTTACGCCGGCACGGAGACCGGCCTCTACCTCTCGTTCGACGACGGCGCCTCGTGGCAGCCTTTCCAGCGGAATCTGCCCGTGGTGCCCGTCACGGACCTCACGGTCAAGGGCGGGGACCTCGTCGTCGCGACGCAGGGCCGCGCGTTCTGGATCCTCGACGACCTCGCGCCGCTCGAGACGTGGAGTCCGGACGTCGAGAAAAAGGACCTGCACCTCTTCCGCCCGAGCCCGGCGGTCCGGTTCGGCACCAGCGGCGGCTCCGAGGACCCGGAGCGCGGCCCCCCGCGCGGCGTCGGGCTGAACCCGCCTCCGGGCGCCGTCATCTCCTACTGGCTCAAGGACGCGCCCCCGAAGAAACCCGGGGCGAAGGATGCGGTCGTGATCGAGATCCTCGACGGGGACAAGGTGCTCCGCCGTTTCACGAGCGAGAAGCCCGCTGAAGAGGACGGCCCGGCGGAGGCCCGGAACGAAGACGCCGAGAAGCCTCTCGAGCCGAAGCAGGGCCTCAACCGGTTCGCGTGGGACCTGCGCATGTGGAAGCCGTCGCTCGTGCCGAAGGCGATCCTCTGGGGCAGCAAGGACGGCCCGCGCGTCGCGCCCGGCACGTATACGGTGCGGCTGAAGAAGGGCGAGGCGGCGCTGACCGAGCCTCTCGAGGTGCGCGCGAACCCGAACCTCAAGGTCCCGCCGGCCGAGCTGAAGAAGCAGGCGGACTTTCTCGCGGAGGCGCGCGACCGCCTTTCGGAGACGCACGAGGCCGCGCTCGCGTGCCGCGACGTCAAGCGCCAGGCGAAGGAGCTCGCGGAGCGGGCCGCGAAGCTCGGGAAGAAGGAGCCGCTCGCGGAGAAGGCGAAGGCGCTGTCCGAGAAGCTCTCGGCCCTCGAGGACAAGCTCGTGAACCCGAAGGTCAAGAGCGAGCAGGACGTCCTGAACTTCCCGCCGCAGCTCGACCATCAGTTCGTCGGTGTCGCGAGCGTCGTCTCGTCGGGCGAGGCGGCGCCCTCGCAGGCCGCGCTCGCGTATTTCGAGGACCTGAAAGGCCGCCTCGCCGACCTGAAAAGGCAGCTCAAGGGCGTTCTCGACACCGACCTTGCGGACTTCAACCGCACCGTGCAGGAGCAGGGAGTGCTTCCGGTGAGCCCTCCGCCTCCCGTGCATCCCGGATCCGCCCCTTGAGAGAGCCTGCCTGGAAGCCGGACCCGGAACGTCAGCAGATCGGGAACAGCAGCGCGCCGGCGGCCAGCTCGCGCGTCAGGGGTTTGGGCGAGGAAGGCGAAATCGAAGGGTTCCTGCTCGACGACCTCATGCGCCGCATCCAGGTGACGTTCCCCTTTCTCTTCGCGACTCTGGTTTTCATCGGTTTCATCGTCGCGCAGGCGTTCCGCGCGAGCGCGGCGGTCCGCATCGCGCTCCTCGTCGCTCTCCTTTTCGTGCTCGCGCGCTGGACGTTCGTCTGGATCCACCGCAGGCGGGGCGGCGATCCGAAGCGGGCGCTGCCGGGTCTCATGGGCGTTACGGCGGCAGTCGGCGCGAGTTTCGCGTCGATCAACGTCTTCGCCTATCCCCACCTGGACGTCGTCCATGCGGCCATGCTCGGGATGATCCAGGTCGTCATCAACGCCATCGCGCTCTCGACCATGGCCGGCATCCTTCGGATCTACCTCGTCTATATGCTCCCGAATCTCGTCTCGTACTTCCTGCTGCTGGTGCTCCAGCCGCGCGCGGAATTCGGGTTCGAGTTTCCGATTCTCATGTTCGTCTCCATCCCCGCTCTCATTACGGTCGCCGTCTGGATCCATGGGTCCCTGAAGCACGGGGCCGTGCTCGAGCAGGAGCTGCGTGAGCTCGCGCTGCGCGACACGCTCACCCACCTTCACAACCGACGGTTCCTGGCGGAGTTCATGGGTAAGGAGAGCCTGAAGGCTCTCAGCGTGAGAAGCGTCTCGGCGACAAAGAGGTCGATACCGACGAAGCCGAGCATCGGGCTCGTCGTCGTAGACGTCGACCATTTCAAGTCCGTCAACGACCGGCACGGGCATGCGGCGGGCGATGCGGTTCTCCAGCAGCTTGCCAACCTCCTGCAGACGACCGCGCGCCAGCCCGACCTCACGGTCCGATGGGGGGGCGAGGAATTCGTCGTGATCGCCCGGGATTCGAGTCGCGAAGGCGCCGTCCGGCTCGCGCGGCGCATTCACCGCTGCGTCGCGGAGCACGCCTTCCGCCTGCCGTCCGGCCCGGAAATCCACATCACGGTGTCCGCCGGCTGCGCCCTGTATCCGTTTCGCGAGGAGGAGCCTTCACTCCTCGGCTGGGAGTCCGTGCTCACGCTCGCGGACCACGCGCTCTACGAAGCGAAGAGGCGCGGCCGCGACCGCGTATGCGGCGTGGCGCCTGGCGAGGCACCGTGGCCGGATACCGCCGTCGCGAGATCACTGCTCGAGTCCGATTTCGAGCGCGCCTTGACTCAGGACCTCGTGAGGATCGAGGAGTGGGGTCGCTGACAGATGGACCTCTCGCGCCGCGACACCCTGCGCGTCTTCGGAGCCACCGCCGCGGGCGCCCTTCTCGGCGCCCCGGGAGCCGGCGCGTTCCCGGAGCCGATCCTCCGCGCGATCCCGTCTTCCGGGGAGCGGATTCCCGTCATCGGCCTCGGGACGTGGTCGACGTTCGACGTGGGCTCGTCGCCCGCAGCGCGCGCGCCCCTCGAAGACGTCCTCGCGCGGTTCGTCGAGCGCGGGGGCCGCGTCGTGGATTCCTCCCCGATGTACGGGCAGTCCGAAGAGGTCGTCGGCGCGATCGCCTCGAAGCGCGGATTGACGGACCGGCTCTTTCTGGCGACGAAGGTCTGGACGCGCGGCCGCGAGGCGGGCGTCCGGCAGATCGAAACGTCCGAGAAGCTCCTCGGCACGAAGCGCCTCGACCTCCTCCAGGTGCACAACCTGCTCGACCTCCCGACGCAACTCGCGACGCTGCGCGCGATGAAGGGCGCGGGGCGCGTGCGCTACATCGGCGTCACGCACTACACGGCCAGCGCGTATCCGGAGGTCGAGCGCGTCCTCCTCAGGGAGAAGCTGGATTTTCTCCAGGTGAACTACTCGCTCGCCGAACGCGAGGCGGAGAGCCGCATCCTGCCGCTCGCGCGGGAGAAAGGCGTCGCCGTCCTCGTGAACCGCCCGTTCGGCGGAGGAGAGGCCCTGAGGCGGGTCCTCTCGAGGCCGCTGCCGGCCTGGGCGGCCGAGCTCGACTGCACGTCGTGGCCGCAGTTCTTCCTGAAATGGATCCTCGCGCACCCGGCCGTCACGTGCGCGATTCCGGCGACGAGCAAGCGCGCGCACCTCGACGACGATCTCGACGCGGCGCTCGGGCGCCTGCCGGACGAAAAGCTCAGGCGCCGGATGGCCGACGCTCTTTGACGGCCGGCCGCGGGCCGTCACTCCGCCCCGCTTCCTTCCGCTCCTCCATCTCTTCGAGGCTCTTCGGCCAGTCGCCGTGGAGAAGGCGCGAAAGGGACCGGTCCGCGAGGAGCTTGCCGCCCGTCTGGCACGCCGGGCAGTAGTTCGTCTCGTTGTCGGCATAGACGATGCGCTGGACTTTCGTCCCGCAGGCGGGGCACGGTTCGCCGAACTTCCCGTGCACGGCCATCTCCGGCCGGAAAGCGGTCACCTTCTCGGGGAACTTCTCGCCGGCGTCCCTTCGCAGCCGCGCAGTCCAGTCGAGAAGCGTCTTTTTCGTCGCGTCGTAAAGGCGGGCGACCTCGGTGTCGGAAAGGCGCGACGTGAGCGCGACAGGGGAGAGCTTCGCCGCGTGGAGGATCTCGTCGGAGTACGCGTTTCCGATGCCGGAGAAGAGCGTCGGATCCGTCAGGGCGCGTTTCAGCGTGTGGTTCTCGCTCCTCAGGCGCGCGGAAAAGGCCTCGCGCGTCGCCTCGAGGGGCTCGAGCCCGCCCGGATCGAGCTCGTCGAGCGCCTCGCGTCCCGCGACGACCCGCACCCACGCGCGCTTCTTCGGGCTCGCCTCCGTCAGCACGAGAGAGCCCCGTTCGAAATCCAGGGAGAGGAGACCGATCTTCTTCGGAATGGGCGCTCCCGACGCCTTCCATTTCAGTCGGCCGGCCACCATGAGATGCAGGACGAAGAAGAGATCTTCTTCGAAGGAGAATACGAGGCGCTTCCCGAGCCGGGACACGGCCTCGAGCCGCCGGCCCTCGATGTCTCGGAGCGGCGGCTGGACCGACCGTAGGACGAACGGGCTCGCGAGCCGGACCTTTTTCAGCACGTCACCCCTCACGAGGCGGTCGACGTGCTCGAGGTAGACCGTCACGTCCGGCAGCTCCGGCATTAGAGAGAGAATACAGGCCGATGACGCGGACCTGCTGCAAGGCCGACTCCACGCCGACCACCTCCCGCGCGCCCCGCACGCTGCCCCCGGAGCTGCTGTCCGCGGGCGCGCGCCGCCTCGGGATCCTGGCTCTTCTCTGCGCGTTCGCGAACGTGGTGATGGGGGTCGGCTCGCGGCTCCTCGGCGCCCGCCTGGGCCTGCCGCCGCCCTCGGGGATCGTGCTCTTCGTCGAGATCGCTGCGATGGCGGCTTCCCTCGGGATGTTCGCCCTCACGCGGCGCATGGAGCAGGACCCGGCCGAGCTCCTCGACAGGGGCCTCGTCTACGAGGTCGGGATGGGTTTCCTCATCGCGGTGACCTACCACGGCTGGCCCGCGCCGCCCGGCCAGATGCCGAAGGGCTGGTCGCCCGTGGCCGTGTGGCTCGTCGCGTTCGCTCTGCTCGTGCCGGCGACGCGCGGCAAGAACGCCCTTGCCACGGTCGCCACCGCGCTCATGGACCCGCTCGGCCTCGGGGTGTCCGTCGCGCTCGGAAGCCCGGCCCCGAACGCCCTCGTGGTGACGGGCATGCTCCTGCCGACCGCCATCGCCGCGGCCGCCGCGATCGTGGGCTCGCGCGTCGTGAGCGAGCTGTCCGAGCAGGCCGGCCGCGCGCGGGAGCTCGGGAGCTACCGGCTCGTCTCTCTGATCGGGCACGGCGGCATGGGCGAAGTCTGGCGCGCGGAGCACCGCATGCTCGCGCGCGACGCGGCGATCAAGCTCGTGCGCGGCGGCACCGACGCGTCGGGGCGCGAGATGATGGCGCGTTTCGAGCGAGAGGCGAAGGCGACGGCGGCGCTCCGGTCGGCGCACACGGTCCAGCTCTACGACTTCGGGCGCTCGGACGACGGCGCGTTCTATTACGTCATGGAGCTTCTCGAAGGCTTCACGCTCGAGGAGGTGATCCGCCGCTTCGGACCGCTTCCGTCGGGGCGCGTCGTCCACCTCCTCCGGCAGGTCTGCCACTCGCTCGCCGAGGCGCACGCGGCGGGCCTCGTCCACCGGGACGTCAAGCCCGGCAACATCTTCCTTTGCCGCTACGGCGGCGATCCCGATTTCGTGAAGGTGCTCGACTTCGGCCTCGTCAAGACGCTCGCGGCTTCGGCCGCGGACCTGACGCAGACCGGGCTCATCGCGGGAACGCCCGCCTACATGCCGCCGGAGATGGCGCTCGGGCGCGCCGTGGACGGCCGCACGGATCTCTACGCGCTCGGCGCCGTCGGGTACACGCTCCTCACGGGCGTCCCGGTCTTCGAGCGGAAGACCGCGCTCGAGACGATCCACGACCACGCCTCGACGACGCCGATCCCGCCTTCGAAACGCGTCGCGACGCCGGTCGACCCGGGGCTCGAACGGATCCTCCTCGACTGCCTCGCGAAGGAGCCGGACGAAAGGCCCGAGAGCGCGCGGGCGCTGGACGCGCGCCTGGCGGCACTCGTCCTTCAGGAGCCCTGGACGCGCGAGCTGGCGGAACGGTGGTGGAACCGCAACGAGGCCGCCGTGATCCCGGTCAAGCCTCCGGCACCGGACGCGGAGGACGACGGGGACGGGACGCGCATCACGCCGCCGGCCGCCGCGGCGGGCTGAGGCGCCGCGATCGGCTCATGTGCGGCCGGTACTGGATCACGTCGCCCGCCGACGGACTGATCTCGCGCTTTCGCGTCCGGGGAGAAGCGACTCCGCTCCGGCCGCGCTGGAACGCGGCGCCCGGACAGGACCTGCCCGTCATCCACCTCGGGGCTGAAGGAGAGCGGCTGCTCGAACCCATGCGCTGGGGTCTCGTGCCCGCGTGGGCCTCGGACCCCGCGGACGCGGGCCGGCCGATCAACGCGCGCGCCGAGACGGCCGCGGCGAAGCCGAGCTTCCGCGAGTCCTTCCAGAGGCGGCGCGCCCTCGTGCCCGCCGACGGCTTCTACGAGTGGAAGCGCTACGGCAACAGGGCCGTGCCGTACGGCTTCCGCGTGAAGTCGCGAAAACCGTTCGCGATCGCCGGCCTGTGGGACGAGTGGCGTCCGCGGCAAGGGCCGCCGCTGCGCACCTTCGCGCTTCTCACGACGGAGGCGAGCCCCGAAGTCGCGCGCGTGCACGACCGCATGCCCGTGATCCTCGAGCCGGGTGCCGAGGACCTGTGGCTCGACCCTCGCGTCGAGGACGCCGCGTCCCTCGCGCAGGTCCTTCGGCCGCTTCCCGCGGGCGCGCTCGAGTCGTTCGACGTGTCGCCCCGCGTCAACTCGCCCGAGGTCGACGACCCGTCGGTCTTCGATGCCGCGTCGCCGCTCCCTCCGGAGCCGCCGAAGCGCGCGCGTCCTGCGAGAGAGCTGCAGCGCAGTCTCTGGGAAAATGGAGACGATGACGCCGCGTGAGCGCGCCGCCCTGATGCCGCTCGTGCTGGCGGCGCCTCATGGTGGACGGCGCGTTCTACTTCGAGGGACAGGCCGAACGTCCGGCCGCCCGCCCGAAGCCTCGGGCGCTCACCTGCGAGGGTTGACTGCCAGAGTAAGTATTCATACCATCAAGGTATGAAGAGCACGGTTTCCGAAAGAGGGCAGGTGACGATTCCGAAGTCCGTCCGCGACCGGCTGGGCCTGAAGCCGGGCCAGATTCTGGAATTCGAGGCGAGGGGCGGCCTCCTCGTCGGCAGGAAGCGGGCCGGGGCCACCCGGGCGGTCGATCGTCTCTTTGGGATTCTCGGTTCTCTGGATGTGGACGCCGAGCTCAGGAAGTCCCGTGGAAACGCGTGGAACCGCGCCCAGGACGATCCCCGTGCGCACCGCCGTTGATTCCAGCGTCCTTCTCGATCTCTTCTCGGCATCCTCGAGGTTCGGAGCGGCGTCGCGGGAGGCGCTCGACCGGGCGCTGTCGGAAGGTGCCCTTGTGGCCTGCGAGGTCGTCTGGGCCGAAGTGCGTGCTCATTTTTCCGAGCAGTCGACCTTCGAGTTGGCGATGGCGGATCTCGGGCTCGAGTTCGACGCTATCGACGCCGCGACAGCAGGGGCAGCAGGTGAGGCCTGGCGGAAGTACCGCAGAGAGGGCGGGCTACGGACAGCGTTGGTTCCCGATTTCCTCGTTGGCGCCCACGGGGCCGCACGCGCGGACAGGCTCCTGACGCGCGACCGGGGGTTCGCACGCCGCTACTTCCCGCGACTCGCAATTCTGGACCCCTCGCGGGCAACCCGCTGAAGCCGAAGACGCGACAAATCATCACCTGTCTCAGGAGGTCGGCATGCATCGTCATCCCATCGTCCCCGCGGTCGCCGCGATCCTGCTCATCGCCGCGGGCTGCGCGCGGCCTGTCTTCGACGCGAAGGCCGAGGAGGCGAAGCTGCTGATGCGAGACGCGGAGTGGGCCAACGCCGCGTCGGGGAAGGACGTCGAGAAGATCGTCTCGTATTGGACCGACGACGCGCTCGTCATACCCCCGGGTCAGCCGGCGGTGGAAGGCAAGGCGGCGCTTCGCGGCTTCGTCGCCGACAGCTTGAAGATCCCGGGTTTCCAAATTCACTGGAAATCGGAGAAGGTCGTCTTTTCGCCGGATGGCAAGGTGGCTTACATGCGGAGCACGAACGAGATGACCGTGCCGGGGCCCGACGGGGTGCCCAGGACGCTGCCCGGCCGAGGGATCACGGTCTGGCGTCAGGACTTGGACGGGCAGTGGCGGTGCGTCGTCGACATCTGGAACGCTCCTCCATCTCCCGCGGCGCCAGCCGGCTCGTGAGCTCGAGCGCAGCGCGAACCTAATCCCCGTCCTGAAACCTGCGGATCCCTGGAGCCGCGAGCGGTGCCGAAGGAGGCGTGCCGCGGCGCGCGAGGAGATGCTTCACGATGGCGACGGCGTGGAGCCGGCCGTTCTCGATGAAGAGCTTTCCGATGCGGGCGCCCGCGGCTACGACCCCTGCGACGTAGAGGCCGGCGACGTTCGTCTCCATCGTCTCCGGATCGTGGATGACCTCGAGGCCGTCCGTGACGGCGATGCCGCAGGCCTCGAGGAGCGGGAAGTCGGGCCGATAGCCCGTGAGCGCGAAGACGAAGTCGTTCGGGATCTCGATGGTCTTCCCGGCCGTCTCGAGGACGACGCGGCTCTCCTCGATCCGGCTGACCGTCGTCTCGAAGAGCGCGCGGATCGAGCCCTCCTTGACGCGGTTCTCGATGTCGGGCTTCAGCCAGTACTTCACGCTCGCCCCGAACTCGCTCTTGCGGACGGCCATCGTGACGCGGACGCCGTTCCGGTGGAGGTCGAGCGCGGCTTCGACAGCGGAGTTCTTTCCGCCCACGACGAGGACGTCCATGTGCGCGTGCGCGAACGGCTCGGTGTAGTAGTGCGAGACCTTCGGAAGGTCCTCGCCCGGCACGCCGAGGAGGTTCGGGTTGGCGTAGAAGCCGGTCGCCACGACGACGGCGCGCGCCGCCGCCAGGCCGCGCGTGGTCGTGACGCGAAAGAGGTCTCCGTCTTTCTCCACCGACAGGACGCGCTCGTGAAGGCGGATCGCGAGCCCTTCGCGCTCGGCCACCTTCCGGTAGTAGACGAGGCCCTCGCGCCGCGTGGGCTTTACCGAGGCGGTGGCGAACGGATGGCCGCCGATCTCGAGCAGCTCGGGAGTCGAGAAGAAGATCGTGTGCGTGGGCCAGTTGACGAGGGTGTCGAGGAGCGCGCCTTTTTCGATCACGACGTGAGAGAGGCCCTGGCGCGCCGCCTCGAGCGCGCACGCGAGCCCGACGGGCCCGGCCCCGACGACGAGGAGATCGACGGGAGCGGTCCCGGTTTCCATGCCGGGAGGATAGCGGGAAGCGGGGCGTACACTTTGCCGTCATGCAGGTCATGCGCCGCCTCGCCGCCGTCGCCGCTCTTCTCCCGCTCCTCGGTTGCTCCTCCGCGCCCGCCCCTTCGGGCTCCGCCTCGTCAGGCTCCGCGGCGTCCGGCTCCGCGCCGGGCTCGGCGCCCAAGAAGCCGCTCGTCCTCGTGGAGGCGAAAGGCCCGGCGCCGGAGCTGGAGCGCTTCGTTCCGCGCTTTCTCTCCGCCGCGAGCGACCGGGGCCTCGGGGCGATCGTGGACGCGCGGCTCTCGGGCGCGCGCCTCGCCGACGTCGCAGTGCCCGGCGAGGCCGGCGCGGAGTTTCGCAAGGCCTGGCCCGGCGACGTCTACCTCGGGATCCTGATCTCCCCGTGCCGGATCCAGCGGCACCAGGCCAACCTCTACGACCGCCAGGTCAACCCGGTCACGGGCATGCCCTCGCGCGTGGAGAACGTCGTCGTCTCTTACGAGGCGGACTGCGCCGTCAGCGTCTCGATCGTGACGGCGCCCGGCGTGCCGGGGAAAGCGATCGACGTCACGGGCCGCAACGGCACCTCCGCGGTGAGCACCGTCGACACGGAGGCGGAGGCCCAGGCCGCCGAGGACGCGGCCGAGCGGGCGGTGAAGAAGCTCGTCTCGTCGCTGCGCTGACGGGCCGCGCGAGACGGATGAGCGAGCGGCGCTCCCGCGGGGTGTTCCTCCTCGAGGCGCTCGTGTCCCTCGCGATCCTCGGAATCGTCCTCACGCTCGGCGCGAGCTTTCTCGCGCGCCGACGGGCCCTCGAGCGGGAACGTCTCGACCGCGAGCGGGCGGTGCGCGCGCTCGCGAGCGAATGGACGTATCTGCGCACGTCTTTCCGGAACGACGTCTACCCGAAGGACCGCCGGCTCTTCGTGGGCCCGGGCGATTTCGTGGACGCGCTCGACGCGCGAAATCCGTTCCTGAGAGTGAAGTCGACCGAGGTCGACGGGCTTTGCTTCGTCCACCTCGAGATCGGGTACGGCGAGAAGATGGCGAGGCGGATCGTGCAGGAAGGCTACGTCTTCCGCGGCGCGGGACCGCGACCGCCTCCATGAGAAGGCGGGGCTCGTCTCCTGGCTTCTCTTTTGGCTTCTCTCTCGCCGAGCTGTGCGTCGTGGTCCTCATCGGCGTGGTCCTGCTGTTCTCGCTGCTGCCCGTTTCCCTGGGTCTCCTGAGGCAGCAGGCGGGACTCGATGCGAAACGGCTGTCCGTCGAGATGTTCCCGCTGCTCTGGGAGCGCCTCTCCGCGGATTTCGCGCGCGCGTCCGCGGTCTTCGTCTCGCCGCCGTTTCCCGCGCCCGCCTTCCGGCTGGACCTCGTGCCGCTCCGCGAGGAGGATCCTGAGGTCTCCTGGGCCGCGCACGGCAGCAAAGTGGAGAGGACGAGCACGAGAAAGAGACCGGACGGCGAGGTCGTGAGCGCGACCTCGACCTGGACGCTGCCCGGCACTCTTTCCCTCGACGCTCAAGAGCTCGCGAACGGGCGTCTTCTTCTGCGCTGGAGCGAGGGGAAGGAGACCGAGCTGATCGCGCTTGCGTGCGGCCGCCCCACGGAGAAAGCACAATGAGGCGCGGCGCGACGAGCTCGGCCCGCGAACGGGGGAGCTCGCTCCTTCTCGTGATGGGGATACTCGTCGTCTTCGCCCTCATCCTCGGCGTCCTCGCCTCGATTCTCCAGACCGATCTCCGGGCGACACGCCGCCGCGCGAACGACCGCTACGCCGTGGAGCTCGCGCGCTCCGGCGTGGACTGGGCGCGCGCGTGGCTCATGGAGAAAGGGCAGCTTCCGCCCGGGCGCCTGAAGGTCGAGGGCGGCGAGATCGAGGTCCGTGCTGACGAGCTGCCGTCCGGCGGCAAGAGGATCGTGTCCGTGGGGCGCGTCCTGGAGCGCACGGCCGTGCTCGCGGCGCGGGTCGAGGTCGCGGTGATGGAGGTACCGGCTCCGCCCGCCCAGCCGGCTCCGCCGCCCACGGACCTCAGCGCGACGCCATGAGCGTCACGTTCACGGTCATCGTGCGGTCGTTCCTCACGAGCTTCACGGGCACGGTGTCCCCGATCTTCTGTGTCTCGAGCGCCGTGACGAGATCGTCGTAGCTCGCGACGTCCCTGCCGGCGACGCCGACGATGATGTCGCCGAGGACGAGCGACCCGTCGCGGTCGCGCTCGGTGCCGCGCAGCCCGGCCCTCGCGGCGCCGGTTCCCTCCTGAACGCCGAGCACGAGAACGCCCGAGACGCCGAGCTGGCGCGTGATGTTTTCGTTCGCGGGAATCACGCCGAGGCGCGGGCGCACGATCCGGCCGTGCGCGATGAGCTCGGGCACGACCTCGTTCACGGTGTCGACGGGCACGGCGAAGCCGATCCCGGCGCTCGCGCCGGAGGGGCTCGCGATCTGTGCGTTGACGCCGATGAGGCGCCCGGCGCTGTCGAGGAGCGGGCCGCCGGAATTGCCGGGGTTGATCGCGGCGTCCGTCTGGATGACGTTCTGGATCTTGCGTCCGTTCACCGACTCGATCGTGCGCCCGAGCGCGCTCACGACGCCCGTCGTGAGCGTCTCGTCGAGGCCGAACGGGTTTCCGATCGCGAACACTTTCTGCCCCACCTGCAGCCCCTTGCTCGTGCCGACGAGAATCGGCGGCAGCTTCTCCGGGGGAGCCGAGATTCGGAGGACGGCGAGGTCCCTGTCCGGCTCGACGCCGACGCGCGTGGCCTTCCAGTTCGACTGGTCGGACAGCGTGACGACGAACGAGTCCCCGACGAGGACGTGAGCATTCGTGACGACGTGTCCCTGCCGGTCCCAGAGAAAGCCCGAGCCCGCTCCCTGCGGCACCTCGGTCATCTCGAAGAAGTTGATCGCCCGCCGCGAAAGGGTCGTGATGTAGACGACCGACGGGCTCGCGGTCTTGAAAAGCGCGATCGTGGACTTCTCGTCCTCGGCGAGATCGCCTCGCGCGACGATGGCGCGCGGCTCGGCGGCCGCGCCGCCCGAGACCTTCGGCGGAGCGGCACCGATGCCGTCGCGCTTCCCGGGGCCTCCACGCAGGAGGAAGAACGCGCCCCAGCCTGCGAGAAGGACGACGAGGAACGGCCCGAGAAAGCTCCGCCGCCTCACCGAGGGCGGCGGCGGCGGATACCCGATCGGGGGCGGGACGCTCGACACGGAGAAACGGTTTCCCGGTCAGGGCGCGACGCGGATGGACTCGATGACGACCTGGGTCTTCGGGACGTCCTGCGCTCCCGTGGGGACGGCCTTGATCTTGTCGACGACGTCCATGCCCGCCGTCACCTTGCCGAACACGCAGTAGCCGATGCCCTGCGGCGAGGAGTCGCGGTAGTCCAGGAAGCCGTTGTCCTTCACGTTGATGAAGAACTGGGCCGTCGCGCTGTTCGGCTCGGAGGTCCGCGCCATCGCGACCGTGCCGAGCGCGTTCTTGAGGCCGTTCGCCGCCTCGTTCTTGATCGGGGCGTGCGTCGGCTTCTTGTTCATGGCCGCGTCCATGCCGCCGCCCTGAACCATGAAATTGCTGATTACGCGGTGGAAGATCGTGCCGTCGTAGAACTTGTCGTTCACGTACTGCAGGAAGTTCTTGACGGTTTCCGGCGCCTTGTCCGGGTAGAGCTCCATCGTGACGCTCCCGAGGGAGGTCTTCATGACGACGGTCGGGTTCTTCACGGGGGTTTCTCCCTTCAAGGTGGCGGCCATAAGAAGCGCTCCGGCGAGAGCGAGGGCGAAGTTTTTTCTCATGCGCGAAAAGGTATCACGCCGGGGGGGCCGTCAGTACAGGAAGCCGGCGGCCGTGCGCACGGTGCCGCGCGCGGCGCGGATCTCGACGGGATGAAAGGAGCCGGTGCGCTTCGCGTTGGTCACGAAGGAGACGACGTAGCGCGTCCTGAGGTCGCGCTCGAGCTTCGCGAAGACGTCGTTCAGGCGCTTGGCGCTCGGCACGACGTAGGTGCGCCCGCCGGTCGCTTCCGTGAAGCGCTCGAGCACGGCATGGTTCGGGGGCTGCCGCACGTTCGTGACGCTCACCTCCTCGACGATCTTTCCGTCCGCGTCCGTGTGGCGCTTCACGTGGCGGATCTCCTCCGTCCACGGGAGCGCCAGAGCGAAGATCGGGACGCCGGCCTGGCGCGCGAAGGCGAGGGCGCTCTGTTCCGTGACGTCGTCTTCGTACGCGTTCCCGTCCGTGACGAGGAGCAGCGCGCGCGCGCCGTCTCCTCCCCGAAGCTGGTAGAGCGCGTCGACGATGGCCGCGTGGAGCACGGTGCCGGGAACCGGGTCCTCTCCGAGCGCGAGGACGGCGTCCTTGAGAGCCTGGCGCGACGTCGTCCAGTCGAGGACGTGTCCGACGGTGACCCCGAAGCGCTGGAGAAACGCGGTGTCGCGGGGGCCGAGCGTGCTCGAGGAACCGGTTGCGCGACGGCGCTGCGGAGCTCCTGCGTGTAGAGAAGGCTCTGGGACGTGTCGATCGCGATGCCGACCGCGAGGCTGCGCGTCGCGCACGAGCCGCGCTTCGCGGATCTCGCACGTCCCGCGGTCGTCCTTCACCGTGAAGTCGGAGGCGGAGAGGTTCTCCACGGGCTCGCCGTGCCTGGCGACCGCGACCATCTGGTCGACGACGTGGGCGTCGAGCGAGGCCTGCAGCCCGCGTCCGTTCAGCAGGATCGAGCGCTCGGCCGCGCGGCCGAGCGCCGTCTTCACGCGCGCCGTGAGGACGGACGGGGACTCGGGCAGTTCAAGCGGCGCGCTCCGGACGTCGTCGGCGCCGTCCAGCGGGATGTCTCGTCCATCCACGTCGAGCGTGACCGAAGCCAGCGAGTCCGCCGCGCGGCGCGACGGCGCGCACGAGCGCCGTCACCGGCCCCGAAACGCGCTGCCCGTCGAGCGGAGAGAGGAACTGCAGGGTGAGCCGCCGGCCTCCCGCGTTGAGGAGCGTCTCGACGCGGTAGAGCGGGCGGCGGTCGCGGTCGAGCGCGAGCGCGACGACGGTCTTTTCCTGCGGCACGGGGCCCACGTCGAGGAAGAACTCGAACGGGCGCGAGGTGGTCCGCGACCAGTCCTCGATCTGCCACTTCACGAACGCCGACCTGGCCGTCGCGGGTCTCGGCCTGAAGGCGCACCCCGCCCGTGACCATTCCGTCCGGCGCGCGCACTTCGAAGAGCGTCTCGCCTGGGCGCGGCGCTGCCCGTCAGACCGGCGAGCACGGCGACGGCGAGGACGACCCGGGCCTTCGCGCGCCCCGCCGCCCCGCGCCTAGCCGGTGCCGCCGGGCCCCACCATCTTGGAGGGATCGATCCACGCATCGAACTGTTCGGCCGTGAGGAAGCCGAGCTTGAGCGCGGCCTCCTTGAGGGTCAGGCCTTCCTTGTGGGCCGTTCTTCGCGATCGTCGGCCGCCTTGTCGTACCCGATGTGGGGATTCAGGGCCGTGACGAGCATCAGCGACTTCTTCATGAGCTCGTCGATGCGCGCGCGGTCGGCCTCGAGCCCCTCGGCGCAGTGGAGGCGGAAGCTGCGGCACGCGTCCGCGAGGAGGCGTGTCGACTCGAGCACGTTGTGGATCATGACCGGCTTGAAGACGTGGAGGTCGAAGTTGCCCTGGCTCGCGGCGAACGCGACGGCGGCGTCGTTGCCGTAGACCTGGACGACGACCATCGTGAGGGCCTCGGACTGCGTCGGGTTCACCTTGCCCGGCATGATGGAGCTTCCCGGCTCGTTCTCGGGGATGCGGAGCTCGCCGATGCCGCAGCGCGGGCCGGAGGCGAGCCAGCGCACGTCGTTCGCGATCTTCATCAGCGAGCCGGCGAGCGTCCGGAGCGCGCCGGAGGCGAAGGCGAGCGCGTCGTGCGCCGCGAGCGCCTCGAACTTGTTCGGCGCCGAGACGAAAGGATGGCCCGTCATCTCCGCGACCCGCTTCGCCACCCGGACCGCGTACTCGGGATGCGTGTTGAGCCCCGTGCCCACGGCCGTGCCGCCGATCGCGAGCTCGAGGAGGTGGGGAAGCGCCTGCCTCACGTGCTCGATCCCGTGGTCGAGCTGCGACACCCATCCGGAGATCTCCTGGCCGAGCGTCAGCGGCACGGCGTCCTGCAGGTGCGTGCGGCCGATCTTCACGATGTCCTTGAACTCCCGCGCCTTGCCGTCGAGCACGTCGCGCAGCTTCTTCACCTCGGGAAGCAGCCGCTCCTCGATCTCCGAGACGGCCGCGATGTGCATCGCGGTCGGGAACGTGTCGTTCGAGGACTGCGACTTGTTCACGTCGTCGTTCGGGTGGACGGGCTTCTTCGAGCCCATGACGCCGCCCGCCATCTCGATGGCGCGGTTGCCGATGACCTCGTTCACGTTCATGTTCGTCTGCGTGCCGCTTCCGGTCTGGAAGACGACGAGGGGGAAGTGCGCGTCGAGCTTGCCGTCGACGACTTCCTGCGCCGCGGCCGCGATGAGCTTCGCGCGATCCTCCGGCAGCAGGCCGAGGTCGCGGTTCACCTCGGCCGCGGCCTTCTTCAGGATGCCGAACGCCCGGATCATCGGGCGCGTGAACCGGATCTCGCCGATCTCGAAGTTCTGGAGCGAGCGCTGCGTCTGCGCGCCCCAGTAGCGGTCGGAGGCGACCGCGATCTCTCCCATCGTGTCCTTCTCGATCCGTGTCGACATGGCGCCCCCCTTCACGCCCGGGAACGGGGCGATGATCTTAGTCTCGGCGGCGCTCTTTCGTCAGGCTCGCGTGACCAGGCTCACAGATGCACAATGCCGCTGGGTCGTTTCCATGGAAATGCGGTTGAAGTCGAACGCCTCCCGCCTCGCGAAGAGCCTTTTTTTCGCGGGCCTCTCGCTCGCCGCGCGCGGCGCGCTCGCGCTCGCGGTCACGCGCGGGCCCTACCTTCAGACCGCGACGCCGTCCTCCGTCATCGTGTGCTGGCGCACGGACGTCCCGGCGGACGGACGCGTCTTCGCGGGGACCGACCCGGCCTCTCTCACCCTCGTATTCGCGGATCCCGGCTTCGCGACCGAGCACGCGATCGCCGTCACGGGTCTCGTGCCGCGCACGCGGTACTACTACGCGGTCGGCACCGCCACGGGCGTCCTCGTCCCGGGGCCGCCGTTCTCGTTCGTGACGCCGCCGGCCGCCGGCGCGGCGACGCCGCTCAGGATCTGGGCCGTCGGGGACTCCGGCACCGCGGACGCGAACGCTCGCGCCGTGCGCGACGCGTATCTCGCATACACGGGCGCGCGCGGGACCGACCTGTGGCTCATGCTCGGCGACAACGCGTACGTTGCCGGCACCGACGCCGAGTACGGCGCCGCCGTCTTCGGCACGTTCCCCGGCCTGCTCGCGTCGGCGCCCCTCTGGCCGGCCTTCGGCAACCACGACGGCGGCTCGGCGAACGGCAGCGCGGGCTCCGGCGTCTACTTCGACCTGTTCCGGCTCCCGAAGGCCGCCGAGGCCGGCGGCGTCGCCTCGGGCTCGGAGGCGTACTACTCGTTCGACGCGGGAAACGTCCACTTCGTGTGCCTCGACGCGTTCGACGTGAGCCGGCTCCCCGGCAGCCCGATGCTCAACTGGCTCGCGGCCGATCTCGCGGCGACGGCGCAGACGTGGATCGTCGCGTACTGGCACCACCCGCCGTACACGAAGGGCACGCACGACTCCGACGTCGAGACGGAGCTCGTCGAGATGCGCCAGTTCGTGAACCCGATTCTCGAAGCCGCCGGCGTCGATCTCGTCCTGGGCGGCCATTCACACGTGTACGAGCGCTCGTACCTCCTCGACGGGCACTACGGAAACTCGACGACGTTCGCGGCGAGCATGAAGAAGGACGGCGGGACGGGTGACCCGGCGGCCGCCGGGCCCTACCGCAAGCCCGCCGCGCGGACGCCGCACGCGGGGACCGTCTACGTCGTCGCCGGGAGCGGCGGCCAGCTCGGGAGCGGGGCCCTGAACCACCCGGCGATGCTCCGCGGCCTGGCCGAGCGCGGCTCTCTGGTGATCGACGTGAACGGGGCCCGCCTCGACGCGCGCTTCCTGCGCGTGGACGGAGTGGTGCGGGACTCCTTCGCGATCGTCAAGAGCGGCCTCGGATTCCATGTCCTCACTCCGTGCCGGGCCTTCGACACGCGCGTCGGGGCGGCGGCCCTCGCGGCCGGGGAAATCCGGCTTTTCGTGGCGTCGGGGGTGTGCGGCGTTCCCGCGGGTGTCTCGGCGGTTTCCGCGAACGTGACCGTCACGGGGTCCTCGGCCGCCGGCACGCTCGTCGTCTACCCCGGCGACCTCGCCTCGCCGCCGATCGCGGGGACCGTGAGTTTCGGCGCCGGCCAGACCCGCGCGAACAATGCAATGATCGGGCTCGCTTCCGACGGCTCCGGCTCGTTCCGCGTGCAAAACGAGGCGGCCTCCGCCGCTCACGTGATCCTCGATGTGAACGGCTATTTCGAGTAGCGCCGCGGCGGGATGCCCGCCGTAAACTCGCGGCCATGAAAGCCATCCGCGTCCACGCTCCCGGCGGTCCGGAGGCGCTTCGCCTCGAGGAGGTCGCCGACCCGACTCCCAAGCCCGGCGAGGTGCTCGTCCGCGTCGAGGCGATCGGCGTCAACTTCATCGAGGTCTATTTCCGCCTCGGCCTCTACAAGCCACCCGGCTATCCGTTCACGCCGGGCGGCGAGATCGCGGGCGTCGTGGAAAGCGTGGGGCCGGACGTCACCTCTCTGAAGCCGGGCGACCGCGTGGCGACCGTGAACGCGCAGGGCGCGTACGCCGAGAAGGCGCTGGTCGCCGAGAGCCGCCTCGTCGCCGTTCCGGACGGCCTGTCGACCAGGCAGGCCGCGGCGGTGATGCTCCAGGGCATGACGGCTCACTACCTCGCGACGTCCACGTTTCCGCTGAAGAAGGGCGATACCTGCCTCGTCCACGCGGCCGCGGGGGGAGTCGGCCTGCTCCTGTGCCGCCTCGCGAAGAACCGCGGCGCGCGCGTGATCGGGACGGTCTCGACCGAGGAGAAGGCGGCGAGGGCGCGGGAGGCCGGCGCGGACGACGTCATCCTCTACACTCGGAGCGACTTCGTCGCCGAGACGAAGCGCCTCACGGGAGGCAGGGGCGTCCAGGCCGTCTACGACTCGGTGGGGAAGACGACCTTCGAGAAGGGACTCGACGTCCTCGCGCCGCGCGGCACGATGGCGCTCTTCGGGCAGTCGAGCGGCCCGGCCGATCCTCTCGATCCCCAGATCCTCAACCAGAAGGGGTCGATCTTCCTGACGCGGCCCACGCTCTTTCACTACGTCGCTTCGCGCGAGGAGCTTCTGGCTCGCGCGGGCGACGTCCTCGCGTGGGTGAAGGACGGCTCGCTGCCTCTTCGCATCGACCGCACGTTCCCGCTCGCCGAGGCCGCGGCGGCGCACCGCGCGCTCGAAGCGCGCGAGACCTCGGGAAAGACGGTGCTCCTGCCGGGGTGATCAGGGCGGGTCGCGGCGTTCGACCGTCTGGCTGAGCAGTCCTTCCGCTTCGGCTCCGTCGGGATTCGTGCGCAGAAGCGCCGCGACGCCGGCCTCGCCTCGCTCGGCGATCGCTCTCTCGAAAGCGTCATCGTTCACGCGCCAGCCGACGGCCCGGTTTCCGCCCTGCGCCTGCGCGCGCCGAAGAGCGGCGTCCACGAGGCCGAGATGGTCGCGGAACGAGGCCAGATGGGGATGCGCGCGCGAAAGCGGCTCGATCGAGAAGCCGAGAGACAGGGACACGGGGCGGACGCCGGCGCCGGGGGGCGTGCCCACGTTGTCGGCGACGGAAGCCCTGAGGCGCATGGCCAGAGAGCGCGCCTCGCCGGCGAACCGGATGCGCGCGACGACGAGGAACGCGATCTCGGTCCAGCGCGCGACGACGGTGCCGCCCCGCACGACCGCCATGAGGGCGCGCGCGGTGTCGCGCAGGAGCGCGTCTCCCACCTCGCGCCCGCTCGCGTCGATCCTGTCGAAGTCGTCGACTTCCGCGAGCATCAGGGCGACGTGCTCCGGCGGCGGATCGCCTTCCCGCCACAGCTTTCGGGCGGGCGCGAGGAGGGTCCCGATCGCGGCGTCGACGAAGCGCTGGTTGTGGACGCCCGTGAGGGGGTCCGTGAGCGTCGTTTCGGCGAGGAGCGTCTGTGCGTCCTTCAGCTCCTCGGCCCGGCGCTTCAGCTCGTCCTCGAGGGCGCGCAGGGAGGCGGCCGAGCGGTGCGCGAGGAGAGTCCGCACGGCCCATCCGATCCCGAAACCCGCGAGGAGGGCGAGTCCGCCGAGCCAGGCCGACCCGGCGGAGATCGTCACTTGAAGCCGCGCACCGCGTGCGGGCGGTAAGGCGCCTCGAGCGCGCGGATCTCGTCGTCGGAGAGCGTCACGTCGAGCGCGGAAAGGGCCGTCTCCAGGTGCGGGAGCTTCGTCGCCCCGACGATCGGCGCCGTCACGGCGGGGCGCGAAAGGAGCCAGGCGAGCGCGATGGCCGCGGGCGGCAGGCCGCGGGCCGCCGCGACGTTCCTCACCGCCTCGATGACGCCGTCGTCGGACGGATGGTCGTAGAGGTTGCGCGCGTAGTCGTCGGAGGCGGCGCGCGGCGTCGCGGTCGTGTCGGCGGCGCTCTTCCGCGTGCCCGCGAGGAGGCCGCGCGCGAGGGGCGACCACGGAATGACCGCGATGCCGTCCTCCGCGCACAGGGGGAGCATCTCGCGCTCCTCCTCGCGGTAGAGCAGGTTGTAGTGGTTCTGCATGGACGCGAAACGCGCCCATCCCCTGGCGTCCGAGAGCGCGAGCGCCTTCGCGAAACGGTACGCCGGGCCCGAGCTCGCGCCGATGAAGCGCACCTTTCCCTGCTTCACGAGGAGGTCGAGCGCACCGAGCGTCTCGTCGAGCGGCACCGCGCGGTCGAAGCGGTGGATCTGGTAGAGGTCGATCGTCTCGACGCCGAGGCGCTTCAGGCTCGCCTCGCAGCCCTGCACCACGTGCTTCCGCGAGAGCCCGCCCATGTTCGGGCCGGCCGACATCGGGAAGTTGACCTTCGTCGCGAGGACGATCTCCTCCATCCTCCCGTACTCGCGCAGGGCGCGGCCGGTGACCTCCTCGCTGACGCCGAGCGAGTACATGTCGGCGGTGTCGAAGAAGTTGATGCCGGCCTCGAGCGCGCGGCGGAAGAACGGCTGCGCGGCGCTCTCGTCGAGCACCCACGGCCGCCAGGAAGGCGTCCCGTAGCTCATGCAGCCGAGGCACAGCCGCGACACGGTGACTCCCGTGCGGCCGAGGGTCGTGTACTTCATCGCGGAGAGCCTAGCAGCGATAGGATGCGTCCCACAAAGTCCGAGCCGCCTTTCGTCAGGAGGTCCACATGTCGAGCGTCCCCCCGCAGGGTCCCGGTGCCGTTCCGCCCCCGCCCCCTCCCCAGCCTCCCTACATGCCGCCGCCCGGCGTTTCGGGCGGTCTCCCCTGGGAGGCGCAGGCGATCGGACCGGAGCCGTTCTTCGAGACAGCGAAGCTCTTCATCACGGCGCCCGAGCAGGCCTGGAGCCTGACGAGGGAGACCGGCGACTACATGCGCCCGCTGCTCTTCGGGATCATCGTGGGATGGGTCGGTCTCGTCTTCCGCGCGGTCTGGGGGACGATCTTCGGCGCCGGCCTCATGAGGATGCTCCCCGCGCAATACGCGGGCTTCGCGCGATTCGGCGGCGGGTCGCTCATCGGTCAGATCATCCTGGGGCCGCTCTTCATCGCGCTCGGCCTCTTCATCGGCGCCGCGATCCTGCACGTCTCGTTCATGATCGTCGGAGCCCTCAAGGGCTCGACGTCGCAGTTCGAGGGGACGTTCCGGCTCTGCGCGTACGCGAGTGTCGCGAACGTCGCGCACGTGATCCCGGTCGTGGGCGGGCTCGCCGCGGGTGTCTGGGGAATCTACCTGATCGTCGTCGGCGCGCAGAGGCTCCACAAGACGACCCCGGGCACGGCGCTCTTCGGCGTCCTCCTGCCCGTGGCGCTCTGCTGCGTGTGCGCGGCCATCGGCATGGCGATCGCGGGCGCGGCGATCTTCTCGGCGTTCGGTCGCTAGGGAGGCGCGTGAGGCCGGGCCGGCAGCTCGCGTTTCTCTGGGGCGCCGCGGCGCTCGTCTCGACCGCAGCCGCCCCATTCGCGCCGGCTCTCGCGCGAGGGCTGCCGCCGTGCCCGTTCCGCGCCCTCGTGGGGGTTCCCTGCCTCACGTGCGGCAGCACGCGGGCGCTCCTCGCTCTCGCGCGCTTCGACGTCGGTGCCGCGCTCTCCTGGAACCCGCTCGCCGCGGCGGCCGCGATTGTCCTCGTCCTGGGCGGCCTCGCCGCGCTCGGCGCGGCACTGGCGGGACGGGGCGTGGAAGCGCCGCGCCCGACTCCGGCTCTCCGCGCGGCGGTCGCCCTCGCGCTCGCCGCGAACTGGGCCTTTCTCGTCGCCGCGGGCCGCTAGGCGCGGGAATTCATCGGGCGGACCCCGGGCGGATTGGGCGTCGCGGCCGGCGCCGCGAGCGCGCGGCCGAGCGCGTTCTGCCACGAAGGCAGCTCGATGCCGGCGTTCGCGAGCTTCTCGTTCGAGAGCGCCGCGAACTTCGGTCGGTGGATCTTGCTCGCGAGGCTGTCGGCCGAGACCGGCACGACACTGGTAGGCCTCCCGATCTGACGGGTCAGCTCCATGGCCAGCTCGTGCCAGGTCGTGAACCCCGCGTTCACGCAGTGGTACACGCCGGACGCCGCTTTCCCTTCGAGAAGGCGCCGCGTCGCGGCCGCGACGTCGACCATGTAGGCGGGGGAGACCGTGCGGTCGTAGAACGCGCTCACGGTGCGCCCCGCGCGGATGTCCGCGCACATCCGGTCGATCGTGCTCCGGCCTTCGGGGTTTCCGAAGAGGCTCTCGACGCGCAGGACGAAGTGCCGCGGCGCCCCGCCCGCGTACCACTCGCCGAGGAGCTTCGTGGCGCCGTAGACGCTGCCCGGGTTGGGCCGGTCCGTCTCGCGGTAGGGCGAGGTCGCGATCCCGTCGAACACGAAATCGGACGAGAAGTGCAGGAACGTCGCCTCGGCGATACGGCAGGCCTCGGCGAGCGTGCGCACCGCGAAGGCGTTCACGGCGAGCGCGGTCGCCGGATCCTCCTCGGAGGCCTCGACGCCGAAGGCCGAGGTGTTCACGACCGCCTGCGGGCGGAGCTTGACGAGGCGGTCGAGCACCTGGTCGCGCTGGGTCAGGTCCATGGCCGCGCGAGTCAGCGCCGCGACCTCGTGGCCTCCCCGGCGCAGCTCGCGCACGACGGTCTGGCCGAGCTGACCTCCGGCCCCGGTCACGAAGATTCGAAGGAGCACGCCCGAGCGTGCCATGCGCCGACGGTCGGATCAAGGGGCCTATGCTTGCCACGTGAATCCCGACGTGGCGGTCGCCGTCGAGCGCCTTCGGGGAGACGGCGTGCTCGGCGACCTGCCGGCGAGTCTCCTGGGACGCGTCGCGCGGCGGGAGCTCGTCACCGTGCGCCTCGAGATCCGCGCCGCGCTTTATGCGGGCGTCCTCCTCCTGAGCGCGGGGGTCGGCCTTTTCGTGAAGGAGAATCACGAGCGGATCGGCCCAGCGGCGATCGGCGCCGCGATCGGAATCGGGGCGGCCGCGTGCCTCGTCTGGGCCGCGCGGCGCTCCGTGCCTTTCGCCTGGGGAGAAGCCCCCTCGACGCATGCGGGATTCGACTACGTCCTGCTGCTCGGCGCGCTTTTCTTCGCGACGGACCTCGCGTACCTCGAGACCCAGTTCGCGTTGCTCGGACGGGACTGGCCCTGGCACCTTCTCGTCGTCGCGGCTTTCTACGGGCTCCTCGCGTACCGCTTCGATTCGAGAATGCTGCTCTCGCTCTCGCTCGCGTCCTTCGCCGCGTGGCGGGGAATCGCCGTGAGCGTCGGGAGGACCTCCCTCGGCTCGGGTGACCCCGCCCGCCTTCGCATCGAGGCGCTCTCCACGGGAGTTCTCTTCGCCATCGCGGGCCTCGCGTCGGCGCGAGCGGGAAAGAAAGCGCATTTCGAGGACGTGTACGTCGACGCGGGGGTTCTCCTCGCGTTCGGCGGCCTTCTGTCCGGAGTCTTCCGCGGAAGAGAGGGAGGCTGGGGAGGTTGGCTCCTCGCGCTCCTCCTCGTCTCCGCCGCCGTCGCGTCGGCCGCATTTCGCAAGGGGCGCACATTGCCGTTCGCGCTCGCGGTCCTGGCGGCGTGGCTGGGTCTACAGAGGCTCGTTTTCGAAAGCGCCGGGGCCGCGCCGGCCGGAGCCTTCCTGGTCTCGGCGATGACGGCGGCCGGCGCCCTCGGAGGCGTGATCGCCGCGCATCGGAAGATGAAGATTCCATGAAACGGGCCTGGATCGAGGCCGAGCGCGTCGAGGAGGTCCGCGCCGCCGCCCACGGCTGGAAGAGAGGCGGCGCGATCGGCGCGGGCACCTTCGAAGAAATCCTTCGAAGGTATCCCGAGCCGAGAGCCTTGCCCGCGCTGCTTTGGCGCGTCCTCGTGTTCGTCTTCGTCTCGCTCGCTCTCCTGCTGCTCCTGGGAGCGTTCGCTGCCGGAGCTCACGGGGGCGCGCGAGCCCTCATCGTTCTCTTCTTCCTCTTCGGGGTGGCGTGCCTCGTCGCGACGGAAGCGCAGGAGAACGCGCCGCGCCTCGCCCTTCGCGGGGGCGCCGGCGCGACCTGCTTCTGGGGAGTCGTCTTCTCTCTGGGCGGCCTCTTCCTGCTCCTCGAGGAGACGCTGAAGGTGCGCGGGGAAGACGGCTTGACGATCGTGGCCCTGGCGTCGCTGGTCCTCTGGGCGCTCGCCGCGTGGCGCTGGGGCAGCCCTGTCTACGCCGGCTTCGCGGGCATCTCGCTCTTTCTCCTTCTGGCGCGCGCGCCCTTGGCCCACCTGCTCTGGATCGCCGGCGGCGTCGCGCTGACACTCGTCTTCGAGCGCTTTCTCGATTGTCCGTCGTGGTCGCCTTCTCACCGCAGGTGCGCGGCCGTTCTCGTCGCCGTCGGCCTCCTGGGCGTCTATGCCGCGGTGAACCTCTATTCGCTCGACCATCGGCTCGTCGAGAAGCTCGGGAGCAGCGGGCTCGACGCACCCGGCCCAGGTTTCCGTGAAAGGACCGGGTCGATCGTCCTGACAGCGCTCGTTCCCCTCGCGCTCGCGGTCTGGGGAATCCGCTCGCGCCGGGCCTTCGTGCTCGACATCGGGCTCGTCCTGTCGGCTCTCTCCCTTCTGACTCTTCGCTTCTACGTCCATCTCGCGGCCACGTGGCTCATCCTGACCCTCGCGGGTGCGGCACTCTTGCTCCTTGCGCTGGGCGTCAATCGCTGGCTCGCGAGAAGCGAAGCGAAAGAGCGAAGAGGCTTCACGGCCGAGCCTCTCTTCGCGGACGAACGCCGGCTCGGCGCGTTCGAGCTGGTGCCGGTCGTGGCCGCTCACGCTCCCGGGCCGCGGCCGCCGGTCGAGCCCGGCTACCAGGGCGGCGGAGGGAGCTTCGGGGGCGGGGGCGCCGGCGCGTCTTACTGACGGCCGAGGCACCAGGCCTTGATTCATCTGCTTCGTTTCGCCGGAAGGACTCTCACGTGAAGATCGACTCGCCAAGGGAGGACCCCGTGAACCAGCCCGTCG
Source organism: Thermoanaerobaculia bacterium (assembly GCA_963746875.1). Lineage (GTDB taxonomy): Bacteria > Acidobacteriota > Thermoanaerobaculia > UBA5066 > UBA5066 > Fen-183. Next base: position 260,784 of record CAVVDA010000002.1, read on the forward strand.
TCGCCATGCTCAGCCCGGCAGAAATGGCGCTCATAAGTCTCCTGCGTGAAAGCTCGACGTCGGCGATCCGCGGGCGCGTGAAGCTGGTGGTCCAGGCGCTTCTCGAGGCGGCGAGAGAGCCGTACTGCCCCGAGAAGCCGTGCCCGCAGGCGCCGGGCGAGTGCGACCGCTGCGTGCAGACGCTGCGCGTGCTCGAGGGGCTCGAGGCCATGGAGCTCCAGATCCGCGGGCTTCCCGGCGCCTGAGCGGCGCCGCGGGCGTCCCGGCACGCCCCGGTTGAGGTACTCTTTCGCGTCCAAACACGGAGGACGCATGCGCACAACGTCCCTCCTCATGGTTCTCGCCATGGCATCGACCACCCGACCCGCTGTTGCCGATAGCCCCGTCGCGGCGCCCGTGCCGGCGCCGCCGGTGGCGAAGCTCGTCGAGAAGGTCGTCACGCTGCACGGTGAGGCGCGTTCCGATCCGTACTTCTGGCTGCGCGACAAGCCGAACCCCGACGTCGCCGCCTACCTCGAGGCCGAGAACGCGTACACGGCCGCCGTGATGAAGCCGACGGAGCCGTTTCAGGATGCCCTGTATTCCGAGATGCTCTCCCACATCAAGGAGACCGACCTGTCCGTCCCGTACCGCGAGGGGGAATGGCTGTACTACTTCCGCACCGAGAAGGGGAAGCAGTACCGCATCTACTGCCGGAAGAAGTTCCCCGACGGGCCCGAGCAGGTCACCCTCGACCTGAACGAGCTCGCGAGGGGCCAGAAATTCATGGCGCTCGGCCGGTATGCCGTGAGCGACGACGGGAACCTGCTCGCGTACTCGACGGACAACACGGGTTTCCGGCAATACACCCTTTTCATCAAGGACCTGCGGGCGAACGCCCTCTGGCCCGAGCGCATCGAGAAGACGACGAGCGCCGTGTGGGCGGCGGACAACATGACGCTGTTCTACGGGGTCGAGGATGCCGCCAAGCGCCCGTATCGCGTCTACCGCCACCGCCTCCTCGAGCCGCAGAGCGGCGACGTCCTCGTGTACGAGGAGAAGGACGAGCGCTTCAACGCCTCCATCGGCCGGACGCGGAGCCGCGCCTGGCTGGTGCTGGCGGCGAACAGCCACACGACGTCCGAGGCCCGCGTCTTGAAGGCCGACACTCCGACGGGCGATTGGACGCTCGTCGCGCCGCGCGAGCAGGAGCACGAGTACGACGTCGACCACCGCGGCGACCTCTTCTACATCCGGACGAACTCGGGCGGCCGCAACTTCCGCCTGGTCACCGCGCCCGTCACGGCGCCCGGCCGCGCGAACTGGAAGGAGCTCGTCCCGCATCGGGCCGACGTCATGCTGGAAGACGCCGACCTGTTCGCGAACCATCTCGTCCTCCACGAGAGAGCGAACGGCCTTCCGCGCTTCACGGTCACGAATCTCACGACGAACGCTTCGCACGTCGTCGTGTTTCCCGAGCCGGTCTACTCGGCGTTCGGCGAGACGAACCGCGTTTTCGACACGAACGTCTTCCGGTACGAATACCAGTCCTTCGTCACCCCGAAATCCGTCTTCGATTACGACATGGACGCGAAGACGTCGAAGCTCCTCAAGGAGCAGGAGGTCCCGGGTTACGACCGGACGCTCTACAAGTCGGACCGCCTCTGGGCGACGGCATCGGACGGCACGAAAATCCCGATCTCGCTCGTGTGGCGCGAGAAGACGGCGGACGGAAAGACCCGCACGCTGAAGGACGGGCCGTTTCCGACCTGGCTGAACGGCTACGGCTCGTACGGCATCCCGGTCCCGGTCGCGTTCTCCTCGAACCGTCTCTCGCTCCTCGACCGGGGCGCCGTCGTCGCCGTCGCGCACATCCGCGGTGGAGGCGAGATGGGCAAGAAGTGGCACGACGACGGGCGGATGCTCAAGAAGAAGAACACCTTCTCGGACTTCATCTCGGCCGCGGAGTCTCTCGTCGCGCAGAAGATCACGGCGAAAGACCGCCTCGTCATCGAGGGCGGAAGCGCGGGGGGCCTGCTCATGGGCGCGGTCACGAACATGCGCCCCGACCTCTTCCACGCCGTCGTCGCGAAGGTGCCGTTCGTGGACGTCCTCAACACGATGAGCGACGCGACGCTGCCGCTGACGGTGGGCGAGTACGAGGAATGGGGGAATCCCGCGAAGAAGGAGGAGTACGGGTACATCCGGACCTACAGCCCGTACGAGAACCTCAGGAAGGGCGCGTATCCCGCGATGCTCGTCATGACGTCGTTCAACGACAGCCAGGTCTTCTACCACGAGCCCGCGAAATACGTGGCGCGCCTGAGGACGCTCAAGACGGATGCGAACCCGCTTCTCCTGAAGACGAACATGGCGGCGGGACACGGGGGCGCCTCGGGCCGCTACGACAGCCTGCACGAGACCGCGTTCGAGTGGGCGTTCGTCCTCGCGCAGCTGGGAATCGCGAAGTAGAAGGCTGCCGCTGGACGTGCAGCCTCGCGGGACGGGCTGGAAGCCGGCGCTCATCAGCGCGGCGTCGATCGGGGGGATCCTCGCCGCATTCGTCCTCGTCCGGCTCCCGCTCCTGACGAACGAAGCCGCCGCGCGCGGCTGGAACGGGGACAGCGCGATCTTCGGCCTGATGGCCAAGAAGATCCACGACGGGAAGGGCTTCGACGTCTTCTTCTGGGGCCAGAACTACATGGGCCCGCTGACGCCCGCCCTCGCCGCGGCGATTCGCAGGGCGGTGCTGGACCCGGCCGGCCTCGGAGACGAGGGCGGACCGATCGCGCTGCGCCTCGCGAGCATGAGCGAAATCGCCTTCGGCATCAGCCTCTACTTCCTCGGGCTCACGAGGCTCTTCGGACGCGCGATCGGCGCGGCGGCCGGACTCTGGATGGCTGTCGGCCCTCCTTTCTTTCTCCGTCTCTCGGCCGTGCCGAGAGGGCCGGAGATGTCGTTCGCGCTCTCTTCGGTGCTCTTCTTCCTGGCGGCCGGCGCCCTGACGCGTCCGCGCCCGGTCCTGGACCGCCCGGCAGGACGCTTCGCCTTCGGCCTCCTCGCCGGGCTCGGCTGGTGGATGAACCAGACGATCGTCTTCGTCCTCCTGCCCGTCGCGGCCCTCGTCCTTTTTCGCTCTCGTCCCTTTCGCGAGTTCTTCGGTGTTCGTTTCGGCCGTGAAAGCAGCCCTCCCGCGGAAAGCTCCGCGCACTCCTGGCGCGGCTGGAAGCTCTTCCTCGCGCCCGTCCTCTCCGGGTTCATGTTGGGCTACGCGCCCGTCTGGATGGGTCGCCTCGCGGGCTGGTACGAGCCGGCCGCCGGTCCGGTCGTCCCCGTGTGGCGCCAATCCGGCCTCTTCGCCCGCCTCATTCAATTCTTCGAAACGGATTGCTGGCGATTCGCCGGGCTCGAGGGCCTCGCGCCCCCCCCGGTTCTCGCCGCGGCCGCCGTCGCCTTCGTCGCTCTTCTCGTCGTCGTATACAGACGCCGCTCGAAACCTCCGTTCCGAACGCAGGAGCCGAGCTTCGAGGGGCTCGACCTCGTGGCGGCGATCGTCGCTCTCGGTGTCGCGGTCTTCTTTCTCAAGAACATCACGTCGTCACAGCTTCGGTTTCTGACTCCCGTCCTCCCGGCCGCGCTCGCGCTCCTCCTCGTCGTGTTCGCAGACACGATGAGCCTCCTCAAGAGGAGAGTCCCGGCCGGCTTGCTCGCGTTCGTTTCCTCAGGGCTCGCTCTTCTTCTCGTCGTCTTCCTCTCGAGGCAGGCGCGGGATGTCGTCGCGGGCATCCTTCTCGAGCCCGATCCCCGGGCGCCGCTCGAGAAGATCACCGCGGAGGGCTACACCGTCTGTCACGCGGGCTACGACCCGGCCTACACGCTCCAGTTCCTGAGCGACGAGCGCGTCCGGTTCATTCCTTATCACAGCCCCGATCGCAACCGGGCGCTGTCCGCCGAGCTGCGCTCGATTCCAGGGCCGCAGTGCCTCGTCACGGACGACGGGACGGTCCGAAGATGGCTGCCTTCCGACGCCGCGCAGGAGGGAGGTCCGGCGCGGCGCCGCGCGGAGAGGCGTTGAGAACGTCGAAGTCTCTCCAGGTTGCGGCGGCGTTCGCGGCGGTGCTCCTCGCCGATTGCGGAGCACCGACACCTCCGCCCGTCCAGGTGCCGGAGGCGCCGGCCGCAACGCAGCCGCGGGCACGGGTGGCCCGCGCGACGTGCCGCGAGCTGCGCGGCGTGTGGGTGGCGACGGTCGGAAATCTCGACTGGCCGTCGGCACCGGGGCTTCCGGCGTCCCGCCAGAAGCAGGAGCTCGTCGCTCTTCTCGACACCCTCGCGGCGCTTGAACGCGAATGCGGTCGTCTTCCAGGTGCGGCCCGCCGCCGACGCGCTCTATCCGTCCGGGCTCGAACCGTGGTCCGAGGTCCTGAGCGGCACGCAGGGCGTCCCGCCGGAGCCCCTCTGGGACCCGCTCGCGTTCGCGATCGAGAGCGCGCACGCGCGCGGGCTGGAGCTTCACGCGTGGTTCAACCCGTATCGCGCGCGCCCGGCGACCGCGATCTCGCCCACGGCGGCGAATCACGTTTCGCGGCGGCGGCCGGACCTCGTGAAGCCTTACGGGAAGCAGCTCTGGATGGACCCGGGCGAGGAGGACGTCGCGGCGCACGTCCCTCGCGGTGATCCTCGACGTCGTGAAGCGCTACGACGTGGACGGCATCCACCTCGACGACTACTTCTATCCCTATCCCGAGAAGGACGCGGCCGGAAACGTCGTGGAATTTCCGGACGACCCGAGCTTCGCGGCGTACGTCGCCTCGGGCGGCGCCCTCGGACGCGAGGACTGGCGCCGGTGGAACGTGAACAGGTTCGTGAAGCGCCTCCACGAGGAGGTGAAGGCCGTGAAAGGGAACGTGCTCGTGGGCGTCAGCCCCTTCGGCATCTGGCGGCCGGGGCGCCCGGCGCAGGTGAAGGGATTCGACGCGTACGAGGAGATCTCGGCCGATGCGCGCACGTGGCTCCAGCGCGGCTGGGTGGATTACCTCGCCCCGCAGCTCTACTGGCCGATCGACCAGAAAGAGCAGAGCTTCCCCGCGCTGCTCGCGTGGTGGGCGGGGCAGAACACGAAGGGGAGGTTCCTCTGGCCCGGCCTCGCGGCCAGCCGCGTGGGCGCGGAGGGGAAGGGCTGGCCGGCGGCGGAGATCGCCGAGCAGGTCCGCCGTACCCGCGCGCAGCCCGGCGCCACGGGGCACATCCTCTTTTCCGCGCGGGCCCTGCTCGAGAACCGCGCGGGAATCGCGACGGAGCTGAGGAAGGACGTCTGGGCCGAGCCGGCCCAGACGCCGGAGAGATGACCTACTTCGGCGCGGCCTCCGTCAGGACGCGCGCGCCCGCCTCCGTGACGAGGACGTCGTCCTCGAGGCGGATGCCGAGCCCGCGGTACTCCTTCGGAACGCCCTTCTCGTCGGCGCGCACGTAGAGGCCGGGCTCGATCGTGAGCACCATTCCGGGCTCCAGCTTCCTCGGGGCGCCCGCCTCGTCGCGATAGCGGCCCCGGTCGTGGACGTCGAGGCCGAGCCAGTGCGACGTGTGATGCAGCGCGAAGCGCTGGACGGCGTTCTGCCTCTTCAGCGCCGCGCGCCGGCCTCGCAGGATTCCGGCCTCGAGGAGCGCGTCGAGAAGCACCTCGCGCGCCGCCTCGTGCGGCGCATCCCAGGGCCTGCCGGGCCCGACGGCCGCGATCGCGGCCCGCTGGGCCGAGAGGACGGCGTCGTAGAGCCGCCGTTGCGGCCGCGTGAAGCGGCCGGATGCCGGAAACGTGCGCGTCACGTCGGACGCGTATCCGTCCACCTCGCAGCCCGCGTCCACGAGGACGAGGTCGCCCGCGCCGATGCGCCGCCGGTTCTCGGTGTAATGGAGGATCGTCGCGTTCTCTCCGGAAGCGACGATCGTCGGATACGCGGGCCCGCTCGCGCCCATCGCCCGGAAGCGCGAGTCGATCACGGCCTCGAGCTGGTATTCGAAAAGGCCGGGCTTCGCGATGCGCCGCGCCGCGCGGTGCGCGGCCGCCGCGATGGCCGCGGAGCGCTCCATCAGCGCGATCTCTTCCGGCGCCTTCACGAGGCGCATCGCGTGGAGAAGATCCGACGGGTCCCTCACGGTCGTCGGCCCGCGCTTCGGGTTCCGGGCCTCGCGGCGGAATCGCGCGAGCAGGGACGCGACGATCGGGTCGCCCTCCGCATGGGCGCCGAACGCGTAGTGAAGGACGTGCGCGCGCCGCACGAGGTCGGGGAGGCGCTTCGAAAGGTCCGCGAACGGGTACGCGCGATCGGCGCCGTAATCGCGCACGGCGCCCTCCGGACCGCTGCGGCGCCCTTCCCACGTCTCCTTCGCGCGGTCTTTCGGCCTGACGAAGAGCGTGAAGGTCCTGCGGTCCGCGTCGAGGACCGCGGCCGCCTCGGGCTCGGGAAACCCCGTCAGATAGAAGAGGTCCGGATCCGGGCGATAGCGGTAGTGAATGTCGTGGCCGTACGCGGCCTCGGGCGTCGCGAAGAGCACGGCGACGCCTTCACGCATGGCGTCGAGAAAGCGCGCCCTTCGCACGGAAAACACGGAGGGACGGCTCATGCCCGGGAGTGTACGCGGGCTCCTCGTCACGGCACGCGGATGAGCGCGCGTATCCTGCGGAAGTCATGCCCGCCGATGGCCACGCGAACGTCCCGGTGATCCCGCCGGTCCTCTTCGGGGCCGGGCTCGCGGCAGGCTTCCTCCTGAAATGGCTCGTCCCGGTTCATCTCGTCCCGCCCTCCCTCGAAAGGCCCGTCTCCTTCGCGGGGTGGGTGTTCGCTCTCCTCGGTCTCGCGTTCGGCGGCTGGGCGTTCGGGACGTTTCTGAAGGCGCGGACGACGCCGCACCCGAACCACCCCGTGAGCGCCCTCGTGACGTGGGGGCCCTACCGCATCTCGCGCAACCCGATGTACGCCGGCGTCTCCGCCGGGGTGGTGGGTATCGCACTCGTCGCGAACACGCCGTGGCTCCTCGCAACGCTTCCGCTCGTGTGGCTCGCGCTCTCTCGCCTCGTGATCGACCGCGAGGAGGCGTACCTCGAGCGGAGGTTCGGAGAGGATTACCGGGCCTTCAAGGCACGCACGCGCCGGTGGTTCTGAGCCTTCAGGCTGCGCGCAGAGTGTACGCGGGCCTTCCGACGCTCCTCCGTCGATCGTGCGACGATGGCCGTATGAAGAGCGGCCCGGCCGCGGACGCCGAGGGCAGCCTCCGCATCGTCCGCCGCCTCCAGACGATTTACCCCGAGGAGTCCGCGACGCGCCTCAAACGCGCGGTCCTCGAGGGTCAGGTGACCGTCGACGGAACGGTCGTGAACGACCCCGGAGCGATCGTCTCGCGGGACGTGGCGCTGCGGTGGGACCGCAACCTCCGCAAGGAGCGGCGCGTCGAGACGTCGCTCGCTGTCCTCTACGAGGACGACGACGCGATCGCGGTTTTCAAACCGTCCGGCCTGCTCACGCACCCGACCGAGGCGAAGGAGGTCGACACGCTGCTCGGCCGCGTCTCGGCGTACGTGCAGAGGCGCCACGGCGGGAAAGGAACGGACGTTCGTCTCCGTCGTGCACCGGCTCGACAAGGAGACGTCCGGCATCCTCGTGTTCGCGCGCAGCCGGCGCGGCCTCATCGGACTGCAAGCGCAGCTTCGGGCGCACACGATGGACCGCCGCTATCGCGCCCTCGTCGAAGGGGATCTGGCGGGAGACGCCGGCACGTTCGACCGCGACCTCGTCGAGGACCGCGGGGACCGCCGCCGCGGCGTCGCGAAGCCGGGTGAAGCGGGCATTCGCGCCGTGACGGAGTGGACCGTCGTGGAGCGCTTCGGCCTCGCAACTCTCGTCGAGGCGCGCCTCAAGACCGGGCGCACGCACCAGATCCGCGTTCACTTCGCGAGCGCGGGCCACCCGCTCGTGGGAGACCCGGTCTATCGCGACCCGAAAAAGCCGCCTTTCCCCGTGTCCTTCCCGCGCCAGGCGCTCCACGCGGGGCACCTCGGCTGGACGACGGCGGACGGCAGGAAAGTCTCGCTCGACGCGGACCCGCCTGCTGACTTCGTCAGGCTGTTAGAGGAATTGAGGAAGAGAAGAAAGAAGAAGATTTCTTAGAAAGACAAAGAGGGTGGGAGAGGGATTTTCTGCTATCGGCGGCCGCATGCGCGGCCACCGATAGCAGAAAGAATTCTCTTCTTTTCCTACTCGAGCACGACGATCACGACGCGGCGGTTCTTGGAGCGGCCGAGCGACGTCTTGTTGGTCTCGACCGGGAGCGTGTCGCCGTAGGAGATCGTCGACATGCGACCGAGAGGCATCTTGTGCTGGCGGGCGAGGTAGCGGCGGACGGCCTCGGCGCGCTGCTGGCCGAGCTGGTCGTTGTAGTCGGTACCGCCCGTGTCGTCGGTGTGGCCCTGGATCTCGAGGTACACGCCCTTGTCGAGCGCCTGGACCTTCGCCGCGAACTCGTCGAGGGCGGACTTCGCCTCCTTCGTCAGCTCGAAGGAATTGATCTTGAAGCGCACGCGGTCCTCGGCGAACGACTGCTGGAAGACGATCTTGCCCTTCGCGAGGACGCCGGCCTCCTGGGCGCGCGCGAGCGCGTCCCTGGCGGACTGGCCGATCTGTTCGATCTGCTTGCCCTGCTCCTCCAGCTTGCCCGTGGTCGTCTTCTGGCCCTCCTGGAGCTGCTCGACCTGGGTCTCGACCGACTCGATCTTCTTGTCGGTCTTGGTCTGCGATTCCGCGATTTTCTTGTCGATGTCGGTCGTCGTCGCGCAACCGACGAGCGACAGGCCCAGGGCGGCCGCGAGGAGAGAGACGGGGGTCTTCATGAGTCCTCCTGTTGGGTGTTCAACCGCCCTTGAGAGGCGGCAGTGTGCCCCGGTAGCCCGCCCGGACGCGGACGGGCCTTGCGGGGCCTGAAAGGCGAAGCGAGATGCGGCGGTAGCGCACCGGCCCGGCGCCCGTTGGCGTGAAGCCCAGGAGGTACTGCGTGCGCAGGTCTTTTTCGACGCGCGCGATCGCGGCCGTCAACTGCGCGGGCTCGTCGACGATCGAGAGCAGGCCTCCCGACAGACGGGCGACATGGCCGAGGATGTCGAGGTTCACGAGCGCGTCCGGAGTGACGCCGGGCGGCGGGACGAGCGGGGCGCCGGGAGAGCGCAGCCCGATGGGGTAGACGGGGACGTCCACGCCCTCCGAGCAGGACGGCGAGGTCGTCGCGAGAGAGCTCCGACGCGTTGTCGATCCCGTCCGTCAGGAGGACGATCGCGCGCGAACCGTTCTTCCCGAGGAGCGTCCGGTCGGGCATCTTCGCGAGGGCGTCGTAGAACGCGGTGCGGCCGGCGGGCTTCACGGCGTCGACGGTCGCGAGGAGGCGCGCCGCGTCGGACGTGAAAGGAACCTCCTCGCGCACGGCGCCCGCCGCGAAGACGTAGAGCGCGAAGTCGTCGCCGGGGAGCCGCTGCTCCACGAGGGCGCGCACGGCGGCCTTCGCGCCGTCCATCTTTCCGACGAGGCCCATCGAGCCGGAGCCGTCGAGGAGGATCGTGAACGACACGGGCGCGTCGTCGCTCCGTGCGAAGAGGTCGGTCGCGACGGGCTGGCCGTCGACGAGGAGCGTGACGTCCTTCGCCCGGAGGTCCTGGATGGGCTTGCCCTTCGAGTCGGTGAGGACGAAGGGCACCATTACGTACCCCACGGATACCGAACTTGTAGTTCTTGCCGGCGCGGAGACCTGGGCTGACAGCCCGGCGCCCGCCAGGAGGGCGGGTGAAAGGAGCATCGAAAGAACCGGAAGTCTCTGCATCAGCATTATTTGTGGCGATCTGTCGGGAGCGCTCCGCAGGGGAGTGTCGGCGCCTTATCTGCATTCGATAGCAAAGGGGCCGCCAAGGCACGGCCCCCCGGCGCCGGAAGAGTTACCCCGGCGCCGACTGGCTCAGAGGAGATCGGCGGCGGAGAAGAAGAACGTGATCTCGCGGGCGGCGTCCGCGGCATTCGCGGAGCCGTGTGCGGCGTTGCGCTCGATGGATTGGCCGAATTCCTTCCGGATCGTGCCGACGTCGGCCTTCGCGGGGTCCGTCGCACCCATCACGGACCGCCAGTGTGCGACGCCGTTCTCGCGCTCGAGGACGGCGACGTAGACCGGGCCGGAGGTCATGTAGGTGACGAGCGAGGTGAAGAAGCCCTTGGCACGGTGCTCGCCGTAGAACGACTCGGCTTCGGTTTTCGAGATGCGATGCCGCTTGAGCGCGACGACGCGGAAACCCTCGGCTTCGATGCGCGTGAGGATCTTCCCCGCGTTCTTCGACTCGACGGCATCCGGTTTGATGATGGCGAACGTCTTTTCCATGCGGGCGCGGAGTATACGACGCGGCATTGGCCCGCTTGCGCCGGCGGCACACTCTTTCGTAGGCTTCAAGCCATGAACAACCTCTTCGCGGCGTCCGAGCGCCAGCAGATCCTCGATCGCCTCGGTAAGCTCCAGGCCGGCGCAACGCGCCAGTGGGGAAAGATGGACGCCGCGCAGATGTGCGCGCACTGCGTCGCCGCCCTCGAGGTCGGGGCCGGCGACGTCGCGAAGGAGCACAGCTTCATCGGGAAGGTCCTGGGCCGGTTCGTGAAGGGCTCGCTGCTCGGAGAAAAACCGTTCTCGAAGAACTCTCCGACCGACCCTTCTTTCATCGTGAGCGACTCGCGCGACTTCGCGAAGGAGAGGGCGCGGCTGGTCGAGATCGTGAAGCGTTTCGGCGACGCGGGGCCCTCGGCCGCCGACGGCCGCGATGCACTCCTTCTTCGGCCGCCTGAATGGCGACGAGTGGGGCATCCTGATGTACAAGCACCTCGACCACCACCTCCGGCAGTTCGGGGCGTAGGTCCCCACCGGGCGGCGTCAGGGGCAGGTCGACGCCGGCTGCTTCAGGATCGTGGAGGCGGGCGCGAGGTAGACCGCGCGATCGGCCGCGGGCGTGCTCGCGACGGCCGCAAGCCAGGCGGCGTCGAACTGGCTCGGATGGCGCTCCATGTCGGCCGCCATGGCGTTCCAGGCGGAGCCTCCGGTCGACGCGAGCGGCTCGTTCGCGTCGAAGCGGATCGCCCGGGATGCTGCGGACCGGAAATGAAGCGCGAGCGGTTGGGAGTCGACCTCGAGTCGTGTCTCGAGCAGATAGATCGCCGGCGGGTCGCTCAGCAGCCTCACGGCATCGAGGACGACGGCCGCGATGGCGCGGTGGTCCGGATGGCACGTCGTTCCGTGGCGGGGATCGAACGTGAGGACGAGCTCGGGCGCCACTGCCCGGATGAACCCCGCGATCGTTCCGACGAGGTCCGGAGATCCGCCCGCGTCGATGTCCCATGGTGGAGGTAGCACGCCACCGCCGTCGGGCAATGACAGGAGAATCGCGTTCGCGCCGAAGTACTGAGAGGAGGCGCCGGCCTCCGCGCTTCGGACGGAGGCGAGGTCGGGGAGGCAACCGTCGGGGCGGAGGCACGGGCCTGCCTCCCCGCGTGTCACGGTCAGGAGGGAGCAGCGCGCGTGTCCGTCACCGCACCAGCGGGCGAGGAGAGGAGCGGCGAGGGCCTCGTCGTCGGGATGAGCGGCGATCCACAGGACCGACGCGGGAATGGGAAGGCGCCCGGGGGCCCTCACGGGAGAGACGGGCTGCGGCGAAGCGGGAACCGGGACGTGGCCCTGCGCCCGGATCGGAAGCGCGAGCGATGCGATCGCCGCGGCCAGCAGACGGAACTCGACGCGAGGCGCTCACTCTTTCCATCGTAGTGCCGTCCGGACGTTTCAGCTCACGATGACGGCCCGACGTTTTTCAGGGGATGCGTTCGGGCCGGCGTGAATCGAATAGCCGCGGGAAGAATTGTTCGGGGACCAAAACGGATCCATAATGGATGCCGGAGGGATCCATGGCAACGCTCACGCTCAAGAACGTTCCGGAGGCGCTGGTCGGGCAGCTGAAGGAGGAGGCGAAGCAGAACCGGCGGAGCCTCAACCAGGAGGCGCTCTCCCGCCTCGAGAACAGCGTCGCGCTTCGGAAACGTTCGGCGGAGGAGACGATCGCCGCGCTGCGCCGCCTCCACAAGAGGCTCGGCTCGCGCCCGATCCTGACCGACGCGCTCATCGAGCGCGCAAAGCACGAAGGGCGTCCATGATCGTCGTCGACACCAATCTGATCGCCTATGTCGTCGTCCCCGGGGGGCGCACCGAAGCCGCCCTCGCGGTTCTCGACGCCGATCCCGGGTGGGTGGCGCCGCCGTTGTGGCGGTCCGAGCTTCGCAATGCCCTCGTCACGACGATGCGGGCAGGCAAGCTGAAACTCGCCGGCGCCGTCGATGCCTTCGAAGAGGCAGATCGACTCGTCACAGATGCGACCCTGAAGTACGACACTGAGGCTTGCCTCAGGGTGGCTGAGCGGGGAAGGATCTCGGCCTACGACGCCGAATTTGTCTTCGCGGCCGAGAGGCTCGGCCTTCCGCTCGTCAGCGCGGATCGGAAGCTCGCGAAGGCCTTTCCCGGCCGCGTGTTCTCGCCCGAGGAGTTCGTCACCCGCGGCTGAGTCCGCCAACGAAAAAGGGCTACTTCCCGAGCACCTTCTTCAGCGTCTCGCCCATGAGCGCGGGCGAGTCCACGACGTGGACGCCGGCGGCCTGGAGCGCCTTCACCTTCTCGGCGGCCGTGCCCTTGCCGCCCGAGATGATCGCGCCCGCGTGGCCCATGCGGCGGCCCGGGGGCGCCGTGCGCCCCGCGATGAACGAGACGACGGGCTTCTTGAGGTTGCCGGCGATCCAGCAGGCCGCCTCTTCCTCGGCGCTGCCGCCGATCTCGCCGATGAGGATGACGGATTCGGTTTCCGGATCGTCGCGGAAGAGCGTGAGCGCGTCGATGAAGTTCGTGCCGTTGACCGGGTCGCCGCCGATGCCGATGCAGGTCGACTGGCCCGATGCCGAGCGCCGGTGGTCTGGCCGACGGCCTCGTAGGTGAGCGTTCCCGAGCGGGAGACGACGCCGACCGAGCCCGGCGCGGTGGATGCGCGCCGGCATGATGCCGATCTTGACCTTCGCCGAGGGCCGGATGACGCCGGGGCAGTTCGGGCCGATGAGGCGGCTCTTACCCTTCGGCGAGGAAATCCTTCGCGCGGATCATGTCGTTGACCGGGACGCCTTCCGTGATCGCGACGATGAGGGCGAATCCCGGCGTCCGAGGCCTCCATGATCGCGTCGGCCGCGGCCGGCGGAGGGACGAAGACCATCGACGCGTTCGCGCCCGTGGCCTTCACCGCGGCGAGCACCGAGTCGAAGACGGGAATGCCCTCGACGGTCGTCCCGCCCTTGCCGGGCGTGACGCCCGCGACGACCTGCGTGCCGTAGTCGCGGCTCGCGAGCGCGTGGAACTTGCCCTCGCGGCCCGTGAGCCCCTGCACGACGAGCTCGTGTTCTTCGCGATCCAGGCGCTCATCTCAGGCCGCCTTTCCGAGCGACGCGATGACCTTCTCGGCCGCGTCCTTCATGTCGTTGGCGGGGATGACCGTGAGGCCGGAGCTCTTCAGGATCGCCTTCCCCTCCTCGACGTTCGTGCCCTCGAGGCGCACGACGACGGGGATCTTGATGCCGATCTCCTTGATGGCGTTGACGACGCCGGTCGCGATGATGTCGCACCGCATGATGCCGCCGAAGATGTTGATGAGGACGGCCTTCACGTTCGCGTCGGACAGGATGATCCGCATCGCGTTCTTGACCTGCTCCTCGTTCGCGCCGCCGCCGACGTCGAGGAAGTTCGCGGGCTTGCCGCCCGCGTACTGGATGATGTCCATCGTGGCCATCGCGAGGCCGGCGCCGTTCACCATGCAGCCGACGTTGCCGTCGAGCTTGATGTAGTTGAGGCCGAACTTCGACGCCTCGACCTCGAGCGCGTCCTCCTCGTCGAGGTCGCGGTACTCCTTGATGTTCGGGTGCCGGAAGAGCGCGTTGTCGTCGAAGTTCATCTTCGCGTCGAGCGCGATGACGTCGCCGGTCCCCGTGATCAGGAGCGGGTTGATCTCGGCGAGCGAGGCGTCCGTCGCGACGTACGCCTTCGCGAGCGCGATCGAGGAAGCCGACGGCCTTCTTGTGCGTGTCGCCCGTGAGGCCGAGCGCGTCGGCCAGCTTGCGGGCCTGGAAGGGCTGGAGGCCCCAGGCCGGGTCGAACGGCTCCTTGACGATGGCGCCCGGGTCCTTCGCGGCGACGACTTCGATCTCCATGCCGCCCTGCTTGCTCGCCATCATCACGGGCCGGCCGATCGCGCGGTCGAGCGTGATGCCGATGTAGAGCTCCCGCGCGATGTCGAGCGCCTCCTCGACGAGGACCTTCTTGACCTTCTGGCCCTGCGGGTCCCGTCTGGTGCGTGACGAGCTGCATGCCGAGGATCTTCTTGGCGAGCTCGACCGCCTCGTCCGGGCTCTTCGCGAGCTTGACGCCGCCGCCCTTGCCGCGGCCGCCGGCGTGGACCTGCGCCTTGACGACGGCGCGCCCGCCGAACTCCTTCGCGATGCGTCCCGCTTCCTCGGGCGAGTCCGTGACGCGGCCGCGGGGCGTGGCGACGCCGAACCCGCGGAGGATTTCCTTGGCCTGGTATTCGTGTATTTTCATGGGACCGGGAAGGGTATCAGAAGGAAAAAAGCGCGCTCCATGATGAAACTGATTCATGGCCTCGTTCTCTCGCCGCTGCGTCCTTGCCGGGCCCGCTCGCGCGCACGGCGCCCGCGAGGACGCCGGCCGACGCCGTCGACGTCGCGCCGCTTCCGGCGAGCCGCGGCGTCGCTCGCGAAGGACGTCGTCGCCGAGCTGAAGGCGGAGGACCTCGCGGCCCTCGAGTCCCGCTTCGACGAGCAGCTGAAGGCGGCGCTGCCGGACGCGAAACTGCGCGCGTTCTGGCTCGGGTCTGCGCGCGAAGGGCGGGCTCCTGAAGTCGTGCGCCGAGCCGCGACGTCAGCTGGCGTCGCGGAATACACGCTCGCGTTCACGAGCTGCACGTTCGAGAGGCAGAAGGCGGAGCTGAAGCTCACGTTCCGGTCCGACGGACGGCTGGCGGGCATGTTCCTCGAGACCGGAAGAGGCCGCGCGCCCCGACTGGACGGCGCCGGCCTACGTGACGCCGGCGCGTTCCGCGAGCGCGAGGTGAAGGTGGTCTCGGGCACCGTGTCGCTTCCGGGAACGCTCTCGATGTCCGCTGGGCGAAGGGCCCTTCCCGGGCGTCGTCCTCGTGCACGGCTCGGGCCCCCAGGACCGCGACGAGACGATCGGCGGCATTCCGCCCGTTCCAGGATCTCGCGCAGGGCCTCGCGTCGCGCGGCATCGCGGTGCTGCGGTACGACAAGCGCACGAAGGTCCACGAGAAGGAGCTCGCGGCGAGCGCGCGACGTGACGATCCGGACGAGGTGCTCGACGACGCGCTCGCGGCCCTCAGGCTCCTGCGCGAGACGCCGGGAGTCGATCGCGAAGCGCGTCTTCGTCGCCGGCCACAGTCTCGGGGCGATCCTCGCGCCGCGGATCGGCGTCCTCGACGGCGCGATGGCGGGGGTCGTGCTGCTCGCGGCTCCTTCACGGCCCATGTCGGAGGTGCTTCGCGACCAGGCGCAATCGCTCGCTCGCGCCGGGAGCGCCCGACGCCCAGCGGCTGGCGGCGCCCGGCAGCTCTGAAGGAAGCGAACGCCCTGGCGGATCTCTACGCGGGCCGGCCCGGTCCGCCCTCCGGCACGATCCTCGGCGCTTCGCGTGTCGTACTGGCTCGACCTCAGGGCCCAGCTTCCGCTCGAGGCTGCCCGCTCCCTCGGCAAGCCGATTCTCGTTCTGCAGGGCGAGCGTGACTATCAGGTCTCGATGAACGACTTTTTCGGTTGGAAGAAGGAGCTCGGAGACCGCCCGGGCGTCGTCCTCAAGTCGTACCCGACGCTGAATCATCTCTTCGCGCCCGGCGAGGGACGAAGCACACCGGCCGAGTACGAGAAGCCCGGCCACGTCGCCGCCGAGGTCGTCGAGGACATCGCGGCTTTCGTGAAGAAGCCGCCGCCGCCGTGAAAGCACTGACGCGCGAAACGGCGCCGACGCCGCCCTCAGCGGCGCGCGACGACCGCGCCGACGAAGAACTTCGGGTAGCGCG
This sequence comes from Thermoanaerobaculia bacterium, assembly GCA_963746875.1. Classification (GTDB taxonomy): domain Bacteria; phylum Acidobacteriota; class Thermoanaerobaculia; order UBA5066; family UBA5066; genus Fen-183. Next base: position 276,958 of record CAVVDA010000002.1, read on the forward strand.
CCGCGACGGCGTCGACGTCCGGGACGAACGTGACGTCGCGAAAGCCGGCCGCCACGAAGCTCGCGCGCCACGCCGCGGGCGAGAGGAACCCGTGATTCGGCCGGAGAACGGGGTCGAGCTTCACGTCCGTGAAGCTCGTGAGGAAATTGAAGACGAAATCGACGTAGGAGGGCGGCGGATGCGCGCCGGGCTTCACGCATCTCCGAGACGACGACGACCCCGCCCGGCTTCAGCGCGGCCTTCGCCTCGCGCGAGGACGAAGGCGAGATCGGGCGCGACGTGGAAGCAGTTCACGGAGTAGACCGCGTCGAAGGAGCCGGGCGCGACGCCCTGCGCCTCCCACGGCTTCGTCATGTCGAGCTTCGCGGCCTCGACGAGCGTTCCTGGCGGCCGCCGCGGCGCGCGCCGCCCGTTCGCCCCGGCGCGCGAACGTGGGGACGAGCTCCGTGAAACGCCAGCGCGCGACGCGCGCGCCGAGGCGCTGGAGCGCCGCTTCGGCCGCGCTCCCGCAGCCGCCGCCGATCTCGAGGATCTCGCCGCCCTCCTGCCGGCAGGACGCGCGCGAGCGCCTCGGCGCCGAGCGTGTTGTTGATCGCGTAGAGGATGTTCGCGTTCGAGAAATACCGGATCCAGAGCGGCAGGCGAACGGGCGAGAAGAGGATCTCCTCGCCCGTTTTCTTTCCGCGAAAGAACTCCGGCGCCTCGGCGGCGAGCAGCGTCACGATCTCGGCGCCCACGGCGGCGTCGGGCTCGGTGGCGGCGAGCTCGGCGGCGAGGGATTCGACCGAGGGCGGTTGCGGCGTCGGGCGGCGCCTCGGCCGTCTCCCGGCGCGCTCTCCCTCATTCACCCTTCTAAGAAAATACTCGGCTCCCGGCCAGCTTCTCGAACATGTATCGGAGAGCCGGTCGGGTGTGCACGGGGTATTGAGCAAGAATCTCTTCTTCTTCCCTCGTCTCCCCGGGCGCGGGGCGCGCGCCGATGTCGCCGAGGATCTTCCAGCACGCGGCGTCCACGAGCTCGTCGTAGATCTCGGTCGCGACGAGGAATCGCTGCGAGAAGAGGGCGCGGACGGAGTCGTCGGAGATGGCTCCGACCACGTCGGGAAAGTCGCGGGCGACGGTGCGCATCGGCCCGGGATGATACGGGGCCCCGGTTTTCATAGAATCCCGTCTCATGCTCGTCAGGATCGCCCGCCATGGCGAGAGCGAGGGCAATTTCGCCGGCTCGCTGCAGGGCTCCCGCTTCGACACGCCGCTTTCGGCGCGAGGGAGCCGTCAGGCGGAATGCCTCGCGATCCGCCTCGCGCGCGAGGAGATCGACGCCGTGTGGGCCAGCCCGATGATCCGCGCGCGCGAAACCGCGGCCATCGTGGCGGCCCCCCTCGGCCTCGGCGTGTCGCTGGATGCCGACCTCGTCGAGTTCGACTGGGGCGTCTGGTCGGGCCGGCCCTTCGACGGGGAGATCGAGAAGGAGGTTGCGGGCGTGAGAGCGCGATGGCGGGCGGGCGAGACGGAGCTTTCGCCCTCGGGAGGGGAGTCGCCCGCGCACGCCGCCGTCCGGGCGGACCGCTTTCTCGCGCGGCTCGATGCCTCGGGAGCGCGAGCCCCGCTGTCGTCGCGCATGGGCGCTTCAACCGCATTCTCATGACGCGGCTCCTCCGGCGGGAGCTCGGGCGGATGGACGAGATCCGCCAGCGGAACGGCTCGCTCTCGGCGTTCGAATGGAACGGATCCGCACCGGCGACGCCGCTCCTTCTCGACGACGTCTCGCATCTGCCGCCCGAGATCCAGAACGTCTCGGTTCTCTCCGACAGCGTCAAGTAGGTCCGGGCGCCGGCGGGGCCTTCGCCTCGTCGATGCCCGCGCTCCTGATCGCTTTCGCCGCGATCCGGGCGATGAAGATCGTGGCGACGACGGCCGCGACCGCGAGGCTGATCTTGATGGTCTTCTGGAGCGTCGTCGCGCTTCCCGTCACGTCGCCGAGGGCGGCCCCGAAGTAGACGTAGGCGAGCGTGCCCGGAAGCATCGCGATCCAGCTCGCGAAGAAATAGGACGCGAGCTTCACGGGCGTCAGGCCGAAGAGGTAGTTGACGATCGTGAACGGGAAGACGGGCGAGAGCCGGACGAGCGCGACGATCTCGCGCCCCTTCCTTCTCGATCGCCCGGTTCAGACTGCCGAACGTCCTGTTCTGCTCGGCGATCTTCTGCGACGCGCTGCCGGAAAGCGCCGCGGGCGAGGAGGAAGGCGAGCGTCGCCGCGGTGATCGAGGAGAGCGAGACGAGGATCGTCCCGGTCACGACGCCATAAACGGCCCCGGCCGCGAGCGTCATGATCGCGGCGGGGCCGCCGGGGATGAGCGAGGCGCCGACGTAGACGAAGCCGAAGATGAGGTAGCCGAGCGTGCCCTGCCCCCTCACGTACGTCTTGAACTCCTCGATCCATTCGGCGATGGGGAGCAAGCGGAAGAGAAGGAAGAGGCCGGCGACGACGACGGCGGCGACAGCCACCTTCGCGACGGGAAAAGGCCTCTTCGCAGCCGGGCCGGCGGAGCGGCGGAGACGTTGTCCATGTGCTCATCTCCTGAGGAACGCGGCCAGCTTCGTGAGGATCTTCTTGCGGCCGGGCGTCAGCGACGTCTTCAGGTACTCGCGCGCGACGGCGCCGTTGATCTCCGAGAGCGACGGGTAGGCGTGGATGACCGAGCCGAGCGCCGAGAGGCGGAGCCCGTTCTTCTTCGCGAGGACGATCTCGCCGAGCAGGTCGCCCGCGTGCGGGTGGACGATCGCGGCGCCGAGGATCTTGCCCTTCGGGTCGATGAGCACCTTCGCGAAGTTGTCCTCCTGCGTGCCGTCGCAGACGGCGCGGTCGTTGTGGAGGAACTCGGCCGGAAGACCGCGATAGGGGACGTTCCTTCTCTTCGCTTCGTCCTCGCCGAGGCCGACGTGCGCGATCTCGGGTTCCGTGTACGTGATCCAGGGCGTGTTCGTCGAAGTCGCACTTCGCGAGGGCGACCGGGGACAGCGTGTTGCGCAGCACGATGCCCGCCTGGTAGCCCGCCCAGTGCGTGAAGAGGTAGTGCCCGGCCACGTCGCCGATCGCCCAGACGGACGGGCACGTTCGTGCGGCACTTCGCGTCCGTGGCGATGGCTTTCTGGTCGATGCTTCACGCCGACGGCCTCGAGGTTCAGGCCCTCGATGTTCGGGCGGCGGCCCGTGGCCACGAGGATCTCGTCCACCGCCACGTCGAACTCGGCGCCGCGCGCGGGCTTCACCGTGACGACCTTCCTGCCGTCCCTCTTCGCGACCTTCGTGGCGCGCGCCTCGTCGTGGATCGTGACGCCTTCTTCCTTCAGCCGCTTCACGAGGACGGCCGCGACGTCCGCGTCTTCCTTCGGGCAGATGTGCGGGGTCGACGAAACGATCGTCACCTTCGAGCCGAGGCGCGAGAAGGCCTGGCCGAGCTCGGTGCCGATCGGGACCGCCGCCCATCAGGAGAAGGCTCCCCGGCAGCGTTCGTGGCGGCGAAGACGCTCTCGTTCGTGAGGTAGCCGGCCTCTTCGAGGCCCGGGATCGGATGGATCATGGCGCGCGAGCCGGTCGCGATGACGACGTGCTTTCCCCACACGGTCGTGCCGTCGACCTCGACCTCGTGGGCGGATTTCAGGCGCCCCGCCCCCAGCGAGGACGTCCACGCCGAGGCCCGTGAAGCGCTCGACGGAGTCGGCCGGCGCGATCTCGGCCTGCGCGTGGCGGACGTAGTCCATGACGGCTTCGAGGTCCTGCGGGCCGGGGTCGGAGACGCCGCGAATGGCGAACCGACCGGCCTCGCGGGCGGCGTGGGCGGCTTTCGCGGCGCGGAGGAGCGCCTTCGACGGAACGCAGCCGTACTGAAGGCAGTCGCCGCCCATCGCCCGGACCGGCGATCCGCCCTCGGGCGTGAAAGGGAGAACGTGCTTTTCCGCGAGCGCGACGCGGGCCCCGAGCCCGGCCCCGCCGGCGGCGACGACGAGGCCGCCGGAACCCGCGCCGATCACGACGAGGTTGTAGCGTTCCATCTGTGCTCCTTCCGGAATTGCGGAAGCGAGAGCCGTTGTCGATCAGCTGCCGGAGACGAAGCCGGTTCCGGACGTTAAACTGTCGCGGGAGGTTAGCTCAGCGGGAGAGCGTCTGCTTTACACGCAGCAGGTCGCCGGTTCGATCCCGGCACCTCCCACCAGACTTCCGCGTTGCCGCGGCGGACCGCCTCTGTATACTCCGCCTCCCGCCCAGACGCGACCGTCGTGGGACGGAAATCGGGGTCGTAGCTCAGTTGGTTAGAGCGCAGGCCTGTCACGCCTGAGGTCGCGGGTTCGAGCCCCGTCGGCCCCGCCATTTTTCTCCCTCCGGGTCACGTTCCATGGGAATCCTCCTGACCGCAACAGGTCTCACGAAGGCCTTCGGCTCGCATCCCCTGTTCGAGGGGATCGCCTGCTCCGTGGACTCCGGCGACCGCATCGGCCTCATCGGCCCGAACGGAGCCGGGAAGTCGACGCTGCTGTCGATCCTCGCGGGCGAGATTCCGCCGGACGAGGGCACGCGGGCCATCCAGCGGAGCCTGCGCATCGGGTACCTCTCGCAGATGCCGGTGTTCCGCGAGGGCGCGACGATCCGCGAGGCGGTGCTCGAGGGCGCCGCGGGCGCGCACGCCGGCGAGGAAGCCTGGGAGGCCGCGCTCTCGGCGGACGAGGTCATCGCCCGGCTCTCCCTCGCGACGGAGGGCCGGTCGCCGGAGACGCCGGTCGCGACGCTCTCGGGCGGGTGGAAGAAACGCGTCGCGCTCGCGCGCGAGCTCGTGCGCAAGCCCGATCTCCTGCTTCTCGACGAGCCCACGAACCATCTCGACGTGGAGGCGATCCTCTGGCTCGAGGAGCTCCTGGCCCGCGCGCCGTTCGCGACGGTGACGGTGACGCACGACCGGCTGTTCCTGCAGCGCGTCGCGAACCGGATCCTCGAGCTCGACCGGCGGAACGCGAACGGCCTCCTCGACGTTCGCGGCGACTACGCGACGTACCTCAGGGTGAAGGAAGAGCGCCTGGCGACCGATGCGCAGCGCGAGACGTCGTTGAGGAATCAGCTGCGGCGCGAGACCGAGTGGCTCCTGCGAGGCGCCAAGGCGCGCTCGACGAAGCAGCAGGCGCGCATCCAGCGGGCGGGCGCGCTCGAAGGCGAGGTCGTGCGAGCTGTCGGAAAGGAACCAGTCCCGCAGCGCCCGCCTCGACTTCCAGTCGTCCGGGAAGAACCCGAAGCGGCTCATCGAGGCGAAGGGCATCGGCAAGGCCTACGGCGAGAACGTCCTCTTCTCGAATCTCGACCTCCTCGTGACGCCGCAGGAGCCGGATCGGCCTCCTCGGGCCGAACGGGTGCGGAAAGTCGACGCTTCTCAGGATCCTGCTCGGGACCGAGAAGCCCGACACGGGAGAGGTCTTCCGCGCGGAGAACCTCCAGCCGGTCACGTTCGAGCAGGGCCGCGAAAGCCTCGATCCGGAGACGACCGTCGCGAAGACGATCTGCCCCGAGGGGGACCACGTCGATTACCGCGGCTCGCTCGTCCACATCCGGAGCTACCTCGACCGGTTCCTGTTCAAGGCGGAGCAGAAGGACATGAAGGTGGGCCGCCTCTCGGGCGGCGAGCAGAGCCGGCTGCTCCTCGCGCGGCTCATGCTGAAGAAGACGAACCTGCTCGTCCTCGACGAGCCCACGAACGACCTCGATCCTCCGACGCTCCAGGTCCTCGAGGACTGCCTCGCGGATTTCCCGGGCGCCGTCCTGCTCGTGACGCACGACCGGTATTTCCTGGACCGCGTCACGAACCGCATCCTCGCGTTCTCCCGGGACGAGAAGGGGCCATGGGACGCTCACGGCGCTCGCGGGTCTCGACCAGTGGGAGGCCTGGCGCGCGGAGCGGAAGGCCGCCGCCCCGGCGCGCCGCTCCGCCGCGAAGGCCCCGGCGCGCAAGCGACGGGTCGGCTTCAAGGAACAGCGGGAGCTCGACGGCATGGAAGAGCGCATCCAGGCGGCTGAGGCTGATCGCGACGCTCTTCGCGAGGAGAGCGAAGACCCCGCGCACGTCAGCGACGCGTCGAGGCTCGTCGCCCTCCTGGCGGCGCTCGAGGAGAAGCAGGCCGAGATCGACCGCCTCTATGCGCGCTGGTCCGAGCTGCAGCGCCTCGCGTCGAACCTCCCGGAGTAGAGGACGGGAAGGAAACACGCCGCTGTCGAGCATCGAGTTTGCTAAACTGCGGTGTCCTGGAGTCGCCCATCGCGAGCATTTCGAGCATGTCGCCGGAGTTCGAGTACTACGCGATCTCCCGCGTCCTCGGCGAAGGAGGAATGGGGCTCGTCTACCTCGCGACTGACGTTCGGACCGGCCTGCCGGTGGCCATCAAGGTCATCTCCAAGAGGGAGTTCGACCCCGAGCTGCAGGCCCGGTTCCTGAAGGAAAACCGGATCCTGTCGGCGCTCAACCACCGGAACATCGTGCGGTGCTACGAGGTCACCCAGTCCCGGGACGGCGTTCTTTCCATCGTGATGGAGTACGTCGACGGCGTCGACTTCCGCGCGTTCGAGGGACGGCCGTTCCCCGAGCTCCTGCCGCTGATGATCCAGGCCCTCATGGGCCTCGCCTATCTCCGGAGCCGGAACGTCGTTCACCGCGACCTCTCCTCGAACAACATCTTCGTGACGCTCGAGAACGAGACGCGCGTGACGAAAATCCTCGACTTCGGGGTGGCGAAGATCCTCCAGCAGGAGGCGGTGGACGGCGATGTGCGGACGCGGACGGGGCAGTTTCTCGGGAAATTCGCGTTCGCCTCGCCGGAGCATTTCTTTCCGTCGAGCATCGACTGGCGGAGCGACGTCTACTCGCTGGGCGTCATCTTCCACAGGCTCCTGACGAAAGAGCCGCCGATCACGGTGGCCCGCAAGCGGAATTACTTCGACTGGCTCGTGGCGCACCAGAAGGACAACGTGTTCGAGGTCCGGGCGCCGGCCGACGTCCCGCCGTTGCCGGAGCCGCTCCGGGACATCGTGCGGCGGATGCTCTCGAGGAGTCCGGACGACCGGCCCCAGGACTACGAAGAGATCCTCGACGTGCTCGACCGCGTTCAGCGGGACCTCCCGCCCGCGCTCGAGCCCGATCCGCTCGCCCTCCGGACGCTTCCTCCACCGGTCGAGGGGAGGATCGGCTCGTCCGCTCCTTCTTCGCCGTCGCTCTCGCCGCCCGTCGCGCGCTTCACGCCGGCGACCGCGGAGGCGAAGAGCCCGGCCTCCGTCGAAGCCTCTCAGCAGAAGAGGTGGCCCGACCTCGATGCGCCGGAGTCGCCCACCGAGCGCTTCGTGCCCCTGTCTCCTCCTCCTTCGCCCTCGATTCCCGCCAGCCCGTCGCCGGCGGCGGCGACCACCTCGGTCCACGACACTCTCCCGGGCGCGAGACCGGCGAGGATGGAGCCTCTTCCTTCGCCGGTATCTCCGGACCCGACGAAAACGGCGCCGACCGTCGTGTCGGAGACGCCGGGGAGGCTTCCGGAGGTCTCCACGTGGACCGGAGGCGCGGCGAAGGGCTCGCAGCCCGAGCCGGCCGGCTCCTCGCCGTTCGAAGAAAAGGAGGAAAAGACCGAGAGGCTCGACGACGTCCTCGCGAAGCTCAGGCAGCAGTCCGCCAGGGAGCCTCTTCCTCCGCTGCGGCAGCCGCCCGTCCAGGAGTCTCCCTCTTCGGCGCCTCCCGTCCAGCCCGTGCGCCGCCCCGAATCTGCGCCCGCGTCCATCCGTACGGGCGAGCACATCCCGCCGGCCGCCCCGAAGCCCGGCCGGAAGCTGGTCGTCTATGGTGAGCCGCCACCTTTCGTCACGGCACCGCCGCGCGAGGTGCCGCGCGCCGCGGCACCCGCGGCGTCGGCTCCCGCCGCGGACGCGACCGGTCGGCGGATTCGCGGTCTCGGGATCGGACTGATCGTCGCCGCCATCGTCTTCCTCTTTGCCGCCGTTCTGTGGGTTCTGATCTCGCTCCTGCGCGGCGCCTCGGCAGGCGAAACGCGCCGGAGCAGCCACGCCGGCCCCACGGGGGTCGTCGCCGCGGCGGCCCTCAGCATCCGTTCATCCCAACCCCGAATGAAGGAGCGGTCATGACCGAGAACCGACGGGGACCTTCCGGTGATGTCGACGCCACCGCGAGCCCGGCCCCGGGCGAATCGAAGTCCCTGAAGGACATGCTCTCCGATGCGCGCACGCGGTCCCGGGGGCAGGGAGTCGTGCAGGGCTCCACGATCTTCTTCAAGAACCTCGCCGAGTCGATCGGACACTCGAACCGGAACCTGAAGATCGGGCTGGCCTTCCTGACGGCCGCGTTCGTCGTCGTCGCCGCGGCGCTCGGCACGCTCGTCTTTCAGGCTTTCCGGAGTCAGGTCGCGACGAAGACGACCCTCGAGAACCAGATCCAGTCCATGGACGCGGCGACGCGGAAGCAGATCCAACCGGTCCTCGACGCGGTGTCGGGCATGGAGAAGAGGCTCGCCGAGCAGCAGGAGGCACAGAGGCGCGAGCTGGAAGGGGTACGCCAGCTCCTGCAAGCCGACATCGAAGCGGCGAAGCAGGACGCCGCCGCGGCTCGCCGGGAGACGGCGGAGCTCCGCACCTCCCTGAAGGCCGTCGAGAAGTGGGCCGCGGATTTCGGAAAGACCTACGTTCAGGACCGCAGCAACCTCGACACGCGTCTCAGGCGCCTCGAGGGCGCGCCCGCCCCGCCTCCCGCGACGAAGTGAGAGGCCCCGGCCGGTGACGTCGCGCTTCGGGTTCGGCCTCGAGGAGATCGAGCTCGGCGAGATCGTGGGCCGGGGCGGCTCGGGTGAGGTCTTCGCCGCGCGTCATCGCGGCACCGGAACCCGCCTGGCCGCGAAGATCTACCCCTTCGACCGGATGGACCCCGCGTTCCGCCCTCGCGAGCGGTTCCGGCGCGAGTGCCGGATCCTCTCGAGGATGGAGCACCCGGCGTTTCCGGCTCTGTACGGCTGCGGCGAGGAGGAGGACGGCAGCACCGGCTGGGCATTGATGGAGTGGATCGAGGGCGAGCCTCTCTCGGCCTTTCGCTCCGCGCCCGTTCACGAGGTCATCCGCCTCGCTTACGGCATCGCCTCGGCCCTCGATGCCCTGCACGTCCAGGGAATCCTCCACCGCGACATCGCGTTCGACAATGTTCTCGTCGAAACGCGGCGCTTCGGCCACAACCCGCGGCTGATCGACCTCGGCGTCGCGAAGGACATCTCGTCGAACGAGGATCTGACCATGGCGGGAGCGTTCCTGGGCCGCGTCCCGTTCGCCTCGCCCGAGCTCCTGACGGGAGAAGGCGCCGCCGGGCTCGTCGATCCGCGGAGCGACGTCTTTTCGTTCGGCGTCCTCCTCTTCGAGTGGCTCTCCGGAAAGCCGCCGTTCCCGGGCGAGACGCCGGATCGCGTGATGAAGGCGCAGAAGAAAAGGGCGGCGCCGAAGCTGGAGCTCAGGGAGGGCGCGGGCGAGGCGGACGGCGCCCTGTCGGCGTTCGTGGAGAGCCTGCTCGAGACCGAGATGGAGAAAAGGCCGTCTTCCGACGCCGTCGTGAGGCGGCTGGGAGAGCTTCGGAGGTCTCATCCGCGGCCGGTCCTCGAGCTCCCGCAGTCGCCGGCCTCCATCTACCGCGCGGCCTCGATCGGGTACGCCCTCCTGCCGAGGCGCTTCGATGCCGCGCCGACGCTTCGAAGGCTGCGCGCGGTCTCTTTTCCCGAACTCCCGCCCCGGCCGGCCGGACGCCGGCGGCCCGTCGCGCGACGAGCCTTCGCCGGAGGAAGCTCTCCCCGGAATCGGCTCACGACCCGGAGTCGGCGGGCTCGTCCTCGCGCTCGGGATCCTGGCTTTCGTCGCGGCGTGCGCGCTCGCGGCGTTCCTCGTCTTCAGGCACTGACGGCCTCGCGGGCGCTGGCGGCTTCGGGCGCTGCGGCGCCTCGGGGCTGGCCGGGCGTCGGGACGCGGCCGGCGACGGCCGGGCCTCGGCGCCTTTCCCGGGAGCGCGGTCGGAGCGATCGTGGGCGTCGCCGTGTCCGTCGCGGTCGGCGTCGGCGTGTGCGTCGGTCGGCGTGTCGGTCGGCGTCGGCGGGAACTCGAGCGGCTTGAGCCCGCTGAGGGCAACCGGAGTCCGGAACGACGGCTCTCCCGGCACGCGCGCGGGTTGCGGAGAGGGACGCGGCGTCGCCTGGCATTCGCGCGCCCTGCTCGGGAGCCTCCGTCGGCGGGGGCGAGGGCGGGAGTGTTGCGGGAAGCGGCGTCGCGGCCGGGACGGGCGTCGCGGAAACGGAGGCGGTCGATGCCGGCATCGATGGACGGAGGAACGGCGGCCGGCGAAGCCGGCGGAGCGGAGGGCTGCCGCAGGAAGACGCCGAGCGCGAGGACCACGGCGAGGAGCGCCAGCGCGGCGACGCCGAATGGCGACGACGCCGGCTCGCGCGCGGCCGGGACGCGGGCTCGACGGGCGGCTCCGAGGCCGCACCCGCGATGAGCATCTCGTCGCCGCCGTGCGAAGGGGGCGGCTCGACGCTGGCCGGCTGTCCGGCCTTGCCGAGCCCGAGCCGGGCGGGCGTCCCGCGCGAAAGGAGCGCGACCGAGATGTTGTCCTTCGAGCCTGCCTCGAACGCGAGGCGATAGATCTCGTCGGCCGCCTCCTGGAGGCTGCCCGTCGTTTCGAGAGCCGTGAGAAAGCGCTCGGCCTCGAGGACGTCGGTGACGCCGTCGGTCGTGAGGATGACGACGTCGCCGGGACCGAGCGTCACGTCGCTCCGCACGTCGGGAACGACCTTCTTCTCCTGGCCGAGGCTCCGGGTGAGCGCGTGCGCGAAGGGATTGCTCGCGTCGTCCTCGGGCGCGACCGAGTCGGAGCCGAGGGCCCGCCGCTGCTCGGCGAGGGCGGTGTGGTCCACCGAGAGCTGCCTCACGCTCAGGCCCGAGACGAGGAAGATCCTGCTGTCGCCGACATTCGCCACGACGAGGCGGTCGTCCGCGAGCACCATCGCGAACGCGAGAGTCGCGCCCATTCCCTTCTGCTCGGCCGACGCCTTCCCGCGCTGGTAGATCTCGCGGTTGACCTCGGCGATCCACTCGCGGATCTCGGCCTCGATCGCCGCCGGCGGCAGAGACTGGAGCGTCGGGGCGCGCGGCGAAGGCCTGGACCTTCTCCTTGAGGATCTCGACGGCGAGGCGCGAGGCGACCTCTCCGGCGTTGTGGCCGCCCATGCCGTCGCTGAGGACGGCATACGCCCTGAGAGCGGAGGACGGCGGGAGGACCGCGAGAATGGCGGCATCCTCGTTCGACTCCCGGCGGCCCTTCTCGGAAAGGCCGCCGGCGAGGTACCGGGGCGGGAGAGAGCCCTCTTCGACGCCCACCTTCGATTCCTCAGTCCTCGCGATACGTCATGACGACTTCGCCGATCTCGATGCGGTCGTTGTCCACGAGGCGCCGCGAGGCGTTCTCCTCGATCTCCTCGCCGTTGACGCGGGTCGGGTTGGTCCGGGCGTAATTGATGAGGGAGTAGCTCCGCTTGTCGAAGACGAGCTTCGCGTGCTTGCCGGAGACGGATGCCGGGAGGAGCTGGATGTGGCGGTAGGGCGGGCCGGGGTCGCGGCCGATCGTCGTCTCGACGCGCTCGGCCGGGGAGGTCCGGAAGATCCGGAGCTCGGTCTGCCGGTCGCCTTCGTCGACGAGGAACCGTCCCGGCAGGACGTCCAGCACGCCGGCCGGAGGCTGTCCGGCGTGGACGACGCCGCCGTCGGTCCATCCGGCGGGCGCGGGACCCTCGGGCGCCGGCGGCGGGGCCGCGGAACGCGAGGGGACGTTGATGACGACGGGCTTCTTCAGCAGCACCGTGAGCACGACGACGAGCGTCGCGACGAGCACGAGGACGCCGATGCCGAGCAGGATCACGACGCTCGACGGCAGGCCGCCCGGCGCTTCGGGGCGCTCCGCCGGGCGGCGGGGCGGGCGTGGGCAACGGCCCTGCCGGCGGCGGCGGTGACGAGGCTGTCGGCGTGAGCAACGGCGCTGGCGGCCGGCTGCGTGGCGACGGGTGCTGGCGTGGACGTTTCACTCGCCGCGGGCAGCGGCGGCAGAGGAGGGAGCGTGGGTATCGGTGTCTGCGCGCGTGCCGCGGTCGCCATCAGGAGGGCGGCGACGGCCGCCGCGAAGAGAGCACGCTTGCCGAGGTTGCGCCCGTTTTGCATCGTCTTCTCTCGATTCTCAGGTCAGGTCCGTTTTCGCGGAGGATAGCCGTGCGGGAACCTTGCCGTCGACCGGCTCGGCGGACGAGGGGAGTTGTCCCGATCGTCTCACGCCGGTTTCGGGGACGGAAGCCGGAAGGTCAGAAAGTGCTCCGGGTCCGGGCGGTCTTCAGGGCGCAGCGACAGGCCGAGCCGGACCAGCTCCCTCGGCACGTCGGTCTCGGCCGACGGTCGAGGCGGGAACGAGAGGGCGACAGGGCCGACAGGGCGATCGTCTTGTCGGCTCTCGAGCGGCGAGTCTCCGGCGACGTGACCCTCGAGAAGCACGTGGATCTGCGCCGCCAGCCGGTAGGCGAGCGCCGCGCGGAGCGAACTGCCCCGCGACCCGGAGCGGATCTCCGGGGGAATGAAGGGCGCCCCCTCCTCTTCGGCCTCGAGTCCCGGCGAGACCGCTCGCGCCGCCGTCGCGATGCGGCTCGCAGAGGAACTCGTTCACGGGCAGATGCCGCGCCTCGAGACGCGCCCCCTCGCGCAGACGTTTCAGCTCGTGAAGCGGGAAGGTGAACGCCGGCGAAGCCGCACTCGAGAGCCGCGATCTGCAGCTCGGCGAGAGCCGTCATCGTGCCGCGCCGCGTGCGATGCCCGCCGCCCGCGACCGGCTCGGAGATCTGGAACGCGATGAACGAGCGCCCGGCCACCTCCGTCGACCCGATAGTCGAGGACGGGCGGAAGCAGCGGATGGTCGAAGTGTGCCGTGGCGGTGTAAATCGCGTCCACGGCCATCGCCGCGTCGCTCGACGACGCGTCGAAGCCATCGACGCGGATCCACGCCGCGACGCCGTCCGTTTCGCGAACCGCGCGGTAGCGGAAGGGGATCCCCGTCTGCTCGGGCCCTTCGAGCAGCCGGTATCCCGGAATCCACGAGGGCATCGTTCCCGGAATCTTAGGCCGGATCGGCGGGCTGGCCCGGCCCGGGAGATTCCTGTTGCTTCCCGTTGGAGACGGAGCTACACGTTCGGGCGGAGAGGCCGGCATTTCATGGACCAGGTGAAAGTCCGCGTCGGAATGAAGGTCTGGGACGACGAGGTCGAGATGGAGCTGACCCTCCCGGCGGCACCGGCGCGGCTGGAGTCGCTCCTGCCGGTTTTTCAGCGGGTCGCGGACGGCCTCGTCGGCCTCGCCGCGGAACGTGCCGGCGCGGAGGGACGGGTCGTCTCGTGCAGGAAAGGGTGCGGCGCGTGCTGCCGCCAGCTCGTCCCGATCTCCGAGGTCGAGGCGCGGCGCATCGGCCGGCTCGTGGAGGAGCTTCCCGAGCCGCGGCGCACGGAGGTCCGTGCCCGCTTCGAGCGGGCCCGCGAGCGCCTGGCCGAGGCGGGCCTTCTCCCGAAGCTCGAGAACCGGGAGGGCTTCGTCGAAAGCCGAGGTCGCCCCGTTCGGCCTCGCCTACTTCCACCTCGGCATCCCGTGTCCGTTTCTCGAAGAGGAGAGCTGCTCCATTCACGCCGACCGGCCGATCAGCTGCCGCGAGTACCTCGTCACCTCGCCGGCCGCGAACTGCGCCGACCCGAAGCCGGGGACCATCGATCAGGTGGAGCTGCCGGGAAAGGTCTGGACGGCGCTGGCGCGAGCGGGCTCGACCGGCCCCCCCGCGCGCTTCATCCCGTGGGTTCCCCTCGTCCTCGCGCCGGACTGGGCGTCGGCCCATCCCGACGCGTCCGAGCCCCGCCCCGTCGAGGAGGTGTTCCGGGGCGTCTTCGGCGAGCTGGCGGGCCGGAAGGGCGTTTGAGGGCTCTTCCCGCCGGGCGGACGGACCTCATAGATTACAATTCGACAGATTCAGACGATTTGAGCGCTCCGTCGCGCCGCCCCTGGCGAGCCGGAGGTCTGGAAGGAGAAGGCATCTGGCTCGGAAACGTGAAACCGGGTCGGCCCCCAAAGAAGACGGCAAGGCTCCGGCGGCGCCGAAAACCGCCGTCCTGCAGCTTCCCGTCGAGCCGCCCGTCACACTCGCCCGCCTGCGCCACTATCGGAAGCTGACGAAATCCGTGTCGGTGCATTTGCGCGCCCAGCTCGAGACGCTTCTCGAGACGTTGACTCCGCTCTTCCACGCCGAGACCGTCTTCGGCGACTACGTGCAGAAAAGCGTCCTGTCCATGAAGCCCGAGGTCGAAGCGGGCCCGCGCGCCCAGCTCGGTCCCGACCGGTGGGGCCGCGGATCGGAGCTGGCCGTCAAGCGGGACGCGGCCTTCCCCCCGACGGTGAAGGAGCTGCAGGACGCGCGGAAGTACGCGAAAGCGAACATCTCCCTGAAGGAGGCCGTCAAGGGAGCCGATCGCGCCTTCCACGACCTCGAGGACCTCTACGACGCGGTCGCGAAGAAGAAGCCCTACGATCTCGGCATCGGCCTGACTCCTCCTCTCCCCATCAATACCTCGGCGCTCGAGATCCTCCCGTTCGACTATCCCTTCGTCGCGCGCTCGGAGCGTCAGACGAAGCGCGTGATGGTCACGGCCCCGCTGACGTGGATCGTGACGTACGCGGGGTTCTCCCTCGCCCGCCTTCGTGCCCTCATCGCGGACCCGAACCGCTCGCGCGACGAGCTTCAGCGCGTTCTGACGCACCACCTCCTCCTGCACGTCGTTCTGGAGCGCAAGAGCGGGCTCGCCGGCCTCCTCAAGGCGCTGAACTTTCCCGCGAAGACCGAGACGGTGCCGGAGTTCGGCGAGCTGCCCCTGACGGTCATCACGTCGGCCGTGAAAACCGAGCGCCCGCCCGACGACGTCATCCTGGAAAGCACCGATCTCTCGGGCGTGGACGCGACGGAGGAGATCGTGCGCGTGACGAACGTCGCCGGAATGGTCGACTCCCGCCGCGCGCGTCTGCTCGAAATCGTCGAAGCCGAGAAGGCCGGAGCAAACGGAGACGCCTGAGGCGCCCCGCGACCGAACGGAGGATTCATCTCAGATGGACGAAGGGTACGATCTCCAGAAACTCCGGTCGCTCCGGAAGCTGACGCGGGCGATCGCGGAATCGCTCCGCTCGGAGCTGAAGGAGCATCTGAGTACCGTGACGCTCCTGCTCCGCCCGCGCACGATCCTGGGCGACTTCGTCGAGGGCAGCGCCAAGGGCGAGGTCAAGGGCTCGGACACGGCGTTCCGCGACCTGCGCAGCCGATACGAAGCGGTCGCGGGAGGGCGGCCGTACGGACTCCCGAAGGAGCTGAGTCCACCCGATCGAGATCCTGAGCTCCAACGTCGAGCTGGTTCCTCTCGAGTATCCGCACGTCGCGAAGTCGGGCTCGGAAAGCAAGACCGTCACCGTGACGCAGCCGCTCAAGTGGATCCTCACGTACTCGGGACTCGCGCCCACTCGCCTCAGGGAGCTGATGGCCGCGAAGATTCCCGACGCCTCACAGGTCAAGAACGTGATCCTGCACGCGCTCGTCCTGGACACCGTGCTCACGAGGCAGCCGGGCCTTCTCGCGGTTTTCGAGGCTCTCCGTTTCCCCGTCGTCACGGAAAAGCTCCCGGGCCTCGGCGATCTCCCGGTCACGTGCATTTCCTCGAGCGTGCGAACGGTGCGGCCCCCGGACGACGTCCTCATCGAGAGCACGGAGATCTCCGGTCTGAACGCGTTCGAGGAAGTCGTGAACGCCCAGGACATCGAGGAGATGAAGGACCCCTTCCGCGAAAAGCTCCTCGAGGTCATCAAGGCGAACGCCCCCGAGGCTCTGAAGGGCTGACGTCGGGCGGTCGGTCGGAGTCGTCTAGCCTTCGAGCAGCGCGAGCTGGCTCACGCGGTCGAAGTTGAGGGCGATCCCCTTCTCGACGTCCGCCGCGAGCGCCGCGGTCGCGGGGTCCTTCTCCCGCAGGGCCGCCGCCATCTCGCTCGCGATCGCCATGCGATCGCGCGTGCCGTCGAGAAGCGCGATGAAAGTCCTGACGATGGGATCCTCGAGGCGAACAGTCTCGTGCTTGAGGTTCGTGACCTTGGTGAGAGTGCGGGCCTGCAGCCGGGCAAGAGCGCTCGCGCGGGGGCGCTCCGAAATCTCCGTCACGAAGGGGCAGGGCGCGCTCCTCAGGTGGGCCACGTTCGCGCCGTAGGAGGCGAGGAGGAAGCGGAGCAGACGCGCCTCGTCCTCGGCGGTGGCGGGACGGCCCCCGGCCGCCGAGAGGCGCGCGCGGGCGGCGGCGAGGAGGTCGGAGACCCGCACCCAGCGCGGCCAGATCGCTCCGAGCTCGAGAAAGGCGGCTTTCGAAAGAGGATGCGGCGTCGTCACCTCCCCGTCCTTCTCGGACGCGAAGCGCATCGGCTCGTCCGATGCGACGTCGGGCTCCCCGGATTTCGGACGCGTGCGCGCGCCGACGTAGAGCGGCCGAAGAGCCTCGGGATCGGGCTCGCGTACGGCAGACGCGTCTTCGCGGCAGAGGAGCGTCTGCCGGAAGCGGCGGAAGATGAGGAAGTCCAGGTACTGCTGCTCGAGGACCACGTCCTCGGCTCCCACCTTCAGGAGGAACCGGCCGGCCGGGCTGTCGGCCTTCCACGCGGCCATGGCGGGGTAGTCGGCTTCCGACAGGAACTTGAGCCGGTGCCGGCTCGCGCGTTCGACGAAGTCTGCGAACAGGAGGGGCTCGTTGACCTCGGCGAGATCGTCGTGGAACAGGACGGCGTCGGACTGGTTTTCCTGGAAGTCCAGCGTTTCCGCCAGGATCGCGGAGAAGACCGGGTGCGGCGGCGCCGCTTCCGCGAGAAACCGGACGAGGCCTCGCGCCTGGCCGATTTCCTCGGCGGGCTCCCCGGTTTCCCGCACGTGCCATCGCATCATCTGGCGCATCGCGTTTCGGACGTGGCATCCGGGAAGCGCGTTGTAGCTCACGAACGCGACGCCGTTCGGGGCGAGCACCTCGGAGACGATCGCGAGCACCCGCTCCTGCACGGGCGGCGGCACCCACGAGTAGACGCCGTGCGCGATGACGTAGTCGTACGTGCCGAGGTTCGAGGGGTCCATGAGATCGGCGTGAAGGAGCGTCACGTTCGTGAGGCCGAGGGCGGAAATCTGCTCGCGGCCCCGCGCGACGGCCGACCCCGCCGCGTCGAGGCCGAGGAACGTGCTGCTCCGGAAGGACGTACGCCATCGGGATGAGATTGCCCCCGTCCGCGCAGCCCAGCTCGAGCACGCGACAGCGCTCGGGGGGAGCGGCGGCGAGACCATAGAGCGCCGCCATCGTCGCGAGGCGATCCGGATGGGTCTGAGAGAACGCCAACCCGGGATACGAGACCGCGTCGTAGGCGGTCGGCTCTCGTCGCGACATGGGGAAAAGCGATGATAGAACGCGGACTAGGCTTCGAGCAGCGCGAGCTGGCTCACGCGGTCGAAGTTGAGGCCGATTCCGATCTCGACGTCCGCCGCGAGCGCCTCGGCCGCGGGGCCCTTCTGCCGAAGGGCCGCCGCCATTTCGCTCGCGATCGTCACGCGGTCGCGCGTGCCGTCGAGGAGCCCGAGGAAAGTCCTGACGAGGGGATCTTCGAGCCGGACGCTCTCGTGCCTGAGGTTCGTGGCCTTCGTGAGAGCGCGCGCCTGAAGCCTCGCGAGAGCGCTCGCGCGAGGACGCTCCGAGATCTCCGTCACGAACGGGCACGCGGCGCTCCGAAGCTGGGTCACGTTCGCGCCGTAGGAGGCGAGGAGGAAGCGGAGCAGGCGCGCCTCGTCCTCCGCCGTGGCGGGACGGCCCCCGGCGGCCGAAAGGCGCGCGCGGGCGGCGGCGAGGAGGTCGGAAACACGGACCCAGCGCGGCCAGATCGCTCCGAGCTCGAGAAAGGCGGCTTTCGAAAGAGGGTGCGGCGTCGTCACCTCCCCGTCCTTCTCGGACACGAAGCGCATCGGCTCGTCCGACGCGACGCCGGGGTCCCCGGATTTCGGCCGCGTGCTCGCGCCGACGTAGAGCGATCGAAGAACCTGGGGATCGGGCTCGCGCGTCGCGGACGCACCTTCGCGGCAGAGGAGCGTCTGCCGGAAGCGCCGGAAGATGAGGAAGTCCCGGTACTGCTGCTGCTGGATGACGCTCTCCGCTCCCACCTTCAGGAGGAATCGGCCGGCCGGGCTGTCGGCGTTCCACACGGCCATGTCGCAGTAGTCGGCCTCCGAGAGGAACTCGAGCTGGTGCCGGCGGGCGCGTTCGACGAAGTCGACGAACATCAGGGGCTCGTTGTTCTCGGCGAGGTCGTCGTGGAAGAAGAAGCCGTCGGCCTGCTCCCGCTGGGCGTCGAGCGTCTCCTTCAGGATCGCGGAGAAGATCGGGTGCGGCGGGGCGGCCTCCCCGAGAAACCGGACGAGGTCTCGCGCCTGACCGACTCTCTCGACCGGATCCTCGATGCCGCGCACGTGCCACAACATCATCTGGCGCATCGCGTTCCGAACGTGGCAACCGGGAAACGCGTTGTAGCTCACGTACGCGACGCCGTTCGGGGCGAGCGTCTCGGAGACGATCGCGAGTACCCGCTCCTGCACGGGCGGCGGCACCCACGAGTAGACGCCGTGCGCGATGACGTAGTCGTACGTGCCGAGGTTCGAGGCGTCCATGAGATCGGCGTGAAGGAGCGTCACGTTCGTGAGGCCGAGGGCGGAAATCTGCTCGTGGCCCCGCGCGACGGCCGAGCCCGACGAGTCGAGGCCGAGGAACGTGCTGCTCCGAAGGACGTACGCCATCGGGATGAGATTGCCTCCGTCCCCGCAGCCCAGCTCGAGAACGCGGCAGCGCTCGGGGGGAGCGGCGGCGAGGCCGTACAGCGTCGACGATCGTCGCGAGGCGATCCGGATGGGTCTGCGGGAACGCCAACCCGGGATACGAGACCGCGTCGTAGGCGGTCGGCTCTCGTCGCGACATGAGGCAAAGCGATGATAGAACGGCACGTCCGCGGGCTCTTCCCCGCGTTAGACTTGGGCCCCATCTCGAGGAGACCGCGATGTCCAAGCGCCCGCCGTCCGGCGACGTCGACGTGAGGCTGGGGA
The DNA here is from genome assembly GCA_963746875.1 of Thermoanaerobaculia bacterium. GTDB lineage: Bacteria > Acidobacteriota > Thermoanaerobaculia > UBA5066 > UBA5066 > Fen-183. The sequence goes on from CAVVDA010000002.1 coordinate 296,238, forward strand.
CCGGAACCCAGACGTCGCCCGAGCCGCTCGACCCCGAAACACCCTTTCGCCTTCTCGTCCTCGGTGATTTCGGCGGCGCCGGCGCCGGCCCGCTCGCGACGCGGAAGCTGCACGCCGTCGACCGGGACGTCCTCGAGGAGGAGCTCGGCCGTCTGCACGTGACGATGGACCTGCCTCTCGGAAACGGGCGCAGCGCGAGGATCGAGCTGCGCGATCTCGACGACTTCCATCCGGACCGGCTCCTCGAACGCGTCGATGTCCTTTCGGAGTGGCGCAAACTGCGCGAACGGCTCGAGAATCCCCGGACGTTCGCCGAGGCGGCGAGCGAGGTGCGCGCATGGGCGGGCCCGCCGCCCGAGCGACGCGAGAAAGCCGCGGCTTCAGCCGGTGCGGAGGACGACATCGTGAGCGAGCTTCTCGCGGGAGCTTCCCGGCGGAAGCCCGCCGCGGATTCCGCGTTCGAGGCCGAGCTGAAGGCGATCGTCCGCCCTCATCTCGCCCCCGACGAGGACTCCGATCTGCCGCGCCTCAGGGAGGCGGTGGACGAGGCGCGCTCCCGGCTGCTCCGCGCGATTCTCCGCAGCCCCCGATTCCGCGAGCTCGAGGCTGCGTGGCGCTCGCTCGATCTTCTCGTGCGTCGAGTCGAGGAAGAGTCCGTTCGCATCGTCTTTCTCGATGCGTCGCGGGAGGCTCTTCTCGAGGACGTCACGGGCCACGAGAAGCTCTCGGGCACGGGCCTCTACAGGCGCCTCGTGACGGAGACCGTCGACACGCCGGGCGCCGAGCCGTGGGGCGCCATCCTCGGGCTCTACGACTTCGGCCCGACGCTCGCCGACGCGGCGCTCCTTTCGCGCATGGCCAAGCTGGCCCGCGCCGCCGGCGCTCCTTTCCTCGCGGGCGCCCGCCCGGATTTCGTCGGCTGCGCGTCGCTCGCGGCGACGCCGGATCCCTCCGACTGGCGCTTGCCCGAAGGGGAGGGCGCGATGATCTGGGAGGAGCTGCGCGCCCTGCCGGAAGCCGCCTGGGTCGCGCTCGCGCTGCCGCGCCTCATGCTGCGCCGTCCGTACGGCGCGAAGACCGACCCGATCGACTCCTTCCCGTTCGAGGAGATCCCGGCCGTGCCGGACGACGAGGCCTACGTCTGGGGGAATGCGGCGCTTGCGTGCGCCCTCGTCCTCGCGGGCGCTTTCGAGCAGGGAGGGTGGGACCTCAGGCCCGAGACGGCGGCCGAGATTCAGGGCCTGCCGACGCACGTCTTCAAGGACGGGCTCGAAACCCGAGTCACCCCGCCGTCCGAGGTCGTCCTGACCGTGCGCGCGGCGGAGAGGCTCCTGGAGGCCGGGCTCGTTCCGGTCCTGTCGCTGAAGGGCAGCGAGAGCGTGCGCGTCGCGCGCCTCCAGCCGATCGCGAACCCGCTCCGCGCGCTGGCGGGCAGGTGGCACGAGGAGGCGCTGTAATGGATTCTTCCGGGTTCGGTTACCGCCCTCCTCGCTTCCATCTCCTCGATCAGGAGCTCCACCTCGATCCGGACATCCTCCGAATGGCCCGGGAGCTCGAAACGCGGATGGCTGCCCGGCAGGTCGTTTCGCTGTGGCTTCGGCCCGACTTCACCCTGCCCTCCTGGCAGAACATCATGTCCCAGCCTCTTCCACGTCCCGCCGGGCCTCTGTTCACTCCGGGCTCCGGACCTTCCACCCCGCGGCCAGGCGATTTCTCCGACGTCACCGACGCGATCTTCAAGCTGCCCCCCGTTCAAGGCCTGGTCGAACGCGCCCACGACGAGGGCCTCCGCCAACTCCGCCTCCTGCGCGCCGAGTGGAACCGCGCCTCACCGGGAGAGCGTACGGTCATGGTGACCATGACCGGCATCGTGGTCGGATCGAGCGTCGGGATCATCCTGGCGAACCAGCCCACGCGCCAGGCTGCGTTCGACCTCATCAAGGGCCGGGATATCCCGATCCCTTTCGTCGACGGGCTCTCCTTCAAGATCCTCGATCGCGGCGGCGGGGTCACCGTCCCACTAGGCTCCGGCTTCTCCGGATCCGCGCGCCTGCAGTTCCCGGGCGACGCCAGCCATCCGGACTACGACGTGATGATCAAGCTGGACGTACTGGAGCTATTGCGCAGCCGCTAGTCTGTCGCCCACGCTCATTTGATGGCGGCCGCGCCCGCGGAGAAGCTCATCCCCTCGCAGTACAGATTGACGGTGACAGGAAGTGCGGTGTTCGTGCGTCCCCCTGGAGGGTAGGTCATGCCGAAGATTCCCAGGCCGCTCAGCTTGACGCTGAAGTAGGAAGACGAGGAGCCTGGCGCAAAGAAGTCGATGGAGCCGTCCTTCTCCAGGGTGTCCCCCTTCACGATCGAATCGTCAGCCCACTTGTTGAACCCGGCGGCGAACGACCCGGGAAGCTTGAGGGTGATGTTGGAAAACTCGATCGCCGTTTGCACCAAAGCAGGCTCTCGCGCTTCTCCGGCCGAGTCCTCCGTGATCTTCTGTCCCAGCTTCAATGACGAGATGTAGGTCACGTGCGAGCACTCTTTGCTCAGGCCGTCGATCTGGATTCGAAAAGAGCCGACATTCCACGCTTTCGGCAGAGCCGACGCATATACGCCCAGATTCTGCGGACCGCTGGAATCCGCAAAGGAAGTCCGCTCCGGGGATATCGTGACCGTCATGAACGCTTCCTCTTTTTTCGCGGAGCGGTCCAGCGCCGGCAAGGCGAGTGACTTGACGAGGGCACTGGAGAAGTCGAGGCGAGCCTTCGGTTTTGAGCTCGGATCCAGACCGATCAACGCTCCCGACCTTCTCGTGGTCTTCCCGTCGAATGCCGAACCGACCCAGTCGTAGAACGTGCGCGACATGCCGGTCCCACAGTCAAGAGCAATGTCGCCGTACTTCACCGAGCCCAGGTGCTTGCGGCTGGTCGCGCCTCCGCCGACTTTCTCCCTCACGACGTCGGCCGAGGCGTCGCCGCCGCTGAATCTGAAAAACCGGCCCGCGAGCTTTCCGTCGAGTTCCAGGACGTACGTGAGGGCGACGTACTTCGGTCGATTCATGCCCATGGTGCGGCCTCCTTTCGGTTCGATCTACGAATGTCACCGTTTCGGATCCGCGCGTCCCGATGTCGCAGAGGGGCGCGAGGTCTGCCGAATGGCCCGGGCGAATTCGTCTGGCCGGTGACGCTGGAGACCATCTGCTCCACACCGGCGCACATCAGGCCGAGCGCGATCGGATTGCCGCCGGCCCTATGCAACTCGGAGATGGCGTCGCCACCCACTTCGGGGTCGCCAAGATCGACGACATCTACAACCTTGGTGTTGTTCCCCCTTGGGAGCTCCCGCCAGGTGTTGGGCCCGACTTTCCCGTCCGGCTTGATCCGGTGGGCGGTTTGAAACTCGACGACCGCGGCCCGCGTCCTCGGTCCGAACACGCCATCGACGTTCAGGTTGCTTCCAGTTCTGTTCAGCAAGATCTGAATCAGGACGACGCGCGGACTGCGGTCGCCGTATCGCACGAGCATCATGATGCTTCCCTCCAAAGAAGTGCGGCCACATCAACTGAGGTTTGCCACGGCGGTGGGTGCAAGGGGTCGTGCGCAAGGGGGGTGCCATTGCCAAACACCCCCACGGGCCTCAGGGTCCTTTCTCCGGATCGGCGCCCCAGTGGGTCAATTCACGGCGCCAGGCCTCCGCGTCCGCCTCGCCGATCGTGATCTCGGCCGTGAGCTTCTTTTCGCTTCCGTTCCAGAGCTTCAGGACGAAGCCCGTCGGGATGATTCGACCGAACACGAAGTGATAGGGCTCCGCGGTAGAGAAGATCCACTGCCACTCGAACCCATCCGGGTGCAGCGTCTTGCGGTGACGGTTCCGTCCCTCGAGGAAAGCCAGGAGCGAGGCCCGCATGGTTTCGCCGTTCTGGTCGCCGAGAAACCCGCGCCGTTGCCCCCTCTCGACATAGAGCTCAAAGGACACCGACTTTTCGACGGGCTGAAATCGGAGATGAGAGCCGCTCGCGCTCAGAGTCCTTACTACAGCCATGGCGGAGGCACCTCGACGCCGTCTTTGTAGAACTTCGGTTTTGGGTCGAATTTCGAAAAGTTGTCCCGGACGTGCCGGAGCTCGGTCGACGTGACGCTGTTCGCATGAGGGCCCTTCCCGCTGAGGGCCGATTGGGTGTCCAGGCCGTTGAGGTCGAAGTGGACCTGCTTCCCTTCGCGCGCGGCGTAGTCCAGAGCGTCCGTGCTGAGCTCCCTCACGCCGTTCGACAGCTCGCTGTTCCCGGGGATCGGGTTCGGCAGATCGGTGACGAGCTTCGCGCCGGTGCCGTCGACGAGATCCGTCATCCGCGGTTCTTTGTTCGGGTAAGTCCCGAAGACGAGGTCGCCCTCCTTCAGCGCATCCTTCGGGATTCCCGGAGGAACCTTCTTGGGCGCCACGGCCGGGACCCCGTCCTTCGGGGTCTTGTCGTCCCAGTCCTCGACCTCCGGCTCTCTCTCGGGTTCAACGGCCTTCGTCTCCTTGGTGACCGCCTCCTGTCGAGCCGCTCTCTCGGCTTCGGCTGCCTCCTTGGCCGCCTGCTCGGCCAGGATCTCCTCGTCGGTGAGCTTGATGCACGGCTGCGTGACCTCGTCGAGGATGGCCGCCCCCTCGTCGAGCTTTTCGGCGTCGCCGGCGGCCGCGGCCTCGCCGCCAACGAAGAACAACGCGATCGTGGCGGCTGCTTCAACGATCAATTGAGTCTGGTGGCCCGGCTTTTCTCCGGCTTCCTCCCAGCTCTTCTTGACCTTGTTCCACAGCCCCTTCGAGAAGGCGATGACGCGTTCGTTCTGGTCCTGTACCGCCTGCGGACCCTCGTGCCCCTGGCTGATCCAGGCCTCCTTCGCCAGCCAGACGGCGCCGGACCAGACTTTCTTCCCGAGATTCTCCCGGGCCACTGGGTCATTTCCTAGCCGGCCGACGTCCCACGCCAGGCCCAAAAGTCCTTTGGCGAGGTGGTAGGCGGTCTTCATGATCCCGACCTCGACGTCGTGCGCCAGGAGACCCACGGGGTCGTTCGGGTTCAGCGTAGCCCGCTCACGATCCATTTCGTTCGAAACCCAGTCCTCGGCCTTTGCGATTTTGGACTTCGCCCACGCCTCGTCCTCATCCATTTGGCGGGACCTGACGACCTCAGGGCTCTCGGGTTTGGCCATCGGCTATACCATCTTCCCCGTGTCCATCCGGATCCTGAGGGCGATGAGGCTCGACTTCCGTCTTCCGTCGATCTTCGGATCGGGAAGGACGTCACGGCTCCAGGCCGTCTTCGGATTCGTGTCGAAATCCTCGCCATAGAGGATCGCCGCTTCGCAATAGGTGCACGTCCCCCGCTCGGAGCCGAGGCCGTATCCGTGGGCCTTCTCGATGTTCCGGTCGACGAGAGCCACGAGCTTGTCGTGGCCGATGCGCGCGGCCTCCTCCGGGAGCTTCCGCTCGATCTCCGCGACGATCTTCCTCCGCGGCCCGGCGACGGCCTGCTCGCGGAAGACGTCGACCTGGTCCTTACGGATTTGGAACATCGGCTCCCTCGAGGCTCACGGCGTCCCGCTCGAGGCCCTTCCCGCCGGCCCGAAACCGCAAGAGCCGGCTCGCGTCCTCGTCCTCCAGGAGGACGCTCCCGACCGGACCGAAGAACTGTCGGACCTCCTGGGGGGTGCATGCCGGCAGGTACGCCCGCAGGACCCGCGGGTCGTAAAAGCGGAAATAGAAATTCTTGTCGCCTTTACCTTCGATTTGGGCAATCAGGAAGTGGCGGAAGTGCTTGCGTAGATCCAGGAAGCTCGCTGCGGAAGTCAGATAGATGCCCCAGCTCTGGCCCCACGCCTTGGCGACCAGATTCCTGAGCAGGGGAGAGGGCTTCGAGAATCGCACGAGGTACGGGGCGAACATCTCGAGGTCGCGGGCCGAGTCCCCGTCATAGAGCGACTGGTATTCCTCGCCGGATTCCTTCAACCAGTTGTACGCTGCGAGGTCGCGCGCGGCGTCGAGCACGGCGCACAGCGGTTCCGCGGTGCTGGTCAGGACCTCGAACAGGCGCTGCCGCGCTTCGGGAAGCGGGACTTCCTCGCGGGGCGTCGCCGCCCGGTCCCCCGTTGCGCTGGCCGCGGCATTCGCTGTCGAGACCATGTCCGTCAACCTGCCTCCCGACGAAGGACCCCGACGGGGTCCTTACGCTACTTTGGTCACGTTTCGCAGAGGGCCGCGCCGCTCGCGGCGGCCGAGGAGAGCGCCGCACCCTGCGACCCGCCCATCCCGGTGTTCCCGATCATGACCGTCATGCATCCCATCATGATCTTGTTGGGGGGGCCGATTGCCTCGATGATCGTGTCGCCGAGTCGGCAGGCGGGGCAGTTCTCGATCATGACGGTCGGAGACCCGTCGATGACGACGCCCGGCCCGTGCGGGGGAATGGGCCACGGCAACATGCAGGCGTGCATGCTGGCCCCGGTGGCCGCGGCAGCGGCGATCGAGGCGGCGTTGGCGGCCGCGGATGACGCCTTCGCCGTTTCGGCCGCGAGTCGGGCGGCCGCGGCTGCGGCGACCGCGGCCGGGGCGCCGGGCGTTCCGGCTGCCGCGACCGCCGCTGCCTGGGCGATTTTCGCCGCCGTCTCCAGAGCCTGAAGCGTCGCCTCCGTGGCCGCGTTTGTCGCCATGAGCCCGGGCGCCGCCGCGAGCGGTACCCCTTTCCAGGCCGGCATCATTCCGATGAGGACCTTGATCGCAGGGGGGCCGCCCGTGAGAACGGGTGGCGCCGGGTGCATGACGGGATCCGTGACTCTGGCTGCGGGACCTTGCGGCACGGTTTCCTTCCTCCTAGTTCGTCGAAGCCCTCATCGCGATATCTGCGGTCGGGCCTTTCATGACGGACTTGACTTGTAGCCCGTCTTCGCGTTGTCAGCCGGGGTCGGATCTTGCGGCGCGGCCTCGTACGCGTCCTTGGGCGAGGCTGGGCTCGAGCCGCTTCCGGAGCCCGGCCGCGCCGCCGGAGTTGATCAGGACCATCGTTCCCCTGGATGGTGACGCCGGACGGGCCGATGTCGACGAAGCCGCCGGGACCCTTGAGGCTGAGCTGCATTCCCGCCTCGATCACGACTTTCATCCCGCCCTTGAGGTGGATCTCCTGCCCGGCCTCGAGGGCGTGTTTCTGCCCGACCTTCTCCTGCTGGTCCCCGCCGACCGTCAGGCTCTGGCCTCCGTCCACCTCTCCTTCCGGTCCTTCTTCACGTGGATGTGGTCGTCTGTACTCCACGAGCGACGCCCGATTCCCCTTCGACGACGAACTCCATGTTCCCTGCTCTCCCCGCCTTCTCCCCCGACCGTCAGGCCACAGGGAGCCGCCGACGACCTGCTCCAAATCGCCTTTGTTGTGAAGGTGCACGTCCTGATAGACGAGCTCCTTGTAGTCCCCAAACTTCTGCCCGTCCTTCTCGCCGCCCACGGTCAGGTGTTTGTTGCTGCCGACGCTCTCCATCGAGTCGTTCTTCACCCGGGTGTCCATGTTCCGTTCGGCATGGAGGAAGACCTGCTCCTTGCCCTTCGTGTCGTCGAAGCGCCACTCGTTGAACCCGTCGCCGCCCAGCGTCGTGTTCGACTTGAACCCCGTCAGCTTGTTGTCGTTCTTGTGCTTGCCGTCCGGGCCGTCGCCGAGGTAGGGCGGCATCTGGTCGGCGTTGTAGACGCTGCCGACGATGATCGGCTGGTCCGGGTCGCCCTCCAGGAAGTCGACGATCACTTCCTGGCCGATCCGCGGCCAGAAGGAGGCGCCCCATCGGCGCCCGGCGATGGGCTGCGCGACCCGGACCCAGCAGGAGCTGTCGGCGTCGTTCTTGCCTTCCCGGTCCCAGTGGAACTGCACCTTGACGCGCCCGTACTTGTCCGTGAAGATCTCCTCGCCCGGGGCCCGACGACGACGGCCGTCTGCGTTCCCCGGACCGACCGGTTGGGCGTGACGCGGGGCGGGCGGAACGGCAGCGCCGACCGGGATGCAGGTGAAGTGGTTCTGGTAGGTGAAGCCGCCGCCGCCGGAGCGCAGGTCGGCGGCCTCGGACGCGACGTGGCTCGACCTGGTAGACGACCCACGCGCCGTCCCCGTCGAAATGGCGCTCGAGCGTGAACTTGTGGCCCGAGACGACCTGGCGGCAGTTGCTCGCGCGCGATGCACGAGGACGCTGGCGGCCGCCTCTGCCTGCATCCGGATGTCCGACGGTTCGGCTGTTGTCCTGGAAGATCTTCTGGATCTCCGCCGGCTGCTCGCCGCCGCCCTTGTCGACGCCGTCGAACCGCTGCGCGTACGCGCCGGGGAAGTCGTAGAGCTCGAGCTTGTCGTTGGCGGCGACCTTCAGCTTGTGGCTCGACTTGCCCGGCGGCGACCGACGCCTGGATGGCTCGCCTCGGCCTCCAGGTGCTTGTGCGGGCAGCTCGAAGCAGTGGTCCCAGAGCGTGACCTTGCCCGAGCGCAGCTCCTGCGCCTTCTCCCAGGCGATGACGCGGTCCTCCTCGCGGGTGCCCCCTCCGACGGCCTCGAAGATGAGCGTGCTCTTGCCCGGAAGATCCGGATGGCTCCCGGGCGTGTTCGCGACGACCATCGTGTGGCTGCCGTCGCTGTGCTTGAAGAAGTAGTAGATCCCCTCTTCTTCCATCAGCCGGCTCGCGAAGTCGAAGTCGGTCTCGCGGTACTGCACGCAGTAGTCGCGCGGCTGGAACGTCCCCTGGATCTCCCAGGTGACGTCGACGCCCTCCAGGACCTTCTTCAGGATGTCGGGAACCGAGAGGTGCTGGAAGATCCGGCTCTGCGTCTTCCGGGACAGGAGGAAGGCCTGCGGGACGATGTCGAGCACGTGTCGCGTGAACGTGGCGTCCCGCGCGCCCTGCGCGACTCTCAGGCAAGATCCCGTTGATGAAGCGCTTCTTGTCTCCCGGCAGGGCGATCTCGACGGTGATCTTCTTGCCCAGGAGCGCGTCGAAGGGGACTTTCTTCGTGTTCTCGTTCTCGGCGACGCACTCGAGCTGGAAGAGGAAGAGCCGGGAGATCGCTTCGTGTCCCGGAGAAGCCGGTCAGGAGCAGGATCGTCGGGTCCCAGCGGCGTCGTGACCTTGAGACGGCGGCCGGCTTGCGTGTAGGCCACTCAGCACCTCTCGAACCGGATGGCCGGGCGATTCTCATCGGAACTGGGCGACGACCCATCGGGCCCCCCTCTTCACCGATCACACGCTCAAAGCTAGGTCGGCGGCGCCCTCCGCGCTGTAACGCGAGTCACGGTCGTGGCTTCCTTCCGGGCGACGCCGAAGAATACTCCAGCGGCGGTTCCGGACCGAGGCCCGGTTCGGGCCTCGCATCAGTCGAACTCGTAGCGGAAGCTTCCGCCGTCGCCGACGGTGACGCGCACGCGCGACATCGTCCGGCCCTCGGCCATCCGGGAGAGGAACTCGCCCGACATCTCCGGCAGGACCGTCCGCGTCAGGATGTGATCCACGTTGCGCGCGCCGCTCTCGACCTCCTTGCAGCGGCTCGGCGATCTCGTCGATGACGGCGTCGTCGTAGGTGAACGAGGCGCCGTGGTTCTCCTGCGAGCCGGCTCCCGATCCGCCCGAGCTGGAGCTTGATGATCTCCCGCATGACCTTGTCCGAGATCGGGTAGTAGGGGACGACGACCATCCGCCCGAGGAGGGCCGGCTTGAAGATCTTGTTCAGCTCCGGCTTGATCGCCTCCACGAGCTTCTCGGGCTCCGGGGCGGTCTCGGGATCGGCGCAGAGCTTCATCATGGTGTCGGTGGCGGCATTCGACGTCAGGAGGATGACGGTGTTCTTGAAGTCGATCTCCCGTCCCTCGCCGTCCTCGAGCATCCCCTTGTCGAAGACCTGGTAGAAGAGCTCCATGACGTCGGGGTGCGCCTTCTCGACCTCGTCGAGCAGGACGACGGAGTAGGGCTTGCCGGCGCACGGCCTCGGTCAGCACGCCGCCCTCGCCGTAGCCGACGTAGCCCGGAGGCGAGCCCTTCAGCGACGAGACGGTGTGCGCCTCCTGGTACTCGCTCATGTTGATCGTGATGAGGTTGTGCTCGCCGCCGTAGAGCGTGTCCGCGAGCGTCAGCGCGGTCTCGGTCTTGCCGACGCCGCTCGGCCCGACGAGGAGGAAGACGCCGATCGGGCCGGCGCGGATCCGTCGAGGTTCGCGCGGGCGGTCCGGATCCGCTGCGCGATCGCCTCGAGGGCGTGCGACTGGCCGATGACGCGCTGCTCGAGCCGGTCCTTGAGCGTCGAGGACCGTGTGGATCTCGTCCGTCAGCATCTTGCCGACCGGGATCCCGGTCCAGCCGGAGATGACCTCGGCGATCGTCTGCGAGTTGACGCAGACCTGCATGAGGGGCGTTTCCCCCTGCAGCTTCTCGAGCTCCTTGTTGAGCGCGTCGAGCTCGGCCCGCAGCGCCGCGGGGTCCGGCGGCGGGGCCGCCGGCGTCGCGGGAGCCGCGGCGGCCGCCGCGGGCTTCGCGCCAGGTCCCGCGGCCTTCGCGTCAGCCCCCTTCTTCTTCGGGGCGGCCAGCTCCTCGAGCTTCGACGCGCACTTCGCGGATCTTCCCGATCAGCTCCCGCTCCTTGTCCCACTGCGCCTTTCAGGCGGGCCGAGGCTCTCCTCCGCGGCCGCCTTCTTCGCCGCGCAGCTCGCCGAGCCGCTCCTCGTGGTCGGCGCCGGTCGCCTCCTCGCGCTCGAGCGCCTCCATCTCGGCGGCGCTGTGGTCGATCGTCCGCTGCGCGTCCTCGACCGCGGGCGGCGTCGCCGCCTGGCCGATCGCCACCCGCGCGCAGGCCGTGTCGAGGACGCAGACGGACTTGTCCGGAAGCTGGCGACCCGAGATGTAGCGGTGCGAGAGCCGGACGGCGTCCTCGACGGCCTCGTCGAGGATCCGGACCTTGTGGTGCTTCTCGAGCGGCTCCGCGAGGCCGCGCATCATGACGATGCCCGACCTCCTCGGTCGGCTCCTCGACCTTGACGACCTGGAAGCGCCGCGCGAGGGCGGCGTCCTTCTCGAAGTACTTCTTGTACTCGGCCCAGGTGGTCGCCGCGATCGTGCGCAGCTCGCCGCGCGCGAGGGCGGGCTTCAGGAGGTTCGCGGCGTCGTTCTGCCCCGCCTGCCCGCCGGCGCCGATCATGGTGTGCGCCTCGTCGATGAAGAGGATGATCGGCTGCGGCGAGGCCTTGACCTCTTCGATGACGGACTTGAGGCGGTTCTCGAACTCGCCCTTGATTCCGGCTCCGGCCTGCAGGAGCCCGAGGTCGAGCGTGCGCACGGCGACGTTCTTCAGCGGGCCGGGAACGTCTCCCTGGGCGATGCGCAGCGCGAAGCCCTCGACGACGGCGGTCTTGCCGACGCCGGCCTCGCCGGTGAGGATCGGGTTGTTCTGGCGGCGGCGCGTCAGGATGTCGATGACCTGGCGGATCTCGAAGTCGCGGCCGAGGATCGGGTCGATCTGGCCGGCCCTCGCGCGCGCCGTGAGGTCGACGGTGTACTGATCGAGCGCCTTCGTCCGGCCGGGGACGCCCGGTGCGCTCCGCCCGCCGAGTCCGCCGCCGGCGCCTCGCCGGCCGGGGCCGCGTCGCGGTCCTCGACCGAGCCCGAGACGATCTTCGTCGAACTCCTTTCGGAGCGCCTCGACGGAGATCGCCGCGAACTCCTTGGAGATCTCGCGCGCGAGGCGGGCGAATTCGTCCTTCTCGAGGAGGGCGAGGAGGATGTGCGACGGAGCGGACCCGGGAGGCGCCGAAGTCGATCGAGCCGAGGAGCCAGGCTTCTTCGACGAGCTTCGGGAGGCGGGGGGAGAGAGCCGGCGTGCGGCTGTTCCCGGTCTTGAGCCGGTCGAGCGATCGCACGAGGTCCTTCGCGAGCCGGGACTCGTCGATCTCGAACTGGCGCAGGATCCGGTGGAGGTCCGTGTCCGGCGTTTCGCCGAGCTTGACCAGCAAGTGCTCGATGTCGACGTCGTAGTTCGTCCGCGACAGGCAGAGCCCGGCCGCCCCCTCGAGGGCGTTCCGGCAGGTGTCGTTCAGTCGGCCGATGAGGGATTTCAGATTCGCGCTCATGGACGCTTCCTTCCTCTTCTCGCGCTTGGACGGGCTCTTATCCTAGTTCATGGACTCGAGAATCAGGTGCGAGGCGTCGTCGGGCGAGGGGGCGCTCTTGAGCCACGTCGTCCAGCCGAGCATCGGCGGGGCGGCGGCGCCGGACCTCAGGTGGCACTCGGGGATCTCCTCTTTCTTCAGCACGAGCTGCACGTCGAAGTCGTACTCGATGCCGACGAGAAACCGGACGAGCTCGTTCAGCGGCCTCCAGCCGCTTCCGCGCGGCAGAAAGACCTGGAAGGAGTCGAATCCCAGCGGGCCGAGCCGGATCCGGAAGCGGGACTGGTTGTTCCAGACATGGTCGCCGCAGACGAGGTCGACGCCGAGGCGGCTGTTCCTGGACCCGAGTCGCGACGTGTCCTCCGGCTCGAGGTCGAGCCACTGTCCGACGAACTGCCGCGTCGCGGCCGGGACGCCGAAGTAATCGCGGAGGATTCCCTCGATCGCGCTCGCCGAGTGCGGGCGCTGCGCGATGAGGCCGGCGTAGAGGAGGAGCGCGTCGTCGGAGACGCGCTGCCGCCCGCGAGAGCCCGCCCGTGCCGAGGCCGATCAGCGCGAAGAGGCCGTCGATGAAGGGATCGTCGCCGCCGCTCTCGTACACGACGGGAAGCGGTACTTCTGCCAGGCGCGGTGGAAGAGCGAGAGGAAGCGGTGGTTGAAGAGGTCGAGGAACTCCCAGAGCGCATGGTCCTTGTAGCGGACCCGCTCGATGAGGAGCTCGGTGTAGGGATGGGGCAGAACGCCGAGCGGCCCGGTCGTCCCGCCGATCGCGACCGTGACCTCGGGCGGACGGTCGGGTCGTCGGGATCGACTCGCGAGGTCGTGAATCTCGCTCGGCGGGAACTCGAGCGTCGCGCGGGTCCTGAAGCGCGCGATCTCGCGCGCGGGCGGCCCGTCGTGGCCGACCGGGGCGCGGCGACGGCGAGAGCCTGCGCCAGCAGCCGGACGGCCTGAAAGAACCCGAAGTGCTCGGGGCGCGTCCGCAGCCGCTCGCTCAAAGCACGATCTGATCGCCGGTGCGCGGCGGCCAGCGGCGCATGACTCCCTCGCGCTGCTTCGTCGACGCCACGAGCTGGCTGAAGGAGTTCACGGAGGCGTAGAGGGAGAGGAAGCGCTCGAGCACGGACGCGAAGAGGTAGACGCCCGAGCCGACGAAGTTCTGCTCGTCGAAGCTCGATCGAGACCTCGAGCCCGCGCACGAACCCGGGATGGGTGTCGCGGAGCGGCCGGACGACCCGGCGCGCGGAGAGCTTCGAGATCCCGTCGATCTGCTGCCGGGTGACCGACGAATCGGAGATGTCGTAGAGCCGCAGGATCTCCCGCAGCGCCTCCGGGCCCTTCTCCCCCTCGCGCTCGACGAGCGACAGGACGTTCAGGGAGAGGTGCGAGATGAGCCTCCACTGCGCCCCGCGCCGGAGCGGCGGCCGGAGGCTCGCGGTCGGCTTCACGAGGCTTCGGATCGCGGTGAAGACCCCGGGCCCCTCGAGCTGGAAGTCGCCTTCGGCGACTGCCGAACGGGAGGCGGCCCGGAAGGTCGCGGTTCGAGCTCGTCACGTGCACGGTGAGGGTGTCGGTGTCGGGCACGGTCGGATCGAAGTTCGAGGTCGACGAGCGTGAGGAAGACCTCGGTCCCCTCGTCGTCCTTGCGCTCCGACGGGCGCCGGCTCGCGTGCCAGAGCGCTTGCTGGCCTGCGCGCTCCGCGTCGTGGCGGAACGCGAAGAACGGCTGATACGTCCGCACGGTCTCGACGTCGGCGCTCGTCGACGTCACGCTGTCGACCGACCAGACCTCGTGCGCCGCCGGCCGCCTCAGGTTCGGGATGACGCGGTACTCGTGGCTCAGGTGGGTCACCCGGATGGGCTCGGCCATCTGCGAGAAGAGGTTGACGACCGGAGTGGCGTGCAGGCGGAAGGTCTGCGCCGAGACGCTCCGTTCCGCGGCGAACGGGCGTCCCAGGAGGACCCGAACGTCGAGCGTGTCCGTGAAGGCGCGCTCCCTTGAGCCGCTCGAGCCCGTCGAGGTCCACGAAGAGATACTTCTCCGGAAAGGAGAAGTACTCCTGGAGGACGCGGTATCCCCGGAAGAGCCGGTCCGGCGTCGGCAGGAGCGTCTCGTCGTCGCCGAATCCGACCGGCCGGAGAGCCTCCGGCCCCAGCGCGACCGCCGCGGAGTCGGGCGCCGAGGCCCCCGGCCTGAGCTCGACGGCGAGCGCGTCGTTGAAGAGCAGCTCGTAGAGCGCGTGGACGATCTTGCCTTCGCCCTGCAGGTAGAAGCGGAGGCTCGAGAGCGGGTGCTCGACGCCGTCGACGGACTTCTCCTTGAGCTCGGACAGGGCGGCGCCTCCCAGGACGCGCAGGTCGAGGTGGAGCATCGTCCGCGCGTCGCGGCCCCCGATCGTGACCGCGGGCGCCTGTTCGAAGCGGGCGGCTCGCACCTCGACGGGCCAGATCGTGACCGGATAGCGGTCCGGAAGCGGCACGGGATTCCGTCGACGGGAGCCGACGCGAGCGTCGAGCCCTTCGGAATCGTCTGCCCGGTCTGCAGGCTCACCTGCTCGGAGTTGAGGACGAACTGGACGACGGACATCGAGGGCACGGGCGCGAGGAACGTGGGATACAGGATTCCGAGGAGCGATTCCGTGATCTCCGGGAACTCGTCGTCGATCTTGAGGCGCACGCGCGCCGCGAGGAACGCGAAGGCCTCGAGCAGCCGTTCGACGTGCGGGTCCTCGCACTTGTCCGGCTCGAGCTGCAGGCGGGACGCGACCTTCGGGTACTTGTCGGCGAACTCGGCCCCCATCTGGCGAAGGAAGCTCAGCTCGCGCTCGTAGTACTCCAGGAGGTCACTGCGCATCAGTCGCCCTTGACCGCGAAGTTGCCGCTCCCGAGCTGAAGCGTCGTGTCGAACGAGATCGGCTCGGGGACCGGATCGATGCGCAGCCGCGCCTCGATCTTGAAGCGGAAGGCGCGCTCGAGCACGGACGCGTTCGCGACGCTGACGACGATGTCCTCGAGGCGGGGCTCGAACCGCTTCAGCGTGGTCTCGAGCGCGCGCGTGAGGTCTGCTGGTCCTCGGCGCTCTTCACGCTCAGAGTTCGAGAAGTCCGGAAGGCCGTACGCGAGGAGGGAGTCGGCGAGGAGCGGCAGCTCCTCGGGCACCTCGAGCACGCGGCGCGTGTTGAGGAGCCACTCGAGGTCCCGCCTGCAGGGCCTGTTTGACCTGGCGAAGGGCCTTCGAGCGCGACGCGGGCGGCTCGGCCTTCACCTCCGGCTCGAAGTCGACGAGCCGGTCGAGGACCGACAGGTTGATCCGGATCTCGTCGTCGATCCTCGGCATGGCGCGTCGCCGGGGCGGGTGCCGAGGCCGGCGGCGATTCGCCGGCCTTCGGCCGTCCCGTCCCTTACGCCCTCGCCGGAGGCGGCAGCTCGGCCACCAGCCGCAGCGAGACCGACAGCTCGTCGAGCTGGAAGTGCGGCCGCAGGAAGGCGATCGCCTTGTAGACGCCGGGCTTGCCGGGGACTTCCGCGACTTCGATGCGCGCCTCGCGCAGCGGGAACTGCGCCTTGACGGCCGGCGAGGCCGTGTCGTCGGGCGTGACGTAGTTCGAGATCCACTTGTTGAGGAAGAACTCCACGTCCTTGCGCGAGGCGAAGCTGCCGATCTTGTCGCGCATGATCGCCTTGAGGTAGTGGGCGAAACGGGAGACGGCGAAGATGTACGGCAGCTGCGTCGAGAGCCGCGCGTTCGCGTTCGCGAAGTCGGTGTCGTACTTCTTCGCCTTCTGCGCCGACTGGCCGCCGAAGAACGCCGCGTAGTCGGTGTTCTTGCAGTGGACGAGCGGGATGAAGCCGAGGTCCGAGAGCTCCTTCTCGCGGCGATCGGTGATCGCGATCTCGGTCGGGCACTTCAGCGCGACGTCGCCTTCGTCGGTCTGGAAGGTGTGCGCCGGCAGCCCCTCGACGAGGCCGCCGCCCTCGACGCCGCGGATCGCGACGGTCCAGTCGTAGAGCGCGAAGGCCTCGGTCAGGCGCGTCCCGAACGAGTAGGCGGCGTTGCCCCAGAGGTACTTCTTGTGGTCCTTGCCGTCCACGTCCTCCTCGAAGTTGAACGTCTCGACCGGGACGGTGTCCTCGCCGTACGGCAGACGCATGAGCATGTGCGGGAGGGTCAGCCCGACGTAGCGCGAGTCCTCCGAGTCGCGGAACGAGCGCCACTTCGCGTACTCGGTCCGGTCGAAGATCTTGGCGAGGTCGCGCACCTCGGCCAGCTCGGTGAAGGTCTGCCAGCCGAACATCTCGGGCGAGGCCGCCGCGATGAACGGCGCGTGCGCCGCGGCGGCGACGCCCGAGATCTTCTCGAGCAGCGACATGTCCTGCGGGTGGTTGCCGAACTCGTAGTCGCCGATCAGCGCGCCGAACGGGGCGCCGCCGAAGGTGCCGTACTCTTCTTCGTAGACCTTCTTGAAGAGCGCGCTCTGGTCGAACTCGGCGGCCCGCTCGAGGTCCTTCAGCAGGTCCTTCTTGGAGACGTTCAGGACGCGGATCTTGAGCATCGTCGCGGTCTCGCTCTCGAACACGAGATACTTCAGGCCGCGCCAGCTTCCCTCGAGCTTCTGGAAGTCCGGGTGGTGCATGACCTCGTTGAGCTGCGCCGAGAGCGAGCTTGTCGATCGCGGCGATGCGCGCGTTGATCGTGTGCTCGAGGTCCTTGGAGAGGACGACCTGCCCCTGAAGGGCCTGCTGGACGAACTCGGCCAGCATGTCCTTGGCGTTGTCGACCTGGTCCTCGCGAAGCGCCAGGCGCCCGCTCTCGAGGATCTTGTTGAGAAGACCCCCGTCCTGCTCCTGAACGACGGACTTCGGCCTTCGGCCCTCTTCTCGGGGTTCTTACTCATGGGGTTCTTCCTTCTTCCCTTCCTCGTCCGTCACGACGCCGAGCTGCTTGCCGAGCTGCTTCTGGGCGTTCGGGTCCTTGAGGAGATCCGTCAGCATGGCTTCCAGCTTGTCGTTGCCGTCGGTCTTCGACAGGATGTCGCGGAGCTTCTGGCGCGCCTCGACGAGCTTTCTCAGGGGCTCGACCTGCTGGACCACCTGATCGGGCTCGAAGTCCTTCATGTTGTTGAACTTCATCTCGACGTTCATCTTGCTGCCGTCGTCGGACAGCTTGTTGTCGACCCGAAGCGCCAGGCGCGGCGCCTGCGCCGCGAGCACCTGGTCGAAGTTGTCGCGGTCGATCTCGATCAGCTTCCGGTCCTTCAGCCTCGGGAGCGGCTCGACGGGCTGGCCGGAGAAGTCGCCCAGGACTCCGACCACGAACGGCAGCTCCTTCATCTCGATGGCCCCGCCGATCTCCACGTCGTACGTGATCTGAACGCGGGGAGGGCGGATCCTCTTCAGTTTCTGCTGGATACTTTCCTTTTTCGGCATGGCTCCCTCCCTCAGGCTCCCGTCGCTGCTGCCGGACTCGCCCTTGAGACCGAGAGTTTCGCGCAGACCGGCGAGAACGTTGTTGTCCTTGATCACGTCGACGAGCCAGGCGTCGAGCGGCATCTGCCCCCACGCGATGGCGCGCTGGACGAGGTACGAGACCGGGCTGTGCGGCTCGGTCCTCCGGAAGTAGTCGGCGACCTGCGCGAGCTGGGCGAGCG
Organism: Thermoanaerobaculia bacterium; assembly: GCA_963746875.1. Classification (GTDB taxonomy): domain Bacteria; phylum Acidobacteriota; class Thermoanaerobaculia; order UBA5066; family UBA5066; genus Fen-183. The sequence continues at coordinate 314,038 of CAVVDA010000002.1, forward strand.
CCTGGTCCCGTGCCCGGATGGACCCGCCGGCCCGCCCGCGGCGCCTCCCGCTGTCTCGCCCTCGGCCCCTTCCACGGCGTCGGACGGGTCCGGCTCCTCGATCCTCTTCTCCTTGACGACCTTCTCGAGCAGCGTCCGGATTCCGTCGAGGGTCTTCGTGAGGCTGCCGAGCCCCGGCGTCTGGCGCGAAAAGCGGGCGTCCATCTCCTTGTCGAGGGCCTTCAGGGCCGCCCAGCTCTCGGCGACGTCCGCATAGAGCTCCTCGTAGAAGGCGCGGCGCGTCTCGCTCTTGGCTTTCCGGATCTCCTCGCCCGTGATCTTCCCGTCCGACTGGGCGCGCGCGCGCTTCTCTTCGAGCTGCTGAGCGCCTCGCTGGAGAGCTTCGAGGTGTCGGCCGGAAAGTCGTACTGCAGGGCGTCTTCCCACTGGAAGAAGCTGTAGTTCGCGCCGGCGCGCTTCGTCAGCGGGATCTTCCGGGCGGCCTCCGCGGCCTGGCGGTCCAGCCACGCGAGCGCGTTGGCCCGCGCTTCGAGATCGTTCCCCTCGTCGATCTCGGGATACAGCGTGTCCCAGAACGGTCTCGAGAAGCCCGTTCGCGAGCTTCAGCGAGTCCCTCAGGCCCGGGAATCCGTTCATGTTCACGGCGGCTTCGGAAAGCCAGGCCACGATCTGGAGGTCCTTCGTCTTGCCGCTCAGGCTCTCGCCGGCGAGCTCGGCCACTTTCTCCCAGTCGGCGACCTTCAGCTCGCGAACCCAGTCGCCCTGCGGGACGTCGTCGTCGGCGCGGCGCGCCTCGCGGATCTCGTCGTGGAGCCCCGAGTACTGGAGGTTCTCCCCGCTCGGATTTTCTCCCGCGATCGGCGCGAGCAGGGCGTCCAGGTTGAAGACGGGAGCTGACGGCATCGCGACGATTTCCTCCGGCGAAAGAGAACGCTTATGCCATTCGGGGCGCAACAGTTAGAATGCGGGAAGAATAACGACGGCGCGGACCCCGGTCAAGAGCTGGTGTAGAAGCGAGGAGAGACCATGCCGACACCACGTGAACTGTATCAGGCCGGTCAACTCCAGGCGGCGATCCAGGCCCTCACCGCCGAGGTCAAGGCGAAGCCGGCCGACGCCCCGTCGCGCATTTTCCTGTTCGAGCTCCTCTCGTTCGCGGGCGATTGGGATCGCGCCCAGAAGCAGATCGAGGTCCTCGGGCAGGCGGGCCCGAACGAGGCCCTCGCGGTGCAGGTGTACCTGGCGAACATCCAGGCCGAGCGCACGCGGGAACGCCTCTTCTCGGAGGGCCTCCATCCCCACTTCCTGAACGAGCCGCCCCCGTACGTGGACCGGCACCTGGACGCCATCAACCGGATCCGCGAGGGGAACTTCGCCGAGGCCCGGGCCCTCCTCGACCGGGCGGAGGAGGAGCGCCCCGCGCTGCCGGGGACTCTGAACGGACGGCCCTTCGCCGATTTCCGCGACTCGGACGACGTGATCGGGCCCGTCCTGGAGCTGATCGTGAAGGACAAGTACACGTGGCTCCCGTTCGAGCAGATCCGCCGCCTGGAGATCAGCCCCCCGTCGAAGCTCCGGGACCTCGTCTGGGCGCGCGCGAAGGTCGAGGCCCTGGACGGCACGGTCGGCGACGTGTACGTGCCGGCTCTCTACGAGGGGACGTGCCGGAACGCGGACGACCAGCTCCGGCTCGGGAGGATGACGGCCTGGATCCCGCTGTCCGACGACCTGTCCCGCGGCGCAGGGCTCAAGACGTTCCAGGTGGACGAGGACGACGTGGCGCTGTTCGAGGCCCGGCAAGCTCGAGTTCCACCCGTCGTCTCCCGCCGCCGTCAGGCCTGAGCGCACGAAAGAAGAAGGCCCTCGCCGGGTGGCGAGGGCCTTCGGGATCGGAACGAGGAGCGACCTCGAGGGACTCAGGTCGCCTTGCCCTTCTGGACGTCCCAGCCCTTCCACACCATGCCGTCGAGGCTGCCGTCCTTGTTCTGCTTCTTGTACTCCGTACTCGATCTTGGCGTAGTTCAGCGAGATCTGGTCGAACGGGACTCGTCGCCCGACGAGCCGCCCGTCTGGTAGCTGGACACGATGATGTCGGTGAACTTGATCTTCAGGTACTCCTGCGGCGTCTTGCCCGCCTTTCGGCACGTCAGGCATCCGCGTCGCGATGTGCTCGCCCGAAGCGCAGTCGAGCATCAGCTTCGGCGAGGCCTGGTTGACCTTCATCGACGAAGTGGAAGTCCTGCATGGAGACCTTTCCGGCGCCGTCCGCCGGCGCCTTCCGCGAACGTGCCCGACTGTGTCTCGCCCCACGACCAGGACTGGAGCGTCGATCTCGTTCTTGTGACTCGATTGTCCATGCTCTCGCCGTCGGTTCCGTCCGATCTTCAGGAAAATAGTCTACTGCCATTGGCTGCTCCTTTCACCCGTCCTATGTGGATATTCGTGATGTTAACGGTCGCTCGTCTTTCTCCGTTGACGACGTTCTCTCGTCGCTCGTCTCGCTGGCAAACATAGGTCGCGCGCGGCGGAATTCAACCCCGCTCCGACAGACGCGTGACGGCGATCATCATGAACGCACCGAGTCAGCGGCCGCGGGTCGAGGCTCCTCACAGCGTCTCTCACGCGTTCGACATCAGGTTGAAGCTGGAACACGACCTGCCCCGACGTCGGACCCAGCTTCGTCTGTGTCCTGGGCGCTTCATCTCGATCTTCCCGAACGCGAGGTCGAAATCGCACGGCGGGATCACGTCTGCCTCCTCCCGAGGCTTCCAGCTCGCCGGTCTCGACCTTCACGACGAGGACCTCGGTGAGCGTGATCTTGAAATACTCGAACTGTTCCTTGCCCGCCTTGCGGCACGTCAGGACCGCCTTCGGGATCTTCTCGTTCCTCGTGAGCTTCTGGAAGAGCATCGGAGTCGACTTGTCGACCTTCGCGCGCATCGAAAGGTGCGACCATCGGACGCGCGCCGGCGGCCTGGTTCGTGAACGAATCGCGGGGGCTCACCAGCGTTCAGGCGAAAACCGTCGATCTGGATCTCGTCCTTGTGATCGGTCTCCTGGCTTTCGCCGTCGACTCCGTCGAGCTTCAGGAACATGTCGACGAGTGCCATGGCCGCTTCCTTTCGCCCCTGTCGCCGTGAGTGCGGGGCGGATCATATTCCCTCGGTCAAGGGGTTCGAAAGATGAACAGGGGACGGGATCAACCGGCCTCGAGGAGCGAGGCGAGCGGGAGCTCCCACCCGGCCGGCGCTGTACGAGGAAGGGGCACCGGCGGCGACAGTTCAGGCGGAATTCCGTCGGAGGCGGGAGCGGCTGAGGCCGGATTGGCGGGCGACTCCGGAGCCGCGGGTGCTTCGCGGACAGCCGGGCTCTCCGGGACGGCGGGCGGCTCCGGAGAGGCGGAGGGTTCCAGGACGGCCGGGTTTTCCGGAGCGGCCGACGCCTCCGGAGCGCCATCGCGCACGGGCGCAACGGGAGCACCGGGCGGCCGGACTTCTGCGGGTCCAGCCGCCGCCCCCAGCGTGAGAATCTCTCCCACCAGCGGCGTATCGGCTTGCGGGGCGGGTTGGAAAGGCAGGCTCGTCTCGGCGGGTGGCGCTGGCTCAGGCGGCGTCGCCGACGCGGTCGTCGTCGGCTCGGTCGCCGGAACGATCGCCGGCACCCTGGTCGCCGGCGCGTCGACTGCCGCCGCCGGTTCGGTTGCCGCCTCCGCTGCTGTTCGGAGGACGGGTTTCGGAATCTCCTCGACGAAATCGGTCGGAATCGCCGCCGGATGGAAGAGGAGGATGTCTTCCGCTCTCGCGTCACGGAAGAAGACGACGCCGCAGGGCGTCGCGCCTCCGGTCCGATAAAGCACGCCGGTCGGGCCAGCTCCGCCCGGCGAGGCCTTCGTGAGCCTGACGGTCCAGAGCTTCAGCTGCTGGAGCGGGGCCATTTCGCCGGCGAGCGGAAACCGGAAAGCCGCCGCTCCCGCGGCGGGAGTTCGGGCGGCCGCGTCGAGGCCGGAGAGCAGCGCGGCCCACTGCGTCGCCGCGTCGTCGCCGAAAAGGGCCGTGGCGAGAGCTCCGACACGCGCAGCGTGCGAGCGCCTCGGCGAGCCGCGCCTGGATCTGCTCCTCCTTCCGGACGGGAATCTCGATCCTGGCTCCACGGAGCTCCTGGTAGACCGCCGCGAGAGAGCCTCCCGCTTCGTACTTCCGCCGGATTTCCCGCGCGCGGGTCTCGAAGGCGGGGAGGTAGTCGAGCGCCGTCAGCACGGAGGCGACCGGTTTCCCGGCGGGCAGGATCGTGAAGAGGGCGAACGGGAACTTCCGCAGGCCTCCCTGGTCCGTGCTCCCCCAGAGGGCGCCGGCGGCCATCTTGCGGCTCTGGGGCAGGCGGAGCAGGAAAGCGTGAAGCGGGATCTCCTCCGAACGGCAGTCGTCGCGGGACGACCAGTGGCGGCTGAATCCGTTCGACAGCCAGTCACGGAACTCGCGCGAGACGTCGTCGGTGAGCCCCGCGGAGATGAAGTCCTTGTAGACGGGAAGCTTTCCGAACGCGAAGAGAGGCCAGGCCTCGGTCGGAGGCGGATCGTCCGCCGATCGCTTGCGAAATGGGGAGAGGAAACCCACGGGTCGCTCTCGAGGGCCTTCAGTTCGGGAGGATGGGCGGCAGAGGCTCGTCGAGGCGGATCTCGAACGCTCCCTCGAGAAGCTCACGCGGGTTCTTCCCGTCCGGGATCTGGACGCGAATCGTCCAGACCTTCGGATCGGAGAGATCGGTTCGCCCCTCGCTCGCGAGCCGGATGAAATAGAAGAGCTTCAAGGGACCGCCGGTCACTTCGTACGTGCTCGTCCATCCCCCCTCGCCGGACTGCTCGTTCCGGCCGCTGATCGTGAGAAGGGCATCGGCCGAGCTGAGCCGCCAGACGAAGGGAGGCGGAATCCGCTGGGACTTGATGTCCGTCGACGGGCGCAGGATCACGCCCCGATCGAAGAGCGAGATCTGCGAGACGCGGTCTTTCAGCGGACGGCGTCCCGCGCCGGGATCGCGGTCGAGGGCGAGAACGCTGATCTCGCGCCCACCGGGCCCTCCGGGCTTGCCGGCGAGCGACGCGGCCTCCGGTGGAGGTGGCGCCGCTGATGAAGCGCTGCCAGAGGCGGGCGACCACGAGGGAGCCCCGGTTCTGGAGGATGAAGTCGAAGGACGGCTCGCCGCCGCCGAGGAGCGGGTCGACGGCGTATTCGTCGGAGAGGACGCCGACTTCCGTCAGGACGCCGAGGACGTCGGACTGCCCGATCGTGGGCAGGTTCCGGCGGAGCGACAGGCCGCCCGAGACGACCTCGGCGGCGTACTCGGCGCGCTGCTGCTTCAGGCGGCTCTCGGTGATGAACGGAAACTGACCGGAGCAGCAGGACGCGAGCCTCTGGTAGAGGGCGTCCCACTTCGGGTTGAACTGCGGCTCGATCGCGGTCTTGATCAGGCTGGCGCCCCGGTCCTCGAGGCTCTTCAGCGATCGCCCGTAAGGGCCTCCCTTGATCCTCAGGTCGCCCGTGAAGGCGTGCCAGCCTCGCAGCGTCGCCCCCTCGCCTCCCGTCGCGAGCTGCTTCCACGACTTCAGCTCGTCCTTGTCGCCGAGAGCGCCGACGGTCTTCTTGAAATGTCGGCGGCGGCGAGGAGGTAGTCGGGGATCACGGCGGGCTTGGCCGCCGCGCGCACCTCGAAACGGCTCTTGTAGTACCCGATGACCGGGTTGAGGTTCGCGTTCGTCTGGACGAAGCCCTGGAGGTCCGCGAGCGTCAGCTGCCCGGCCTGGTCGGGCGCGCCGCCGCCTCCGCCGCCTCCGGCCGGACTCCACGTCCCGACGGCGATCTGGAAATTGCGCCAGGCGCGAGCCGTCAGCGCGGATCCCGGGATCGAGAACCCGCCGCCTCCGGACCTCACCGGCGCGCCCGTGGCGTCGAGGAAGCGCTGCAGGTAGTCGATCTCTCCCTGCGAGAGAGCCTTGACGTCGTTCTTCGCGTCGTCGCGCGAGAGCGCGTTCGTCTGCCGCTCGGCGAGCGAGACGACGCCGTTGCCGTAGGGAATCATCATCTGCGTGAACGGCTTCTGGAAGCAGATGGCGGGGTTGCAGCCGGGGCCGATGGACGCGGTCAGGAATTCCTGCACCGGGGGGAGCACGCGCGCGAGGAGTCGCGAGCTCCGCGGTCCGCCGCGCGAAGGGAACCACGTCGCTCGCGCGGAAGCGCCCGTCCGGAATCGTCTTCTCGAAATCCGCCGCTTTCCCGACGGACGCGTTCTTCAGGTCCTCCTGCCGCTTCTGCCACTCTTCGAGCTTCTGCTTCTTGCCGTCCAGCGAGGAGATCGTGTTCACCTGGGCCAGGATCTTCCCGTCGTCGCTCGCCCGGAAGGCATCGAGGTCCGAGTACGCGCCGACGTCGGAGAGGAGAGACGCTGACGAGAACGGTCGGGTTCGCGAGCTTCGTCTTTCCCGGCGTGGTCGTCTCGTCGAGGAGAAACGCGAAACCGCTCTTCTGCGCGCCCAGGTTCGCGGAGTCGACCTGGAGGCGCCCGATCAGCTCCTGGAGCCGCGACGTGTTGACGCGCGTCTGCGCCGCCGGGTGGAAAGTCGGGGCGATCGTCCCGCCGGGGAGGGAGGGCGGGGGAAGAGCCGGGAGAGGCGGAGGCGCGGCGCCGGCGGTCGTCGCGGGAGCGGCCGGGGCGGGAGCGACCAGAGCGGGCGCGGCGGGCGGCCCGACCGCGAGGAGCTGCGAATACGACTCCGTGAGGTAACGCTGCCACTGCTCGACGTTCGCTCCCGGGAAGCCCTTTTCTCCGGGACGCGGCGTCTCGAGGTGCTTGCTCAAGGCATCGAAGTTCGCCTTGAACTGCTTCGCCGTGTCGGCGGTGCGCTTCAGGTAGCTCGCCTGCTGCGGATCGACGATCCCCGTGAGCGACGTGTAGAGCCGGACCCATTCCTCCAGCCCCTTCATGAGCTTCCAGTCCCAGCGCGCGAGGTTCGCGACGGTCCAGTACCGCTCGAACGTGTCGATGGGACGGCTCGGATCCGGGACGCTGGCCTTCAGGTCGCCCGCGTTCCGCCCGCGGGCGAGCTGCGATGACGAACTGGTCCGGCCTCGGGTCCGCCGGCGTGATCTGGGCCGCCCACTCGTCGATCTCGGCCGCGTACTCGCTTCCCGCGATCCCCTTCGTCTTCTGGACGAAGGTGACGAGCCCGAGGAGGCGGAGGTCCTCCGCGCGGAAAGCGTCCGTGCCGTCCGCCTTCTTGAGGGACTGGTCGAAGCCGCGCCACGCCAGGAAGCTCTGCAGAGAGCCGAAGAACGCGGAGTAGTCGGAGAACGTCTCCCAGTTCAGCGCGGCCATCCTCGCCTCGGACTCCTTCAGGAGCGGCCGGACGACTCCGTCGAAGAAGAGCTTCTGCTGGACGGTCGCGAGGAGCGTGTGGATCTCGTTCGACTTCGCGCCCCTCAGGAAGAGGCCGAGCAGGAAGGGGTGCTGGCCGAGGCTGACGCGGTCTTCGTAGAGCAGACGGGTCAGCTCGTACTTCTGGGCGATCGAGCAGGGCTGCTTCATGCAGGCCTGGGCCTGCGCGGCGTGCGTGCGGATCGGGTTCAGGATGCGCCGGAGCGAGAGGAACGCCGGAATCATCGTGAGGATGATCAGCGGCAGGATCGCCCACGTCAGGATCCGGAAGACGAGCGTGGTCTTCTTCTCGCGCTCGGCCGCCGCGCGGGTCCTCGCCACGAGCCCCTGCTCGGGGAAGACCTTCTTCTCGTAGAAGTCCTTGATGAAGAAGGCGCGCGATTTCTTGAAGATGTTCTCGAGGCTCTCGATGACGTCGCCCTGGGAGCCGGACGGGCCCTTCAGGAGGTCGCGCGTGGCCTGCGCGATGGGCTTGCCCTGCTGCACGCCGCTCGAGATGTAGAACCCGCGGAAGACGAACGGCTCGTCGTAGCGGCTCTGCGTCAGGATGCCGTCGAGATAGCGCCGGACCGGATTCCTTCAGGGCGCGCAGCTCCTCGGGGAAGACGATGAACCGGTCGGCGTTCGCGACGTTCTCCTCGCTCGAGAGGAACTTCAGCCGGAGCTTGTGGACGCGCGTGACGATCTGGTCCCAGGCCGCGTCCACGACGTTCGGGTCGTACGGCTTCTCGGGGCCGGCGGGATTCGACCAGCCGAAGAGCTGGCGCTGCTCGACCGGGTCGAGCTTCGTGAAGAACTCCGAGAAGCCGAGCGCGCGGTCGGCCTTCGTGATCAGGAAGAAGATCGGAAACCGGATGTCGAGGAGGCGCTGGATGTGGATCAGCTTCGCCCGGATGTTCTGCGCCTTCTTGTCCTGCTCTTCCGGCGTGTCCTCGAGGAGCGACGTGCGCGGAATGACCACGAGGACGCCGTTGATGGGGCAGTAGCTCCGGTGCTTTCTCAGGAGCTTGAGGAAGCTCGACCACTCCGACGCGTCGGGCGCCGCTTCCTCCTGGAACGTGAAGCGCCCGGCCGTGTCGAGGATGACGGCCTCGTTCGCGAACCACCAGTCGCAGTTGCGCGTCCCGCCGGCGCCCGAGAGCGCGTCTCCCCCCACGGGGAACTCGAGCCCCGAGTTCTTGAGGGTCGTGCTCTTTCCCGACTGCGGCTCGCCGATGAGGAGGTACCAGGGCAGCGAGTAGATGTCGAGCCCGGCCGCCTTCAGGTTCTGCACCGCCTCCAGCCACTTGACGGAGAGGTCCTTCAGCGCCTCGCGCACCTCTTCCTTCGACGCGCCGGCGGACTGCGAGTCCTTCCGGAGCTCGCCCTCGAAGGCCTGGCCCTTCTGCTTCTCGCGGCCCTTGCGCAGGAACTCGAAGAGGACGACGGCCACCACGATGACGAGCAGTCCGAGCAGGAAGAGCCACCAGTACTTCTGGAGCCCGAGAAGGCGGATGAGGAAGTAGCCGAGGGGAATGAAGAGGATGGCGGCGGCCGAGGTACTTGAGCGGCTTCGGAAGCCCCTGGAGCAGCGTGAAGGAACTCTTGCATGGCTCTACATCAGCCCCATCGCCGAGCCCCATCGCCTGCACGACGCGTCCGCAGGTCGTCGACCGAGCGGGCCCACATGAGCCACGTGATCGCGTAGTAGAGAAAGAGGATGCCGACGCCGACGATCGCCACGCGCGCGAGAGTGATCGCGGGAGAGAGCTTGCGCGCCGGCGCCGCCGTGACGTGGTACGCCTCGGGCGTGATCTTCTCGCCGACGTCCGCGAGGTACTCCGCCAGGATCCGGTAGACGCGGTTCTTGATCTCGACGGCCTTCTCGGGGCGCTCGCGGTACTTGCCGCGGAACCCGAGCGCGAGCCCGGTGAAGACGATCGCCGCGAGCTCCACGTCGTCGGGACGGAGGTCCTTGGCGATCGAGAAGAACTGGTCGCCGCCGATGTTCGTCTTGAAGTACTTCTCCTCGAAGATGTGCTGCTCCCACTCGGCGCTGTGGTCCCAGCCGGAGTGGAGGAGGATCTCGTCCGCGAGGACGACGAGCGGATACCGCGCCTTCTCGTAGAGCGCGTCGAGCCGCGGGTCGCCCCGGGCGGCGCGCGCCTGCTCGTCGAAGATCTCCTCGAGGTCGGCCGCGACGGCGGCGGGCTCGAGCCGGACGCCGCGGCGGACCTTCTGCCGGAACGAGCTGAGGAACAGGAAAAGGCGGGAAGCAGACCCGGAACAGGTCGGTCGTGCTCGCGCTATCCACGGGTCGCGCTCAGCGGCTTGGAGACGACGTACAGGAAGAACTTGAGCTTCGGGTCGAGCATGCCCGAGACCGCCATGACGTGATCCTTCACGACGTTGGCCCAGTAGATTCCTTCCTTCTCGATCGTGAAGTAGTAGTGATCGTCCCCGGCCGGAAGCCCCGAAGGGATGCGCTTGAGCATCTCGAGGTCGAGGCCGAAGAGGCGCCGTTGCCTCAGCAGCGGAATGTCGTGCACGGCGCCGACCTTCATCGTGTTGAGCCGCTCCTTCAGATCGCGCTCGGGCAGATCCGTCTCCACCGAGAGGAAGAACTCCGCCTCGCTCGTGAACCATTCGGGCTGCAGGTCCGCGACGAGAAGGTCGTCCCTGAGGACGAACTCGACCCGGATGAAGCGCGAGGCGACGACTTTCTCCGTGAGCAGCTCGATGTTGTGGCAGAGGTCGAAGAAGCAGGGGCCGAGACGGTCGTGGTCGTAGAGCGGCACCTTCAGGGGCCGGCGCCCCTCGTCGAAGATGGCGAGATCTCCGAGAAGGCGCGCGAACTCGCAGTAGACCGGGAACGGATGCACGCGCGGGATGCGCGTGAGCTGCTGGAGAATGTAGACGAAGCTGCCGAGGATCTTCAGCTTCATCAGCGTCTGCCAGCCCGACGTCCCCTCCGACTCGATGGCCAGGCGTCCCGAGGCCACCTCGGTCAGGACGAGCCGATGCTTGGCCTCGAGGCGGTTCGTGACCGACTCGCAGAGGGTCTGGAGCGCCGCGGACGCGCCGATCTCCGTCACCGGGGGGAATGAAGTCCTTCGAGAGGACGGGGAAGTTCTTCCCCTGGCCCGAGCGCTCCACGATGGCGAGGGGCACGCACTCGTAGCCGTCCCGGTTCTCGTTCCCGAAGAAGAGGCGCCCGTTCACGAGGCGCGTCTCGACGGGCTGGCGGTTCGCCCCGGTGTTCTCGTCCGGCACCTCGAGGACCTCGGCGGTCAGACGGCGGTCCTGGCCTCGCCTGTCCTCGCCGGGGAAGAACGTGTTCGGCGCGTCCTCGCGGAGCACCGGAACCCCGAGAAAGACGTCCATCCGCCCGCCCGCCTGCTCGAGCTCGGCCTTGAACGGGCGCGGGAAGATCCGGAGGTTCGAGCCGGCCGAGAGGACGGACCCGTCCTTCAGCTTCGCCTCGATGTCGCGCAGCTCGAAGACGTGGTTCTCCAGCTGATCCGCCGCGATCTCCATCCGCGTGACGCCCCAGAAGAAGGGCTGGATGCGCCGCACCTCGTCGTGGAGCGCCTCCTCCCGGAATCGCTCCGCCGCCTGCAGGTGATGCGGCCGAAGGAACATCCCCTCGGCCCAGAGGACAGGCCGGCTTTTCTTCACGGCTGGACGATCGAGAATTCCCGGTCGCGGACCTGGACCCGAATCGTCCGGCCCTTCCACTTTTCCCTGGGCAGGACGACGAGGTGGCGCCCGGGGTCGGCGCTCTGGAAGCGGTAGTCCGCGATGACGATCGAGAAACTTGTCCTGCTTGCCCGCGGGGACCTTCAACTCCTTCTCGCAGCGCGACTCCCCCTGCGAGAACGTGGCCGTCCGCGTCCGATCCCGGAGAGACTCCCGGAGCGGGTCGTAGAACCACTTCTCGCCGAGGGCACGAATCCTCTCGACCTCGGGCTCGGTCGCCCGGACGACGTCGACCGTGAGGAGAGTCCCGCCGTTGATCTCGGGGGCGCAGCGGAATTCGACCGTCGCCGCGGAAGAGCCGCACCCACCGGCAAACGCGGCACCGGCGACCGCGAGGGCGAGGACGGCGAGTCGGAGGCACCGGTCGGGCTTTCCGTCGAAGGTCGGCATTGCGTCTACTTCCTCTTGTTGAGCTTCTGGAATTCCGCCTGCGAGAAGTGCGCCGCCGCCTGGAGAACCTGATCCTGGACGAGATCGGGGTTGAGGTCCTTCACGAGGTCGCGATACTGGTTCCACCATTCCGCCGTCTCCCCGCGGAGCTTCCACCCCGCTTCCGGTTTCCCCGCTTCGATGACTGCCGGGCTGATTCTCTTCCAGAGCTTGGTGAACCACAACTTCGGCGCCTCGTGATGCCCCGCCGAGATGGCGATCTGCCAGCGCCGCAGCTCGGCGAGGTAGTCCCTGCACGTCGTCCGGGTTCACGTCCTTCCCCTCGGCGGCCGCGGCGAGGAAGCCGCTCAGCCGGTCGCGGAAGTTGGGCAGGCGGAAGCTCGCGGTCTCGGCGCCGGGCATCGTCATCGCCTCGACGAGGCCGAGGGTGAACGTCTCGACGTCCTGCGCGAAGCGGAGGATGTCGCGGAGGACGGCGAGCCGGGGCTCGAGAGCCTGGGCCTTGTCGTCCTCCGGCGTCAGCAGGGCCCGCCACGGCAGCGACGCGGGGGCCGCCGCCTTCGGAGGCGGCCGCGGCCGGGCGGGCGGCCGCCTCGGCGAGGCGCCTCTCCAGCTCGGCCACGCGGCGCCGGAGCCGGAGCTCCTCGAGGTTCGGCACGTCGCCGGGCGCGACGACGGGAAACTGCAGCCTCAGCTGCTCCAGGACGCGCGGTCTCCTGGCGGGCTGGAGAGCGTGAAGCTCCCTCACGACGAGCGACTTGAGGGCCTCGCGCCGGTCGGCCGGCGTCGAGAAGCGGTAGGCGGCGGATTCACGCAGGAGCGCGTCGCCGAGCTCGCGCGCCTTCCGGTCGAGCGCGACTTCGTCCTCGGTGAGCGGAGCGGCGGCGAGCGCGGCGCCCGGGCCGGAGGGGTCGACGGCCGGCTCGCGTCCCGCCGGCGGCTTCTCATCCTTAGTGAGGAGGTCCGAGACGCGCTCGATGAAGACCTCATCGGCTCTCACGGGCTTCGTCTTCTGCGAGGGCGGGCGCCGGGCCTCGGCGGGAGACGGCGGACCGGCCGCGACGGGCGGCGAGCTCCGGGGCGGCGGGAGAGGCGCCCGCGGCGGCTCTTCCTTTGCGGCGAGACCCGGAAGCCGCCGGGCGAGCCACGAGCCCACGGCGCTCTCCGTGTCCAGCCTGAGCAGCGTCAACAGCTCGTGGCGGAGCAGTCGTCTCGAGGTCCATCGCCGAAGATTCGATGGATCGGCGCTGGCACTCCTCGAGAAGAAAACCGACCTTCGGCGAGAGGATCAGCTCGTCGGAGCCGGTCTTGAGGCCGATCGGCTGCAGGAAGAGGTCGTTCAGCCACGTGTAGGGGCCCGCGAAGAGCCGGCCTTCCCACAGCTCCGTCAGCGCCTGCTCGCGCGACCAGCTCGCCTCCCTCAGGATCCGTTGAATGCTCGCGCTGCGCGAGCGGAGGATCGCGTCGCAGAGGTGGCGCGTGTCGGTGAACAGTTCGCCGCGCTGGACGGCGGCGTCGCGGGCGCCGCGCACGATGCTCTGAACGGCCGGGTCGGGCCACGCCTCTCCCCTGAGAACGCGCGGGAAGGGCATCTCCGGAAGGGGCGCGTCGACGAGCCGGGCCCTGACCGGTGTCGAGGAGACGAGGAAGACGTCGCCCGAACGGATCTCGACCTCGCCGGTGACCTGACCGGACTGGACGGAAGTCCCGTTCGTCGACCCCGCGTCCTTCAGGAAGAGCCGGCCGCGCTCGAGGCGCAGCTCCGCGTGCGTCGACGAGACGCCATGGCCGTACGAGAGCACGAACTCGTTCCTCGTGTTCGTCTTCTTGTCCAGGGAGACCCGGCCCATGTGGATCGTGACCGGCGCGTTCCCGGCCGGGGTGACGTGGCGAAGCCCTTCCATCGGTCCGAGCCAGACCTCGACGGCGAGGAAGGCCGGCGCGCTCACGCGCGAACCCCGGAGGGACGCTCGTCCTCCCGGATCTCCGCGAGGACTTGCTGGATTTCGAGATGCACGCGACTGGCGCTCGAAGAGGAGGGACTGCAGCTCGGCGAGGAGCGACACCACTTCGGGGACGATCCGCTCGAGCTTCTCTTCCCGGAAGAGCGGATCGAAGTCGGCGGGGGAGGCCGCGACCGAGAAGCCCGCGACGCGCGTCACGAGGCGGAGCGCGAGGAGCACGGCCCGTTCCCAGAGCGTCTCGGGAACGGCGTTCGGCCGGCCGTCGCGGCGGTCGGCGTGGCTCCAGAAAATCTGCGTCTTCGAGAAAGCCGGCGCCGCGTCCGGAACGCGCTTGAGGAGCGCGGCCAGCGTGACGTTTCGCCGGGCCTCTCCCGGCGCGAGCGCCGCGACCTCCCGGGAGAGACGTTCGGCCGCTCTGAGAACGGCGGCGACATCCTGTCCGTCGTTTCGGAGCAGCAGGCGAAGCAGGGAGACGCCGAGAGCGTGCAGATCGCTGGGCGTGCCGAAATCCGGGAAGACACGATAGCGGGCGCCGGGAATCTTCGTGCCGAGCGCGAGACGGAGCCGGCGAAGGCCGCTTTCCTCGAGCGGGACGAGATCGCTCGCAAACATCGCCTCGTCCGGGCGGATGTCCCCGGGCGCCGCGCGGACGGCGAGACCGGTGAAACCGAACTCGAGCGTCGGGTCCGGGATCGACAGGAAGATCGTGTCGCGCGGCTGCGGCGCGGGATAGAGACCATATGCGTCGGAGGCGCGGCCGCGGAGGCGAAAGCGTCGCGACCCCGTCCTGTCCTCTTCGAGGTCCGTGAAGACGAGCTCGCACGGCCGGTACCCGGCCAGCCGGAATTCCTGGATTTCGGGGGCCGCATAGGGAACGGCCAGGCCCTGTCCGGGCAGGACCACCGACGGCGATCCCGGGGCGGGGAGCGTCACCGGGGCCGCGGCCAGGCCGTGGATCCGCGCCTGAAACGTCCAGAAGAGAGGGAGGCCGTCGCCGGCTCCCGAAAGCTCGAAGAGGAGATGGCGGGGGTGGAGGTCGAGGTGCGGGCGTCCGGCGGCCCTGTAATAGTCGATGAGTCCCTCGAGGATCTGTCGGAACGCCGTCAGCTTCAGGAAGAAGATCTCGACGGCATCGAGGCCGGAGCTCTCCTCGGCCAAGAGGAGCCGCCGGGTCGGTACAGGCGCCTTCACGAGCCACGCCCAGCGCGCCGGGAGCGCTCCGCCCGAACCCGCATTCCGGATCTCGAACTCCTCCCAGGGCCGGCCGCCCAGAGCGTCGGCGAGCGCTTCGAGGTCGAGGGGTGCCGCCACCGTCACGAGGAAGGGCGACCCGTAGAACGTCAGCGGCGTGAGGAGATCCCTGATGCCGGCACCGCCGGCCGCGTCCTGAGCTCCAGGGGCACGCGCCGCTCTCGCGGTCTCTTCGCCGACCAGGGCGGCCGCCTCCTGCTCCGTGAAGCCGTCGCGAAGCGCCCGGCCCAGGTCTTCGAGAAGCTCGGCGGCGGAGCGGACGGTCGCCCCCGGCGTGCTGATCCGCGACGTCGAGTAGACCGTCGGAGCTCCGTGTCCCTGAGCGCAGCTCTCGCACCAGAGGAAGCGCTCGCGCGAGGAGACGAAGGACGGGAGGCCGGTGCGCGCGAGCCAGGCCTCGTCGCGGCAGAGCGAGAGCGGACTCCGGCAGGCGGGGCAGGGCGGAACGAAGAACGAGCGCCCCACGCGCGAATAGAGGAGAGGGGGAAGGCGGTCCGCCGTCTCTCCCGGCTGGGCGTCGAGGCGGACGAGGCGCGGAAAGTGCGGCGACAGCGCATTGAGATCGACGAGACGCGATTTCTCACTCTCCCAGCGGTCCTCGAGGCCGCGGTTCGTCATCTCGAGCGCGCCCGGAGCCACCTCGTCCGGCCACGCGTCCGGCATCAGCTTCAGCGCACAAAGCTCGAGCAGCGTGTGGTCGTCCCCCTTCACCGCGGCTAGATAGACGCGGGCGAGGTCGTCGGCCTCCGAGAGCCGCACGAAAGGCGACCGCTCCGAGCCCGCGCCCGAGACATCCAGGACGACGTGCAGGCCGAACGGAGCCTTCGCCCCCGCCGGCGGCAGAAGTCGCGCGGTCTGAATTCCTTCGGGCTCTTGCACTGCCCGGGATGATCGGATTCCCCGGTAACGCCGTCAAGAAGACGGACGACGAGCCCGCGCCTGTCAGCCGTGAAAGACGAGCCGCTGCTTGCCGAGCGTGAGCACGTCGCCGTCCGTGAGCTGCACCTTGTCGACCCTCTTGCCGTTCACGACGACGCCGTTTTCCGACTCGAGGTCGACCACGAAGACGCCGGACGGGCCCACGACTACCTGCGCGTGCTTGCGCGACACGTCGGGGGTCGGCAGGTGGACATCGCTCAGGGCCAGGCGGCCGAGGATGGAGACGCCGGGCTTGAGCGGGAACTCCTTCGCGATCCTGTCCCCGTCCAGGAGCGAGAGCCGGGCCCGCGTCAGGACGACCGTGGAGTCCGGAGGCTCGGGCGGCGCCGCGGCGGGCATCCTTCCGAACGGAGGCGGCGCCTGGATGACGTTCTCGGCGGGCACCGGGGGCGGCGGGATGAGAAGCGGCGAAAGGGCCGGAGGGGAAGGAGGGGAGAAAGGGGCTGGAGCGGCCGGAGGGGCCTGAAGAGCGGGTCCCGCGGAGGCGGAGTCCGGCGTCTCGAGGTCCTCCTCGGACCGGAACGCATCGAGGAACGTGGCCTTCATCTGCAGGACGGCCTCGAGATCCTGGCGTTCGTCGGCGAGGTGCTTCTCGCAGCTCCCGAGCCGCTCCTTGTAGAGGCCGTCCGGGAACTCGCCGAGCTCGCGGCGGAACTCGACCTCTTCCTTGTCGAACGACGCGGCCTCGACCGCCTGCTCGACCTCGCGCCGGAGGGCCTGGAGGCGCCGGTACTCCCGGCGCGCCTGCTCCTTGAGAGGCCGGGACTCCTCCTCGAGCGTCGCCCGCCTCGTCTCGTAATCCTTGCGGACCCGCTCGTAGACGGCCGACGACACCTTCTCCGCGCGGATTTCCATGCTCTTGAGGCGCTCCGAGAGGAGCTGCTCCTCTTTCTTGATACGCACGAGATCGGCGATGGGGGACAGATCGATCCGGCTCAGCTCTTCACGCATGGTCGCGAAACCCCCGAATGATCGCCGCGAAAGGGGAGGCGGGAGGCAAGTTTAGCAGCCCCGGCACGGGAATCCGAGTCAGGCGCCGCTTTTCGCCCGGCAGATGGGTATAATCCGAAAATACACGCGTGAAATTCAAGAGCCGGATCCTCCAAGCTTCGTTCTCGACTGCGCAGGTCGCGCGGCTGACCGGGCTCTCCGCCAGGCAGCTCGATCACTGGGACCGGCTCGGGTTATTCCGGCCGTCTCTCGCGAGCGCCAGAGGTTACGGCTCGAAGCGCCGCTATTCGTTCAGCGACGTCGTGCGGCTCCGCGTCGCGGGCCGGCTGCGCGCCGCAGGTTTCGGCCTGTCCCAAATGCGTCGCGTCGTAGAGACGCTTCGGCGCCTCGACCCTTCGAAGCCCGACGTCGCCGGCGCGCGTCTCCTCGTCGCGCAGGGACGCGTCGTGTGGGCCCGGACGGACAGCGAGCTCGTGGATCTCCTCCACGGCGGCCAGCTCATGCTCGTGTTCCCGGTGGGCGAGACCGTGGAGGACGTCGCGCGCGCGGCGGAGTCTCTCGCGCGCGAAGAGGAAGGCGGCCTCATGGGCGCCGCCTCGGCCCGGCACCGCGCCTGAACACATGCAAACCGAAGAGGATCTCTCCGCCCGGGTATTCCGGCTGGCTCGCCTCGGGCGCGCCCGGGGTTTCCCGCGCGAGCGCTTCGAGCGCGATCTCCGCGCCGCGAGCAAGGGCGTCACGCGCACGGAGCTGCTTCGGCTCCTCCTCGTGGAGTGGATCGGCGTGACGGTTCCCGTGGACGACGTGCCGCCTCTCTGGGCGCGCGTGGAGCACGCATTCGAGAAGATGGAGAGCGGGCTCGGTGCGCCCGTGTCGCTCCAGACGGCGCTTCTCCACGAGTTTCACAGCCGGCTCGGAAAGCTGAGGGAGCCGCGCATCCTCTCCGACAACGAGATCTCGGCCCTGCGCGTGAACGCGATCACGGACCCGCTCACGGGCCTCTACAACCGCCGCTTCCTGCACGACCACCTCGATCGCGAGGTCTCGCGCGCCGAGCGCGCGGGCGGCGTCGTCTCGGTCCTGATGATGGATCTCGCGGGCTTCAAGTCGATCAACGACCGCCTCGGCCACCCGGTGGGCGACGGCGTTCTGGTGCGCACGGCGAAGGTCATCCGCGAGTCGCTGCGCGTCGTGGACGCGGGTTGCCGGTACGGTGGCGACGAGTTCGTGACCGTCCTCCCGAACAGCGACGTCGTGAACAGCCTCGCCGTCGCCGAGCGCATCCGCCACAAGGTGGCGGGCATCCGGCTTCCGCTCCGCGTCGGCCTCAAGGTGGGGCTCAACTACGGGGTCGCGACGTACCCGACTGACGGCCGCCTGCTCGACTTTCTCCTCAAGATCAGCGACATCCGCCTTTATGCCTCCAAGCGGCAGAACGCGAAGCCGTTCGAGAAAACGCGGCGCTTCCCGCGCTTTTGCGTGCCGGGCCTGACGCTGAAGATGGGCGGCGGCGCGCGCCGGGCCGCGCTCGCGGAGGTGCACGACATCTCGTACGGCGGGCTCGCGTTCGTCACGTCCCGCGAAAAGGAGCCCGACCGGCTCGAGGGCGAGATCCTCCAGCGATACAGCGACGAGCCGCATCGCGTGGCGATGCGGAGGGTGAACACGGTTCCCCTTTCGGACGGCCGCCTGAGGGTCGGCTGCGCCTATGTGCACTGAGCGACGGGCGCGTTCGGCGACGCGCGTCTGTCCCCCGAGGTCGGTCTGGACGGGCGCCCGCCCCTGAGCGCTCCCGCGAGGGCGGCCCTTTTCGGGCCGGCCCTCCTGTCTCTGTCCCTCCTCCTCCTGCTCGCGTCGGGAGCCGTCGCGCCCGCCGACGTGCCGGCCGTCGCGGCTCTCGCGGCTGCCGCGCTCGCTCTCGGCGGGCTCCTCGCGACCTCTCTCGGAACGCGGCTTCTGGGCCCGTTCGCCGCGCCGCTTCGCCTGCTCGTGCCGCTCGCCCTGACGCTGGCCGCGCTCGCGAAAACGGGCGGCCTTTCGAGCGACCTCTTTCCGCTCCTTCTCGTTCTCGTCACGGCCGAATCGGCAATGTCGCGCGAGGGCGGGCGCTTCCTCCTCGTGGGCGCCTACGCGGGCCTGGCTCTCCTCGTCGTCCTCTTTCCGGCGCCCACGGCCGCCGCCGCGCGGTCGAACGCGCTGCGTTTCCTGTGGCCGGCCGCGACCGCCCTGGGAGTCGAGCTCGTGCTTCGCTTCACGGCGCTCGGGCGGGATTCCAGCGTCGAGGCCGCGGCCGTGCCCGTGCGGCCTGCCGTGGAGAGCGTTCCCCAGGGCGCGGCGCCGGCACTCGATCCGCGGAGCGAGATCCTTCACGACCTGAAGTCGCCGCTCACCGTCCTCCGCGTTTACGGCGACCTCGTGGCCGAGGCGGCACGGCGCGGCGAGGTGCCTTCGGAAGCGCATCTCGCGGGCCTCGCGCGCGAGATGACGCTCATGGAGTCCCTCGCGGGCATGCCCCCGCGCGCGCCTTCCGCTCCGCCCGCGTCCGCATCGGTCCCGCCCGCTCCGGCGCCCGTCCCTCGCTCCGATCTCGTGCGCATCCTGTCGACTCTCGTCGAGTCGTACCGGCTCGCTCACGGCGAAAGGGTGCGCCTCGAGTTCGTCGCCGAGGGCGCGGAGATTCCCGTCGCGGCGGATACCGTCGCGTTGCAGCGCGTGTTCCGCAACGTGCTCGACAACGCGGTCAAGTACACGCCGCCGGGCGGGCAGGTGCGCGTGAGGGCAAGCGTCGTCGCGCAACACGCGTTCGTCGTGATCAGCGACACGGGAGCCGGGATGACGCCGGAGGAGCAGAAGCACGCGTTCACGTTCGCCTGGCGGAGCCCCTCCGCGTCGGCGTCCGGAGTGCAGGGGCGCGGAATCGGCCTCGGAGTCACGAAGGACCTGCTCGAGAAGTACGGGGGGAAGATCTCGCTGCTCTCCGAGCCCGGCCACGGGCTCGAGGTCACGATCATGTTTCCCGTTTCCCGGGAGGCCGGCGCGTGAGCACGCACATCTTCGTCGTGGACGACGACCCGGCGATGGTCGAAGCGGTGACCGCGGTCCTGTCGCTCGACGGCTTCGACGTGGACGGGGCGAGCGACGGCGCCTCCGCGCTCCGGGCCATCCTCAAGGACCCGCCGGCGCTCCTCGTCCTCGACGTCGGCATGCCCGGCCTCTCCGGCTGGGAGCTGTGCGAGATCGTGCGCCGCCAGCCGATCACCCGGGACCTTCCCGTTCTCTTCCTGACCGGTCGCGGCGATGTGCGCGACCGGATCACCGCGATGCAGGTCGGTGGAACCGACCATCTGACAAAGCCGTTTCGGGCCGAGGACCTGCGGGCCCGCGTGCGGGCCCTGACGGCGTCCAGGCCGGGAAGGGGATAATCATGGCGAAAATGGCGCGCACGGATTCCCTGAAGCTCGTCGCCGAGCGATCGTCGGTCGACGTGCCCGAGATCGAGAGGCTGCGCCTCGAGTCGCTTCTCCAGGACGCCGTCACGGGCCTGACGCTGCACCCTTTCGCCGACCTCAAGGGAGAGCGCGTCGCGAACCTCGGCGTCGTCTACATCCAGCTCGGGCGCTTCGCGGGCGTCGAGAGCCTGTACGGATGGGAGCTCTACGACCGGATCCTGCGCGTGACGGCCGCGAGCCTTCGCGAGGACATCACCGGTTCGCCTCTCGCCCCGGGCCTCCTCGCGATGTCCTTCAACGGCTCCGACGGAGTCTTCCTTCTCTTCGACGTCGCGAGGCGCACTCCCGGGCGGCGCGGCGTCACGCTGGAGGCGGAGGCCGCCCGCCTGCGCCAGGGTGTCGGGCGGCGCCTGAAGCAGGCGCTCGGGCGCTCGGCGGTCGACCTCATGCACATTCACGCGACCGCGCTCGTGGTTCCCGACGATCCGCGTGTGCGGCCGTCGCGGCAGGTCATGCGCGCGCTCGCGGAGGCGACGCGGCTCGCCGACGCGCGCGAAACCGGCGAGAAGAAGTCGTTCGTCGAGCGGCTCAAGGCCCTCTTGTCCGCGAAGAAGCTGCGCGCGGTCTTCCAGCCCATCGTCGGCGTGACGTCGGGCGAGGTCCTCGGCTACGAGGCGCTCATCCGCGGGCCGGCGGGGCACGAGCTCGAGATGCCCGACGAGCTGTTCGCGGTCGCGCGCGAGGGAGACCTCCTCCTCGAGCTCGAGAGCCTGTGCATCGAGACAGTCTTCTCCTCGCTCCCGAAGGTCGCGCGGAAAAAGCGCCTGTTCGTGAACGCCTCGTCGCGGCTTCTCACGCATTCGGTGTTCCTCGACGACCGCAATCTCGCCGAGATGGGCCGCGTTCACGGCGACATCGTTCTCGAGCTTTCGGAGAAGGAGGTCGTCTTCAATTACCCGGCGTTTCGCGAGGTGGTCGGGCGTCTCCGGGCCGCCGGTTTCGGGTTCGCGATCGACGACGCGGGCTCGGGCTACTCGGGCCTCGAGTCCATCGTGCAGCTCCGGCCGGAATACGTGAAGGTGGCTCACACGCTCGTCGCCGGCCTCGACGAGGACCGGATCAAGCGCGAGATCGTGGGCTCGCTCGCGGCACTCGGCGCGCGCATCGACGCCGAGCTGATCGCCGAGGGCATCGAGAAACAGGCCGAGCTGGAGAGCCTCCGCGCCCTCGGCGTCCCGTGGGGCCAGGGCTTCCTTCTCGGGCGTCCCGCGTCCCGCCCCGTCGTGACGCGCCCGAACGCGCGGGGCGCCCGCGA
This sequence comes from Thermoanaerobaculia bacterium, assembly GCA_963746875.1. GTDB lineage: Bacteria > Acidobacteriota > Thermoanaerobaculia > UBA5066 > UBA5066 > Fen-183. The sequence goes on from CAVVDA010000002.1 coordinate 335,460, forward strand.
GGACGTCTGCTAGAGTCTTCCCGCCCTCCGGGCTCCCACGTGTGACCTCGCTCGACAGATCCCTCCTTTTCGGCGCGGGCCTGCCGCTCGTCTTCGCCATCGTCTTCGTGGCCGATCGCAGGGGTGCCTTCCGGGGCGATCTCTTCTCGTCCCCGTGGAGGAAGCGTCTCGCACTGCTGGCCCTCGCCCTCGTCCTCGTCGCCACCACGCTCCTGCCCGCGGCCGCCGGGGGGCGAGCGCCCGACATCTCGTCGCTGCGCTTCTCGCAGGTGTTCGCCGTGCAGGCGCTCCTCGCGTTCTTCCTCCTCGCGTGGTGGCTTCTCAGCGGGAGGCCGTCCCCGGCGTCCTTCCTCGGGCTCGACTCGAAGCGTCCGGGCACCGAGGCCGGAGCGGGCGTCGCTCTCGGGTTCATCGGCTGGACGCTCACGATCGTCGTGGGAATCGGGGCGGCTCTGCTCTTCCACGCCTTCGATTACGAGCCCCACCACGCCGTGCCCCCGCTCGTGAACTGGCTGGCCTCGCGCCCGGCGGCGCAACGCGGCCTCCTCGTCCTGATGGCGATGACGCTCGAGGAGTTCTACTTCCGCTCGTTTCTCCAGCGCCGCATGGGGGCGGTCCCCGCCTCGATCTTCTTTCTGCTGGCGCACGCGGGTTACGGCGAACCGTTCTTCTTCGTGGGCCTGATCGCGATCACGACCGTCCTCGCCGTGGCCTTCGCGAAGACCGGGAACGCCGTCGCGTCGATCCTCGCGCACGGCACGTTCGACGCGATTCAGCTCTTCATCTTCCTTCCGGCGGCGTTGAAGCTGCTCGCGGGGAGCTGAGCGTCCGATCCATGGCGGGAGGTGCCGTCATGCGGCCGCGCACGACCTCCACCCGGTCGGCGACGGCGGTGACGTTCGCGGCACTCCGGCCGTCCGGCCGCTCGTAAAGGCGCTCGAGCGCCGCCGTGATGCGCTTCGCTGCGGCCGGTGACGTCACGCGCATGCGCCAGACGAACCCGACCGGGAGGGGTCCCTCGCCCAGCGACTCCTTCGGTTCGAAAAAGACGACGCGGTCGTCCTGCCACTCGGAAGCGAGCGCGGCGGCGTTCGCGGCCCCGGCGCGCTCCAGAAGCTCCCCGAGCATCCATTCTCCGAACGTGTCCTCGTAGAGAAGGCGCATGCCGGCCGGGACGCTTGCCGCCGACGGGCGATCGCCTGGTTCGAGGAGGACGCGCGCGGTCGAGGTCCTGTCGGGGTGGAGGATCTCGGAGGTCGTGCGGGGAGGCCGCGCGTACGCGGCGTCCACGGCCCGCCAGCCGCCGGCCTTTTTCTTCGCCTGGATCCACGCCGTCCCCCCCACGTACGGGAAGAGCATTTCCTTGACGAAGAAGGGCGGCACGCCCTCGGCGCCCTCGATGGTGGCGCCCGCGGCGAGGCCGGACATCATCGCCGCGAGGTTCTCGGTCCCGAGAAGGTCCTTCGCCTCGTCGGGCAGTTGCGTGAGGAGCGCGTCCATCATCACGACCGTGGCCTCGCCTTCGAGGAAGGCCTCGAGCGCGAGCAGGCCGTCGGAGGAGTCCCGCAGCGCCTTTAGCCGCGGGACGAGGTCGAGGCGGCGGTCCTGCAGCGCGTGCGTCAGCTCGTGAGCCAGAAGCGTGTCTTCGAGCAGGGCTTCCGCGGAGAGGCCGAGCGCGGGGGCTCCCGCCGCCGTCTCGGCCGTGCGCTCGGGCACGATGAAGAACTTCTTCTCGGCGGGATCGTAGAAGCCGGCGACCTGTCGGGCGTAAAGCGTCGTGAGCTTCTGCTCGAGGAGCGGTTCGGGGTCGAAGAATCCGACGGCCGTGAGGGAGGCCGCGTAGCGGGGGAAAGGCGCGGGAAGGTCCTCGACGAGCTTCTGCCCGAGAACGCGCAGAAGGTCTTTCTCGTGCAGGATCGCCGACGCCACTTTCCCCGGGAAGGGCACGCCCCGGACTTTCTCGACGAGCTTCTGGGCGTCGGCCACCGCCTCCGGGAGGCGTTCGGCGAGCGGGCGCCGGGCCGGGTCGGGCGCGGCCTCCGACGTCGCCACGGCCGCCGCGAGGACCGCCGCGAGAAGTCCCCGGCCGCGGCACCGGACCGATGGACGGCCCGCGCCGCGCTCGCGTATCATGCGCCCGCGTTTCCGGGATGAGTGTGAAGAGAAACATCGAGGCGGCGAGCTTAGCAGCGCGTCTCCTCGTTCATCCGCGATGAATGAACCGTCCCCCGCTTCGCCGGGGCCCATCGTCCTCTGGCTCTCCAGCCGGTACGAGAACCTCGAGCTCGGCCAGGCGGTGCTCGAGTACGTCTGCCGCCTGCGCGGGATCGAGAACGACGCCGAGCACTGGATCGGGGTCGCGCTGCGCGAGGCGCTCGCGAATGCGATCAAGCACGGAAACCACCAGGATCCTTCCCGGCGCGTGATGCTCTCCCTGGGGGGCTCGGCGAACAGCCTCGAGATCGTCGTCGGCGACGAGGGCGAAGGGTTCGAGACGACGCCATCGCGGACCCGCTCGCGCCCGAAAACCAGATGAAGACGTCGGGACGCGGCATCTTCTACATGAAGACGTTCATGGACGACGTGACGTTCTCGCGCGGCGAGCGCGGCGGCACGATACTCACGATGAGGAAGACACTTCGATTCCGAATGAGAAGAAGGGAGCGCAAAAGAGATGAAGACCACGGTAACGATGCGCGACGCCGGCGACGTCAAGATCGTCGAGCTGCACGGCAAGATCACGATCGGGTCGGGCGACCTGCAGATGCGGGAGGCGATCCACACGGCCATAACGGGCGGGGCGAAGAAGCTGCTCGTCGACATGAAGGACGTCACGACGATCGACTCGTCGGGCATCGGAGAGCTCGTCGGCTGCTACACGACGGCCACGAACAAGGGGGCGAAGCTGAAGCTCGTGAACCTCCCGCCCAAGATCAGCGACGTCCTCACGGTGACCCAGCTCATCACCGTGTTCGACGTCTTCACGAACGAAAAGGACGCGCTCGCGAGCTTCTGATGGGTTCCGGGAGGCGCGGCGCTCGTCCTCCGTCCCGATTGAGAGACGTGGCCGCGCCTCCTGTACTCTCCGCCTCTTTCGCGCCTTCTCGGCGAGGTGCGCGCCGCCGTGGACGCGCGCCTGCCGGCCTTCCTTGCGGCGGAGGAGCCGCCTGAAGGATCGGGGCGATCCGCTTCCAGCCGCGGCGCGCGACGCGCTTCTCTCGCCGGGGAAGCGCGTGAGGCCGGCGCTCGTCGTGCTCGCGGGCGAGCTGTTCGGCGTGCCCCGCCCGCGCCTCGTCGACGCGGGCTGCGCGATCGAAATGGTCCACGCGGCCTCTCTGGTTCTCGACGACCTGCCCTCGATGGACGACGCCACGCTCCGGCGCGGAAAGCCCGCCCTGCACGTCGCCCACGGCGAGGCGAACGCCATCCTCGCGGCCGTCACCCTGCTCACGCGCGCGTTCGGCCTCCTCGCCGAGGCCGGCCTCCACCCACGGCGGGGAGGACTCCCATCCTCGGCCGCGCTCGACCTCGTCTCGCGCCTCGCGGATTCTTCGGGCCTCGCGGGGCTCGCGTCGGGCCAGGCGCTCGACCTCGCGACGGACGCGGCCTCCGCCACGTTCGACCGGCTCGAGACGATCCACGCGCGCAAGACGGGCGCGCTCTTCGTCGCGTCGGCCGAGTTCGGCGCCGTGCTCGGCGGCGCGCGCGAGAAGGAGCTGGCGGCCGTGCGCTCGTACGCGCGCAACGTCGGCCTCGCGTTCCAGATCGTGGACGATCTCCTCGAGCAGACTCCGGCCGCCGAGATCGGCAAGAGCTCGCGCCGCGCGCCCGCACCCACGTTCGTGCGCCACGTCGGCGCCGACGGCGCCCGGCGCGCTCGTCGCCGAGCTGACGCAGCACGCCGTCGACTCCCTGTGCTCCGTTCGGGAAGAAGGCGGACATGCTGCGCGAGTTCGCGGTGATGTTGAGGGACCGGAAGAGCTAGCGATTGCGGTAACGTCGGCGCCGCATGGAAGAACGGGACGGCCGGCCGCGAGAGGGAGCAGAAAAGTCTTCTTCTGGCGTCGAGCTCTCGCTCGACGCCGCCCGCGAGCGCCTGCGCGAGAGGGGCTATCTCGACCGGGGCGTCGAGGGCGCCGTGCTCAAGGGCGCGCTCGCGGCACGCACGCGGACCCGGGCGTTCCTCCTCGGCGCGGCGACGGGAGCCGCGTTCCTCGCCGCCGCCGTGGCGCTCGCGCAGACGGTTCTCCTCGCCGTGTCCTCGGCGCTGACGCTCCGGGACGCGGCGCGTCCTTCTCTTCTGGCTCTTCGCGGGAGCCGCCGTCGTCGCCGCCCTCGTCGTCCTCGCGCTCGTGACTCCTGGCGCTCCTTCGCGTCCGCGCTCGCGGAGACGCGGAAGAGGATTCCACCGAGATCGCGGTGGCTTTCGGCGTTCTCGCCGGCGTCGCGGGCGTCCTCGCAGCGCGTCCCGCTCTCGAGAACGCGGGCCCGCCGGCGGCCGCGGCGGTCCTCCTCGTCGTCGCGTTCGCGGTGCTCATCGCCGTGCGCGTGGCGCGGGGTCTCGCCTTCACGGTGCTCGCGGCCTCGGGGCGGCTCTTCGTGACGCGGCCGCGCCGGACTCGTCGCGTGGGCCCTCGCGGCGGTCGACGCTCGTCCTCGTCGGCGTCTCCGCGCTTTTCTTCCGCGTGCCCGCGGCCGGGGACGCTCCTCTCGTCGTCGCGGCGAACGCGCGTCGCGTCGTCGTCGTCGGCGTGGACGGCTGGACCGACGGTCTCCCGGGAGAAGGGGCGGCGCGCGCGACGCTACGCGAAGGAGGCGCGCGACCCGCGGCTTTCTGGACGACGGTTGCGACCGGAGAGAGCGTGAACGCGCCACGGGATCGGCTCGCTCGATCTCGTGCGCGTTCGGGCGTCGGCGTCGCCCGTCCGCCCGCTCGCGGGCGCCGGCCTTGTACCTGCGGACGGTCCTGCCGCGCTCTGCGTCGCGCGGCGGGAGTCCGTCACCGCGCGGCGCGAGGCGCGTGCCTTCCTTATGGGAGGTCGCAAGCCGGGCGGGCATCGCGTCGCTCGACGTGAACTGGTGGACGACCTACCCGGCCGAGCGACGGCGGAGGGACGATCCTCGGGAATCATCTCTTCTTCGCCGCGCGCGCGGGCGCGCCACTCGCCGGGGAAGGATGGCCCCCCGAGACGACCGAGCGCGCCGCCGCGCCTCGCGCCGCGCCTCGCACCCGAGCCCGGCTCGCTCGAGCGTCTCGTCGCGGACGCGACGGGGGCTCGACGACTTCGCGATCGCGGGCCTTTGCGCGACGCCTGTCGCGCGGAGACAGCCGCGCCTCGCGCTTCTCTACCTGCCGGGGCTCGACATTCTCGTCGTCGGCGCTCCCGACCCCGAGCGCGGACCGCGGCCGACCGCGTCGCGCTCGCGGCGGCCGTCACCGCGGAGACGGCGAAGACCTCCGCGCGTTCCTGCTGGTCCGGGCTCCGCGCGGCGCCGACCTCCTCGTCCGTCCTCCTTGACGGCGGGCGGACGGAGGCGGCGGCGTCCGCCGGCTCGCGGGGCCGCTCGCGCGTGCCGGCGCGTGGGGACGGTCCGCCGGTGGACGTCGCGCCGACGCTCCTCGCCGTCCTCGGGCGTTCCGGCCTCGCGGGAGCATCCGGGACGGTGCGCAGGCCGACCTCCTCGCGCCGGGCGCCGCGACGCCGGCGAGACCGTGGCGTCGCTGGGGACGCCGCCCGCGCGAGCGCGACCGTCGTCGCTCGACCCGAAGGAGTACGTCGAGAACCTGAGGAGCCTCGGCTATCTGAAATAGCTACAAGATTCTCGTCTTCGTCATCATCGAGAGCGAGCCGAGCGCCCTTCGGAATCGACGAGAAGGCGTGGAACAGGAGGACGACGCCGTCGTCCGGCGCGCGCACCTCGACGACGGCGTCCTGCGAGCGCGGCGGGAGGGCGAGCAGCGCGACGGGTCGACGATGCGGGCGAGGAGATCGCCCTTCCTCACGGGCGTGCCGGGCGCGAGCGATCGCGTCGACGAGCCCCGACGGCCGGCGCATAGATCGACTGGTAGTCGCCACGCCGCACGCGACGATCCGGTACGCCGGGCTCGTCGGGATCGCCGTCGAGGACGCCGTAGTAGCGGAGCGACCGAGGCGATCCGCTTCGCGTCCTCGACTCCCTGAGCCATCGAGAAGGCGTTCATCGAGCCGAGCTCGACGGTGAATCCGTCCACGAAGCGCCGCACGTCCGTGCGGTCCAGGCGGCGGAAGGCCTCCGCGAGGTCGTTCCACGGCACGAACGACGCCTCGTCGAGCGCGCCGGCGAAGCGGGGCGGCATCTCGAGGACGAACGGGATGCCGAACGCGCGCGTCGCGGCCGTCGCGCCCTCGGGCGCGTAGACGTAGCGCGGGGCGCGGTCGCCCGTGTGGAGGTCGAGGACGACGTCGGCCTCGATCGCCAGCTCCTGGATCGCGAGGGCGAACTCGAGGCGGGTCTCGAGGCCCCACGGTCCGCGGAGTCGCGCATGGCGTGAGCGCGGCCTTCAGCGCTTCGCGGAAGCCGTCCCGGATCTCCGCGAGGGTGGCGTCGCGGTGGACGGCCGCGAAGGCGTCGACGTCCACGTAGCAGCGCGGCGCTGCCGCGCGACGGCCCCGTCAGGTTGATGTAGCCGCGGTTGAAGTTGAGGCCGCTCGCGAGGTCGTAGACGCCCGACGACGTAGTCGCCGACCTGCTGGTTCGCCGCCGACCGGGTTCACGCGCGGCACGAGGATGAGGCTTCCGCGCGGAGGCTCTTTTTCGAGGAGGTCGAAGAGCGCGAGGATCGCCGCGTTTCCCTGCAGCTCGGCTCCGTGCACGTTCGCCTGGATGTAGGCGAGCGGCCGCTCGATTTCGGCCGTGGCACCAGAAGACGGGCGCGGTCATCGCCTGCCCGGTGGCATTCGTCCGGAGGACGATCTCCTTCGTTCCCACTTCACGGCGGACGTTGCGATCGCAGTTTACCGCGCGGGGAGTCCGCACCGGCGGGGCGGGGTCTCGGCTGCGTGCGCCGAGACAGCTCAGCCGGAAGACCTCGGCCACCGTCCGGCGCTTCGGGTCGGTCGAGATGCGCGCGATCGCGTCTCCCTGTTCCACCGAGCCCTTCCTCGACGACGCTCAGGTAGAAGCCGGGCCGCCCCGCGGCCGCGAACACCCTCACAAAGCGCATCGAGCCCATCCGGAGGCCCAGCTTCGCGCACGGCGTGCGCGGCCGCGTCACGCGGACCTTCGCCGAGCCGATCGCGAGGACGTCACCGATGCGGGTTTCGGTCTCGAGCAGCCCCTCTGTCGTGAAATTCTCACCGAATGCAGCCGGGAGTGAGGTCCGTGCGCCCGAGGACGGCCGACCAGTACGCGTAGTGCTCGAACGGATAGACGTAGACCGCCTTGTCGGGCCCGCCGTGGTACCTCGGATCCGCCTGTCCGTCTCCCTGAAGGCCGAGGCTGGAGAGCGGAATCGCGCCGAGCACGGGATCTTTGAAGAACGCGGTGTTGACCGTTCTGCGCATGAGCATGACGGTCTGCGGAAGGCCCACGTTCACCGAGAGGAGTCGCATGCCCGCCGCCGCCTGGCTACTCTCGGACCACGGGCACGAGGAAGCTCGTCGAGACCTTGCCCGTGCCCTCCCGGCCGCCGGCGCTGCGAAGCTTCGACAGGTCGAGGGTGACGGTCACGGTCTCGCCCGGCGCGAAGTCGCGCGACGGCAAGAACCTCAGGAGGCCGTCGCGTTCGAGATACGAGACGGTGCCGGCGATCTCGCCCGACTTCGACCCGAGCGCCAGAACCGCGTTCTCGCCGACGCCGTCCGGCGCGAGCGGCGCGGAGAGAAGAAACGTGACGGTGACGCGACGCGCGGAGACGACGGAGCCCTTCGCGGGGAAGACGTCGGCGGCGCCGGGAGCGGGCATGCCCGCCTCGCCGTGGCCGCCGAGCGGGATCACGACGAAGACCGGCGGAAGCGGCAGGGGAGGCGGCGGCGGGAGATGGACGTGCCGCGAGCCGGCGATCGCGAGAATGACGAGCGCGACGACCGTGAGGGCCGCCACGACGATCCAGAAGACGGGCACCTTTTTCAGGACGACGCTCACCTTCGTCCTCTCTCCCGCGGAGATCGCGAAGGTCCTGTCGCCTGGGTTCTCGAGCGTTTCGATGTCACCCTCCGCCGTGAGACGCCGGGTCACGCGGAGGCGGTATTTCCCGGGCGGCAGATCGGCGAGGCTCCACGCCGGCGCCATCGAGCGCCCAACGGCCTCCTCGACCGAGCCGGTCACGCGGGCGAGCTCGGACAGGACCGGGAACGAGGCGACATGCCCCGCGTCGCGGTCGCCCGCTCTCTCGAAGACCGAGACGGCGAGCGCTCCCGTCGGCGGCGCGGAAGCTTCGGGGGGAGGTTCGAGAGCGGAGTGCGACACGCCGATCGACACGCACCCGTCCAGAGCGAGTGGCGCGAGAGCGACGAGGAGGATTCTGGCGACGGGGCGGACGAGCGGGCGACGCATGAGGGAGTCCTCTCACGAAGCATGCCACCGGGGCCGTCCTCCCAGGGAATCGATCGTCCCCTAAGATCCAACTCGATGAAGACCGCGTTCACCGAAGCGGCGGGCGTCGAGGTGCCGCTCATCTGCGGGGCGATGTACCCGTGCAGCAACCCCGAGCTCGTGGCCGCGGTCTCCGAGGCCGGCGGCCTCGGCGTCGTGCAGCCTCTTTCCCTCGTCTTCGTCCACGGGCGCGAGTTCCGGGCGGGGCTGCGCGAGATCAAGGCCATCACGAAGAAGCCGATCGGGGTGAACGTCCTGACCGAGAAGTCGCTCTCCGCGGTGTACCTCAAGCGGATGTCGCGCTGGGTGGACGAGGCTCTCGAGGAAGGCGTGCGTTTCTTCGTGACGGCGCTCGGCGATCCGCGATGGGTCGTCGAGCGCGTCCACGCGGCCGGGGGCATCGTGTATCACGACGTCATCGACCGGCGTTGGGCGGAAAAGGCCCTGGAAAAGAGCGTGGACGGCCTGATCTGTGTGAACCGCCGCGCCGGCGGCCATCTCGGCAAGCTCGGTCCGGAGGAGCTGTACGCGTCGCTGGCCGACCTCGGGGTGCCGCTCGTGTGCGCCGGCGGCGTCGGCAGCGAGCGGGAGTTCAAGGCGATGCTGGGTGTGGGGTACGCGGCGGTTCAGGCCGGCACGCGCTTCATCGCGACGGCGGAGTGCACCGCCCATGCGGACTACAAGAACGCGATCCTCGGCGCCGAGGAGGTCGACGTCGTCGCGACGGAGAGAATCACCGGGGTTCCGCTGTCCGTCATCCGGACGCCTTTCATCGAGCGCATGGGAACGAAGGCGGGGCCCCTCGCGCGCCTCCTGCTCAAGGGGCGGAAGACGAAGCACCTCGATCCGGGGGTACTACTCGCTGCGGTCCGCGTTCCGGCTCAGGGGCGCCTCGCTCAGGGGCGCGACGTCGAGCGACTGCTGGCAGGCGGGGAAGAGCGTCGCGACGATCGAGAAGGTCGAGCCGGCCGGCGACATCGTGCGGCGCTTCGCGGCCGCAGCGGCCTGATTCGGAGCCCGGTCCGCTCCGGGGTACGTCAGGATTTCGCTCTGGGCCCGAGCTTGTTGTAGGCGTCCAGCGCCGCGACCTTGTAGCACTCCGCGAACGTCGGGTAGTTGAAGACCGTCTCGACGAGCACGTCGAGCGTGCCGTGGAACGCGAGAAACGCCTGGCCGATGTGGACGAGCTCCGTCGCGGCCGTGCCGAAGATGTGGACGCCGAGGAGCTCGCGCGACTCGCGATGCACGAGGATCTTCAGGACGCCCGTGTCGTCGCCGAGAATGGCGCCGCGGGCGATCTCGCGGTAGTGCGCGATCCCCGTCTCGTAGGGCACGCCGTCCTTCGTGAGCTCTTCCTCGGTCTTGCCCGACCATCGAGAGCTCGGGAATGGAGTAGATGCCGATCGGGTACAGGTGCGGCATCGACGTGCAGCCGGACGCCGAACGCGTGGCACGCCGCGAGCCGGCCCTGCTCGAGCGAGGTGGACGCGAGCGCCGGGAAGCCGATGACGTCGCCCACCGCGTAGATGTGCGGCTGCAGCGTCTGGTAGTCGGCGTTCACGGTGAGCCGGCCGCGTTCGTCGGCCGCGAGGCCGGCGGCCGGGAGATCGAGGTCGGCCGTCGCCCCGACGCGGCCGATGGAATAGAGGAGGAGGTCCGCGACGATCCTCTTGCCGCTTCGGAGCAGGGCCACGGCGCGGTGCGGGCCTTCGACGCGCACGTCGGCGACGTCCTCGCCGAGGCGGAGCGTGCAGTTCATGTTGCGCATGGCGTACGAGAGCGCCTCGGCGATCTCGCCGTCCACGAACTCCAGGAGGCGCGGCCGCTTGTCGACGAGCGTCACTTCCACGCCGAGGGCCGCGAACATCGACGCGTACTCGACGCCGATGACGCCGGCGCCGACGACGATCATCGTGCGCGGAAGGAGCTTGAGCGCCGAGGATGCCGTCGGAGTCCAGGATCGTCTCGCCGTCCACGGCGACCCCGGGCGGCGCCGCGGGCCGCGTGCCCGTCGCGATCACGATCTTGTCCGCCTCGACCTCCGTCGTGGCCTTGAGGCCCGTCACCGTGAGCGTGTGAGGCGACGTGAACCTCGCGGCTCCGGTGATCAGCGTGACGCCGTTTCTCCGCATCTGGGCGCGGACGACCTCGATCTCGCGCTTGATGACGGCCGTGCATCGGAAGAGGAGGTCCTCGGCGGTGATGTTCTCCTTCACGGCGTAGGACGCGCCGTACATCCCGCGCTGGGCGAAGCCCGAGAGGTAGAGCACGGCTTCGCGGAAGGTCTTCGACGGGATCGTGCCCGTGTTGACGCACATGCCGCCCACGACCTCGCGCTTCTCGCAGATCCCGACCTTCCTGCCGAGCTTCGCGGCCTGAACGGCCGCACGCTGCCCGGCCGGACCCGTGCCGAGGACGAAGAGATCGAACTTCTCCACGACCGGGCGGATTCTACGAGGTCACATGAGGGCGACACCCACGACGGATCCGTCTTCGCGATGCGGATAGACTCGGGGCTTCGATGACGAACGCCGAGACCCAGGCCGCGCTCACGCGCTTTTACGAGGCCTTCGCGCGGCGCGACGGCGAGACGATGGCCGCGCTGTACGCGACAGAAGCGACGTTCGAGGATCCCGTCTTCTCTCTCACCGGGTCCGACATCGGAAAGATGTGGGTCGGCCTCCTCGCCGGCGCGAAGGACTTCTCGGTCGCAGTTCACCGTGGCGAAGGCCGGCGCCGGCACGGGCGTCGTGGAGTGGACGGCCCGTTATCTCTTCGGAGGCAAGAGGCCCGTCGTGAACGTGATCGTGTCGGAAATCGAGATGCGGGACGGACTGATCGTGCGCCAGAAGGACACATTCGACTTTCCGCGCTGGGCAGCGCAGGCCCTCGGGCTTCCGGGTCTCCTCTTCGGGCGGATGGCGCTGGCTGCGGCGCTCCGTCTCGAAGAGCGGGGCCGCCCGGCTCGGCGTGCCCCCGAAGCCCTGAGAACCCGCGGCGCCGGGATTTCGTAAGAGAAGACTCGAGGGAAGGGCCCGGAGCGCATGCCGACGGACTGGAAGAGCCTGGCGAAGGAAACGATCCACTCCTTCGACGCCGACGAAGTGCGCGGCATGTGGGACGTGGACTTCCGGCGGGCGACCAGGGTCTTCCTGGCCGACCACGAAGACGAGATCGCCGCCGAGAGGCGCCGATGGAAAAGGGCCGTGCGGAAGACGAACGCGGTCGTCTTCGGCCTCGCGAAGCGGCTCGCGCCGCCCCGCCGCCTCGTCTTCGCCCTCGTACTGCTGCTCACTCTTCTCGCCTTCCTCGAGAGCTCCGGAGGCGACTCCTTCTCCGCCCAGGCCTCCTGGGCCTTTTTCGCGCTTTTCGTGTCGGTCCTCGCGCTCGCCTTCCTGCTCGCGATGGAGCTCGTCGACAAGCTGCACTTCAAGGACGAGCTCGTCATGGCGCGCGACCTTCAGGCGCAGCTCGTGCCGCGCGTCCTTCCGGAGATCGGCGCCTTCGAGCTCGGGGCGTTCAACCGCATCGCGAACACGGTCGGGGGCGACCTCTACGCATTCGAGCCGCTCGCGGACGGGCGCCTCGCGGTCCTCTTCGGCGACGCGTCGGGCCACGGAATGGCGGCGGGACTCGTCATGGCGGTCACGCACGCGATCTTCCGCACGCAGCTTCCCGTCGATCCGTCGCCCGCCGCGATGATCGAGTCGCTGAACCGCGTCCTCTGCCGAGACGGGGAACGCCCGCTCGTTCTTCGCCGGCGTCTACGCGCTCCTCGAGCCGGGTGGCGCCGTGACGGCCATCGTCGCGGGCCATCCGCCCGTCCTCAAGGTGGACGCGGAAGGGCGCGTCGTCCAGCGTCTCGGCACGGGCTCGTATCCTCTCGGAATCAAGAAGAACGTCGAGTACCGGCCCGTGACCGCGTTTCTCGCGCCCGGCGAGATGCTTCTTCTTCCATTCCGACGGCCTTGCCGAGGCGCGGGGCGAGAGCGGCGAGGAGTTCGGCGACGCGCACATCGAGCACCTGCTCTTCCGGAGGTCGGGAGCGCGGCCCTACGAGGTGGTCGCCGCTCTCGTCCAGGACCTCGACCTCTTTCTCGGCCGCGCCGCCGCGGACGACGACGTCTCGATCGCGGCGATCAGGCGCAAGACCGCGTGAGCGGATCCGCGGCGGCCCTTTCGCCGCTCCGGGGGCGGCTCCTCATCGCGGCGGCCGCGCTCCTCTGGTCGACGGGCGGGCTCGCGATCAAGCTCGTCCCGCTGTCGGCGCTCGGCGTCGTCTTCTGGCGGTCGTTCGTGTCGGGACTCTTCCTCCTCGTCGGTCGTTCCGCCCGTCGCGCGCGAGCTGGCGGCACGCGGCGCCGTCCACGGTCGTCGTCTACGCGCTGATGATCCTGACGTTCGTCTCGGCGACGAAGATGACGACGGCGGCGAACGCGATCTTCCTGCAGTACACGGGGCCGCTCTACGTCCTCGCGCTCGCGCCGTTCCTTCTGAAGGAGCCGTTTCGGAAGGCGGACGCGGCCGCCGTCGGCGTCGCGCTCGTCGGGATGTCGCTCTTCTTCGTCGGCCGTCTCGACCCCGGCGCGCTCGCGGGGAACCTCGTCGCCGTGCTCTCGGGCGTCTTCTTCGGACTCACGATCCTCCTCCTGCGCCGCGACGCGTCGGGCGACGCGATTCCGTCCGTCATCGCGGGCAATCTCTTCGCGGCGGCGCTCGCCCTGCCGTTCGTGTGGGGCCATCTCGCGCTCGACGCGAAGGGCGTCGCCCTCGTCCTCTTCCTCGGCATCTTCCAGCTGGGGATCAGCTACGTCCTCTTCGTGAAGGGCCTGAGGACGGTGCCCGCGGCGGAGGCGTCGCTTCTCGGGATGCTCGAGCCGATGTTCAACCCGCTCTGGGCGTTCCTCGGCCTCGGCGAGCGGCCGTCCACGTGGGCCTCGCTCGGCGGCGCGATCGTCCTCCTGGCGGTCGCGGGGCGCACGCTCGTCGGCGCGCGCGCGGGCGAGGCGCCGACGCCGCCTTCGCCGGACTGAAGGAGGCTCCGATGCCGCGCTTACGTCGCCTTCCTCCGCGCCGTGAACGTCGGCGGGCACGGCGTCGTGACCATGGACGCGCTGAAGAAGATCTTCGAGTCGATGGGTTTGACCGAAGTGGAGAGCTTCATCGCGAGCGGAAATCTGGTTTTTTCTTCGAAAGGGGTGAAGGGTCTCGACGCGAAGATCGCGGCGGCGCTCGAGAATGCGCTCGGCCACGAGGTCGCGACATTCGTCCGGACGATCGACGAGGTCGTCGCGGCCGCGGCGTACGAGCCGTTCCCGAAGAGGGACGCCGCCCGCTTTCCGACGTATCTCGTCGGATTCCTTTCGAAGGATCTCGACGCCGCAGGCGTCGAGCGGCTCTCTCTTCTCTCGACCAAAGAGGACCTGTTCCACGTCCGCGGCCGCGACTTCTGGTGGCTCTCGAAGCACCACGCAGAGCACGGCCCGCGATCACGGGCCGGCAGCTCGAGAAGGCCCTCGGCCAGCCGACGACGCTGCGCAACGTCAACACGATCCGGAGGATGGCGGAGCGGTACGGAGACAGGAAGAAGACTTCTTAGAATGAGACAGGGCGAGAGCTGGGCGCATCCGCCCCTCTGAGCTCCCGCGACGCCTCTAGAATGGCGCATGCCGTTCGCGACGCTCAGTCACCGTTTTCGTCCGGCGCTCGTCCTCGTCTTCGGACTCGTCTTTGGGCAGCCCTTGGCGCTGTCGGCGACCGTCCCTCCCCGCGTCATCGTCCTCGGCTTCGACGGGGCGGACCACGCGCTCGTCGCCAAAGGCGTCGCCGAAGGCCGTCTTCCGAATCTCGCGGCGCTCGCGGCGAAGGGCGGGTTCACGGCGCTGACGCCCACGATCCCGGCGCAAACGCCCGTGTCCTGGTCCACGTTCTCGACCGGCCTTTCCCCCGGCCGCACGCTGATCTTCGACTTCCTGAAGCGGAACCCGAAGACCTACCGTCCCGAGTTCGCGATCGCCGAGGAAGGAAAGAAGACGTTTCTGCTCGGAAAGGGAAATCGGGTTGGCCGTGCCGGCGGTGCTCGGCGGGCTGGCGTTTCTGCTCGTGTCGGGCTGCTGCTGAAGATTTTTCTTAGAAGGCGCGTGGATGCGGCAGCGCGCGGCGCCGCCGGCACCGCGTCCGGGAGGTCCGTCGCCCGCACCGCGTCCGGAGCCTCCCTTCTTGCCGCGCTGGTCGCCGCAGGTCTCTTCACCTTCATAGGAATTCGTATTTCTTCTCTTCTCCCCTCCGAAATCCCCTGGCCGATCAACAACCGCCGCGGGACTCCGTTCTGGGAGGAGGCGGGGCGGAAGGGAATCTCGTCCGTGGTCATGCACGTGCCCGTGACGTTTCCCGCCGTGGATTACGACCACGGGCGGCTGCTCTCCGGGCTCGGCGTGACGGACGTGCGCGGGCGCGTCGGGACGCCGAGCTACTACACGTCGGACCCGTTCTTCGCCCCGAAGAACAAGAACGAGTTCTCGGTGGAGCTCGTGAGGCTGGAGTCGAACAAGGGGACGATCGAGACGGAGGTCTTCGGGCCGTACAACAAGCTCTTCAAGGAGCCGGCCGTCATCAAGACGCCGATGACTCTGACGGTCGCCGCCGACGGCGGCAGCCTGACGATCGCGCCGAAGGGCTCTCGGCCGTCGACGCTGAAGGTCGGCGAGTGGTCGCCGTGGGTCGTCTTCACGTTCCCGTTCAACTCGATCGTGAAGATGACGGGCATCGGCCGCTTCCACCTCGCGTCGCTCTCGCCCGAGATCAAACTCTACCTTTCGCCCATTCACTTCAACCCGTCGGACCTCCCTCCTTCCGTGAAGATCACCGCGCCCGCCGCGCTCTCGAAGAAGCTCGCGGACCGCTACGGGCTCTACAAGACGATGGGCTGGCAGATCGACACGTGGTCGATGAGCGAGGAGACGATCGACGAGAAGACGTTCCTCGAGGACGTGGACCACACGGTGGAGCCGTTCCGGAAGATGATGAACGACTTCCTCGACGAGAAGGACGTGCGGCTCTTCGTCCAGATCTACGAGTTCCCCGACCGCGTCGCACACTGCTTCTGGCGGTTCCTCGATCCGCAGCATCCCGCGTACGACGCGGCGAAGGCCGCGCAGTGGGCGCCCGCGGTCGAGAAGACCTACGCGCAGATGGACGCGATCGTGGGCGATGCGATGAAGAAGGCGGGGCCCGAGGACGTCCTGATCGTCCTTTCCGACCACGGGTTCGCGACGTGGCGGCGGTCGGTCAACTACAACACCTGGCTCGTCGAGAACGGCTTCATGACGCTCAAGGGCGGCGACGGCTCGCAGAAGGCCGACCTCGAGATGCTCTTCGGCCAGGGCGAATTCTGGCCGAACGTGGACTGGTCGAAAACCAAGGCCTACGCGATGGGCCTCGGCGACATTTACGTCAACCTGAAGGGCCGCGAGGGCCAGGGGATGCGTCTCCCCCGGCGCCGAGTACGAGGCCGTGCGCGACGAGATCAAGAGGAAGCTCGTGACGCTCGTGGATCCGAAAACGGGACAGCGCGCCGTGTCGCGCATCTTCACGCGCGAGGAGGCCTACGGGTCGTTCGACGCCGACGTCATACCGGACCTCTTCGTGACGAACACGGCCGGCACGCGCATCGGCTGGCAGGGGAGTCTCGGCGTCGTGACGAAGGAGATGTTCGAGGACAACGCGCAGATCTGGTCGGGGGACCACTGCTCCCTGGACCCCGCCGTCGTGCCGGGCATCCTCTTCGCGAGTCGCGCGATTCAGAAGAACAAGCAGCCGGAAATCGCGGACGTTCCGGCCACGATTTATCACGTGCTCGAGGTCACGCCGCCCGAGAAGCTCGACGGCGTGCCGCTCTTCTGAGGCGCTTCGCCGCGCTCGTCGCGCTGCTCGTTCTCGCGGGCGGAACGCGGGCGCAGGAGGAGGCCCCGCCGCCGGCGCCTCCGGCCGCCGCCGAGGCGCCTCCGCCGGCGGAGAGGCCCGCGGCCGCGCTGGACGTCACCGAGAGAAAAGCGGAGCTCGCCGAGCTGCGCCGCCGCATCGCCGGCCTGAAGGCGCGCCTCGGCGTGTCCACGCGCCGCGCGGCGGATCTCAAGGCGCAGATGGAGACGGCCGAGCTCGACCTCGAGATCCAGACCGCCGAGCGCCGCGTCCTCGAATTGAAGAAGGCCGACACGGAGCGGGAGGCGGTGCGCGCCTCCTCCGAGCGCGATTCGGCGCAGAAGGAGGTCGGAGGCCTGCGCGAGGATCTCGGAGTCCGCCTCGCGGCTCTCTATCGGATGGGCCGGCTCGGCTACCTCCGGCCGCTCGCCGCCGCCGACTCCGGCCAGTCGTTCCTCGCGGGCCTCCGCATCCTGACTCATCTGGCCCGGCGGGATGCCGCCCTCCTCGAGCGCTACGAGACGGCGGTGACGACGCTGGGGGGGCGCGAACAGGACCTCGCGGACCGGCGGAAGGAGCTCGCGGCTCTGGCCGTGGAGAGCCGGAGGAAGGAGGCGGCTCTGCTCGCGGCGCGTGCGCGACGGACGACGCTCCTCGCGCGGCTCGAGGAGAACTCGCAGGCAGCCAAGGTGCAGGTGACGAATCTCGAGGACAAGTCCGAGCGCCTCGCGGCCCTCCTCGAGCTGCTCGAGGGAAAGGGCCGCGCGCTGGCGCCGGGCGCGGCCTCGATCCGGAAGTACCGCGGAGCGCTGGACTGGCCGCTGAAAGGCAGGGTCGCGGTCCCCTTCGGCAGGATCGCGAACCCGAGGTTTCCGAAGACGTTCCTGCGCTCTTCGGGCTGGACGCTCGACGCGCCGCCCGGAACGGACGTCCACGCCGTCTTCTCGGGGGACGTCGTGTACGCGCAGTGGCTGAAGGGCTACGGAAACCTCGTGGTCGTGGATCACGGCGACGGCGTCTTTTCGCTCTACGGCCGGCTCGCGACGGGCACGATCGCGCGCGGCGAGCGCGCCGCGATCGGAGACAGAGTGGGCGTCCTCGGCGAGTCGCCCGAGGACGAGGTCGCCGGCCTGTATTTCGAGATCCGCGACGCGCGGGCATCGGTGGATCCGGCTTTGTGGCTGCGCTAGCAGCGCCCTGCCCGGGCCCGCGTATCATTCCCCGGTGAGCAAGACCCGCGCCCTCTCCGTCGCCGCCTCCGCCGCTCTCCTCCTCGCTCTCTTCGTCGTCCTCCCCGGCATGGGGGCGGACGAGAAGGACAAGGAAGGCAAGGAAGCCCTCTACCGCCCCCTCGGCCTCTTCACCGAGGTCCTCGGGCTCGTCCGGTCGAATTACGTCGAGCCGACCGAGCTGAAGCCCCTCCTCGGGGGCTCGTTCTCCGGCATGACGGAGGCGATGGACCCGTTCTCCGAGTACGTTCCACCGGACAAGATGGCCGCGTTCTCGGCGTTCGAAGCCGCGAAGGAGAAGAGGGAGATCCTCGACACCGGGATCGTCCTCGCGCGGCGCTTCGGTTTCCCGGTCGTCGTGGCGGCCGTCGCGGGCAGCCCGGCCGCCGCGGCCGGAGTGAAGAGCGACGACGTCATCGAGAAGATCGACGGCGCGCTCACGCGGAGCATGGCGCTGTGGGAGCTCGAGTCCAGGCTCTCGGGCAAGGCGGGCGGCCGCGTTCATCTCGCGGTCGTGCGTGAGGGAAAGCCGCGCCATCGCACGCTCGACATCGTGCGTGCGGGCTGGACTCCGGCGGTTCCGTCGGCCGAGCGCATCGACGGCGAAACGGTGATCAGGATTCCCGCGTTCGTCCCGGGCACGACGGCGGCCCTGAAGGAGATTCTGAAGCCGCTCGACCGCACGCGGCCGCTCGTCCTCGACCTCCGAAGCAGCGCGACCGGGTCGTTCGACGAGGCGGCGCGCGCGGCGGCCCTTTTCGTGCCGGCCGGTCCTCTCGGCGAGCTCTCGGGCCGCCGGATCGAGACGAAGACGTTTCGTTCCGAGCCCGGCGAACGCGTGCACGAGAGCCGGCTCGTCCTCCTCGTCGACAGCGGGACCGCCGGGGCGGCCGAGCTCTTCGCGTCCGCCGTGCGCGACGCGGGGACGCGTGACGCCGGAGCCAAGCCCGTGATCCAGGACCGGAAGAAGCCGGGCACGGAGGACCCGGATGCGCCGGAAGTCTTCGATCCGGGCGCCGACGCCTCGAAGGCCGGAGAGAAGATGAAGCTCGCGGTGCGCCTCGTGGGGGAGCCCACGGTAGGCATGGGATTCACGGCCCAGGTCGTGAAGCTCGCGAGCGGCGGATCGTTGAAGCTGTCGGTCGGGAAGATCCGGACGGTGGCCGGAAAGGCCCTGTGCCCGAAGGGTCTGCAGCCCGACGACCGGGTGTATCACGGTCCGGACGACGCCGGAGGCCGCCTCGATCCGATCCTTCAACGGGGTCTCAAGGTCCTTTCGGAGTCCGCGAGCCGGGCCAAAGCGGCCGCGTGACCCGCCAGAAGACGCGAACGCGCGGGGGTCTCCGGGGCGTCCTTCTCGTCCTTTTCGGCGTGGCCCTCGGCGTATTCGCGGTCTTCTTCGTTCGCGGCTGTGCGCGCCGGCAGGAACCGCCCGCCCCCGGCCCGCGCCCCGCACCGTCGAAGAGCGCACCGCCTCCGGCTCCTCCCGCGGCGGCGCGGCCTGCGCCGGCGCTCCCGTCCGATTTCGAGCCCGCCGACCGCCGGCGGGGAGGAGTCGTCGCGCTGGTGGTCGACGACGTCGGTTACGACGAGCGCGCGCTGGAGACTCTCGCCCGCTGGGACGCCCCGTTCGCCGTCGCGGTGATTCCGAGCGCGCCCTTCGCGGCCCGGGCCGTCTCGCTGGCGGGGGAGAAGGGCTGGGACCTCCTCGTCCATCTCCCGATGGAGCCGCATTCGGGCCGGTCCGAAACCGAGGCGATCGGCGGGAGTAACGACGACGACGCCATTCGCGTCCGGGTCCTCGCGGCGCTCGCGAAGACGCCCGGCGCGATCGGCATCAACAACCATCAGGGCTCGAAGGCGACGGCCGATGCGCGCGTCGTGCGTGCGGTCCTCGGCGTCGTCAAGGAGCGGGGCCTTTTCTTCCTGGACTCGCGGACGACGAACGCCTCGGTCGCGGGCGCCGAGGCGGCCGCGATGCGCGTCCCCTTCCTCGCGCGCGACATCTTCCTCGACGACGTCGCGGCCGAGACGTCCGCGAAGGGGGGCGTCCCCGAGGCGCTCGACTCGGCCTGGGAGCACGCGCTGGCGCTCGCCGCAAAGAAGGGGCAGGCCATCGTGATCGGCCACCCTCGGAAGGAAACTCTCGCGTTTCTTTCGGAAAAGCTCGGATTGCTCGGAACGAAAGAGGGCCCCAGAGCGGTCAAAGTGTCCGAACTGGTTCCGTAACCTTCTAAGAATCTTTCGGTCTCTTCTCTTCTGACTTCACTTGATCCCACAGAGCGTCGAGCTCCGCGAGGGGAGTCGTCTTGACGTCTTTCCCGGCCGCCTTCGCCCGCCGAGCGACTTCCTCGAAGCGCCGGAGGAACTTGTCGTTCGTGGACTGGAGCGCCGCCTCCGGATCCACGCCGTGGCGGCGGGCGACGTTCACGACGGTGAAGAGGAGATCGCCGATCTCCGCCGCCACGCGCTCTTTCCGCTCGCCGCCGGGCGCGAGCAGCTCGGCCTTGAACTCGGCGACCTCCTCGTCCAGCTTGACGAGGACGTCCGCGTCGCGCTCCCAGTCGAAGCCGAGGTCCGCGGCGCGCGAGGCCAGCCGCACGGCTTTCAGGAGCGCCGGAAGCGCCCGCGGGACGCCGTCGAACGGCGAGGGGGGACGGCCCTCTTTCTCGCGCTCCTTGCTCTTGAGCTCCTCCCATTGCACGCGGACGCCCTCGGCGTCCTTGACCGCGGCCTCGCCGAAGACGTGCGGGTGGCGCGCCACCATTTTGTCGTGGATGCGTCGCGCGACACTCGCGAAATCGAAGGCGCCGCGCTCCTGCCCGAGCTTCGCGAGAAAGACGATCTGGAAGAGGAGATCGCCGAGCTCGCCCTCCAGCTCCCGCCAGTCCTCGCGCGCAAGAGCGTCGAGAACCTCGTAGCACTCCTCGAGAAGATAGCCGGCGAGGTCGCGGGCCGTCTGTTTTCGGTCCCACGGGCACTCGTTTCGGAGCCTTTCCATGAGCGCGACGAGAGCCTCCGCGGCATCCGGATCTCCCATGCGCGCAACCTCCCGGCGTTTACGTAAAATACGCTGACTCGAGGGGATTTATGTCCGAAAACGAGAAACCCATCAAGGTAGTGGATCGCCGCCTCTTCACGGCCGACGGCGAGGTCCGGGCGGAAGCGCAGGCCGAGCTCGCGGCACCCGATCCGCCCGCTCCGGCGCCGGCGGCGCCCGAAGCCGCGTCCACCGAAGCGGCGCCCGCCACGAGCCCGGCGTTTCTTCGCCTTCTCGACATGCTCGCGCAGACGGCGGCGCTCTACATGGAGGGTCTTCCGGATCCGGCGACCGGGCGCCGCCAGGTTGATCTCGCGGGGGCGCGGCAGATCGTCGATTCCCTCCTCGCGCTTCGCGAGAAGACGCGCGGGCGGCTTTCCTTCGAGGAATCCGACGCGCTCGACGGGTTGCTCGGCGAGCTCCAGCTCGCGTTCACGCGGCTCGCGGGCGTTCCGAAGCCGAAGCCCCCCGTCCCGCCTCCCGCGGCGAGGCGCGGCTGAGGTCCTCCGGAACCACTCCGTCGGCGGTGTGCCGTACGGCCCCGCGGGGGCGTGCCGCCGCGTCCTTTCTTCTGGCTTTGCTCGCCCTCGTCCCCGCGGCTCCCGCCCGTTCCCAGGTCCTCGTCGCGCCCGGTGAGTCCAACGAGACGGCGTTCCGGAAGCTGGTCCGCGGCCAGTGGTTCGGCTGGCTCGCCGCGCAGGAGGAAGGGGACAGCCCGCTCGCTCGCACCAAGGTGGACGAGATCCTGAAGCACGCCCAGAAGATCGAGATCCGGCGCATGACGGACCTCGCCTTGTCCGCGACTCTTCTCGGTCGCCGCGAGCTCGCGGCGGGCAAGCGAGAGCTCGCGCGCGAGGCGTTCACCGCCGCGATGCGCCTCGATCCGGACCTCCCGGAGCCCCGTTGGGCGCGTTTGTCGCTCTCGGCCTCCTCGCGCGCCTGGGGAGATCTCGTCCCGGACCTTCTCGGGGGACTTCGCGCGACGTTCGCCGACGGCGAGTCGCGGCGCGTCGTGCTCGTGCGCTTCGCCCTGACTTTCCTGCTCACGGCCTGCGCCGCCGCACTCGCCGCCATTCTCGTGCTCCTCGTCCGGCACGGGCCGCGCCTCGTTCACGACCTCAGGGAGGCGGCGGAGGGGCTCCTCCACGGCCGCCCGAGCGGAGTCGCGGTCGCCGCGTTCCTCGTCGCGCCTCTCCTTCTTTCGCTGGACGTTCTGTGGCTCGCCCTCTTCTTCTTCGTCCTTCTCTTCGGTTACGCGAGCCTGGAGCAGAAAGGCGCGACCTGTGTCGCGCTCGTCCTCTCGATGCTGCTCCTGCCGGTTCTGGACCGCGTCGCATACGACCTGAGCATCACGTCGTCACCGATCCTGCGGGCCGCCGAGGCGCTGCACGAGTCCCGCTACGACCAGCGCGTCCTCGACAACCTCGAGGCGGCCAAGAACATCCTTCCCGACGACGTGGACATCCGCTTCGTTCTCGGGCGCCTGTACCAGGCGCTCGGCCAGAACGACCGCGCGATCGCCGAGTACACCGAGGGGGCCCGCGTGGCTCCGGGCGACATCCGGTGCCTCGTCAATCGCGGGAACATCCGGTTCGTGGACGGCGATCTCGGCTCGGCGCAGGAGGACTACCAGGAAGCGCTGAAACGCGACGCACGCAGCATCGCGGCGCGGTACAACCTCGCCCTGCTGTACGCGGAGACATTTCGGACGACGGAAGCCGCCCTGACGCTCCAGGAGGCACGAGCCCTCGACGCGCGGGCGGTCCAGACCTTTCAGGAGACGCCGACCCTCGTGAAAGTCGTGTCGATCGGCTTCACGCGGCGCGCCGCACGCGAAAAAATCGAGCGCATGAAGGGCGACAGCCGCACCCGGCGCCTCCTGGGACATTACCGAAGCTACAGCCTCGGGGACGGCCTCGGCCTCCCTCGGGTGAAGGGAAATCCCTTCTCGCTGGATCTCGGCGTTCCGCTGTTCTGGGCGATTCTTCTCGCGATCGGAGCCGCTTTTCTTCTCGACCGGGCGCGCAGGCAAGGGCGCGGGTACGCGTCCGAATGCCAGAAATGCGGGCGTTCCTTCTGCCGGCTCTGCAAGCCGCCGGGTGAGAGCGCCCTCCTGTGCTCGCAGTGCGTCCATGTGTATCTCAAGAAGGACGGCGTCGCGATCGAGACGAAGCTCCAGAAGCTCGATGACGTCAGGCGGCGCCGGACGCTCGAGGAACGGATGCAGCTGGTCCTGAACAGCCTCCTCCCGGGCTCCGTCGGCATTCCTCGAATCGCGCCTCGCGCCGGCCGCGATCGCATTCGGCCTGTTCGCGTTCGGCCTTCTCGCCATCCTCCTCCGGGATGCGCTCGCGACGTTGCCGCGGCCGACGCTCACGGCCGGGACTCCCGGCATCTTCTTCTGGATGGGCGTCGCCCTGGCCGGCTGGATCGTCGGATTCGTCACCTCGACGCGCAGGGCCTGACGGATGGCGCTCGAGGGCACGCTCCGGGACTTCTCGCTGGCGGACATCCTCCAGCTCGTCTCGCTTCAGCACAAGACCGGCCTGCTGACCGTGCGCGGACCCGCCGACACCGTGACGCTCGGGTTCCTCGACGGGATGCTCGTCTCGGCCGAGTCGTCCGCTCAGAGGCTCGACACGCGCCTCGGCACCGTCCTCGTCAAGACGCGGCGTCTGACGCCGGACGCGCTCGCGCGCGCCCTCGAGAAGCAGGGGCAGTCGCTGCAGCGGCTCGGCTACATCCTGCTGAAGGACGGGTTCTGCTCCGCGCAGGACTTGCGCGACGGGCTCGACATCCAGATCAGGAGGATCGCCTACGGCCTCTTCCGGTGGACCGACGGCGACTACGTCTTCGAGCAGACCGAAAAGATCGACTACGACGCGGAGTCGACGACGCCCATCGCGGTCGAGCGCCTCCTGATCGAAGGCGCCCGGATGATCGATGAATGGCCGATCGTCGAGAAGGTGGTCTGGTCGCTCGACATCGTGTATCAGCGGGTTCCCGTCGCGCAGCCGGTCATCCCCGCGGAGGACGAGGACGCCGTCGAGGACATCGAGGACTCCGCGCTCGCCCGGCGGGCCCGCGAGAAAAAGCTCGATCCGATCCGTGTCTCACGCGCCGAATGGTCCGTCTACGAGCTCGTGGACGGGAGGCGAACCGTCGTCGAGATCAACGAGCTGGCCTTTCTGTCGGAGTTCGACGGATGCAAGGCGTGCTTCGACCTCGTGAGCCGCGGGCTCATCGAGGAGAGCACTCCGCGCCTGGATGAGCTTCCCGCAGAGGCGCTCGTCGCGGAGGTGCCCGCGCACCCGCGAAGGGTCCGCAGGCCGCTCGATATCGCGCTTCTCGCCGGCCTCGTTCTCGCGGTGCTCGCGCTCGGCGCGTTCAAATTCCAGTCGAAGAACCCGTTGAACCTGCTCACGCTCCCGCCGCGGCACGTGCCGCTGATCGACGGGTTCAAGAAGTCGCTTTCGCTTCTCAAGCTCCGAAGGGTCGCGGAAGGGGTCGACTCGTACACGTTTCTTTCGGGGCGTCTCCCGGAGACGGTCGAGGCGCTCGTGGATTCGCACATCCTGGCGCCGGCCGACCTCAGGGATCCGTGGGGCGCCAAGTACCGCTACATCGTGCGGGGCGAGAAGTTCTATCTGGTCGGCTTCGATCCCCTCGGCCACACCGATCCGGATCTCCTGTTCTCGCGGACGATCGTCCTGCGGGACACCCGGACGGGACGACATTCAGCCGGCCTCTGGCAAAGAAATCGTTATTGTAGAATGACTTATACGATCTTCTTCGACGCTGTAGGTGCCTCTAACATAGAACTTGACAATGTCACGCTAAGATTCTAAATTAGCTCCGGAGTCGCCGTTCTGGAGGCTCCGGAGGAGCACCTGCAATGAGCAAGATCATCGGTATCGACCTCGGCACCACGAACAGCGTCGTCGCCGTCCTCGAGGGCGGGACGGCCGAGGTCATCGCGAATTCGGAAGGGGGACGCACGACGCCCTCCGTCGTCGCCTATGCAAAAGGGGGCGAGCGCCTCGTCGGGCAGGTCGCCAAGCGCCAGGCGGTGACGAACTCCGGAGAACACCGTGTACTCGATCAAGCGGTTCATGGGCCGCCGCTTCGAAGAGGTCAGCGACGAAATGAAGATGGTGCCCTACAAGGTCGTTCGCTCCGCCAACGGCGACGCGCGCGTCCTGGTGGGCGGCAAGGAGATGTCTCCGCCGGAAATCTCCGCGATGATCCTCACGAAGCTGAAGGAAGCCGCGGAGGCGTACCTCGGCGAGAAGGTCGACCGCGCCGTCATCACGGTGCCGGCCTATTTCAACGATGCGCAGCGCCAGGCCACGAAGGACGCGGGACAGATCGCGGGCCTCAAGGTCGAGCGTCTCGTCAACGAGCCGACGGCCGCGGCGCTCGCGTACGGCCTCGACAAGAAGAAGAACGAGACGATCGCCGTCTACGACTTCGGCGGCGGCACGTTCGACATCTCGATCCTCGAGGTGGGCGAGGGCGTCGTCGAGGTCAAGTCGACGAACGGCGACACGCACCTCGGCGGCGACAACATCGACCAGCGGATCGTCGAGTGGCTCGAGGCGGAGTTCAAGAAGGACCAGGGGATCGACCTCTCGAAGGACCCGATGGCGGTGCAGCGCCTCAAGGAAGCCGCCGAGAAGGCCAAGATCGAGCTCTCGACGACCGTCGAGACCGACGTGAACCTCCCCTTCATCACGGCCGACGCCTCCGGGCCGAAGCACCTCAACATCAAGCTCACGCGCGCGAAGCTCGAATCGCTCGTCGACGATCTCCTCCAGCGCTCGGTCGGCCCGTGCCGGCAGGCGCTCAAGGACGCCGGGCTCGACTCCTCGAAGATCGACGAGGTCGTTCTCGTCGGCGGCCAGACGCGCATGCCGAAGATCCAGCAGCTCGTGAAGGACTTCTTCGGCAAGGAGCCGAACAAGTCCGTCAACCCCGACGAGGTCGTCGCGATCGGCGCGGCCCTGCAGGGCGGCGTCCTCGCGGGCGACGTGAAGGACCTGCTTCTCCTCGACGTCACGCCGCTTTCGCTGGGCGTCGAGACGCTCGGCGGCGTCATGACGAAGCTCATCGAGCGCAACACGACGATTCCCACGAAGAAGGCCGAGACGTTCTCCACGGCCTCCGACGGCCAGACCTCCGTGGAGATCAAGGTGCTCCAGGGCGAGCGCGAGATGGCCGGCGACAACAAGCTCCTCGGCGTCTTCTCCCTCGTCGGGATCCCGCCGGCGCCGCGCGGCATGCCGCAGGTCGAGGTCACGTTCGACATCGACGCGAACGGGATCCTGAACGTGTCGGCGAAGGACCGCGGCACGGGCAAGGAGCAGAAGATCACGATCACGTCGTCCTCGGGCCTCGACAAGAAGGAAGTCGAGAAGTTCGTCAAGGACGCCGAGGCGCACAGCTCGGACGACAAGAAGCGGCGCGAGGCGATCGAGGCGAAGAACGCGCTCGACGCGCTCGTCTATTCGACGGAGAAGCTCGTGGACGAGAGCGGCGAAAAGGTGCCGGAGTCGGAGAAGGAGTCCGTCAAGGCGGCGGTCGCCGACGCGAAGAAGGTCCTCGAGTCGAGCCCGGGCGACGCCGAGGCGCTGAAGAAGGCGGCTCACGACCTGCAGAAGGCCAGCTACAAGATCGCCGAGGCGCTTTACAAGTCGGCCCCGGCGGGCGCCCCCGCGGGCGAGGGCGGCGAGACGCCCGGCGATTCGTCCTCTTCCAAGCCGGCCGACGACGTCATCGACGCCGAGGTCGTGGACCAGAAGAAATAAGGTCGCGAGATGGTCTCCCGTCGCAAGGGGGCCCGGCCGGACGCCGAGGCCCCCGAAGCCGGCCCCGTCTCCGCGGGACACTTACGTCTTCATCGGCGCCGTCGCGCGGCGCTTCGGAGTCCATCCGCAGACGCTGCGTCTCTACGAGCGTGAGGGCCTCATCCGGCCCGCCCGCTCCTCCGGCAACACGCGCCTTTACGATCTCGAGACGGTCGAACGCCTCGAGATCATCCTCACGCTCACGCGCGAGCTGGGTGTGAACCTGGCGGGCGTGGAGGTCATCCTGGAGCTGAAGACGCGGCTGAAGCGCATGGAAGGCGAAGTCGGCCGCCTCATGGACTCCATCCGCGCGGTCGCGGCCGAACACGCGTCCCGAAGCGGGGAAGCGTCGCGGGCGCTCGCGGTCCGCCCGCGCGGCACCATCGTTCTGAAGACCCGCTGACGAAATCCCCGGCGCGTCCGCCGAAGGGCATAATTGCCTTCGGTGAGCCAGCGCCTGCGCCCCGAAGACGACTCCAAGGTCCTGAGAAAGTATCTCGACGACATCGCGCGGTACGCGATCCTCACGCCCGAGCGGGAGCGGGAGCTCGGGCGGATCATCCAGTGTCGCGGAGACCTCCGAAGACGTCCGCCGCGAGGCCGTCGACGAGCTCGTGCGCGGAAACCTGAGGTTCGTCGTCTCCTACGCGAAGCGGTTCCATTCCCCCGGCATTTCGTTCCTCGACCTCATCAACGAAGGCAACATCGGGCTCATCCAGGCCGCCCGGCGCTTCGACCCCGATCGCGGCGTCAAGTTCATCACGTATGCCGTCTGGTGGGTGCGCCAGGCGATCTCGAACGCCCTTTCCGAGCAATGGGGGGCCATCCGTCTCCCGCACAAGCAGGCGACGCTCCATTCCCGCCTGGGACGCGTGAAGGAGGCGCTTTCGCGGTCGCTCGGCCGGGAAGCCACGATGGAGGAGATCGCGACGGAGGCCGGCCTTCGCCCGGACGAGGCCGAGAATCTCATGGCCATGTCGCGCAGCTCCGAATCGCTCTCCGAGCTCTTCGGCGCCGAGGAGGACCGCACGCTCGGGGACACGCTCGAGCAGACGTCCGTCGCGGCCGCCGACGACCAGCTCCTCCAGCGTTCGTCCGTGGAGCAGACGCGCAACCTCCTCGAGTCGCTTCCGAAAAAGGAGCGCGCGATCCTCTGCCGCCGGTTCGGCATCCCGGAGGACGGCTCGGACGGCGAGCGCGAGCCGATGACGCTGCAGGAGATCGGAGAGGAGCTGCGCCTCTCGCGGGAGCGCGTGCGCCAGATCGAGGCGCAGGCCATCGCGCGCATCAAGCGCACGATGAAGAGCCGGGCCCTGAAAGCGTTCCTCAATTAAGCCCTAGAATCACGCCGTGGCCGCAAACGCTCCCGACGGCGAAGTCTGCCCCGCGTGCAAGGGGTTCGGCGTCCTCGAGACTCCCGAGGGCCGTGTCGTCGCCTGCCGCTGCCGGGCGGCCGGCCTCGCGGAAGCCCGCCTGAGAGCCGCGGAGATTCCCCAGCGCTATCTGAACTGCAAGGTCGAGAACTACGACCTGAAGCGCCCCGGAGCGTCTCCGAGCCACGTGCGCGCGAGCCTCGTCGCGCGCAAGTTCATCGAGGAATGGAAGACGCGGGATCGGGGCCTCCTGTTCATCGGGCCCGTGGGCGTGGGCAAGACGCATCTCTCGGTGGCGATCCTCAAGACCCTGATCGAGGACTGGGGCGTCCGGGGTCTCTTCTGCGACTTCTCGGACCTGCTGGAGAGGATCCAGGCGACCTTCTCCCGGACGAACCCGGACAGCGCCGACGACGTCCTCGCCCCCTATCGCGACGCCGAGCTGCTCGTCCTGGACGAGCTCGGCGCGCGCCGCCCCACCGACTGGGTTCGGGACGTGCTCTACGGGCTCATCAACACCCGCTACAACCGCCAGCGCCTGACGATCGTCACGTCGAACTACTCCGACGCGCCTGCCCGTCACGGGCGAGGAGACGCTGGAGATGCGGATCGGTGCGATGGTGCGGAGCCGCCTTTACGAGATGTGCGACCTCGTCGTGCTCGACGGGCTCGATTACCGGGCCTGGCGCGCCGTCAAGGTCTGAGCCGATGACGCCTCCCGCGCGCCCGGCGCCGGAGGCGTTCCGGCGCGGGCTTTCGGCGCTCGTGGCGAACCCCGGCCTGATCCTCGCGCCGCTCGCGTTCGCCGCCGTGATGGCCGGCGCGGTCGCGGTCCCCGTCCTCCTCCTGCTCGTCGGAGTCGCGGGATTTCATCGCGGGCTCCCGCGGATATCGGAGTTCGCCCGAGACGCCGAGTCGCTCCTGCCGCGGCTCGAGAGCTTCTTCGAAGGCCTCCTGGCCGCGCCGTTCGTGCTCATCGGAGGTCTCCTGTGCCTGCTCGTCCTCCTGTTGCTCCTCACGCGTCGTCGCGGCGTATCTGAGGGCCGGCATCGTGGGGTCCTTCGTCGCGATCGACGCGCACGCCGCGGAGGATGCCCTTCTTCCCGCGTTTCGTCGTCCCGGCCTCGGGCGCCGTCTTCCGCG
Source organism: Thermoanaerobaculia bacterium (assembly GCA_963746875.1). Classification (GTDB taxonomy): domain Bacteria; phylum Acidobacteriota; class Thermoanaerobaculia; order UBA5066; family UBA5066; genus Fen-183. The sequence goes on from CAVVDA010000002.1 coordinate 364,585, forward strand.
GGTCGGCGCGCCGGCTCTTCGGGCGCTTCTTCGCCCTCGTGAACCTCTACGCGCTCGTGGTCTCGTTCCTGGTGCTGCTGCTTCTCCTGCCCATCGGCCTCGTCGTTCTCGCGGCGGCGGGTGAACGAGGCGGGTTCGCGGTGGCGGCCTTCGCGCTCTTCCTGTCTCTTCCTTCCGCTCGTCATCGGCGGGTCCGTCGCGTTACGCGTGCTCTATCTCGTCTCGTGCCGTCTCGCCGCGAGCGACGACGTGGATGCGCTCGAGGCCGTCGCGCGCGCGGTGTCCCTCATACGCAGGTCCCTTTCGCGGGTCGTGCTGCTCTATCTGCTGACCCTCGCGCTCGGCTTCGTCTCGGGATTCGCGTTTCTCGTCCCGCGCTTCGCCATTTCCTTTCTCGCGAGGCGTTCCCTCGTCCTGTTTTTCGCGGGAACAGGCTTCCTCGTCGCGGCCCAGATGCTCGTGAGCTTCGCCTACGATCTCGTCGTGACCGGCGCGTTCGTCTCGCTCTGGCCGGCGGCGGGCGGCGTCGGCGTTCCGCCGGTCGCGTCGTCGCCGGATGGCGACGCTCCTCCCGTTCTCGTGTAAGATCGGCGGAAATTTGACTGAGCTCGTCAAATTCTTGCTGCCCAGGAGATTCACATGGTCGTTCCTTCCGTTCTCGACGCACCCCCTTCCCCGGCCCGAGCTCTTTCCGGCATGAGTTTCGCGCTGACCGACGAGCAGGAAGCGATCCGGCGGATGGTGCGGGAGTTCGCCGAGAAGGAGCTCGCGCCCCACGTCAAGGAGTGGGACGAAGCCCAGACGTTTCCGCGCGAGGCGCTGCGCCAGCTGGGCGACCTCGGAATGCTGGGCGTGCTCGTGCCGGAGGAGTACGGCGGCGCGGGCCTGACGTACATCGACTACATCCACGTGATCGAGGAGCTGTCGCGCGTGGACGGCTCGGTCGGCCTCTCGGTCGCCGCGCACAACAGCCTCTGCACGAATCACCTGTGGCTCTTCGGAAACGAGGGGCAGCGCCGCGCGTGGGTGACGCCGCTCGCGCAGGGGAAGCTCCTCGGAGCCTGGGGTCTCACGGAAGCCGAGGCGGGCAGCGACAGCGGAGGGACGCGCTCGACGGCCGTTCTCGACGGCGACGCCTGGGTGCTGAACGGCGCCAAGACGTTCATCACGCACGGCTCCGTCGGCGACGTGGCGGTCCTCATGGCGGTGACGAACAAGGCGGCGGGCAAGCGCGGCATCTCGGCGTTCGTCGTGGACCTTCACCAGAAGGGCGTCCACTCGGGGAAGAAGGAGAACAAGCTCGGCATGAGGGCGTCCGACACCGCGACGATCGTGCTGGAAGACTGCCGGATTCCGAAGGGCAACCTCCTCGGCGCGGCGGGAGAAGGATTCATTCAGGCGATGAAGGTGCTCGACGGCGGGCGCATCTCGATCGCGGCCCTCGCGCTCGGCATGGCGCAGGGCGCCCTCGACTGCTCGCTCCGCTACGCGCAGCAGCGGAAGCAGTTCGGCAAGGCCATCTCCGAGTTCCAGTCCATCCAGAACTATCTCGCCGACATGGCGACGGAGATCGACGCGGCGCGCCTCCTGACGTACCGCGCCGGCTGGGCGAAGGACCGGGGCCGCGTCACGACGAAGGAGTCCGCGATGGCGAAGCTCTACGCCTCGGAGGTCTCCGTGCGCGTCGCGAACCTCGCCGTGCAGATCCACGGCGGATACGGCTTCACGAAGGACTTCCCGGCCGAGAAGTTCTACCGGGACGTGAAACTGTGCACGATCGGCGAGGGCACGTCCGAGATCCAGCGGATGGTCGTGGCCCGCGAGCTCCTGCGCCCTGGCGGCTGAGCCGCGGGATCGGCTCGCCTAGCGTTGTTCCTTCGCTTCATTCCGGGCCGCGCGGTTGAGTGCTCCGTCGAACGACGAAAAGCGAATCTGCCGCACGCCGTCTCCGTAGAGAGAGAGGTACGAGGCGAGGTGAAGACTGTCGAAGCCTCGAAGATGATGCTTCTCGGCCAGATCCCCGGCACGTCGGCAAACGGCCTCGTTGACCTCGACGGCCAGATACCTGGGCCAGTCGAACTCGAAGTCGTTTTTCGCCTGTCCGAAACCTGCTGCTGTCAGCCCACCTTCGCGTCGCTGGCGGGCGAGGGCACCCCGGGCCTCAACGTACGTCACAACCGACGTCGCCACGAGCTCGGCGGACTTCACGAGGTCCCGAACCATGCGCGAGCCCTCCTCCTCGACGTAGAGCTTGACCAGGCTGCTCGTATCGAGATAGACGATCAACCCCGATCCTCGATCACTATCTCGGCGGTCGTTTTCTTCCCCTTGAGAGCCGCGGCCCTCACGCTCCCTCGGGGTTTGCCTCCGCTCCAGCTCGCGATCCGCTCACGAACGAGGTCCCACCCCCATCGCGCCGCGTCCGTTTCCTCGATGGGAGTCAAGGCGGCGAGGGGCTCACCCCGATCCGTGACGACGATGCGCTCGCCCTCTCCGGCACGCCTCAAGTAATCGCTCAGATGGTCCTTGAGGGCGCGTACCCCGACACGCGTCATTACGAATTCCCTCCTGTGGCCACTATCATACTAGATTTGCGGCCACATCTTCCGGCTTGCTTGCCGGCCTTGAGGGACGGGCGTTGTCTCTCGCGATCAAGTGGTAGCCGTGAGCCGCACGCGACAATCCTGGTACGCCGCACCTTCGCCGGCATCCGTCGTCCGCGCCCTGATGAGCGCGTTCGCCGAGGTGCCGCCGTCGTAGTGGCCGCCCTTCGGCACGATCACGACGTCGCGGCGCTGGCCCGGATCCAGCTTCACGCGGACGCGCAGGCGCCCGAGAGCGCTCTCGAGGAAGACGACGTCGCCGTCGGCGAAGCCGTTCGCCGCGGCCGGGTGGCACGTCGCGGTCAGAAGGTCCGGCGGGCCGCCGGCCCACGTGGAGCTCTGCGATTTCTCGGTGGAGTTCGAGAAGAGCCAGAGAGGAAAGCCGGGCTCCTCGGGCGGAACAGGCGGCAAAGTCGTCACGAGCTTCATTCGGCCGGTATCGGTGGGGAACTTGCGATCTTCGAAGAGAACCTTTCCTACGAAAGGGTTGCGGACGGACTCGCGCTCGAGTCTCGCCGCCGTGAGGCCCAGCGGCGCGACTCGTGAAAGCAGCCGCTCCTTCCATTCGCGGGCCGTCCCTCTTACCTTCTCAGAAATCTTCTCTTCTCTTTCCCCGGTTCTCTCGTCGATGACTTTCGCGAGAGCCTGGACGATCTCGAGGTCGGACAAGACGCCTTGCGGCGGCGCGACCGCGGGCGTCGACGCCCCGAGCCAGTGGTGGCCGTAGGCGCCGAGGAGGTCGTCGTCCTCCACGAGCGTCGTCGTGGGCAGGACGAAGTGCGCGCGCCGGCCCGTGTCGGTCAGGAACGGATCCACGACGACGACGAGCTCGCGCGTCTCGAGGGCGCGGGCGACCGTGCGCCGACGTCCGGCAGCATCGCGACGGGGTTTCCCGCCGTGACCCAGACCGCGCGGACGGGCGGGTCCTTCGCCTCGAGAATGCCCGGGCCGAGGAGCGGCTCGGAGATCGTGCGGGGCGGGTTCTTCTTCAGGAACGACGTGTCGAAGGCGCCGCGCCTCTTGAAGTAGAACGACACGCCGCCGCCGGGAATGCCGATGTTCCCGCTGACTGCGCAGAGCGCATCGAGCGCCCGGACGATGCCCGAGCCGTTCATCCGCCGGCCCATGCCCCAGCCCACCTGAATCGAGCAGGGCTTCTCCGCGAGCGCCGAGGCGACGGCCGAGACGTCCTCGATGCTCACGTCGGCCGCCCGCGCCCATGCGTCGGGAGTGCGGGAGAGGGCGAGCGCCCGGAATTTCTCGAAGTCGTCGCAATAGGAAGCTCGCGTCCGGGTCCGCGTGCCCGCGCTCGAAGAGAAGCGCGGCGGCCCCCATCGCGAGATCGAAGTCGCCGCCGGGGCGCACGAGGATCGTCCGGTCGGCGATCTTCTCGGCCTTGTGCCGGACGGGGTCGATGAGGAGGATCCGCGATCCCGCCTTCTTCGCCTTCTGAAGCAGCGGCAGGATGTGGATGTTCGAGACGTTCGGGTTCTTGCCCCACAGGAGGATGTTCTTCGAGTTCAGGATGTCGAAGAGGTCGTGCGACTCCTCTTCGCCGAAGTCGGTCGTCTGTGCCGCGTCGCCGCCGCCGGAGCAGATGTCCCCGCGCTTGACGGTGACCGGGCCGAACAGCTCCCAGAAGTAATCGACGACGGACTTGACGAGCCCCAGCGATCCGCCCGAGCGGTAGTGGAGGATGGCGGCGGGGCCGGATTCCCTCCGGATCGCGAGCAGGCGGTCGGCGATCGCGCCGAGCGCTTCCTCCCACGAGACCTCGACGAGCTCTTTCCCGCGGCGCGCGAGCGGCCTCGTGAGGCGCTCTCTCGAGTTCTGAAGCTCGGGGAACTTCGACGTGCGGTAGCAGATGAAGCCCTGCGTGACCGGATGCTCCGGATCTCCGCCGAGCTTCACGAGCTTCCCGTCCTCGACCGTCGCGATCAGCCCGCACGCGTCGGGGCAGTCCCGGTTGCAGACGGTTCGGAGCGTCTCGATCGCCATCTCGGCGCTACCCCCAAATGCGCGCGGAAGTGGGCGACGGTCCTCTGCCAGGCGTCCTTCGCGCACTCTTCCCGGTAGACGGCGGGGCGCGTGTCGTTGAAGAAGCCGTGCGGCGCGCCGCGGAAGATGATCGTCTCCACTTTTTTCCGAGCGCCTTGAGCTTGTCCTCGAGCGGCTTCGCCTCGGACGCGGGGACGCCCTCGTCCATCTCGCCGTAGATCATGAGGATCGGGCCGGAGAGATTCTCCCAGCGGAGCGGCACTTTCTTGAAACCGCCGTAGAAGCTCACGGCGGCGCCCACGCTCGGGTTCGAGGTGGCCGCGTACTGCGCGAGCGCGCCGCCCATGCAGAAGCCGACGACGCCGAACCTCTTCGACGAACACTCCGGCCGCTTCAGGAGATACGCGCCGGCCGCCGCGATCTCGCGGCCCGCGCGGTCCGCGTCCATCTCCATCAGGAGGCGCCCCGCCTCGTCCGGCGAGGTCGTCGTCTTGCCGTGGTAGAGGTCGGGCGCGAGCGCCACGAAGCCCTCTTTCGCGAAGCGCTCCGTCACGTCCTCGATGTGCGGCACCAGGCCCCACCACTCCTGGATCACGACGACGGCCGGCCCCTTGCCCGACGCGGGCTTCGCGAGCCACCCTTCGCCCTTCTCGCCGTTGACCGTGAAGGAGACTTTCTCGCCCATGCGCGCCCTCCTGACCTTCTTGCCAGCGTCATTCTCACCCAGACGTTCCCGCGCCCTATACTGGACTTTCGTGCGCCGGGTTCTCGCCATCGCGGTCGTCCTCGTCGTGGCGGCCGGCGCCATGGCGTGCAGCCCTCTCCTGCACGGGGAGAACTCCCGGAGGAAGAACGTCACGGGCTCCCTGTTCACGGACGTGACGAAGGCGTCCGGAGTCCGGTTCCGCTTTCACGGCGACCTCATCGACGCCAAGCTCATTCCCACGATGGGCGGCGGCGCGGCGCTCGCGGACTTCGACGGAGACGGAAACCTCGACCTCGTCCTCGTCCAGCAGGTGAAGAGCGCCTCGAAGTGGCGGAAGGCGGGACGCACGCAGCCCCTGGCCGAGTGCACGCGTCTCTTCCGGAACCGCGGCGACGGCACGTTCGAGGACGTGACGGAGACGCTCCCGGGTCGTCGCCTGCGGCTGGGGCGTCACGGCGATGTGGGCCGACCTCGACAACGACGGCTTCCCGGACCTCGTCATCGGCAACGCGGGCGAGCCGAACCTCGTCTTCCGGAACAAGGGCGACGGGACGTTCGAGAGGATGGAGAAGACGGGCCTCGAAGGCGGGAAGTTCACGATCGGGCTCGCGGCTCTCGACATCGACGGCGACGGGCTTCCGGACGTCTACATCGGGAACTACCTCGAGACGGACCCCGACCGCGAATCCAAGGCCAAGGCCACGTCCTTCATGACGCCCGACGAGTACAAGGGGCAGGACAACCAGATGCTCCGGAACCTCGGCGGCTGGAAATTCGCGGACGTGACGGACGCGAGCGGCACGAGGGATCCGGGCAGCAAGACGATCGGTGCCGTCGCGCTCGACTACGACGGCGACGGGAGAACCGACCTCTACGTCGCGAACGACCAGTGGCGCAACACGCTCTTCCACAACGAGGGCGGCGGCCGGTTTCGCGACGTCTCGGACGAGACCGGGACGGGCTATCCCGAGGAAGGCAGCGCGACGGCCTTCGGCCGGAGGACGCGCAGCGGCATGGGGCTCGTCGCGACGGACCTCGACGGGGACGGGCGGCCGGACCTCTACGTCACGAACTACGCGAACGAGCCGAACACGCTCTACCGCAACGTCGAGGGCGCGACGTTCGCCGAAAGCGAGATCGAGGCGTTCGGCGGCGACCACGACCCGTCCTCCCGCTCTCGAAGTGGGGCGTCGTCGCGCTCGACTTGGACAACGACGGCAAGGACGACCTCGCGGTCTCGAGCGGCCAGATCCTCTCGCGCTTCTTCACGGTCCTCGCGGGGTGGTTCAATCCGGCGGCGCGGAACTTCGCCGTCGGCGAGCGGAGCTACGCGCAGCGACAGTTTCTCTTCCACAACGAGAGCGCGCCCGGGGCGATCAGGTTCCGCGACGTCTCGGCGGAGTCCGGCGACCTCGGCCGCCTCTGCGTGGTCGGGCGCGGACTCTCGGCGGGCGACCTCGACGGCGACGGGCGGGAAGACCTCGTCTTCAACCCGATCGACGTGCCGGCGATCGTCCTCCGCAACACGGCCCCGGGCGGGCGCGCGCTGGAGATCCTCCCGGTCGCGGGCGCCGACCGGAGGACCGTCCTCGGAACGAAGATCACGGCCGCCGGCCGCGTGAAGGAGTTCTACGTCGTGCCGTCGTACGCGAGCGGCTCGTGGCTGCCGCTGCACTTCGGGCTGGGGACAGCTTCCTCCGCGCAGGTGACGGTGCGGTGGCCGGACGGAACGGCGCAGGATCTCGGCGAGCTTCCCGCGGGCGCCTAGCGGCTGGTGAAGGGCGAGGCACCAGCGCCGCTTAGGAGGAAGGCGAGTCTCGGGCTGTAGCCCGCGTCCTCGACCGCGCAGCGGCCGGGGCTACAGCGGCGTCACGTTGACGTCTTCGCGCCGCGCGGCCGCCTCGGCCGCCGCCACGCTGATCGCGTCGACGCCGTCCGGACTCTTCAGGCTGCCGCGCGACATGCCGAAGGCCGCGAGCAGGTGGCGCGGCGGCGCGAAGTCGAGGTCGGGCTCGTTCACGAAGAGGCGTCCGAGATTCTCGACGTAGGCCGACGTCAGCTCCTTCCAGGAGATCCGGTCGAAGTCCTGCGCCACCTTGCGGCTTCCGAGGGACAAGAGGACGAGCGAGTGAAAGACCATCTGGTAGATGGCCTTCAGGCGCGCGCGGCTGCGCTCGGGGTGGTGCTTCAGGATCTCGCGGATGAAGTGCACGTTGAGCGGCACGTGGAAGGACTCGTCGCGCGTGAGGATCGTGAGCACCTGCCGCGCGAGCGGCTGCTTCACGCGCCGGAGCGAGAGCCGGTACGTCGTGGCGCCGATCGTCTCGAACATGAGGTTCGTGAGCATGATCGATTCCATGCGCTCGGCCTTCGCGTAGGTCCTGTAGAACGAGCGTGACCATCCAGCCCATCTCGGTCACGCCGCCGCCGATGTGCGCGAGGAACTCGTCGAGGAGCTCGCGGTGCCAGCCTTCCTCGTTGCCGTACAGCACGAGGCACTCGGCGAGGTCGGGATCCCACGCGCGGACTTCCTCGGCGAGCTTGTGCGCGCCGGCTTTCCCCGATTCCTCGGCGCGGTACGCCGCGTTGAAGAACTTGATGCAGGCGAGGCGCTCTTCCTCGGAGTCGAACTCGACGGGCTTCGACAGGTCGAGGCGCTCGCCGTACATCCTCTCGGCGCGTTTCCGGAGCGTCTCGAGCCACCAGGCGGTCGGCCGCTGCGTGGGAATGCCGATGAGAGTGGAAACGGAGCCTTTGGCGAGCATCACCGCGCGGATGATGCCGAAAGCGCGGCCGGCGCGTCAAACGGAGTGAAGGGCCCGCTGAGGTCAGTGCGGTTCGACGCGGAGGTGGCCGGTGAGGACTTCGCGGCCGGGCACGAGGCGGATCTCGATGCGGAAGTCCTCGCCGTAAGATAGAGAGCCCGGGCAGGGAAAAGTAGAGGGGGAGGTTGAAGCCCCGCCCGGGCTCCAGGCGGGTGGGATAGGCGAGCATCCGGCACTGGCGCGTCTGCCGGGAGCGCTCGTGGCCCTCGGAGTCGAGGAGGACCATCTCGAGGAGGGGACCCGCTTCCGTGGAGCCCTCCCACGGTTCGAGAGTCTTGTTGCGGATTTCGAGGTGAAGGAGGACCTTTCCGGGCTCAGTCGCGCTCGGCACGACGACCGGCTGCGGCGCATGGAGCATCAACGACAGCGTGACGTCGCCAGCCGGCTCTTCCTTCGGCAAGCGGCTTCTCAGCATGTCGATGCTCCTCCCTTCGTGCACAGCATTCCCCAGACGCCGCGTGCGGCGTTTCGACTACGCGCTCGTTACCTCAGCCTCAGCCGATCGGGCCGTATCCCATTCCGATGGGCCCGTAGCCCGTTCCGATGGGGCCGTCGCCCGTCATCGGACGCCGCTCCACGTGCCCAGCGATGAGGCATCAACTCGAAACGAGTGAAGATTTCGAAGAAGGCGAAAAGAAAGTCCATACGTCCTCCTACCCCGGGGCCGGACAGGGTGTGCACTTCTCCTGCCCTTCAACTACTAGGACAAGGGGACAGGAGCCGTTTTGACCCCCGAGGCCCGAAAAAACATCGGCCGCCCGAAGGCGGCCGAGTGTAATTCGCGACAGTTCGAGGGTTGTGTCTAGCCGACGAGCCTCAGGGGCCGGTATGCCCGCCTCACGCCGTTCTCTTCGTCCTGCAGGTACTCGCGGACGTGAGCGATGAGGTCGGCGTCGACTGTGCCCTGGTCGAGGGACATGAAGAGCTCACCGAGAGCGGGAGACGGTGCGAAGCGGATGTTCCTGACGCTCCCTGCGGAGCGCTTCGATTTCGATCGCCATCGGGCCGTAGCTGCCCGAGCCGCGCCTGGCACTCCGCGGCATAAGAGGCGCGAGAACATGATTTCCGCCTGCGAAGCAAGCGGGACTGGCCTCGCGGACGATTTCGACGAAGGCGCGAGAGCGCGCGGCGATACTCGCCGCGGCGGAAGTCCAGCTCGGCGAGACCGGTTCGGATGAAGAAACATGCGACGCGTAGGCCGTGTCGACGCGCGAGGTTCAGGGCCTTCGCGAACGTCGCGCGGGCCTCATCGAACCGCTCGAGCTCTCATGAGCGTCGTGGCCCGGTTGTTGAGAGCCATCGTGCACGCGCTGTGGCTCAACGGCGGGATCGAGCGACTTCAAGCGCCCGGTCGAAGTGCGGAAGCGAGCGCTCGAAGTCTCCCTTCTTGCCGAGCAGCGTCCCGAGCGCGGCCTCGGCACGCCCGATCAGGTGATCCTGACCGAATTCCGCGAATACCGCCAGTGCACGCTTCAGGAGCGTCTCCGCGACAGCCATAGTCCGCTCGAAGCTCGCTGCCGCCCCCTCGTAGTAATCGCAGAGCGCGGAGCCAAAGCCGAGGTCGCCCGATTCGCGGAAGAAACCGCGGGCCGGGCGGACGGCCTCTCGCGCGGCTTTCGCCTCGCCCTTCTGAAGAAGGGCCTGAGACTCCAGCAGCGCGGCCTCGGCCTGCACGGCCTGACGCGGCGCCGGAGTCGAGATGCGCTCCTTCGGATTCACGGGCTGGAGAGTCGCGGCCTCCTCGCAGAGGAGCCTCGCGAGCGCGAGCGCCTTGTTCGGATCTTCGGCGACGAGCTTGTCCGCCTTCTGCGCCGCGTACAGCAGCGCGAAGCCGCGGTAGGGCTTTCCGTCGAGCGCGCGCATCGCGGCGGCGAGCTCGTCCGCGCCCGTCCGAGCGGCCTGGAGGACGAGGTCGGCGGGCTCTTCGGCCGCCTGCGAGAGACGATAGATGTCCTCCACGGAGGCGCGCGCGTTGGCTCTCACGAAGGGAAGGGTGCGGCCCATGGCCTGAGGCGGCAGCTCAGGAACGTCCTCCGCCTCGAGGATGGCGTCGAACACGTCGTCCTTCTTCACGGCCTGAGCCCCAATCCAGCACAGATGCGATCCCACAACGAGCGCCGGACGGCACGCATGGGTGCGGCCCCAGGGGAGGCGCGAACGGTCTCGACCGGAATTTCGATCGCGCCGGAATCCGCGAGCGTGAGCTGGCTCCTGACGACCGGCCCGGAGTCGTCCACGCCCCGCCTCTCGCGCGCCCGCAGAATGTTGTTGCACTGATTCAGAAACGCCGCGCGCAGATAGGCCTTCGGGTCGCGCACGCGCGGGTTCATCGCGAGCACCTTGAGGAAGACGGTCTGCGCCGCGTCTTCGCAGTCGTCCTGCGAGAGGCCGAAGCGGATGACGCCGGCGGCGATGAGGCGGGGGCGGAACTTCGCGTTCAGCTCTTCCCAGTTCCAGACTGGCCGCGCCGGGACAGGTACCTCTGCCGGCGCAAACCGGGAGCGCTGCTTGCGCGCCTCGTCGGGCTGAATCTCTTCGAAGTTACGGGACATCTTTCCCCTTACGAGAAGAGCCCCTACATGGTACCCCCGTTTTTCCGCAAGCGTCAACCGGAATCCTCGCAACCCTCTGGAATCCAATGTCTTCCTCAGACATCCTGAGTCAGAGGGTCGGGTTCGAGTGGCGACGGAGAGGAACAAGCGGCCTGCCCCTCGACAACAAGAAGAGCGATCCCAAGGGTTTGCGCGAGGGAGGGACCTCCGGGAGCTCGTCCTGGCCATGTCAAGATCGGGACCATGAGTCCAAGGGGCCGCCACCACCGCTCCGACCTCAACGACATCGCGCGCCGCGCGATGCGCGAGAAGGGGCTCGATCCCGACTTTCCGAAGGACGCTCTGGCGCAGCTCGACGCGTATCGAGGCGCCCGCGCGCGAAAAGGACGCCGCGATCCGCGACCAGCGCGACCTCCTCTGGGCCTCCATCGACAACGACGACAGCCGGGACCTCGACCAGCTTTCCGTCGCCGAGGAGCTGGCCGGCGGCTCCGTGAAGGTGCTCGTCGCGATCGCGGACGTGGACGCGCTCGTGAAGAAGGGGACTCCGCTCGACTCGCGAGCCGCGCAGAACACGACGTCGGTCTACACGGCCGGGCGGCGTCTTCCCGATGCTTCCCGAAAAGCTCTCGACGGACCTCACGTCGCTGAACCAGGACGAGGACCGGATCGCCGTCGTCGTCGAGTACGTCGTGAAGGCGGACGGGACGCTGGGCGACTCGAACGTCTACGCGCGCCCTCGTGCGCAACAAGGCGAAGCTGGCCTACAACGCGGTGGACGCCTGGCGCGACGGGCGCGGCGCGATGCCGGAGGCGATGGCGAGGGTCCCGGGGATCGACGCGCAGATCCGCCTGCAGGAGGACGTCTCGCAGCGCCTTCGCCGCCTGCGTTACGCGCACGGCGCGCTCGACCTCGCAGACGATCGAGGCGCGGGCCGTCTTCGACGGCGAGGAGATCCGCGACCTGACGGTGGACGAGGAGAACCAGCCGAAGCAGCTCATCGAGGACTTCATGATCGCGGCGAACGGCGTGACGGCGCGCTATCTCGCCGAGGCGGGCTTCGCCGCGCTCCGGCGCGTCGTGCGCTCGCCCGAGAGGTGGCAGCGGATCGTCTCCGTCGCCGCGGAGTACGGGTTCTCGCTGCCCGGGGAGCCCGATTCGAAGGCGCTCGAGGAGTTCCTCGCGGCGCGGCGGAAGGCGGATCCCCTGCGCTTCCCGGACCTCTCCCTCGTCATCGTGAAGCTCATGGGCGCCGGCGAATACGTCGTCGAGCTGCCCGGCAGGGAGCCGATCGGCCACTTCGGGCTCGCCGTCAGGGACTACACGCATTCCACCGCGCCGAATCGCCGGTACCCCGACGTCGATCACGCAGCGCCTCCTGAAGGCCGCGCTCGCGCACCGCCCGTCGCCCTATTCCGTCTCCGAGCTGAACGGCCTCGCCGTCCATTGCACCGAGCAGGAGGACGCCGCGAACAAGGTCGAGCGCCTCGTGCGCAAGGCCGCGGGCGCGCTCCTCCTCGAGACGCGCATCGGCGAGCGCTTCGACGGGGTCGTGACAGGAGCGTCGGAGAAGGGCACGTGGGCGCGCATCTTCCGGCCGCCCGTGGAAGGCAAGGTCGTGCGCGGCACCGAGGGCCTCGAGGTCGGCGACAAGGTGCGCGTGAAGCTCGTCTCGACCGACGTCGAACGCGGCTACATCGATTTCGTCAGGGCGTAGGCGGCCGCGCGTCCGGCGCCTCGACGCGGTCCGGCTCGCGAACTCGCGAGAAGAGGAGCGCCGAGAGGAGCCCGAAAGCGAGCATGACGAGCCAGAGCGCGCGGCCGCCGGCCTTGTCGAGAAGGGCCGTGCCGAGCGGCGGGCCGGCGACGATGGCGACGCTGAACGCCATCGTGTAGAGGCCCATGTAGGCGCCGCGGCTGCCCGCGGGCGCGACGTCGGCGACGTACGACGCCATGCCGGGCAGGAGCATCATCTCGCCGAACGTCCAGACGACGACCGTGGCGACCACGGCCGGGAGCGAGCGCGCGAAGGCGAGCGCGCCGAACCCGGCCCCGACGAGGAGCGACCCGAGGACGAGCGTGCGCCGGTGGGGCCAGTGCGCGGTCGCGAGGTTGAGCGGCACCTCCAGAAACACGATGAGGAGCGTGTTCACGGTGTGGAGGAGCCCGAAGACCCACACGGCGATGCCGAGGTCGCGCACGAGGTAGAGCGCCATCGACGACTCGTGCTGGAAGAACACGATCCCGACCGGCACGATGGCCGCGAGGAAGAGGACGAGCGCCGGATCCCTCAGGCCGGCGCGGCGCGGCTCGCTCCGGCGTCTCCGGGGTCGGAGGCGGGCGGCGCGCCGGCTTCTTTCGGGAACAGCGCGAGAAGGACTCCGGCGGCGGCGAGGGACGTCGACGCCGTCGGCGATGAAACAGCGCCGGCCACGAAATCTCCGCGAGGAACCCGCCCACGGCGGGGCCGATGCTCATGCCGAGGTTCGTCGCGAGGCGCTGGAGCGCGAACGCGCCCCTTCGGCGGTCGGCGACGACGGTGTGCGCGATGACGCTCAGGCTCGCGGGCCGGAACGCCTCGGAGACGAACGCGAAGAGGATCGTGAGGCCGGCGATCGCGAGCGGGCCGCGAGCGAGCGGAAAGAGGAGGAGGAGCGCGCCCGAGACGGCGAGCGAGCCGGGCATCACGCGCATGGGGCCGAACCGGTCCGCGAGCCGGCCCGCGACCGGCGCCGCCAGGAGAGAGCCCGCGCCGACGAGCGCGAGCATCGCGCCGGCGGCGGCCGGCGTGTAGCCGCGCGCCCGCGTGAGGTAGAGGACGAGGAACGGCACGAACATCGTGCCGGAGCGGTTCACGAGCGTGGCGGCGGAGAGCACCCAGACGGCGCGCGGAAGGCCGGAGAGGCCCCGCCAGGGGTTCACCGCGAGCCTCCGGGGAAGGGCGTCACGCGGGGGAGCATACGTGCGCCTGCATCATTCCTGACGGTCCGGCCGGCTCCGAGAATGATCGGTTGTGCACGTCGAGCTGACGCTCAACGGCGCCGTCCGGGTTTTCGACGTCGCCGCCGACGCCTCGCTCCTCGAGTTGCTCCGCGACCACGCCGGGATCACGTCGCCGAAGGACGGCTGCTCGCCCCAGGGGCAGTGCGGGGCGTGCCTCGTCCTCGTGGACGGGCATCCGAAGACCTCGTGCGCGATTCCCGCCCGGAACGCCGCGGGGAAGAGCGTCCTGACGCTGGAGGGCGTGCCCGAAGGGGAGCGCCGCATCTACGGCGAGGCGTTCGCGCGGACGGCGGGCCTGCAGTGCGGCTTCTGCATCCCGGGCATCGCGCTCCGGATGAAGAGCGTCCTCGACGCGAACGCGAACCCGACGGACGAGGAGATCAAGCGGAAGCTCGATCCGCATCTGTGCCGGTGCACCGGCTACGTCAAGATCGTGGACGCGTTCCATGCCGCCGCCCGCCTGCGCCGGGGCGAGCCGCTCTCGCCGCCGGACGTCTCGGGCCGAGTCGGGACCAGCCTCGACCGCTACGAGGCCGAGGAGCTGACGCTCGGCGACGCGGCCCTACGTCGCCGACCTCGTCTTCCCCGGCATGCTCCACGGCGCCGTCACGCTCTCGCCGCACGCGCGGGCCCGCGTGAAGAGGATCGACACGTCGAGGGCGGCCGGCCATCCCGGCGTGATGGCGATCGTCACGGCGCGCGACGTGCCCGGCAAGCGCTTCTTCGGCCTGATCGTCGACGACTGGCCGGGCTTCGTGGCCGAGGGCGAGGAGACGCACTACGTCGGCGACGTTCTCGCCGCCGTCGCCGCCGTCGACGCGCGCACCGCCCGCGCCGCGGCCGCGCTCGTGGACGTGGAGTACGAAGTCCTCCCGCCCGTGACCGACCCCGAGGAGGCGCTGCGTCCCGGGCGCCCCGCGCGTCGGAGCGGGAGGGCAATCTCCTCTCGCGCTCGGTCGTCAAGCGCGGCGACGCCGAGGCCGCGCTCGCGGCGTCCGCGCACGTCGTCGAGGGCACGTGGCAGACGCAGCGCATCGAGCACCTGTACCTCGAGCCCGAGGCGTGTCTCGCCGCGCCGGGCGACGCCGCGGGGCAGAACCCGAAGGCCCGCGTGACTCTCTACACGCAGGGGCAGGGCATCTTCGACGACCGGCGGCAGGTCGCCGCCTTTCTCGGCCTGTCCGCAGGACGAGGTGCACGTCGTCCTCGTCCCGAACGGCGGCGCCTTCGGCGGCAAGGAGGACATGTCGATCCAGGCGCAGACGGCGCTCCTGGCCCGCGTCACGGGACGGCCCGTGCGCCTCGTCCTCTCGCGCGAGGAGTCCATGCGCCTCCACCCGAAACGGCATCCCATCCGGATGCACTACCGCGTCGGGTGCGACGCCGAGGGCCGGCTGACCGGCGGTCCGGGCCCGGATGATCGGCGACTCGGGGGCCTACGCGTCCGTCGGCATGAAGGTGCTCGAGCGCGCGGCCGGACACGCGGCCGGGCCGTACAGGTGCGCGAACGTGGACGTCGAGGCGCTGGCCGTCTACACGAACAACCCGCCCTGCGGCGCGATGCGCGGCTTCGGCGCGAACCAGGCCCACTTCGCGATGGAGGGCGCGCTCGACCTGCTGGCCGAGAAGGCCGGCCTCGACGGCTGGGAGATCAGGTGGCGAAACGCGCTCGAGGCGGGCGACGACTGGTCGTGCGGGCAGAAGCTCACGGCCTCCGTCGGCCTCAAGAAGACGCTCCTCGCCGTCAAGGACGTCTGGGAGAAGAACCGCGGGCGCGCGGGCATCGCCTGCGGCATCAAGAACTGCGGCATCGGAAACGGGCTGAAGGAGTGGGGACGCGCGCGGCTCGTCGTGGAGGGCGACGGCACGCGTCACGCTCTACAACGGCTACACCGAGATGGGCCAGGGCCTCCTCACGGTCCTGATCCAGTGCGCGTGCGAGGTGACGGGCCTTCCGGCGTCCGTCTTCCGGGCGCGCGTCGACACGCGCTTCCCGATGGAGGTGGGCCAGACGACGGGCTCGCGGGCGACGTATCTCGGCGGACGCGCCGTCGTCGATGCGGCGCGGAAGCTGAAAGCCGACCTCGATTCCGGCAAGACGCTCGCGGAGCCTCGCCGGCACCGTCTACGTGGGCGAAGTCCTCGTGGACGACACGACGAAGCTCGGCCACGAGCCGCCTCCCGGCAAGCCGATGAAGCTCCACTCCGGCCTTCAGCTTCGCGACGCAGGTCGTCGTCCTGGACGAGAACGGCCGCGTGTCGAAGGTCGTGGCCGCCCACGACGTGGGGCGCGCCATCAACCCGAAGCTCTGCGAGGGGCAGATCGAAGGCTCCGTCCACATGGGCCTCGGCTACGCGCTCACGGAGGAGATGGTCTGCAAGGACGGCATGCCGACGTCGTTCCGCATCCGCGACTACGGCGTCCTGCAGGGCCAGGACATGCCCGAGGTCGAGGTGATCCTCGTCGAGGACCCGCAGCCCGACGGCCCGTTCGGCGCGAAGGGCGTCGGGGAGATCGGCCTCGTGCCGACCGCGCCCGCCGTGGCCGCCGCCCTGTACGCGTTCGACGGCATCCGCCGGTTCACGCTGCCCATGCGCGATTCCGCCGCGGCCCGGGCGTTGAAACGGTGAGGGTGTGAGCCGCCCGCTCCAGAAGGTGACGGGCCTCCGGTGCGTCCTGTGCGGGGCCGTCTACGCGCACGGCGAGGAGGAGTACACCTGCCCGCGGTGCGGGATCGAGGGAATCCTCGACGTCGAATACGACCACGACCTCATCGCGCGGACGCTTCGGCCCGTCGGTCCTCGAGGCCGACCGCGAGCTGTCGCTCTGGCGCTACCGGGCCCTCCTGCCCCTTCCCGACGACGTCGTCCCGCCGCGCCTGCAGGTGGGCTTCACGCCCGTCGTCGAGGCGCCGGCGCTCGCGAAGGAGCTCGGCCTCGGCGCGTTCTTCGTGAAGGACGACGGCCGCAACCCCACCGCCTCGTTCAAGGACCGCGCGAGCTCGGTGGGCGTCACGCGCGCGCGGTGGCTCGGGCCGGAAGGAGATCACGTGCTCGTCGACCGGCAACGCGGCTTCGTCGCTCGCCGGCTTCGCGGCCGAGGCGGGGATGAAGGCGTTCATCTTCGTGCCGGTTTCCGCGCCGGAGGCGAAGGTCGCCCAGCTTCTCGTGTACGGGGCGAAGGTGTTCCTCGTCGAAGGTGCCGTACGAGGACGCGTTCCGGACGTGCCAGTCCTCGGTCGAAAGCCTTCGGCTGGTACAACCGCAACTGCGCGATCAACCCGTATCTCGTCGAGGGGAAGAAGACCTGCGGCCTGGAGATCGCCGAGCAGATGCGCGGCCGGATGCCCGACGTCGTGACCGTCGCTCTCGGCGACGGCTGCACGACGGCGGGGATCTGGAAGGGGCTCGTCGAGATGAAGAGGCACGCCGTCATCGACCGCCTGCCGCGCCTCCTGGCGGTCCAGGCCGAAGGAGCCGCGCCGCTCGCGAAGACCTTCGCGCGCGGCGACGAGCGCATCGAGCCGGTCGAGGCGTCGACGCTCGCCGACTCCATCAACGTGGGCGCGCCGCGAAACGGCATCAAGGCTCTCCGGGCCGTCCGCGCCTCGGGCGGCGCGATCGTGACCGCGCGCGACGAGGCGATCCTCGCGTGGATCCCGCGCCTCGCCCGCGCGACCGGCGTCTTCGCGGAGCCCACGGGCGTCGCCGCGCTCGCCGGCCTCGAGGTCGCGATCGAGAGGGGCCTCGTCAGGCGCGGGGAGCGCGTCCTCCACGTGGCGACCGGCAACGGCCTGAAAGATACTCGCGGCGCGATGCGCTCCGTCGGACCCCCGAGACGGATCCCGCCCTCTCTCGACGCCGTCCGTGCCGCACTGGAGCAAAGCGAATGATTCATGGCCCGACCTATTCCGAAATGCGCGACCCCTCGAGCCTTCCCGCCGAAGCTCGCGGCGTCGCGCCGGCGTCGCCCGGCGCGAGGCGCCGCTCGATCCCGTCAACCTCTTCAACATCACGTGGCACGACGAGGACGGCCGCGTGCGGGCGCTCCGCCTGCCCGAGGCTCTCACCGGCGTTCCTTCGCCCATCGTGCTCCTCTACGCGAAGGACTTTCCCGACCGGCGCGCACAAGGTCGGGGCCACGTACTCCGTCCTCATGGAGCACCAGCTCGCCGGCGACGTCACGCCCGGCTCGTCGACGCTCGTCTGGCCCTCCACCGGCAACTACGGCATCGGCGGGCTCGTGGGTCGGCCCGCGCATGGGCTACGAGTCGGTCGTCATCCTGCCGGAGGAGATGAGCGCCGAGCGCTTCGAGAAGATCGCGGCGTACGGCGCCCGGGCCATCAAGACGCCCGGCTGCGAGAGCAACGTCAAGGAGATCTACGACGAGTGCAAGCGCCTCGCGGCGAACCCGCGCGTGAGGATCATGAACCAGTTCGCCGAGATGGCGAACTACCGCTGGCACTACCACGTCACCGGCGCCGCGGCCGCGGAGGCCGTCGAGACGCTCGGGGCCGGCCGGCCGGCCGCCTTCGTCTCGGCCATGGGCTCGGCGGGCACGATCGCGGCCGGCGACGCCCTCAAGGCGCGCTTCGGGACGCGCATCGTCGGTCTCGAGCCGGTCCAGTGCCCGACGCTCTCGTGCAACGGCTACGGCGGGCACGCCATCGAGGGCATCGGCGACAAGCACGTCACGTGGATCCACCACGTGACGAACCTGGACGCCATGATGTGCATCGACGACGAGGAGTGCCTGCTGGGACTCCAGCTCGTGAGCCGAGCCCGTCGGGCCGCGACTTCCTCGCTTCGGGCGGCGGGCTCGGGCGAAACGGCGCACCGCCTCTCGACGCTGCTCGGCATCAGCGGGGTCTGCAACATCCTCGGGGCGATCAAGACCGCGCGGTGGCTGGGCCTCGGAAAGGACGACGCCGTCGTCACCGTGGCGACGGACGGCCTCGACCGCTACCCGTCGGTCCTCAGCGGCTCGCGGCGACGCACGGGCCCGCTCACGCGCGAGCGGGCCGAGGCGCGTCTCGCGTCGGTCTTCCACGGGCAGAAGCTCGACTGGATCGCCGAAGGGACCCGCGAGAACCGCGAGCGCTGGCACAACCTGAAGTACTTCACGTGGGTCGAGCAGCAGGGCAAGACCGTGGAGGAGCTCGACGCGCAGCGCTCCGAAACGCTGGTGGAGCGACCAGGCGGCGCTCGCCGGAGGACGTGGACCGCCGGCTCCGCGAGGCGCGTGGCTGGTGAACGCGGCCGGCGAGCACGGATCGGGCGCGGGCGGCCTCGCCATCGTCGGCGGGACCGTCGTGGCGCTCGACGCCGCCCGCCGTCGAGCGCCGTGACGTGCTCCTCGGGGCCGAGCCGCGCCGCACGCTCGACGCGTCGGGCTGCCTCGTCATGCCCGGGCTCGTCATCGCGCACACGCATCTCTACGCGGCGCTCGCGCGCGGGATGGCCGCCCCGGCGGAACCGCACGCGCTCTTTCCGGGAGATCCTCGAGCGCGTCTGGTGGCGGCTCGACGCGGCTCTCGACGAGAGCTCGCTCGAGGGCCTCGGCGGAAGAGGCTCTCCTGGACGCGGCGCTCTCGGGAGCGACGGCCGTCCTCGACCACCACGAGTCCCCGTCCTTCATCGACGGCTCCCTCGACGTCCTCGCGCGGGCGGCGCAGGCGGTCGGCGTGCGGGTCGCGCTCGCCTACGGGGCGACGGACCGGCACGGGCCGGAAGGGGCGGCGGAGGGCCTCGCCGAGTGCGAGCGCGCGATCCGCGAAGGCCTGCCCGCGATGGTGGGCCTGCACGCCGGCTTCACGGTCTCGGACGAGACGCTTCGCGGCGGCCGCGGACCTGGCGCGGCGAAACGGGGCCTGGCTGCACGTGCACGCGGCCGAGGACCGCAGCGACGCGGACTCTTTCGAGCGCCTCGACAGGGCCGGGGCTCTCGGGCCGAAGACGATCCTGGCCCACGGCGTTCACCTCTCGCCGGGAGAGCGCGCGCGCGTCCAGGACGCCGGCGCCTGGATCGTTCACAACCCGCGCAGCAACCTCCAGAACGCCGTCGGGATACGCCGACGTCGAAGACCTTCGGCCCGCGCGTCGCCCTCGGCACGGACGGGATGGACGGCGATCTCTTCACGGAAGCGCGCGTCGCGCATCTGCGCGCCCGGGAGGCGTACGGGCCGGTGGGCGGAATCGACGCGACCGCTCTTCTCGCCCGGAGCCAGCGTCTCGCCGACGCGGTCCTCGGGCCGCGCCCGGAGGACTGGATCGTCCTCGACTACGACCCGCCCACGCCGCTGACGGCGGCGAACCTCGCGGGACACGTTCTCTTCGGCCTCGGCGACGCGCCACGTGCGCGACGTCGTCGTGAACGGCGAGGTCGATCGTCGAGGGACGGCGGGCCGATGCGCGTGGACGCGGCCCGCGTCCACGCCCGCGCGCGCGAGGAGGCGGCCCGGCTGTGGGGGCGGATGGCGTGAGCGCGCTCCGCCCGCTCCCGCTTTCCGTCCTCGTGCGCCGCGCGGCGGAGGAGCTTCCCACGGGATCGGTCTACGACCTGCCGGCGCGCCACGTGTTCCGGGGTTTCCCGGGCCTCGACCTCTCGGTGAGGTTCCACGGCCATCGCTGCGCCGACGCCCATCGGGCCGGCGGCCGGCCCGCACACGCAGCTCGCGCAGAACATCGCGCTCTCGTTCCTGGCCGGAGGGCGCATCCTCGAGCTCAAGACCGTTCAGGTGAACGACCGGCTCGCGATCCCGCGCCCGTGCATCGACATGCGGACGGTGGGCTTCAACGTCGAGTGGTCGCAGGAGCTCCTCGTCGAGGAGTCCCTCCGCGAGTACGCGAAGGCGCGCCTCCTCGTCGCGATCCTGGCCGAGCTGTGCGGCATTCCCGGCGCGGAGCGCGACGTCGTCCTCGACGTCTCCGTCGGCTACAGCCTGGACGGCATCCGGTCGCGCAAGATCGCCGGGTTCTTCGAAGGGGTCCGCGACGCGAGCGCGCTCCTCGACCGGGAGCGCGTGGCGCTGCGACCGCGAGCTGCCCTCCTCCCTGCGGCGCCTCGCCGACGTCCCTGCGAGGCGCGCCTCTCCGACTCGGTCACGCTCTCCACGTTCCACGGCTGTCCGGCCGGCGAGATCGCCGCCATCAGCCGGCACCTCCTCTCGGAGCTCGGCCTCCACACGATCGTCAAGCTGAACCCGACGCTCCTCGGCTACGAGGAGGTGGAGGAGATCCTGCACGGCCGCCTCGGGTACACGCACATCGCCCTCCGCCGGCGAGGCGTTCGAGCGCGACCTGCAATGGAACGACGCCCTCTCGATCGCCCGCGAGCTGTCCGGCGAGGCCGCCCGGCTCGGTCTCGACTTCGGCGTGAAGCTCACGAACACGCTCGTCGTCGTGAACCCCGCCGACTTCATGCCCGGCGACGAGGCGTACCTCTCCGGCGAGCCGCTCCACGTCCTCGCGCTGAGGCTCGGACTGAAACTGCGCGAGGAGCTCGGCGCCGGCTTCCCGGTCTCCTTCTCCGCCGGGATCGACTCGGCGAACGTCGCCGAGCGCGGTCGCGTGCGGCTTCGTGCCGGTGACGAGCTGCACGGACCTCCTGCGCCCGGGCGGCTACCAGCGCCTGCACCGGCAGGCCGAGGCCCTCGCGGCGGCGATGGACGACGCGGGCGCCGCGACGCTGCCCGACTTCATCCGGAAGCGCGCGGGGATCGCCGGGCGCCGACCTCGCCGACGCCTCGCTCGCGAATCACCGCCGCGCGGCGGAGGCAGCCGCTCGGCGACGAGCGCTACGCGGCCGCGCCGCACGGGAACGCCGCCGCGGAAGATCGGGTCGCACCTGCACCTCCTCGACTGCATCAACTGCGACAAGTGCATCCCCGTCTGCCCGAACGACGCGAACTTCGCGTACGAGACGCCGCCCCGGACGATCGCCTACCGCGATCTCGTCGTCCGGGACGGGCGCCTCGTGCCGGCCGCGGAGAGGACACTGGCGCTGGGCGGCGAGAAGTCCTCGCCGCACCAGCTCGCGAACTGGGCCGACGCCTGCAACGACTGCGGCAACTGCGACGTCTTCTGCCCCGAGGACGGCGGCCCGTACATCGAGAAGCCCCGCCTCTTCTCGTCCCTCTCCTCCTTCCTTGCCGACGCGCCGCGCCCGGGCTTCTTCGTCCGGCGCGAGGACGACGGCTCGCTCGCCGCCCGCGGGCGGTGGGGGGGCCGCGACCTGGAGCTTCTCGTCAGCGCCGGACGGCTCGGCGGTTTTCCGGGACGGCGTCGCCGAGCTGCTGTTCGCGTCCGCCGAGGCCGCGGCTCCGGAGGAGGCGCGCCTCCTCGCGCCGCCGCCGCCCGAGGGCCACGTCGTGCCGGTGGGGCACTACCACTCGCTCCGCGCGGTCCTGACCGGGCTCTTCGCGCCGGGCGCCGTCTCCTGGCTGACCGCCATGTTTCCGGAGGTGTCCGTGTCGCCGAAGATCCCTTCGCAACTCTCTGGAGAGCCGACGTGAAGACAACCGTGACCGCCGATCCCGACGCTCTCTCCAGCCTCCTGGGCCGAAGCCTGCTTCTGACGGACGACTACACGACGGCGGAGCTCTCGCAGCTCCTCGCCGTCGCCGAGCGCTTCTCCGCGTTGGACCGCGTCGGGAAGAAGGCGCCGCTCCTGCCCCACGAGCTCGCCTACGCGCTCTTCTTCGACAACTCCACGCGGACCAAGTCCGCGTGGGCGGGCGCCGCGGCCCGGCTCGGCATGCACCCCGTCATCGTGGACGGCTCGTCCACGCAGGTCTCGCACGGCGAGACCGCGGCCGGAGACCGGCGCCATGCTCGGAATGAACGCGCA
Organism: Thermoanaerobaculia bacterium; assembly: GCA_963746875.1. Lineage (GTDB taxonomy): Bacteria > Acidobacteriota > Thermoanaerobaculia > UBA5066 > UBA5066 > Fen-183. The sequence continues at coordinate 387,122 of CAVVDA010000002.1, forward strand.
CGCGCTCGGCGTGCAGGCACGACCTGATCCTCGGCGAGGGAAACGCGTTCATGCGCGACGTGAAGAAGGGGATCGACGCCTACCTCGCGGCGACGGGCGACCCGAGGAGCGTGCCCGTCGTGAACCTCCAGTGCGACATCGACCATCCGACGCAGACGCTCGCCGACCTGTGCTGGCTGCGCGAGAGGTTTCCGGAGGGCCTCGCCGGCAAGCGCATCGCCGTGTCGTGGGCCTACTCGCCGAGCTACGCCAAGCCGCTCTCGGTCCCGCAGGGGCTCATCATGCTGCTGACGCGCTTCGGCGCCCACGTGACGCTGGCGCATCCGGAGGGCTATCGCCTCATGGAGCCGTGCCTCGCGTCCGCGGCCTCGCATGCGGCCTCTTCGGCGGCTCTTTCCGAACGGTCTCCTCGATGGACGAAGCGTTCGAAGGGCGCCGACGCGGTCTATCCGAAGAGCTGGGGACCGTACGACCTCATGCTCGCCCGCGTCGAGGCGAACCGCGCGCGCGACGCGAAAGCGAATGGCGGAGATCGAGAAGGAAGCCCTCGCGCTCGAACGCGCGGCACCGCGACTGGATCTGCGACGAGCGGCGGATGAAGACGACGCGCGGCGGCGACGCCCTCTACATGCACTGCCTTCCCGCCGACATCGGGGCGGAGGTCTCGCCCGGCGTCATGGCCACTCACGCCGGGAACGTGGCGCGGGAAGCGAACTGGAAGGTCTACGTCGTGATGGCGCTGCTCGCGACGGCCAAGGTCCCCGGCCTCGCCCGGCGGCTGGAGGCGTTGTGAGTGAAATGGAGACGACGACGATGAACGAGCTCGACGCGAAGGTCGCGGAGCTCGCGGCCCGCTACCGGCCGCTCGCGGCGAGATTCTCAAGGAGGTCATCCGCATCCCGGCCGATTACGTCGACCGGCCGAAGGATGCCGGCGGCGACCCGAGCTGCGGCCTCTCGAACCACGAGAAGCCGAGGCTCGAGTACCTGAGGAAGAAGATCGTCGAGATCGGCGCCGTCCGCCGGCCGGAGGACGTCGGCTACGACGGCTACGGGAATCTCGTCTGGACGGTCGAGGATCCGGCCGACGGCATTTCCGCGAAGGACAAGCGCGTCGTCTACTTCGACGGCCACACCGACACGGTGAAGGCCATCCGCCCGGCGTGGCGCGAGAAGACGGGCGGCGTCGACGCCTACGACGGGCTCTTCGACCCCGCGCGCCTCGAGGCGCGACTTCCTGAAGACGCGAGCTGGGATACCTGCCGCCCGAGTCCGAGTGGGACAACCTCGTCTTCGGGCGCGGCTCGGCCGATCAGCTCTCGGGCGTCGTGGCGCAGGTCGTCGCGACGAAGATCCTGCTCGAGCTCGCCCCGCTGGGCGCGCTCCGGGGCGCGATCGTCCGCTCCTACGCGACCGTCGCCGAGGAGGACAACGACGGCGGCGGCCCGCAGTTCGTGATGCGGAAGGTCCTGCCCGGCGCCGGGCCGGAGCTCGTGCCGGACGCCGTCATCCTCACGGAAGGGCACGGGCGACTCCGCGAAGGGGGCGCTCGGGATCTACCGCGGCCAGCGCGGCCGCATGCAGATCGAGGTGACCGTGACGGGGAAGTCCTGCCACGGCTCGATGCCGTGGGAAGGAAAGAACCCGCTGGAATGGGGCGCGCCCATCCTCGCCGAAGCGGCGAAGCGATACGACGCGCGGGACGGCTTCCTCGACCACGCGTTCCTCGGGCACGGCACGCGCACGGCCTCGTGGGCCCGCCTCGACACGCCGAGCGACTGCGCGGTCCCCGAGCGCTTCGTCTTCCGCTTCGACCGGCGCCTCACGATCGGGGAGACGCCGGAGAAGGCCGTCGCCGACGTCGAGGGCCTCGCGGCCGTGGCCGCCGCGCGGGCCGCGGGGCTGACCGTCGACGTCACCGTGCCGACGTACGACGAGCCGACGTGGACCGGCTTCGTCCTCGGCAACCCGCAGGTCTACATGGGCTGGCTCACGCCGGAGGAGCATCCGGCGATCCAGGCCGCCGTCGCGGCGTATCGCGGCGTCGTCACGCCGCACGTCCCGGCCGGAGGCCAGCGCGGCGCGCTCCGCAGGGAGCCGCGCGTGGACCGGTGGATCTTCTCGACGGACGGCGTCGGCTTTCCGGTGCCGGGTCGACGACACGTCGATCGCCGTTCCCGAGCGCAAGCGCTGGGTGACGTCGGGCGCCGTGAAGCACCCGGCCATGCTCGGCATCGGGCCCGGCATCGAGCAGAACACGCACAAGATCGGGGAGTGCGTCGACCTGCGCGAAGTGGTCAACGCGGTCGCGCTCCTGGCCCGCTTTCCGAGCGCGTTCGTGGCGACAGCGGGGTAGGCTGCCTCAGACGATCCGCGTCGCGGCGCGCGTCAGCCGGTCCATGATCGTCCGGCCGAGCCCGCGGCGGGGGACCGCGAGGACGAGCAGCTCGCTCCCGCGCCGGCGCGTGCGCAGCGCGGCGAACAAGCCGCGCGCGATCTCTTCGGGAGAGGAACCGAGAGAGAGAATTCTTTGCTTCGGAAAGAGGGAAGAGAGACGGCTCGGGCAAAGGACGAGCGCATTGCGGGTGACTGGCGAAGTAGGCCAGCAGAGGACTCTTTTCTTAGAAAGAGAATGAGAGGACGCGACGGCGCGTAGTGCTTGTACTTCGTGCCGGGGCTGACGGCGGCGGAGCGCGGGGCGGCGGCGCGCGCCCCGCGGCGCGCGCCGCCGCCCCCCCGGAGCTCGGGAATCACTGCCTTCGCAGCAGCCTCCTCGGTCACGGCCCCTTGCCGGAGGATGGCGGGCCGGCGGGTCGAGCGCGACGACCGTCGACTCGACGCCGTGCTTCGTCGGTCCGCCGTCGAGGACGAAGACGTCCGGGAAGTCCTCGGCGACGTGCGCGCGCCGTCGTCGGGCTCGGGCGGCCCGAGAGATTCGCGCTCGGCGCGGCGATCGGGACGCCCGCGAGGCGAACGAGGTCGCGGGCGACGCCTTCCGGCATCCGGACGGCGACGGTGTCCAGGCCGGCGGTGACGAGAGAAGGAATTGAAGATTTCTTAGAAAGGACGAGGGTGAGCGGCCCGGGCCAGAAGCGGGCGATGAGCTCGCGTCGCGAGCGGCCGGCAGTCGGCCGAACGACCTTTCTAAGCATCTTCACGATCGCTCACATGAACGATCATCGGGTTGTCTTGCGGCCGCCCCTTCGCCGCGAAGATCTTCGCGACCGCTTTCGCGTCGAGCGCGTTCGCGCCGAGGCCGTAGACCGTCTCCGTCGGGAAGGCGACGAGCTCGCCGCGTCGGAGGCGCGCCGCGGCGGCGCGCAGGGAGCGGGCGTTCAGCGGATGGACGTTGGTTGTTCGGCGCGCGGCCATCCGCGCGATCTTAGGACCTACCGCATCGCCTCCATCGGCGAGAGGCGCGAGGCGCGGATCGCGGGGTAGAGGCCGAAGACGAGCGCGAGGCCGAGCGCGACGACCCACGCGATCGACGAGGCCCATCGGGTTCACGACGAGGCCCCACGGGAACATCGGCGACAGGGCGCGGCAGAGCGCCGCGCCGCCGACCGTGCCCGACGAACGCGCCGAGCGCCGCGAGGACGCAGGCCTCGAGGAGGAACTGCACGAGGATCTCGCCGTCCGAGGCGCCGAGCGACTTGCGGAGGCCGATCTCGTACCGGCGGTCCGAGAACGAGATGAGCATGACCGACAGGACGCCGACGCCGCCCACGAGGAGGACGGTCGCCGCGAGGCTGGAGAGGACGACGCGCCAGCCGCGCATCTCTTCCAGGAAGCCCGCGTAGCACTGCGCGCGCCTCGGACTCGAGGTCCTTGATCTCGACGTCCTCGATTCCGTGGTGCGCCTGCTTCGCCCGGCCCGAGGACGAGCGCCGAGACGTCCGTCGAGGTCGCTCTTCTTCGCGGAGCTTCACGGCCACGTTCGTGAGCTTGTGGTTCGCGTCCATCCGGTCCATGTACGTCTCGAGAGGGATCATGAGTGCCGTTCGAGTCGAGCCACAGCTCCTCGTTGAAGATCTGGAGCGGTGCCTGCAGGCCGACGATCCGGAACGGGCACGCCGTCCACGAGGACGTCGCGCCCGACGGGGTCCGCGCCGCCGAAGAGCTTCGACGCCGAGCGTCGAGCCGACGACGGCGACGGTGCTGCGGCGCTTGCCGGTCGTCGTCGGTGAGGCCGCGCCCCGAGGCGATCGGGCGGTTCATGAGGAGCGCGTAGTCGGGCGTCAGGCCCGTGACCCAGATGCGCTCCGTGCCGCCCGGCGATCCTCACGCTCGTCGCGCTTCGTGGCGCGCGGCAGGAACGCGACGACCGCGGGGTGGGGCGCCGTGACGCGCGCGAGGTCCTCGTAGCGCAGGCCCGGGCTCATCGCGAAGCGCTTCTGCTCCTCCGTCGTCTCGGCCGCCTTCGGCTGGATCACGACGGTGCCGTCCCAGCTCATGCCCGCGAAGCCGGTCGCGACCTTGTCGAGGACGCCGTCGAGGACGGACGTCATGACGACGAGCGCGAAGACGCCGAGCATGAGGAGCGTCAGCGTGAGGATCGAGCGCAGCTTGTGCGCCCACAGCTCGACGAATCCCGCCGGCGATGACCTCCCAGAAGAGACCGAGCCGGGCGCGCCAGGGAGAGACGCCGGCCCTTCGGCGCGGCGAGCCGGAACGGCGCGGCGCGTCGAGTGACGACGCTACTCATAGCGCAGCGCCTCCATCGGAGAGAGGCGGCTCGCCTTCCACGCGGGGTAGAGCGCGAAGAGGAAGCCGAAGCCGGCCGCGAGGCGCGAAGGCCCAGAGGAAGCTCGCGGGCTGCATGTAGAGCGGGATCTCGAGGAACGACGTGATGACCTTCGAGAAGGCGACGCCGGCCGCGAAGCCCGCGAGGGCGCCGAGGCCCGTCAGGAGGAGCGCCTCGGTCATGAACTCCTTGAAGACCTCGCGGCCCGAGGCGCCGATCGCCATCTTGACGCCCACCTCGCGCACGCGCTCCTTGAGCGTCGCCATCTGGATGTTCACGTTGACCATCCCGCCGCCGATGAGCGACAGGATGCCCGAGAGCATGAAGATCATGTTGTAGACGTCGCCCTGGCTCCGGCGCTTGCGGATGCGCGCGGCGATGTCGTCGATGCGGAAGTCCTCCTGCTGGCGGTGGTTCGCCTTGCAGGAGCGCCGTCGAGGCCCTCGCGTGAACGTCTCGCATGACGTTGAGGTCGCGGATCCGGAAGACGACGCGGTCGACGCGCTGCCAGCGGTCGCCCTGCATGCGCGTCGGCGACGAGCGTGGCCGGGACGGCGACGATCCGGTTCCGCCAGGCGAACTGGTTGCCCTGGTTGTCGCGCCAGCGGAAGATCTTCTCGGCGAAGGTCGCCGACGACGACGACGGGGATGTCGCCGAGCGCGGATCGTCTGGCCGACGGCGTCGCCCGTCGGGAAGAACGTGGACGTCGGCCTCGGCGCCGAGGAGCGCGACCGGCCTGTCCGTTCTCGAAGTCGTCCGCGGAGAAGCCGCGGCCCTTGTCGACCGTGTAGCCGTTCAGGGCGAGGTAGTCGCCGCCGATCCCGGTGATCTGGCGGTCCTGGTCGGCGTAGGGCGAGCGGACGCGCGCCCGCGCGAACTTCTGCTGCGCTGACGCCGGCGACGGCCTTCGCGTCGAGCGCGCTCGCCCTCCGCGGCGTCCTCGTTGCGGAGGCCGAGGTTCGCCGTCTGGAGCGCCGTCGGCTGGCCGTCGCGGATCGCCTCGCGACGGCTGGACGTTCAGGCGGTCCATCCCGCCGAGCTTCACCCAGCGCTCGTCCGAGCGGCGCCGCTGGCTGTCGGAGATCGAGAAGCCCGCCGAGGACCGACGCGACGCCGAGGATGACGCCGAGCGTCTGGAGCGTCGACCGGCCGAGGTTCTCGCGGATCTCGACCCAGGCGCCCGAAGAGGCGCTCGCGGAAGGCGCCGCGTGAACATCAGGCCGCCCGCTTCTCCGGACGTCGGAGACGATCAGGCCGTCGCGCAGCTCGACCCGCCGCTCGGCGAGGGACGCGATGTGCGGGTCGTGCGTGACGAGCATGACGGAGTTCCCCTGCCGGTGCAGCTCCTGGAAGAGGGCGAGGACCTCCTCGCCCGTCTTCGAGTCGAGCGCGCCCGTCGGCTCGTCGGCGAGGAGGAGCGCGGGCGTGTTCGCGAGGGCGCGCGCGATCGCGACGCGCTGCCGCTGGCCGCCCGAGAGCTGCGCCGGGCAGCACGTTCGCCTTCTCGGGGATCCCGACCCGCTCGAGCAGCTCGAGCGCGCGGCGCCGGCGCTCCTTGCGCGCCGAGGCCCGCGTAGAGGAGCGGCAGCTCGACGTTCCGGAGCGATCGACGCCTTCGGCAGGAGGTTGTAGCTCTGGAAGACGAAGCCGATCTTCTCGTTGCGGATGCGCGCGAGCGCGGCGCCGGACAGGCCCTCCACGTTCGCGCCGTCGAGCGCGTACGAGCCCGCCGTCGGCGAGTCGAGGCAGCCGATGATCGCCATGAGCGTCGACTTGCCGGAGCCCGACGGGCCGACGAGGGCCACGAACTCGCCGCGCCGCGACGGTGAGGTCGATGCCGCGGAGCGCGTGCACGGCCATGCCGTTCGCGCCGAAGACCTTCGTCAGGCCGCGTGTCTCGATGATCGGGCGCATCGTTCAGTTGTCGTCGTCCTTCTCGACCTTCTTCTTCGTCGGGTCCTCGAGCGCGACCTGCTCGCCGCCCTTGAGGCCCGACAGGATCTCGACGCGCTCGAGCGTCGCGATGCCGGCGTTCACCGGGCACGACGTCGTAGTAGTCCTTCCAGTGGTCCGAGAGCCAGATGTACTTGCCGCGCCCGTCGAGGCCTTCCTTCGCGGCGGCGATCTGCTTCGGCTTCGAGGTCGCTCTTCAGGCGGTAGACGACGGTCTTGCCCTTCGCGCGCGCTGGAGCGCCTCGAGCGGAATCGAGACGGCCTTTTCCCGCTTCTCGCCGAGGATCTCGACGTTCGCGCTCATGCCCGTGCGGTAGGAGTCGCCGAGCTCGTCGAGCGCGATCTCGACGGGGAAGACCTTGATCTTCTCGAGGAGCTTCGCGGCGGGCGCCACGAAGCGCACCTTGCCCGTGAAGATCTTCTGCGGATACGCGTCGAGCGTGATCCGCACGGGCTGGCCGACCTTCACCTTCGCGATGTCGACCTCGTTCAGGTTCACCTTGATGAGGAGCGTCTTGAGGTCGGCCACCGTGAAGAGGACCGTGCCCGCGTTGAAGGACGACACGCCCGACGTCACGGTCTCGCCCAGCTCGACGCCCTTCGTGATGACGACGCCGGACATCGGGGCCGTGACGCGCGCGCGCTGGGTCACGGCGTCGCCGGAGATCGGGATGCCGTGCCCCTCGACGATCTCGTAGCGCTGCCGCGCGGCCTTCACGTTCTCGGCCGCGAGATCGCGCTTCGTGACGTAGTCCTTCAGCGTCTCGCCGCCGATGAGGCCGTCCTTGAAGAGCCGCTCCTGGGAGCGGAGCTGGCGCTCGGCGTCCTTCAGGCCGACCTCGGCCTGCGTGACGCCGGCCCTCACGTCGGAGAGGGACTGGGCCTGGGTGACGTCGGGCTCGACCTCGGCGAGGATGTCGCCGGACTTCACGACGGCGCCGTCGCGGACCTTCAGGGCGACGACCCGGCCCGACACGACGGACTTGACGTCGACCTTCGTCTCGGGATCGACGACGCCGACCTCGCGGACGCTCACCTGGAGGTCCTCGGCCTGCACTTTCCCGATCCGGAAGGGCGGCTGGTCGGGCCCCTTGGCCTTGTCCTTGCCGCGCGAGGCGAAGAGGACACCCCCGCCCGCGAGCAGGATGACGCCGGCGGACGCCAGGATCCATTTGAGTCTTCTTGGACATGCGGGACCTCTCTCCCGCATATACGGACGCGGGCGGCCGAAAGTTCGCTGATTTCCCTCAGCCCCCCGGCGGCCCCTACAATCGCCGGATGGACGAGGCGCGAATCCGGCAGCGCGTGGCCGCGGCGAGGCGGATCGTGGTGAAGGCCGGGACGAACGTGATCATGCGCGACGACGGCGCCGTCGCGCTGGGGCGCCTGTACGGCCTCATCGAGTCCGTCGCGACCCTGAAAAAGCAGGGGCGGCAGGTTCTGATCGTCTCTTCGGGGGCCGTCGGGCTCGGAGCGCAACGGCTGCGCCTCGAAAAGAAGCCGGGCTCGCTCACGCTCAAGCAGGCCTGCGCCGCCATCGGCCAGAGCCGGCTGATGTCCGTCTACGAAGAGGGCTTCGAGAAGATGGGCCTCCTCACCGCGCAGGTGCTCCTCACCGAGGACGACTTCACCGACCGGACGCGCTTTCAGAATCTCTCGGCCACGCTCGAAAAGCTCTTCGAGCTGGATGCCGTGCCGATCCTGAACGAGAACGACACGGTCTCGACGCTGGAGCTGGAGTCGCCCGACGGCAAGGGGGCGCGCGGCCTTTTCGGCGACAACGACCGGCTCTCGGCGCTCGTCATGAGCAAGGTGAGGGCGGACGTCCTCGTCATCCTCTCCGACGTGGACGGTCTTTACACGGGCAACCCGGCGCACGACCGCACGGCCACGCTCATCCCGCTCGTTTCCGAGATCACGGAAGAGATCGCGCGGTACGCCGACGGCGGAAGCGGGCGCGGCAGGGGCGGCATGGCCTCGAAGCTGGACGCCGCGAGGATCGCGACGGCGCGCGGGCGGCGTCGCCGTCATCGCGAACGGCCGGATGCACGGAGTCCTCGACCGGCTCTTCGCGGGCGAGGCCGTCGGCACCGTGTTCGGGCCGAAGGCCGGGACGAGAGATCGATGACGGAAGAGAAGACGGAAGAAGATTTCTTAGAAGGGAATATGGGGCCGGTCGAGATCGCGAAGCGCGCGCGACTCGCCGCGAGGAGACTGGCCGCCGTGCCGACGAGGACGAAAGACGATCTTCTTCGAAAGGTGGCCGACGGGATGGAGCGGCGATCGCGACGCCATCCTGAGCGCGAACCGCAGCCGATCGTGGACGCCGCCCGCACCACCTTCAAAGAAATCCCTCTCGCGGCGTCGGCCTTCGAACGCCTGAAGCTCGACGAGACCAAGGTGCACGGAATGGCCGACGGCGTCCGTGCCGTGGCCGATTTGCCCGACCCTTCCGGCCGCGTCCTCTCCCGCACGCTCCTCGACGACGGCCTCGTCCTGGAGAAGGTGACGTGTCCTCTGGGCGTTCTCCTGGTCATCTTCGAGTCGCGCCCCGACGCGGTGGCGCAGATCGGCTCGCTGGCGCTGAAGTCGGGCAACGCGGCGATCCTCAAGGGCGGGCGCGAGTCCGCCCGCTCCACGGCGGCGCTCCTCGACGTCTTCGCGAAGGCGCTCGCGTCCTTTCCCGAGATCCCGGAAGGCGCGCTCTCCTCCGTGGCGGGCCGGGCCGAGGTGGACGCGCTCCTCGCGCTCGACGAGCACATCGACCTCGTCATCCCGCGGGGCGGGTACGACCTCGTCCGGCACGTTCAGGCCGCGACGCGCATCCCGGTGCTCGGCCACGCGGAGGGCGTCTGCCACGTCTACGTGGACCGCGCGGCGGACGAGGCGATGGCGACCGGCGATCGTCCTCGACAGCAAGCTCCAGTACCCGGCTGCGTGCAACGCCGCCGAGACGCTTCTCGTCCACGGCGACGCGGCGGCGCGCTTCCTCGTCCCGCTGCTGAGACGGCTCCTCGAGGCGGGCGTGGAGATCCGCGCCTGCGGGAAGACGCGAGCCCTGGCGCCGTCGCTCCGTCTCGCGCCCGCCACGGAGGAAGACTGGCGCACGGAGTACGGCGGGCCGACCCTGTCCGTCAAGGTGGTGGAGTCGCTCGACGAGGCGGTGGAGCACGTGAACCGCTACGGCTCGCACCACACGGAGGCCATCGTCACCGCCGACGAGGCCGCCGCCGAGGCGTTCCTCTCCCGCGTCGACGCGGCCGGCGTCTTCCACAACGCCTCCACGCGCTTCGCCGACGGCTACCGCTACGGCTTCGGGGCGGAGGTCGGGATCTCGACGAGCCGCATCCATGCCCGCGGCCCCGTGGGCCTCGACGGGCTCGTCACGTACAAATACCTGCTCAGGGGCAGCGGCCAGATCGTCGCGACGTACAGCGGGAACGACGCCCGCCCGTTCCGGCATCGGAAGCTGTGACGGCGAAGCCGCCTGCTAAATCCGCGTGCACACCGCCTTGGTCTGCGTGTAGAGCTCGAAGACGTCCTTGCCCATCTCGCGTCCCCAGCCCGACTGCTTGTAGCCGCCGAAGGGGAGCGCCGCGTCGAAGATGTTGTAGCAGTTGATCCAGACCGTCCCGGCCTTGAGCGATGCCGCCGAGCCGGTGGGCCTTGGAGATGTCCTTCGTCCAGATGCCCGCCGCCAGGCCGTAGACGCTGTCGTTCGCCGCGCGGCGTCAGCTCTTCGGGGTCGTCGAACGGAATCGCCGTCACGACCGGTCCGAAGATCTCCTCCTGCACGACCTTCATTTCTCGGTCGTGTTCACCAGCACGGTCGGCTCGACGAAGTAGCCCTTGCCGGCGATCTTCTTTCCGCCGGTCACGGCCCTGGCGCCCTCGGACATGCCGCACTCCAGGTAGCCGCACACGCGCTGCAGCTGCTCCTCGGAGACCATCGGGCCCATGCTCGTGTCGGGCTCGAGTCCCGACCCGACCTTGATCTTCTTCGCCTCGGCCGCGACTCCCTCGACGACTCGATCGAAGGCCGGACGCTCGACGTAGAGACGCGAGCCGGCGCAGCAGCACTGCCCGTGGTTGAAGAAGATGGCGCTGGCCGCGCCCGCGATCGCCGTGTCCAGGTCGGCGTCCTCGAAGACGACGTTCGGCGACTTCCCGCCCAGCTCGAGCGAGACCTTCTTCAGGTTGCCCGCCGCCGCCTGCACGATGAGCCTGCCGACTTCGGTCGAGCCGGTGAACGCCACCTTGTCGACGCCGTCGTGCGCCGCGAGCGCCGCGCCGGCGGTCTCTCCGTATCCGGGCACGATGTTCACCACGCCATCCGGGAACCCGGCTTCCGCGATCAGCTCGCCCAGCAGCAGCGCGCTGAGCGGCGTCTGCTCCGCCGGCTTCAGGACGACCGTGCATCCCGCCGCCAGCGCCGGCCCCAGCTTCCAGGCCGCCATCAGCAGCGGGAAATTCCACGGGATGATCTGCCCGACGACGCCGACCGGCTCGCGCAGCGTGTATGCGAGGTACTTCGCGCCCGGCGTGTAGGGCACGGAGAGCGGAATCGTCGTCCCTTCGAGCTTGGTCGCCCATCCGGCCATGTAGCGGAACAGGTCGACGGTCAGCGGAACATCCGCTGCCCGGGCGACCACCAGCGGCTTGCCGTTGTCGAGCGATTCCAGGAGCGCGAACTCTTCCGTGTGCGCTTCGATCAGGTCGGCCAGTTTCCACATCAGCCGCCCGCGCTCGGACGCAGTCATGCGCGGCCAGGGGCCGCTTTCGAAGGCCTTGCGCGCCGCCCGGACGGCGGCGTCGATGTCCTCGCGATCGCCTTCCGCGATCTTGGCCAGGACTTCTCCGGTGGCCGGGTTGTAGGTTGGAAAAGTCTTGCCGGACGCGGCGTTCACCGATTTGCCGTCGATCAGCATCTGGCGCGGCCTGGCGATGAAGTCGCTGACTCGCGGGTCGATTTTGACTGGAGAAACGGCTACGGACATAAAACCTCCTTGGGTGCTGTTCCGAAAAAAATCCCCTCCGGCGGGTTCGAGGAGCGGGAATCGTATTCCCGCTCCTGACCGGAGGGCAACGGGCTTGGAAGCCGTGGAGCCCTTGTGCGTGTCTTGAACAAGCTTGCGGGAGACAACTGCCGGCGACCCGCGTCGCCCGTGCCGTTACACTTCGCCCACCTCGGAGGTCTCATGCGGATTTCGGCTCTTCTCGTCGCGCTTGCCGCCTGTTCGTCCGCGCTCGCAGTCGCCGGTCCGCCCGCGCCGGGTCAGGACTGGTTCGCGTCGCACCGCGCGGCGCTGGCCGCGAAGCTGCCGCCGGACGCGGTCGTCGTCCTGCGCGCCCCCGCGGAGCCCGACGCGAATCTCCTCGATGCCTACCGGCCCGACTCGAATTTCTGGTACCTGACGGGCTTTTCCGAGCCGGACGCGGTCGCGGTCTTCCGGCCGGGCGCCCCGGAAGGAAAGCGCTACACGCTCTTCGTCAAGCCGAAGAGCTGGGCCGAGGAGCGGTGGACGGGACGCCGCGCCGGAGTCGAGGGCGCGAAGGAGTTCCGGGCCGACGCCGCCCATCCCGATCGCCGACTTTCAGAAGGAGTCCCGGGCGCTTCTCGCGGGAGCGAAGGCTCTCTATTACGCCGATGCGCACGACAGGGAGTTCCGCGAGAAGCTCGTCTCGGCCTGGCAGACGCACGCGGCGGCCGGCACCGAGCCGCTCCCCGCGCTCGACGTCGCGCCGCTCCTCGGGCAGATGCGCCTCGTGAAGGACGCGACGGAGATCGCGATTCTGCGCGAAGCGGTCAGGCTTTCGATCGAGGCTCACCTCGCCGCGCTGACGCGCGCGCGCCCCGGAGTGAGCGAGGGCGTCCTCAAGGCCGCCATGCTCGAGCGCTGCCTCTCGGGCGGCGCCGCAGCGGATGGCTTACGCCGCCGATCGTGGGGTCGGGGCCGAACTCGGTGATCCTCCACTACCCCCAGGCGAATCGCACGATGCTCGCCGGGGAGATGATCGTGAACGACACGGCGTGCGAGTACGGCCTGTACGCCGCGGACGTGACCCGTAGCTATCCCGTCGAGCGGCACGTTCTCGCCCGAGCAGCGCGCGCTCTACGCGATCGTCCTCGAGGCGCAGAAGGCCGGGATCGCGAAGGCGGTGCCCGGCGCGAAGCACCACGAGATCCAGGACGCCTCGTACGAGGTCATCGTGGACGGGCTCCTGAAGCTCGGCCTCCTGAAGGGCACGCGCGAGGAGGTGAAGACCTCGCGCTCTTTCGCCGCGTTCTTCCCGCACGGCATCTCGCACTGGCTCGGGCTCGACGTCCACGACGCCGGCAGCTACGAGTTCGGGGATCCGACGGACCGCTGGACGCGCTACTTCTCGTCGAACGCGACGCTTCGCCCCGGGATGGTCCTCACCGTGGAACCGGGCATCTACATCCCGGAGAAGAGCGAGGGCGTCGACCCGAAGTGGTGGAACATCGGCGTCAGGATCGAGGACGACGTCCTCGTCACGGAAAAAGGGCCGGAGTGCCTGTCGTGCGCGGCTCCGCGGGAGATCGCGGACGTGGAGAAGGCGATGGCGGCACGCTGAACGCGACCTGCTCCGAAGCCGATAACATCCCCGGCGTGGCGGGACTCATCCAGGTTCTCCCCGACGCGCTCGTCGACCAGATCGCCGCGGGCGAGGTCGTGGAGCGCCCGGCGTCCGCCGTCAAGGAGCTCGTCGAGAACGCGCTCGACGCCGGCGCGCGGCGCGTCCCGTGGACGTCGAAGGCGGGGGGATCGCGCGGATCGAGGTCGTGGACGACGGCTCCGGCATGTCCCCCGAGGACGCGCGGCTGGCCCTCGAGCGGCACGCGACGTCCAAGATCCGCACGTTCCAGGACCTGACCTCGATCGGCACGATGGGCTTTCGCGGCGAGGCGCTGCCCTCGATCGCGTCCGTCTCGCGCCTCGTCCTCACGACGTCGCCGGACGAGTCCGGCCTCGGGACCGAGGTCGTCGCCGAGCGGGGCGCACCGCCGCGCGTTTCGCCCGCGCGGCACCCGAAGGGCACGCGCGTCGTCGTCGAGGACCTCTTCGGCAACGTTCCGGCGCGCCGCAAGTTCCTGAAGAGCGCGGAGGCCGAGCTCCGGGCGGTCGTGAAGGCCGTCACGGCGCTCGCCCTCTCCCGCCCGGACGTGGCGTTCACGCTGCGCGCCGGGCCGCGGCTCCTCCTCGATCTGCCGCCGGCGGCCGGGATCGCGACGCGGTTCCGCGAGGTCCTCGGCCTCGCGGCCCCGGCGCCCCCGCGTCGACGTGGACTTCGCGTTCAACGGCATGACGCTGACGGGCGCCGTCACGCGGCCGGACGCGACGTTTCCGTCGCGCGCGCACCAGTGGTTCTTCGTGAACGGCCGCGCCATCCGGGACGCGACCGTGGCGCATGCCGTCGCGCTCGCGACGCGCGAGGTGCTGCGCTCGGACCGCCACGCGGGATTCGCGCTGTTTCTGGCCTGCGACCCGGAGCTCTGCGACGTGAACGTGCACCCGCAGAAGCTGGAGGTCCGCTTCCGCGACCCGAGCGCCGTGCACGCGCTCGTCCACCGCGGTCTCGTCCATGCGCTCACGGGGGGAAAAGGCGCGGTCGCCGTGGAGGGAGAGGCGTTTCGGGGAGTCGGAAGGAGCGAAGGATGGGAAGAGGAAGAGAAAGAGAGAGAAGAAGAGATTTCTTAGAAAGGGGAACTGCAGGCGGGGTGCGTCTGAGGTTGGCGAGGGGGCGGCTCGCTACGGCGCTGCCTCGGACTGCGCCATTGGGCGCACCTCGATGCGGCTATGGCGCGGGCGGCGGCGCGGCACCGGAACGCTGCTCGACGCGCGCGCAGCCGGCCCGTCCCCCTCTTCCTATTCAGAAGAAATCTTCTTCTTCTCTTCTTCTTCTTCTCTCTCTTCTTCCCCTCTCGGCCCCCTTCGCCTCCTCGGCCAGTACCGCGATTCGTTCCTCGTGGCCGAAGGCGAGGAGGGCCTGGTTCTCATCGACCAGCACGTCGCGCACGAGCGCGTGCAGGTACGAGAGGTTCCTCGCGAGGCTCGAGACCGTCGGAGGTCTCCTCGCAGAGTCTCCTGACGCCGGTGACGTTCGAGGCGACGCCGGACGAGGCGGCGCTCCTCTCGCGGTCGGACGACTTCCTCGCCGAAGCGGGCTTCGTGGTCTCGGAGCTCTCGGGCCGGACGTTCCTCGTCTCGGCCACGCCGCCCGAGACGCCGGTCTCCTCGGTCCGTCCCCGCGCTCCGCGACACCCTCGCGCGCCTCGCGGCGCTGCCCGAGGGCTCCGCGACCTCGCCCGCGCTCAGGCGCGAGGTCCTCGCCGCGTCCCTCGCCTGCCGCGGCGCGATCACGGTGAACCACCGCCTCGCGCCGGCCGAGGCCGCGCGGCTCCTCGCGGACCTCGCGGCCTGCCGCGACCCGTGGACGTGCCCGCACGGGCGGCCCATCCTCCTCGCGTTTTCGCACGAGGAGCTCGAGAGGCGTTTCGGGCGGCGCGGATGAGCGATCGCAACGATCTCTTCGCGCCGAAGCTCGGCCTCACGCTGCCGCTCTGCAGCTTCCACTTCATCTTCTTCTTCCTCTCGAAGATGAATCCCGAACAGACGTACGCGCTCTTCGCGTTCGATCCCAGGGCGGCGCTCGAGAGGCCGTGGACGTTCGTGACGTACCAGTTCCTGCACGGCGAGCCCTTCGGGCTCTTCTTCGGCACGCTCATCCTCTACATCCTCGGCTCCGCGCTCGAGGCGGAGTGGGGAACCGGCGAGTTCACGGTCTTCTGGCTCGTCTCGACGCTCGGCGCCTCGCTCGCGGCGCTCGTCACGGGAAACGCGCTCGTCTCGGGGGGCGTCGTGACGGGCGCGTCGATGCTCTTCGCCTACGCGTACCTCTTCCCCGACATGCAGTTCCTGATCTTCTTCGTGATCCCCGTGAAGGTGAAGTGGCTCGCGTGGCTGGCCGTGGCCGTGCCTCGGCTGGGGTCTTCTGAAGGCGACGCTCGCGGGGCGGCCGGGAGCCGGGTTCGTGACGGTGGCCGGCGCCGGGGCGGGATTTCTCTTCTTCTGGATCCGGCACCACGGCCGGTACCGGGTGAAGAAGGCGGCGAAGTCCGCGGTCGTCGCCGTGAAGTCCGCGGGCGCGCTGCGCGAGGACGCGGCGCTCGAGCGCCGCAACCGCGAGCTGTTCCCGAAGGTCGAGGACCTGCGCCGGGCGACGCAGGGAGGCGGCGACCCGCCGCCGCGCCAGCGCGAGTTCGCGGCGGAGCTCGGGAAGCTCGTCGTCCCCGGCGTGAACATCTGCAAACCCATCGACTTCAAGGGCGACAAGGACGGCATCTGCGTCAAGTGCGAGGGCTTCGCCGAGTGCTCGCTCCGCTACGTGGCGGGGCAGCCCGACCGAGATCGTCGTGAAGACGCGGGAGTAGGAAGCCGGTAGAATCCTCCCGTGTCGATCGCTCTCGCCCTCGCCCTCGCCCTCGCGGCGCCCGCCTCGCCGATCCCGGGCGTGCCGTTCCCTCCGGGAGGGGAGATCGACCCGGTCCTCACGCAGGTCTTCACCGACCGCGCCGCCGTCGAGACGACGGCAGGCCGTGGCGCGCCTCGACGCCGACACGTCGCGGAGCGCGGCCGAGAAGGCCGAGCTGAAGAAGCGGCTCGGGAAGCTCAAGATCGCGGTCTTCACGACGCCGAAGTCGGTGGACGAGAGCGTCGCCGCCTACGAGCGGCAGGTCCCGCAATCGCGCTTCATCTTCGCCGAGCGCAATCTCGAGGCCGACCTGAGGGACGGCATCAAGAGCGGCGCGATCCAGGCGGACGCGGCGGCGGTCGCGAAGGCGGCGGGCCAGAGAGGGCGGTCCGCGCGCTGGAACCGCGCGGACGGGGCCCTCGAGATCGACATCGAGGACCACTTCATCGATCCGCGCACGGGCGCGATCCTCGCCAAGACGATCGTCCTCGTCACCTCACTGGGGGACTGAGCCCTCACTCGAAGCCGGCCGCTTGCCCTGGTAGTGGCGGAACACCTGCCACGCGCCGAAGGCGACGAGGAGGACCGGCCACCAGTCGTTCAGGAACGACAGGTCGATCGTCACGAGCCGGTCGAGGAGCAGGAACCCGCCGATCAGGATGAGGAGCAGGCCGGCCGTGAGGCTTCCGCTCACGCGCACCGGCTCGTCGGAGCCGAGGATGTTCGACTCGGGCCGGCCCGTCGCGTTGATCGCCTTCGCCTGGCGCGACGCGTCGATGATCGAAAAGACCATCCAGAACGGAATTGCGATGCCCGGAAACGGACCGTGGGAGTGTCCGGCCACCGAGATGAACAGGACCCAGACGCCGAAGAGGATCGCGGCGCGCTGGTAGAGGCCGAGGTAGAGGTGACCCATGCCCGGAATGATCCCGAGAGCGCCCGCGGCGCCGGGGTTCTTCGGCAGCGGCGCGGGCGGCAGCGCGCCCGCGGGTCCGAAGGCGATCGGGGGCGGCGGCGGCGCGGGCGAGAGAGAAGGCGTGCTCGGGGGTTGGGGGTTCGTGCCGGTGTCGTTCATCGTTTCCACCTGTCGTCAGGAACGTCGAAAGGGTCGGAAGGTTCCGGCGTTTCGTGCGAGGCCTGCAGGGCGTCGACCGATCCGCCGAAGAACCTTCTCGAAGACGAGCTGCGAATAAGCGACGGCGCGGGCGCGGCCCGCGGCGAACGCGCGATACACGCGATAGTCGAGCCGCTTCGTGATCGGGGCGGCGGCCCGGCCGAGGGCGCTCTCGTCGAAGCGCTGGACCGCGGCGACGCGCGCTTCGGAGAGCGCGCGCTCGCCCGCGGACGTCAGATCGTTCGCCGCGCCGCGGGCCGCCGACATCGGGTCGAGGCGCAGGAGCGCGACGATCAGGAACGTCGCCGCGTACGCGGCCACGACGGCGAACCGCCAGTCGGTCACGACGGGTTTCAGCCGGCCGAAGACGCCGCGCGAGACGTTCGACTGGGCGCCGGACGGCGCGGGCTCGGGGACGGCGAGGAGGCGCTTCAGGAGCGCGCGCGAGGGTTCCGGCCGCGCGAGCGCCCCCGGCGTGAGGAACGAGAGGACTTCCGAGGCTTCCTGGCGCGCGCGGACGTCGGCCGGAGTCTCCGAGAGGCGCGAGAGAAACTCGGGCGAGGGCTCGGGACGCGCGAGGAACGCGAAGACGCCCACGTGCCCGGCGACGAGCGTCGCGAGGAGCGCGCAGTCGGGGCATTCGGCCGCGTGCGCGTCGGCGGCCGCGAGGGCGCGGGCGGCCGCGGCCGTGGCGCCCTCCCCGGCCCGGTCGAGGGCCTCGGCGAGGCGCTGCTCGAAGGCGCGGCAGGCCGCGTTCATCGCGCGCCTCCCGTGGCCGTCGTGGTGCGCGGGCCGAAGGGCGAATAGAGCGACCTTCCGTCTCCCGTCGAAGCCCCGACGCGCCCCCTGACGACGCGCGCGAGCTCGATCCGCGCGCGGTTCAGGCGCGACTTCACCGTGCCGTCGGCCAGCTTCAGGAGGTCGCCGATCTCGCGGTAATCGAGGCCGTCGAGGTCGCGCAGGATCACGACCTCGGCCAGCTCGTCGGGCAGCTCGGAGATCGCGTCGAGCAGCATTCTCACGCGCTCGCGGCGTACGGCGTCCGCCTGCGGATCGTCCGTCGCGGGAAGGAGCGTCGAGACGGCGTCGTCGGAGAGGAACGAGAAACCCCTTCTCCCTCTTTCTCCTTCTGTAGTGATCGATGCACAGGTTCCGCGAGAGCGCCGCGATCCAGGCGAGAAGCGAGGCTTCGGTGGGCTCGTAGCGGTCGAGGTTCTGCCAGACCTTGAGGAAGCAGTCCTGGGTCAGCTCCTCGGCCTCCGCGCGGTCGTACGTCATGTGCCAGGCGATCCCGTAGACCTTCTTTCCGTAGGCCGCGACGAGGTCCGCCCAGGCGCCCTCGTCCCCCCTCTGGCAGCGGGCGACGAGCTCGGCATCGGGGTGAGGCTCTGCGGTCATCGGTCCTCGAGTCGGTGTAACGAAAAAGCGGCCGGATCGGTTCCGGCGCCGCTAAGTCTATAATCGTCAAGAGTTCCGGAGGAGGGCAGAAAGTCGATGCGGACCCTTTCCGCCCGTTTCGCGCTTCTCGTGCTGCTGACCTCGGGGGCGGCCGCGGCGCAGAACCAGCCGCGCCTCAGCCCGCTGCCACCCCCGCGGCGGCTCCAGCGCCCGCCACGGCAGGTCCCGCGCCGGCCACGGCGGCGGCGTCGCCGGCCTGGCGGCCGTTCCAGGAGCTCGCGTTTCTCGTCGGGTCGTGGTCGGGCAGCGCGGAGTCCGGCGCGCGCGTCGGAGGACGCGTCGCGCGCTTCACGCCGGAGTTCACGGGGAATTACCTCGTCCACCGCGGAAGCACGATCCTGACCGCCGACGACGGCAAGGAAGAGACGATCGAGGAGGTCGGCTACTTCGCGTACGACCGGGAAAAGCGGCGGTACGTCGCCTCGTATTTCTTCTCGACCGGCATCAGCGCCACGTTCGACGTCGAGATCGCGCCCGAGGGCGTGCGCCTCGCGTCACGCGAGCTCCTGAACGCCGAGGCCGGGACGAAGGCGCGGATGCTTTTCGCGCGCAAGGCCGACGGCGAGCTCTCGCTCTCGATGGACCTCGCGCCCCCGGGCAAGGACTTCGTGCCCTGGCTCGTCAGCGCGCTGAAGAAGAAATAGCGGCCCATGCCGCGACGCGCTCCTCGAGGTACGGGAAGAACGGGTTCCACGACAGGCGCATCCACTGGTCGAACGGGACCGTGAGGATCGAGCGCTCGCCTCGCGGGCCGACGCGCCCGAGCCGGAGGCCGAACGTGGGCGGCGGGTCGGGCAGCCGGCCGTAAAGATCGTCGCTCTCGGGGAACGGGATCGCGACGTGCGAGAGCGAGAAGACCTCCGGCGGCCACGCGAGGCCGAGGGGGCGGGCCTCCAGCTTGACGGGCCCGGGCCCCGCGGACGACACGGCGACGTCCCGCGTGTCGCGCCGCGCATTCGAGATCGCCGTGAGGCGGTAGCGGAGGTCCGTGCGCGCCTTGAGGTCGAGGAGGAGGTCCTGCTCGGGCCGCTCGAGGAAGGGCGCGAGGTCGCTGACGCGGTTGATGTCGAAGAGGACGAGCTCGCTCCCGTTCGCGGGGAGCCTGTCGTAGAGCCGATGGACGATCGCGGAGGTGGAGACCGTCGCGTCGACGAGCGACTGAAAGGTGAGGACGGGCGCGAGGTCCTTCAGCCGGCCGTTCGCCGCGAGGCGCTCGGTCTGGGCGTTCAGCGCCTGCGTGAGCTTCCAGGTCTGGAGGCCGGCGTTCGCCGGGAACGAGCTGTACTTGTACGGGTTGTACTCGGGCAGGACATCGAGCCACGCGTTCTTTTCGAAGAACGGGATGCGGTGCAGGAGGCTCACGACGCGCGCGAAGCCCGCGAAGGGGGTCACGCCGATCATGGGCGACATCAGGACGATCCGGTCCGGCCGCGGGAAGGCCCGAGCCTTCGAGGACGTCCTGCGCGTACTTGACCGCGAGCGCGCCGCCGTTCGAGTAGCCGACGAGGACGAACGGGCTTGCCCTCTCCCGCCTTCGAGCGGACGTGGCGGGCGGCGAGCCGCACGACGCTCATCCAGTCCTGCCACTCCACGGGGACGAGGCCCGCGGGCGCCGTGCCGTGGCCCGGCATCCGCGGCGCGAGAGCGTAATAGCCGAGGCGCTGCAGAGTCTCGGCGATCGGCCTGACGCTGTACGGCGCGTCCGTGAGGCCGTGAAGGAGGAGCGCGCCGCCCGCGATCGTCTCCGGCAGGAGCTCGAACGTCCGGTTGCCGTCGGCCGAGCCGAGACGCGTCGGGTCGAGCGGGCCGCCCGCGAGGTAGCGGTTGCCTGCCGTGCGGTCCTCGGCGGAGACGGTATCCAGCACGCGCGTCTTGAGCGCCCGGAAGACCGCGTCCTCGCGCTCGAGGTAGTCGGCGAGCGTCGCCGTGTCGGGCAGCTCACCGGCCTTGACGTCGCCGAGGTCGGCGCGGTGCCACGGCTTGAGGTCCGGTAGGGAGCGTGCCTGGAAGCCGCGGCCGAGGAGGATCGTGAGAAAGACGGCGGCGAGAGATTTCCACGAGGTTGAGCGAGGCCGCGCGGCTCTTCTTCATGGACGTGCGACAGCCTATCGCGCTCTTACTCATTCGAAGAAATCTTCTTCCCGTCTCTCTGGTATCCTGTCCAACCCCGCGGAGCGGCCGCCTCCCGGCCCCGCGTCCCGAAAGCAGGCTCCATGTCCGGACTCCGCAACATCGCGATCATCGCGCACGTCGACCATGGCAAGACCACGCTCGTGGACTGCCTCCTGAAGCAGTCCGGCACGTTCCGCGCGAACGAGGCGATGTCCGGCACCGAGCGGATCATGGACAGCAACGACCTCGAGCGAGAGCGCGGCATCACGATCCTCGCGAAGAACACGTCCATCCACTACCACGGCACGAAGATCAACATCGTCGACACGCCGGGCCACAGCGACTTCGGGGGCGAGGTCGAGCGCGTCCTCAAGATGGTGGACGCGGTGCTGCTCGTCGTGGACGCGGCCGAGGGCACGATGCCCCAGACGCGCTTCGTCCTGCGCAAGGCGTTCGAGCTGGGGCTGAAGCCCATCGTCGTCGTGAACAAGGTCGACCGGCCGGACGCGCGGCCGCATCAGGTCATCGACGAGGTGTTCGACCTCATGGTCGACCTCGGCGCCACGGACGAGCAGCTCGACTTCCCGATCGTGTACACGTCCGCCAAGCACGGCTTCGCGCGCCGCGAGGTGGATCACACGGAGACGGACGTGCGGCCGCTCCTGGACGCGATTCTCGTGGAGGTGCCGGAGCCCGGCGGCGACCCCGCCGCCCCGCTGCAGATCCTCGTGGCCTCGCTGGACTACGACAACTACCTCGGCCGGCTCCTCATCGGCCGCATCGTGAACGGGACCGTCGCGCCGGGCCAGCAGGTCTCGGTCTGCAAGCTCGACGGCACCGTGACGAAGGCGAAGATCGTGAAGCTCATGGCGTTCGAGGGGCTGAAGCGCGTCGAGGTCGAGGAGGCGCGCGCCGGCGACCTCGTCGTGATCTCCGGCATCGAGGAGGTCACGATCGGCGAGACGCTGGCCGATCTGGAGAATCCCGTCGCCCTCGCGCCGATCGCCGTCGACGAGCCGACGGTCTCCATGACGTTCCGCGTGAACGACTCGCCGTTCGCCGGCCGCGAGGGCAAGTACGTCACGAGCCGCAATCTCGGAGAGCGCCTCCAGAAGGAGCTGCGCACGAACGTCGCGATGCGCGTGGAGGAGACCGACAGTCCCGACGCCTTCCGCGTCTCGGGGCGCGGCGAGCTGCATCTCGCGATCACGGTCGAGATGATGCGCCGCGAGGGCTTCGAGTTCGCGCTCTCCCGTCCCCAGGTCATCCTGAAGGAGATCGACGGGCAGACCTGCGAGCCGATCGAGGAGCTCGTCATCGACGTTCCGGAAGTCGCGATGGGGACGGTCATCGAGAAGCTCGGCCAGCGCAAGGCCGAGATGACGAACATGACGAACCACGGCTCGGGACGCGTGAAGATCGAGTTCAAGATCCCGACCCGCGGCCTCTTCGGGTACCGCAACGAGTTCCTGACGGACACGAAGGGCGAGGGCCTGCTGTACCACGTCTTCCACGGCTACGAGCCGTTCCGCGGCGAGGTGACGGGCCGCGGGCGGGGCGCGCTCGTGTGCAAGGAGGCGGGAGAGACGACGGCGCATTCGCTCGAGCGGCTCGAGGAGCGCTCGACGCTGTTCCTGCCGCCCGGCATCGAGGTCTACGGCGGGATGATCTGCGGCGAGAGCGCGCGGGAGAACGACCTCGTCGTGAACCCCTGCGTCAAGAAGCACCTCACGAACATGCGCTCGTCCGGCTCGGACTTCGCGATCCGCCTCACGCCGCCGCGCCCGATGCCCCTCGAGCTCGCCATCGAGTGGATCGAGGACGACGAGCTCGTCGAGGTGACGCCGAAGTCCGTGAGGCTGCGCAAGCGCATCCTCGACCACTCCCTGCGGCGTGTCTCCGAGAAGAGGACCGCGGTGGTGGAAGAGGAAGAGGCGTGAGCGCGCGCCGCGCGGTCGTCGCCGTCTGCCTGCTCTTCGCGCGGCCGCTCGTCGCCGACGGAGGCCGGGCCGCGGAGGTCGCCTCCTGGCTCGCGGGCACGTTCGAGCTGAAGGACCCGGGTTCGGGCGGAGCGCCGGAGGCCGTCCGGATCGTCATCGTCGCGGTGCCGAAGAGCCGGATCGCGAACGGCGCCCTCGTCCTCTATCGCGAGGAGGCCGCCGCCCCGAAGCTCGACGAGCCGTCGCAGCAGCGCTTCTACCGCCTCGAAGAGGACGGGGACGTGGTCCGGCTGCGCGCGTTCGATCCGAAGGACCCCATCCTCGTGCGCGGCAAGTGGCGCGAGCCCTCCGCTCTCGCGCTCTACGGCGCGAACGACGTGCGCGAGAGGCCCGGCTGCACGATGCTGCTCAGGAAGAAGGGCGACCTCTGGGAAGGCGAGACGCCGGGAAAGGACTGTCCCTCGACCGTGAAGACCGCGGCGACGATGACGTCCGTGCTGATCCTCGCGCAGGACGGCTTCACGCTGTGGGAGCGGGGATTCGACGAAAATGGCCGCCAGACGTGGACGTCCCCGGAGGGCGGCACGCGGTTCCTGAAGAGGTCGATGAACGCGCCCGTCGACGACAAGCTCATCGAGCGCCCGGTGGGGCGGCGCGGTGCGGACTCGAAGCGACCCTACTCCGGGTCGACGACGAGCGTTCCCGTCATCTCCTCGTGGCCGTCGCCGCAGAAGACGTCGCAGTGGAACGGGAACGTGCCCTCCTTGTCGGGCGTGAGCGTGACCCGCGTGACGTCTTTCGGGACGATGTCCTTCCGGATCTTGAACGCGCGGCAGGTTGAAGCCGTGAACCCGATCCAGCGACGTGAGCTCGAGTACGACGGTTTCTCCTTTCTTGACGTGCACCTCGGCGGGCGTGAACGAGAACCTCTTCGCGGAGATCTTCACGACCCGGGGCTCGGCGCCGCGCCCGGCCGTCACGGCGAGAAGAACGGCCAGACCGAGCGCGTGGCCCGCCAATCCCTGCGGAATCGCACGCTCAGCCTGCTTTCGCGGCGGCGCCGGCACCGGCCGCCTTGATCGGCTTCTCCTCGAGACGATACGTGCCCTTCGCGGGATAGGCCTCGACGTCCCGCCACGCGAGGCCGCGGTACGGCTGTTCGTCGTCCCACGGGACCGGCGCTCTCTTCGGGACCGAACCGGGCGCGGGGAGCGGGAACATCAGGGACATGGCCGAGTGGTGCTCGATGTGGCCCGTCTTGTGGTGGTGCTCCTGGTGGATGTGCCCGTAGAAGACGGTCACGTGCGGGTACGGCTCGAGGATCTCGAGCGCGGCCGCGCCGTCCTTCGTGGCCCAGTCCCACGAGGGGTAGAGGTCGAAGAGCGGGCGGTGCGTGAGGATCGCGATCGGCGCGTCGGCCTTCCGTTTCGCGAGATCGGCCTTGAGCCAGGCGAGCTGCGCCTCTCCGACCGAAGCGCCCGGGTCGGAGACGTTGTCGAGGACGGCGAAGTGGACGCCCTTGTGGTCGAAGGAGTAGTGCGGCGTCCCCGAAGAGCTCCTGGTACGCCTCGCCGCGGTCGAGGGAGGCGTCGTGCTCGCCCGGCAGGAAACGGACCGTCTTCGCCTTCAGCTTTCCCGGCGATGTCGCGGAACTGCTTCATCCGGTCCCGTCGCTTCACGGCGTCGTCCGTCGTGTGCGTGAGGTCGCCCGTGAAGACGACGAAGTCCGGCTGCTCGGACAGCGCGTTCACGGCCTCGATCGCCTTCGGAAGCGTGCCTTTCGCATCCGGGTTCGGGGGGCCTTCGAACCCCCAGTGCGTGTCCGAGAGCTGGACGAAGTGAAACTCGTCGGCGGGCCCCGCCAGCGCGCCTCGCCACAGGCTCGACGCGAACACGACGCCACCCCCCAGTCCCGCCAGCTTCAGGAACTCCCGTCGATCGGTTCGGGTTTTCATGGGGCCTCCCTCAGCGCGAGGAGACTCGCGCGCCCGCCCCGGTATTCCCGGAGGCCGGGAATAAGATCGCGGCGGCCGGGTCTGAGGGATGGGAGGCGTTCCCTGCGCGAACCGGAACCGGGAGCGGACTTCGAGGAGCTGGTGCTGCCGCTCCTCCCGTCCGCCTACAACCTCGCGCGCTGGCTCACGCGCAACGACCACGATGCAGAGGACGTGGTTCAGGAGGCATTTCTGCGGGCTTATCGGTTCTTTCCTTCGTTCCGTGGCGGCGACCCGCGGGCCTGGCTGCTCACGATCGTGCGCAACGCGTGCTGGACCTTCCTGCGCGCCAACCGCGCGCGCGAGGTCGCGACGGCCCTCGAGGACGTCGACGAGCCGGTCGACGACGCCGCCTCCGTCGAGGAGGATCTCGTGCGGCGCGCCGACGGCCCGCGGCTGAGGCGGGCGCTCGACGAGCTGCCCGGCGAATTCCGCGAAGTGATCGTGCTCCGCGAGCTCGAGGAGCTCTCGTATCGCGAGATCGCCGAGGTCGCCGGAGTCCCGGTGGGAACCGTGATGTCGCGTCTCGCGCGGGGGCGGAGGCGTCTCCAGTCGGCGCTCGCGCGGCCGGTGGCGGCCGAGGTGGGGACATGAGCTGCGACTTTCCCCGCGAACACGCCCATGCCTGGCTCGACGGGGAGCTCTCGGTCGAGGCGACGCTGGAGGCGGAGCGCCACGCGCGCGAGTGCGCGTCGTGCGCCGCGGAGTACCGGCGGGCGCTCGCCCTGCGGTCGGCGCTCCGGGACGCCGGGCTCGTCGCCGTTCCGCCGGCTTCCCTCGAGGCGCGCGTCCGCGCCCGCCTCGCGGCGAAGCGCCGGCCTTCCTGGCGGCGCGGCGTGCCGCAGTGGGCCGCGCTCGCCGCGGCGCTCGTCCTCGGGGCCGCTCTCACGGCCCTCCTGATGCCGTTTCGCGCGTCGATCTCGGCGCGGAGCGTCGACGATGCGCTCGCCATCGCCCACGTGCGGGCGCTCATGAAGGGGCCTCTCGTCGAGGTCGTCTCGTCCGACCGTCACGCGGTCAAGCCGTGGTTCGCCGGGCGCGTCGACCTCTCGCCGAAGGTGAAGGACCTCGCGGATCGAGGTTATCCGCTCTCCGGCGGGCGCGTGGACGAGGTCTCGGGCCGTCGCGCCGCCGTCCTCGCCTACACGCACGGGCGACACGAGATCGACCTGTTCGTCTGGGTCGCCTCGGCGCCGGCACCGGCCGTGACCGTGGGCGTTGCGCGCGGCTACCACGTCGCGCGCTGGACGGAAGGCGATCTCGAGTACGCGGCGGTGTCCGACATGGAAGAGGGCGAGCTGCGCGCGTTCGTCGACCTCGTCCGCGACTGAGCCCTCAGCGCCCGGGCACTTTCGTCTTCGCGCCCGGCGCGCCGAGGACGAGGCCCGCCATCGCGTCGGCGACCTCCATGCCGACGTCGCCGTCCGTGTTGCAGAGAACCACGACGGTGACGTCGTCGTCCGGGAAATACGCGACCCATCCGTCGAATCCGGGCAGCCCGCCGCCGTGGAAGAGTCGCCGGTGGCCGCCGAACGAATCCGACGCCGAGTCCGTAACCGTACGAAAGCGCCTTCCCGTTCGGGAGCGTCGCCGGCGTCGTCATCGCGCGGTATGCCGGCGGCGCCCACGGGCGGCTCGGTGTGGAGGCGGCGCGTCCACGTGGCGAGATCCGAAACCGTCGAGAGAAGGGCGCCGGCGGCATATCCCTGCGTGAGGTTCACTCCCCAGGCGTTCTCGAATCCGCCCGACTTGCGCCGCGAGAAGCCTCGGGCGCGATGCGGAACGAGATCGGAGGTCTCGCCGTCGCGCGTGGCGGTGAGGCCGAGCGGGAGCAAGAGTCGTCTGGTGACGAACGCGCCCCACGGCTCGCCCGAGGCTTTCTCCACGACCATGCCGAGAAGGACGTAACCCGAGTTGCTGTACCGGTAATCCGTTCCGGCCGGAAAGTCCGCCGGCTCGCTCGCGAAGAGCGCGACGAGGTCGGAGGGGGCGATCTCGCGGCCGGTCTGCGCCCAGTATTTCGGTCCGAGGCTCGTCATGCTTCGGATCCCCGAGGTGTGGTTGAGGAGCTGGCGGACGGTCGCGCTCCGGCCGGGTTCGGGAAAAGCGGGAACGAACTTTCCGAGCGGATCGTCGAGGGAAAGCTGTCCCTCGTCCGCGAGGAGAAGCACCGCCGCCGCCGTGAACTGCTTCGTCAGGGAGCCGATCGCGTAGACGGTGTCCACGGCCGCCGCAACGCGGTTCTCGAGATCCGCGAATCCAAACGCGCCTTCCGAGAGAACGGACTTTCCTCTTCGCACGGTGAACGAGATGCCCGCGGTCCTTCCGTCCTTGACCGCGGCTTCGGCGAGTGAAGAGAGGGAAGAAGAGAGATCTTTCTTAGAAGGGGAAGAGGCGGGCGGCGATGCGTTGGAAGCCGGTCCGGCGGCGCCCATCGCTGCAGTCTCGGGAACCGGCCCGGCGGATCTTAGCGGCGGTGCGGCGATCAGGCAGGCGCAGAGCACGAACCGGGCGCCGTGGCTCGGGACCATTCGAAGAATCTTCATCTGCTCATCCTGAATGCGTGCGGCTCTTATGCCCCATGCCGCCTGCCGCTTTCGCATCGTATGACGCCTATGATGTCTCCGTGCCCCGATCCATTCTGAGAATCTCTCTCTTTCTTCTCGTCGTCGTTTCCACGTCTTCCGCGCGCGCTCAGGACGCCTCGGGCCGCCGCAGCGCCTCGGGCATGGAGGAGCGCTATGCCGAGCGCGCGAGCTCGAGCATCCTCCTCGTCTACGACGGGAAGCGCCTGGAGCCGGGGCTCGAGCGTGTGCTCCTCTCGGCGCTCGAGCAGGCCTACGCCGACCTCGTTCAGGATTTCGGCTCGGGTCCCGTCGAGAAGGTCGTGGTCGTGGTCTACGCCGAGCGCGACTTTCAGGCTTCGACGCAGGCTCCCGCCTGGGCCGACGGCCTCTTCGACGGCAGGGTGCGCGTGCCGGCGCGCGGCATCACGGGCGTCACGCCGGAGCTGCTCTCCGTTCTCAAGCACGAGATGACGCACAGCTTCGTCCATTTCCGCGCGAAAGGGCGCGCCCCGACCTGGCTGCAGGAGGGCCTCGCGCAGGTGGAGGAGGGCAAGACGTCCGCGCCGTTCGCGTCGGCGCTGGCAGGTTCCTATGCCGCGCGTGGCACGTTCGCGCTGCAAGGCCTCGAAGGCGGGCTTCGCCGGTTTTTCCGCGTCGCAGGCGCGGGGCGGATATGCGATCTCGCTCGCCGCGTCCGAGATGCTGAGGGACACGCGCGGCTTCGGCGCGGTCGCGCATTTTCTCGACCGCCTCGGCGACGGCTCTCCCGTCGAGGACGCCATGCGCGAGACGCTGCGCGCCGACTACGCGCGGCTCGAGTCCGACCTCGCGGACTGGCTGAAGCGCCGCGCGCGCTGACCCGCAGACCTGCCTAGGCCGGCGCGGCCGAGAACTGCGGCCGGCGGCGGCGGCCGCCGCGGCGGCGTTTGCGGCCGGGCGGCAGGCCGCCTGGCGCGGGATGAGTGAACGTGTCCGGCGGGCCGGGCGCCTCGGGGTGCGGCGCGGCCGGAGCGCGCGAGGCGAGGCCCTGGTCCATGGCCAGCTCCCAGGCCGCGGCGGCCTCGCGGTAGCGGCCGGATGCGCGCGCATAAAGAGAGAGAAGCGCGACGGCGGCTTCGAGGTACGGCCTGCCGGCGAGGCGCCGCGCGCCGGGATCCGCCGGGCGCGTGCTCGTGAGCCGGCCGAGCGTCTCGAGGACGTGCTTGACGGTCTGCGTGAGATGGTTCGGAAGCGCCATCCGGAGCGCGAGCGGATTCACGGCGTCCTCGAGGACGAGGAGAATCTGGCCGGGGCTCGGCGAGAGGCCCGCGGCGCCGCACGGCGTCGAACACGACGGGCAGGAACATCGCGGAGAGGAGCGTGGCGTCCTCGAGCCTCTTCCCGAGGGACCGCTTCGCGTCGACCTCGCGCAGCAGCGCGAAGAGAAGCCCTCGGCGTCCCCTCGGCCGCGCGCGCGGCTCCGACGCCGTCGAGCTCGGGCAGGAGGGCGTCGAGGAGTCCTGCTTCAGACCAGAGGCGATACGTGTCGTGACCCCACCCCCGCCGCAGCGGGTCGAGCAGCTCCTCCGTGACGCGCGGCGCGGCGCTCTTCGTGACCTCGCGGTTGAGCTCGGCGATCGCCGCGCGCGCGTCCTCGGACATCTCGAACGAGAGGCGTGCCGCGAACTCGCAGGCGCGGAGCATCCGGACGGGATCCTCGCGGAACCGGATGAGGGGATCGCCGATCGTGCGCACGACGCGCCGTTCGAGGTCCTCGACGCCGCCCGACGAAGTCGAGGACGGCGTAC
Source organism: Thermoanaerobaculia bacterium (assembly GCA_963746875.1). Classification (GTDB taxonomy): domain Bacteria; phylum Acidobacteriota; class Thermoanaerobaculia; order UBA5066; family UBA5066; genus Fen-183. The sequence goes on from CAVVDA010000002.1 coordinate 416,286, forward strand.
GTCGCGATGTCGTAGAAGAGCCCGTTGATCGTGAAGTCGCGGCGGAGGGCGTCCTCCTCGGGGGACCCGAACGTGTTGTCCGAGCGGATGAGGAGATCCTCGTCCCCCTCCTGGCCCTGTGCGCCCTGCACGGCGTCGGGCGTCTTGCGGAACGTCGAGACCTCGACGACCTTCCCGCCCTTCGAAGAGGATGTGCGCGAGCCGGAAGCGCCTCCCGATGACGCGCGAGTTGCGGAACAGGCGGCGGATTTCCTGGGGACGCGCGTCGGTTCCGACGTCGAAGTCCTTCGGCGTGCGGCCCGTCATGAGGTCGCGCACCGACCCTCCGACGAGATACGCCTTGAAGCCGGCGCGGTGCAGCCGGTACAGGACGCGCAGGGCGTCGGGATCGATGTAGCCGCGCGATATCGGATGCTCGGCGCGAGGCAGGATGCGGGGAATGCTCATCCCGCGGGATGTCGAATCGACATCGAGCCTCATTGTAACTGTTTCGGCGCGGCCCGAAAGATGAAACACTCGGACGGTGTTGAGGCGCTTCGGCCGGGACGGCGACCGGCGCCGCGAGCCGCCGCTCGCACTCGCCGCGCTCGTCGTGGGCGCCGTCGCCGCTTCCCGGTTCTTCGCGCTCGCGAATTCGCCGGGCGAGATCGACGAAGCCGTCTTCGCGGGCGCGGTGACGCGCTTCGACCTGTTCGACCTGTCGCCGCAGGCGCCCGGGTTCCCCGTGTGGATCCTGCTCGGCCGCGCCCTGCTGCCGTTCTGCGTCACGCCGTTCAACGCGCTCGCGACCGCGTCCACGCTGCTCGCCGCCTGCAGCGTTCCAGCGCTCTACGTCTGGGGGCGGCGCGTCGTGGGCGGGTGGGCGGCGCTCGCGGGCGTCGTCTTCGTGTTCGCGCTGCCGGTCGTCTGGGTGAACGGGGGACGCGCGTTCTCCGACACGCCCGCCACGGCTCTCTTTCTCGGCGCGCTCGCGTGTCTCGCGACCGCCGAGGAGAGGCGCTCGCCGAACCAGACGCGCTGGCGCGACCTGGTCGCCGCCCGGCGCGCCCGGCTCCTCGGGCTCGCGGCCGGGCTCCTCGCGGCCGCGGGCTTCGGCGTCCGGCCGCATCTCCTCCTCGTCTTCTTCCCGATCCTCCTCCTCTGCGACGGCGCGGCTCATGGCCCGGCGCGAACGGGCCGACGCCGCGTGGACGTTCGGCCTGTCCGCTCTCGCCGGCACGGCGGCGTGGTTCGTCTGGCTGTTCGCCCAGGCGGGCGGCGCGCCGGGGCTCTTCGCGTCGCTGTCCGAGCGCGCCGGGTTCCGCGCGCACGCGTTCGCGACCGGCACCGTCGGCTCGCTCCTGGACTCCTTCCTCGTGCGGGACTTCCTGTCGCTGGCGGCGGGCGCTCGTCGTCCTCGCCGTCGCGGCCGCCGGCCTCTTCGCGCTCGCCCTGCGCAGGCGCCGCGGCTTTTTCGATCTCGTCCTCGTGCTCGCGCCGGCGTTCTTCTCGCTGTGGTTCCTCCACAGCCGCGCGATGTCCCGCTACTCCGTCCCGTTCGTGCTCGTTCTCGGCCTCGCGGTCGGGAGCGGGGCTCGAGGCGCTCCTCCGGCGGGGCGTCCTGGCGTTCGGCGCGGCCTGCCTCGCCGGCCTCTTCCTGGCGCGCGAGGCGTGGCCCGCGGTGCGCGTGAGCGCGCGCGAGGAGACGCCGCCGATCGCCGCCCTGCGCTCGCTCGAGCGCTGGGTCCATCCCGGCCGCGAGACGATCGTGGCCGATCCCGACTTTCACGCGTTTCTGAGGACCGAGCGTTGGGAGCGCCGGCTCGTCGTGTGGGGCTACCTGGACGAGGAGCTCGTGCAGGCGCCGCGCCAGATGAACAAGCGGCTCGTCCGCCTCGCGGACTTCACGGGCGAGCCGGTTGCGCCGATCCTGGGCGATCCGCTCTGGCGCTCCTACACGAGGGGCGGACGCGTGGCCGAGGCGCTCGGGAACGGGCGGCTTCTCACGGTCGCCGTGCGCGACCCCGCGCCGCCGCTCTTCGGCCCGGGATTCGGCGTGAGGGAGTCCGTGCCCGGAGAGCCCTCGTTTCGCTGGGCGGGCCCCGCCGCCCACCTGTACGTTCCGGCCGATCAGAGGCCCGCTGTGCGCCGTGCTGTCGGGCGAGCGACCCGCGGACGTCGGCGAGACGACCCTGCGCGTGACGGAGGCGGGCTCGGGACGGTTGCTCCTCGAGCGAAGGATCGCGCCGGGTCCTTTCGACCTCGCGATCGTGCCGCGCGCGATCTTCGGGCCGATGCCGGGGCCCGCGGAGTACGTGCTGTCCTGCGACCGGCCGAAGGATCTGCCCCCGCTCGATGGGGCGAAGCGGCCGGCGAAGGGCTGTTTCACGATTCGCGAGGCGACGTACTCCCATCCGCCCGAAATGCTCTGGCCGAGGCAGGGACTCCGGCTCGTGGCCGACATCGGCGCGTCCGACGACGGCCGCTTCGACCCTGAAGGCTTCTTCGGGCGCGAGAAGAGCTCGGAGGCGGGCCTCGATCTGCGTTGGACCACGGACACCGCGTCGATCGTCTTCTCCCCGGTGCCGGGATTCGCGCCCTCGCGGCTCGTCCTGCGCGCGCGGGCCGTGGCAGGGCCCGTCGATGTCGACGTGTCGGTCGGGGACGTGCCGGCCGGTTCCGTCCGCGTGGCCGTCGGTCTCGCGGAGGTGTCCCTCCCGCTCGCGCCCGCCGCTCTGCCCGCACTCGCGGGTCCGGAACCCGTGCGGCTGCGCTTCCACGCGCCGACGACCGTTCCGAGGGACGCCGGCAAGGGAGACGACACGCGCGCGCTCGGGATCGGCGTGGACCGCGTTTCGCTGGAGTAGACGGGAGGCGGGTCCGCGCGACCGTCAGTACTTCAGCCTGACGAGCGTTGCGCCGCCGCTCCCTTTTGGTACCACGACGAACAGGTCGCCGTAATCCAGGGGGGCGACCGTGACGTCTTCGGGACAGCCGAGCGCCTTCAGGAGATCTGGAATCGTCGTAACGTGGCCGACGACGAGGACCACGTCGTTGGGATGGTCCTTGCGAAGCCGGGTAGCGAAAGGCCTGGCGTCGAAGCCGTTCGTGCCGTCGGCGGTGTCGTAGAACTGCACCGTCAACTTCCGGGCCTCGGCGAAGGCCGTCACCGTCCCGATCGTCCGTTTGCTGTCGGTCGAGTAGACGGCGCTGACGCCGGCGCTTCCAAGCGTCGAGGTCAGGTGCTCGGCCCGGGCCCGGCCAACCTCGGTGATTCTGTCGCCTTCGTTCTCGGCGTGCCGGATCACGATCACGGCCTTCTGCGCGGCTGCTGTCATCGGCAAGGCGAGAGCCAGGAGAAAGAAGGGCCGCCCGATCGATAAGCTCCGCATGAATCGCTCCCTCGCGCTCCAGAATACGCGATCGGCGCTACCCGGAACTAGAGGAAGGCGGCCTGGAGTGAGGGCGGGTCGAAATGCGGCCGCTCTCCCGCCGGGATGGTGGCCAGGAGCGCGAAGTCGTCGTACTCGAAGCCAGGCCCGACGGAACAGCCGACCAGGCTGTAAGGACCAAGAGCCTGGGCCGCCTGCCACCAGCCCGATGGAACCACATGGAGCGGCGCGGACGTTGCGGAGAGAGGCCCGAGAGTGTGCCGAAGGACCTGGCCGCCCAGGGGCGAAACGGAGAAGAGATCGAGCGGAGAGCCCTCGTAGTGGTGCCAGGCCTCGTCGGAAGAGACGCGGTGCCAGCGGCTGAACGTGCCTGCGACGAGGAGAAAGTAGATCGCGCTGAGAGCGGCGCGCGACCCTCGCGAATCGGCGGGAAACACGGTCGCCTCCGACCGGAACGCGCGAGCGAAGTAGCCCCCCTCGGGATGAGGAGCGAGGTTCAGCCGTGTGACGAGCTCGCTGGCGCGCGGATGCAAAGAAACCTTCCTCTGTCTAGGCTGTCGACTCCGGGACGTACGCTTCAGCCTCGATCTCTACGAGCATCTCGGGAGAGATGAGGGCCGACACCTGGACCATCGTGGACGCCGGGCGAACGGACGCAAAGACCTCGCCATGAGCGCGCCCGATGTGCTCCCAATGCGTGATGTCCGTGACGAACATGCGGGTGCGAACAACGTCGGACAGCGAAGCACCCGATTCTTTGAGAGCGGCCTCGATGGTGCGGAGAGCCTGAACCGTTTGAAGATACGGGTCGCCGGCACCGACGAGTCCTCGAGGGGTCATGGCAGTGGAACCTGCGACCCAGACATGAGGACCGATGCGCACGGCCCGCGAGTAGCCCACCCGGGCCTCGAACGGGCCGCCGCTGGAGATGTTGATACGTGGTTTCATGCTGGCTCGCCTTTCTCCCTTCCACCGCTCGGCTACTTGCCCTGCACGCTTCCGAGCGTACGCGCCAGAACTGCATTTGTGCCGAGCGCGACAAGAAAGGCCGGAAGTGCCGTCATAACCGGCCAAATTCCGAGCGAGAGGAGCAGAAGCTGTCGGTGCTGGTTGGTCGACCCGGTGGACAGTGAATGGATGTTTGCGCCGACCGCAAGCCCGAATGCCCCAAGCGCCACGGCGAAGGCGACGTGCAGGGCTGCCCGGCCAGGTGAGTTCTGGAGCCGAAAGCGTTCGTACGCAATGTGAGCCGCGTACCCGGCGGCGCTCAACACCCACGCCGCCAGGCGCCACGCCCGCACGTGAGTGACCGGTACCGCGAACACGATTCCAACGACGGCGTACCCGATACCGAGGAGAACGGCCATATGAACCCACGACCGACGAGGTGATTCGCACACGTGCGGCCTAACGATATCAAGCTTGAGCGAGCTCGCTGCAGCGTTGTCAGGTGGCAACCTCGTACTCACTTTGGACGAGGCCGCTGGCGTACTGGCGAGTCGTGACGTGCTTCAGAAGAATGTCGCGGTGAGTCACGCCAAAGAGCGGGATGCCACTGCCGATGAGCACCGGAACACGTGTGATGATGAGGCGCTGAATGAGTCCGGCCTGAAGAAACCGCTGAATGGTTATTCCGCCGTCCACGTAGGCGTGTTGGATGCCGCGAGCGGAAAGCTGCGAGACGACATCGGTCGGAGCTCCTGACATGCGCTCCACGACAGCCCCGTATGGGATGGGCGCGAGTGCGTGACTGCTCAGCACGAAGACAGGCTTCCCTCCATACGGCCACGATGGAAACTTCAGGACGGTCTCGAACGTGTTGCGCCCGATGACAAGCGCGTCGACCGAGGCAATGAACTCGTCGTAGCCGTGAGGTTCGCCACCGCCGGGCGGCAGGAAATCGAAGCTTCCATCCGTTCGCGCGATGAACCCGTCGAGGCTCGTGCCAACGAAGACGGACGCTTTCATTGCGGAGGCCTCCTGTTGCCGTCTAAAGATATCGTTTCAATGAAGACGAGAAAAGGGCTGTCCTCGCCGACGTGGTCACCGAAGAATCGGGCCACAAACTTTAACGGGGTCAACCTCCGAGGAGGTGCCCCAAGCAAGGGAGGACAGCCCGATGAAATCTTATGTGGGATTAGACGTTCACAGCAAGTCGAGCGTTTTCGTGATTCAGAACGAGCGGGGAGAGGAGCTGGGGCGAGGCGAGGTGCCGACCTCTGTGGAAGGGTTCTCGTCACTGCGGCTGCGTTACAGGCTTCGCGCCTCGACGCTGGTGGCACTCGAGTCGGGGACGATGGCGTTCTTTGCGGCGCGAAAGCTCAGTGAGCTGGGGCTTTCGCCTGTCGTGGTGGATGCGCGAGAGGTCAGGATCAAGGCCCATCGGCCCCGGCAGAAAAGCGACACGCGAGACGCCGTTGAACTGTGCGAAGGCCTGCGCCGCGGCATCTATCGGGCGATCGTGCATGTGCCGCCGGAGAAGATCGAGCACCTTAGAAATACCCTCTCGAGGCGCCGCCACTTCGTTCGTCTCGGGACGGCGCAGATCAACGCGGCGAAAAAGATGCTCCGCAGCGCGGGGCTCTCCGAGCTCAGCCGCCAGCACCTCGGGACCCATCGCGCCTGGCAGCGCCTGCTTGGGGTCCTGGTTCCGCATCCGCAGGTGAGGAGCTACGTCGAGCTTCACCACCGCGCCTGGCAGACCGCGCTCGAGCAGAAGAACGCGTGCGAGAAGAGCCTCGAAACCCAGCACGCTGCCTTCGGCGAAGACCTCGAGAGACTCCAAACCGTTCCAGGAGTCGGAGAGATCGTCGCGCTGACGGCAATCACTGTCTTTTCAGACGCCACGCGCTTTCCGACCGCCAAGCATGCCTCCAGCTACGCGGGGCTCGTCCCACAGACCTACCAGTCGGGAGACACAAACCGCCAGGGCCACATCACCCGCACGGGATCGCCCGAGCTGCGCGCCATGCTCGTGCAGGCGGCCCACACGGCGCGCCGGCAAAGCAGCCCACTGAATCCGTTTCTAAGAAATCTCACGCTGCGCCTGGGGACACGCCGAGCCGTCACCGCCGTGGCACATCGTCTGTGCCGGGTTCTTTACGCGATGCTTCGAGACAAGACGAGCTTTGATCGATCGATGCTGAAAGCCCATGAGCCTCGTACGCCACAAGGTGCACGGCTCTATCGGCTGAAACCTCAAGCGGCGACCAGCCGCTGAAGAACCGGAGGAAGGGAAAGCACGCCGCAAATCTTGCCGAGAATCGGGTGGATGACCCTGCTGCTGAGCTTTGGGCCCAAGAGCCCGGGATATCGTTTGGGGCGCCACCCGCTGAAGTGATACGTGGGGCCTTGACCCCGAATGGACGAGTGGCCGGCTGTTTCATGCGGCGCGAGAAAGAAATCCTCAGCGAGGGGGCTTGACAAGAATCTTCATGGGCAAGCTCAGCGGCGAGCGTAGCGAGTCCGCTGCAGCGCGTTGTTAGGCGCCGGTGGTCAGAAGGGCTCGACCTGGATACGTCTTCCCGCAAGCCGCGTCTCGGAAGCGCGCTCCTCCTTGCCGCCAAGGTCGAGAATGCTGACCTTGGCCAGACCCGTGAATTCATTCTCGCCAGGGCCTGGGGTGATCCGTATCCTCGTCTTTTGGGTCCCAACGAACTTCCTGCTATCGTCGAACCGTAACGCGATGTATGTCGCGTCGAATTCACGGTCGCTGATCCGCTTCCATGCACCATGGGCGACGCTGAGAGCCGGATGTGTATCTCCACTTCGGAAGAATGTTCCGTCAGACGTGAAGGTGAGGAGTACTACGCCCTGACCTCCAGGGCGACTGGCGGAAACGAGCCATGCCCCGACCAAGCCTCGACTAGGTTCGCCGGCGGTATCTTGTCGAGCGGTGGTCGGCCCAGCACTCGTGCAGCCGGCAAGTACGACGCTGGCGAGTAGGCTAAGAAGGAAGGGTCTGATCTGCGACATGGTGTTCCTCGTCTTTCTGGTGCCTAACGATATCGTTTCAATGAAGACGAGAAAAGGGCTGTCCTCGCTGACGTGGTCACCGAAGAATCGGGCCACAAACTTTAACGGGGTCAACCTCCGAGGAGGTGCCCCAAGTAAGGGAGGACAGCCCCGATGAAATCTTATGTGGGACTGGACGTTCACAGCAAGTCGAGCGTTTTCGTGATTCAGAACGAGCGGGGAGAGGAGCTGGGGCGAGGCGAGGTGCCGACCTCTGTGGAAGGGTTTTCCTCGCTGAGGCTGCGTTACCGGCTTCGGGCCTCGACGCTGGTGGCTCTCGAGTCGGGGACGATGGCGTTCTTCGCGGCGCGAAAGCTCAGTGAGATGGGGCTTTCGCCTGTCGTGGTGGATGCGCGAGAGGTCAGGATCAAAGCCCATCGGCCCCGGCAGAAAAGCGACACGCGAGACGCCGTTGAACTGTGCGAAGGCCTGCGCCGCGGCATCTATCGGGCGATCGTGCATGTGCCGCCGGAGAAGATCGAGCACCTTAGAAATACCCTCTCGAGGCGCCGCCACTTCGTTCGTCTCGGGACGGCGCAGATCAACGCGGCGAAAAAGATGCTCCGCAGCGCGGGGCTCTCCGAGCTCAGCCGCCAGCACCTCGGGACCCATCGCGCCTGGCAGCGCCTGCTTGGGGCCCTGGTTCCGCATCCGCAGGTCAGGAGCTACGTCGAGCTTCACCACCGCGCCTGGCAGACCGCGCTCGAGCAGAAGAACGCGTGCGAGAAGAGCCTCGAAACCCAGCACGCTGCCTTCGGCGAAGATCTCGAGAGACTCCAAACCGTTCCAGGAGTCGGAGAGATCGTCGCGCTGACGGCAATCGCTGTCTTCTCAGACGCCACGCGCTTTCCGAGCGCCAAGCATGCCTCCAGCTACGCGGGGCTCGTCCCACAGACCTACCAGTCGGGCGACACAAACCGCCAGGGCCACATCACCCGCACGGGATCGCCCGAGCTGCGCGCCATGCTCGTGCAGGCGGCCCACACGGCGCGCCGGCAAAGCAGCCCACTGAATCCGTTTCTAAGAAATCTCACGCTGCGCCTGGGGACACGCCGAGCCGTCACCGCCGTGGCACATCGTCTGTGCCGGGTTCTTTACGCGATGCTTCGAGACAAGACGAGCTTTGATCGATCGATGCTGAAAGCCCATGAGCCTCGTACGCCACAAGGTGCACGGCTCTATCGGCTGAAACCTCAAGCGGCGACCAGCCGCTGAAGAACCGGAGGAAGGGAAAGCACGCCGCAAATCTTGCCGAGAATCGGGTGGATGACCCTGCTGCTGAGCTTTGGGCCCAAGAGCCCGGGATATCGTTTGGGGCGCCACCCGCTGAAGTGATACGTGGGGCCTTGACCCCGAATGGACGAGTGGCCGGCTGTTTCATGCGGCGCGAGAAAGAAATCCTCAGCGAGGGGGCTTGACAAGAATCTTCATGGGCAAGCTCAGCGGCGAGCGTAGCGAGTCCGCTGCAGCGCGTTGTTAGACAGCCTCGTTGTGTTTCACCCGGTGCGAAAAGGCCTTCCGCGCCAGGTATGAGAGGAGGCCGACAAGAAGGGAGTAGGCCAGAAGCTCGACCAGCGGACCGGCCCACGATGGAAACGCCGGTGAGCCAGGCAGGTGCAGACCTCCGAGTTCGACGGCTTCGGGTACAGAGAGCGGCAGGACCGCGCAGGCTATTACGCTGGAATGCCACCACCTTGCCTTTGGAACGAAACGCACGCAGAGGATCGACGCGACGAAGAATGTCGCGGGCCACAAGACGTAACGATCGAGCATGACGCTCTGCTCTGCCGCCTGAAACCACGCGCGAGACGTTGCTTCGTTATACGAGGACATCGCCCCGGAGGTGACGAGACGCATGCTCCGACCGTATGGCCCGATGCCCGCGTACATGAGGACGCCAATAATGAAAAAGTGGATGGCCGCCGCAGCGACAGCAAGACCAAGAACCTGCACGAACGTTTTCATGATCGAGCGTTCATAGGCTGTCTAACGATATCAAGCTCAGCGGCGAGCGTAGCGAGTCCGCTGCAGCGCGTTGTTAGACAGCACCGAGAATTCCGCGAACAGCTCTGAAGGCTACGAGACCAATGATGAGCAGAGCGACAAACCACAAGACGAAAAGCGTGACTCGGCCGGCGCCGGCTGAAAACGTGCGCCGGAAGGCAGCCACGACGGCGCAGATAGCCCATAGGCCACAAAGACGTTCCACGCCCTGCAAGCTTGCGCGCGGGATGGAATTGAAGGCCAACGCGGACACGAGAAATAACACGGCAACGATGACAGCGATTGTGCCCGGGAGATGGACAGCCCGCGCCACGATACGAATGCTCTCTCCCGGCTGTGAGGGATAGCCGAGGAGTCGAGAACCTGTGAAAAACCAGAGGAACCCGTGGAGGAAGATGAAGAAGAGGCCGAGCGCCAGCGCAGCCACGGCTTCGAGTGCGAGTATTCCTGGTTCGGTCTCGCGGCCAGTGAGGCTAGTGTTGAGCAGCAGGCCTGAGAGAGGGAACAGGAAATAGCTCAGCAGTTCCCTGCGCCCGCGCCAATCCGGTCGAACCGCTTCTTCCACTGCGAGATGCCCTTGTGCTGTCTAACTAGTATTAGACAGCCTGGGAGGTGGGCATAGCTAGGAGCTCTTGAGGGGGTTGTCGCTCAGGTTCCTATTAGTGGCCAGGACGGGGTGGGTAGTTCTGGGTGCGTGGGGAGGGTCGGGTTTCGGACGAACGATCCGGTTTCGCAACCTCAGCCGCTCCGCTGCGTCGTACCTCAGTCGCCAGAGCCCTCGTTCTTTGTCCCACCACGCGCGGGCGTCGCGCAGCTTCCGGATCGCCTTCCAGTCGTCCCGGTCGATCCTCAGATACACGAGCGCGTCGGGCCTTGGGCGGCGGCGCGGAGTCCAGGGCCGTGGGAGGGAGGCCACGATTTCCACCGTCGTGTACCTCACCTTTCCCTCCGAATCGAAGCGATAGCGCACGCACACGAGCCGTTCGCCCCAGTCGCGAGAGAACTTCCCGGTTCCCTTCTGGCCTGGGCGCAAGGTCTTGCGGACGACGCCGCGCGTCATGACCGTTTCCCCGCCGGCCGCGCGAGGAGAGCAAGGCGGCGGCCCTTGTCGGAGTCGTCCACGAGCTGCGCGAGGCGGCGCTGGCGTGTCTCGGGCTTCTTGGCGCTCATGACCCAGAACGTCGCGACCTTTCGGTACCCGGGCGGCTGCACCTGGAAGAACTCCCACGCCAGCGGTCTCGCGCGGAACGCCTTCGCCGAGGCGGGATCCAGTTTCGGCGCGCTTCTCTGCTCGAAGGAGTAGACGCCGGTGCGCTTCGCCTCGCGCGCTTCGAACGCCCGGAGCCCCGCGGGCTCCATGCGGCCCGCCTTCCGGAGGCGTGCGACGTGGCGGATGTTGATGAGGCTCCAGATGCTACGGGGCCGGCGGGGCGAAAAGCGGATCGTCCAGCGGCCGTCGCCGAGCGAGCGGCGGACTCCGTCGATCCAGCCAAAGCACAGCGCCTCGTCGAGCGCCTGCTGGTAGGTGAGGCTCGTGCGGCAGGGCGCCTTCCTGAGGAAGCCGACGAAGAGCTCGGCCTCCTTCGCGTGGTGCTTCCCGAGCCAGCGCCGGAACGCGGCGGCGTCGTCGAAGAAGAGGGACTTCGGGGCGCTGGGCGACTTCGGCATGCGCGGATCACGCCCCGTCCAGCGGGCTCCGGACGCCGCGGCCTCCGGTGTTGAGGACGTGTGTGTAGATCATGGTCGTCGCGACGTCGCGGTGGCCGAGGAGCTCCTGGATGGTGCGGATGTCGTAGCCGCTCTCGAGGAGGTGCGTCGCGAAGCTGTGGCGCAGGGAGTGGCAGGTCGCGAGCTTCGCGATCCCGGCGTCCGCGACGGCCCTCTTCACGGCGCGCTGGACGGCGGTCTCGTGGAGGTGGTGGCGGCGGATCTCGCCGCCGCGCGGGTCGGCGCTCTCGCGGTCCGCGGGGAAGACGAACTGCCACGGCCAGCTCTTCGCGGCGCCGGGATACTTGATGCGAATGGCGTCGGGGAGGTGGACGTCGCCGCAACCCCGCGCGAGCTCGGCGTCGTGCCGGGCGCGGACTGTCCTCAGGTGCGCCGCGAGGTCGGGCTTGAGCGCGGCGGGAACCATCGTGACGCGGTCCTTCTGGCCCTTGCCGTCCCGGACGAGGATCTCGTTGCGGGAGAGGTCGAGGTCCTTGACGCGCAGGCGCAGCGCCTCCATCAGCCTGAGGCCCGAGCCGTAGAGGAGGGTCGCGACGAGGCGCGGCTCGCCGCCGAGGCGGGCGAGGACGCGGCGGACTTCGTCGCGGGTGAGGACGACGGGGAGCCGCGACGGCCGCCGGGCCCGGACGAGCGCGGGCATCTCGGGAAAGGGCTTCTCGAGGACGTGCCGGTAGAGGAAGAGGAGCGCGGAGAGGGCCTGGTTCTGGGTCGAGGCCGCGACTCGGCCGTCCGTCGCGAGCGAGGACAGGAAGGCGTTGATCTCGGGCTCGCCCATCTCGTCGGGATGCCGTTTGCCGTGGAAGACGACGAACCGCCGGATCCACCCGGCGTAGGCCTCTTCGGTCCGAAGGCTGTAGTGGCGCGCGCGGAGCGCGGCACGGACGCGGTCGAGGAGCTTCATGGGCTGCCGTGAAGAACTTAGGTCCGTCGCGAGCGTAAGTCAACCGTAAGTTTGATCCGAAAATGAGCCGCCATTCATTTTTTCCATGACGCGCCGCGAAAGGCGTGCTAGGTTCCCGGGCTGCCATGAATCAGATCGTCTGCATCGCCTATGTTCCCGACACGGAAACGAGGATCCGCATCGCCGAAGGCGGCGTCTCGATCGACGAAGCCGACGTGAAGTGGATCGTGTCCCCCTACGACGAGTACGCGCTCGAGGGCGCGCTCAAGGCGAAGGAAGCGAAGGGCGGCAACGTCACCGCCCTGACGTTCGGCCCCGCCCGCGCCGACACGGGGCTGCGCGAGTGCCTCGCCCGCGGCGCCGACGACGCGATCCGGATCGCCTCCGAGGGCCTCGGCGGCGTGGACTCGCTCGGCGTGGCGCGGCTTCTGGCCGGCGTCATCAAAACGCTGCCTTTCGACGTCGTGTGGATGGGCAACAAGGGCGTCGGCACGGACGCGCAGCTCCTCGTGCCGATGCTGGCCGAGCTGCTCGACCTGCCGCACGTGAACCTCGTGACGCAGCTCGAGTGGAAGGACGGCGCGGTCCTCGCGCACCGCGAGATCGAGGGCGCGCAGGAGATCGTCGAGATGCCGCTGCCCGGAATCATCGGCGCCACGAAGGGGCTCAACGAGCCGCGCTACGCGTCGCTGAAGGGCATCATGGCCGCGAAGAAGAAGGCGATCGCCACGAAGACGCCCGCCGACGCCGGCGTCGACCCGGCGACGATCTCCGGCGACGCCGCGCACGTGCGCTGGACGAAGCTCGAGCTGCCGCCCGCGCGGGGGGCCGTGAAGCTCGTCCCGGGCGACGACCCGGCAAAGGCCGCGACGGAGCTGCTGCGGCTGCTGCGCGACGAGGCGAAAGTACTTTAGAAAAAGAGAGAGAGAGGGAACGAAGATTTTCTTAGAAGGTGAATGCGGGCGCCGCACGCCGGAACGCCGCACCTCGCGAGCGAGCCGCGCGCCAGAGCCCTCTTACCTTTCTAAGCAAATTCTTTTTCCTTCTTTTATTCGGAGTTTGAAATGAGCAACGTCCTCGTCTTCATCGAGCAGCGCGACGGAAAGATCCGCAAATCGTCGCTCGAAGCATTGACTCTCGGCATACTCACTTTCTAAGAAAATCAACGGAGCGCTTGGCGCAGTCGTTGCCGGCTCTGGGATCTCGTCCCTGGCCGCCGAGCTCGCCGCGTACGGCGCCGCGAAGGTGTTCGTCGCGGACAAGCCGGAACTGGCGCTCTTCTCGTCCGAGGGCTACACGGCGGCCCTCGACGCCGCCGCGACCGCGTTCAAGCCGTCCATCGTCCTGGCCTCGGCCACGGCCATGGGCCGCGACGTCGCTCCGCGCTTCGCGGCGCGGCGCGGCGTGTCGGTGCTGTCGGACGTGATGACGCTCGACGTCGTGTCGGGCCGGCTCGCGGGCGAGCGGCCGGTCTATTCGGGCAAGGCGCGCGTTCTCGTCACGGCCGCTCCGAGCTCCGAAATCCAGATCGCGACGCCGCGCCCGAACGTGTTTCCGGCGTCGAAAGCCGACGCGCCGGGCGCGGGCGAAGTCGTGAACCTCGACCTGCCGGCGCTGAAGATCCGCGCGAAGGTCGTGAAGGTGGAGGCGGCCGAGGCAGGGGAGATCGACGTGGCCGAGGCGGACAAGATCGTCACCGGCGGGCGCGGCATCAAGGGACCCGAGAGCTGGCCGGTGCTGCGCGCGCTGTGCCACGAGCTGGGCGCCGCGCTGGGCGCCTCGCGCGCCGCGGTGGACGCGGGCTGGATCGGGCACGAGCACCAGGTGGGGCAGACCGGCAAGGTCGTCTCGCCGTCGCTCTACATCGCGTGCGGCGTCTCCGGCGCGATCCAGCACCTCGCGGGCATGGGCTCGTCGAAGGTCATCGTGGCCATCAACAAGGACCCCGAGGCGCCGATCTTCAAGGTCGCGACGTACGGCATCGTGGGCGACCTCTTCCAGATCGTGCCCGCGATGACGGAAGCGGCGAAGAAGCTGAAGGCCTGAGGGCGCCTGTCCCAGGTGCGTGCGAAGCTCGCGGCGCGCTAGTTGACCGTCGCCGTGAACACGGAGAAGACGCGGCCCGCACCCGTTCGTGTAGAACATCGCGCACGATGTCCACGCCCGGGAACGGCCCGGGGAGGTAGGTGAAGACGCCGGGCGTGTCCGTGAACGCGAACTGGCCGCCGCTCTTGCTCTGCACGAGGACGAAGCGGAGCAGCGTCGGGTCCGGGACGCCCGTCACCGTGACGAACACGTAGCCGGAGCTCCGCCGGGACGGTGACGCTGCTCGGGTTCAGGATGGGCGTATACGGCTGCGTATCGACCGGAACGGTGAGCGTCTGCGAGACGACGTCCCCCGAGAGAATCGGGAAGGCGTTCAGCGTGAAGACGGTCGTGCCGGTGATCGTCGTGCCGACCGCGCCGTTCGGCGCGAGGCCGAAAGGCGCCGACACCGGATCGATGGTGACGACGCGCGTGTTCTCGGTCTGCCACGACAGGACGATGTTCGACGACGCGCCGCACCCGCGCGAGGGATCGGCCGTGAAGAAGGTGATCACCGGTTCGCCGGGCTCGATGACGGTGGCCGTGAACGTGGCGGTCGCGGGCCCGCAGGCGCCGCCGGGAACGGTGAGGCGCACGATGTCGGTGCCGGTCGCCGTGCCGGACCTGTAGGTGAACTGGTTGCCGGTCACGATGAACGACGAGCCCGTGGACTCGTGCTTCTCGAACGCGATCGTGACGAGGGTCCCGGTGTACGCCACCGGGATCGAGCCCTGCACGGTCTGGCCGATGCCCACGGTCGCCGTGGCGGGCGTGGGCGTGGGCGGCGTCGTGGGCGGCTGAAGAGTGACCCTGCGCGTCGACGTGGAGGTGGCGCCCGAGAGCGCGACGGCCGTGAGCGTGAGGTCGCCCGCCGACACGACCTGGAGGCTCACCGTGCCCGAGGCCGCGAGGTCGCCCGCGGCGCCGGTGATGTTCACGTGGTCCGCGCCCGTCGTCGTCCACGTCGCGGTGACGGCGAGAGGCGGGCAGCCCGTGGAGGGCGAGATCGAGAAGCTGGTGATGACGGGCGCCGTCGAGAAGGCGCCGCGCGAGACGGACAGCGACAGGGCGCTGCCGTCGCTCGTGAGGTTGTCGTTCTTGATGGCGTACGGCAGCCCCGCCCCGGTGAGCATGCGGAAGCGCAGCGCGAGGTGCGATTTCTCGGCGGCCGCGGGCACGAGCGAGGCGAGCGACTGCTGCGCGGCCGAGCCCGGGACGGTGAAGATCTGGCCGGCGCCGATGGGGGCGCCGTCCTCGAAGGCCGCGACCTCGACCGAGCAGCCCTGCGACGAGAGCGGGCTGCACAGGACGCCCGCGTTCGTGCGCGCGCGGCCGGCCTCGGCGGAGGACGACGCGTCGGCGCCGCCGCCCCACGACTCGTCGCCCGCGGCGAGGAAGTCGGAGACCGGAAAGGCCGTGGTCACGGTGCCGAAGCGGCCGCTCGGCGTGTCGTTGAACGTCTCGGACCAGGCGTTCACGGGGGAGTCGCTCCTCAGGTGGTAGAGGAAAGGCCCCTTGCCGTCGACGGCCGCGGGCGCGGGGACGACGGCGACGTCGCGGGCGGACAGCGTGAACGGCACGCTCGCGAGCGCCGCGCCGCCCACGAGGAAGTCGATGGAGCCCGTGGCCGCGCCGACGCTCGAGACGTAGATGTTCGTGTCGAACCGCGCGTTCGCGCCCAGGCCCTTCGCGCCGGGACCGCCCCAGAGATCCGTGCCCGCGGGCGCGGCGGCCTGAAGGGCGCCGGCGGCGGCCAGCGCGAACACGATCGAAGCGGCCCGGAAGGACCTTCCCGGATGTGTCATCGGGCTTAGAGCTACCACGGCTTATCTTACAACATGCTGCGCTATCCTCCCTTGCGATGACGCTCACGCCGGCCCAGGCCACGTATTTCGGGCTCCCCGGAACACTCCTCTTCGCTCTTCTGCTGCTCGCCGCCCTTGCCTTTTTCACGTACACCGTCTCGCGCCGCGTCCAGCTCCTCACGCTCGGCGGGTCCCCCGAAAACCGCCTCGACCATCCGCTCGCGCGCCTCTGGCACATGGCCGAGTACGGGCTCCTGCAGCGGAAGATGTTCCGCGACCCGTACGCGGGCCTCTACCACGCCCTCATCTTCAGCGGTTTCGTCGTGCTCCTGCTGCGCACGCTGATGCTCGTCTTCGAGGGCCTCTTCCCCGGAGCCGGCCTGCCGTTCCTGCCGCGAGGCTTCTGGCAGGGCTACCTTCTCGTCAAGGACCTCGTCCTCGTGACGACCTTCGCCGGCGTCGTCCTCGCCCTCGCGCGCCGCCACGTCGTGAAGAAAGAGCGGCTCGACCCGTCCTTCGACGCGGACCTCATCCTCCTGCTCATCGGCTTCCTGATGGTGACGGACTTCGGCGCGGGCGCCGCGAAGATGGCGCTGGAGGCGGCGAAGACGCCGGCTTCGATCGTCGCGGGGACCTCTGCGGCAGCCGCAAGCGCCGCCCTCGCCCGAAACGCTCTGTGGGAACCTCTGACCTATTCCCTTTCCAAGCAATTCTTTTCTTCTCTTTCTTTCTCTTCTCTTCAGTCAATCTATTTCGGCGCATGGTGGGCCCACCTCGTCGCGATCTTCGTGTTCGGGAACTACCTGCCGTTCGCGAAGCACTTCCACGTGATCACGGCGCTCCCGAACCTGTTCTTCGCGAAGCTCGAGCCGGCCGGGAAGATGGCGACGTTCGACATCGAAAAGGCGGCCGAGGCCGAGAAGTTCGGCGTGGCGAACATCGAGGACTTCACCTGGAAGCAGAAGCTGGACATGTTCACGTGCACCGAGTGCGGGCGCTGCCGCGAGGTGTGCCCGACGCACCTCACAGGAAAGCCGCTCACGCCGAAGGGCTTCATGGTGGACCTGCGCAACGCGCTCTACACGGACGCGGACGCGCTCATCGACGCCGACGCGGGGCGCGGCGACGGCTCGGCGGAGGCCGCGCTCGCGGCGCGGAGGCCGCTCGTCGGAGGCTGGATCGACGAGGAGACGATCTGGGCCTGCACGACGTGCCGCTACTGCGAGCACGCGTGCCCCGTGGGCATCACGTACGTCGACAAGATCACCGACCTGCGCCGCCACCTCGTGCTCGCGAGGAGCGAGTTTCCGAAGGAGGCGCAGACCGCCTTCAACGGCATGGAGCGCCAGGGCAATCCGTGGAACCTCGCCGCCTCGGACCGCGCGGCGTGGACGAAGGACCTGCCGTTCCCCGTGCTGACCATGGCCGAGGCCGGCGCCGCGAAAGTCGAGGTCCTCTTCTGGGTGGGCTGCGCGGGCTCGTACGAGGAGCGGGGCAAGCGCGTATCGCGCTCGCTCGCGC
This sequence comes from Thermoanaerobaculia bacterium, assembly GCA_963746875.1. Taxonomy (GTDB): domain Bacteria; phylum Acidobacteriota; class Thermoanaerobaculia; order UBA5066; family UBA5066; genus Fen-183. The sequence goes on from CAVVDA010000002.1 coordinate 433,715, forward strand.
TCCTCCTCCACGAGGCAGGCGTGACGTTCGCGATCCTCGGCACGGAGGAGACGTGCACGGGCGACGCGGCGCGCCGCCTCGGGAACGAGTATCTCTTCCAGACGCTGGCGCAGCAGAACGTCGAGACCATGAAGGGCTACGGCGTGACGAAGATCGTCACGAACTGCCCGCACTGCTTCAACACGCTCGCGAACGAGTACCCGGACTTCGGCGGCACGTTCGAGGTGATGCACGGGACCGAGCTCGTGTCCCGGCTCGTTCGCGAGGGGCGGATCCGTCTCGTGAACGGCGAGGCCCGCTCGATCTCGTTCCACGATCCCTGCTACCTCGGGCGACACAACGGCATCTACGACGCGCCGCGGGAACTGCTGAACGCGATCCCGGGGATCGCGCTGAAAGAGCTGCCCAGAAGCCGCGAGAACGGCATGTGCTGCGGCGCGGGCGGCGGGCGGATGTGGCTGGACGAGACGATCGGCGCGCGCGTGAACCAGGCGCGGTTCGCCGAGATCGAGGAGAACGGGACGGACGCCGTCGGCGTCTCGTGCCCGTTCTGCATGGTGATGCTCGGCAACGCGAAGACGGAGCTCGCGGGCAAGACCGAGGCGTACGACGTCCTCGAGCTGGCCGCAAGGGCGCTGCCCGTCCACCCTGGCCAGTGAGACGGATTCGCGCGAGGGTGTAATCTTTCCGCATGGCCGAAGACTCGAAACCCCCGGGCTCGCCGACCCCGGCGGGCGGCGTGCGGCCGACGACGCGCATCGTCGGGCCCGTGGCGCCGCCGGTCTATACGGCCGGCGCGAAGACGGGCGCGGCTCGCATCTCGTCGGAAAACGAGCCTCTCGTCACCGAGGGCATGAAGGCCCGGCAGCGCCACATCCAGAAGAAGCGCCGCGTCGTGGCTTTGCTCCGGCAGGTCGAAGAGGAAGAGGTCTCCGAGCGCTGGCGGCGAGCCCGGGCCTGGATCCTCCGGGGCGTCGCCATCCTCGTCTCGATCGGCGTCTACCTGAAGATCCAGTCGATGTACGGCAACCGGTGGCCGATGCTCGCGGTGTGGGTCTTCCTCACCGTGATGCTCGGCGTGGCCGTCACCTGGCTGCTCTGGTACCTGGACTACTCAGACTAGACAAAAAGGGAAAAACCCGACGGTTTCCTGAAGATTTCCCTCTCGCGGGTCCGCATGTTGTTCAGCGGCCATGCGAAGACTCCGTATCGTCGTCATCGATCTCGTGAGCAAGGGTCCGACGCGTGCGACGTACGCGCGCCTCATGAACGCGAACTTCGCGAGCATCATGCCGCAGGTGGTCGCCGTGTGGTGCGCCGAGCTCGGCCACGACGCCTCCCTGGTCTGCTATACCGGATTCGAAGATCTCGTGGAGGAGCTTCCGCGCGACGTGGACCTCGCCTTCGTCGGGGCGTTCACCGAGGCGGCTCACACCGCCTACGCCGTGAGCGCGCTCCTGAAATCCCGCGGGGCCGTGACGGCCCTGGGCGGGCCCCACGCCCGCTGTTATCCGCAGGACGCGGCCCGGTACTTCGACTACGTCCTCGGGTTCACAGACAAGCCGCTCGTCGAGGATGTCCTGCGCGACTGCGCGCAGCACAGACCCCGAGGCGCGCTCCTGTCGGCGAGAGGTCAGCCGGAGGCGCTGCCCGGGATCCGCGAGCGCTGGCCTTTCCTCGAGGCCATCCTTCGGAAGGCGCCGGCGTTCAAGATCGTCTCGATGCTCGGCAGCCTCGGCTGCCCGTACACGTGCAACTTCTGCATCGACTCGACGGCGCCCTTTCGCCCCATCGACCCCGGGGTCCTGAAGGAGGACCTGTCTTTCCTGGTCCGGAAGCTCCGCCACCCGCGCGTCGGGTGGCACGACCCGAACTTCGGCGTGCGCTTCGATGAGGTCATGGACGCGATCGAGTCCGCCGTGCCGCCGGGCCGCGCGGACTTCATCGCGGAGAGCAGCCTCTCGCTCCTCTCCGAGGCGCGCCTGAAGCGGCTCGCCCGCAACGGATTCAAGGCGCTGCTGCCCGGAATCGAATCGTGGTTCGGCCTCGACGAGAAGTCCCGGACGGGCGGTCTGAAGGGAATCGAGAAGGTCCGCAGGGTCGCCGAGCACGTCAACCTCATCCTTCGCTACGTCCCGTACGTCCAGACGAACTTCGTGCTCGGACTCGACGTCGACGATGGCCCCGTTCCGTTCGAGCTGACGAAGCGGTTCGTGGACCTGACGCCCGCGGCTTACCCGTCGCTGCACCTGCTCACGGCCTTCGGCCAGGCCGCGCCGGTCAACCTCGAGTATCAACGCGCGAACCGCGTCACCCCCCTCCCGTTCCACTTCCTCAACAACAGTGAAGGCATCAACGTGAAACCGAAGAACTACGCCTGGAGGGAGTTCTTCGATCACGTCATCGACCTGACCCGGTACGCGCTCTCCTGGCGGGCCATCGCGAGGCGATGGAGCGCCGGGCGGGGCTCGACCACGCGGGGGCTTCACCTCGTGAGGGGCGTCTCCGCGGGCGGCCGCGGATGGTTGAGGTCTCTCGTCGAGTTGCGGCGACGGATGGACGCCGACCGGGAGGTCCGCCGGTTCTTCGAAGACGGCCACGCGGCGCTCCCGGGGTTTTTCGAGAGGCGCATCCGGAGGGATCTGGGCCCGCTCTGGGAGTGGCTCCCGGCCGGGGCCCTGACCCACGACCCGAACGAGTGGCTTGCCGCCTCGGGTGAGGCGGCGAAGACGCGAAAAGGCTAGGGCCCGTCTGAGTATCGGGCCGCCCTTGGTGCTCGCCCGCCTTCTCCCGGTCGCGGGCGAAGCCCGCGTCGGGCGAGCTACTCGTCGTCGAAGATCCCCTTCGGTTTTCCGGGGTCCTTCTGCGCCTGCTCGAGCGCCTGCCGGAACGTCTTGTCGAGGATCTCGCTCTTGTGCTTCTCGCGCTCGACCGTCGCCGCGAACAGGTCCTCGGCGCGGTCCTTGCGCCGCTGGTTCTCGCGGGAGGCTTCCTCGAACGAAGAGAGCTTGTTCTTCGAGGCCGCCGATTCGTGCGAGAGCACGGCGCCCGTGTCCGGGTCGACCTTCAGCGTGGAGCCGCAGTCGGGGCACAGGACGAGGACGGTGTCGCTCATGACTTCGGGGAATTATCCTCCGAAGGTGAATTCCCCGGGAGGAGAAGACTGGAAGAAGCGGCTGAAGGCGCTCGGCATCGTGCGGAAGAGGCGGACAGCCCCTCTTTCATTCGAAGAAAATCTTCCTCGTTCTCTTCGGACTTTGCGAAAGGTAGAGAGCGGCCGGATCGGCGAAGACATCGCCTGCGCCCTACTAGCAGAAAATTCTCTTCTCGTCCTCGCCCGAAACGTCCGCTACCCGGACGGGGAAATCGACATCGTGGCCCTGGAAGGCACGACGACGGTCTTCGTCGAGGTCAAGCGCCGCCGGGACGGGGCGCTGGGGACGCCGGGCGAGGCCGTCACGCGGACGAAGCGCGCGCGCGTCGTCAGGGCCGCCCGCCGCTGGCTCGCGGCGCATCCTTCGCGGGCGGGCTCGGTGCGCTTCGACGTCGTCGCCGTTCAGGACGATCCCCCTTCGGTCGAGTGGCTGCGCGGGGCGTTCGACGCGTCCCGGTGAGCCGACGGTTCGAGTGTTTCGTTCTGAAAAAACGAGGCCCGGCTCGTGCCGGGCCTCGGATTCGACTTTGGAGCGGGACACGAGGGTCGAACTCGCGACATCTACCTTGGCAAGGTAGCGCTCTACCACTGAGCTAGTCCCGCTCAGGAGCGCGGAATATAGCAGCGTTCGGGCTGCCAGGGAAGGTCCGCAGGCGGGCCGGCGCTCAGGAAGGTCGCGCGCTGAAGTGCGGCGTCGGCTTCAGGATGTCTGCGGGGCCCGGTGTCGGCGTGGGCACGATCTTGTCGCCCGGCTCTCCGCCCGGCGTCCGACTGATTCCGGGCGTCCGCAGCGGGTCGAGCTTTCCGATTCCGGGAGTGCGCGAGCCGCGCAGCTCGGGGGTGGGGTTGGGAGTCGGGATGATCTCGGGCGCTGGCGTCGCCGGTGGCGAACCCTCCGGCCGCGGCGAGGGCGTCACCTGGGGCGTGAGCTCGAGCGGCGGAACCGGCGTCGGAGCCGGCCTCGGAACGGGTGGAGGAACGGGTGTCGGAACGGGCGTCGCCTCCTGGATCGCACCTGCCGTCGCGCCGCCCAGGACCCCCGCCAGGATCAGCGCTTTGTAATTCATGCCCCTCCTGGTGGGCAAAAGGCACGGCGCATGCCAGCCGCGCCGTTTTGCCGCGTCACGCCGCCGCGCGGACGACGACGACGGGGCAGAGCGCCTCGCAGACGACGCGCATCGCGACGCTGCCGAAGACGAGCCGCGACACTCCCGTTCGACCCTGCGTGCCGAGGACGAGGAGCGCCGCGTTCGCTCGCGCCGCCGCTTCCACGAGCACCGTGTGCGGCGTGCCGTCGAGAAGCTCGATGCGCACCGCGACGCCTTCGGCTCTCGGCCCGGCGCCTCAGCGCCTCGAGCTTCTTCAGGCAGATCGCGCGGAGCGGCGCCACTTCGCCGATGCCGTGGTCGAGCAGGACTTCGGTCGGGATGACGTGCGCCACGACGAGCTCGGCCGACCGCAGCTTCGCCTCGTCGAGCGCGGTCAGGAACGCGCGGTCGGACGCGGGCGAGAAGTCCGTTCCGAAAAAGATGGTCCCGTCGCTCATGGAGTCCTCCGATCCTGCCAGGTCACCCGCGGGCTCGGCCGGATTTCTTCGGCGGCCCGATCTTCACCACACGCTTCGTCCGGTTCGCGCGCGCGGGCGCGGGAACCTGCTCGGCGAGGAGCCGCAGGAGGTCCGAGACGGTGACGATGCCCGCCAGCTTGCCGTCCGCCTCGATCACCGGCAGGCAGCCGATGTTCCAGCCGCGCATGACGTTCGCGGCCTGGCGCACGGGCATGGCCGGCGTCGCCTTGACCGCGTAGGCGGTCATCATCGCGGAGATCGGGCGCATGCGGCGGATCTCGTCGCGGTCCCGCCCGCCGAGGTCGCGCGCGGACACGACGCCGACGACTTCACCGCCTTCGCCGGTCACGACGAGGTGATGGATGCGCTTCCAGCGCATCAGATTCCAGGCCGCTTCCGCGTTTTCCGTGTGGGCGACGGTCTGGACGCGCCTCGTCATGATGTCCTGGACTCGCATGAAACCCTCCCTTCATACAATCGGGAGGTGACGAGCGTCACGCCATGAGCCACCTGAATCAGGCACAATGGGCGAGGTTCCGGAGAGGTGAGTTTCATGGCGACGATCGCGGGCCGGAGCGACGCTCCCGGCCTTCAGGAGATTGAGCGGGAGCACGAGCTTCAGATCGCGCTCGTCGACGCTTTCGAAAAGGCCGCAAACGCGAACGAGCGTCTCGAGGCGAAGAAAATCCTCGAGGAGATGGCGGGCCTTTCCGCGACGCACTTCCAGGCCGAGGAGCTCGTCATGCGTTTGCATCAGTACCCGGCCTTCGAAGCGCACGCCGCCGAGCACGTGAGGCTGATCCGGGAGATGAACGAGCTGCTGCGCCAGAGCGCGTCCGGCACGCTGGAGATGACCCTGGAGCTCGCCGAACGCCTCCGGCGCACGCTCAGGGGTCATCTCCGCTCGACCGACCACGCCCTCGCGACGTTCATTCGCCGCGAGGGCGCCGCGAAACCTCCGGGGGCGCCTTCGGCCTGACGCCCCCGGACGGTCGTCCGCTTTCCAGCGGTCCGCTCAGAAGATGACGCGGACGCCGAGCTGCACCTGGCGCGGGTCGCCGGAGCCGCTCTGGACGGTGCCGTCGAAGTTGAAGATCAGGTTCGTGACCTCGGGGCTCCTGGTGTTCTTCGAGTTGAAGATGTTGAAGACCTCGAAGATGGGCTCCACGGTCACGGCGCCCAGGCCGAAGGCCCGCGAGATGCGCAGGTCGAGGGACGAAAACTGGTTATCCTTTCGCCCGGTGTTCCGCTCGACGACCGTCGAGCCCGCGGTGCAGGCGGCGTTGACGACAGCCGAGCAGCGGTCCTGCGGCGTGTTCGCGACGGCGCCGGTCGCGGTGAGCGAGAGTGGCTGCGCCGAGCGGTACGAGTACCTCAGGTTCAAATTGATTTCGCCCGGGGCAGTCCAGAGTATCCAGCCGTTGACGCGGTGGCGCTGGTCGCGGTCCGAGTAGCCGTACTCGGGGCCCAGGTCGGTGATCTTCGCGTAGCGGAACGTGAACGGATCGCGCTCGTTGTCGTCGTCCGACTTGTCCCAGGAGAGCGTGTAGTTGAGCTGGAAGCCCCAGCGGTTCGCGTACCGCTTGTTCACGCCGAACGTGACGCCGTTATAGAGCGAGTGGCCCGTCGAGGAGTGGACGTAGAGGGCGCCGATCCCGTTGGTGTTGCCGCCGCTCGCGTCCGGGAGGCCCGTCGACCAGGGCGAACCGAGGAGCGGGTCGTTGAGGTTGAGGAAGCGCGTGAGGTGCGTGGTGTGCGCGTAGTTGTACTTCAAGAGGACGCCGTAGTCCTTCAGGACCTCGCGCTCGAATCCCACGCTGGCAGCGACGGTCTTCGGGTTCTGGAAATCGCTGTTGAAGACGTGCACGTCCGGGTGGTCCGGACTGCCGGTGGTCTGGTCCGGCGGAACGAGGTTCGGGTACGTCGGGGGGGTGAGGCCGAAGCCGTTGAAAAAGCTCGCGCGGAAGATGTTCTGGCCGACGCTGCCGTTCGTGCTGCGCACGGAGGCCACGACGAGGCCCGGGATGCGGGCGTAGAAGATGCCGCCGTTCGCGCGGACGACGGTTTTCCCGTCGTTCGACGGGTCCCACGTGATGCCGAGGCGCGGCTGCCACATCTTCTTGTCCGACGGGAGCGTCCCGTCCGACGGGAACTGCTGACCGTTGACGGTCTTGCCGATGAAGGGCGCGAAGAAAACCTGCGACGGCGGCGTGATCGGGTCGGGCTCGATCTGCGCTTCCCAGCGGAGGCCCGCCTGGATCGTCAGGTTCGGGAGCGGCTGCCACTTGTCCTGGATGAACACCGCCGGCTCGTCCTGCGGGATCGACTGCGTTCCCGCCTGCTCGGCCGTCAGGCCGTTGACGCCCGCGAACTGGAGGAACAGGAGGAGCGGTCCGGTGATCGTAGAGCCCGCGGGGCACGCGCCCGTCTCGGAGTGCGAGCCGTTCGAGCACTCGACGTATTTCGGGTTCCGCGCGTAGTTCAGGAAGCCGTCGGTCGAGTCGAAGATGTAGCGCCCGTTCGCGAAGCCGAGGAACGTCTGGTTCGACTCCACGCGGTTGTACTCGACGCCGGCCTTGATCTCGTGCTTGCCCATGATGTACGTGAGGTTGTCGTTGAACTGGATGCGCGTGTCGTAGTACGTGACGGGGATGAAGAATGGCTCGCCGAAGCGGTAGCTGCGGCCGAAGTCGAAGGCCGTGTCGGGGAGCGGCCGGGCCTGTCCCGTTATGTCCTGGTGGTTGTAGGGGCGGGGGCGGTCCTCCCGCGAGAACTGCCCGCGGAACTCGTTCAGGACCTGCGGCGAGAAGGTGGAGAGGACGGCCCCGGAGATCGTGTTCGAATTGTCCTGCTCGGACGCGTTCGCGCTGAGGCCCCACGAGTCCACGTCGAAGGTGCCGTTCTCCTGCACCGACCACGTGTAGTTGTACCGAAGGGTCACGAGGTTCTTGTCGTTCGCGTTCCAGTCGAACTTCGCGAGGAAGACCTTCGCGTCGTTCGAGCGGTCGACCGGTGCGTTCTCGTTCGGGTAGCCGAGCGTCGCGAAGTAGTCGACGACGCTCGGCTCGATGCGGTTCGCCTCGGTCTGCTTCGTGGAGCGCCCACGCTGGTAGTCGAAGGATGAGAAGAAGAAGAGCTTGTCCTTCACGAACGGCCCCCCGATCGTCGCGCCCGCCTGGGTCTGGCTGAAGTCGAAGGCGGGCTTGGACGAGTCGTCGGCGCGCTTCGGCCGCGCCGAGAGCGAGTCGTCCTTGTAGTAGCCGTGGACCGAGCCGTGGAAGTCGTTCGTGCCCGACTTCGTGACGACGTTCACGAAGCCCGAAGACGAGCGTCCGAACTCGGCGTTCGCGCCGTCAGCGACGACCACGACCTCCTTGACGGCGTCGAGATTGAACGTGAAGGCGGGACGCTGGCCGCCCCGCTGCTCGCCGAAGAACGGGTTGTTGAAGTCGGCCCCGTCGACGGAGACGTTGTTCTGGATCCCCTTCTGTCCGTTGATCGAGAGCTCGTCGCCGTCGGGTCCCTGCACGATCGCGACCCCGGGCGTCAGCTTCGTGAAGTCCAGGTAGTTGCGCCCGTTGTTCGGGAGCGATTCGACGGCCCTGTCGTCGATGCGTGTCGAGCCCTCGGCGCGCGTCGTCTCGACGACAGGGGCCGCGGCGGTCACGGTCACGGACTCCGCCCGCTGGGAGAGCTTGAGCGCAAGAGGGAGGTTGATCGTCTGGCCGAGGCCGAGGTCGAGTCCCTCGCGGACGAGCGTGGCGAACCCCGCCAGGCTCACGGTGACCCGGTACGGGCCCAGCGGCAGGGCGAGGCCGCGGAAGCGGCCGTCCGCGCCCGTTATCGTGGTTTTTTCGAAGTTCGTGGCCGTGTTGCGGAGCGCGACCGAGGCTCCGGGCAAAGGAGCGCCCGCCTCGTCGGAGACGGTGCCCTCGATGACGCCCGTCGTGGCCTGCGACTGGGCGAGCAGGACGCCCGGCAGGGCCGCGAGAAGGAGGGCCAGACCGACGGCTACAGTTCGAAAACGCAGCATCACAGCCTCCTTGAAATACGAGAGTTGAAAACGAAGTGACGAGTCGCTTCGCGGAATGGCGGAACGCTATTGGGAGGCCAGTTCCCAGTCAAGCTATTTTCGCGGGAGCCCGTCCGCGAGGGCTTTCTGTCTTCTCCCGAGGGCGAGCGCGTTCGCGACCCACACTCCGGCCACGGGCAGGAAGAGCCACGCGAAGCCCAGGGGCGAGAGGCCGAGGAAGGCCACGAGCCGGTCGGCGAGAGCGCCCAGCGCGTCGCCGCTCCGGTACACGAACGTGTCGATGAAGCTCTTCGCCGTGTACTTCTCCTCGCGCGGGACGACGGTGAAGAGGGCCTCGCGGGCGGGCTTCACGAGCGCGAACTCGCTGGCCCGCCGGAGGACCTGGACGACGAAGAGCGTGTTCGCCGTCGACGAGGCGCCGAGCGCGAAGAAACCCGCCGCCGTGATGGCCGGCAGCAGCGCGAGCGCCGGCCCGAGGCCCACGGCCGGCAGGATCCGGCCCGTCAGGAAGAGCTGCGTGAGGGCCGTGAGGATGTTGACGAGGAGGTCGGCCTTCGCGAAGAACGCCGTCCGGCCGCCGGCGTCGTGAAAGGCGCCGCGCACGATGCGCGCCTGTGCCAGATAGAGGAACGTCGAACCGACCGTGAAAAGGAGGAGGAAGGCCGCGATGCCGAGGAGGTAGCGCGACTTCGCGAACAGGGTCAGGCCCGAGAGGGCGCCCGTGCCCGGCGGGATGCCGTCTCCCATCTCCGCGCGCTCGGCGGCGCCCGCGTCGACGTGATAGATCCCCGCGAGCCGGCGCAGGCAGAGGACGCCGGCCTCGAAGAGGGCCGCCGCGACGAGGAGGAGCGGCACCGGGCCGAGGCGCCGCGCGAGCGCGACGGTGACGGCGCCGCCCAGGATCCCGCCCATCGTGCCGCCGAGGCCGATGAACCCGAAGAGGCGCTTGGCCTGCTCGGAGCGGAAGAGGTCGGCGAGGAAGCCCCAGAAGACCGACACGACGAGGAGGTTGAAGACGCTCGCGTACACGAAGAAGAACCGCCCCGCGGCGACGCGCGAGGGGCCGTCGAGGAGCGTGAGGAGCGCGAAGAACACGACGAAGCTCCCGGCGAACGCGTGCATCACCGCCGGCACGAACACGCGCCGGGGCTTGCGCGCGACCAGGGCTCCGAACAGCGGGTTGACGACGAGCGTGCCGGCGAGGGTCCCGAAGAAGAGCCAGTTCAGGGCGAAGCCGCTTCCCGTCGACGCGCCCATCTCGTCGCGGAGGGGCCGGATGACGTAGTACCCGCCGAGGATGAAGAAGAACGAGAGCGCGGACCAGACGAGCCCCGCGCCCTCTCCGGGCTCGACCTTCACGAGGCGGGAAAGCGCGCTCCGCCCCTGCACTGAGTCAGCCGGCCTTCGGAGGCTGCGTGGCCTGCGCCTTCTGCGCCTCGTGCCAGGCCGCGAGGACGGCTTTCTCGCGCTCCTCGCTGAGGCCGCTCTTCAGTTTCGCCGTCCGCTCCGCCGGCTGCTTTCTCCACCAGTCGAGCGTGTCCTTCGCGGTTGCCTTGAGGGGCCGGAGCGCGAGGCCCTTCGCGACGGCGCGGGCGTTGCTCACGAGGCCGCCGCCCGCGTCGTCGCCCTCGGGCGAGGTCCAGACGGGCAGGTCGCTCCATTCCTCGACCTTCTGCGCCTTCAGGAACGCCGCGCTCGCCCAGGTGAAACGCGCGTCGCTTCCGCTCGCCGCCTTGCACGCGTCGAGCATGTCGCCGACCTTGATCGGAGACGACGTCGCGTTGAAGACGCCGAACGTCTTCGTGTCGATCGTCCGGACGATCCAGACGGCGAGGTCGCGCACGTCGATGAGCTCGACGGGGTCCTCGGGCCGGTTGGGCGCGAGGACTTCTCCCCCCTTCGCCACGCGGACCGGCCAGTACGTGAAGCGGTCCGTGCCGTCGTTCGGCCCGACGATGAGGCCGGGGCGCACGTTCGTGGCGCGGCCGGGCATGGCCGCCTCGGCGGCCGTTCTCGCACAGGGCCTTGAGGCCGCCGTACGTCTCCTCGGTCACTTTCTCGACGGTCGGGTCCTTGAGGACGGCCACGGGAGCCGTCTCGTCGACGCCCGGCTTGCCGAGGCTGGCGTAGACCGAGATGGACGAGACGAAGACGTACTGCTTCGCGCCCTGCTTGGCGAGGAGCGTCGCCGAGTCGCGCACCTGGCGGGGGAAGTAGCCGGACGTGTCGATGACGGCGTCGAAGGAGCGCCCGACGAGCGACTTGAGGTCGCCGTTGCGGTCGCCCTGCAGCTTCTCGAGGTCCGGGAAGAGGCCGGGATTGGTCTTCCCGCGGTTGAAGAGCGTGATCGTCCAGCCGCTCGCCTTCGCGGCGTCGACGATCTCGGGCCCGAGGAACCGCGTGCCTCCGAGGACGAGGAGGGTCTTCTTCGTCTCGGAGAACGCGGGGAGCCCGCCCGCGAAAAGACCCGCGGAAGCGGCCGTTTTCCAGAGGAAATCGCGTCTGGTCGTCATGTGATGTTCACCTCGATCCCGGAGATACGAGCGCGCCCGAGCCGGGGTTGCGCCCTCAGACGCCTCCGTCCTCCAGCATCCGGAGAAGGTAGCGGCCGTAGTCGCTCTTCATCTGCTTCGCGAGCCGGGTCACGTCGGCCGTGGAGATCCAGCCCGCGTTGTGGGCGATCTCCTCGGGGCAGGCGATCTTCAGGCCCTGCCGCGCCTCGATGGCCTGGATGAAGTTCGAGGCCTGGAGGAGCGCCTCGTGCGTCCCCGTGTCGAGCCACGCCATGCCGCGGCCGAGGAGCTCGACGTGGAGGTCGCCGGTCTCGAGGTACGCCCGGTTGACGTCCGTGATCTCGAGCTCGCCCCGCGGCGAGGGCTTCAGCGCCGCCGCGATGTCGAGCACCCGGTTGTCGTAGAAATACAGGCCGGTCACGGCGTAGCTCGAGCGCGGCTCGGTCGGCTTCTCCTCGAGGCCGATCGCGTGCCCCTTCCCGTCGAACTCCACGACGCCGTACCGCTCGGGGTCGAGCACGCGGTAGGCGAAGACGGTGGCGCCGGCCGCGCGGGAGGCGGCGCGCTGGAGCATCTCCGGCAGGCCGTGCCCGTAGAACAGGTTGTCGCCGAGAGCGAGCGCGACGGCGTCCTCGCCCACGAACGAACGGCCGATGAGAAACGCCTGCGCGAGGCCCTCGGGCTTCGGCTGCGCCGCATAGGAGATCCGGATCCCGAACTGCGTGCCGTCGCCGAGGAGGCGCACGAAGCCGGCCTGATCCGCCGGCGTCGTGATGACGAGGATGTCGCGCAGGCCCGCGAGCATGAGCGTCGAGAGCGGGTAATAGACCATGGGCTTGTCGTAGACGGGGCAGAGCTGCTTGGAAACGGCGAGCGTGAGCGGATAGAGGCGCGAGCCCGAGCCGCCCGCGAGGATGATCCCCTTCACGCGCGGACTCCGTCCCGCGGCGCCGAGCCCGACGCGCGCCCGCGCATCCTGGCCCGCCTGAACCGCGGCGCACCACTCCGGGTTGTCGACGTACCACCGCACCGTTCGAAGAAGACCTTCTTCGAATGAGTAAGAGGGGACCCAGCCCAATTCGCGGCGGATCTTCGAAGCGTCGATGGCGTATCGGCGGTCGTGACCAGGCCGGTCGCGCACGAACGTCTTGAGACCGGCGTATCCCCTCTTCCCCTTCGAAGAAATCTTCTCCGAAATCTTCCGGTTCTCTTCGAACGGAACGGTCTGCTCCAGCGCGGCACACAGCGCGTCCACGACCTGCAGATTCGTCCTCTCGTTGCCGCCCCCGATGTTGTACTTGCTTCCGGGCGCGCCCTTCTCGAGGACGAGGAGGATGCCGCGGCAGTGGTCCTCGACGTGGAGCCAGTCGCGCACGTTGCCGCCGTCGCCGTAAATCGGGAGCGGCTTCCCCTCGAGGGCGGTCAGGATCATGAGCGGAATGAGCTTTTCGGGGAACTGGTACGGCCCGTAGTTGTTCGAGCAGTTCGTCAGGAGCGTCGCGAGGCCGTACGTCTCGCGCCAGGCTCGCACGAGGTGGTCCGCGGCGGCCTTCGACGCGGCGTACGGAGAGTTCGGCGCGTACGGCGTCTCCTCGGAGAAGGACCCGCTCTCTCCCAGCGTGCCGTAGACCTCGTCGGTGGAGACGTGGAGGAAGCGGAAGCGCTCCGCGTCGGCCGGCCGGAGGGCCGAAACGTGCGCGCGCGAGGCCTCCAGGAGCTCGTACGTGCCGTTGACGTTCGTCCTGACGAAAGCGCCCGGGCCGTCGATCGAGCGGTCGACGTGGGTCTCCGCGGCGAAGTTCAGGACCGCCCGGGGCCGGTGGGCCGCGAAGACGGCCTTCATCGCGGCAGCGTCCGCGATGTCGGCCTCGACGAACGCGAAACGCGCGTCGTTCTCCAGGTCCGCGAGGCTCGCGCGGTGTCCCGAATACGTCAGCTTGTCGACGACGACGACGCGGTCGGGCGTCTCGGCGAGCGCGAGCCGCACGAAGTTCGAGCCGATGAAACCGGCTCCGCCGGTGACGACGATCGACTCCATTCGGCGGCAAGGATATCGGAGTCGGCCGGGGACTGCGCTATCGTCGCACCTCCCGGACCGGGGAGGTGCACGTGAGCGAAACCGGACGGTTCCAGCTGGACGAATCCAGGCTGCCGAAGGCCTGGTACAACATCAACGCGGACATGCCGGTGCCGCCGTCCCCGGTGCTCCACCCCGGGACGATGCAGCCGGTCACGCCGGACTTCCTGTCCGTGCTCTTCCCGATGAACATCGTGATGCAGGAGGTCGCGACCGAGCGCTGGATCGAGATCCCCGAGCCCGTGCGCGAGATCTACCGGCTCTGGCGCCCGACGCCGATGTGCCGGGCCCTCAGGCTCGAGAAGGCGCTCGATACGCCCGCGCACATCTACTACAAGAACGAGAGCGTGAGCCCCGTCGGCTCGCACAAGCCGAACACGGCCGTCGCGCAGGCCTTCTACAACAAGGAGGCCGGGACGAAGGCTCTGACGACCGAGACGGGCGCCGGCCAGTGGGGGTCGGCCCTCGCGATGGCGTGCAACTTCTTCGGGCTGGAGCTCGAGGTCTTCATGGTCAAGGTCTCGTACCACCAGAAGCCCTACCGCCGCCACATCATGGAGAACTTCGGCGCGCAGGTCTTCGCGAGCCCGACGGACAGGACGCAGTTCGGCCGGAAGGTCCTCGCCGAGACGCACGACTCGCCGGGCTCGCTCGGGATGGCGATCTCCGAGGCGGTCGAGGTCGCGGCGACGAGCGGCGGGGCGAAGAAGTACAGCCTCGGCTCGGTGCTCGGCCACGTCCTCATGCACCAGACGGTCATCGGACTGGAGGCTCTCGAGCAGATGGAGATGGCGGGGGAGTACCCCGACATCGTGATCGGCTGCGCGGGCGGCGGCTCGAACTTCGCGGGCTTCGCGTTCCCGTTCCTCCACCGCAACCTCACGCAGGGGAAAAAGACGCGCATCGTCGCCGTGGAGCCGGCGTCCTGCCCGACGCTCACGAAGGGGCGGTACGCGTTCGACTACGGCGACACGGCCGCGATGGCGCCGATCGTGAAGATGTACACGCTCGGGCACACGTTCATCCCGCCGGGGATCCACGCGGGCGGCCTGCGCTACCACGGGATGGCGCCCTCGGTGAGCGCGCTCGTCGCGCACGGCGACGTCGAGGCCCGCTCCGCGCAGCAGATCGAGACGTTCGAAGCCGCGGTCCGGTTCTCGAAGGCCGAAGGGATCATCCCGGCGCCCGAGTCCGCGCACGCGATCCGCGCCGCGATCGACGAGGCGCTGCGCTGCAAGGCGACGGGGGAGAAGAAGGTCATCGCCTTCAACCTCTCCGGCCACGGCCACTTCGACATGACCGCGTACCAGAGCTACCACGCGCGGGCACCTCAGGGACTTCGAGTACCCCGACCACGCCGTCGAGGAGGCGATGACGCACCTCCCGAAGGTGCCCGGGGATTAGGATTTCTTAGAAGGATGAGTGGCCGCCGGGGCGTTCCGGGCGGACGTGGTGGCGTTCGCGGCCGGGACCACACACACCCTTCTAAGAAATTCCCCCAGGGCCACTCTCTTCGGCCGAAACATTCCCGTTCCGACTGCGTTGGACGAGGGTGATGCGGGCCTCCATGAGGACGGGTGTTTTCGCCGCGGCCGGCCTCGTCGGAGCCGGCCTCCTGGCGGTCCTCGTCCCCCTCTACGACGCCCCCCAGCCACGCGGCCTGAACGTGACGCGGGGCCGCGTCCGCGAGGTCGCCGACGCCGAGGCCCGGAAGTGGGGGATCCCGGTCGACAAGGCGTTCGTCGTCACGACGCTCGGGAACACGCCGCTCCTCGACAAGGAGCTGCGCGACAAGCCGGACCTGAGGCGGAAGGCGGACCTCGACCCGGTCCTCGGGCCGCGCCTCGTCGGTTACCGCGTGGTGTACTGGCGGAACGGAGCCGACAAGTACCCGCCCTACGGCACCGTGTGCGTCACGCGGACGGGCGAGGTCCTCGCGGTGCGTCGCCAGGCCCGGCAGGAGGAGCCCGGGGCTTCCCCGAAGGCGGACGAGCTCAGGCCGCGGGCGGACGCGCTCGTCGGCTCACGGGTTTTCCCGGGCGCGCCGAACCCCGTCTTCGAGGACGCCCGTCCGATGGTCCTGAGGGCGCGCACGGATCACGCGTTCCGCTACCGCGTGCCGTCGTCGTTCCCGACAGGCGATGTCGTCTGCTACCTGACGGTCGAGTTCATCGGCGATCAGCCGGCAGGCTACGAGCTCATCGAGGAGTACCGGGACGGCCGCCGCTTTCCGTTCGACA
The DNA here is from genome assembly GCA_963746875.1 of Thermoanaerobaculia bacterium. Lineage (GTDB taxonomy): Bacteria > Acidobacteriota > Thermoanaerobaculia > UBA5066 > UBA5066 > Fen-183. Next base: position 449,299 of record CAVVDA010000002.1, read on the forward strand.
CGAACCTCGCGGGCACGTTCCTCCGCTTCGGGGAGATCTTCACGCTTCTCTTCGTCCTCCTCGCGGTCTTCCTGAAGAAGTACCACGCGGGCGAAGTGGGCGTCGGAACGGGGGCCGTGCTCTTGAGCGGCGGCCCTCGCGCTCTATGTCGCGTTGACCGTCCTCGTCGCCCCGTGGTTGGCCTCGGGGACCGGGCTCGGGAGCGCAGATGCGCGGACGACGACGTTCGCGGTCGCGGGCTTCAAGCTCCTCTTCTACGACATCCCGGTCTCCGTCCTCGTCTTCCTCGCGTGGTCCGTCGGCGAGAGCGTCGCGCGCGAGCGCTGGGGCGAGCGGCTCGCGTCGTTCGACGCGGTCCTCCGCCGCGACCCCGTGAACGCCACCGTCGGCGGCTCTCTCCTCTCGGGTCTCCTCGCGGCCCCGGCGGTCGCCGCGGCGGCGTTCCTCGTGCCCACCGTCCTGCTCGGGCGCGGCTGGGTTTTCGCCGATCTCGGCTTCGGAGCGAACGAGGCGATCAACGCCATGGCCGGCCCCCTGTGCGTGGTCCTGGACACGGCGCTCGACGCGCTCCTTTTCTCGTGCGTCGGCCTTCTCTTCCTCCTCGCCGCGTTCCACCGCAAGCGCCTCCTCGCGGTCGGAGTCGTCCTGACGGGCGCGTTCGGCGCCTTCATGGGCATCCTCTCGCCTCCCGTCGGCCCATTCACACACGCGCTCACGGTGGGCTTCGGCGGGATCGCGATCGTCCTCCTCGTCTTCGCGTGGTCCGACCTTCTCGGCGCCGCGACGGCGGCCTTCGGGGGCGGCCTCCTCGTCGCTCTTCTGCCGCTCGTCCTCGCCGTCTCCGGTCCGGCGCGGACGGGGCCCCTTCTCGCCCTGTCGCTGCCGCTGGGCGGGCTCGCGCTCGTCGCGGCCGCCGGCCTCGCGACCCGCCGCGCGGTCCCGTACGCGTACGAGGACCTCGCGCCGCACGTGAAGCGCATCGTCGAGCGCGAGCGCATCAAGGCCGAGATCGACGCCGCGAACCGCATCCAGGCCGCCCTCCTGCCGTCCGTGCATCCCGAGCTGGGGACGGCCTCCGTGGTCTCGCATTACCGGGCCGCGACGGAGATCGGCGGCGACTACTTCGATTTCCTGCCGCTCCCCGACGGCCGGCTCGGGCTCGCTTTCGGCGACGTGGCCGGGCACGGCCTCACGAGCGGCATCGTGATGGCGATGACGAAGGCGGCGCTTCTCGTGCAGGTGCAGCACGACGCGTCGCCCGTCGCGGTCCTCGGCGTCCTGAACGACATCGTCATGAAGACGGCGCCGAAGCGCATGCTCATGACGTTTTTCTTCGGCGTGCTGGACCCCGAGACGTCGACCCTGCGCTTCGCGTCGGCCGGCCACCTCGACCCGTACGTCTTCCGGGCGCGCGAGAAGAAGCTCGAGCTGCTCTCCGCGTGGGGTTTCCCGCTGGGCGTGAGGCGCCGCGAGCCGTTCCACGAGTCCGCGGTCCGTTTCGAGGCCGGCGACCGCCTCATCCTCTACAGCGACGGGCTGATCGAAGCCCTGAACGACGAGGGCGAGCCGTTCGGCTTCGAGCGCTTCGAGGGCGTCATCCTCTCGCGCGGCGGGAAGGGCGCGGACGCGCTCAAGCACGCGCTCCTCGAGTCCGTGAAGAGCTTCACGCGGAACCGGCCGCCCGAGGACGACCAGACGCTCGTCGTCGTTTCGTTCGAGGATCGTCAGGCCGTCGCCCTGCGCGCGAGCTGAGCTAGAATCAGTGGTTGGACGCTCATTCTGTTCGTCCATTGATTAAAGGAGATTCCATGAAGAGAGTTCTCTTGAACGTCCTCGCGGGCGCCGCCCTGGCCGCGGCTCCGGCGTTCGCCCAGTTCGAAGGCGAGATCGACATGAAGATCACGAGCCCGGGCATGTCGGGCCTGGGCAAGATGTTCGTCTCGAAGATCGGGGCGCGAACGACGATGGAGATGCAGGCGGAAAAGACGTCGATGAAAATGTCGACGCTGATGAAGTTCGCGAACCCCGACGTCATGTACCTGATCAACGACCAGGCCAGGACCTACAGCGAGATGAACCTGAAGCAGACCCGGGAAGATCTCGCGAAGACGAAACGGGAGAAGGACCCGTACACCGTCAAGGTACTGGGCTCCGAGACCATCCTCGGCTATTCCACGAAACACGTGCTCCTTTCCCGGTCGAGCGACCGCTCGGAAATGGAGATCTGGACGACGAAGGACATCCTCGGCCTGAACTACGAGGCGATGCGCGGCCTCATGCGCCGCGCCTCGAGCCAGGACGACGGCTCGTTCCTGAAGGCGCTCCGGGACGCCGGAGCCGACGGCTTTTTCGTGAAGATGATCACGCGCGAAAAGGGGAAGCCCGAGCCCTTGTCGACGATGGAGCTCACGAAAGCCGAGAAGAAGTCGCTCCCCGGCTCGATGTTCGAGATCCCGCCCGGCTACGCGAAGCAGGAAGGGATGATGGGCGCGGCGGGAGTCGCCTCGCCGGAAGCGGCCGAGGCGATGCGGAAGGCGATGGAGAACATGACTCCCGAGCAGCGCAAGCAGATGGAAGAGATGATGAAGCGGCAGCAGAGCCGCTGACCCGTCAGCTCGCCTGCGCCGGCTGAAGGGGAAGCGCGCCGATCCCGGCGGCCAGGAAATCCACCGTGCCGGCGATGACCCCGGGGGTCCGCAGGATGCGGTGATGCCCGACGCCGCGCAGCCGGACGAGACGCGCGTCCGGCCATGCCGTCGCGATCGCGCTCCCTTCTCGGAAAGGGACTTTGGTGTCGTTTTCGTCGTGATAGACGAGGAGCCGGGCCGTCATCGAGCGCGCGAAGGAAACGACCGAGACGTCGTTCCAGCAGATGCCGTAGCGTGACAGGAGCCGTCTCTTCATGAAATCGCAGCCCTGCTCCGGCATTCCCAGGAACCGCCCGAACCGCCCCGGATAGTTCTCCGGCGTGGCGGCGGGTGCGAGGAAGACGGCATGGAGAAAGCGAACGCCGTCACGCGCCGCGAGAGCCGCCGCGGTCGCTCCGAGCGAGTGGCCGACGATGCCGAAAAGATCGATCTCTCCGGCGAGGGCGCGGATCGACTCGGCGATCTCCGGAAGCGAGCAGAGGGTCGGGTCCGAGCCGCCGTGCCCGGGGGCGTCGAAAGCGACGACGGAGAGTCCGGCGGCGGTCAGAGGGAAGACGAAGCGCGCAAGACGTCCGGCATGACCTCCCCATCCGTGAACCAGGAGGACTGTCGGTCCGCTGCCCCACCGATAGGTCGCCAGCCGGCCGGCCGGGCCGTCCAAGTAAGAGAGCGTGCCCTCGTCGAGGACGCCGCGCTCGAGGCGCGTCCGGGAGCATCGGGGGGGCGTCAGGAAGAGAGTCGCCGCCCGCTCTGCCGCGAGCGAAGGCGCGAGACGTCCTGCCAGCCCGAAGACGCCTCGCAGGATGCTCTTCCCGAGCCGCCGCAGCCGGTGCCCCCTGCGGAACCTGATCACCCGAGGCGTGAAAGAATTTCCATTCACGCCCCGGCCAATGCCAATTCCGGGCCAACGCGGGGAGACCCCTGCCGGCGACGCCGGCCCCTAAGCGGCCGCCTCGCGGTCCTTGAGCTGCAGCGCGTAGAGGCGGGCGTAGAGCCCGCCCTTCGCGAGGAGCTCCGCGTGCGTTCCGGACTCCTTCACCTCGCCGTGCGAGAGGACGAGGATCTCGTCGGCGCGCACGATCGTCGAGAGGCGATGCGCGACGACGATCGACGTGCGGCCCGAGAGGAGCCGGGCGACGGCGCGCTCGATCGTCTTCTCCGTCTCGGGATCGACGGAGGACGTGGCCTCGTCGAGGATGAGGATGCGCGGGTCGCGCGCGAGGGCGCGGGCGAAGGCGACGAGCTGCTTCTCGCCGACGGAGAGACCGCCGCCGCGCTCGGAGAGCTTCGCGTCGAGGCCGCCCGGAATGCGCGCGAGGAGCGGCGCGAGGCCGACCTCGACGCAGGCCTCCTCGATGCGCGCGCGCGGCATCTCCGGGATCGAAGAAGGAGACGTTCTCGGCGATCGTCCCGGTGAAGAGGAACGTGTCCTGCAGGACGATGCCGAAGTGCTCGCGCAGGCGCACGGGGTCGTACCGGCGCACGTCCGCGCCGTCCACGAGGACGCGCCCCTCCGTCACGTCGTAGAAGCGCAGGAGGAGGTTCAGGACCGTGGACTTGCCCGCGCCCGTCGCGCCCACGAGCGCGACCGTGCGCCCGGGCGGCACGTGGAACGAGACGCCCTTCAGGATCTCCTCGCCCTTCTTGTACGAGAAGCGCACGTCCTCGAACGCGACGTCGCCGCGAAGGGGGCCCGGCGGGGCGACCGGATCGGCCGGCGCCGTGATCGCCGGCTGCGCGTCGAGGAGCTGGAAGATCCGCTCCGAGGAGGCCATCGCGGCCTGCAGGATGTTGTACTTCTCCGAGAGGTCCATGAGCGGGCGGTAGAAGCGCTTGCTGTACTGGAGGAACGCCACGACGGCGCCGAGCGTCATGCGGCCGCGGAGCACCTCGCCGCCGCCGTACCACACGATCGACGCCATGCCGACCGCCGACAGGAAGTCGAGGGCCGGGTAGAAGATCGAGTAGTAGAAGATCGAGTCGAGGTTCGCCTGCCGGTGCGCGTCGTTCACCTCGGCGAAGCTCCGGCGCGAGACCGGCTCGTGGCGGAAGAGCTGCACGACGTTCATCCCGGAGATGTGCTCCTGGAGGAACGCGTTCACGCGGGCGATCTTCACGCGCACGTCGCGGTAGGTGTCGCGCGCGCCCTTCCGGAACCAGTTCGTCACCCAGAGCATCGGCAGGAGGATCGCGAACGTGATCGCGGCGAGCGTCGCGTCGAGGGCGAAGAGGACGGCCACGATTCCCGCGAGGACCGCCACGTCGCCGAGGAGCGCGACGAAGCCCGACGTGAAGAGCTCGTTCAGGGCGTCGACGTCCGTCGTCAGGCGCGTCATGAGCCGGCCCACGGGCGTGCGGTCGAAGACGGCGATGTCGGCGCGCTGGAGGTGGGAGAAGATCCGCGTCCTGAGGTCGAACATGACGCCCTGGCCCATCTGCGAGGTCCACGTCGACCATGACCACCATGAAGACGAACGCGAGCACGGCCATGAGGATCGAAAGCCCCGCGATCCACTCGATGCCGTGCCCGGCGCCGAGGTCGATGCCGAAGAAGCGGAAGAAGCCGTCCACCGAGCGCGCGGCCGGGCCGGCCCCCGTCCGCTCCTTCGTGAACAGGAGGTCGATCGCCGCCGCCATGAGCAGCGGCCCCGCGAGCTGGGCGGCGGACTCGAGGAGCAGGACGACGACGGACCCGAGCACGTAGCGCCGGTACGGGCGCACGAGGGAGAAGAGCCGTTTGGCGAGGCGCGGCTCGAAGGCCTTCCCGAGGATCTCTTCCTCGTGGGGAGTCTCGGCCATCAGGCGGCCTCCATCTCCTCGGCGAGGCGCTGGCGCTCGGCGATGGCCGCGTAGACGCCGCCCTTTTCGAGCAGCTCCGCGTGCGTGCCCATCTCGACGATCCGGCCGCCGTCGAGCACGGCCGCGACGTCGGCGTTCTGGAGCGTGGACAGGCGGTGCGAGACGAGAAAGACGGTGCGCCCGCCGGCCGCGGCCTTGAGAGCGTCGAGGATCTTCGCCTCCGTCTCCGTGTCGACGGACGAGAACGCGTCGTCGAGGACGAGGACGGGCGCGTCCGTCAGGAGGGCGCGCGCGAGCGCCGTGCGCTGCTTCTGCCCTCCCGAGAGCGTGATGCCGCGCTCGCCCACGAGCGTGTCGAGGCCCTTCGGGAACCGCGCGACGTCGGGCGCGAGCCCCGCGGCCTGTACGGCGCGCTCGATCTCCTCGCGCGTCGCCGAGGGCCGGCCGAAGGCCACGTTGTTCGCGAGCGTGTCCGAAAAGAGGAACGTCTCCTGCGGCACGACGACGACGTTCCGCCGCAGGACCGGCAGCGGGATCTCCGTCAGGTCGCGGCCGCCGATGAAGACGGTGCCCTTCGGCGGATCGTCGAGCCTCAGGAGGAGGTTCAGGAGCGTGGACTTGCCCGGCGCCCGTGCGTCCCACGACGGCGACCGTCGTGCCCGGCGGGACGCGGAACGTGACGTCCGAGAGGATGGTCCGCTCTCCGTGCTCGAACGAGAGCTCCCGGAACTCCACGTCGCCCGAGAGGCGTTCGCCGCTGTCCGTCTCGGCGGGCTGCGGCGACGGCCTCCCAGATGTCCACCATGCGGTTCCAGGAGGCCGAGCCCCGCTGCCAGAGGTTCACGACCCAGCCCAGCGCGGTCGCCGGCCAGATCAGCTCGATCATGTACAGGTTGAACTCCACGTACCGCGCGACCGTGAGCTTCCCCGCGAGGATGAAGCGTCCGCCGGCCCAGAGCGTGAGCGCGAATCCGACGCCGACGAGGAGCTGGAGCAGCGGGAAGTAGAGCGCGTTCAGGCGCGCCAGCCCGAGGTTGCGGCGCTTGAACTCGCGGTTCTTCGCGTCGAAGCGGGATTCCTCGCTGGCCTCGCGCGCGAAGGCGCGCACGAGCCGGGCGCCGGAGAAGTTCTCCTGCGCCTCGGCGGAGATCTCGGCGAAGAACTCCTGGATCTTCGTGAAGCGCCGGTGCGTGGCCTGGCCCATGACCTTCGTCGCCACGGCGACGATCGGGCAGCACCGCGAGGGCGACGCCCGTCAGGGCGGGCGACACGACGAACATGAGCGCGAGCGCCACGCCGCCCACGAAGAACGTGTTCGCGGCCTGCATGATCCCGGGTCCGAGCAGCATGCGCACGGCCGAAAGGTCGTTCACCGCGCGGCTCATGAGGTCGCCCACGCGGTTCTTCCGGTACCACGGCGCGGGCAGGCGCAGCAGGTGCTCGAACAGGTCCTGCCGCATCTCGTACTCGATGTGCGCGCGAGGCGCCGATCAGGATGCGGCGCGTGAGGAAGAGGGCAGATCGCGTCGCCCACGGCGAGGAGGACGATGAGGGCCGCGAGGCGGAAGAGCCGCTCCCGGGTCACGCCCGCGCCGAGCTCCTCGATCGCCCGCCGCACGATGCCGGGCATCGCGAGAAAGAGGCCCGTCGACGTCGAGGATCGAGGCGAATCCGGCCACGTAAGCGCCGGGACGGCGACGGAAATAGCGGAGGAAGCGGGGGAGGTCTCTCATCCTGGAGAAGCGGGGCGCGAGGAACGGACGTTCCAGGGCCGCCGGACGAAATATACAGGGTCGTTGATGCCGACGCATCATGGACGCCGCGCCCGGAGGGCCTAATACAGGGGAGGGGAACCTATGAGTATCCCGTTCGCCCTCCTCGCCTTCCTCGCTCTCGCCCTCCTGACGGCGCTCATCCTGATCCCGGTCGTGCGCGTCTATCGCGGCACGCGTCTCGTGGCGTGCCCCGAGACGAAGCGGCCCGCCGCCGTGAAGCTCGACGCGATGCGCGCGGCCTTCACGCCCTTCGGGGACGACCCCGGGCGGTTTCGCCTGACGAGCTGCTCGCGCTGGCCCGAGAAGGCGGGGTGCGGGCAGGAGTGCCTCTCGGAAGTCGAGCGCGACCCCGGCGCCTGCCTCGTGCGGACGATCGTTGCCGGCTGGTATCGCGGGTCAGTCCTGCGCCTTCTGCGACAGACGAATCCCCGAAGTGAAGTGGAGCGAGCACCGGCCGGCTCTCCTTTCGCCCGACGGGGTCACGATCTCGTGGACGGAGGTGAAGCCGGAGAGGCTGCCCGACCTCTTTCGACGCACAAGCCCGTGTGCTGGGACTGCCACGTCGTCCAGAGCCTCATTCGCGAGCACCCGGACGACGTCACCGTGCGGCCGGAACGGGAGCATCTCTGGAGCTGAAGGATCGGGATTCGGGAGGTAGGCCATGACCATGCTCGGAGCGGGACTGACATCCTGGTGATCGCGTTCGCCGCCGTCGGATTCCTGTGGGTCTTGCCGGCCTGGCGCGGGTACCGCGGGAAGAAGGCCGTCACCTGCCCGGAAACGGGGCAGTCCGTCACCGTCGAGGTCGACGCCGCTCGCGTCGCCGCTTCCGCGTGGAGCGGCGTGCCCGACGTGAGGCTGAAGGACTGCTCGCGCTGGCCGGAACGGGTCACATGCGGGCAGGACTGCCTGGTCCAGTTGGAGGGGTGATCGCGCGGCCTCGATCGGTAGCCGCAAGAGGGCCAGGCTTTCATCGAAAGGGAGGGTCCCTGTTCGGACCCTTCTCGATTCCGCAGTTTCGCAACGTCACGTTCGCTCTGACCCTGGTCTCCTTTGTCTTCCTGGTCGGCGCGCTCGGCTTCGGCATCGACAATGGCCCACCCGGCCTCTTCTTCGCTTTTCTCGCCCCGATTACCTTCAGCCTCGCGTTCGTCCATCCATGGCGCACGGCGCGCCAATTCAGGTGCTCTTCTACATCGCCGGGTTGTCCTTGCCCGTGTTCTTCGCCCTCCACAACCTCGCCGATGTCTACGCATCGCGCGTAGCGAATGGCCCTCTCCTTCACGTGGCGTTATCGGCCCTCGACGTCGCGTCGTTTCTCCTTGCCATCGTTGCCTGCCCTGCTGTCATGGCCGTAGGCATGGTCGGCGCCATCATCATGTTCATCCGCGAGCGACATTCACGCGAAGACTCGCCGGCTGCCTGACAACGAGTTGGAGCGTCCGGTGAGCGGACTTGCTCGGGTCCCGCGAAACCGGTCAGCGCCCCGGGACGCCCAGCCAGCCGCGCGTGCCGTAGTCCGCGGCCAGGAACAGGAAGAGGATGAACAGGAAGAACAGGCCGGACAGGATGACGACCGGCACGAGCTTCGTGTTCCCCTTCACGTGCATGAAATAGAGGATGACGAGCGTGGCCTTCGCGACGGCGATGCCGAGGGCCACGAAGTTGTTCGCCGGCCCGAGGTTCACGAACGCCGCGAAAACCGTCAGCGCCGTGAACGCCATGAGCGCCAGGAAGACGCCAAAATAGACCTTGAGAGGCTGGACGTGCACCGACATCAATGCCTCCCGATGAGGTAGAGGAGCGGGAACAGGAAGATCCACACGAGGTCGACGAAGTGCCAGTAGAGGCCCGTCCCCTCGAGGAAGTTGTGGTTCTCGGGCGTGTAGGCGCCGGCGGCGGCCCTCTTCGCGACGTAAGCCACGAGGACGACTCCGATGACCATGTGGAGCGCGTGGAGGCCGGTCATCAGGAAGTAGAGGCTGAAGAAGAGCTGCGCGTGGATCGCGTCGGGGCCCTCGAAGTGGAAGCTCGCGCCCGGGACGTGGTGGTGCACGAACTTGTCGTGGTACTCGAATCCCTTCACGACGAGGAAGGTCGACCCGAGGAGCAGCGTGAGGACGAGAAAGAGCGCCGAGAGCTTCCCCTTGCCGGTCTGGCCGCCGCGCACGGCGAGCGCCATCGTGAGCGAGCTCGCGATGAGGACGACCGTGTTGAACGTGCCGAGCTGGATCGAAAGCGTGTGGCTGGAGGCCCGGAAGACCTCCGGGTAGAGCGAGCGGTAGAGGCCGTACGCCGCGAAGAGGCCGCCGAAGAACAGGATCTCCGTGACGAGGAAGGTCCACATTCCGAGAGCGGCGGAGTCCTTCTGCTGCTCGTAGCTGTCGAAATGGTGGGCGAGAGTCCCGTGCGCGTCAGGAGCCAGAACGGCCACCTCCGGAGAGGGCAGTCCGCGCCGGATAGGTGTACGGCGGCGCCGTCACGACGGGCTGCGTCTTGAAGTTCTCGACGGGCGGAGGCGACGTCGTCTGCCACTCGAGGCCCGTCGCGCCCCAGGGGTTCGGAGGCGCCTTCGGGCCGTAGCGCATCGACCAGATGAAGTAGACGAGCGGAATGAGGTAGCCGAGGCCGAGGATCGTCGCGCCCGCGGACGACATCACGTTCAGGACCTGGAACTCGGGCGGGTAGGCGTGGTAGCGCCGCGGCATGCCGAGGTAGCCGAGGATGAACTGCGGGAAGAACGTGACGTTGAAGCCGATGAAGACGATGAGCGCCGAGAGCTTCGACCAGAAGACCGGGTACAGGCGGCCGGTGATCTTCGGCCACCAGAAGTGCAGACCTCCGAGGTAGCCCATGATCGCGCCGCCGACCATGATGTAGTGGAAGTGCGCGATGATGAAGTACGTGTCGTGCACGTGCGCGTCGATGCCGAGCGTCGCGAGCATGACGCCCGTGAGGCCGCCGATCGTGAAGAGGCCGATGAAGCCGAGCGCGTAGATCATCGGCGTGTCCCACGAGATCGAGCCCTTGTAGAGCGTGGCCGTCCAGTTGAAGACCTTGATCGCCGACGGCACCGCGACGAGCATCGAGAGGACCGAGAAGACGACGCCGGCGTAGATCGACTGGCCCGCCACGAACATGTGGTGGCCCCACACGAGGAAGCCCAGGACCGCGATGCCGATGGACGCGAAGGCGACGAACCTGTAGCCGAAGATCGGCTTGCGCGAGAACGTGGCCACGAGCTCCGAGATGACGCCCATGGACGGCAGGATCATGATGTAGACGGCGGGGTGCGAGTAGAACCAGAACAGGTGCTGGAAGAGGACCGGATCGCCGCCGAGCTTCGGATCGAAGACCCCGATGTGAAGCGCGCGCTCGGCCGCGACGAGAAGGATGGTGATCGCGACGACCGGCGTCCCGAGGATCTGGATGAGGCTCGTCGCGTAGTGGCCCCACACGAAGAGCGGCAGCCGGAACCACGTGAGGCCCGGCGCGCGCATGCGGTGGATCGTGACGACGAAGTTCAGGCCCGTGAGGATCGACGAGAAGCCGGCGATGAAGATGCCGACGCCCACGGTGAGAACGGACGTCGTTCACGTAGTTCGTCGAGAGCGGCGTGTAGAACGTCCACCCCGTGTCGACGCCGCCGTGCAGGAGCGCCCACAGCGTCAGGGCCCCGCCGATCGTGTAGAGGTACCACGAGAGCAGGTTGATGCGCGGGAACGCGAGGTCCTTCGCGCCGATCATGAGCGGGATCAGGAAGTTGCCGAGGACGGCCGGGATCCCGGGAATCAGGAAGAAGAAGATCATCAGGACGCCGTGCATCGTGAACAGGCGGTTGTAGATGTCCGGCTGGAAGAGGTCGCCTTCCGGCGTCGCGAGCTCCATCCGGATCAGCACCGCCATGAGCCCGCCGAGCGCGAAGAAGACGCTGACCGAGACGAGATAGAGAAGCGCGATCCTCTTGTGGTCCCTCGTCAGGAGCCACGACTTCAGGCCGTAGGCGGCGTTGAGGTAATGGACGCGCGGGCTGCCGTCGGCGCGCGATTCCGCGGGCGCGGAGTCGTTGCCGCTCCGGCGGTCACTTCCGCACCTCGGCCGTCGTGGCCGACGCGGCCTTGAGCGACTTGACGTAGTTGACGAGCTGGATGAGCTCCTCCTCGGAGACCTGCCCCTTGAACGTGGGCATGACGGGCTGGTAGCCGGCCACGACCTTCGCGGCGGGGTTCAGGATCGACTCGCGGACGTAGTCCTCGTTCACGAGGACCTTCGTGCCGTCGTTCAGGGAGACCTGCGTCCCGAAGACCCCGTTCAGGATCGGCGCGCGCGCCGAGCTGTCGGGCCGGTGGCAGGTGTTGCAGGACTTCGCGACGAACAGCTCCTCGCCGGACGCGACCGCGGACGGCCCCGTCTTCTCGCCGGCGAGCCAGGCCTCGTAGGCGCGCGGCTCCATCACGACGACGTGGCCGACCATCTTCGAGTGCTCGACGCCGCAGTACTGGCCGCAGAAGAGGTGGAACGAGCCGGTGCGGTTCGCCTTGAACCAGTAGGTCGTGTAGCGCGACGGGAAGGACGTCCACGTGGATGCGGAACGCCGGCACGTAGAAGTCGTGGATGACGTCCTCGGAGATCATCTTCAGCCGCACGGCCCGGCCGACCGGGACGTGGAGCTCGTTGATCTCGCGGCGGCCGTCGGGGTGCTGGATCTTCCACATCCACTGGCGGCCCGTGACCCAGTACTGCACGGCGTCCGCGGGCGGGCGGTTCTGGTCGAAGAAGACCTTCGTGCCCCAGCCGAAGAGGACAGGAGGAGGCCGAGCGGGATGACGGACCACACGAGCTCGAGGACGTGGGACTTCGGGTTCGTCTCGTAGATGTCGATCCCGACCTCGTCGTCGCTCCTGCGGCGGTACTTCACCATGAAGACGAGGACGAGAATCGCGATGAGCGCCGAGAAGAAGACGAGCCCCGAGAGGGCGAAGAGCATGAGGTGGTCGACGGACCTGGCGACGTCCGAGGCCTGATCGGGGAGGAGCGGGGAGCTCGGGATCATCGCGGCGGCCTTCCGGCGCCCGCGCGCTCGCGCCGCAGCATGATCGTCACGAAGCCCGCGACGAGAACGAGCGTGATCACCCCGCCGGCCCGGACGAGGTTGCGCACGGTGGCCGTGTAGCGGCCCGCCTTCGGGTCGTAGTGGAAGCAAAGGAGGAGGAGCTGGTCGACGACGTTGCCGATCCTCTCCTCCGACGCCTCGACGAGCGCGAGGCGGAGGTCCTTCGCCGGGTACTCGATCCCGAAGAAGACCTTCGCGATGCGTCCCTGCGGGGTCAGAACCGTGATGCCGGTCGCGTGGGCGAACTGCTTCTGCTCCGCGTCCCACACGTAGCGGAACCCGAGGGCCGTCGTCGAGCGCCGCGACCGACGCGGCGTCGCCCGTCAGGAAATGCCAGCCTCCCGGGCCGCTCTGCCGGCCGAACTGCGCCATGACCGTGCGCTTTTTCTCGGACGCCATCTCGGCGGTCTCGCGCGGGTCGAAGCTCACGGACAGGATCTCGTAGTCGGTGCCCGGCTCGAAGCTGCAGGGCGCGCACGCTGCGCACGAGGCCGTCGGTCGTCATGCCGCAGAGCATCGGGCAGTTGAAGTAGACGAGGGACAGGACGACGGGGCGCTTCCCGAAATACTTCGAGAGGCGGACGCTCTCGCCCGCCTCGTCGCGGAAGACGAGATCGAGCGGGATCGCCTCGCCGAGCTTCTGGTCGAATCCGACGTCCTTGACGGGAGGCGGAGGCAGCGGGGTGTCCGGCGGCGGAGAGCCCGGAGCTCCCGAGGCGCCGAGGCGGCACGGCGGGAAGCGAGGAGAAACGCGAGGAGCGCGAGACGAGCGATGTCGCTTCATGGCGCGGCCTCCGCGGCCGGCGCGGGCGGCGGCATGGGCGGCGGCGGCGGGCAGGCCGCGTCTCGCGACGATCTCGAGAGCGCGTTCGACCGGCACGCGCGCGACGGCCTTCTCCCGGTCGACCCAGGCCCAGGTCGCGAGCTCGGCGTCTTCGGCGGCGCGGAAAGCCGCGAGGTCGGCCGTGGGATTCGGCTGCAGGTTCGGCGCCGGGGGGCACGCGCGCCTCCCGGGCCTCGGCGAGAGCGGGCGGCGCGGGGTCCTTCCGCGCGAGCGAGCCCTTGAAGAGCACCGCGACGCCCCACATGAGGCCCATGACGACGAGCGTGACGGCCACGAGTCCCCCGACGAAGGCGAGAATGCCGCGGAAATCCAGCTCGCGGTCGACCGGACCGCCGCCGCCTTCGGGAGCGCCGCGAAGTCTGCCGCTCAGCCATGGGCGTGCACCTCGAGCGCGACCGCGAGGTTCGGGTCGTTCGCCGGAAGGAGGGATCGCGTTCCCAGCTCGCGCGCGAACGCCGCGAGCCACAGGCCGAAGAGCGCGACGGGCGTCGTGAGGTCCAGCCAGTGGACGCTCAGCCTGCCGGGATGAAATGCGGGAGAGGCGAGCCAGAAGAGATCCACCCAGCGCATGAAGAGGAGGAGCCCCGCGGCCCAGGCCAGCTTCCCGATGTCGCGCTTGAAGTCGCGCGACAGGAGGAAGACGAACGGCACGGCGAAATGAAAGAGGGCGAGGAACAGCGACAGGGCGCCCCAGCCGCCCCTGAGGCGGTCGTGGAAGAAGCCGATCTCCTCGGGCAGGTTTCCCGACCAGATGATGAGGAACTGCGAGAGCGCGAAGTACGCCCAGAGCATCGTGAAGGCCAGAAGCAGGTTCCCGTGGTCGTGCACGTGGCGGGGCTGGAGAACCCCTCGCATCGGCCCCTTCCGCACGAGGAACAGGCTCACGAGGAGCGTGAACGCGATGCCCGAGATGGCCTGGCCGCCGACCACGTACACGCCGATAGATCGCCGAGTACCAGTGCGGGTCGAGCGACATGAGGAGGTCGACCGAGGCGATCGTGACGAGCAGGCAGTAGACGGCGAGGCCGGGCGCCGCGACGAGCTGCATCCGGCGCTCGAGGCCCGGCTCGGGCGCGTCGTCCTGCTTCTTCGAGAGGCGGCTCAGCGCCTGCGCGAAGACCGTCCAGAGGAGCAGGCAGACCGCGAGCCGGACCGCGAAGAAGGTCGGGTTCATGTAGCCGGCGCGGTGCCGTGAGGATCTCGTCGCGCGCGACCCGGGCCGGATCGGCCCACGGGTAGAGATGCCGGAGGCCGAAGAGGAGCGGGACCGCGAAGAGCGCGACGAGCGGCAGCGTGCGCGCCGACGCCTCGAGGATGCGGCGGATGACGAGGCCCCACGCGCCGCCCGACATGTGGTGGAGCATCGAGATCGCGAGGCTTCCGAGGGCGATGCCGAGGACGAAAGCGAACGCCACGAGGTACGAGCGGTAGAACTGCGCGGGGTTCGCGATGAGGCCGGCCGCCGAGACGACGCCGGCGAGCGTGCCGACGACGAGGCCGCGCCGCCCGAGGGCGGCGAGATCGGCGAGGGGCGGAGCCCAGCGGGATTCGGTCATTTTGTTTCGGAAGAAGACGAAGACGAAGAAGAAGATTTCTTAGAAGGTGAAGAGGGCGACGGCGACACCGCAGCCGCGCCGGGAGCCTTATGCGCAGCCGCGGGCGGCGCGCTTTCACCTTCTAAGGAATGCGCCGTTGCCGCTGCCCCAACCCTGCCCAAGCCAGCCGTCTCGAGGTGCTCTCTATCTTCCTTTCTAAGAAATCCCCGGGCATGTGCTGGGAGGCCTGGAGGGTGCGGATCCACGCGACGATCGCCCAGCGGTCCTCGGGCGTCACCTGCACGGCGTAGCCCGACATCTGGCCGAAGCCGTTCGTGATGACGTCGAAGAAGTAGCCCGCGCGCTCGGCCCTGCAGGCGGTCGACGTGGTACGAGGGCGGGCGCTTGAAGCCGCGCTGCGACGATCATGCCCTGGCCCTGGCCGGTCCGGCCGTGGCACGGCGAGCAGAAGATGTTGAAGCGCTCCTGTCCGCGCCGGAGGAGCTCGCGCGTGAGCGGCACGGGAATCCGCTCGACGAACTTTCCGTCGGGGCCCTGGCCGCGCGAGAGCGCCGCGTCGCCGCGGAGGAACCCGCGCGCGACGGTGCCCTCCGGCAGCGCGCGCGCCGAGGCGCCGTCCGAAAAGAACGTGCTCTCGCGGAACGGCTTGATCTTGGCCTGGTGATGCATGTCGTTCCGGCAGCCGCGAAAGCGCGAGCGCGAGAACGGGCACGCCGGCCAGGAGGAGAACCCGGCGCATCAGTCCTCCACGTCCGAGACGAGGCTCGCGCCGAGCGTCTCCATGAAGCGGAAGGTGTCGCCGGCGCGGAAGCGCGGGTCGCGCGCGAGGATCATGAGGAAGTACCGGTCGCGCGACGCGAGCTGGAAGCGCGGCACGGAGAAGACCGGGTGGTACGGCATCGGCAGGCCGTTCAGCACGAGCATGCCGAGCACGGCCGCGATCCCCGCGAAGAGGATCGTGCACTCGAACGTGATCGGGATGAAGGACACCCAGCTGTTGTACGGGCGCCCTCCGATGTTCAGCGGGTAATCGACGGCCGAGGTCCAGTACTGGAGGAAGAACCCGAAGAGGCCGCCCAGGATCCCGCCGATCAGGACGAGGAGCGGCACGCGCGAAGGGCCGTGGCCGATCGCGTCGTGCAGCTCCTCGATGGGGATAAGGCGTGTAGGCCTCGATCACCTGGTAGCCCTCCTTGCGGGCCGCGTGAACGGCCTGAACGAGCGACTCCGGCTTTCGCGAACTCGGCGATGACGCCGTAGAGGTGCGGGGGCAGGTCTCCGCCCTCCTTGCGGGGCCCCGGCGTGCCGAACTCCGGCTTGAGGTGGCGCGCGAAGAGGCGGGACAGGAAGCTCACGGCTTCACCTCGCCGGCCTGCTCCTCGAGATCGTGTCCCCGTCGTGATCGCCGCGCATCTCGAAGATCGAGATGACGGGGAGGAACCGGATGAAGAGGAACATGAGCGAGAAGAAGAGGCCGAGCGAGCCCACGAAGAAGGACCAGTCCCACCGCGTCGGCGTGTACATGTCCCACGACGAGGGCAGGAAGTCGCGGTGGAGGCTCGTCACGATGATGACGAACCGCTCGAGCCACATGCCGATGTTCACGATGATCGAGATGAAGAAGAGGCCGAGGACGGAGTTGCGGACTCTCTTCAGCCACAGGAACTGCGGCGTCAGGACGTTGCACAGCAGGAGGAGGAACCAGATCCAGCCGTACGGCCCGAGGATCCGGTTGTGGATCATGTATTGCTCGAACGTGTTCCCGCTGTACCAGGCCATGAACAGCTCGATCCCGTAGCCGTACGCCACGATGAGGCCGGTCGCGAGCATGATCTTGGCCATGTTCTGCAGGTGCCGCATCGTGATGAAGTCCTCGAGCCCGAACACCTTGCGGAGCGGGATGGCGAGCGTCATCACCATCGCGAAGCCGGAGTAGATCGCGCCCGCGACGAAGTAGGGCGGGAAGATCGTGGCGTGCCAGCCGGGGATGATGCCGACCGCGAAGTCGAAGCTCACGACCGTGTGGACGGAGACGACGAGCGGCGTCGCGAGCCCGGCGAGGAGGAGGCTCGCCGTCTCGTAGTTGTGCCAGTGCCGCGCCGAGCCGCGCCAGCCCATCGCGAGCATCCCGTACGTGATCTTCCCGAACCAGTGCTTGCTGCGGTCGCGCAGCGTGGCGAGGTCGGGGATGAGGCCCACGAACCAGAAGAGAGCCGAGATCGTGGCGTACGTCGAGACGGCGAAGACGTCCCACATGAGGGGGCTGCGGAACTGCGGCCACACGCCCATCGTGTTCGGGTAGGGGAAGAGCCAGTAGACCGCGAGCCACTGGCGGCCCGTGTGGAAGAGGACGAACTGCGCGGCCGCGGCGACCGCGAAGAGCGTCATCGCCTCGGCGAAGCGGTTGATGGACGTGCGCCACGTCTGGCGGAGCAGGAGCAGGATCGCCGAGATGAGCGTGCCGGCGTGGCCGATGCCGATCCACCAGACGAAGTTGACGATGTCGATGCCCCAGGCCACGGGGATGTTGATGCCCCAGATCCCGACCGTCAGGACGAGCAGCTTCGCGATCGTGACGAAGAGGCCCTGGGCCGCGAGGAACGAGATCGCGAAGCCGACGTACCACCACCTCGGCGTCTTCCGCAGGACGACCGCGCTGATCTTGTCGGTCACCGTCGCCGGCGTGTAGCCGGGCGCGATGACAGGCGGACGATCGGCGTTGGCGGACATCAGGCGAGACCGCCGAAGAAGAAGATTTTCTTAGAAGGGAAGAGGGCAGGGCCGCCGCAGCTGCGGCGGACTCCGCTATTACCTTTCGAAGAAAATCTTCGTCATCTCCGAGAGTTCGGGTTGCGAGCTTCGCCAGATAGGTCGTTCTCGGCCTCGTGTTCAGCTCTTCCAGCAATCCGTAATTGAGCTGCTCGGCCTTCAGCTTCGCGACCTTCGACGTCGTGTCGTTGATGTCGCCGAAGACGAGCGCTTCCGTCGGGCAGACCTGCTGGCAGGCCGTGAGGATCTCGCCGTCCCGGAGCGGCCGGTTCTCCTTCTCGGCGTCCATGCGCGCGCGGTTCACGCGCTGGATGCAGTAGTTGCACTTCTCCATGACGCCCTTCTGGCGGACCGTGACGTTCGGGTTCGCGAGGAGCGTGAGGACGGGGAGGTGCTTGTCCTTGTTGTAGTCGAAGAAATTGAAGCGGCGCACCTTGTACGGGCAGTTGTTCGAGCAGTACTTCGTCCCGATACAGCGGTTGTAGGTCATCTCGTTGATGCCTTCCTCGCTGTGCGTCGTGGCGGCGACCGGGCAGACGACCTCGCAGGGCGCCTGCTCGCAGTGCATGCACATGACGGGCTGGTTGTGCACGAGCGGGTTCTCGGGGGAGCCCTCGTAGTAGCGGTCGATCCGGATCCAGTGCATCTCGCGGCCGCGCCGCACCTGGTCCTTGCCGATCGTCGGGATGTTGTTCTCGGACTGGCAGGCGACGACGCAGGCGTTGCAGCCGGTGCAGGACGACAGGTTCACCGCGAGGCCCCACGCGTGCCCGTCGTACTTGAAACCGGGGTAGAGGCTGATCTTCGGAACCTCTTCGAGCTTGCGGGCGAACTCGGGGTCCTTGCGGTACTCCTCGAACGTTCCCGTGCGGACGAGGTGGCGCCCTTCCATGTTGAAGTGGTGCTGCGTCGTCGCGAGCGCGAAGGTCCCGCCGGCCTTCTGCACCGAGGCCGTCGCGAGCCAGAGACCCGTCGGCGGCGCGGATGCGGTAGGCGTTCACGCCGGTGCCGTTGCCGACGCGGCCGGCGCGCGTGCGCCCGTGGCCGAAATGCAGCGTCACGACGTCGTCGGGCTGGCCGGGGAGGATCCAGACGGGCGCCGTCGAGGGTCGCGCCCGCCGCGGTGATGGACGACGAGGTCCTCGTTCTTCACGCCGAGCCTCTTCGCCGTCGCGGGGCTCAGGTGCGCGGCGTTGTCCCACGTGAGCTTCGTGAGCGGCTTCGGAACTTCCTGCAGCCAGCCGTTGTTCGCGAAGCGGCCGTCGAAGATGCCGGGATCGGGCCGGAAGACGACCTCGAGGCCGGCCGCCTCCGGCGTCGGAGCCGGCGGCGGGAGCCGGAACGTTCGCAACCGGCTTGAGAGCCCGGGCCGGCAGCGCGCTGTCCGTCGACGAAGCCGTCGTGGAGGGACTTGCGGAAGAACGCGTCGAAGCCGTCCGGATGCTGCTTCTGCCAGTGCGCCCGGAGGAGGTCGAGCCCCTTCGCGGCCGGCTGCCCGAGCGCCGCGGCGAGCACCTCGAGCGCGGACTTCCCGCCGTAGAGCGGCTCGACGAGCGGCTGGAGAATCGTGACGGTGCCGTCGAAGGCGCGCGCGTCGCCCCAACGCCTCGAGCTCGTGCGCCTCGTTCACGTGCCACGGGCAGTACTGGCTCGTCTCGTCGTCGTAGAGCCCGAGGCGGGCGCGGAACGCGACCTTCTGGAGCGCCTCGACGAAGCCGAGGTCCTGCGGCGCGTCGAACGCGGGGTTGCCGCCGAGGACGAGGAGCGTGTCGACACGTCCCGCCTTCATGTCGGAAACGAGGGCCGTGAGCGAGGCGAGCTGGTCGACGGGCTCGGCCTCGACGGGATCCGTGAGGATGGCGGTCGCGCCGAGGTTGGAGAGCGCGTCGTTGAGAAGGTGCGCGAGCGCGTGGACCTCGGCCGGCGCGTGCTCGCCGGGAATCACGAGGCCGCGGCCCGCGTGCGCCTTCAGGTCGGCGGCGCACGCGGCGGCCCACGGGAAGCGCGAATCCGCGCCTTTCCCGGCGACGGCCGCAAAAAGCGCGGCGGCCGCGGCGTGGAGCTCGGACGGCTTCAGGGAGATCCGGTGGTCGGCGAGCGTCGACGAGCTCGTCGGCGTCGTCTCGATCGCGTAGAAACGCGGAGGGGCTCCGGGCCCGGTCGCGGCCTCGCGCCGTCGCCGCGCGAACGCGCGGGCGTAGGCGAGAGAGCCGGGCCCGAACGTGAAGGGGTCCGCGTCGAGCGACACGACGACGTCGGCCTTGCTGAAGTCGTAGCGGATCTCGACGGGCCTGCCCGAACGCGAGGCGCGCGCCCGCGCGCACGACGTCGCGGCCCGCCGGGCTCCCACTGGTGCCAGCGCGCCTTCGGGAGGAGAGCGTTGAGCTCGCGGATCTTCGCGGCGAGAGCGGGCGACGTGACCGTCGGCGTCAGCAGGCGGAAGCCCTCGCCGAGAATCGCCCGGGCCGTCTTCACGCGCGCCTGAAGCTCCTCGGCGAAGGCCGGCCACGTGCGGATCTGGCCGAGCTTCGTGATCGTCTGCGAGCGGTCGGGGTCGTACAGGGAGAGGATCGACGCCTGCGCGAAGAGGTCCGTCGCGCCGAGGCTCGCGGGGTGCTCGGGATTGCCTTCGACCTTCGTGGGGCGGCCGGTGTGGCTCTCGACGAGGATGCCGGTCGCGTATCCCGAGGAGCGTCGAGGCGGTCGCGAAGAAGAGCGGCCGGCCCGGAACGACCTCCTCGGGCTGCTTGACGTACGGGACGAGGCCCTCGCGGGGCTGCTTCACGCAGGCCGTAAGGCCGGCGAGCGCGAGCGAGGCGCCCGAGAGCTCCAGGAAGCGCCGGCGGCTCACGCCTTCGTCCCACTCGGAGGCGAAACGCGGGAACTCGCGGCCGAGCTCTTCGGCGAACTCGGGCGTCGCGGCGTACTCCTCGAGGCTGCGCCAGAAGTCGGGGCCGTCGAGCGTCTTCATCGATGGCACGTGCTGCAGTTCGTGAGCGCGATCGTCGATCGGAGGTGGTTCTCCTTCGCGAGCTCTCGTCCGAGCGTCTCCTGATCGGCCGCGGCCCAGGTCAGGTCGAAGATCCTGTCTTTCGGGCGCAGGAACTTCTCCGGGTTGCGGTGGCAGGCGATGCACCACTCCATCTGGAGCGACGGGAACTGCGCCGTGAGGCGCATCTTGTCGACGCGGCCGTGGCAGGAGACGCACCCGACTCCCTTCGCCACGTGGATGCTGTGGTCGAAGTACACGAAGTCGGGCAGGTCGTAGACCTTCCTCCAGTTCAGCGGCTTTCCGGTGCGGAAGCTCTCGCGCACGGGCTCGAGCATCGGGCTGTCGTTCCAGATGAGCTTGTGGCAGTTGATGCAGGTCGCCGTCGGCGGGATGCCGGCCGAGGCGCTCTTCTCGACGAAGGAATGACAGTAGCGGCAGTCGATGCCCGAGGCCGGCCACGTGATGCTCGTGGCCGAAGGGCACGGGCTGCTTCACCGTGACGCCCTGGTTCGTGTTGTAGGCGGAGCGGTTCAGGATGGATGCCGCCCACCCGACGCCGGCGAGGATGAACACCGCGCCCCAGATCGAGAGGCGCGCGATGGCGTTCGTGCTCCGATTGAAGATCTGTGGCATCTCTTTTGTGCTTGAGTCTCTTTCGCCTGGGACGCGGGCGCCGGGAATTTACCAGATAAAGGAAGGGCCGCCGGTTGCCCGGCGGCCCTTCGAGGAACACGGAGAATGCGGCGCTATTTCGCGCAGCAGGTCGGCTCGCCGCAGCAGCTTCCGCCGCAGCACGAGGCGCTCGAGGTCGCGGAGGCGACCGTGCCGAGGGCGGCCACGAGAACGAACAGCAGCGCGAACAGGGTCTTCTTCATGAGTTTTCTCCTCGGAGCTTTCTGCTCCGGTAGTTTTCGGATTTTCGGAGATTCGGATTCGGATTTTCTTAGAGGTAAAGAAGAAAGAGAACGACAGCGGTGGTCGCGTCGTCTCAGTTCCGAAAAGTCACGTTGAGGAGATGAATCGGAGGAGAGGCGGAGAGCGACAAAAGGTGGAGGGAGTCCGACGCGCCCGGCATCACGCCATCCGGGCGCGGCGCGAGCGTGGGGACGAGTGCGAACGTCGCGCTCGGCGCGTCGCCGTCGCCGATCTTTTCCTTCAGGAGAAACGCGACGGTGTCGTCGCACATCCGGCACGACGGCCGCGCCGGCGCCTCGGGGCAGGCCTCGTTCCCCGGCTCCCGATCGCAGCACGCGTCGTGCTCCGGTGCGTCCGCCACCGGGCACGAGGTCGCGGCGCCCGCCGACAAGGATGTGCAGAGGCCGGTCGCGGTGAGCGCCGAAGCGAGGACGACGACGAGCGGAAGGCGCCGAGGCCGCGTCACGGGGCGAGCATACCCCTAGAATCCTCGCGTGCCTTCCCGAAATCGACGTGGGCGCGCCGTTTTCGCGGCGGTCTTTCTGGCGGTCCTCGTCGTGCGGGGGGCGTACCTCGTCTCGCTTTCCAGGACGCCGCTTTCGCTGTGGCATCTCTGGACAGAGACGGACGAGTGGGGATACGTGGACTGGTCGGCGCATCTCGCGGCGGGCAACTGGCGCGATGTCCCCGCGTGGCGGTCGTATTTCGCGTGGCAGGAGGCGTACGGGAGCCCGGAGGACTGGGAAAACTGGTATCAGAAGAACGCGTACTTCTCCGGTCCGCTCTATCCCTACGGCCTCGCGCTGCTGCGGCTCGCTTTCGCATCGCCTGTCTGGCCGGCAAGGATCCTGCAGCTCCTCCTCGCGTGTCTCGCCAGCGCGCGACTGCTCTTGCGGTCTTAGAGTTAGGGAAAAGAAGAGAAGGATTTCTTAGAAGGGGAAGAGGGGAAGGCGACGGTCGACGGAGCGTTGACCGAGGCTCAGGAACGCGGCGTCCGCTGCTGCAGTCGCAGCCGCACTTGCAGGGATCCTCTACGGACTTTACGGGCCGCTCGTTTTCCACGACGGCTTCGCCCTGCGCGACGGGCCCGTCGCGCATCTCTCGACGCTTCTGCTCGCATGGCCCCTCATCGCAGGGGCGCGGTCCGAAGAGAACGAGGAGAAGAACGAGATTTCTTCGAATGTGAAAGAGCGGGCGGCGGAGCGCCGGGGATGGATGCGCGGCGCGAGCGGCGTCTTTCTTCTCGGACTCCTCGGCGGCCTCGCGATCCTGCTCAAGCAGACCGTCGCGCCCCTGGCCCTTGCATCCCTCTATTGTTCTTATTCTGCTTTTCCTTATTCACCTTCCAGGAAATCCCCGGGCGGCGGCGAGAGCCGCCGCTCTTCCTTCGGCGCGCAGCGCCTGCGCATCCTTCTTT
This sequence comes from Thermoanaerobaculia bacterium, assembly GCA_963746875.1. Lineage (GTDB taxonomy): Bacteria > Acidobacteriota > Thermoanaerobaculia > UBA5066 > UBA5066 > Fen-183. The sequence continues at coordinate 472,127 of CAVVDA010000002.1, forward strand.
CGGTGCCCTCGGCCTGGCGATCCCCCTCGCCGTTCTCGCCGCCCGCAACATCTCGGCCGGCGTGCCGCCGCTGACCTTCGACACGCGGCAGGCCATCGGCCTCGTCTGGGGCAACGCGCGCGGCGCGGACGCGACGACGATGTCGCCCGCCGGGGATGGAGGAGATGCTCGAGGAGGCGGGGGCTCGACGCTGCGCACGACGCAAGGCTCGTCCTCGCGAGCTACCGGGACGCAGCCGCTCGAGCTGCCGAAGCTCTTCCTGAAGAAGCTCGCGACGTTCTTCAACGCCTTCGAGGTCCCGGACAACGCGAACTTCTATTTCTTCCGGGATCGGATGCGGATTCTTCGCGTGCTTCCCGTCTTCTCGTGCATCCTCGGAGTCGGACTGGTCGGGCTGTTCGCCGCGCTCGACGCGCGGCGTGCTTAGAAGGGAAGAGGGGCTCCTGGCGCTCGTCGCGATTCTCGTGCCGCTCGCGGCCTGTCTGCTCGTCCAGACGACCTCCCGTTACCGCGCCGGAATGGCCGGGCCGCTGGCCCTCGGCGCAGGCTTCTTTCTTTCTCTTCACCTTCAAAGAAATACGCGATCGCAGATTTCGAGTCGCGGGCCTTCTGGTACTGACGGCGGGCGCGCTGTCTCTCGTGCCTCTCCTGCCGTCCACGATCCCCGCGGGCCGCCACCGCTTCGCCGACACGATGGTCTACGCGACTCTCGTCGAAGGCCAGGGCGACCTCGAGGGCGCCGCGCGGGAGGTTCGGCGCTATCTGGACGAGGGGGCGGACGACGCGCAACGGGATGCCGGTGTCGCATCGTTGCGCCACTGGTACGAGACGGGTGACCGCGCGGACGAAGTCGCGCCGGAAGGCCTCGCGCCGCCGGAGCGGCGTCTGCGGAAGAAGGAGTAATTTCTGCTATCGGCGGCACATTCGCAGCCGGCGGACGGACTGCGGTCGACTCCGGCTGTCAAGGGCCTCGGCCGCTACGCGGCGCGCGAAGCGCGCCTTGACAGCCGGAGTCGACGAAAACGTCTCGGGGGCCGCGTTCGCGCCCCGATAGCAGAAAAATCCTCGGTGCTCTTCGGACGATAGGTCAGCGCGGGCGGAAGCCGCCGCCGCCCGGCCTGCCGCGGAAGCCGCCGCCGCCGCCCGGCCGCCGGTCGCGGTCGAAGTGGCGCGGCCGTCTCGTCGCGTCCGCCGTCTCCCTCGCCCGCCGCGACCGCCGCCGTGAGGCCGAGGCGCTCGATCTCGGCGGCGCGTCTCCTCGGGCGTGAGCGCCTGGCGGCGCGAGAGCTTGATCTTCCCGTTCACGGGGTCGATCGCGATGATCTTGACCTTGACCTTGTCGCCCATCTTCACGACGTCGGTCGTCTCGCGCACGCGCCCGGGCGCGAGCTCGGAGATGTGGACGAGCCCGTCCATGCCCGGGAGGATCTGCACGAAGCAGCCGTAGGGCTCGATGCGCATGACCGTGCCGAGGTACTCGGTGCCGATCTCGGGAACGGTCGTGAGCTGGCGGATCGCCTCGATGCACTTCTCGGCGGTGCCGAGGTCGCTCGAGGCGACCGTGACGGTCCCGTCGTCCTGCACGTCGATCTTGCAGGCGTATTCCTTCTGGAGCGCGCGGATCGTCTTGCCGCCGGAGCCGATGACGTCGCGGATCTTCTCCTCGGGCACCGTGATCGTGAGGAGGCGCGGCGCGAACGCGGAGAGCTCGGGGCGCGCGGCGGTCAAGCGTCTGCTCCATCTTGTCGAGGATGAAGAGCCGGCCGTGGCGCGCCTGCTCGAGCGCCTGCTGGAAGATCTGCGGCGTGATGCCGCCGATCTTGATGTCCATCTGGAGGGCCGTGATGCCCGTGCGGGTGCCCGCGACCTTGAAGTCCATGTCGCCGTAGTGGTCTTCCTGCCCGGCGATGTCGGTCAGGACGGCGAACGCGTCGCCTTCCTTCACGAGGCCCATCGCGACGCCCGCGACCGCGCCCTTGACGGGCACGCCGGCGTCCATGAGCGCGAGCGAGCCGCCGCAGATCGTCGCCATCGACGACGAGCCGTTCGACTCGAGGATGTCGGAGACGACGCGGATCGTGTACGGGAATTCCTTCTCGTCCGGCAGGACCGCCTGCAGCGAGCGCCACGCGAGGCGGCCGTGGCCGATCTCGCGGCGGCCGGGGGAGCCGAAGCGCTTGACCTCGCCGACCGAGAACGGCGGGAAGTTGTAGTGGAGGAGGAAGGCGCGCTCGGACTCGCCCTCGAGGTCCTCGATGAGCTGCGTGTCGTCGGACGTGCCGAGCGTGACCGTGACGAGCGCCTGCGTCTCGCCGCGCGTGAAGAGCGACGAGCCGTGCGTGCGCGGAAGGACGCCCGCCTCGATCGTGATCGGGCGGATCTGGTCGAAGGCGCGGCCGTCGAGGCGCTTGCGCTGCTTGACGATCGTCTCGCGCGTGAGCGTCTCGACGAGCTCCGACAGGGCGCGCTTGGCCAGCTTGCGCGTCTCGGGCTGGTCCTCGGGGATCAGCTCGACGCCGTATTTCTTGACTTCCTTGATCTTCGCGTACGACTCGATCTTCCCGGGATGCGTGAGGGCCTCCATCATCGGGCCTTCCCACTGGCTGCGGACGGCCGCGGCGAAGTCCGCGGGGACCGGCGCGGGAGACGTGAACGGCGCCTTCACGACGTTGCGGCGCGCGGCCATCGCGGCGATGGCCTCGACGATCTTCCGCACCTGCTCGTGCCCGCGCAGGATCGCCTCGAGCATCACGGCCTCGGAGACTTCCTTCGCGCCCGCCTCGACCATCGAGACCGCGTCGTGCGTGCCGACGACGACGAGGTCGAACTCGGACTCCTTGCGCTCCTTCGCGGTCGGGTTGAAGACGAAGCGCTCGCCGATCTGGCCGACGCGGACGGCGCCGAGGATGTGGTGGAAGGGGATCGTGTTGATCGCGAGCGCGGCGGCGGCGCCGTTGATCGCGAGGACGTCGGGGTCGTTCTCGCCGTCGGCCGAGAGGACGAGGCCCACGATCTGGGTCTCGTGGTTGAAGCCCTCGGGGAAGAGCGGGCGGAACGGCCGGTCGATCATCCGGCACGTGAGGATTTCCTTCTCCGTGGGGCGCCCCTCGCGCTTGAAGAAGCCGCCGGGGATCCGGCCCGCCGCGTACTGGTATTCCTTGTACTCGACGGTGAGCGGGAGGAAGTCGATGTCCTTCGCTTCCTTCGAGTAGCAGGCGGTCACGAGGACCACCGTGTCGCCGCACTTCACGACGGCGGCGCCGTCGGACTGCTTGGCGATCTTGCCGGTCTCGATCGTGAGCGAACGGCCATCGAGGTCGACGGTCAGGGTGTCGTGCATGGGCAGTTCCTTTCGCGTGGCCCGGCCCGGCGGGCGCGAGATCCTCAGCCGCGGAATGCGGGCCGGGGCGTGCCGCCGAACGTTGAGGGAAGAAGGACTACTTGCGCAGTCCGAGGCGTTCGATCAGGGCCCGGTACCGCTCCGCGTCGCGCCTCTTCACGTAATCGAGCAGGCGCCGCCGCCGGCCGACCATCTGGAGGAGCCCCCTCCTCGAGTGATGGTCCTTGGCGTGGGCCTTGAAGTGCTCGGTCAGCTCGGAGATGCGCTTGGAGAGAAGGGCGACCTGGACCTCGGGGGATCCGGTGTCGCTCTCGTGGCGCCGGTAGCTGGTGATCGTTTCCGCCTTCTTCGTGGTGAGCTGGGCCAATGTCTTTTTTTCCTTGATGTCTCTAATTTTTCAGCCGGGGAAGTCTACCGGGACGATCCGCGGGCGTCAAACGTCACTCCGCGAGGACGATCTTCGGGCGGGCGAGCGCGAGGACGCCCCTGCCGAGCGGCTCGAGGATGCCGAGGGCGAGGAGCTCGCCGCCGGCCGTGAGGCGAACCATCGGGGCGCCGGCGGCTTCGGGCGGGACCCGCACGGGGACGCCGTGCCCGCTCTTCACCTTCGCGGCTTCGGCGGGAGCGAGCGGGACCGCGGGGAACGGGAGCGGGATTTCCGGAGAGTCCGAGCCAGAACGGCTTCGACAGGCGCTCCGCGGGCGCCAGGGCCTCGAGCTCGGGCAGCGTGCGCGCGTCCTCGAGGCGGAAGGGTCCGATCGAAGTGCGTCGGAGCGACGCGAGGTGGGCGCCGAGGCCGAGCGCCTTCCCGACGTCGTGGGCGAGCGAGCGGATGTACGTGCCCGACGTGCAGGAGACGCGGAAGCTCGCGACGTCGTCCTCGAGCGCGAGGATCGTCGAACTCGCGGACGGTGACCGTCTTGGGCAGGTCCGGCACGGCCTCGCCCTTCCGCGCCAGGTCGTAGAACTTCCTGCCGTCGAACTTCTTCGCCGAGAAGGGCGGCGGCGACTGCCGGATCTCGCCCGTGAACGAGCGGCAGACCTCCTCGAGGCGCGCGCGCTCCGGGCGGGGATCGGGGTGCGGCTCTCCGGCGGGCGTCCCCTCCGTGTCGTACGTGTCCGTCACGATGCCGAAGCGCATCGTGCCCTCGTACGTCTTCTCCCAGCCCGTGAGGAACGACTGCAGCCGCCCGGCGCGGCCGACGCACAGGACGAGGAGGCCCGGTCGCCGCGGGGTCGAGCGTCCCCGTGTGCCCGATGCGGCGCGTCCCGAGCAGCCGGCGCGCGACGTCCACGACGTCGTGGGAGGTGAGCTTCGCGGGCTTGTCGACGAGGAGGAGGCCGGACGGGCCCTCGGGGCGCGACGGAGATGCCGTCACTCGGGCCCCGGCACGGCTTCCGACGCGTCTCGGCTTCCACGGCGGCGGCGATCTGCGGAACCAGCGTGGCCTTCGCGGAGGCGAGCGTGCCCGCCACGCGGCAGCCCGAGGCGTTGCGGTGCCCGCCGCCGGCGTGACGCGCGGCGACGCTCCGGATGTCCACGACGCCCTTGCTGCGCAGCGAGCAGCGGATCTCTCCGTCCTCGCCCTCCCGGAGGAGCAGCGGCGGCGCGCACGCCCTCGATGCCGCGCGCGCGGTTCACGAGCCCCTCCGTGTCCGAGTCCTTCGCGCCGCTCTCGGCGAAGAAACGGCGGGGCAGCTCGACGGTCGCGACGGTGCCGCCGGCGTGGAGCTCGAGCGTTCCGAGGACGAGCGCCTCGAGCTTCAGCGTCGAGAGCGGCGCGGCCTCGAAGAGGAACTCGTTCACCGGACCCGGCTGCGGCGCCCTCGGCCACGAGGCGCGCGCCGAGCGCGAGCGCCTTCGGCGTCGTGTTCGAGTAGCGGAACGAGCCGGTGTCGGAGACGAGCGACACCCAGAGGTTCGTCGCGATGTCCGGCGTGAGCGGCCATCCGAGGAGGTCGAGGAGGTCGGCCACGATCTCGCCCACGGCCGCGGCCGGGAGGTCGACGAGGTTCAGCGCGCCGTAGCGCGTGTTGCCGGGATGGTGATCGACGTTCACGACCATTCCGGCGAGGAGGTTCGGCCAGCCGGCGCGATCCGCCTCGGGGCACTCCATCGTGAAGAGCGCGTCCCAGCCCGCGGGCCAGTCGGCGGGGAGCGCGTCCGCCACGAGAACGCGCGAGATCCCCGGCATCTTCGCGTAGGCGGAAGACCACGCGTCGCGCATGACGACGCGCGCTTCCTTGCCGGCGGCCTCGAGCGCGAGCGCGAGGCCGAGCGCCGAGCCGAGGGCGTCGCCGTCCGGGTTGCGGTGGCCCGTGAGGAGGAACCGCTTTCCCGTCGCGAGGAGCTTCGCGACGTCTTCGTAGGCCGCGTCGACCGCCGGCGTCGCGCGGCGTCATGAGGCGTCGGGCTCGCCCGGGAGCTTCGGGATCGAGCGCAGCAGCTCCTCGATGCGCGCGCCGCGCTCGAGCGTGTGGTCCTCGGCGAAATGGAGCTCCGGCGCGTAGCGCAGGCCGCAGTTCTTCCCGACGAGCGAGCGCAGGCGTCCCCGCGCGTGGTTCAGGGCGTCCACCGTCTTCTGTGAACTGCTCCTTCGGGCCGAAGACGGACACGAAGACGCGCGCCGAGCGCAGGTCGTCGGCCATGACGACGTCCGTGATCGTCGCGAAGCCGATCGCCGGGTCGCGCAGGTCCTCCCTCAGGAGGCGCGCCAGCTCCGCGCGCACGACGTCGCCGACCTGCTTCGGGCGCCTGCCCGGAGCCGCCGCGGAACGTCTCTGTGTCGCCATGTGCGTCACCTGCTTTCAGCTCGATGTCCCGGCGCCGAAGGAGCTTCCCGGCGCGCCGACGTCCCCGAACCCCACGAGCTCGTGCCGCTCGCTCGCGATCTCGGCCCCGTTCTCTTCCGCGTAGCCCTCGATGAAATGGCGGACCCTCTGCGAGCAGCGGCTCGAGCGCCTCCGGATCGGGCCCCACCGCGGCGATCCCGAGGGTCGCGCGCTGCAGGAGGTCCTGATGCGCGACCTCGGCCGCCGAGATCTCGAAGTCGCCGCGAAGGCGGGCCTTCAGCGGCCTCAGGAACGACGCGCTTCTCCTTGAGGCCCCGGCACCCGGGAAGATGAAAGTCGAAGACGGCGATGGCGACGACCACGGGCGCCTCAGGTCAGCGATCCCGCGAGCTCCTCGACGACGAACGCCTCGATGACGTCACCGACCTTCACGTCCTGATAGCCCGCGATGCCGATGCCGCACTCGAAGCCCTGCTTCACCTCGGACGCGTCGTCCTTGAAGCGGCGAAGCGAGCCGATCTTGCCTTCGTAGATGACGCGGTTGTCGCGAATGAGGCGCACGGAGGCCGAACGCGGGATGACGCCGTCCGTGACCATGCAGCCCGCGATCGTCCCGATCTTCGGCACCTTGAAGAGCTCGCGCACCTCGGCGTGCCCGCGCGTGACTTCCTTCTTGACGGTGTCGAGGAGGCCGGTCATGGCTTTCTTGATCTCGTCCGTGAGCGTGTAGATGACGGAGTAGAGGCGGATGTCGACGCCCTCGTGGTCGGCGAGCTCCTGGGCCTTCTTCTCGGGCTTCACGTTGAAGCCGATGACGATGGCGTCGGACGCCGACGCGAGGAGGACGTCGTTCACCGAGATCGCGCCGACTCCGGAGTGCAGGACGCTGACCTTCACCTTCTCGGTGGAGAGCTTGCCGAGCGTCTGGACGAGGACTTCCTCGGAGCCGTGCACGTCGGCCTTCACGATGAGGGCGAGATCCTTCATCTCGCCTTCCTTCATCCGGTTGAAGAGCGAGTCGAGCGACATGCGCGAGGACTTCGTGAGCGATTCCTCGCGCTCCTTGAGCGAGCGGAACTGCGAGACCTGGCGCGCCTTGCCCTCGTCCTCGACGACCTGGAGCGTGTCGCCGGCGTTCGGGATGTCCTCGAAGCCCATGACCTCGACCGGCGTCGCCGGCGGCGCCTCGGTGACGCGCGCGGCGTGGTCGTCGAGCATCGCGCGCACGCGGCCCACGGCCGTGCCGGCGAAGAAGACGTCGCCGACGTGAAGCGTGCCCTGCTGCACGAGCACGGTCGCGAGCGTGCCCTTGCCCGCCTCGCGGCGCGCCTCGAGGACGACGCCGCGGGCCGGGCCCGTCGCCACGGCCTTCAGCTCGAGGAGATCGGCCTGGAGGAGGATCATCTCGAGGAGCTGGTCGATTCCGATCTTCTTCTTCGCGGAGATCTCGCAGGCCACGACGTCGCCGCCGAATTCCTCGACGAGGACGCCCTTCTCGGCGAGCTCCTGCTTGACGCGCTGCGGGTTCGCGTCGGGCTTGTCGATCTTGTTGATGGCGACGACGATCGGCACCTTCGCGGCGCGCGCGTGGTCGATCGCCTCCTGCGTCTGCGGCATGACGCCGTCGTCGGCCGCGACGACGAGGACGACGATGTCCGTGGCCTTGGCGCCGCGCGAGCGCATCAGCGTGAACGCCTCGTGGCCCGGCGTGTCGAGGAAGACGATGGGCTTGCCCTTCGCGACGACGCGGTAGGCGCCGATGTGCTGCGTGATGCCGCCCGCCTCGCCCTCGGCGACGTTCTCCTTGCGGATCGCGTCGAGGAGCGACGTCTTGCCGTGGTCGACGTGACCCATGACGGTCACGACGGGCGCGCGCGGGATGCGCTCGCCGACGGCGGGCATCTCCGCCGACTTCGGCCGCGAGAGCTCGGCCGCCGCCTGGTCGTTCGCGGTCTGCTGGCGTGAGAGCTCCAGCTCTTCCTCGAACGAGACGACCGCCGCCTCGACGCCGAACTCCCGGGCGATCTCGACGGCCATCTTCGGGTCGAGCGGCTGGTTGATCGTCGCGAAGACGCCGCGCGACAGGAACGACTTCATGAGGTCCTTCGCGAGGACCCCGAGCTTCTCGGAGAGCTCCTTGATCGTGACGCCTTCCGAGAGGAAGACGGGGCCCTCGGCCTTCTTCTTGACCTCGACGACCTCGCCGGTCTCCGTGGCCATCGTCTTCTTGCCGGCGCGGCGCTGCGCGGACTTGGAAAGGGGCTTGGCCGCCAGCGCCTCGTCCGTTCCTTCGGCCGACGGCGTCGGGATGTCCTCGTAGGTGTCCTGCTTGTACGTGCCGAGGTATTCGCGCACGTCCTCTTCGAGCGCCGAGACCTCCTTCGTGCGCGGCTTCTTCGACTCGGCCTTCTTCGCGTCGCCCTTCTTGACGCCGAGGCCGGGCTTCGTGGCGTCCTTCTTCCGGCGCTCGGCCGTGTCGGGCAGCACGGCGCGGCGGCGCCGCCGAGCGGCGGGCGTCCGAAGGACGGACGCGGAGAGAACCCGGGGCCCGAGGGGCCGCCGGGACGCGGGCGAGAAGCCCGGGCGCGGCGAGAAGCCGGGCCGCGGCGGCCATGCCGGGGCGCGGCGGGAAGTCCGGGCCGCGGGAAGCCGGTGCCGGCGGGCGTCGGCCGGCTGCGCCGACGCGGGCGGGCCGCACGGCGGGAGCCGGTGGCGCGGCGATGACCGCGCGGCCGAGACCGCCGGCGCCGCGCAGCGGCGGAGCGGTGGACGAGCCGGTCTGCGCGGGAGAGGAAGGGGTCCTGACGTGCGTGACGCCGGGCGAATGCGGTCCGGCGCTCGCGCCGTGGGACATCATCGCGTCGGGACGCGGAGCGGGGGCGGCCGGAACGGGAGCGGCGGACGGGCCGCGGCGGAAGATCGCCCGTGCGCTTCAGGATGCGGCCGAGGGCGCCCGCGGGCGCGGCGGGAGCCGGGGGCGGCGGTGTTTTCGGCGCGACGCCGGGCGCTGACGCGGGCGGGCGGCGTGGACGGGGCGCCGGACGGCGGGAGTCGCCGCAACGGCGGAGCGTGCCGGGCGAGCCGGCGGAGCCGCGGCCTGCGGAGGCGGAGTGAACGGAGTGAACGCGACCGGGGGCGCGGCCGGAAGGGGAGCAGCGGGCACGGCCTCGACGAGCCCTCGGCCTCGGGCACGGGGGGCGCCGCGGCCTCGACCTTCGGCGGTGCGGACGGCGCCTCGGGAGCCGCAGGGGCGGCGGCGGGCTCTTCCGCCTCGAGTGCCGTCACGGTCTCGATCGGCCTCGCCCTCTTCGGCGTCGAGGGAGCGCTCGACGATCTTGATGCGCTTCAACGCGGCGCGCTCGGTGCGCGCCTTCGCCGCCGAGGCGCTCGCGGCGGCAGCCGCGGCCGCGGCCGACGGGGGCCTGCCTCACGATGAGCGACTTGGGCGCCTGGGTCTTGCCCATGAGGAGGGCCTGGGCGGTCGCGGGGTCGAGGACGGACTCGGCCGTCTTGACGTCGACGCCGATGCCCTGCAGAAGAAAGAGGACCTCCTTCGCGGGCTTGCCCATCATCTTGGCGAGCTCGGCGACGGTGAACTTGGCGGACATGGTCTTCACTTTTCGGGCGTCTCCGTCACGGGGGCGGCCGAGGACTCCTCGTCGCCGGCTTCCTGGAATTCGAGACCGCCCTCGTCGGCGGCTTCCTCTTCTTCGGGCGCTTCCTCGAAGGCATGGGCCGCCTCGAGGGCCGCGTCGCGCGCGGGCTTGTCGAGCGCGACCGAGGAGAGCGGGATCGACCCCTTCCTCGCCCTCGCCCCCGCTCTCGGCGTCCAGGAGGTCGCCGACGGTCGCGAAGCCCGCGGCCTCGAATGCGGCGGTCGCGGCCGCGTCGAGGCCCGGGACCTCGGCGAGCGGCGGTTCCGCGGCGCTGCGAGGCGAGGAGCATCCGCTGGAGGGCCTGGGCGACCTCGGCCTTGACGGCCTGCTCGCTCTTGATCTCGATGCGGGCGCCGATCAGGGCCGCGGCGAGGCGGACGTTCTGCCCGCGCTTTCCGATGGCGAGCGAGAGCTGGTCCTCCTCGACGATGCACTCGAGGGTGGGGACCGGCTCGACCGGCTCGCCGTCCGCGCCGATCTCCGGCTCGGTCTCGTCGTCGGCCGGCATGGCCGAGACGCGCGTGATCTTCGCCGGGGAAAGCGCGTTCTGCGCGTACGTGATGAGGTCGTCGGAGTACTGGATGATGTCGATGCGCTCGCCGCGAAGCTCGCGCATGATGGCCTGCACGCGCGAGCCGCGCATGCCGACGCAGGCCCCGACCGGGTCCACGTCGCGCTCTCGGGATGACACGGCCACCTTCGCGCGGTCGCCGGGCTGCCGCACGCAGCCGCGGATGACGACCGTGCCGTCGTAGATCTCGGGGACCTCCATCTCCATGAGGCGCATGAGGAGCTCGGGCGCGGTGCGCGAGAGGATGATCTGCGAGCCCTTCGGGTTCTTGTGGACGTCCGCGAGGACGCCGCGCACGCGCTCGCCCTGCGTGTAACGCTCCGCGCGCGACTGGTGCTCGCGCGGGATCGCCGCTTCCGTGCGCCCGAGGTCGACGATCATGTCGCCGCGCTCGAAGCGCTTGACCGTGCCCGTGATGAGCTCTCCGAGCTTCGGGAAGTATTCGTTGTAGATGTTGTCGCGCTCGGCCTCGCGGACCTTCTGATAGAGGACCTGCTTGGCGCTCTGGGCGGCGATGCGGCCGAGGCCTTCGGTCGAGCGATAGAGACGGATCTCGTCGTCGAGCGCCATCGCGGCCGGCTCGATGACCGATTCTTCGCCCACCGACGCCTCGCTCTTCGGATTCCGCACGACTTCCCAGCTCTGGCCGAGGAGCTCGCCCTGAAGAAGCGCGCTGCGCCTCTTCGGGAAGCAGCTCGATGTACGGCAGGCGGATCTCCTTCTCGAGGTCGACGGGCGCGGCAGGAGCGGGAGCCGGCGCCGCAGCCTGCCCGAGCGGGACGTCGTCCGGGTCGATCGCGCCCGGCGCCGCCTCTTCCGGCTTGACCGTCTTTTCGGCGACGATCCGGTACGGAGTCCAGGCGGTCAGCGTCCCCGTCTTCTGGTCGAACCGCGCCGCCATCTCGCGGACCTTGTAGACCTTGCGGGCGGCGGTCGCGATGGCTTCCTCGAGCGCGGCGACGAGCCGTTCGAAATCGATCTCCTTGTCGCGCGAGGCCGCGCGCAGAGCTTCGATGATCTCGTCGGCGCGCGTCGCGGGCGGAGCCTGGGCCGCCTTCGCAGCCTTCGCCCCGCGGCCCTTGGCGCCGCCGCGCGAGCCCTTGCCCGTCTTCTTTTCCGCCTTTTCCGGCGCCGCGCCGCTTTCCGTCGGGGGTTGAGTCGCACTCATCTTGTCGTGTTCTCCGTGGGCCGCATACTGTTCAGAGCTCGGGGACGAGGCGCGCGAGCCGGACGTCGCCGAATCGCACAGTGTATCTTCGGTGCTGATCCTCATCAAGGACCGTCAGGGCGTCCCCCTGGACGTCCTCGAGGACTCCCTTGAGACGCGCGGCGCCCTCCACCTTCGCGGCGAGCCGCACCGTGACGCGCCGGCCGCGGAAGCGGATGCAGTCCGCGAGGGACCACAGGGGCCGGTCGAGGCCGGGAGAGGAAACCTCGAGCGCGTACTTCGGGAGATCTTCCTCGAGCGGGTCGAGGATCTCCGAAGCCGCGCGCGAAGCCGCCTCGCAGTCCTCCAGCGTGACACCGGCCGGCTTGTCCACGGTGAGCGTCAGCGTGGCGCGCGATCCCATCTTCCATTCGACGTGGCAGAGCTCCAGCCCGAGCGCGGCGATGCGCGCACGAAGGAGATCGGCCGTGACCTCGTCGAACGGGAGCGACACCTTGTTCATGAAGGCGTTTCGTACCTTTCTGGAGCCGTTTTGGGGCAAAAAAAAGAGGGCCTATGCCCCCTTTCAAGCCCCTTGAAAGACCGCTCGCGGATTATAGGCCGCGAGTCTTCCCGGGGCAAGGGGAGGGCGCTGAAAACAGCCTGAAACGGCGTAACATGCCCGACGGATCGACGTGGCACGGACTTCCCATGAGGGGAGGCCCGGCGCGCCACGAATCGCCCTCCCGAGGCAACACATCAGCGATCTCATCGTCATCCCTCTGAACGACGAAGTCGTCGAGGGCGCTGGAAACCGCCGAGGCCTGGCCTCCCAGGGAAGGCCTGCCCCCCGGTGAGGATCCTTTCGACGAGAAGGCGTCGGCTTCCCGCCCCGGAGTTTCTGCCGCCCGGCGCCATCGTGCAGGGCGACACCCGGCGCATCAACACCGAGCGCGCTTTCGCGGTTTCCGTCATCCTGCACCTCCTCCTCGTCATCGCTTCTCCTCACGGTGAAGCTCCCGGCGCGCACGGCCGCGCAGGAAGGGATGGACCCGCTCGGCCTGCAAAGCCTCATGCGATCGACGCCGCCGGACCCGGCGATCCCGATCCAGTTCTTCCCGGCGCCCGGCGCGCGCGCGAAGGAGGTGCCGAAGGCCGGGCTGCCGTCGGACATGAACCGGCAGGCGCACGGAGGGGATCGCACCCTTCCGGTGCTGCCGATGCCGAAGGCGTATCCGCAGGCGGGCATCCGCGACCTCGAGGCCGGGAAGCAGGGCCCGAAGGTCGCGGCCGCGCCGGCCGAGCAGCCGCCGGGCGAGCGGGCAGCCCGAAGCTCACCGACCTCGGCCGAAGCTCACGTGCACCTGCGCCGCCGACGGCGGAAGAGCGGGCCGCGCGGCAGCGCCTGCTCGGCATTCCGGGTCCCGACCTCAGCGCGATCACCGCCGAGTCGGCCCGCAGGGCCGCGCGGTCCGGAGGCGGCGGGGAGGACGGAGGGGGCTTCGAGCGGGACGGGGGATTCGTCGACTCGGGGCCGCTCTCGTTCGACACGGTCGGGTACGACTGGGGAGCGTACGCGGCCGAGATGATCAGGAAGATCAAGCGGAACTGGGACGTGCCCGCCCTCGCGCGCTACGGCGTGAAGGGCCGGATCACCATCCGCTTCTACATCCTGAAGGACGGCCAGGTCGAAGCGGAAACCGTCCTCTCCGGGTCCGGGCATCCCCCGTTCGACAACGCCGCCTTTCAGGCGATCGCGCGCTCGAGCGCGTTTCGCCCGCTGCCGAGCGACCTCGGTCACGACCGCGAGGGCGTGACGGTCACGTTCTTCTACAACATGCGCCCCGAAGACGAGTACGCCGGCCGGGGCCGGCCGCGATAGGAGGGCGGAATGGCAGGCATCAACGACCCGGGCGAGATCGCCCGCGCCCTGACAGACTGCCAGGACGATCGCCGTCGTGGGCTGCTCGCCCGAGGAGAGTCGCCCGTCGCACGCGATCGCGAGCTATCTGCTGAGCGCGGGGTTCGAGGTGATCCCTGTGAACCCGGGCCACACCGAGATCCTCGGGCGCACGTGCTATCCGGATCTCGCTTCCATTCCCAAGGACGTGCGGCTCGACATCGTGGACGTCTTCCGGCGCTCGGAGTTCGTGTCTCCGATCGCCGACGCGGCCCTTGCGCGAGGGGCGGGGTTCTTCTGGATGCAGGACGGCGTCGTGGACGAGGCGGCGGCCGGCCGCCTCGCGGCCGCCGGCATCCCCGTGGCCATGAACCGTTGCATTTACCGCGACCATTCCGCCCTTTGACGGGGATGTCGCTTTGACATGGGAAGTCAGGCACGAACTTTGCCCCTAACGGGCACGAGAGGCGGCAGAGGCCGTCCTCGACGAGGGCTATCATCCATGGACGGTATGCGCACGAAAACAAAGGTTCTGTCTCTCGCCGCTCTCCTCACCGGCTCGGTCGTCTTCGGGATGATCCTCGCCGGCAGTTTCGACTTCACGAGGCGCGCCTCGGCCCAGAAAGCCGCCGCCGCGCCGGACGCGGCGACGGTGGCCGCTCCGGCGCGCGCCCCTCAGATGGTCGCGCTGCCGTCCTTCGCCGACATCGCCGCGCAGGTCATGCCGGCCATCGTCTCGGTGACGGCGACGGACATCATCAAGGCCGACAAGCGCCGCCGCAGCTACCACAACTTCGGCAACCCGGACGGCTCCGACCCGTTCGAGTTCTTCTTCGGCCCCGACGGGCCGAGGCGCAAGGGTCCGGACGACGACGAGGACCAGAAGCAGCTCTCGGGGGGCACGGGCTTCCTGATCGAGAGCGACGGCTACGTCCTCACGAACAACCACGTCATAGACGGCGCCGACAAGATCGAGGTCAAGGTCGGCGACAGGGACGATTACCCGGCGAAGATCGTGGGCCGCGACCCGGCTACGGATCTCGCGCTCCTGAAGATCGAAGGTCCTCGGCCGTTCCCGGTCGTGAAGCTCGGGGATTCGGACACGATCCGCGTGGGCGAATGGGTCATGGCGATCGGCGACCCGCTCAACTTCGACAAGTCCGTGACCGTCGGCGTCATCTCCGGCAAGGGGCGGTACGCGGGCCTCTCCCGCGCGACCGCGAATTTCGAGAGCCTCCTGCAGACGGACGCGGCGATCAACTTCGGCAACTCGGGCGGCCCGCTCGTGAACGTGGCCGGCGAGGTCGTCGGGATCAACACCGCGATCGCGCGCGCGCAGAACATCGGGTTCGCCGTGCCCGTGAACATGGCCAAGCGCCTGATGCCCCAGCTCCGCAAGGGCAAGGTCGTGCGCGGCTTCCTCGGCGTGAACATCGAGTCGATCGACAAGAAGTGGCAGGAGACCTACGACCTGAAGGCTGCCGGAAGGCGCCCTCGTGAACGCGGTCGAACCCGGGAAGCCCGCGGAAAAGGCCGGGCTGAAGCGGGAAGACATCATCACGAAGGTGGACGACGTCGCCGTGAAGAACAACCGCGATCTCATCGACTACGTGTCGGGCAAGGGCCCGGGCACGAAGGTGACGATCGCGTACCTCCGCGACGGCAAGGAGAAGACGGCCGTCGCGACGCTCGAGGAGCGGCCGGACTCCGTCGAGAAGCCGGCGCCGGGAACAGGAGGACTCGAAGACCGGCAAGCAGAAGATGCTCGGCCTCGAGCTCGACGACCTCACGCCGCAGGCGCGCCGGGCGTACGGCCTCGACCGCGAGGTCCAGAAGGGCGTCCTCGTCACGCACGTCAGGCCGGTGTCGCCCGCGGGCGACGCGAACCTCCAGGAAGGCGACGTCATCCTCGAGGTGAACGGCACGGCCGTGGGATCGGTGGAGGAGCTGCAGGCTCAGATCCGGAAAGCGCCGAAAGGCAAGTACGTCCGCTTGTACGTCCAGCGCGGCGGCGCGCACGGACAGGCGGCGCTGAAGTTCCTGGCGGCGGTCAAACCCGAATGACCGGAGGGGGCCGGGGGGCGACCGAGCGGGTCCGGGGGGCGCGGAAGCCCCCCGGTATTCCGACCCTGCTCCTCCTCCTGTCCTCGTCCGTCGTGTCTCCGGTCGCGCCCGCGTGTGACAGGTCCCGCTCAAACACCGGGGTCCCGACCCCGCCCCCGTCGGACGCGGTCTTCACGTCGGAAGTCCGCCCGATCCTCGTGGCGCACTGCGCGCCGTGCCACGAGCCGGGAGGAAAGCTCTACGCGAAGCTGCCCTTCGACGACCCGGCGGTCCTTTCGTCTCACGAGGCGGGCGTGAAGAAGCGCCTGAAGGGCGACGACCTCAAGGCCTTCGAGCGGTGGCTCGCGATGGCGCCGGGAAAGAGCTGAGCGTCCGGGGTCGCGTCAGCGGAGCGCTTCGGCGAGGGCGCGGGCGCACGTCTCGCAGAAACCCGTTGCGGAGTCGACCGTGCGGATGCTGCCCTCGGCGTCACGCATGAGGCAGTGCGGCGTCGCGCAGTGCGGGAGGCCGAGCGCGTGCGCGAGCTCGTGAGCAGCCACGCGGCCGAGCCGCGTCGCGAAGACGGATTCGGAGACGTCCCCGCCACGGAGGCGGTACGTCGAGACCACGCTCGGCCGTCCCTTCAGCTTCGCGACCCCGAAGACGCCCCAGTCCGCTACCGCGCCTTTCGGCGCCGAGATATCCCGGGACGTGAGGCCGATGACGTGCGGAACCTCTGGCGCGATCGTGCGGTCGAGAAACCCGACGAGCTCCTCCGCGCGGTAGCGCCGGCGGGGCGCGTAGTACGCGGATTCCGGCAAGGCTTCCTCGGGCAGCACCGCGACGGTCAGGCCGAAAAGAGCACCCAGGTTCCTCGCGAGGTCCTGGACGACGTGCTCGTTCACCTCGCCGAGGGGCTGCAGCGCGACCGCAGGACGTTCCGGGGTCGACGCACGGGAGACGAGCGTCAAGGCGAGGATGCACGAGGTCACCACGGCGAGCCATCCCCCCGAAGACTCGAAGCGACGTCAGGAGCGCACCGATCGCCCTTCATGCAAGAACCTTCGGCGAAGTTTCGAAAGAAATGAATAGTGCAAATAGCTCTTTTGATGGTCCGCCGACCTCTTACAGGGGCCATCTCATAGAGACCTCGCCGGAGAAGAGAGTCGGTCTTCGGCGCAGACAGGCGCTGAGATTCCCGGCCGCCGTAGACTCGCGATTGAGCCCGGCAAAAGCCGAGAACAGGCGTCAGCGTCCTGCGAGGGATAGGACGAGGTGAAGTCCTCGGTCCACGGCCGCAAGCGTGGCTGGCTTGAGGCGGCCTGATCTCGAGCGCAGGAAAGATCGGTCGAGAGTCAGAAGCTGAGAGACGTTGACCACGGAGGGCTTCGAAAGACCCGCTTCCCTCGCGGAGACCTGCACGTTTCCTGGAGCGTCAGCGAGGCGCACGTTTGTGGTGAGCGCGGCCACGACGACCGTGCGAATCGCACTGCGGTTGAAGGCATTCGACTGAACGACGAGAACCGGCCGTGTTCCTCCCGGCTGCGACGCGACGGGGTCGGGCAGATCGACCCACCAGACGTCTCCGCGGCTTACTTCCACGAATCGGCGGGAAGCGAGAGGGCCTGAAGGGCCGCGAGACCGGGATCGAGCGCCGAGGAGGATCGCTCATACACCTCGTTGAGCGCCGCAGTCACGGCGTCCTCCCGGTGACGGTCCAGATACTCCTTCAGGGCTGTGACGTACAGTTCGCTGCGCGAAACGCGCCGTCGTGCGGCCAACTTCTCACCCTCCCGGAAAATGGGATCGGGAATGGAGATGGCAGTCTTCATCGCCTGAGTATAACTCGAGTTATACCCATGTCAAGGTGGCGCGGGCCGGACCTCAGCTCGATGCGATGACCGTATCGACGGCGCCGTGCAGGGGTACTCGCGCGTGGACGCCCGCCGAAGCCGCCAGGCCCGGCTCGAAGTCGTGCCGGTTCGCGCGGAGCACGCGGCCGCCCGCGTCGCGCACCACGCGCTCGTAGAACGCGTCGCGCTCGAAGGGCTCGCGGCCGGCGCCCCGGATCATCCGCTCCATCTCGGCGCGGGACAGGCCCGATTCGGTCTTCGCGCCCGCCGCGTGCGTGATGGTCTCCTCCGTGACGGTCCCCACGAGGTCGTCCGCGCCGAAGTGGAGCGCCACGGGCGCGAGCTTCTCGCCGATCTGTACCCAGTACGCCTTGACGTGCTCGACGTTGTCGAGCATGAGGCGCGCGACGGCGATGACCCTGAGGTCCGTGAGGCCCGTCGCCGCGGGCAGGTCGAGGGAGCTGCGTTTCCTCGGGGTGGAACGCGAGCGGGATGAAGCCGAGGAAGCCCGCGGTCTCGTCCTGCAGCTCGCGGATGCGCACGAGGTGGTCCACCCGGTCCTCGACGGTCTCGACGCTGCCGTAGAGCATCGTGACGTTCGTCTTCACGCCGTTCGCGTGGCAGAGGCGGGCGACCTCGAGCCAGCGCTCGCCGGAGATCTTGTCGCGGCAGATGACGTCGCGAACCCGTTTTTCGAAGATCTCGGCGCCGCCGCCGGGGCACGAGTCCATGCCCGCCGCCTTCAGGTCCCGGATGACGTCGACGACGTCCCGCTTGCCGACGCGCGCGATCCAGTCGAGCTCCACCATCGTCCACGCCTTGAGATGGACGCCCGGAAAGCGCGCCTTGAGCGCGCGGAGGAGATCGAGGTACCAGGAGTAGGGGAGCGACGGGTGGAGGCCGCCCACGATGTGGAGCTCCGTGATCCCGTCGTGCCAGCCCGCCGCGGACTCCGAGACGGCTTCCTCGATCGACATCGTGTAGCCGCCGTCCACGCCGGGCTTGCGCGCCCAGGCGCACAGCGCGCAGTCCACCCAGCAGAGGTTCGTCGGATTCAGATAGCGATTCACGTTGTAGTAGCCGGTGTTACCGTGCCTTTTCTCGCGCACGAAGTTCGCGAGCGTGCCGACGCCGAGGACGTCCTGCGACCCGAACAAGGCGACGCCGTCGTCGAACGAGAGCCGGCGGCCTTCCGCGACCTTTTCGGCGATCGGAAGGAGCGCCGAGCCGGCGAAACGCTCCAGGAGGGCGCTCAATCCGGCATGTCACCTTTGGCGATGGGGCGCGAGAGAGCGGGCGGGTTCTGCTGCTCGGCGACGGCCCTCGGGTTCAGCTCGTCGTACCGGCCGGCGTAACGGGCGTAGCAGGACGCGCAATAGCGCGAGTCGGGCGTGAACTTGAAGTCGACGACGGTGCCCGAGGCGAAGAGCTCGTCGAAGGTCTCCCCGCAGGCATCGCACGTTCCCTTGAGGCGGAGGCGCTTCCAGACGGGTCCCGACATGACGGGGATCTTACCCGGCGGGGCGCGGGCGGGGAAACCGCAGGACGAGCAGGAGCGCCGCGGCGATCCCGGCGATGGCCGCTCCCGTCAGGAACGCCGTTTTCGAGCCGGCGTGCTCCCAGAGGAGGCCGAAGCCGACGCTCGCGGGGAGGGCCGCGAAGCCCATGAGGCCGTTCATCCAGCCGAACGCGCGCCCGCGCGACTCGGCGGGCACGAGGTCGGCGACGAGCGCGCGCTCCGTGCCTTCGGAGAGCGCGTAGTAGATCGAATAGACCCCCACGAGCCCGGCGAGAGGCCACGGCGACGACACGAACGCGAATCCTGCGTAGCAGAGAGCGTAGAGCGTCCACGCGGCGAGCAGGAGCCGCCGGCGCCCGAAG
The DNA here is from genome assembly GCA_963746875.1 of Thermoanaerobaculia bacterium. GTDB lineage: Bacteria > Acidobacteriota > Thermoanaerobaculia > UBA5066 > UBA5066 > Fen-183. The sequence continues at coordinate 491,311 of CAVVDA010000002.1, forward strand.
CGGTCCGACAGCCCGCCGCCCCACGTCGACAGCGCCGCCCGCACGGCGTTCGAGAACGCCCACAGCACCGGCAGCCACGCGGCGGCGACCCCGATCTCCTTCGCCCTCAGGAGCAGGAACGTGTCGGACGACGCGGACAGCGTGAAGAACGCGATGAGCCATGCGGCTCGCCAGAAGATCGGAGGGAAGATTTGCTTCGGACCCGTACGCTTCGGGTGATGCCGAGGCGGGGGAGGCGGTGGTTTTTTCTTTGAGGAAAGAGGGATCGGACCCGAGCGCTCCGTGTCGCGCTTCGGCTGGGGAACCGGTGGTTTTTTCTTCGAATGGTAATGGGTTCGGAGCGGCGGCACCGCCACCGCTCGAAGCGCTCTCGGGGCTCCGCGCCTTATTCACTTTCAAAGAAATCTTCTCTTCTTCTTCTCCTTTTCCTTCTCTTACTCCGAATGCCAGCACGAGTAGCGACAGCGCCGCTGGGACGGCTGCCAGCAGAAACACCGACCGAAAGCTCAGCCCGAGCCATCCCACCAGCCCTGCCGCCAGGAGAGGACCCAGGACGGCCCCCGCGTTGTCGAACCCGCGGTGGAGGCCGAAGGCCGCACCGCGGCGGTTCGCCGGCGCCGCCGCCGCGATCATCGTGTCGCGCGGCGCGGTGCGGACGCCCTTGCCGATCCTGTCGAAGAACCGGATGAGAACGACCGTCGGCCAGCTCGGGGCGAGGCCGATCAGCGGCCGCGCGATCGACGAGAGCCCGTAGCCCAGGAGAACGAGGGGCTTCTTGGCCTTCGCCCGGTCGGTGAAGCGGCCCGAGATGATTTTCGCGAACGACGCCGTCGTCTCCGCGACACCCTCGATCCAGCCGAGCGCCATCGCGGGAACGCCAGACAACGTCGCGACGAACGCCGGCAGGAGCGGGACGATCATCTCGGACGAGGCGTCCGTCAGAAACGAGACCCATCCGAGCCTCACGACGACCCGGGGGAGACGTCGCTCGCCCGGCGGCGCAGAATCGCCGCGCATGTCGCTCGTCTCCACCACGGCCTTCATTCTGAAGCTCGACCCCCTCTCGGAGAAAGACCTCGTCGCGGCTCTCCTCACGAAGGACCACGGCGTGGTGCGCGCGGCCGTGCGCGGCGCCCGCGGAAAGTCGAAACGCGCCGCCGCGCTGCAGCTCCTCACGGAAGTTTCGCTCACGTACTTCCGGCGCGAAGGCGCGGACCTCGCGCGCGTCGACGCCCTCGAGATCGTCAGGAGCGCGTTCGGCCTCGCGTCGCGCGCCGGGACGGCGATGCTCCTCCCGTATCTCGCCGAGAGCGCGCAAACGTTCGTGCCCGAGTCCGAGCTGGGGGGCGACGTCTACCGTCTCGTGAGGCACGTGCTCGACGCCCTCGAGGCGGGCGTCCCCGCGCCGCTCGCCGCGCGGTACTTCGAAGTGTGGCTCCTGCGCTTCGCGGGCGTCCTGCCCGAGGACGAAGCGCCGGACGAGCTCCGCGCTCTCCTCGGCGTGATGCGGAGGCTTCCTCTCGTCGCGCTCTCCAAGAAGCCGCCGACGCCCGCCGCTCTCGGAGCTCTCGAGGAGCTTGACGCGGGAGGCGCGCCGGACCTTCCTCGGCCACGAGCTGAAGAGCTACCGGTTTCTCGGCGCGCTCGGCTGAGCGCACCTTAGCCGATTCGGTACACTTGACGGCCACGAAGCGGGCACACACGACATGGATCTTCAGACTCTCATCCTCAGGCTGTCGTCCTACTGGGCGTCGAAGGGCTGTCTCCTCGAGCAGCCCTGGGACGTCGAGGTGGGGGCGGGGACGATGCATCCGGCCACGTTCCTGCGGGTCCTCGGACCGGAGCCGTGGCGCGCGCGCGTACGTGCAGCCCTCGCGGCGCCCGACGGACGGGCGCTACGGCGCGAATCCGTTCCGGCTCGTGAAGCACCAGCAGTACCAGGTCGTCCTGAAGCCCGCGCCGGCCGACATACAGGACCTCTACGTCGAGAGCCTCGTCGCCCTCGGCATCGACCCGAAGGAGCACGACCTCCGCTTCGAGGAGGACAACTGGGAGTCGCCGACTCTCGGCGCGTGGGGAGTCGGCTGGCAGGTGCTCCTCGACGGCATGGAGATCACGCAGTTCACGTACTTCCAGCAGGCCGGCGGCATCGACCTCGCCCCGATCACGGGTGAGATCACGTACGGGCTCGAGCGGATCACGATGTTCCTCGCGAAGCGGGAGAGCGTGTACGACATCGACTGGGGGCCCGGCGTCACGTACGGCGAGGCGCGCAGGCAGGACGAATACGAGGTCTCGAAATACGGGTTCGAAGTGGCCGACACCTCGCTCTGGCAGACGCTGTTCGAGCGTTTCGAGGCCGAGGCGGCGCGCTGTCTCGAGGCGGGCCTCGTGCTTCCGGCGTACGACTTTGCTTTGAAGTGCTCGCACGCGTTCAACATCCTCGACGCGCGCGGCGCCGTCTCGGCGACGGATCGCGTCGGCCGTCATCCGGCGCGTGCGGGAGCTCGCGGTGGGTTGCGCGAACGCCTACGTGGCCTCGCGGGAGGCCCAGGGCTTCCCGCTGCTTCCGAAACCGGCTGCGCAGGCGCGGGACGAGGCGGAAAATGGCTGAGCTGCTGTTCGAGATTCTCGCGGAGGAGATCCCCGCTGGAGTCCTGCCGGCGGCTCGCGAGGAACTTCTCGCGCGGGTGACGGCCGCGTTCGCCGAGGAGCGGATCGGCGGCACGCTCGCCGTGCACTCGACCTCGCGCCGGCTCGTCCTCGTCGGCGAGGACGTGGCCGACCGCCAGCGAGACGCCGAGACCGAAGTCACCGGCCCGCCGGCCTCGATCGGCTACGACGCCGACGGCAACCCGACGAAGGCCGCGATGGGCTTCGCGAAGGCGCACGGCATCACCGTGGAGGATCTCCAGGTCGCGTCGCTGCCGAAGGGCCCGTACCTCGTCGCGCGCAAAGTGACGCCCGGGCGTCCGGCGAACGAGGTGATCGGCGAGATCCTCCCGCCGCTCGTCGAGAGGATGACGTTCCCGCGCATGATGCGCTGGGGCGACGGCACGCCGCAGTGGATCCGGCCGGTCCACTCCGTGCTCGCTCTCTTCGACGGGCTCGTGATCCCGATGACGCTCTTCGGCGTCGAGAGCGGCCGCACGACGCACGGCCACCGCACGCTCGCCCCTGGGCGCATCGTGACGACGGGCGTCTCCGACTGGTTCCAGAAGCTGCGTGCGGCGCACGTGGAGCCCGATCTCGCCGTCCGGCGCGCCCGCCTCGAGGAGCAGGCGCGGGCCCTCGCGGCGGAGGTCGGCGGCGAGCCCGCCGACGACCCGGCGCTTCTCGACACGTGGGCTCACCTCGTGGAGGCGCCCGGCGTCGTGCGCGGCTCGTTCGACCCCGCGTTCCTCGAGCTGCCGGAAGAGATCCTCGTCACGTCCATGCGCGAGCACCAGAAGATGCTGCCGGTGCGCGCGGGCGGCCGGCTCGCCGCGCACTTTCTCGCCGTCTGCGACCAGGTGGGCGACCCGAAGGGCCTGATCGCGCGGGGCAACGAGTGGGTCACCGCCGCGCGCTTTTCGGACGCGCGTTTCTTCTGGGACGACGACGGGAAGACGAGGCTCGAGGACCGCCTCCCCAGGCTCGGCAGGCTGCAGTTCCACGAGACGCTCGGCGACTATCTGAAGAAGACGGGACGCATCCAGGATCTCACGGAGAAGCTCGCGGCCCGGCTCGGCCTTTCGCACCTCGACGGGATGCTCGTCCGCGCGGCGCGGCTCGTGAAAGCGGACCTCGTGACGGACATGGTGCGCGAGTTTCCCGACCTGCAGGGCGTCGTGGGCGGCCTCTACGCGCGGCGCGACGGCGAGTCCGAGGAGGTCTGGCAGGCGCTGTACGACCAGTACCGGCCGGCGTCGGCCGACGATGACGTGCCGCGGGGCGACGTGGGCGGCGCCGTGGCGCTCGCCGACCGGCTCGACACGCTCACGGGTCTCTTCGGTCTCGGTTTCGCGCCGACCGGCTCGAGGGACCCTTACGCGCTGCGGCGCGCGGCCCTCGGCGTCGTCAGGATCCTCCTCGACAAGAGATGGCGGCTCGATCTGCCGGCCGCGTGCGCGGACGCCGCGGCGCTGCACGGCGGCCTGCCGCGCACGAAGGACGAGCTGCTGCCGGAGCTGTCGGCGTTCTTCCTGGAACGCCTGCGTTTCCTCCTCGAGAACAAGGGCTACGAGCCCGACACCGTCGCGGCCGTCCTCACGACCGCGTGCCCCGACCTCGCGGACGCCGCCGAGCGCGTGGATGCCGTCCAGGCGCTCCGCAAGGAGCAGGACTTCGCGCCGCTCGCGACCGCGTTCAAGAGGATGCAGAACATCCTCGAGAAGGCCGAGGACGAGGGCGCCGAGCCCGACCCCGCGAAGATGACCGACGACGCCGAGAAGGCGCTCGCGCTCGACTATCTGCAGGCGCGCGGCATGCTCGACGACCTCGTGGGGAACCGCAGGTACCGCGACGCGCTCGTCCATCATGGCGTCCCTCGGCCCGAGCCTCGACCTCTTCTTCACGGAGGTCCTCGTCATGGCCGAGGACCCCGAAGTGAAGGCGAACCGCATCGCGCTCCTGCGCTCGATCCGCGACCAGTTCGTGCGCGTCGCGCGCTTCTCGGAAATCCGGGGCTGAGCCGAAGTAGCCGTAGAATCCCCGCCGGGAGCACTCCATGCCTCTTCTGGAATATCGCTGTTCGGACTGCGGAAAAAAGACCGAGGACCTCGTCCTCGCGGGTGACACGGCGCGGCCGCCGAAGTGCTCGGCGTGCGGGTCGAAGAAAGTCTCGCGCCTTCTCTCGACCTTCGCGGCGCAGACGGGATCCCCGTCGGGCGGCGGCTTCGACGCCGCGACCGCCTGCGGCGGCGGCCCCTGCGGCATGCCGGAGGCCTGCGTCGCCGGGCGCGGGTTCGAGGAGAACTAGGCCCGCACACCGGGCACCTCTTCTCAAGGCAAGGTCCGGCGTGACGACGCCTGGCTCGACCTCGACCGGCGAATCGGGCGGAGTCACTATTAAAGTTTCAGGCCGTACGCTTTAATAGAGATGTGGGCTATTAAAGCCAAGGAAGAGTCATGCACAGGGGGCCGACCGGAGAGTTCTCGGTTCGCCGCCGAAGTATCGAGCTACGTCGCCGCGCTCGAGCATGGCCTCAAGCGACTCCGCGCGGGCTTCCCTCTCTCGAATCGACTCATCCGGGAGATTCATGATGTCCTTCTGTCGAGGGGTCGAGGTTCGGGAAAGACGCCCGGCGCATTCAGGACGAGCCAGAACTGGATCGGTGGTTCGCGGCCCGGCAATGCTCTGTTCGTACCTCCACCTCCTGATCGAGTCGAGGAATGCATGGCGGAGCTCGAGCGATTTCTGAACGACGAGCCCTCGCGCACCCCGCCGCTCGAGAAGGCAGCGCTTGCGCACCTGCAATTCGAGACGATTCATCCGTTCCTCGATGGCAACGGGCGCGTCGGGCGACTCCTCATTACGCTTCTCCTCTGGAAGGAGGGCGTCCTGACCGAGCCGCTGCTCTACCTGAGCCTTTACCTGAAGCAGAACCGCGGCCGGTACTACGAGCTCCTGCAGGCGGTTCGAATGGAGGGTGACTGGGAAGTATGGCTCGATTTCTATGCCGAGGGGGTGACGAGGACTTCCGAAGGGGCCGTTGAGACGGCGCGCGCCCTGACCAGGCTCTTTGAGAAGGACAGGGCCAGGATACAAACCGTGGGGCGCAGCGCTGGCTCAGCGCTTCGCGTACATCACGAATTGCAGAAGAGTCCGCTGAGCACGATCGGCCGACTTCGCGCCGCGACGCGGCTGACGGTGCCGACCGTGACGAAGTCCATTGGTGAGCTCGAAAAACTCGGAATTGTCCGAGAGGTTACAAAGAAGAAGCGGGACCGGGTGTTCTCGTATGTGGCCTACCTTCGGTTGCTCACGCAGGGGACGGAACCCGACCAGGCTTGAACGAGCCGTTTCACGTGCACGGTAACGCTCCTCGAGCCGGCGCCTGGAGCATCTGAATCACGCGGAATGCCGGGGTGCGCCGTCGTTTGCGTGTTAGCCTGCTCGAATGAGCGTTCTCTCGCCGCGCGACCCCGTTTTCGGCCACGACCTGCTTTCCCTTCTCCAGCGGATGGGAGGGAAGGCGAGCGTCGAAGCTCTCCGAAACGCGGCGTCCGGCGCGTTCGGGGCGGACGCGGTGTACGGGAACTGCCACGGCGACCGCTTCTCGTTCCACGAGGTGCTCGCTTTCCTCTCGTCGCGCGGCAAGCTCGAGCATCGCGGAGACGAGGTCTCCATCGGGTCCGAGCCCGCGCTGCTCCGGCCACTGACGGTTCAGCCACCCGAGCGCCCTCTCCCCGCGCCGGCGCCGCGTGTCAGAGCGCCCGAATGGCTTCCGCGACGACCGCGAAGTGGCAGCCTGCCGCGATGATGACGAGGGCGTGGAAGACCTCGTGGTACCCGAAGACCCTCGGAAAGGGATTCGGACGCCGGAAAGCGTAGACGGCCGCTCCCAGGCTGTACACGACGCCTCCCGCGGCGAGGAGGACGACGGCCCCGGTTCCGAGCGCCGCTTTCAGGGCCGGCAGGATCGGAAGGGCCGCCCAGCCGAGCAGGACGCACACGGCCGCGACGAGGACCTTCGGCGCCCCTACCCACGCGATGGACAGGACGATCCCGAAGAGCGCTCCCGCCCACACGACGCCCAGCATGACCCATCCCGCGCGGTTCTCCAGCAGGAACGCGAACGGCGTGTACGTCCCGGCGATGAGCAGGAAGATCGCGGAGTGGTCGACGCGCCTGAGAACCCGGCGGACGCGCTCGGACCACGTGGGCCGGTGGTATATGGCGCTCACGGCGAAGAGCGCGACGAGAGAGACTCCGTAGACGATCGCTCCGACGCGCGCGCGCGGCCCCGAGGCGCCGAGGACGAGGATTCCCCCGGCAATCGCCGCGACGAACGCGGCGACCTCGTGGAGGACGCCCCTCAAAGCGGGTTTGGCGTCGACGTCTTTCTCGGCTTCCGTCATGGCCCCGCCCATCATGCCCCAGCGCCTACGCCGTTGTCTTCTGGAACCGCGCGACCGCGAGGGCGATGATGAGGATGGTGAAGCCGGTGAGCCACGCGATCGGCTCCCAGAGCTCCGTCAGCCCGGCGCCTCTGAGCACGATGCCGCGCACGACCTGGATGAAGTACTTCGCCGGGATCGCGTACGTGATGATCTGGAAGAACTTCGGCATGCCGTCGATCGGGAAGACGTAGCCCGACAGGAAGACGAACGGCAGGAGGAAGAAGAACGACATCTGCATCGCCTGCATCTGCGTCTTCGCGAGCGTGGACAGCAGCATCCCGAGCCCGAGCACGGCCGCGATGAACATGAGCCCGACGAGGTACAGCTCGACGACGCTCCCCGCGATCGGCACCTGGAAGAGGAACCGCATCAGGACGATGATGAGCGTGAGCTGGAAGACGCCGATCACGACGAAGGGCGCGATCTTCCCGAGGATGAGCTCGACGCGCGTGACCGGCGTGACCTGGAGCTGCTCGAGCGTGCCGCGCTCCCGCTCGCGGACGATCGCCATCGCCGTGAACTGGATGAGCGTGAACGTGAGGATGATCGCGATGAGGCCCGGGATGATGAAAGTGGCCGTGCGGAGGTCCGGGTTGTACCAGGGCCTGACGCGCACGTCGACCGGCAGCTCGGACGTCTTCCAGCCCGCGCGCTGCGCGAGGAGCCGGATCGACAGGCCGTTCGCGATGCCGCTCGCGATCGACATCGCCTGCGACGCCGTCGTCGTGTCCGACGCGTTCACGATGAGGAGCGCGTGCGCCGGCGCGCCGCGGTGGATGTCCTTGCCGAAATCGGCGTCGATCACGAGGCCGACGGAGGCGTGCGCCGAGTCGATCTCGCGCCGGAGCTCGGCCTGCGAGCCCACGTATCTCACGACGTCGAAGTACTCGCTCGCCGTCATCTTCGCGACGAGCTCGCGGCTCTCGTACGACCGCGATTCGTCGAGGACGGCCGTCGTCAGGTGCTTGACGTCGTAGTTGATCGCGTATCCGAAGATCATCGTCTGGAGCAGCGGGACCATGACGATCATGCGCAGCGTCAGCGGGTCCCTCTTGAGCTGCAGGAACTCCTTGCGGGCGAGGGCCAGAAACCGTTTCATGCCGCGACTTCCTCCCGCGACCTCTTCTGCTTGCGCGCGAGCGAGACGAAAACATCCTCGAGAGACGGCTCGGCCGGCTCCGGCGGCGCGAAGCGGGCGAGCAGCTTCCGGGCGGCGTCGGCCGCGCCGGGCTTCGCGACCGCGCGAAGCCGCGCCCCGAAGAGGTAGGCGTCCTCGAGCGCGGGATCCCGCTGCACCTCCTCGAGCGCCAGGAACGGGTCGGACGGCGGCGTGACCTGCACGATGCGGTCGGCGAGATCCCGCTTGAGGTCGGGCGGCGCCCCTTCGGCGATGAGCGCGCCGTCGAGGATGAACGCGAGCCGGTCGCATTGCTCGGCTTCGTCCATGTAATGCGTCGTGACGAGGACCGTCATGCCCTTGTCCGCAGCGAGCTCGTAGATGAGATCCCAGAAGAGCCGCCGTCCTCTCGGATCGACGCCGCCCGTCGGCTCGTCCAGGAACAGCAGCTCCGGCTCGTGGAGTAGAGCGGCCGCGAGCGCGACGCGCTGGCGATAGCCCGTCGAGAGCCCTTCCGTGAGCGAAGGAAGGAACTTCGCGAAGCGCAGGCGCTCGGAGAGCTCCTTGACGCGGCCGGTGAGGCGCTCTTTCGGAAGGCCGTAGATCGACCCGAAGAACGTCAGGTTCTCCTCCGCCGTCAGGTCCAGATAGAGGGAGAACTTCTGGCTCATGTACCCGAGATGCGTCTTCCACGCGTCCGTGTCGCGTTGCGACGTCGAGCGCGCGGCCCTGCGGCTGCATCTTCGCGCTGCCCTCGGAGGGCGCGAGGAGCCCCGTCAGCATCCGGATCGTCGTGGACTTCCCCGAGCCGTTCGGTCCCAGAAAGCCGAACACCTTGCCGCGGGGAATCTCGAACGACACGTGATCGACGGCCACGAACGATCCGAACTTCCTCGTCAGGTTCTCGCAGCTCAGGAGAATGTCGGAGGAGGAAGAGAAGAAGAGGAAGAGAGAAGATTTCTTAGAAGGTGAATGAAGGCGAAGGCGACGTCGGCGCGTGGTCCGTGGGCTGATCGCTCATGCAGCCCCCTTTTCCGTGCCCTTTTCCTCCGGGTCTTCAGCCTCGCTGAAGAGAACGAACGCGTCCTCGAGGCTCGGCGGCACGCGCCGGATGTCCTCGGCCGGGACGAGCCCAGCCAGCGCCTCGCGCAATCTACCTTCTAAGAAATCCCCCGTCTTCTCTTTGTCTTTCTCTTTCTCTTTCTCTTCTCTTCCTCTCACGTGAAGCCTCGTCCCGAAGAGCGAGACGTCGTCGACCTCGTGCACGCCCTCGAGGCGCTTCTTGACCTCGAGCCGGTTTGACGAGCGAACCTCGACGAGCGGCCGCGGGTACGAAGCGAGGATCTCCTCTCGCGTGCCGAGGGCCGACAGGCGCCCGCGGTCGAGGAACGCGAGTTGCGTGGCGTACTCCGCTTCGTCCATGTACGGCGTCGAGACGACGATCGTCAGCCCCTCGTGGTGCAGCCGGTTGAGGAGCAGCCAGAACTCGCGGCGCGAGACCGGATCGACGCCGGTCGTCGGCTCGTCGAGGAGAAGGAGCGGCGGCTGCGTCATGAGCGCCGAGACGAGCGCGAGCTTCTGCTTCATGCCGCCCGAAAGCGCTCCCGCGAGGCGCCGCCCGAAGCGGTCGAGGCCGACGCGCTGAAGCAGGTCTTTCGCGCGCTTCGCCGCCGCGTCGTCCGGAATCTCGTAGAGCCTGGCCCTCAGCGAGAGGTTCTCCTCGATCGAAAGGTCCTCGTACAGGCTGAAGCGCTGCGGGACGAAGCCGAACGGGACGTTTTCCGCGAGGCGGACGGTGCCGGAGGTGGGCGCCAGAAGGCCGGCGACGATGCGGAACAAGGTCGACTTGCCGGCGCCGTCGGGCCCGATGAGCGCGAAGAGCTCGCCCTTGTCGATCGAAAGGTCGATCCCCTTCAGGGCCTCGACTTTTCCGAATTTCCGGGTGACGCCCCGGATCTCGATCACGGGCCGACCTTCACGCTCACTTCCGCGGGCTGGCCCGGGACGAGCGGCGCGTTCCACCCGGCGTCGAGGTCCACTTTCGCCGCGTAGACCTGGTTCACGCGCTCCTCGCGCGTCTCGACCGGCTTCGGCGTGAACTCGGCGTCGGGGGAGATCTCCGTCACGTGCGCCGGGAAGGACTTGCCCGGGAACGAATCCACGGTGACGGTGGCGGCCTGGGAGGTCCTGACCACCCCGAGCTTCGTCTCGGGGATGAACGTCCGCACGTAAAGGCGGCCCGTGAACGCCATCGTCAGCCCGGGCTGCGACGGCGAGAGGAGGAGGCCGGGCTCGGCGATGCGGTGCAGGATGACGCCGTCGGCGGGCGCGCGGATCTCCGCCTCGGCGGCGGTCGTCTCGGACTGCTTGAGGACCGTGCGGGCGCGCGAGACGTCGGCGCGAGCCTGTTCCGTTTGCCACTGGCGGAAGCCCTCCCGGGCCAGCAGCAATTTCTCTTCACTCATCTTGAGGTTGGCCTGCGCGCGTTCGAGATTCGTACGCGCAACGTCCACGTCACGAGGAGTTCCCACTTTCTTAGAAAGCAATATCTGCTGGCGCTCGAGCTCCGGCTTCGCAAGTTCCACGGCGGCGCGGCGGTCTGCGACCTCCTGCTCGGCTCCCTTGATCTCGGCGGCGCGGCTTCCGACCTTCATGTCGTTGAAGCGCGCCTCCGCCGACGCCAGGCCCCTCGCGTCGCGCTCCGGCGCCAGCGCGGTCTCGCCGAGGTCGAGCTTCACGAGGAGGTCGCCCGCCTTCACGCGGTCCCCTTCCTTCACCTTCACCTCGAGGACGCGCCCCGCGACCTTCGGCGCGAGGTCCACGGTGGGCGCTTCGAGACGCCCGTTCAGCTTGACGAAGTTCGGGTCCTGTTTCGGCCGGCAGGCGGCGGTGCCGATTGCGGCGGCCGCGATTGCCAGGAGCCAGCGAGAGGTCCTGCGCATGTCGGGCGGGAGCCTACAGGTCCGCCGCCGCGGGCGCGAGTGCCGGTTCGGCCGCCGGCCGCGCACCGGGTTGCTTTCGCAGGCGCCGGACGGCGCGGCCGATTGCCTGCTGTGCGTCGTCGAAGAGGGAATACGCGACCGGAGTCGCGAGGAGCGTGAGGAGGAGCGCGAGCGTCTGGCCTCCCACGATGACCGACCCGATCGCGCGGTTCGTCCCGGCGCCCGGCCCCGAAGAGACGAGGAGCGGCAGCATGCCCGCCACGAACGCGAACGTGGTCATGAGGATCGGGCGGAGGCGCTCGCGGCTCGCGAGGACGACCGCCGCGTCGCGCTCCATGCCACGCTCGCGAAGCTGGTTCGCGAACTCGACCTGGAGAATCGAGTTCTTCTTCACGACGCCGAAGAGAACCAGAATGCCGAGCGACGTGAAGATGTTGACCGACTGCCCGGCGACGAGAATCGAGACGAGCGCGAAAGGCACCGTGAGCGGGAGGGCGAGGAGGATCGTGATCGGGTGGAGCCAGCTCTCGAACTGGGCCGCCAGGATGAGATACATGAAGATGAACGAGAGCGCGAAGGCGAGGAGGAAGTTCTGCGCGGCACGGCCCTGCTCCTTGGAGCGGCCGATGAAGCGGAACGTGTAGGACGGGTCGAGGTTCATCGCCTTCGTCTCCTTCACGAGGAGGTCGATGGCGGCCTGCGACGAGAAGCCGGGGTTCATGTTCGCGAAGATCGTGACCTGGCGGCGGCGGTTCAGCCGCTTGATCTCGGAGGGGCCGGTGCCCGCGCGAAACGACGTCACGTCCTCGAGAGGGACCGCTCCGAGGCGGTTCGACGGCACGTTGAAGCGGCGGAGGCTCGCTTCGTCGGCGCGGTCGCTCGGCCGGGCGCGGAGGTACACGTCGTATTGCTCTCCGCCGTCGTCGAACGCGGAGACCTTCTCGCCCCCCACGAGGACGCGCAGCGTCTCGGAGACGTCCGCCACCGAGATGCCGAGGTCGGACGCTTTCGAGCGGGCGACGGTGACGCCCAGCTCGGGCTTGCCGAAGATGAGCGACGAGTCGACGTCCACGATGCCGGGCACCTGGGAGAGCCTCTTGATGAGCGCGTCGGAGATCGCGGCGAGCCGCGTGAGGTCCGGCCCGTTCACGACGAACATGATCTCGGCGTTTTTCTGTCCGGCCGAGAACGCGTTCACGTACGACACGTCCGAACGCAGCTTGGAGTCCGCGAAGTGAGGGAGGATCTGCTTGCGGACTCGGTCCATGACCGTCGTCTGCGCATCCTTGCGCTTCCTGGCGTCCACGAGCTTCACGTAGATGCTTCCGACGTTCGGAGTCTTCGCGTCGTCGGCGCCGACCGTCAGGAGCGTGTAATCGACGCCGCCGAGCGCCTTGACCTCCTTCGAGATGCGGTTCCCGATGAGGGCCGTCGCTTCCAGCGACGTTCCTTCCGGCGCGCGGAAGTTCACCTCGAACTGGGACTCGTCGTCATAGGGCAGGAAGTTCTTCGGGACGATCTTGAAGAGGAGCGGGACGGTCAGAAGGGCGCCGACGCACACGAGGACCACGGCCCAGCGGTGCGCCATGGACCACGTCAGCATCGACGTGTACGCCCGGTCGACGAATCGGTAGAACCCGCGGGTCTTGGATGAAGAACGAGGAGAGGATTCTTTGATTCTTTCTGATATTCGGGGCTGCTGAGGCAGCCCCGATAATTGCAAATCTTCTTCCCGAATGTCCGATGTCAAGGGCGCGCCTCGCGCGCCGCGCAGCGGTCCCTGACCCTTGACATCGGCCATTCGGGAAATATCGCGTCTTCAGCACAATCTCTTTCTTTCTCTTTTTCTCTTCAGCAACCTCGCCGACAAGCATCGGCGTCAGCGAGAAGGAGACGAGCAGCGAGACGAGGATGGCGAATGCCATCGTGAGGCCGAACGAGTTCATGAAGCGCCCGACGATGCCTCCCATGAACGCGACGGGAAGGAAGACGGCCACGAGCGAGAGCGTCGTCGCGAGGACGGCGAGGCCGATCTCCTTCGTCGCGTCGATCGCGGCCTGGAAGGGCATGACCTTCTTCTCCTCGATGAACCGGAAGATGTTTTCGAGGACGACGATGGCGTCGTCGATGACGATGCCGACCGCGAGCGTGAGCGCGAGGAGCGTGAGGACGTTGAGCGTGAAGCCCATCGCGTACATGAGGCCGTACGTGGAGATGATCGACGTGGGGATCGCGATCGCCGCGATGAGAGTCGACCTGAGGTTGCCGAGGAAGAGGAGCACGACGAGCGCGGCCAGAAAGCCGCCGACGACGAGGTGCTCCTGCACGGTCGAGACAGCGGCCTTGATGAACTGGGACTGGTCGCGGACGATCTCGGTCGTGTAGCCGGACGGAAGCTGCGGCGCGATCTCGGCGAGGCGGCCCTTGATCGCGTCGATGACCTCGACCGTGTTCGTGCCCGACTGCTTGCGGATCGACAGGACCACCGCCGGGACGCCGTCCTTGCTCGCGGCGCGCTCGGCGTCCTCTTCGCTGTCTTCCACGGCCGCGACGTCGCCGATCCGCACCGGCAGCCCGCTCCGCTGGGTGATGAAGATCGCTTCGAACTCCTTCGCGTTCGCGACGCGGCCGTAGACGCGGACCGTGGCCTCGTTCGCGCCGCTCTTGACCGTGCCGCCCGGCAGCTTGACGTTCTGCGTCTGGAGAGCGCGCCTTACGTCCACCGCCGTGAGGCCGTAAGCCTTGAGGCGCTCCGTGTCGAGGCGCACGTTGATGCGGCGCGAGCGCCCGCCGAGGATCGTGACCTGGCCGACCCCGTTTACGGACTCGAGCTGCCGGCGCAGGACCTTGTCGGCGAACTCGGTCGTCTCGCGGAGCGTGCGGTTTCCCGACAGGGAGACGGAGAGGACCGGCGTCGCGTCGGGATCGAGCTTCTCCACGATCGGCTGGTCGATCTCGCGCGGCAGGTCGGCGAGGACGCGGTTCACCTTGTCGCGCACCTCCTGCGCGGCGACGTCCACGTTCTTCTCGAGGATGAACGTGACGAAGATCTGCGAGATGCCCTCGGCGGAGACCGACTGGAGGTCGTCGATGCCCGCGATCGTGTTGATCGACTCCTCGATCTTGTCCGTGACCTCGGTTTCGACCTCTTCCGGCGCCGCTCCGGGAAGCCGCGTGATGACGGCGACGGTGGGGAAGTCGACGCGCGGATACCGGTCGACGCCGAGGCGCGAGTAGCCGACGCCTCCCACGACGACGAGCGCGATGATGAGGACCGACGCGAAAACGGGCCGGCGGACGCAGAGACGGGCGAGTGCCTGCACGGGTTGGTCTCCTTTTCGCCGGTCAGTTGGCGCGCTGGATCTCGAGGCCGTCCACGAGGCGCCGGTCCGGGCCGACGACGACTCGTTCGCCCGCGGCGATGCCCGACCGCACTTCCAGGGAATCGCCGTAGCGTTCTCCGATCGAGACGATGCGCTCGACCACGCGCGTCTGCCCGAGGACGAAGACGTGCGAGACCCCCGAATCCGTGACGACGGCGGCCGCCGGCACGAGAAGGGTCTTTTCGCTCTTCGGGAGGGAGACCCGGGCCGTCACGAAGAGACCCGGCTTCAGGACGTGGCGGGGATTCGGAACCATGGCCTCCACGACGAGCGTGCGCGCCTCCGACCTCAGGGACGGGCCGATGTAGCGGACCGTCGCGTCGAACGCGCGGTCCGGAAACGACTGGACACTGAGCGAGGCCTTCTGGCCGACCTGGACGGCGGACACGGCGGCCTCCGGAATCGCGAGCTCCGCCCGCAGGGGATCGATCTTCACGAGGCCGCAGATCGCCGAGCCCTTCCGGATGTAAGCGCCCGCCGAGATCTTCTTCTCGGTGACGACGCCCGAGAAGGGCGCGCGAATCGTGCAATCGGCATGGCTCTTTTCGGCGAGAGCGAGGGACGCGGCGGCGAGGTCGAGGTCCGTGCTCTTTCGCTGGTCCTCGGCGCGGGCGACGACCTGCCTCTTGCGGAGCTCGGCGTAGCGCTCGACCTCGGCCTTCGCCCACGCGAGATTCGCGCGCGCCTGGTCGAGCTGCGCTTTCGCCTCCCGGTCGTCGAGCGTCGCGAGAACGGCGCCCTTTTCCACGAAGCTCCCGCGCTCGACGCGGACGCTCGCGACCTGCCCGTCGCGCTCGGAGGCGACGTCGGCTGATTCGTCGGCGGTGAGGGCGCCCGTGACCTCGAGGACGAGAGGCAGGACGCGGCTCTCGACCGGCGCGCCGTGTACGGGGATGGGCGCGGGCGTCGGCCCCGCCGCCGCGGTGTGAGCGCCCGCGCCGCGCGAACAGCCGGAGGCGGCGATCGCGCCGAGCGCCACCGCGAGAATCGAGGCGAGATTCGTCCGGATCATCTTCACTTTCCCCCTTCGGCCTTCACCGCCGGCGCGTCGTCCCGGATTTCGATGCGCCTTTCGTCGAGGAGCGTTCCGGACGCGCGCGCGAAGTCGGTCAGGGCCTTGCGATAGTCCGTGAGCGCCGCGGTCTCGGTGAGAACGGCCAGCGCGAGGTCGTTCTGGCGCGTAAGGACGAAGAAATTCGTCGAAAGCCCGACGCCGTAGCGCTCCTTCTCGGCCCGGAGCTGTGTCTCGGCCGCGGAGCGCCCGGCCTTCGCCGCGTCGATGCGCTGCGCGGCGGTGTCGAGCGTGAGAACCGCGTTGCGCACCTCGACGGCGACGCGCTGCCTCTGCTGGGCGAGGAGGATGTCGGCCTGGCTCTTCTGCGGCCTTCGCGATCGCGACGTCGCCCTTGGCCGTGCGGTTGAAGACGGGCACCGTGAGCGAGAGGCCGACCGAGGCGTCCGGGAACCGGCCCTCGCCGATCGTGCCGAGCGAGCGGCCGAAGCCGCCTTCGAGAGCGTCCGGCACGACGACGGGCTGGCCCGAGAACCCGGTTGCGGGGGCGTTCGGATTCAGCGCGCCCGCGAGCCCGCGGCGCGCGTAGCCCGCGACGAGATCGAGCTGCGGCTTGAGGCGGTCCCGAAGAAGTCGACGTCGACGTCACGCTGCGCGACCCGGGCGCGGGCCTCCGCGACCTCGGGGCGCTTCTCGTCCGCCGTTCTGAGGGCGGTCGCGAGGTCGACCTTCACGAGGGGGGTCTCGGGCTTGTCGACGGGGTCGAGCGTCTGGTTCCAGAGCGGATCGGCCTCGTCGTTCAGGATGAGGAGCTTGAGGAGGAGCTCGGCGCGGCGGGAGCTCTCCTGCGAGGCGTAGAGATCTCCGCGGCGCCGCTCGTACTCGGCGATCGGCTGCGCGATGTCGGACTCCGGCAGATTCCCGACGTCGATCCTGGACTTCGTGTCCTCGCGCTGCTCGTCGGCGAGCCGCATGCTCGCCTCGCGGACGAGGATGTCGCGCCGCGCGGACACGAGGTTCCAGTACGCGCGCTCCACGTTCGAGATGGTGTCCGAGACGGTGGCCCTCAGCGACGCGGTGCCCGCGTCCCGGCCGAGAGCCGCGATCCGGATCGCGCGGCGGGCCGGGTCGATCGAGAGGTTCTGCAGGAGCGGCTGCCGCAGGTCGATTCCGAGGGACGTCGTGTAGCCGGGCGACATGAGGACGAGGAAGTTGTTCGTGATGTCGCGCGAGCCGTAGGCGGAGAGGTTCACGGTGCCGCCTGTCGGCAGGAGGGCGCCGATGCCGGCGGTGCCCGTGACACCTTCCGCCGAGGGCGCGAACTCCCCGTACGGGGCGCCGGAGAGGAGCGAGTTCGCCGGATCCGTGTGGTTGCGATACCGGGCGTCGAGGCGGAACGTCGGGTCATACGAGCCGTCGGCCCGGAGGATCGAGGCGTCCGCGATGTGGAACGATTCGCGCTCCAGCGCGATGTCGTTGTTGTTCGCGAGAGCGCGAGCCGTCGCGTCGGCGAGCGAAAGCGGTACGCCGGCCGGAGCTTCGGGCACGGCGGGCGTTGGAGGCTCCTCGGCCGCGCAGCGGGAACGCGACGATGGACAGGGCGAGGAGAACGGCCTTGCCGGTCACGAAGGTCTCCTTTCGTCGTCGGAGCGCGGTTCCACGCTCGGGCGCAGGCTCGCCTTCTGGAGGCGGGGATCGATCGTCTCGGCGAGGCGCTCGAAGAGCGCGCATTTCGTCGCGAGGAGCGCGTCCCGCTCGGCCTTCGTCAGCTCGACCCCGCACGCGGCCAGCTTGCCGAGCGTCCCGAGGGGGTCCCTGCGAAATTCCCGGCGAAGCTCCTCGTCCGTCGCGAGTCTCCCGAAAATCAGCTCCACGCATTTCTGGGACATGGTGGTCAAGTCTCCCGCCCGCGCTCTTCACATGGCGTGCCACGGGATGTGGACTCTTGTCCGGAATGGAAGGAAGTATTTCTTGGAAGGTGATTTAGGAGGGGGAGTGGGGGAGCGCTGCGAGAGCCGCACCTCTCTCGGCACTGCGGATTAATCGACACGTTGAGCGTTCGAGCCAGAGATTCTTCTCATATGCGGCGGCTGCTGATGCAGCCGCCCGGGGAGCATCCGAGCAAGAAATATTTCTCTAGTTCTCAACCGCCCGCCAGGCGGGTCATTTCCGCAGCAAGGCGGAAGTCGAGCTCCGTGAGGCCGCCGGCGTCGTGCGTCGTGAGATCCACCGTGACGCGGTTCCACGCGTTCGACCAGTCCGGATGGTGGTTCAGCTTCTCGGCCGCGAGCGCGGCGCGCGCCATGAAGCCGAAGGCCTCCGAGAAGTCGCGGAACGTGAACGTGCGGTGGAGCTTCTTTACCCGGCGCGTCCAGCCTGGAAGGGCGGAGAGTCGTGCGTCGGCGGCGGCGGCGGAGAGTCTTTCGGGGCGCGTCATGGACACATTCTGCCCCGTATCATGCGCAGCCGGGCCATGGAGGTTCCTGATGCGCACAGCGCGGGCGATCGTTCTTCTCGTTCTCTCCCTCGCGGCCGCGGCGCTCGTCTGGTTCGGCGCCGTGTCGATCCGGGCTGCCCGGCGCGTCCGAGCCGTGGAGACAGCCTGGGCCGAGTCGTTCGGACCCCTCGGGGAGATGACGGCGAAGTTCCCGGCGCACCCGACGAACGCCGCCGCCCGCGCCCTCGAGGAATCAGCCCGTAGCCTCGGCATCGAGCTTCGCCCGCGCGAAGAGCAGCCCTCCGAGGAGGAACGGGGCTGGCTAAAGAAGACGGAATTCGACGCCGTCCGGGCCCCGCTCGAGAAATGGGTGGACCACGAGGCGGCGAAACCCGAAGGCCTGCCGGTCGCTCCGCCCGCCGCCGTCGCGGCGTATTTCGTCTCGCAAACGGCCACGCTCGACGGGATCGAGAAGAGTCTTCTCACCGGACCCGCTCCGGACTGGGCCGTGGATCTCGCGAAGCTCTATGCAGCTCCCGCGCCGAACGTCCAGGGACAGATGCGACTCGCGCGGGTCCTCGTCGGGCGAGCCGAGGCGCGGGCGGCGGCGAAGGATCCACGCGCGGAAGAGTCTCTTCGGGCCGCCTTCGCGCTCACGGGAGCTCTGCGCGGCCGGCCCGAGGTCGCGAGCCAGGGCGTCGCGATCGGTGCCACGCGCCTCGAGCTCGCGGCCGTCCGGCGCATTCCGGTCGACGCCGCAGCCTGGCGCGAACGCCTGAAGACCCTCGACCCGCGCGAGGGCATGCTCGTTGCCCTGCGCCGTAGCGCATGGGTCGATTACGAGGCGGCGAAAGGGCTTCTCGGGGTGAAGCTCGGCGCCGGCCCTCTCTCGGGGCGTCTGCCGGCGCACATCGGCGCCTGGCGCGAGCGAATCGAGGCCGCCGGGATCCTCGATGCACGGCGGGCCACGTTGGAGGCCGCCGCGAAAAGCCCCGTCACGGAGGCCGAGCCGCGCTTTCTCGGCGAGACCTTCCAGAAGGCCCTCCGGGAAGGGGGTGTACGAAGACCTCTCGCAGTTCCGAATCTCATCGAGTCCTGGCGCCGCGCCAACGTCGCGGCCCTCGAGATCCGGAAGACGGACGAGATGCTGGCCGCGCGGGCGAAGAAGCCCTGAAGCGCGCGGCCCGCCGGGGCCGCACATTAGAATCCCCCCGATGCGGATCGCGGTTGCGATGTCAGGGGGCGTGGACTCGTCGGTCGCGGCCCTCCTCCTCAAGCGCGAGGGCGCGGACGTCGTGGGGCTGTCGATGCACCTCTGGGACCACGATCGCGACGGATCCGGGGCCGGCTCGGGCCGGTGCTGCACGCTCGACGACCTTTCCGTGGCGCGACGCGCGGCCGCGGCGATCGGCATGCCGCACTTCGTCCTGAACCTCGAGACGCGGTTCACCGAAGCTGTCGTGAAGCCCTTCGTCGCAAGCTATCTCGAAGGGAAGACGCCGATCCCGTGCACGGTCTGCAACACCGAAGTGAAGTTCAAGACGCTGGTCCAGAAAGCCGCTGCTCTCGACTGCGAGGCCGTCGCCACGGGACACTACGCGCGCATTGGAAAGGACGACGTCACGGGCGCACCACGGCTCCTCAGGGCCCGCGACCGCGACCGCGACCAGTCGTACTTTCTCTACGACCTCACGGAGGAGCAGCTCGAACGCGCTCTTTTCCCGCTCGGAGAGCTGACGAAGCCGGAGGTGCGCGAAATCGCGCGCGAGGCGGGGCTGCCGAACTGGGACAAGCCCGACTCGCAGGAAGTCTGCTTCGTGCCGAACGGGATGACGCCGGCGGATTTCATTCGGCAAGAGGCTCCGCGGCTCGGGCTCGACCTTCCGGCAAATGGCGGCGCGCGGGCAGGGGAGATTTTCTTGGAAGGTGGAGAGAGACTCGGAGCGCACGAGGGGACCTTCGGATACACGATCGGACAGAGAAGGGGACTTCGCATCGCCTCGAAAGAGCCGCTCTACGTAATTGCGACCTCTCCCGAAGAGTCGCGGGTGGTCGTGGGGCCGGCCCTCTCTCTCCTTTCTAAGAAAGTCTTCCTGGAGCGCGTGTTTGTGCGCATGTCTGGAGGCGTAAGGTCGTCCGTGCCCGTGCTCGCCCGCATCCGCTCGCGCCATCCCGAACAGCCCGCTTGCTTGACGTTTTATGAGGGCGAGCGGGGCTCGCTCGACTTCGATGAGCCGGTCCGGGCAGCAGCCCCCGGCCAGTCGGCCGTCTTCTACGATCCCGCCCGCCCGGAAGTGATCCTCGGCGGCGGCGTCATCGCGCGGCCCGCGGCCTGAAGGCGCATGTGCTTTTTTTTCGCCGCGGGCCTTGACTTTCGCCTTACTTACGCCTAACTTGCGCCGGCGGGGTGATTTGATGGTTGCCATCAAGAGGGGCGTGGAAATCGAAGAGCAGGTCCGGACGCTGATGGCCGAGGCGCGAGACGACCGCGACGCGGGTGGAGAGCACGTCGCGCGGGAGCCGCGCCGCGCGCTCGGACCGATCAACATCAGAGACCTCATCGTGCCCGGCGTCGGAAATCGCCGCATTTTCCGCATCCTCCTCACGAATGCGTGCCGCTTCTCCTGCGATTACTGCCCCATGCGTGCCGAGCGCGACCTGCCCCGGCACGCGCTCGAGCCCGCCAGTCTCGCGCGGCTCTTCATGACCGCCTTTCGCCGTGGCTGGTGCGACGGCCTCTTCGTGACGAGCGGTATCCCGAGGGATCCGGTCTTCGCGATGGAAAGGATGCTCCAGCTCGTCGAGACCCTCCGCTTTACCCACGGGTATCGCGGATATCTCCACGCGAAGGCTCTCGCCGGCGCGGAGCCGGGGCAGATCGAGCGCCTCGTGCGTCTCGTGGACCGGGTCTCCTACAACCTCGAAGCGCCGTGCCAGCGAGCGCTGGACGAACACGCTCCCGGCAAGAGCGTGGCGAGCGGAGTTGCGCTCCTCGAGACCGCGCGGGACGCGGCGCTCGCGGTGCGCGAGGCCCGGCGAGCGTCCGCGCGGCAGGCACCGGCGCCCCTTCCGCCCTCTCTCTCGACGCGCCCGATGCCCGGGCGGCGCGGCTCCGTCCCTCAGCCCGGCGGCATGAGAGCCGGAGCCACGACGCAGTTCGTGGTGGGGCTCGGCAAGGAGTCCGATCGCGAGCTGCTCTCTTTCGCGGAAGGGCTCGAGAAGAAGCGCCTCATTCATCATCCGCAGTTCGCGGCGTTCCGTCCGATCCGGAACACGCCCCTGGAGAACGTCCCCGGGACACCCCCGCTCCGCGAGAGACGCCTTTACCAGGCGGATCACCTGATGCGTGAATACGGCTTCTCCGCGGCGGAGCTCGTGTACGGCAAGGACGGCCATCTCCCGCTCGACCACGATCCGAAGCTCACCTGGGCGCTCGCGAATCCCGGCCTGTTCCCAGTCGAGCTCACGACGGCCAGCCGCGAAGAGCTCCGGCGGGTTCCCGGCCTGGGTCCCCGGGCCGTCGAGCGCATCCTCGAAACGAGGGAGAGGGGATCCCTGAGAGATACCTCCGACCTCAGACGGATTGGCGTTCAGATCGGCCGGGCGGGGGGGTTCGTCACCTTGCGCGGACGCCTGATAGGCGCTCGCTCCATACAGGCGCCTCTCTTTACAAGTATCTCCCCTGGAGATGTTTACGAGTTCAGCCCGGGCACGTTCCGATGAAACAGCCGGCGTGTCACGACCCGAAAGTGGCCAGCACGTATGCTAGAATTGCAAATTGCGTATGGTCAAGGCCACACCGTCTGCCGCTCTGATTCTCAGGGACATTCGGGCCGCTCTGGATTCCCGCCTGGACGGGAAAGTGGACAGAGGGGACAAGACCAAGGGCATCGGCACCAGGAGTCCGCTCAAAGCTCTCGGCGTTCGCCATCCCGTCGTGCGCTCGATCGCGCGCGAGGTCGAAGGGAAGACGCGGCCCTCGATGGAGTATCCCGTGGCGCTCGCGCTCGTCGACGCGGCCGTGGCCCGCAAGGTGCGCGAGGAGATTCTCGTGGCGCTCGAGGTTCTCGATCATCACCAGAAGGCATTCGCTCCCGGGCTTTTCGCCAGGGTCGAGAAGTGGAGCGCGGTGGCCGACGACCTCGAGGTTGCCGAGGTCCTCGGGACGCGCGTCGCGGCCCCGGCCCTCAGGCTCGAGCCCGCGAGGCTGAACGTCGTGAAGAAATGGGCGAAGCTCAAGAGCCTCGGCAAGCGGCATCTCGCCGTGCTCGCCGCGACCGGTCTCGTGATGGACGGTCACCGCGAAGCCGCGGCCGTGCTGAATCTGGCGGAGACGCTTCTCGACGAGGAGAATCCGCTGATGGTCGGCGCCGTGGCGCGGCTGCTGCGCGAGACGACGCGCGTCGACGCGAAGGCCGTGCAGGACTTCCTGTTCCGCCGCTCGATCGACGGCAACCCGGACATCCTCCGTGCGGGCTCCGAGAACCTCGATGCCGCGCGGCGCGCGGCGCTCATCGCGAAGCTCGAGGCGCAGGCGGCGCTCACGGCTCCTCTCGCCGCGGCCGAGAGATAGCCTTTTCTCCTTTCGCTCCCCGAAACAGGAGATAGCCCAGCGCCGCGAAGGCGGCGATGGGCAGGACGTCCGACCCGAAGAGCCCCGGCCAGAGCCTCGGGCCGAGCGCGATCTTCATCGGCAGGTCGAGGTCCTCGTCGAACCCGAGCCCGAACACGGGAAAGTGCAGGAACGCAGCGAGGACGCCGACCAGAGCGCCGCCCGCGATGAGGCCGGAGGAAAGGAGGGTACCTTCGCTCTCGGTCGCGTCATCGGGCACGCGGCTGTATTTTTTGTCGGCGAATTTCCGCACGAGGCCGCCGATGAATATCGGCATGGTGGTGGATAGAGGCAGGTAGACGCCGACGGCGAACGTGAGCGAGTGCCCCGTCAGGAGCTCGATGAAGACGGCGATGGCGGCGCCGATGAGAACGAGGCCCCACGGCAGCTTCTGGTCGAGCAGCCCCGCGATGAGGACGGCCATGAGATTCGCCTGCGGAGCGGGGAAGTTCCGATTTCCGATGCCGTCCACGCGCCGGAATACGGCCGTGCCGGCGCCTCGGTCCACGAGATAGTTGCCGGATTCGAGCGCGGGGGCGTCCCCCGAGTTGACCTTGACGAACGCGTACGTCTTCCCGTCGGGGCCCTTCACGTCGTCCGCCGCCGTGACGGCGGCGGCGGGGACGGGCGCCGGAGCCGCGAGCCGTGTGAGCTTCGTCTCCGAGGCGTTCAGCGCCCAGGTCGTCCAGCCGATCGCGAGCACGGACGTCAGGACGCCGGCCAGGATCGCGGCCTGCTGGGAGCGCGGAGTGGAACCGACGAGGTAGCCCGTCTTGAGGTCCTGCGCCGTGGTTCCCGCGTTCGAGATCGCGATGCAGACGACTGCTGCGACGATGAGCGCGAGATACGAATAGCCCGCTCCGGTCCAGCCCACGGCGAGGAAGATGAGGCAGGTCCCGATCACGACCGCGATCGTCAT
Source organism: Thermoanaerobaculia bacterium (assembly GCA_963746875.1). GTDB lineage: Bacteria > Acidobacteriota > Thermoanaerobaculia > UBA5066 > UBA5066 > Fen-183. Next base: position 514,837 of record CAVVDA010000002.1, read on the forward strand.
TCCGGAGATCGGGCACGACGACGAGCCCACGAGGCCCGTGATGCGCGCCGACACGACGGAAAACAGGAATCCGAAGACGACGATGAGCGCGGCCCCCAGGACGTTCATCCGGAAGACAGGCACGACCGTGATGAAGGCGACGATCGCGAGAGAGCCGCCGACCACCCACGTGAGCGGAGTGTCGCGTTCGGTCCGGGCGACGGAAACCCCTCCGGCGGATCCGCCTCGGAGCTGCCGGACGGAGGCGGTGAGCGAGTCCCAGATCGCCGGAGCCGCGCGCACGAGCCCGAGGATGCCGCCCATGGCGACCGCCCCCGCCCCGATGTATCGCAGGTACTTGTCCTTGAGGCCGGCGTAGTCCATGTCGCGAATGAGCGTGGTCGCGGGCGCGAGCGGCTCCGTGAGATGGCTGCCGAACAAGACGATCATCGGCCCGAGGATGAGCGCCGCGAGCAGCCCGCCCGCCACCATGATGACGCTGGTCTCGTAGCCGATGATGTAACCCACGGCGAGAAGCTCGGGCGACGTCTCGCATTCGAGGCGCGAGCCAGGATAGAAGGAAAATGCGCGCCCCACGTTGTCCTTGAAGACGCCGAGGAGCTTCGTGGCGACCTTGAAGAGAGCGCCCAGCCCGATCCCGAAGAAGATCTTTCGCGCGGACGTCCCGCCCTGCTCGCCGGCGATGAGGATCTCCGCGCACGCCGTGCCCTCGGGAAAGCGCAGCGCGCCGTGCTCTTTCACGATCAGATACCGCCGCAGCGGGATCATCATGAGGACGCCGAGGACGCCGCCGGTGAGGGCGATCAGGAACGTCACGGGAATCTTCATCGGAAAGCCGAGGAAGATGAGCGCCGGGATCGTGAAGACGACCGCGGCCGCCACGGACTCGCCGGCCGATCCCGTCGTCTGGACGACGTTGTTCTCGAGAATCGTCGAATTCCCCAGCTTCTTCAGGATCGTGATCGCCATGACGGCGATCGGAATCGATGCCGACGTGGTCAGGCCGACCTTCAGGCCGAGGTAGACGGAAGCGGCGCCGAACACGATCCCGAGAATCGATCCGAGCGCGACGGCCCGGAACGTGAGCTCGGCCGGTGCTTCCGAGGCCGGCACCCAGGGCTGGAACGGGGCAGAGGATGTCGCGGCGGGTTCCGTCATGCGGGCGGGAGTCTACGGGACAGTCAACGCGACAGAAGAAGCCTCTCGGCGCTCGCGAGCTCCTGCCCGGTGAGCGGCTTCGCGAACGAGAGCGAGCGCCAGCGCGCCACGCGCTGCTCCCGGGGCAGCCGGCCGATGAGCCGGATCTCGGTCTCGAGGCGCTCATGGGCGCGCGCATCGAGCTCGTCCAGGCGGCTCGCGAGCCGGCGGAGGCCCGCTCGCTGGTCCTCGCTGAAATCGCGCACGAACGTCCAGCGGTCCTCGAGGAGCGCTCGTTCCTGGTCGGGGCGGTTCAAGAACGCCCGCTCGAGGGTGGAGAGCCGCTCTCGCTCCTTCTTCGGGGCGCGCTGCCAGTCCAGGAAGCGGCCCGTGACGGCGTCCGGAGAGTCCGGGGGGCGCGACGAGAACCCGCCGGCGGGGATTGAAACGAGCACGCGCGGGCCGACGGGCTCGGGAAAGAACGAGTCGAGGCGCGCGAGCGTCTGGAACGAACCGAGAAAATCGAAGTCGTGCAGCGCCGCGGCCTCGGACTTTTCCTGCGCGGTCAGGGGTGGCGCCTGGAACGAGATCGGAGCCGAGCGGACGGCGACGATGTCCGGCGGGGGAGCCTCGCGGACGTCGGTGCGCGCCCCCGCGCGCCCGGCCGGTCCCGGCGCGGGCGGAACGGCTTCGACCGCCGTCGACGGCGCGCTTCGCCCGCGCAGCAGGCGCGGGGCGGTGAATGCCGCGAGCGCGACCACGGCCACGGCGCCCGCCAGAAGCCAGACGCTGCGCTTCGCGGACCCGGGCCCCGCTTTCAACCTCTGCCTGAGGCGTGCCTCGACGTCGGGTGCGGGCTCGGAGGGCGTCCCGAGGCGAGTGAGCCGGTCGAGTGCGGCGAAGTCGCGGGCCGCGGACCGGCAGGCCGCGCACTCCTCGAGATGGGCGACGACAGGCGCATGTCCGCCGTGCGCGGCAGACGCCGGATCCACGATCCTCTCGCGGAGCTCGTCGCAGGTCACGACGCTGCCACCGGCCGCCGCCCGGGCTCGTGCGCCTCTCGATCCGCGAAGTCGGGTCCGGCCAGCCCTGGCGCGGAGCCCGAGACTTCGAGGAGCGGACGAAGGAAGATCCGAAGGCTTTCGAGCGCGCGCACGAGGCGCCGCCGCACGTCCGTCTCGGAAACGCCGAGCGCCTCAGCGGCGGCGGCGGTGGACAGCCGGGCGACACGCGTGAGGAGGAAAGCGCTGCGCTCTCCGGCCGGCAACGCGGCGATCGCCGAGCGCACGAGGGCGGTCCGCGCGGACCCGGATTCGGCGAGCTTCGGAGCCGGGATCTCGAGGACCTCTCCCGGTTTCGCGTCCTGGACGATTTTCGCGACGAGGTTCCACAGGAACACGGGAAAGGGCGACTCCGGCGTATAGCGGGGCGCCGTCAGAACGAGGCGTTCGAAGGAGAGGACCGTCGCCTCGGCGGCCGCGGAGGGCTCGCGGGTGCGCTCGAAAAGCGCGTAGACCGGCTGACGCCACCGGGCGACGAGGCGCGTGAGGGCCGCGTCGTCCCCGGCCGCGACGAGCAACAGATCGCCGGAGTCCGGCGTGAGCTGGACCCCGTTCCAGGGGAGTGCCACCGGCTCAATTCTGCCAGAGGGGAAGGGGCCGCGCGACGTTACTTCTCGGTCTTCAGGAACCGGGCCAGAAAGAACTCCTGCACGGCAGCGTCTCCCTTTCGGGTCAGAGCGGCCATCTCGCCGTGCGCGAGGACCTCGATGATGCGCGCGTCCGGCATGAGAATCACGAGGCCGGGCTGTTCCGCGCGCGGGTCGATGTTGTAGCGGACGAGGAGCACCGCGTTCGTGCCGCTCGAGACGTCGACGAATACAGGCACGAACTGGTTGACGAACGGGTCGAAGAACTTGTCCCTGTGAAGCGCGCTGTTGAACGCGTGGCAGGGAGGGCAGTCGTTCGTGCCGAAGACGATGAGGAGCCGGCGGCCCGAGTCGAGGCAGACCTTCTGGTAGTCGGCGATCTGCTTCTCTCCGACCGCCTCCGGATCGAAGATGGGACTCTCGGGGACCGCGGGCGCCGGCGCTGGCGTGACGGGCTTCTTCTGCGCGGGCGGAGCCGCCGCCGCGGGGCCCGCGAGAGAGAGGCAGACCACGAGGAAGGCATTAAGGGCGAAGAGGGGTCGTGGAGTCATCGCTCGTGGTTCCTTGTCTCAAGCGGTCAATTCGGTCGAGAGGATTCCGTGCCGCTCGTCCGCAGCGCGTCGAAGTCGGTGCGGATGGCGCCGAAGTTCTTCTCGTAGAGAGCCACGTTCTGGGCGAGGGCGCTGAGGAGCTGCTTGGCGTGGACCGGAGTCGTGAGGACGCGCGACAGGACTCGCACGTCGTTGCGGCCCGGCACGATGCGCCCGAAGTCGAGGACGAATTCCGCGGGGTTGTGGATGATGTTCGCGAAATTCACATAAACGCCGTTCGCGACCGAGTCGTCGATCGAAAATTGGAGGGGCGGAGGCTGGGATTCTGGCTTGGGAGGCTGGTCAGCCACGGCGGCACCTCGTGTTCGTGCGTATGCCTCCTCGCAAGAGGCGGGCCAGTATAGTGGACGCCGTGCGCCGTCTGGCCAGCGTCTTCCTCCTTCCGGCTCTCCTCGCCGCCACCGAGCCGACGCCGAGGACGGCCGACATCGACCGGCTCTGGGCGGTCCGCGCCGAGGGCTCGTCGGGAGGGCGCGCCCTTTCCGGCCCGATCGACCTCGTCATCGGCGCCTGTCGCGCCGCTCTCGCGGCGGAGCCGGACTCGCTCGAGGTGCGCTGGCGCCTCATGCGCGCGCTGTACTTCAAGGGCGAGCACACGGCGCACGACACCGCCGCGAAGCGGACGATCTTCGACGAGGGGCGGACGATCGCCGAGCAGACGCTCGTCCTCCTGAGGCGCGAGGCCGGACGCGAGGCGCGGCTGGATCTCGCGCGGGCGACGCCCGTGGAGCTGGTCCCGCACCTCAAAGCGAGCGCCGCGGCCGTGCCGTCGTTCCTCTGGGCCGGCGCCGACTGGGGGAAATGGGCGCTCGCCTTCGGGAAGACCGCTGCCGTGAAGCAGGGGGCTGCGTCGAAGATCCGCGACTACGCCCAGGCGGTCATCCTGCTCGACCCGGCGTACGACGGCGGCGGCGGATACCGCGTTCTGGGCCGTCTTCACCACCAGACACCGGCGATCCCGTTCTTCACGGGCTGGGCGTCGCGCTCTCAGGCATTGAAGAACCTCCGGCTCGCCGTGGAGACCGGGCCGCGAAACCTCCTGGGCCGCCAGTTTCTCGCGGAGGCGACCTGGGACTATGAGCCGTCACGCAGGGCCGACGCGCGCGGGATGCTGGAGAAGATCCTCGCCGAGATCCCGGACCCGGACTATCTCGTGGAGGACCGGAGGACCCAGGAGGAGGCGGCGCAGCTTCTGAAAGACTGGGCCGGCCGGTGAGAGAATGAGTCGCGTGGAGGACAACCGGCTGCGCGCCGCGATCGACCGGATCGTCACGGAGGCGGAGAACCGCCCGCTCCTGTCCGCCATCGACGCGGCGCCGAGGCCCCAGAAGAAGGAGATCATCGAGATCCTGCGACTGCTGCAGGAAGTCGTGTACCCGGGGTTCTACGGGGACGCGGTGCTCTATCGAGCGAACCTGCACGACCACCTCGGAGACGTTCTCTTCCACATCCACCTGAGGCTCGCGAAGGAGATCGAAAAGGCGATCCCGGGCGAGGCGAGCTCGAGCCCCGTCGATCTCACGACGCGCTTCTTCGAGACCCTGCCCGGAATCGCCGACCTCCTCGCCGAGGACGTGCGGGCCGCGTTCGACGGCGATCCCGCGGCGACCGGCTTCGACGAGATCGTCCTCGCGTACCCGGGGGTGAAGGCCGTCTTCACGTACCGCGTCGCCCACGCCCTCTACGACCTCGGCGTGCCGCTGATTCCACGCATCATGACCGAGTTCGCGCACCTCGAGACCGGCGTCGACATCCACCCCGGCGCGCGCATCGGCCGCTCTTTCTTCATCGATCACGGGACCGGAACCGTCATCGGCGAAACGACGGACATCGGCGACCGCGTGAAGCTCTACCAGGGTGTGACGCTCGGCGCGCTCTCGTTTCCGAAGAACGAGCGGGGCGAGCTCATCCGCGGCACGAAGCGCCACCCGACCGTGATGGACGACGTCGTGATCTACGCGGGGGCGACGATCCTCGGGGGCGAGACCGTGATCGGGAAAGGCTGCGTCATCGGCGGCAGCGTGTGGCTGACGTCGTCCGTGCCGCCGGGCACGCGCGTGACGCTTCCGAACGACCAGCTCCGGATCGAGACGCGCGCCGCGTTTTCCGCCCCTGTCCCCTCTTCAAGATGACGCCCGTGCCCGCCTGACGGTCTCCGTCGAGTGCCGCCGGGCTTCGGCGAGGATTCGCGCGACCGTCTTTCCGGTCCCGGGCACCACGCGCCGGGGCGCGACGTCCGCGAGCGGGACGAGGACGAACAGGCGGCTCGTCATGCGCGGATGCGGAACCGTCAGGCTCCGCGTCGCGATCCGCTCGTTTCCGTAGAGGAGAAGATCGAGATCCAGCGGGCGAGGCGCGTTTCGCGGCCCGCCGGGCTTTCGCCCAGCGGAGATTTCGGATTTTCTGAGAAGGGTGAGGAGGGCCTGGGCGGTTAGTGAGGTCCGCCCGGTGATGACGGCGTTGAGGAAGTCCGGTTGCGGAGGGCCGTCGACCGGTGACGTGCGGTAGAGGGGAGACATTTTCGGATTTCTTAGAAAGGGGAAGAGGGTTTGCGCAACCTGGCGGAAGGCGCGGCGAGGGTCGCCGACATTCGCACCCATCCCGATGGCTACGAAGACGGGCCGGGCCCGCGCCACGGCTTCTTTCACCTTCTAAGAAAATCTTCCGAGCGGTCTACCGAAGCCCGACTCGCGCAGCGCGCTGCTTCGCTTTCTTCGACCCTTGACACCGGCCGGCCGAGTGCACGTTTTCCGGCTATCGGCGGCTGCATCAGCAGCCGCCGCATATGAGAAAAATCTCGATCTTTGTCCAAGTCGAAGCCCGACTCGATGCGCGGAAGCGGCTCAGTATTCGTCGTCCGAGTCCCCGGCGCCGCCCTCGAGCGTCTTGGCCTCGCCGAGGGGAAGCTCCTCGTCGTCGTCGACGCGCTTGGCGGCGGGGTCCTCGGGCTCCCCGGTCGCGACGTCTTCGTCCTCGCGGTTGCGGTCGAAGACGTCCGGGTCGGCGAACTCGTCCCGCTTGGCGCGGCGCGCGGCGTGGAGGACGACCGGAGACGTCGGCTGCGGGGGCGCGTCCTTCTGGTCCGCGCCGCACTTCGGGCAGTGGACGGGCGTCTTCCTGAGGTCGTAGAACTTCGTTCCGCACCTGAAGCACGTGTGTTTGAATCCGAGGTCCGGCAATGCGCCTCCTGCCATGGCGGGGCCGGAACATAGCATCCTTGGTTTTTCACGGTCAACGCACCGCGGGACCGTACACTGGGGCGCAGATGCCGGCTATCCCCGAGCCCCCCCGGAATCCCGGCCGCGATGCTGCGCTTCGACCTTCTCGGCGGTGACGCGGGCGGCGCGCGGCGCGCGCGGCTGACGCTCGATCACGGCGTCGTCGAGACGCCGGCCTTCATGCCCGTCGGCACGGCGGGAACCGTCAAGGCCGCGCGCTGGAGCGACCTCGAGGCCGCGCGCGCGGAGATCGTCCTCGCGAACACGTACCACCTTCTTCTTCGCCCCGGAGGCGACGTGATCCGGCGTCTCGGCGGCCTCCACCGCTTCGTCGGATGGGACCGGCCGATCCTCACGGACTCCGGCGGGTATCAGGTGATGTCCCTCGCGGGAAGCCGGAAGATCTCGGAGGAAGGCGTCCTTTTCCGGAGCCACGTCGACGGGTCGGCGCACTTCCTCTCGCCGGAACGGGCGGTGGATCTCCAGCTCGGCGACTTCGGAGTCGATGTCGCGATGGTGCTCGACGAGTGCACCCCCTACCCCGCGACCGAGCAGGCCGCGCGCGCGTCCATGGAGCTCACGCACCGATGGGCGCGACGCTGTTTCGAGCGCCGTCTTGCCCTCGGGGGAGACGGCGGCGCACTTTTCGGGATCGTGCAGGGCGGGATTTTCGCGCGCCTTCGCGAGGAAAGCGCTGCGGCGATCGCGTCGCTGCCCTTCGACGGGGTCGCGTGCGGGGGCCTCGCGGTCGGCGAGCCCAAGGCCGAGATGCGCGCGATGGTCGCGCACACGGCGCAGCTCCTTCCCGAGGAGAAGCCGCGGTACCTCATGGGCGTCGGACGCCCGGACGACCTTCTCGACGCGGTCGCGCAGGGTTTCGACCTGTTCGACTGCGTGCTCCCGACGCGCGCGGCGCGCCACGGACTCCTCTACACGGCACAGGGCACGCTCGCGATCAAGCACGCGCGCTATCGCGAGGACGGCGCGCCGCCGGACCCTGCCTGCTCCTGCCCCACGTGCCGGCGTCACTCCCGTGCGTACCTCAGGCATCTGTTCGTCTCGGGCGAGCCCACGGCCGCGACTCTCCTGACCGTCCACAACCTGACGGCGATCCTTGACTTGATGCGGGGAATCCGTGAGGCTCTCGACGCGAAACGGTACGCGGCGTGGGCGGCGGAAACGCTCCCGAAATGGTCGCGATCGATCGGAAAGGATCCGACATGAACCCGATCTTCCTTCAGGCGGCGCCCGCGGCGGCGACCTCGCCGCTCGTGCAGATGGTTCCGTACATCCTGATGTTCGTGATCTTCTACTTCGTGCTGCTCGCGCCCATGCGCAAGCAGCAGAAGAAGCAGAAGGAGCTTCTCGCCAACCTGAAGAAGGGGGACCGGGTCGTGACGTCGGGCGGCATCCACGGCACGATCTCCCAGGTCGAGGATCAGATCGTGTGGCTGAAGATCGCCGACACGGTGAAGATCAAGGTCAACCGCAGCGCGATCTCCGGCACGAGCGGGGAGCCGGACTCGAAGGAATCGGCCGCCTAGTGCGAAACTAGGGGGTGTCTTCCGGGCGCTCCCTGACGTTTCTGCAGACTTCCGACTGGCATCTCGGCTCTGCTCTCAGGGCCGGCGGCCTGGCCCTGACGCCTGAAACCCGCGCCGCGCGGCGCGAGGAGGTGGACGCGGCCGGCGAGCGGGCCGTGGCCGCGGCGACGTCCTGCGGTGCCGAGGCGCTGCTCGTCCCGGGCGACCTGTGGGACGCCGAGAACGTCCCGGCCGCGACGATCCACCGACTCCTCGAGGCTTTCGCGTCGTTCGCGCCGCGCCCCGTGTACGTGGCGCCGGGGAATCACGATTTCGCGGGACCGGGCGGCTACTACGACCCGGCGCTTCTCGCCGCCCTCGGCATGAGGCCGTGGCCGGAGAACGTGGTCGTCTTTCGAGCGCCGGAATGGTCGGCGGTGCCGTTTCCGGAGCGCGACGACGTCACGGTGGTCGGGCGCGCGTTCCTGTCGCCGGCCATGGTCGTCGAGCGCCCGCTCGCTCCTGCGCCGCCGCGCCCTTCGACTGCCCTTGCGCTCCTCCTTCTCCACGGCTCTCTCGAGTCCTACGCGGGACCCGACTCCCCGCGGGGGACGAAGCGCACGGCGCCGTTCTCGGCGCGCGAGATCGCCGATGCGGGCTTCTCGTGGGCCGCGCTCGGGCACCACCATCATGTCCACGTCGTGTCCGACGAGCAGGGCCGGCCTCTCGGGGCTTACGCGGGCTGCCCGACCGGGCGGGGCCTCGACGAGGCGGGCCCGCGGGTCTTCCTCAAGGTGACGCTCGCCGGCGAAGGACCGGCTCGAGTCGAGACGATCCCGGCCGACCCGCGCACCGTGCGCGACGTCGTCGTGGATGTGAGCGAGCTCGAGGCGGGCCCTCTCGTCGAGCGGGTCGAGGCCGCTCTCGCGGAGGCCTGCGTGGAGGCGCCGGATCTCGTGCGCGTGACGCTGACGGGAACGCAGGCGTTCGGCGCGCGCCCTGGGGATCTCGTCAGGCCGCTCGCCGCGCGCGTGAAGCATCTCGCGGTCCGCGACGAGACCGAGCCGCCCGCGCCAGAGCCGGGGCCGCGCTCGGCGGAAGGCCGCTTCGCGTCGGACCTGCTCGCGTACCGCGCCTCGGCCGCGGACGACGAGCGGCGCCGCGTCGCCGACCTGGCTCTTCGCCTCGGCCGCGACGCGCTCGCGGGCAGGCCCGTCAGGCCGCCGGAAGCCGAGGACAGATGAAGATCGAGCGCATCCGCATCGAAGGGTTCGGTGCGCTTCGCGATCTCGACCTCGCATGGCCCGAGGGAAGCGTGCTGCTCGCGGTCGACCCGAACGAGACCGGCAAGACGACGCTCTGCGAGGCCATCGTCGCGGCCCTGTACGGGCTGCCGAAGACGCGCGGCGCGGCGGGCCGGGTGCGCGAGGTGAGGAGGCCGCGGAGCGGCGCCCCGCTGCGGGTCGGGCTCGACGTTTCGGCGGGCGGAGTCCGCTGGTCCGTGGACCGCGATCTCGAGATCGGCACGCTCCGCGTGGTGGACCGGGACCGCGGGCTCGAGAGGACGAAGGAATTTCTGCGGCCCGGGAGCCGGGACGCGTTCGGCGAGACCGTGACGGGAGGCCTCACGGAGGACCTGTTTCGCGCGACGGCCTACGTGTCGCAAAACGTCCTCGACCGCGATTCGCTCGACGCCGGCCTGACCGTCGAGCTCGCACGCATCGCCGACTCGGGCGGCGGCGAGGCGTCGGTCGTGCGAGCGCTGAAGACTCTCGACGCGGTTCTCCTGGACATGCCCGAGCCTTCCGCGGGCGCGAGGATTTCCGTGGACACCGAGATCGCGCGGCTCGGCAGGCGCGTCGAGAGTCTGAAGCAGCGCCGGGCGGACCTGGCGGCCCGGCGCGCGGTCGCGGCACAGGCATCGGCGCGTCTTTCGGCATGTGTAAAGGCCCACGAAGAAGCCGGGCGCGCCGCGGAGATCGCGGCTCTGGGGGAAGTTCTCGTGCACCGCCGTGCGCTGGCGAATCGGCGCGACACGCTCGCGCTTGCGCTCGCCCGGCAGCGCGAGGCAGAGAGCGAGGCACAGGCGCTGGCCCCGGAGGCCGAGCCCTTCTCCGACGGCGCCCTGGCCGCCGTGGACCGGCTGCGCGAAGAGCGCGGGAACCGCCCGCAGGTCCTCGAGGCGGCGCGGGCCGCTCACGCCGAGTCCCTTCGGCTCGCGTCGCGGGAGGCGGCGGAGACGGGACGCCGCTTCGGGCCCGCCGCCCGCCTCTCCGAGGCCGAGCGCGCGGCCCTCGAGGAGATGCTGCGCGCCGAGCTCGCGACGTCGCGCGACCTCGCGGACGCCGAGCGCCTCCTCGAGGAGCGGTGGAACAGCCTCCGGCGGGACGGCCTCGCCGAGGACTTCGTGCGTCTGGAGGCTCTCCCTTCCGAGGACCGCGGCTTTCTGGCCGGAGCCGAGGAGGAGCGTGCGGCCCTCGAGCTCGAGGGGGTCAAGCTGGACCGGCGCGTCGCCGACGCGGGAGCCGCCGCATCGATCGTTGTCGGCGAGAGGGCGCAGCGGGTGAACCTCGCGCGATCGCTCGTTCTCGCCGCGGCGCTCTTCGTGCCCTTCGTCGCGTGGCTCGCCTGGCGTTCCGCCGGCGTGCCCGTCTTCATGACGACTTCCGTGGCGGCCTTCGTCCTGTCGCTCGGGCTCTTCGGTGGCATCACCTGGGCGCGGGCGGTCCGCCACCGGGTCGGGGACGAGGCCCGGTCGCGCGAGGAGGAGGCCGTGAGCCGGCGCAAGGCCGTCGAGCTGCGCAAGCGGCTCTCCAGCATGCGCGGGAGGCTCGACCAGGTCGCGCGCGGAGCGGGCTATCGCGACACGTCGTCGTTGCTCAAGGCGCACCGCCGCACCCGCGCCGCCGAAGAGCCGCGGAGGCAGCTCGTCGCCGTGACGGCGCGCCGGGACGGCGCGAAAGAGCGCCTGCAATCGCTGCGAGAGACCCTCCGTCCGCATCGCTCCACCCTCTCGCTTTCCGAAGGGCCTCCCACTCCGGAGGAGACCGAGCGCGCTCTCACCTTTCTCGCCGATCTCGCCCGCGCGAAACAGGAGGCCAGAACGCGAGAGGAGGTTCTCGCGAGCGAGAAAGAGCGTCTCGACCGCGAGGAAGCCGATCTCAGGGAGCTCGAAGGGCGGCTCCGGGAGGCCGTAGGCCGCACGGGCGTTCCTCGCTCCCTCCCTCTGGCCGAGAGTCTCCTCGCCGTGGAAGCAGGGCGCCGCAAGGCGGCGCGCCTTCGAAGACTTCTCGAGCACGAGCTTCCCGCGTGGCGCGAGGGCGCGGGCGAAGGGGAAGAGGCGGACCTCGCGTCGCGACTCGCCGGTCTCGATGAGGAAGCCTCACGACTCTCCGCCGCTGTCGGAGTCGACCCGGAGACGCTCACCCTCCCGGACACTCCCGAGGCGGCGCGGCGCGAGGCCGATTCCGCCCGCGCGGCGATGGCGGCCTCCGGCCGTGCGCGCGCCTCGGCCGAGCGCGAGCTCGCGGATGCCGCCCGCGACGGCGGCGAGACGGCGCGCGCCGTGGAGGAGGACCTCGCCACGGCAGAGGCATTCCTGGCCCGCGCCGTCCTCTTTCACGACGCGCTCGACCTCGCCCGCGGCACGCTGGCGGCAGCCGCATCCTCCGTGTACGGGGACTTCCGCCGCGGCTTGCAAAGCGCCTCGCGCGAGATCCTCGCGACCTGGCAGACGCCGTACGAAGCGCTCGAGTTCGGCGACGATCTTTCCCTCTCGGCGCTCGTGCGCGGGGGACGTGTCGCCACGAAAGCGGAGATCCAGTCGGGCCTCTCCACCGGCGCGCGCGAACAGCTCCACCTGACGGCGCGCCTCGCGGCGCTGCGCTATCTCGGCACGGGCGCGTCGGGAGTGCCCCTCCTCCTCGACGACCCGCTCGTCGGCGCCGACGACGAGCGGTTCCTCGCCGTGATGCGCTTCCTCGCGGTGGACGTCCTCGGCGAGCGTCCGGTCCTCGTCGTGTCCTGCCACGGCTGGCGGCACGAGCGCCTCCTCGAGGCGCTTCCGCCCGACGTCGTCCGGAAGCTGGCCCGGGTGTCGCTGGCTCCCTACTCCTCGCACCCGGGCGCTCCGGCGCCCGGCGGAACCTGAAGCGCGGGGGTTCTGCTAGACTCCGTCGGTTCGCCCGGGAGTTGCCGGGCGCATCCCGCGGTCTTCCCGTCGCCCCGGTGGCCCCGCGCCGCTTCCGGGAGGGGCCCGCGCCCGGAGGTTACGTTCGTGAACAAGCCCACTGGATGGCGCGTCGGCCTGACGTTGGCCGTCCTTCTCGGTTCAGTCGGTGCCTACTGGTGGCGCGGCCACGAGGCATTGAAAAAATCTCCCACGGCCCCGCCCAACCCGACGATCTCGGACGTTCTGAGGAACGGTCTCAAGCTGGGTCTCGACCTGCGCGGAGGCATCCACCTCGTCATGCAGGTCAAAACCGTCGACGCACTCCGCGTAGAGGCCCAGGACACGCTCGAGCGCCTGAAGGACGAGGGCGCCAAGCGAGGGCTGACGATCGTGGCGGCGGGCCCGGCCGACGGCACGGGCTTCTCCCTCAGGCTCGACGAGAAAACGGATGCCGCGAAGCTCAAGGATCTCGTCACGGGTGTCCTCCCGCCGAACGCGTGGGCCGTCGACCAGCGCGGTCGCGAGTGGAGAATCTCCTACAAGGACCCCGAGCGAATCACGATCGAGGACCAGGCGACGCGCCAGGCCGTCGAGACGATCCGCAACCGCGTCGACGCCCTCGGTGTCGCCGAGCCCGTCATCCAGAGGCAGGGCAACGACCGAATCGTCGTCGAGATCCCCGGCGTGGACGACCCGAGCCGCGTCAAGGAGATCATCGGCACGACGGGCCTCCTGGAGCTGAAGCTCGTGGACGACCGCGGCGGCCCGTACTCGTCCCTGGACGCCGCCCGCGGGGCGTACGGCGGCGCGGTGCCCGAGGATCTCGAGGTCGTCGAAGGCTTCAACGAGGACGCCGACGCCCGCACGCGAACTCCCGTCTGGTACGTCCTGAAGCGCGCCGCCGCCGTCACGGGGCGCGACCTGAAGAACGCCCGAGTCGACCGCGACAAGTTCAACCAGCCGGCCGTCATGTTCTTCCTGAATGCGGCGGGCGCCGTGAAATTCGCGAAGATCACGGGCGACAACGTCGGAAAGCACCTCGCGATCGTCCTCGACAAGCGCGTTCAGTCCGCGCCCGTGATCAACAGCCAGATCAAGGAGAGCGGCATCATCGAGGGGAACTTCACGGCCGAGAAAGCCGACGCGCTCTCGCTCGTCCTCCGCTCGGGCGCCCTTCCGGCCGAAATGATCATCCTCGAAGAGCGCACGGTCGGGCCGTCGCTGGGACTCGACTCGATCAAGAAAGGCGTCCTCGCCTCGGTCGTGGGCATGATCTGCGTCTTTTTCGCGATGGTCATCTATTACCGCCTCTCCGGAGTGAATGCGGTGCTCGCGCTCGTCCTGAACGCGCTCATCCTGCTCGGGGCGATGGCTTACATCAACGCGACGCTCACGCTGCCCGGCATCGCGGGCTTCATCCTGACGATCGGCATGGCGGTCGACTCGAACGTCCTGATCTTCGAGCGCATCCGCGAGGAGATGGACAACGGCAAGGCTCCGAAGGCGGCGATCGACCTCGGTTTCAAGCGCGCCTGGGGCACGATCGTCGACACCCACGTCACGACGATCTCCGCCGCCCTCTTCCTGTTCCAGTTCGGAACGGGGCCCGTCAAGGGCTTCGCCGTCACCCTCGTCATCGGCCTTCTGGCCTCGGTCTTCACCGCGGTCTTCGTGTCGCACCTCCTCTTCGACCTGATCTACGGTCCGAAGGAGCGCGTCGAGACCCTTTCCATCTGAACATCTGAGCGGAGCCAACGTGCGCCTCTTTCACAAGACGAACATCGACTTCCTGAAGATCAAGTGGATCTGCATCTCGCTGTCGATCCTCTCGATCGTCATCGGCACCGTCTCGCTTCTCCTCAAGGGCGGCCCGAACCTCGGGATCGACTTCACGGGCGGCGCGCAGATCGTCTACGCGTTCTCGAAGAATCCCGACGAAGACGAGATCCGTAAGATCGTCGAGGCCGCGAACGTCAAGGTCGTCTCCGTCCAGCGCTTCGACAAGCCCGAGAAGAACCAGGTCCTCCTGCGCGTCCCGCTCGAGAAGAAGGAAGGGCGCGACCTGTCGAAGGAGGTCACGGCGGCCCTCACGAAAGCGCTCAACCCCGCGGGCGCCGACCCGAACACGTTCGACTTGAACCTGAACGGCGGCGACGCCCTTCTCAAGAAGCTCATCGCGGAGGACCCGGAGCACGCGGCGCAGCGTCCGAACGTCGACCCGAGGATCGAGTACGGGCGCGTCGCGCAGACGATCATCGCCGCGCGGTCGGAGAAGGGGCTCTTCGCCACGATCGACGAAGCCGCGAAGACGCCCGGCGTCTCGCCCGCCGTCGCGGAGTGGCTCAAGGGCGGGCCCGCCGCCGGCCTTCAGGCTCCCGGCTCCGAGACGAAGGCGAGGAAGATCATCGCCGGGCCCTTCACGCTCCTCTCGGCCGAGAACGTCGGGCCGCAGGTCGGAAAGGACCTCCGCGAGAAGGGCATGTGGGCGATCCTCTTTTCCTGGGCCGCGATGCTCCTCTACATCGGCTTCCGCTTCCGCTCGGCCTCGTTCGGGACGGCCGCGGTCGTGGCGCTCATTCACGACACGTGGACGACGCTCGGCCTCTGCTCGATCCTGAACCTCGAGATCTCGCTCACGGTCGTCGCCGCATTCCTCACGCTGATCGGATATTCCGTGAACGACACCGTCGTCGTGTTCGACCGGATTCGCGAGAACCGCGAAAAGTCGAAGCGCACGCCCCTCGTCGAGCTCGTGAACCACTCCATCAACCAGACGCTCTCGCGGACGGTCCTCACCTCCGTGCTGACCTTCATCGTCGTCGTCGTGCTCTTCTTCCTCGGCGGCGAGGTCCTGCGCGGCTTTTCCTTCGTCATGATCATCGGCATCATCGTCGGGACATACTCCTCGATCTTCATCGCCGCTCCGCTCGTCATCGTGTGGGAGGAGTGGAAGCAGAAGCGCGCGGAGAGGAAGCCCGGGCCCGCGCCGGCGCCCACGAAAGGCGGCAAGGCCGCGGCCGCGAAGGCGAGGTCCTGACGGACCTGCGGGCGACCTCGCCGTAGAAAGTACCCCAGGGCACGGGGCGCCCTTGTTGCATGATCCCGGCACCGGGAGGGAACCTCGCGTGCTGGTGATCTTCACCGACCTGGACGGCACCCTCCTCGAGGAGGACGGCTCGCTCTCCGAGGACGCGCGCACGGCCGTGGACGCCCTCACGGAGCGGGGAGTCCCGGTCGTCCCCCTGACGAGCAAGACGCGGCTCGAGCTCGAGCGCTGGATCGCGGCCCTCGATGCCGGAGGTGCCGGGTCTTTCGAGAACGGCGCGGGAATTCTGTCGGCGAGCGTTTCGAAAACAGAAGACCGGGAAATTCTTGGAAAGGGGAAGAGAGAGGCGGCGATTCTGCCGGCGGCCGTCCCGGTGCGCGAGCTGCGCCGCGTCCTCGACAAGCTTCGCGGGGAGACGGGGTTCGCCCTTCTCTCACTCGAAGAAATCCCCGACGCCGAAGCGGCTCTCCTCACCGGTCTCCGCGCGGGTGGGGGTGAACTCGCCCGCGCCCGCGAGCGCGAGTTCGACCTTCCGTTCATCGCTCCCGCCGAGGCGTCTGCAGCCCTGTCCTCCTCCCCCTCGCTCCCGCCCGGAATCCGCCTCACGCGCGGCGGCCGTTTCTGGCACCTTTCGGGTCTGCACGACAAGGGCGACGCGCTCCGGCTCCTCGTCGCGCGCCTGGGAGGCGGCCCGACGATCGGGCTCGGCGACGCGCCGAACGACGCCGCGTTCCTTCGGATCGTGGATCATCCCGTCCTCGTTCCGGGGAAGACCGGCGTCGACGAAACGCTTCGGGCCGCCCTTCCGGACGCCGCCGTCGCGCCGGCCCCCGCTGGGGCGGGATGGAGCGCCGCCGTGCGGGCCCTCGTGGCCGGGGAAGGGAACTGGTAGATGACTCTGATCGCGACCCCCGAGCTCGATGCCGGCGTGATGACGCTGCTCAAGACTCTCGGCCGCGTGGATCTCCTGGTCGGGATCCCGTCGTTCAACAACGCCCGGACGATCGGACACGTCGTGCGCGCCGTCGCGGCGGGTCTCGCCCGCCATTTTCCCGAGGCGAAGACGGTTCTCGTGAACAGCGACGGCGGCTCGACCGACGGGACGCGCGAGATCGTGGTGAAGACGGAGCTCGGCGACCTCACCGAGATCCTCGTGGACGCGGTCCCGACCTCGCCCCTTTCGCGCATCGTCACGCCGTACTCCGGGCTGCCGGGCAAGGGGAGCGCGCTTCGCACGATCTTCCGCATCGCGGCCGAGCTCGAGGCCTCCGCGTGCTGCGTGGTCGACAGCGACCTGCGCAGCATCACGCCGGAGTGGGTCGAGCTCCTCCTGAGCCCGGTTCTCGACCACGGCTACGAGTTCGTGGCGCCGCTGTACGCGCGGCACCGGTACGACGGCACGATCACGAACACGATCGTGTATCCGCTCACGCGGGCGCTCTACGGGCACCGCGTGCGGCAGCCCATCGGCGGTGATTTCGGCTTCTCGGGCCGCCTCGCGAGGCGCTTTCTGGAATACGAGGGCTGGGAAGGCCCCGTCGCGCGATACGGAATCGACATCTTCATGACGACGACCGCGCTCGCCGAGAGCCACAAGGCGTGTCAGTCCTTCCTCGGCGCGAAGCTGCACGATCCGAAGGACCCGGGAGCCGACCTTCAGGACATGCTCGTCCAGGTCGTCTCGACCCTCTTCGACCTGATGGGGCGTTATGCGGACGTCTGGAAGGGAGTCAAAGGCTCCCAGGACGTCCGGGTCTTCGGTCTGCCCTACGCCGTGGGACTGGAGCCGGTGCCCGTCAAGATCGACCGGCTCGTCTCGCTCTTCCGGCAGGGCGCCTCCGAGCTCGAGCCCGTCTGGAAGAGCTTCCTGCCGGAGGACATGCTGCGCGGCATCCAGGAGGCCGCGGCGCGCGTGCCCCCCTCGCTCTCGGACGAGCTGTTCGTGCGGATCATCTACGGCGCGGCGCTAGGGTACGCGCGGAAGAGCCTGCCGAGGGAAACGCTCATCCGGTCTCTGGTGCCTCTCTACCTGGGCAAGGTGGCGACATTCGTCGAAGAGACGCGTGAAGCGGAGGCCGCGGAGGCCGAAGCGCGGCTCGAGACGCTGGCGCGCGCTTACGAGAGCGAGAAAGCGTCTATCGTCTCGGCATGGGACGGCGAGACGGACAGGACGAACCCCTGAAGGAGGTCCGTGATGCTCGAGAACCTCGGGAGGCAGATCGGCGACGCGTTTCTGAGGCTGGGGGAGGCTTTCCTCTCGGTCATTCCCGCGTTCGTGGTCCTCGTGGGCGCCCTCCTCGTCGGGCTCGTCGTGGGCGTCCTCATCCGGCTCGCTCTGAACCTCGTCTTCCGGATGGCGCGGCAGGGAGATTCGAGCCCGTTCCTCAGGGCCGCGGGTTTCAAGGCGGCGCCCTCCGCGCTGGCGGCCGGGATTTCGTTCTGGGCGGCGGTCCTCGTGGCGCTCGCGGTGGGCGTGAATGCCCTCGAGCCGGGAGCCCTCCGGAACGTCCTCGCGGACATCGTTGCGTTCCTGCCGCGCCTCCTGACTTCGGCGCTCATCGTCCTCGTCGGCTTCGGTCTGGCCGCGCTGGCGCGCCGGAGTGTTCTGCTGGCGGCCGTCAACTCCGGCCTGCCCTGGGCGCGCGCCGGCTCGCGCCTCGTCCATGCCGCGGTCCTGGTCTTCTTCGTGGCCATGGCGCTCGACAACCTCGGCGTTGCGCGATCGATCCTGGTGGCGGCCTTCTCGATCGTGGCGGGCGGCTTCGTACTCGCGCTCGCGCTCGCATTCGGTCTCGGCGCGCAGGGACCTCGCGAAGGGTTATCTCGAGAAGCGCCTGCGCGCGGAGGAGGAAGACAGCGGCATCCACCACGTCTGAGGACGAGGGGCGCCGGGGCGGGCGCCTCACTCAGGGCTTGAGGACGCCGCCCTCGGTCGCGATCGCTTCCAGGAGCTGATCTCCGGCGTCGGGGATCGCCGCGAGGACCCGGGCCCAGTTCGGAATGAGCGGGGTGCCGAGCGGGTCGAGATGGAATTGCTCCACGCCGGCCTTGAGCGCCTTCGCGAAGGTGGCCACGGCCGACTCCTCCTCGTGTCGCTGGAAGACGAGTCCGTTGAAGCGCGAGAGAGAGTAGTAGTCGTTGAGCGCGTCCTCGGCCCGGCGCTGGTACGAGGCCAGGAGGGACTTGAGGGCTCCCTCGGAGAGCACGACGTCGGCGGCGGCGAGCGTGCGGAGCAGGTGCTTGGCGATGTCGCAGGCCATCCGGTGGAGCCCGGTGCTCGCGTCGTCGGGCGAGAGGGCCTGGTGCTTGTGGTCGTACTGGTCGGCGAGGTCGATCTGGCAGACGCGCCGCGGCGAGCTGTGCCGGAAGACCTCCGACAGGACGCCGATCTCGAGCCCCCAGTCCGCCGGCACGCGGATCTGGCGCGTGAGATCCGCCGAGAGCGCGAACTCCCCCGCGAGCGGATAGCGGAAGGAGGACAGGAACTCGAGGTAGGGATGCGCTCCCATGAGCGCGCGCAGGGCCGAGAGGAGCGGCCACAGGAAGAGGCGCACGACGCGGCCGTTCAGGCGGTCCGTGTAGCGCGCGTAGTAGCCCTTGCAGAAATCGAAGTTGTAGATCGGGTTGACGACGGGATAGAGGAGCCGCGAGAGCGAGGCCCGGTCGTAGTCGATGACGTCGGCGTCGTGGAGCGCGATGTGCTCGATGTGGCCGAGGGCCAGCAGGTATCCGAACGCCATCCAGCAGGCCCTGCCCTTGCCGCGCTCCCCGAGCTTGAGGTCGCTCTCCTCCAGCTTCGCGAGGAGGGCGGTGACGCCCGGGCCGTCGTTCCAGAGGACGACGGTGCTCACCTTCATTCTCTTGAAGTACTCGAGCGCGCCGCGGTACCCCGCTTCGTCGGCGCGGTCGAGCGAGATCACGACCGTGTCGAGGTAGGAGAGCTGGGACACCTCGTCGCAGATGCGCGCGAGCGCCGGGCGCTCGAGCTCGCTGACGAGGCAGGGGATCGAGGAGCGCGGCGTGCGCGCGGCGCGTGTTTCGCGCGATGGCCTCGTCGAGGTCGCGGGTCGGACGGTTTCCGAGCCTCGTCAGCGTCGTGATCGAGCCGGCCTGGAAGAAGTCGCTCATTTCGCCCGAACATATCGCCGGAAGAGGGGCTGTGGCTAGGGCAGTGCGCGCGGGGCCCTCGGGCGATAGGACGGCGGCACCTAACGCACCTCGCCCTCGGTAAGATCCGTAGATGGCCAGAGCCGAGCGAAGAGCAATGCCGCTCCATGTCAGGATCCTTCTCGGGCTCGTCACGGGGGTCCTGGCGGGAGGGCTCGCGAACGCGGGCGGAGGCGAGAACGCGCCGTGGCTCAAGTGGGTCGTGGACCAGTTCACGGAGCCCGTCGGCCAGCTCTTCCTCCGGCTCCTCCTTCTTCTCGTCGTCCCCCTCGTCTTCTCGTCGCTGACGCTCGGGGTGGCCGGCATCGGAGACATCCGGAAGATCGGGCGGGTCGGGATCAAGAGCCTCGCCTACACGCTCGTCTTCTCGGCGATCTCGGTCGTGATCGGACTCGTGCTCGCGAATACGATAAAGCCCGGCAAGAGGCTCGACCCCGCGGTCAGCCAGCGGCTCCAGGAGCGCTACGCCGCGGACGCCCGGAAGACGGTCGCCACTACGACGGCGGCGGAGAAGAAGCCGGAAGCGCCGCTCCTGACCGTCGTCAAGACGATCGTGCCGACGAACATCCTCGCTTCGGTCGCGAAGGAGCCGCCCGACATGCTCGGGCTGATGTTCTTCGCGCTCTTCTTCGGGATCGCGCTGACGCTGGTCGGCGAGGCGAAGACGCGATCCCTGCTCGGGATGCTGGAGGGGGTCTACGAAGCCGTCGTGAAGTGCATCGAGCTCGTCATGCGGCTCGCGCCGTACGCGGTCTTCTGCCTCCTCTTCACGATGACCGCGCGCTTCGGTTTCGGGCTCCTTCTGAGCCTCGGATGGTTCGTCGTCACGGTGCTGCTGGGGCTCGCCATCCACATGTTCGTCGTTTACTCGCTCTCGGTGCGCTTCCTCTCGAAGATCAGCCCGATCGAGTTCTTCCGGCGCATCGAGACGGTCATGGTGACGGCCTTCTCGACCTCGTCCTCGAACGCGACCCTTCCGACCGCCCTTCGCGTCTCGGAGGAGAACCTCGGCGTCCCCCGGGAGATCAACTCCTTCGTCCTGACGGTGGGGGCCACCGCGAACCAGAACGGGACGGCGCTCTACGAAGGCGTCACGGTCCTTTTCCTCGCGCAGCTCGCCGGGGTCGACCTCTCCCTGGGAAAGCAGCTCATGGTCGTCTACCTGGCGATCCTCGGCGGGATCGGAACGGCCGGCGTGCCGTCGGGCTCGATCCCCTTCATCGTCGTCGTCCTCGCGACGATCGGGGTCAATCCCGCGCTGATCGCCATCATCCTCGGCGTGGACCGGATCCTCGACATGTGCCGGACGGTCCTGAACGTCACGGGCGACCTCACGATCGCGACCTACGTCGCGCGCTCGGAAGGCTTCGAGCTGATGAAGGAGAGGAAGGTCCCCGCCGCCGTCGACCTCTGAGACCCGGGCTTCGTCAGGCCGCCGCCGAGCCGTTCTTCAGGCGTCTTCTTTCGCCACGACTTCCACCATTCCAACGCGATCGGCACGGTCGAGAGCACCACGATCGCCAGGATGACCAGCGAGAAGTTCCTCCTGACGAACGGGATGTTGCCGAAGAAGTAGCCGGCGAAGACGCAGATCGCGACCCAGGCGACGCCGCCGATCACGTTGTAGGCGAGGAACACACCGTAGTTCATCGAGCCGACGCCCGCCACGAAAGGCGCGAACGTCCGGACGATCGGGACGAACCGGGCGAGGATGATCGTCTTTCGTCCGTACTTTTCGTAGAACTCCTCGGTCTTTCGGAGGTGCTCCTGCTTCAGGTACTTCACGCTGCCGTCGAAGGCGCGCGGACCGAGCCGCTTTCCGATCCAGTAGTTGGCCGTGTCGCCGAGGATCGCCGCCAAGGACAGGACGAGGAACAACAGCCAGACGTTCAGCGAGCCGAGCGCGGCGAGCGCCCCGGCCGTGAAGAGCAGCGAGTCCCCGGGCAGGAACGGCGTCACGACGAGGCCCGTCTCGCAGAAGACGATGCCGAAGAGGATGACGTTCGTGAACGTTCCGTAGTCGCGGACGACCTCGGCAAGGTGCCGGTCGAGGTGCAGGAAGACGTCCACCAGCCGCTTGACGAGGTCCATCGGGACTCCTTCGGTGGCGCGGAGATTAACCGGAAAGGCCAGTCAGCCCGATAATGAGGCCGTGCTGCGCTTCGAGGACATCCTCGAGAAAGTCGAGAGCTACCACCCCGGCCTGGACGAGGACCTGCTGCGCCGCGCGTACGTGGTCTCCGCGCACGAGCACCGCAACCAGCTCCGCTCCTCCGGTGAGCCCTATCTCATCCATCCGCTCAACGTCGCGATGACCCTCGCGGAAATGAAGCTGGACGAGGCGTCGATCGCGGCGGGCCTCCTGCACGACGTCCTCGAGGACACGTCGCTCACCAAGGAGCGCCTCTCGGAGCTCTTCGGACCCGATGTGGCCCACCTCGTCGACGGCGTCACGAAGATCGGCCGATACGCGTTCACCTCGCGGGAGGCCCAGCAGGCCGAGACCTTCCGCAAGATGCTCCTCGCGATGACGGACGACCTCAGGGTCATCCTCGTCAAGCTCTCGGACCGCCTCCACAACATGCGGACGCTCGAGCACGTGCCGGAGCCGAAGCAGCGGGCGACGGCCTCCGAGACGATGGAGATCTACGCCCCGCTCGCGAACCGGCTCGGCATGGGCAAGATGAAGGGCGAGCTCGAGGATCTCTCGTTCCGTTTTCTTCACCCCGAGGAGTTCGCCGCCCTCCGCGCCGCCGTCGACGAGCGGATGGCGGCCTCGGCCGCGAACGTCGAGAAGATCCGCCAGGAGCTCGTCGCCAAGACGAAAGCCATGGGCATCGAAGCCGAGATCACGGGGCGCGTGAAGCGCTACTGGTCGATCCGCCAGAAGCTCATCCGGCAGGCCATTCCGCTCGAGCAGCTCTACGACGTCCTCGCCTTCCGCGTCCTCGTGGACTCGATTCCCGACTGCTACACGGTCCTCGGGATCGTCCACCAGGCCTGGCGCCCGGTGCCCGGCCGCATCAAGGACTACATCGCGATGCCGAAGCGGAATTTTTACCAGTCGCTCCACACGACTCTCGTCCCCGAGGGAGCGCCGCCGTTCGAGGTGCAGATCCGGACGCGCGAGATGGACCTCATCGCCGAGAACGGCATCGCGGCGCACTGGAAATACAAGGAGGGAAAGCCCGTGCGATCGGACGCGCGGCACGAGGAGCACGTCGGCGTCCTGCGGCAGATCCTCGAGACGACGAAGGACGTCTCGGACCCGCGCGAGTTCCTGTCGTCTCTGAGGATCGACCTCTACCCGGACGACGTCTACACGTTCAGCCCGAAGGGGGCCGTCTACGCGTTTCCCCGAGGAGCCACGCCGGTGGACTTCGCGTACCGCATCCATACCGACGTCGGCCACCACTGCGTCGGCGCGCGCGTGAACGGGCGCCTCGTCCCGCTCAAGACGCCGCTTCAGAACGGCGACATCGTGGAGATTCTCACCTCGCCCTCGTCGCAGCCGTCGCGGGACTGGCTGTCGTTCGCGCTCACGTCGCGCGCGCGCAACAAGATCCGCGCGTTCATCCACATCGCCGAGAAAGAGCAGTCGACCGAGATCGGCCGCCGACTCCTGGAGCGGGAGCTCAAGAAGTGGAAGAGAAGCCTCCCGAAGCTCCTCGAGGCGAAGGCTTTCGACCCGCTGCTCGCCGAGTTCGGTGCCGGCAAGGTCGACGACCTCATCGCGGACGTCGGGTCCGGCAAGGTCGCTGTGCGCGCCCTCGTCGCGAAGCTTCTGCCCGAAACGGCGGCGGCCTCCGGGGCCGTTCCGCCGCCTCCGTCGAGGGTTTCCGCGATCTCGAGCGTCGTCCGGCGGGTCCTGCCCTTCGGCGCGGCGGCGGGAATTCGCGTCAAGGGCGAGAACGACCTGCTCGCGACGCTGGCCCGCTGCTGCCAGCCGGTGCCGGGCGACGACATCGTCGGCTACGTGACCCGCGGGCGGGGCGTCTCCGTGCACGCCACGACCTGCCCGAACGTCCGCTCGCTCCTGTTCGACCCGAGCCGCGAGATCCCCGTCGAGTGGGCCGCGGCAAAGGACGCGTCCGTGACGGTGGATCTGGAGATCCGCACCGAGGACCGCCAGGGGATGCTCGCGCGCATCACGCAGGTTCTTTCGGCCGCGAACTCCAACATCCGGTCGATCGAAGCCCGTACGAGCCGCGACGGCAACGCGGCGATCGAGGCGAGCGTCACCACTCGCGATCGCCGCCACCTCGAGCGGCTGATCGTCTCCCTTCGCGCGCTGCCCGGCGTCACGGACGTCCGGCGCAAGCTCCGGCAATCGGATGCCGAAGCGGGTTGACGATTTTCCGTGCTGATTTTTGGAGCGGCCTGCCTCGCGGGAGGAGCGCGCAGCTTCGCCCGTACGCTCGCATCCCTCCGGCGGGATGGGGCGGACTTATACCAAATGCGTTGCACAAGGGCAAGGGAAATCGTGCGGGCCGAACGACTTGACACCCCTCCGGAGGGACTTCAAAATAAGTCGAGTCAATCCCTTTTCGCGTCTCGCCCCCGGAGGACCGGGTCGAGGGAAGGAACCCTATCGTGCTGTTCCGAAAGGCGAAAAACCTGGTCGGCCTCGACATCGGCTCGTCCGCCGTCAAGCTCGTCGAGTTGAAGGAAGGAAAAGAGGGGAACTTCCAGCTCGTCAAGGCGGGCCTCGAGGTCCTCTCTCCCGAGGCGATCGTCGACGGCGCCATCATGGACTCCTCCCTCGTCGTCGAGACGATCTCGCGGCTCCTCGCGTCGACCGGCGTGAAGAACCCGAACGTGGCCGTGTCGGTGTCCGGCCACTCGGTGATCGTCAAGAAGATCATGCTGCCCACGATGCCGGAGGAGGAGCTCTCCGAGTCCATCCGTTGGGAAGCCGAGCAGTACGTCCCGTTCGACATCAACGACGTCTACCTCGACTACGTCGTCCTCGATCCCGGCGCCGTGGGCGAGACCATGGGCGTCCTCCTCGTGGCCGCGAAGAAGGAGAAGGTGGACGACTTCAAGAACGTCGTCACGCAGGCCGGGCGCACGCCCTCCCTCGTCGACGTGGACGCTTTCGCGCTCCAGAACTGCTACGAGGTGAACTACGGAGCCGACCCCGGCCGCGTGGTGGCGCTCGTGAACGTCGGGGCTTCCGTCATGAACGTGAACATACTCTCGCAGGGCCAGACCGTCTTCTGGCGCGACATCACGTTCGGGGGAAACCAGTTCACGGACGCGCTCCAGAAGGCCTATTCCCTCAACTTCGAGCAGGCCGAGTCCCTGAAGAGGGGCGAGCCGGTCGCCGGCCAGACGGCCCAGACGATCCAGCCCGTTCTGACGGGCGTCGCCGAGGACGCCGCCGCCGAGCTGCAGAAGACGCTGGACTTCTTCCAGGCCACCTCGGGCGCGGATCGCGTGGACTCGATCATGATCTCCGGCGGCGGTGCGAAGGCCGCGCACCTCGAGGATGTCCTGAAAGACAAGTTCGGCCTCCCCGTCGAGATCCTGAACCCCTTCCGGTCGATCTTCACGGACGATCGCGCGGTAGACGCCGCATGGCTCTCCGAGGCGTCGCCGGCTCTCACGATCGCCGTGGGCCTCGGCGTCAGGAAGATCGGGGAGTAGCGGCATGATTCGCATCAACCTCCTCTCCGAAGCCCGGCCGCAGCGCAAGAAGAAGGGCGTCTCGGCCCTCGGAGGCGCCGGGCGGCTCAACACGCTCCTCATGGGGGGCGCGATCGGGCTCGCGATTCTCATCGGCATCGTGCACTACTGGGTCCTCCGTTCGGCGATCAAGGCCCAGGAAGAGAAGATCCGGATCGCACAGGTCGAAGTCGCGCGCCTCGAGGCCGTCCTCAAGGAAGTGAAGGACTACGAGGCGAAGAAAGCCCGTGTCCAGCGCAAGGTCGACCTCATCAACCAGCTCAAGCAGAACCAGCGCGGCCCGGTGCGCCTCATGGACGAGGTCTCGAAGGCGCTGCCCGACCTCGTCTGGATCGAGCGGATGGAATACCACGGCAACGCGATCTCCGTCGACGGCAAGGCCTTCAACCCGCCCGCGGTCGCGAATTTCGTCGCGAATCTCAAGCTCGTTCCCTCCTTCCAGGAGCCGAAGGTGGAATTCACGGCGTGCAGCGGGCCCTCCGGCTCGGCGCTCTATTGCTTCAAGACGAACTTCGGGTTCTCGAACATCGACCGCACGCAGCCCGACGGCGGCGCCGCCGCGAAGCCGGCCGAGCCGCCGCAACCGGCCGAGCCGCCGAAGCCGGCCGGACCGCCGAAGAAGGCCTAGGGGAAAGCCATGGCGACGCTCGACCTCAAGCAGCTCGAAGGCAAGCCCTGGTACTACGGGCTCGGCATCGGCGTGGCCGTCGCCCTCGCGCTCTACGCGGCCGCCTACTACCAGCTCCCGAACTTCGGCGAGATGAAGCAGACCCTGGAGAACAAGAAGAACGAGCTCGACCAGCTCAACCAGAAGATCACGCAGGGCCGGGCCGCCGAACGCCGCCTGCCGCAGTTGCGCGAGGAAGTCCGCCGGACCGAGCTCGACCTGCAGCGGCTCCTTCAGATCCTGCCGACGGCCCGCAACGCCGAGGAGCTCATCAAGAAGATCCAGGCGCTCGCCGGGCAGGGTGAGTTCTTCCTCAAGAAGTGGACACCGAAGGAGTACATCAACAAGGACTTCTACGCGGAATGGCCGATCGACCTGCAGATCGACGGGACGTACCACAATCTCGCGCTCTTCTTCGAGAAGGTGGCGCGGTTCTCGCGGATCATCAACATCGAGGACCTCGTCATGACCGGCTATCCCGACGCTGCCGGGGGCCGCACGCTCGGCGCGACCTTCTCGATGAAGACATTCATCTACCTCGGCGACACGGATGCGGCAGCGGCCGCAGGGACCGCGCCGCCGAAACCCGGCGCCCCCCCGGCCGGCGCGAAGAAGAAAGGGCTCGAGGGATGAGAGCGCGCCTCCGCGCCGCCGCCGTGGCCGTGCCGGCCGTCTTCCTGGCCCTGAGCGGGCCCGCGCCCTCGCTCGCTCAGGCTCCGCCCGCGACCCCGCCCGCTCCCGCCGAGACGCCCGTTTCGGGGGCCCCCGGCAAGGTCACCGAGCAGGACTTCACCCCGTCCGTCTACACCTACGAGGTCGGAGGCCGGCGCGACCCCTTCCGCTCCCTGCTCGTGCGCAACCCGTCCGAGAAGGACCGCGTGCGCCCGCCTGGCCTCGCGGGAGTCATGGTGGACGAGCTCGAGCTGCAGGGCACGATCAAGGTCAAGCAGGGCTGGGTCGCGATGATGCGCAGCCCGGACAACAAGTCTCACCTCGTCCGCAAGGGCACCACGCTCTTCGACGGCGAGGTCATCGAAGTGTCCGCGACGGAAGTGACGTTCCGGCAGAACGTGAACGATCCGACGAACCCGAAGCCGTTCCGGGAAGTGGTCAAGGCGCTCGCGCTCCAGAAGAAGTCGTGACCGAAGGGATTTCCATGACGACGATGCTGATGGGCTCTAGGAACTCGAAGGGCACGGGAGATCTCGTGCCGTCCGGGGGAGGAAGCATGCGGCGGAACCGAAGGGGATTTCTGTCCCGTTTCGCGGCGCTCGCGCTGGCCGGCGCCGTGCTCGGCGGCTGCGCCTCGCGCAACGACCGGGTCGCCGCGGGAAACCCGTCCGGCGCGGGGCCCGCCACGCTCACGGGAGCCACCCTCCTGACCGACGGAGAGACGCCGCGGCTCCTCCTCAGCGGCAACGGTTCTTTCTCCCCGACCCTTTACAACCGGGAAGGCTCGACGAAGGTCGTCGTCGACATTGCGAACGTGGTCGTGTCCCCCGGCCTCGAGCCTCCGCGCGCGGACGGCTTGATTCTGTCGCGCCTCGACATGAAGTCGTTCACGGAGATGGGCAAGCCCCACATCCAGTTCGAGCTCACGGGGCGGTCGGCGCTCGCGCCCGCCATCACATCTGAATCCGGCTCGCCGGTCATGGCGATCACGCTCGCGAAGGCGGCTCCGGCGGTGGCGGCGACGATGGCCGCCGCGGCCCTGCCTGTTTCGGCCCCGCCCGACCCGGAGCCTGTGAAGACGCCGGAGCCGGCCCCGGCCGAGCCCGCGGTCAAGGTCGAAGACGTCCCGTCCCGCGCCGTCGCCGCAGATGCCCCGCCGGTGCCCGTCCGTCACGCCGCCGCCGGCCCCGGCGCCACGCGCCTGTCGGGCGTGAGCGTCCGGGTCTCGGACGGAAACCTCGTCGCGACGCTCGCCGGCAACGGGAGCTTCGCGTACGAGACCTTCTCTCTCGAGAACCCGCCGCGTTACGTCGTGGATCTTCCGGGCGTTCTGCTCGCGACCCCGAAACGGGCGCAGGACGTCAGGCATGCCGCCGTCAGCCGCGTGCGCGTCTCGCAATTCAAAGCCGGGACCGAGCCCGTGACGCGCGTCGTGTTCGATCTCGTGTCACCCTCGGAGCCCGCGGCGAAAGCCTCGCCCTCGTCGCTGGCTCTCGTGTTCGGGAGCGCCCCCGCTCCTGCCGCCATGAGCGCCTCCGCTGCCGCTCCGGCTGCCGTGAGCGCCTCCGCTGTCGCTCCGGCTGACATGAGCGCCTCCGCTGCCGCTCCGGCGGCGGCGCGTGAGCCGTCCCCGGAAAGCTCTTCCGAATCTCGGCCTGCGCAGGTGAGTGCCCCGCCCGAAATGGTCGCCGCCACCCCGGCGGTGCCGGCCGCCGCGTCCTACGAGAAGCACGAGACCGAGGATCCGCCGGTCGTGAGCGAGGGCCGCACCGTCGACGTGACGACGTCTTCCCCCGGGTCTTCGACCGCGGCCAGCGCGGCGGTCCGAACGATTCCTCCCGCCGATGAAGCGAAGGCGGCGCGGCCGGCTCCGGCCCCGCCGGTCGTCGTGGCGACGGTCCCGGCCCCGAAGACCGAGGCGACGGCGACGCGTCTCGTGCAGGAGTCGTCCGAGGTCCACGAGGTCAAGGCTCCGCCCGCGGTACCCGCCGCCCCGGCCCGTTCTGTCCCGGCGGAGCCTCGCCGGAAGAAGGGCGCGACGGCCGAGGACAAGGCGCTGATCGAGGCGGCCGAGGCGCTTCTCGTCCAGCAGGACGGCTCCTCGCGCCCGCGCGAGATCGCGAATCCCTACGAGACCCGCACGCTCGGTTCCGGCGACAAGCAGTACACCGGCGAACCGATCACGCTCAATCTCAAGGACGCGGACATCAAGGACACGCTCCAGCGGTTCAGCGAGCTGACGCAACTGAACATCGTCCTCGACCCGGACGTGCGCGGCACGGTCACGGTGAGCCTGCAGGACATCCCCTGGGACCAGGCGCTCGAGCTGATCCTCAAGATCAACCAGCTCGGGTACGTGCTCGAGGGGAACATCATGCGGATCGCGTCCACGGCGAAGCTCACGCAGGAGGAGAACTCGCGCCTGCAGTTCCTCCAGGCGCAGGACAAGAACCGGCCTCTGCGCACGGTGCTCCAGAAGGTCTCCTACGCGAACGCGTCGGAGATGGCGGCCACGGCGCGCAAGGTCATGTCGGCGCGCGGCGACATCTTCATCGACACGCGTTCGAACACGCTCGTCATCAAGGAGCTGCCCGACTATCTCCCGACCGTCCTCGATCTCATCAAGAACCTCGATATCGCGAGCCCGCAGGTCATGATCGAGGCGCGGATCGTGGAAGCGAACCGCACGTTCTCGAACGAGGTCGGCATCGTGTGGGGCTTCAACGGCGTCGCGGACGCCGCGCACGGCAACACGACCGGGCTCGTGTTCCCGAACTCGGGAACGGTGGACGGCAACGTGTCCCTTCCGAGCGGCGCGCCCCAGGTCCTTCGCCTGACGCTCGCGAACGTTCTCGACACGTTCGCGCTCGACGCCTCGCTTCACGCGGCCGAGTCGCGCGGCCTCGTCAAGGTCATCTCCACCCCGAAGGTCCAGACGCAGACCGGCGAGCTGGCCTCCATCCAGTCCGGGTTCCAGATCCCGGTCCAGACGACCGTCAACAACACGACGTCCGTCCTCTACATCAACGCGACGCTCCGGCTGGATGTGACGCCGCAGATCACGAACGAGGGCACCGTCATCATGGACGTCACGATCCAGAAGCGCGAGCCGGCGGTCGGCATCAACATCGCGGGAGGCCAGAACATCCCTCTCACGACGCGCGACGCCAAGACGCGGCTCATGGTGCGCGACGGCGGCACCGCCGTGATCGGCGGCATCTTCAAGATCACCACCAACGACGGGCAGTCGATGATCCCGGGCCTCTGGAAGATTCCGATCCTCGGGCAACCTGTTCAGGAGCCGGACGCAGACCGAGAGCACGGACGAGCTCATGATCTTCATCACGCCGCGGATCATCCGGTGAGGAGAGAACCGATGAAGAAGCGCTTTTTCACTCTCGCCGCCGTCCTCGCCGCCCTTGCGGTCGCCGCGCTGCCAGGCTGCTCGACGAACACACAGGGCGACAGCGCATCGCCGGTCTTCCTCGCCGGCGATTTCCAGCTGCTGCCCCTCCAGAAGTGCGTGAACGACAACACGGTCCTTCAGTTCGCGACGACGGTGCTCCGGAATCGCCTCAAGAACCCGGGCGTGAGCGCGCTCCAGTTCCTCGACGTTCAGGTCGACTCGTACATCGTCGTCTGGAGGCGCATCGACGGCGGGACCGTGGCCTCGCCCTCGGAGCACGTTCGGCGGGAACGCCATCGTCCCGCCCAACGGGGTGGCCACTCTGTCGAACTACCCGTACATGTCGGCGGACGCCCTCGAGCGGCCGCCTCTCGACCAGCTCTTTCCGTTCAACGGCGGCGTCGACCGGGAAACGGGCCGGGCGGAGATCCGGGAGTCCGGAAACGTGACGTGGTACGGCCACACGCTTTCCGGGCAGCCGGTGACCTCGACCGTGGCGACTTTCAACATGATCTTCCTTTTCTGCGGCTCCACCGGGCGCATCGAGGCCAAGCGTGCCCAGTGACGAGGTGACTTTCATGCGACGTTTCCAGATTCCGAACGCCGCGTTGGTCGCGGGCCTGGCCGTGCTTCTCGCGGGCTGCTCCGGCGAGACGCCGACGTCGCCGCCATCGAACGGCGGAGGCGGCAACGGCGGCAACGGCGGCAACGGCTCGTGCACCGCGCTGGTCTCGATGTCGGCCACGACGCAGAGTCCCCTCGTCGGGACGGCTGCCATCGTGAGGGCCACCGTGACGCGGGGAGGCACTCCGATTCCGGACGGCGGTTCCGTGCAATACACGACGGATCTCGGCTTCTTCGGGGAGAATGGCCTCAACACGATCTCGAAGACGACCGCCGGCGGCGTCGCCGACGTGACCGTGGTCTCCAACAACAACGGCACGGCGCACGTCAAGGCGGTGTTCGACTGCGCGAGCGGACAGATCAACCTGAATTTCGGCGGCATTCCGGACACGGGGCCGTTCATCTCGTCGCTCACGCCGACGACCGGCTCGTGCGCGGGCGGCGACCTGGTCACGATCCTGGGCGGCCGCTTCGGCGACGGGTCGAGCCTCGACGTCTTCTTCGGCGGCGTGAGGGGCTCGATCAAGGGCGCCGTCACCCCCACGCAGATCACCGTGACGACCCCCGCGCGCACGCTGAAGGACCCGGCCGTGCCGGAGACCGTCGACGTCGTCGTCCGGGTGGCCGGAGCGTCCTCCCCGCCCAAGTCGTTCACGTACGCGTGCATCCCGGCCGATCAGAGGATCTTCGTCTCGTCGATCACTCCGACCGAAGGGGCGTCGACCGGCGGCGACGTCGTCCAGATTCTGGGCGGCCACTTCGGCGCCAACATGGCGACGACGCGGGTCACCTTCTGCGGCCGTCCGGCACAGATCACGCAGCAGCAGGACCAGCAGATCACGGTCTCGACGCCGGCGAGCCCGCTGGCGCTGGAGGTGTGCGACGTCGTCGTCACGCGCGACCTCGGCCTCGTCTCGCAGCAGTCGGCCACCGCGCCGCAACAGTTCACCTACCGCCTCGTTTTCACGCCGAAGATCAACTCGGTGTCGCCGAGGACGGGCCCGAACGACGCCTTCACGCGGGTCACGATCTTCGGCAGCGGCTTCCAGTTCCCGATGCAGGTGTTCCTGACGGGCGGGGCCTGCGGGGAGCAGCGCGTCGAAGCCGAGGTCTCGGAAATCACGCTCACCACGATCGTCTTCAAGACGCCGGTCGCGGTCGGCGCGAACGTCTGCCTCTCGAACCAGCTCGTCGACATCGAAATCCTGAACCCGACGACGGGCCAGAAGGCGAGCTGCCCGGCGTGCTTCAAGTACTACGCCTGCCCGATCAATCACGTCGATCGGCCCCGGCTTCGGCCCGTATACGGGCGGGACGCAGGTCGTCATCACCGGCCACAACTTCGAGGAGCCGGCGATCGTGAACGGCGGCGGAACCGCGTGGCAGCCCATCTCCGTGTCGTCCCAGCAGATCATCGCGGTCACCCCGCCCGTTTTCGTGAGCACATGTGAGGACATCAAGGGGCCGGTCCTACGTGAACGGCGCCTCTCTGAGCTGCCCGAACGCTGTGGGGCCGGATCTTCATTTATTACGTCAAGACCATCGCACCATTCATCACGAACATCTCGCCGTTCGAGCGTTCCCGAGACTGGTGCCGCTGCGAGTCACGATCAATGGCGGCAACTTCTTCGGCAACGTGCGCGTGCGTCTTCGGGATGCCGCTTGCGCCGAACGTCACGTGTCTTCCCGACCACTCAGACGCCGACGCAGATCACGTTCACGGCGCCGGCCTTTCACGGGCGCCTTCACCCACGAGTACGTGTACCACCTCGGCGGTGCTCGCGGGCACGAGGAACGTCCCCACGCCCGTCAAGCTCGAACGTCCTCAACGTGACCACGACGTGCGTCTCCGCCGACGAGACGATCACGTACATCCCCGCCGACACGACCTGCAGGACGCGGACCGCTGGCGATCACGACGGCGACCCTTGCCGAACGGGATCGTCGCGACGGCGTACTCGCGATCACGGTCGCCGCGACCGGCGGAACGGGCGTCGTACACGTTCTCTCTCGGTCGCGGGACGCTGCCGGCGGGCCTCGGCCATCAGCGCCTCGGGCACGATCAGCGGAACTCCGACCACCGCGGGGACCTCGAACTTCACCGTGACGGTGACGTGACGGCTCGACGACGGCGAGCACGCGTTCTCTCGATCACGATCACCCCCTGACGGCCCTTCTTCGGGGACTTCCATTCGGGCCGCCTCCGGGCGGCCCGAACTTTCTTGAAACCGAATGCCGTAGACTTCAGAGTGGGATCAAAGGCACATGGCTTTCTTCGGCGGTCATTCCACCCCGGTGTCCCGTCTCGAGGAGCTCAAGGCGCTCCTTCAGAAGGACCCCACGTCGCGCCAGTTCCTGGCGCTCGCGGAGGAGTACCGCCGCCACGGGAAGTACCGCGACGCCGTCATCACTCTCGAGCGCGGCCTCCAGTTGCACTCCACCTCGGTGGCGGCGCACGTCGCCCTCGGGCGGGCCTATCAGCAGCTCGACCGCCTCGAGGACGCGATTCGGGCGTTCACGAACGCGCTCCGGCTCGACCGCGAGAACCTGGTCGCCATCCGCCAGCTCGCCGAGGTCTACCTGACCAGGGGCGACAAGATCGAGGCGATCAAGAAGCTGAAGCTCTACCGCGGTCTCAAGGCCGGAGACCGCGACGTGAACGACATCATCCAGAAGCTCGAGGAGGAGATGTCGGCCGCGGTGGCCGAGCGCCCCCGCTCGGGCATCGAGCCGGCTGTTCCCGACCTGCCCGAGGCTCCGCGCCCTTCGCCCCATTTCACGAGCGGGATTCGCCGCGCCGCGACGATCCCCCGGCCGGACCGGGTCGAGGCATTGCTTGCCCCGCCCCCGCCGCTCGAGACGAGACCGGACTTCGCGGAGCTCACCTACGACGGCGTGGCAATCTCGAAGTCGGCCAGGACCGAGCGCCCGGCCGAGCCGGTGCCGCCGCCGCCGCCCCCCCCGCCGCCGGTCACGGACCTTCTCGTCGAGACGTCGCCCGCCATTGCGCCCCCGGCCGAGGCGCCCGCGCTCTCGCATTTCACCGCGCCGATCCCGAAGATTCAGGTGCAGCCGGAGCCCGAGGAAGACCCGTTCGCGCTCGCCGGGGGCGAAACGGAGCCGGAGGTTCCCGAGGAGGAAGCGACCGCCCCGTTCACGTTCCCGGTGGATCTCTACCGGACGGAGGCGGCGACGATTTCCGGCGCCAGGCCGGTCGAGACGGCGCCGTTCGACGTTCCCGAACCACGGCCCGAAGCGCGGGCCGCCGACCATCCCCTCGTCTCCGAGACACTCGGCGACCTCTACCGCGCCCAGGGCCACATGGCCGATGCCCGCGAGACGTATCGCACGCTCGCGGAAACCGCCGCCGACGAGGCGCGGGCCCGCGCGCTCCGCGAAAAGGCCGGGGCGCTTCCGCGGGCCGAGCGGACGGACCATCCGCGCCTGCGGCGGCTTGCCCGGCGCTTCCCGAAGCGCCCCGAAGCGACCGTGGATCACCTGCACGGGCTGCTCTCCGACCTCGTCGAGGGAACGGAGGGAATCCGGGCCGCGACGCTCGCGGACCTCCAGGGGCTTCCGGTCGTGATGGCCGGACCGTCGTCGCGCGACGCCGCGATGGAGACCCTCGTCGCGGAGCTCAGCTCTTTCCTGAAAAACGTCCGGCGCACTTCGGCGGAGACCGGCACGGGCGAGCTCGAGACGCTCGCGGTCGCCGGCCCGAACGGCGGGGTCGTCGTCTCACCCGTCAACGCCGATTACTCTCTCATCCTGCGGGTCGACCCCGAGGCGGCGCTCGGTGAGATCCGGTGGGAAGCGGCACGCACCGCGCGCGCCCTCCGCCCGGCGGTTCGCTGACCTGGGAAGCATCCCGGAAATCGAAAGGGAACGATGAACGCAAAGGAGATCAAGGAACTCGTCGAGCTGGTGTCGAGCCTGGGACTTTCCGGCCTCGAGATCGAACGGGCGGGCTTTCGCCTGCGCATCGAGGGAGCCCCGGCGCAACGCGCCGCTCCGGTCTTCACGCCGGCCCGAGCGGATTCGGCGACTTTCGAGGCGCCCGCGCTGCCTCCGGCCGCGCCGGCCGCGGCCGTCTCTCAGCACGTGGCCCCGGGCCCCCCGGGCTCGGGAGAGCACGAGGGTTTTCACGTCATCACCGCTCCGATCGTCGGCACGTTCTACCGCGCCCCGAACCCGGACTCCGAGCCCTTCGTGAAGGTCGGCGACGTGGTCGAGAAGGGCAAGACGCTCTGCATCGTCGAGGCGATGAAGCTCATGAACGAAATCGAAGCGGACATCTCGGGCACGGTGGTCGCCATCTACCCGCAGAACGCCCAGCCGGTGGAGTTCGGAGAAAAACTCTTCGCGATCCAGCAGCGCTGACGGGTATCGCGTGTTTCAGAAGATCCTCGTCGCCAACCGTGGAGAGATCGCGCTTCGCGTCATAGCGGCCTGCAAGGAGCTGTCGGTCGCGACCGTCGCCGTCCACTCCGAGGCGGACCGCGACTCGCTGCACGTGCGCGCCGCCGACGAGTCGGTGTGCATCGGCCCGGCTGCGTCCTCGGGCTCGTACCTGAACATCACCTCGCTCGTGGCCGCCGCGGAGATCACCGGCGCCGACGCGGTGCATCCCGGCTACGGCTTCCTCGCGGAGAACGCGCATTTCGCTGAGATCCTCGAGGAGGTCGGGTTGAAGTGGATCGGGCCCTCGCCGGACGCGATCCGGCGGATGGGCGACAAGGCCGTCGCGAAGGACACCGTCCGGAAGCTGGGCGTCGCGACGATTCCCGGCAGCCCGGGCCCGCTCGACTCGATCGAGGACGCGATGAACATCGCGACGCGGATCGGCTATCCCGTGCTGCTGAAGGCGGTCGCCGGGGGCGGAGGCCGCGGCATGCGCGTGGCGGGCTCGGACAAGGAGCTCGCGGCCGCGTTCGAGCTCGCGACGTCGGAGGCCGAGCGCGCTTTCGGCAACGGGAGCGTCTATCTCGAGAAGTACCTCGCCGAGCCGCGGCACGTCGAGATCCAGATCTTCGGCGACAAGTCCGGGCGCGTCGTCCACCTCGGAGAGCGCGAGTGCTCGCTCCAGAGACGCCACCAGAAGATCCTCGAGGAATCGCCCTCGCCGGCGCTGACCGACGCGCTGCGCGCGAAAATGGGCGCCGCGGCCGTCGCCGTGGCGAAGGCGGTGAACTACGAGGGGGCCGGCACGGTGGAGTTCCTCGTGGACGAGGACGGCTCGTTCTATTTCATGGAAATGAACACGCGCATCCAGGTCGAGCACCCGGTGACGGAGATGGTGACGGGCTACGACCTCGTGAAGGAGCAGATCCGGGTCGCCGCGGGGGAGCCCCTCTCGTTCGGGCCGACCCCGGGCGAGGGCGTCGGGTGGCACCCGCACGGGCACGCGATCGAGTTTCGCGTCAACGCCGAGGACCCCGTGACGTTCGCCCCCTCGCCCGGCACGATCACGACGCTTCACCTGCCGGGCGGGCCGGGAGTGCGCGTGGACACGGCGGCCTATTCGGGCTGGAAGATCCCGCCGTATTACGACTCGCTCATCGCGAAGCTCATCGTGCACGGGCGCGATCGCGACGAGGCGCTCAGCCGCGGCAAGCGGGCGCTGGAGCTCTTCATCGTGGAGGGCGTGAAGACCACGATCCCGCTCCACCTGAGACTGCTCGACGACCCGGACGTGCGCAGCGGCCGCGTTTCCACGAAGTGGCTCGAGCGGTGGCTCAAGAACGCCCCGCCTCTCTGACGGGCCGCGCGGGAGGGCCCGCATCGAGGGCGCCGGGCCGGGTGTACCTCGTCGGATTCATGGGGAGCGGAAAGACGACCAGCGGGCGGATCCTCGCCGACCGGTGGGAGGTGCCTTTCGTGGACCTCGACCTCGCGTTCGAGTCGATGTCCGGGCGGACGATTCGCGAGACGTTCGAGACGCACGGGGAAGCCTATTTCCGGGAGCGGGAATCGGAGCTGCTGCGAGGCACGGCGACGCTCGCCGAGGTCGTGGTCGCCCTCGGAGGCGGGACTTTCACGTTCCCCGAGAACGTCCGGTTCGTGAAAGAACACGGCGTTTCGGTGTTCCTCGACCCGCCCTTCGACGTGCTCGCGGCCCGGCTCGCCGGGAAGGCCGCCGACCGGCCGCTGTTCGGCTCGCTCGAGTCGGCCCGAAAGCTCTGGGAGGCGCGGCGCCCCTTCTATAAGATGGCGGACCGGACCCTGGACGTGGATCACGAGACGACCCCCGGCGAGGTCGCCGGCCGGCTGGCCCTCCTGCTGGACCCGGGGAACGCCGGGGGCCGCTGACGTGCGCTACCTCATTCTCTCCGACCTGCATTCGAACGACGAGGCGCTGACCGCCGTCCTGCGCCGCGTGAAGCGCAAGACGTTCGACCGGATCGTGTGTCTCGGCGACTTCGTGGGCTATGCCGCGGATCCGAACAAGGTGCTGGACCGCTTCCGGAAGCTGCGCCGGACGACGATCTCGGTGCGCGGGAACCACGACAAGGTCGTCGCCGGCGTCGAGGAGGGGCTGCTCTTCAACCCGCCCGCGCTGGAGGCGGTGCGCTGGACGATGGGCCGCCTCTCGAAGCAGAACATGGAGTTCCTCAAGAAGCTCCCGCTCGGGCCGGAGGTCGTGGACGGGAAATTCGTCGTTTGCCACGGATCGCCGCTCGACGAAGACGCCTACATCTTCTCGGACTTCGACGCGTCGCTGAATTTCGTCCAGCTGCACCGCTTCGCCGAGGGCATCGACCTGTGCTTTTTCGGCCACAGTCACATCCCCTCGATCTTCACGCTGGAGCCGGGCGGCATCCGCGTGGAGGCCGTGCGCGAGGCCCGCCTGAAGCTGCGTCTCGAGCCGGGAAAGCGCTACCTCGTGAATCCCGGCTCGGTCGGCCAGCCGCGAGACCGGAATCCTCGCGCCGCATACGCGATCTACGACGCGAGCGCCCGCGTCGTCCATTTCGACCGCGTGCCGTACGACGTGGGCGCAACGCGCCGGAAAATCCAGCGCGCGGGACTGCCCGCCGTGCTCGGCGACCGGCTCGTCGTCGGGCTCTGAGCACCCTGGGGATGCGTACCCCCCGCCTTCGCGCGCTCCCGGCGCTCGTCGCGTTCGTCGCCCTCGCGGGCTGCGTCAGCTTCGGCGCCGAGAAAGGTCCGCCGAAGGGCACGTACCGGGAGCGCTTGTTCGGATTCGCGAGCCTCCTCCGCATGGAGGACCGCCGCGCGTACGATCCGCTCCTCGCGGGCCGCACGGCAGCCTCTCCCGATCCCTGGTTGCGCGCGAAGACCGCGCTCGCGGTCTCTCGCCTGAAGGACCCGGACGCTTCCGTGTACCTGCCGGTGCTCCTGACGGACGCCGAGGCCCAGGTGCGGCGCGCGGCCGCGTTCGGGGCCGGGCTCTCCGGCGACGCGCGCCTCCTGCGCTTCCTCGTCGCGGCGCTCGCGGACCCGGACGCGGAAACCGCCGCGAACGCCGCCGAGGCGCTCGGGAAGTTCGGCGGAAAGGACGCGACGGACGCGCTCCTCGCGGCTCTCGCGAAGGCATCAGGTCCGCGAGCGGCGTCCGCGCTCGCATTGTTCCGGAAGCCCGAGGCACGGACGGTGACGGCGCTGCTCGCCGCGTTCGAAGAGGAGAATTCTGCTCCCGAGCTCAGGCGCGCGGTTGTCTATTCACTGTCGCGAAAACCAGATCCCGCGGCCGTTTCGGCGCTTCGCGCCGTGCTTAGAAAGGGGAGTGAAGACTCTTCCGCGCTTCGCGCGGTGCCGAAAGAGGGGGAAGAGAACCCTTCCGCGCTTCGCGCGGTGCCTAGAAAGGCGAATGAGAATCCGAACGCGCCCTCGAGCGAAGAGGTCGCATGGGCTGCGCGCGGCCTTGGAATTCTCGAAGACGAAGGAAGCATCCCGCACCTCATCCGCCTCGCGGCAAGCCACGAGGTTTCGGTTTCCGTGCAGGCCCTGACCGCGCTCAATTCCCTTTCTAAGAAAATCCCCGTTACCGGAAGCGAGGAGCTGACTCGGAGTGCGCGGGCCGTCGCCCTCCACCGAGCAAACGATCCCATTCCCGGGGTAGCGATCGCAGCACTGCGTCTCCTCGGGGCGTTGCCCGACTCTCCGGAGTCGCGTGCGACGCTCGAAGAGAACCTCGTTCGAAAGGGCTGGAGAGGGCAGACGGCTCTCGTGTCTCTGACGCGCCTGGACGCGGCGCGGGCGCCCGAGAAGGCGGCGGCCAGGCTGGACGACGCCGTCGTCGCCGGGACTCTCGAGCTGCGTCTCGGCGCGGCGGAGGCCCTGCAGTTCTTCGAAGGTGACGGCCCGCCGGGAGGGCTCGCGACGGCCCTTCTCGCCGACGGGTCCGCCCGCATCCGCGCGGCAGCGCTCTCTTCACTTTCGAAGAGATCTTCTCCCCGGCGTTACGCGTGGCTGCTCGCCGGCCTGATCGACCATGACGCCGCGGTGCGGGACGTGGCGCTCGACGCGGCCGCGCCTCTCCTCGAGAAGGGGAGCGCGGATCTCAATCGGGCGTGGTCGGCGGCGTTCGCTCGCGCGTTCGAGTCGCGCGAGCCGGACTTCACGGTCGGCGCCCTCGACGCGGCGGCGGCACGAGGGGAGGCCGGGCGCGCGCTCGTGGCCGCGCACGAGAACGCCCCGGACGCCGTCACGCGCGAGAAGGCGCGGCGGCTCCTCGTCGAGAAATACGGCGTCCCGGCGGCGTCCTTTCGCCCGATGCCGGTCGCGACACGGCTCTCGACGGAGGATTACGCGCGCCTCTCCCTGGCGGCGAACGAGTCGCTTTTCGAAGCGGAGATCGGGACGGCGCGCGGCACCTTCCGGATCGAGCTTCTCGCCGAGGACGCGCCCCTCACGGTCGAGAGCTTCCGCGCGCTCGCCGCGAAGCATTTTTTCGACGGGATCGTGATCCACCGCGTGGTGCCGGATTTCGTCGTCCAGACCGGCGACCCGCGGGGCGACGGGAGCGGAGGCCCGGGTTACACGATTCGCGACGAGATCAACCCGGCACGGTACCTGCGCGGCGCCATGGGGATGGCGCTCTCGGGAGCCGACACGGGCGGGTCGCAGTGGTTCGTCGCTCTTTCTTCGCAGCTCCACCTCGACGGGGGATACACCGTATTCGGACGGGTCCTCGAGGAGTGGGAGGTCCTCGACCGCATCGAGCAGGACGACCGTCTCGTGTCCGTGCGCGTGACCTCCCGCCCGCGTGAGGTTCGGCCGCCGGGAACGGTGCCTTGAGATTCGCCCTGGGGCGAAGTCTGCAGCTCGTCGGCCTCGCGCTCGTGGGCCTGGGCCTCGCGATCGGCCTTCTGAGGAACGACCTCCGATACGAGGAGCGGATGTTCTTCGCCGGCGGCGGCGTCTTTCTCGCGGGCTGGCTTCTCGTCCGCCCGTTCAAGGCGCCGTGAAGGTCTTCGTCGGCCAGCCGCTCGTCGAGCCCTCGACGACGGAGCTGCTCGGGGGGCATACCGTCGTCACGGGGGGCGGAAACCTCCCGCGCTCCGAGTGGCCGCTCCTTTACGACGCTGACGCGCTCCTTCCGACGCCGCGAGAGCGGATCACGGCCGAGGTCCTCGCCGCCTCCGCGCGGGCGCGGATCGTCGCGAGCCACTCCGTCGGCGTCGATCACATCGACCTCGCAGCCTGCCGGGCACGCGGGATACTCGTCACGAACACGCCCGACGTCCTCACCGAAGCGACGGCGGACCTCGCCTGGGCGCTGATTCTCGCGGTGGCGCGGCGGATCCGCGAGGGAGAGACGCTTGCGCGCTCGGGCAGGTGGGACGGCTGGAAGCCGCAGGAGCTCCTCGGAGTCTCGCTCTCGGGGCGAACGCTCGGGATCTACGGCATGGGCCGCATCGGCCGGGCCGTGGCGCGCCGCGGCGAGGCGTTCGGGATGAGAGTTCTCTCTTTCGAGAGGGACGGCACGGAGGAGGAGCTCCGGGATTTTCTTTCGAAGGTGGACGTCCTGTCGATCCATGCGCCTCTGACCGGAGAGACTCGCGGAAGGTTCGGAGAGAAAGAGTTTCTTCGAATGAAAGAGGGAGCGATCCTCGTCAACACCGCGCGCGGCCCCGTTGTCGACGAAGGCGCGCTCGTCGCGGCGCTCGCGTCCGGGCGCCTCGGCGGCGCGGGTCTCGACGTCTACGAGAGGGAGCCGCAGATCCATCCCGGGCTGCTCTCCCTGCCGAACGTCGTCCTCCTCCCGCACCTCGGCTCGGCCACCTTCGAGACCCGCCTCGCGATGGCGCGCCTCGCGTGCGAGGAGATCGCGCGCTTCGCGCGCGGCGAGCCGCCGCTGCACCCGGTGCCTTGAGCGCGGCGTTCGAAGAGCACCGGATATCTTTGCTCAGAGGGTCCCGTGCCGGTTGCGAGGCCGACGCCTCGCTGGTGCGCCCTCGCTCACTCACCCTTCTAAGAAGATCTTCTTAGAAGGTCACCCGATGGAAAGTCTCGCGTCTTCGAGCGATCGTGCGGCTAGGGCCATCGGCGTGATCGCCGCGGCCGCCGCAGCCACGAGAAAGAAAAGCAGCAGCGGCCAAGGCGCCAGATTGCACCTTCAGCAGCGCGCCGACGAGCAGGCGAAGCTCGTTCGAGACGACGAGCGTGGAGAGCAGCGAGAGACCCGTCGAGAAGACGAGCGCGAAGAGCCCGCCCGTCGACAGCGCCACGCTCACCGCGTTCGGCGCGTCGTAGCGCGGGAACAGGGCGCCGAGGCCGACGTGGATCGCCGGGATCGCGAGGCTCCCGACGAGCGCCGCGATGAGCGCGAACGCGGACGTCGTCCCTTCGGGCCGTAGGACGAGCAGGCTCGCCCCCGTGAGGGCCAGGGCGACGCCCGCGGCCGGAAGGGCGCGGACCGCCCACCGGGCGAGGAGATGGCGTCGCGGGTCGAGAGGCAGCGTCCGGAGGACGAGCGCCGCGCGGCCGTCTGAGGAGACCGACGGATAGGCGAAGCGAAGCGAGAGAGCCGAGACGAGGAAGAGCGAGAGGCCGGTCTGCAGGCCTGCGACGAGGTCGCGCGCGGTGGCGTCCGTTCCGGGCAGGAGCCGGACGTTCATCAGGTCGAGCAGGAACACGGCCGCCAGAGATCCGAGCTGCGCCGGCGTCGACGCGTCGCGAAGAAGGCTCGCCGCTTCTGCGCGGAAAAGCACTCCCTCGAGCGAGCGGGCCTCCGGGCCGCGGCGCGCCCGGCCGGCCGGCGCCGCGGATCCCGCCCACGAATCGCGGAACACGTGGAGATGGAGGCGCCACAGGGCCGCCGGAACGAGCAGGAAGCCAGCCAGGCCCGCGAGCAGGAGGGCGCCGCCCGGAAGGAGGCCGCCCGGGTCGCCGAAAAGGCCGCGCGTCGCCGCGCGCGCGGCCCACGCGGCCGGGTCGAGGCCTGGCGGAGACGGAGGCGCGAGACCGAGACGCGTCACGACCGAGAGGGCCTCGAGCGGATCGAGGAGGCGCTCCGGCCGGGCGGCGCGGAATCCGACGAGAGCCATCGCGAGGCCGGTCGCCGAGAGGAACGCCGCGAGCAGGCGCGCGCGCCTCGGGGGCACGAGGCGCACGAGGAGAAGCGCCGCGGCGACGCCCGCCGAGCCTGCGAGGAGCATCACGCCCGCGAGCGGCACCGCTCCCGAGATGAAGGCGAGAAGGGGACGACCGCTGGCGCTCGCGGCGACGAGAAGGGCGGGGATCGACAGGAGAAGCGCCGGCGCGGAAGCGAGGG
Source organism: Thermoanaerobaculia bacterium (assembly GCA_963746875.1). Lineage (GTDB taxonomy): Bacteria > Acidobacteriota > Thermoanaerobaculia > UBA5066 > UBA5066 > Fen-183. The sequence continues at coordinate 557,155 of CAVVDA010000002.1, forward strand.
CGAGCGTGTGAGAGACCTGCCTCAGGACGAGACGCCGATGCGCAAAAGGAAGGACGCACAGCGCGCCCAGCTCCTCCGAGAGGAAGAGCGTGGAGATCGCCGTCGTGAGCGATCCGAGGAATCCGAGCGCGAGGGCGGCCGCGAACGCGAACCCGAGGAGCCGTTCCAGGAGAAACGCGGGCCGGATCTCGGGAAGGTCTCCGAGGGCGGTGCGCGAGGCCCGGAGGGCGCCTTCGAGACCGGCCGTCTCGAGGCCGGCGAACGCGAGAAGAGCGAGGAGTCCTCCGACGGAGGCGACGCGCCCGCGGGCGTCGCCCGCCAGAAGAGTGCGGCCTGCGGCCCGGGCGGAGTTCCAACGGAAGACCGCGTTCACGGCTTCGCCGGCCCGCCCGCGAGATCGAAAAAGACGTCCGACAGCGCGCCTCCCCGGCCCGATGGGGTCTCGAGATTGCGCGGCGAGCCGCGCGCGACGAGGCGGCCCTCGACGAGGAGGCCCGCTGCGGTCGCGATCTCCTCGGCGAGCGCGAGCTGATGGGTCGTGAGCAGGACCGCCGCGCCCTTCGCCGCGTGGGCGCGCAGGCGTTCCGAGAGCCCGCGCTGGGCGAGCGGGTCGAGGCCGACCATCGGCTCGTCGAGGACGAGAACCGGCGGATCGTGCAGAAACGCCTGCGCGAGGGCCACGCGCTGCCGCGTGCCGTGGGACAGCGTCTCGTTGCGCTGGGAGGAGAGCTCCGTCAGCTCGAACGCGGCGAGCTCCGCGTCGATGCGCTCTTCAAGCTCCGCCCCGCGGCCCCCGAACGCCGCGCCCACGAAGCGCAGCGTCTCCCGCGGCGTCCACTTCGGCCAGAGATACGGGCGGTCGGGCACGAAACCCAGGCGCGCCTTTGCCGCCACGGGATCGCGCGCCACGTCGATCCCGCATACGAGCGTCCGCCCCGCCGTCGGCGCCAGAAGGCCGGTCAGGAGCCCGATGGCCGTCGTCTTTCCGGCGCCGTTCGGCCCGACGAGGGCGAAGACTGCACCCGCCGGCACGTCTAGCGTCAGGCTCTCGAGCGCCGTCTTCTGGCCGTAGTTCTTGGTCGCCCCGTCGAACCGGATCGACGGGATGGCGGTCTCGTCAGGCGTAGAGGCCACGCATCTGCATGTCGTAGGCGACGCGCTGGATCGCGACCATGTAGGCCGCGATTCGGTACGAGACGCCGTGGGCGGCGGCCATGTCGCGCACGTCGCCGAAGGACTGCACCATCATCTCCTCGAGGCGCTCGTTGACTTCCTGCTCGCGCCAGAAGAAGCCCATCCGGTCCTGCACCCACTCGAAGTAGGACACCGTGACGCCCCCGCCGTTCGCGAGGATGTCCGGGATGACGACGACGCCCTTTTGCTGGAGGACCTCGTCGGCGTCGTACGTCGTGGGCCCGTTCGCGCCCTCGAGGATGATCTTCGCGCGGATGTGCTTCGCGTTCTCGGCGGTGATCTGGTTCTCGAGCGCGGCCGGAACGAGGATGTCGCAGTCGATCGTGAGGAGCTCGCTCGCGTCCAGAGGCGTGCTCCCCGGGAAGCCGACGACGCTCTTCGTCTTCGCGACGTGCTCGAGGAGCGCCGGGACGTCGAGGCCGGCCCTGTTCTGGATGGCGCCGTTCACGTCGGAAACCGCGATGACCTTCGCGCCTTCGAGGAAGAACATCTTCGCCGAGATCGACCCGACGTTCCCGAAGCCCTGCACGGCGACGCGCGCGCCCTTGAGCGGCACTCCATGGGCTTTCCCGGCCTCGCGGCCCGCGATCATGACGCCCCGGCCCGTGGCCTCGACGCGGCCGCGCGACCCGCCGATCGTGATCGGCTTGCCGGTGACGACGCTCGTGACGGTGTGGCGCATGTGCATGGAGTACGTGTCCATGAGCCACGCCATCGTCTGGGAGTCCGTGCCGACGTCTGGAGCCGGAACGTCCTTCTCGGGCCCGAAGACATCCATGAGCTCGGCGGTATAGCGGCGCGTGATGCGCTCGAGCTCACCGCGCGAGAGCTTGCGGGGATCGCAGATGACGCCGCCCTTGCCGCCGCCGAACGGGATGTTCATCACGGCGCACTTCCACGTCATCCACGACGCGAGCGCGCGCACTTCGTCGAGAGACACATTCGGGTCGTAGCGGATTCCGCCCTTCGCGGGCCCGCGGGCGATGTTGTGGTGCACCCGGTACCCGATGAAAAGCTCGATCCGCCCGTCGTCCATGATGACGGGAATCGACACCTTCACTTCCTTGATGGGCTCGCGAAGCACCTTGCAGAGCCCGGCATCGAGCTTCAGGAGGCGGGCGGCCTGATCGAAGCGCGATGCCATCTCCTCGAACGGGTTGATCGCCGCGCCGCGTGCGGGGCGGTGCAGGACGCCCGAAGTGGACTCGGGGTTGAAAGTCACGGAACCTCCTCGGCAGGCCGTTGACCGCCCGGGGATTCTAGCTGGCGGAGCAGGGCGGTATGACACCATCCTGCCATGTCGTCCCCGGATACGCGCGAGGACGCGGAGCTCGTCAGGCTCGTCCTCGAAGGCGACACGGAGCTCTACGCGGTGCTCGTGAACCGCTATCGCACGCGTCTTTCACGGTACGTGGAGCGCTTCACATACGACGTGGAGGATGCCCGCGACGTCACCCAGGACGTCTTCATCAAAGTGTATGCGGCACTCGACTCGTTCGACCCGCGTTTCAAGTTTTCCACGTGGCTGTTCCGCATCGCCGGGAACGCGGCGATCGATCACTTGCGGCGGCGCCGGGTGCGCCTCCTGCCGCTCGAGCGCCCGCCCGATGAGAACGGCGAGGCGCGCGGCGTGGATCCGCCCGAGACGCGCCCGAATCCCCACGAGGAGCTCACCCGCCAGCGGCTTCGCGAGGCCCTCTCGGCGGCGATCGACCGTCTGCCCGACGATTACCGCGAGCTCATCAGCCTTCGTCACTACGGCGAGATGCCCTACGAGGAGATCGCCGAGCTCAAAGGCATGCCCCTCGGCACGGTCAAGAACAAGCTCTTCCGGGCACGACAGGCGCTTCGAGATCTTTTGCCCAAGGACATCGTATAGAGGAGCGAGATGAGCGAGAGCACCCGCGGCCGCGTTCCGGACGTCCCCCTGCCCTCTCCGGAGGAGCAAGAGCGGGATCGTCGCATGGAACTCATTCTGGATGAGTGTGTTATGGCGTCGCCTGCCGCTCGTTTCGAGGCGGATCTCACGGCCAGGGTCATGGCTGCGCGTCCCTTCGCCGCCTGGGAGGTGCGCAGGGCACGGGCGTGGCGCGTTCCGGCCGTCGGGGCGGCGGCCCTCCTCGCGGCCAGTCTCGCCATCTTCCTGGCTCCCCTCTGGACGCTCGGGCCCGGCACGGCGTTCGAGACCTGGGTGCGCGTGATGGCCGCAGGGACGGCGGGAGGCCTCCCGGCCTTTCTTGCCGCCGGGCCGGCTCTCGCGAGCGCCCTCGCGGCGACGCTCGCGAGCGCGCCGGGCACGCGGCCGGCGCTCGCCGGAGCGCTGCTCGCTTCGGGGGGCGCGTTCGCGCTCCTCGCACGGCGGCTCGCGCAGCGCCCCTCGCGCCTCCACGCGACCGCACGTCGCGGCTGACGAAGGCCCCGAGTGAGCCGCTCGAGCCGCTGGACCCCAGGCCGGGCGATCCGCGTTCTCGTTTCGATGCTGATTCTCGGATTCGCGCCGAGGGCGTCTGCGGAAGATGGCTCCCTCTCGATTGCGAAGGGCACGTCGCGTGCCGGCGATGTCGTGGTTCTCGGAAGGCAGATTTTCTTGGAAGGTGAATTGGAAGGGAGCGCCGTGCTCGTCGGAGGAGCGCACGGCGGTCGTGTCGGGCCGCATTCGTCGCGACCTCATCCTCCTCGGCGCGAGCGCGACGGTTCGCCGAGGTGCCCGCATCGACGGCGACGTGCTCTCCGTCGGCGGTTCTCTCACCTTCGAAGAAATCCCCGGTGGCTCTCTTCGGACTCCGACTCCGCGCGCAGCCGCCCGCAGGTGGGCGGGCGCGTCCGAACGATCGCCGCGCTCGAGGCGGCCGTGGTCTCCGAGCTCGAGACGTCGCCGCTGACTTCCGGCAGGATCTCGCCTCTCGTTCTTTCGTTCCGCCTCTTTCTCCTCTTCTGCTGGCTCCTCGTTTCCATCGGGCTTCTCTTCCTGGCGCCCCGCCCGGTCCTCCGTTCCGCGGACGGCGCCCGTGGCCGTCTCGCGTTTCTCGCCGCGCTCGGGGCGACCGCGGTCCTGACCGCGGTCTTCCTTTCGGCGTTCGCGCTGTCCCTCCTGCCGGCCCGGCTCGCGCTCGCCCTCGGTGTCGCGCTGCTCGCCGCGCTCGTCGCCGCGAAAGTCTTCGGTCTCGCCGTGCTTTTCGTCACCCTGGGACGCCGCGCGACGCGCGGTACCGTGCGCGGCGATCTCCTCTTCGGAGATCCTTCGGCGCTCGCTCTCGGCCTGCTTCTCCTCGGCCTCGCGTCGCTCGTCCCGGTCGCAGGCCCTCTCGTCTGGGGTCTCGCGTCGCTCGCGGGAATCGGCATCTCGCTCGCGGCCGCCGCCTCGCGCGAACCGCGCCTCGTCCTCGCCGCCTCCTGATAGGCTCGCGCGGCGAGCCCTCGCGAGGGCCGCGAAGGAGACGAGGTCCGATGACACAGGGAACGATCGGCGTCGTGGGCGCCGGACAGATGGGAGCGGGCATCGCGCACGTGGCTGCGCTCGCCGGGAAGAAGGTCGTGCTCGTCGACGTGACGCTCGATCTCGTGGGAAAGGGGCTCCGCGGAATCGAAAAGAACCTCTCGCGGCAGGTCGAAAAGGGGAAGCTCGCGGCAGGGGACCGGGACGCGGCACTCCAGCGAATCGTCGCGACGGCCGATCTTTCGCCGCTCGCCGAGACCGATCTCGTCGTCGAGGCGATCGTCGAGAACGAGGCCGTCAAGAGGGACCTCTTCGCCCGCCTCGACGCGCTGGTTCCGCCCCTGACGATCCTCGCGACGAACACGTCGTCCATTTCGATCACGCGCCTCGCGGCCGGCACGAAGCGGCCGGAGCGCTTCATCGGAATGCACTTCATGAATCCCGTGCCCGTCATGGCGCTCGTCGAGGTGATCCGCGGGATCGCGACGTCGGACGAGACCACCCAGGCCGTGCTCGCCCTCGCGAAGGAGCTGGGGAAGACCCCGCTTCTCTGCCGCGACTTTCCCGGCTTCGTGGCGAACCGCATCCTCTTGCCGATGCTGAACGAGGCTTTCTTCGCGGTGCACGAAGGGGTCGCGACGCCGGAAGCCGTGGACGGCATCATGAAGCTCGGCATGAACCACCCGATGGGCCCGCTCGTCCTGGCCGACTTCATCGGCCTCGACACGTGCCTGGCGATTCTGCGCGTCCTGCATCAGGGGCTCGGCGACGACAAGTACCGCCCCTGCCCGCTCCTCGTGCAGATGGTCGACGCGGGCTGGCACGGCCGGAAGACGGGCCGCGGGTTCTACCGCTACGACGGGCCGGGAGGCGAGAGACTCCCGTGATCTGCCAGGTCTGCGGGGCGACGAACGAGCTCGACCGCGAGTACTGCGTCAAGTGCCAGAGCAAGCTCCTCGTCGTGTCGGGAGCCTCCGAGGCGTACGAAGAGGGGACGCCGCAGGAGGAAGGGGTCTCGCTGGACGAGCACCTGCTCGAGCGCGTCAGCATCCTCGAGGAGATCGTCAAGCGCAGCGCCGAGACGCTGAAGATGCTCCTCGACGCCCTGAACCGGCAGGAAAAGAACGGCTTCGTGGCCCAGACGGGGCTCCTCGCGCTCAAGGATCTCCTCGAGAGGAAAGGCCTCCTCGTCGAAGAGGAGCTGCTCGACCTCTGGGAGACGCGCGTCGACCACCACATGACGGCGATGGAGAAGCGCGAGCGCTTCCTCGAGCGAAAGGAACGGATCCTCGGCGGCTTCTCGGGCGACCGGCGGGAGCGCTTCAAGGGCCTTCTCTCCGACGCCGAGTTCGCGTTCTACGCGCTCGACCCGGAGAAGGCCGTGAAGGTGCTCGAGGAGGCGTACCGGTTGGACAAGGGCAACGCCGACCTGGCCTTCTTTCTGGGCGAGACGTACTTCAACGAAGGCGAGACCGACCGCGCGGCGGCGATGCTGCACGCCGTCCTCGCGAAGGAGCCGAAGCACTTCGACGCGCTCGTGTACGTGGGCGTCCTCGAGAACGAGGCCGGCCGCACGGAGCGCGCGCTCGAGGTCCTGAAGGAAGCGGTCGCCGTCAGACCCGACGCCTTCCTGCCTCACTTCACGCTCGGAGCGCTCTATGCGCTTCAGGGGCAGCTCGCGCGCGCGGAGACATTCCTGAAGAAGGCGGTCACACTCGACGAGAACGCGCAGGCCTATTCGCTCCTCGGCACGATCGCCTACGAGCGCGGCCGGCTCACCCAGGCGATCGAGGCGTTCCAGAAGGCCGTGCGCCTGGATCCCGACGACGAGGACGCGCTCTACCAGCTCGGCCTCTGCTATCTCGACCGCGGGTGGACGCAGAAGGCGGCGGAGCGGTTCCAGTCGGCGCTCGAGCTGAACCCGAACCGCATCGAGTACCAGGAAGCGTCGAAGCTCCTCGCGCCGTCCGGGGCGCGGGCGCTTCCGAAGGTGACGGGCGAGGCGGCCCAGCTCGCCCGCCGGGCCGAGACGGCCGCGCCACGCGACCCGCAGAAGGCGATGGCGCTCTATCGCCGCGCGCTGAAGCTCGACCCGGAGAATCCCACGCTACTCATCGCGCATGCGCTCCTGTGCTCGGCCGTGGGCAAGACGTCCGACGCGGTCGCCACGACGCGACGCGTCCTCTCGCGCGCGCCGGGCGAGATGGTGGCCGCGGCCGCCTATACGACTCTCCTCGAGGCGCTCAAGGCCGAAGGCAAGTTTCGCGAGGGGAGCCGCGTCGCCGAAGAGATGCTCGGCGCCGTGAAATCCAACTATGCGCGCTCGATCGCGTACTTCCAGCGGGCCACGACGCTCGCCGAGATGGGGGAGGACCTCGACGCCGCGCTGGAGCTCGCGGATCTCTCGCTCAAGCTCTCGCCGAAGGAGATGCGGCAGTTCCCGCTCGCGGCCAAAGGCTGGGTGCACTACAAGAGGCGCGAGTACGAGCGCGCCGTGGAGTGCCTGCGCCGCGCCACGGACCTCGGCGAGACGCCGACCTCTCTCACGCATCTCGGCCTCGCATACCTCGCGCTCGGAGACGCGCGCGCCGCGCGGCAGGCGTTCGGACGGGCGAAGAGGCGCGACACGCGCGTCTCGGCGGGGCGCGGCCTCGAGGCGAAGATGCTCGAACAGATCCGGCGGAACCTGCAGCTCACCGAAAAGCTCGCGAACCGGGGGCGGGCGCGCTCGCGCGACCGCCGTTGAGAACGCTTCGCCTGCGCTGACGCCCGCGGGGGTCAGCGTGCCGCGGACGCGGGCGTGGACGCGGCGGCGAGAAGGGCTCTCAGGCGCGGGAACGCCGCGGCGATGTCGTCCATCGAAACCGCGCCCGCCGAGAGCCGGAACCAGCCCGTGTCGCCGGCGAGGCCGAACGCCTGGAACGGCACGACGCCGATGCCCGCCCCGAGCAACAGACGCCGGACGTCGTCGTTCGACCTGACCGCCGTTCCGTTCACGGTGCGGCCGAAGAGGTCGAAGCGCGCCGAGAGGTAGATGGCGCCCTGCGGCTCGATCGCGTCCACCGGGAAGCCCTCGTTCTTCATCTCCATCATCCCGCGGTACAGGGCTTCGAGGCGCTGAGCGAGCTTGCCGCGCACGGAGTCGCGGTAGGCGGCGACGGCCTCGGGCTCGTTCAGAAGCGCCGCGACGCCGACCTGCTCTGCCTTCGGCGCCCACGCGCCGACGTGGCCGAGGATGTCCGACATGCGCCGGCGCACGGCGGGCGGCATCACGCCCCAGCCCACGCGCATTCCGGTCGCGCAGAAGGCCTTCGAGATCGCGTCGAGGAAGATCACGTACGGGACGCTCTCGGGCACGAGCGCGACGGGCGTGTAGTGCGTGGCCTTTCCGAACGTGAGCGTCCAGTACACCTGGTCGTAGACGAAGAAAAGCGGCTTTGTTCCCGTCGCCTCGCGCCGCCGGTTTTCCTCCACGACCATCGTGGTGATCGCCGTGAGGGCTTCCTTCGAGATGACGGTGCCGGTGGGGTTCAGCGGCGAGTTGAGGATGAGAAGCCGCGCCGTGGAGAGGGGTGCCCGGAGCTGATCGGGGGTCGGGAAGAAGTTGGACGCCGCCGAGACGATCACCGGGATCCCGCGAGCGCCCGACAGGTACGCGTAGTGGTTGTTGTTCCAGGTCGGCACCGGGTAGACCACGGCCTCGCCCGGGTCCACGAGCGTGCGGTAGGCGCCGTAAAGGAGAGGGCGCGCGCCGGCCGCGATGACGACCGAGTCGACGGGATACGCCAGCCCGAGCTCCCTCTCGTAAAGGCGCACGACGGCCTCGCGGAGCGGCAGGATGCCCTCGGCGGGCGGGTAGTTCGTGTGTCCGGCTTCCAGCGCCTTGCGCGTGCCGTCGAGCAGCTCCTTCGGAATCGGGAAGTACCTTGGATCGAAGTCGCCGACCGTGAGGTTGCAGACGGAGAGGCCCTTCGCCTGCATCGCGCGGATCTCCCCGGAGATGCGCAGGATCTCCGACCCGACGACGCCGCGGGCGAGGGCCGAGAGCCCGGCGTCGCCCTTCTCGGGCGAATCGAAGTACGGGGCGACATCCACGGGCGCGCAGTCTATCGCCTATGTCGGGCGGCGGCGCGCGGCGTCACTTCTGCATCATGGCGAGGGCCTGTTCCCTTGTCATGTTGACGATCCCGCCGTTGACTCGCGACACCGACACGGTACCGGAACTGGTAATCAGCTTCACGGTTCCGTACGGCGCGCCGTCTTTGCTGAACAGCTTGGTGCCGACCGCCAGCGCGGGCTGTGTTGGTCTGGCTGCCGGTGCCGGTGACGTGGCCGATGCCGGCGCGAGTGCCGGGGCAGGTGTCGGTGCAGGTGTCGGTGTCGACGTGTCGGCGTCGATGTCGGCGCCGGCGTCGGTGCCGGTGTCGGTGCGGGTGTCGATGCGGGTGTCGGTGCCGGTGTAGGTGCCCGCACGAGTCCCGTCGCGGGTGTCGATGCGGGTACCCGTGCGGCTGCGGGCGGCGGTGGCGACGTGCTGACGTGGTCCTTCCTGGTCTGCATCCTGGCGGCCTGCTCGATCGTCATCACCACAGTACCCCCGCTGACGAGCGACACGAATACACTGGTGTCGGAAGTCAGCACCACCGTGCCGAACGGCGCTCCATCGTTCGAGAACAGCTTCGCGCCGGCTGCCAGCGCGGGCGGTTCTGGCTGCGGAGTCGCCGTGGGTGTTCGCGCGGCCGCGGGGAACGCGAGGAGCGCGAGGGAAAGTGCGGCGAGGGTCGTTCTCATCGGCGGTTGCGTTGATCCTACGCCGGGCGGCTGAAGAACGGAGCGGTCCATCGCCTGTTATCCTCGCGCGCCTATGCGCTGGTCCCAGTCGTTTCTCGTGACGCTCCGCGAGGTGCCCGGCGACGCCGAGGTCGTTTCGCATCAGCTCCTCTACCGCGCAGGGCTGATCCACAAGCTCGCCGCGGGCATCTACTCGTTCACGCCGTTCGGATTCCGGTCGCTGAAGAAGATGATCGACATCGTGCGCGAGGAGATGGATGCGACGGGGGCGATGGAAGTCGACCTGCCGATCCTGCAGCCGAAAGAGCTCTGGGTGGAATCGGGACGCTGGCAACGCTACGTGGACGACGGGATCCTCTTCCATCTCGAGGACCGCAAGGGCGGCGAGTTCGCGCTCGCGCCGACGGCCGAGGAAGCCGTCACCGACATGGTGAGGCGCTCCGTCACGTCCTGGCGGCAGCTCCCGTTCAACCTGTACCAGATCCGCACGAAATTCCGCGACGAGATCCGCCCGCGCTTCGGCCTCCTGCGCGGCCGCGAGTTCCTCATGAAGGACGCGTACTCGTTCGACGTGGACGAGAAGGGCCTCGACGTGCACTACCGGAAGATGGACGCGGCCTACAGGCGGATCTTCGAGCGCTGCAACCTCGAATACGCGCTCGTGGAGGCCGACTCGGGCGCCATCGGCGGCTCGGCGTCGCAGGAGTTCATGGTCGTGGCCGACTCGGGAGAGGACGCTCTCGTCTTCTCGGACGCGGGCGACTACGGCGCGAACGTCGAGAAGGCGGTCACGGGCCCGCTCCCCGAGCCCTGGGCGGGGGAGGAGGCGAAGCCGTTCGGCGAGGCGAACGCGCCGACGCCGGGGATCACGACGACCGAGGGACAGGCCAAGCACTTCGGGACGACGCCGGCGCGGATCGTCAACACGATGATTTACGAAGCGATAGGAACCGACGGCAAGACGCGCCTCGCGGCCGTCCTGATCCGCGGCGATATCGAGATCAACGAGGTCAAGCTCCCGAAGGCGATCGGGGCTCTTCACGCGAAGCTGGCTTCGGAGGAGATTCTTAGAAAGGTGTCGGGGACGAGGCCCGGCTTCGTGGGCCCCCTCGGTCTTCAACCATTCGAAGAAAACCCCGTCGCGATCTACGTGGACCGATCCTTGGAGCACGGTCGGAACCTGTGGTGCGGCGCGAACCAGGAGGGACTCCATCACAGCGGTGTGACCATTTCCCGCGATGTGATGTCGCTGCCCTCCTTCAAGGGCGTCGTCGAAGTCGCGACCGCGCGCGAGGGCGATCCCGCGCCCACGGGCAAGGGCATGTTGCGGATCAGGCGTGGCATCGAGGTCGGGCACATCTTCAAGCTCGGGACGAAGTACTCCGAGGCGATGAAATGCGAGGTCGCCGACCAGTCCCAGAAGATGGTACCGCTCACGATGGGCTGCTACGGCCTCGGCCTCGGCCGCACGGTGGCGGCGGCCATCGAGCAGAACCACGACGAGGTCGGAATCATCTGGCCGGTGCCGCTCGCGCCGTTCGCCTGCGTCGTCGCCGCGCTCCAGCGCGACGCCCATGTCCTCGAGGCGGCGAACGGGCTCTACGAAGGACTCAGGGCCGCGGGAGTCGAGGTCTTCTACGACGACCGCGACGAGCGCCCCGGCGTGAAGTTCAAGGACCTGGACCTCATCGGCTTTCCCGTGCGCGTCGTCGTGGGCGGCAAGGGGCTGGCGCGCGGCGTCGTCGAGGTCTCGACGCGCCGCGAGCGGAAAGCGTCCGAGGTCGCGCCGGACCGCGTCGTGGAGCTCGTGAAGAAGACGCTCGCGGCGGGGGCGAAGACGCTGGCGACGGACTGAGTCCGTTATGTCTCTCGCCGAGAATCGCCTCTCCGAGGCCGTCTCGGTCTTCACGTACGGCGGCGAGACGCTCGCGACGAGCTACGGGGCGAACGCGGTGGCGTTCTTCGGCGAGGGCGCGATCGTCCTCGTGGATCCGTTCGTATCGCCTCTGCAGGCCGAAGAGCTCGACGCCCGCCTCCGGGCGCGCACCGCCGATGCCGTGACGCACGTCGTCCTCACGCACCACCACACGGACCACGCGCTCGGCGCGGCGTATTTCGCCGAGAAGAGCGCCGAGGTCGTCGCGCACGAGAAAGCCGCGGCCCGGATGGCCCAGGAGCATTCCGGACTCATCGCCGAGCGCCGGAAGAACTCCGAGGTCGCGCACCTGTTCGAATCGGCGAAGCCTTACGTCCCCTCGCGAATCATCTCCGGCGCGGTGCTCCTCGAGGCGGGTGGGCTTCGGCTGGAGGTGTTCCATCCCGGCCACGCGCACACGCCGGGAGACCTCTGCGTTTACGCGCCGGGCGCAGGAGTTCTCGTCGCGGGAGACCTCGTCTCGACGGGCTATCACCCGAACCTGGAGGACGCGGACGTCGCGGGGATGCGCGCCGCTCTCGAGGGCCTGCGCCTGCTTCCGTTCCGGACGCTCGTGCCGGGGCATGGGCCGGCGGGCGGGCGTGAGGGTTTCGAAGAACAGCTTCGATACCTCGACGCCGCCGAGAGCGTCGTGCGACGCGCGTGCGGGTCCGGAAGCGAAGAGGATGCTCGCGCGGCGTTGGCGCGGGCCTTTCCTTCCTTTCGGCTCGAGGTCGTGCTCCCGGCTCTCGTGGCCGCGCTTCGTTAGTACGTCCGCATCATACGGGGAGCACGGCGCCGTTCTTAGAATCGCGCCGGATCGAAAGGAGCACCTGCGTGAGCTATACCAAACAAGAAGCCCTCGACTACCACTCGACGGGTCGCAAAGGGAAACTCGAAGTCGTTCCCTGCAAGCCGAGCAGTACCGCCGCGGATCTGACCCTCGCCTACTCGCCCGGCGTGGCCGAACCCTGCCTGGAGATCGCGCGCGATCCCGAGCTCGTCTACGAGTACACGGGAAAGGGAAATCGCGTCGCCGTCGTCTCCAACGGGACCGCCGTGCTCGGCCTCGGCGACATCGGCCCGCTGGGCGCCAAGCCCGTCATGGAAGGAAAGTGCCTCCTCTTCAAGAGGTTCTCGGACATCGACGCTTTCGACATCGAAGTCGACGAGAAGGACGCCGACAAGCTCATCGAGTGTGTCGCCCGCCTCGAGCCCACGTTCGGCGGGATCAACCTGGAGGACATCAAGGCCCCCGAGTGCTTCTACATCGAGGAGAAGCTCAAGGCGCGGATGAAGATCCCCGTTTTCCACGACGACCAGCACGGAAGCGCGATCATCTCGGCGGCGGCGTTTCTGAACGCGCTCGAGATCACGGGCAAGAAGCTCGAGGACGTGAAGGTCGTCTTCGCGGGCGCGGGTGCGGCGGCCGTCGCCTGCGCGAACCTCTACATCACGTACGGCGTGCGCCTCGAGAACATCCTCATGGTCGACCGGACCGGCGTGATCTGGAAGGGCCGGAAGGAGAACATGAACCCGTACAAGGAGCGCTTCGCCCGTGACACGAAGATGCGCACGGTCGCCGAGGCTCTCGTGGGCGCGGACGCCTTCGTCGGCGTGTCCGCCGCGAAGCTCATCACCGGGGACATGGTCAAGACGATGGCGAAGGATCCGATCATCTTCGCCCTGGCGAATCCCGTGCCGGAGATCTTCCCCGAAGAGGCGAAGGCCGCCCGTCCCGACGTCATCATGGCGACGGGCCGCGCGGACTATCCGAACATGGTCAACAACGTGCTCGGCTTCCCGTTCATCTTCCGGGGAGCGCTCGACTGCCGCGCGACGCAGATCAACGAGGCCATGAAGCTCGCGGCCTCGAAGGCCCTCGCGGATCTCGCCAAGGAAGACGTGCCCGACTCCGTGGCCCGCGCGTACGGCGTGGAGGGCTTCAGGTTCGGGCGCGAGTACCTCATCCCGAAGCCGTTCGACTGGCGCGTGCTCCTGCACGTCGCCCCGGCGGTGGCCGCGGCGGCCACGGCAACCGGAGTCGCCAAACAGCCCATCAAGGACCTGGATGCGTACCGCCGGAAGCTCGAAGGCATGCTCTCGCGTTCGCGCTCGTTCATGCAGGTCATCCACGAAAAGGCGAAGTCGAACCCGAAGCGGATCGTTCTGGCCGAGGGGGATCACCCGAAAATCCAGCGCGCGGCCAAGTTCCTCGCGGAGGAGGGAATCGCCTCTCCGATCCTCCTTTCGCGCGGGAAGAAGGCCGAAGCCGCGCTGAAGGCGCTCGACGTGAAGGCGGCCATCACGGTGGTCGATCCGGAGGAGCACCCGAACTTCAAGAGCTACGTCGAGGCCTTCTGGGAAAAACGGAAACGCCACGGCGTGACGAAGGAAGACGCTCAACACATGATCCGGGTGAGAAATTTCTTCGCCGGGATGATGGTCGAGATGGGCGACGCCGACGTGGCGCTCTCGGGCCTGACGACCTACTACCCGGAGACGATCCGGCCGGCGCTGCTGACGATCGGGGTCGCCAAGGACGCGAAGAAGGTCTCGGGCCTCTACATTCTCATCCTCCAGGACCGGGTCTTCTTCTTCGCGGACACGACCGTCAACATCGACCCGACGGCCGAGGACCTCGCGGAGATCGCGATCCGGTCGGCCGACACCGCGAAGCTCTTCAACATCGTGCCGCGCGTGGCGATGATCGCGTTTTCCAACTTCGGCTCGACCCGCACGCCGGAGACCGACAAGGTGCGCGCGGCGGTGAAGCTCGTGCACGAGCGGCGGCCGGATCTCGAATGTGACGGCGAGATGCAGGCCGACACCGCCGTTCTGCCCGAGTTCCTGAAGGAGAACTATCCGTGGACCTCGCTGACGGGCGCGCCGAACGTCCTCGTCTTCCCGGAGCTGCAGAGCGCCAACGCAGCCTACAAGCTCGTCTGGCGCCTCGCGAAGGCCGAGGCGATCGGGCCGATCCTGATGGGGATGGGAAAGCCCGTTCACGTCCTGCAGCGCGGCGTCGAGGTCTCGGACATCGTGAACATGGCTGCTTTCGGCGTGGTGGACGCCCAATCGCGGAAGAGGTGACCCTCAACACGCGGCCTGCCCGTCCGTTACGATGCAGGCCGCGTGGACATCCTCACGACAGGGTGCGGTCTTCTCGCCGCCTGGGCGGCGGTAGCCGCGTGCGACGCCTTCCTGAGGTGGCGGCGCCTCGCGGCACCGCGCGGGGGCGCGCCACCGGCCGCGCCCGGCCGAGCGGTCCGGAAGATGCTCGCGGTGATCCCGTCGCGCGCCGAGGGCGCGCGAGTGGGAGAGCTCGCTGAGGATTTGAAGAGAGAGTCGGAGAGAAAAGAGAAAGAGAAGAAGAAGATTTCTTCGAAGGTGAAAGAGGCGGAGGCGACCGGCGGTGCGTCTCTGGCGGCAGCAGCCGTGCCCCGCACCGTCGACGTCCTTGTCCTCCTCGACGGGCCCGACCCCGAGGCCGAGGCCCGCCTCGCGCGCGACGGCGTCCATTACCTTTCAAAGAAGTCCCCCGGTCCCGCGAAAGGGCACGCGCTGGCGTTCCTCGCCGAAGAACTGGGCGTGCGGCTGGACGATTTCTCGTTCATCCTCGTCTTCGACGCCGACATGCGGCTGCCGGACGGGTTCTTCCGCGACCTGGACGTTCCCGACGGGACCGAGGTCTTCCAGCTTCCCGTCCGCCCCGCGGGCGTCCCGGGGTCCGGGGCGCCCCGCGTCGAGGCGCTGTCGCTCGCAGCCGCGCTCGCCGACGACCTCGCGCGAGACGCGAAGGGCCTGCCCGTGCGTTTGCGCGGCAAGGCGATGGGCTTTTCGCCGCGGGCTTTCCGCCTCGGACCGGCGGCCGCAACGCGGACGACGGCGGAGGATTCCGAAGCGACGCTTGCCCTTCTCGCGAAGGGCGTTGCCGTCCGTGCCCTGAGCGGACCGTGCGCCTTCGACGAGCCCGCTCCCTCGGCCGTGGCGATGGCGCGTTCGCGTGCGCGATGGCTCGGCGGCCACCTGAAGCTCCTCGCGACCGGC
Source organism: Thermoanaerobaculia bacterium (assembly GCA_963746875.1). Lineage (GTDB taxonomy): Bacteria > Acidobacteriota > Thermoanaerobaculia > UBA5066 > UBA5066 > Fen-183. The sequence goes on from CAVVDA010000002.1 coordinate 572,541, forward strand.
TTCGGCGACCTCCTGCGCCTCGCGGCGAGGAGCCCGAGGGGCGCCTTCGTTCTCGCGTGCGACCTCTGGTTGAGGCCAAGAGTGCTCGTGCTCCTCGCCGTCGCGTTTCTGGCGATCGTCTCGGACGTCGTCCTGCTGTATTTTTCTTCGAGTGGCGCGTGGACGGCAGCCGCGTCGGGCCGCTCGGTGCCGCGTCCGGGGCGGCGTCCGGGGTCGGAGCGGGCGTCGCGAGTGCGGCTGCGGCAGCGCGGCCCATCGCGCTCCTGGCATTCCTCTTCCTTCTTTCATTCGAAGCAAAAGCGACCCTGGCCTTCGAGTGGCTTTCGCTCGCCGCGCTTCGCCGTCACATCGGCTATCCGTCCGAAGTCCCTTCCGTGACCCTCGCCGATCTACTCTCCTCGCTCTCGATGTGGGCGCGCGCCGCCGGTCACGCGCTCCTCGCTCCGTCGCGCTGGCACCGGGCGCGGCCCCAGGCGTGAAGGCCGTCCTGCTCGTCCCGCGCCTTCCGGGGATCGGATTCACCGGCGACCGTCTGCGGGCGGAGCTTCATCTCCAGGCGCTCGCGTAGGCGGGTTACGAGACTGCTCTCGTCGGCGGGGTCGCGGGAGAAGAGGAGATTCTTCGAGTGAAGGACGCGGCGGCCGTCCACCCCGTGCGGCTCCGTCGCGCCCTGCTTCCGGTTGGGCTCGCGTCGGCGGCGGTTTCCGGCGAGCCGTTCCAATCCGCCCTCTTCAAAGGCTCTTTCGGACCTTGCCTTCGTGACGCTGCCCGCAATGCGGATCTCCTCGTCTGCGTCCTCCTCCCGCGCCTCCTCGCTCATCTCGGCTCACTCCCGCGCGCTCCCTCGCGTCGTCGACTACGTCGACGCGCTCGCGGAGGCCGCACGGCAGGCAGCCCGGGATGACCCGGCATCGTGGCGCCGGGCCTACTGGGCCGTCGAAGCTCCCCGGCTCGAGGCCGCGGAGAATCGGGCAGCCCGGGGCGCCGCGGTCCTCCTCGCGACGACGCCGTTCGACGCGGCACACCTCCCCGCCGGCACGCGCGCCGTGGCGAACGGCGTCACGCTGCTGCCGCCCGGGCCGGTGGAGCGCGCGCCGGCCGTGGCCTTCACCGGGCGTCTCATGTACCGTCCGAATCGCTTGGCGGCGCGACGACTGCTCCGCGACATCTGGCCGCGCGTGCGGCGCGCCGTGCCCGGCGCCCGGCTTCTGCTGGGCGGAGCCGACGCGCCCTCCGAGGTTCGAGCTTCGGCGGGGCGCGAGGGCGTGGAGGTGGAGAGCCCGGTCGCGGACATGGCGGCCTTCCTGAGGAGGGCGCGAGTCGTCGCCCTGCCCGTGGACCTCGGAACGGGCACTCCGAACAAGCTCTTCGAGGCGTTCGAAGCCGGGGCGGCGGTCGTCGCCTCGGCCGGCGTCATCGCGCGCGCGAGCTCGCCCGGCGCGAGAGCTCCCGCGCGCGCCGCCGCGACGGACGAGGAGTTCGCGCGGGAGATCACGGCGTATCTCTCGGATCCCGGGCGGGCCGCCCGCGACGGCGCGGCCTGTCGCGCGTTCGCCGAGGTTCACGCCGACCGGCGCGCCTCGGTCGCGGCCCTCGCGCCGGGCTTACCGCGACGCGGCGGAGGGCGCGTGAGGCCGCGCGGCGAAAGACCCGGCCGGGGCTGGCTTCTCGCGGCCGGCGACGTGACCCTCGCGGTCGGGCTCTTCGCTCTGATCGTCGCCGTCCGCCGGCTTCTTCCGTTGCCCGGGCTCGGAAAGCTGCCGGCGTCCAATCTCTCTCTGGAGGTTCCGTGGCTCGCGCTCGTGGGCTTCGTGGCCGTCCTGGCCCTGTGGCTCGTGGGCACGTACGACGAGCCGCTTGCGTCGGTGAAACAGCGGGGCGGCCTTCTCGTGTCCGCGCTCGTCGCGGGCGGCCTTCTCCTCGCGGCGTACTTCTTCGCGGGTCGCGCCGTGCCGAGGACGGTTCTCCTCGTCTACGTGCCGCTCCTGTCGTTCGCGCTCGGACTCTGGCGCTCGTTCGCCGAGGTCCTCGCCCCCATCGGCACTCGCGCAGTCCTCGTGCTCGGCTCCGGAGAGGATGCCCGGCGCGCAGCCGATGCCCTGCGCGCGGGCCGGATCACGGGTTACTCGCTCGCGGGCCTGAGCGAGAGTGCGTCGCTCGAAGAGCTGAAGGGCGCCGAGGACGTGATCTTCGCGTCCGACCGGCCCGGCGACCGGCCGAAGCTCGTCGCCCTTCTCGAGCGGAGCCTCGAAAGCGACTTCGACCTCTGGATCCTTCCCGGGCTCGCCGACATCGTGTCGTCGCGCGCCGTCACGAGGAGTCTCGCGGACCTGCCGCTGACGCCTGTCGCGACCCGCGGCGCGAGCTTTCTCGCATTCGCATGGCGCCGAGCGCTCGACCTCGTCGTCGGCACCGTTCTGCTCGCCGCCGCGGCTCCGATCCTCCTCCTCGTCACGCTCGCGGTCGCTCTCGGCAGCCGGGGCGCTCCGTGGATCCGCCAGCGCCGGGTCGGCCTCGGAGGCCGCGAGTTCCTCCTCTGGAAGGTACGCACGATGCAGGCCGACGCGGAGGCTCGCACGGGGCCCACGCTTTCCGGCCGCGACGATGAACGGGTGACGCGCGCCGGCGCTTTACTGAGGCGGACGCGGCTGGACGAGCTGCCGCAGCTTCTGCACGTGGTCGGAGGCTCGATGAGCCTCATCGGGCCGCGGCCCGAACGCCCGGAATTCGTGGCCGCGTACGAGAAGCAGATCCCCGCCTACCGCTTGCGCCACGCGCTCAAGCCGGGTCTCACGGGACTCGCGCAGGTCATGGGTGCGTATGCGACCAAGCCGGACGTCAAGCTGCGCTACGACCTCGGCTACCTGTTCCACTGGACGCCGTTCCTGGATCTCTTCATCCTGCTGCGCACGATCGTCACGGTTCTGAAGGGGAGTGGGATCTAGACTCCCTCCCCGGCTGCTTCGTAAGATTTACGATGGCCCCGGCATTGCAAATTGGATTTACTCATGCGATCTCCAACTCTGGAATAGAGTCAGCATGGTGCGTGAAACCTTCGAGCAGCAGCGGCTGGGGGCCACGCTTCGCGCGTGCCGTGCGCTGCGTCACGAGTTCGCGACGCCTCTCTCGGCCGCGGCGCTCCATCTGGAGGTGGCACGGCGCGCGGCCGCCCGAGCCGAAGAGGTGATTCCCGAGAAGCTGCGCTCCTGCCTCGAGACGGGAAAAGAGCAGCTCGACGAGGCGTCCCGGCTCCTCGACGGCCTCACGGCGCTCGGAAGCGCGCACGAGGGAGACCCCGGCCTCCTGGACTTCGCGGCGCTCGTGGAGCGCGCGGCTCGAGCCCGCGCGCCGGAGCTCGAGCGGATGGGCCTCACGCTGCAGACGCTTCGGACCCTCGGAGGGCGCGCTCGTGGACGGGTTTGCGGACGAGCTCGAAGGCGCGACCGGGGAGGCTCTCCTCACCGCGTCCCGCTGGGCTGCGCCGGAGACGCCCGGCTCGAGACAAGCGTGCAGGACGGAACGGTGTCGTTCTCGTTTCGAGTCCCGCTCGCGCTCTCCGCGCCCGGCGACATGCTGTTCAAGACGCGCAGCCGCCCGAATGCGGGGCTTGGCCCCTTTCTCGCGCGCTGGACTTTCGAGGCTCACGGGGGCCGGCTCGAGGGCGCCGAGGACGGAGCGCAACTGACTGTGACAGGATCCCTGCCGCTGGTGAATACATGAAGGTTCTCGTCGTCGAAGACGACTCCGAGACCCGAAAAGGGGTGCAGTTGCTCCTCGAGGAGTTCGACCTCGACGTGAAAGCCGCGTCGACGCTCGCGGAAGGGCGCGTGGCGCTCGCGTCGTTCGACCCGGACGTCTGCCTCACGGATCTCCAGCTGCCCGACGGAGACGGAATCGACTTCATCCGCGATGCCCGCGCGGCGAACCCACGTCGGGAGATCGTCGTTCTGACCGGCCATGGATCGCTCGACACGGCCATCGAGGCGATGAAGGCGGGCGCCTTCGACTACCTCGTCAAGCCGCTTCGCCCCGTGCAGCTCGAAGCCGTGCTCGAGCGCCTCCGGCCCGGAAGCCCTTCTCAGGACGGCGACGCCGGCCTGTGGAAGACCCTGGACGAGACCGGCCATTTCGGAGCGATGGTGGGAGTCTCTTCCGCCATGCGCGAGACGTGCGCGGTCATCGCGCGAATCGCGCGCTCGGACGCGCCGGTCATGATCACGGGCGAGAGCGGCAGCGGCAAGGAGGCGGCCGCCCAGACGATCCATTCTCTTTCGCGCCGGCGCGAGAAGCCGCTCGTGGCGATCAACTGCGGCGCGGTTTCGGCGAACCTGATCGAGAGCGAGCTTTTCGGGCACGAGAAAGGCGCCTTCACCGGAGCCGACAAGCGCCGCGCCGGGTACTTCGAGCTCGCCCACGGCGGCACGCTGTTTCTCGACGAGATCACCGAGATGTCCGCCGAGCTGCAGGTCAAGTTCCTGCGGGTGCTCGAGACGCGCTCGTTCCGGCGCGTCGGAGGCAACGAGGAGATCGGGTGCGACGTGCGCATCGTCTCCAGCTCGAATCGCGACCTCCTCGAGGCCGTCGAGAAGAAGATGCTCCGAGAGGACCTGTACTACCGGCTCAACGTGTTCCCGCTGCACATCGTGCCCCTGCGCGAGCGCCGCGAGGACGTGCCCGTGCTCGCGAAGCACTTCCTCGACCTCGTGGCCGAGAACGAGGAGGGAGGGCGGCGGACGTTTTCGGCCGGCCGCGCTCGAGAAGCTGGCCGCGCACCCGTGGCCCGGCAACGTGCGCGAGCTTCGGAACGTCGTCCACCGCGCGTACGTGCTCTCGGACGACGGGGTCGTGGACGAGAGCACGTCGTGGCGAGCGTCCTCGCCGGCCGGTCGAGCGGCGTCTTCGCGGCCGTGCGCCCGCCCGCGCCGGGCCCGCCGCGGCCTCCCACCGAGCCGCCCGCGGCGGCCGAGGGCCCGGCCGCGCCCGCCTCGGCCGAGCCGCCCGCGCCGGACGATCCTCTTCGCGTGCCCGTCCGCGTGGGCGACTCGCTCGAAGACGTCGAACGCCGCCTCCTCGAGCGCACGCTGGCGGCTGTCGGCGGCAACAAGAAGAAAGCCGCCGAGATCCTCCGGGTGAGCCTCAAGACCGTCTACAACAAGATCAAGCAATACAAGCTCGAGCCCTGAAACCAGGCGCCCGAGGGTGCACCACGCGGGCGCTCGCCTCTCGTCCCCGCACCCGCCGCAAGCTCCACGCCACGTCCGGGCGGCATCGACATTGCGCTTCGGCCCGACGTCATGCCGAGGTTGGAAATGTTTCAAAGAACACGGAATTCGGAGATACTCGCCCGGAGATTCGTGACAAGCATCGCCGAGCCGACGGCCATCCCCTCGACGCGAGCGCCGGTGCGGGAGGATTTCCTCTTCTCGCCCGAGCGTGAGCCACACGCGCTCAGAGCGCGCGAGATCCTCCGCCGTCACGCGGAGATCCGTTCTTGCGCCGGACGAAATGCGTGGAGCGCGCTACTCGTGGCCGTCCTCGTCGTCGCGCAGACCGCTTTGGCCGCGCTCGTGTCCGATGTGCCGATCTGGGCCGCGCTCCTCGCCGCGTTCTTCGTGGGCGCTTTCCTGGATCACACCCTCTGGGTGCTCATCCACGAGTGTTCCCACAACCTCGTTTTCCGGCGCGCGTCCTGGAACCGGATCGCCGCGATCGCCGCGAATCTCCCGCACGTCCTGCCGAGCGCGATCTCGTTTCAGACGTACCACCTGAAACACCACGCGTTTCAGGGCGTCTACGAGCTGGACGCCGACATCCCGAGTCGCTGGGAAGCGCGGCTCGTCGGACACTCCGCGCTCAAGAAGGCGCTCTGGCTTCTCCTCTTTCCGCTCTTTCAGGTCCTGCGTCCGCCGCGCCTCCGCGAGATCCCTCTCCTCGGACCCTGGGTCTTCGCGAACATCGGCGCTCAGCTCGCGTACGACGTCGCCGTGTGGATGGCGCTCGGGCCGAAGGCTTTTCTCTATCTCACGGTCTCGTTCTTCTTCTCGGTCGGCCTGCACCCGCTCGGGGCGCGCTGGATCCAGGAGCACTACCTCGTGTTCGGGGAGCAGGAAACCTCGAGCTACTACGGGCCGTTGAACGCCGTGGCGCTGAACGTCGGCCATCACAACGAGCATCACGACTTCCCGTCCGTGCCCTGGAACCGGCTGCCTGCGATTCGACGCGCCGCGCCCGAGGTGTACGCCGCTCTCTCTTCGCATCGCTCGTGGACGCGTTTGCTCCTGCGTTTCATCTTCGACCGCAGGCTCTCGCTGTTCAGCCGGACGATCCGCCTCGAGCGCGGGCTGCAAGCCGCTCCCGGGGGCGACTCGGCCGCGGCCTGACATATCCGCGGGGACGTGCCCTGCCTCCCCAAGGAAATCCCGGATGGTTCGATAGAGGAGGGGTATGGTTCCTGAAACGACGGGAAGTGGCGCGCGATGGCGGCCGCACGGGATGGACACCCGTCTCGCCGCCGCCATCGGCGTCACATTCGGGGCTCTTCTTCTGCTGGTCTCCGTCACGTGGGTGAACACGTCCCAGCTGATCCAGGACGCCCGCCTCGTGGACCACACAAAAGACGTCATCGGCGAGCTCGAGGGCGCGTTCTCCGCGATCAAGGACGGCGAGACGAGTCAGCGCGGTTTCCTGCTGACCGGGGCGGACTCCTATCTCGATCCGTACCGGGCGGCGGTCGCCGAGCTCCCGAGGCGGCTCGAGCGGATTTCCACGCTCACGGCCGACAGCCCGGGGCAGCGGACCCGCGCCTCGCAACTTCGATACCTCACCGAAGACCGGCTCCTCGAGATGAGCCGCACGATCGAGATGGCGCAGCGAGGACATGACGAGGAGGCACGCGCTTACCTGAGGACGGGGGTCGGCAAGAGGACCATGGACGCGATCCGGCAGCTCGTCGTCGAGATGAAGGCCGAAGAGAGGGCGCTTCTCTCCATTCGGGACCGGCGCTCGAGCGAGACGGCCCGCACCCTTCTCACGACGCTGGGGATCGGCTGTGCCCTTCTCTTCGGCTTCCTGATCCTCATCTGGTATCTCATTCGCGCCGACATCACGCGGCGCAACAGCACCGAAACCGCGATCCGTGAGCGCGAGGCGCGCATCCGGCGCCTCATCGACGCGAACCTCATCGGGGTCGTCTTCTCGGACGGCGGGCACGTGACGGATGCGAACGGAGCGTTCCTGTCGATCGTCGGGATCGACCGCGAAAGCTGGAAGCCGCACGAACACCAGCTCTTCGCCTTCACGGCGCCCGAGTTCAAAGCCCTGGACGAGCGGTGCGAGAAGGCGCTTCGCGAGACCGGTGCGTGCCCCCCGTTCGAAAAGGAGCTCGTGCGGCGGGACGGGACGCGCGTCCCGGTCCTGTTCGGCGCGACGAGTGTGGACCTGGGCGGGCCGATCCCGGTGCGCGCGTCCTTCGTCGTCGACCTCTCCGAGCTCAAGCGACTCGAAACGGAGCGCAACCGCCTCTACGAGGAGGCGCGCGACGCCGTCAAGGCGCGCGACGCCTTTCTTTCGGTCGCGGGCCACGAGATCCGGACCCCGCTGTCGGCCTTGAACCTGATCGTCTACCAGCTCGCGCGGCAGGTTCGGGGGCTCGGGAACGAGAAGGCGGTCGACCTCGCGACGCGTTGCGAGAAGCAGGTCGCGCGCCTCATCCGGCTCGCCGACGAGCTGCTCGACGTTTCGCGCATCTCTGCCGGCACGCTGCACCTCGACCCCGAGGAGATGGATCTCGCGCACCTCGCCCGTGAGCTCGTGGAACGCCTCGAGGAAAGCGCCCGGCGCGCCGGCTGCACTCTCACGGTCGAGGCGCCCCGCAGCGTGAGCGGGTTCTGGGATCGCCTCCGGCTCGAGCAGGTCCTCTCGAACCTCCTGACGAACGCTTTGAAGTTCGGGGCGGGCGAGCCCGTCCAGGTCGGTGTCTCGTCCGTCGGGGACGAGGCGATCGTTTTCGTGAAGGACAACGGAATCGGAATCCACGACGCCGACCAGCGGCGGATCTTCGGGAGGTTCGAGCGCGCCGTGTCGCGCGAGACCTACCCGGGCATGGGGCTCGGGCTCTGGATCACACGCGAGATCGTCGAGGCCCACGGGGGAAGGATCGGTGTCGAGAGCCGTCCGGGCGCCGGCGCCACGTTCCGGGTCATGCTGCCGAGACGAACGGGAGAAGCGAAGTAGAACAGGCGCGAGCGAACGCCCCGGCCCGGAGGTGACGGGGCGTTGCGCCCGCGCGCGCTCAGACGACCGGCCGTCGGCCCTGAATGACGCGGATGAGGACGACGACGATCGCGATGACCAGCAGGACGTGGATGAAGCCGCCCATCGTGTACGACGTCACCATGCCGAGAAGCCACAGGACGAGAAGAACGATGAAGATGGTCCAAAGCATCTGCTCCCTCCTCCCCGCGGGTTGAGCAACTGCCGTGCCGCCCGTGGAACGGATCCTGCTGCGAGGTCGCAAGGAGGACGGTATGGCTCTCTATTCGGCCCAGGATTTCACTCGGCTCCTCGGAACGCCTGGATTCAGCGACGCTCTTCTCACGCAGCATTTCGAGCTTTACCGCGGTTACGTGAAGAACGCGAACGCGCTCCACGACGAGCTCGAGGCCGCTTCACCCGGCCTTCCGCCCGCCCCGTACTGGTCCGAGCTCAAGCGCCGCTTCGGCTGGGAGTGGAACGGAATGCGGCTCCACGAGATGTACTTTGGAAATCTGACAAAGAAGCGGGCGGCCCTGGAAAAGGCTTCCGGCCTCGGGGCGCAGATCGGCCGCGACTTCGGCTCGCGCGAGGGGTGGGAGAAGGAGTTCCGCGCGACCGGCAGCCTTCGGGGAATCGGCTGGGCGGCGCTCGTCTGGGACGCGGGAGCTCGCCGCCTGTTCAACGTCTGGATAGACGAGCACGACCGCGGCCAGCTCGCCGGATGCCCGGTGCTGCTCCTGATGGACGTTTTCGAGCACGCGTTCATGACCGATTACGGAACGAAGCGCGCGGACTACATCGACGCTTTCCTCGCGGCAGCGGACTGGGAGCTCGCCGCCCACCGGTTCGAGACTGCCCGCGCGCAGGTTCAGGTGCTGATGCACGCGTGACCTGGCGCTCCGTCCTCAGCGCGGCGGCGCAGGCGGAACCCTCCCGCCGCGCTCGAGACCTGCCTCCGCCGACGCGACCGCAGCGGCGACCGCGTCGCGCTCGCCGGGCGGCAATGCGTCCACGAGCCGCGGCTGGATCCAGACGGCGCGAATGAAGAGACCGAGCGCCTCCTGCCCGCGGCCGAGAGCCCTCGCCGCGCGGCCGAGGTTCAAATCGCTTTCGGCGCGCTCCTCGAGCCGGACCGAACGCGAATAGAGCGTGTACGCGAGCTCGCGCTCGCCCCTCAGCGCGTGCACCGAGCCCCACGCGAGAAGCGCCGTGGCCGAGCGCGGCCGCAGCGCGATCGCTTGCGCGAGGCGCGCGTTCGCCGCCGAGAGAAGCTCGGCTTTCTCCGATGCCGCCTCCTCGGGGGCCGAGGCCGCGTCGCGCAGCAGAGCCTCACCTTCCGCCTGGGCGAAAGTCGCGAGCGATCGCGCGGCCGCCAGCGCGACGAGGAGGAGCGCGAGCGTCACGAAGAGGGCACGGCTTCGCACGGGAAGGTCCGGCGTCCCTTCGTCGCCTGTGATTCGCCGGAGCGCCACCCCCGCTAAGAAGGCGGCCGGTCCGGAAGCGACGGCGATCCGGAGCGGAAAGTCCGCGAGAGAGAGGAGCGCGACGGCGAAAAGCGCGGCGAAGAGGGCGTCGATCGAGACGCCCCCGGACGCCGTTGGCGCGAGCCTTCGGCGGGCGAAAAGTCCCCAGAACAGCGCGCAAGCCGCGGCCACGGTGGCGAGCGCGGCGGGCGTCCCGATCTCGGCGGCGAGCGTGACGGGCTCGCTGTGCGCGTTGTCGAAGTGCGCCGAGCCGCTCCGGTGCACGAGATGTCGCCTCGTGCGCTCCTCGGCCGCCAGCCGCGCGGGGACGAAGCGATTCGAGAACGCGCCCGGGCCGCCGCCGAGAAGAGGCCGAGCGCGGATCATCTCGCGCCCCGCGAGGAGCCCGATGTCGCGCTGCGTCGTCGCGGACGCGAGATCGCCGCGGCGGAACTCCTCGACCTTCAGGAGGAATCGGCGTCCGGCTCCGGTCGCGGCCGCGAGAAGCGCCGCCGCGAAAACGGCCGAGAGCGCGAGAGAGCGCCGGCGGAAGTCGAGTGCCACGAAGACCACGGCGCCCCCGCCGAACGCGAGCGCCGGCGCGACGGATTCGGTCGCGACGAGACCGAGCAGCGCCGCCGCGAGCCCGAGCGCAGCGAGGCTTCTCGCCCCCGCGCTCCCGCGCGGCTCGGCCACCCGCGTGAAGAGAAGCAGTGCCGGGACGACGAGCGCCATCCCGACATCCCCCGCGTTCCCGATGAGTCCCGCGGCGAGAAACCGCGGCTCGGGGACCTCGAGGGGCAGCCGGAAGAGGCCGGCCCAGCGCTGGAGGGCCGCGAGGCCGCCGGTGGCGGCGCCTGCGGCCATCAGAGCGAGCGCGGCGGCGGGTGCGGCGTGCGCGCCCGGCCCCGATGCGCCCGCGAGAAGGAGCGCGAGGGGAGAGAGGACGGCGGCGGCGGTGAGCGGGTCCACGACGTCGGCGTTCGCGAGGGCCGACAGGACGATGAGCGCGAGGCTCGCGAAAAGGGAGAAGACCGCGACGCGCGCGGCAGGCTCCCGTCCGAGGGACGGGAGCGCCCCGGTCCGCGCGAGGCCGAGCATCGCGAGCGCCGCCCCGAGCGCCTGGACGAGAAGCTTCGTCTCCCGAAGCGCCTCGCTGGAGGCCGTCGAGAAGAAGAGAAAAGGGAGCGCGAGCGCCGCGAGAATCCCGACGAGGACGAGCGCCGGAGCGCTCGCCCGCAAGACGATGGACTCCTCCGGCGCCGGTTCCGGCGCCCTGCCCGAGCGACGCGCCATGCACCGCGAGGATAGCCGAGCGGTCAGCGCCCGTGCTCCCGCCAGGCAGCGAGCACTTTCAAAAGCAGCCCGCCGTGGGCGTGCCGGGAGATCTGGGTAGGGGAGAGGAGGGAGATGCGGCTCGGAGGGACCGGGGGAACGAGAGCTCGGGAGGACGGCCTGTCCGCCGCGGGTTGTCGGCTGCGCGAGGGTAAGGGCGTTTTTTCTTTGAACGTGAATAGGGACACGAGGTAGCGGCGATCCAGTACCGAATGCCGAAGCGTGGCCACCGGCTCGAGCGCGATGGCCTGCCGGACTGCTACCTGGTTCCACCCCCTTCTAAGAACATTTGCAGGCCGCTGCCCGCTGCCAACCTCGAACATCGGAACGCAAAGGTGGCCCGTAACGAGGGTCCTGTCTTCTACGAGCAAAATCTTCTTCCCCCTCTCGACGATCCCCGCGACGAGATGAATCGATCTGGGCCTCACCCGCCGTGAAGTTCGCGGGAAGCCTTCCGGCTTCCCGCTCGCCGCGGCGCGGCACGTGAGGCGCAGCGGGCAGGCGCCACACCGCGGCGCGCGAGGCGTGCAGACCAGCGCCCCGAGCTCCATGAGGGCCTGGTTGTGGTTACCCGGATTCCGCGCGGAGACGAGCTTTCGCGCGAGGGAACGCACCTTCGCGAGCGTCGCCGGAGCCTTCGGATCGAGCCGCAGCCCCTGCAGGCGGCAGAGGACGCGTACGACGTTTCCGTCCACCGCGGGCTCGGGAACGCCGAAGGAGATCGACGTGACCGCGGCGGCCGTGTACGCCCCGACGCCGGGCAGGTCGCGCCAGCCTTCGGGCGTGCGCGGAAAGGCGCCGCGCGCCGCGACCGCCCGCGCGGCGACGTGGAGGTTTCGCGCGCGCGCGTAGTAACCGAGCCCGCTCCACTCCGCCAGGACGGCGCGTTCGGTCGCGCGGGCGAGCGAATCCACCGTCGGGAAGCGCGTCAGGAAGCGCGTCCAGCGTTTCTCGACGACCTCGACCGTCGTCTGCTGGAGCATGACCTCGGAAACCCAGATCGCATAGGGATCGCGCGTCCTCCGCCACGGCAGGTCGCGCTTGTATCGGCGATACCAGAGCGCGAGGCGGCGCGGAACGGCGCGCCGCAGGGAAGGGTCCGGATCCACGGCGATACGATACCCGCCCCGATGGAGCTCGACTGGGAAGGCCTCACGGTCGCGTTCGCGGCGCGGTCAATGCTGATGAACCACTTCCTCGACCGCGCGACGGGAGAGGTGTACGCCCACCTGAACGGCTCTCCCGAGCTGCGCGAAGCGCTGCTTCACGAGCGGTCGGGTCGCTATCTCCGCATCCCGAAATCCACGCGCGATGTCGACGCGGCCCGATGCCGGGCGTTCGCGCCGCGGATGGAAAGCGCCGAGGCGCGCGAAAAGGCTCTCCTCGCGCTCCAGGCGGGCGGCCCCGGCGCCTTCCGCGACGTGCTCCTGACGTTCCCGAACGACGAGAAGGCCTGGTTCGTGTTCCGCGACCGGCGCGTGCGCGAGGAGCTCAGGATCTGGCTCGCCGCGCAAGGCATCCGGGCCGACGAGTCTCGCCCTTCGGGCTGAGCGGGTCGCGCCCGGAGCGGAGCCGCGCTCAGAAGACGAACCGCGCGAACCGGCTCGGAACGTGGAAGTCCGGTGGGCTGGAACGGAACGTGGGAGAGAGAGCCAGGTAGCTCGTCGCGCGTCCGCGAGCGATCCGGTACGCGTTTCCGCGGCGCTCCTCGCCGTCGCCGGGCGCGCGGCCGGAGGGAAGAGCCGTCCACGGCACCGCCAGCCGGCAGGTCCATCGCCGCCACTCCTCGGCGGGGCGGGCGGCCGGGTCTCCGCGCACCTCGATCGAGATCGCCGCCGAGGCACGTTCGGGCGAGACCTTCCACGTCCTCCGGCTTTCATCCGGGTTCACGATACCGGCGGTGTAACAGGCGCCCCGCGGATTCACGACGATCTCCCGGTATGTGCGGGGCTCGAGGGGCGAAGCCAGAAAGAGCTCCACGCACTCGTCGAGGAAGACGTCCTCGCCCTCGCCGCGGCGGATGGTCAGCGGCGGGTCGGCGGCCGCCTCGAAAAACACGACGAAAGCCTCGCGCGTCGAGGCGAAGCGCACGCTGGTCGCGAGAGAGGGCGCCGGTGACCCGCCGACGTCCGCGAGCGCGTAGGACGGCCGGGACGCGACTTCCTCCGGAGATGCGACGCGGGCGACGCGGATGATCGCGGGAGCACCCGGATTCATGGTCGTCCGGACGCGGGCACGACCTCGAGGAGCGTCAAGACCATTCGAGCTCATCGAGGTCGAGCCGCGCGAGAAGGCGCCGCGAAGATGTCTGGGCGCGAGCGACCGCTCGTTCCTCGGCGGCGAGCAGGGCAGGCAGGAGACGAAGCGCCTCGCGCCGCTCGGCGGTACGAGACCGCCCGGCGAGGCGCCGGACTTCGGCGATGAGCTCGGCGAGGTCGTGCGCGTGCCCCGCCGCGTCCTGGAATTCCGAGAGCAACGGGACGAGCTTGTCCGGGGCCGGCATCGTGTCGCCGGCGAACTCGAGGCCGTAGCGCAGGTCGCGGGCGAGGATGCGCGCCGGGTGAAGTCCCGCCGGGCCGGGCGTTCCGGCGTCGCGCAGACGCTTCGCAGAGCGGCGGAGCCGGCGCCGGACGGATTTCGCGAGCATTTTCTCGGCGAGAGGGTCCGCGGTGCCGGTTAGGGGGTCGTGGAGTCGCGCGAACGCGAGGTCGCGGCGCGTGAAGGCCCGCCGCAGGCGGGCGAGGAGCGCGCGCGTCCGCTCCGGCGACGGCCCGGGATCGCCTTCCTTCGCGAGGCGGGCGGCGAGGCGCACGGCGACGGCCCGGCGGCGGGGATCCGTCCGGAAGCGGGAGAGCAGAAGCGAGCGCGCGACGTCCTGCGTGCGCCGCATCGAGAGCGCGCGGCGCAGATCGCGCGCGGCGGTCCTCAGCGCCTTCCCGCCCCCCTTGCAGGGAACGTCTCCCGTGAGACGCGCGAGCGCGGCGATCCGCCGCAGCGCGACTCGCAGGTCGTGAAGCGTCTCGCCTCCGGGCGGGCCCGTCACGCGTGCGAGAAGCACGTCCAGGCGTGCACGCCGTTCCGAGAGCGCAGCGGCCGTTCGCGACACGAGACGCGGGGGCGTGGCCATGTCAGCCCCCGGCCCCTTCCTCCCGCCCCGAGAAGAGCGCGATCGAGTCGCCCGCCGCGTCGTATTCGAAGAGCTGTCCCGCGCGGCCCCAGTTGAGGAGGGTCACGAAGAGCTCGGAGGCGTCCACGGTCGGAAGGCGCTCGGCGAGGAGGTCGCGCACCGCGTCCGCGGCGAGAGGCGTGTCTGGATCCTTTGCGAGCTCGCGGATGACGAGGCAGAACGTGCCGAGCTTGACGAGCTCGGCGCGCAGGAGCGCGGGGCGCTCGGCTGCCGAGGCCCCGAGCATTTTGCGACCGAAGTCCGTCAGCACGACGTCGTTCTTCGGCGTGTCGACGAGGTCCAGCATCTCGGCTGCCTTCGCGACGGCGATCGTCCTCCCGAAATCGTAGTCGGTGAGCGCATCGATGTCGAAGAGGTTCATCGTGCCGTCGTGGTCGGCGAGGATCTCGAGGAGGCCGAGGATCTCACCGATGGGCACGGCCGGGAGCGGTACGACGGGACTCGCGCGGCGACGGCCGGGGAGCGCGGGCGCCGCAGGCTCGACTTCCTCGACCTCGGGCAGGTGGACGCCCGCGACGACATCATGGATTCGTTCGACCATCCGGAGGAAGTCGGCCCTGCGGTACTCGCGCGGATGCGGCACGGTGTTCACGATCTCGCGGCGCACGGTGCCGGGATTCGCGCCCATGACCACGATGCGGTCGCCGAGGAATACGGCCTCCTCGATGAGATGCGTGATGAGGATGACCGATGAGAGGCCGCTCGCGCGCTCCGTGAAGAGGCGATAGACCTCGGTGCGGAGCAGCTCCGCCGTGAGGATGTCGAGCGCGGAGAACGGCTCGTCCATGCAAAGCAGCTCCGGCCGGCCCACGAGAGCGCGGGCGATTCCGACACGTTGCTTCATTCCGCCGGAGAGCTCCTTTGGAAAGGCGCGCTCGACGCCTTCCAGGCCGACGGCCTTCAGGGACGTCTTCACGCGCCCCTCGGCCTCGGAGGGCGGCAGGGGCCGGCCGTTGAGGCCGACGCGCACGTTCTCCTCCACGGTCAGCCAGGGGAAGAGCGCGAAGTTCTGGAAGACGACGGCCGTGCCTGGATGGATGCCCTCGAGGGGGAGTCCGTGCTGTTCCACGCGGCCGGCGCTCGGCGGAATCAGGCCGATGAGGATTCTGAGGAGCGTGGATTTGCCGCACCCCGAAGGGCCGAGGATAGCCACGACTTCGCCCGGGCGCACCTCGAAATCGACGTTCTTCAGGATGGTGCGTGGGCGGCCGGCGTCGTCGGCGTAGACCTTGTCGACGCCGCGGACGGCGGCGATCGGCGGCGCGGGCACCGGGGCCGGAGTGGCGCTCATCGGTTGAGACTGTACTTCGTCTCGGCGAGGCGGTAGAGCCGCTTCCAGACGAGGCGGTTGAAAACGACGATGGCGAGCGACATCGTGAGCACGCCGGCGGTCAAAAGCGGAAAGTCGGCCTCGCGTGTGGCCGTCGTGATGACAGAGCCGAGGCCGAACGTCTCGAGCGTCTTTCCGCGGAAGGTGAGAGTTTCGGCCACGATCGAGGCGTTCCACGCGCCGCCTGCGGCCGTGACGAGCCCGGTGACGAGGAAGGGGAAGACCGCAGGGACGAGCAAAGTCCGCCAGCGCGTGGCGCCTTTCATGGCGCAGACGTCGGCCACCTCGTCGAGGTCGTGCGGGATCGCGCTAGCGCCCGCGAGCACGTTGAAAAGGACGTACCACTGGGCGCCGAGGAGCATGAGCACCGCCGCGATCGCGCCGAAGGGCACGTGGAGCACGAGCAGCGCGCCCGTCACGATCGGGAAGATCATGGGCGCGGGGAACGAGGCGACGATCTGGACGACGGGCTGTAGCCGGCGCGACCAGACGGCCGAGCGGCCGATCAGGATTCCGAGGGGCAGGGTCCAGGCGACGGCGAGCGCGAGGGCGGAGAAGGTCCTGGCGCCCGTGGCTCCGAGGGCGCCCGCGAGGACGAGCCACTTCGCGGGGGGGACGCGAATGAGGAGGCCGACGAGCTTCCATCCGCCGAGAATCGCCGCGAGGAGCGCGGCAATCCCGAGACCCGTGACGAGAGCCCCGCGCACGCGCTCGCCCGTGCCGCCCGGAACGACCCCCGCGCTCTCGGGAGGCGACTGGGCCGCCGTGCCGCGTGGCCGCCGTCTCCTCCTCAGGCGCAGCCGGCGCAGGAGCCTCGAACGGCGCACGAGGTTCAGGACCCACGATTCAGGCACGTCCTCTCCCTCGATGTCCGAGATCCGGAAGCGCTGCGACCAGGCGACGAGCGGGCGCCAGAGGAGCTGGTCGACGGTCACGATCATCGTCGTCATCGCGACGATGGCCCACGCCATCGCACGCCAGTCTCCCTTCTCGATCGCGACAGCCATGTACGAGCCGATCCCCGGCAGCCGGAAGTCGCGGTCGCCGAGCGTGAACGCCTCGTTCACGGTGAGAAAGAACCAGCCGCCGGCCATCGACATCATCGAGTTCCACACGAGCCCGATCACGGAGGACGACACTTCCACCGTGCGGAAGCGCTTCCAGAAAGAGAAACGGTGCAGGCGCGCGACCTCGCGCAGCTCTTCCGGAATCGAACGCAGCGAGCCGGCGTACGAGAACGTCATGTTCCAAACCTGTCCCGTGAAGATCATGAGGATGCAGGCGAGCTCGAGGCCGACGTTCGTCTTCGGGAAGAGCGCGACCATGCCCAGGACGAGGCCCGGGAGGAACCCGAGCACCGGGATTCCCTGTCCGATGTCGAGGAGCGGCAGCATCACCTTCTCGGCGCGCCTGTCGTGCGCCGCGATCGTGCCGTAGACGAGAGTGAACGCCAGGGACAACAGATACGCCGCGAACCCGCGCGAGAGCGAGAGAAGCGTGTAAAGGGGCAGTGCCGAAGGCGAAAGGTCGATCTCGACCGCCGGGCGGATCGGCGCCTCCCAGCGCTGGGCGAGTCCGACGACCCCCGCGACGAGCGCCCCGAGCACCACGAGGAGCACGGCGTCCACCGCGAGGCCCGACGCGCGCCCCGCGGGGCCCCGGGTCGGACGGATCAGGGCCGCTGCCTCCGCGGCAGGATGAGGCTCGCCCCGGCCTCGACGACCGGAAGTTCCGGCGAGGGATAGCCCACATGCCACCCCTGGGCGCGGTCCACTCCGAGCTCGGGCAGGAGCTCGAGGACCTCTTCCGATTCCACTCCCTCGGCCACGGTCTTGACGCCGAGGCCGCGGCAGATGCCCGCGATGCCCCGCACGAAGACGCGGTTCGCCTTCTCCTTGGGGAGGTCCCTGACGTAGCTGATGTCGAGCTTCAGGGAGGAGACGGGCAGCTCGCGGAGATAGCGGAACGAGGAGAACCCCATGCCGAAGTCGTCGAGCGCGAAGTGGAAGCCCTCTCCCGTGAGCGCCAGAGTGAAGTCCCGCACGCGGTCGAAGTCGCGCAGGGCGGCGGTCTCGGTGATCTCGAACGTGACGCGCTCGGGGCGAACCCCCTTGGCTCGGGCCATCCGCGAGATGTCGGCGACGAGCGTGTCGTCGTCGAAGTCCAGGCCCGAGAGGTTGATGCCGATCTCGAGCTCCGGACTGATGCGCTTGCGCGCCACCGCGAGGGCGTCGAAAGCGGCCGCGATGATGGCGCGGTCGATCGCCGTGACGATGCCGAAGCGCTCGGCGGCTCCGAGAAATTCGGCGGGCAGGGCGATGCGTCCGTCGGGCTCGCGCATGCGGGCGAGAGTCTCGACGGCCACGATGCGGCGGCTTCCGACCTCGGCCACGGGCTGGAAGTAGGGGACGAAGCGCGATTCGGCGAGAGACGAGCGGATCCGGTTCGACTGCTCGCGCAGCCGTCCGGTGCGGTCTCGCTCGCGGTCCGTCGGGTCGTGAAGCCGCACGCGGCCGCCGCCTCGGCGTTTGGCCTGATGCATGGCGAGGTCGGCCGCGAGAAACAGGTCCGCGGCGCCGCCCGCATGATCGGGGAAAACGGCCACACCCGCGCTCGCGCTGAGCGTGAGCGAGTTGCCCTCCCACAAAGGCGCCATCCGGCGAATGAGCGCGATGACGGTCTCGGCGCGAGGCGCGGCTTCCGCCGCGGACGCTCCTGGAAGCAGGATCGCGATCTCGTCGCCGCCCACGCGACCGGCGGCCTCTCCCCCCTGGAGCGTGCCGCGAAGCGTCTCGGCCATGGAACGGAGGTATTCGTCCCCCGCGAGAAGGCCGTGGGTGTCGTTCAGGGTCTTGAAGTTGTCGAGCCCGATGACGAGAAGAGAGAGCGGCCGCCCGAAAAGGTCCGCGCGGGCGAGCTCGCGCTCGAGCTCGAAGTGAAACTGCTCGCGGTTCGCGAAGCCCGTCAGCGCATCGGCGGGCTCGGCCACGGCGTCCGCCGATTGGCCGTGAGGCCTCTCGCCGGCCGCTCCGGTCACCTCGCGTGCCGCGGCGAGAAAGCCCCCTTCGGCCGCCTGCGAGGCGATGCGCGTCGTCACCCAGAAGACGCGCTCGCCCGTTTCGGGTCCGGCCGGGATCCGGACCTCGATGTTCCTCGCTCCTCCGGGGGTGGCCGTGGCCTCGATCAGGCTGTCGCGTCCCGACGGCGTGAGCCAGAACGGCGGAGAGCTCGCGGGCGCCGTGTCGAGGGTGCCGGGGCCGGGCGTGCCCTCGGCGAGCGCGGCCTCGTTCGCGAGAAGGACGAGGCCCGTGCGGTCGAAGAGAGCCGTGGGGTCCGGTGAATCGACGAGCAGGGACACCGGCCGCCGCATGACGCCCGATCCCCTCCGTCCCTTCTCGATACGGATGGGTTGCGTGTCCGTCTGGGATCGGCTCTTCTGCACGTCTTGCCCCCGGGAGTCAGCCCGATTATCGCCCGAGACGGGCGAGCGCGTCTCCGGCGAGCCGGTAGACCTGCCAGCCGTCCATCGGAACGGCCCCGAGCCGGAGATAGAAGCGGATCGCCGGCTCGTTCCAGGTGAGCACGCTCCACTCCATCCGCCCGCAGCCGCGGGCCACCGCGAGCCGCGCAAGATGCGTCAGAAGGGCCTCGCCGATGCCGAGCCCCCGGCAGGCGGGCTTCACGAAGAGATCCTCGAGGTAGAGGCCGGGCCGCGTGAGCCACGTCGAATAATTGTGGAAGAAGAGCGCGAAGCCCACGGTCTCGCCGTCCATTTCCGCCAGGACCACCTCGGCGAAGCGCTTCTCGCCGAAGAGATGCTCCTCGAGGAGCTTCGCGTCGGCGTGGCAGTCCTGGGGCTGCCTCTCGTACTCGGCAAGGGCGCCGATCAGGGAGACGATCGCATTCACGTCCGACGGCCGCGCCTCCCGGAGGCTGAACCGGGCCTTGCTCATTAGGCCCGCGATCTTACGCGGGAAGGTGTAAAACCGGGCGCGTGTCGGCGCGTTCGCCCTTCTACGGCCGACTCACGGTGCGCGTCGGAGCGGCGCGGCTGAAGGCCGCGCTTCCACACCTGCCCCGTGGCGGCCGCGTCCTCGACATCGGGTGCGGCCTGACAGACCTCGCCGCCCTCGTGCCCGACTATTTCGGATGCGATCGCGACGCGGACGTGCTGGCGGCCCAGCGCGGGAGATTTCCGAAAAGAGATTTCTTTGAATGGGATATTGCCCGCGGCGAAGCGCCGCCGCCGCTCGTTCGCGAGGGACCATTCGAAGCAATCCTCCTCCTCGCCGTCCTCGAACACGTCGCGGACCCCGCCGCCGCCCTTTCCCGGATCTCTCCGCTTCTTTCCCCCGGAGGCCGGCTCGTCGCTACGACGCCGCACCCGTCCGGCCGCTGGCTCCTCGAGGCCGGCGCGGCCCTCGGCCTCCTGTCGCCGCACGCCCGCGATGAGCACGAGGCGCTTCTCGGCCGCGCGGCGCTCGAGGAAGCGGGCCGTTCGGCCGGCGTCGCCCTCGTCCTCTACCGGCGCTTCCTGCTCGGACTGAACCAGCTCGCGGTGTTCTCGCGGTGAGAATCGCGCGTCCCGCTTCCCGCGCCGCGGCCGCGATCACGGTCGTGAACGCCCGCACGCACAACCTGAAGAACGTGACGTGCGCCTTTCCCGTCGGGGCGCTCACGGTCGTCACCGGCCCCTCCGGCTCGGGGAAGTCGTCGCTCGCGTTCGACACGCTCTACGCCGAAGGCCAGCGCCGGTTCGTGGAGTCCATGTCCACGTACGCGCGGCAATATCTTGAGAGGCTCGAGCGCCCGGACGTGGACCTCATCGAGCACGTCCTGCCCGCGCTCGCGATCGAACAGAAGGCGCCGGCCCGCTCGGCCCGGTCCACGGTCGGGACCGCGACCGAGATCCACGACGTCCTGCGCCTCCTCTTCGCGGCGGCCGGCACGCTGCGCTGTCCGGAGGACGGCACCCTCGTGCGCCGGCACACGGGCGAGAGCGTCCTCAAGGCTCTTCTCGAGCTCTTCGGCGAGGGAGCGCGGCTGCTCGTGATCGCACCAAAGAGAGTTCAGTCGTTCGAGACAGAGAGTGCCGAATGGAAGACGATTGGGCTTCTCCCGCTATGTCGACGCTTCGGGAGAGGTTCTCGATATTTCCCGAATGACCGATGTCAAGGGTCTCGGACCGCTGCGCGGCGCGCGAAGCGCGCCCTTGACATCGGACATTCGGGAAGAAGATTTTCATCTATCGGCGGCTGCATCAGCAGCCGCCGCATATAAGAAAGAAACTCCCTCGCCGTTTCCGCTGCTCATTGGGCGCCATGTGCTCGGAGCCTCCGATCCGGAAATCCTCTCTTCACTCTCAATGGCATTCGACGGCGGTGACGGCGAGCTCCTGGTCTTGAAGTCCGGAGAGGGTCTCGCTTCCGCCCGCCGCTTCTTTCGCGGCCTCGTCTGCGACGTGTGTGGGCGGCGCTTCACGGATCCCGTTCCCGCCCTCTTCTCCTTCAACTCGCCGCGCGGCGCGTGCGAGACGTGCCAGGGCTTCGGGCGCGTGACGGGCATAGACGCGGCCCGCGTCATTCCGGACGCGCGCAAGTCGCTTCGCGAGCGGCCGATCGCGCCGTTCAACTCTCCCGCGTACGAGAGCGCGTATGACGATCTGAAGGCGGTCTCGCGGCGCCACAAGCTGCGCTGGGACGTACCCTGGAACGAGCTGACGCCGCGCGAGCGCGACGTCGTCTGGAAGGGCTCGGGCGAGTGGTACGGGGTCGAGGGGCTCTTCAAGTACCTCGAAAAGAAGCGATACAAGGTTCACGTGAGGGTCCTGTTGTCGCGCTATCGCGGCTACACGCCGTGTCCCTCCTGCCAAGGGGCGCGCCTGAGGCCCGAAGCGCTGGCCGTCACGCTCTCGGGCCGGACGATCGCCGACGTCGCCGCCCTCACGCTCGACGAGCTCGTCGTCTTTCTGGGCGACGCTCTCCCTGGCGCGGACGAACGCGCGCGGGGAGCTTCGCTCGTCGAAGATGTCAGGCGCCGCGTCGGAACGCTCGTCGAGATCGGCCTCGGCTATCTCACGCTCTCTCGCACGATGCGCACGCTCTCGGGAGGCGAAGCCCAGCGGATCCAGCTCGGAGCGGCGATCGGCAACGCCCTCACCGGCACGCTCTACGTCCTCGACGAGCCCACGGTCGGCCTCCATCCGCGCGACACGCACCGGCTGCTGGGCGTCCTCGAGCGCCTCGCCGCGGGCGGCAACGCCGTCGTCGCCGTCGAGCACGATACGGACGTCATCCGCGCGGCCGACCACGTCATCGACCTCGGGCCGGGCGCGGGAGCGCGGGGCGGGCGGCTCGTGTTCGAAGGCACGCCGGCGGAGCTGGAGAAGGCAGACACGGTGACGGGGAGATCGCTGAGAAGGGAGACGAAAGAAAGAGAAGAAATTCTTGCTTCGGAAAAAGAGACAGACGGCAAGCCGTATCGGCTAGCCGCTCCGAGCGAACTCATCGCAGCCGAAACGCCGCGCGCCTTCGGCGCCGAGAGTCCGTATTCCCGAATGACCGATGTCAAGGGTCCTCGACCGCTGCGCGGCGCGCGGAGCGCGCCCTTGACATCGGCCATTCGGGAAAGAGATTTTCTACTATCGGGGCTGCATCAGCAGCCCCGAATATCAGAAAGAACTCTCCCCCGGGCGGCTGCCTCAGCAGCCGCGGAAGATCAGAAAGAATCTTCTCCTGACAAATCGATCCGCGTTCTTGGTGCGCGAGCAAATAATCTTCAGAATATCTTCGTCGACTTTCCTCTTCACCAGCTCGTCGCGGTGTCCGGCGTGTCGGGCTCGGGGAAGTCGTCGCTGGTCGTGGACGTGCTCGCGGCCGGCGCCCGACAGCGTATGGGGAAGGGGCTCCTCGCAGGCGTGGACGAGGTGGGCGCGCACGACGCGATCGAGGGGCTCGACGCGGTCTCGGACGTGGTACTCGTCGACCAGTCGCCGCTCGGGCGCTCCTCCCGCTCGAACGCGGCCACGTACACGAAGGCCTGGGAAGAGATCAGGACGCTTCTGGCCCGCACGGGAGCCGCGAAGGCGCGCGGCCTCGGAAAGGGCGCGTTCAGCTTCAACGCGCCCGGCGGACGGTGCGAGCGCTGCGAGGGGGCCGGTGTCGTCACGGTGGACATGCAGTTCCTCGCCGACGTGACGGTCGTGTGCGACGTCTGCGACGGGCGGAGGTTCAAGTCCGAGGTGCTCGAAGTGAGGCTCAGGGGCCGGAACGTGCACGAGCTTCTCGGAACGACGGTCGACGAGGCGCGCGTGCTCTTCGCGGACGTGCGGGCGATCTCGGACCGGCTTTTGCCGCTGGCGGATGCGGGGCTCTCGTACCTGGCTCTTGGTCAGTCCACCGGAACCCTTTCGGGCGGAGAGGCGCAGCGGCTGAAGATCGCCTCGTTCCTCAAGGGCGGCGGGCCCGAACAGCCGGTGCTCTTCATCTTCGACGAGCCGACGACCGGACTCGCGCCTTCCGACGTGGACGTGCTGCTCGCGGTCTTTCGGCGGCTCCTCGCGGCGGGACATTCGATCGTCACGGTCGAACACCACGTGGGGTTCCTGTCCCGCGCCGACACCCTGATCGAGCTCGGGCCGGGCGGGGGCCCGGCGGGCGGCCGCGTCTTGTTTTCGGGCCCTCCGGCGGCCCTCGCGGCTCGCGGCGGAACTCCGACGGCCGACGCGCTCCGGGGCCGGGTACAATTTCCTTCACGGTGACGAACGCTGCCTTCCGGTATGTGCTCTCGGCGGAGGGCCGTGAGATCGAGCTCTCGGACGGCGAGGCGACGCTCGGCCGCAGCCGGACGTCGACCGTCCGCCTCGAGCACGAGTCCGTTTCGCGGTCGCACGCGCTCCTGACGCTGAATAACGGCGAGGCCATCGTCAAGGACCTCAACTCCTCGAACGGCACGTACGTCGGAGGAAAACGAATCTCCCGCGAGACACGGCTCCAGAACGGCGACCGCGTCCAGCTCGGTGCGGCGGTCATCGACGTCCGCATCGTTTCGCCGGGCGGGACGTCGGAGCGCACGGCGCTCCTCGGGGCCGACGAGCTCCCGCCCCAGCCCTCGGCCGCAGCCTCGCGGCCGCCTTCCGAAGCCGCCTTCGATCCGGTTCCCGGCGCGACCGACCCTGGCGCCGCGCCCCCGCCTCCGTTGGGGCCGGACGGGATGTCGGCCTCGGAGCTGTTTCGGGACGTCGACAAGATGCCGGCCGCGCCGCGGGCGGGCTCGGCCTTTCGGGAGGCCTTCCCCGCCGCTCTCCGGCCGCCCGACGACGTGTCGACGGTCGCGCCGCCGCCCGGCGCCGTCCCCGGGGCCGAGGTCCCCTCCGGTTCGGAGGACGCCCCGCGAGAGCTGGCGGATGTCTCGATCCAGATGATCGCCTCCCAGGCGCCTCCTCGCCCCGCCTCTCTCGAGCGCATCGCGGCTTTCCGCGAGAGACGCGCCCCGGCGATCAACGAGGGCCCCCGAAACGCCGCGAATCCGTTCGCCCGCCTCCTCGCGGCGCTCGTCGACGCCGTCATCCTCACGGCCATCAACCTCCTCCTCTTCGCGCCCGTCTTTCTCATCGACTACTTCCGCACGGAGCTCCAGACGCGCGACGCGGCCCCAGACTGGGCTTTTCGCGGCGTCGCGGCCCTCTCGATCCTGCTCGCGACGCTCGCGAACGCGCTCTACGTCGTGGGCGGCTGGGCGTGGCGCGGACGCACGCCGGGCAAATCCCTGCTCGGCCTCACGGTCGTCAGGCGCGGCGAGATCGGCGGGCGGGGCATCGGCTGGAAGGCGGCGCTCATTCGCGCAGTCGTCCTCGTGCTCGCGGGCCTCCCGCTCGGCCTCGGTTGGGTGTGGGCGTTCTTCGAGAAGGAGAAGCGCGCCTTTCAGGACCTTGCGGCCGGGACCTGGGTCGTGAAGTCGCGCTGAAGCGTCAGTTTCCGTTCAGCGTCGCGAGGAGGGAAGGCGAGAGAAGGATCTCCTCCGAGCGGCGGCTGCCACCCTGCCTTCGCCAGGAAGAGAGAGCCCTCTTTGCCCGGGCGAGGCGCGAGGGGTCGGCGCGGCCCTCGAGTACGTAGCGCGTGCCGAGGACGAGCGCCGCGAGGAGGTCCGCCTCGCGGGCGAGAGGGCGGGAGAGGCGGAGGCTCTCTATGGCGGCCTCGGCCCCGGCGAAGTCACCCGCGGAGAAGAGCGTCAGGATGCGCTCGGGATCGGCGCCAGAGGCGTCATTCGGCGTCGGGGTCGCGTCGCCCTGAATGAGAGCTGCCGCCGTCGGGACGGCGGAGGGAACCGTCACGGCCGTCGCCTCCGGTGTCGGACTGGCGGTGGGCGCCGGCAGGTTGGCGGCCTGCTGGGCCTCGCGGCGCTCCAGCTGACCCAGCCTCCCGAGTAGATCGGCAGATTCCGGGAAGCCGTCGATGACCCCTTCGCTTCGGGACTGGAGGAGGTTGCGCTTCGCCTCCAGGACTTCACCCAGCTCCATGTGCGCGACGCCCAGCCAATAGTAGGGGTCGTAGAGGTCCACGAAATTCCGCGTCGTGCCGAAGTGCGTTCGTGCCTGAGTGTGCCCGGTCGCCAGCGCGTCGTTCATCTTTCGTACCACGAGCGGCCAGTCTTTCTTCTGCGCGGCAGCCTGGCCCGCCTGGTAAGCTTTCACGGCGGCGTCAGGGGGTAGAATCGCTTGCGCCCGGAGCGGGCCCCCGAAAGCGATCAGAGCCACGGCGATCGCCTGGACGGACCCGGACGCGCGTGGGATGGAACGCGCGCCGTGACACTCCCAATAGCGCATAGAGAGGGATTCTAGAGAAGGATGGGTCTGAGCTCCGGGCTTTCGCGGTCGATCGCCCGGGCGGCGTTGCTCGCCGCCCTTGCGGGTGCGTGGGTGCCCGGCGCGAGCGGGGCGACCTGCCCGGTCCCCGCGCCGGTCCTGACAGGTCCCTCCGGGATCCAGGCCGGCGAGTCGTACTCGCTCTCCTGGACGAGCGTCTTTACCGACCTGGCCACCTCGAGCGTCAACTACTACGTCGTCGAGCGCGCCCTCGACCCCGCGTTCTCGTCGTCGGTCGACCAGATCACGACGCAGCGCTCAGCGATCACGCTCCCGCCCGCGCCCGCGAGCGCCCAGATCGTTTACCACCGCATCGTCGTCAAGTCTTCGTGTCCCGGGGCCTCGGTAGACGCGATCGTGTCCAACGTCGTCGCCGTCCCCGTCGATGCCGTCTGCAACGTCCCCCCCGGCGTCGGGGAGCTCAGCGTGAGCCCGCCGAATCCGCCCGCGTACTCGGTCTGGGTCATCACGTGGAATACGCTCGGAAGCGGCCCCGGCCCCGGCGGGGGACCGACCGGGCTGACTTTCCGCATACGGCAGACGTCGGGCGCGTCTGCCAGCGCGACAGAGTGGGTCGTCGCGGGCGGGGCGTCTTCGTTCACCGGGGGAACCGGCGACTACGTTTTCCAGGTCCGGGCCGAGGCGTCCTGCGGCGCGGTCGGCCCGTGGTCCCCATCGCTGCGCGTGACCGTCGGCAACGTCCTCAGGCCCGCGCTCCTGCTCGTGTCCGAGCCGGCGCCCATCGCGGCACTCGTCCCGGCGGCCGGCACGCGCGCGACGACGTCGTTCGTCGTGCGCAACGGCGGCGGCGAACCCATCCTCGTGCGCGCAAAGCCGGACGACAGCGGCTTCGTGGTCGCACCGGACTCCTTCACCCTCGCTCCGAACGGCGTGCAGACGGTCGGCGTGACGTCTCTCTACGTTACCGCTCTCGCGCGCCCCGTGCACGCGTCGGTTCAGCTCGTCGCGGGTGACGCCTCGCTCTCGGTTCCCCTCGACTGCATGATCACGGCCGCGCCGTCTGCGGCGAAGGTCGCGTGGAGCGACCCGGCCGTCGACATCGGCCGCGTCGGGGACCCGGTGCTGCGTTCGATCCTGAATCCCTCGAGTTCCGCCGCGGCGTTCGTCGCGACCGTTCGCGCGCCCTGGCTCTCCGTCGAGTCGCTGGACGGGGACTCCTGGGATCGCCCGCTCGCGGCGCACGAGTCGCGCACGGTGCGGATCAGCGTGGACCGGGCGAAACGGCGCTCGGGCACCGGGATGGAAGTCGGCGCGATCGCGCTCGCCACCGTGGGGTTCGCGGACCGCCCCGAGACTTTACTCGTGACAGACGACGGCCCTCTGGTGCCGCCGACCCCCGCCGGCCCGAGCGGGACGCCGGCCGCAGCCGCGCGCACGCGCCTCCTGTACCCGGCGTTCCCGAATGCCGTCGACGCCAAGAGCGTCGGCCGCTTCGCGGCGGACCTCTGGCTCACGAACACGGACGCCGTGAATCCCGTGGCGGTCTCGCTCCTCTTCAACCCGGTCGGCGGGCCGGGCGACGGCTCCCTCCTGCGCCGCTTCGACCTGAGTCTCGCGGCCGGCGAGACGCGCCGCTACCGCAACGTCGTCGGGACGCTTCTCGGCGTCGACGGTGCCTTCACGGCCGAGGTGCGCTCTCCCGCGCCCACGGTGACCGCCACGGTCCTCGTCAACAACCGTCCCCTGCCGGCGACCGTCGCCGCGAGGAACGCCTCGCGCCGCACGCTCGCCGCCACCGCGCCGGCGGTCGGGCAGTATGGCTTCGAGCTGAGGCCCACGGTCCCGGGCGAAGGCGTCAAGCAGAGCGATCCGATCCACGTCGTGTCCGGTCTCGCGCACGACGCGAACCGCCGCTCGAATCTTCTTCTGCTCGAGACGTCCGGCTACGACACGACGGTCCTCGTCGAGGTTTACAACGCTGCAGGCCAGCCCGTCACGAAAAACGGGCAGCCCGTCCAGCTCCTCAAAACCGTTCCCGCGAACGGGACGCTTCAGCTCAACGACGCAGACGAGCTGTTCGACGCGCCGCCGCTCTCGCCCGCTTACGCGTACGCGAGGATTTCGTGGAAGTCGAGTGGGACGGATACGTCCGGAAGCCAGAAGGGCTCGATCGTCGGAATGGCGACGGTCATCGACAACAGGACGCAGGACTCTTCGCTTCACGTGGGCGTGTCCATTCAGGCCTTGAACCCGTCGTACGTTCCGGGCTCGAGTCTGACCGCGTCCCGGCGCTCCTTGGCGTCATTGCCGTTTGCCGGAGGTCCGGCGCCACTTTTCTTCCCGACGGTCCATTCGGCCGGCGCACCGCTCGAGAGCGGCGACAAACCCTTCTGGCGGACGCGCGTGACGCTCACCAACACGTCTGAAGAACCGCGCTCCGCGGTCCTCGAGTACCACGACGCCGCGGACAGCTCTCTCACGAGGCAGCTCGCTGTGGGTCTATCGCCGAACGCCATATTCTCCTACGAGGACATCCTCGAGACGGTGGGCCTCGGAATCCTTCCGAACCAGAACACTTACGGCACGATCCAGATTCAGGGCACGGGATGGGCCGGAGTGGACGTCCAGACCGAGGCCTACACGGTGGACCCGGTGCAGGGCGTCGGCGACTTCAAGAGCGGCATGGAGGGCTACGCATACTTCCACGGGTACTCGTCCTTCCAGTCGAACCTCGGGACGATGTCCTTCGACGGCGCCGAGAGCTCGTCGGCCTACCGCACGAACCTCATCCTGAACGAGGTCGGAGGCGACTACTGCGACGTCGTCATCGCGGCGTATCTGCCCGGGTCGTTCGTGCCTATCGCCTCCGTCTCGAAACGCATCCCGCCGATGGGCTACCTCTCGGACGAGCTGTTCCACAGCATCCTCGGTCTCAACCTCTCGGAGCTCACCGACGTGCGCGTCGTCGTGCGGCAGGTGGGCGGCGACGGCGTCTTCCTCGCCTTCGCCTCGAAGATCGACCTCGTGTCGGGCGACCCGGCGAACATCTTCCTGCGTCCGGCAGCGGCCGGCACGGGACGGTGACGGGTTGGCCGGCGCCGTCGAGCGCATCGCCCATTACCGCATCCTGAAGCGGATCGGCCGCGGCGGCATGGGCATCGTGTACCAGGCCGTGGACGAGCGCGACGAGCGCATGGTCGCGCTGAAGGTCATTCGCGAGACCGAGGGACCCGGCGACGACTCTGCCGCGCACCTCAAGGAAGCGCGGGTGAGGTTCGACCGCGAGGCGGCGATCCTCAAGAGCCTTCTCCACGTGAACGTCGTCGCGTTCTTCGAGATCGGCGAGGAGGACGGAACGCCCTGGCTCGCGATGGAGTACCTCGACGGCACGCCCCTGACGTCCTTCGCGGGCCGGCCGTGGACGGAGACCGTGCCCCTTCTCGTGCAGGCCGCGCACGGGCTCGAATACCTTTCTTCGCGCGGGATCGTTCACCGCGACTTGTCTCCGGACAACATACTCGTCATCGAGCGAGGCGGGGACCGGCTCGTGAAGCTCCTCGATTTCGGCGTCGCGAAACTCTTCGAGAAAGCCTCGGCCCTCGAATCCCTGACCGCGACGGGGTTCTTCCTCGGCAAGGTGGCGTACGGGTCGCCGGAGCAGCTCGGGTCGCTCGGGCACGGCGCGCCGCTCGACTGGCGCAGCGACGTCTACAGTCTCGGCGTCATTTTCTACCAGGTGCTCGCGGGGCAGCGCCCGTTCGAGGGCAAGGCTCCGGTCGAATACATCGCCGCCCACCTCAATGCCGTGCCGCCGCCGGTGGCGGCGCCGTCCGACGCGCCCTCCTTGCCCGTGCCGCTCGTGCGCCTCGTGGGGCAGATGCTCGAGAAGCGGCGCGAGAGCCGGCCCGCGAGCTGGCGCGAGATCGTGGACCGTCTCGTCGCGGCGCTGCGCGACGCCGGCGGCGTGCGGCTGCCCGCCGGGTTCGTCCAGTCCCTCGGCGACATGCCGGCGCCCGAGCAGACGAGCGGCACGGAGCTCGTGGGCGTGGAGCGGCAGCCCGGCTCGGCGACGCTTTCCCTGGGCAAGCACCCTCTCCACGAGGCGCGCCTCCTCCTGTGGCTCGCCGCGGCAGGGATCGTTCTCGTCCTCGCGGCCTCCTGGTGGGCGTCCCGCGCCCGCTCCCCGGCACGCTCCGCGGAGGGATTGACGCTGGCGGCCGTCCCTACGGCGGCCCCCGCCTCCCGGACGGAGCCGACGGCGCCACCCTCGCAGGCGGCCGCCGCCCCTGCCGCGGGGCGCCTGCAGATCGTCGCGCTCCCGTTCGCGCGGGTCGTGTCGATCGTCGATCAGCGCACGGGGAACTCCGTCGCGCTGCCCGCGAGCGCTACGACGCCCCTCCTCGTGACGGATCTCGCTGCCGGTCCCTACCGCGTCGTACTCGCCGGGCCCGGCCCGGGCGGACGCACCGTCTCCCGCGTCGTTTCCGTGGCCGGCGGCGCGACGGTGTTGCTTTCCGAGCCCTTCGAGACGCCCGGCTCGCTCGCCGACCTCCTGGCGCGGGGTGACGCACCATGACCACACGCCGGTTCCGGGCTGCCGCGCTGCTGACCTGCCTCGGCGCTCTCGTACCCTTCGCCGCCCGCGCCCAGACCGATTCGGCGCTCCTCTCGAAGGTGAGCTTCAACCTCACGAACCCTGGGGGCAAGTCGCTCGCCATGGGAGGCGCGTTCACGGCCATCGCCGACGACGCGACGGCCGCGCTCGCGAACCCCGCCGGGCTCGGGCTCATCTCCTCGATCGAGATCGCGGTCTCCGGCAAGCGCTCGGACGAGACCCTCGGCCTCGTGACGGCGCGCTCCACGGCAACCGGTCCCCTGGCGGCGCCCTATCCCCCGATCGAGACGACGAACGTGGATCGCGACACGAGAGCCACGTCCGTCGATTTCGCGGGTGTCGTCGTGCCGCTCACGCGCCGCCTCGTCGCGGCCCTCACGTACGCCGAGAACCTGCGGTTCGAAGGCGACGCCGGTGGCGGCGGATACCAGTACGTCGAGCTGCGCGACAACCGCTCGGGCGGCGTTGGGCGCCGGGATTTCCTGTTCCAGTACCGCGAGTTCGGCACGGTGAGCCTGAGGAACCGGCTCCTCGGGCTTTCTCTGGCTTATCGCGTGACGGAAAGCGTGCGCGTGGGAGGCGGAGTCACCCTGAACCGCGCGTCCTTCGACCTGGGCGGCGATGCGGACGGGCCGCACCGCATCACGAGCCGGACGTTCCTCTCGCCCACGGCGGAGGAGATCCTCACCGTTTCGATGCGCGTGGACGGCGTCTCGGGCACGAAGCCTGGCTTCCTCGTGGGGATCCACGTCGACCTGTTGTCCGGCGGCGCCCTGACGCTCGGAGCCGACTACCGGTCCTCGCCGCGCAACGACGGAACGCTCGTGATCGGCGGCGACGTGCCGCCGGCGCTCGCCTCCCAGACGTCGCGGCCGTTCAAGTTTCGAGTGCCGCGGGACGCGGCGATCGGCCTCGCGTCGCACCCCATGCCGGGCCTGACCATCGCGGCCGAGGTCCAGTGGGTGGCCTACGGCGACATCTTCGACCGATCGCTCCCGGTCGTGTCGTACGCCGGGCTCGTCGGGCCTTTGGGGTTTCCGGT
Organism: Thermoanaerobaculia bacterium; assembly: GCA_963746875.1. Taxonomy (GTDB): domain Bacteria; phylum Acidobacteriota; class Thermoanaerobaculia; order UBA5066; family UBA5066; genus Fen-183. The sequence continues at coordinate 603,589 of CAVVDA010000002.1, forward strand.
CACGGACGTCCTCGCCGACGTTTCTCGGGCGCCGAGCGTCTGGGTGCCGCGCGTCGGGCTCGAGTACGTGGCCGGGGGTAACGACGCGCGTCTCGCGTTCCGGGTCGGCTATCACCGCGAGCCGGCGCACGGCGTCACGGCGACCCTCGCGGCGAAGGAGCCGTCGTCCGGCCAGCCGTTCCCGATCACGGACCCGCCCTTCTCGGAGAGCGTCGCGGCGGTGTTCGACGGGGGCCGCGCGGACGACCGCTTCACGGGAGGGCTCGGCCTGACGATCGCGAAGTCGCTCTCGATCGACTTCGGGTTCGACGTCGGCCGCGCCTCGCGTCAGCTCGCCGCCAGCCTCTTCTACCGTTTCTAGACCACACCGAAGATTTCTTCTGATATGCGGCGGCCGCTGTTGCGGCCGCCGATAGCAGAAATCTCTTCCCGGATGTCCGGTGTCAAGGGTCGGCGACCGCTGCGCGGCGCGCGAAGCGCGCCCTTGACACCGGACATCCGGGGAGCATCTCGTTCTTCCATCAGGCCGCCGGCGCGGTGACGGGGGGCTCTTCCAGCAGGATCCGGTCGCCTCCGGCGGCACGCGCGCGCGCAAGAGCCCGCTCGGCGCGTTCGAGGAGCGCGTCGCAGCGCGTCTTGTCCCGCCGGCCGTGCACGGCGATGCCGGCCGAGATGGTCAGGGTGCGGCCTTCGGCGCCGGGGAGGGCATTCCGGAAGCGCTCCGCCGCGATCGTCGCGTTCGTCTCGTCCGCCTCGATCAGCAGCACGAGAAACTCGGAACGCGAGCGGCGGGCGGCGAGATCGACCCCGCGGATCATCCGCCCGATCGCCTGGCCGAAAGACGTGAGGATTTCGTCCGCGGCCTCGCGCCCCCGCTCCTTCTCGAAAGCCTCGAGCCCGTCGACCGCGACGACGACGAGAGCCGCCGAGCGCCGGGTCCGCTCGGCGCGCAGGAGCTCCTCGGCGGCGCGGCCCAGGAAAAGGGAGCGCGTGAGGAGCCCGGTGAGCGCGTCCGTGGTCGCCCGCGCGAAGAGCCTGCGTTCTTCGTCGGCGACCGTCGGAAGGAGGAGCGCCGTGAAGACGAGGAACGCGAGTCCGAAGAAGAGGCCGGAGAACGCCCCGGAGCCCGCCACCCAGCGCGAGCCCGTTTCGAGCGTCGCCCCCGCGAGCAGAAACGCCGTGGCGACGAAGACGATCGTCGTGTCGCGCCGCCTGTTCTCCTTCCGGGCGAAGATGATCAGGAAGCCGATCGAAACGAGTCCGACCGAGAGAACGGACAGCCCTCCGACGAGAACGCTTGCCGCGGGCAGGAAGAGCGCGAGGAAGGCGCCGAGGAGCGGAAGGGAGAGGAGAGCCCCCAGCGCGGGCGTCAGGGGGAGATTCAGGAAGCGGAGCAGAAAGAGAAAACCGACGGCGGGGAGGACGAACGAAAGGGCCCGCACGAGGCGGCCCAGGATCTCGCGGGAGAGTGGGACCGGGACCGGAGTGAGCAGCGGAGTCGCGAGCCAGAAGGCGATCGCGAACGCGAGCGTCGCATAGAGCACGAGCTCCCTCCGCGCCCGGTCCCAGCGCAGGAGCACCAGCGCGAGCACGCCGAACGACGCTGCCGCGAGCGCGCAGAAGAGCACGAGGACCTGGGGAAGGGTGAAAGTCACGCCGCTGCGAAGATTCTACGACGGAGGAGCGGGCCGCCCGTGCTGCTCGCGAGACGCGAAATAGGCCACGGTGCTTCTCAGGCCCTCTTCGAGACCGACTTTCGGCTCCCAGCCGAGGATCTTCCTGGCGAGGGAGATGTCGGGGCGGCGCTGCCTCGGATCGTCCACGGGCAGCGGTCTGTGGACGATGGGCGCCTTCGTGAGGGTGAGACGCCGGATCGTCTCGGCGAACTCCAGGACCGTCATCTCGGCGGGATTGCCGATGTTCAACGGGTCCTTGTATTCGGAGTGCAGGAGCCGGGTGATGCCCTCGACGAGATCGGGGACGTAGCAGAAAGACCGTGTCTGCGATCCGTCGCCGAACACCGTCAGGGGCTCGCCGCGGAGCGCCTGGCCGATGAGAGACGGCACGATCCGGCCGTCGTTCGGGCGCATGCGCGGGCCGTAGGTGTTGAAGATGCGCACGATGCGCGTGTCGACTCCGTGGAAGTTCCGGTACGCGATCGTCATCGCCTCGGCGAAGCGCTTCGCCTCGTCGTAGCACCCGCGCGGCCCGACGGGATTCACGTTTCCCCAGTAGGTCTCCGGCTGCGGATGGACGAGCGGGTCGCCGTAAACCTCCGACGTGGACGCGAGAAGGAAACGGGCCTTCTTCGCTCGCGCCAGTCCGAGCGCCTTGTGCGTCCCGAGCGCGCCCACCTTCAGCGTCTGGATCGGGATCTGAAGATAGTCGATGGGCGAGGCGGGGGACGCGAAGTGGAGGATCGCGTCCACTGGTCCGTCGAGGGAGATGTGCTCGGTGACGTCGTGCAGGACGAACCGGAACTTTCCGTTCCCGGCCAGGTGGGCGAGGTTCCGCTCGTCGCCCGTGATGAGATTGTCGAGGCCGACCACCTCGTGCCCGTCGGCGAGGAGGCGGTCGGTCAGATGGCTCCCGAGGAACCCCGCGGCCCCGGTGACAACGACACGCATGAACCCGCGATTGTACGGGGTCCTCGCCAAGGAACAGCGTTCCTCGACCGGTAAAAGGGGCAAGAGGGAAACACGACCGTGTTTCCCCCATTACGAGCAGTTGCGAGCGCGCCTTTCTCGGGCGCGAAGAACGCGGCGCGCTACGGGTGCAGCTGGGCGTAGCGGGCTTCGAGAACCGCGCGCGTCTCGGCGGGCTCGGTCACGATGCAGCCCTCGATCGGGCAGATCTCGACGCACTTCGGCGCGTCGAAGGCGCCGACGCACTCGGTGCAGCGAGTCCCGTCGACCACGAACGTCGGGTCCCCCGCAGTGATCCCCTGGTTCGGGCATTCCGGTTCGCACGAGCCGCAATTGATGCAGGTGTCCTGAATCGTCATGGCCATGAGGCACCTCCGATGGGTGGAGGGTGCCATCGGCACCGGCGGGGGGCCATGATGCACGCGCTTCAGGCGCGGCCGAGGCCCACGTAGTTCCAACCGGCTCTCCGCATCTCCTTTGGTTCGTAGAGGTTGCGGAGATCCACGAAGTTCTTCGCCTTCATCGTCTTTTCGAGCCGGTCGAGGTCGAGCTTGCGGAACTGGTTCCAGTCGGTCGCCAGGACGAGGACGTCGGCCCCGGCGGCGCAGGAGTAGACGTCCTCGGCGAGCTTGAGCGAGGGCATCTCCTTCCGCGCGTTGTCCATCGCGGCCGGGTCGTAGGCCACCACGTCGGCGCCGCGCGCCTGCAGGTCGGCCGCGAGCCTCAGGCACGAGCTCTCCCGGATGTCGTCGGTCTCGGGCTTGAAGGCGATCCCGAGCATGGCGACGCGCTTGCCCCGGAGGTCCGGACAGAGGGCCGCGACCTTCTCCACCATGCGCGCCTTGACGTGATCGTTGACGGACAGGACGGCCTCCATGATCTCGAACGTGTAGCCGTTCTTCCGCGCGAGGTCGACGACGGCGGAGGAGTCCTTCGGGAAGCACGAACCGCCGTAGCCCGGTCCGGGGTTCAGGAAATGCGGGGCGATCCGCTTGTCGAGGCCCATGCCCCGCGCGACGTCCTTCACGTCGGCGCCCATCCTCTCGCACATGGCCGCGACCTCGTTGATGAAGGAGATCTTGAGCGCGAGAAAGCCGTTCGAGGCGTACTTGATGAGCTCGGCCGACTCGACGTCGGTCACGACGAACGGCACGCCGCCGATCGAGAGCGGGGAGTAGACGTCCTTGACGATCGCGATCGCCTCCTCGTCGCGCGAGCCGATGACGACCCGGTCGGGGTGCATGAAGTCTTCGATGGCCGACCCTTCGCGCAGGAACTCGGGGTTGGAGACCACGGAGAACTTGTACCGTCCGTTCTTCGTGCGAAGGATGTCCTCGATCTGCGCGCCCGTTCCGGTGGGCACGGTGGACTTCGTGACGACGACCTTGTAGCCGTTCATGTGCGTCGCGATCGACTCGGCGACCCGGAAGATGAACGTGAGATCCGGCGAGCCGTCTTCCAGGGGAGGCGTCCCGACGGCGATGAAGATGACGAGGCTGCGCTCGATGGCCTCGACGATGTTCGTGGAGAAGCGCAGGCGGCCGGCCTTCTCGTTCTTGTGGATCAGCTCTTCGAGGCCGGGCTCGTAGATCGGCGAGACACCCTTCCTGAGCAGGGCGATCTTCGTCTCGTCCTTGTCGACGCACGTCACGTCCATGCCGAAGTCGGCGAGGCAGGCGCCGGTCACGAGGCCGACGTAGCCCGTTCCTACCATGCAGATGTTCATCGGGGAGGAGCCTCCGAAGGTGGGATCCCGGGGAAGGCGATTGTACCCTTTGAAGTCCGTCGCGACCCGGTCTCAGGACTTCACGTATTCCGGGGATGCCACGCGCCTCCGAGCGTACGGGAAATGAGCCCGTTTGAAGGCGCGTGGTCATCAAGATACGCTTCTTCGCATGTCCACTCGCCCGCACCGCCTCCTCGCCTTCGCTCTTCTGCCGCTTTTTTCCACCCCGGCCGTCGCGGCCGCGCCCGCGAAGCCGGATGCCAAGGACAGGGCCAAGAAGCCCGACATCGCCGCGGATATCAACAAGCCGCGCGCGGATGCCCGGAAGATCGCGTTCGACACGAGCGAGGGGACGTGGATGAACGTGGACGTTTCGCCGGACGGGAAAACGCTCGTGTTCGACCTGCTCGGAGACATCTATTCCCTCCCGATCGCGGGCGGCGTCGCAAAGGCCCTGACGCGCGGCCCGGCGTACGACGTACATCCGCGCTTCTCACCCGACGGAAAGACGATCGCATTCTCGAGCGACCGTGGCGGCATCGAGAACGTGTGGCTGATGGACGCGGAAGGCGGGAACCCCCGCGCCGTCACGACCGAGAAAGACGCTTACGTTCGGAGCGCCGCCTGGGCTCCCGACGGCAATTACCTGATCGCGCGGAAGGAAGACGGCAAGAGGGCCGGCATCCCGCCCGTGGAGCTCTGGATGTACCACCGCGAGGGCGGCGGCGGCATCAAGCTGACGTCCTCCGACGAGCTGAACAACGCGGGCGGAGTCACGGTGTCGAGGGACGGAAAGTCCATCTATTACGCCGCGCGGCAGAGAAAGTTCAACTACGTCGCGAATCTCGAGGACGGCCTCTGGCAGATCTGGCGCTACGACCGCGAGCTTGCCGAGAGCTTTCCGGTGGTGCGCGGCTTCGGCGGCGCGGTGCGCCCCGCGATCTCGCCGGACGGCCGGCTCCTCACGTACATCTCGCGGCGGGACGGCGATACGGTGCTCGTCGTGCGCGATCTGGCGTCCGGCTCCGAGCGCATCCTCGCGCGCGGCGTGACCCGCGACGAAGAGGAAGGTTTCGCGCAGATGGACCTTTGGCCGAACTACGCGTTCACGCCGGACGGCAAGTCGCTCGTCTTCTCGAACAAGGGAAAACTCACGCGTCTCGACGTCGCGAGCGGCGCCGTCACGGACATCCCGTTCACGGCGTCCGTGGAGCAGTGGGTGGCGCCGCGCGTGACCTGGCAGGAGAAGGTCGAGTCGGGGCCGGTGAAGGCGCGCATTCTCCGGTGGGCGAGCGAATCGGCCGACAGCCGCTGGATCGCGTTCGAGGCGTTCGGGCGCGTCTATCTCCAGGAGACCGCGGCCGGAAAGGCCGCGGGAGATCCGCGCCGCCTCACGAAGGACGACTCCGCGCTCCCGAAGCGGGAATACGCGCCCGCGTTCTCGCCGGACGGGAAGTGGATCGCCTACGTGTCGTGGAGCGATGCGGGCGGCGGGCACGTGTGGAAGGCCGCGGCGGCGCCCGGCTCCGATCCGGTGAGGCTCACGAAATCGCCCGGGCATTACGCGAATCCCGCGTGGTCGCCGAAGGGAGACCGGATCGCCGTCATCAGGGGCTCGGGACTCGAGTTCCGCGGGCATCAGCCGGAGGAGGAGGAGTTCTTCGAGGCCGGAGTCCTCGACGCAAACGGCGGAGACCCGGAGCCCGTGCTCCTGATCAAGCTCACGGACGCGCTGCGGTTCCATCCGCAGATCTTCTGGAACGCGGACGGAACGCGGCTCTTCTATCGCGATCCGATCGAGCCGAAGAAGCCGACCGACGACCCGAAGAACGACCTCGTCTCCGTCCGTCTCGACGGCACCGACAAACGCCGCCTCCTGCGGTTCCCGGCCGTGGACGACATCGTGCCGTCCCCGGACGGCCAGTGGGTGGTCTTCACGTCGCGCGACAACGTGTACGTCGCCGCGCTGCCGGGAGTGTTCACGAAAGAGCCGCCGGAGGTGAGCCTGAAGGAGCCGGGCGTCCCGGTGTACCGATTGTCGGACGACGCCGGCAGCACCGTGCGGTGGTCCGAGGGCGGGAAAGCGATCACGTGGACCCTCGGAAACACCTTCTACCGCCTGCCGCTCGAAGGCGCGATCGCTTTCGCCCGCGAGGAAAAGCGGAAGGCCGAGGAGAAGGCGAAGAAGGAAGAGGCCGCGAAGGCCGCTCCCGAGACGAAGAAGGAAAAGGAAAAGAAGGAAGCCGAAAAGGTCCAGGAAGCGCGCGTCCCGAAGGCGCAGACGATCGCGATCGCGCTGACGGTCCCCCGGGCAGCGCCGTCGGGCTCGTACCTCCTGCGTGGAGCGCGCGTCGTCACGATGAAGGGCGACGCTGTGCTCGAGAACGCCGACCTCCTCGTTTCGGGGAACCGCATCGCGGGGGTCGGGGCCTCGGGAACCGTCGCGGCTCCTTCGAACGCGAAGACTCTCGACGCGAAAGGCGCGACGATCATCCCCGGGTTCATCGACACGCACGCCCACCTCCATTACTCCGGCTTCGAGCTCTTCCCGGAAACGAAGTGGGAGTACGTGGCGAACCTCGCGTACGGCGTGACGACGGTGTACGACCCGTCCGCCCCGTCGCTGGACGTCTTCGCGCAGGGAGAAGAGGTCGAAGCGGGCCTGATGGTCGGGCCGCGCATCTATTCCTCCGGAGACGTCCTCTACGGCGGCCAGCAGACCGACCTCTTCGCGGAGGTGAACAACCTCGACGACGCGAAGCACCAGGTGCGGCGCATGAAGGCCTACGGCGCGCGGATGATCAAGGTCTACCAGCAGCCGCGCCGCTCGCAGCGCATGTACTTCGCCGAGGCGTGCCGCCAGGAGCACATGCTGCTCACCGCGGAAGGCGCGGGCGAGCTGCAGACAGACATGACCATGGTGCTCGACGGTTTCACCGCGTGGGAGCACGCGCTGCCCGTGGCGCTCTCCCGCGACATCGTGGACTTCGTCGCGAAGTCCGGCACCTTCTATACGCCGACGCTCCTCGTCGCGTACGGCGGGCCGTGGGGCGAGCAGTACTTCTGGCAGACGCAGAACCCGCACGACGACGAGAAGCTGAACCGCTTCGTGCCCCACGTGTCGATCGACGAGAAGTCGCGGCGGCATCCGTGGATCTGGCCTTCCGAGTACTCCTTCCCGAGCGTCGCGACGGGCGCCGCCGCCGTGCTCCGGGCCGGCGGAAACGTCTCGCTCGGGGCGCACGGGCAACTCCAGGGCCTCGGCCCCCACTGGGAGATCTGGGCGATGGCGGGCGAGGGCGGCCGGGCGACGGGCTCGGCGATGACACCGATGGATGCGCTGCGCGCATCGACGATCCTGGCCGCGGAGAAGATCGGCTTCTCGCCCGACCTCGGCTCGATCGAGGCGGGCAAGCTCGCGGATTTCATCGTGCTCGACGCGAACCCGCTCGAGGACATCCATAACACCGCGAAGATCCGCTGGGTCGTCAAGAACGGCGAGCTCTGGGAAGCCGGCACGATGAAGAAGCTGTGGCCGCGGGAGGAGCCGCCGCCGGCGTTCTTCTGGAAGAAGTGAGCCCCGCGGCGCGAGCCGCGAGAGGATCGGATTTCGTGTGTGTCTGCGACTGGCGGCCCTCAGGGACCGCGCTTCTTCGTCGCCGCGTCGAACGGCCTGCGAAAAAACCCGAAGAGCTCCCGCCGCGAGACCGGCCGCGGAGATTCCGCCGGCGCCCGCGCGGACGCCTCGGCCGGGCGCGTTCGGCCCGCCTCTTCGGGGTACAGGTCCGCGCGCACGATCTCCCACGCGATCTCGCCGACGCCGAGCTGCGGGGAGTAGCCGAGCGTCTGCCAGGCCTTCTCGAGGTTCGCGATGCGCGGGGGACGTGACGGTTCTCCGGAAATCGAGATGCGCGGCTCGCGGGCCGCGCGCAGCGCGAGAGCGCGCACGAGCTCGGAAGGACGCACGGCCAGCCCGGTTCCGAGATTCACGGTCTCGCCGAGCGGCCTTCGGGCGATCGCGAAGAGGATGCCGCGGACGACGTCCTCGGTATGGACGAAGTCGCGAGGCGCGTCGTCCGGCAGGAGGATTTCCTCGCCGCCGAAGAGCGCCTCCAGCGCGTCGAGCGGAAACCGCTCCCGTCCGCCGCCCGGGCCGACGGCGGAGAACACGCGGAGGTTGACGAAGGGCAGGCCGGAGGCGAAGAGGGCTTCCTCTTCCGCGGCCTTCGCGACGAGACCCGGATCGTCGCCGGGCTCCGTCGCCTCGTCCTCTTTCGCCTGCCGTTCCGTTTCGTCGCGCGGCCCGTAGAGCCGCCCGTCCGAAAGGTGAACGAAGACTCCGGTCCCCGCGCCACGGACACTCTCGAGGAGCGGCCCCAGGCCGGGGCCGTCCGGCGGGAGGAACGTCGCGTTCACGACGGACGAGGGCCGGTGCTCGGCCAGGACGCTCGCGAGGAACGCCGGGTCGGCAGCGTCGCCCCGCACGACGGCGGCGCGCGGGTGGCGGGAGAACGCGGCGACGCGAGCTTCCTTCAGGGCGCGCCCGTCTCCGGCGTCGTCGAACGCGTCCAGGAGGACGACCCCCTCGCCGGTGCCGAGCAGCCTCCGGACGACGGCGGACCCGAGGAAGCCGGCTCCTCCGGCGACGAGGACGAGGCTCACGGCGTGGGTTGAGGCGTGGCCGCGAGCTTCTTCTGCGCCTCGTCGTAACGCTTCTGGATGCCGGATTTCTGCCGGTCGCGGACGAGCCAGCGTAGCGTCTTGCTCTCGTTGACTCCCACGAGGATGTCGTTGATCGCGTCGGCGACCGCCGGATCCGCGATGAGCTTGCCGGCCGTCCCCTGCGTGGAATCGAGCTTCGAGGCGACGTTCGCGAGATGTGAGGAGAGCGTCTTGAGGTCGGCGAGGAACTCCTTCGAGAAGTCGCTGTCGGAAACGAGCCGCCCGAGGAGGCCGTTCCCGGCCTTGAGGTCCCTCGAGAAGGACGCGAGGCCCTCCGAAGTGACCTGCAGCGAGTCGACCATCGCGAAGAACTTCCTCTTTCCCTCCGGGTCCGAGAGTAGAGCGGGCACGAGGCCCGCGCCCGTTTCCGTCCCCTTCTCGACCGTCGCGAGGATCCTGTGGATCGACGCGGACGCCGAAGAAAGCTCGCCGAGCACGTGGTCGGCCGCCTTCTCGTCGTTCAGGAGTCGCCCGACGAGACCCTTGCCCTGGCGCACGTCCTTCATCAGGCCGTTCAGGTTGTCGAGCGTCTGCCGGAGAGAGCGCGAGAGGGCCTGGCCGTTCTCCGACTCCGAGGTGATCTCCCCGAGGAGGCCTTCCCCCTTCTCGGTGCGGCCCAGGATGTTCTTGAGCGACTTGGAGATCGCGACGACGTTGTCGACGAGGTCGCCCGAGCCGGCGAGGATCTTCTCGAGCTCGGCCCCGCGGAACGCGATGATCTCGTGGTCGGGCTCGAGGTCGGGCTTGTCGGTGGAGCCTGGCGTCACCTCGAGGTACTTGTCGCCGAGGAGCCCGATTGTCTTGATCTCGGCCCGGCTGTCGGTCTTGACGAGATGCTGGTACTTACGCTCGATGTCGAAGTGAATCGTGACGTCCTGGCCCGGCACGCGTGGCACCTCGATGCCGCGCACGGCGCCGACGATCACGCCCGCGAGGCGCACCTGGTTTCCGGCCACGATGCCCTGCGTGTTCGGGAAGCGCGCAAAGTAGGACGTGCGCGTCACGAAGAACCCCTTCGTGCCGCCGATGAAGAGGATGGCGCCCGCGGCCAGCACGAAAGAGGCGAAGAGGATGACCCCGACGCGCGTCTTGGTCCTGATGTCGGCTCTCAAGGCGGCCCTCCGTTCCGCGTGCCCTCGTCCTGCGATTCTCCGGCGACAAGGAAGGCGTGCAGATCGGGGACCTCGGAAGCACGCGCCTCCTCCGGAGTCCCGATGAAATCGAAACGGCCGTTCTTCAGGAAAGCGATGCGGTCGGCCACGAAGAGCGCCGAGACGATGTCGTGCGTCACGACGACGGACGTCGTCGCGAGGCGCTCGTTCAGGTCGACGATGAGGCGGTTGATCGTCATCGAGGTCACGGGATCGAGCCCCGTCGTGGGCTCGTCGTAGAGCAGGATCTCGGGCTTGAGCGCCACTGTGCGGGCGAGCGAGACGCGCTTCTTCATTCCGCCCGAAAGAGAGGAGGGAAGGAGGCGCTCCACGTCGCGCCCGAGGTTCACGAACCCCAACACCTCGCCCACGCGGGCCGTGATCTGCTCCTCGGACCAGCGCGTGTGCTCGCGCAGCGCGAAGGCGATGTTCTCGAAGACCGTCATCGAGTCGAACAGCGCCCCGCCCTGGAAGAGCATCCCGATCTTCTTGCGCACCGGCACGAGCTGCTCTTCGGGAAGCCGTGAGATCTCCTCGCCGTCCACCCAAACCTCTCCCGCGTCGGGTTGCTCGAGGCCGTTCATGTGCCGGAGCGAGACGGACTTCCCCGTCCCGGAGCCTCCCAGGATGACGAGGACCTCGCCGCGCTGGACGGTGAGGTCGACCTCGTCGAGGACGCGGCGCGAGCTGTATTTCTTCAGGACGCGCTTGAATTCGATGATGGGGCCGCCCGCAGGCCGGTCGGCCTTGACGAACCTCATGACCGCCGTCTCGCTGATCGTCATTGGAATCCCAGATGGAGAACGATGAAGAGCTTCGTGAGGAAGAAGTCGGACATGAGCACGGCGATCGAGGCCACGACGACCGCGATCGTCGTGGCGCGCCCGACCCCGTCCGCCCCGCCCGAGGCGTTGAGACCGTTGTAGCAGCCGATCATCGCGATCTCAAACCCGAAGAACGGGGTCTTGAAGAGCCCGTGCAGGACGTCGTTGAGATGTACGGACTGCTGGACGGTCGACAGGTAGAACGATGCGCCGACGTTCACCTCAACGACCGCGATGAACAGGCCGCCCACCATTCCGAGAAAGTCGGCGAGGAGCGTGAGGACGGGCAACATGATCGTCACGGCCACGACGCGCGGCAGCACGAGCTTCCGGATCGGCGAGGCTCCGAGGGCCCGCATCGCATCCACCTGCTCGGTGACCGACATCGTGCCGAGCTCCGCCGTGATTCCCGCTCCGACGCGGGCCGCGACCATGAGGGCCGTGAGCGTCGGCCCGAGCTCGCGGCAGATCGAAAGGACCACGACGCGGCCCACGAACGTCTTGCCGCCAAACTGGGCCAGCGCATAGGCGGTCTGGAGTGCGAGGACCATGCCGGTGAAGAGGGCGGTGAGGTTCGTGATGGAGATCGACTGGACGCCGAGCGCGTCCATCTGCCGGATGATCTCGGACGTCTCCCACCTGCCCCGCGCCTGGCGGACGAGCTGGACCGTCATCTCCGCCACGCCCCCGAGGTGGAACGAGACGTTCTGGATCCACCGGCGCACGCGCGCGAGCTTCCAGAGGGGCTGCTTCAGAACCGCGACGTACTGCGTCGTGGAGTCGTACTGGGCCACGGGCCCATTCTACGGGCCCGCTCCGGATCGCTAGACTCCCGTCCGATGAAGCTCCTCGGAGACCTCTGCGTGTCCCTGTGGAGCTGGGCGGTGATCGCTCTTTCGACGGTGGCGTTCGGCTTGCTGGCGATCCTGACCGCCTGGGTTCCACCCCGGGGCCGCACGTACCTCTTCTGGGCGCGCTCCTGGGCCCGGGCGATCCTGTTTTTCACCGGGGTTCCCGCGGCGATCGAGGTCTCGGACGACGCGGAGGCGCTCCCTCAGGCGATCTACATGTCGAACCACGAGTCCGGCATCGACATCCTCCTCCTGCTCCTCGTGATCCCCCAGGACGTGCGCTTCCTCGCGAAGCGGTCGCTCTTCTGGGTGCCGTTCATGGGCTGGTCGATGTGGCTCGCGGGCTTCGTGCCCGTGGACCGAAGGCGGATCGACAAGGCGAAAGACGTCCTCTCGGAGCTCGACGAACTCCTCGCGAAAGGCACGTCCATCCTCGTTTTTCCCGAGGGCACGAGGTCCCGTGACGGAACCCTGGGCCCGTTCAAGAAGTCCGGTTTCCTGATGGCGCTGAAGTCCGGCGTGCCGATCGTGCCCGTGGGCGTCTCCGGAGCCCGGGCCGTCCTCGGAGCGCAGGGGATGGTCGTCAGGCGCGGCCCCGTCCGCGTGCGCGCGGGGCATCCGATCCCTACGGCGGACCTTCTCGTCAGGGACCGGCCGGCGCTGATGCGCCGTGTCCGGGAGGAAATTCTCGCTCTTTCGGGGGCGTCGATGCCCCGGCCCCTGCCGGCGGACGGGGAAGGGAGAAGCGAATGACCTCTCCGCCCCGGGCGACGGCGAGGCGCCTGGAAGCGTAGCCGAAGGACCCGAGGTACTGCTGAATGTGGGTGTGGGCGGCGCAGCAGCTCTCCTCGAGGTGGGTGGCGAGATAGAGCACGCGTTCCGGCGTTCGTGAGACGAGCTCGTGCAGGGCGGAGTCGAGCACCTCGGGCCGGTCCTCGTAGCCCGGGAGACCGGGGAGGGTGACGGCGCCTTCGCGAAGAATTCGCGCCTCGAATCGGGTCCCGTAGTAGTCGGCCCTCACGAAGCGGACCGGCCAGCCGCCGTAGTACGCCGCGCTCCAGTTCGCGTGAGGATAGAGAAGCAGGGCGTCCTCAGGCTTCGCCTCGGCGGCGAGCGTCCGGACGAGCCGGGCGTCGTCGAACGGCGGGTACGTGATGCGCGAGGAGGACGTCAGGACGACGGCGGCGGCGAGGAACGCCGGAATGCCCTCGCGGACGAGAGCGGAGCCTGCGCGGCGCGCCACGGAGGAGATCGCCCAGGTCGCGAGGAGGGCGACGAGAGGGAAGGCGAAAGAGGTCGTCCGGCCGTCCACGGGATAGAGGCGCAGCGCAGAGGCGGCGAAGAGCGATACCCAGAGAGCTGCGACGAACGCGGCCGCGAGGCGCGTCCTCCGGCGCTGGAGCAGCAGGGCAACCGCGAGAGGCACGAGCACGCCGAGCGCCCACCAATCGCGCGGAAACGAGCCCAGGAGCACGAGAAAAGTGCGCGAGACGACGAATGTCAGCGCTTGTGACAGCCCGTCGAGGGGCAGGAATGCCGCCTGCCAGAAGCTCTTCAGGGCCGCGTTCGTCTGACCGACCACCAGGAGAACCCCGAGCGCGGTTTCCGCCGCCGCGAACGCTCCGCCGATCCAGACCAGCGGCCCTCGCTCCCGCGCCGACGCGACGGCCGCGGAAAAGGCGAAGACGAAGCCGACGACGCCCACGAGAGCGGCGGGATACGAAAAGAGGAGGGCGAGCGGAGCGAGGACGGCGAGTCGCCGGAGACGGGACGGGGACGGTTCGGTGAGACAGGGCAGGGTCGCCGCGACGAGAACGAGCGAAAGAAGTGCGTCCGTCGCATACGGCTTCACCCGGACCGACGAGACGGCAAGAGAGGGGTTGACGGCGAGGAGAACCGCGGCGAGGACGCCGGCGGACACGCCGCCCGTCCGCCGCCAGACCAGCCAGGCCCCGAGAGGAACGAGCGCGAGCGACGCCGCGAAAGGGACCAGTTGAACCGGGAGCTCGGCTCCGGGCAGGAGGCGGCGTGCGATGGCGAGAACGGCGATGAATCCGGCGGGATGAGGAGGCTTGATCGTCAGCAGCTCGGAGATGGAAGCGTCCCGCGCCAGGAGCGCGACCCAGGTGTCGTCGAGATAGAGCGAGGGCGTCGCGAGCCCCTGCAGGCGCAGGGAAAACGCGAGGACGACGACTGCGGCGACCGCCGAGACGAGGAGCGCTTTTTCCCTCCGGTCCGCGCCCGGTTCACGAGGGAGGGACGCGGCTTGCCCCGGGGCCCTTTCGGTCGCCAATACATCGAGTATGGCACGCATTGAATCACTTGCATCAGGCATGGCGCCGCGACGGAGCCGACCTTAAAAAGGGGAGATTTCTATGAAAGCGCATGCACAAGCCGTCAAAGCCCCGTTCCTCCATATCGACTTTCACGCTCACCCGGCGCTCTGGAAGGGACTTCTCGCCGTCCTGTTCGGCGTGATCGTCGCCTTGCTGCCGGTCCCGGCCGGCCTGAAGCCGGCGGCGTGGTATTTCTTCGCGCTCTTCAGCGCGGTCGTGGTGGGGCTCGTGCTCGAGCCGATCCCCGCGGCCGCGGTGGGCGTGACGGGAGTCGCGCTCGCGGCGGTGCTCTCTCTCGTCGAGGCGAAGCCCGCCGACTCCCTGAAGTGGGCACTCTCCGGCTTCTCGAACTCGACCGTATGGCTCATTTTCGGAGCGTTCATGTTCGCGCTCGGCTACGAGAAGTCCGGGCTCGGCCGGCGGCTCGCGCTCTCTCTCGTGAAGAAGATGGGGCGGCGCTCCCTCGGCCTCAGCTACGCCGTCGCGTTCTCGGACGTCATCCTCGCGCCGTTCACGCCCTCGAACACGGCGCGCTCCGGCGGGACGATCTTCCCGGTCATCCGGAACATTCCGGGGCTCTACGGCTCGGAGCCGGGAGAGACGTCGCGCCGCCTCGGCGGCCCGCTCATGTGGACGGCGCTCGCGACCACGTGCGTGACGAGCTCGCTCTTTCTGACCGGCCTCGCGCCGAACCTCCTCGCGCTCGACATCGTGAAGAAGACGGCGCACGTCGATATCTCGTGGTCCGCCTGGCTCATCGGCTTCCTTCCTGTCGGCGTCGTCCTCGTCTTCCTCGTTCCCTGGCTCGTCTCGAAAATTTACCGGCCCGAAGTGACGGAGAGCGCCGAGGTTCCGGCCTGGGCCGGGCGTGAGCTCGGGACGATGGGCCGGATCTCTCGAAACGAGATCGTGATGGGACTGCTCGCGGTCGGTGCGCTCGCGCTCTGGATCTTCGGTGGCAAGTTCATCGACGCGACGACGGTGGCGCTCAGCGCGATCGCGCTCATGGTCATTCTGGGCGTCGTGACCTGGGACGACGTCGTCGGCAACAAGTCCGCGTGGAACGTGCTCGTCTGGTTCGCGACCCTCGTCGCGCTCGCGGACGGGCTGAATCGCGTCGGGTTCATCTCGTGGTTCGCCAAGAAGGCGGCCGCTCCTCTCGCCGGCTTCACGCCTCTTGCCGTGATGGTCCTCCTGACCGTGCTCTTCTTCGTCATCCACTACATGTTCGCGAGCATCACGGCGCACGTGACCGCCGTCCTGCCCGTCCTCCTGGCCGCCGGGATCGCCGTGCCCGGCGTCGACCCCCGCCTCTTCGCGCTGCTCCTGTGCTACTCGCTCGGGATCATGGGCATCCTGACCCCTTACGCGACCGGCCCGTCGCCGGTCTACTTCGGCAGCGGGTATGTGGCACGAAAGGACTTCTGGAGGCTCGGGGCGATCTTCGGGTTCGTGTACCTCGCGGCGCTCCTTGCGATCGGCGTGCCCTGGATGCTGTACATCAAGCCCTGAGGGAGAGGGACCGGGGATCTTCTTGCTCATAAGCGGCGGCCGATGCTGCGGCCGCCCCGGGGATTCGGAGTTTTCTGATATTCGGGGCTGCTGATGCAGCCCCGATAGTTGAAAATCTTTTTCCCGGATGTCCGGTGTCAAGGGTCGGCGACCGCTGCGCGGCGCGCGAAGCGCGCCCTTGACTCCGGACATCCGGGGAGCATCCGAATCCTCTTTTTTCCCCTTCTAAGAAAGCGCCCGGAGGGTGTGGGTGGCCGGCAACCCGTTTATGAGATCCTCTCCCTTCGAGAGGGAAGCAAGATTGTCCACGACCACGCTGAACGAACAGACCGCGCTCGACGCGCTCCGGCAGGTCAAGTACCCCGGCTTTTCGCGCGACATCGTCTCCTTCGGGTTCGTCAAGGACCTCGCGGTCGGAGGCGGAAACGTCTCCTTCCGCCTCGCATTGACGACGGACGCGCCCGCCGCCGCCGAGGCCATCAAAGAGCAATGCGAAGCGGCGCTGCGCGCGCTCGAAGGCGTCAGATCCGTCACGATCGCCGTCCAGGCGGCGCCGCCCCAGGCACCCGTGATGGCCGGCGCCGTGGCCCGCAAGGACATCCTCACGGACACGCGGTTCGTCGTGGCCGTCGCCTCTGGCAAGGGCGGGGTCGGCAAATCCACGGTCGCGGCGAATCTCGCGCTCGCGCTCAAGAAGCTGGGCTACGAGGTCGGGCTCATGGACTCGGACATCTACGGCCCGTCGCAGCAGATGATGATGGGAATCACGACGAAGCCCTTCGTGAACGAGGAGGAGAAGATCCTTCCGATCGAGCGCTTCGGCGTGCGCGTCATGTCCATCGGCTTCCTGATGGACGTCGACACGCCCGTCATCTGGCGCGGCCCGATGATCTTCAAGGCCGTCGAGCAGTTTCTCGGCGACGTGGCGTGGGGGAAGCAGGACTTCCTGCTCGTGGACCTGCCTCCCGGCACGGGCGACGCGCAGCTCACGCTCACGCAGAAGGTCGCCCTCTCCGGCGCCGTCATCGTGACGACCCCGCAGGACGTCGCGCTCATCGACGCGCGCAAGGGCCTCGCCATGTTCCAGAAAGTGAACGTGCCCGTGCTCGGCATCATCGAGAACATGAGCTACTACGAGTGCCCGAAGTGCGGGAACCGCGACGAGATCTTCAAGCACGGCGGCGGGAGGCGGACGGCCGAGCTCCTGAAGGTCCCGTTCCTGGGCGAGGTCCCGATCGACCCCCGCGTCGCGGTACAGGGCGATGCCGGCACGCCGATCATGGTGTCCGAGCCGGACTCGACCGTGTCGAGGGCGTTCCTGCGCCTCGCCGAGCAGGTCGCGAAGGCCGTCGGAGCCTGAGCCCAGACGGGACATTTCCCGGGCGTTGCTAAGATCCGGTCTCATTCAAAAAGGAGGACGTCATGGACGGCATGAACCTTTTCGAGTCGCTGTTCCGCTGGGCGCACGTCTTTGCGGGAATCCTCTGGATCGGCCACCTCTGGTTCTTCAACTTCGTGAACTCGAACTTCGTCCCGACGATGGACGCCGACACGAAGAAGAAGGTCGTCCCGGAGCTGATGCCCCGCGCGCTGTGGGCGTTCCGCTGGGGAGCGGCGTGGACGTGGATCACGGGCCTCCTGCTCCTCGGCCTCGTCTACTACAACACGGGGTTGGTGTTCAAAGACCCGACGGTGAAGACGTGGGGAACCGGCGGCATCGCCGTCCTCGTGGCGCTCCTCTTCTTCGCGGTCTACGACCCCCTCGCGAAAGCGATCGCGAAGACGGAGGTCCACTTCTGGCTCGGCCTCGTCGTGGCCACCGCCGCCGTCCTCTTCTTCTCCCACGTCGGCGGATTCGGCTTCCGCGGAACCGCGATTCACCTCGGCGGGATGTTCGGGACGATCATGGCGGCGAACGTCTGGATGCGGATCTGGCCGGCGCAGCAGAAGATCATCACGGCCACGAAGAACGGCGAGAAGCCGGACCCGGCTCTCGCCGCGATGGCGGGTCTCAGGAGCAAGCACAACACGTACATGTCCGTTCCCCTGATCTTCACGATGCTGAACGCGCACGCCACGTGGGCCGCGAGCTACGAGTGGGCTCTGCCGCTCGTCGTCCTGCTCGGCTGGGGCTTCACGTACTGGATGTACAAGAAAGCCGCGACGGTCAAGGGATTCTGAGAGGACCGGGAAAGACCAAAATCTTTCTCGCCTTTTTCTTCTGGCCCGTTCTTTGCTGCGAAGGACCTCTACGGGGACGTCCGCCGGCCCCGTGGAGGTTTTTTCATGAAGGTCAAGGACATCATGACCGTCAACGTCGCGACCGCGACTCCTGAGACGAGCCTGGAAGCCATCGCGAAAAAGCTCGTCGAGTGCGATTGCGGCGCGATTCCCATCCTGAAGAGCGAGAACTCGAAGAAGCCGGTCGGGATCGTCACCGATCGCGACATCGTGTGCCGCGTCTTCGCCCTCGGGAAAGACCCTCGCGAGATGACCGCGGGCGACTGTATGTCGAGCCCCTGCGTCACGGTCACGCCGGGGACCCGCCTGGACGCGTGCTGCACGACGATGGAGGAGAACCGGATTCGGCGCCTCGTGGTCGTGGATCAGGACGGTTTCTGCTGCGGGATCGTCTCGCAGGCGGACATCGCGCGCCGGATCGCGGACAAGGCTGGAGAGGTCGTGAAGGAGGTCTCGCAGCCGACCGGCTCCGCGTCCGCGGTCGCGCCGCGCGAGCAGCCGGCGGAGGCGCATCACTAGTCAGACCCGGGTCGGCGGCCGGACTCGTTTTGTCTTTCGGCAAGTTTTTCTTCGGTCTCGGGTTCCAATTCCCATAATCTCCTCGTGAACGCGAGGAGGGTTAGATGACACCGTTCGCCCGGTCGCCGCGAGTCGGTGCTGCCGTTCTCGCGCTGTCAGGCGCTCTCGGTCTGCTGTCCGCCCGCGCCGCCACGAACAAACCGCCCCTTCACGCGAAGAAGTGGCTCGCGATCACCGGCAAGCCGCTCGCGGCCACGGCCGGCTCGATGATCTTCCAGAAGGGCGGCAACGCCGTCGACGCCTCGGCCGCGATGATCGCCGCGACGTGCACGATGTGGGACACGCTGTCCTGGGGCGGCGAAACGCAGGCGCTGCTCTTCAACCCGAAGACCGGCAGGGTCGTCGGGCATCAACGCCCTCGGCGCCGCGCCGGCGGGAGCGACGCCGGAGCTCTTCAAGTCGAAGGGCATGGCCTATCCACCGGAATACGGCCCTCTCGCCGCGGTGACTCCCGGGACGCCCGGCGGAATCATGGTGATGCTCGCCGAGTACGGGAAGCTCCCGCTCGCCGACGTCCTCGCGCCCGCGATCGAGATGGCCGACGGGTATCCGGTCGAGCAGCAGCACGTCTCGACGGCGTCGAGACAGCGGGACTGGCTGTTGAAATGGCCGGAATCGCGCCGCGTCCTCCTGCCGCGCCCGGGCGACCAGCCGCCGCGGGCGGGCGAGATCTTCCGGCAGCCGGATCTCGCCGCGACGCTCCGCAAGCTCGTCGACGCGGAAAGGCAGGCGCTCGCCGCCGGAAAGAGCCGGAAGGACGCGATTCTCGCGGCGTACGACCGCTTCTACAGGGGCGACATCGCGCAGGAGTTCGTGCGGGGCTCGCGGGAAGTCGGCGGCCTCCACACGCTCGAGGACCTCGCGAAGTGGAAGGTCCGCATCGAGGAGCCGGTGAAGACGAGCTACAAGGGCATCGACGTCTACAAGCTGGACGTGTGGACGCAGGGACCCGCGATGCTCCAGGCCCTGAACATCCTCGAGGGCATGGATCTCAAGTCGATGGGCTACAACAGCGCGCGCTACATCCACGCGCTCTACCAGGCGATGAACCTCGCGTTCGCGGATCGCGACTTCTACTACGGCGATCCGTACTTCCCGCCGGCCGAGCCGACGAAAGGCCTCCTCTCGAAGGAATACGCGAAGCAGCGCGCGACGACGATCGACTGGACGAGGAACGATCCGAACGTGAAGCCCGGCGATCCGTATCCCGTTCCAGGGAGAGGAGAATCCGTTCAAGAATTTCTTAGAAAGGTGGAAGACGGCCCCGGCGCGCCGCGAGGCCGGTGCGGAACCCGCGGCCCACCTTTCGCGCCGGGAGGCTGACCCGGAACCCGCGGGCCAGCTGTCGCGCCGCGACGCTGCCTCCTCCTCTTACCCATTCGAAGAATCTTCTTTTCCCTCCGATTCCTTCTTCGCGGGCACGACTTCCGTCGAGGCGGCGGACGCGGAGGGCTGGGTCGTCTCCGTCACCCCGTCGGGCGGCTGGCTCCCGGCGGTGATCGCGGGGAAGACCGGCATCGGCATGAGCCAGCGCATGCAGAGCTTCGTCGTCGACGCCTCGGAGAACCCGTTCAACGTCCTCGAGCCGGGCAAGCGCCCGCGCGTCACGCTCACGCCGACGCTCGCGCTGAAGGACGGCAAGCCGTACCTCTGCTTCTCGGTTCAGGGCGGCGACTCGCAGGACCAGAACCTCCTGCAGTTCTTCCTGAACGTCGTGGAGTTCGGGATGACGGTCCAGGAGGCCACGGAGGCGGCGAACATCAACAGCTATCAGATGAGGAGCTCGTTCGGCGCCCACGAGTCGCGCCCGGGCGCCATGATGATCCACGCCTCGCTCCCGGCCTGGGTCCGCGGCGAGCTGACGAAGATGGGCTACAAGCTCGAGCCGCACGCGAAGACCTCGGGCCCGATCAACGCGATCTACCTCGACCGCGAGCACGGCACGATGTGGGGCGGGTCGAGCGACCACGGGGAGGACTACGGGATCGGGTGGTGAGGGGCTGACCGCGGCCGCCAGCGGAAGGCCGAGAGGTCGATGACGCCCCGCCGGTCGAAGCGGACGCCTTCGCGTTTCAGCATGAGGCGCTGGAGGACGTCGTGGCCGGAGCCGCCCTTCCGGGGGCTGATCATGCCCTTCGCGTTCACGACGCGATGCCACGGCACGCGGCTCCCTTCGCGGAGCGCGTTGAGCGCGTAGCCCACGAGACGCGCGTGGTTCGGAAGTCCCGCGAGCCGCGCGACCTGTCCGTACGTCGCGACACGGCCGCGCGGAATCTGTGAGACGACGCCGTAGATCGCCGGATAGGGGCTCGCGGCGGGCGACATCAGTTCCCGTCCTCGAGCCGCGTCCAGGAGGCCGACGCGATCTTCCACCCGTCGGCTCCCGCCTCGAGACGCACGTCGAAGCTCCAGAGCGACGAGCGGGGGAGGAGCCCCTCGAGCCCGCCCACGGCCCGCGGCCTGCCCGACATCCGCACCTTGAACCTCGCCTGCGCCGCGGCCGGCCCGCGCTCGATCGCAACGTCCGAGAGCGAGAGCGAGAGGGAGTCGTAGGCGGCGAGGGTCCGGCGCACGAGCGCGGCCGCGTCCGCCTTTCCGCTCCCCTCCGCGTCGCGGAAGCCTTCGGCCACACGGCTCAAGACGGCGTCGGCGTCGCGTGACTCGGCGGCCAGGACGGCTCCTTCGATGCACGCCATCACGGGATCCCTCGTCGCCCGCCGGCAGGTGGTGGACGACAGAAGGAGAACTGCGACGACGAGAGCGACACGGCGCATCGGCACGGAATCATCGCGCATCTCCACGCGCGTCGCGCGACGACGTTAACCGCCCGCGAAGGGTTGCTATCGTCGTGGAGGCGGAGGAATCATGGAATTCGATCTCGACTCGTCGATCGAGGTGCTCGCGCGCACTCCCGGCGCCCTGAGGTCTCTTCTCGGCGGCCTCGCCGACCGATGGGTACGCGGCACGGAGGGAGCCGACACGTTCAGCGCCTTCGACGTCGTGGGGCATCTCATCGACGGGGAGGAGACGGACTGGATCCCCCGCGCGCGGATCATCCTGGCGAAGGGAGAGGACCCGCGCTTCGAGCCGTACGATCGCTTTCGCCACCGCGCGCGAAACGCGGGCCGGCCCCTCGCGTCTCTGCTCGACGAGCTCGAGGCGCTGAGGGCCGCGAACCTGGCGCTGCTCCGGTCCTGGAGGCTGGCGGCGGCGGATCTCGATCTCCCCGGCATGCACCCGAGCCTTGGCCGCGTCACGCTCCGGGAGCTGCTGGCCGCGTGGGTTGTCCACGACCTCGGGCACATCGCGCAGATCGGCACGCGTGATGGCGAAGCAGTACGGGGATCAGGTCGGCCCGTGGGTGCCGTTCCTGCCGGTCCTCTCGGACCACCCCGTGCCGCGGTCGTAGCTACCAGATGCTCGGCCGCTCCGCCTCCGGGCGTCGCATGGGAGCACCCTCGGCGCAACCGAACGCGTCGTAGAACTCCGGCAGGTTCGAGGTGGGACCGATGGCGCGCCACTTGCCGGGGCTGTGCGGATTCGTGTTGAGCTGGACGCGAAGCGCCCCGTCGCGGAACTGGTTTCGCCAGATCGTCGCGAACGAGAGGAAGAAGCGCTGTTCCGGGGTGAGGCCGTCGATCGCCGTGCGCGGCTTCCCCTCGAGCGCCTTCTGGAGAGCCGTGTAGGCGATCTTGATCCCGCCGAGGTCGCCGATGTTCTCGCCGAGCGTGAGCTTGCCGTTGATGGCCTGGTCGGCGAGCGGCTTGTAACCGTCGAACTGCTTCACCACGAGCGCCGTGCGGGCGTCGTAGGCCTTCCGGTCGTCTTTGGTCCACCAGTCCTTGAGGTTCCCGTCCGCGTCGTACTGGCTGCCCGAGTCGTCGAAGCCGTGGGACATCTCGTGGCCGATGACGACGCCGATGCCGCCATAGTTCACGGCGTCGTCGGCGTCCTCGGAGAAGAAAGGAGGCTGGAGAATCCCCGCCGGGAAGACGATCTCGTTCATCGTGGAGCTGTAGTAGGCGTTGACCGTGGGAGGCGTCATGCCCCATTCGCTGCGGTCGATGGGCTTGCCGAGCTTCGCGAGATTGCGCTTCGTCTCGAAGATGCGGGCGTTCCTCACGTTCTCGAGATACGACCCGCGGGAGATCGCGAGGGACGAATAGTCGCGCCATTTGTCGGGATAGCCGATCTTCACGTTGAAGGCGGCGAGCTTCCTCAGCGCCTGCTTCTTCGTCTCGGCGCTCATCCACGGCAAGGCGTCGATCCGCTCCCTGAGCGCGGTGCGGAGGTTCTCCACGAGGACGCGCATCCGCTCCTTGGCGCGCGGGGGGAAGGCGCGCGCCACGTACAGCGGACCCAGGGCCTCGCCCAGTGCCTGGTCCGTCGCTGCCTGAACGCGCTTCCAGCGGGGTTCCTGCTCCGGAACGCCCATCAGGGTGAACCCGTAGAACGCGAAGGCTCTGTCCTGGAAGGCCTTCGGGAGATGCGGCGCGGAGTGCCGCAGGACGTGCCACCTCAGGTACGTCCGCCAGGACTCCGCGGGAACGGTGCGCGAGAGGTCCGAGAACGCCGTGAAGAAGCGCGGCTGCCTGACGTTCACCTCGGTAGCGGAGGACGCGCCGAGGTCTGTAAAAAACCGGGCGAAGTCGAAGCCCGGCGCCTCGGAGGCGAGCGCGGCGAGCGTCCGCTTGTTGTACGTCTTCTGCGGATCGCGGTTCTCGACGCGCGTGAGCGAGGGCTCCGCGAGCTTCGTCTCGAGGGCCATCACGACGTTCGCGGAAGCCTTCGCCTTCTCGGGAGAGTCGCCGGAGATCTCGAGCATTGCGGCGACGAGGGAGCGGTAGCCTTCGCGGAGCTCCTGCGACTTCGGATCGTCCTTCGTGTAGTAGTCGCGGTCGGGCAGCCCGAGACCGCCCTGGTTGAGGATGCCGATGTACCGCGTGCTCTCGCGGGCGTCCTGTGCGACGCGGAAGCCGAATCCCGCCTCGAGGCCCTGGGCGTGGAGCTTCGCGAGCACGGCGGGAAGATCGCCGGGCTCCTTCAGCGAGTCGATCGCGGCGAAAAGCGGCGCGAGGGGCTTCGTCCCCGCTCTCTCGATCGCGGCCTCGTCCATCCCGGCGGCGTAGAAGTCGCCCACCTTCTGCTCGATCGATCCCTTCGGCCAGTCGTTCTTCGCCGAGGTCTCCTCGAGGATCTTCCTCAGGACCTCGCGGTTGCGGTCCGCGACCTCGTCGAAAGACCCGTAGTGCGAGCGGTCGTTGGGGATGGGGTGGTTCTTCAGCCAGCTGCCGTTCGCATAGGCGTAGAAGTCCTCGCACGGCCTGGCGGAGGAGTCGAAGTTCGCGGGATCGAGGGCGCTCGGCTTCGTCGGCGCGGCAGGCTGGGCGTGCGCGACCGCGGCGCCTGTCAGGACGGCGAGGGCGAGGCCCAGGCGGAGCTTCATCGGTTCACGCGAGCGCCGCCTGGCGCGAATCGCGGGCGCGGCGCAGGAGGGCGGTGAGGCCTCCGGCCATCATCACGTAGAAGCCTCCCCACACGAGGGAGATGAGCGGCTTCGTCGTGAGGTCGACCGAGAGGGTCTCCGCCGTCGCGGGCTTCAGGTCGCTGCCCGAAGAGAGGCCGAGAAGCTCGATTTCACACGTGCCCTCGTTCGGCGACACTTTGAGGATCTTCAGGCGGCCTTTTCCGGGAAGAGGCGTCTCCGGCGATTCCGTCGCGGACTCAGCGGCTCCTCCGCCGAAGAACATGACGAGCTTCGCCGTCTTCTCTTCGGAGGTTTCCGCGGTCGTGACGAGGAAGTTCCCCGTCACGGTGACGCGCGGACGGTCCGACGTAACCTGCGAGCGGTCCGCGGAGAAGTCGAGAAATTTCACCTTCACGCCCTCGACGGCCTTCGACTCGCCCTTCTTGAGAGCGACCGTCGTGCCCTCGACGCGCGCGGGCCGGCCGGGGTCGTAAGCCTGGGGAGAGACGTAGAGGTCCAGGAGCGGCGAGGACTTCACGTCGGGGTTCGCCATCATCTGGTTCGTGCGCGTGTTCGTGTAGAGCTTCGGG
Source organism: Thermoanaerobaculia bacterium (assembly GCA_963746875.1). GTDB lineage: Bacteria > Acidobacteriota > Thermoanaerobaculia > UBA5066 > UBA5066 > Fen-183. Next base: position 628,233 of record CAVVDA010000002.1, read on the forward strand.
TACGCCTTCCAGACCGAGCCTCCGGGCGAGGTCACGAAGACCTCCATCGCCTGCTTGGCGCGGCGGTCGGCGAGGCTCGCCGCGTTCAGCTCCTCGAAGCGCTTCACGTCGCCGTTCTCGCTGACGAAGACCGTGCGCGTGAAGGTGAGCGTGTTTCTCCCGACGGTGACGGGCTGGTTCCGGAAGAGGGTCACGGTCGTCCGCTTCTCGTAGACGCCCGACACGAGGATGCCGACGAGCATGATGGACATCCCGATGTGCGCGAGATAGCCGCCCATGGTCTTGACGGCCTTGCGCCTCACGAAGAGGATCGCGGTCTCGACGTTCGCGACGAAGCCGGCCACGGCCAGAGCGAGGATCACGAGATCGCCCGCCCCGCGCACGCCGGCCGCTATGAAAACTCCGACGCTGAGGAGGCCCACCACGACCGGGACGAGCGCCTTTTTCGCCACGCTCTTCCCGCTCTCGCCGCGCCAGGAGAGGTACGGCACGAGGAGAACGAGGAGAGCGATGAGGCCTGCGATCGGCCGGTGCGTCACGTTGTAGAAGCTCGTCGCGACCTGCGAGGGTTTGCCGAGGACCCGCGTGAGGATCGGCGCGGAGGTGCCGAGCAGGATGACGAGGCCCGAGGCGCAGAAGAGCGTCACCGAGAGGATGAAGAGCACCGAGCGCGACAGGAAAGGCTCTTCCCTCTCCTTGCCGGTCGCCTGATCGAGGTCGGAAACGACCGGAATCTCCCTCCAGCGCCAGGCGAGCAGACCGAGTCCGCCGACCAGGAAGACGACGATGATCCCGACGAGCCAGCCCGTGATTCCGAGGTCGATGAAGGAATGGACGGAGAAGTCCGCGAGGACGCCGGAGCGGGTCAGGAAGGTGCCATAGAGGATGCAGCAGAAGGCGAGGATCGCGAGGATGATGTTGATCTTGCGATGCTTCGCTCGCATCTTCTGGAGGAACATGCCGTGCACCAGCGCGACCGTCGCGAGCCACGGCACGAGCGAGGTGTTCTCGACGGGGTCCCAGCCCCAGTAGCCGCCCCAGCCGAGCGTCTTGTAGGCCCAGTACCCGCCCATGAGGATCGCGGTGCCGAGCGTGACGAACGTGAAGAGCGCCCATGGCATGGCGCGCACGACCCAGCCGTCCCAGCGCTTCATCCACAGAGCGCCGATCGCGAACGCGAACGGCACGGAGAGGGACGCGAATCCCGAGAACATGACTGGCGGGTGGATAACCATCCACGGGTCCTGCAGGAGCGGGTTCAGGCCCTGGCCGTCCGGCGGGATCTGCGCGAGGAACCGGAACGGCGACTGCTTGACGAGGATCGCGACGATCCCGAGGAACGACGCGAGGTAGACCACCATGACGGGCGCTTCCTGCTCCTTGGCCGACCTGAGGACGAACAGCCCGATGAGGGAGCCCCAGAACAGCCAGAGCATGAACGAGCCTTCCTGCCCGGCCCAGAACGTCGAGAAGAGGTAGTAGAACGGCAGGTCGCGCCCCGAGTACGACGCCACGTACGAGAGACGGAAGTCGTGCGAGATGAGCCGCGTCAGGAGAAGGAATGACGCGAGGAGAATCGAAAAGACGTAGGCGTAGTAGAGGCGCCGGGCGAAGAGAAGATTCGGAGAGAGACCCGGAGAGGGAGTTTCTTCGAATGGTAATAGGGCAGGGCCGCCGACAGCCGCTACGGCCGCGCTCCCTCCTCTCTTACCCTTTCTAAGAAAATCTGTATTTCCCGCACCCCCTGTGCGCATCGAACGCAGGTAAGCGAGCGCGCAGGAGACGCCGAAGAGCATGGCCGCCCAAATCGCGAACGTGCCCGGCGCGAAGCCGAGAAGACCGGTGGAATTGTTCATGGGGGGACCTCAGGCCTTCTTGGCGCCGTACTGTTTTTCTATTTCCTCGCCCTGATACTTGGACGGGCATTTGACGAGAAGCTTCTCAGCGGCGAAGACGCCTTTCTGGTAGCGGCCGATCGCGACGATCGAGACGGCGTCCTCGAAGTTCGCGGGCTTCACGTCCGTGTAGGAGACCGGAATCGACTCGTTCGACTTCGGGTCGAGGAGCGTGAAATACAGCGTCTTCGAGCCCGTGTCGTAACGCGACGTGCCCTTCTCGAGCGCTCCCATGACCTGGACCGTGCGGGGGGACTCCTTCGCTTCCGCGAAAGAGACGTACTGCGTCATCGAGCGGGAGAACGTGGACAGGCCGAGGGCGAGGAATCCGAGGACGAGAATGGCTCCCGCCCAGTAAGCGCGTTTCATGGGTTACTCCTGTTGGGCCCGGAGGCGGCCCGAACCTTCCGGTCGAGGTAGACGAGGTAGCCGAAGATGCCCGCCCAGATGACGATGTTCACCGCCGCGACGTAGCCGAGGGCCGTATTCATGCGAGCCTCTCGCGGATGATGCGGGAGACGCGGCGATCGAGGTTCCACATCCAGTAGAAAAGTCCCATGAAGGCCACTCCCGCAGGGAAGAAGACGAGTTTGTGGTCCCTCGACATCTTCACCTCTCCCTGGGCGTTGATCACGGTATCGGGGTGCAGGGACTGGTACATGCGGGGCACGGCGAAGATCAGGAACGGCACCGTCACGACCGCCACGAGGGCGTAGGCCGCCGAGAGGGTCGCGCGGCGCTCGGGCTCCTCGAGCGCTCCCCTCAGGCCGAGGTAAGCGCCGTAGACCAAGAGGAGGAGGACGATGGAGGTCTCGCGCGGGTCCCAGTTCCAGTACGAGTTCCACATGACGCGCGCGAAGATCGAGCCCGTCACCGTCGCCAGCACGCAGAAGAGGAACCCGAGCCGGGCCGCGGCGGCGGCGGCGTCGTCGTACTCGATCCGGCGCTTCCGCAGGTACATCCCCGAGTACACCGCCGCGACGAAGAAGGCGACGGTCGCGACCCAGGCCTGCGGGACGTGGAAAAATACGATGCGCGAGGACTGACCCACGAAGTTCTGGGCCGGCCGGGCGTAGAGGAACGCTCCCCAGCAGACCGCGGCCATCCCGAGGCCCAGGAACCACTTGGCCACGAGGCCGAGACTCTTCACAGCGGGGATCATAACGCCCAGACGCCCCCTTCCCCTTAGTCTAGTTGCTTCAGAGACTCCGTGTCAGAAACGGAAGGTCAGCCCGAGCAATGCCCGGTTTTGCGTGGTCTCGTCGTCGACGAGCTGCTCGCCCGTCACGAATAGCGAGAACGCCCGGGAGAGGTTGTAGATTCCCGAGAGGCTGTAGCGCCTCGAGGAGGGCTGGGTCGTGACGGTGAGCCCGCCCGAGTCGGTCAGGTGGAGGACCGACAGCGACGTCGAGTAGTCGAGCGTGAGGTAGAGCCGCGAGCCGAGGCTGCGTCCGAGGGAGAAGTACCACGAGTCGTAGGTCGAGGCGCCCGGGCGGATCGTCCGGTTGTCCGAGACGTACGCGTCGAACCCCGTCCCGAGGATGTTCATCGCGGACAGGCCGAACTGCCAGCGGTTCGACTTGATGTCGTCCTGGTTGTTCTTGTCCTGGTAGTAACCGGCCCAGACCCGCCAGCCGCGGACGAACTCGACCGTGGCGCGCCCGCCCATCGAGTCGAACAGGAAGCCCTGGAGGCTCTTGGAGTCGATCGGGCGGCCCGCGAGCTGGTCCTGGGTGATCGTGCGCGCGTCGATCGAGCGGCCGTGCTGGTAGAGGCCCTGGAGCTCGAACATCTGGACGGGCGCCCAGCGGGCCGTCGCGAAGAAGTACGCGAGGCCGCCTTTCCCCACGCCGCCGGGCCCCGTCAGGTCGTACTCGGCGGCCTGGTAGAGAAAGAACTCCCGGCCGATCGGGATGAAGTTCGTCGTCGACAGGACGTTGCGCTCGGCGAGACCCTGGTTGCGGATCGTCACGTAGCCGAGCACGTTGCGCCAGCCCCGCTCGCCGTCGTAGGCGGCGTAGGCGCCGGCCTTCCTGACGTCCGCCACGTAGCCGGCGTCGAAGCCCTTTGGCTCGAGGCCGCCGAAGAGGCCGAAGCGGAGCTTGCCGGTCCTGGTCTCGAGCGAGAGGCCGCCGAGGCCTCCGAGCGCGCCGAGGTCGTTCACGTACATCTGGCCGAGACGAACGGCGATCTTGCCGCCGGCGAACTTGCCGCCGACCCAGGCGTCGTAGATGGAGAGGCGCGGGTCGCGGTTCTCGACGGACGGGTACTGCGAGCCGCGCGCGTCGATCGAGAACTCCAGCCCGTCCTGGTCCCGGGGGGGCGTGTGGAGCGTGACGGAGGCGTTCAGCTCGTTGTAGGCCGTGCTCGACCCGTCCCCGTTGCCGGAACGCATGACCTGGCCGAAGAGGGACACGCGGCCCCAGTCGAGGCCGGATTGCGCCGCGGCCGGGGCCCCCCACGCGAGGAGGGCCCCGAGGACCGCGAGAACGGCGAATCTACCGCGCATCAGCTTCTTCCGTTCGGGTGGCAGGAGTAGCAGGCCACGGAAGTCCATACGTATCCCTTCCGTCCGTTGTGCTCGCTGGCTGTCTTGGCCTGCGTGTGGCAGCCGATGCAGTTGAAGACCGTGAAGACGTTCGGTGTCGTGTGGCACTGGGCGCACGGGACATTGTGGCGGCCGCTGGTGATCGGGAAGGCCGTGTGATTGAACGTCCCCTGCATCCACGTCGCGTCGGCGAACTTGTGGCACGAGTCGCAGGTGTTCGGGAAGCTCGACGCGATGTGGTCGATCGGCGTCTTGGCGTTCAGGTAGTCCGTCTGGTGGCACGCCGAGCACGGAGACTTCGGCACGCTGATGTAGTTGTTGTTGGTGTGACACTGGGCGCACGGCGCCGTGACGTGGGCGCCCGCCAGAGCGAAGTACGCGGTGTGGACGAAGGAGCCCTTTTGCGCCCAGGTGGCGTCGGTGTTCTTGTGGCACGAGTCGCACGTCGTCGGGAAGCCGGTGTGGCTCACCGGTGTCTTGGCGGCGTTGAAGTCCCTCACGTGACACCCGTAACAGGTCGTCGGCACGGCCGTGGTGTTGTTCGCGGAAGGGGCGTACGGCGGGTTGTGGCACGTCGCGCACGCCGTGGTGGCGTGCACTCCGACGAGCGGGAAGGTGGTGTGGGCGAATTTCCCGAGCGACCACGTCGCGTCGGTGAACTTGTGGCACGAGTCGCAGGTCGTCGGGTAGTTCGAGGCGATGTGGTCGACCGGCGACTTGGCGGCGTTGTAGTCCCTCACGTGACACCCGTAGCAGGTCGTCGGAACGGCCGTGGTGTTGTTTGCGGAAGGGGCGTACGGCGGGTTGTGGCACGTCGCGCACGCCGTGGTGCTGTGCACGCCGGCCAGCGGGAAGGTGGTGTGGGCGAATTTCCCGAGCGACCACGTCGCGTCGGTGAACTTGTGGCACGAGTCGCAGGTCGTCGGGTAATTCGACGCGACGTGGTCGATCGGCGACTTGGCGGCGTTGAAGTCCCTCACGTGACACCCGTAGCAGGTCGTCGGCACCGCCGTGGTGTTGTTCGCGGAAGGGGCGTACGGCGGGTTGTGGCACGTCGCGCACGCCGTGGTGCTGTGCACGCCGGCCAGCGGGAACCTCGCGTGGTTGAACGTCGCCCCCATCCACGTCGGGTCGGAGAACTTGTGGCACGAGTCGCAGGTCGTCGGGTAATTCGACGCGACGTGGTCGACGGGCGTCTTGGCGGCGTTGAAGTCCCTCACGTGACACCCGTAGCAGGTCGTCGGAACGGTCGTGGTGTTGTTCGCCGAAGGGGCGTACGGCGGGTTGTGGCACGTCGCGCACGCCGTGGTGCTGTGCACGCCGGCCAGCGGGAACCTCGCATGGTTGAAATTCGCCCCCATCCACGTCGGGTCTGAGAACTTGTGGCACGAGTCGCAGGTCGTCGGAAAGTTCGACGCGACGTGGTTCACCGGGGTCGTGGCGGTGCTGTAGTCGGTCCGGTGGCAGGAGTAGCAGTCCTTGGGCGTGCCCTTGAAAACGTTGTTCTTGTGGCACACCTGGCAGGGTGTCTTCATGTGCGCGCCTGCGAGCGGCCACCCCGTGAAGGACTGCGCCGCCGCCGGGGAGCACCAGGCGAGCAGAGCCGCGAAGAGCGCGAGGCGGTGAATTACCTTCCGGGACTTGATGAGCGGGAACTGCATGGTTTTGTTCACTGGCTCACACTCCATATCGAAAACTCGTTTCATCTAGTGCTTGAAAACGGAAGGCACCCAGGCGGGCGCGGAGAACAGGTGACACGTGTCGCAGGTCGTCGGGAACGCGGCTGCGATGTGATTCGGGTTCTTGGAATTGTTGTAGTCGGTCTGGTGGCACGACCAGCAGTCGCGGGGCGTGCCCTTGTAAACGTTGTTCTTATGGCAGGCGGCGCACAGCTGCGTCGTGTGGACACCCGCCAGCGGGAACGTCGTGCTCGTGTTGTGGTTGAAGCTCGCGGGCCTCCAGGCGGCGTCGGAGAACTTGTGGCACGTGTCGCACGTCGTCGGGAAGCCGGATGCGACGTGAGGCGGATTCTTGGAGTTCTGGAAATCCGTCTTGTGGCAGGTGTAGCAGTCGCGGGGCGTGCCCTTGAACACGTTGTTCTTGTGGCAGGCGGCGCACTGCTGCGTCGCGTGGACACCCGCCAGCGGGAAGGTCGTGCTCGTGTTGTGGTTGAAGCTCGCGGGCTTCCAGGCCGTGTCGGAGAACTTGTGGCAGCTGTCGCAAGTGGTCGGGAAGCCCGATGCCGCGTGCGGGGGGTTCTTGGAGTTCTGGTAGTCCGTCTTGTGGCAGGTGTAGCAGTCGCGGGGCGTGCCCTTGAACACGTTGTTCACGTGGCAGGCGGTACAGGCCTGCGTCACATGGGTGCCGGCGAGCGGGAAGGTCGTGCTCGTGTTGTGGTTGAAGCTCGCGGGCCGCCATGCCAGGTCGGTGAACTTGTGGCAGGTGTCGCACGTGGTCGCGAACCCGGCAGAGGCATGCGGCGGATTCTTGGAGTTCTGGTAGTCCGTTTTGTGACAGGTGTAGCAATCGCGAGGCGTGCCCTTGAACACGTTGTTCACGTGGCAGGCGTTGCAGGGCGCTGTCACGTGGGCGCCGCCGAGGGGGAACGTCGTCACCACGTTGTGGTTGAACCCGGCGTCCTTCCAGTTCGGCGCCGAGTATTTGTGGCAGCTGTCGCAGGTCGTCGGGAACACGGCAGAAGCGTGCGGCGGGTTCTTGGCGTTCTGGTAGTCCAGCCTGTGGCAGGTGTAGCAATCGCGAGGCGTGCCCCTGAAGACGTTGTTCTTGTGGCACGCGGCGCAGAGCTGCGTCGCGTGGACGCCGAGGAGCGGGAAGGTCGAGTGGATGAAGGTCGCGCCCCGCCAGGTCGGCGACGAGGACCTGTGGCAGCCCGTGCAATCCGTCGGGAAGCCGCCCGCGACGTGGCTCGGGTCTTTGACCCGTTCGTAGTCCGCGCGGTGGCAGGAGTAGCAGTCGCGCGGCGTGCCCTTGAACTGCAGGCCTTTGTGGCAGGACTCGCAGACGATCGTCTTGTGCGGCGTTTCGAGCGGGAAACTCGTCGCGGCCTCGTGGGTCCACATGACTGCCGTCCAGGCGGTCGGCCGGTGGCAGGTGGCGCAGTCGGCGCCGAGCTTCGTCTTGAAGCGGTCGTCGGGCTTGCGGACCCAGTGGCAGTCGTAGCAGCCCGTCGGCGTGCCCTTGAGGACGCCGTTGAGGTGGCAGGACGCACAGGGGGTCGTCAGGTGCTTGCCCTCGAGGGGGAAGGCGCCCTTCTTGTGGAATGCGCGCGAAGCGGTCCGCCAGAGCTCGGCGCTGTGGCAGGACGCGCAGTCGCGCCCGAGGGTGCCGCGATGCGGGTCCTCGTGGCAGTGCGCGCAGTCCACCGGGACCGCGTACCGGACGGTGGTTCCCCGGCCGGCGGGGTAGTTGAAAGTCTCCTTCTTGTGGCACTCGGCGCACGCGACCTTCGCGTGCTTTCCGACGAAGAAGTCCTGGGTCGCCTTCTTGGCGGGGTGCGTGTACTTCGCGATCTTGAACGACTTGGTCTCGTGGCAGGTCTCGCAGCGGGTCGAGAGCTGGCCGAGGTGCGGGTCCTTGTGGCAGGTGCGGCACTCGGTCGATATGCCCGTGAGACGGACGGCCGTGCCGTTGCCCGCAGGGAACTTCGCGGTCTCCTTCGCGTGGCACTTCGCGCAGGGCGTCGTCTCGTGCTTCCCCGTGAGAGAGAACTTCGAGCGCGAGTGCACGAAGAGGTCGGGCTTGAAGCCCTTCACGATGCCGTGGCACGTCGCACAGTCCGTGCTCACCTGCCCGAGATGCGGATCCTTGTGGCAGGTCGCGCACTTGAAGGAAACGTCCTTGTACTGCCGCGCGACGACCGGAGGCGCAGCGCCCTTCGCGGGACGGGCCGCGGGCGCGGACCCCGGTTCCGGGAGGTGGCACTTCTCGCACGCGACACCGAGGTGCCCCCCCAGGAAGAACTCGTGCTGGCGAGGGTGCTCGAACTTCGAGATCTTGAAGGTGCTCGTCGTGTGACAGGTCTGGCAGGTCGCGCCGAGCTTTCCCTTGTGGATATCGACGTGGCAGGAGACGCATTCCTTCTTCGCGCCGCGGAAGTCGACCATGCGCTGCGCGAGGGGAACCTTGGCCTGCGCCGCTGCCGCCTTGTGGCAGTCGGCGCACGGCGTCGTCGCGTGCTTGCCGTCGAGCGGGAATTTCGTCTTGGCCGTGTGGTCGAACTTCCCCGGCTTGAAGCCGTTCTCCGTGTGGCAGGCCGCGCAGTCCTCAGTGGCGAAGAGGGGCTTGTGCGGGTCGTGGTGGCAGTCGGAGCATTTCCCGTACTTGAGGTGCACGACCGTCGCCGGTTTCACGTGACAGGTCTGGCAGTGGACGGCCGCGTGCCGACCGACGAGCGGGTAGCGGGTCTTCGAGTGGTCGAACTTCTGGCCCTCGGGGAGCTTCTTGAAGCTCTCCGTGACGTGGCAGGTGGAGCAGATCCCGAGCGACGGCTGATGGGGGTTCTTGTGGCAATCGTCGCAGGCCGCAAAGCGCTCGATGCGGTAGACGCCCTTCACCTTGTGACATTTCTCGCAGAGCGTCTTCGCGTGCGCGCCGGTGAGCGGGTACTTCGTCTTCATGTGGTCGAAGCTCTTGCGGGTTTCCTTGAAGGCGAGGCTCGTCGGGTGACAGGTCTGGCAGGTCGCGCCGAGGGTGCCGTTGTGGGCGTCCTTGTGACAGGACGCGCACGCCACGGAGAGGACGAGGTACGAGCGCGTCTTGTGGCACGCCTTGCACTCGACGGGGGCGTGGAGGCCGTCGAGCGCGAAACCGGTTTCACGCTTGTGGTCGAAGCCTTTCGGCGTGAAGTGGAGGATGTCGCCTTCGAGGCCCGCGTGCTCGACGTGGCAGCTCGCGCACTCCTTGCCCGCGACGTCGCGGTGGACTCCTTTCTTCGATTTGATGCGCTCGGCGACCGGCTTGTGGCACTCGAGGCACCTCGCGGCCGTGACCTGGCGGCCCGGCTCGTGGCAGCTCTGGCACTTGTCGAGGCCTTCGAGCTTCGCGTGCGGCCTGGCGAGCTTGCCGGGGGAGACGAGGGTCCCGAGGCCCTGGGCCCCGAGACGCGGAGCGGGGACGAGCACCGCGAGTGCCAGAACGACCGCTCCGAGTACGCCGGACAGTCCGTCACCGCTTGGGGGTGCCGTCTTCTTCAAAGTTCTCCCGATACCAGCGGTTGTAGTGGTGCTTCGCCCATTCGCGGTCGACGCGACCCGAGAACATCCCGCTCAGGCCCACCCGCGTGCCGGGATTGACGACCGCCATGTAGATGTGCCCGAACATCAGAAGGGGTGCCACCAGCGACATGCTGATGTGGAGGACCCAGGGCAGGAACCGATCGATGCCGTTCGTCAGGAGGAAAAGGCCGGTCGCGACGAACAGCGGATACGTGACCATGACCATCATGAAGTTCAACCTCTCGGCGGCGTTGAACTTGCGCTGCTCCGGAAGAACGATCTTCTTGCTGACGGTCGAGGGCCCGAAAAGGAAGAGCCACTTCAAGTCGTCGATCGTCCAGGAAAACCCGACCTTGATGTTGTAGATGTGCTTCTTGTAGTCGCGCCAGGTGCGGATGATGGCCAGAGCCGGGAAGATCGTCAGGCACCCGCCGGAGACCCGATGAAGGAAGGAGAGAACCTCGCGGAAGAGGCTGTCGGAGTGAAGGTTGTAGCCGAGCTTCATGGAGGCGCCCGTCACGAAACAAACCATGAAAGGGATTGCGATCGACCAGTGGAGCAGCATCTCCCCTCTGGCAAAGCGCAGGATCTCCCTGGCCTGCTCCTTTCTCGGAAAGGGCACGACCTGCCCGGGCGGGCGCGACTCGACGTGGGTTTCGACGGCGATCGCCAGCGGAGCGGGAAGGCCCGCGGTGGCTTCCGGCGCGCCCGTCGTCGCCGGGGGAGCGGTCGGCTGCGTCGATACGAAACCCGGGACCGCCGGGTCCGTGAGCGCGGCCGCGGTGTTCGTAGGCGCGGCACCGAGTGGCGTGACGCTCTTCACCGGCGCAGCTTGTCCCCGAAGTGGACGGAGGCCGTCGGGAGCGAATCCCCGCGTTTCGCCTTCGCAGGCGAGGAGAACGACATCCCGGGCGCCGGAGCGACGAGGGAGAAACCGAGAATTGTCGCATGCGAGGCGGAGGCTGATTCGGTGCTCTCAGGGTTCGCCGCGAAGTCCACTGGCTTTGTACTCCTTTCAAAAACTCCAGAACCCGTTTCTGTAGAGCAAGGTCTGTTCCCAGAGCGCCCCCAGCGGGCCGATGCGGATGGGAGGGAAACTACTGCCCGGGGATCCGAGGACGGCCCGGAGGCGCCCTTGACAAAAAAGGGCGAAGGCGAAGCGGAGGCTGGAACGCCCCCAATGCTCAGCCCGGGGTACACCGTGTTGTTCCCCATTTAATCCCCTCGAAGCCCTTGGTTTATTGGTTTTCGGTTGCCTGACGCCCGGTTTCTTTAGAGGAGTGCAGAGAATATGAAGGCCCGACCGCCCGAGTTCAGCGCGAAGTCACTCTTGACGAGGCGGAAAGGCGACTCGCCTCCAATGCATCGCCCTGGGTACACCGGTTTATTCGACCTCAATGTACTCCCTTTCGAAGCCTGGACTTGGATTGGAATGCCTAGGCCCGAAATTGTATACGGTTGCCGAGAGAAAACAGCATAAAAATAAAAGTCAACTCCCCGGTTCCAGTTTTTGAGCCTGGTCCTGAATGGAAAGTGACGTCGCCTTGGCCCGCCTAACGCAGAACGCGTCTCAGACCCAGATCGAGCCTCAGCCCGGCGTCTACTCCCGCCACACGGCGTCGAAGAGCGCGAATGCGGCCGTCGTGACGACGCCGTCGTACGCCACGAGGACCCTCACGAAGTCGAAGCCCGCCGAGAAGGCGGTCTCCCGGGCCGCGACCTGCGTCCCCGAGACCGCGGCGATGAGCGGCGGAAGGAGGAGCGGGATCGAGAGGACGGCGAAGAGCGCGCCCTTGGCGGCCGCCTTCGAGACGAGTGCCGCGGTGAACGTAGACGCCCCCGCGAGCCCCAGCCCGCCGAAAACGAGGAGGGCGATGAAGAGCGACGGACACGCGATCTCGAAGGAGGTCAGGACCAGGAACAGCGGCACGATGAACGCCGTGACCGCGAAGAGGAGCACGACGTTCACCAGGTACTTCCCGAGAAGGATCGCGGCCGGCGGCGCCGCGAGGCGCAGGGCGGACGCCGTGCCGGCCTCTTCCTCCTTCACGAAGACGCGCGAGAGGCCCGTCATCGCCGAGAAGAAGATCACGATCCAGAGCAGCACCGCGTTCACCGTGGGCCGGTCCTCGGGCGCGAGGCGCGTCGGGCCGACGGCGTAGCCCACGAGAACGAGGACTGCGAAGGCGAAGAGGAAGAGCGCGTTGACGGCGATCCGGGTGCGCCACTCCGCGAGGAGGTCGCGCTTCACGACGGCCGCCGCCGCGCGGAACAGCGGGACCTTTCGCGCGCTCACGTGAGGGACAAGCCTGTCGTCCGCGAGGGCGAGGTCGCGGAGGTCGTTGGAGGCGACGACGGCGATCCCGCGGGAGCGCTGCGCGGCGACGACCCTCTGGACGACCGCGCGGCCCGGTTCGTCGAGGTTCGCGCCGGGCTCGTCGAGGAGGAGGACGCCCGGGTCGTGGAGCGTCGCGTAAGCGAGCTTGACGCGCTGGCGCTGGCCCGTCGAGAGCGCGCGCAGCGGGACGCCCGCGACGCGCGCCGGGTCGAGGCCCACGCCCGAAAGCCAGCGCTCGGCGTCGCCGTCCTTCGGCGGAAGGCCCCGGACCGCGGCGAAAAAGTCGAGGTTCTCGGCGGCGGTCAGAGCGCCGTCGAGGGCGAGGTCGGGCGCGAACCAGCCGAGCAGGTGCGACGCGTCGCGCGGAACGAGGCTCTCGCCGTCGTCCTCGAAGACGACCCGGCCGCCGGTCGGGCGGATCAGGCCGGCGAGGACTCGGAGGAGCGTCGTCTTGCCGCTGCCGTTTTCGCCCGCGACGCCCAGGACACGCCCGTTGTCGACCGAAAAAGAGATGGGGCCGATGATCCTCCGCGTCCCGAACGAGCGGGAGAGGTCTTCCGCGACGAGGCGCATCCGGGCGGAAGGATAATCCCTCCCCGTGCTGCAGCGGTTTCTCGGCGTCCTCGTCTTCGTCGCGATCACCGTCTACCGGTGGACGCTGCACCTCTCGATCGTCGGCGAGGAGCACCGGCAGGCGATCCGGGCGAAGGGAAAGAAGCCCCTCCACGCGATCTGGCACCAGCGGATGGTCGGCGGCATCCTCGCGCACCGCGGGGAGGGTTACGTCACGATGGCTTCGCGGAGCGAGGACGGGGAGATCATCGCGACCTTTCTCGGCCTCTGGGGCTTCAAGGCCGCCCGCGGATCCTCGTCGCGCGGCGGCGACCTCGCTTCCGCGGAGTTCCTCGACGCCTTGAAGGACGCGCCCGGAGGCGCCCTCACGCCCGACGGGCCGCGGGGCCCCGCGCGCAGGTGCAAGCGCGGGATCCTCGTCCTGGCCGAGCAGGGCAACGCGCTCGTGCTGCCCTCGTCCTCGTCCTCGAGCCGCCCGAGATTCCTGCGGTCCTGGGACCGTTTCCTCCTCCCGCTTCCGTTTTCACGGTGCGTCGTCGTGTTCGCGCCCGCTGTGGAGCGCGACACCGGCGAGACCGAGGAGACGTTCCTCGCGCGCGCGGCGGCGGCGATCGACGCGGTGACCTCCGAGGCCGATCGACTGTGCGGCGTGAAGGATGCCCCGAGGGAGAGGGAGGCGGCGGCGTGACTCTGCCCGTGACCCTCGAAGACGTGAAGGCCGCGCGCGGGCGGATCGACTCTCACGTGCACCGCACGCCGGTGATGACCTCGCGGCGCCTGGACGCGCGCGCCGGCTGCCGCCTTTTCTTCAAGTGCGAGACGTTCCAGCGCGTGGGCGCGTTCAAGGCGCGCGGTGCGTTCTCACGGCTGGCGCTCCTGACGCCGGAGGAGAGGAGGCGTGGCGTCGTCGCGTTCTCCTCCGGGAACCACGCGCAGGCCGTCGCGCTCGCGGCGAAGGAGCTCGGCGTCACGGCGGTCATCGTGATGCCGCGCGACGCGCCGTCGCTCAAGCTCGCCGCCACGCGCGGGTACGGAGCCGAGGTGCGCCTCTACGACCGCGCCGAGGAGAGCCGCGAGAGGATCGCCGGGGAGATCGTCGCGAACGAGGCCCGAGTCCTCGTTCCCCCGTTCGACGACGTCGCCGTCATCGCGGGGCAGGGCACCGCCGGGCTCGAGATGCTCGAGGACGTGCCGGACCTCGATGCCGTTCTCACGCCGCTCGGCGGAGGCGGGCTCCTTTCCGGCGTGGCGGTCGCCGTGAGGGCGATCCGGCCCGCGACCCGCGTCTTCGGCGTAGAGCCCGAGGCAGGAGACGATTTCGTGCGCTCGCTCGCCGCGGGGCATCCCGTGTCCATCCCGGTGCCCGCTACGATCGCGGATTGCCTTCAGACGACGAAACCGGGCGTTCACACGTTCGCGCTCGTGTCCGCCCTCGTCGAGAGCGTCGTCACCGTGAGCGACCTCGAGCTCAGACGCGCCATGTCGCTGCTTTTCACGGCGATGAAGCTCGTCGTCGAGCCGGGCGCGACGGCGGCCTTCGCGGGCGTCCTCTCGGGGCGCGTGAAGGGCCTGTCGGGCAAGCGCGTGGGCGTGGTGCTGTCGGGGGGCAACATCGACCCGGAGACGTTCTCCCGGCTCGTGTCCGGCCTCGGGCCGGAGGCGTCCTAGAAGTACAAGTTGAAGCCCGCCGAGAGACGAAGGTAGTCGGACTTCGGCTGGTTCGGGAGCGACTTGACCGCGTCGACGTCGAGAAAGACGAACCGGCCGTCGAGGAAGACCGATGTCCTGAAGCTCGTTCTCACGTCCACGCCGGCGCCGCCATAGAGCGCGAAGAGGTTTTCCGCGGGGTAAGACGCGTCGGCATTCGGTCCTACGCCTTTCGGTTTCGCCCACGTGTAGCCGATGCCGGCGAGAAGGTACGGCTGCACGCGCCCGTCGTGCGGGAAAAAAAGAAGCAGGGCCGCCGCGACGGGAATCTCGTCGACCGTCAGGACGCGAACGCCGTCCGTCGCGAACGCGTCGCGCCGGTATCCCGCCGACACCTCCAGGCCGATCCCGCCCGTGAGGCGCAGGCGCGCGTGGACTCCGCCGGTGGCGCCGCCCGACTCCGAGTCTCTCCCGCGCGCGTATCCGGCGGAGAGGCCATAGCCCGTGCCCGGGTCCGAGTACGACTGCGCGGCGGCGGGGAGGGCCGCCGCGAGAGCCGCGGCGAGGAGAATCGGCGACGGCGGGCGCATGGAGAACGCGACTGTACCGCGGTCGCGGCTCGCGCATCCGCCGCGCGTGGCCGGGAATCGCTCATAATCGCGCACGCGTGGAGTCCAGGAACTGGAAAGACGACCTGCCGACCTTGGTTCTCGCGCTCGCGGCCCAGTTCGGCCTCGTGCGAGCGGTAGACTGGGCGCGCACCCACACGGAAACGAGCGATCTCGCCCGGAGGCTCGTGGCGGAGCGCTTCTATTTCGCGCCCCAGATCGGGGCCGTGCTCGTCGTCCTCGTCCTCGGGCGGCTCATCGTGAAGGCCCTGAACCTGCGCGGCGTCCCGCTCGGCGAATGGCTCCGCTCCTCGATTCTCGTCCTCGGGTTGGGCGTCGGCTTCCTCGTGGCCGCGCACCTCGATCAGATCGTCGACACAGTGTCGCTCTTCGCACGCCAGCCGGCGCTGGAGGAGGCGTCGCGTGACCTCTCCGCCTCGCCCTTCTTCCAGCTTCTGGGCCGCACCGCGACGCTCCGCTACCTTATCGACATCGCGGGCCTTCTCGTCTGCCTTTTCGCGATCCGGCTCGGACAGCCCGCCCATCCCGAAGTCTCTTCCGCGCAGGGTTTCCAGGACACCCGAGACTGGGTCCATGCCGGCGAAGCGTACCTGAAGGCGGGCGACACGAAGCGCGCGCGCCGGATGTTCAAGAAGGCCAAGGCATGGCCACGGCTGGCCGCGCTCGAGCAACGGGACGGGAGCGCCCGCGAGGCGGCGCGTCTGTATGACGAAGCCGGCGACGGCTACGTGTGGGAAGCCTCGCGCGCGTGGGAGGCCGCCGGCGAGACCAAGGTCGCCGAGGAGCTCGGCAAGAAGGCGCTCCTGCTGGCGCGCGCGAGTTCCCGCTGGGACCGGCTCGCCGAGATCGCCGAGGCGCTCGGCGACCACGCGTCGCTCGCGGAGGCATGCCGGCGGCTCGCCGAGGCGACGCCTCAGGGGCCCGTCCGCGCGGCGCTGTGGAAGAGGGCCGCGGACGCCTATCGCAACGCGGGAAGACCGGGGGAGGCCGCCGAGGCGTACCGGAACGCGCAGGAATTCCTCCTCGCCGGTGAGCTCTTCGTGGAGAGCGGGCGCCCGGTCGAAGCCGTCCAGTCCTTCGAGAGGAGCGGCGCCCTCGACGAAGGCCGCACTCGCGGCGGCACGAGCGGGAGACGAGAAGGGCGCACAGGAACTCCTCGCGCGCGAGGCGGAGAGCCGGGGCGACCTCGTGTCCGCGGCCGACGCGTGGCGCCGGGCCGGACAGGCGCTGCGCGCCGCGGGCCTCTTCGAGAAAGCGGGTGACTTCGTCCGGGCGGCGGACGCCTGGAAGGAAGCGGGGCGTAGCGAGAAGGCCGCCCCCCTCTACCTGCGAGGAGGGAATCGAGCGGCCGCCGCGGAGGCCTTCGCGCTCGGGGGGCAGGTCGAGAAGGCGGCGGCGCTCTTCAGCGAGCTGAAAGACTACGACAGGGCGGCGGCCCTCTTCCGCGGAGCCGGCCGCCTGCCCGCTGCGGCGGCGGCGCTCCAGGCCGGCGGGAAATTCGACGAGGCGGCCCAGGTCTTCTTCCGCACGGGCCGCGGCCTCGAGGCCGCGCGGTGCGCGCTCCTCGGCGGGCGACGCGAGCAGGCGTGGGAGTACCTCACCGGCGTGCCGCGCGGCGAGCCGGGGCTCGCCGAGGTGTTTCACGAGCTCGCGCGCGCGCACCTGGCCGCGGGCGAGAGCAAGGACGCCGTGCACGTGTTGCGCGAGCTGGTCGGGCGCGGCAAGGTCGAAGCCGACAACCTCGCAATTCACATGACCCTTCTCGAGGCGATGCGCGACTCCGGCGACTCCGGAGAAGGTGTCGAGCTGGGGCGGATCGCGGCTTTCGATCCTTCGGTGCTCGTGGGCGCCGCCGTGCAGCCCGTCCCCTTCTCGGACGTGGAGCTGGACGATGCCATGCCGGCGGCGCTCATCCGGACGCCGGCCGTGCACAAATCGGGGCCCTACACGTCGTTCACGCCGTCGTCCCCGCCGCCGCCCGTGAAGCCGCCGCCGCTCCACATCGCGACACCGGCAGCTAAGGTTCCCGCCAAGCCCACGATGGGCTTCGGCCTGCCCGAGACGCCCGAGTCGCGCTACGAGATCCTCGCCGAGCTCGGACGCGGCGGCATGGGCGTCGTGCACAAGGCGCTCGACAAGAAGCTGGACCGATTCGTGGCGCTCAAGATCCTGCCCTGGCAGCTCCGAGGCGACGAGACGGCGATGCGCTACTTCAAGCGAGAGGCCAAGGCCATCGCGGCGCTCAAGCATCCGAACGTGGTCGCGCTGTACGACTACGGCGAAGGATTCGGCAGCCTCTATCTCGCGATGGAATACCTCGAGGGGCCGAATCTCCAGAAGCTCATCAAGAAGGACTCGGAGAGAGTTCGGAAGAACTGGAGGACCTGGTTCGTGCAGGCGACCCGCGGCATCGCGGCGGCCCACGCGAAGGGCATCCTGCACCGCGACCTCAAGCCCGCGAACCTCATCCTCGACGAGCACGAGACGCTGCGCATCCTCGACTTCGGCCTCGCGCTTCCGCAGGCCGACGCGGGCGGCACGTCCAAGCTCATCGGAAGCCCGGCCTTCTTCCCGCCCGAGGTTCTGCGCGGCGAGATGCCGAGCCCGGCCTCGGACGTGTACTCGCTCGGCGCGGCGTTCTACACGCTCGCGACGGGGCGATGGCCGTACGTCGGCGACGACGTCCTCGTCGCTCGGCTCGAGCGCGATCCGGACGACCCGCGCCCGTACGCGCCGTTCCTCAGCGAGGGGGAAGTCTCGGTCCTCATGCGGACGCTCGCGCGGCACCGCCCGGACCGCTTCCCGGACGGCGGCGAGCTGCTCGCGGCGCTGCTCGCGCTCGAAGCGTAGGGCGAGGCGCCCGATGCGGATCGCGGTCGTGCCCGGCGACGGCATCGGCCCGGAGGTGACGCGCGAGGCCCTCAAGGTGCTCCAAGCGCTGGCCGTCGCGACGAGTGGCGCCACGGCATCGGGTTCGGGCGCTTTTTCTTTGAAGGGTAAGGGGAGCCCGCCCGCGGGCGATGGCATCGCCGCCGACGGGGGACCATTCATAGAAATCTCCCTCTTTCCCTGGAGTGCAGACCACTTTCTCAGGACGGGGGAGACGATTCCCTCCGGCGCGTTCGACATGCTCGCGCGCGACTTCGACGCGGTCCTCGCCGGCGCCTTCGGCGATCCGCGCGTCCCGGACGGGCGGCACGCGGACGAGATCCTGCTCGGCATGCGCCGCCACCTCGACCTCTTCGCGAACGTCCGGCCGGTGCGCGCGCTCGACGACTCCGTCGTCCCGCTTCGAAAGGCGCGCGCCTCCGACGTGGACTTCGTTCTCTTCCGCGAGAACACCGAAGGGGCCTACTCGGGCCGCGGACGCGTGGAAAGGGCCGGCACCTCCGACGAGGAAGCGGTCGACGAGGACGTGACGACCCGACGCGGCGTCGAGCGGATCTGCCGCGCGGCGTTCGCGTTCGCGGCGGCCTTCGAGAAACCCCGCCGGCTCCGGCGCCGCCCCCGCGTCCTCATGGCGGACAAGCACAACGTCCAGAAACGCGGCGGCGGCCTTTGGCACCGCGTCTTTCGCGAGGTGGCGGCAGAATTTCCCGCCCTCGAGAGCCGGCACATGTTCGCGGACGCCCTCGCCCACGAGATGGTGAGGAACCCCGCCGCGCTGGATGTCGTCGTCACGAACAACCTGTTCGGCGATGTTCTTTCCGATCTCGGCGCCGCCCTGCAAGGGGGGCTCGGCCTCGCGTCGTCCGGGAACGTGCACCCGGGCAGGACGTCCGTCTTCGAGCCCGTCCACGGCTCGGCCCCGGACCTCGCGGGCAGGGGAATCGCGAATCCCTTCGGGTCGATCCGGAGCCTCGGGATGCTGCTCGCGCACGTCGGCCGCGCGGATCTCGCCGAGCGAGTCGAGAGCGCCGTTGCCGCGTGCGTCGCGGCGGGGGAGACGACGCGCGACCTCGGGGGAAAGCTCTCGACGGCCGAGGCGGGCGACGCCGCCGTCGCGCGGCTGGACGGAAGAAGGGAGGCCGTCTGAGAAATCGGGCTGCCCTGGTGTCAGAGGAAGGGGTGAGGGGGAACCCATTCGGGGTTCCCCCAGAAATGACCAGTGTGCTCGCCCGCCTTTTCCCGGTCGCGGGCGAGCTAGAGGACCCGGACGCGCACCTCGCGCATCGGCTCGGGCTCGTCGAGCTCCAGCTTCTCCTCGACGACGACGCGCTGAATGAGGCCGCGCTCGCCCTCGACGATCAGGGTAATGCCCGGCTCGATCTCGTCGAACGTCGCCTCGGCGACGGATTCGTCAGGATTCTTCACGATGACCGACTCCACGACCGAAGGCTCGCCAGCCCGCCCGGCCACGACGAGCCGGAACGTCGATGTCTCCTTCGAGTGCTTGTTTTTCTCTTTACGGGCGAGCTCCCGGGCTCGCTTCTGCGCTCTTTTCTGACGAATTTCCCAGGCCCTCATGCCGCTCCTTTCCGGGCGCGAGAGAGCGCCGGAGCCCCGCATTATGACCGACCCGGCCATCGGCTAATCTCATCCGAGCGGAGGCAGCGATGAAAGCAGTCTTCCTGACCGCGCACGGCGGCGACGACGTCCTCTCCTTCGGCGAACAGCCCGACCCGGTTCCGGGCGCCGGCGAGGTGCTCGTGAAGCTCGAGGCGGCCGCGCTCAACGGGCTCGACATCTTCGTGAGGAACGGCATTCCCGGCGTGCCCGTGACGTTTCCTCACGTGCCGGGCGCCGACGGGACGGGAGTCGTCGAGGCGCTCGGACCGGGCGTGAAGGGCCCCGCACCCGGAACGCGCGTCGTCCTGCAGCCCGGACTCTCGTGCGGGACCTGTGAATTCTGCGTGGCCGGCGAAACGAGCCTGTGCGTGACCTTTCGCATCCTCGGCGAGCACCTCCCCGGCACCTTCGCCGAGAAGATCGCGGTGCCGCGCTCGAACGTCTATCCGGCGCCGCCCCGTCTCTCTCCCGAGAAGGCCGCTGCATTCCCGCTCGTGGGGCTCACGGCGTGGCGCATGCTCGTGACCCGTGCCGCGCTCCGGCCGGGGGAGACCGTGCTGGTGCACGGCGTCGGGGGCGGCGTCTCGACCTTCGCGGTTCAGATCGCGAAGCTGTGCGGGGCGTCCCGCGTCTTCGTGACGTCCTCCTCGAAGGAGAAGCTCGAGAAGGCGCGTGAGCTCGGGGCGGACGAGACGATCGACTACAAGAAGGCGGACGTCGGCAAGGCGATCCGCGAGCTGACCGGCAAGCGCGGCGTGGACGTCGTCGTGGACTCGGTCGGCGCCGCCACGTGGCGGCACTCGCTCACGGCGGCCGCGAAGAAAGGGCGCATCGTGACGTGCGGGGCGACCTCCGGCCCGAACCCCGAAGAAGAGATGCGCATCATCTTCTGGAAGCAGCTCACGATCCTCGGGTCCACGATGGGCACGGACTCCGAGTTCGCCGCGATGCTGGCGGCCGTCGACGCGGGCCGCCTCGAGCCCGTCGTCGACACCGTCTATCCGCTCGCCGACGCCCGCAAGGCTTACGAGCGGATGACTTCGGGGGCGGGCTTCGGGAAGATCGTCCTGCGCATCGCCTGAAGCATGCGGTCTCGTTGCCGGGCCGGCCGGCCGGGCGTAGAGTGAGTCTCAAGCGCGACCGCATTCGGATCGCCGCAGGGAGGATCGCATGGCATCGCCGCTGTCCCGCCGCGAGCTCGTCGAGCGCTGCCTCGCCTCGGGAGCGCTCCTTCTCGCGCCCTCGGTATCGCTCGGCCTCGCCCGGCCGCTCTTCGCCGCCGACGTGGCGGTCCGGCCCACGCCGCCGAACGAGCTGGGGCCGTTCTACAAACGGAAGGCGCCGAAGACCTCGACCCTCGCGCCCGAAGGCGCTCCGGGCGTCCCGCTCATGGTGGAGGGCGTCGTCCTGGATACGCGCGGCGAGCGGCTCGAGGGGGCCGTTCTCGAGCTCTGGCACGCTTCGAATGCGGGTCTCTACGACAATGAGGGCTACCTCTACCGGGGCATGGTCGAAACCGGTTCGAAGGGCGCTTACGAGTTCCGATCCGTGCTTCCCGGGCACTACGTCGGGCGCGTCTGCCAGCACATTCATTACCGGATCACGGCACCGGGCCACAAGCCGCTCGTCACGCAGCTCTACTTCGCCACCGACCCCGCGTTCGACGGCGACCCGGACAGGAACTTCCACAAGGACCCGCTGATCACGAGCCGCGAGCTCGTGCGGCCCGTCTCCCTCGCGGCGGACAGCGCCACCGTGCGCGCAAGAGTGCGCTTCGAGATCTGCCTCGAACGCGCCTAATGGGACGCCGGCCCGACCATCTCTTCCGGCTCGAAGGTCACGCGAGCGCGGGGGCCAGCGAGCCGCTCGGCGACTCTCTCGCGGTTTCGTTCGCGGACGGGACGCTGCGCGTCTACGGGCCGGGTGGCGACGTGCGCCGGGCCTGGAAGTCCGGCGAGAAGGGTTTCGTCGCCCTCTCATTTTCGGGGGACGGTCGGAGAGTCGTCGGGGGCGGAGCCGAAGGCCGCGTCTCTGTGGCGGAGTCGGGCGCGGGGCGCGAGCTTGGCTCGTTCCCCGCGCACAGGGCGAAGATCGACGCGCTCGCGGTTTCGCGTGACGGGAGCGTGATCGCGACGGCCGCGGGGTCCGAGGCCGCCGCGTTCCGGACCGGGGACGGGGCCCGCCTCTTCACCATCGGCTCGACTCTCTCGGAGGTGACGGACGTTGCCGTCGCGCCGGCGGGCGACCGCATCGCCGTCGGGTTCAGCGACGTCGACGTGCGCCTCGTGGATCCGGCGACGGGGCGCGTCTTCGCGACGATCGCCGACCTCGACATGGCGGCGTTCTGTCTCGCGTTCTCGCCCGACGGACACCGCCTCGCGTGCGGCTGCGCGGATGGCCGCGTCTCGATCCGTGACGCGGCGACGGGCGCGCGCGTTCGGGCGGACGAACGCCACGCCGAGCCCGTCGGGGCGGTGAGGTTCTCGCCCGACGGAGCGTGGGTCACAAGTGTCGGACAGAGCATGAACCCTTCGACGCGCGAGGCCTCGGCCCGGACGGTGTCCGTGTCGAAGAACCTCGTCGTGACCGACGTGCTCGGAGTGCTTCCGGCCGTGTCGCTCGGGTTCTCCGCCGACGGGACCGCGCACGTCGCCTCACCCGACCGTGGCGAAGTGCGCGTGTGGGACGTTCAGCCGCTCAGGCCGGAATCCAGAGCGTGAACGTCGAGCCGCGGCCGTCGTCGTTGTTCGCGACATCGAGACGACCCCGGTGCGCCTGCAGGACCTTCTGCACGACGGTGAGGCCGAGGCCGGTGCCAGGCACTTTCTCACTGCCCTGGAATCTCAGATAAGGCGTCGCGATCCGCGCCTTCTCCGCGGCGGGGAAGCCGGGCCCCGAGTCCGACACGGATACGCGCAGGAAGGGCCGGCCCTCATCCGGAAGGATCTCGGCTCTCACGCGCACGACGCCCCCCGGCGGGCTGAATTTCACGGCGTTCCCGAGGAGGTTCGCCGCGGCGCGCCGGAACATCGCGAGGTCGAGCAGGACCTTCGGGAGATCCTTCGGCACGTCCGCTTCGAGGGTCACGTGCCGCCCAACCGCGAGCCAGCGCGCCTCCTCGAGCGGCAGCGCGAGCGCGTCGGCGGGGGAAGTCGGGCGCTTCTCGGTCTCCGGGGCGTCCGCCGCGCGGTAGACCAGGAGCGCGTCCTCGATGAGCCCCTGGAGGCCTCGCGCCGAAGCGAGCGAGCCGTCGAGCATCTTCGCGAGGCGCTCGTCGCCCGTCCGCCGCTCCTTGTCGCGCGTGAGCTCGAGCGCGGCCGAGAGCGCCGAGAGCGGGTTCTTCATGTCGTGCACGAGCATCGCGGTGAGCCGGCTCCGGTCGCGGTCGGCGAGCTCGCGGCGCCGCTGCTCGAGCGCGAGTGCCTCCAGCTGGCTTTGCAGGTTCCCGTAGAGGCGAGCCGCGCGAATCGCGAGCGCGAGCTGGTCGGCGACGCGGCCGAAGAAGACGATCTCGTCGGGCGGGAAGGCACGCGGTTCGGCCCACGACATGCCGAGGACGCCCATGATCTCGCCCTCCCGGTGAATGGGGATGCCCACGAGGCTCGTCGCGCCGAGCGCCTCGAGAGCCGAGAACGCGAGGGACGAGGGATCGAGCTCTCTCCGGTCGGAGACGACGTACGGCTCGCGGGACGCCACGAGCGCGCGAAACGGCTCGCTGTCGGGCAGCGGCCGCTCGTATCCCACGAGGGACGAGCCGGCGTCGCCCTGGCGCCAGTCCATGAAGACCGTGCACGAGGTGGCGTCTTCGTTCAGGAACCAGATTTCGACCGAATTCGCGGTGAATCGCGTGCCGAGAAGCGACGTCGCCGCCCCGAGCACCTCCTCGAGGTTGAGCGAATCCCTCGAGGCGAGCGCGATGGACGCGAGAATGTCGTTGCGCTTGGCCTCCGTGCGGAGCCGCTCCTTGAACGCGTCCTCGTGCTCCTGCGAGCGGCGCCGCTGGAGCAGAAGGAGCCGTTCGAGCCGCATCGCCAGGAGCGGCCCTTCGTCGTGTTCGCGCACGAGCTCGAAGGACTCCAGCGGAATGCGCCGCACGAGCTGATCCGTGATCTCGGCGCCTGGGGGCACCACCACGAGGCAGGGCGGCGGCTGGGGTGCGACGTCGAGGATCGCCGGCCGCACCCGGACGAAGCCGCGCCCGAAAGCCTCGGGTCTCGTCACCCAGACGAGGGGCCAGTGCGAGAAAAAGTCAGGTCCGGTGACCTCCTTCTCGTCGTGCCGTTCGACGAGGAGGCCCCCGGCCGACAGCGTCCGGGCCACCCAGGCCATCGCTTCCGGCTCGCCCACGAGCTTGACCCTTCTCAGGATTCCGTCGCGCTCGGAGCGTGCGGTGACTCCGCTGATCGGCTCCATGCCGGCCATTCTCGCCGCCGCCGGAAGCCCCGTCCACCGCTCCGGGCGTGAGATCATCTTCCGAGATGCCGGCCGGCCTCGCCCTTCTCGCCGCGACTCTCGCGGCGTCCCCCGCCGAAGTGCCGAATGCCGCGCTCCCTCCGCTCGCGACGTACGAGCTCCTCGAGGCCACGCGGAGCGTCACGCCGGCCGGAGAAAGAACCGTCTCGACCGGCGGGACGGTCGCGGTGCGAGGTTTTCGGGCGCGCTGGGATCTCACGCACGGCACTTTCCCGCGCTCCTCCGCGTCGTCAGTCGTGGCGGGCGCGGACGGCGTCACCCTGCTCGACCGCCAGGAGAAGCTCGCGGCCGCCGGTTCGGCCGCGGATTTCATCTCGCTCTTTTCGGGGCGGCCCGCGGATTCGGGCAGGACGGCGCCCGCCGTGCGTGACGTGACGGTCGCCCTCCGCCCCGACGGCAAGGGGCGCGCCTTCCAGGACCGGCCCACGGCGCGCTTCCGGCTGGAGGCCGCATGGACCGTCGTCGTCTCGGCGCCCGGGCGCATCACGCGCGTGAAGACGGAGGCGGCCGGAGTCGTCGAGACGGTGGACGTGCCCGAGGCCCTTTCTCCGCTGGACTCCCTCCTGCGCCTCCTGCCCGCGCGGGGAGAAGCGCGCGAGGCTTTCGAGGCAGAGCTCGCGAAGATGACCGGACTGCCCGTGTTCGCCGAGATCGACGTCGCCTCGACGTCGAGCGCCGAGCTGCCGGGATTGCCTTCGGGCACGGAGCCTCCCCCGAAACCCGCGAGCGCCCGCTCGACGGCCACGCGGCGCGTTCGGAATCTCGCCCTGCGGCCCGGAGCCGCGGGCGACGAGGCGCTCGTGTCCGTTCCGGAGGATTTCAGGACGCGCGGCCTCGAACGCCTCGTGCGAGAGCGCGAGATGCCGTGAGCGAGCCTTCGCTCACGCCGCTCCTCGACCTCCTGCCCGGGCTCCTGTCCGGGCGCCCGCTCGCCGTGCTGACGGGAGCGGGCATCTCGAGAGAGAGCGGCCTTCCGACTTTTCGGGGGCCCGGCGGACTGTGGGAGGGGAATCGCCCCGAGGACCTCGCGACACCCGAGGCCTTCACGCGCGACCCCGAAAAAGTGTGGCGGTTCTACGCGTGGCGCCTCGCGAAGGTGCGCGCCGCGCGGCCCAACGAAGGACACCTGGCCCTCGCGAGCATGGAGCGCATTCTGCCGCGCATGACGCTCGTGACGCAGAACGTGGACGGCCTGCACGCGGCGGCGGGGAGCCGGAACCTCCTCGAGCTGCACGGCACGATTCTTCACGCGCGCTGCACGGAGTGCGGCCTCCGCTCGGGGGCGCCCGAAGGAGCGATCCCGCCGCTTCCACGCTGCTCGTGCGGCGGGCTGCTTCGGCCCGACGTCGTGTGGTTCGGGGAAGCCCTCGCGCCCGAGGTCTGGGCGGCTGCGGCGCGCGCGGCCGAGGAGAGCGCCGTGTTCTTCGTCGTCGGCACGTCTTCCCTCGTGGCGCCCGCCTCGTCGCTCGCTCTTCTGGCGGCGCGCCGCGGAGCCTGCGTGTTCGAGATCAACATCGAGGAGACGCCGCTCGCTCCGCACGCGGCGGCCGTCTTCCGCGCGAGCGCGGCGGAGGTCCTGCCGGCGATCGCGGAGGCGCTCCAGCGGGAGCGGGGGGCCGTGTGACCGGCCTGAAGCGGGGACGACGCGGGCCGAGAACGGGCGCGCTCGCGCGGACGCCGGTGCACGAGAGACCGAGAGAGAAGATGCTTAGAAAGGGTCCCGAGGCACTGGACGACGACGGAGCTCCTGGCGATTCTCCTCGGCACGGGAACCGCCGGAAAGCCGGTCATGGAGACGGCCCAGGATCTTCTGAGAGATGGGGGATTGCCCGCCCTCTTCGCGGCGGGAGCCGATCAGCTCCGCCGACTCGCGAGTGGAATCGGAATCGCCAAGGCCACCCGCGTCGGTGCCGTGCTCGAATTGGGTCGGCGGCTCTCGCACGATTCACTTTCGAAGAAAAATCTTCTTTCCGATCCCGCCACTGTGCGCCGCTACCTCATCGAGCGACTCTCGGGCGAGACGCAGGAGGTCATGGGCGGCCTCCTTCTCGACTCGAAGAACCGCCTCGTGAAGGACGCTCTCCTGTTTCGCGGCACGGTGTCCCACGCTTCCGTCGCTCCGGCTCCACTTTTCCGCCAGGCGATCCTCGCCGGCGCGGCGGGGGTCATCCTGTACCACAACCACCCTTCGGGCGACCCCGAGCCCTCGCCCGAGGACCTCGCGACGACCCGGCGTTTCGCCGCGGCCGGCCGGGAGATCGGCATCGAGGTGAAGGACCACGTCGTGGTCGGCCGCGGACGCTTCGTTTCTTTCCACGAGCGCGGGCTCCTCGGGCGCTGAAGATGGCGTCGCGCGTCGAGGTCGCCGTCATCGGAGGCGGCATCGTGGGCCTGGCCACGGGTCTCAAGCTCCTCGAGCGCGCGCCGGGGCTTTCCGTCGCGGTCCTGGAGAAGGAAAGCACGATCGCCGCGCACCAGACGGGCCACAACAGCGGCGTCATCCACTCCGGCCTCTACTACAAGCCGGGCTCCGAGAAGGCGAAGACGTGCGTGGAGGGGCGCCGCCTGCTCGTCGAGTTCTGCAAGAGGCACTCCGTTCCGCACGAGATCTGCGGCAAGCTCATCGTTGCGACCTCCGAGGCCGAGCTGCCGGCCCTCGCGGAGCTGGAGCGCCGTGCGGCGGAGAACGGCCTCACGGGCGTGCGGACGCTCGCGCCCGAGGAGTTCCGGAAGATCGAGCCGCACGCAGGGGGCATCCGCGCGCTGCACGTCCCGGCGACGGGCATCGTGGACTACGGCGCTGTGTGCGGAAAATTCGCGGAGCTGATCGCCGGCGCCGGGGGCAAGGTGCTCACCGACACGCGCGTGACGGCGCTCGCGTCGTCGGAATCAGTGGTGAGAATCGTCGCGGGCGGCCACGAGATCGAGGCCGACCTGGCGGTGAACTGCGGCGGTCTCCAGTCGGACCGGCTCGCGCGGCTCGACGGGGCGGACCCCGGCCTCAGAATCGTGCCGTTCCGCGGGGACTATCACCGGCTCATCCCCTCGCGCGCGGGCCTGGTGAAGAACCTCATCTATCCCGTGCCCGACCCGCGCTTCCCGTTTCTCGGCGTCCACTTCACGCGAATGATCGGCGGCGGCGCCGAGGCGGGCCCGAACGCCGTGCTGGCCCTCGCGCGCGAGGGCTACGCCAGGACGTCGTTCGACCTCCGCGACGCGTGGGAGGCGCTCACGTACCCGGGGTTCTGGCGTCTCGCCGCGCGGTACTTGGGCATGGGCCTCGGCGAGATGTACCGCGCCGTCAACAAGCGCGCGTTCGTGAAGGCCCTGCAGCGCCTCATGCCCGACCTCCGCGCGGAGGACCTCGAGACAGGCGGATCCGGAGTGCGCGCGCAGGCTGTGCGGCCCGACGGACGGCTCGAGGACGACTTCAGGATCGTGACGCACCGCCGCGTGCTGCACGTCCTGAACGCCCCGTCCCCAGCGGCCACGGCCGCCCTCGCGATCGGCGACAGGATCGCCGCGCGCGTTCTCGCGATGCGGCGGCCGTAGCGGCGGCGCGTTATCCTCGCTACTTCATGGCGCGCCGCTACTTCACGACACCGATCTATTACGTCAACGACCGGCCCCACATCGGGCATCTCTACACCACGGTCGTCACGGACACGCTCGCCCGCTATTTCCGCCTCGCGGGCGAGGACGTGCGCCTCCTGACCGGCACCGACGAGCACGGCCAGAACATCGAGAAGGTCGCGAAGAAAGAGGGCGTCGCCCCGATCGCCGTGGCCGACCGCCACGCGCCGACGTTTCGGAACCTCTGGAAAGAGTTCGGGATCTCGAACGACGACTTCATCCGCACGACCGAGCCGCGGCACCGCGTGGGCGTCGAGGAGATCATCCGGCGAATCGACGCGGCGGGCGACCTCTATACCGCCTCTCACGAAGGCTGGTATTGCGCGCCCTGCGAGGCGTTCTACCCGGAGAAAGACCTGGTGGACGGCAAGTGCCCCGTGCACGGCACGACGCTCGAGCTCCAGAAGGAGGACAACGTCTTCTTCCGCCTTTCACGGTACGGCGACCGCCTGCTCGAGCTGTACCGGGCGAAAGGCGCCGACGGGCAGCCGTTCGTCTATCCCGAGAGCCGCCTCAACGAGGTGCGCTCGTTCGTGGAGTCCGGGCTCAAGGATCTCTCGGTCTCCCGGACGTCCATCAAGTGGGGCATCCCGTTCCCGGACCGCCCGGGCCACGTCGTCTACGTCTGGCTCGACGCGCTCGTGAACTACATCACCGCGCTCGGGTTCGGCTCGAAAGACGCGTCGCTCTACGAGCGCTACTGGCCGGGCATCCACGTCATCGGGAAGGACATCCTGAGGTTCCACGCCGTCTACTGGCCCGCGTTCCTCATGTCGGCCGGCCTCAGCGTCCCGCGGCAGGTCGTGAGCCACGGCTGGTGGCTGCGCGACGCGCGGAAGATGTCCAAGTCCACGGGCAACGTCGTCAGGCCCGACGAGCTCGTCGCCGCGTTCGGCGTGGACGCGCTCCGCTGGCACCTCGTCTCGGCGATGTCGTTCGGGCAGGACGCGAGCTTCTCCGACGAGGACTTCCTCGCCGGCTACAACGCCGACCTCGCGAACGGAATCGGCAACACGCTCTCGCGCGTCGTGAAGATGTCGAGGGATTTCTTCGAAGGCAAGACGCCGCCGAAGACGAGCACGAAGAGGAATTCCTTCGAATGGCCGGAGGCTGCCGCAGCGTCGGTTTCGCGCTGGCGGGCGGCGTTCGAGGGCTATCGGCTGCAGGACGCGGCGGGTGAAGTTCGCGTTCTCCTCGGAGCCATCGACAGCTACATCACGACGCATGAACCCTGGCGCGCCCGGCCGGATTCCTCATCCGAAGAAATCTCCGATTTCCGGTCCGGCATTCTCTTCGATTGCCTCGAAGCGCTGCGTATCGGGGCGTGCCTCCTCGCGCCGATCGCGCCGCGCACGGCGACGGAGATCTTCCGGCGGCTCGGCATCGGCAAGCGCGCCGAAGACGTCCGCGCCTCCGACCTCGCGTGGGGCCAGCTCCCGCTGGGCGCCCCGCTCCCGGCCGCGCCGCCGCTCTTTCCGAGGGCGGACGCGAAAGAATATTTTGCTTCCAGAGGTGCCGGCACCGCTGGTGCATCGAAGGAGAACTCAGTGGCTGAAGAGAAAGAGAAAGAGAAGATTTCTTCGAAGGGTGTGTCTCCGGAGAGCGCCGCCGCGAGTGGCGGGGCTGAAGGCGGCGCATCGCCCGCGCCGTCACCGGCGGCCGGCGGCAGCACGGGCGCCCTGACAGCGCCCGAATCTGGTGCTTCTTCTCCTTATTCCCCTTCTAAGCAAAATCCACCGTCACCCGCCGCTTCGGCGCAGCAGGCCACGACTTCGGCGGCGCCCGCCGCGTCCGAAAGCAAAATTCGCTATCTCCGACTTCATGAAGATCGATCTCCGCGTGGGAGAGGTGATCGCGGCCGAGAAGGTGGAGAAGTCGAAGAAGCTGATGAAGATGACCGTGAAGCTCGGAGAGGAGGTGCGGACGATCGTCGGCGGCATCGCGACGGCGTACACGGCCGAGCAGCTCGTCGGCCGGAAGTTCGTCTTCGTCGCGAACCTCCAGCCCGCGAAGCTCATGGGCGTCGAGTCGAACGGGATGATCCTCGCGGCCACGCTTCCCGAGACCGGCGAGCCGTCGCTACTCATGGTCGATCCCTCGGTGCCTTCGGGAGCGAAGGTCAAGTAAATGACCGACTCCCACGGCGGCGACAACGACATCCACCGGCCTCCGCCGCCGTCGCCTCCCGTCCCGGCCGATCCGGCCGCGAAGGCGAACCTCGAGGCCATCCTCGCATCGCCGACGTACGCGCTGGCGCAGGAAGACCTCGCTTTCCTCGCGCACCGCGAGCTGCGCGGCGTGCGCCTCATGCTCGAGCTCGAGAAGGCCGACATGCAGATGGACCTGGAGGGGATCCGGACCACGATCGTCGTTTTCGGAGGCGCGCGGCTCAAGGAGGGGGACCGCTGGTACGCGGAGGCGCGGGAGTTCGGGCGCATCGTCTCCACGAGCTGCCAGATGGACGGCGTGAGCGACTTCGTGATCACGACCGGCGGCGGCCCGGGCGCGATGGAGGCCGCGAACCGCGGCGCGTGGGACGCCGGCGCCAAGACGGTGGGCTTCAACATCCAGCTTCCGCACGAGCAGTGGCCGAACGCCTACATCACGCCGTCGCTCTGCTTCCGATTTCACTACTTCGGCATCCGCAAGATGCACCTCCTCATGCGCGCCCGTGCGCTCGTCGCGTTCCCGGGCGGCTACGGCACGCTGGACGAGCTGTTCGAGACGCTCACGCTCGTCCAGACCGGGAAGATGAAGCGCGTCCCGATCGTCCTCGTGGGCCGCGCGTACTGGGAGAAGCTCATCAACTGGCAGCTCCTCGTCGAGGAGGGCGGGATCGCGCCGGAGGATCTGGAGCTCATTTCGTGGGCCGAAGGCGGCGCCGAGGCGTGGAACGCGATCGTGGACTTCTACACCCGGCATCCGGCCCCGCCCGGCTCGCGCCTGCGCTGATGGGCTTCGATGACCCGAGTACGCGGACTCGCACGGCCATCTCACGATGGTGTTCGAGGGCGGCGAGATGAAGGGCGCGCCGCGGGATCCGACCGCGGCCGAGGTGAAGGAGATCGTGAACCGCGCCAGGGACGCCGGCGTCACCCGCATCCTCGTGCCCGGAACCCATCGCGGCGACCTGCGCCTCGCGGTCGACATCGCCGAGCAGTACGAAGGGGTCTTCGCCGCGGTCGGAATCCACCCGCACGAGGCGAAGGAGTTCGACGAGGACGAGGACCTCAAGCTCTTCGAGGAGCTTTCGACGTCGAAGAAGGTCGTCGCGGTGGGGGAGATCGGCCTCGACTACCACTACGACCATTCGCCGAAGGAAGCCCAGCGATACGCCCTCGAGGCGCAGCTGCGCTTCGCGCGGGAGAAGGGGCTGCCCGTTCTCCTTCACAACCGCGAATCCGAGCAGGACCTCCTCCCGATCCTCGAGCACCTCGCGCCCGGCGACCCCGGAAACCTGCGCGGCGTCTTCCACTCCTTCTGCGCGGACGCGGCGACGGGGCAGCGGGCGCTCGCGCTCGGATATCTCGTGAGCTTCTCGGGAATGCTCACGTTCAAGTCCGCGGACAACGTCCGCGACGCCGCATCGGCCCTGCCGCTCGACGCGATGCTGCTCGAGACGGACGCGCCGTATCTCGCGCCCGCGCCCTTTCGGGGCAAGCCGAACGAGTCGTCGTTCCTGCCGCGCACGGCCGCGAGGCTGGCCGAGGTGAAAGAGCGTCCCCGTCGAAGAGGTCGCGCGCGTCACGACGGACAACTTCCGCCGTCTCTTCTGCGTGCCGTAAGGGACGTCTCGATGGCCCGCCCGCCGCGCCTCTCCCGCGCCGAGTTCGAGAAGCTGGTCGAAAAGGCGATCGGAGAGCTGCCGGAGCTGTTTCGGTCGCGCCTCGAGAACGTCGTCATCGCCGTCGAGGACGAGCCGACCGACGAGGACTACGAGCTCACCGACACGCCCGAGGACGAGGATCTCTTCGGCATCTTCCGCGGACCGATGCGCACGGAGATGTCCTGGGACATGCTGCCGTCGCTCCCGCCGCAGGCCGTGGTCTTCCGCGGCCCCATCCTGCGCAACACGAGCAGCAGCCGGGAAGCCGTCCAGGAGATCAAGGACACGCTCGTCCACGAGCTCGGGCATTACTTCGGGCTCGAGGACGACGAGATGCCGTACTGAGCGGCGGCACGTGACGGCAACGCTAAACTACGTGCGTTGAAAGTCCTTTCCGTCGAGTGGGGTCCGGAACTTGCACCCCCGCTTCCCGCACCGGGGTCTGTCCCGGTCCCGAGGAACAAATGAGTCCCATTGAGACCGAAGCTCCTCCGGCCCCGCCCGAGGCGAAGACGGCTCCACAGCTCGAAAAGGGGGCGCCGGAAGGCGCCGCGAAGACACCCTCGAAGGAACACCGGCCGGAAGAAAAGCGGGACGAAAGGGACGAGAAGCCTCCCGAGAAGCCGCCTGAATCGTCTGGCAAGCCGCTCCGGTGGCCGTGGATCGTGGGCGCCGTGGTCCTCGCGATCATCGCGATCATCTTTCTGGCGGGCGCTCGCAACAAGCGCGCGCAGCGCGAGGCGGACGCGAAAGCGCGTCCTAAAGCGGTGTCGGTCGTGACCTCCGTCGCGCGCACGGGAGACATGCCGGTCTACCTCACGGGACTCGGAACCGTCACGGCGCTGAACACCGTCACGGTGAGAAGCCGCGTCGACGGCCAGCTTCTGAACGTGGCCTACCGGGAAGGGCAGAACGTCCGAAAAGGCGACCTTCTGGCCCAGCTCGACTCGCGCCCGTTCGAGGTGCAGCTTGCGCAGGCCGAGGGGCAGAAGGCCAAGGACGAAGCCATCCTCCGCAACGCGAGGCTGGATCTGGAGCGCTATCGCATCCTCGCGGAGCAGGACGCGATTCCGAAACAGCAGCTCGACACGCAGGCCGCCGCCGTCGCGCAGGGCGAAGCGGTGCTCATGACCGATCAGGGGCAGGTCGACGCCGCGCGGCTCAATCTCGTGTACACCCGCATCACGGCTCCGATCAGCGGCCGCGCCGGGCTCCGCCTCGTCGACACCGGCAACATGGTGCACGCCGCGGATCCGAACGGGCTCGTCGTCCTCACGCAGGTGCAGCCCATCGCCGTCATCTTCACGCTGCCGGAGGACCAGCTCAACGCGGTGCGCGACCGTCTGCGCGAGGGCCGGAAGCTGCCCGTCGACGCGTTCGACCGCGACCTCAAGCGCAAGCTCGGAACGGGCGAGCTCGCGACGGTGGACAACCAGATCGACCCGGCGACGGGCACGGTGAAGCTCAAGGCCATCTTTCAGAACACCGACGACGGGCTCTTTCCGAACCAGTTCGTGAACCCGAGGCTCCTCATCGACACGTGGAAGGGCGTCGTCCTCGTGCCGAACGCCGCGATCCAGCGCAGCACGCAGTCCACGTTCGTCTTCGTGGTGAAAGAGGATCAGACCGTCGAGGCGCGTCCCGTCGAGGTGCGGCTCACGGAGGGCGACACCACCGCGGTCGCCAAGGGCATCGCCGCGGGCGAGACCGTGGTGACGGAAGGGGTCGACAAGCTGCAGACCGGCGCGAAAGTGGAGACCGGAAAGGCCGGAGCGCCGGGTCCTTCCGGCGCGCCCGCGCCGCAGACGAAGGGCGCCGCTTCCTCCAGGAAGAAATGAACCCATCCCGCCCGTTCATCCTGCGGCCGGTCGCGACCTCGCTGCTGATGGCCGGCCTGCTCCTGGTGGGCGTCGTGGGATTCCATTTCCTCCCGGTCTCGGCCCTGCCCCAGGTCGACTACCCGACGATCCAGGTCCTGACGTTCTACCCGGGCGCGAGCCCGGACGTCATGGCGTCCTCCGTCACCGCTCCCCTCGAGAGGCAGTTCGGCCAGGTCCCGGGCCTCAACCAGATGACGTCGACGAGCTCGCAGGGAGCGTCGGTCATCACGCTCCAGTTCACGCTCGAGCTCAACATCGACGTGGCCGAGCAGCAGGTGCAGGCCGCGATCAACGCCGCGGGGACGTTCCTCCCGCGCGATCTGCCGAACCCGCCGATCTACAGCAAGACGAACCCGGCCGACGCCCCGATCCTCACGCTCGCCCTCACGTCCAAGACGATGCCCCTCTCGCAGGTGGAAGACATCGCGGACACGCGCCTCGCCCAGAAGATCTCGCAGCTCCCGGGAGTCGGTCTCGTGTCGATCAGCGGCGGCCAGAAACCGGCCGTGCGCGTCCAGGTCAATCCCGCGGCCCTGTCCTCCTACGGCCTCACGATGGAGGACGTCAGGACGGCCCTCGCCCAGGCGAACGTCAACCAGGCGAAAGGGAGCTTCGACGGCTCCACGCAGGCGTACACGATCGGCGCGAACGACCAGCTCCTCAAGAGCGCCGACTATCGCCCGCTCGTCATCGCCTACAAGAACGGCGCCCCCGTCCATCTCTCGGACGTGGCGGTCGTCGTCGACGGGGCCGAAAACGTGAAGCAGGCGGCCTGGATGAACCAGACGCCCGCCGTGATCGTGAACATCCAGCGGCAGCCGGGCGCGAACATCATCGCGGTCGTCGACCGCATCAAGGCGCTTCTCCCGCAGCTCAAGAGCGGCCTCCCGGCCGCGATCGACCTCGCGATCCTGACGGACCGCACGACGACGATCCGCGCGTCGGTCAAGGACGTCGAGTTCGAGCTCATGCTCGTGGTCGCGCTCGTCGTCATGGTCATCTTCCTGTTCCTGAGGAGCGTCGCGGCCACGATCATCCCGAGCGTCGCCGTTCCGCTTTCCCTCGTGGGCACGTTCGCCGCGATGTACGCCCTCGGCTACAGCCTGAACAACCTCACGCTCATGGCGCTGACGATCTCGACCGGCTTCGTCGTGGACGACGCGATCGTGATGATCGAGAACATCACGCGCTACATCGAGGAGGGGGAGAAGCCCCTCGAGGCCGCGCTGAAGGGATCCGAGCAGATCGGGTTCACGATCCTGTCGCTGACCGTTTCCCTCATCGCCGTCCTCATCCCGCTCCTCTTCATGGGCGACATCGTGGGTCGGCTCTTCCGCGAGTTCGCGGTGACGCTCTCGGTGACGATCCTCATCTCCGCGGTCGTCTCGCTCACGCTCACGCCGATGATGTGCGCGCGCCTCCTCCGCCACAAATCCGAGTCGGAGCAGACCCGCTTCTACCGGGCGTCCGAGCGCGTCTTCAAGCGGATCATCGCCTTCTACGACCGGACCCTGCGCTGGGTCCTCGGGCACCAGACGGCGACGCTCGTCGTCGCGGTCGTCACGTTCGTCGCGACGAT
Source organism: Thermoanaerobaculia bacterium (assembly GCA_963746875.1). Taxonomy (GTDB): domain Bacteria; phylum Acidobacteriota; class Thermoanaerobaculia; order UBA5066; family UBA5066; genus Fen-183. The sequence goes on from CAVVDA010000002.1 coordinate 662,997, forward strand.
CCTCCTCTACGTCGTGATCCCGAAGGGCTTCTTCCCGGTTCAGGACACGGGCGTCCTCCTCGGCATCTCCGAGGCCCCGCAGTCCGCCTCCTTCGAGACGATCTCCGAGAGGCAGCAGCAGCTCGCGGCGGTCATCCTGAAGGATCCCGCCGTCGAGAGCCTCTCGTCCTTCATCGGCGTCGACGGCACGAACCAGACGCTCAACAGCGGGCGGATCCAGATCAACCTCAAGCCGCTCGACGAGCGCAAGATCCGCTCGGAGGACCTCATCCGCCGGCTCCAGCCGGAGCTTCAGAAGGTCGGCGGAATGACGCTCTTCCTCCAGCCCGTGCAGGACCTGACGGTGGAGGACCGGGTCAGCCGGACGCAGTACCAGTACAGCCTCGAGGATCCGGACGCCGCGGAGCTGAACGCGTGGGTGCCGCGATTCGTCGAGAAGCTGAAAGGGCTTCCCGAGCTGCGCGACGTCGCGAGCGACCAGCAGAACGCCGGCCTTCAGGCGCGCGTGATCATCGACCGGAACGCGGCATCGCGCTTCGGCATCACGCCCCAGCAGATCGACGACGCGCTCTACGACACGTTCGGGCAGCGCCAGGTCTCGACGATGTTCACCCAGCTCAATCAGTACCGCGTCGTGCTCGAAGGGCGACCGGAGCTGCAGGTCCGTCCGGAGGATCTCCAGAACGTCTATCTCCGCTCATCGGCCGGCGGCTCGGTGCCGCTGCGGTCACTCGCGACCATCGAGACGTCGAACACGCCTCTTTCCGTGAACCACCAGGGTCAGTTCCCCGTCGCGACGGTGTCCTTCAACCTCGCTCCGGACGCCTCTCTCGGCGCGGCGGTGAGGGCCATCGAGAAGGCGCGGAAAGAGCTCGGCCTGCCGGAGAGCATCCAGGCGGGATTCCAGGGAACGGCGCGGGCGTTCGGCGCGTCCCTCACGAACACGCCTCTCCTCATCCTCGCGTCGCTCGTGACGGTCTACATCCTCCTCGGCGTCCTGTACGAGAGCACGATCCACCCGATCACGATCCTGTCGACGCTCCCGTCCGCGGGCGTCGGGGCTCTCCTCTCGCTCATCCTGTGCCGTCACGACTTCTCGGTCGTCGCGCTCATCGGAATCATCCTTCTGATCGGCATCGTCGAGAAGAACGCGATCATGATGATCGACTTCGCCCTCGATGCCGAGCGCCGCGACGGGAAGAAGCCCGAGGACGCGATCACGCAGGCCGCGCTCCTGAGGTTCCGTCCGATCATCATGACGACGATGGCCGCGCTGCTCGCGGGAATTCCTCTCGCGCTCGGCGGGGGAACCGGCTCGGAGCTGAGGAAACCGCTCGGGATCGCGATCGTGGGAGGGCTCATCTTCAGCCAGCTCCTGACGCTCTACACGACGCCGGTCATCTACCTCGCGTTCGATCGCCTCGCCGCCCGGCTCGTGAAGAGGCGCGGCCGGACGACCGGGAGAGCGCCGGTGCCCGAGCCGGCGCCGGCGGCGGGCCGATGAGCCTCTCGGCTCCGTTCATCCGCCGCCCGATCGGCACGAGCCTTCTGACGATCGCGGTCGCGCTCGCCGGCGGCGTCGCGTACTTCTTCCTTCCCGTGGCGTCGCTCCCGCAGGTGGAGTTCCCGACGATCTCGGTTTCGGCGGGCCTGCCCGGCGCGAGCCCCGAGACGATGGCCTCGTCGGTCGCGACGCCGCTCGAGCGGCAGTTCGGGCGGATCGCGGGGATCACGGAGATGACGTCGCAGAGCTCCCTCGGCTCGACGTCGATCACGCTCCAGTTCGACCTGACGCGGAACATCGACGCGGCCGGGCGGGACGTCCAGGCCGCGATCAACGCGGCGCGCGGGCAGCTCCCCGCGAACCTCCCGAACAATCCCCGCTACCGGAAGGTGAATCCCGCCGACGCGCCGATCATGCTGATCGGCCTGATCTCGGACACCGTCGAGAAGTCGAGGATGTACGACCTTGCGTCGTCGGTCCTCCAGCAGAAGCTCGCGCAGGTTCCGGGGGTCGGGCAGGTGTTCGTGGGCGGGGGCTCGCTTCCGGCGGTGCGCGTGGACGTGAACCCGACCGCGCTCGCGCGCACGGGCCTCGGCCTCGAGGACGTCAGGAGCTTTCTCTTCAGCGTGAACACGAACCGGCCCAAGGGCGACGTCGGCCGCGGGGACCGCCTCTGGTCGATCGCGGCGACCGACCAGCTCTTCAAGGCCGACCAGTACAAGCCGCTCGTCGTCTCCTACAAGAACGGCGCGGCCCTGCGGCTCTCGGACATCGCGACCGTCACGGATTCCGTCGAGGACGTGAGGACGACCGGCCTCGCGAACGGCAGGCCGTCGATTCTCATCATCGTCTTCCGGCAGCCGGGCGCGAACATCATCGCGACCGTCGACCGCATCTACGCTCTCCTGCCGCAGCTCCAGGCCGAGGTGCCGCCGACGATCGCCGTCAAGGTCATGCTCGACCGGACGACGACGATCCGGGCGTCCGTGAAGGACGTCCAGATCACGCTCCTGATCTCGATCGCCCTCGTCACCCTCGTCGTCTTCGCGTTCCTCAGGAGCGTCCGCTCGACGATCATTCCGACGGTCGCCGTGCCGGTCTCGCTCATCGGCACGTTCGGCGTGATGTATCTCCTCGGCTACTCGATCGACAACCTGTCCCTCATGGCCATGACGATCGCGACCGGCTTCGTCGTGGACGACGCGATCGTCGTCATCGAGAACATCACGCGGCACGTCGAGGGCGGCATGAAGCCGTTCGACGCCGCCCTCGAGGGCGCGCGCGAGATCGGGTTCACGGTGTTCTCGATCAGCATGTCGCTGATCGCCGTGTTCATTCCGATCCTCCTCATGGGCGGCATCGTGGGCCGGCTGTTCCGCGAGTTCGCCGTGACGTTGTCCGTCGCGATCTTCGTCTCGATGCTCATCTCGCTCACGACGACTCCGATGATGTGCGCCTGGCTCCTCAAGGGAAAAGAGGAGCAGAAGCACGGCCGCCTGTACGCCGCGAGCGAGCGCGGCTTCCAGTGGATCCTCGGCCGCTACGAGACGACGCTGCGCTGGGTGCTGCGCCACCAGCCGCTCACGCTCGCCGTCACGCTCGTGACGATGGCGGCGACCGTCTTCCTCTACGTCAAGGTGCCGAAGGGCTTCTTCCCGCAGCAGGACACCGGCAGGCTTTCGGGCTCCATCCTGGGCGACCAGAACACGTCCTTTGCGGCGATGCGAAAACGTGTCGCCGCGTTCGTGGACGTCGTCATGAAGGACCCGGACGTCCTCTACGTGCAGGCGTTCGCGGGTGGACAGGGGGTGCTGAACCAGGGCCGGATGTTCGCCACGCTGAAGCCTCGCCGCGAGCGCAAAGCCACCGCCGACCAGATCATCGGACGCCTGCGCGGACAGCTCGGCTCCGTGCCCGGCGGCAGCCTGTTCCTGCAGGCCGTCCAGGACCTCCGCATCGGAGGCTTCGCCTCGAGCGCCCAGTACCAGTACACGCTTTCGGCCGACAACCCGAAGGATCTCGCGGAGTGGGCGCCCAAGGTGCTCCAGAAGCTGCGCTCCGTCAAGGGCCTCGCTGACCTGAACAGCGACCAGCAGATGAAGGGCCTCGAAGCGACCGTCGTCATCGACCGCGCGACGGCCTCGCGCTTCGGCATCGCGCCGCAGCAGATCGACGACGCGCTGTACGACGCGTTCGGTCAGCGGCAGGTGTCGACGATGTACACGCCCCTGAATCAGTACCACGTCGTGATGGAGGTCGATCCGAGGTTCTGGCAGGACCCCGAGAGCCTCAAGTCGATCTGGGTGAAGGCGAAGGACGGGACCCAGGTGCCCCTTTCGGCCTTCTCGCGGTTCGAGCGCTCCACGGCGCCGCTCGCGATCAACCACCAGGGACAGTTCCCGGCCGTGACGCTCTCGTTCAACCTCGCGCCCGGGGTCGCCCTCGGCGACGCGGTGAAGGAGATCGACCGCGCCGAGCGCGAGATCGGCGTCCCGTCCGGAATCCGCTCGAGCTATCTCGGGACGGCGAAGGCGTTCCAGGAGTCCCTCCGCAACGAGCCGCTTCTCATCCTCGCGGCGCTCGTGACGGTCTACATCGTCCTCGGCGTCCTGTACGAGAGCCTGATCCACCCGATCACGATCCTCTCGACGCTGCCGTCGGCGGGCGTCGGCGCGCTCCTCGCGCTCCTCCTCACGGGGACGGATCTCAGCGTGATCGCGCTCATCGGCATCATCCTTCTCATCGGCATCGTGAAGAAGAACGCGATCCTCATGATCGACTTCGCGCTGGAAGCCGAGCGCAAGGAGAACAAGAAACCCGAGGACGCGATCTTCCAGGCCTGCCTCCTGCGATTCCGGCCGATCACGATGACGACGATGGCCGCGCTTCTCGGCGGCCTGCCGCTCGCTCTCGGCGGAGGCACGGGCTCGGAGCTGCGCCGCCCGCTCGGCATCGCGATCGTGGGAGGCCTGATCTTCAGCCAGATGCTGACGCTCTACACCACGCCCGTCATCTATCTCTACCTCGACCGCATGCGCCTGCGCTGGGAAAAGATCCGGCGTCGACGCGTCGCGGCTCCGGACCTTCCTCATGAGCAACCGGCGACCTGATCCGCTGCGGCGCCTCGCCGCCGCGGCTCTCACCTCCGCTCTCGGGCTGGTCCTGCCGGGGTGCACGGTCGGCCCGGATTACCAGAAGCCGTCCGTTCCCGAGCCGGCTTCCTTCAAGGAAGCGAGCGTCGAGCCCTCGGAGTGGAAGGTCGCCCAGCCGGGGGACTTGCTTCCGAAGGGCGCCTGGTGGAAGGTCTTCGGAGATCCGGGTCTCGACGCGCTCGAGGAGCAGGTCTCTGCGGCGAACCAGAGCGTCGCGCAGGCCGAGGCACGCTACCGCGCGGCGCGTGCGGCCGTGAGGCAGGTGCGCGCGGACTACTATCCGACGGTGACCGCGTCCGCGTCCGTGACGCGGGCGCATTCGGGATCCGCTCGCTCCGGGTCCACGGGCGGCTCGGGCGGCACGACGTCCTCTCCGGTCACGAGCACGCTCTACGGTGCGTCCGCGGACGCTTCCTGGGAGCTCGACATCTGGGGGCGCGTGAGGCGCGGCGTCCAATCGAGCGTCGCGAGCGCCGAGGCCGCCGCCGCGGATCTCGAGAACGTGCGGCTTTCCATGCAGGCCGAGCTGGCAGTCGACTGGTTCCAGCTCCACGGCCTCGACGCCCAGAAAGAGCTGCTGGAGACGAACGTCACCGCGCAAGAGCGGGCGCTCCGCCTCACGCGGGCCCGGCACGACCAGGGCGTCGTCTCCGGCGTGGACGTCGCGCAGTCCGAGACTCTTCTCGAGACGACGCGCACGCAGGCGATCGACCTCGGCATCGCGCGCGCCCAGACCGAGCACGCGATCGCGGTCCTCGTCGGCAGGGTTCCCGCCGACCTGACGATCCCTCCGGCGAGGATCGGCGTCGCCCCGCCCGCGATTCCCCTCGTCCTCCCTTCCGAGCTCCTCGAGCGCCGGCCCGACGTGGCGGCGGCCGAGAGGCGCGCGGCCTCCGCGAACGCGCTCATCGGCGTCGCCGTCGCGGCGTACTTCCCGAAGCTCTCCCTCGACGCCTCGGCGGGCTTTCTCAGCAACACGCTCTCGAAGCTCTTTTCGGCTCCGGCGTTCGTGTGGTCCGTCGGGCCGTCCGCGCTCGCGACGCTTTTCGATGCGGGCCGCCGCCGCGCCGTCACCGAGCAGCGCCGCGCGGAGTACGACGAGGCCGTGGGCGCCTACCGCGAGACCGTGCTCACGGCGTTCCAGGAAGTCGAGGACCAGCTCGTCGCCGTTCGCCTCCTCGCCCGGGAAGAGGCGCAGCAAGCCGCGGCCGTGGCGGCGGCCGAGCGCTCCTTGAAGCTCGCCGAGAGCCGGTACCAGGGCGGAATCACGACGTACCTCGAGGTCGTCATCTCTCAGAGTGTCGCCCTTTCGAACGAGCGCGCCGCCGTCGACCTCCTCACGCGCCGCATGACCGCGAGCGTGAACCTCGTCCGGGCGCTCGGAGGCGGGTTCGACGCGGTGCAAAATCCTCCCGAGTCCACCCGCTGATTGCCGGCAAAGGCCGGGTTCTTGCTTCAGGCCGAGGCGTGGGGAGTCTTTGGGGTGAGAGGACCGTTCCGCACGCGCGAAGGGCGGCGACGGCCTTCACCCTCGTTCTCCTGACCGCGCTGAGCTCGTTTCTCCTGGGGGCCGAGGAGCCCGAGAGCCCTTCTTTCCGCGTCGGAACGATCACGATCCGGACCGTGGACGTCTTCTCTCGCGAGGAGGCGACTTCCCGCCTCTATCGCGCGATGAACGGGGTGCACGTCACGACGCGCCCATCCGTGATCCGCAAGTTCCTGCTCTTCAAGGAAGGGGATCCCTACGAACCGCAGAAGCTGGAGGAGACCGAAAGGAACCTCAGGGCGCTCGGCTTCCTGAAGTCCGCGTCCGTGACCGCGGGCGCGCCGCACGGCGGCCTCGTCGACGTCCTCGTGGTCACACAGGACTCGTGGTCGCTCCTGCCCGGCATCCCCATCGCGAGCAACGGGGGGCAGGCGACATACGGCCTCCAGCTCCTCGAGAGGAATCTCTTCGGGACGGGCCGCGAGCTTTCGTTCAGCTACAACAAGGAGATCGAGCGGATCACGCGTGTCCTGGAGTACATCGACCCGTATCTCCTCGGGTCTTACTGGAGCGGGCACTTCGCGCAGGGATGGAACTCCGACGGCGAGAGGACGCGCGCGGAGGTGATCCACCCGTTCTCGTCCCTGTCGAGTCCGGTTTCTCACGGTTTCCGTCTGGACGTCTTCGGCCAGACGACGCGCACGTATGCGGCGGGCGAGGTCGACGCCGCGTACCACCAGGATCATCGCGGCGGGGGCCTGGAAGCGGGCTGGGCGGTCGCCACGTCGCGGACACGCGCCCATCGCCTCACCGCCGGAGTGGAGGTCCTCGAGGACCGGTTCGAAGCGCTTCCCGAGAGGCCGGATGACCTCCTTCCTGATCCGCGAACGTTCCGCACCGTCTTCGTCGGCTACGAGCTCGCCGAGAGCGACTCGATGAAGCTGAACTACGTGAACCGCGACCTCAGGGTGGAGGACTTCAACCTCGGGTGGGCGCTCTACGCGCGGTTCGGCGTCGCCCCCGAATTCCTGGGCTCGGCGGGAAATACCGTCTTCGTGCGGCTCAAGGCCGGAAGGGGCACGAGGCTGGGCGAAAAGGGATTCGTCCTGGCCTCGGTGTCGTACGAGACGAGGCTGGATGGCGGCCTGAAGAACGAGATCGTCTCGGCGTCGCTCGACGTCGTCGAAAAGCTCCCGACGCGCCGCCTCCAGACCGTCGTCGCGAAGCTCCGGTACGACCAGGGCTGGAACCTCGACCGGGACGTCCAGTTCATCGCGGACGGGCTCGTGGGCCTTCGCGGCTATCGCCTCTTTTCGTTCGCGGGCGACAAGCGGATGATCCTGAATCTCGAGCAGCGCGTTTTCCACGGCAAGGAGCTGCTGCATCTCTTCTCGCCGGGTGTGGCGTTCTTCGTGGACACCGGAGTGGCCGCCCCGAAGGGCACGCCGCTGCGCCCCTCGGGATTCAAGACGGACGTGGGGATCGGCCTGAGGATGTCCATCAGCCGCGCGCCCACGAGCAACGTCTACCGGATCGACTTCGCATATGCGCTGGACCGCGACCCGATGGGACGCCGGGGTCTCCTGGTTTCTTTCTCGGCATCCCAGGGTTTCTAGCGTTTCTGGCACGCGACTTGTAACAAGACACCGCGAGGGAGGTGAAAAAAATGCGATTGAAAAATCGTGTCTTTTTCCTCGTGCTCGCGCTGTCGCTCGCGGCGGGCCTCGTCGTACCCGCGCAGTCGGTGCGCGCTTACGGTTCCGTGAGCGTCTCGTTCTTCTACGACTCGCTCGCGCCCTACGGTGACTGGGTCACGGTTTCGAGCTACGGCCGCTGCTGGCACCCGAGACACGTCGCAGTCGGCTGGCAGCCGTATCTCCACGGGAAGTGGATCTACACCGATGCCGGCTGGACGTGGGTGTCGTTCGATCCCTGGGGCGGCAACCCGTATCACTATGGGACGTGGGTCCACACCGCCTCGTACGGGTGGATCTGGGTTCCCGGAACCATCTGGGCGCCCGCCTGGGTGACGTGGTACATCACCGACGACGCGTTCGGATGGGCGCCGGTGCCGCCGAGCTTCGTCGTCGGGATCTCGGGCTACGCCGGTCCCGCGGTGACCCTGTCCCGCAGCGCGTACGTGTTCGTGCCGGCCCGGCAGTTCTCGGGCGTCAACGTCAGCTCGGTGCGCGTCCCGGCCGCGCAGAACGCGACGTTCATCGCGCGCTCGCGCCCGCAGACGCGGTTCGCGGTTCAGGGCGGCGTGCTGTCGTCCGGCGGCCCGCCGGTTTCGCAGGTGGAGCGCGTCGCCGGAAGGCGGATTCAGCGCGCGAGCCTCGCCCAGGCAAAGACGCAACCGGTCCCGATCCGGACGTCGCTGCAGGGAGGACGGGGGCGAGCCGCTGTCGTCGTCCCGGCGAGCGAGAGGGCGAAGCTGATCTCGACTCGTGAGAGGGAAGCTCCGCAGCAGGTGTCCCGCACGAAGCCCGAGGCCGTGAAGACCGATCGTGCGGTCCGCACGCTTCCGCCGCCTGCTCAGCGTGACAAGCACGAGAGGGCGACGGGTCGTCAGATCTCGCAATCGCCGCCGCCAGCGGCGTCGAGCGAGAAGCGCGTTCGAACGGTCCATTCGCAATCCGCCCAGCCTTCGAACGAGAAGCACGAAAACGCGACGGTCCATCGGTCTCCGCCTCCGGTTTCCAACGTGAAGCAGGAGCGAGCGGTCCATTCGCCTCCTCCACCTCCACCCTCGAACAACCGGCCCGAAAAGGCGACGACCCAGGCGCAGCTCAGTCAGCGTCATAACGAAGGGAACGCCGGCAGACAGACACAGGCGGCGCCTCCACCGCATGTGGAGAGACAGCCCAACGTGCAGCCCAAGGCACAGAGCGCTCCTCCGCCAGCCAAGGCGAACCCGCCGGCCAAGGAGAAAGAGAAGGAGCACGGCAAGGAAAACTAGGGCGGGCCGACCCGGTTTCCGGACGGCGCGTGCAACGCGCCGCGCCGCCGGAAATCTCGGGGAGAGCAGGTTCCCGCGATACAGGTGGGCAATCTCGACGATTGCTCCCTTTCCGGGCCCGTGATATGAGTTCGCCAAGGTCCCGGTTCTAAGTCTGTTCGGACAAGGTCAGTCGATGGGTTTGCCCTCACAGTCAGGGCTACCGTGATTCGGCCCGCCGCGGCGGGCTACGGAGCAGTGCGCCTGCGTGCGCATGGCACAAGACAATTGGAGTTGAGAACTGTTCGCAAAGTCGCCACCCTCGCGGCTTTGTGTGCGCTCGTGCCACTCCAGGCTCTTTCCCAATCGAGCGGTCTGCTCGGCACAGCCCAACTCCAGGTTTCGGGCGCGCGGCTCTGGGTTTACAGCGACTCTCTCACCACGGACGCCGAACAGACCCTGAACGTCGGAGAGCCCGGTCGCGTGAGGACGTGCTATGGCCCGGGCGCCGGGTGCGTTTCCACGGCTGTTGGCTCGACGCCCGGCCTGAAAGTCGTCGCGGACCTGACCGGCCCCGAACTTCCGCAGGCCGTGCCCTACGAGACAACGCCCGGCGGGACCTTCTTCCTGCCGGGCTTTCAGCGCGAGGGCGACTACCTTCTCGAGAATATCCGCCTCGTCGAGACGGCGACGGGTCACGTGCTGGCGAACGCAGAGCCGTCCCTCGCGACGCTTCACGTCCGCCAGATCCTCCTCGCCTCGGCCACCGTCACGCGGCTCACGCTCGCGGATCTTCAGGCGCGCGGCATCGCGCTGACGCAGCAGAATTTTCAGGCTTTCACCGAGCGGCGCACGCAGAAAGGCCTCGGCCCGGTCCAGACGGACTATTTCTACGACGACCGAGAGCGGCTCACGAGGATTCAGCGAACGCAGATCGCCGGTTCGAACCCCGGTTCAATCGTGCCGCTCGCCGAGACGACGCTCGATTACGATCCCAAGAACGGTTTCCTGAAGAAGAGTACGACGGCGGCCGGCGTCATCACGACGTACGAGTTCGACGAGATGGGCCGGATGAAATCCGTGACGCCGCCGACCTCCGGCTCGAGGACGTTCGGGTACGACGAGATGGGCCGCCTGACGTTCGCGACGGACGGCGACGACGGCGTTTGGAAGGGCACCTACGACGAATGGGGCGGTCTCGTGCGCGAGCAGCTCCCCACGGGCGCCGTCATCGCGCGCGAGTACGACGCAGCGGGCGGCCTCGTCTCGGCGCGCCTGAACGACGGGGCGGGCGGGGGAGACCTCGCCGCCGTCGACAACGTCTACGTTACGAGCTTCGGCGAAACGAAGAGCCTCAGACAGGTGCAGAGCAGCGCTCCGAACGCGCCCGCGCTCGACATGAAGCGCGACTTCGACGGCAACGGACGCCTCGTGAGGCAGACGTCCGCGGGCCGCAAGGATCTCGAGCTCGCGTACGAATCCGTGACCGGGCGCGTGACGAGCGTCGCCGACAGCGTCCGGCAGCTCACGCTCGACTACAAGGCCAAGCCTGCGCCCTGGGCCGACAGCCTTTCGTTCGGCGAAGCGCAGACCGGAGCGGGCGGCTTCGTCCCCACCGTCACGAGCGACGTCCTGTCGCGCGACGCGTATGGCCGCCCGACCGTCGAGAGCAGGAGCGACGGCTCGAACAGGCAGTCCCAGTACGACGAGGCTGGAAACCCGCTCAGCCTCATCGACGGAGCGTCCCTCACGACGTTCTCGTGGGACTCGCGCGGGAACCTCATCAACCTCACGCGCCCCGGCCCGCAGGGCGCGACGACTTACGGCTACGACCTCGACGGGCGCCTCGTGAAGAAGCACTCGATCGCGGGCGCGAGCGGCCAGGCCTTCGACACGTCCTACGACTACGAGCCCGGCACCGGGCGCCTCCACATGGTCACACGGCCCGACGGCGCAACCGAGACGTACCACTACAACTCCGACGACACCGTCCAGTCCGTGGAGCGCAGCGACGGCGCGACGTTGACTTACAACTACGACCCGGGCAACCGCGTCACGAAGCGCACGGGCGCTGGCGGCTCGGTGTTGTCGGGTGGCGAAACGTTCACGTGGGATCTCGCCTCACGGCTCGGCACGACCTCGCGTGTCGACGACAAGGGCGACCCGATTCCCGGCACGGCCGTCACGATGACGGCGTACGACCTCGCGGGGCGGCCTCATGAAGAGACGGTAGGTGCAAGGCCCGCGCTGACGCGGGAATACGACGTCTTCGGGCACGTCACGTCGCTCGGCCTTCCCACCGGCATCGGCGCCTTCGGCGCGCTGTCCTATCTACGGGCGTACGAAGCTGGCACGCAGCGCCTGGCCAGCCTCACGGCCACCGGCGACGCGCCCTCCGTTCCTGGCGTGGCGCTCGCGTCGCTCGGCGCGAAGTGGGCGTGGCTCGGAGACGACCGCGTCCTCGGCGTCACGACGAACGGGCCGCTCGCCGCCGCGCATCGCTTCGGCTACGTGGGCGGGCCGGGTGGACCTGCGGGGGCGGCGAAGTGGAAGCTCGGCACGCTCACGATCGGGACGGCGGGCGGGTCGGATCCGTTCGTAGACGCTGGCGTCCCGCTCGGCGATCCCACAGGGAAAGGCTCGAAGCCCTGGGGCCAGTTCGCGTACGGCTACGTCACGGGCGCCGTGGGCGACGGCACGAAACTGGGGCGCGCCGTCACGGGCACGGGTCTTCCGCTGGGGTCGATCCTCGCGGGCCAGGGCTGGGCGTACGGCGTCGACGCCTCCAAGCGCCTCACGACGGCGTACGCGGGCCCCGGCGACATCCGCGGCATCGACGCGGGCGGGGCCGCCGCAATCGCCGCCTTCGAGCGCTTCAAGTACGACTACGGCACCGCCGACCAGCTCATCAAAGCAGACGCGCGAGAGTCGCGGCGCAGACCGTCGGCTACGACACCGGCGGCGAAGGCGGCCCGACGCTCGCCAGATCGATCCCGACGACGCCCGACGCCGGGCCCGAAGAGTCTCCTTCTTATACGACGGCATGAAGCGCCGCACCTCCGACGATCGCTTCACCTACACCTGGCACTACGACGGCAAGCTCGCCGAAGCCGCTCGTCAAGGACTGCTGGCCGATCGAAAACGGCGAATCCCAGGACCCCGCCTGCGCCGCCGGCTACACGCGCCCGCGCGTAGGCCGGCCACAAGCTCGTCTTCGACTACGACGCCCTCGTCGCGCCTCCTCACGCGCACGCACCTCGGCGAAATCCCGTCCGGCAAGGACCGATCCCGACCGGCCCTTCATCGAGACGCGCGCGATACCTGTGCGACGACAACATCCTTCTCGCCGAAGTCGGCACAAGGCCCGGGACGACGCCATCCGCTGGAGGAAGACCTACGTCCCGGGCGCCATCCCTCCACGACCACGTCCAGGTCAGGGTCGAGACGTACGACGCTCGCCCGGCCGTCGTCTCGGACCGCCTCTACGCCTACATCAGGGACGAGCAGGGGACCGTCCTGGGACTCGTCGACGAAACCAGCGACCCGACGAAACCCGCGATCCCGGTCCGCTACGTCTACACCCCCTACGGCAACGCCCACGCCGAGCTCGGACCGGAGCTGAGAAAGGCGGCTTACCAGAGCGACGTTACCTCCGTGACGAAATCTGATTCGACCGTAATCACTCAGGGTGTGGTCGACCCGGCGCACTTCCTCGGCGGCGCCATCCGGCTCACGGCTTCGTCGGACCTCGACGCAGGGACGTTCGACACAGTTGCGCTCGAGCAGCTCAGCGGCGGCGTGTGGACGGCACTATCGAGCGCACAGTTCGCCGTCGGGCGGGGCTCGACCGCGACGAACGCACACGTCGACGTCCTGCCCCTCGCGGGATTCGAGCTAGGGAAGAGTTATCGTGTCCGCGTGACCTCGGGCCTCCACGACGTCGGCGGCAGAGCGCTGAGCGACGCCAGGGTCCTGGAATTCACTCTGCCCGACCCCGTCCCGCCGGAAAACGTGGGGACGATCAACTTCGAGTACGAGCGAAGCTTCCCGGTCAATTACGACAGCTACTTCGCCTCCGGCACCGACGCCGGTCTCTTCCCCGGCGGCCAGCCGATGGTGTTCCAGGGCGCATGGACCGATCCCATAACCGGCCTTCAGTACAAGCGCGAACGCTTCTACGACCCGAGGAATGCGAGCTGGCTCTCCCAGGATCCAATGGGGGATCGCGACAGTGCGAACCTGTATGGATTCGTGGCGGGAAGGCCGCATGAATTCACTGACCCGATGGGAACGTGCCTCGGGCTCGACAGCGTGCCGTGCTGGGATTACGCGACCGAGCTCGTCAAGGTGCCCTTCTATAACGTGCGTGATGTCGTCGTCCTGGCGGGGAAGGGCGTGCACGGCGGCGCCGTCGACCTCGCGAGCGGCGGGCGGATCTCCGCGGCCAAGAAAGCGTACGAAACGTTCCAGGCGACACGCGGCTCAGACGGGCGCGCGGGCCGATGCCGCCGCCGCGGCGTACTCGCGGCAGCAGACGAACGTGATGACGCTGGGTTTCTCGGAGGCGCCGAAGGTAGGCTTCAGCACGCTGAGAATCTCGTCGGCATTGGGGCTATTGACCGAGGCACGAGCCGACTCTTCAATGGAATCGTAGACGGTGATTTTGACGCTGCAGGCAGGGGCTTTGCCCGAGGCGGCTGGCGGAACAGGCCAGCTCGCGGAACGGTGGCAACTGTGTACGCGCCTTTCGCTCCGAAGGCTGTCGGCGTCCGCCCGGCGACGCAGCAGCCGGGGGGGGGAGCCGCGTTGTGCTTCGAGACGCCGAGGGCGCTACTGCCACTGAGATTGCAGCCAGCAGGGCCGGCCCAACGGCCGGAACACGCGTCGGTCAGGCGAGGATCCGGCAGAAGCTTTTAGACGAAGCGGCCGCGAAGGGTGAACTGCGATGCTGGAGATGCGGGCAGACCAGCACCAACCCGAACAACATGCAGGTCGGCCATCGCAACGTGCCGCTGTCAGAGGGTGGAAGTCTCGACCCCGCCAACGTCTGCCTCGAAGGGGCTGCTTGTAACTTGAGCTCCGGGATTCGTGGGGCTCCTTCTCCCCGGGACGTCCTGCGCCGAGCGCGGAGGCTGCGGAACGCCTTTTGCGCGGCCCGATTGAGATGGAAAAACGCGGAGTCCTGAGGCTCGTTGCGGGCCACTCGTCGCAGACCGGGGCGCCGGCATACGAGGAGGTGCGCGTCGAGGACGTGAGTCCAGGACGATTCCGTGTCTTACAGTCTCCGGGTTTCGTCCTCGGTGTGGCGGGAGGGGATGAAATCGAATTGGATCCCAAGTCGCCCTCTGGATTTCGAGTGTTGAGTCGAGGCGGGAATCTCAGCATTCAGTTTTTTCGGGAGAGAGATCTTCAAGAGGCGGATGATTTCTTGACGGAGAACCTCGCGCGGCTTGGTGGCTGGCGTGATGGAAAGGAGAAATCGACTCTTGTTTTTTCGGTACGGTGTCTGCGGGCTTCCCGGCGATCGAGAAGGTGATGAGAGGCGCGATGGACCGCTTTCCTGACGCTGAGTGGGGTTTCGGGAATGTCTATGATCCTGAGGATGGCGTTACTCCACTGAAATGGTGGGAATGAAAGTCAAGAAGAACACGGGCGCCCGCCCCGCGATTCGTTTCTCGCGTGACCTCGCGCTGCAGCTGAAGGCGGCCGAGACGGCGCTGAAGAAGGCGGCCGCGATCGCAGCGAAGATGGGGAAGGGCCGGTCGCGGTGCGCACGACGCGTGGCTCGCGCGATCTCGTGAAGTGGATCGGGAAGGCGGGCGACGCGGTGAAAAAGGCGAGGAAGCTGGCGCCGAAAAGTCGCGGCTCGCGGGATCTGTGAAAATAAGGCGTGCTCCCGGCCGTCGATCCAAGAAAACCCGTCGCGTCGCCGGCCCGCGGTCGAGGCGCGGCTCACCATGAGCATCGTCAAAAATAAGGTAGATCGCACGAAGCTGAACGGCGAAGTTGAGCTTCCGTTTCAGCTTCGTCTCGAGGATTTCGCGCTGGCGCTGCAGGACGTTCTACGACTTCTTTTACGACGTAAACGTGGGCCTCATCGCGAAGGGTTTAGAGCGACTGGACGACATGCTGCGCCCTGCGAACATGTCCGGACTCCTCTCCGACATGCTGACGGCGAGCATCGCGAAGCACTCCAGGACGCTCACGGAGAACGAAAAACACAATGGTCATCCGGATCTCATTGTCCGCGGGGTTTATCCGGGGAACGCTGTGGCCGCTGGGGTCGAGGGAGTGGAAATCAAGACGACAAGAAAGGCTGGCGGTGCCGTCGACATTCACGGCGCACGTGATCAGTGGATGTGCGTCTTCGTCTACGAGGTCGACAATGAGACCGAACCCGCGCACGACCGACGCCCGATGGCATTCACGGAGGTTTATCTCGGGCAGGTCAAGGTAGCGGACTTCCGAAAGAATGCGCGAGGCGAGCTGGGGACGAGAACCGCGACCCTGCATAAAGACGGCATCGCTGCGCTCCGAAAGAACTGGGTCTACAAGCTGAACAGGTAGTCGCCGCCGCCATTCTTGAACGCGGCAAGTTTTGGAATCGCGGTCGTCGCCATCGTGAAGTACCGAGGATCCTTCTCGATTCCGATACTCGGATAGCCCACGGCCTGTGCTGCGGCGAGCGTCGACCCCGAGCCGGCGAATGGGTCGAGGACGACGCCCTCCCCCAGGGGGAGGACCCCTCGGATCAGCGAGCGCAGAAATGACTGTGGCTTGAGGCTCGGGTGTGGCGCAAGCGAGCGCTCGAGCTTGTGAGTCGGGGAGGACTGGATCACGTCGCCGAATGGTCGCTCGCCTGACGGACGCCTGAAGCCACCGGTCTTCCACTTCCGGAGGTTGTCCTGAACGCGCCCCTCTACGGGCTTGCGAAACACGATCCACGGCTCCCACATCGATCTCGGCATGACGCTCACGCCGAGAAATTCCTCGTGCGCGTGCTTCGGCCGATCGCCCCCACGCATCGTCATCACGAGGCGTACGATTTCGCCACGCCGCTCCAAGCCGCTTTTCGCGAGCGCACCCGACACGATGTATGAGAGAAGCGGATTACTCGCGACGACAACGTTTGCCCCCGGAACGAGAGCGGGAACCAGCGCCTTTCCCCATTCGAAAAAGAACCGGGACAGCTCTTCTAGGTCGTCGGGAGAAAGGACGGTGAATCGAGGGAGCGGAGCCCGCTTGATGCCATCGAAGCTCGGCGGGATCCGCCAGACGCCACCTTTACCACTGTGGAGTTTTTCCTGCTGCTGAGCCGTGTACTCGACGATCCCGTAGGGCGGATCTGTGACGACGGCATGCACGGAGTTATTCGGCTGCTGCCTCAGCCATGCGAGACAGTCGGCGAGAAACAGCTGCGTTTTTCCGAAGGAAAAGGTCTCACTGGATGCGGGCTGCGGTCTCGCCTGTCGTGCGTACTCTGCGGGTGTTTCCCGGAGCGAATATTGCCCACGATCCTCCCGAGAGAAGATCGACCCGGAATTTAGCGTTAGATAAGAGCGGACGCTCGACGAGGGAGCTTTTCCGATCAGGCCGCGAACGCCTTCCTCGATCTCAGCGACAGAGGCGCCTAGTGGTTTAGCGGACAGAACCGAAACGATTGCGTCCCGAATTTCTCCAGGGCGTCGACGACCCGACCGTTTTTGGCTTCTCAGAGGCATGGGAGGAGCGTAGACGTTTAGACGTTTTTCGTCAATTCGTTTCTGTGTGGTGTGACGCCCGCGCGTCACGCTGCGTGCCGAGCGGCCACGCGTGACGGGCGCGCCTGGCCGCGCCGAAATATTTCTTCCGGTGGCTCGCTAAGCAGGGTTACCTCGGATCGAGCCTGGCCTCGGAGTCGACATGCCGCGCCTCGGAAGGCGTCTCCCGCGCCAGATAGCAATACGTACGCGTCGAGACG